>NZ_CAKASL010000003.1 GCF_916858655.1 Aeromicrobium sp. Leaf350 | reverse complement strand
GTGTAGGTGAAGGTCGAGGTGCTCACCACGGCGCTGGTGCCGGCCGAGGTCGTGACCCGCACCGCCACCGGCCCCGCCGTACCCGTCGGACTGACCGCACGCAGCTGCGTCCCCGACTCGACGGTGAACGACCGCGCGGGAGCCGAGCCGAAGCTCACCGCCGTGACGTTCGCGAAGGACGTCCCCGTGACCACGACCTCGGTGCCGCCCACCGACGGACCTGACGACGGCGCGAGGGAGGAGACCGCCGGAGGCGACGGCGCGGGCGCCGTGTAGGTGAAGGTCGAGGTGCTCACCACGGCGCTGGTGCCGGCCGAGGTCGTGACCCGCACCGCCACCGGCCCCGCCGTACCCGTCGGACTGACCGCACGCAGCCGCGTCGGCGACTCGACCGTGAACGACCGAGCGGGCACCGAACCGAAGGTCACGGCCGTGACGTTCTCGAGCAGCGTCCCGGTGACCACGACCTCGGTGCCCCCGGCGGACGAGCCCGAGGCGGGCGCCAGGGCGGAGACCGTCGGCGGGGCGCACGGGCCCGTGTTCACGACCCGGACCTGGGGCGCCCCCGCCGCCACGTACTCCTGGAAGGTGACGGCTCGGTTCATCGTCGGACCTGCGTACACGACGACGTCGCTGCACGCGTCCTTGGTGAACTGGTCCCCCGGGAAGCGCTGCACCTGCTGCGGCGACGGAAAGTCCTCCCCCGCCCACGCGGCGTAGCTGATCGCCGCACCCTGCCCCGCGGAGATGCTGCTCATGCTCGCGATGCTCGGCGCCCAGGTCAGCTTCTGGTAGCCCCGGTCGGCGCGGGTCTCGTAGGGCTGCGGACCCGACGCCTGCCACTCCGTGAAGCTGAGCTTGCGGGTGACGCCGTCGGCCCCTCGGACGAACAGCTCGGGGGAGGTGGCCCACCGGTGGTAGGTGCTCCCGGCGATGTGCCCGGCGATGCGGGGCGCCGGCGACCCCGCCCGCTGCCACTGGGCCAGGGGCAGCGCCTGCCACAGCCAGGTCGTGGAGTCGTTCGACCAGAAGGTCACGGCGTAGACGGTGCTGGACCACGGGTACTTCACGTAGTCGGTCGGTGCGGCGACCGGGGACTGGTACGCGTAGACGTCGCGCCAGCGTGCGGCGTCGATGCGACGCGCCCCGCCGGTGCCGTTCGGCTCGTAGATCGCGCCGTCGTGCTGCGTGAGGTAGAGGGTGCCGGCCACCACGCTCGGGAGCTGGGCCACCACGGCCGGGGACGTGGGCGCGGCCGCCACCGGAGTGGCCTGCACCGCCGCGAGGGCGGTGGCGGTGAGCATCGCGACCAGCCAGATCACGAGACGACGACGCATGCGAGAGCAGTCCTTGAGGGGCGGAGGAGGCGTCATCGTGTCACGAGGTCGGGACGTCCGTACGAGTTTTGACGAACTGTTCACCGCGGCAGAATGGGCCCATGGACCTCTGGACCGACGTCCGCGACCAGTACCTCCGGTTCGCGGCGGAGGCGAGCGACTCCCCCTGCTTCAGCTCGTGGTCGCGGCACGTCGCCGACGACCCGGAGCTGCTCGCGTGGTTGGGCGTACTGCCACAGGTCAAGCAGCAACCCAATCTCGTGTTCGCCGCGGCGCGCTGGCACGGCGTGCAGGCGCCCGGCCCCTACACCGGCCTGCGGGACGCCCTGCTCGGCGACGACGGCAGCATCGTGGCCACGATCCTCGAGCGCTCCACCCAGACCAACGAGGCGGGCCGCCTGGCCACCCTCGTGCCCGCCCTCGCCGAGGTCTCGGCTCGTGCGGACGACCGCCCGCTCTCCCTGGTCGAGGTCGGCGCGAGCGCCGGTCTGTGTCTCTACCCCGACCGCTGGTCGTACGTCTGGGAGACCGACGAGGGGATCGTCCGGGCCGGCGACGGCCCACCGCTGGCCTGCCGGGTGAGCGGACCGGCGCCCCTGCCCGTCCACGTGCCGCAGGTCGCGGCGCGCCGCGGGATCGACCTCGGTCCGATCGACGTCCGCGACCCGGACGCCACGGCCTGGCTGGCGAACCTGGTGTGGCCCGAGCAGGAGGAGCGGCGGGAGCGGCTGGTGCAGGCCGTGGCGATCACCAGGGCCGATCCGCCGCGGATCGAGCAGGGCGACCTGGTCGAGAACCTGCCGCGCATGGTCGGTGAGGCGGCCGCCGACGGCCCGGTCGTCGTCTTCCACAGCGCCGTGATCGCGTACCTCGACCCGGCGCGGCGCACCGCGTTCGAGGCCGTGATCCGCGACCTGGTCGACGCCAGTGCGTGCCACTGGATCTCCAACGAGGCCGCCGGAGTGCTGCCGTCCGTGACCGCCACGGGCCCCGCCGTCCCACCAGGCCACCCGACCTTCGTGCTCGGCGTCGACGGGCGCGCGGTCGCCTGGACCCACGGCCACGGTCGCTCGCTGCGCTGGCACCCCTGACCCGCTCCCCCGCTTCGGTTGCCCCCGAGACCGCCGGGATCCGGGACGGACGCCGACGCGGTGCTGAGCTCGAGCGCGCGGGAGATCGACCTCTGTGGATTCCTGGGTGAACCCAGGAATCCCGCTTCGAGCGCACGAAGCTTCATGCGCTCGATGCGGGAATCGAGCGGTCTCATGGGAATCCGCGGGCGGGGCGGGGTGGGGCGCCGCCTAGACTCCTCTCTCGTGAACACCCCCGCGAACCGCGTCCCGGAGAAGCCCGTCCTCGAAGGCCTCGAGGAGCGGTGGAGCGGCGTATGGGAGGACCAGGGCACGTTCCGGTTCCACCGTCCCGCCGAGCGCTCCGCGGTGTACTCGATCGACACCCCGCCGCCGACCGTGTCGGGCTCGCTCCACGTGGGGCACGTGTTCAGCTACACGCACACCGACGTCATCGCGCGCTACAAGCGCATGCGCGGCTTCGAGGTGTTCTACCCGATGGGCTGGGACGACAACGGCCTGCCCACCGAGCGACGCGTGCAGAACTTCTACGGCGTGCGCTGCGACCCCACCATCCCGTACGACGCCGACTTCGAGCGTCCTGCCAAGCCGGACCCGAAGAAGCAGGTCCCGATCAGCCGCCGCAACTTCGTCGAGCTCTGCAACGAGCTCGTGGCCGAGGACGAGAAGATCTTCGAGAAGCTGTGGCGAACCCTCGGCCTGAGCGTCGACTGGACCCAGACCTACACGACGATCGGCGACGACGCCCAGACCACGAGCCAGCGCGCGTTCCTGCGCAACGTGGCGCGGGGCGAGGCCTACACGCAGGACGCCCCGACCCTCTGGGACGTCACCTACCAGACGGCCGTGGCCCAGGCCGAGCTCGAGGCGCGCGACTACCCGGGCGCCTACCACCGGGTGGCCTACCACCTCGCCGACGGCACGACGACGCACGTCGAGACGACGCGCCCCGAGCTCACGCCCGCGGCTGTCGCGCTCATCGCGCACCCCGACGACGAGCGATACCGGCACCACTTCGGCACCACGGCGACATCGCCGATCTTCGGCGTCGAGGTGCCGGTGATCGCCAGCACGCTCGCCGACCCCGAGAAGGG
Source organism: Aeromicrobium sp. Leaf350 (assembly GCF_916858655.1). Taxonomy (GTDB): domain Bacteria; phylum Actinomycetota; class Actinomycetes; order Propionibacteriales; family Nocardioidaceae; genus Aeromicrobium. Next base: position 786,464 of record NZ_CAKASL010000003.1, on the reverse strand, counting down.
CTCCGGCATCGTGCACTGCTGCACCTTCGGTGACCTGACCGACGTGCAGTGGTGGCGCGAGCACCAGCTCCCGAACCGCACCGTGATCGGCCGCGACGGCCGCTTCCTGCGCGAGGTGCCCGAGTGGATCGCGACCGACGCCGGCCGCGACCTCTTCGACGAGGTCGCCGGCAAGACGACGTTCTCGGCCCGCGAGATCATCGTCACCGCCCTGATCGCCAGCGGCGACCTCGATGGCGAGCCCGTGCCGACACAGCGCATGGCGAACTTCTACGAGCGTGGCGACAAGCCGCTCGAGATCGTGTCGACCCGCCAGTGGTACATCGCCAACGGTGGCCGCGACGCCGACCTGCGCGCCGCGCTCGTCAAGCGTGGCGACGAGATCAGCTGGAAGCCCGGCTACATGCAGAGCCGTCTGACCAACTGGATCGAGGGCCTCAACGGCGACTGGCTCGTCAGTCGCCAGCGGTTCTTCGGCATCCCGTTCCCGGTCTGGTACCGGCTCGACGCCGACCTCCAGCCCGACTACGACGACCCGATCTTCGCCGCCGAGGACTCGCTGCCGGTCGACCCGGCCTCCGAGCCCGCACCGGGCTTCGAGGAGTCCCAGCGAGGCGTCGCGGGCGGCTTCATGGCCGATCCCGACGTCCTGGACACCTGGGCCACCTCCTCCCTGACCCCGCAGCTCGTGACCGGCTGGGAGCGCGACCCGGAGCTCTTCGCCGTGACCTACCCGATGGACCTGCGCCCCCAGGGCCACGACATCATCCGCACCTGGTTGTTCAGCTCGGTCGTGCGCGCCCACCAGGAGCTCGGCGGCGTGCCGTGGAGCCACGCGGCGCTCTCCGGCTTCGTGGTCGACCCCGACCGCAAGAAGATGAGCAAGTCCAAGGGCAACGTGGTCGTGCCCGACGAGATCCTCGACAAGTACGGCGCCGACGCCGTGCGCTGGCGTGCCGCCGGCGCACGTCCCGGAGCCGACTCCCCCTTCGACGAGGCGCAGATGAAGGTCGGGCGCCGCCTGGCCATGAAGGTCCTCAACGCCAGCAAGTTCGTGCTCGCCGCGGAGGAGGCCTACGGCCTCGGCGCGGACGCGTCGTTCCTGGACGCCGCGCAGGTCACCGAGCCGCTCGACCTGGCGATGCTCGCGGGGCTGCGGGCCGTCGTCGCCGAGGCCACCACGTTCCTCGAGGACTACGACTACGCCTCGGCCCTCGAGGTCACCGAGAAGTTCTTCTGGGACTTCTGCGACGACTACCTCGAGCTCGTCAAGGAGCGCGCTCGTCGCACGGACGCGGGCGGCACGTCGGCCAAGGCGGCCTTCGTCCTGGCGCTCTCGACGCAGCTCCGCCTTCTCGCCCCGTACCTGCCGTACGTGACCGAGGAGGTCTGGTCCTGGTGGCAGGAGGGCTCGATCCACCGGGCCGGGTGGCCCACGACCGACGAGCTGCCCGACGGTGCCGACGCCGGCGTGCTGCCGGCCGCTGGTCAGGTGCTCGCGGGCATCCGCGGCGCCAAGTCGACCGCCAAGGTCAGCCAGCGCACCGAGGTCACGGCGGCCACCGCCTCCGGCCCTGCTGCGGTGCTCGACCTGGCGGCTCTGGCGCTGGACGACGTCAAGGCCGCGGGCCGCGTGGTCGGCGAGCTCGCGCTCTCCCCCGCCGACGGCGCCACCGAGGTCACCGTCGACGCCACGCTCGCGGAGACGCCGCTTCCCTGACCAGGGTCACCTCAGCTCGAACCGCTAGTGCGGGTCGCCGTGGTGCTCCTCGCAGGTCTGGAACTTCATCGCGTCAGGGTTGAGGCGGTCGATCAGCGCCTGGCCCATCGCGACGGCCGTAGTGGTCTGGCCGCTGACTTGCGGGAGGTCGTCGAAGGCGAGGCTCTTCGCCGCCTCACCCAGGTACTTCGCCGTGCCGCCGTAACCGGGGTCCTTGCCGGTGACCCGCGTGTGGAGCGTGTCGTCGCCCGCGTCGGCGAGGATGTCGAGCTTGAACCACGCCTTCTCGCGCTTCTCGGCGTCCGGGCCGTCGCCCGGGTCCATGCGCGAGAGCAACAGCTTGCGCAGCGGCGGGATCTGCGACGTCACGGCCAGGGCGCCGACACCGACGGCTCCCGCGGCGAGCATCCGGGTCGTGCGGACGTGGGCGAAGTGGCCGTAGGTGAACTCCGGCCCGTACGCGGGCAGGGCGCGCGCCGAGCGCAGCACGATCTGCGGGTCGATCGTGGGCAGCGGCACCGCCCATCCGGTGTCGTGCGGGGCTCGACCGATGCTGCCTGCACCGCGCACCTTCCGGTCCGCCGGTCGCTGCTCGGCGCTCCGGCGCTTCTTGGCCAGCTTGGCCGACTCACGGAAGCTCGAGAACTGGCCGATCGCGGAGTGGAAGGTGCCGCCCGACGGCGAGATGCCGGCCCGCAGGTAGGCATTGACCGTGATCGGCACGTCGTCGGGCAGCTGCTGCACCGTGTAGAGCACGCCGAGGTCGTACGGGATCGAGTCGAACCCGGCCGCGTGCACCAGGCGCGCCCCGGACTCCGAGGCGGTCGCGTGGTGCTTGAGCCACATGTCGTCGACGAACTGCGGTTCGCCCGTGAGGTCGAGGTAGGCGATGCCGGCCTCGGCCGCGGCCTTGACGGCGGGCTCACCGTGCTTGAGGTACGGGCCGACCGTCGTGACGAGGACGCGGGTGCCCTCCGCGACGGCCGCGAGAGAGGCGTCGTCGGTGACGTCGGCCTCCACGATCTCGGGTCGCGCGCCGCCGGAGGCCTCGATGCGGTCAGCGACCGCCTCGAGCTTGCCGCGGCTGCGGCCGGCGATCGTCCACGTGGCGTCGCTCGGCAGCGTCGCACCGAGGTAGTCGGCGGTCAGACCGCCCGTATAACCCGTGGCACCCAGCAGGGTGATGTCGGTGACCATGAGCAGTACCGCCTTCAGTGAGGTGTCGGGGCGACCGGGAAGGCTAGGAGGCCTTCTTCTCCACCTCGTCGCGGGTCAGCACGGTGGGCGCGCTCTCGCCGCGCACGACGGCACCGTCGACCAGCACGCGGGCCGCGTGCTCGTTGCTGGGGACCTCGAACATCGTCTGCTGGAGGACCTCCTCGATGATCGAGCGCAGGCCGCGGGCACCGGTGTCGCGACGCAGCGCGAGCTCGGCCATCTCGCCGATCGCCTCGTCGGTGAACTCCAGCTCGATGTCGTCGATCTCGAACAGACGCTGGTACTGCTTGCTGAGCGCGTTGCGCGGCTCGGTGAGGATGCGCACGAGCGCCTCCTTGTCGAGCTTCTCGACGCTCGCGATGACCGGGAGACGACCGATGAACTCCGGGATGAGCCCGAACTTCAGCAGGTCGGTGGGCTCGACCCGCGAGTACACCTTGGAGGGCTCGACCTTGGCCTTCGTGAGCGACTCGTTGGGATCGGAGTTGAAGCCGACCCCGACCTTGCCCTGGCGGGCCTCGATGATCTCCTCGAGGCCGGCGAACGCCCCGCCCACGATGAACAGCACGTTGGTCGTGTCGATCTGGATGAACTCCTGGTGCGGGTGCTTGCGCCCGCCCTGCGGCGGCACGGAGGCCGTGGTGCCCTCGAGGATCTTCAGCAGCGCCTGCTGCACGCCCTCGCCGGAGACGTCACGCGTGATCGAGGGGTTCTCGCTCTTGCGCGAGATCTTGTCGATCTCGTCGATGTAGATGATGCCCGTCTCGGCCTTCTTGACGTCATAGTCGGCGGCCTGGATGAGCTTCAGCAGGATGTTCTCGACGTCCTCGCCGACGTAGCCGGCCTCGGTCAGCGCCGTGGCGTCGGCGATCGCGAAGGGGACGTTCAGCATGCGGGCGAGGGTCTGGGCGAGGTAGGTCTTGCCGCAGCCCGTCGGGCCCACCATGAGGATGTTGGACTTGGCGAGCTCGACCTGGTCGTCCTTCGAACGGCCGCCGGACTGCTGGGCCTGCACCCGCTTGTAATGGTTGTAGACGGCCGTGGCGAGCGACTTCTTGGCGCCCTCCTGGCCGATGACGTAGCCGTTGAGGAACTCGTAGATCTCGTGCGGCTTGGGCAGCTCGCCCAGGCTCAGCTCGGAGTTCTCGGCGAGCTCTTCCTCGATGATCTCGTTGCAGAGGTCGATGCACTCGTCGCAGATGTAGACACCGGGCCCCGCGATGAGCTTCTTGACCTGCTTCTGGCTCTTTCCGCAGAACGAGCACTTCAGCAGATCGGCCGTTTCACCGATGCGCGCCACGGGGTAGTCCTTTCCTCGGCTGCCGTCCAGCGTAGCCGCGGTCCGGGGTGTTCGCGACGTGCGTCACGTTGCCCCGGACCGCGTGTCGCTCAGACTGCGGGGGTCTTGAGGGTGTCGAGCACCTGGTCGATCAGGCCGTACTCCAGGGCCTGGGCGGCGGTCAGGATCTTGTCGCGGTCGACGTCCTTGCTGACGGCCTCGGGATCCTTGCCCGTGGCGTCGGCGATCATCTTCTCCATGAGGGCCCGCATGCGCAGGATCTCGTTGGCCTGGATCTCCAGGTCGGAGATCTGTCCGCCGGTGCCCTCGGTGTAGGGCTGGTGGATCAGGATGCGGGCATTCGGGAGCGCAAAGCGCTTGCCCGGTGCGCCGGCGGCCAGCAGCACCGCAGCAGCCGAGGCGGCCTGGCCGAGGCAGAACGTCTGGACGTCCGGCTTCAGGTAGCGGATCGTGTCGTAGATGGCCGTCATGGCCGTGAACGAGCCGCCCGGGCTGTTGATGTAGATGCTGATGTCGCGGTCGGGCTCCATGTTCTGCAGGCTCAGGAGCTGGGCGATGACCGCGTTGGCGACGTCGTCGCTGATCGGCGTGCCGAGGAAGATGATGCGGTCCTCGAACAGCTTGGCGAACGGGTCGACGCGACGGAAGCCGTACGACGTGCGCTCTTCCCACTGCGGGATGTAATAGCTCATGACTTCGCCTCCTTGACTTCCTGCGCGTTGGTGACGACCTGGTCGATGAAGCCGTACTCCTTGGCCTGCTCGGCCGTGAACCAGCGGTCACGGTCGGCGTCGAGCTCGATCTGCTCGATGCTCTGACCGGTGTGCACCGACTGGAGCTGGTTGAGCTGCTTCTTCAGCAGGATCGACTGCTCGGCCTGGATCTTGATGTCCGACGCGGAGCCGCCGATGCCGCCCGAGGGCTGGTGCATCATGATGCGCGCGTGCGGCAGGGCCGAACGCTTGCCGGCGGTACCGGCCGCGAGCAGGAACTGGCCCATCGAGGCGGCCAGGCCCATGCCGACCGTCGCGACGTCGTTCGAGATGAACTGCATCGTGTCGTAGATCGCCATGCCGGCGTCGACGGATCCACCCGGGCTGTTGATGTACAGGTAGATGTCGGCGTCGGGGTTCTCGGCGTTGAGCAGCAGCATCTGTGCGCAGATCGCGTTCGCGTTCTCGTTGCGCACCTCCGACCCGAGGAAGACGATGCGCTCCTTGAGCAGGCGCTGGTAGATGTGGCCGTCGAGGTCGGACGGCCCCGCCTGAGCGGACATGCTGGGGGAATCGGACTGTGGGTTCACGTCCTCGACCCTAGACGGCCGAGGGACCCGACACACGCGAGAACACGCCCTGTTCGCCCTCGGCGTACGGGAGGGTCAGGCCTGTTCGACCTCCGCCTTGAGCTGCGCGAGCGTCTCGTTCATGCCCTGCAGGAGCTCGTCGTCGTGCCTCTTCACGCCGCCGAGGAGCAGTCGCGCGGTGACGATCGAGGCGAAGGTCGCCTGGTCGTGGGCGAGCCGGCGACGCTCCGTCACGAGGGTGCCGCCGTCGGCGGTCGGCTCGAGGTCGTAGCTCCAGGTGGCACCTGGGCCGATCACGCGGAACGCCAGGCGACGCTCCGGCACCACCTCGACGTAGCGGCTGACGGTCGGCCAGAGCGCAGCCTTGCGCTTGTTCAGGTTGACGCTGACGGTGCCCTTGCGCAGCGGGGTGCCGATGAAGCCCTGCTTGTAGGTCTCGGCCGAGAAGGCGGCCATGCGGCGCTGGTCGGCGAGCACCTCCCAGACGGCCGACGGAGGGGCGTCGATCTCGATGCTGGCCTCGAACGGGGCCACGTAGGTGCGCGGCACGTCAGGCCGCCGTCCGCTCGGCCTCGGCCTTGATGCGGGCGAGGGTGTCCTCGATGCCGCGCTGCAGGCCGGACTCGAAGTTGTCGGTGCCGCCGAGGACATGCTTGGTGAGGAAGTTCGAGATGTTCGAGACCCCGTTGGGTGCCGTGCGCGACTCGGTGAGGCGTGTGCCCGTCTCGGTGGGCTCGAGCTCGTAGGTCCAGATCGTGCCGTTCTCGGCGATCTTGAGCGCCAGCGCTCGCTCGGGCTCGAAGACCTTGACGTACGAGCGCGTCGGCCACACCTTCCAGCCCTGACGGTTGATGTTGATCGTGCGGGTGCCCTGCGCCACCTCGCCGCCGCGCACGAACATGCGCCGGCACTGCGGGCTCCACTCCCCCATGCGCTTCAGGTCCGACACGATCGCCCACACCGCGGCGGGCGGAGCGGCGACGTCGACGTTGGCAGTGATGATGTCACGGTTGGCCATGCCGGGAACCTACTGGAAACCGGCTTCACATACCAGCGGTATGTGGCGGGTCACGCCTCGCCGGCGACGATGGCGCGCCGCTCTCGCGACGCCGCCTTGACCCACTCCACGAGCCAGTCGCCCACCTGCGGGTGGTTCAGCAGGGCGAAGTGGTGCGCGCTCGGGATGTACTCGAAGCGGGCGCCGTCGACGATCGGTCCGGAGCGTCCGATGCCGGCGGCCGAGGAGAAGTGCACCAGCAGGTCACCGAGCACCGTGCTCAACGGGTGCCGCTGGCTGGCCCCCATCGTGGCGACCACGAAGTGGTACTCAGCGTGTGCGAGCGGGGCGGCCGCGATGCGGTCGAGGCCCCAGCGGGCCGTGAGGTCCTGGCCCTCCCACTCGTCGGCGCTGATGTAGCCGTGGCGCAGGTCGACGATGCCGGCCGACCGGGAGTCGAGCAGGTGCCCGAACGGGCGCGACTCCGGCAGGAAGCGCAGCACGCGCGACCCGGCGTGCACGGCCTTCTCGAGCACGGCGCCACCGTGAGGCGTGCCGAGGCACACGACGTCGCGGACGAGCCCGGTCCAGGTGCCGCCCGTCGCGGTCGCGTGGTTGGTGGCGGCGCGGGCCACGAGACCGCCCATGGAGTGGCCCACGAGGGTCAGGCGGGTCACGCGGACGGGCCAGGAGTCCACGAGCTGGCGCAGCAGGGCGTCCAGGTGCTTGCCGTTCTCGGAGATGTGCAGGCCCGTGTTGTAGCGCAGGAAGACGGGCGTGCCGTCGGTCTCGGCCGTGATGCGCTCGGCGTAGGAGGTGCCGTGGGCCCGCCGGCCCTGGTTCCAGGACTCGTCGTCCTCGCACAGCCCGTGCAGGAACACGACGACGTGGCTCGAGGCGTCGCGGAACGCCTCGGCGAGCGGCCACCCGTTCGCCGGCACGTCCATGCCGTCGACGCGCACGGCCATCGTGATGGCCTGGGGGTCGTCGAGGCGACGCAGCTCGTCACCGACGAGGCCGTTCACGGCGGCGACGACACCGCGGCCGAGCCTGGACGACTCGACAGGACGGCCGACGCCGCGCGCCGACAGGGCGCGCACCGAGCCGCTGGAGACCCGCAGGACGCCGCTGATCGCCCCGTAGATCGAGGTGGCGACAGCGTCGTGCAGGGACTCCGGAACGCGCCCGCCGACGATGCGCGTGGCTCGGAAGGCTCGCTGGGCGACCGCGCGATGCACGTCGCGCACGGTGCCGACGACGAGCCGGTCGCCGTACTCGAGTGCCAGGGCGGCGACATCGGTCGTGCGGGCGGGCTCGGTGGGCATGTCACTCAGTGTGACAACTGCGTGGTCGCCTTGCCAACCGTCTCACGGCGCGTCGTTGGTCACGGACCACCGGAGGCGGGGGCGCGACGCAGGACGGGCGCCCGACCCGGAGGTCGAGCGCCCGTGCGGCGTGGTGCGGAAGAGGTCAGGCCTTGTCGGCCGACTCGTCCTCGGTCTCGGAGTCGGCCTCAGCAGCCTCGGCCTCGTCGGCCTCGGACTTCAGCGAACCGTCGGCCTGGAGGGCCTTGAGGTCGACCGTGGCACCGGACGTGGTGGTGACCGTGGCGCCCTCGACGAGCGAGGCGAGCGCCTTGCCGCGCAGGACCTCGCTGACCATCTCGGGCACGTGGTTGTGCTCCATGATGTGCTGGATGTAGGAGTTCGGGTCCTCGCCGGACTGCTGCGCGCGGCGCATGATGTGCTGCGTCAGCTCGTTGTCGTCCAGGCCGATCTCGTCGGTCGTGACGATCTGGTCGAGCACGAACTGCGACACGATCGAGTCGCGGACCGACTTCTCGAGCTCGGCCTCGAACTCGTCGGCGGTCTGCTCCTGGTCGTCGAGGTACTGCTCGAACGCGACCCCCGACATCGCGAGCTGCTGCTCGATCTGCTGACGGCGGGCCGTGATCTCCTCGGCGACGAGGTTCTCGGGCAGCGGCGCGTCGACCTGCTGGATGATCTCGTCGAGCACCAGGTCGCGGGCCGCGGCGGCCTGCTCCATGCGCTTGCCGCGCGTGATGCGCTCGCGCAGGTCGGCACGGAGCTCGTCGACGGTGTCGAACTCCGACGCCATCTGCACGAACTCCTCGTCGAGCTCGGGGAGCTCGGTCTGCTTGACCTCGGTGACCGTGACGGTGACGTCGACCTCGGTGTCCTTCAGCTCGCCACCGACCAGGGTCGTGGCGAAGGTCGCGGTGGAGCCGGGCTCCAGGCCGGTGACGGCCTCGTCGAGGCCGTCGAGCATCTCGGCGCCACCGACGCGGTAGGGCAGGCCCTCGGCCGTGGCGTCCTCGATCTCGGCGCCGTCCTTGTGGGCGGCCGAGAGGTCGATCGTGACCTGGTCGCCGGCAGCGGCGGCGCGCTCGACGCCGGTGTAGGTGGCGAAGCGCTCGCGGAGCGCCTCGAGCTGCTCGTCGATGTCGGCGTCCGTGACCTCGGCGTCCTCGACCTCGACCGCGATGGACGACAGGTCGGGCAGGGCGATCTCGGGGCGGACGTCGACCTCGGCGGTGACCTCGATGTCCTCGCCGTCGGCGAACTTGCTCAGGTCGATCTCGGGCTGGCCGAGCGGCTGCAGGTCCGTCTCGACGAGCGCCTGGCGGTACCAGTCGGGCAGCGCCGCGTTGATCGCCTCGTCGAGGACGACACCGCGACCGACGCGCTGGTCGACGACCGCTGCCGGGACCTTGCCGCGGCGGAAGCCGGGGACCTGGATCTGCGAGCCGATGGACTTGTAGGCCTTGTCGAGAGCGGGCTTGAACTCCTCGAACGGCACCTCGATGGTGAGCTTGACCCGGGTCGGGCTCAGGTTCTCGGTGGTGCTCTTCACGTGGATGACTCCTGCGGTGGACGACTCTGTGTGGGTGACGCGGTGCTGCATGACTTCGAACTGCATGACGCTGGTGGCTGGTGCTGTGCGAACAGCCGAGCCCGCGGACATCCTCACGCGGGCCAGCGACCAGTCTACGGGCCCGGCGTTCGAGGCCCGCACGCAGGTCGCGGGGTCAGACCGTCTGGATCCGCGACGATCCGGCGGTCAGCGTCCGCGTGGCCAGCCGGCGGGTCGATGCCGTCGCGTCGGCGCGGTCGCTGATGGCCCACCACTCCATCCGGGCGCCCGCGTCGTCGACCTCGAGCACGCAGTACCCGTGGTCGTCGAGGTTGACGAAGCGGACGTGCGGGTTGAGGTCGACGATCGACTCCTCCATCGCGACCGAGACCGATCGCGGAGGGGTCCCCATGTAGTCGTCGACGTTGTTGCTGGTGACCGACGCGCACACGAACTCGGCCGCGACCGGCGCACCCCCGCTGCCGCGGATCTCGTTCGCCCAGGCGGTGTGGACGTCGCCGCTCAGGAACACGACGTCGTCGATCGCCTGCTCCTCGATGCGTTGCAGGAGCGCCCGCCGCTGCACGGGGTAGCCGTCCCACGTGTCGGTGTTCGCCTCCGCGGGTCCCCACGACATGGGGTCGGTCGTCGTGACGAGTGCGAGCTGCTGGCCGCGGGGGCGCTGCGGCATCAGCATGGGCGCGACCATGACGGGATTGCCGATGAGCTTCCACCGCGCCTCGGAGGACTCGAGCTCCGAGACCAACCAGTCGAACTGCTCCGCGCCGGTCATCTGGCGGTCGGCCGCGTCGGTGGCGGGGTCGTCGGCGTCGACCCGCTCGTCGCGGTAGCCCCGCAGGTCGAGCATCAGCAGGTCCACGAGTCCGCCGAAGCGGATCCGGCGGTAGATGCGGTTGCCGTCACCGACGACCGCGGTGCCGCCGAGTCGCACCGGCATCCACTCGTCGTAGGCGCGCTGCGCCGACCAGACCCGCTCGTCGAAGCTGCCCTCCTCGGGCTGGTGCTCGAACGCGCCGCCCGGGTACCAGCCGTCGGCGACCTCGTGGTCGTCCCAGGTGACGATGAACGGCACCTGCGCGTGGAGCTGCTGAAGGTCCGGATCGGTCTTGTACTGACCGTGCCGGATCCGGTAGTCGGCCAGGGTCACCGTCTCGTGCGGCGGCTGGTGCCCCCGGACGTCGACCCAGTCGTACCCGTAGGAGTACTTGCCGTTCTCGTACTCGTAGATGTAGTCACCGAGGTGGATCACGGCGTCGAGGTCGCCCCGCTCGGCCAGGTGGCGGTAGGCGCTGAACCACCCGGCCTGCCAGTTCGCGCAGGAGACCACGCCGAAACGCAGGGAGCCCGCGTCCGCGTGGTTGGCCGGCGTCGTGGTGGTACGCCCGATCGGCGAGACGTCGGTGCCGCTCGTGAACCGGTAGTAGTAGGTCTGGCCCGGCAGCAGCCCCGTGACGTCGAGCTTGACGGTGTGGTCGCTCCGCGGATCGGTCGTGACGGTTCCGGACGTGACGACCTCGGTGAGCTCCTCGTCGGCCGCGACCTCCCAGAGCACCTCGGCGGGCTCACCCAGGCCGGAGCCGGGCACCGCCTCGATCGTCGGCGTCACCCGCGTCCAGATCACGACGGCGTCGGTCGTCGGGTCTCCGGAGGCCACGCCGTGCTGGAAGCGGTGGTGGCGGTAGCCCGTCGCGGGTGACGGGAAGGCGGCTGGTCCCACGACGCCGGCGACGGCGGCGAGACTCATGCCGCCGATCAGGACCTGGCGACGTGACGGGGCCTCGAGGCGCTGCACACGTCCATTGCGTCAGCCGAGCCGCACCGGACGGTGCCGCTCGGGTGAACGTCACCCGACCGTCCCGGCAAGAGTTGGTGGCTGGTCAGGCGCGGGCCTGGGGCAGGTCCTGGACGTTGCCCAGCAGCATCTGGACCAGGAGGACGGGCCGCTGCTCCCCCGGGAAGGTCAGGTCGACGACCACGACGGACCCGTCGGCACTCACGTCCCCGACCGTCAGCAGGTCGGACCAGGGCTGGCCCGACAGGGACGTGTCGTCGGTGAAGTAGGCCTCGACGTCGGCCACCGCGGACTCGGCCTCCTCGTCGCCGGGGTACCCCAGCACCAGGCGGGCGACGACCTCGTCACCGTCGACGGCGTACGCCGCCCCGTTCGTCGAGGGGCCCGCCCCTCCGAGGACGGTGCGCACGGCGATGCCGGCGACCGGATCGATGTCGTCGAGCGCGGTCAGCACCTGGTCGAGGTCGTCGTCGACCAGCGACCCGTCGGCGTCGGCGGCACCTCGCGCCAGCTCCTCGGTCGCGGCGATCGCGACACCGTTCTCCGTGGTCGCGAGTCGCAGGGCCTCGCCCAGCGGACGCGCGGCCGTGCGGTCCTGCAGGTCCACCTCGAGCTCCTCGCCGCCGAGCGCCCAGATCCCGTCGTCCGGCTCACCGATCGCCTCGGTCAGCTCCGACTCCCCGTGGTCGCCGTCGAGCACGGCCACGCGGTAGGGCGGGGCGGCCACCTCGGCGTACCGCGTGGTGCTCCACAGCGAGACGCCCAGCTCGTCCTCGAGCTCCTGGTGCCGGTTGAGGTTGACCTCCTGCAGCACCCCCGGGAGGACGATCGGGACGCCCTCGGTCCCGCCCGAGAGCGACCAGTCGAGCAGGCTCGGGAGGTCGCCGTCGGTGGGCGTGTCGACGCCGTTCGCGTCGGCGATGGCCTCGACGTCCCCGAAGGTGATGGTCAGCGTGTCGGCGTCCGGGAGCTCCGGCAGCGTCCGCACCAGCCCGACGAGGCTGTCGTCGGCCGGAAGGTCGGTCTCCGTGTTCTCGCTCGGGCCCGGGTCCGGGTCGTCGGGGTCTCCGCCACACCCGGCGAGCAGCACGGACAGCAGAGCCACGGACACGATCCCCCGACGAGTCATGCCTCCGGACCCTAGCGCCCCGGTTCGGGCGCGAACGACAAAGCGTATAGTTGAAGAAGTGATTACTTATGCGCGCGTGTCCGGCCCCTCCGAGGTCTCCTTCGAGACCGAGACCCCGGCGCAGCTTGCGCCGGACGCCGTCGAGGTGTCCATCACCTACTGCGGCATCTGCGCGACCGACACCCACAACTGGACCTCCGGCGGCGCCGTGCCGCCCGCCGTGTTCGGCCACGAGTGGACCGGCACGATCGCGCGACTCGGCTCCGCGGTCGACGACCTCGTGATCGGCCAGCGCGTCATCGCGTGCGTCGGCCCGGCCTGCGGCAGCTGCGCCATGTGCCGCGCCGGGCACGCCGACCACTGCGACACCGCCTTCGCGGAGGCCAACGGCGTCACCCCCGACTCCCCCGCCCACGGCGGGTTCGCCGACGCGGTCGTCGTCTCCCGGCGGCGCGTCATGCCCGTGCTGCCCGGGCTCTCCGACGTCGAAGCCGCGCTGGTCGAGCCGACCGCCGTCACCTTCCACGCCGTCCGCCGCGTGGCCCAGAAGCTGGGCGCGGTCGTCGTGGTGCAGGGCGCCGGACCGATCGGTCTCCTCGCCGCGCAGCACGCCCGGCACGCGGGAGCCGGCGTTGTCATGGTCGTCGAGCCGAACCCCGAGCGCCGCCGCGCAGCGACCGAGCTGGGCTTCACCGAGGTGCACGAGCCCGGCGACGCGTTCCGTGCGCAGCTGCTCAGCCTGACCGACGACCTCGGGGCCGACGTGCTCTACGAGTGCACCGGCGCGGCCGGCCTCTTCCAGTCGTCGGCCGAGCTGGTGCGCCGCGGCGGCACGCTGGCGCTGCTCGGCTTCCCGATGACGACCTCCGAGGTCAGCTACGGCGACTGGCAGATCCGCGAGCTCACGGTCATAGGCTCGCTCGCCTACAACCACGAGGACTTCCTCGGCGCCCAGCGTGCGATCGCGGACGGCTCGGTCAGCGTCGAGGGCCTGCACACCGGCACGATCGGGCTGAGCGAGCTCGAGACGCTGTTCACCGAGCTCGACGGCGGCGCGACCAGCCACGCCAAGGTGCTCGTCGACCCCCGCCTCTGACCCAGGCCCCACCAGATGTGTGCGCTTGCCGACCTTCAGGAGCCTGTCGGAGGCCGGCAAGCGCACACATCGTGAGGCAGGGTCGGGATGACAGGATTTGAACCTGCGACCCTCCGCTCCCAAAGCGGATGCGCTACCAAGCTGCGCTACATCCCGTGGTCCCGGCGAGTCTAGTTCCGCCGCGGCTCGGCCGGCGGACGGGCTGTGGCATCATGGTCTCGCCGCGCAAGCGGCATCGCGGATGTAACTCAATTGGCTAGAGTCTCTGCCTTCCAAGCAGAATGTTGCGGGTTCGAGTCCCGTCGTCCGCTCCACGCCGAAGGCGTCCCCTGGACCTTCGGACTCATGGGCCCACCCGACGCGCCGAAGGCGCCCGCTGGGGACCGTCGTCCGCTCCACGCCGAAGGCGTCCCTTGGACCTTTCTCAGTCGAGGTCGATCGTGGCCGAGTCGTTCGTGCGGTCGGCGCCGGCCGCGTCGACCAGGGTGACCGTGAGGGTCGCACCCGGGTCGTGCAGGACGTCGAAGGTCAGCACGTCGGTCGTCGTCTCCAGCATGCTCGGGTCGCCGCCGAGCATGAGCACGAGCTGCATCGTCGGGTACACCAGGAGCGCGTCCACGCCAGCGCCCTCGAGCTGCACCTGGGAGCCCTCGGGCACGTCGCGCAGCGGGATCGAGACCAGCGACCAGCGTTCCAGGTCGGGGTCGGGGTCCGGCGTCACCGTGATGCCCGCGGTGTCGATGCCGGCGTCGTCCTGAGCGGTCGGCCCCACCGGGTCGACCGGGGTCTCGGGCGAGGAGGGCACCGGACCCTCAGCAGGCGGCGGGAGGGTCTCGGTCGGCATCGGCACCACACCCGGCCCCGACGGCGGCGCCGGTGTCTGCGGGCCCACCGACGGTGCCGCGGCCGGCGGCGGACTCGCTGCCGGCGCGATGACGTCCTCGCCCGGCGGTCCGGCGATCTCGACGTCGACCGGCCGGTCGTCGAGCGCCCGCTCGCCGACGACGCTGGCGAGGCCGAGCACGGCGAGCACGGCGACGGCCACGACGGCGACGGCCAGACCACCGCCCGACGCGGTACCCGCCGCACCGACGGCCGCACCCACGCCGGCGGCCCCGGCACCCACGGCACCGGCCGCGCCCGCAGCCCCCGGAACCAGCCCGGCCACGGTCTCGAGGACGCTGGCGTCACCCACCAGGAGACCGCCGACGCGCTCCCGGCCGGCGACGATCGCCAGGGCGATGGCCGGCAGCAGCAGGGCACCGAGGCGCATCGACATCCCCTCGAGCTCACGCACCGCCTCGCGGCACTCGGCACACCCCTCCAGGTGCGACTCGACGCGCCGGACGCTGCGCCCGGAGGCCCGCCCACGCACGTAGGCGGCGAGGAGCGGCATGATCTCGAGGCACTCGGGGTTCTCGCGCACACCGAGGTGCTCGGTCAGGTAGGCCTGCCGCAGCCCCTCGCGCGCCCGCTTGACGAGGGCGGCCACACCGTTGGGGCTCAGTCCGAACAACCGGCCGATCTCGTCGTAGGAGACCTCGTCGACGCTCGCGAGCCAGAGCACCGACTGCCAGCGACGGGGCAGCGACGCGAAGGCCGCGCCGATGACCCCGGCCTCGGCCCGCGCGGTGGCGCCGTCGTCGACCGAGAGCAGGGGCTCGAGCCGCTCCTCGTCGTCGACCCACACGTGCCGCACATTGGCCCGCAGGTGGTCGACCCAGACGCTGTTGATCGTGGCCGACATGTAGGCCCGGAAGGTCGTGCGCGGTCCGGCGCCCCGGCGCAGCAGCGAGAGGATGCGCACGAACGCCTCGGCGACGAGCTCGGGGGCCATGTCGGTGCCGCCGAGCCGACGTGCCATCGCGGTAGCGACCCCGTGATGGCGCTCGTACAGGGTCTCGAACGCCGCGTCGGCGTCAGCGCGCTGCTCGCGCACCCGGGTGAGCAGCGTGGCGTCGTCGAGCAGCGCGAGCTCGGTGCGCTCGTCGTTCACGCACCCACCTCGCGGGCGTCGATGGGGGCGACCAGGTAGACGACCGAGTCGGACTCGGCGGTCGCCGACGCCGAGCGTCGCTCGTTCTCCGCGGCCACCACCGCGGAGAACCCGTCGGAGTAGGGACCGAGCAGCGTGATGCGGTTGCTGGCCCGACAACGGCAGACCACGACGTGCGGCTGGTCGATCTCACCGACCATCGTCTGCACCAGACGCTCGCGCAGCTGCTCGAACCGGGGGCGCGACCTCGGGTCGTCAGGCCTCGCCACGACGACCCCCTCCACCGTCGGCAGCGAGGAGGGTCAGGGCGAGGCGCTCGTCGGCGAGACCCCGCAGGAGCACGACCAGCAGCACGAGGAACAGCACCGTCGAGACCAGCAGCCCCAGCACCACCACGACCGCGATGCAGGAGACCGCGCCGTCGCCGTCACGCTGCGTGGTCGCCGTGCCCGCCTCCGCGCCGTGAACACGCGGCTCGAGCGTCTCCCCGAGATCTGCCATGACTTCCCTTCCCCCAGGCGGCCGGACTGCGGCCACACCTACTGAGACGGGAAACCCGCGGGTCGATGACGCGATTCGCGAAAGATAACTTTTCCGACCGGCGGCCCGCGGGGCGGTCAGGCGCGGCGGTCGAGAATCAGCACGGCGCGGTCGTCGCCGCCCTCGGTGACGAGCGAGAGGATGCGCTTCGGAGCGCTCTCGAGACCCGACCCCGCGATCGTGCCCGCGGTCTCGCGGAGCCACTCGATGCCCGCGCCGAGGTCGCGGGTGCGCGACTCCACGACGCCGTCGGTGTAGAACATCAGCGCGTCGCCGAGGTCGAGACGGCCGGTCGTCTGGTGGAACTCGGGGCGCTCCGCGATGCCGAGCGCCAGGCCGCGAGCGCCGTCGATGACCCACTCCCCCGTGACCGCGTCCCACCGCATCGCCGGGGGGTGCCCGGCGTTGAGGATCGAGTACTCCCCCGTCTCGAGGTCGACGAGCACGTGCACGGCGGTCGCGAAGCCCTCGTCCCAGTGCTGGCGGAGCAGGAAGTCGTTCGCCGCGGCGAACAGGCCGATCGGGGGCAGCGCACCGATCAGGCCGCCCAGGGCCCCGGCGAGCTGCAGCGACTGGGACCCGGCACTGACCCCCTTGCCGCAGACGTCGACCAGCACCATCTCGAGCTGACGCTCGTCCTTCGACAGGTTCGCGACGAGGAAGTCACCTGCGAAGTTGATGCCGCTCGCGGTCTTCATCGCCGACTGGCTGCGCCACTGGTCCGGGAGCGGAGGCACCTTGCTCTGCGACTGCAACCGGTCGCGCAGGTCGACGAGCATCGCCTGACCCAGGGGTCCCGGCAGGCCTGAGCGCTGACGGCTCGACTGGTAGAGGATGATCGCGATCGAGAGCGCCATGAGCAGGATCGAGGTCGTCCGGGCCGTCGTCAGCGGACCCTGGTCGACGACCGTGATGGCCCCGAACAGCGCGGTGACCGACACGAGCGAGACCAGCGGCCAGAAGCGCAGCAGGAGCGTCCCGAGCAGCAGCGGCACGTAGAAGCCGCTGATCGGCATCCGGTTGTAGTCGTAGAGCGACACGAGCAGGAACGCGACGTCGAGCCCGACGAGCACCGCCAGGACCTTGAGCTGACCCTCGCGGGTGCCGCTGCGCCAGCGCACGACCGTGTCGTTGACGTACTCGCGCACCGCGCGCAGAGCAGCACGGGCCGGACTGATCACGGCCCGACCCTATCCGTCCTCTGGCATGCCGGGCACCAGAACAGGCGACGTGAGTCGAGGTCCTTCGTGGCGACCGGAGTGCCGCACACCCAGCACGGCATCCCGTCGCGCCGGTAGACGTAGACCTCGCCGCCGTGGTCGTCGTCGCGGGGCGGTCGCCCCATGGCCTCGGGCTCGTGCTCGGGTCGGACCGTGTCGATGCGGTTGCGCTCGACGCCGATGCGCATCAGGCCGACCAGGTCGTCCCAGATCGCCTGCCACGTCGCGCGGTCGAGCCGCGAACCGGGGAGCATCGGGTCGACGCCGTGCCGGAACAGCACCTCGGCCCGGTAGACGTTGCCGACGCCGGCCAGGACCGTCTGGTCGAGCAGCAGGGCCGCCACGGGACGTGAGGAGCGGCGGAGCCGGGCGAACGCACGGTCCGGGTCGGCCTCGAGCCGCAGGGGGTCGGGTCCGAGGCGGGCGACGACCGCGTCGACCTCGCCGGGCGTCACGATCTCGCACACGGTGGGGCCCCGGAGGTCGGCCGTGACCGGCGCGCCCGACCTGGCCGATGCCGTCAGGCGCCAGCGCACCTGGCCCACCACGGCGTGCCGCGAGCCGGGCTGCAGCCTGAACGAGCCGTACAGACCCAGGTGCACGTGCACCTGCCACGGGACGTCCTCGACCGAGACGAAGAGGTGCTTGCCCCACGCCTCGGACCGGGCGAGCGTGCGCCCGTCGAGCCGGCCGGCCGCGAACCGACCCTGCGGACTGCTCGAGCGCACCCGACGCCCGGCGAAGGCCTCGGTCAGGTCGTCGGCCAGGCGGTGGAGCGTGTGGCCCTCAGGCACCCGCGTCGGCGCCGGGTCCCTCGGCGAACGCGCCGGTCTTCTCGTAGCCGAGCAGGAGGTCGATGCGGCGCTGGTGGCGCGCCTCGTCGCTCCAGGGGGTGGTCAGGAACGTCTCGACGATCGCCGTCGCCTCCTCGACCGAGTGCATGCGCGCACCGACCGAGACGACCTGGGCGTTGTTGTGCTGACGCGCCAACGAGGCGATCTCGGTGCTCCAGGCGAGCGCGGCCCGGATGCCCTCGACCTTGTTGGCGGCGATCTGCTCGCCGTTGCCCGAGCCGCCGATCACGATGCCCAGCGAGCCCGGTTCGGCGGCGACGGCCTCGGCCGCGGCCACGCAGAACGGCGGGTAGTCGTCGAGCGCGTCGTAGGCGAACGCGCCGTGGTCGACGGGCTCGTAGCCGTTCTCGGCCAGCCAGGTCAGCAGGTGGGTCTTGAGCTCGTATCCGGCGTGATCCGCCGCGACGTGGACGCGCATGGCCCCATCCTGTCAGGGGCCGTGACGGCTCAGGGTCGGTGGGCCTCGAGGAACCCGGCGACCATCGCGACGGTGTCGCGCGAGGCGTCGAAGACCGCCGGTTGGCGCCAGAACCCGTGGACCTGGCCCAGCACCCGCTGGGCCGTGACGGCGACCCCGGCCTCCGCCAGCGCCGTGGCATACGCCTCGCCCTGGGTGCGGAGCGAGTCGTGCTCGGCCGTCACGACGAGCGCCGGCGGCAGGCCCGCGTGCACCGCGCGGAGCGGGGAGACCTCCGGCTGGTCGCCCAGCTCGCCCGGCGCGTAGGCCTCCCAGAACCAGTCCATGCCCCCGCGGTCGAGTGCCGCGTTGTCCTCGTCGGCGAGCAGGGCTCGGCGGTCGGTGGCGGGGTAGACCAGCACCTGCAGGTCGACGGCCCGCGGATCGCGGACCGCCAGACCGGCCACGAGGTTCCCACCCGAGGAGTCGCCGATCGCGGGCAGCCAGCTGGCGTCGACACCGAGGCTCGCGCCGTTCGACCGCAGCCAGCGGGCTGCGGCCTCCACGTCGTCGAGCGGAGCCGGGTACGGATGCTCCGGGGCCAGCCGGTAGCCGACGGAGAGCAGGGCGAACCCCGTCGCGTCGGACAGGTACCGGCAGAAGGCATCGTGCGTCTCGAGGTCGTGCAGCACCCATCCCCCGCCGTGCACGTACAGCGCGACGGGGGCGCCCTCCCTCGGCCGGTAGAGCCGGCTCGGGACGCCGCCGGCGTCGACGTCGGCAACGTGCTCGACGGCCACGCGGTCGGCCGACGGCGGCACGGCGGCCCGCATCTCGGCGCGGACCGCGGCGACCGTCTCGGCCGACATCTCGTCAGGCTCGCCCATCGCCTCCAGGTAGGCGCGGGCCTGGGGATGGAGCGTCATGGGAGGAGCCTCAGCTGAAGTCGAGCTCGCCGTGGCGGGTGCGCTTGAGCTCGAAGAAGTCCGGGAAGCCGGCGAGCAGCCGCGCTCCGTCGAACACCGAGCCGGCGGTCTCGCCCTTGGGGATCGACTGCAGGACGGGACCGAAGAAGGCGATGCCGGCGATCTCGATGACCGGGGTGCCGACCTCCTGGCCGACCTTGTCGATACCAACCTGGTGCGAGGCGCGCACCGCGTCGTCGAGCGAGGCGTCGTCGGCGGCCTCGGCGAGCTCGGCCGGCAGGTCGATCTCGGCCAGGACCTCGGCGAACAGCTCGGGCGAGAACTCCCGCGACTCGTTGTGCTTCTTCGTGCCGAT
The DNA here is from genome assembly GCF_916858655.1 of Aeromicrobium sp. Leaf350. GTDB lineage: Bacteria > Actinomycetota > Actinomycetes > Propionibacteriales > Nocardioidaceae > Aeromicrobium. The sequence continues at coordinate 766,726 of NZ_CAKASL010000003.1, read as the reverse complement.
CGACGTGTAGTACTCACGCAGCTTCTCGGCGCCGTGCTGCTGCTCGATCGCGATCGCGAGACGGACCGGGCCCCATCCGCGCTGGATCATCTCCTTGTACTCGTCCGGCACGTCCTTGTCCTCGTTGAGCACCGAGAGGCTCATGACGTGGAAGGTCGTGCGGACGTCGCGCACCTGCTCGACCTCGAGCATCCAGCGGGACGTGATCCAGGCGAAGGGACACAGCGGGTCGAACCAGAAGTCGACGTTCTCGGTGGCCACGGGCACTCCTTGAAGGCAGGTTTGACGGCGAAGAACCGCAGGAGCCGGATCGGCTTCCTGCTCAGGACAACACGGCGCGGCCCGTGCGCATTTCCTCGACCAGGGCCGAGACGACCGAGTCCAGCTCGCCGCCGTGTGCCGCGGCGACGGCGCGCTGGCGCTGGTAGGACGCCCCCCGCTCGACGATGTCGGCGATGCCAGCCAGCTCGGCCGTGCAGCCGAGGTCGTGCGCGACGGGCTCAAGGATCTTCAGCCAGCGGGCGAGGTCGTCGCTCACGTGCTGCTCGTCGGCCTTGCGGTCCAGGATCAGGATCGAGTCCATGCCGTACCGCGCGGCCCGCCACTTGTTCTCCTGCACGAACCACGGCGGCATCGTGGGCAGCTCGCGGCCCGCGTCGAGCTCGCGCGAGAAGTGCTCGACGAGGCAGTGGATCAGGGCCGAGATGCTGAGCACCTCGGTCAGCGTCGGGATGCCGTCGCACACGCGGACCTCGATGGTGCCGAACTTGGGCGAGGGGCGGATGTCCCAGCGGATCTCGTCGAAGATGTCGATCACGCCGGTGTGGAGCATGTCGTCGACGTAGCCCTCGAGCTCGGCCCACGTGTCGAACTGGAAGCCGAGGCCGGCCGTCGGCAGCTGCTGGAACATCAGCGCGCGATTCGAGGCGTAGCCCGTGTCCTTGCCGCCCCAGTAGGGCGATGAGGCGCTGAGCGCGAGAAGGTGGCCGTAGTGGCCGAGGAGCGCCCGGCTGATCGGCAGCACCTTGTCGCGGTCCTCGATGCCGACGTGCACGTGGACGCCGTAGATCAGCATCTGGCGGCCCCACCACTGGGTGCGGTCGATGAGCGTCGCGTAGCGCTCCTTGTCGGTGACCTTCTGCATGTCCCAGCGCGAGAACGGGTGCGTGCCGGCGCACATCAGCTCGACGCGCAGGCGGTCGGTGACGGTGCGGATCAGCTCGATGCTGCGCTCGAGGTCCTGCCCGGCCTGCCCGACCGTGCGCGAGACGCCGGAGACGACCTCGACGGTGTTGACGAGCAGCTCCTGGCGGATGTGCGGGTGCTGCCCACCACCGACCGGGGCCACGGCGTCGAGCACGTACTCGGCGACCTGGCGGAGGTCACCCGAGTCGGCGTCGACCAGGGCCAGCTCCCACTCGATGCCCACCGTGGAGCGCTCGGAAACAGCGAAGGGGACGGCCATGGCTCCATCCTGCCTGAGGGGTCGGCCCGTCGACACCGGGCCCGCGGAATGGGACGGGGCGCAGGTGCGCGTCGGGACGTGCGAGTGCCGCCTGCCGGGCGGGCGTCGCCAGGAGAAGAAATGATGCTTTTCGGTCGCCCCGACGACCTCAAGGCATCATCGCCGGTCCCCGCCCCGCCGGGTCGTCCATGCCTGCTTGTCGTGCACCACCACGACCCCTCAGATTCGGTCCCGGCGGAACATCGTAAGCAGGTTCAGCAGGCCTCGGCGAGGTCGGTCGTGTCGTTGGCGAGCGTCGGGTCGGCGGCCGCCTCCTCCTCGGAGCGCTCCGGCTGCGGGAGCGCGGCGGTGACCGACTCGAAGGCCGACGGCGGCTCGTCCTGGCCCTCGGCGGCGCTGACCGCGTCGGTCACCATCTGGCGCACGGTGTCGAAGTTCGGGTCGGTGGTGTCGACGGCCGGGGGCACGATCGAGACCGTCGCGACCGGGAAGGTCCGCGCCTTGAGCGCCAGGTCGGCGAACAGGTCGAGCTCCGAGGCCGGGATGTCGGTCGAGAGCAGCGCCGCGCTGGACTCCGCGATGTCCTGCACGTTGAGCAGCACCTTCTGCGGGCTGAGCTGCGACAGCATCGCGTTCATGACGCACTTCTGGCGGCCCATGCGGGCGAAGTCGTTGTCGGCCTTGCGGCTGCGGGCGTACCAGAGGGCCTCGTCGCCGTTGAGCTCCTGCTCCCCGACCTCGATCCAGCCCTTGGTCTTCTCGTTGATGCCGCTCTTCGGCGTGCGCTGCTTGACGTCGACCGTCACGCCGCCCACCGCGTCGATGAGCTGCGCGAAGCCCTGCATGTTGATCGACGCGTGATAGCTGATCTTCAGGCCCGTGATCTGCTCGACGGCCTGGGTCGTCGCCAGCAGACCCGGGTCGGCGACGTCGCCGAACAGGTCGGCGTGGTCGTTGGCCCAGGTGCTGACACCGTTGAGGTAGAAGCCCTCGTCCTCGTCCTCGCTGATGAAGCCGTCCGGGAACTGCTCGTGCATCACGGTGCCCTCGGGGAACGGCACCCGCTGCAGGTTGCGCGGCAGGCTGACGATGACGGTGCGACCGCTCTCGGCGTCGACGCTCGCGACGTTGATGGAGTCGGGGCGCATGCCCTCGCGCCCCTCGCCGGAGTCACCGCCGAGCAGCAGCACGTTGTAGCGGCCGTCGCTCGCGTCGGCGACCTCCTCGGAGGCGAAGACCGTGCCGATCAGGTGGTTCTGGGCGGCCAGCACGTTGGCGGCGAAGAGCAGAGAACCGGCCACGACGAAGCACAGCACCCCGTTGACCGCGGTCACGACGAGCCGGCGTCGCTGCGGCAGCCGCAGCGGCATGCCGAGGCGCCACGCGTCGAGCAGCAGCAGCACCCAACCGATCGCGGCGGCGGTCACGATCCAGCGACCGAGGAAGAGGATGCGCTGGTCGAGCACCAGGCTCAGGAAGGTCGACCGGGACAGGAACAAGACGAGCAGGCCCAGCAGCGTGATGCCGAGCAGGACGGCCCAGATCCGCACCGCGATGCGGCCGACACGACGGTTGCCGGCGGCGATCTGCGCCGAGCCGGGGATCACCAGGGTCATGACCAGCAGGACGATGGCGCGACGGAACTGCACGCGTGCCGACTCCTCGGCAGCGCTGGCCCGCGTCGGGCCGGAAGAGCGAGCGGGCACGCTGGGACCCGCGCTCGAGCGATCGTCAGGCATGTCGTCCTCACGTGGGGAAGGAGCTGAGCGGCAACAGTTGACCACAAAGTCTCGACCCCGACTTGAGGGCACGCCGATGCCACGAGGAACTTTTCGCCCTCTCGACGATGACGGATCGGTGTCGTCGCAGCCGAACGCGGCGGTCGGAGATACCGTCATCCCATGCCGCAACAGCCGCCCGAGGGGTACGACTGGCTCTACGACCAGGGCCCGTCGACGACTCCCCGACGCCCCGCGCCCGCTCCGCCGTCGGAGCTGCCGCCGCCGAACCTCCCGCCGCCGGGCCGGCGTCCCGCGGGTCCGACCGGTCCGTCGGGCGGTGGCCGTCCCCGCAAGAAGCGTCGCTGGTGGATCCGCGTCCCGCTCCTGCTGCTCGTCCTGTGGCTCGTGTTCCTGGTCGCGGTCCCCTTCTGGGCGCTCCGCACGACGAGTCGTGTCGACGCCTCCTACGACGGTGACCGCCCGGCCGACCAGCCCGGCACGACCTACCTCGTCGTCGGCTCCGACAGCCGCGCCGGCCTGACCGCCGAGCAGCAGGCCGAGCTCGCGACGGGCGGCGACGCCGGCGGCAACGGGCGCACCGACACGATCATGCTGCTGCACGTCGGCGACGGACCCGCGCTGCTGCTGTCGGTCCCCCGCGACTCGATCGTCGACATCCCCGGATACGGCAGCACCAAGATCAACGCGGCCTACTCCTACGGTGGTCCGCCGCTGCTCGTGCAGACGATCGAGCAGAACACGGGCCTGCGGGTCGACGCCTACCTCGAGATCGGCTTCGGCGGCCTCGTCAACGTCGTCGACGCCGTCGGCGGGGTCGAGATCTGCCCCCAGGAGCCGATCGCCGACCCCGACGCGGGCATCGACATCGCGGCCGGCTGCCAGGAGGCCGACGGCGCGACGGCGCTGGGCTACTCGCGGTCGCGGCACACCTATGCGACCCAGGACATCCAGCGCGTCCAGGCGCAGCGCGAGGTCATGGCCGGCCTGGCCGCCAAGGTCAAGCGACCGTCCAGCGTCCTCAACCCGTTCCGCTACTGGGGCATCAACCAGGGCGCCGCGGCCTCGCTCACGATCGACGAGGACGTCAGCACGCTGCAGCTCGTGCGCTTCGCCCAGGGCCTGTCCTCGGCGATGAGTGGCGAGGGCCTGAGCTGCACGGTGCCGCTGAGGAACTTCGACGTGCGCTGGGACGAGGAGCGCTCGGCGCAGATGTTCGACCTCATCGCGAACGACAAGACCAGCGACGTGGGCGACCTCTGCACGCCCGACGGGCTCCCGAAAACCGAATGACCGTGCGGGGCCGACGCTGGTGGGGTGTCGCGGGAGCAGCCGTCGTGGCTGCTGCCGTGGGCGTCGCCCTGCTCGTCGGCTCCGGTGGAGACCGCGCCACCGCCGGGGCGACCCCGACGATGCTCGTCATCGGTGACTCGATCTCGGCGAACTACCTCGACGAGCCGGGCAGCCCGCTGCAGGCGTGGTGGAGCCTCGTCGCCGACGAGCTGGGCTACGAGCCGACCGTGCTGGCGGAGGCGGGGTCGGGCTACCAGCGCCCCGGCGCGGGGTGTCGCGGCAGCAGCTTCCCGAACCGCCCGGGGGTCTTCGCGCAGCCGCCGCCGACCGTCATCGTCGTGGAGGGCGGACGCAACGACTGGGCTCGCTGCGACGGGCTCGACCTGGTGCCCGTGCCGAGCGGCGACGTGCTCGTCGCGGCCGACACGTTCCTGCGCACCCTGACCGAGACCTACCCCGACGCGCGGATCGTCGTGCTCGCTCCGCCGTGGGGCCCGCTGCAGCAGCAGTACGTCGACAGAGTCACCGAGGCGGTCGAGACCGCGGCCGAGCGCAACGGCTGCGAGTTCGTGCGCATGGACGGGGTGCTGACGGCGGGGCGCACACCCGACGGCGTGCACCCCGACGTGAACGGCAGCCGCGCGATCGCCGAGAAGGTCCTCACCGCCCTGCAGCAGCCGTAGCCCCTCAGGACCGCTCGAGGGCCGCCGCGATGCGCGGCGCGATCGCCGCGAGGGCGTGACCCCGGTGGCTGATGCGGTCCTTCTCGCCAACCTCGAGCTCGGCCGTCGACACGTCGTGCCCGGTCGCCGCGAACAGCGGGTCGTACCCGAACCCGCCACCCCCGAACGGGGCGTGCAGGATGCGGCCGGCCATCTCGCCGTGCTCGACGACCTCGGTGCCGTCCGGGAGGCACAGGGCCACCGCGCACACGAAGCGCGCCGTGCGGCGCACGTCCGGCACGTCACCCAGCTGGCTGAGCAGCAGGTCGTTGTTCGCCCGGTCCTTGTCGGCCCCGGTCACCCCCGACCAGCGCGCGGACAGCACCCCGGGCATCCCGTTGAGCGCGTCGACGCAGAGTCCCGAGTCGTCGGCGAGCGCCGGCAGCCCGGTCGCCTCGACGCACGCGCGCGCCTTGATCAGGGCGTTCCCCGCGAAGGTCGGATCGGTCTCGGCCGGCTCGGGGTAGCTCGCGACGTCGCTCAGGCCCAGCACCGTCAGACCGGGCACGAGCGGGGCCACGATGCGCTGGAGCTCGACGAGCTTCTTGGCGTTGTTCGAGGCCAGCACGACCTGCGGCCGCGACGCGGAGCCGGTCATCGGCCGAGGGCCTCCACCTGCAGGCGGGTCAGCTCGGCGCAGCCGCCGGCCGCGAGGTCGAGCAGGGCGTCGAGCTCGGCCTTGTCGAAGGGCGCACCCTCGGCCGTGCCCTGCACCTCGACGAACGACCCCGAGCCGGTCATCACGACGTTCATGTCGGTCTCGGCCCGCACGTCCTCGACGTAGGGCAGGTCGAGCATCGGGACACCGTCGATGATGCCCACGCTGATCGCGGCGACCGACTCACGCAGCGGCTCGCCCTTGGTCGCGTCGAGCCCCTTGAGGTGGGCCACGGCGTCGGCCAGCGCGATGTAGGCGCCGGTGATCGCCGCAGTGCGGGTCCCGCCGTCGGCCTGCAGCACGTCGCAGTCGATCGTGATGGTGTTCTCGCCGAGCGCCGTCGTGTCGACCGCGGCGCGGAGCGAGCGTCCGACGAGGCGCGAGATCTCGTGCGTGCGGCCGCCCACACGACCCTTGACCGACTCGCGCGACGAGCGGTCGTGGGTGGCCTGCGGGAGCATCGCGTACTCGGCCGTGACCCAGCCCTTGCCCTGACCCTTGAGCCAGCGCGGCACGCCCTCGACGGCGGAGGCGGCGCACAGCACCCGCGTCCTCCCGAACTCGATCAGGCAGGAGCCCTGCGCGTGGTCGAGCCAGTTCCGCTGGATGGAGATGTCACGCAGCTGGTCGACGGCGCGGCCGTCCTCACGAGTCGTCATGGCGCCACTCTAGGGGGCGTCCCGCGGCACGGGACCGAGCGCCAGGTCCACGACGAGGCCCCCCGGTCGCGTATCGTGTGGGCCCGATCATGAACCCAGCAGTGACGGCCGCGGCCGAGGAGTCCACCCCTCGCGGGTCCGGGAACCGCTCCGCCGCTCGCGCCGAGCGTCGCACGGACATCGACGGGCTCCGCGCCCTCGCGATCCTGCTGGTCGTCGTCTACCACGTGTGGTTCGGCCGGGTCTCCGGCGGCGTCGACGTGTTCCTCATGATCTCCGCGTACCTGCTGACCGCCTCGCTCGTCGCCACGGCGGCCCGAGGTGAGCGCCTCCGGCTCGGCCGCCACTGGCTCAGCCGCTTCTCCCGCCTGATGCCGCCCGCAGTCGTCACGATCGGCGGGGTGCTCGCGATGACGTACCTCCTGTACCCGGAGACCAGCTGGTCGCAGATGTGGCGCGAGGCCTGGGCCAGCGTCCTGTACGTCCAGAACTGGCAGCTCGCCGCCGCCGAGGTCGACTACTACGCGCGCGAGCTCGGCACGACGAGCGCGCTGCAGCACTTCTGGTCGCTGTCGGTCCAGGGCCAGGTCTTCGTGATCTGGCCGATCCTCATCGCCGTGACCGCGTGGTGCGTGCGTCGCCGACCGCGGTGGCTGCTGCCGGCACTCGTCGCGCTCTTCACGGTGGTCTTCGTCGTCTCGCTCACGTTCTCGGTGATCTCGACCGCCGAGTCGCAGGACTATGCCTACTTCGACACCCGCACCCGCCTGTGGGAGTTCGCGGCCGGTTCGCTCGTCGCGCTGCTGCTGCCGTACCTGCGCCTGCCGTCCCCGGTGCGTGCGGTGCTGGGCTGGGTGGGCGTGGTCGCGATCGTCCTGTGCGGGGTCGTCATCGACGTGCGTGGCGGGTTCCCCGGGTACCTGGCCCTGTGGCCGGTCCTCGCGACGGCGTTCGTGCTCGTCGCGGGTGGCGAGCCGACCCGCGGCGGACCGGCAGCCCTGCTGGGGTCGCGTCCTCTGATGGCGCTCTCGCGACACGCCTACGCGTTGTACCTCGTGCACTGGCCGATCCTCATCGCCTGGACGATGCTTCGTGGCCGCGACACGGTCGGTCCGCTCGGAGGAGCCGCGATCATCCTCGTGTCGCTCGCGGCGGCCCGGCTCCTGACGCGTGACGTCGAGCACCCGGTCCGCAGCTTCGCACTCCGCCACCGGCCGGAGTGGCGCCAGGCGGTGGTCATCGCGGCCTCCGTCGTGGTCGTGGCCGGGCCGCTGGTGGCGTGGCAGGCCCAGCAGCAGGCGCGCGCGGCCGCGATCGTCGTCGATCCCACCGACCGCGAGCGCTACCCCGGCGCCTGGGCCGTCGACGACCCCGACTGGACCCCGTGGGACGTGCCGATCGTGCCGCTCGCCACCGAGCTCGACGACGAGTGGGTCTTCCGCGGCGAGCCCTGCACGGGCGACTGGGTCCCGTCCGACCCGATCCTGTCCGACGGCTGCTTCCAGGACTCCCCCGAGGTGGCGAACGACCGCACCGTGCTGGTGCTCGGCGACTCCCACGCCCAGCAGCTCGCCGAGCCGCTGACGTCCCTGGCGCTGGAGGAGGGCTGGCACGTCGTCTTCATGCTGCGCGGGGGCTGCCCGCTCGGCTTCGGCGAGGTCAGCATCAGCCAGGACGAGGAGATCTGCGAGCAGTGGCGTCGTGCAGCCCTCGACTACGCCCTCGAGAAGCGCCCGGGCGCGGCCTACCTGATCACCACCAAGGTCACCCCGCAGGAGCCCGAGCGGCTGCTGACCGGCGTGGACATCGCGGTGGCCGAGCTCCTCGACGCCGGGATCGACGTGATCAGCGTCCGCGACAACCCGCGCTTCTCGTTCAACATGTACGAGTGCGCCGTGGACGTCGCCCGCGACTGCGTGGTGCCGCGCGAGCACGTCCTCGCGGCCACCGACCCCGGTCTCGAGCTCGACGCCCGGGTGCTGCAGGTCGACTTCAGCCCGTGGTTCTGCCCCGGTGGACGCTGCGACGGCGCCGTGGGCAACATCGCGGTCTACCTCGACGACAACCACGTGACCCGCAGCTTCGGCGCGACGCTGACGCCCGTACTGGCTCAGCAGATCCGCGAGCAGCGCGAGCTCCTCATGACGCTGCGCTGAGGGGTGACGCCGGGCTGAGGGCCCTCAGGCCTCGTAGACCTCGCCCGGCCGGACGATCGAGTACGGCCGGTCGTAGACCGCGGCGAGGTCCGCCTCGACCTCATCGGCGTCGGTCCAGTCGGGGATGTGCGTGATGAGCAGCTGGCCCACGCCGGCAGCGGCGGCGCACTGGCCCGCCTCGGCACCCGTCAGGTGCAGGTCGGGCGGGTTCACCGCCGACTCCACGAAGGAGGCCTCGCACAGGAAGATGTCGGCGCCCGCAGCGAGCTCGTCGAGCTCGGGGGTCGGCCCCGTGTCGCCGGAGTAGACCAGCACCTTGCCGCCCGCCTCGACACGCATGGCGAACGCGGGCACCGGGTGCTTGACCCGCACGACCTTCACCGTGAACGGCCCCACCTGCTGCACGGGCTCGTCGTCCCACACCGCGAAGTTCAGCGCATCGAGCGGCGGCTCGCCGCCAGGGCCGCCGGCGTGCGCCAGGAACTCCTCGGCACCCTCCGGGGCGATGACCTTGATGCTCTCGTACGCGCCCTTCGGGTGGTACTTCGCGATCACGACGAGGCTCACCAGGTCGATGCAGTGGTCGGGGTGCAGGTGGCTGATGGCCACGGCGTCGATGCCCCGCGGGTCCATGTAGCGCTGCAGCTGACCGAGCGAGCCGTTGCCCAGGTCGAGCACCAGGCGCCAGGTGCGGCCCTCGTGCTCGGCCTCGACCAGGTAGCAGCTCGCTGCGGAGTCCGGCCCGGGGTACGAGCCGGCGCAGCCGACGATCGTCAGCTTCATGCCCTGACCTCCCCGCGGGCCTCGCCGCGCTCCCTGGGACCGAAGCCCTCGACGAGTCCGACCTCGGGCCCGAGGAAACGACGGCCGAGGGCCGCGAACTCCTCCGGGTCGCCCGTGGTCATGAAGTGGTGCCGCGGCGCGGGCAGTGCCGCGTCGCGCGTCAGGCCCTCGCGGGCCAGGAGGCGATAGACGTCCTTGGCCGTCTCCTCGGCGCTGGAGACCAGCGTGACGGCGTCGCCCATGACGTAGGACAGTACGCCGGTCAGGAGCGGGTAGTGCGTGCAGCCCAGCACGAGCGTGTCGACGCCCGCTGCCTTGAGCGGGGCGAGGTACTCCTCGGCGACCTGCAGCAGCTCGTCACCACCGGTCGTGCCCGCCTCCACGAACTCCACGAACCTCGGGCAGGCGCGGACGTGCAGGTCGATGCCGGGGTTGGCCGCGAAGGCGTCGTCGTACGCACGGGAGGTGGCGGTCGCGGTGGTGCAGATGACCCCGACCGTGCCGTTCCGGGTCGCGTTCACGGCACGGCGGGTGGCGGGCACGATCACCTCGACCACGGGGACGTCGTAGCGCTCGCGGGCGTCCCGCAGCACGGCGGCGCTGGCCGAGTTGCAGGCGATCACGAGCGCCTTGACCCCCTGCTCGACGAGCTGGTCGAGGCACTCCAGCGCGTACTCGCGCACCTGGCTGATCGGCCTCGGGCCGTACGGCTGGCGGGCCGTGTCGGCGACGTAGAGCACGGGCTCGTGGGGCAGCTGGTCGAGCACCGCACGGGCCACCGTCAGTCCTCCGAACCCGGAGTCGAAGATGCCGATGGGTGCGTCCGCCACAGCCCCGAGACTAACCCTTAGAGCGGAAGCTTGGGCTGCGGCGGGGCGTGCGTCGGGTCGACGCCGTCGAACAGGCTGGAGACGGACTCGCCGGCGTGGATGCGAGCGATCGCCTCGGCGAACAGCGGCGCGACCGACCGGATGCGCAGCGTGGGCCAGTCGGCCGGCGGCGGGACGGTGTCGGTCGTGACGACCTCGGCGATCGTCGGGTGGTCGCGCAGGCGCTCGACGGCGTTGCCGGTGAACAGCCCGTGCGTGCAGGCGACCGAGACCTCGGTGACGCCCTCCTTCTCCAGCATCGCGACGAGCTCGACGATCGAGCCGCCCGTCGCGATCTCGTCGTCCAGGACGATGACCTTCTTGTCGCGCACGTCACCGACGATCGCGTCGATCACGACCTTGTCGTCGGCCTTGCGCTGCTTGCTGCCGGCGGCGACCGGCAGGCCGAGCAGCCGCGCGAACTGCGAGGCCGTCTTGGCGTTGCCGAAGTCGGGCGACACGATCACGGTGTCGGTGAGGTCACGCTCGCGGTAGTAGGCCGCGAGCTCCCCGATCGCCGTCAGGTGGTCGAGCGGCATCGCGAAGAAGCCGTGCACCTGGGGTGCGTGGAGCGTCATCGTCACGACCCGGTCGACCCCCGCCGTGGCGAGCATGTCGGCCACGAGCTTGCCGCCGATCGAGATGCGGGACGCGTCCTTCTTGTCCGAGCGCGCGTAGGCGTAGTGCGGGATCACGACCGTGATCGAGGCGGCCGAGGCGCCGCGCGCGGCGTCGACCATGAGGAGCAGCTCCATCAGGTGATCCTGCGTCGGGGGCACGAGCGGCTGCACGATGTAGACGTCGCGCTGTCGGCAGTTCGCCAGCAGCTGCACCTGGAGGCAGTCGTTGCTGAATCGCGCCGTCTCGGACGGGGAGAGCGACACCCCGAGGTGGCTGCAGATGCTCTCGGCGAGCTCACGATGGGCACTGCCGGAGAACACGACGATCTGGCTCACGCTGGGAAGCCTAGGGGAGGTCGGGCCCTGCGCCTACTCCCCGTCCGCCGGCGTCAGCTCACGGCGATGAACAGGGCCACCCCGAGCACCAGGAGCACGGCGCCTCCGCCGGCCCCGACGCCCGCGGAGACGAACCCTCGCACCACGGGCCCCCAGGGCGCCTGGAGCCACCGGACCGCCGCCGAGCCGACCAGCAGGGCCAGCACGGTCCACGGCAGTCCGACGACCAGCATCATCCCCGAGAGGAACTCGTCGTCGTACCCGAAGATCTCCGGGCGCTCGCTCGGCCGGTTCGCCGCGAGCACGACGCCCCACACGACCGCGGCGACCCAGACGCTCGCGTAGACGCACAGCATCACGACCCAGCTGTGCAGCCGCGAGGAGGCACTCATGCCCAGAGCTGACCCTCGAGGGCGTCCTCGGCCTCGTCGAGCGTGCCCTCGTAGGCGCCGGTGGACAGGTACTTCCAGCCGCCGTCGCACACCACGAAGACGATGTCGGCGCTCTCGCCGGCCTGGATGCTCTTGGCGGCCTGCGCCTGGGCGGCGTGCAGGATCGCGCCGGTGGAGATGCCCGCGAAGATGCCCTCGGAGTCGATGAGCTCGCGCACCCGCCGGACGGCGTCGCGTGGCCCGACGCTGAAGCGCGCGTCGATCATCGACTCGTCGTACAGCTCGGGCACGAAGCCCTCGTCCATGTTGCGGAGCCCGTAGACGAGCTCGCCGTAGCGCGGCTCGGCGGCCACGATGCGCACCTCGGGCTTGTGCTCACGGAAGAACCGGCCGACGCCCATCAGCGTGCCCGTGGTGCCGAGGCCCCCGACGAAGTGCGAGACCTCGGGCAGGTCGGCGAGGATCTCGGGGCCCGTGCCCCGGTAGTGCGCCTCGGCGTTGGCGGGGTTGCCGTACTGGTAGAGCATGACCCACTCGGGGTTCTCGGCCGCGATGCCCTTGGCCACGCGGACGGCCTCGTTCGAGCCGCCCGCGGCGGGCGAGGGGATGATCTCGGCGCCCCACATGCGCAGCAGCTGGCGCCGCTCCTCGGAGGTGTTCTCCGGCATGACGCACACCATCCGGTACCCGCGCAGCTTCGCGACCATCGCCATCGAGATGCCGGTGTTGCCGCTCGTGGGCTCGAGGATCGTGCAGCCCGGCGTCAGGCGACCGTCGGCCTCCGCGGCCTCGATCATCGCCAGCGCCGCCCGGTCCTTGATGGATCCGGTGGGGTTCTGGTCCTCGAGCTTGGCCCACAGCCGCACGTCCGGGGACGGAGACAGGGTCGGGAGACCGACCAGCGGCGTGCCGCCGACCGAGTCGATCAGGTTGGCGTACTTCACCCGCCGGCGACCGCGGGGAGGATCACGACGGTCGAGCCCTCGGTGACCGGGGTCTCGAGGGCACCGGTGAACCGGATGTCCTCGTCGTTGACGTAGATGTTCACGAAGCGGCGCACGGCCGGGCCGTCGGACCCGTCCTCGACCAGGCGGTCCTTGATGCCCGGGTGCGCGGACTCGAGCGTGTCGATGAGCTCGGCGACCGAGGAGCCGGAGGACTCCACCGCGCGCTCACCGTCGGTGTACGTGCGCAGGATCGTGGGGATGCGGACCTCGATGGCCATCAGGCTGACTCTCTCTTCGGATCGGTGCTCGGGGCGGTGCTGTCGATGGGTGCATCTGGATAACGCTCGACGATGGTGACTTCTTCCTCGGTCACCTCGCCGTCGACGATCCGGTAGGACCGGAAGTCGACGGGGCCGGACTCGTGGGCACCGTCCCGCGTGCTGACCAGGACGTAGTGCGCGTTGGGCTCCGAGGCCAGGTTGGTGTCGGTGCGCGACGGGTAGGCCTCCGTGGCCGTGTGCGAGTGGTAGATGACGACCGGCTCCTCGTCGCGGTCGTCCATCTCGCGGTAGAGCCGCAGGAGGTCGCCGGAGTCGAACTCGTAGAACGTCGGCGACATCGCGGCGTTGACCATCGGCACGAAGCGCGAGGGACGGTCGGAACCGAAGGCGCCGGCGACGACGCCGCACGCCTCGTCGGGGTGGTCGCGGCGCGCGTGGGCCACGATCGCGTCGTGGATCTCACGCTCGATGGTCAGCACGGTCATTGATCCTATCGACGCCCGTCAGCACCGCGTTCTCGGCATCCGAGGGGCGGAACGACCGCGGCCCCCGTCAGGGCAGCGCGGCGACGAGGGACTCCTGCACGAGTCCGAGCCAGTCGTAGACGTCGCTCATGGCGGCGACGGCCGGGTCCTCCGAGTGCGCGACGAGGTCGACGTCCTCCTCGGCCTCGATGCCCAGCCGGATGGCCAGGGCGAGCCGGATGTCGGTCAGCGACTTGAGCCACGCAAGCGAGGCCTCGGGACCCAGCTCGACGTCGACCTGCTCCTGACCCCGGATGTCGGAGGCGTCGGGATCGAAGCCGCCCACGACGAGGGCCGCGATGATCGCCTCGGCGTGACTGACCTTCGCCGCGGTCAGCGACTGCTCGGTGTAGCGGCGGAACTCGCCGGACTCCTCGGCCTCGTCGCCGGAGTAGGCGTCCGGCAGCAGGCGGCGCAGGACCGGGTCCTCCGGCGGCATGACGGGACCGTTCATGCCGAGCTGCGCGGCCAGGGGGTCGGTGTCGGCGACGGACTCGCCGTGGCGGTCGCGCAGCAGCTCGACGACCTGACGGGCGAGGTTGGCGAGGAGGTCGGCCTCGGCCGGCTCGAAGGTCGCCGTGATGCTGCCCTTGCGGCGACGACGGAACGGCGTCATGCGTTCGCTCCGGCGCTCATGCCTCGTCCTTCTGGACCGTGGCCCACAGCCCGTAGTCGTGCATCGCCTGAACGTGGCGCTCCATCTCCTCGCGTCCGCCGCTGGAGACGACCGCGCGGCCCTCGTGGTGCACCGCCATCATCAGCGTCGTCGCCTTCTCCTCGGTGTAGCCGAAGTAGGTGCGGAACACGAAGGCGACGTAGCTCATGAGGTTGACCGGGTCGTTCCAGACGATCGTCACCCACGGTCGGTCGACCACGAGGTCGGGCTCGACCTCGGTGTCAGCATGCTCGACGGGAGCAGTCTTGGGCACGTCCCCCATTGTGACGCAGGCCGCCTGAGACGTCGAAACCTGATGACGTCCGGCTCGGCCTAGGCTGCGGGGGTGACCTCCACGGCGCTGTCGACCGACCGGTACGAGCTGACGATGCTGCAGGCCGCGTTGGCCGACGGCACGGCGCACCGACGCAGCGTGTTCGAGCTCTTCTCGCGCCGGCTCACCGGCGGACGCCGCTACGGCGTCGTGGCCGGCACGGGTCGCGCGCTCGACGCCCTCGAGCGGTTCCGGTTCGGCGACGAGGAGCTCGAGTGGCTGCGTGCGGAGTCGGTCGTCGACGCTCCCACGCTCGACTGGCTCGCCGACTACCGCTTCTCCGGCTCGATCTGGGGCTACGCCGAGGGCGAGGTCTACCTGCCGCAGTCGCCCGTGCTGGTCGTGGAGTCGACGTTCGCCGAGGGCGTGCTGCTGGAGACGCTGCTGCTGTCGGTGCTCAACCACGACTCGGCGATCGCGTCGGCCGGCGCCCGGATGATCCAGGCCGCGACCGGCCGGCCCTGCATCGAGATGGGCTCCCGGCGCACGCACGACGCGGCCGCCGTGGCGGCAGCGCGGGCCGCCCACGTCGTGGGGTTCGCCGCGACCTCGAACCTCGAGGCGGGCCGCACCTACGGCGTCCCGACGACCGGCACGAGCGCGCATGCGTTCACGTTGCTGCACGACTCCGAGCGGGACGCCTTCACCGCGCAGGTCGACTCGCTGGGCGTGGGCACGACCTTGCTGGTCGACACCTACGACGTCCGTGAGGCCATCCGGACCGCCGTCGAGGTGGCCGGCACCGGGCTGGGTGCCGTGCGGATCGACTCGGGCGACCTGGTCTCGCTGGCCCGTCAGGTTCGTCGCCAGCTCGACGACCTCGGGGCGACCGAGACGCGCATCATCGTCACGAGCGACCTCGACGAGCACGCGATCGCCGCGCTCGCCGCCGCTCCGGTCGACGGCTACGGGGTGGGCACCTCGCTCGTGACCGGGTCGGGGGTGCCGACCTCCGGCTTCGTCTACAAGCTCGTGTCCCGCGCCGCCGACGACGGCACGATGGTGCCGGTCGCGAAGGCCAGCACCGCCAAGACGTCGGTCGGCGGTCGCAAGTACGCCGTGCGCCGGCTCACGGACGGCGTGGCGCAGGCCGAGCTCGTCGGCATCGGCGAGCCCCCCGCCCACGACGGTGACGACCGCACCCTGCTGGTCGAGCTCGTGCGCGACGGCGAGCGCGTGCACCACGCAGCCCTCGCGGACGCCGCGGCCCACCACCGGGCCGCGATCGCCGAGCTCCCCCCGGCCGCCCTCCAGCTCTCCCCCGGCGGTCCCGTGCTCGACACCCTCCTCACCTAACCCCTGGGCGGTGACTTAGGGACCAGTCCCACACCCGGGCGGTGAGTCTGGGACCAGTGCCGGTGCTCAACAGGTCCCTCAGTCACCGCTCTCCCGTGCGAAAGGTCCCTAAGTCACCGCCCGGGCCTAGGGTGGGGGCATGACGGCTCCGGTGACGACGGCGTTGATCGTCGTGGACGTGCAGAACGACTTCTGCGAGGGCGGCTCGCTCGCGGTCGCAGGCGGGGCCCAGGTCGCGGCCGACGTCGCCGAGCTCATCGCCTCCGGCACCTACGGCACCGTGGTCGCCACGCGCGACCACCACGTCGACCCGGGCGCGCACTTCTCCGACACCCCCGACTTCGTCGACTCCTGGCCGCGCCACTGCGTCGTCGGCACGCCCGGCTCGGAGCTGCACGAGCCGCTCCGCGCCGACCTGTTCGCCGCGACGTTCTTCAAGGGCGAGTACGAGGCCGCCTACTCGGGCTTCGAGGGCCACGACCCCGACGGCACGACCCTCGCCGACTGGCTGCGCGGCGCCGGCATCACCGACGTCGACGTCGTCGGCATCGCGACCGACCACTGCGTGCGCGCCACCGCGCTCGACGCCGCCCGCGAGGGCTTCGGCGTGCGCGTGCTCGAGGGCCTGACCGCTGCCGTCACCCCGGACAACCTGCCCAGCCTCCGCGCCGAGCTCACCACCGCCGGGGTCGAGGTCGCATCGTCACGCTGAGCGCGCGGCGATCTCCTCGTCGCTGGGCATCGTGTCGGGGAACGTCCCGAGCCGCGCCACGAGGTGCCCGTTGGGGTAGCTCTTGACCCGAGCCAGGTCGCGCGCGTACGTCGGCGACCGGCGGGCGGGCATGCGCGCGATCGCCCACGCCCGCAGGCGCAGCGCCCTCCGCGTCGCCCACCGCGCGAGTGCCGGGGGCTTGCGGTAGCCGAAGGCGGCGAGCAGGTGGTCGTCCATCAGGCTCCGGGCGAACAGGTCGACCGCTGGTGCCAGCGGTCTGGGGTAGAACGACGTCAGCAGGTCAAGCGTCGCGTCGGCCACGGCGCGGGTCTTGCGGTCGGGCGTGAAGTGCTCCGTCTCGTACACGTCCAGCAGGCGACTGAACCCGGCGTAGTCCGCCGGCAGGTCCTTGATGCCCATCAGCGCACCGACCCGCTTGTAGTACTCGACCGTCGCCTCGACCTCGTGGCCGCGGAGCCTCCGGTAGCCGAAGTCGTCGACCCACCGCACGGGCATCACGACGAACGTCGCCAGGACGTAGCGCATGTCGTCGTTGCTGATGTCGTAGCTGCCGTGCATCTGGTTCATCCGGCGCACCGACTGACGGCCCTCCGGCGAGTCCGGGCCGTGCTCGACGATGCCCTCCAGGATCAGCACGGTGTCGTCGTGACGTCGCTGCGTGTCGACCGTGAACTGGCCGGTGTCGAACAGCAGCCGCCCGATGCTCGGCACCGCGTACGTCCGGAACAGCGCGAAGCTCAGCGCCTGCTGCAGGTCCCACGGGAACTCGTGCATCGAGAGGATCTGGGTGATCCGCAGGCGATCGGTCACCGGGTCGAGCCGGTCGATCTCCCGCTCCCAGTGGTCGCGGCGCAACGGCAGTCGCATGGGGTCTCCTATCGTGACAGTGCCGCTGTCACGCTAGGGCACGTCGGGGGCGGTTTCCACCCCCGACGGAGCCGGACGAGTCCTGGAACGACGCTCAGAACGCGAGTTCGGCCGCGAGCAGCTCGAGCGAGCGCTCCCGGGCCGGCGACGCGTCCGGAGCCACGCCGACGTGCTCCGAGGCGATGGGGTGGAGCATGACCTCGTCGACCCCGAACTGCTCGGCGAGGGCGCGCAGGTGTGCGGCCACCGCGGCCGGTTCACCGACGCCACCCTGGCGCAGTGAGGACGCCACGATCGCCTCCAGCTGGGGCGGCAGGTCTTCCGCGCGGTCCTCGGCCAGGGCCAGTGGCTGCATCGGCAGCCCGCCCCGCAGGCGCGCCATGTTCATGGCGTTGGGCCGGGCGAGGTCGCGCGCCTCCTCCAGGGTCGGCGCGACGGCCACGTTGGCGGTGAGGAACGTGGTCGGCTCGGTGCAGACGTCGCTGGGGCGGAAGTTGCTGCGGTAGAACGCGAGCGCCTCCTCCGTGCCGTGGCCGGAAAAATGATGCGCGAACACGTACGGCAGGCCCTTCTCGGCCGCCAGCTGCGCCGAGTACATCGACGAGCCGAGCAGCCAGAGGCGCGGCACCGTGGCCGCTGCCGGCGTGGCCTTGAGGATGTACGGGCCGCGCCCGGCCTGGGTCGGCACCGCCACCTTGACGCCCTCGGCCCCCATCAGGGCGACGACGTCGTCGAGGTACTGCGGGAACAGCCGGACGTCGGAGTCGTCACGACCGGCGGCGCCACGCAGGGCCATGGACGTGACCGGGTCGGAGCCGGGGGCGCGACCGATGCCCAGGTCGATGCGCCCGGGGTAGGCGGCCTCCAGCAGGGCGAACTGCTCGGCCACGGCCAGCGGTGCGTGGTTCGGCAGCATCACGCCGCCCGAGCCGAGGCGGATCCGCTCGGTCGCGGCGGCCAGCATCGCGATCAGCACGGGCGGGCTGGTGGCGGCGACCGACGGCATGTTGTGGTGCTCGGCGACCCAGTAGCGGTCGAAGCCGAGCCGGTCGGCGGTGCGGACCAGCCCGAGGCTCGCCCGGACGGCGTCCCCCGAACCCTGGTCGGTGCGGACGGGGACGAGATCGAGCACGGAGAGCCTCACCCCCGTCACAACAACGGACGGGGGTGAGACCTTCCCAGGAGCCTCAGGCCGCGGCGGGCGCCGGCGTGAACGCCACGATCGCGTCGACCGCGCCCTGCAGCTTCGCGATGACCTCCTCGGTGCCGAGCACGTCGACGTCGATCGAGGTCTGCGAGACCGTGACGTCCTCCAGCGGGACGCCGCCGGCGATCGTGACGGACTTCAGCGCGTGCTCGTGCGACCACACGCCGCCGTAGGGGGTCGGGGTCACACCGATGGCGGCGACGGGCTTGCCGGTGATGGCACCGCCGCCGTACGGGCGCGACAGCCAGTCGATCGCGTTGTTGAGCACGGCCGGCATCGTGCCGTTGTACTCCGGCGTCACGAGGAGCAGGCCGTCGGCGTCGGCGACCGCGTCGCGCACGTGCTGGGCCGGCGCGGGGGTCTCGCCGGCGTCGATGTCCTCGTTGTAGAAGGGCAGCTCGCCGAGGCCGTCGACCAGCTCGAGGGTCACGCCCTCCGGCGCGTGGTCGCGCAGGTACTCGGCGACCTGGCGGTTGACGGAGTCGGTGCGGAGGCTGCCGACGAGGACGGCGACGCGGGTGGTGTTCTCGGACATGGGTGCTCCTGAGGTTCTGAGTGAAACGGACTTGGGTCCGGTTAGTACCGTAGCACGTAAGCGGACCGCGGTCCGTATAGTGGACGTCACATTCCACGACCCCTGCTCCACCGCCGCCCTAGAGTGAGACTCGATGACCGATCTGCCGCTCCTGCCGCTCCCCCTCGCCGGGGAGCCCGCGAGCGAGCGCAGCGACGCGGCCCGCAACCGGGCCGCCTTGCTGTGCTCGGCGCAGGCGCTCGTGGCCGAGTGCGGCGTCGACGACGTGACGATGGACGCTGTCGCGGCTCACGCCGGGGTCGGCAAGGGCACCGTCTTCCGCCGCTTCGGGAGTCGCGCCGGCCTGATGATCGCGCTGCTCGATCAGAACGAGACGCACTGGCAGGCCCAGGTGATCTCCGGACCACCCCCGCTGGGCCCGGGCGCCCCGCCGTGGGAACGCCTCGAAGCCTTCGGCCTGTCGCGCCTGGAGACCACGATGCTGCACGCCGACCTGCTGCGTGCTGCGGGCACCGGCCCGAGCCGCTCCGCTCCGGCGATGTCGTTCGTCGTCCAGCACGTGCAGCACCTGCTGACGCAGCTGGGTGTCACCGGCGACGTCCGTCTCCTGGCGACCGCACTGATGGCACCGCTCGAGATCGGGGTGCTCGACGAGCTGCGCACGCGCGGCATCGACACCGAGCGCGCCCTGCACGGCTGGCTCGACCTGGCCCGCCGCATCGTCGCCGGAGGCTGACCTACCCGCTGGCGCGGACGGCCCACTTGCGCACCAGGTCGATGCGCTGCTGCAGCGTCTCGACCGAGGCCGAGGCGGCCGGCGGACCCCCCGTGGCGTCGCGCAGGCGCGTGTGGGTGACCCCGTGCGGCGTGCCCGTGCGATGGTGCCAGGCACCGACGAGGCCGTTGAGCTCGCGGCGCAGCTCGCTGCGGCGCTCGTGCAGCACCGCCTCCTGCGTCTGGGCGTCGACCTTCGGCCGGGCGGCCTTCGTGCGCCGCGAATGGCGCAGCAGCTCGGCGACCTGGTCAGGCTCGAGCAGCCCGGGGATGCCGAGGAGGTCGAGCTCCTCACCGTCCTCGACGAGACCGTCGTAGCCGAACTCGCCGCCGTCGTAGAGCACCTTGTCGAAGGACGCCTGACTGCCGAGCGCCTGGTACTGGTTCTGCAGCTCGGCGGACCCGGCCTCGGCCTCCTGCGCCTTGGCGAGCAGCTCGGCCTCGGCGGCGAAGAGGTCGTCCTCGTCCTTGATCGGACGCCCGATCACGTGGTCGCGCATCGTCTCGAGGTCGCTGGCGTGCCCCAGCAGGCCCGCGACGCTCGGCAGGAAGATCGTCGCGGTCTCACCGCGGCGGCGGGCCCGGACGAAGCGGCCGACCGCCTGGGCGAAGAACAGCGGCGTCGAGGTCGTGGTGGCGTAGACGCCCACCGAGAGACGCGGGATGTCGACGCCCTCGCTGACCATGCGGACCGCGACCATCCAGGGCTCCATGCCCGCCGAGAACTCGGCGATGCGCTGGCTCGAGCCGGCCTCGTCGCTGAGGACCACGACCGGGGCGATGCCGGTGATCTGCTCGAGGATGCGGGCGTAGGCGCGGGCCGAGTCCTGGTCGGAGGCGATGACGAGCCCACCGGCGTCGGGGACGTCGCGGCGCACCTCGGTGAGACGCCGGTGCGCCGCCGTGAGCACCGCCGGGATCCAGGACCCCTTCGGGTCGAGCGCGGTGCGCAGGGCCTGCGCGGTCGCGTCGCGGGTGAGCGGCTCGCCGAGCCGGGCCTGGATCTCGTCGCCCGCCCGCGTGCGCCAGTGCATGTCGCCCGAGTACGCCATGAACAGCACCGGACGCACGACGCCGTCGCGCAGGGCATTGCCATAGCCGTAGCTGTGGTCGGCCACGCTGACGAGCGTGCCGTCGTCGGCCGGGGCGTACGTCACGAACGGGATGAAGCTGTCGTCGGAGCGGAACGGCGTGCCGGTGAGGCAGAGTCGCCGGGCGGCCGGCTCGCACGCCTCGCGCACCGCGTCGCCCCAGGTGAACGCGTCGCCCGCGTGGTGCACCTCGTCGAGGATGACGAAGGTGCGCCGGTGCTCGATGCGCACCCGGTAGGCGGTGGGGTTGGTGGCCAGGCCCGCGTACGTGACGGCGAAGCCGCGGAAGTCGGTGCCGAGCACCCCGCCGCCGGCCATGGTGGGGTCGAGGGCGATGCCGACCCCGGCCGCCGCCTGGGCCCACTGCACCTTGAGGTGCTCGGTGGGAGCCACCACGACCACCCGTTCGACGACCCCTCGGTGCAGCAGGTCGGCTGCCAGGGTCAGAGCGAACGTCGTCTTGCCGGCACCGGGCGTCGCGACCGCCATGAAGTCACGCGGCTGTCGCCGGGTGTACTCCTCGAAAGCGGCTCGCTGCCAGGCGCGGAGTCGGGTGCTCACGCAGGGCCGGAGGGACCGGAGTCGTCGCCGCTGCCGTCCTGCAGCGACTCCCAGATCTCCTTGCAGTCCGGGCACACCGGGAACCGTTGCGGGTCGCGGCTCGGGACCCACACCTTGCCGCACAGGGCGACGACGGGGGTGCCCATCACCATGGCCTCGGTCAGCACGTCCTTGGGGACGTAGTGACTGAAGCGTTCGTGGTCGCCGTCCTCGCGCAGCTCAGTGCGCTCGTCCTGGACGGTCTGCGTTCCGCGGCCGAAGAATCCCACGCGTGCATCCTACGCGGCTGCGGTGACCACTCCAGCCGACTCGGCGAAGTCGGCGGCACCGAGATCGAGCGAGATGTCAGTTCTCGCTCGGGTCCTCGGGCAGCGTGGCCCAGAACCGCAGGTCACCGGGCTGCCGGCGCACGACGTCGTGCCACAGCGAGTCGGGGTGACGACTCATGAGGTCACCCGGCTCGGCATCCAGGACGAGCCAGGACCCCTCCTCCACCTCGGCCTCGAGCTGGCCCGGGCCCCACCCGGCGTACCCCGCGAAGACCCGCAGGCCCGCGAACGCCTGCGGCTCGGGTGGCGGGCCGTCCAGGTCGACCAGGCCGATGCGTCCGGCCATCGGCCGGAACCCGGCGGGAGGTCCGGCCGAAGGGGCCGGGTCGGCCAGCACGCCGACGGCCAGCGCCGAGTCGAGGCCGACGGGCCCACCCTGGAACAGCAGCGTCGGAGAGGTGACCGAGCCGCTCCACTCCGGGAGCAGGTGGTGCACCTCGGACTCGAGCGGGCGGTTCACGATGACCCCCAGCGCGCCGTCCCCGTCGTGGTCGAGCAGGATCACGACACTGCGGGCGAAGACGCCACCCACGATCGCCGGGGTGGCGACGAGCAGCCGGCCTCGCCATCCGTCCATGCCCTCTATGATGCCCGCATGGCTGACCCCGCGTCCGGAACCGGCGCCGAACCGTCGGCGGGCGAGCCGTCCACGACGCAGCCGGCCGACGTCGAGCTCACGATCGACGAGCTGGCGGGGCACGTGGGCATGACCGTACGCAACGTGCGGGCCTACGCCGGCCGCGGCATCCTCCCTCCGCCCCGTCTCGAGGGCCGCACCGGCTACTACGGCCGCGAGCACGTGCAGCGGCTGCAGCTCGTGCGCGAGCTGCTGGACCGAGGCTTCACCCTGCAGGCGATCGAGTCCAGCGTCCGCGAGGCGCGTCCGTCGGTCGCCGGGCACACCCTCGACCTCCTGCGCATCCTCGACGAGCCGCACGACGTCGAGCCCGAGATCATGACACGCGCCGGACTGGCCGCACTCGCCGGCGTCGACCACGACAACCGCCTGATCGACGACCTCGCCGCCCTCGGGCTCGTGCGCTGGATCGACGAGCACAACGTCGAGCTGCTCCAGCCCCAGATCGTGCGCATCGGCGCGACGGTCGTGAACCTGGGCCTCGACCCGAGCACGGTCATCAGCCTGTACCCGCTCATGCGCACCCAGCTGCGCATCGTCGCCGACGCCTTCGTGCGCTCGGTCTCCGCCGAGATCATCGACCCGTTCCTCGTGGCCGGGCTGCCGGAGTCGGGCTGGGACCACATCCTCGCCGTCACCGAGGGCCTGCTGCCGATCGCCAGCCAGGTCACGGTGGCCATCCTGCGCGAGCAGCTCGGCGGCGCCATCGACGACGAGCTCTCGGTCAAGCTCGAGACGCTCCGCCTCGCCTCCACGCCCCGCGACGACTGACCGCCTCCCGCCCTCCGAGGTGCGAGCTTGCGAGCCTCGAAGGGGGCACCAGACAGCACGAACCCCCGACGCGCCCGGGAGGGAGATGGGCGCAGTCGGGGGTCCGCTTCCCGCAGCCGCCGAGGGAGAGCGGCGGCGCGGGGGTCAGGTCAGGCAGCGAGCGCGTTGCGCAGCCGCTCCAACAGGCTCGGGGGTGCCACGGGCAGCGGCACGATCTCGGGCAGCACCGACTGGTCACGCGCTGCGTCGACGATCTCGCGGCCGCGTCCGGCCAGGCCGGGCGACATCGCGGGCACGCCGGCGGCGCGGGCCAGGAACTCGTTCTCCTTCTCGACCGCGCGGGCGAGCGTGTCGGACTCGCGGTGCTGGTCGAGCAGGCGGCGAGCCCCGGGGAGCGCGGCGGCGGTGTCGATCCAGGCGTTGATCACGCCGATCTCGGGGGTGTCCGCGCCGTCGCCGACCAGGAGGTCGAGCCGGGTGCTGAGGGCCGACGACCAGCGGAGCTGGACGTCGAGCAGGAGCAGGTGGTGGTCGGGGTAGACCTCGTCGGCGCCCGGCACGGAGGCCAGGGCGGACTCGATGGTCGCCGTGGCGTCGGCGTCGGCGATGGCCAGGACGTCGGCCACGATGGACTTGCGACGGTGGTAGGCATCCCAGGTCATGGTCGCGATCCTTTCGTCGGGGGGAGTACGTACCGATAGTACGTACTCTGAGTATGGCGCATTTGTGCAGGTCAGGCCATGTGAGACCCATGTGATCCCCGGCACGGGTGGACCGTCCCCCTAGGATGTGAGGCATGACTCATCCGGCCAAGGTCCTGCGCGCGGCCCGCAAGGCCTCGGGCAAGGCGTCCGGGCGGGGCTACTCCTCGGGCACCAAGAAGGCCCTCGTGCAGAGCGCGACCCGGCTGTTCGCCGACCACGGGTACGCCGGCACCTCGCTCGACGAGGTCGTGGCGGCCTCTCGCGTCACCAAGGGCGCGTTCTACCACCACTTCCCCAGCAAGCTCGCGCTGTTCGACGCGGTCTTCACCGAGCTGCAGGAGTCGGCCATCCGCCGCATCCGCTCGGCGTTCGAGACCGAGTCCGATCCGTGGGAGCAGGCGCAGGCCGGGCTGCGTGCCTACCTCGACGTCAGCCGCGAGACGGAGTTCCGCCGCATCTGCATGCAGGAGGCGCCCGTCGCCCTGGGCCACGAGGCGTTCACCGAGGCCGAGCGCGCCGCGTCCCTGGGCTTCATCCAGGACGTCGTGGACCGCCTGGTCGACACGATCGGCGCGGTCGAGGTCGATCGCGAGGCCCTCGCCGCCGTCTTCTACGGAGCGATCCGCTCCTCGGCCGAGTTCGTCGCCGACTCCAGCGATCCCGACCAGGCCAGCGCCCGGGTCGAGGAGGCGATCATCGTGATCCTCGCGGGCCTGCGCACGCTCGGCCAGCTCGTCACGGAGTAGGTACCGGGCCGAGCAGCTGCTCGGCCGAGCGGCTACTGGAAGGTGGCCGACCCGCGGTCCTGCGAGACCAGCTCGATCCAGGTCTTGCCAGCCGGGATCGTGACCGGGTTGCCCGCCGAGTCGGCGAACGTCACGGTGCTGCCCAGCGAGGGCTTGGTCCAGGTGACGTCGACCGCCTGACCGCCGATCACGACGAGGCCGGATCCGCTGCCCTCGAAGATCGTCTCGGGCACCCGGTTGCCGGCGGGATCCTTGTAGCCGGCGTCGCGCTCGGGGGCGTAGATCACCACGAGGTTGTTCGCGACGAACTCCTCGCCCGGAGCCGCGAACCCGTTGGTGCGCGCCCAGCCGCCCTCGACGAGCCCGAAGCTCGTGGTGTGGCTGCTCGAGAACGTCACGCTGCCGCTCGTGACGGGCCTCGCCCCGGCAGGCGCGGCCGGCGCCTCGCCGGCCGGCGTGAACTGGAAGTACGGACCGGGGATCGTGGTCGCCGAGGCCTGGGAGGCGACGGCCGTGAGGTCGAGGAGCCGGTTGTACGGCCGCTTCTTGGCCGAGTCGGTCGAGAAGCCGGGCGCGTTGTTGTCCTCGGTGTAGGTCGTCAGGCCCGCGGCGTTGATCACGCTGTACGCCGGGCCGGCTCCGCCCGAGGCCACGACGTGCGCGGCGACGGGGGCGGCGATGCCCGCATCGGTGCCGCGCAGGGAGCGCACGTGGCCGATCTTGCTCGGCAGCGTCGAGTAGTACAGGGCGGCGAGGCGGGTGATGCCGCCCTCGACCATCTCCTCCACGACCAGGTCGGCCTGGTTGACGCCGTACTGCGGCGAGCCGGACTTGCTGTTCTCGACCTTCACGACGAACACCGGGTTGGTGGGCGGGGCGCCGCCGGCGAACTCCTGGCCCGTCAGGGGCGACACCTGGGTGACGGTCGTGCTCTCGCCCTTGGTCGACTCCTTGTCGTCCTTCGGCTCCTCGTCGCCACCACTGCACGCGGAGGCCACGAGGGTCAGGGACATCAGCAGGGCGAGCAGGCGGAGCTTCATGCCGCACAGCATGCCAAATCCGCCCCGCCGATCCCGCCGGGACACGCGGTGCCCCCGCCCGATGCCTTCGGTGCGCACCCGCCCCCGCGGGGCGGTGACGTATCGACCTCCCGGAGCGGGGGCGGTGACTTATGGACCTTCCGGAGTCGGGGGCGGTGACTTATAGACCTTCCGGAGTCCTTGAAAGGTCGCTATCTCACCGCCCGACCACGCCAGAGGTCGGTATCTCACCGCCCGCGCGGCGGCGGGGGTGCCGGGCCCTGGGCGACGGGATCGAGCACCATCCCGCCGTGCGATGTCGGTGGGCGCTGCAACGATGGCGGGGTGTCCGATCCGCTCGCCCGCTTCGCGCCCGCCACCCGTGCGTGGTTCCGCGAGAGCCTCGGTGAGCCGACCGCGGCGCAGGAGGCCGCCTGGACGGCCCCCGACGACCGCCACCTGCTCGTGGTCGCCCCGACGGGCTCCGGCAAGACGCTCGCCGCCTTCCTCAGCGCGATCGACCAGCTGTTGCACCGTGAACCCCGTCCGAAGGACGCCCCGCCCCGCGGCACGTCGGTGCTCTACGTCTCACCGCTCAAGGCCCTGGCGGTCGACGTCGAGCGCAACCTCCGGTCGCCCCTCGTCGGCATCTCGCGCACGGCGGCGCGGGAGGGCGAGACGGTCGTCGACGTCAGCGTCGGCATCCGGTCCGGCGACACCCCGCAGCAGGAGCGCCGACGACTCGCCACCCATCCCCCGGACGTCCTCATCACGACGCCGGAGTCCCTGTTCCTCGTGCTCACCTCCGCCGCTCGGGAGTCGCTGCGCGACGTCCACACCGTCATCGTCGACGAGGTGCACGCCGTGGCCGGCACGAAGCGCGGCGCCCACCTCGCCCTCAGCCTGGAGCGGCTCGACGCCCTGCTCGAGCGGCCGGCCCGCCGCGTCGGACTCAGCGCCACGGTGCGCCCGGCCGACGAGGTGGCGCGCTTCCTCGGGGGCGGACGCCCGGTCGAGACCGTCGCCCCGCCGTCGCCCCGCCACCTCTCGCTCGACGTGCGGGTGCCCGTCGACGACCTCACCGACATCCCCGCGATCGACGAGGACAGTCCGTCCGGCACGATCTGGCCGCACGTCGAGCGGCAGGTGCTCGACCTCGTGCTCGCGCACCGCTCGACCCTGGTTTTCGTCAACTCGCGCGGGCTCGCCGAACGGCTCACCTCGCGCCTGAACGAGGCCTGGGCCGACCGCCAGGGCAACGCCCGCGACCCCGGCGCCGACAGCCGCGCACCTGCCCAGGTCTCGGGCGGCAGCAACCAGTCCAAGGGCGTCGCCGACGCCACGCTCGACCTGGTGGCCCGCGCCCACCACGGATCGGTCAGCAAGGAGCAGCGGGCCCTCATCGAGGACGACCTCAAGACCGGACGCCTGCCCTGCGTCGTGGCCACGTCGAGCCTCGAGCTCGGCATCGACATGGGCGCGGTCGACCTCGTCGTGCAGGTCGGCTCACCGCCCACCGTCGCCTCCGGGCTGCAGCGGGTGGGCCGCGCCGGCCACCAGGTCGGCGCCCTCTCCGAGGGTGTCGTGTTCCCGACCTCGCGCACCGACCTCCTCAGTGCCGCGGTCACCGCCGAGCGCATGATGGCCGGCGCCATCGAGGCGCTCCGCGTGCCCGCCAACCCGCTCGACGTCCTCGCCCAGCAGACCGTCGCCACCTGCGCGCTCGAGCCGATCGACGTCGAGGACTGGTTCACCACGGTGCGGCGATCCGCGCCGTTCGCCTCGCTCCCGCGCCGGGTCTACGAGGCGGTGCTCGACCTCGTGTCAGGCCGGTACCCGTCGGAGGACTTCGCCGAGCTGCGGCCCCGGGTCGTGTGGGACCGCGACGCCGGCACGCTCACCGGGCGCCCCGGCGCGCAGCGCCTGGCCGTCACCAACGGCGGCACGATCCCCGACCGCGGCATGTTCTCGGTCGTGCTCCCGGTCGACGAGGAGTCCACCGCGTCGCGCCCCGCGCCGCGCCGGGTCGGTGAGCTCGACGAGGAGATGGTCTACGAGACCCGCATCCAGGACGTCATCTCCCTGGGCGCCACGAGCTGGCGCGTGCAGGAGATCACGCACGACCGGGTCATCGTCGTGCCCGCTCCCGGGCTGCCCGCGCGGCTTCCCTTCTGGCGCGGCGACGCAGCGGGTCGCTCGCCGGAGCTCGGTGAGGCCATCGGCGCGGCGGTGCGCGAGCGCGCCGCGGGTGGGAGCGGCGGCTCGAGGGCGGCGGACGACTCGCCGCTGCTCGACGACCGCGCGGCCGCCAACCTCGACGCCTTCCTCGCCGAGCAGCGCGCGGCCACGGGGGTCGTGCCCACTGACCGCACCCTCGTGGTCGAGTCGTTCCGCGACGAGCTGGGTGACTGGCGCGTGGTGCTGCACTCGCCGTACGGCCGCCGGGTGCACGCTCCGTGGGCCCTGGCCGTGGCGGCCCGCATCCGGGAGCGCTACGACCTCGACGGCGCCGTGGTCGCGTCCGACGACGGCATCGTCGCGCGCCTGCCCGACCTCGACGGCGACGCCGCACCGGCGCTCGCCGAGTTGTTCGCGTTCGACCCGGACGAGCTCGAGCGCATCGTCACGGCCGAGGTCGGCGGCTCCGCCCTGTTCGCCGCCCGGTTCCGCGAGTGCGCCGCGCGCGCCCTGCTGCTGCCGCGCCGCAACCCGGGCTCGCGGGCACCCCTGTGGCAGCAGCGCCAGCGCGGGTCGCAGCTCCTCGAGGTCGCCCGGCGCCATCCGGAGTTCCCGATCCTGCTCGAGACGGCCCGCGAGTGCCTCCAGGACGTCTACGACCTCCCGTCGCTGACCCGCCTGATGCGCGGAGTCGACGACCGCAGCGTCGCGCTCGTCGAGGTCACGACCGAGAAGGCCTCGCCCTTCGCCCAGAACCTGGTGTTCGGGTACGTCGCCGCCTTCCTGTACGAGGGCGACGCCCCGCTGGCCGAGCGCCGGGCCGCCGCCCTCTCGCTCGACTCCGGCCTGCTGGCCGAGCTGCTGGGCCGCGCCGAGCTGCGCGACCTGCTCGACCCCGAGGTCGTGCGCGAGGTCGAGGCCGAGCTGCAGCGCACCGCCACCGACTTCCGGGCCAAGAACCCCGAGCAGGTCGCCGACCTCGTCCGCCGCCTCGGCCCCATCCCGGCCGACGAGGTGCAGGAGCGCAGCACGGAGCCGTCCGAGGCCCCCGCCTGGCTCGCCGAGCTGCAGGAGTCGCGGCGCCTCATCGAGGTCAACGTCGGCGGCCGCGCCATGTGGGCCGTCATCGAGGACGCCGGTCGGCTGCGTGATGCGCTCGGCGTCGCCCTGCCGCTGGGGGTGCCCGCCGCGCACCTGGAGCCGCCCGCCGACGCGCTGGGCGACCTCGTCTCCCGGCACGCCCGCACCCACGGACCGTTCTCCGCCACGGCCCTGGCCGCTCGGTGGGGCCTCGGCGTCGGCCCGGTCCGCGACGTCCTCAAGCGGCTCACGGCCGACGGCCGTCTGGTCGAGGGCGAGTTCCGCACCGATGCCGACGACGCCGCGGGCCCCGATCGGACCGAGTGGGTCGACGCCGAGATCCTGCGTCGTCTGCGCCGCCGCAGCCTCGCGGCCGCCCGACGCCAGGTCGAGCCCGTCGACGCGACGACCCTCGTGCGCTTCCTGCCGGGCTGGCACGGGCTCGATCGCGGTCGCCGGGGCGAGACCGGGCTGCTCGACACGATCGACCAGCTCGCCGGCGTGGCCCTCCCGGCCAGCGCCTGGGAGTCCGTCGTGCTCCCGGCGCGGGTCACCGACTACTCCCCCGCGATGCTCGACACGCTCCTGGCCGAGGGCGAGGTCGCCTGGATGGGCGCGGGCACGCTCGGTCGCACCGACGGCTGGCTCCGGCTGCTCCCGGCCGACCTCACCGGCCTGCACGATCCCCTCGAGCTCGACCTCTCCGACCTGCACACGGCGGTGCTCGAGCGGCTGCGCGCCGGTGGCGCGTTCCGGTTCACCGACCTCACGGCCCAGCTCGACGATCCCGAGATCCAGGCGGCCGACGTGCTGTGGGACCTCGCCTGGGCCGGGCTCGTCTCCAACGACTCCTTCGCCCCCGTGCGGTCCCGGTCGGGCAGCCGCGGGTCGACCCGCGCCCGACCGACCGGGCGCCCCCGGCGGCTCAACGCCCGGGCGCTCCGGCCGGCCTCGCCCCCGGCCCTGGCCGGTCGCTGGTTCGCCCTTCCGGACGACCCGGTCGACCCCACCCGCCGCGCCGTCACGCGGGCCGAGCTGCTCGTCGCCCGCCACGGCGTGCTCACCCGCGGCGCCGTCATGGCCGAGCAGGTGCCCGGCGGGTTCGCCGACGTCTATCGCGTGCTGCGTGAGTCCGAGGACCGCGGCGCCGTGCTGCGCGGCATGTTCGTCGAGGGGCTCGGGGCCGCGCAGTTCGCCGCCACCTCGACGATCGACGTGCTGCGCTCCCACGTCCGCGAGAGCGACGACGAGTCGGGCGGACCCGCCTACGCGCTGGCCTCCACCGACCCGGCCCAGCCGTTCGGGGCAGCCCTGGCCTGGCCCGAGACCCTCGCCGCCGCCGACAGCACCCACCGTCCGTCGCGGCGCGCCGGATCGCTGGTGCTGCTGCACGACGGCGCCCTCGTGGCGTACGTCGAGCGCGGCGCCCGGCGCATCCTCACGTTCACCGACGACCCCGCGCACCTCACCGCGGCCGCCGCCGCCCTGGCCGACCTCGGGCGCACCGGCCGCGTCGGGCGCCTCCGCGTCGAGACGGTCGACGACCGCACGGTCGGCGGCACCGCCCTGGGCGAGGCCATGAGCGCCGCCGGGTTCAAGGCCCACCCGAAAGGCCTGCAGCTCCGATGACCACCTACCACCACGGAGCGTGCCGTGCCTGAGGGCGACACCGTGTTCCGCACCGCCGAGAAGCTCCACCGCGGGCTCTCGGGCCAGGTGCTGACCGTCTCCGACCTCCGGGTCCCGCAGCACGCGACCGCCGACCTCACCGGCCTGGTGGTCGACGAGACCGTCAGTCGTGGCAAGCACCTGCTGACCCGCATCGGGCCGTGGACCCTGCACACCCACCTGCGCATGGAGGGGGTCTGGCACGTGCACCCGCACGGCACCGCGTGGCAGCGACCCGCACACTCGGCGCGCGTGGTGCTGGAGACCGCCGAGACGCAGGCCGTCGGCTTCTGGCTGGGCATGGTCGACCTCGTGCCACGCGACGCCGAGCACACCGTCGTGGGGCACCTCGGCCCCGACCTGCTCGGCCCCGACTGGGACCTCGACGAGGCGCTGGCCCGACTCTCCGCCGCTCCCGAGCGGCAGGTGTTCTCGGCCCTGCTCGACCAGCGCAACCTCGCCGGATTCGGCACCGAGTACGTCAACGAGCTGCTGTTCGTGATGGGCGTGCGTCCCACGACCTCCGTCGCCGGGGTGCCCGACCTGCGGCGCATGATCGTGCGCGGCCAGCAGATGATCCGCGTCAACTCCACGCGCTGGGAGCGCTCCTTCACGGGCAGCACCCGGCCCGGTCAGGAGCGGTGGGTCTTCCACCGCGAGCGCAAGCCGTGCCGCCGGTGCGGCACCCGCATCGCCGACGCCGACCTGGGCGACGTGCCGACCCAGGAGCGCAACGCCTTCTGGTGCCCGCACTGCCAGCCGTCGGCGTGACGAGCTCGCTCGCCGCAGGCAACAAGCTCGCTCGCGAGCGGTGACAAAGTCTCTCGCGAGGGGTCAGACGGCGGTGGGGGCCTTGGCGGGCGCGGTGTCCCAGACCATGGCCTCGTCCAGGTCGGTGCGGCGGTGGTCGATCGAGTCGAGCCACCAGTTCTGGCGGATCGTCCACGGCCGGCTCGTGCCCTGCTTCGGCAGCAGAGACGCGACCCGCTGCACGTAGCCCGAGGTCAGGTCGAGCAGCGGGCGCTCGTCACCACCGGGACCGTCCGGGTGCGGCGAGCCGAAGCGGCGGCCCGTCGACCGCAGGTGCTCGACGAAGCTCGCGACGTACTGCGACGTCAGGTCGGCCCGCAGCGTCCAGGACGCGTTGGTGTAGCCGACGCACCAGGCGAGGTTCGGCACGCCGCTGAACATCAGACCCTTGTAGACGTACAGCTCGTGCGGGTCGAGCACCTGGCCGTCGACCTCGATCTCGGCCGTGCCGAACGTGACGAGCTGCAGGCCCGTCGCCGTCACGACCACGTCGGCGGGCAGGTGGGTGCCGTCGGTCAGCTCGATGCCGTCCTCGGTGAAGCGGGCGATGTGTCCCGTCGCGATGTCGGCCCGGCCGTGCCGCAGGGCGCGGAACAGGTCGCCGTTCGGCACGATGCACAGGCGCTGGTCCCACGGGTCGTAGCTCGGGTTGAGGTGGGTGTCGACGTCGAAGCCCTCCGGCAGCGCGCGGCGGGCCCTGGCCAGCAGGATCTTGCGCGCGAGCCTCGGGAACCGCTGGCAGAACTCGTAGAAGCCCACCGCGACCGAGGCGTTGCGGAACCTCGTGATCCGGTGCGCGATGCCGTCGGGCAGCAGCCGCCGGGTCAGACCCGCGAGGGCGTCCTCCTGCGGGAGGCTCGTGATGAAGGTGGGCGAGCGCTGCAGCATCGTGATGTGCTCGACCTGGTCGGCGAGCGACGGGATCAGCGTCACCGCGGTGGCGCCGGAGCCGATCACGACGACGCGCTTGCCGCTGACGTCGAGGTCGTCGGGCCAGAACTGCGGGTGCACGACGGTGCCCGCGTACGCGTCGAGTCCCGGGAACTCCGGGGTGTAGGCCGTGTCGTAGGAGTAGTAGCCGCTGCAGAAGTAGACGAACGACGCCGTCACGGTGACCGGTCCGTCCGGACCGTCCGCGGTCACGGTCCACCGGGCGTCGTCGCTGGACCACGAGGTCCGCACGACACGGTGTCCGAAGCGGATGTGGGGCACCACGCCGTCAGCCAGCGCCGTGTCCTCGATGTACTGGCGGATGTCGGACCCGTCGGCGATGGACTTGCGATGGGTCCAGGGCCGGAACGGGTAGCTCAGCGTGTACATGTCGCTGTCGGAGCGGATGCCGGGGTAGCGGAACAGGTCCCACGTGCCGCCGATGCGGTCGCGCGCCTCCAGGATCGTGAACGAGGAGCTCGGCGAGATCTCGCGGAGACGGTGCGCGGCACCGATGCCGGACAGTCCGGCCCCGACGATCAGGACGTCGACGTGGTCAGCACTCATGAGCCGCTCCTTCGATGTGACACTGCGAATGTCACCATACCGATGGTATGTCCGGTTGTCACCGTCCTTGCCTAGACTGTGCGCGTGACCGACACCGACCAGGCCGCCGCGCTCCCCACCACCGCCCCCCGCGAGGGCCTGCGCGGCTACGGCATCTTCCTGATCGTGACCGGCGGCATCTCGCTCGCCGCCGCGCTGATCCTGACGATCGAGAAGGTCAATCTGCTCGAGAACCCCGAAGAGGCCCTGGCCTGCGACCTCAGCGCGTTCGTGAGCTGTGGCGGCGTGGTGAACCAGTGGCAGGCCTCGGTCTTCGGCTTCCCCAACCCGCTGATGGGCATCGTCGGCTTCACCATCGTCGTGATGCTCGGCATCCTGCTGGCCACCGGTACGGTCCTGCCCCGATGGTTCTGGGCCGGCATCGCGGTCGGCACCACGTTCGGCATCGGCTTCGTGACCTGGCTTCAGAGCCAGAGCATCTACGACATCCAGGTCCTGTGCCCGTACTGCATGGTCGTGTGGCTCATGATGATCCCGATGTTCGTCGTCTCGATCGGACACGTGCTGCAGGAGTACCGCCCCGGGTCGGGTGTCGCCCGCTTCGTGACCGAGTGGCGGGTCCTCATCATCGCGCTCTGGTACGTCGTCGTCGCGAGCCTGATCTGGTTCCAGTTCGGCACCACCCTCTGGGCCTGACGTCGGGGCCCGACAGGGCCCTGACAGGTCTGACACCCGGGAGCCACCGGCGGGTCACCCGGCGTACACCGTCGGGTCACCGCGACTCCCTACGTTCCCGCCCATGCCCTTCTCCCCCCTCCGCCCGGCGCCCCGACGCCGGCTCGGGGCCCTGGTCACGGCCACGGCCCTGCTCGTCCCCCTCACGCTCCTGAGCGCCGCCCACGCGGCCGTGCCGGTGCACACCGACTCCGCCGACGACGCCGAGATCTCGCTCGAGGTGCTCGGCACCTTCGGCACCGGCCAGTTCGACGAGAGTGCCGCCGAGATCGTCGCCTTCCACGCCGCGACCGATCGCACCTTCGTCGTGAACGCGCTGTCCGGCGAGATCGACGTCCTCGACGCCTCCGACCCGACCGCGCCGACCAAGATCGGCTCGATCGTCGCCTCCGACGCCGAGGCCATCGAGTCCGGTGCCGCCGCGAACTCGCTGGCGATCCGCGCCGACGGCCTGATCGTCGCCGCGATCGAGTCGCCCACCAAGACCGACGCCGGCTGGCTGCTGTTCGCCGATGCCGCCACGCTGGACGTGCTCGGCACCGTGCAGGTCGGCGCGCTGCCCGACATGGTCACGATCTCGCCCGACGGCACGCGCGCCGTCGTCGC
The DNA here is from genome assembly GCF_916858655.1 of Aeromicrobium sp. Leaf350. GTDB lineage: Bacteria > Actinomycetota > Actinomycetes > Propionibacteriales > Nocardioidaceae > Aeromicrobium. Next base: position 732,449 of record NZ_CAKASL010000003.1, on the reverse strand, counting down.
GAACGAGGGTGAGCCCGACGACGACTTCCTCGTCGATCCCGAGGGTTCGGTCGGCGTCGTCGACCTGCCGAGCACGTTGGCCGCACCCAGCCAGGAGGCGGTGCGGACGGCGACGTTCCACGACTTCGAGGAGGGTGGCACCAAGACGCTGCCCGAGGACGTCCGCGTGTTCGGGCCGACGCCCGAGGAGGGCAACCCGGTCTCGCGCAACCTGGAGCCCGAGTACGTCGCGATCGATCCCGACGGCGCCACGGCCTACGTGGCCCTGCAGGAGGCCAACGCCGTCGCGGTCGTCGACCTGGCCACCGCGACCGTCGACGAGATCTGGCCGCTCGGCTTCAAGGACCACTCCCTCCCCGGCCAGGGCCTGGACCCCTCGGACCGCGACGGTGGCGTGAACATCGGCACCTGGCCGGTCAAGGGCATCTACATGCCTGACGGCATCAACGCCTACGAGGCCGCCGGCTCGACCTACCTGGTCACGGCCAACGAGGGCGACGCCCGCGAGTGGGGCGACTACGTCGAGGGCCTGCGTGCCAAGGACCTCGGCAAGAACGGCGTCCCGCCGATCTGCGAGGGCGTCCCGGCCGCCGCCGCCAAGGGCGACGCCGCCCTGGGCCGCCTGAACGTCACGACGGCGAACGGACTCAACGAGGCGGGCACCTGCTACCAGGAGCTGTACTCCTTCGGCGGGCGCTCGTTCTCGATCTGGTCGACCGACGGCACGCTCGTCTTCGACTCCGGCCAGGAGTTCGAGGAGACCGTCGCCCGCGTGCTGCCGCAGTACTTCAACTCCAACCACACCGAGTCGAACTTCGAGGGCCGCAGCGAGGACAAGGGCCCCGAGCCCGAGAACCTCACGATCGGCACGGTCGGCGACCGCACGTACGCGTTCATCGGCTTCGAGCGCGTGGGCGGCGTGATCGCGTACGACATCACCGACCCGGCGAACGCCGAGTACGTCACCTACCTGAACAACCGTGACTTCACGGTGTCGGCCGAGGGGTCGCTCGAGGACGCCGCGGACCCGGCGGCCGTCCTGGCCTCCGCGGGCGATCTCGGGCCGGAGGGCCTGACGTTCGTCAAGGCCGCGGACTCGCCCACGGGGCAGGCGCTGGTGATCGTCGGCAACGAGGTCTCCGGCACCACGACGTTCTTCGGGGTCTCGGACCTCGTCGAGCCCGAGCCCACCCCGCTCGCGGTGACGCTCGACAGCCCGACGGTCCAGGCCGGCGGCACGCTGAGCGGCGACGTCACCGGCGCGGAGGGCGGCGAGCAGCTGGCCCTGACGCTGTTCTCCGATCCCGTGGCCCTCGGCACGGTCACCGCGACGCCTGCGGGGACCGCCGCCTTCTCGGTCACCGTCCCGGCCACGGTCCCGGCCGGGGCGCACACGCTGCAGGTGGCGGGTCCGTCCGGCACCGCCACGGTCGCCGTCACCGTGACGGCAGCGCCGGGTGCCGATACCGGGACCGGCAGCGGCTCGGGCACCAGCGCCTCGGGCAACCTGCCGGGCACCGGCTCGGAGCTCGACCAGTGGATGATCGTCGCCGCGCTCACGCTCCTTGTCGTCGGAGCCGGGCTCGCGACGGCCGCCGGACGACGTCGCACCGACGGGTGACGACCTCCCGCCTGGGCCGGCCCCTCGGGGGTGGGGCCGGCTCAGGCGGGGTGGGCCGTGACGACGTGCTCGGCGAACAGGCCGGGCCACGCCACGACCCCGTACGGCGTGCGCGCCACCTCGAGCCGGCTGCCGTGGATCGACTTGTGCAGCCGGTTCGCGGTCGTCATGGGGTGCGTCCGGTCTCCGGTCCAGGCGAGCACCAGCGTCGGCACCTGGATGCGCACGATCAGCTTGCGGTGCGGGAGGTCGCTCGCGGCGGCACCGCGCAGCACGGACGGCAGCAGCTCCTCCGGGACGGTCGGGAGCGTCTCGGGTGCGTGACCCATCGCGGGCACGGCCGGGGTGTCGACGTCGAGCGCGTGGAACGCCGTGATGCCCTCCCGCTCGACCAGCTCCGCGTTCGCGAGGTAGGTCTCGGCCTGGGCACGACGCGTGCGGCCGGCGGTCGGCGGGGTCACGAAGGTCAGGCTCGCGAAGCGTCCGGGGTCGCGGGTCGTGGCGTGCATGAGCGTGCCGGTGCCCATCGACGGGCCCACGCCGTGGACCCGCTCCCCCGGCGCGACGTGGTCGAGCAGCGCCAGCAGGTCGCCGGCCAGCCGGTCCCACTGGTAGGTCTCGGGCTCGGCCGTGCCCGTCGACCCCCCGTGTCCGCGAGCGTCGTAGCGCAGGATCCGGTGGCCACGCAGGGCCCGCGAGAGGTCGAGCCCGAGCTGGCGGTCGCGGTCGCGGCTCGAGGTGAGGCCGTGCAGCTGCACGACCAGAGGACCGTCGGTGCCGTCGACGTCGTACGCGATCGCGGCACCACCCGTGGTGAACGTGTGCACAACACCTCGCACTCTGTCGTCCTGCCGCCCGCGGCCCGGCGCCCCCGCCGGTGCCCGGTTCCCGGGCGTCGCCGCGCCTAGGATAGCCGCGATGCGCCTCACCAACGTCGCTCACATGAGGCTCCCCCCAGGGCGTGTGACGAGTCTCTCCACGGGGCTGGTCGGGCTGCCCGGCGACGCCGTGCCCATCTCGTACGACCAGCGACGCCACGTGGGAGCCGGCGATCGCGACGGGTCGTGGATGGCGCTCTCGTTCCGGCTCGACCACGACGTCTCGCCCGCGCAGCTGGCCACGGCGTGGGCTGCGGTCGTGGCGCGCCACGGGACCCTCCGCACCGCGTTCTCCCGCACCAGCGAGCCGGGGGGCCCTGACCGGCTCGACCTGCACGAGGTCGGGGTCTCGGTCGGCGAGTGGGTCGAGCACCGCCCGGCCGACTCCGAGGAGACCACGCGCGCCGTCCTGCGTCGCGTCCTGGACGCCGCCTGCCGACCGTTCGGCGAGCCGTCACACCGCCTGTGCGTGATCATTCCGGACGATCCCACCGACTCCCGCCCGGTGGCCGTGATCGCGGCCGACCACAGCCACCTCGACATGTGGTCGCTGCTGGTGCTGCTGCGCGACCTGAGGTCCTGCCTGGACGACCTCCTCGCCGGCCGTGTCCCCGGCGGTGACCTCGAACCCGCCGCCTCGTTCGCCGCCCACACCCGACAGCTCGAGGAGCGACCGCCCGCCCCGGCCGCGGTCACCGAGCGGTGGGCCGACGTCCTCGCGGCCGACGAGGGAGCGCTCCCCCGCTTCCCCCTGCCGCTCGGCGACGTGTCCGAGCCGCGGCCCGAGGTCGTCGAGGTGCGTGACGTGCTCGACGCCGTCGACCTCGAGCACCTCGCCAAGCACGCAGCCGACCACGGCGTGAGGATCACGGCCCTCGCCCTGGCAGAGGTCGCCGCCGCGACCAGCGAGCTCTCGGGTCGCACGCTCAGGGCGGTCTTCCCGGTGCACAGCCGCGACGACGCGGCGTGGAGCGGAGCCGTCGGATGGTTCATCACCAACTCGGTGCTGGAGTGCTCCGACCCCTCACCGCTCGGGTGCTCCTCCGCCCTGAAGGAGAGCCTCCGACTCGGTTCGCACCCCCTCGCCCCGATCCTGGGTCACCTCGACCGCGAGCTCTCCCCGCCCGGCATGTTCGCGCTGTCGTGGCTCGACTCGCGTCGGCTGCCCGCGGTGCCAGCCGGGCTCGAGGTGCAGTGGGTCTCGGCCGTCACCCGTACCGACGGGGTCATGGCCTGGTTCCTCGCGGGTGACGACGGCCTGCACCTGCGGTGCCGCTACCCCGACACCACCGAGGCCCGCGAGAACGTCGGACGCTGGCTCGACGCGGTCGTCGACCGTGTCAGGGGTGCGGCGCGCCCCACGCCCGTGCCGCACCCCTGACGCAGGTCAGTCGCGCCGCGGACCTGCGTGGCGGCCCGGGGTCGCCTGTCGGCGTCGGACCACGGCCACGCCGACGGCAAGCAGGAGCAGCCCGGCCAGCAGGAGCAGGAGCGCCGGTCCGCCGGTGCTCGGCAGCAGACCGATGACCGAGTCCGACAGGACGGCCGTGGGCGGCGTGACCCGGTTCTCGGTGCACCACGGGGTCGCCGGGTCGCAGACCGTCGGGGGCGACGCGTCGCCGAGCACGAGGAAGTTCGCGACCACGTCGTCGCCCCGCTGACCGAGGTCCTTGACCACGACGGCGTACTCCACCACGACCGTCGCCCCGCCGGCCAGCTCCCCGGTGACGGAGAAGCGCTGGTCGACGACGGACGAGACCTGCGCCCCGAAGGCGTCGCCCACGACGCGAGGCGCGCTGCTGAGCCGGGCGTCGTCGAGCACTGCGGCGAGGTGGTCGGTGTGGTCGAGCGGCGCACCGACGCCTCCCAGGTTGGTGAAGGTCAGTCGGTAGGTCAGCGTCTGACCCGCCACCACCTGCGTGCCCGAGGCCGGGTCGACCGACTTCGAGACCGCCACCTCCGAGACCGGGTTCGTCGTGCACGTCTCGGTCGCCGGGTCGCACTCCGACGGCGGCTCCTCGTCTCCGGCGAGCAGGAAGTTCGCCAGGACCGAGTCACCACGATCCGCGGCCGCCGCCACCGTGACCTCGTAAATCACCTGCGAGGTGGCGCCTGCGGGCAGGTCGCCCGCGACGGTGAAGCTCTCGTCGAGGACCGTGATCGACAACCCGTCGGAGCTGTCGAGGGCCGGCCCGGTCGTGAGCGCCGCGTCATCGAGCACCCCGGCGAGGTCGTCGGTGTGGTCGACGGACGCGGGCACACCGCCACGATTGGCGAAGGTGAGCGTGTACGTCAGCACCTGGCCGGGCACGACCGCGGTGCCGGACGCCGGGTCGACCGACTTCGTCGCCGTCAGCTCCGCCACCGGCGTCTCGGTGCAGAGTCGTGTGGCCGGGTCGCAGTCCGACGGCGGAGCGCCGCCACCCGGCACCAGGAAGTTGGCCAGCACCGAGTCACCGCGACCGGTCTCCTTGACCGTGACGGAGTACTCGACCACGGCGACCCGGCCGGCGGCCAGCTCGCCTCTCACGTCGAGGCGATCGCCCGTGAACGGCAGCGGCACGATCGACAGGCCGAAGCCGTCGTTTCCGTCGAAGGCCGGACCGGCGGTGAGGGTCGCGTCGTCCAGCACCCCCGCCAGGTGGTCGGAGTACTCCACGGGGACGCCGACCGCGCCCCGGTTCTCGAACGTCAGCGCGTAGGTCAGCTCCGCACCTGGTGCCACGGGTCCGGCCGAGGGCGTCACCGCCTTCGAGACCGCGAGCTCGACGACCGGGTTCGTGGTGCACGTCGGCGTCGCCGGCTCGCACGGCACCGGGGGCTCGGCGTCGCCCTCGACCAGGACGTTCGCCAGCACCGAGTCACCACGGTCGGCCGCGGCGGCGACCGTCACCTGGTAGGTCACGGAGGCGGAGGCTCCGCCCGGAACCGTCCCGGTGACCCGGAAACGGTCGTCGCCGGCTCCCAGCGGGCTCGGCGTGACCGTCAGACCGGGGCTGGACGCGACGGGCTGCGAGGTCAGGGCGGCGTCGTCCAGCACTCCGGCGAGGTGGTCGACGTGGTCGAGCGCGACGGCCTCACCGCCGCCGTTCGCGAAGGTCAGCGTGTAGGTGAGGACCTGGCCGGGCTCGACCGCGGTGCCGGAGGCGGGGTCGACCGTCTTCGTGACGCTGAGGTCGCCGGGCACCGGATGGGTGGTGCAGGTGGGCAGCTCGTCCGGAGCCGGCACGCACTCGGTCGGGGGCTCCTCGCCCGCCTCGACCAGGTAGTTGTCCAGGACGCCGTCACCCTGCGCCGTCGTCGACACCCGAGCCGTGTAGCTGACGGTCACGGAGCCGCCCCCGGGCACCCGGCCGGAGATGGCGATCTCGGCGTCCCTCAGCTCGGCGACGACGTCAGCGGACGAGCTGACCGGCGCCCCGACCAGCTCGGCGTCGTCGAGGAGGTCGGACAGGTCGTCGACGTGGTCGAGGTCGACCGTCGCGCCTCCGGTGTTGCGGAACGTCAGCGTGTAGGTGACCGAGTCGCCTCGCACCAGCGCGGCTCCCGAGCCCGGGTCGGACGTCTTCTCGATCTCCAGGTCGCCCGGGATCTCGGTGCTCGTGCACGACGTGTCGTCGCCGCCGTCCTCCGTGACGCAGTTGTCCAGCACGGCGTCGCCGAAGCCGCTCGCCTTCGGCACGACGGAGTAGGTCACGGTGACGGGGTCGCCACGGGAGATCGTGCCCGAGACCTCGAGCCGGTCGCCGTTGTGGACGGCGGTGACCGCCGGGCTCGACGAGACCGGACCGGAGCTCAGCGTCGCGTCGTCCAGCACGTCGGTCAGCACGTCGGTGTAGCCCACGGTCGCCGGCTGCCCGCCGGAGTGGGTGAAGGTCAGCGTGTACGTGACGGCGCCGCCCGGCACGAACGAGCCCGCGACGGCCTTCGCGACCGACACGTCACCGGGGACGGGGTGCGTGGTGCACGTGCGGGTGCTCGCGTCGCAGGTGGGCGGCGGCGCCTCGCCACGAGGAACGACGTAGTTGTTCAGGACCCCGTTCCCGCCGCCGGGCACCGGGTCCGGCACCTCGACCGTGTACGTGACCGTGAAGGTCTCCCCCGCCGGGACCGTGCCGGAGACGAGCAGACGACCACCCAGGAGCGCGGCCGAGAGCGCCGGGTCTGACGTGGTGACGTCGGAGACGGTCGCGTCGTCGAGCACGTCGGTCAGCACGTCGTCGTGCGCGACCGTCGCGGGGCGACCACCGGTGTTGGCGAACGTCAGCGTGTACGTCGCGGTCGAGCCGGGAACCAGGGGCTGCCCCGACGCCGGGTCGGAGGTCTTCGACACGTCCAGGGCGGCCGGGACGGCCGTGTTGGCCAGGACGCAGGCGATGTTCGCGCCTGCCACCGGCGTCAGCGGCCACGACCCCGAGAACGGCTGCCCGGTCGGCAGACCCTTCTGCAGCCCCGCGGAGTCGGTGCACGTGAGCGAGGCCGTGTACGCAGCGAGGTCCGTGCTCCCGACGCCCGCCTCCGTGAGGTGGTGGACCGAGGTCGTGGCCACGTACGTGCCCGTCGTGCCGGTGCCCGCCGCAACCGTCGACCCGGAGCCCGCGGTGACGGCGTTCGCCGTCGAGCTGACGACCGGGCCGGCCGCCGATCCGGGCCGGATGGCCACGGAGAACTGGTCACCGGCGCGGCCGCGCGGGACGTCGAGCGCCTTCGTCAGGGTGATGCGGGGTGCCCGCACGACGAGGGTCGCGTCCTCGGGCGGCTCCAGGAACGACGTCGTGACCTGAGACGGTCCGTTGACGTACGAGCCCTCGGCTGCTGCGGTGACGTCCACCGTGACGGTGCACGAGGCCTGCCCGACCGCCAGGTCGCCACCCGCCACCGTGACGGAGGTGGAGCCTGCGGCCGCCGTGCGAGTCAATGCCGCGCCGGTCGTGCTGGTGCAGGTGCCGCCCACGTTCGGCGACGTCGACACGGTGAGCCCGCTCGGGAGCGCGTCGGTGAAGCCCCAGTCGACCTTGCTGGCCAGCTCGGTCGTGTTCGTCACGGTGAAGGTGAGGGTCGAGGTGCCGCCCGGTGCGATGAGCCCCGGCGTGAACGCCTTGTCCAGGCTCGGCGTGGCGTCGAGGAGGCGCAGGTTGTCGATCGCGGCGTCGTTGCCGCTGCCCGTGCCGGTCATGTTGACCAGCCCCATGCGCAGCTCGCTCGCGGCCCATCGGATCGAGCCGGGGGACGTCAGGGTGGTGACCTGGGTGTTGGGCTGCGCCCCTTGGGGGCACCCTGACACCGGCGTGCCGAGGTAGACCCGGTCGGGCGTCGCATCGGCCGCGGAGGCGGAGGTCTGGACGAAGAAGCGCATCTGGGCAGGGTTCGCGAAGCAGTTCGTGTTCGCGACGTCCAGGGACGCGACGTAGTAGCGCTGGGCCGGAGCCGTGACCTGGGGCGAGAGCAGCTGCACGTGACCGGCGCCCGGGCTGATGCCGTTGTGGGTGTACGACGAGATCGCGTGGTTCGCGGGGTCACCGCCGCCCAGCGCGGTCGCCATGCTCCGGATCCCCGCATACCCGCTGTCGGGTCCGATGTTCGTGCAGCCACCGAGCCCCGCAGGCGGGTTGGCGGAGCCGTTGACCCAGATGCCGTTGCACGCCGCGGCATCCAGCCACGCGGCGTGGGCGCTGAACTCCGGGAAGGCGGTCGTGAGCCGTTGCGGCGCGGTGCCCGACCCCGACGCCGGCGGCTCGAAGTCCTCGGAGAAGACGGGCCTCGGCGCCTCGGGGACCCCGGCCGCGACCGGCCGCAGGTCGTCGGTCGCCACCAGCGGCACGTCGCCGCCCGAGCCCGGACGCTCGGCCTGCACGACCACCGACGACAGGACCAGCAGGAGTCCGAGCGTCGTGACCAGGCGGGCTCGGAGGATCCCTCGATGCATGCGTACTCCCTTTGACTTCCCCACCCGGCGCGGCAGGACGTCGCATGCGACCACGAGGTTGGCCCCTCGACGGGCTGGTGCGGGCGGATCGGGGACGGGGATCCAGGGGCGACGCAGGTCGCCGCGTGATTGACGTCACAGCGTGGTTGCGTGGCGCGACGGGTGGGTCCGGTGGGGTTCGGGTGCGGAACCCCGATCCTCAGCCGACCGGCGCTGCGGGGATCCCTTGCTGCGCGCCTTCGGCGCGGACGCAGGGGCCCACTCGATTCCCCGCAGCTCCACGACGAACGTGACGAGGCCCCGGCCTCCCCGCAAGAGCGGGGAGGCCGGGGCCTCGTCACGTCGTGGAGCTGCGGGGAATCGAACCCCGGTCCTGTAACGCTGCATCAGGGCTTCTCCGGGTGCAGTCCGTCAGACGCTTTTCTCAGCCCCGGTGCTCGGACGAACACGTCACCGACAGGCTCAGTCACGAAAAAGTCCCGATCACGCCCCGTGACACGGCGTGACCAGCAAGTCCCCTGCATGAGACAGACGATCCGGGACGGGGACGCTCCCGGGTCTGCCCTTCACCAGTCGCTGTCAGGCAGCGAGGGCGAAGTCAGTGCGCTTGGAATCGGCACTTATGGGTTGCAACGATCGTTTGAGAGATGACGTTGCCTTCTCTACCCGCTTCACCTGATCCGAACGACAACAGTCGAAACCGATCAGCCCCTCTTGAGTTATCTGCCCAGCATAGCGCTGCGGGCCGACGGGACATTCCCGTAGGCCCGCAGCGCCGGTCGGACCGGCTGGTCTCAGAGCTTGTAGTCCTTGAGGAGCGCGCGGCCGATGATCATCTTCTGGATGTCGGAGGTGCCCTCGCCGATCAGCATGAACTTGACCTCGCGCATGATGCGCTCGATCTCGTACTCCTTGGAGTAGCCGTAGCCGCCGTGGATCCGGAAGGAGTCCTCGACGACCTCGTTGGCGTACTCGGAGGCGAGCATCTTGGCCATGCCGGCCTCGACGTCCATGCGCTTTCCGGTGTCCTTCAGGCGCGCCGCGCGGACCATCATCGTGTGGATGGTCTCGACCTTGGTGGCCATCTCGGCCAGGCGGAACAGCACGGCCTGGTGGTCGGCGATCTGCTTGCCGAACGTCTTGCGCTGCTGGGCGTAGGCGATGCCGAGCTCGAAGCCGCGGATCGCCATGCCGCAGGCGCGGGCGGCGACGTTGACGCGGCCGACCTCGACGCCGTCCATCATCTGGAAGAAGCCCTTGCCCGGCTCACCGCCCAGGATCTGCTCGGCGGCGATCTGGTGGTCCTCCAGGATGAGCTCGGTCGTCTCGACGCCCTTGTAGCCCATCTTCGCGATCTTGCCCGGCACCGTGACGCCCTGGGCCGTCTCGCCGAAGCCGGCCTCCTTCTCGACCAGGAAGGTGGTCATGTTCTTGTAGACGCTCTCGGCGCCCTCGTCGGTCTTGCACAGCACCGCGACCAGCGTGGACGTGCCGCCGTTGGTCAGCCACATCTTCTGGCCGGTGATCGAGTACGAGCCGTCGTCCTTCTTGGTGGCCTTGGTCGAGACCGCCGAGACGTCCGAGCCCAGACCCGGCTCCGACATGCTGAACGCGCCGCGGACCTCGCCGGTGGCCATCTTCGGCAGGTACTTCTTCTTCTGCTCCTCGGTGCCGTGCTGCATCAGCAGGTACGCGACGATGAAGTGGGTGTTGATGACGCCCGAGACGCTCATCCAGCCGCGCGCGATCTCCTCGACCACCAGCGCGTAGGTCAGCAGCGACTCGCCGAGGCCGTCGTACTCCTCGGGGATCGTCAGGCCGAAGACGCCGAGCTCCTTGAGGCCCTCGATGATCTCGGTCGGGTACTCGTCGGCGTGCTCGAGATCCTGCGCGACCGGGATGATCTTCTCGTCGACGAACTCGCGGATCGTCGAGAGGATCGCGGTCTGCTCCTCGGTCAGGCCCTCGGTGCTGGCGAGACGTCCCATGCGTGACTCCCTGGTCAAAGTGTGTGCAACGACGGGGTGACTCTAGCCCCCGTCGATCGAACGCACGCGCTCAGTCGACCCGTGGGGCCTCGACCAGGTCCGTCTCCTCGGGCGCGCGGTGGGTCACCACGAAGGCCAGGCCCGCCAGGATCAGCACGAGTCCGACCCACACGCCCGCGTGCGGCACCTGGTCGAGGAACACCCCGGCGAGCAGGGCCGCCAGCGGCACCTCCAGCAGCAGGAGCAGCGAGACGATCATCGGGCTGATGACCGCGAGCAGGTGGTTGAGGATCGAGTGGCCGAGGAACTGGGCCGCGACCGTCACGCCTGCGATGAGCAGCCAGTCGCGGGTCGAGAAGCCGGCCAGCGGGACGCCTCCGACGACAGCAGCCGCCAGCAGCGCCAGGCTGCAGACGGAGTAGCAGACCGCGGTGTAGGCCGTCGTCGACAGCTCGGTGCGCACGGCGCTGCCGGCGACGAGGTAGAGCGCGGCGAACAGCCCGCCGGCGACGGCGAGCCCGTCACCCACGAGCGCGCGGGTCGAGACGGTGAAGTCGAAGCCCGAGACCACCAGGACGCCGGCGATCGCCAGGGCGCAGCCGATGCCGGCCTGGAGTGGCACGGACGCGCCGCGGATCCGGTCGATCAACATGACCCACACGAGCTGGGTCGTCACGAGCGCCGTCGCGGCAGCCACGGACGTGAGCTTGAGCGAGGCGACCCAGGTGGCGAAGTGCAGCGCGAGCATCAGCCCGGCCACGACCACGAGACGGCGACCTCGCGGCGACAGCGCCTGCAGCTCGTCGCGGCGCCGCATCAGCGTGATCGGGGCGAGCACGACCGAGGCGGCCGCGTTGCGCCAGAACGCGATCGCCAGCGCGGGCGCCGCGGTCGCGGCCATGAGCGGTCCGGACGCGGAGACGCCACAGATCGCGACGACGGCCAGGAGTGCGTTCACCGGGACAGTCTGCCCGCCGCCCAGCACGTGACGTCGCACCGCGTCGCAGCACCTACCCTCGATCCATGACTGCACCCCGCGACGCCGACGGGTCGAGCCGGGCCTGGCAGCGCGACCATCCCTGGGCGTTCGTGTACGACCGGATCTCGGGCGACTCCCGGGTCGGCGCGCTGCTGTGGCGCATCGGCGTCGGGTCCGGGGTCGACGTGCTGCACCGCCTCGCCACGAAGGAGCTCGCACGGCTCGAGCCGGGCTCGACCGTCATCGACATCCCGTGCGGCGGGGGCATCGTCCTGCGCGACCTCCCGCAGGACCACGGCCTGCGCTACCTGGCCGCCGACATCTCGCCCGCGATGCTCGAGCGCACGCGATCCGAGGCGCGACGCCGCGGCCTGGCCGGGATCGAGACGACCGAGATGGACGTCGGCGACCTGCCGCTCGACGACGGCTCGGTCGAGCTCGTGCTCGCCTTCACGAGCCTGCACTGCTTCCCGGACCCGCGCGCCGCCGTGGCCGAGATGGCCCGCGTGCTCGCCCCGGGTGGTCGGGTGGCGCTCAGCACGATCCTGACCGACACCCCGTGGCCCTACCGCGGCGTCTGGCCCGTCGGCCGCGCCGCGGGGGTCCTCGGCCCCGGCTGCTCCGGATCCGAGCTGCGCGCCTGGAGCGCAGCATCCGGCCTGGTCGACATCGACCTGCGGGCCGCCGGCGGGCTGGCCTACCTGACCGCAACCCGAGACTGACGCCGCCCGAAGATGTTGCACGGCGCGACCGGTGACAGAGTGGACCGCATGCCTGGCACCAATCTCACCCGTGAAGAAGCCCAGCAGCGCGCGTCCGTGGTCGCCGACCCGACCTACGACGTCGCGCTCGACCTCACCACCGGCACCGAGCGCTTCGGCTCGGTCACGACCCTGACGTTCTCGGCCACCGCCGGCGCGTCGACGTTCGTCGACCTGGTCGACGCCGAGATCGACACCATCACGCTGAACGGCGCGTCGATCGATCCGGCCGTCTACGCCGACAGCCGCATCCCGCTCGAGGGCCTGCAGGAGCACAACGAGCTCGTCGTCAGCTCGCGCAACCTGTACTCGCACTCCGGCGAGGGCCTGCACCGCTTCGTCGACCCGAGCGACGACAAGGTCTACCTCTACACGCAGTTCGAGGTGCCCGACGCCCGCCGCGTGTTCACGACGTTCGAGCAGCCCGACCTCAAGGCCGAGTTCACCTTCCACGTCACGGCGCCCGCCCACTGGCAGGTCGTCTCCAACTCCCCCACGCCCGAGCCGGCGCCCGTCGACGGAGACGCCGACTCCGCCACCTGGCACTTCGCGCCCACCAAGACCATGTCGACCTACATCACGGCGCTCGTCGCCGGCGACTACCACGTGGTCCGCGACACCTACACCGGAGAGCGCGGCGAGATCCCGCTCGGAGTCTTCTGTCGCCAGTCGCTCGTGCCGCACCTCGACGCCGACGACATCCTGCTCATCACGAAGCAGGGCTTCGCGTTCTTCGAGGACGCCTTCGAGATGGCCTACCCGTTCGGCAAGTACGACCAGCTGTTCGTGCCGGAGTACAACATGGGCGCGATGGAGAACGCGGGCTGCGTGACCTTCCGCGACGAGATGATCTTCCGCAGCCGCCAGACCCAGGCCGCCTACGAGCAGCGGGCGAACACGATCCTGCACGAGATGGCGCACATGTGGTTCGGTGACCTCGTCACGATGAAGTGGTGGGACGACCTGTGGCTCAACGAGTCCTTCGCCGAGTGGGCCGCGCACCACTCCAGCGTCGAGGCCACCCGGTTCACCGAGGCGTGGACCGGCTTCACCAACAACCGCAAGAACTGGGCCTATCGCCAGGACCAGCTGCCCTCGACCCACCCCATCGCGGCCGACAACTACGACCTGCACGCGGTCGAGGCGAACTTCGACGGCATCACGTACGCCAAGGGCGCGTCGAGCCTCAAGCAGCTCGTCAGCTGGGTCGGTCTGGACGACTTCCTCGCCGGACTGCGCGCGTACTTCGCGAAGCACGCCTACGGCAACACCGAGCTCGCCGACCTGCTGCACGAGCTCGAGGAGTCCTCGGGCCGGGAGCTGCAGTCGTGGGCGGCCGAGTGGCTGCAGACCACGGGCGTCAACACCCTGCGCGCCGAGTTCCAGACGGGTGACGACGGCGCGTTCACGTCCTTCGAGGTCGTGCAGACCGCCCACCCCGACCACCCCACGCTGCGCCGCCACCGCATCGCGATCGGCCTGTACGACCTGACGGACGGGCGCCTGGTGCGCCGCGAGCGCATCGAGACCGACGTGACGGGCGAGCGCACCTCGATCGACGAGCTGGTCGGGCGGTCGCAGCCCGACCTGGTGCTGCTCAACGACGACGACCTCACCTACGCCAAGATCCGCCTCGACGAGCGCTCGTTCGCGACGCTCGTGCAGGGCATCGCGACGTTCGAGGAGTCGCTGCCGCGCGCGCTCTGCTGGGGCGCGGCCTGGGACATGACGCGCGACGCCGAGCTGGCCTCGACCGACTTCATCGACCTCGTGCTGGCCGGCATCGGCACCGAGACCGACCTGGTCGCCGTCGGCGCCCTGCTGCGCCAGGGCCTGGGCGCGGTCAACCTCTACACGCCCGAGGACGACCAGGCCGAGCTCGCCGCCCGGTGGGAGGCCGGCATCCGCTCGCTCGTCGAGGCGGCGGAGCCCGGCAGCGACCACCAGCTCGCGCTCGTGCGCGGGTTCGCCGGCGCCGCGCTGACGCCCGAGTACCTGCGCGCGTTGCTCGCGGGCGAGCTCGAGGGGCTCACGGTCGACGCCGACCTGCGGTGGAGCCTCGTCTCGGCGCTGGCCCGCATCGGCGACGCCGACGCCGACGAGATCGCGGCCGAGCTCGAGCGTGACGACACCAACTCGGGCCGCGAGCGCGCTGCCGGGGCCCTGGCGCTGCGCCCGCTCGCGGAGGCCAAGGAGGAGGCGTGGCGTCGCGCCGTCGAGGACAAGACCACGCCCAACGAGACCCGCCGCAGCATCGCTGCCGGCATCCAGGTCGCGGGGCAGGCCGAGGTGCTCGCGCCGTACGTCGAGAAGTACCTCGAGACGGCCGAGACGATCATCGACGAGATGGGCGTCTGGATCGGTCAGATCGCGCTGATCAACCTCTTCCCGAACGCCAACCCGTCGCTGTCGACGCTCGACCGCGTCGACCAGTGGCTCCAGACGACCTCGGCCCCGGCCGCGGCCGTCCGCTACGTGTCCGAGGGTCGCGACGACCTGGCTCGCGCGCTGCGGGCGCGGGCCGGCGTGACCGGCTGACGCACCGCCCCGCACGCAGAAGGGCCGCTGGAGGGGATCCTCCGGCGGCCCTTCTGCGTGGTGTGGCTCAGTGGTGGTCGACGTCGCCCGTCGAGACGTGGACCTCGTTGCCCGGGGCCGGCGGCACGTAGTTGTTGCGCGACAGCAGCGACGTGAGGACCCAGATGACGACGATCAGGCCGACCGGGATGCCGACGAGCAGCACCGAGTAGCCGAGCCAGCCCAGGCCCTCCTCCTGCTCCCAGGTGATGGGGGTGTCAGCCATGGCGGCGGCCGGCGCGACGACCAGCATCGTGAGCACGGACGAGACGAGGGCGAACAGGCGCGCGGGGGTCGACATGCCCTCATCGTACCGGCCCGTACGCTGGAGGACATGCCGGACCTCGACCTGTCGTTGCCCGACGGAAAGCTCTACGAGTACCTCGTCGAACGCCCCGCGGGCGTCCTGATCATCGTCGCCGTCGCCCTCCTGGTGCGATGGATCGTCAAGCGATTCATCGGGCGCATCGTGCGCCGCGCCAGCCAGGGCACCGTTCCCGGCGTGCTCGCCAACTCCAAGGCGGGCGAGATGCTCGCCGACCTGCGTCCGGGCGCCTCCGAGCGCCGTCGCCAGCGCGCCTCGGCGATGGGCGACCTGCTCGGGTCGATCGCCACGATGATCATCATCGGCATCGCCTTCGTGATGATCCTGGACCAGGTGGGCGTCAACATCGCTCCTCTGCTCACCGGCGCGGGCATCCTCGGCGTCGCCCTCGGCTTCGGCGCGCAGACGTTGGTCAAGGACTTCCTGGCCGGCATCTTCATGATCATGGAGGACCAGTTCGGCGTCGGTGACGTCGTCGACATGGGCGAGGCCGCCGGCACCGTCGAGGCCGTGGGCCTGCGGGTCACGCGGCTGCGCGACGTCAACGGCACGGTCTGGTACGTCCGCAACGGCGAGGTGCTGCGCGTGGGAAACCAGTCGCAGAACTGGGCCCGCACGGTGCTCGACGTGACGGTCTCCTACGACGCCGACCTCGCACAGGTGCAGCGGGTCCTCGCCGACGTCGCCCACACGCTCTACGAGGAGCCCGCGCTCAAGGGCATCATCATCGAGGAGCCCGAGGTGTGGGGCGTCGAGCGGTTCGACAAGGACGGCGCGGTCGTCCGCGTCGTGCTGAAGACCGCGCCGCTCGAGCAGTGGACCGTCGCGCGGACGATGCGTCAGCGCATCAAGGCGAGCTTCGACGAGGCCGGCATCCGCATCCCGACCTCGTTCCAGACCACCGTCGAGGACCAGCAGTGACGACCTCCGGCGCCGCGCCCACCTTCTACGACGAGATCGGCGGACGCGCCACGATCGAGAAGATCGTGCACGTCTTCTACTCCGGCGTCGCGACCGACCCGCTGCTGCGGCCGATGTATCCCGAGGCCGACCTGGGCCCGGCCGCGGAGCGGTTCACGCAGTTCCTCGAGCAGTACTGGGGCGGACCCACGACCTACAGCGAGCAGCGCGGCCATCCCCGGCTGCGCATGCGGCACGCCCCGTTCGAGGTCACGCCGGCGGCGAAGGACGCCTGGCTCGCGCACTTCCGCGACGGGCTCGACGCCGCTGCCCTCACGCCGGAGCAGGACGCCCGCTTCTGGGAATACGCCCAGCACGCCGCGCAGTTCATGATCAACACGCCCGGCTGAGCCAGATCTCGGGCTAGAGGCTCTCGAGGTAGGTGCGCTCGGCCGTGGTCAGCGACCGGGCCGCCTGGGTCTCGACGTCGAAGGCGACCAGGACCGCGCTGTTGCGGGCCAGCACCGTGTCACCGTCGCGCCACTCGCAGACCACCGTGAGCGACTTGCTCCCCAGGCTGGTGACGCCGACCGTCATCTCCCACGGCTCCCGGCGCCACGGGACCGGCGGTGCGTACTCGACCTCGAGGTGGGCCACCACGACGTGGCCGAGCTCGCGCACCGTGCCCGCGCGCGACATCCAGATGATCCGCGCCTCCTGGAAGTACTCGAACACGCGGACCGGGTCGACGCGGCCTGACGCGTCGACGTCGCCGCGTCGGCCGCGGAACGGGGCCGAGGTGCCCGAGACCTGGGGCGCGCCGAGGTCCGTGCGGGTCCCGAGCCTGGTGCGGACGCGGGCGTGGAGCACCGGCTCGCCCTGCTGCTCCGGGTCGGCCGACCGATCGACGTCCTGGAGGATCTCCTGCTCGAGGACGTCGCCGTCGAGCCGCTGGTCGACCAGGACGGAGCGCCTCGACAACGGCATGGGACGCACGAAGTCGATGCCGATCGAGACCGGCTCGAGGGCTGCGTCGAGCGTGCCGTCCTCGACCAGCGCGGCGCGGGCCTCGGCCGCGTACGCCAGGTACACGACGTTGTTGACGTGGTTCAGCTGGTCCAGGTCGGCCCAGCGCATCGGCAGGCGGTAGCGCGTCACCGGGCGATCATGCCAGCGACGAGCGGACGGCTCAGACGCCGGGTGTTCCGTCGATCTCGACGACGACGTCGCCCTCCTGGACGATCTGACCCTCGTCGACCGGGATCCGGACCACGTATCCGCCTGACGGAGCGATGACGGGGATCTCCATCTTCATCGACTCCAGCACCGCGAGCTCGTCGCCCGCGTTCACGGGGTCTCCCTCGCGCACGACGATCTTCCAGACGTTGGCGACGATGTCGGCGCGGGCGGCGATCACCCCTGGCCCGCCGTCAGCATCCGCAGCGCGTCCGAGAGACGGCCGCGGGTCTCCTCGGGAACGATCACGTCGTCCACGATGCCGGACTCGGCGGCGATGTACGGGCGGGCGACCTCCTCGCGGTACTCCGCGGCGAGCTCGTCGCGCAGGGCGATCGGGTCGTCGGCAGCGGCGAGCGCACGGCGGTGCAGCAGGGTCACGGCGCCGCCGGGCCCCATGACCGCGATCTCCGCGTTCGACCACGCCCACTGGAAGTCGGCACCGAGCGACTTCGCGCCCATCGCGATGTACGCACCGCCGTAGGCCTTGCGGACGACGACCGTGAGCACGGGCGCGGAGGACTCGATGTAGGCCTTCAGCAGCTTCGCGCCGTGCGTGATGACGCCGCGCCCCTCCTCGACCGTTCCGGGCAGGAAGCCGGGCACGTCGACGAAGGTCAGCACGGGCAGGCCGAAGCGGCTGCAGAACTCGACGAAACGCGCGGCCTTGACCGACGCCGCGGAGTCGAGGATGCCGCCGCGGGCGCCGGGCTGGTTCGCGATGATGCCGACCGGGCGGCCGTCGAGGCGACCCAGGACGGTCAGCACGCTGCGCGCGTGCTGGGGCATGAGCTCGAAGCGCTCGCCCTCGTCCAGAACGCCGTCGAGCACCCGGTTCATGTCGAAGACGACGCTTGCCTTCTCGGGCACCACGAACGGCAGCGCGTCCGCGGCCTCGGGCGCGGGCCCGACGGGCTCGGTGAACGGCATCGGCGCGCCGGCGTGCGAGGGCAGGAACGACAGCAGCCGGCGGGTCTCGGCGAGCGCGGCGGCCTCGTCGGGCACCTCGAGGTGGGCGACGCCCGACTTCACGGTGTGCAGCTGCGAGCCGCCGATCTCGTCGGCGGTGGCGTCCTCGCCGGTCGCCGCCTTCACGATGTCGGGGCCGGTGAGGAACATGTGGCCGTGACCCTTGACCATGATGGTCCAGTCGGTCAGGGCGGGCGAGTAGGCCGCGGCGCCGGCGCACGGGCCGAGGATGACGGAGATCTGCGGCACGCGGCGCTGGGCCAGGACGTTCTGGGTGAAGATCTCGCCGCAGCCGTGCAGCGCGAAGACGCCGTCGGGCACCCGGGCGCCACCGGAGTCGTTGAGGTAGACGATCGGGAAGCCGCGATCGATGCCGAGGCGCTGGGCCTTCACGACAGCGTCGGCGAACACGGCACCGATCGCGCCGGACGCCACGGCGGCGTCGTGCGCGATGACGACGACGCCACGCCCCTCGACGAGGCCCCACCCCGTGACGACGCCGGTCCCCTGTCCGTCGGCCGTGCGCAACGGCGCGATCTCGACGAAGGAACCGGCGTCGACGAGCATCTCCACCCGTTCGCGTGCGGTGTGCTCACGGGCGCCCCGCGGTTCGACGCGAGCGTTCCGCTGACGGCGGCGCTGCGTGAGCGATGCCCGGTGGGCGGTCGCGTCGAGAGCGGCAAGGTCGAGCTGGGTCACCGTGGCCTCCACAAGCTGGTGGGTAAAACATGAGGTTCTCCTCAACTCTAGCACCCAACGTGAGGATCTCCTCATGTTTCTTCCGCGTGGTGCGCGTCACGTGCCCCCTCCCCCTGCCGGAAGCGATGCGCTACCGTGCTGGGGACGTCGCTAAGCAAGCGCTTAGCCAGACCCGACCTCTTCCCGCAAGGAGAACTCGTGACCGAGACCCGAACCGCGATCGTGACCGGCGCCGCCCAGGGCATCGGCGCCGCGACGGCCCAGCGCCTCGCCGCCGACGGCCTGCAGGTGGCCGTGCTCGACCTCGACGCCGACCGCACGCAGCCCGTCGTCGACGCCATCACCGCTGCCGGTGGCACGGCCCTCGCCGTCGGGGCCGACGTCAGCGACCCGGCCAGCGTCGACGCCGCCGTCGCGAAGGTCGCCGAGGAGCTGGGCGCCCCGACCGTCATCGTCAACAACGCCGGCATCATCCGCGACAACCTGCTCTTCAAGATGACCGTCGAGGACTGGGACTTGGTCATGGCCGTGCACCTGCGCGGCTCGTTCAACACCGTCAAGGCGGCGCAGAAGTACATGACGGAGGCCAAGTTCGGCCGCATCGTCAACCTGTCGTCGACCTCGGCCCAGGGCAACCGCGGCCAGGCGAACTACTCCGCCGCCAAGGCCGGCCTGCAGGGCTACACCAAGACCCTCGCGATCGAGCTCGGCAAGTACGGCGTCACCGCCAACGCCGTGGCCCCCGGCTTCATCCAGACCGACATGACGGCGTCCACCGCGGAGCGCATCGGCGTGCCGTTCGACGACTTCATCAAGTTCAACGCCGAGCAGATCCCCGTGGCCCGTGTCGGCCAGCCGGAGGACATCGCCCACACCGTCTCGTTCCTCGTGAGCGAGGGCGCGGGCTTCGTCTCCGGCCAGGTCATCTACGTCGCCGGCGGACCGAAGGACTGAGTCGATGACGGACGCAGTCGACGGCCTCGACCTCGACGCCGTCGGCGCCTGGCTCGCCCGGGAGGTCCCCGGCCTCCTGGGCGAGCCGCTCACGGCCTCGCTCATCACGGGCGGCAAGTCGAACCTGACGTACCGGGTCTCCGACGGGACGACCGAGGTCGTCGTGCGGCGCCCCCCGCTCGGCCACGTGCTCGCGACCGCGCACGACATGGGGCGCGAGTACCGCGTCATGGCGGCGCTCGCAGGCACCGCCGTGCCGGTCCCGGTGGTGCACGCGCACTGCGAGGACCCCGAGGTCACCGGCGCTCCGTTCTACGTCATGGCGTCCGTGCCGGGCACGCCGTACTCGCGTGCCTCGCAGCTCACCGAGCTCGGTCCCGAGCGCACGCGCGCGATCGCGGACCGGCTCGTCGACACCCTCGTCGAGCTGCACGCGGTCGATCCCGCCTCGGTGGGCCTGGGCGACTTCGGTCGTCCTGACGGCTACCTGGAGCGACAGCTGCGTCGGTGGCGCAAGCAGCTCGACTCCTCGCGCAGCCGCGACATCCCCGGCATCGACGAGCTCGCGGCGCAGCTCGAGCGCCAGCTCCCGACGCACTCGGGGGCCACGATCGTGCACGGCGACTACCGACTCGACAACGCCCTCGTCGACACCGACGACCGCATCACCGCGGTGCTCGACTGGGAGATGAGCACGCTCGGCGACCCGCTGACCGACGTGGCGCTGATGCTGGCGTACCAGAAGATGTCGGCGGCGGACGGCGGGAGCACCGTGACCGATGCGCCCCTCGCCCCCGGGTACCCGACGCCCGAGGAGGTGCTGGAGCGCTACGCCAGCGTCTCGGGCCGCGATCTCGGCGCGATGGGCTTCCACGTGGGGCTCGCGTTCTTCAAGCTCTCGGTCATCCTCGAGGGCATCTACTTCCGCCACAGCCAGGGCCAGACGGTTGGCGGCGGCTTCGACGGGCTCGGCGACGCCGTGGCCGTTCTCGTGGCCGAGGGGCTGGAGGCCACTAGGGTGTGACGCGTGACCGTCGAGATCCTCGAGCCACGCAAGCGCCCGACGCAGGAGCGTTCCCAGAAGAAGTTCGACCTTCTTCTGGCGGTCTCGCGCGAGCTCCTGCTGGAGGTCGGGTTCGAGTCGTTCACGTGCGAGGAGGTCGCGCACCGGGCCGAGCTGCCCATCGGGACGCTCTACCAGTTCTTCGCGAACAAGTACGTCATCGTGTGCGAGCTCGACCGGCAGGACGCGGTCGCGGTGCGCTCGGAGCTGGCGACGTTCGCGGCCCAGATCCCCTCGCTCGACTGGCTGCGGTTCCTCGACAAGGTGCTCGACCACATCGCGGCCCTCTGGGCGGCCGACCCGTCGCGCCGGGCCGTGTGGCACGCCGTGCAGTCGACGCCCGCGACGCGGGCCACCGCGGCGGTCACCGAGCGTGACCTCGCTGCGGCCGTCGCCGGTGCCCTGGCTCCGCTGACCCCGGGCACGCCGCGCGAGCGGCGACGCATCATGGCCGAGGTCATCGTCCACGTCGCCTACTCGATGCTGAACTTCTCGATCCGCGACGGCCAGGAGCACGCCGAGGCCGTCATCGAGCTCAAGCGCCTCCTCGCCGCCTACCTCCTCGCCGCCGAGGCCTGACCGTACCCCTCGCGAGAGACTTTGTTACCCCTCGCGAGTGAGGTGGTTGGTGGACAGGAGAGGGTTCGTCGCTCCTGTGCACCAACAAGGTCGCTCGTGACCACCAACAAGGTCTCTCGTCAGCGGTAACAAAGTCTCTCGCGAGGGGTCAGGTGGTGAGGGTGACGTAGGCGGTCGCGTAGTCGGCGTCGTGGGAGAGGCTGAGGTGCCACGTCAGGTCCGCGGATCCGACGCCGAGGGACGAGGCGGCCGCGGCCGCGACGTCGCCGAGCAGGCGGACGGCCGGGCGGCCCCAGGCGTCGGCCACGACCTCGATCCGGCGGTGCACCCCCTCGGGCATCACCGGCGGCGAACCGTAGAGCGCCGCCGACCAGGCCTTCACGACCGCCTCCTTCGCCGCCCAGCGAGCCGCGAGCGACGCGTCCGGATCGGCCCGCTCCGCCGCGTCGGCCCGCTCCCCCGGCGTGAAGGCGTCCGCAAACCGCGTGCCCGGCTGCGCGAGCTGAGCCGCGAAGCCGGGCACGTGGACGAGGTCCACCCCCACACCGAGGACGGTCACGCGCAGCCGGGACCCGAGTAGACGTCGCCGACGAGGCGCGCCTCCGGATCGAGCAGCAACGCCGCCTCACGCGTCTTGACGCCGGAGTCACCCAGGCGACGGTCCGCCGGGCGCTGGTACGCCGGCTCGCCCCCGTGCATGACCTCCACCAGGCGACGACGGCCGGCGAGACGCCGCGCCTCCGCCCGCGTCAGGTACTCCGCCCGCTGGTCGGCCGGCACCGTGGCGAGGAAGGCCGCCGGGTGGGCCAGCGCGATGAGCCCGGCCACGTGGCCGAAGCCGAGGCTCGTCACGAGCCCCGCGCGCAGTCCGCTGGTCGCGAGCGGCTTGCGCAGCCACACGAGGTGCTCGTGCTCGGCGAGGACGTCGTCGACGCAGTCCAGGCTCCGGTTCGGCGGGATCGTGCCCGCCTCGAGCACCTGGCACAGCCCGATCAGCTGGAACGCCGCGGCGCCACCCTTCGCGTGACCCGTCAGGGTCTTCTGCGAGACGACGTAGAGCGGACGACCCTCGTCGCGACCCAGCGCGGCGGAGATCCGCTCGTGCAGGTCGGACTCGTTCGGGTCGTTCGCCGCCGTCGAGGTGTCGTGCTTCGACACCAGGGCGACGTCGTCGTGCGTCAGGCCGAGGGCCGACAGACCGCGACCGAGCGGCGACTGCGCGCCACCCAGTCCCGCCGCCAGCGCGCCGATGCCGGGGGCTGGGATCGAGGTGTGCACGCCGTCGGCGAAGGAGCCCGCGTAGGCCACGACGCCGAGCACCGGCAGGCCGGCCGCCAGCGCCACGTCACCGCGCGCCAGCAGGATCGTGCCGCCGCCCTGCGACTCCACGAACCCACCACGGCGGCGGTCGTTGGCCCGGCTCAGGTAGCGGTCCTCCAGGCCCTTGGCCCGCATGACCTCGGTGTCGGCGGTGGCCGACATGTCGGCGAAGCCGATGATGCCCTCCGCGCTCAGGTCGTCGAAGCCGCCGGCCACGACGAACTGGGCCTTGCCGAGGCGGATCTTGTCGACGCCCTCCTCGACCGACACCGCGGTCGTGGCGCACGCCGCGACCGGGTGCACCATCGCCCCGTACGAGCCGACGTACGACTGCACGACGTGCGCGGCGATGACGTTCGGCAGCGCCTCCTGCAGGATGTCGTTGGCCTTCGCCTCACCCAGCAGCGTGTCGATGTAGAGCGACTGCATCGACGTCATGCCGCCCATGCCGGTGCCCTGCGTGTTCGCGACGAAGGCCGGGTGCACCCAACGCATCAGCTCGGTCGGGTTGAAGCCGCTCGAGAGGAACGCGTCGACGGTGCAGACCAGGTTCCACAGCGCGACCCGGTCGACGGACTCGACCATCTCGGCCGGGACGCCCCACACCGTCGGGTCGAACCCGGTCGGGATCTGACCGCCCACCGTGCGGGTGAGCTTCATCCGACGCGGCACGCGGATCTCGGTGCCCGCGAGGCGCGTGACGGTCCAGTCGCCGTCCTCGGCGGGGGTGATGCGCGTGTGCTCAGGGTCGCCGGCCTTCATGGCCTCCGCCTCGGCCCGCGACCCGACCGTGAAGGTCAGGTCCGCATCGAGGAAGACGCTGGCGAGCAGCGGCACCGTGTGGTCGGTGATCGTCGTGTCGTCGGCGTACTCGCGCACGCCCACCCGCTCGCGCACCACGTCGTGGTAGCGCTCCACCAGGTCGGCCTCGGCGACGTCCTCGTCGGACTCGACGTCGATCCAGGTGCCCTTCTCCCAGCGGATCAGGCCGGTGCTCCAGGCGAGCTCGGCGACACCGGCCGCGGACAGCCGGTCCTCGACCTCGGCCTCGAAGCGCGTACGCGACGAGCCGTACGGGCCGAGCTCACCCGCGCCGACGATGACCACGAGGTCCTCGGGCGTGGCCTGCAGCTCGGGCCACGACGGCGCGGCCGGCACGTCCCGAGGAGCGTTGGGCGACGGCGCGAGCGCCGAGATCGTGGCGACCTCGGGCGCGGCGTCCGCCGACGGCCGGCCCAGCGAGGCGGCGAGCCCCGGCAGGTCGACGTCGGCACCGGCCAGACCACCGGTCAGGTCGCGCACCAACGGGGCCCGCAGGGCCTCGTCACGCGACCGCGGCGTGCAGGCCTCGAGGAGGGCAGCAGCCATCTCCTCAGGGGCCCAGGTGCGGATGCCCTTCGCCTCGACGGCGGCCACGAGGGGATCGTTGCCACCCATCAGGCCCGTGCCACGGACCCAGCCGATCAGCGCGTGGACGAGCGTGACCCGCTGCGACCAGCGCTTCTCGACACGCCACTTCGCGACGATCGCGTCGAGCGCGGCCTTCGCCTCGCCGTACGCCCCGTCGCCGCCGAAGGTGCCCCGGTTCGGGGACCCCGGCAGCACCACGTGCAGGCGTGAGGCGATGTCGTGCGCACGACCCTCGAGCGCGAAGGCGCCGACGAGCCGCTCGACCGACCACACGAGGATGCGCATGTCGATCTCGTTCGACGGGCCGGCGTCCGCCAGGTCACCGCGCACCGGACCCGCCGCGAACGGCAGGAGCAGCGTCGGCGTCAGGGCAGGCTTGACGACCGTGGCCACGGGGCCGGAGGTGTCCGACTGCTCCGTGACGACCCACGACGCGAGCGCGTCGACGTCGGTGAAGGAGGCCATGTTGGCCGGGACGACCCACAGGGCCGCACCGCCGCGGGCCCGCGAGCGGTACAGCTCGCGGAAGGCAGCCAGGCGCGAGGGGTTGAGCGACGACGTCGTGGCGACGACCGTGGCGCCACCGGCGAGCAGCTCACCGACGACCGCCGAGGCGATCGACCCCGGGCTCGCACCGGTCACGACCGCGACCTCGTCCGACCAGGGGCCGGATCCGGTGGCGGTGGCGTCCGCGGCGATCTGCTCGAACCGCGCCGCGATCGACGGGTCGGTGGCGTTCGCGGCCCAGAAGCGGGCCTGACGCGCCACGACCTCGCCGGTGCCGGTGAACTCCGCCGACACGTCCTCGCCGTGCGCGATCCGGACGAGGTCCTCACGGGCGGAGGCCCAGCGATCGTCGAGCAGCAGCGCGCGACGCGTGTCGAAGACGGGCGTGACCTTCGTGGCCCAGTCGGGTCCGAGCTCCTTCTCGACCAGCTCGAGCACCGCGGCGTCGTCCGCCTCGGCCTCGGTCTGCGCCGCGTGGTCGACGACGTCGGCCAGGCCGAGCTTGTCGAGCACGATGCGCGCGGCCGAGGCCAGCGCGCCGTCCGGACCCGCGATGTGGGCGGTCAGCTCGCCGAGCGCCTCGACGTCGACCGTGCCGCCGCCTCCGCCGCCGGCGGAGGGCATCTGCACAGCGGTGCCGTGGGCTGCGGCGACCGCCGCGACGGCCGCGTCGACCGCGGCGTCGAGGTCACCCGCCGAGCCGATCGTCAGCTCGCCGAGCTGGCCGCCGCGCACGCTCGCACCCTCACGGGTGTCGAGCGCGACGCGCACCAGCACGTGCTGGGCCCAGCCGGCTCCGAGTCCCCACGTCTGCGTGACGCGGTCGCTGATCGTGGCCGGGCGCTTGCCCGTCGGGCCGAGCACCTTCTTCAGGTGGTCGCCGATCGCGGCCGAGAGCACCGGTCCGAGCGGCTTGTAGCCACGGGCGAGACCGTTGACCTGCGAGCCGAGCGTCGGGATGTCGGCCTCGGCCGCACCGTCGATGGCCCCGAGCGACAGCTCGCCGCCCAGGTCGAGCAGCAGCTGGTTGCGACGCGAGGACGCGCCGTCGCACAGCGACTCGATCGTGTCGGCCGCACCGATCTGCTCCGGCCGGAGCTTGGTCCACCAGGCGATCAGCACCGAGGTGGCGTCCGAGGCCGCGAACGGCAGGTCGGCCGCGGTCTGCGTGGCCGGGCCGCCCGAGGCGGGTGCGGCGGCAGCGGCCGGTGCCGCGTCGGCGCTGGGGGCCTCGTCCGTCACCTCCGGCTCGTCGTCGACGACCGGCTCCTCGTCGCTCGCCAGCACCACGGCGGCGTCGCGCTCGACGTTGAGCACCTGCACGGTGTCCCGGCGACGCGTGTGGGCGCCGACGGGCAGCTTGAGCGTGGAGGCGGCGAGGTTGGCGATCGTGGGCGACTGGCCCACGCCGATCTCAACGAGGCGCTCGACCCCGAGTCCGCCCTCGTCGGTCGGGGCGAACATCAGGTCCTGCGTCTCGATCCAGCGCACGGGGCTGGCGAACTGCCACGCGAGCAGCTCGATCAGCAGGGTGCGGCACAGCGCACCGGGACGCGCGCTCCAGGTGTCGAAGTCCGCCAGGACCGTGCGCAGCACGCCGATGCCCCGACCCTCGGGGTCGACGAGCTCGGCGACCTCGGTCACGTACGCCTCGCCGAGGCTGAACGGACGCGGCACGAGGTTCGGCACGTAGCGCCCGATCAGCACGTCCGGGTCGATCTCGGCCGGGAGCAGCTCGTCCAGGCGGGCGCGGAAGTCGTCCACGCCACCGTGCAGGACGCGCGAGTGGAACGGCACGTCGATGCCCGGCACCAGGATGAAGGCACCCTTGCCGTTGAAGCGCTCGCGGCGCTCGGCGATGTCGGCCTCGAGGGCCTTCAGGCCCCGGACGCTGCCGGCCAGCGCGTACTGGGAGTCGCGCAGGTTGAGGTTCACGATCTGCAGGAACTCACCGGTGCGCTCGGCGAGCTCGTCGACGTAGGCGCCCACGGTGGAGTCGTCCAGGCCGATCTGCGAGGGGCGGATCGCAGCGAGGCGGTAGTCGCTGCGGCCGTCGGCGTCACGCTCGACGAGCGTGTGCATGACCGAGCCGCGCTGGAAGACCACCTCGACGACGGCCTCGAGCGGGATGACGCCGGAGACGGCGGCGAGCGCGTTGTACTCGCCGACCGAGTGGCCGGCCAGCACGGCGCCCTCGACGAAGGCACCGGCCTCGCGGAGCTCGGCGGTCTGTGCCGAGCCGAGCACGGCCATCGCCACCTGCGTGAACTGGGTCAGGAACAGCACGCCGTCGGGGTGGCGATGGGCCACGCCGTTCGCGACGAGCAGGGTCGGGTTGTCGCGGACGACCGTCAGGATCGAGAAGCCCAGCACCTCACGGGTGTGGGCGTCGGCCCGGTCCCAGACGTCGCGCGCGGCGGCGGAGCGCTGGTACCCGTCCATGCCCATGCCGGCGTGCTGGATGCCCTGTCCGGGGAAGACGTACGCGGTGCGGGGGGCGACGACGCGCGCCGTGGCGGCCATCGCGAGCTCGCCGTCGGCGCGGACCGTGACCTCCACGACCTCCGAGCCACGGTCGAGCGCCACGCGGTCGACGCGGACGTCGAGCGCTGCGCCCAGGCGGACCGGTGCGAGGAAGCGAGCGGTCCAGCCCTCGACGGGACGACCGACGGCGCGCTGGGCGAGGGCCGAGACCCACATCCCGTGCACGATCGGCGACCCGAGTCCGGCGAGCAGCGCCGCGGCGTCGCTCGTGTGGATCGGGTTGTGGTCGCCCGAGACCGCGGCGAAGGCCCGCATGTCGACCGGAGCGGCGACGGCGACCTTCGAGCGCGAGCGGCGGGGTGTGTCGCGGGGATCCTCGACGAGGCCACCACCACGCTGCGGGTCGGTCAGGGAACCGGCGCCGGAGCGGCCCCGGATGGCGAGGCGCTCGCGCAGGCGGGCGACCTCGGTCGTGCCGGTGCGCACCTGGACGTCGATCGTGACGACCCGGCCCACCTCGGTGTCCTCGACGCTCGCGACGGAGGCGGCGATGGAGAGCTCGTCACCCTCGGCGGGCACCTCGAGCACCGCGATCTCGTGGTCGAGGTGCACCAGGTCGAGCGCGCCCTCGACGACGGGCAGGCCCGTCGCGGTCGTGGCGGCGGCGAGCTCGGCGAAGACGGTCGGCCAGGCGAGTCCGACCAGGACGTCCGGCACGAAGCCTTCCGCCAGGTCGTCGCTCGACCCGGTGCCGGGCGTGGTGACGCCGGCGTGGTCGGCGACGAGGTCCCACGACCAGGCGTGAACGAGGGAGTCCCCGCCCGGCCGTGGGAAGGAACCGCCTGCCGCACCGCGCAGCAGGTCGGTCATCGCCGCAGCAGCGGCCGCGACCTCGACGACCGGCGCGGCACCGAGGGTGGTGCTCGCCGGGACGTCGAGCGGCAGCTCCACGGCACGACCGTTGCCCACCGGGACGGTCAGGACCGCCCGGTCGGCGTGCGCCAGAAGGGTGGCGCCGGTCGGAGCATGGTCGGCGCGGGTGTCGCTCGTGACGGACCAGCCGTCGGCACCCAGCCGGTGGACGGGATTGACGACCGTGCGTCCGGCCCACAGCACGTCGTGGGCGGCCAGCACCAGCCCGAGCACGCCCGGGGCGCGCTCGTCGCGACGGCGCCCCGAGACGCGGCACGTGGAGCGGCCGGCCGCGAGCAGCCCGTCGATCGTCTCGTCCTCGAAGCGCTGCAGGAGCTCGGCGACGGGCTCGTCGACCCGGGTGATGCCGCGGACCGCGACGGGTCCCGGGATCACGCAGACCGCGTCGGCGCCGTAGCGCGCGTCGTGGGCCTGCCACAGCGAGTCGGAGCGCCACCAGCGGCGGACGTCGGCGTCGATGACCGGGACGAACGTCACCGGCTTGCCGGGGCGCCGGCACACGTCGAGGAAGAAGCTCGTGTCGGCCGGGTGGAGCACGACCTCGTCGAGCGTCGTGTGCTCGGCCCGCAGAGTCGCGAGCGCCTGTGCCGGGTCGGTCACGTCGACCGGCTCGGGGAACAGCGTCGGCACGGGACCGTGGTCGGCCGACACGAGACGCGCCTCGGCCCGCTGCGCGAGCTCGTGGAAGCGGTCGCGGAACGAGACGTCGATCCATGTGGCCGACCCGTCCGAGTCAGGCACCGTGGTCAGCGCGGCGAAGCGCTCGAGCATCGCGCCGTAGGCCATGTGGGCGACGTCGCCGAAGTACGGCTTGGCGGTCGCGTCGAGGGCCACGACGATCTCGTCGTGGCGCGCCGCCACGGCGTCGGCGTCGCCGGCGACCTCGTCGAGCAGGCGACCCGTGCGGGACGCCGTGTTGTCGATCTCGTGGATGTCGGCACCGAGCTGGCTGCGGCCCGACGACATGCCGCGGACGGCCTTGCCGGCGCCGATCCACGCGGCCGTGCCGGGCGTGTCGACGAGGAGCTGCTTGACCTGGGGCGACGTCGTCGCCTCGGCGGCGGCCATGCCGGCGGTGCCGACGAGGACGCCGTCGACCGGCATGAGCGGCAGGTCGTGACGACGGGCCCACTCACCGGTCAGGTAGGACGACGCGGCCTCGGGGGTGCCGATGCCGCCGCCGACGCAGACCACCACGCCGGGGGTCGAGCGCAGGTCGGAGTACGTCGCGATGAGGAGCTCGTCGAGGTCCTCCCACGAGTGGTGGCCGCCCGCCTGGCCGCCCTCGATCTGGATGATCAGGCTCGTGCCGGAGGTGCCCGCCTCGGCCTCGGCCAGCGCCTTGCCGATCTCGAGGACCTGACGGATCTGACGCACCGTGCCGGGCTTGAACACGACGTGCTCGATGCCCACCTCGTGCAGGTCGGCCACGAGCGCGACCGCCTCGTCGAGCTCAGGCACGCCCGCCGTCACGATGACGGAGTCGATCGGCGAGCCGGCCGCGCGGGCCCGCTGCACCAGACGCTGCTGACCCAGCTGGAGCTTCCAGAGGTAGGGGTCCAGCAGCAGCGAGTTGAACGAGAAGCTGCGACCCGGCTCGAGCAGCTCGTCGAGCTCGGCCATGCGGTCGTGGAAGATCTCGGCGGTGACCTGGCCGCCGCCGGCGAGCTCGGCCCAGAAGCCGGCGTTCGCCGCAGCAGCGACGATCTTCGCGTCGACCGTCGTCGGCGTCATGCCGGCGAGCAGCACCGGCGACTTGCCGGTCAGACGGGTGAAGGCGGTCTCGAGGCGCACGGTGCCGTCGGGCAGGTGCACCACGGTCGGCAGGTGGCTCGACCACGGGGTCGGTCGCACCGGCGCAGCGCCGGGCACGGTCAGCTCGCGGCGACCACGACGCGTCGTGACCGAGACGATCCCGACACCGCGGGGGCCGGCCTCACCGGCCGTGACGGTCGCCGCGAGGGCGGCGGGGCCGAGGTCGAGCAGCCACTCGGCGCCCGAGGCGAGCACGCCGTCGAGCTGTCCGACCCAGTCGACCGGGTCGACGAAGGCGACGCGGGTGAGGTCGCGGGCCCAGTCCGGGTCGAGCCCGAGGGTCGCGGCCCAGCCGGCGGCCAGCTCGGCCGCCTCGGCGAGGTCGGGGTGGTGGAACGCGATGGCCGAGCCCAGCGGCTCGACGACGGGAGCGAACGCGGCGCCACCGGTCTGCTTCTTCTCCCTGGCCTCGCGCTCCGAGGCGGCGCGACGCTCGAAGGCGGTCAGCACGGCGGCCACGTCGGCCGACGGGCCGGTGACGACGACGGCGCGACGGCCGTTGCGCAGACCGCTGACGGCACGGTTGCCGGGCAGCGACGCGAGGACCTCGTCGACGGCACCGGGGACGACGTCGCCCACCGAGACCATCACCGGGGCGTCGGCCGAACCGGTCAGACCGCGACGTCGGGCGACGACCTGCGTCGCGATGCCGGCCAGACGGGCGAGCACGAGGACGTCGGCCTCGTCACGACCCCGCAGGACCTCGACGGCGAGAGCGCCCTGGGAGTGACCTGCGGCAGCGGTGGCCCGGTCGGTGTCGATGCCCCAGGCGCGCATCGCGCGGATCGCGGCGACCTGCGTCAGGAGGATGCCGGGCACCGAGAGCGCAGGCACCGCGAGCTCGGCGTCGCTCGGGTGCGCCGGGGCGTCCCCGGCGTCGACCGACTCGCCCGCGGCCAGGGCGTCGGCCCAGGCCAGCGGCGTGAACCGGGCGTCGACGCGGGCCAGCTCGGCCGCCACGGGCTCGAGGCGGGCCTCCACACGGGCGACCAGCTCGGCGAGCTCGGCACCCGCTCCGTGGTCACGGACCAGCGAGGCGAGGGTCGGCAGCCAGGCGGCTCCCTGTCCGCCCAGGACGACGCCGAAGCGCGATCCCTCGTCGCGCAGGTCGTCGATCAGTGCTCGCACGGACGCTGCGCCCGCGGGTGCGGTCAGCGGCGTGCGGGCGTGGACGGGATGGGCAGGCGTGTCGAACGTCGTCACAGAGAAACCCCTCAAACGGTGCGGTGTCCCTGCATCCTCCCAAAACATGAGGCTATCCTCAAGTTTTTCGTGAGGGTTTCCTCATGTTTCTCGTCACGTGGACTGTCCACTGAGCCACGAAGGGCGCCGACCCTCCGGTCGGCGCCCTTCGTGGGTGTGGGAAGTCGAGATCTCAGACGCCACCGGTGAGCAGCAGGCCGCCGTCGATCGAGACCGTCTGGCCCGTGATCCACGCCGCGTCGTCCGACAGCAGGAACGACACGAGCGAGCCGATGTCCTCCGGCTCCCCCAGTCGCTTGAGCGGGTACGGCGCAGAGACCTCCGCCTCGCGGTCCTCGTAGAGGGCCTCCGCGAACTTCGTCTTCACGACGGCCGGAGCCACGGCGTTCACGCGGATGTTCGGGCCCAGCTCGACGGCGAGCTCCTCCGTCACGTGGATCAGCGCCGCCTTCGAGGCGCCGTACGTGCCGATGTTCGGCGCGGGGCGACGGCCGGCCACCGACGCGATGTTGACGATCGCGCCGCCGTTGGCCTCGAACGAGGCCCGATACGCCTTCTGCGCCCAGCCGATCGCCGCGACGACGTTGGTCGCGAAGATCTTGTTCGCCGCGCCCAGGTCGATGTCGATCATCCGGCCGTACGCCGGGTTGATGCCCGTGTTGTTGACCAGCTGGTCGAGCCGCCCGAACGCCTCGAGCGCCGTCGCGACGACCTCGCCCTGGTGGTCGTCGTCGCCCGCGTTGCCCGCGACCCAGCGGGCCGTGTCGGGCCCACCGAGGCTCGCGGCGGCCTCCTCGAGCGCCTCGGGCTTGCGGGCCGTGATGACGACCTGCCCACCCTCGGCGACGATGCGCTCGGCCACCGCGTAGCCGATGCCTCGGCTGGCTCCCGTGACGATCGCGACCTTGCCCTCGTGGCGCAGGCGGCCCGCGGTCACGACAGGCGCTCCAGCACCATGGCCATGCCCATGCCGCCGCCCACGCACATCGACTCGACGCCGAACTGCTTGTCGTGGTGCTGCAGCGAGTTGATCAGCGTGCTGGTGATGCGGGCGCCGGTCATGCCGAACGGGTGACCGACCGCGATCGCGCCGCCGTTGACGTTGAGCTTGTCGAGCGGGATGCCGAGCACCTTCGCCGAGCCCCACGCCTGGACGGCGAACGCCTCGTTGATCTCGTACAGGTCGATGTCGTCGATGCCCAGACCGGCGTTCTTGAGCGCCGCCGGGATGGCCTCGACCGGGCCGAGGCCCATGACCTCGGGCGACAGACCCGTGACGGCGGTCGACACGATGCGGGCGAGCGGCGTGAGGCCGAGCTCCTTAGCCTTGGTGTCGCTCATGATGACGACCGCGGCGGCGCCGTCGTTGAGCGGACACGCGTTGCCGGCGGTCACGGTGCCGTCGGGGCGGAAGACAGGACGCAGGCCGCTGACCGCCTCGAGCGTGACGCCCGCGCGGGGTCCGTCGTCGGTCGACACGGTGCTGCCGTCGGGCAGCGTGACGGGGGTGATGTCCTTGGCCCAGAAGCCGTTGGCGATGGCCGCCTCGGCGAGATTCTGGCTGCGCACCGCGAACTCGTCCTGCTCTTCGCGGCTCATGCCGAGGTGCTGGGCGACGTTCTCGGCCGTCTGGCCCATCGCGATGTACAGGTCGGGCAGCTCACCGGACTCGCGCGGGTCGGTCCACGTGTCGGCGCCACCCTCGGCGCGCTTCGCGGTGCGGGCGATCGCGTCGGCGAACAGCGGGTTCTCCGAGCCGGGCAGGTCGGCGAAGCCGTTCTGGAAGCGGCTCACGGTCTCGACGCCGCCGGAGAGGTAGACGTCGCCCTCGCCGGCCTTGATCGCGTGGAAGGCCATGCGCGTGGTCTGCAGCGACGACGAGCAGTAGCGGTTGACCGTGACGCCCGGCAGGTGGTCCAGGCCGGACAGGACCGCGACGGCGCGCGCGATGTTGTGGCCGCCCTCACCGGCGGGCTGGCCGATGCCGAGGTGCAGGTCCGTGATGTCCTTCGGGTCGAGCGCCTCGACCTTGGCGAGCGCGGCCTTGACCATCTGCACGGTCAGGTCGTCGGGACGCATGTCCTTGAGCGAGCCCTTGACGGCTCGCCCGATCGGCGAGCGGGCGGTCGAGACGATGACGGCTTCGGACATGTCGTTCTCCTTCGGTCCTGCGGGATGGGAGGTCGTGCTGGGGTGGGCTCAGAAGCCCAGGTCGCGGCCGATGAGCTCTTTCATGATCTCGTTCGAGCCGGCCCAGATCCGGGTCACACGGGCGTCGCGCCAGGCGCGGGCGACGCGGTACTCGTTCATGAATCCGTAGCCGCCGTGCAGCTGCACGCAGTGGTCCAGGACCTTGTTCTGGACGTCGGAGGTGTACCACTTGGCCTTCGCGGCGTCGATCGCCGTGAAGCGCCCCTCGGAGTGCGCGAGGACCGCCTGGTCGATGTACGCCTCGGCGACCTCGATCTGCGTGACGAGCTCGGCGATGAGGAACTTGTTCCACTGGAAGTTGCCGATCGACTGCCCGAAGGCCTGGCGGTCCTTCGCGTACTGGATCGTCTCGTCCAGGATCTGCTTGGCGTGCGCGACGTTGGAGATCGCGCAGCTCAGGCGCTC
Source organism: Aeromicrobium sp. Leaf350 (assembly GCF_916858655.1). Lineage (GTDB taxonomy): Bacteria > Actinomycetota > Actinomycetes > Propionibacteriales > Nocardioidaceae > Aeromicrobium. Next base: position 698,706 of record NZ_CAKASL010000003.1, on the reverse strand, counting down.
TTGCGGCAGCTTCTGCATCATGTAGATGAAGCCGCGGTCGACCTCGCCGATCACGCGGTCGTCGCCGACGCGGACGTTCTCGAAGAACAGCTCGGCGGTGTCGGACTCGGTCTGACCGACCTTGTCGAGCTTGCGGCCGCGGCTGAAGCCCTCGTCGCCGGCCTCGATCGCGAACAGCGTGATGCCCTTGGCGCCCTTCTCGGGCGAGGTGCGGACCGCCGTGACGACCAGGTCGGCACTGAAGCCGTTGGTGATGAACGTCTTGGAGCCGTTGATGACCCAGCCGTCGCCGTCGCGGACGGCGGTGGTCTTGAGGGCGGCCAGGTCGGACCCGCCGCCGGGCTCGGTCATGCCGATCGCGAGCAGGATCTCGCCCGAGACGATGCCCGGGAGCCAGCGCTCCTTCTGCTCCTGCGTGCCGAGCGCGACGATGTAGGGGGCCGTGATGTCGGTGTGGATGCCGACGCACGAGGCCAGCGCGGCGCTGACCTTGCTGAGCTCCTCGGCGAAGACCGCGTTGAAGCGGAAGTCGTTCGCCTCCGACCCGCCGAACTCCTCGGGGACCTCCAGGCCGAGCAGACCGAGCTCGCCTGCCTGCGTCCAGAAGTCGCGCGGGAGGGCCTTGTCCTCGATGTACTGCTCGATGTGCGGCGCCACCTTCTTGGCCAGGAAGTTCGCGCAGGACTCGCGGAACGCCTCGTGGTCGTCGGTGTAGATCGTGCGGTCCATGCGGGCCTCTCGGGACGCGGGTGAGCGGATCGGGGCGCTGCCCGGTCGCCAGAGGTGCCGCCGGATTACTAAGCGCTTGCTTAGCATGCCATCGCTGGTCCATGCTGTCCACCATGACGACGACCGCCCGCGACCGGCTGCTGGACGCCGCCGTCGAGGCGTTCGCGGAGCACGGCTTCGGGGGCACCACGACCCGCGACATCGCGGCGCGGGCGCAGATGAGCCCGGCCGCGGTCTACGTGCACCACGCGACGAAGGAGGAGCTCCTCTTCGCGATCTCGCTGCGGGGCCACCAGGAGGCGCTCGACGTGCTGGCCCGCGCGGCTGCGGCCGACGACGCCCCCGAGCGCCGGGTCGCGACGATGGTGCGCTCGTTCAGCGAGTGGCACGCGCGCAACAGCCGGATCGGCCGGGTCGTGCAGTACGAGTTCGGTGCGCTCTCCGCCGACCACCGGGCGGTCATCGCCGACCTGCGGCGCCGGATGGAGCAGTACATGAGAGACGCCCTCGTCGCGGGGGTCGACGAGGGCGTTCTCGAGGTGAGCGACGTGCGCGGCACCGCGCGGGCGGTGCTGTCGCTCAGTGTCGATCTGGTGCGGTGGTTCGAGCCCGGCGGCGCTCACACCGCGGCGGAGCTGGGACGCCTCCACGCCGACCTCGCGGTCCGCATGCTGCGCCCCAGCGGCGCCTAGGGGTCAGGCCTGGAGACCCCCTGACGGAGTCAGGCCTGGAGCCCCCCTGACGGAGTCAGGCCTGGAGCACGGCCTCGGCGTTGATCGTCAGCGAGATCTTGTCGCCGATCATGGCCTTGTCGGCGCCGGCGACGGGGATGTTGAAGTCGATGCCGAACTCCTTGCGGCTGATCTCGCCGGTGGCCTCGACGCCCACGCGGGTGCCGCCCCACGGGTCGCCGCCCTCGCCGAGGAACTCGACCGCGAGCTCGAGCGGCTTGGTGACGCCCTTGATCGTGAGGTCGCCGTTGACGACGAACTCCGAGTCGCTCTTCTGCGTGACGCCGTTGGTCGTGAACGTCATCTTGGGGTGCGTCTCGACGTCGAAGAAGTCGCTGCTGCGCAGGTGGTTGTCGCGGTCGGCGGTGCCGGTGGCGATCGAGCTGAGGTCGACCTCGACGGTGACCTTCGACGCGGTGACGTCCTCGGCCGTGACGAGCGAGCCCTCGAAGGTCTCGAACTTGCCGCGGACCTTGCTCATCAGGTGACGGACCGAGAAACCGATCTCGGTGTGGGTCGGATCGAGGTTCCAGGTACCCGGGGTGACGACGCTCATGAATGCTCCTGCAGATCGAGGGTGGCTGTGAAAGATTGATGGTTCAACAGTCAAGACTGTAGCATGTGGTTGAGCGTTCAACAAACTCCCGGTGACGATAGGATGGCGACATGGAGACGACCACCGACACGCAGTGGCTGACCGAGCCGCAGCAGCGCGTGTGGCGCTCGTTCCTGGGCGCCACGACGCTGCTGATGGACCGCCTCGACCGTGACCTGCGCACCGCCCACGACCTGTCGATGCCGGAGTACGAGATCCTCGTGCGCCTCTCGGAGTCGCCGGACCGATCGATCCGCATGGCCGAGCTCGCGGCGCAGATCATGCACTCCCGCAGCCGGGTCACCCACACCATCACGCGACTGGAGCGCAAGGGCATCGTCCTGCGCCAGCAGGCCGCCTCGGACGGCCGCGGCGTCACCGCCGTGCTGACCGACCACGGCTTCGCGGTGCTCGAGCAGGCCGCCCACACCCACGTCAACGGCGTGCGCGCCTACCTCGTCGAGAACGCCTCCGCCGAGGAGTTCGACGTCCTCGGCCAGGTCATGGGTCGCGTCGTCTCCCAGCTCGACGTCAACGGCACCTGCGCCACCCCCTGACCCAGATTTGCGCCGAGTTGGGCGCCTTCGGCAGGACGCTTCGGCACGACTCGGCGCAAATCTTGGTCCACAGGCTCTGGCCGTCCCCAGGTCCGTGCTGATCCCTCTCCTGTGGGCGTAAATGTGGACATGGTCGAGGAATGCGACCTGTCCCTGAGGAGCTCCACGGCCGACCATTCACACGTGCCGAAGCGTTGATGCTCGGTGTCACGGACAGCGCTCTCCGCGGCAAGCGGTTCGTGCGTCTCCATGAGGGCGTGTATCGCACGGCCCAGACGGAGGCGACGCTCGAGATACGCCTCCAGGCCGCGCGGCTCACACTCCCGCCGGGTGTGGCTGTCAGCCACCTGACCAACCTTCGCCTGCGCGGTTTCGTCGTCGGGCCGCTGTCACCACTCCACTTCGCAGCGCAGCACCGCCACCAGCACCGCGACCCGGCGATCGTCCTGCACCGCTATCGCCACGAGCTCGAGCTCGAGATGCGGCACGGCTTCGTGGTCCTACCGCCGGCACGCACGTTCGTCGACCTCGGCACCATGCTGGACGACCGGCGGTTGCTTCGTGTCGGCGACTGGATGGTCGGCACCGGACTGGTCGACCTCGACCTCCTCCACGCGTACTGCGTCGACTCACACCTCGACGGTGTGCGCCGAGCGCGGCGGGTCGTGAAGCTCGTGCGCGATCGCGTCGGCTCCCCTCGGGAGTCGGACCTGCGGTGGTGGATGCATCGCGCCGGGCTGCCGGAACCGGAGGTCAACGTCGACATCATCGACGGCACCGGACGTTGGCTGGCGAGGGGCGACCTCGTCTATCGACGGCAGAAGGTGCTCGTCGAGTACGACGGCTGGCAGCACGAACGGGACGCGCAGCAACGGCAGTGGGACCACCTGCGGCGCGAGCAGCTCGAAGCGGCAGGCTGGCGAGTCATCGTCGTCACGAGCGCCGACATGGAGAAGCCACACCTCGTCATCGCCCGCATCCGCCAGGCCCTGGCGTCGGTCTGACCCAGAATTGCGCTGAGTTGAGCGCAAATCTGGCCCTAAAACCGCGCAACTCGGCGCAAATCTGGGTCAGTCGCGGGTGAGGCGGCGGTGGGTGACGCGGTGGGGGCGGGCGGCCTCGGCGCCGAGGCGCTCGACCTTGTTCTCCTCGTAGGAGGCGAAGTTGCCCTCGAACCAGAACCAGTTGGCCGGGTTCTCGTCGGTGCCCTCCCACGCCAGGATGTGCGTCGCGATGCGGTCCAGGAACCAGCGATCGTGCGACGTGACCACGGCGCAGCCCGGGAAGTCGAGCAGCGCATCCTCCAGCGCCGACAGCGTCTCGACGTCCAGGTCGTTGGTGGGCTCGTCGAGCAGCAGCATGTTGCCGCCCTGCTTGAGCGTCAGCGCCAGGTTCAGGCGGTTGCGCTCACCACCGGAGAGCACCCCGGCCTTCTTCTGCTGGTCAGGCCCCTTGAACCCGAACGACGCGACGTAGGCGCGGCTGTTCATCTCGAAGTTGGCGACCTTGATGAAGTCGAGCCCCTCGGAGACGACCTCCCACACGTTCTTGTTCGGGTCGATGTTCGCGCGGGTCTGGTCGGCGTAGCTGATCTTGACCGTCTGGCCGACATTCAGCTTGCCGGAGTCGGGCTCCTCGCCACCGGTGATCATGCGGAACAGCGTGGTCTTGCCGACACCGTTGGGGCCGACGACACCCACGATGCCGGCGCGCGGCAGCGTGAAGCTGACGTCGTCCCACAGCACGCGGCCGTCGAACGACTTCGTGAGGTCCTGCGCGTCGAGCACGACGTCACCCAGGCGCGGACCGGCCGGGATGTTGATGTCGGAGGTGTCGATCTTGCGGGCCTTCTCGGCCTCGGCGGCGAGCTCCTCGTACCGGGCCAGACGGGACTTGGACTTCGTCTGGCGGCCCTTGGCGTTGGACCGGACCCACTCGAGCTCGCGCTCCAGCATCTTGGCGCGCTTGGCGTCCTTCTGGCCCTCGATCTTGAGACGTTCCTTCTTGGTCTCGAGGTACGTCGAGTAGTTGCCCTCGTAGCCGTGGATCGCGCCGCGGTCGACCTCGGCGATCCACTCGGCCACGTTGTCGAGGAAGTACCGGTCGTGGGTCACGGCCAGGACGGCGCCGGGGTAGCTCTTCAGGTGGCCCTCGAGCCACTGCACCGACTCGGCGTCCAGGTGGTTGGTGGGCTCGTCGAGCAGCAGCAGGTCGGGCTGCTGCAGCAGGAGCTTGCACAGCGCCACGCGGCGGCGCTCACCACCGGAGAGGTTGTCGACGAGCAGCTCGGGCGGCGGGCAGCGCAGAGCGTCCATCGCCTGGTCGAGCTTGGAGTCGATGTCCCACGCGCCGACGGCGTCGAGGTAGTTCTGCAGCTCGCCGGTCTCGGTGCCGAGGGCGTCGTAGTCGGCGTCGGGCTCGGCCATCTCGGCGTAGGCCGCCTCGAGGCGCGCCATCTTGGCCTTGATCTCGGACACGGCCTCCTCGACGTTCTCCAGCACCGTCTTGCCCTCCGACAGCGGGGGCTCCTGCTGGAGCATGCCGACCGTGGCGTCGGGATCGCGCACGAGGTCGCCGTTGTTGGGCTGGTCGAGACCGGCCATCAGCTTGAGCAGGGACGACTTGCCCATGCCGTTCGGCCCGACGACGCCGATCTTCGCCCCGTGCAGGAACGAGAGCGAGACGTTGTCGAGGACGACCTTGTCGCCGTGGGCCTTGCGGATGTTGCGGAGCGAGAGAACGTAGTCAGCCATGGTGACCCCAGCCTACCGACGGCCTCGCAGGTCAGCCGAGTGCGTCGACGATGCCCGCGCGGTACCGCTCGTAGACCGCGATCTCGGCCTCGACGGGCGCCACCACGAGCGATCCGCTCACGTCGGCGATCGCCGCGCGCAGCTCACGCTCGACCCGCGCCGTCTGGCTGCGGGCGACGAATCGTGCGGCCACCCGCGACGCGAGCGCAAGCAGCACGCCACCCACCAGGGCCGCGACACCGAGCACCAGCGACAGCGGCTGGCCGTCGGCCGGACCGAACCCCGACACGACCGGCGACTCCGGCACCCCGAGGTCGACGACACGCTCGAGCACCCACCAGACGAGCCCACCGACGGTCGTGAGCAGCAGCAACCACTGCAGGACGTTGATCAGGTGGAGCCAGGCGGCGCCACGGAGGCCGATGCGCGTGGACGCGACGGCCTGCTCGACCGCCTCGGACACGCCGGTGCTGTCGGTCGCCGACTCGGCGGCGCGGCGGACGGAGTCGCGCCACGGCCGCTCCAGGCCCACCGACGCCTTCTCGACGAAGACGCGCACGGAGGTCTCGACCGCCGAACGCTGCGGACGGATCGAGTCGGGCAGGCTCGAGCGCTCCAGCTCGCGCTGGTCGAGGTCGAGGCCCAGCTCGTCGAGCGGGTCCTTGCGCAGCCCGCCGATCCAGCGGGTCAGTGGCCAGCCGGTCAGGCGAACGGCTCGCCGACGGCTCGAGGCGCCGACCGCCGTGGCCAGCTGGCCGCCACCGACGGAGTCGAAGAGCGCCCGGTCGAGCTCGTCGCGGTCGGCCTCGGTCACGCCCGGGACGTTGCCCCGGCCGCCGACCGCGGCGATCGACTCGGCGGCGGCGGTGACGTCGGCACCGAGACGCTCCTTGGCCGAGGCGCGCGCCCGGATGCGGGTCACGAGCTCACGCTTCAGGTCGTCGACGCCGTCACCGCGCGTGGCCGAGACCCCGATGACGGGCACGTCGGTCATGCCGCCAGCGGACACGATGCGTCGCACGTCCTCCACGGCACGGCTGCGCTGCTCGTAGGGGATGCGGTCGATCTGGTTCAGCACGACGAGCGAGACGTCGTTGTAGGAGGCCATGGGCCGCAGGTACCGGTCGTGGATCGCGGCGTCGGCGTACTTCTGCGGGTCGAGCACCCACACGATCAGGTCGGCGTACTGCACGAGCCGGTCCATCTCGACGTGGTGCGAGACCTCGGTGGAGTCGTGGTCAGGGAGGTCGAGCAGCACGAGGCCGTCGAGCTTGGTGTCCTCCGAGGAGCGGTCGAGCATGCTCATGCGCGAGACCTGGTGCCGCGGAGGGATGCCCATCCACTCGAGCAGGCCCTGGGCGCCGTCCGGACCCCACGCGCACGCCAGCGCCCACGAGGTGGTGGGACGGCGCAGGCCGACACCCGCCAGATCGAGGTCGGTCAGCGAGTTGAACAGCGACGACTTGCCGGAGCCCGTGGCGCCGGCGAGCGCGACGATGGTGTGCTCGCCCGAGAGGCGCAGCCGCTCGACGGCGCGACCCGAGAGCTGGTCGGCGGTCGAGAGCACCGACTGCGGGAGCCGGCCGTGGGCGGCGGTCGCCGCGGCCACCAGGCCGTCGACCCGGCGACCGATCTCGCCGATGTCGTCCCGGTACACCGGGGTCGGACTGTCCGTGTAGCTCATATCTCCCGTCCCCCCTGTCCGGTCGAGTGGGTGCCGCGGACGACCCGGGTCTCCAGGTCGTCGAGGTGCCGCGCGTACTCCGCGCGGCGGGCGGCGTCGCGCACGCTCTGCTGGGTCTCGCGCACGGCGGCCGGGTCGGGCGACAGCACCGCGAACCGGGCGCGCTCCTCGCGCACGAGCAGGTCGACCTGACGCTCCAGGTCGGTGCGCGCCTGCTCGGCGAGCGCCGTGACGACCTCGGCCGACAGCACGGCGTCGAGCACGCGGCGGCTGATGCGTCCGGTGTCGGTGCCACCGCCACCGAGGGCCGCGATCATGAGCGAGACGGCCAGGCCGGGCACGCCGATCGCGAGGACGTCGGTCGAGAGGCGCCGGTCGGCGACGGCGAGCCGCAGCTGCTCGACCACGCGCTGCTGCCAGTCGCGGGCGACCCGCTCGGCGCGGGCCCGGAGGTCACGCGGAGCGCGGTCCAGGCTGGGACGAGCGGCGACGATCGCATCGCCGGCCGTGGACGAGGACCACTGGGCGACGACGGACGTGGCGGCCGACTCGACGTGGTCGACGAGCAGCACCGCGAGGTCGTGCTCGATCGCGGCCGAGACGTCGTCGGCCTTCGAGCGCTTGCCCGTGACGCCGTCGACGAGGCGCTCGCGGATGCGGCCCACCTTGCCCTCGACGGACTTCAGCATCTCGCCGGTGCCCACGAAGTTCTGCCAGCGGACGGCGACGTCACCGCTGACGAGGCCCCCGTCGGCGAGCGCCGCGCGGAGGGCACGGCCGGCGTGGTCGAAGCTGCCGTCGACGGCCGCACGCAGCTCGTCGGCGGCTCGGACCTGCAGGTCGAAGGCGTCGGCGAGGTCGTGGCTGCGCAGCACGTTGTGCCGCACCGCACCGTCGAGCGTGGAGCGCACGATCAGCGCGCGCGTCTCCTCGTTGCTCGCGAGGTCGTGCAGCCAGTCGACGATCGGCGCGACGGTCTCGGCCGGAAGCAGGCCGTCGGTGTCGACCGGGGTCTCCGGAACGGTGAAGAGCGGCGAGTCGGACAGGCCGCGGGACGTCATCATGCGGGCCAGGTGCCCGCGGACCTCGGCGACGCCGTCGCGGGACGTGCGGTCGAGCACGACGGCCACGGAGGTGCTGCGCTCGGCGGCCTGGCGCAGGTAGTCCCACGGCACCTGGTCGGCGTAGCGCGCCGCGGAGGTGACGAAGAGCCACAGGTCGGCCGCGGCGAGGAGCTGGGTCGCGAGCTCGCGGTTTCCCTCGTCGATCGAGTCGACGTCGGGGGCGTCGAGGATCGAGAGCCCCCGCGGCACGTGCTCGCTGGCGCGCAGGCGCAGGCCGTAGGTCGTGTTGCCGGGCAGGTCGGTGCGCGGGAGGTCGGGCAGGATGCGGTCGGCCAGGAACCAGGCGGCGTCGTCCGGGTGGTGCGTCAGCACGGGCGAGCGCGTGGTGGGCCGCAGCACGCCGGACTCGGTGACGACCTCACCGACGATGGAGTTGACCAGCGTGGACTTGCCCGCCCCGGTCGATCCGCCGACCACGACGAGCACCGGTGCGTCCATCTGGACCAGGCGCGGGAGCACGTAGTCGGAGAGCTGGTCGGCGATCGCGGCGCGCAGGGCACGCGCCTCGGTGGCGTCGTCGGTCTCGAGCGGAACGTCCGCGTAGCGGATGCGGTCGAGCAGCGCACTCAGCGCACCGAGGAGCTCGCCCGGGGCGTCTACGCCGGCCACGACCACTCCTCTCACGTCTCATGCGTCACACGGTTCGTCGAAAGCCTAGTGGACGCGGGTCGCACGGCGCCCCGACGACCACATCAGGACCACGGCCGAGGCGGTGCTCCCGGGCCGAAGTAGGCCGGGAACGGCTGCGGGACCGGGGGTCGCGGCAGCGGCGTGAGGGCCGGCGGCAGGTGCAGGCGCGGACGGATCTCGTCCATCTCGGCCCGCACTGCGAGGGTGTGGTCGACCCCGCGGCGCAGCGGGCGGCGCAGCATGACGCCGTCGTGCGAGAAGGCCAGGTCGGTCGCCAGGGCCTGGTACCGCCGCAGGTCACGGACCGCCTCACGGCCGCCGTGCTCCCGGGCGTGTCGCCGGGCCTGCGCGCGGTAGCCGAACCACGTGAGCCACGGCAGCTCCGCCGGATGGATCCAGCCCCGCTGCGCGAGGTAGGACAGCGAGCGGCGGAGGACGGCGAACTGGCGCAGCCGCAGCATCACCGCCAGCACGACAAAGCCGGCGAAGACCAGCATGAGCAGCAGGTAGAACAGGATGAAGCCCAGCGGACCGACGTAGCTGATCGAGCCGTTCCACATGCCGTGCAGGACCATGCTGCCGATCCAGCCGCCGATGACGATCGGGACGCGGGCCCACCAGGAGCGCGTCAGCACGGCGAAGCCGATCGCCAGCCCCAGCGCGGACGTGAACAGGGGGTGCGCGAAGGGGCTCACGATGCCGCGGATCACGAAGGTCGCGGTGGCGCCCTGTGCGCCGCTGATGCCGAGCTCGGGACCGCCGAGGTAGCTCGCGGAGTAGTAGAGGACGTTCTCGACGAAGGCGAAGCCCAGGCCGACGACACCGGCGAAGAGCAGCCCGTCGAGCAGGCCGCCGATGACTCGGCGCGCCCGCAGGAAGGTCGCGAGGAGGAACAGGCCCTTGCCCGTCTCCTCCACGAAGGGGGCGACGAACGTCGCGGTCGCGGAGTCGCTCAGGTCGAACGTCGTGGCCAGGAGCTCGTTGAACACCAACGCGATCCCGACGGCTCCCGCCGCACCCCAGAGGAAGGCGGCCACGACGTACCGCCGCGGCTCCGGGTCGTAGCGGTCCATCCACCAGTAGAAGAGCCCTACCAGCGGCAGCGGGATCAGGCCGAGGGCGATGCCCAGGACGACGGCACGGGCGGAGTCCGCCCGTATGCCGAGGTAGATGATCAGTCCGACGGCCGCGATGCCCAGCACGCCGTTGCCGATCAGGAGCGCGAGGCGGCCCCGCTGCTTCCACGGGTCGCGCACCGGCGCCGGCGCGAGGTCGGGCCCAGGCGTGGGGGGCGCGGCGTCGACGGTCACGTCACGCATCGTAGGCGACAGGACCACTACGCTTGGTCGTCGAGCGCCCGTAGCTCAGAGGACAGAGCAGGAGCCTTCTAATCTCCCGGTCGCAGGTTCGACTCCTGCCGGGCGCGCCACCCGCCACCCCAGCCCGCGGTTTCCCACGAGACCGTCGGAAACTTCCTGGGTTCACCCAGGATTCCCGTGTGCTGCGCACGAAGTTTCGTATGCGGCACGCGGGAATCGAGCGGTCTCGTGGGAATCCGCGCCGGGGTCAGGAGCCGAACAGGCCGAGCGCCTGGGCGGCGTCGGCCGCGACGAAGAAGCCGACGAGCCCGAAGACCCAGCCCGTCATCTCCTCCGCCTGCCGCGTCAGCCAGTCGTCGAGCCGGCGCAGCGGAGCCTCGACCCGGCTCGACGCCGCGGCGCGCGCCCCGGCGAGGACGAGCGCGGGCAGGATCATCACGACCGCGTAACCACCCACCAGCCCGACCTGTGCGGCGAGCGCCAGGTCGGACGCGGCCAGGATCCCGATGGCCGCGAGGTACGGCAGCATCGTCGGCACCTCCACCGCGACGGCGACCGTCGCGGTGCCCGCGATCGAGCGCCCGGCGCCCTCGCCGTCGCGCAGCCGGTCGCGCCACAGGAGCGCACGGCCCGAGAACCGGCCGACGACCGCCGAGCTGAACGAGGACGCGAGCAGGACCAGCCCGATCCCGAGCTGCACCCCGCGCAGCGCCTCGAGGTCACCCACGTCGGCCAGGACCGGCGTGAGCGACTCCCCCACGAGCAGCAGCACCACGCCGATCGCCGCGTACATCGCGGCCACCGTGGCGAGGAACGTCAGCAGGGGCCGCCAGGCGACCGGTCCGGGCCGGAGCAGCCAGACGAGCGGGATGACGAGCGTGCCGATGCTGGTGGAGTCGACCAGGGCCAACCCCACCAGCACCGCGAGCGTCGTCACCCCCATGACGGCTGCGCCTCAGTACGTGTCGGTCAGCCCGCGGGCGTCGTGGCCGTCGGGGCGTCGGTCGGCGCCGTGCCAGGGTCGGTCGTGGGCGGGGCCGGCTCGCCCCGCTTCTCGGCGACGGCGGCCTGGATCTGCTCGATCAGGGTGCCGTTGTCCTCGACCTGCTCGTCGTCGATGAAGATCGTCGGCGTGCCGGTGACCCCGCGCTCGCCGCCGGCCTCCTTGGCCTTGCTGATGCGGTCGAAGTACGTGTGGTCGCTGATGCAGTCGCCGACCCCCGTGAAGCCGAGCGACTCCGCGGCCTCGGTGAGCTCCTCGTCCTCCGGTCCGGGCGTGCCCTCGGAGGGCTGGTTGGCGTAGAGGAAGTCGTGGAACGTCTTGTAGGACGCCGCGTCGTACTCCTCGTACACGCAGATGGCCGCGTTGGTGGCGCGCTTGGAGTAGTCGTTCGGGCTGCCGCCGCGCTCGTCGAGGAACGAGAAGGGGTGGAACTTGATCGTGATGTCACCCGCGGCGACCAGCGCCTGCAGCTGCTCGCCGAAGGCCGACTCGAGCGCCTGGCAGGCGGGGCACTGGAAGTCCTCGTACATCTCGACGACGACGGGCTCGTAGCCGTCGGTCGCGGGCGTGGCGCCGGCGTCCTCGGGCGTGTAGTCGACGCTGAACGCCTCGGGTCCGTTGCCACTGCTGATCGTGCTGACGCCGTACGCGGCGAGGCCCACGAGCACGATCACCACGGCGACGATGGTGCCGGTGATGACGCTGCGCTGGCGCTTGGCGGCCTTCTCCCGCTCCTTGCGCATCTGCTCGGCGCGGGCAGCGCGCTCCTGACGGTCTTTGCTCACGAGTCAGCCTCTCAAGGTCCATGCCGGTGGGCACCAGCGACGGACCGGGTCGGTCCGCAACTTCCGACGATCGTAACGATCAGGGACACACCAGAAGTTCCCCGTGTCGTCGGGCGGCCGATCGAGGGCCCTGCCGCCGCCTGGGTGGCGGCGTCGCAGGCGGCGCGTAGGGTGAACGACCGTGAACGACTCATTGGTGTGGATCGACTGCGAGATGACCGGGCTGTCGCTCGAGACCGACGCCCTCATCGAGGTCGCGGTGCTCGTGACCGACTTCGACCTCGAGGTCAAGGGCGAGGGCATCGACCTGGTCATCAAGCCGCCGCAGGCGGCCCTCGAGCAGATGAACGAGGTCGTCACGACGATGCACACCAGCTCGGGCCTCCTCACCGAGCTCGACGCGGGCCTCAGCCTCGACGACGCCCACGCGCAGGTGCTCGAGTACGTGCGTGGATTCGTGCCCGAGCCCGGCAAGGCCCCCCTCGCGGGCAACACCGTGGGCACCGATCGCGCGTTCCTGGCGCGCGACATGGCCGAGCTCGAGCAGTACCTCCACTACCGCATCATCGACGTCTCCAGCATCAAGGAGCTCGCTCGCCGCTGGTTCCCCCGCGCCTACTTCGCGGCCCCGTCCAAGGCCGGCAACCACCGCGCCCTGGCCGACATCGCCGAGAGCATCGAGGAGCTGCGCTACTACCGTCGCGCCGTGTTCACGCCCGACCCGGGCCTCGACTCCGATGCCGCCCGCGCCATCGCGGCGGAGGTCGGCGGCTCGGTGACCAGCACGCTCTGAGCCTGCGCTATGCTCTACCTCGCCGTTCCGGGTCCAGCCCGGGGCGCGTGGTGGGCGTAGCTCAGTTGGTAGAGCCCCGGCTTGTGGTGCCGGTGGTCGCGGGTTCAAGTCCCGTCGTCCACCCCACGGAGACGGTCTCGGCGGTGTCGCCGGGACCGTCTCGTCATCTCCCAGCGCATGCGACCTGGTTCGGTGGGTACCTGTCGGTGACCGACGACGGGGGGACCCACACATGGCCAGCACCGCCAAGACCCTCGGGGGACTGACGCTCGCCGGGATCGCCGTCGCGGTGGGCGCCCGCCGCCTGCACCGCACCGAGCCGCCCACTCCGACCGAGCCTGAGCGCGACCTGGTGTCCGCCGAGCAGCGCGCGGACGCGGCGCCCGCGCCCGACGCGCCGGCCAAGCCGGACTCCCCTGACGACCTCACGAAGCCCGCGTGGACCTACGTGCTGCGCAGGACGGCACGCGAGTTCTCCCGCGACCAGTGCACCGACCTCGCCGCGGCGCTGACGTACTACGCGGTGCTCGCACTGTTCCCTGCCGCGATCGCCCTGCTGTCGCTGGTCGGCGTCGTCGGCCAGGGGGCGGAGACCGTGCGCACCCTGATGGACGTGCTGCGCGACCTCGGCGCGGGCGGCATCGCCGACACGCTCGAGCCGACCTTGACCGAGATGACCAACACGCCGGGACTCGGGCTGGCGCTCGTCATCGGTCTGCTGGCAGCCCTGTGGTCGGCCTCGGGCTACGTCGGTGCCTTCGGCCGTGGGATGAACCGGATCTACGAGATCGAGGAGGGGCGCCCGATCTGGAAGCTCCGCCCCGTGATGCTCCTGGTCACCCTGATCACCGTGCTGCTGGCTGCGCTCGTCGCGATGAGTCTCGTGCTCACCGGACCGGCCGCCGAGGCCGTCGGCGACGTCATCGGCCTCGGCTCGACCGCGGTCCTGGCCTGGAACGTCGCCAAGTGGCCCGTCATGCTCGCCGTCGTGGTGCTCATCGTCGCGATGCTCTACTACGCCACGCCGAACGTGCAGCAGCCGAGGTTCCGCTGGATCAGCGTCGGCGCTCTCCTCGCGATCGGTGTCTGGGGCGCGGCGTCGGCCCTCTTCGGCTTCTACGTCGGCAACTTCTCCAGCTACGACAAGACCTACGGCTCGCTCGCCGGCGTCGTCGTGTTCCTGCTGTGGCTGTGGATCACCAACCTGGCGCTGCTGTTCGGCGCGGAGCTCGACGCCGAGCTCGAGCGAGGCCGCGAGCTGCAGGCCGGCCTCCCCGCCGAGGAGACCATCCAGCTGCCCCCGCGCGACACCCGCCAGATCGCGAAGTCGGCGGAGAAGCAGCAGGATGACATCGAACGTGGACGACGCCTCCGGCTGAGCCGAGGCGCGGAGCAGGCACCCGACGACGACGAGGAAGGCAGCTCATGAGCGCATCGAAGCAGGCCGCCAGCCCCCGCAAGGGCAGCAAGACGGCCAAGATCCTGTACCGCCCCTGGGGGCTGGTGGCGAGCATCCTGGGCGGTCTGGTCGCGAGCAAGGTCTTCCACCAGATCTGGAAGCGCGTCGACCCGCAGAGCACCGATGACCCGCCCACGGCGCTGCAGTCGGAGTACCGCCTGCGCAAGATCCTCGTGGCGGCCCTGGCGCAGGGCGCGATCTACGCGGTCGTGAAGGCCGTCATCGACCGCGGCGGCGCCCGCCTGTTCGAGAAGTGGACCGGCGAGTGGCCCGGCGACTGACGTTCGTGCCGCTCACCAGCTGGCGGTGAGGTCCTGGCCGAGCCAGGTCTCGATGAGCCAGCTGGAGATCGAGACGCCGCTCGGCGGCAGCAGCAGCGTGCCGGCCTCGCCGTAGCGGACCAGCTCCTCGCGGGTGACCCAGGCCGCCTCGGCGATCTCGTCCTGGTCGACGTCGATCGTCGCCTCGGTGGCCTTGCCGAAGAACCCCAGCATGAGGCTGGCGGGGAACGGCCACGGCTGGCTGGCGCCGTAGGTGACCTCGCCCACCGTGACCCCGACCTCCTCGCGCACCTCGCGCCGCACGGCGTCCTCGAGGGACTCCCCCGGCTCGACGAAGCCGGCCAGCGTGGAGAACCGGCCCTCGGGCCAGGCGGGGTTGCGGCCCAGCAGCGCGCGGTCCTGGTCGTCCGTGATGAGCATGATGACGGCGGGATCGGTGCGCGGGAAGTGGCTGGCCCCGCACTCCGGGCAGTGGCGCAGGTGACCGGCCTGCTGGATCTCCGTGCGCGAACCGCACCGGGGGCAGAACGGCGTCGCCGCCAGCCATCGGGCGATCGCGACGGCGTGCACCGCGAGCGAGAGCTCGTCGGGCGGCAGCTGCGGCGCGAGCACGCGGATGCTCGTGCCGTTGAGCTCGTCGGGCACTCGACCGTCGACCACGACCGCCGCGTGACCGCGACCACCGGCCTCGCCGAGCCAGAGCCACTCGCCCTCGGGTGCCTCGTCGGCCGAGAGCCAGGCCAGGCCGGGGCCGTCGACCGTGGCCACGTGCTCGCCGCCGAGGACCATGACGCGGACGTCGGCCACCTCGCGGCTCGTCGCTCGCAGGTGGGCGGCTCGGTCGTGTCGGGCCCCGTCGAAGGCGAATCGGCTCACGTCGTCAGGCTAGCCCTCGCGCCCTGCGGTCGCGCTCCTAGGCTGGGAGGCGTGAGCGCTCCCCGATGGACCCGCGCCGAGCTGGAGTCGTTCGCCGGCCGCACGATCGAGGACCTCCTGCCGGATCGGCTGCGGCTGCTGTTCGTGGGCATCAACCCGGGCCTGGTCAGTGCCGCGACCGGACTGCACTTCGCGCGCCCCGGCAACCGCTTCTACCCCGCGCTGCAGGCGGCCGAGATCATCGACTCGCTCACGGCGGAGGAGGCACAGCCCGAGCTCGCGGGCGCGGGCATCGGCATCACGAACCTCGTGCCCCGCGCATCGGCCCGCGCCGACGAGCTCGACGACGACGAGCTGCGGGTCGGCCGTGATCGTCTCGAGCACCTCGTGGCCGAACGACGGCCCGCCGTCGTGGCGGTCGCGGGCATCACGTCGTACCGGACGGCGTTCGCCGAGCCGAAGGCCGTCGCGGGCCGACAGCCGGACGGGCTCGCAGGAGCCGCGCTCTGGGTGGTGCCGAATCCGAGCGGACTGAACGCGCACGAGACCGTGGCCTCGTTGGCCGACGCCTACGCCGAACCCGCTCGCGCGGCCGGCGTGCTGCCGCGCTGACTCAGGCCTCGCCCGCGAGCAGACGCTCAAGTTCGGACCGCCCCGGGAGGTCGTCGTACGTGACGGTCTCGCCGAGACGGACGTAGTGGAACGAGCCGAGCACCCGCGCCGGATCGACGTCGTTCTGCTCGGCCCACGCCAGCCGGTAGACCGCGAGCTGCAGCGGGTCGGCGCTCTTCGAGCGGTTGGTCTTCCAGTCGACGATCTCGAAGCCCTCGGTGCCGTCGGGCAGCACGATCGGGAAGACGGCGTCGATGCGGCCGATGAGTCGCTGCGCGCCGAGCTGGATCGAGAAGCCCTCCTCGATCGAGTGCGGGGTGCGGGCAGCGAACGGCCCCGCCTCGAAGGCGGCCTTCAGCTCGGCCAGCTCGACGTCGTCGGCGACCTCGGCGGCACTGCCCGGCAGGTCGGACGGGTCGAGCAGCGGCGGCTGCGCGAAGGGGGCGAAGTGGTCCTCGACCCACGCGTGGAACGTGGTGCCGAACCGGGCGGCCGCCGACGGGCGGCGCGGGACCGGCCGGGCCAGGTCGCGCACGAAGCCCTGCTCGTCGGCCAGGAGCGCCATCGTCTGCGTGGCCGACAACGTGGCCGGCAGCGTGACCTCGACCGTGGTGCTCTCGGCGCGCTCGGCCTGGGCGAGCACCAGCTCGAGCTCCTCGGCGAGCTCGGCGTGCGCGGCATGCACCGGCACCGGAGCGTCCGCCTGCATCGCCGCGCGGACCTCCTCGGCGAACGCGCGCCGCGACTCCATGCCGACGACGGGGTGCGGCCACGCGAAGGCGATGTCGTCGACCAGCGGGTTGGCGTCGTCGACGCTCGGCTCGGGGGCCCAGACCAGGGGCTCACCCCCGTGCTCCGACAGCCACACCACGGCATCGGCGAGGAACGGCGAGACGGGGCGAGCCTTCTTCTGCGTGCGCCCCCAGCGGTGGCCGCTGAGGTGCAGGTGGCCCTTCGCCCGCGTGAGCGCGACGTAGGCCAGCCGCACCTCCTCGAGGTACGACTCGCGAGCGGTCGCGAGCTTGAACTCCTTCTCGCCCGCCGTGGTGAAGTCGTCGAGGTCGGTCAGGGTGTCGGCGTCGCCGCGCAGTGCCGTGGGCAGGGCGGACGCGGTCGAGGTCCAGCGTGAGCGCGCCTTGCGCGACGGGAAGACCCCGTCGGCGAGGAACGGCACGAAGACCTCGTCGTACTCCAGCCCCTTGGCCTTGTGCACCGTGAGCACCTTGACCGAGTTGGCCTCCGACGGCGCACTGACGTCGAGGCCGTCGGCGTGCTCACGCTCGGCCGTGAGGTACGACATGAGCCCGCCGAGCGAGGCGTGGGCGTCGGCGACCGCGTAGCGCGCGACGGCCTCGTGCAGCAGCGCGAGGTTGTCGGTGCCGATGCCGGCGACGTCGAGCTCGATGTCGAGCTGCAGCTCGCGGACGACCCGGTGCACCAGGTCGGTCAGCGGCTCGTGGACGTGACGGCGCAACCGGGCGAGGAGGGCGGCGACCTCGGCCATCCGCTCGCGCGCCTCGGCGGAGAACGCCGCGGGACCCGGGTCGGCGACCGCCTCGGCGAGCGACACGATCTCGGTGGGGTCGACGCCCGCGGTGGCGCGGTCGAGCTCGGCCTTGAGCACCGCGTCGAGGTCACCCGCGTCGGGATCGTCTCCCGTGCGAAAGGTCTCGCTGAGCCGGCGCGCCCGACGCCCCAGCAGCGCGAGGTCGCGGTCGCCCACGCGCCAGCGGGGCCCGGCCAGCAACCGCACCATCGACGGGTTGGCGGTCATGTCGTCGAGCACCTCGAGCACCGCCAGCACGTCGAGCACCTCGGGCTGCGCCAGCAGGCCGGTGAGACCGACGATCTCGACCGGGACGTCTCGGGCACGCAGGGCTTGCACGATCTCGGCGTTCTCGTTCTTGGTGCGCACCAGGACACCGATCTCGTTCCAGACCGGTGGATCGTGCCGGAGGCCCGCGGCACGGACCGCGTCGGCAACGGCCGTGACCTCGTCGGCGACCGTGCTGTGCAGCGCGACCGTGACCTCGCCCGGCGGGTTCTCGGGCGCCGCCTCGAGCGGCCGCACGACGTCGGACTCGGCGTAGAACTCGCGCGCCACGTGTCCCGCGAGGTCGATGATGCGGTGGCCGCAGCGTCGACTGACCGCGAGGCTGAAGGGCTCCTGCCGCACCACGCCGTCGGGCGTGAACTGCTCGATGAAGCCCTCGAGGTTGCCCGTGGCCGCGCCGCGCCACCCGTAGATGCCCTGGGCAGGATCGCCCACCGCCGTGACCCGGCCCTGGAACAGCGAGGCGAGGAGGTCACGCTGGGCCACCGAGGTGTCCTGGTACTCGTCGAGCAGCACGACGTCGAACCGCTCCCCCAGCTCGGCGGCGACCTCGGGCAGCTGGGCGAGCCGGGTGCCCCACGCCATCTGGTCGGAGAAGTCCATGACCCCGGCGTCGGCCTTGGCCGCGCGGTACCGCTCGACGAGGTGGCTCAGCTCGGTGCGGCGCAGCGCCGTGGCCGCGATCTCGGCGTGCATCTTGAGCCGCTTCGGCTGGCTCTGCATCTCCAGCACGACCGCCCGGTCGAGCTCGCGGAGGTCGGCGGGATCGACGAGGTGCTCGGACAGCTGGCCGTCGAGCGCCAGCACGTCACCGACCAGATGCGGCAGGCTGGTGGAGACGTGCTGCAGCGGCTCGTCGACCGACCGGAGCATCCGCACCACGAGCTGGTGCCGGCGCGCGTCGGTGAGCACCTCGAGGTCGGGCTCGAGGCCGAGTCGGAGCCCGTGCTCGGCGATGAGCCGGCCGGCGAACGCGTGGTACGTCGAGACGGTGGGCTCGCCCCCGCCGTGGAGGTCCCCGTGCTCGAGGTCAGGCACCCGTGCCAGCGACTCGCGGACACGTCCCGCGAGCTCGCCGGCGGCCTTCGAGGTGAAGGTGAGGCCGAGGACGCGCTCGGGGTCGACGCCGACGTGGCCCACGAGCCACACCACGCGAGCCGCCATGACCGCGGTCTTGCCCGACCCCGCTCCGGCGATGATCGCGTAGGTGCCCTCCCGGGGCGCCGTGATCGCGGCCCGCTGCTCGGGGCTGAACGGGATGCCGAGGACGTCGCACAGGTGCCGGACGTCGCGCACGGCGCTGACCGTGGGGCCCGTCATCGGTCGGAGCCGATCGTGAAGGTCGTCTTGGCGGGGCAGATCGCGTCGAACTCGCAGAACGTGCAGGTGGACGGGGTGGCGGCGACCTGCTCGCTGCGCATGGTGTGGACCGCCTGACGCACGAGGTCGTGGACGAAGAACTCGCCCTCCTCGGCTGGCGCCGACTGGCGCTGCACCTTCGGCGCGTCGGGAGCCTTGGCCCCCTCGGGGATGCGCAGCTGAACGAGCTCGCTGCCGCCGACGTCGTGGTGGCCCTCGATGCCGGCGGTGCGCACGGCGAGGGAGTACACGCCGAGCTGCGGGTGCTCTGCGACGTCGGCCGTGGACGGGGCGTGCTTGCTGTTCTTGAAGTCGACGACGTGCACCCGGCCGTCGGCGTCGAGCTCGACCCGGTCCATCGAGCCACGGAGCACGACGGACTCGCCGTCGACCTCGAGCTCGGCGGTGAACTCGTGCTCGGCCGCGAGCGGACGGCGGTGGTTCGCGACGTGCCAGGTGGCGAAGCGCGTGAGGGCCTGGTGGGCGTCGGCCCGCTCGCGCTCGCTGATCCAGGCGGTCTCGTGCCCCAGCCGGTGCCACACGTCGTCGAGGTGGGCGTGCAGCTCGGCGACGCTCGGGTGCTCGAGCCCGCGACGCACGACGTCGGCGGCGACGGCGTGCACCACGAGCCCGAAGCCCTGCGCCGTCGTGGATCCCCGCGAGGCGTTGACCTCACTGGCGAGGAACCACTTGAGCGAGCAGCCCGTGATGCTGGTGAGGCTCGAGCCCGACAGGCCCAGCGGCTGGTCGGGGTCGCGCAGCGGCACCTCGGAGACCGTGGGGTCGGCGAGTCCCCACCAGGTGTCGGGATGCGCGGCGCGGGCCCGCCCGGCCGAGCTGGCGGCGACGCGGGCCAGCAGACCGGCCGCGGAGGCCCGCACCTCCGGGTCGGGGTCGTCGGCCGCGCGTCGGAGCTCGGTGACGAGTCCGCGCAGCGACAGGGGCCTGGCCGGGCGTCCCTGCGGGTCGCCCGCGCCGAACCCCGCCCGGCACAGCTCGTCGTGGAACCGCGACGGCCCGCCGGACTCGTCGGACCCGGAGTCGACCGCCGTGACCAGCAGGTGCTCACGGGCGCGGGTGAGCGCGACGTACATGACGCGACGCTCCTCGTGGAGGCGCTCGCGCGCCGTGGGCGCCGGGCCCGCCAGGAGGTCGGGGCGGAGCAGGGAGGGCCTCGGTGCGAGGTCGGGCCAGACGTCCTCCTGGACCCCGGCGACCACGACGACGGGCCACTCCAGCCCCTTGGCACGGTGCGCCGTCATGAGGCGAACGGCCGCGGGACGAGCCGTGCTGTCGGCCAGACGGTCGGCCGGGAGCCGCTGGGCCCGCAGGTCGGCGAGGAAGCCGGCGACCGAGCGCCGGCGGTGGCGCTCCTCGGACCGCGCGGCGTGCTGGAACAGCGCCACGAGGGCGTCGAGGTCGCGGTCGGCCGCGACGCGGTCGCTGCCCCCGGACTCCCACGCGTGCTCGAGCCGGCTCGGCCAGTCGGTGTCGTGCCAGAGCACCCAGAGCACCTGCTCGGTCGGCTCGCCGGCCTGGATCATGCCGGCCGCCCGCGCGAGCAGACGGGCCAGACGGCGCACGACGGCGTCGCCGGGACCGTCGTCGTCGGTGGCGAGCCCCGAGACGGCGCGCGCCAGCAGCACCCGCGACGGGGTCTCGCGGTCGTCGGCCCGCAACCGCCGGCCGAGGGCCCGCAGGTCGGGTGCGTCGACCCCGGCCAGCGGGCCGGTCAGCAGCGTCTGGGCGACCTCGGGCTCCAGCTCGAGGCCCGCCGCCAGCGTGTCGGCCGCCGACAGGGCACCCAGCAGCACGCGGACCGCCGGCTCGGCCACGAGCGGCACCTCGTCGCCCGAGACCTCGCACGGCACGTCGGCCTCGACCAGCGCCCGCTGCAGGCGCCCGAGCTGGGCGGAGGTGCGCACCAGCACGGCCATGTCGGACCAGGAGCGGTCGTGCTCGAGGTGCTGGCGGCGCAGGGCCTCGGCCACGTGCTCGACCTCGGCGGTCTCGCTCGTGAAGCTGCGGACCTCGACCGTGCCGTCGGACCCGGCGGCGCAGGCGAGGTCGCGGTGCCGGCGCACGACGTCGACCGGCAGACCTCGGGCCTGCAGCGGTGGCAGCACGGCGACCGCAGCGTCGCGCACCCGCTGGCCGAAGCGCCGCGTGGTGTCGAGCACCTTCACCTCGGCGCCGGCGAAGTGGCGCGGGAACAGGCCGACCCCGTCGGCGTCGGCGCCACGGAACGCGTAGATGGCCTGGTCGTGGTCGCCCACGGCGACGAGCTGCTGACGCGGCCCGACGAGCTTGCGCAGCACCTCGACCTGGGCGGGGTCGGTGTCCTGGTACTCGTCGACCACGACGAGGCGCGTGCCGGCGCGGATCTCGTCGAGCCGCTGGGGATCGTCGAGCAGGGCCGACGTGCGGACGACGAGCTCGGCGTAGTCGGTGAGGTTGGCGGCGTCGGTGACCTCGCCGTACTCGTCGAGCACCTCGGCCACGCGGTGCCACAGCGGGCGGTCGGCGCTGACGGCGAGGGCTCGGAGGTCGTCGGTCGTGAGGGTGCCGGCGGCCAGCGCGCCCAGGAACGCGCCGAGCTCGGTGGCGAAGCCGCGGGTGCGCAGGGCCGGACGCAGCTCGGCGGGCCAGGTCTGGGCATCGTGCCCCGCCAGCAGGTCGGCGAGGACGGCGTCGGACTCGGCGGCGGTCATGAGCGTGGGCGGCGCGGCGAAGACGTCGGGGTCGGCGTGGCGGCGCAGCAGCGCGTAGCACCAGGAGTGGAAGGTGACCGCCGTGACGGGCGCACCCCCGCCGAGGCGCGCGGAGACGCGGTGGCGCATCTCCTCGGCGGCCTTGCGGCTGAAGGTGAGCATCAGCACCTCGTCGGGCCGCACCTCACCCGCCGCGATGCGCTGCGCCACGAGCTCGACCAGGGTCGTGGTCTTGCCCGTGCCCGGGCCGGCCAGCACCAGCAGCGGGGATCCGCGGTGGTCGACGACGGCCTGCTGCGAGGTGTCGAGCTCGGGCACCACGACCTCGGCCAGGCTCGGCCGGCGGAGCTCGTAGTTCAACGTCACGAGGTCATGCAACCAGAGGGCTCGGACATCATGCGGGACCCGCCGGAGCGACCGCGCGTGCGACGTCGACCCGACCGCGATTCACGGGCGTGCCCTCGCGCCTCCACTCGCGCTGGGCGTCGAGCACGAGGTGGGCGGGCAGGGAGCCGTCGGCCCGCACGACCCGCCACCAGGGCACGCCGTGCCCGTCGCGGGCCATCACCCCACCGACCTGACGCGGTCCCCCGCGCCCGATCTCCTCGGCGATCAGCCCGTAGGTCAGGACGTGGCCAGGAGGGATCGCCTCGACGATGCGCAGCACCGCCTCGGCGAACTCCTCGCTGGCCACGGACTCGGACCGAGTGCGTCAGTACGTGGGCTGGCTCGGGTCGATCTGGTTGACCCAGGCCACGACGCCGCCGCCGACGTGCACGGCGTCGGAGTAGCCGGCGCCCTTGAGCACCGCGAGCGCCTCGGCCGAGCGCACGCCCGACTTGCAGTGCAGGACGACCTGCTTGTCCTGCGACAGCTCGGCGAACGCCTTGCCGTTGAGGAACTCACCCTTGGGGATCAGGATCGAGCCCGGGATGTGGTTGATGTCGCGCTCCACCGGCTCGCGCACGTCGACGAGCACGAAGTCGCGCCCACCGTCGTTGCGCTCCTTCAGCCAGCCGTCGAGCGTGGCCACGCTGATCGTCGAGTCGGCAGCCGCCTCGGCCGCCTCGTCGCTGATCGCACCGCAGAACGCCTCGTAGTCGCCCAGCAGCTCGGTCGGCAGCGTGCCGTTCGGGTCGCGACGGATCTTGAGGGTCGCGTACCGCATCTCGAGCGCGTCGTACGTCATCAGGCGGCCGATCAGCGGGTCGCCGATGCCGGTGATGAGCTTGATCGCCTCGGTGACCATGATCGAGCCGATCGAGGCGCACAGGACGCCCAGCACGCCGCCCTCGGCGCACGAGGGGACCATGCCCGGCGGCGGCGGCTCGGGGTAGAGGTCGCGGTACTGCGGACCCTCCTGGGCCCAGAAGACGCTGACCTGGCCCTCGAAGCGGTAGATCGAGCCCCACACGTACGGCTTGTTCAGGATCACGGCCGCGTCGTTGACGAGGTAGCGCGTCGCGAAGTTGTCGGTGCCGTCGACGATCAGGTCGTACTGGCTGAAGATGTCCAGCACGTTCTCGTTGTCGAGGCGCTCGTTGTGCACGATCGTCGTGACGTACGGGTTGGTCTCGGCGACCGACTCCGCGGCGCTGACGGCCTTCGGACGGTCGATGTCGGACTGACCGTGGATGATCTGGCGCTGCAGGTTCGACTCGTCGACGACGTCGTCGTCGATGATGCCGAGCGTGCCGACGCCGGCCGCGGCCAGGTACAGCAGCGCAGGGCTGCCGAGGCCGCCGGCGCCGATGACGAGCACCTTGGCGTTCTTCAGGCGCTTCTGTCCGTCCATGCCGACGTCAGGGATGATCAGGTGACGGCTGTACCGACGGACCTCGTCGATCGTCAGCTCGTCAGCGGGTTCCACCAGGGGCGCGACCACGGCTACTCCTCGTTCGTCTCGATGTCGTCGGTGTCAACACCACGTGCGGCGGATGTGTTCCGCCGGGGCGCCGGCACCGGGATGCCCCCATTCTCCCGGCTCCCACCACGGCCGTGAGACCGAGGTCCGTGCCGTGAGATGACCGCCGGGTAACCTTGCCGACGTGACCGACGCTCCGACTCTGCAGAACTCGGCGGGCCGCCCGCGCTCCGGCCGGCTCCCCCGATCTGCCCGCAAGGCCCAGCTCCTGGAGGTCGCGCTCGCCGTCTTCGTCGAGCAGGGCTACCACGCGGCGTCGATGGACGAGATCGCCGAGCGTGCCGGCGTCTCCAAGCCCGTGCTCTACCAGCACTTCCCGGGCAAGCTCGACCTGTACCTGGCCCTCATCCAGTCGGCCTGCGACACCGTGATCGGTGCCGTGCGCGAGGCGCTCGCCTCGACCCAGGACAACCGCCGCCGCGTGCGCGCCACGATCGAGCTGTGGTTCGAGTACGTCGCCCGCGACGACGCGCCCGTGCGGCTGGTCTTCGAGTCCGACCTGACGAGCGATCCCGAGGTCCGCGACCAGCTCG
Organism: Aeromicrobium sp. Leaf350; assembly: GCF_916858655.1. GTDB lineage: Bacteria > Actinomycetota > Actinomycetes > Propionibacteriales > Nocardioidaceae > Aeromicrobium. The sequence continues at coordinate 674,414 of NZ_CAKASL010000003.1, read as the reverse complement.
ACCGGGTCACGACCGAGTCGGCCTCTGCCGTGGCCGAGGTCATCAGCGAGGACACCGGCCTGCCGCAGGAGGCCGCCCACCTGCTCGCGGTCGCGCTCGTGAGCATGGGCCAGGTCTCGGCCCGCCACTGGCTCGACTCGCAGTCGACCGTCTCGCGCGAGGACGCCACCCGCATGCTGGCCACGCTGGCCTGGCGCGGCATCGGTGGCTTCCCGAAGGACGAAGCACCCACCCCCTGATCCATCCGCTGCACCCACACACGACGAACGGAAGGACCCCCTCATGGAGGTCAAGATCGGTGTCCAGAACGCTGCCCGCGAGCTCACGCTCGAGACGTCCAGCTCGCCCGACGAGGTCCTGAGTGAGCTCAACCAGGCCATCGCCGACGCCTCGGTCTTCAGCATGACCGACGACAAGGGCACCACGGTGGCCGTCCCGGCCGACAAGATCGCCTACGTGCTTTTCACGGGCGACACGGGCCGCCCCGTCGGATTCGGCCACGCCAAGGCCTGACCCCCCACCGAGGGGCGGTCAGCCCTGGAGCAGGGCCAGGACGGCCAGCACCCGACGGTTGTCGTCAGGCGCCGGCGGCAGGTCGAGCTTGGTGAAGATGCTGTGCGTGTGCTTGCCGACCGCCTTCTCGGTGACGACGAGCCGCGCCGCGATCGCCGCGTTCGAGCGCCCCTCGGCCATGAGGGCCAGGACCTCGCGCTCGCGCGGGCTCAGCCGGTCGAGCGGGCCCGCCGTGGCGCCCTGCACCAACGCGGCGACGACCTCGGGGTCGAGCACGGTGCCGCCCGAGGCGACCTGGCGCACGGCGGCGACGAATCCGTCCACGTCCGCCACACGGTCCTTCAGCAGGTAGCCGACCGCGCCCTGCCCGTCCGCCAGCAGGTCGCGGGCGTAGAGCGCCTCGACCCACTGGCTCAGCACCAGCACGGGGAGACCCGGCCGCTCGGCACGCGCCGCGATCGCCGACACCAGCCCCTCGGTCGTGCCCGTCGGCGGCAGGCGGACGTCGACCACCGCCACGTCGACGTCGTCGCGTCGCAGCACCCGGTCGAGCCCCGGCTGGTCGACGACAGACTCCACGACCTCGATGCCGTCGGCCGCGAGGATGCGGACCAGCCCGTCCCGCAGGAGCGCCTGGTCCTCGGCGAGCAAGACTCTCAGGTGGTCGGGCACGGCACCTCCATCGTCACGACGGTCGGCCCGCCGGCCGGGCTGTCGACCGTCATCGTGCCATCGAAGGCGGCGAGCCGGCGCGCGACGCCGGCCAGCCCGGAGGCCGTCGGGTCCGCCCCTCCGCGACCGTCGTCGCCGGCCACGAGCCGGAGTCGTCGCCCGTCGTGCGAGCCGCGCACCCAGGCGCGCGAGGCGCCGGAGTGCTTGACGGTGTTGGTCAGGCACTCCGCGACCGCGAAGTAGGCGGCGGACTCGACCGGCTCGGGCAGGGTCGGCACGTCGACGGCGACCGTGACGGGCAGCGGGATGGGCACGGCGAGCGCCTCGATCGCCCCCGCCAGACCCCGGTCCGCCAGGGCCGGCGGATGGATGCCCCGCACGACCGACCTGAGGTCCTCGAGGGCGCCGAGCGTCGTCTCCCTCGCCTCGCGCAGCAGCTCTGCGGCCGCCGCCGGGTCACTCGTGAGGAGCTTCTCGGCAAGGCCGACGTTCATGCCGACGGCGGCGATCCGCGCCTGCGCGCCGTCGTGCAGGTCACGCTCGATCCGGCGGATCTCGGCGGCGGTGGTGTCGAGGGCGTCGGTCCGGGTCTCCTCGACCCGCTCGACCCTGGACTCGAGGTCGGCCACGGAGTAGCCGAGCATCGAGCGCTCCACGAGGGCCCGCGCCCGCACCAGCGGCGGGGTCAGGATCCACCACAGCGGCAGGCAGAGCAGTCCGCTGAGCACCAGCACGACCGCCGCCGTGCCGCCCAGCACCACCGCCAGGATCAGGTGCACCGGCAGAGCCACGAGCAGCACGACCGGCACCCCCGACATCACGAAGCCGCCCGTCGCGGAGTAGGCGAGGTAGCCGAGGTCGCGCCAGCGGTGCGGGTCGCGCAGCCAGCCGAGTGGCGGTCCGAAGAACCCGCCCCGGGTCCGGAGGTAGCCGGCCGGGACCGTCTCGCCGAGCACCAGTCCCCCGAGGCCCCGGTGCGCGCGGGTCACGACCTCCACGAGCGGCACGACCACGTGCGCGAGCGCGAACCCGACGCCCAGCACCCCGAGCGGCACGAGCAGCACCCCGAGCACGAAGAGCACGATCGCGGGGACGAACAGCGCGAAGCCCGCAGCCGAGACGAGCGTCATCGCGAGCCGGTCGACGAGCCGCTGCTCGTCGACCGGCCACGGAGCGACCGCGGTCACGGGTCGCATCGGGCTCGCCATGGGACCCCAGTCTGGGGTCACGCGGCGGCCCCCGCCAGCACCCTGGGCGGAACGGCACGGCGGAAGGCGCTCGCGGCCGCGGCGAGAGTGACCGCCAGGACCGCGACCGCCAGCACCGGCGGGAGCCAGAGGCCGCTGTCGGGAACCACGCCCTCGTCACGGGCGATCGAGAACGGCACGATCGTCGTCAGTGCCGCCAGCAGACCGAGCGCCACGCCCACGACCGCGACCACGGCGGCCTCGAGCAGGACCGTCCGCCGCACCTGCTCGGGCGTCGCCCCGAGCAGCCACAGCCGGCGCAGCTCGTCGCGACGGTGGGCCAGCACCGCGGCGTAGGCGTTGACCACGAGGATCGCCGCGAACAGCGACAGCATCCCGACGACCACGTTGTTGAGCAGGGTGATGAGCTCGGTGTCGCCGTCCAGGGCCCCGACGACGGTGCGCCGGTCGATGTCGACGAGCACGAGGGTGCCGACCGTCGCCGCGGTCAGCACGACGACCGGCCCGAGCACGCCGCCGAGCGAGGTCGCGCGGCGCTGCGTGGCGAGGCCCGCCAGGTGCCCCGCGGGACCGCGCAGGAGAGGCCGTCCGACTCGCGCCAACCCGCGGAGCAGCCACGGTGCGAAGGTCGGCATGCCGACGCCGACCAGGATCGAGCTCGACCCGCTCGTCGACATCGCGGCGTACGGATCCGCGCTGTCGGCCGTGACCGTGATCGTGACGACGCCCATCGCGACGCCGTAGCCGACCAGCACGACCCCCAGGAGCAGACGCCACCACCGCAGGACGCTGCCCTGCGGGCCGTCCTCCGCAGGGGTCACCGTCGGCGCACCGCGGGTCGCCCGCCGTGCGGTCACGAGAGCAGCCAGGGCCGTCGTCAGCAGCACGACGGCGACCGTGACCCCGAGGGCTGCGATGCCGGGCCCTGCGACGACGTCGCCGCCGACGAGTCCGACCCCGCGCAGGGCGCCGAGCAGCAGCCGACCCGTCAGGGTGGCGACACCGGCCCCGAGCAGGGCTGCGACCGCGCCGACTGCGAGCACCTCGGACATGACCATCCGCGTCACCTGCCCGCCCGTGGCTCCGACGGTGCGGAGCGTGCCGAGCTCCGCGGCGCGCTGGCCCACCGTGATCCCGGCGGTCGAGGCCACCGCGAACAGCACGATGAGCGTCCCCCAGCCGCCCACGACCGCACCCATCACGACGAGGGTCTCGGCGTCGACGTCGGAGACCGGTCCGAACGAGGTCTCCACCAGCGTCGCGAACGAGCCCATCAGGACCGTGCCGAGACCGACCGCCAGGAGGGTCGCGACGAACGACGTGGGGCGGTGCCGCAGGGAGCGCAGAGCGAGGCCCGTCATCGTGCAGCCCCCACGAGGTCGTCGAGGTGGGCCAGCTGTCCGGCCACGGCCTCGGCCGACGGGGCGTCCATCCGTCCCACGACCCGCCCGTCCGCCAGGAAGACGACGGTGTCGGCGTGGGCCGCGTCGACGGGATCGTGCGTCACCATCACGACCGTCGCGCCGGCCTCGCGGACGGCGTCGCGCAGCAGCGCCAGCACGTCCTGGGCGGCGGCCGAGTCCAGCGCCCCCGTCGGCTCGTCGGCCAGCACGACGGCAGGCGACGTGACCAGCGCCCGGGCGATGGCCACCCGCTGCTGCTGTCCGCCGGACAGCTCCGCCGGCCGGTGCCGGTACCGGTCGGCCAGGCCCACGCGGTCCAGGAGGGCGACGACCTGGTGGCGGTCCGGCCGTCGCCCCGCGAGCCGCAGCGGCAGCTCGACGTTCTCGGCTGCCGTGAGGTACGGCATCAGGTGGAAGCCCTGGAACACGAATCCGATGCGGTCGCGGCGCAGGTGGGCGAGCTCGTTCTGGCCGAGGCCGCCCAGGTCCGTCCCGTCCAGGAGCACCTGCCCCGACGTCGGTCGCTCGAGTCCGGCGATGCAGGACAGCAGCGTGGACTTGCCGGATCCCGAGGGACCCATGACGGCCGTGAACGAACCGGCCGGGACGGTCAGGTCGATGCCCTGCAGGGCACGGACGAGGCGGTCGCCCTCGCCGAAGGCGCGGGTCAGCCCGCGCACCTCGAGGGCGGTGGAAGGGGTGTGATTCGTCATGCTCCGACGCTAGGAAGCGCGACGGGTGCACCGACAGGAGTGCAGACCGCGGAACCGGGGTGGGGTTTTGCCTACCTCGGCGGCTCGCCGGAGGTCAGCTCGCGAGGCCGAGGCGGTCCATGCGGGCCGCGTGCGCGTCGGTCAGGCGCGTGAACATGCGACCGATGGCGGCCAGGTCCATGCCCGGGGAGTCGACGCCGCCGACCAGCAGGGCGCTGAGGTCGTCGCGCTCGGCGACCACCATCTGCGCCTGGCTCAGGGCCTCGCCCATGAGTCGGCGGCCCCACAGGGCGAGCCGTCCTCCGACCTTGGGATCGGTCTCGATCGCACCGCGCACCTCGTCGATCACGAACTCGCTGGAGCCCGTGCCGCTCATGGTGTCGAGCACGAGCTGACGGGTGTCGGTGTCGAGGTACGCCGCGATCTCGCGGTAGAAGTCGGCCGCGAGGCCGTCGAACACGAAGGCCTTGACCAGGCCCTCCAGGTAGTCGGCCGGACGGGTCTTGGCGTGGAACGCCTCGAACGTCGCGGCGAAGGGGGTCATCCGCGCGTACGGCTCCTCGCCCAGCTCGACGAGCCGGTCGCGCAGCTGGATGAAGTGGCCGAACTCCGACGTCGCCATCGCGGCGACCTCGACCTTGGTGCGCAGGTCGGGCGCCATCTTGGCGTCCTCGGCGAGCCGCTCGCACGCGATGATCTCGCCCGAGGCCAGCAGGCCCAGGAGCTCGATGATGCCCGTGCGGTAGGCGGGGTCGTCGAAGGCCGGATTGCCCGCGGCCGCGGTCGGGGCCGTGTTCGCGTCTGCGTCGCTCATGATGCCCGCAGCGTATCGCCGCCCTGCCCACAGCGCCGGATGCGGGCCGACAGGGTGCCGGACGGTACGCTGGCCCTGCCCCTTCGGGCCGTATCTGGGTCGTGAGCTCTTCGGACGTCGTCGTCTGCACCATCACGACACGTACCGATCATCCCGTTCCACTTCCTCACGATTCGAGAAGACACTGACTACGTTCACCGATCTGGGCGTCCTGCCCGAGATCGCCGAGGCTCTCTCCGAGGTCGGCATCACGTCCCCGTTCCCCATCCAGGAGATGACCCTCCAGGTCGCTCTCATGGGCACCGACCTCATCGGTCAGGCCCGCACCGGCACGGGCAAGACGCTCGCGTTCTCCATCCCGGTGATCCAGCGCGTCGTCGCGCAGGCCGACGAGGGCTACGGCGAGCTCGCCGCGCCCGGCAAGCCGCAGGCGCTCATCATCGCGCCGACCCGTGAGCTCGCGCTCCAGGTCGCCAACGACGTCAAGCTGGCCTCGAAGCACCGCGGCACCCGCAACCTGACGATCTACGGCGGCGTGCCCTACGAGCCGCAGCTCGAGGCGCTCGAGGCGGGCGTCGACATCGTCGTCGGCACGCCCGGCCGTATCCTCGACCTGGCCAACCGCCGCGCGCTCGACCTGTCGCACGTCCAGGTCATGGTGCTCGACGAGGCCGACGAGATGCTCGACCTGGGCTTCCTGCCCGACGTCGAGTCGATCCTGTCCAAGACCCCCGAGTCGCGTCAGACGATGCTGTTCAGCGCGACGATGCCGGGCGCGATCGTCTCCTTGGCGCGCAAGCACATGCGCCACCCCATGAACATCCGCGCCGAGAGCTCCGAGTCCGGCCAGACCGTGCCCACCACGGCGCAGTTCGTGTTCCAGGCGCACGACCTCGACAAGCCCGAGATCGTCGCGCGCATCCTGCAGGCCGAGGACGTCACGCAGGTCATCGTCTTCACGCGCACCAAGCGCCAGGCCCAGCGCCTCGCCGACGATCTCGCCGACCGCGGGTTCCCGGCCGCGCCGCTGCACGGCGACATGGCGCAGGGTGCCCGCGAGAAGGCGCTGCAGCGCTTCCGCGAGGGAGGCGTCAAGACGCTCGTCGCGACCGACGTCGCGGCCCGCGGCATCGACGTCGCCGGCGTCAGCCACGTCATCAACTACACGTGCCCCGAGGACGACAAGACCTACGTGCACCGCATCGGCCGCACGGGCCGCGCCGGTCTGACCGGCATCGCGGTCACGTTCGTCGACTGGGCCGACATCCAGCGCTGGAAGCTCATCAACAAGACGCTGGAGCTCCCGTTCGAGGACCCGCAGGAGACGTACTCGAACTCCGACCACCTGTTCCACGACCTCGGCATCCCGCGGGACGTCAAGGGTCGCCTCAAGCCGGCGACCCCGCGGCCCAAGGAGGACAAGCCCTCCGGCGACCGTGGCGGTCGCGGCCAGGGCGGTCAGCGCAACGGCGGACGCAGCGGCGGCGGGCAGCAGAACCGCGGGCAGGGCGGGCAGCAGGGCGGCCAGAACCGTGCCGAGCAGCCGCGTGCCGAGGGCGAGGGCGGCGGCGCGAGCCGCAACCGTCGTCGTCGCCGCACCCGCAGCGGTTCCGCGTCCGGCGGCGGCCAGGGCTCGGCGGAGACCCCCACCACCTGACCACACAGATCTGACGACTTCGGGCCCGTTCTCATCGCGAGAACGGGCCCGAAGTCGTCACATCTGGAGGTTCCGCGTCAGGCGAGCAGCTGCGCAGCGACCTCGCGGTAGGCGTCGGCACCCTTGTGGCTCTTCGCCGTGCCGAGGATCGTGCGTCCGATCGCCGGTGCCTCCGCGAAGCGGATCGACTTCGGGATGGACGGCGAGATGATCGGCAGCTCGTAGGCCGAGCCGATCGCCTCGACGACCGCCTGGGCGTGCTTGGTGCGACCGTCGTACATCGTCGGCAGGACGCCCCAGATCGTCAGACCCGAGTTGATGAACTGCTGGACGTCGTTGATCGTCTCGAGCAGCTGACCGACCCCGCGGTGCGCGAGGGTCTCGGCCTGCAGCGGGATCAGCACGCGGTCGGACGCCGAGAGGGCACCGACGGTCAGCACGCCGAGCGTGGGCGGGCAGTCGATGATGATCCAGTCGTAGTCGGCCGCGACCTTGTCGAGCCCGACGCGCAGCCGCTGCTCGCGCCCGGTGCGCGTCACCAGCCCCTCCTCGGCCTGCGTGACCGTGATGTTCGAGGGCAGCAGGTGGACGCCGTCGTCGGTCACCACGATCGCGTCGTCGGCGCGGTGCGTGCCGAGCAGGACGTCGCCGACCGTGACGTCGAGGTCCTCGGGGTCGATGCCCAGCGAGAACGTCAGGCCGCCCTGCGGGTCGAGGTCGACCAGCAGGACGCGCTGATCGCGCTCCACCAGCGCCGCCCCGAGGGAGGCCACGGTGGTCGTCTTGCCGACGCCACCCTTCTGGTTCACCACGCTGATCGTCGTCGTCACGCGGCTCATTGTGCCATCGGATCGGGCAGGTCCCCGCCGTTGCTGACATCGCGCTGCTGCGCGGGTGCGGCATGCTGGGACGCATGTCCGCTCGCGCCCTGATCACCGGCCCCACCGCCGGCATCGGCAACTCCTTCGCCCACGCCCTCGCACTGCGCGGCCACGACCTCGTCCTCGTCGCCCGCGACACGGCACGGCTCGAGTCGATCGCGGACGAGCTCCGCACGGCCCACGGGGTCGAGGTCGACGTCGTGACCGCCGACCTGACCGCGCCGGCCGACGTCGACCGGGTGGCGGCTGTGCTGTCGGACCCGGACCGACCGGTCGACCTCCTCGTCAACAACGCCGGGGCATCCCTCGCCGGGTGGTTCGGCGACACCGACATCGCCGACGAGGACCGCCAGCTCGACCTGCTGGTCCGCGCTCCGATGCACCTCATGGACGCCGCCCTCAAGGCGATGTCGCCGCGCGGCAGCGGCGGCATCATCAACGTCACGAGCGTCGCCGCCTTCACCCCGCGGGGCGTGTACTCGGCGCACAAGATCTGGCTCACGAACCTGTCGCTGTGGGCGGCCTGGCACCACGCCGCCTCCGGCGTCAAGGTCATGGCCCTCGCGCCCGGCTTCACCCGCACCGAGTTCCACCAGCGGGGCGAGATGGACGTCTCGGGCGTGCCACGGTGGATGTGGCTCGACTCCGACGAGCTCGTGGCCGACGCGCTGCGGGACCTGGAGCGCGGCAAGGCGCTCTCGGTACCCAGCAAGCGCTACAAGGTGCTGACCTTCCTCGCCAAGCACGCCCCGTCGTCGCTCGTCGCCCGCGCCGCGAAGCGCGGCCGATGAGCACACCGCGCACGTTGGTGGTGCCCGAGGGCGTCCTGGCCACGCGCATCGAGACGCCGCGGGGATCGTTCGCCGCCCACGTCGCCCGGGGGTCCGCCCCCGTCGGGCACGTGCTCCTCGTGCCCGGGTGGACGGGCAGCAAGGAGGACTTCACCCAGCTCCTGCCCGAGCTCGCGGCGGCGGGCCTGGACGTCACGGCCTACGACCAGCGGGGCCAGTTCGAGACCCCGGCGGCCGAGGGCGACGACCTCTCGCTCGCGGGCCTCGCGGCTGACGCCGCCGCCGTGGCCGCGGCCGTCTCCGACCGTCCGTCCCACGTGCTGGGCCACTCCTTCGGCGGCCTCGTCGCGCAGACCGCCGTCGTGGAGCACACCGACCGCTGGCGCAGCCTCAGCCTGCTCTGCACCGGCCCGGCAGCGCTGGGCGACTCGGACGTCCGTCCGCTGCGGCGCTTGGCCGACGCGCTGGCGACGGTCCCGCTGATCGACGTGCACCGTGCTCGCGAGGCGGCGATCGGCGCCACCCACCCGAGCGACGTCGAGGCCTTCCTGGAGCGTCGCTTCGTCGCCAACTCGGCCACGTCGCTCCGGGCCATGACCCTGCACCTGCTCGATGCCCCCGACCGGCTGGACGAGGTCGCCGCGACGGGCCTGCCCGCGTGGGTCGGGTACGGCGCCGACGACGACGCCTGGCCGCTGCCCGTGCAGGACGAGATGGCGCGCCGCCTGAACACCCAGCCCGTCGTGCTGCCCGGCCTCGGGCACTCCCCCGCCGTCGAGGACCCGGCCGCCCTCGCCGCCGCCTGGCTCCCCTTCCTCCTCACCCTCCCCTGAATGACCGCTCGCGAGAGACTTTGTTCGTGGTCACGAGAGACCTTGTTGGTGCACAGGAGTGACGAACTCGCTCGTGTGCACAGACAAGCTCACTCGCGAGGGGTAACAAAGTCTCTCGGGAGGTGTACGTCAGGTGGGGAGGAGGCGGGCGAGCTGGTCGGGATGGGTGAGGTTGGCGCCCAGGCGGAAGGCCTCCGACTTGCCCGTGCCGTGGTAGTCGCTGGAGCCCGTGACCACGAGGTCGAGGTCCGTCGCGATCGCGCGCAGCTCGCGCCGCGCCCGCTCGCCGTGGTCGGTGTGGTCGACCTCGATGCCGTCGAGTCCCGCGTCCTGGAGCCGGCCGAAGGCGTCGGCCGTCAGCACCCGGTCGCTGCCCCGTGACCACGGGTGGGCCACGACCGTCCGACCGCCAGCGTCCTTCACGAGCTCCACGGCCGTGAACAGCGGCGCCGAGTAGCGGTCGACGTAGGCGCGGCCGCCGGTGTTGAGCCAGCCGTTGAAGGCCTCGTCGCGATGCCGGATGTAGCCCTTGGCGACCATCGCGTCAGCGATGTGCGGCCGGCCGGAGGCCGCCGCGTCCCCCGACTGGGCCGCCACGTCCTCGAGCGTGATGTGGACGCCGTGCTCCGCGAGCTTCTCGAGCACGGTCGGCAGCCGGTTGTCGCGCCCGTCGAGCACTCGCTGGAGCTCCGCCAGCAGTCCCGCGTGCGTCGGGTCGAACTCGTAGCCGAGCAGGTGCACGCTCTCGCCCTGGTAGCGCGTGGAGATCTCGATGCCCTTGACCAGGCGGATGCCCTGGCGATCGGCCTCGCCCTGCGCCTCGTCCCACCCCGTCGTCGCGTCGTGGTCGGTCAAGGCCACGACGTCCAGGTGCGCGACCTCCACCGCGTTGCGCACCAGCTCCGTCGGGCTGTCGGTGCCGTCGGAGCGGTTCGAGTGGGTGTGCAGGTCGATCCGCATGCCGCTCAGGCTAGCGTTCTGTCACGTGAGCGCAGCCGAGCCCGAGCCGTCCGACCCTCGCGACCGGCGCGGGCCGTCCGACGAGGCCCTGCAGCGCATGGCGGCGTCGGTCGCCAGGCCGCTGCCGATGCGCCTGCTCTGGTGCCTGCCGATGGCCGTGGTCGGGGTCGTCGCGTTCACGGCCGGCGTGACGCTGGTGGGCGGCCGCATCACGACGACGGTGGTGGTCCTGGGATTCCTCGTCGGCCTGGCCGCGAGCCTGTTCCAGTCGTTCGTGGCCCGCCCACGCGTGCTGCGTCTGCACGGGGACGGGACGAACCGCCCCTAGCGGCGTCGGCCGACGTTCCAGGTCAGGACCGCCGGGGTCCCGCGGTCGTCGCCGAGCTCGCTCCAGGTCGCGGTGTCGAGCACGAAGTGACGCCCCTCCGCGACCGGCAGTCCCAGCCACCGCGCCACGAGCGCGCGCAGGCTGTGCCCGTGCGCCACCGCGAGCGTCGTGCCGCCGGTGGCCCGCACCTGCTCGACCACGCGATCCAGCCGCGCAGCGACCTCCTCGGCGGACTCGCCGCCGGGTGCGCCGTGGGACCAGATGGTCCAGTCCGGGACCGTCTCGCGGATCTCGGGCGTCGTGACGCCCTCGTAGTCGCCGTAGGACCACTCCGCCAGGTCGGGGGTCACGACGGGGTCGGGGAAGCCGATCAGCTCGGCCGTGCGGCGCGCCCGCAGGCGCGGGCTGCTCAGCACGGCGTCGATCCCGAGCCCCGCCAGCACGGGTGCCAGCGCGACGGCCTGCTCCTCGCCGACCTCGGTCAGCGGGAGGTCGGTCGTGGACGTGTGGCGACCGGTACGGCTCCACTCGGTCTCACCGTGGCGCACGACGACGAGCCGGGCTCCCATCAGCGCGGGACGAGCGCCCAGAGGTCGAGGTCGAGCAGCACGCCGGGCGCGTACTTCCCGTCGTCGCCCTTGAGCGTCATCGACTCGTCGCGGCCCTTCGTGGCGACCAGACGCAGGCGCAGGGCGCCCACTCCGGGGGCGTCGAGCTCGGCGGTGTCGAGCACCTCGGACCACGCGTAGACCGTGTCGCCGGCGAACGCCGGGGCGGTGTGCGAGCCGCCGTTGATCGCGGCGATCAGCTGAGCGTTGGCGAGTCCGTTGAACGACAGTGCGCGCGCCATCGAGATGACGTGCCCGCCGTACACGAGGCGGTTGCCGTCGGGCCGCGCCTCCACGTTGAAGTGCACCTTCGCGGTGTTCTGCCACAGGCGCGTGGCCATCATGTGCTCGGACTCGCTCAGCGTGACGCCGTCGACGTGGTCGATCTTCTCGCCGACCTCGTAGTCGCCGAAGCGGTGGGCCTCGCCTGCAGCGACGAGGTCGTACGACGTGAAGTCGAGGCCGGTCGGCAGCACGAGGTCCTCCGGGGCGACGACCGAGGCCAGCTCGGGCACGACCGTCTCGGGCGCCTCGAGGTTCTGGTCGCGCTTGTGCACCATGACCCAGCGGGCCCAGTCGAGGGCGACCTCGCCGCGCTGGTTGGTCGCCGTCGAGCGCACGTAGACGACGCCGCTCTTGCCGTTGGAGTTCTGCTTGAGACCGATGACCTCCGAGCTCGTGCGCAGCGTGTCGCCGGCCAGCACGGGCTGGTGGAACCGCAGCTCGGCGTACCCGAGGTTGGCCACGGCGTTGAGCGAGATGTCGGGCACGGTCTTGCCGAACGCGACGTGGAAGGCGATGAGCTCCTCCACCGGATGGGGGTCGAGGCCCACGGACGCCGCGAACTGCGCCGAGGAGGGGATCGAGAAGCGCGTCGGGTAGATCGCGCCGTAGACCGCGCGGTCGCCGTCGGTGATGGTGCGGGGCGTGGCGTGGTCGAAGACCTGCCCGATCCGGAAGTCCTCGAAGAAATGACCGGGGTTCGTCTTGCTCATGCCCCCATCATGGCCGACCGATCTCAGGCGCGGCCGAACAGGGTCGCGCCGTTGTGCCAGAGCACGGCCCGCATCCAGTCGTCCCCGAGGCCGAGCCGGGCGAGCGCCTCCACCTGGTGCGCGTACACGTAGGGGATGTTCGGGAAGTCACTGCCGAACAGGACCCGGTCCTGCAGCTCGACGAGCTGGTCGACCACCTCGAACGGCTGCCGGTCGCTCCAGAAGTCGACGAACGTCATGGTCGTGTCGAGGCGGACGTGGGGGTGCTCGGCCGCGAGCGCGACGAACTCCGCGCACTCCGGCATGCCGAGGTGCGCGATGACGAGCCGCAGGTCGCCGAAACGCTCCAGCACGCGATGCACGGGCTCGACCCCCGTGTGCTCGCCCGGGGCCGGCCCCGAACCGGCGTGCAGCACGATCGGGGTGCCGCTCGCCTCGAGGGTCGACCACACCGGGTCGAGCAGCGGGTCGTCCGGGGCGAACGCCCCCACCTGCACGTGCGCCTTGAACACCTCGACCCCCGCCTCCAGCGCGGCAGCGACGTACTCACCGGCCCCCGGCTCGGGGTAGAAGGTCGCCGAGTGCAGCGACTCGGGGTGCAGGGCCGCGAACTCGTCGTTCCAGGCGTTCATGAACGTGGCGACGCCGGGCTTGTGCGCGTAGGACAGCGCCGAGTAGTGCCGCACGCCCATCGCCTGCAATGTCGCCACGCGCTCGTCGTCGCTGGTGCGGTAGGTGACGGGCCAGGCGCGACCCAGCAGCGGGCCCGCGGAGTCGAAGTATGCCCAGACCTTGGCCAGCACCTTCGGGTGCATGAAGTGCACGTGCACGTCGAAGAGCCCCGGCAGCCCCAGCGACTCCAGGTACGCCGGCAGCTCCGCGTCGGTCGTGGGCCCCGGGGTGGTGGCGAGCTCGGCCATCACAGGCCCTTGAGCTTGCGACCCACCTCGTTGCGCGCCTCGTTCATCGCGTCGCGCTCACGGATGGTGTTGCGCTTGTCGTAGGCCTTCTTGCCCTTGGCCACGGCGATCTCGACCTTGGCCCGGCCGTCCTTGAAGTACAGGCTGAGCGGGACGAGCGTGACGCCCTTGTCGGTGAGCTTGCGCTCGATGCGGTCGATCTCGACGCGGTTCAGCAGCAGCTTGCGACGCCGACGCGCCTCGTGGTTGGTCCAGGTGCCCTGCGCGTACTGCGGGATGTGGACCTGCAGGAGCCACACCTCTCCGCGGTCGACCTCGGCAAAGCCGTCGACCAGCGAGGCCCGCCCCATCCGCAGGCTCTTGACCTCGGTGCCGACCAGCACGATGCCCGCCTCGAAGGTGTCCTCGACGTGGTAGTCGTGGCGCGCCTTCTTGTTCTGGGCGATCAGCTTCTGACCGGTCTCCTTGGGCATCTGACCAGTATCCCACTCACCGCCCAGGCGACGGGTTCGGCGTCAGCCGAGCCAGTTCGCCGGGTTGGTGTGCGCGCCGTTGACGAGCACCATGAAGTGCAGGTGGCATCCGGTCGAGGAGCCGGTCGTGCCGACGTAGCCGATGACCTGACCCCGCGAGACGCGCGACCCGGCGCTGACCGCGAAGCGCGACAGGTGGTTGTAGGTCGTGACGACGTTGACGCCGTTGATGACGCCGTTGTTGAGGATCACGCGGTTGCCGTAGCCGCTGTTGTAGTACTGGCTGATGACGGTGCCGTCGGCGGCCGCCTTGATCGGCGTGCCACAGGGCGACCCGAAGTCCTGGCCGTCGTGCATGCGGCGAGCGCCCGTGATCGGGTGGATCCGGAAGCCGTAGGGCGAGGTCAGGCGCACCGTGTCGAGCGGGTAGGACAGGCGACCGGACGCGTTGCCGCCTCCGCCTCCGCCGCCACCGCCGCCACCTCCGCCACCGCCGGAGTTCGCGAGCTCCTGGCGGGCGAGCTCCTGCAGCTGGGCCTCGAGCGAGCGGCGCTCGGACTCCAGCGCGGCGATCGCCGCGGAGTCGTTCGCGACGGCCGCGTCGGCCGCGGCCTTGTTGGTGCTGTTGGCCTGCACGAGCTGGGCGACCGAGGCCTCCTGCTCGGCGGCCTGCTGCTCGAGCACCGTGATGTTCGCGAGGTTCGCGGCGGCCTCGTCGCGCTCGACCTGCACCTGGTCGCGCAGTGCCTGGACCTTCTGCTCGTTCAGGTCGAGGATCACGCGGGTCGCGTCGAGCGTGTCGAGGCGGTCGAGCTGGACGTCGGCGATCGTGTCGTTGATCGCGATGCGCTCGGTGAACTCGGTCGGGTCGGCCCCGTTCATCAGGTCGTTGAACGCCCGCAGGCCCGGGTTGCCGGACTGCAGCGACTCGACCGAGAAGCTGATGACCTCCTTGGTGGAGGCCTCGACGTTCGCCTCGCCGATCGCGAGGTCGGACTCGGCCTTGGCCAGGTCGGCCTCGCTCTGCACGAGCTTGGCCTGCATCTGCGCGTCGAGCGCCTGGGCCGCCACGAGCTGGCCGCGGACCGATCCGAGGTTCGCCTGGGCGTCGGCCAGCTGGGCCTGCGACGCGGCCAGGACGTTCGCGGCGTCCTGCGCGGCCTTGCTCGACTCGTCGTAGGACTGCTGGGCGCCGGTGATCTCGCTGTTGACGCCGTTCTTCTTCTTCTCGAGGTCGTCCTTCGACTCGGCCAGCGACGGCCCGGCCAGGGCCGCGATGAGCGCGAACGTCAGCGTGAACGCCACCAGGGCAGAACGCAGGGGCGATCGCGTGCTGGACCGCTGGGTGAACCTCATGCTGGACCTCGACCTGGGGAAGTGCCCCTGACGGAGCAGGCGAGTGCGACTCGTGTGACGCGTGGGACTGAGGAGACTCTAGTTCACCTTGAGGGTCAGGGCCACCCCTTCAGGAATCCCGGGCGGGTCCCCGACCGTCGAGCCGGCGTCAGACCTTGAGGTACTTGCGCGTCAGCAGCAGCGTCGGGAGCAGGGCCAGGGCGACCGCCAGGAGCGACGTCCAGCCCATCACCACGAAGGCCTCCTGCCATCGCACCCAGGTCGTGATCTGCAGCTTGTCGCGCAGGAACCCGTAGACCACGAAGCCCATGAAGGCAGCGATGCCCGCCGCCGCCAGGGCGGCCGAGATCACGGCCGCGACCATCGACTCCAGCAGGAATGGCAGCTGGATGTGCCAGCTGGAGGCGCCGACGTACCGCATGATGCTGATCTCGCGCCGGCGTGCGTGCGCCGTCATGCGGATCGTGTTCGAGACCTGCAGGACGGCCGCGAGGATCAGCAGGAGTGCCGTGCCGATCGCGGCCCACTGGAGCTTCTCGAGCGCGATGAACAGCGAGTCCAGCAGGTCACGCAGCGACAGCACGCTGTTGACGCCGTCCATGCCGCTGACCTGGCTCGTGACGCCGTCGAACTCCTGCGGGTCCTTCAAGGTCACGAAGTAGGAGTCGGAGAAGCTGTCGGGGCTCAGGACCTCGAGCTGCTTGCGACCGGTCTCGGACTGGCCGAACGTCTCCTGCGCGCGCTCGTAGTTCTCCTGCGCGGTGCGGACCTCGAACTCCTCGACCTCGGGGTTGTCGTCGAGCGCCTGCTGCACCGCTTCCTTCTGCGCCTCGGTGGCCGCGCCGCCGATGCACGTGGGTGCCTTGGAGGTGTCGGTGCAGAGGCTGACCTGCAGCTGCAGACGGTCGCCGAAGTAGCGCTCCGTGCGGTCGGCCTGCTCCTGGATCAGCAGGCCGAGCGCCGCGAGCAGCAGCGAGACCGACATCGTGACGACCAGCGAGATCGTCATGGACTTGTTGCGGGACAGGCTGGCGCCCAGCTCCCTCATGGTGAGATTCATGCGGGCCTCAGCTCTGGTAGCCGTAGATGCCGCGGGCCTCGTCGCGGATGACGCGCCCGTCGTCGAGCTCGATGACGCGCTTGCGCATCTGGTCGACGATCGAGGAGTCGTGCGTGGCCATCACGACGGTGGTGTCGGTGCGGTTGATCCGGTCGAGCAGCTTCATGATGCCCACGCTGGTGGCGGGATCGAGGTTTCCGGTGGGCTCGTCGGCGATCAGGATCTTGGGACGGTTGACGAATGCCCGCGCCACGGCGACGCGCTGCTGCTCGCCACCGGACAGCTCGTTCGGCAGACGGTGGCCCTTGCCCTCCAGGCCCACGAGCTCGAGGGTCTCGGGCAGGACCGCGTCGATCTCGGCGCGCGAGCGGCCGATGACCTGCAGCGCGAACGCCACGTTCTCGTTCACCGTGCGGTTCGGCAGCAGGCGGAAGTCCTGGAACACCGTGCCGACCTGGCGGCGCAGCTTCGGGACCTTCCAGCTCGAGAGCTTGTTGATCTCCTTGCCGGCCACGAAGACGCGACCCTCGGACGGCTGCTCCTCACGCAGGATCAACCGCAGGAACGTCGACTTGCCGGAGCCCGAGGCACCGACGAGGAAGACGAACTCGCCCTTCGCGATCTCGAGGTCGAGGCCGTCGAGGGCAGGGCGCTTCTGTCCGGAGTACGTCTTGGTGACGTGGTCGAAGCGAATCACTCGCCCGAGTCTAGGCAGAACACCCCCAGGTCCCCCGGACCCGCGGGGCCGCGCGCGCCGCCCTGCCGTTGACGCGAGTCCCCGCGCGCGCCGGTAGGCTGCGGCCGTGGAGAGCCTGCAGCCAGCTGACCAAGCGCCCGATCGCAACCTTGCCCTGGACCTCGTCCGGGTCACCGAGGCCGGAGCCATGGCCGCCGGACGGTGGGTGGGCCGTGGCGACAAGAACGGCGCCGACGGCGTCGCCGTCAACGCGATGCGCACCCTCATCAACACCGTCGAGATGAACGGTGTCGTCGTGATCGGCGAGGGCGAGAAGGACGAGGCGCCCATGCTGTTCAACGGGGAGCAGGTCGGCGACGGCAACGGCCCCGAGTGCGACGTCGCGGTCGACCCGATCGACGGCACCACCCTGACGGCCAAGGGCATGCCCAACGCCATCAGCGTCATGGCGGTGGCCCCGCGCGGCTCGATGTACGACCCGTCCGCGGTGTTCTACATGGAGAAGATCGCGGCCGGGCCCGAGTTCGGCGACCTGATCGACATCCGGCTCCCGGTAGCCGAGAACATCGACATCATCGCCCGCACGAAGGGCGTCTCCCACAGCGACGTCACGGTGTGCATCCTCGAGCGTCCGCGCCACGCGGACCTGGTGGAGCAGGTCCGTGCCGCAGGCGCCCGCATCAAGTTCATCACCGACGGCGACGTCGCCAGCGCCATCAGCGCCGCCCGTCCCGACACCGGGGTCGACCTCATGGTCGGCGTCGGTGGCACGCCGGAGGGCATCATCACCGCCTGCGCCATGAAGGCGCTGGGCGGCGTGCTGCAGACGCGCCTGTGGCCCAAGGACGACGAGGAGCGCCAGCGGGCCATCGACGCCGGCCACGACCTCGACCGCATCCTGCACACCGACGACCTCGTCACGGCCGACGACTGCTTCTTCGTCGCGACGGGCATCACCGACGGCGACCTCCTGGCGGGCGTCCGGTACACGAAGGGCGCGGCGATCACCGAGTCGCTCGTCATGCGCTCGCGCAGCGGCACGATCCGCAAGATCCACAGCGAGCACAAGCTGAGCAAGCTCAAGGCGTACTCCACGATCGACTACGAGCACTGAGCCACGACGAGCACCGAACCACGCAGGAGGGGCCATGACCGCCAGCACTGTCGCGATCTCCGACGAGCTGTTCGCCAGCCTGCCGTCGGGTCTCGACCTCTGCTACCAGACCTTCGGCGACGCGGGCGACCCCGCGATCCTGCTGGTCATGGGGCTCAGCGGCCCGATGGGCTGGTGGGACGACGCGCTCTGCACGCTGCTGGCGGAGCGCGGCTTCTTCGTGATCCGGTACGACAACCGCGACACGGGCCGCTCCACCAAGCTGCGCCAGCACCAGCTCGGGCGCACCGACGTCGTGCGGGCGTTCCTGGGGCTGCCGCCGCTGCGGCTCGGTCCGATCGACCTGGCCGTGAAGGCTCCGTACTCGATCAGCGACCTGGCGACCGACGCCACCGGGCTTCTCGACGCGCTGCAGATTGACGCGGCGCACGTCGTGGGCGTCTCGATGGGCGGCATGATCGCGCAGACCGTGGCGATCGAGTCGCCCGAGCGGGTGCTGAGCCTGACCTCGATCATGTCGACGACGGGCCGACGCACCGTGGGGTGGCAGGACCCGCGCCTGATCCCGTACCTGCTGCGCCGCAGCGGGCCCACGCGCGACGCGTACATCGCCAGCTCGATCGCCTCGTCGGCCCTGATCGGCTCCCCCGGCTACCCGCCGGACGCGGAGGCCGCTCGCCTGCGGGCCGAGGTCACCTACGACCGCGGCTACAGCGCCAGCGGCGTGCTCCGCCAGATGATGGCGATCCTGACCCAGCCCGACCGCACGGCGGCCCTCGGACGGCTGGAGCTGCCGGTCACGGTCGTGCACGGCACGGCCGACCGCCTGGTGCATCCGTCGGGCGGCCGGGCGACGGCCGACGCCATTCCTGGCGCCGAGCTGCGCACGATCGAGGGCATGGGCCACGACCTGCCCCCAGCCCTGTGGGACACGTTCGTCGCGGCGATCACCGACACGATCGCGCGCACCTCGTGACGGGGCACTGACCGTGCGCCCCAACCCGAAGCACGCCGTCGACGACCCCGCCTTCGTCCGCGACCTGGTGGCGCAGGAGGGCTTCGCGACGATCGTCAGCTCGACCTCGACCGGCCCCGCGGCCTCGCACTATCCCGTGGTGCTCGACACCGCCGCGGCCGAGCGCGGCGAGCTCGTGGTGCTGACGCACCTGGGCCGACCCGACGAGCGCATCCACGAGCTCGATGCGGCCGCGTCGGAGGGGCGCGAGGTGCTCGTGATCGTGCAGGGCCCGCACGGCTACGTGTCGCCGAGCTGGTACTCCCCCGGCGCCTCGAAGGCACCGACCTGGAACTTCACCGTGGCGCACCTCTGGGGCGTGCCGGAGGTGCTGACGCCCGAGGAGAACCTCGAGACACTCGTGACCCTCGTGGCGCACTTCGAGCAGCACGTCGACGAGCCGATGTGGCTCGACCGGGCGTGGGGTGCCCCCGTGGCCCGCGGAACGGTCGGCCTGCGCATCCCGGTCTCGCGGTTCGAGGTCAAGGCCAAGCTGAGCCAGGACAAGGACGCGCAGTCGGTGCAGAACGTCATCGACCACCTGCGCGCGCCCGGGCCGTACTCGCATCCCGCCCTGGCCGACGACATGGAGCGGGCGCGGGACGACGACTGAGGCCCGTGGTGACGGTGCCCCGTCGAGGCTCCATCGTCGCACCTCAGGGGGCGGGCGTGCCTACTGTCGCGACCAGGCGCCCAGCCGGTTGCCGGCGGGGTCGGTGAAGTGGAACCGTCGGCCGCCGGGAAAGGCGAAGGGCTCGTCGACGACGGTGCCGCCGGCCTCGCGGACCGCGGCGACCGAGGCCTCGAGGTCGTCGGAGTAGACCTGCACGAGGGGGCCGGAGGCCGATGGCGTGCCGGCGGGGTCGAAGCCGCCGTCCTCCTCACCGGAGCCGCCGGAGCTGAAGCCGACGTACGCGTCGCCGTAGTCGACGAACGACCAGCCGAACGCGGATCCGTAGAAGGCCTTGGCGGCGGCGAGGTCAGGGGCAGGGATCTCGACGTAGTCGAGCATGTGGTGGGTGCTCATACGACGACGCTAGGCCGCCCGACGGACAGAATCCGTCGGACGGCCCAGCGTTCGTGCGGACTACTTCTGGAGGTAGCAGGCCTCCTGGAAGTCGTAGCCCTCGGCGGTCGGGCCGGTGAAGAAGTCCACCGACGGCGCGATGCCCGTGCTGGTCCCCGGCGTCGGGACGCCGAGCTGGGTGGCCCGGACGGCGGCGTCGTTGGCGTCACCGGCGTAGTTGGCGCTGCCCTCCGGCAGCATCCCCTCGCTGTCGATGCCGTCCAGACCCGTGGCCGCCTCGAGCAGGCCTGCGCGGGTCAGGTCGTCGTTCTCGATCGCCTGCTCCAGCACCGCCTTCATGATGTAGCCACCGGTCCAGCCGAGCGCGAAGTAGTCGTTCGGCGTCGCGTCGCCGTTCGCGGCACGCATGGCCTCGAAGCCCGCGCTCTCGGTGTCCCACAGCGGGAACGACGTCGCCCACAGGTAGGAGGCCTGCAGGGCCGGGCCGGCCGGCGACTGCAGCAGCGCCGCGTTCCAGGTCGGGATCGAGCCGACGAACTTGCCCTTGAATCCCTGCTGGACCGAGCCGCCGACGACCGCAGCGACCTCGAGCGGACCCGTGGCGATGACGACCAGGTCGGCCTCGGAGTCGACGACCGCCTTCACGGCCGCAGCCTGCTGGTCCGCGCCGGGGCCGGTCTGGATGTCGGTGAACTCGACTCCGCGCTCCTCGGCCGCGATGCGGGCACCGACCATGGCGTCGTCGCCGTAGTCGCCCGGGAAGTGGACGACGGCGACCTTGTCGGCCTCGAGCTCGTCGACGCCGTAGTCGACCGCGTTCATGGCCTCGGCGCAGTAGCTCGTGCCGAGCTCCAGGACACGGTCCTCGAAGTACCAGTTGGATCCCAGCGTGGCCGGGACGACGAGCAGCTCCTCGGCGTCGGCGTCCATCAGCATGGCCTCCGTGGCGACCGTGCCGAGCGACTGCGCCATGGCCAGGACGTCCTCCTTGATCTCGGAGTAGACCTGCGCGTGGACCTCGGGGTTGTAGGCGTTGTCACGGACGTACTCGGTCACGTTGACCTCGTACCCGCCGACGCCGCCGTTCTCGTTGACGTACTGCCAGAACGCCGCCCCGCCGGCCGTCAGCGGCACGCCGACGCCCTTGAAGGCACCGGTGAGGTCGCTGATCGTTCCCAGGTAGATGCAGCCCTTGGTGTCGTCGACCGCGTCGGGACACGGCTCCTCGGTCACGCCGGGGCCGGTCGCGCCGTCGCCTCCGCCGCTGTCGTCGTCGCCCCCACGCCCGCAGGCGGTCAGGACGAGGGCCGAGACCACGGCGGCTACGGAGAGCCGTCGAATCGTTCGGTTCATGGGAGTTCCTCCATCTTTTCTCTCGCCCCGACTCAGTAGGAGAAGGGGAAGCTCTTCCAGTAGGTCCGGATGCGGACCCAGATGCCGAACAAGCCCCGTGGCTCGAACAGCAGGAACATCACGATCAGCGCGCCGTAGAGCGCGATCTCGACCTCGAAGATGTTCGGGTGCTCGTTGGCCGCCGACGTGATGAACGGCAGGAACGAGGGCAGCTCGGCGGAGATGCGCGGCAGGAGCGCGATGAGCATCGCGCCCATGATCGAGCCGGAGATCGTGGCGACGCCGCCGATCAGCACCATCGCGATGAACTGCACCGACAGCAGCAGCGTGAACCGTTCGGGCCCGAAGACCCCGTTGGCGACGAACAGCAGCGACCCGCACACCCCGGCGAAGAACGAGGACAGCACGAAGGCGATGAGCTTGTACTTGCCGAGCTCCACGCCCATCACGCCGGCCGCGACGTCGCGGTCGCGCACCGCGGCCAAGGCCCGGCCGATGCGCGAGCGCGCCACGTTGCGGGCGAGCACCGCCGAGATGATCAGCACGACCAGGAACAGCCAGTAGAGCTTCTGCTCCTGCGTGAAGGCGCCGTCGCGCGTGAGGTCGGAGCCGAGGATGACCGGTTGCGGGGCCTCGCGGCCCACCTGGGCGCCGCCGGAGAGGTCGCGCCACTCCGTGAAGATGTAGCCGCCGATGACGACGAGCCCGAGGGTCACGATCGCGAGGTAGAGGCCCCGCAGCCGGGTCGCGATGGGCGCGACGAGCGCTCCCGCGAGGGCCGCTGCGATGCCGCCGCCGAGGATCCAGACCGGCACGACGTCGATGCCGAAGCCGATGTAGCGGCCCTCCGGGTCACCCGCGATGGCCGAGGCGGCGTACGCGCCCACCCCGACGAAGAACGCGTGCCCCAGGGACACCTGGCCCGCGTACCCGACGAGCAGGTTCAGGCCGATCGCGCCGATCGCCAGCACCAGACCGGTGCCGAGGATCTTGAGCAGGTCGTCGGAGGTCGTCAGCGGCAGCAGTGCGGCGAGCACCACGATGGCCAGCACGCCCAGCTGCTTGGGCCGCGTGTTGAGCATCGCCATGTCCTGGCGGTACGACGTGTAGAGGTCGGGCCGGCCCCACACACGGCGGGAGCGGCGGGCCTCCGGCGCCGTGCCCTCGGGCTTCTGGGCCGACTTCCTCTGGCCCGACTTCCTCTGGGGCGAGATCGTGCTCATACGCGCTCGACCTCCTTCGTGCCGAAGAGTCCATGAGGTCGCACGAGGAGCACGACCATCATCAGGACGTAGGGCGCGAGGGTGCCCGTGTTGGTGGACAGGTTCGGGAACAGGTCGCTGTGATAGGCCCGCACGAGCGCCTCGACGACCCCGACCAGGAGCCCGGCGACGACGGCGCCACCCAGCGAGTCGAGCCCGCCGACGATGATGACCGGCAGCGCGGCGAGCGCGACCACCC
Source organism: Aeromicrobium sp. Leaf350 (assembly GCF_916858655.1). Taxonomy (GTDB): domain Bacteria; phylum Actinomycetota; class Actinomycetes; order Propionibacteriales; family Nocardioidaceae; genus Aeromicrobium. The sequence continues at coordinate 651,562 of NZ_CAKASL010000003.1, read as the reverse complement.
AGAACGTCTGGTCGATCGGGTTGCCGGCCGCGGCGAACACCCCGGCCAGAGCGGCCAGGCCGCCCGCGAGGGCCCACGAGAGCGCGAAGACCGCACCGACGCTGACGCCCTGCGCCATCGCGGCCTCCTGGTCGAGGGCCGCGGCCCGCATCGCGAGTCCGGTCGAGCTCAGGCGGAAGAACAGCATCAGCGCGACGACCACGACCACCATGGCGATGAGCGCGGCGATGTGTCGCTGCTGCACCTGGACGTCGCCGATCAAGACGGTGTCGAGACCCCACGGGTCGCCCACCAAGAGCGGGTCGGTGCCGACGAAGGCCCCTGCCACGACGCGGACCACGATGTCGACGCCGATCGTGATGATGGCGATGACGAAGACCGCCTTGCCGACCATCGGCCGGATCGCGACGCGCTCGACGGCCAGCGCCACGAGCGCGATGCCGAGCGTGCCGAGCACGACGGCGAGCCAGAAGCCGAAACGCGGGGTCAGGTAGCTGACCAGGATGGCCCCGGCCATCATGAACGCCGGCTGCGCGAAGCTGACGACCTTCATCGACTTGTAGATGATGACGAACCCGAGGGCCAGCAGGACGTAGATCGCGCCCTGGCCGAGTCCCCCGGAGAACGCGGTCAGGAACCCCGTCATGACGCTCCCCCGGTCGTGTACATCTCGGCGATGAGCTCGCCGAAGATCTGGTTGATCGCCGACCGCTTCACCTTCTGGGTCGCGGTCAGCTCGCCGTCCTCGTGGTCGAGCTCCTTCGGCAGCAGCCGGAAGTCCTTGAGCTGCTCGACGGAGGAGAACTGCGCGTTGACCTCCTTGACGACGCCCTGCACGAGCTCGAGGACCTCGGGCTTGCGGCTGAGGTCGTGGTAGGTCGTGAAGCCGAGACCGCGGCGCTGCGCCCACTCCCCGACCGTGTCGAGCTCGATGCCGATCAGCGCCGCGAGGTACTTGCGGCCGTCGCCGACGACGACGGCCTCCTTGACGAACGGCGACGCCTTGAGCGCGTTCTCGATCTCCGAGGGCGAGACGTTCTTGCCGCCCGAGGTGATGATGATGTCCTTCATGCGGTCGGTGATCGCCAGGTGCGTGCCGTCGACCCACGTGCCGACGTCGCCGGTGTGGAGCCACCCGTCGGCGTCGACGGCCTGGGCGGTGGCCTCGGGGTTGCGCCAGTAGCCGGCGAAGTTCCCGGCGTGACGGGTGAGGACCTCACCGGTCTGGTCGTCGAGACGGACCTCGGCTCCCTCGAGCGGCTCCCCCACCGTGCCGAGCTTGACCCGACCCGGGCGGTTGGCGGTGGCGACGGCCGTGTTCTCGGTCATCCCGTAGACCTCGTGCACCTTGACGCCGATGCCCATGAAGAAGCGGAGCACGTCGGGCGCGATCGGCGCCGCGCCGCTCGAGGCGTACCGCACGCGGCGCAGGCCCAGGCGGCTCTGGAGCGCGCGGAAGAACAGCGGCCAGCCGATCGCGTAGCGGATGCGGGTGCCGACGGTGTGGCTGCCGCCGTTCTCGACGAGCACGGCGCCGATGTGGTCGGCCTGCTTCATCCAGAACCGCGCGTAGGCGCGCTTGACCCGGGTGGCCGAGTCGAGCTTGATGCGCGCCGTCGCGAGCAGCTTCTCCCAGATGCGCGGCACGGCGAAGAACAGCGTGGGCTGGATCTCGCGGAGGTTGGCCGGCACCGTGTCGATCGACTCGGCGAAGTTCGTCTGCACCCCGGCACCCGCGTTGAACCACGTGCTGAAGAAGCGCTCGGCGACGTGGCACAGAGGCAGGTATGACAGCGTGAGGTCGTCCTCGCCCGGGGCCGGGTCGACGAAGCTGTTCCGGTCGAAGACCGTGTGCATCGCGAACGCACAGTTCGCGAACGTGAGCATCGCGCCCTTGGGCGGTCCCGTCGTGCCGGACGTGTAGACGAGCGTCATGACGTCGTCGGGCTGCGCCTGCTCGATGAGCGCCTCGACCGCACCCGGGTGCGCCGCACGGTGCTCCGCGCCGAGCTCGAGCAGGTGGGTCCACGAGCGCAGTCGGGGCTCGTCGTAGCGACCCACGATGCCGCGGGGCTCCACGTGGATCAGGTGCTGCAGGTCGGGCGTCTGGTCGGCGACGTCGAGCGCTTTGTCGAGCTGCTCCTGGTCCTCCGCGAGGTGCACCTTCGCCCCGCTGTGGCCCAGCAGGTATCCGACCTCCGCGGCCGGGTTGGTGGGGTAGAGACCCACCGTCGTGCCGCGGACCGCGACCGTCGCGAGGTCGAGGATCAGCCACTCGGGCCGGTTCTCGGACTGGATCGAGACCCGGTCGCCCGGCTCCACGCCCAGCGCGAGCAGGCCGTGCCCGACCGTCACGACGAGGCCCCAGTACTCGGCCCAGGTGATCTCCTGCCAGACGCCGTAGTCCTTGCGGCGCATCGCGATGCCGTGGGGCGAGCGGGCCGCGCGGTCACGGACCCGCGTGACGATGGTGTCGTCGACGTGCACCGCTGCCGGTGCGGTCTCGAGCGCGGTCACGGGCGCACCTCCTCGGCCTCGACGGCGGCGGAGTGGATCTCCGCCGGGGTGGCGTCGGCCGCCGGGGCGTCGGGCACGGTGTCGAGATCGCCGCCCAGGTAGGCCGCGACGACCCGCGGGTCGCGCTGCACCTCGGCGGGCGTGCCGGTCGTGACGGGCACGCCGAAGTCCAGCACCATGACGCGGTCGGCGAGGTCCATGACCAGGCCCATGTCGTGCTCGACCATGATCATCGAGACCCCCAGCTCGCCGCGGATGTCGGAGATGAACCGGGCCATGTCCTCGGTCTCCTCCAGGTTCATGCCGGCCACCGGCTCGTCGAGCAGCAGCAGGCGGGGCTCCATGGCCAGGGCGCGGCCGAGCTCGACGCGCTTCTGCACGCCGTACGGCAGCAGGCCGACGGGCATCGCGCGCCAGGCGGCGAGACCCAGGAAGTCGACGATCTCCTCGACGGCACGGCGGTGCTGCAGCTCGGCCTTGCGCGCCCGGCCGAGCCAGACGAGGGCCGAGAGCGTGCCGTAGCCGATGTGCTGGTGGCGGCCCAGCATGAGGTTGTCGATGACCGTCAGGTTCGCGAAGAGCTCGATGTTCTGGAACGTGCGGGCGACCCCGCGGCGGGCGATCGCGGCCGGCCGCGCCCCGTCCAGCCGCTTGCCGTCGAGCGTCAGCCGCCCCTGCTGGGGCCGGTAGACGCCCGAGATGACGTTGAAGATGCTGGTCTTGCCGGCGCCGTTCGGGCCGATCACGGCGAACAGCTCGTCGGGCAGCACCTCGAAGCTCACGCCGTCGATCGCGGTGACCTGACCGAACTTCAGCTGCACGTCCTCGACCGTGAGGACCGGCTCCCGCGGTGCGGCGTGCGCACCACCCGTCGTCGGGGTGCTCATGACGCCCACCTCTTCCGTCGCCGGTAGTGCTTGAGGTCGCGGTAGCTGGTGCGGTCGCCCTCGGCACCGAGGCCGAGGTAGAACTCGCGGATGTCGTCGTCGGCGAGCAGCTGGGCGGCCGGACGGTCCATCACGATGCGACCGGTCTCGGCGACGTAGCCGTGGTGCGCGATCTGCAGCGCCATCGTGGCGTTCTGCTCGACCAGCAGCACCCCGGTGCCCTGGGCGTTGATCTCGACGATGATGTCGCGGATCTGCGCCACGACCAGCGGGGCGAGGCCCAGGCTCGGCTCGTCGAGCAGGAGGAACCGGGGGTCCGACATCATCGACCGCCCGATGGCGAGCATCTGCTGCTCGCCGCCCGAGAGGTAGCCGGCCTGCCCGGAGCGACGCTCCTGCAGGCGCGGGAAGAGGTCGTAGACCCGGGCGAGGTTGGTCTTGAGGTCCTTGCGGGCCACGTGGGCGCCGACCCGCAGGTTCTCCTCGACGCTGAGCTCCTTGAAGACGCGCCGACCCTCGAGCACGTGCCGCACGCCTCGCTTGGCGAGGGCCGTGGGGCTCAGGGCGCTGACGTCCTCGTCGCCCAGGTAGACGGCGCCCTTGCGGATCGAGCCCTCGTGGATGTCGAGCATCCCCGAGAGCGCACGGAGGACGGTGGTCTTGCCGGAGCCGTTTGCACCCAGCAGAGCGACGATCTTCCCGTCCGGGACCTCCAGCGACACCCCCCTGGCAGCCAGGACGACGTCGTCGTAGACGACTTCGAGATTCTTCACGCTCAGCACGACCGGAATCCCCACCCTCTCCCTCAACAGTGACTCGCGTCACACGGTGTGGCCAGAGTGTGTCCCACGTCACAGGTCAGCCGCAAGCAAATCGCCGAAGTCGGCCGAACTTTCTGAACACACCCGTTGCCTGATGCATCCATCTCCCGTCCAGGCGTGAAATCGAGCGTCCAGGGGAGGCTCGAGCGGCGACAGGAGAACTCCTGGACCGTCTCGGAACGGCGGACAGTAAGGTCTGCCTCATGACTGAGTACCGCATCGAGCACGACACCATGGGCGAGGTCCGCGTCCCGGCCGACGCCCTCTGGCGAGCCCAGACGCAGCGAGCCGTCGAGAACTTCCCGATCTCCGGCACGCCCATCGAGTCGGCCCAGATCAAGGCGCTCGCGCAGATCAAGGCCGCCTGCGCCTCGGCCAACGCCGAGCTGGGCATCCTCGACGCCGACGTCGCCGCCGCGATCGTCTCCGCCGCCGAGGAGGTCGCCACGGGCCAGCACGACGCGCACTTCCCGATCGACGTCTTCCAGACCGGCTCGGGCACGTCGAGCAACATGAACACCAACGAGGTCATCGCGACGCTCGCCACCCGCACGCTGGGCAGCGAGGTGCACCCGAACGACCACGTCAACGCCTCGCAGTCGAGCAACGACGTCTTCCCGACCTCGATCCACGTCGCCGCGACCGCCTCGGCCACGAACGAGCTGCTGCCGGCGCTCGACCACCTCGCGCAGAGCCTCGAGCGCAAGGCCTCCGAGTTCGCGCAGGTCGTGAAGTCGGGCCGCACCCACCTGATGGACGCCACGCCCGTCACGCTGGGCCAGGAGTTCGGCGGCTACGCCGCACAGATCCGCAAGGGCATCGGTCGCGTCGAGTCGGCGCTCCCGGCCGCGGCCGAGGTCCCGCTCGGCGGCACCGCGGTCGGCACCGGCATCAACACCCCCATCGGCTTCCCCCAGCGCGTCATCGAGCTGCTGGCCGAGCGCACGGGCCTGCCGATCACCGAGGCGAGCGACCACTTCGAGGCGCAGAGCGCCCGCGACGGCCTGGTCGAGCTCTCGGGCCAGCTGAGGACCATCGCGGTCAGCCTCACGAAGATCTGCAACGACCTGCGCTGGATGGGCTCCGGCCCCCGCACGGGTCTGGGCGAGATCAACCTGCCCGACCTGCAGCCCGGCTCGAGCATCATGCCCGGCAAGGTCAACCCGGTCCTGCCCGAGGCGACGCTCATGGTCGCGGCGCAGGTCATCGGCAACGACGCGACGATCGCGACGGCCGGCGCGTCGGGCTCGTTCGAGCTCAACGTCATGCTGCCCGTGATCGGCCGCAACATCCTGGAGTCGATCCGCCTCATCGGCAACGCCTCACGCGTGCTGGCCGACCGCTGCATCGACGGCATCACGGCCAACGAGGAGCGCTGCCTGGAGCTCGCCGAGTCGAGCCCCTCGGTCGTCACCCCCCTCAACCGCCACATCGGCTACGAGAACGCGGCCAAGGTCGCCAAGATCGCGGTCAAGGAGCGCAAGACGATCCGCGAGGTCGTCGTGCAGGAGGGCTACGTCGAGCGCGGCGACCTCACCGAGGAGCAGCTCGACACGGCCCTCGACGTCATGAGCATGACCCACCCCTGAGCCTGGGCGAGCCCGTGAACCGCCCGTCACCGGACCGGATGCCGTGGTGACGGACAAGCGGCATGGACCAGGGACGGTCGGTCGCGGCCCGGCGCACCTGACCACCTCCCCCAGATGTGTGCACTTTCCGACCTCGAGTGGGCAATTTCAGGTCGGTTCGTGCACACATCTGGCTGCACATCACTCCTGGCGGGCGAGCACGATGCCTTCCTCGGAGTAGACCGTGGTCCACGTGCCGCCGTGCTCGCTCTCGGCCCAGGTCGTGGGCTCCAGGGGTGAGCCGATCCCGACGCCGGTGTCGAACAGGACGTACTCGGGCGTGACGTCGCCGATCGTGCCGGTCCAGTAGGCCTGGTGGTCGGTGACGACGTGGCTGAGGAGGGCGATGTCGGTCTCGACGCTCGCTCCCGCGGGGATCAGGTCGATCGCGGCGCGGGCCGCCTCGGCGCGGGGCGTGTCGCGGTAGGTCTCGGCGTCGGCGAGCTCGGTGAGCGGGGAGCCCACGAACAGCACCGCCGAGACGCCGACCCCGACGGGCACGAGCCACCGCGTGCGCGGGACGCGCTCGATCGCCTCGACCGCGGCGCAGAAGACCACCGGCATCAGCACGAGCGAGTAGTGCCACTCGATGCCCCAGTACGTCGGCACGTCGCCCGCGAACCGCCACAGGAACGTCGGCACCACGACGAGCACCCACCGCGACCACAACGCCGCGAATCCCGTGATCGCGAAGGTCAGCAGCAGCGCGCCGATCTTCGTGGCGGGCTCGGCCACCACGGTCTCGAGCAGGCCTGACTCGCCCCCCAGGTTGCCGGTGTACGCGTACTGGCCGGCGTCGTTGAAGGCCGGCAGCACCACGAGCACCGCCAGCACGAACCCGGCGGCACCAGCACCGGCCGTGATCAGTCCGAGCCGCCGCTCCCCCACCCACCAGAGCAGGGCACCGACGACCATCACCGTGATGCCGAGGTCCTCCTTCACGAAGACCAGCGGGACGCTCCAGGCCGCCACGGCCGTGTAGCGCCGCTCCACCCAGGCCGCGCCTGCCAGAGCCAGGAGCGGCGCCGCGAAGGCCACCTCGTGGAACTCGGCGTCGATCGCCGCCTGAACGCCGAACGACGTCGCGCACAGCAGGCCGAGCACCAGTCCGAGCGTCGTGCCGAGCCGCCGGAGGGCCAGCGCCGTGACGACGTAGATCGCCCACGAGACCAGCAGCACCTGCACGACCAGCAGCGTCTCCGGGCCGGGAAAGAGGCGGTAGACGGGCGCCGCGAGCGCGGTGACGGGCGAGAAGTGGTCGCCCAGGACGTGGAAGTCCGGGCCCTTCACGTCGACGATCGGGGCCGATAGATCGGCGTACCCGCTGATCGCCTGCTCGAAGATCGCCAGGTCCCACGACCGCACCTCGAACCGCGCCAGGTGTCGCAGCGCGAGGACGCCGTAGGCGACCGCGGCCACGCCGGCCACGACGGCCGCGAGGACCCGCTCCCGCGTCATCCCAGCGTGAGGTTCTCGCCCGTGTCCGGGTCGAACAGGGCGATCGCGTCGTGCGGGACGACGACGTGCAGCGACTGACCGGCGCGCACCGTCGTGCCCGACGGCACCTCCGCCACCAGGAAGTCCTGGAAGAGGTCGAACTCGAACATCTCCTCGACCTCGTCCAGCACCTCGGCCAGCGCCGGGTCGAGGTCGAAGCCCAGGAAGGCGTACTGAGTGCGGGCGCGCCACTCCACGTCGTCGACCCGCGTCGTGAACTCCACGCCCCCGGCGACGTCGACCCCGCCGCGGGTCGCGTCACGGCAGTCCTCGGGGCGCACGCCGGCGATCACGACGGGACGGTCCCCGATCGCGCGACCGAGCCGCTCGTCGACGAAGATCGTCGCGAGCGGTGTGACCAGCTGGTCGCCGTCGCGGAACGCGGGCAGCAGGTTCATCGGTGGTGAGCCGAGGTAGCCGGCGACGAACATGTCGGCCGGTCGGTCGTACAGGTCGTCCGGCGATCCGACCTGCCGGATGCGGCCCTGGTGGAGCACCGCGACGCGAGTGGCGAGGCTGAGGGCCTCGTCGACCGACGAGGTCGCGACCAGCGAGGTGCGCTCCCGCTCGGCCTGCCAATGCAGCACGACCGAGCGCAGGTGCGGCCGGACCCGCTCCGACTGCGCGGCGAACGGGTCGTCGAACAACCACACGCTCGCGTCGCGCACGAGACTGCGACCGATCGCGACGCGCTGCTGCTGGTCGGCGCCCAGCCGGTCCGGACGCAGGTCGAGGACGTCGCGCAGCGCGAGCTCGTCGACGACCTGCTCGACCCGCTCGGCCAGCTGCTCGCGGTCGTGGCGACGGCGCAGCGTGGCCGCGAACGTGAGGTTGTCGAGCGCATCGCGCCGCGGGTGCAGGGCGTGGTCGGCGAAGACCATGGCGACGTCGCGGCGGCGTGGACCACGCCCGGTGACGTCGACGTCATCGATCAGGACCTCGCCGGAGTCGGGCGCCTGGAGCCCCGCGATCGTGCGGAGCAACGTCGTGCGAGCCAGGGCCGACGGACCGATCACGGCCACGGACTCACCGTCGGCGAGGTCCAGGTCGACGGCGTCGAGCAGCGGCTGGCCGCCGGGCCCGAGCACGGTGACGCCGCGCAGCTGCAGGGAACTCATCGGTACGACCCTCCCAGAAGTCGGGTGATGGTGCGGGGGACCACGAGCGCCAGGAGCGCGACGGGCAGGGCCCAGCAGATGCCGGTGGCCGCGACGAGCGCGACCGACGACGGATCCTGGGCACGGTCCAGGAGCAGCACCGGCAGGGTGGTGGACTGGGGCCCGGTGACGGACGCGGCCAGCGCTAGGTCCTGCGCCGTGACGACGACGGTGAGCGCCATGCCGACGACCAGCGCAGGCCCGACGGTGGGCACCAGGACGCGGACGGCGATCCCGAATGGCCCGGCACCGTCGACCCGGGCGGAGTCGACGACGCTCCACGGCACGGCACCCAGTGCAGCGGTGAAGACCCAGGTCGTCAGCGGCACGGCGATCGCGAGCTGGACCAGGGCGACCCGCAGCAGCGCGGAGCCCTCGAAGGGCCCTCCGAGCCCCAGCACCAGGTCACCCCCGCCGACGGCGAGGGCGACGCCCGGCAGCAGGGTGGACGCGATCGCGATCGTCCGCACGAGGCGGCGCGGAAGCCAGCGGGTGCGGACGATCAGCGCCGCCAGGCCCAGCGACGGCAGGGCGGCGACCAGGGTGGCCAGACCTGCGGCGCACACGGACAGTGCGGCGGCGTCCCGCACGGCCCCGTCGTCGGCGAGCGACCTGAAGCCGCCTCCGCCCCAGGCCTGGGGCCAGAGCGAGGTCGGCGTGCCACCGTCGCCCGTCGCGAGGGTGACGAGCCACAGCAGGGGGACGAGCGTGAACACGGCGAACGCCTCGGCACCGAGCACGGCCCAGACGGAGATCGGCCGTGGCGAGTCGGCCACGAGCACGCCCCAGGCGGCGGTGGCCATGAGGAGCGCCGCCACGACGACGCCGAGCACCTGGTCGGGCGGCGGGACCGCGAAGATCGCGAGGTTCGCGAGGGCGAAGCCCAGCACGAACGCGACGAACGAGGCCGAGAGCCGGGAGCGCACCGACGGGATCGTGGGCGTCATCGGGCCCTCACCAACCGCGCCAGCACGAGGGTCAGCCCGGCGCCCACGAGCGCCAGCACGACCAGGACCACCCCGGCGGCCGCGGCCGGTCCGGTTGCGAAGGTGCCGAACGCGTTGTCGGCCACCAGGGCGGAACCGGTGGTGCGGAACGAGCCCGGCTCACGCACCAGCAGCGGCCCGTCGAGCAGCCGCCAGGCGTCGAGCAGCCGGAACACCAAGATCGCCACGAGGGCTGGGGCCAGCGCGGGCCACACGACGCGCCACCACCGCTGCCAGGGCGTGGCTCCGTCGGCCAGCGCCGCGTCGAGCAGCGGTGCGGGGACACGGGAGAGGCCCGCGTGCACCAGCACGACGACCAGTCCGGTCGTGCGCCAGAGCTCACCGAGCACCACGCCGACCAGCAGCGTGGTCGGACCGGAGCCGTCGAGGTCGAACCACGTGGCGAGGAAGCCGCGGTCGACCGCGGCGCGACCCGCCTGGGCTCCGACGACGAGACCGATGCCGGCCGGCACGAGAGCGAGCAGACGCGCCGGCCACCACACGAGCGACAGGTGCCACAGCGCCACCGCGAAGGCCAGGGCGAGCACGAGCTGCACCAGCACGAGCGAGCCCGTGACGACCGCGGTCGTGGCGATCGTCGCCCACCACTGCGAGGAGCCGAGCACGGCCGAGTACTGGTCGAACCCGACCCACCCGCCGGAGCCGCCCAGGCCCGAGTCGGTCAGCGACAGCCAGACGAGGCGCCCCAGCGGGACGAGCACGACCGCCAGGAGCAGCAGCAGCCCAGGGGCGCCCCGGAGCAGCTGGCCCCGCGTCGCCGGACGGCGTGCGTCGACGATCTCCAGGGTGCTCACGACAGGCCTCCGTCGCGCAGGCGGCGGGCCTCGGCAGCGCTCTCGGCCGGCGTCTCGGGACCCACCGCCGTGACCGGCGTCCAGGTCGTGTCGATCGACCGCGCGAGCGACGCGTAGTCGGCGGAGGCAGGCTCGGGCGCACCGTCGGCCAGTGCGGAGGCGACGACCTGCGGGCTGATCACGAGATCGGCCACCTCGGCCGACGTGAGCACCTCCGCCAGCGTGGGCAGGTGTCCGGTGGCGGACACCAGCTCGGCCTGCGCGGGGGCCGCCGTGAGGCACGTGACGGCGTCGAAGGCGGTGTCCAGATCCGCCGCCCCTGACGTCACCGCCAGCGCGGTGCCCGAGAGCGGCGGGCGGGAGGTCTCGGAGGTCGACGACGTCAGCGGGTAGGGGGCGACGCGGAGCTCGCCGAGGACCGGCGCCAGGGCGTCGGACGCCACGAGCGAGACGGGGCCGACCAGGAAGCTCCCGCCGGGTCCCGCGAACGTCGACGCCGCCTCGTCCGACGGGCCGGGCCCGATCTGCGAGGCCGCGTACGTGCGGACGACGGACGCCGCGGCGCTGCCGGCCGTGCCGTCGAGCGCCTCGAGGAGCTCGTCGACACCGAGGTCGGGCTCGTCGGCGGCCCCCGCCACGAGGGCCCGCACCCAGTCGGCCGGCGTGCCCGCCACCTGGACGGACCCGCCGACGCGCGCGGCTCCGGCGCTGAGGAGGTCCCACGTGACCGCCTCGGTCATGTCGAGACCCGCCCGTTCGGCGACCGAGCCGCGGTGGAAGAGCACCTGCGGCTCGTACCACCACGGGGCCGCCACGAGCGTGCCGTCGACCGTGACCGCGGCGACGGAGGACTCCGACCGTCCCTCCTTCAGGTCGGCCGCGACACCCGCCGGCACGTCGGCGAGGAGGTCGGTGCCCGCGAGCTCCCCGACCAGGGCCGTGTCGACGCCGACCAGGTCGAGGTCGTCGCCCGTGCTGAGGCGCCGGACGAGGTCGGTACGGCGCTCCTGCGCGGAGGCGGGCGCCTCGACGAGCTCGATGCGGTAGGCCCCCTCCGAGTCGTCGCTGCAGCTCCGGGCGACCGCGGCGTAGGCACCTGCGTCGTCGACGTACCAGCGCAGGCTCTCGGGGTCGCCGTCACCGGCGTCGTCCGCCCCCACGGCACACGACGCGAGGCTCCCCATGACGACGGCGCTCGCCGCGAGGGCAGCGACGCGCGCCCTCCCTCGGCTGGTCACGGGACCACTGTCGCACAAGGAAGGGCGCACGCCGTGCTGCTCGGGGGGCTGCTCGGTACGGCTGCTCGGCGGGGCTGCTGGGCGGGCCCTCAGAGAGTGACGTCCTCCAGCATCTCGGTCACGAGCGCCGCGACGGGCGAACGCTCGGACCGGGTGAGGGTCACGTGCGCGAAGAGCGGGTGACCCTTGAGCTTCTCGACCACCGCGACGACGCCGTCGTGACGACCGACCCGCAGGTTGTCGCGCTGGGCGACGTCATGGGTCAGCACGACCTTGGAGTTGGCGCCGATGCGCGAGAGCACCGTCAGCAGCACGTTGCGCTCGAGCGACTGCGCCTCGTCGACGATGACGAACGCGTCGTGGAGCGAGCGGCCGCGGATGTGCGTCAGCGGCAGGACCTCGAGCATCTGGCGGTCGAGGATCTCGTCGATGACGGCCTGGGACGTCATCGCGCCGAGCGTGTCGAAGACCGCCTGGGCCCACGGCCCCATCTTCTCGGACTCGCTGCCGGGCAGGTAGCCGAGCTCCTGGCCGCCGACGGCGTACAGCGGGCGGAAGACGACGACCTTCTTGTGCTGGCCGCGCTCGAGCGTGGCCTCGAGGCCGGCGCAGATCGCCATCGCCGACTTGCCGGTGCCGGCGCGGCCGCCGAGCGACACGATGCCGATCTCCGGGTCGAGCAGGAGGTCGAGCGCGACGCGCTGCTCGGCCGAGCGGCCGTGGATGCCGAAGGCCTCCCGGTCGCCGCGCACCAGCTGCACCTGCTTGTCGGCCGTGACGCGGCCGAGTCCGCTCCCCTTGTCACTCAGGAGCACCAGGCCCGTGTGGCACGGGAGGTCGGCCGCACCGGGCGCGTCGAGGGTCGTCAGGTCGAGCGTGCCGGTCTCGTAGAGCACGTCGAGGTCAGCGACGTCGACCTCGAGCTCACGCATGCCGGTCCACCCCGACTCGAGAGCCAGCTCGGCCCGGTACTCCTCGGCCGCGAGGCCGACCGCGGAGGCCTTGACGCGCATCGGCAGGTCCTTGGAGACCAGCGTGACGGCCCGACCCTCGTCGGCGAGGTTCTTCGCGACGCTGAGGATGCGGGTGTCGTTGTCGCCCAGGCGGAAGCCGGCCGGGAGCGACGAGGAGTCGATGTGGTTGAGCTCCACCCGCAGGGTGCCGCCCTCCTCACCGATCGGGAGCGGCGCGTCGAGCGTGCCGTGGACCACGCGGAGGTCGTCGAGGTACCGGAGGGCCGACCGGGCGAAGTAGCCCAGCTCGGGATGGTGGCGCTTGGCCTCCAGCTCGGTGATGACGACCACCGGGACGACGACCTCGTGCTCATGGAACCGGGTCAGTGCGCCCGGGTCAGCCAGAAGAACGCTGGTGTCGATGACGTACGTGCGTCGCATGCTCTCGTTCACAGCCACAGCTGTCTCCTACCGAGCCCGCGCGCGCCCTGCGCCGGCCCTAGTCGTCGGTGCGAGTGGGGCGGTCGAAGTCAGGGGCGAGCATCAACACACTCGCAAAGTACGCCCGCCGGAGCGTCGATCCGAGACGACACGCTGAGCCGCGCGTTTCGCTCAGGTGAACACTGCGTCAGGTGCCGAAGCGGCGCTCGCGGTTGGCGTAGGAGCGCACCGCGCGCAGCAGGTCGACGCGTCGCAGCGCGGGCCACAGGACGTCGGTGAAGTAGAACTCCGAGTGCACCGACTGCCAGAGCAGGAAGCCCGAGAGCCGCTGCTCGCCGGAGGTGCGGATCACGAGGTCGGGGTCGGGCTGGCCCTTGGTGTACAGGTGCTCGGCGATGTCGTCGACCACGAGCGTGCTGGCGACGTCCTCGAGCGACCGGCCCTTGGAGGACTCCTCCAGGAGCAGCGAGCGCATCGCATCGGTGAGCTCCTGGCGTCCGCCGTACCCGACGCAGATGTTGACGACGAGCTCGGTGCCCGCGCTGTTCTCGGTGGCGCGCTTGAGCCTGGCGGCCGACTCGGCCGGCAGCAGGTCGAGGCTGCCGATGAGCCGCAGGTTCCAGCGGCCGTCGTCGGCGAGCCGCTCCACGAGCTCCTCGACGGCGTCGAGGATGCCGCGCACCTCGCTCTCGGGACGCTGGAGGTTGTCGGTCGAGAGCACCCAGAACGTGACGATGCGCACGCCGAGCTCGTGGCACCAGCCGAGGAACTCGTCGATCTTGGCGGCCCCGGCCTGGTAGCCGCTCTCGAGGTCGCGGCCGGCATCCTTGGCCCATCGGCGGTTGCCGTCGACGATGGCACCGATGTGGTGGGGGAGGCGCTGTTCGTCGAGTCGCCGCGCGAGGCGGCGCTCGTACGCTCCGTACGCCAGGGAGCTCAGACCCATGGGGGCTAATCTAACGCCATGCCGGAGACCTCATCGCTCACCGACGAGCCGGTACTCGGCCGTTTCCCTCGATCCGTCGACGAGATCAAGCCTCGACTGCGGGGGTGGCTGCACGCCGCGGTGGCCCCGCTGTCGTTCATCTCGTTCCTCGTCATGATGGTCATCGCCGACGACCTCACAGTGCGTCTGGGCGCCGCGGTGTTCATGGTCTCGGCGCTGCTGCTGTTCAGCTGCAGCGCGATCTACCACACGCGCACGTGGTCCGAAGAGGCCCGCGTCGTGTGGAAGCGCATCGACCACGCCAACATCTTCCTGCTCATCGCGGGCTCGTACACGCCGTTCTCGCTGCTGCTCCTGAGCACGGAGCATGCCGTCATCATGCTGAGCATCGTCTGGGGTGGCGCCCTGCTGGGCGTGGCGTTCCGGGTCTTCTGGGTCGGCGCGCCGCGCTGGATCTACGTGCCGCTGTACGTCGCGCTCGGCTGGGCCGCGGTCCTGTACTGGGGCGAGTTCGTCGACGAGGCGCCCACGGCGGTGCTCGTGCTGATGATCGTCGGCGGCGGGCTCTACACGCTCGGCGCGGTGGTCTACGGCTTCAAGTGGCCCAACCCGTGGCCCCGCTGGTTCGGCTTCCACGAGGTGTTCCACTCCCTCACGATCGCCGCCTTCGTCGTCCACTACGTCGGCATCAGCCTCCTGGCCTACACCCAACGCTGACGTACCGCTCGCGAGAGACTTTGTTACCCCTCGCGAGTGAGCTTGTTTGTGGACAGGAGTGACGAACTCTCTCGTGTGCACCAACAAGGTCTCTCGCCACGGGTAACGAAGTCTCTCGCGAGGGGTAGTTCAGGTGAGGGTGGGGAGGGCCCGGGGGTCGGTCGTGGGGGCCTGGCAGACGAAGCCGCGACAGACGTAGGCGGTCGCCCGGCCGTCGCGCACCGTGCGGGCCTCGAACAGGGGGACGTCGAGCCCCTCGGCCCCGCCGACCACGACGGCGCCCGGCGAGGTGAGCGACCACGCGGCGCGCAGCATCTCGCCCCGCGCCTCCGGGGCGCCGACGACGGCGACCTCGACGGGCCCGGCCACCAGGGCCTCGGCCGCGGCCAGGGCCTGGCCGGCGAACCGCGGGGCGGCGCGGGCCGTGGGTGACGCCGCCGAGACGGCCTCCTCGGCGGCCGAACGCCACCGCGCGTCGCCCGTGATGGCGGCAGCCGCGACGAACGCCGTCGCGGCAGCGCTGGTGCCCGACGGATAGGCGTTGTCGGCGACGTCGCGCGGCGCCACCACGAGCCCGTCGCCGGGGGCGTCGACGAACCCGCCCTCGGGGTCGGCGAAGTCGGTGACGACCCGCTCCAGCAGCGCGAGCGCGCGCTCGAGCCACACCGCGTCGCCCGTGACACCCAGCACCGTGAGGAAGGCCTCCGCCACGGCGGCGTGGTCCTCCAGGACGCCGGCATGGGCACTGGCCGTGCCGTCTCGCGACGTGCGGACCAGCTTCCCGTCGACGAGGTGCACCCGCACGAGCAGCTCGGCCGCCTCGACCGCAGCCGCGGTGAGCGCCGGGTCGTCGAGCAGCACGCCGGCCTCGACGAGCGCCGTGATGGTCCAGCCGTTCCAGGACGCCACGACCTTGTCGTCGCGCGCTGGCCGGGTGCGGCCGGCGCGCGCCTCGAGCAGGGTCGCGCGCACCCGCGCCCACCGCTCGGCGTCGTCGGGATCGTCGGGCAGCTGCAAGGTCGAGTACCCGCGCTCGAACGTGCCGGCACCGCTGACGGCGAGCAGGCTGACCGCCCAGGCCCCGTCCTTCGCGCCGAGCAGGCGCATCAGGTCGTTGGGGTTCCACACGTAGAAGGCGCCCTCGTGGACGTCGCCTCTCGCGTCAGCGCTGTCCGCGTCGAGCGCGGAGGCGAACCCACCCTCGGGCGTGCGCATCTCCGCCAGCAGGAACGCGGCGGTCTCGCGGGCCACCCGCTCGGCGAGCGGAGAGCCCGTCGCGCGCCACCAGTGCAGGTAGACCCGCAGCAGCAGCGCGTTGTCGTAGAGCATCTTCTCGAAGTGCGGCACGCGCCAGTAGCGGTCGACGCTGTACCGCGCGAAGCCCCCTCCGAGCTGGTCGTACAGGCCGCCGCGCGCCATCGCCTCGCACGTCGCGGCCACCATCGCCAGGGAGTCGTCCGCACCCGTGCGGTCGTGGTGGCGCAGCAGGAACTCGAGAACCATCGACGGAGGGAACTTCGGGGCCGCGCCGAAACCCGCGGCGTCCTCGTCGTAGCTGCGGGCCAAGGTGCCGACCGCCTCGTCGAGGTCGTCGGCCGTCAGCAGGTCGCCGTCGGGGTCGCGCGAGTCCTGCAGGTGTGCGACGACGTCGCGGCCCACGGTGAGGACCTCCTCGCGGCGCTCGCGCCACGCGTCGGCGAGCGCCTGCAGCACCTGGGTGAACGCCGGGGCGCCGCTCGTGGGCTCCGGCGGGAAGTAGGTGCCGGCGAAGAACGGCTCACCCTCCGGCGTCAGGACGCAGGTCATGGGCCATCCGCCGTGCCCGGTCATGGCCTGCGTGGCGCGCATGTAGACGGCATCGACGTCCGGCCGTTCCTCGCGGTCGACCTTGATGTTGACGAAGTGCGCGTTCATGAAGTCGGCCGTGGCGGCGTCCTCGAACGACTCGTGCGCCATGACGTGGCACCAGTGGCACGCCGCGTAGCCGACGCTCAGCAGCACCGGCCGGTCGAGCTCACGCGCGACCGCGAAGGCCTCCTCGCCCCACTCCCACCAGTCGACGGGGTTGCCGGCGTGCTGCTGGAGGTACGGCGACTGCGCGGCGGCGAGACGGTTGGCCATCAGGCGCGGTCGGCGTCAGCCTGCTCCGAGGTCTCGGGGCTCTCGACGTCCTCGCCGTCCCACGGTGCGCGGGCCCGGCGCGAGACGCGGGCGAACGACCACATCAGCAGCGCGAGGGCGATCGCCATGAGCACGAAGATGCCGAGCGCGACCCATCCCGGTCGCACGATGTTGGGGTCGAGACCCCGCTCCTCGTTGGCGACGAGCACTGCGCTCGCGAACTCGTACATGGCTTCAGCGTAGGCCCGCGAACAAGTCGTCCTCGGGCAGGGTCGTGGGCACCTTGCTGTCGACGAGCTCGAAGTCCTCCGTCGGCCAGACCTCGGCCTGCACCTCGCGCGGCACCGAGAAGAAGAAGCCGTCCGGGTCGATCTGCGTGGCGTGGGCGATCAGGGCCGCGTCACGCACGTGGAAGTAGTCGGCACACTCGACCCGCGTCGTGATGCGGTCGTCACGCTTCTGGTCGGGGTCGCGGTCCTTGAGCCACTCCGCGTACGGGTTCTCGAGCCCCCGCTCCTCCATCGCGGCCCCGATGCGCTCGATGCGCTCCCGCGTGAACCCGCCCTGGTAGTAGAGCTTGCTGACCTGCCACGGCTCGCCGAGCTCGGGGTAGCGCTCGGGGTCGGCCGCCGCCTCGTAGGCGAACACGCTGATCTCGTGGCACTTGATGTGGTCGGGGTGCGGGTAGCCGCCGTTCTCGTCGTACGTCGTGAGGACCTGCGGGCGGAACGAGCGGATCAGGCGCACCAGCGGGAGCGCGGCCTCCTCGAGCGGCACGAGGCCGAAGCAGCCCTCGGGCAGCGGCGGCTTCGGGTCGCCCTCGGGCCAGCCGGAGTCGACCCAGCCGAGCCAGTCCTGCGTCACGCCCAGGATGTCGCGGGCGCGCTCCATCTCCTCGCGGCGGATCTCGGTGATCAGCTCGGGATCGTCCTCGATGCCCGGGTGCTGGAAGCTCGGGTTCAGGATCGAGCCACGCTCCCCGCCGGTGCAGGTGACGACGTGGACGTCGACGCCCTCGGCCACGTACTTGGCGGTCGACGCGGCACCCTTGCTCGACTCGTCGTCGGGGTGCGCGTGCACGTGCATCAGTCGCAGCGGCTCGGTCACGGGCCTCATTATTCCGGGAGGCCGGGAACCGACCAGCCCTCGGGGGCAGGCCGAGCGTTCCGTGCCCCCTGAGACACTGGACCCATGACCGACCTCGCCGATCGCTACGGCACCCGATCCTCGCCGCGCTGGCTGTGGTGGGTCGTCGCCGGCGCCGGGATCGCGGTGGGGGTCGCGTGGGCCGCGTGGATCGCGCTGCAGCCGCGACCGGTCAGCACCGACATCTACTCCTACGACGTCGTGTCGGACACGCAGATCGACCTGGTGCTGGAGGTCGTCCGGGAGGAGCCCGTGGCGGTCACGTGCAGCGTCTACGCCCAGGCCCAGGACCATTCGATCGTCGGCGAGAAGACCGTGACCGTCCCGGCATCTCAGGAGAAGATCGAGCGCCAGGGCGTCACGCTGACGACCACGGAACGTGCGGTGACGGGCGTCGTTCGCTCGTGCGAAGTCTCCGACTGAGTGCTAGCCTCGGAACTTCACCCCGAGCCGGGCGCTCGGGGTTCCGTACGTCTTGAAGGAGTTCGCCATGACGCAGCCGACCGGCACCGAGACCCTCTGGGTCACCGAGGAAGCCCTCACGCGCCTTCAGGAGGAGCTCGACCACCTCAAGGACGAGGTCCGGCCTGACATCACGGCCAAGATCGCCGCCGCCCGCGACGAGGGCGACCTCAAGGAGAACGGCGGCTACCACGCCGCCCGCGAGGAGCAGGGCAAGACCGAGGCCCGCATCCGCCAGCTCGAGGACATCATCCGTCGCGCCGAGGTGGGCGAGAAGCCCGCCGACGACGGCGTGGTCGAGGCCGGCATGAAGGTCACGATCCGCTTCGAGGGCGACACCGACACCGAGACGTTCCTGCTCGGCTCGCGCGAGGTCCTGAGCCTCGACAGCGCGGTCGACCTCGACGTCTACTCCCCCACCTCACCCCTGGGCGCGGCGCTGTTGGGCAAGAAGACCGGCGACTCGGCCAGCTACGAGGCCCCGAACGGCTCGACCATCTCGGTCGAGATCGTCGACGCCACCCCGTTCTGAGTCACGGACGCCGGTAGCCCAGGGACGCCAGGCGGGTCATGACCTTCTCGGCGTGACCCGGCCCGCGGGTCGCGACCTGCAGCGCCACCTCGACCTCGCCGACACCGAGCGCCTCCGAGGCGCGGTCGTGCACGACGTTGAGGATGTTGACCTGCATCGACGCCAGGTCGGTGAGCAGCCGCATCAGCTCACCCGGCCGGTCGGTCAGGTGCACCCGGAAGCTGAGGAAGCGGCCGGCGGCCTTGAGGCCGTGGCGGATCACCTCGAGCAGGAGCAGGGCGTCGATGTTGCCGCCGGAGAGCACCGGGACGACCGGACCCGGGAAGTCGTGCGGACGGTCCAGCAGCGCGGCGACACCGGCGGCACCCGCCGGCTCGACGAGCAGCTTCGCGCGCTCGAGCAGGCCGATCAGCGCCCGGCTCATCGCCTCCTCGCTGACCGTCACGACCTCGTCGACCAGGTCGGCGACGACCGCGAACGGCACCGCACCGGGCTGGGCCACGGCGATGCCGTCGGCCATGGTCGGGAGGCCCGGCACGAGCATCGGCGTGCCGGCGCTGAGCGAGGGGACGTAGGGGCTGACCGCGGCGGTCTGCACGCCGACGACCTTGACGTCCGGCCGCACCTCCCGCAGGAGCGCGATGCCCGCGACCAGGCCTCCGCCTCCGACCGGCACCAGCACCGTGCCGACCTCGGGCAGCTGGCGCAGGATCTCCAGGCCCACGGTCCCCTGGCCGACGACCACGTCGGCGTGGTCGAACGGGTGGATGAGGATCGCGCCCGTGCGGTCGGCGTACTCGCGAGCGGCCAGGATGCTGGCCTCGACGTCGACACCGACGAGCTCGATCTCCGCGCCGTAGCCCTGGGTGGCCTGCACCTTGGGCAGGGCCGCGCCCTCCGGCATGTAGATGCGGGCCTTGATGCCGAGCATCTGGGCCGCCAGGGCGACGCCCTGCGCGTGGTTGCCGGCCGAGGCCGCGACGACGCCGGCCGCCCGCTCGGCCTCGGTCAGGCGAGCGATGCGCGTGTAGGCGCCCCGCAGCTTGAACGAGCCGGTGCGCTGCAGGTTCTCGCACTTGAGCAGGACCTCGGTGCCTGTCAGCTCGCTGAGCCAGCGGGAGTGCGCGAGCGGTGTCACCTCGGCGACGCCGTCGAGCAGCTCGGCGGCCGACTCGACACCGGCCCAGGACGGCGTGGTCATGCCTGTTCCGCGGGCAGCTCGGCGTCGGGTGGGACGTCCTCCGGCAGTCCGTCCTCCTGCAGGGGGTTGCCGGCCTGCTCGGCCAGGTGGCGCACGACGCCGTTGAGGCAGGCGACGAGCGGCACCGCGACGAGGGCGCCGACGACGCCGGAGACGGTGATGCCCGCGGCGATCGCCGCGATGATGGCGAGCGGGTGCACCGCGACGAGGCGCCCCATGAGGAAGGGCTGCAGCACGTGCGACTCGAGCTGCTGCACGCCGATCACGACGAGCAGCATGAACAGCGCGGTCCAGGGCCCCTGTGCCACGAGGGCCACCAGCACCGCGATCATGCCCGAGGCGAAGGCGCCGATGATCGGCACAAAGGCGCCGAGGAACACGATCACGCCGACCGCGAACGTGAGCGGCACGCCGAGCAGCCAGGCTCCGAGGGCGATGCCGAGGGCGTCGACAAACGCCACGAGCACCGTGGCGCGCACGAAGCTCGTGAGCGACTCCCACGCCCGGTTGCCCGAGGAGTTGACCTTGGCGCGCGCCTCGCGCGGGAACAGGGTCACGACCCAGGCCCAGATGCGGTCGCCCTCCCAGAGGAAGAACACCGAGGCGAACAGGGCGATGAAGAAGCCCGTCACGAAGTGCGCGAGGGAGATGCCGACCGCGGTGGCCTGGTCGAGCACGGCCTCGCGACCGGTGCCGGAGATCGCGTCCTGCACCTCGGTGACGTAGCGGTTCAGGTCGCTGTCGCTCAGGCCGAGCGGACCGTTGCGCGCCCAGTCACGCAGCTCGCCGATGCCGGCGACGACGCTGGAGCGCAGCTCGTCGAACTGGGTCGAGAGCTGCTGGCCGACCAGCGCGACGAGGCCGACCAGGCCCACGAGCATGAGGATCGCGACGACGATCGTGGCGAGCAGGCGCGGGATGCCACGTCGCTCGAGCCAGTCGACGAAGCCGATCGTGAGCGCCGTGCCCAGCAGGCCGATCGTGATCGGGACCGTGATCTCGGAGAAGTACTGCAGCAGGTACAGCAGGCCGAGCCCCGCGGCGGCGATGACGATCAGCCGCCAGGCCCACGCCGTGGCGATCTCGACGCCGATCGGGACCTGATAGCGCTGGCTCACTCGGTCGAGCCTACCCGCGGAACATCCGGGTCCTGGCCCGCGTTGACGGTGTGGCGAGCTTTGGCCGCACGAGGAAGGATGAACGCATGATCTTCGGAACCCGCAAGACCGAGATGCCCGCCCGCGAGGACGCCCTCCCGGGTCGCCCCTCACGCCAGCACCTGGTCGGTGACCGCCACCTGGTCACCGGAAACCCGCTCGAGACCGACGGCCCCGAGGGCTTCGAGGTCGCCGTGGTCGGCCTCGGCTGCTTCTGGGGTGAGGAGCAGACGTTCTGGCAGCTGCCCGGCGTCTGGTCGACGACCGTCGGCTACGCCGG
Organism: Aeromicrobium sp. Leaf350; assembly: GCF_916858655.1. Lineage (GTDB taxonomy): Bacteria > Actinomycetota > Actinomycetes > Propionibacteriales > Nocardioidaceae > Aeromicrobium. The sequence goes on along the minus strand of NZ_CAKASL010000003.1, from coordinate 630,060 downwards.
CGGCTACACGCCGAACCCCACGTACGAGGAGGTGTGCACGGGCCGCACGGGTCACTCCGAGGTCGTGCGCGTCGTCTTCGACCCCGCCGTGCTCTCCTACGACGACCTCCTGGCCACGTTCTGGGAGAACCACGACCCGACGCAGGGCATGCGCCAGGGCAACGACCGCGGCTCGCAGTACCGCTCGGTGCTGCTGACCACGACCCCCGAGCAGCAGGCGAAGGCCGAGACGTCGCGCGAGCACTACCAGCAGAAGATGTCGGCGAACGGCTACGGCCGGATCACGACCGAGATCAAGCCGCTGACCGAGTACTACTACGCGGAGGACTACCACCAGCAGTACCTGGTGCGGAACCCGCACGGTTACTGCCCGCTGCACGCCACGGGCGTCAGCTACGCCTGACGGCACGGCCCGTGTTCGCCCATCGTGAACGCGGGTCACTCAGGGGAATTGAGTCGGGTGCACTCAAGTTGTGACAGGTGTCGGCCACGGTGGTCGGCACCTGTTTCACATCCGGAGGACACATGAGCACCATCACCCGCTTCCGCGGTCGAGATCCCTTCTTCGCCGACTTCGACACCCTCGTCCGCTCGACCTTCGCGAACCAGCCCGGCCAGTCCGGCGAGGCACTCGCCTTCACCCCCACGGCCGAGACCGTGCGCGACGGCGACGACGTCGTCGTGCGCCTCGACCTGCCGGGCGTCGACGTCGCGGAGGACGTCACGGTCGAGGTGACCAACGGCCGGCTCGTCGTGGCCGGTGAGCGCAAGGACGCCCACGCCGAGGAGTCGACCGGACGCTCCGTGCGCGAGGTCCGCTACGGCCGCTTCCGTCGTTCGTTCGGCCTCCCGGGCCACGTGGGCGCCGACGCCGTCAGCGCCCACTACGACCAGGGCGTGCTGAACGTCCGCGTCGCGGGCGTCTACGCCGGCACCGAGCCGACGCGCATCACGATCGCCGACGGAGCCCCGCAGGTCGACCAGGCCTGACGCCGCGCGATCCCCGCTGGTCGAGTGTCGCGCGAGGGACGCGTGACACTCGACCAGCGGCAGGCTCCGACGTACCGTCGAGGGCATGGAGCAACGACTCAGCCTGGTGACGCTCGGCGTCGGTGACCTCGCCCGTGCCCGCGCCTTCTACGAGGAGGGCCTGGGGTGGCGACGCGGCAACACCGAGGACGAGGTGGCGTTCTACCAGCTGCCCGGCATCGTGCTGGCGCTCTGGGACCGAGCCGAGCTCGCCGCCGATGCCGGCGTGCCCGACGCACCGCCCGGGTTCGGCGGGTTCGCCCTGGCCTACAACACCCGCAGCCGCGACGAGGTCGTCGAGGTGCTGGACCTGGCCCGGGAGGCCGGCGGCACTGTCACGAAGCCCGCCACCGACACCGAGTGGGGCGGGTTCTCCGGGTACTTCTCCGACCCCGACGGTCACCTCTGGGAGGTCGCATTCAACCCGTACTGGTCGGTCGACGAGGTGGGTAACACGGCGCTCGGTCCAGCCGACGGGAGCTGATCAGGACACGAGCGCGGCGGGACTGAAGCCGACCTCGAACGGTTCGGTGACCGCGAAGGTGTCGTCGCCGCTGACGTGCGTCACCTGGTGGTAAGCACCGTCGCTCAGGGCCCAGGCCGTGACCGCCCCGACACCGCTCGGGTCGACGACCCAGTAGTGGACGCACCCCGCACGCTCGAGCCGCTCCTTCTTCAGCAGCAGGTCGACGCGCCTGGTCGAGGGCGACAGCACCTCGACGGCCAGGACGGGAGCCACCGGAAGGTCGCGCTCGGTCAGGTCGGCCACCCGCGCCACGAGCAGGTCGGGCTGCATCACGGTGTCGTCGGCCAGCACGACGTCGAACGGGGCGAAGAACACCTCAAGGCCCCCGGGGCACGCATCGTCGACGATGCGGAACAGCCGGGCCAGCGCTCGCTGGTGGCGCATCACCGGGGACGGGCTCACGATGAGCACCCCGTCGAGCAGCTCGTAGCGGTGCCCGTCATCCGGCAGCGCCGCCAGGTCGTCGCGCGTGAGTGCGCGTCCTCGCGGGAGCCCGATGGACACCTCGGTCGCCATGACGTTCATGGTAGGTCGCCTCCTCGGTCATGACCACAGCCAACTGTCGTGAACTGACACAGGCCACGACCCATCACGGAGCCTGTGGACGAGCGGGCCCTGAGGATCAGCGCCCTGCGTCGGCTCCGTCGCGCCGGCTCCCGGAGTAGGGGCACACGCCGCCGGAGTCCGTGGGCTCGACACCCGGCTCCGGGTCGGCGGGCTGATCGTCCACGCGCACCTCCGGCGTCCGGGGCGTGAGCCGCAGCTCGAAGCCCTTCGGCACGATCGTGAGCCGCTCGGCGATGTCGAGCTGGTAGTCGGGGTCGCCCGTGATCTCGTAGCGGTGCAGCAGCCGCGCGAGCACCAGGATCGACTCGTGCTGGGCGAACTGGCGGCCGATGCACGAGCGCTCCCCCGTGCCGAACGGCTTGTACGTCTGCGGCAGGCGTCCGCGTGAACGCTCGGGCAGGAACCGGTCGGGGTCGAAGGCCTCGGCGTCCTCGCCCCACACGGAGCGGTCGCGGTGCATCGCCGGCAGCAGCACGATGGCCCAGTCCTGCGGGCGCATGACGTGTCCGGTCGAGAGCGTCGTCGTCTCCCGCGGCGACCGGCCGAACGCCGGCGCCGTGGGCCAGAGCCGCAGCGCCTCGTCGAGCACCCGCCGCAGGTAGCGGAAGCGGGCGACCTGCTCGAAGGTCGGCTCGGCGTCGCGGTCAGCGCCGAGCACCGCGTCGGCCTCGGCGTGGGCCATGGCCAGCGCCTTAGGGTTGCGGCTCAGGTAGTACAGCGCGAACGAGAGGGCGCCCGAGGTCGTCTCGTGACCGGCCACGAGGAACGTCAGGATCTGGTGGCGGATGTTGGTGTCGTCGAGCTGCTCACCGGTCTCGGGGTGCTTCGCGTTGAGCATGATGCCCAGCAGGTCGTGCTCGGACGGCGGCTCGGCCCGTCGCCTCGCGATGATGTCGTCGAGCAGCTGGTCGACGTACTCCTGGGCCGCCTGGGCCTTCTTGCGGATGCGGCGCACCGCGAGCCGCCCGCCCGGCGCGGTCTGCAGCGTCGCCATGCGCTGGCCGCTCGTCAGGGCGGTGATCATCGCCGCCACGAAGGGGTGGGAGTCGGTGCCCTCGAAGGAGGCGAAGTCACGGCTCAGCGCGGCGCGGGCCAGCGTCTCGAGCGTCAGCTTGGTCATGTCGCGCGAGACGTCGATCGGACCGTCGAGCCGCTCCCAGTACTCGAAGAGCTCGCCGAGCGTCTCGAGCATGATGGGGTGGTACGACTGCATCGCGGCGCGCGTGAAGGCCGGTCGGAGCAGGTCGTGTGCCAGGCGCCAGTTGGGCTCGTGCGTGTGCGCGGTGAACAGGCCGTCGCCCACGAACTCCCGCAGGGCCTCGAGCGCGGGTGAGAGCGCCTTGCCGAACCGCTGCTCGTCACACATCTCGGCGGCGAGCTCGGCTCCCGACACGAAGACGAACTTCTGGTCGAACACCTGGATCTCGAAGATCGGCTCCTGCAGGCGCTCGGCGTGGCCGATCATGCTGTGCAACGGCCGGGACGGGTCGACCGACCGGCCGTCCCCCACGATGGGGAGGCGACCGGGCGGGTGCGGGAAGCCCTGCCCGCCCCAGTCGTTGCGCATCGGTCAGATCCCGGACTTGCCCGACGCCCAGCGGACCACACCTTGGTAGCGCGGCCCGGCGACGCGGATGAAGGCGTCGATGACCTTCGCGTCCGCGCCGATCAGCACGCGGACCTTCTTCTTCTCGACGCCGTCGAGGATGACGTTGGCCGCCTTCGCCGGCGTGGTGCGGGCCAGGACCTTGTCGAAGTGGGCGCTGATGTCGCCCTTCTGGTCGGCGCGCTCCTCGACCGAGGTGGCGTTGCGCACGATGTTGGTCTTGATGCCGCCCGGGTGGACGCAGGTGACGGAGACGGGCTTCTTCGCCATCTTCATCTCCATCGCGAGCGACTCGGTGAACCCGCGCACCGCGAACTTCGCCGCGTTGTAGGCGCTCTGGGAGGGCACCCCGAACAGTCCGAAGACGCTCGAGATGTTGACGACGTGACCGTCGCCGGAGGCCTCGAGGTGCGGCAGGAACGCCTTGGTGCCGTTGACGACGCCCCAGAAGTCGACGTCCATCACGCGCTCGAGGTCCTTGTACGGCATCTCGGTCACGGCGCCGAAGTAGGCGATGCCGGCGTTGTTGATGACCAGGTTCACCCGGCCCAGCTCGGCAGCGACGGAGTCGGCGTACTGCTCGACCAGCTCACGCTGCGAGACGTCCAGCGGATCGAGTCGCACCGTGCCGCCTAGCGCCCGCGCCTGCTCGGCGGTCGCCTCCAGCCCGGCCACGTCGACGTCGCTGATCGCGATCGTCGCGCCGCGTCGCACCAGCTCGAGCGCCAGCGCCCGGCCGATGCCCGATCCCGCGCCCGTCACCACGGCGACCTTGCCGTTGATCCAGCTCATGTTCCCGCTCCTCTGTGCCGCACGTCACGCCTTTGCGATACCGACGGTATCTCAGTGCAGGACTGTATGTCGAGACTGAGATCCGGGCTGGGCCCGAGCGGTCGGACCGCGTGCCGGCCGGCGACCAGGTCTCGACACGCGCGCTCACAGAGCTCGCACCCACTCGACCAACGGGTGGATCGGCCCGGCGGGGTTGCTCGCCCGGTCAGAGCTTGAGGCGGACGCGGGGGCGGATGCGGACGTTAGGGAGCTCCGGGGCGGGGACGAACTCCTCGCCGTGGCCCTCGACGCGACCGAAGTGGCCGCCCACGGGCCGGCTCATCCAGGCGTCGCGCGCCTCGACGATCTCGTCGTGGTCGCGGCCGATGAAGTTCCACCACATCACGAGCTTCTCGGTGAACGGCTCGCCGCCGAGCAGCAGGATCGTGCGGCCCGCGCCGTCGATACGCACGCGCGAGGCCGGGTCGAGGTAGCGCAGGGCCCGGTGCTCGATGCGAGTCCCGTCGACCGAGACCGGGCCGTCGAGCGCGAGCACCCCGTGCTCGAAGGTCGGGTCGAGGTCGAGCACGACGTCGGGGTCGTGGAGCGAGATCTGCACACCCACGAGCGGCGTGTAGATGCGGGCCCGCGAGGACTGGCCTGCGAAGTCGCCGACGACGAGGGTGCCGGTCCAGCCGCGGCCCTCCACCGTCGGGAGGTCGGGCACGTGCTCGAAGTCAGCGGCACCGTGGCGCCGGGACTCGGGCAGGGCGACCCACAGCTGCACGCCGTCCATCGGCGTCGGGTCGGTCGGGTCGCTGATCTCGGAGTGGGAGACGCCGTCGCCGGAGGTCATGAGGTTGAGCTCGCCGGGCCGCAGCACGACGTCCGAGCCGAGGCTGTCGCGGTGTCGGACCTGGCCGGCGACGGGCCACGTGACGGTCTGCAGCCCGATGTGGGGGTGCGGGAGCACGTTCATGCGGGAGTCGGTGGGTCCGAAGTGGTCGGCGAAGCACCAGGCACCGATCGTCGGGCGCGACCGGTGCGGCAGCGTGCGGTGCACCGTGATGCCCCGGATGCCACCGAGCGGCACCTCGCGTGGCAGCAGCGTCTCAGCACTCATCCCGGCTCCCTGGCTCATGCACTCATGGTGTCACCACGGAGGTGACCGAGCAGGCGTTCGAGGTCGTCGTCGGTGCCGCCCGCGTCGCCGAACCACCCGCGCACTCCGCCCGTGTGCCCCTCCCAGACCTCGATGACGCCGCCGATGGCGTCGGGCTTGGTCTCGAAGAAGGAGGCCGGCAGCGTGAGGCGGTGGTCGTGCCCGGCCGTCGCGGACAGGCGGGCGTCGATCGCGGCGCGGTGCTTCGCGGTCTCGAGGTAGTCGTCGACGACGACGACGGTGTCGGCGCCGGCGAGCATCAGCGTCAGTGCCACCGAGATGCCCGTGCGGTCCTTGCCGGCGGCGCAGTGCACGAGGGCCGGCCCAGGAGCCGAGGAGATCGCCCGCACGACGTCGACCAGCATCGGGCCGGCGGACTCCACGACGCCCAGGTAGAGGCCCGGAAGATCCACGGGCCGCGCCGCGCCGGGACGCAGGGCGCCCAGCAGCGGCACGCGGTGGATCGTGGCGCCGTCAGCGAGGGGGTGCTCCGGCTCGATCTCGCTGGCCGACCTCAGGTCGATCACCGAGACCGGCGGCCACACCACGCCGATCGGGGCCGCGTCGCCCACGGCCGGTGCCGCACTGCGCAGGAGCCGACCGGGGGCGACGGATCCGCCGTCGATCGCGACGCCGTGAAGATCACGCAGGTTCGGGACGAGGTCGGCCATGTCACCCATGATCGGCCATGCGCCGGCGCGCTGGGCAGGCACCCGGTCACTAGGCTGGAGCCATGCGTGTCAGTCGTCGAGTCGCCACCACCACCGCCCTCGGGACCGCCGGCGCGGTCGGGGCCTCCGTGGGGTTCATCTTCGGCGAGACCGTCCTGGCGCGGCGGCTGATCGGCGTCACCGACGCGCGCCCGCCGTCCCCCGACGGCCTCTACGGCGACAACCTCTCGGGCGAGACCGTGCGGCTGCTCGTGATGGGCGACTCGGCCGCCGTGGGCTACGGCATGCAGACGCAGATGACCACGCCCCCGGCGATGCTCGGCTGGGGACTCGCCCAGCTCGTCGCGGGACCGGTCGACGTGCGCAGCGTCGCGGTCGTGGGGGCCGAGAGCAGCGACCTGGCCGAGCAGGTCGACCGCGGACTCGACTTCGGTGCCGATGTCGCCGTCATCGTGGTCGGCGCCAACGACGTGACGCACCTGAAGTCGATGTCCGACGCCGTCAGCGACCTGCAGGTGGCGATCAGCCGGCTCGTGGCCTCCGGCACCCATGTCGTCGTGGGCACGTGCCCCGACCTCGGCACCGTCAAGCCGCTGATGCAGCCGTTGCGCAGCATCGCCCGCCTGCAGAGCCGTCGCATGGCGCGCCTGCAGACCGTCGGGGCCATCGAGGCGGGTGCCCGCACGGTCTCGCTCGGCTCGCTGCTGGCGTCGATGCTGCGCGAGCACCACGAGCTGATGTTCGGCGACGACCGCTTCCACCCCTCGGCCTCCGGCTACGCCGCGATGGTCGGGGCGCTCCTGCCCTCGCTGGCCGACGCGGTGCACGAGCGCCGCAGCGAGCCGCTCGAGGACCGCGAGGGCGAGACGGAGGAGCGCATGCCGGTCGAGGAGGCCGCCGAGAAGGCCGCACAGGAGTCCGGCACCGAGGTCCGCCGCGCCGGGCGCTGGGCCGGCGTCCTGCGCCGCCTGCGCTGACGCCGCGCCGACCGGACGCAGAACGCCCCCGACCGGCGAATCGGTCGGGGGCGTCCTGGTGTCAGCTGGTCAGTCGCTGCCGCGCAGGATCGCGAGGATGCGCAGGATCTCGATGTAGAGCCAGATCAGCGTGACCGTGAGGCCGAAGGCCGCACGCCAGGACTCGCGCTGCGGAAGACCCGCCTCGACGCCCTTCTCGACGTAGTCGAAGTCGAGGACGAGCATCAGCACGGCCAGCACGACCGCGATGGCCGAGACGGCCAGACCGAGCATGTTGAAGCCGCGCAGGCCGCCGTCGTCGACGACGCCGGTGACCGACAGCAGCAAATTCAGGAGAACCGCGCCGGCGAACGCGAAGACCGCGATCGTGACGACCTTGCGGAAGCGGTCGGTGACCTGGATGTTGAAGAACTTGTAGGCCGCGAGCGTCGCGCCGAACGCGACGAACGTGCCGACGATCGCCTGGAAGACGATGCTGACGTCACCGACGTAGGTCGAGACGACCTTCGACAGCGCGCCGACGAAGACACCCTGGAACACCGCGTACGCGATGACCAGCGCCGGGCTGATGACCTTCTTGAACGAGTTGACGAGCGACAGCACCAGGCCGACGATCGCGCCAACGGCGGCGAAGGCGAAGGCCCGGTTCAGGGCGGCCTGGTCGACGACCGTCTGGCCGATCGAGTTCTCGCCGACGATGACCTGGCCGATGACGACCCAGGCGACGGCGGCAGCGGCGACCACGATGCCGAGCGTGACCGCGGTCTTCTCGACGACGGAGTCGATCGTCATGCGGTCGGAGGAGGCGCCGGCCGGCGGGGCATAGCCCGGCTGCGCGTTGGTGTCGACCGTCCACTGCGACGGGTCGGTCTGGACCGACGACGAACGCCCGTTGTAGGCGTCGTTGCGGGAGAACACGGGGTTCGAGCTGTGCATGATTCCCTCCGGGAGGTCGGCTCGCATCATCGAGCCTGATGGGGTCACCCTATACAACGCACGACAATGGCGTTTTGCTCCCGGGTTGAGAAGTTTCTGTGCGCAACCTGTGGTGGTGGCGATCAGCCCGCGGGCGTGAGGGCCGGGACCTGCAGGAACGGCGACGGGCGCGGGACCGCCGTGGCGCCCGTGACGGGTCGCAGGGTTCCGTAGTCGTCGCTGTAGGCCTCGACCATGCTCATCGGGTAGACGTTGTACGCCGGCTGCCCCGTCACCAGGGTCATGGGGGCCCACAGGCCGAGGTCGACGCAGTCGGGGTCGAGGCAGCCGTTGCCGCCGGGCACCGACGTCGCGAGCGGACGGCCGTCCTGGTCGAACAGCTGCACGTCGGACAGGGGCTGCCCGTCGGCGCCGTACGCGAAGATGTTGGTCACCTGCTGCCCGTCGAGGTACACGCCGGTCAGGTCGGCCGAGGCGTAGCTGTCGCCGTCCGTGTAGCTCGAGCCGAACGACGACGGCAGGTACGCGAGCATGGCGAGCACCACGACGGCTGCGGCGACGTTGCCGGCGACGATGATGCCGGTGACCCAGCCGGGCCAGCGACCGAGACCCAGCGCGACGCTGCCGATCGCGAACAGGACCAGCACGACGAGGGAGCCGAGACCCCCGCCCGTGCCGAGCACCCCGCCGACGAGGACCCACGCGGCCCACGCCCGGAGCAGCCACCACGCGGGGCGCAGGGAGACCACGAAGTCGACGGTGCGCTCCAGCACCGGATGGTCGGACACGAGGCTGCGGGTGTCGCGCCCGAGGTCGCGGACCTTGTCGACGACCGACGAGCGGCGCGACGTCGGCTCGGGGGCCGGAAGACCGGCCGCAGTGCGCAGCTCGACCGCGTAGACCTCGGGATCACCGAGCTCTCGAGCCAGGTCCTCGCGGAAGGCCTCGGCCAGGTCGGCCTCGAGGCCTTCGGTGAGCTCCTCGACCTCCTCGGCCGGCAGGTCGGCCAGCGCGGCACGCACGCTCGCGGCGAAGGAGGCGATCTCGGTGGGAACCGTCGTGGTCATGCTGCTGCCTCCGGGGTGAGGAGATCGGTCATGGTCGTGGAGAACTCGGCCCACACCTTGCGCTGGTGCTCCAGCATCGTGCGGCCCTGGTCGGTGATGCCGTAGTACTTGCGGTGCGGCCCCTCCTCGGAGGGGACGACGTACGAGGTGAGGGCACCGGCGGAGTACAGCCGGCGCAGCGTGCCGTAGACCGACGCGTCACCCACGTCGTCCAGGCCCGCGGAGCGCAGGCGCCGCACGACGTCGTACCCGTATCCGTCCTCGGCCTCGACGACCGCCAGCACGGCGACGTCGAGCACTCCCTTGAGGAGCTGTGTGGCATCCATGCGCTGGACAGTACCACGGATTGCACAGTACCGCGCGGACCGGAACTAAAGCGGCTCGTCGCCGTTCAGGCGCCGACGTCGACGCGGTGGTGCTCGAGGTCGTGCACCAAATACTGGGTCAGCGTCGCGGTGGTGAACTCCGAGCCGTTGGACCGGAGCCCTCGACGCTGCCAGTCCGCACCCTCGACCCGCGCGAGCGCCGCCGCGAGACGCTCGCCCTCGCGCGCGAGCTGGTCCTCCACGAGGGTCGGATCGGCGTGGGCGTAGTCGCCCTCGAGCGCCGCGGCGTCCTGGTCCCAGTTCGCGAAGCGCGCCCCCTCGGACCCCTCCGGCTCGTCGAGCATCTGCTCGATCCGGCCGGCGAACACCGTGAACACGTCGCGCACGTGGCACGCGTACTCCAGGTCCGACCAGCGCTCCGGTCGAGGCCTCACCGCGGCCGCGTCGCGACGGACCACGGCCTGCCACGTCGCCACCTGCGCGTCGATGCCGGGGCCGACGTCGGCCGGGTCGACGTCAGCCGCCACGAACCCGCACTCGGGACACGGCTCGCGCAGGACCCACGTCCAGTCCTTGTCGTCGGGCACGATCGGGTCACTTCCACTCGTCACCGGACCATCCTGACCGCCTCGCTAGGGTGCGCACCATGTCTGATTCGGCCGACACCCGTCCAGATCCTGCCGATGGCGGTCACCCGGGCTACCGCACCGAGCCCGTCTCGTTCACGCGCCGCGGCGGCCGGCTCAACGACCGCCAGCAGAAGTCCTGGGACCTGCTGGCCGACACGATGGTCGTGGACGTGCCCCGCTCCGGCCCGTCGACGTCGGTGGACCCCCAGTACGTGCTCGACACCGACGCCCTGTTCGGGCGTTCGGCGCGGCTCGTCGTCGAGATCGGCAGCGGGCGCGGTGAGGTGCTCGTGCACGCCGCGACCGAGGCGCCCGACACCGACTTCCTCGGGCTGGAGGTCTACAAGCCGGGCGTCGCGCAGACGCTGATCGGCGTGCGCCACGGAGGCCTGACCAACGTACGGCTCGCGATCGTCAACGCCGCCGAGGCCCTCACCACGACGCTGCCCGAGGCGTCGGTCGACGAGCTCTGGGTCCACTTCCCGGACCCGTGGCACAAGAAGCGACACCAGAAACGGCGCCTCGTGACCCCGGCTTTCGCCCACCTCGCCGCCCGGGTGCTCAAGCCCGGCGGCACCTGGCGCCTGGCGACGGACTGGGCCGAGTACGCCGAGCAGATGGCCGAGGTCGTGGCCGGCTCTCCCGACTTCGAGGGCGGCCGCAGCGAGCGCTGGGACGGCCGCGTGCTGACCCGTTTCGAGGCCAAGGGCATCGCCGCCGGCCGCGAGATCCACGACCTCACGGCCGTGCGCCGCTAGGCCCGGGGGGCCTGCAGTGCTCCCGGTGGGGCTCGAACCCACACTGGGACGGGTTTAAGCCGTCTGCCTCTGCCGATTGGGCTACGGGAGCGCGGTCAGCCTAGTCAGCGGGCAGGCCGGCCGTGATGCCGCGCAGTGCCGCGACGTGGCCGCGGTAGGCCGCGCGACCCTCGGGCGTGAGGCGCACCCAGGTGCGGACGCGGCCGCGTCCGGTCGGCTTCTCGAGCTCGACGTAGCCCGCGTCGGTCAGCACCTTGAGGTGCTTGCTGGCGACCGAGTCGGCCACCTCCAGGAGGTCGCGGACCGCGGCGAACTCCGCCGACGTGACCGCGTCGAGGAACGCGCAGATCCGCAAGCGGTGCGGCGCGTGGATCACGTCGTCGAATGCCGGCGCCGGTTCGGCAGGGGTCACCGCTCACCCCGCAGGTCGGCGCGGAGCTCGCGGTCGTACCGGCGGCCGATCGGCACGATCACGACGGCGATGGCAGCGGCGACGACCCAGACCCAGACGTCCGGGACGCCCGCGAAGGCCAGCAGGATCGCGGCGGCGATCCCGAGGCCGGCCACCACCCCCATCAGGGACGACCACCGGTTGGCGGGACCCGGCTCGTGACCCGAGAGCCAGATGCCGGTCCGGCGACGATAGGCGGCGACGAGGGCGCCGGCCCCAGCGGCGAAGACGACCAGCCCGACGAGCGTCACCCACCAGTCCCCCAGGGCGACGGCCACCGTGAATCCGCCGAGCAGCAGCCCGAGCGCCGGGTGGTACCACCAGGGTGTGACCAGCCGGTCGGCCACCGAGCGCCGCGCGGCAGCCACCGCCGCCAGTGCCTCGGCGTCGCCGCTCGTGGATCCGGCCTCGTGCGTGAACTCGCTCATGACGATCCTCTCCGTCGACTTTCCGTTACAGAAAGACAATAACATTCCGACTCGGAAAGTCAATCCGAGCGGTCAGACGGGGACGGCGCTCCGGGCGATGCCGTCGAGGATGTCGCGCTCGCTGACCAGCACCTCGCCCGACGCCAGCGGCACGACCTCGAGGAGGCGGTCCAGGATCAGCGCCCCGGCGCCGATGACGTCGGCGCGGCCGGGGTGCATGAACGGCAGGTGCCGGCGGTCGGCGACCGGCATCTGCACGAGCGAGAGGCACGCCTCGCGCACCTGGTCGACCGGGAGGCGGGCTCCGTGGATGCGCTCGCTGTCGTAGGTCGCGAGCTGGAGGGCGTGAGCGGCGACCGTCGTGACGGTGCCGGCGACGCCGATGAACCGCGTGACCGGCTCCCATCCGGTGACCGCCGGGGCCAGCAGTGCGTCAAGGTGGTCGACGAGCTCGGTGATCTCGGCGATCGAGGGCGGGTCGCTGGCCAGGAACCGTTCGGTCAGCCGCACCGAGCCGATGTCGAGCGAGACGGCGGAGGCGATCTCGTTCGCTGCGCCCCGCACGAGCTCGGTCGAGCCACCGCCGATGTCGACCACGAGCGAGGGCTCCGGGCCGAGCTCGGCCGTGGCCCCCAGGAACGAAGCCCGTGCCTCGGCATCACCCGTCAGGATCTCGGGCTCGACGCCCAGCACCTCGACGATCGCGGCCCGGAAGTCGTCGACGTTCTCGGCGTCACGGGCCGCGGACGTCGCGCAGAACCGCGTGGCGTCGACGCCCATCTCGCCGATCGTCAGCGCGTACTCGCGGGTCGCCGTGACGGTGCGCTCGATCGCCGCCGGATCGAGGCGTCCCGTGCGGTCCACGCCCTCGCCCAGACGGACGATGCGCATCTCGCGGACCAGGTCGTTCGCGCTGCCGTCGGGCCCGAGATCGGTGACCAGCAAGCGGATGGAGTTGGTCCCGCAGTCGATCGCCGCCACGCGCGTCATGTCGTCCACCCTAGTCAGGCGGTGGGGGCGCAGGACGAGCTGCCCCAGTAGTCGCCGAGCATCGCGACGGCCTCGTCGCCGAGGGGGTTCAGACCGGGTCCCTTCGCGAGCGCGTGACCCACGAGGACGTGCAGGCACTTGACCCGGGTGGGCATGCCGCCTGCCGTGATGCCGTCGATCTCGGGCACGTGCCCGATCGCCTCGCGCTCGGCGAGGTACGACTCGTGGGCGCGGCGGTACCTGGCCGCGAGCTCCTCGTCCTCCTCCAGACGCTGGCTCATGTCGGCCATGACTCCTGCCGCCTCGAGCGTGCCGATCGCCCCGGCGAGGCGAGGACACGTCAGGTAGTACAGGGTCGGGAACGGGGTGCCGTCGGGCAGCCGCGGCTCCGTCATGACGACGTTCGGATGGCCCGACGGGCAGCGCGACGCCACGGTCACGACGCCGCGGGCGGGGCGGCCGAGCTGTTCGCGGATCGCCGCGAGGTCCTCGTCGCTGGGGGGCACCGGGGCGGGGTTCTGCGGAGTCACTGACCTTCTTCTCCTGCGGGCTCCTGGCCCAGCGGCTCCTGCGGGGTGACCGTGGGCGGCGCCTTGGGCTCAGGCTCCTGGCCCGCCACCTTGACGCTCTCCCACAGCTGGCCGTACCACTCGGGTCCGGCCTCGCTGGGGGGCTCGGCGAGCTGCGGGACGTCACCCTCGACCTGGCCGTCGGCGTCGACCACGCGGTAGCCGACCTCACCCGGCAGCACCCAGCCGAAGCGCTCCCGCGCCTGCTGCTCGATGTACGCCGGGTCGTCCCAGCGCGCGGCGTCGTCCTCGAGGCTCTCGATCACGGCCTTGCGCATCTCGATCTCGGCCGTGGTCGCGCGGACCTCCTGACGCTGCTGCCACCACGTGTGCACCTGGGCGGTGTACGACGCGATGAGCAGCACCATGACGGCCAGCAGCACCATGGCGCGAGCCGTGAATCGCGATCCCCCCGTGCCGCTCGGGGTGGCCGGTCGCCGGGGCTGGCGGCGGGTCGAGGCCGACGGCGTGGTCGGACGTGACGGTCGCGCGCTCGCGGACCCACGCGGGCGCGAGGCCGGGCCGGAGGACTTGCCCCGGCCCGGTCCCGACGACCCGCGTGCTCCCGCCATCAGCTCAGAGCGACAGACGCGGGAAGGCCGACGCGCCGGCGTAGCTGGCGGCCGAGCCGAGCAGCTCCTCGATGCGCAGCAGCTGGTTGTACTTGGCGACGCGGTCGGACCGGGCCGGCGCACCGGTCTTGATCTGGCCGCAGTTCGTCGCGACCGCGAGGTCGGCGATCGTCGTGTCCTCGGTCTCGCCCGAGCGGTGGCTCATCATGTTGGTGAACCCGGCACGGTGGGCGAGCTCGACGGCGTCGAGGGTCTCGCTGAGCGAGCCGATCTGGTTGACCTTGACCAGCATCGAGTTGGCCGCGCCCTCGGCGATGCCGCGCGAGAGCCGCTCGACGTTGGTGACGAACAGGTCGTCGCCGACGAGCTGGACCTGGTCGCCGAGGTCGGTCGTGATGCCGATCCAGCCGGCCCAGTCCTCCTCGTCGAGCGGGTCCTCGATCGAGACGATCGGGTAGGCGGCGACGAGCTCGGCGTAGTAGGCCGACATCTCCTCGGCGCTCTTCGAGGCACCCTCGAACGTGTAGACGCCGTCGGCGTGGAACTCGGTGGCGGCGACGTCGAGCGCGAGCGCGATGTCGGTGCCGAGCTTCAGACCGGTCAGGTCGACGGCCTTCGCGATGAGGTCGAGCGCGGCGCGGTTGGACGACAGGTCCGGCGCGAAGCCGCCCTCGTCACCCAGGCCCGTCGACAGGCCGTCGGACTTCAGGACGCCCTTGAGCGCGTGGTAGACCTCGGCGCCCTGGCGCAGGGCCTCGGCGAAGGTCGGGGCGCCGATGGGCGCGATCATGAACTCCTGGATGTCGACGTTGGAGTCCGCGTGGGCGCCACCGTTGAGGATGTTCATCATCGGCACGGGCAGGACGTGCGCGTTGGGGCCGCCGACGTAGCGGAACAGCGGCAGGCCGGCCGACTCGGCGGCGGCGTGCGCCGTCGCGAGCGAGATGCCGAGGATCGCGTTGGCGCCGAAGGTCCCCTTGTTGGGCGTGCCGTCGAGGTCGCGCAGGGCGTTGTCGATCGCGCGCTGGTCGTCGGCGTCGAATCCCTCGACGGCCTCGCCGAGCTCGCCGTTGACGGCCGCGACGGCCTTGAGGACGCCCTTGCCGACGTACCGGTCGCCGCCGTCACGCAGCTCGACGGCCTCGAACTGGCCGGTCGAGGCGCCGGACGGGACCGCGGCACGGCCGATGCTGCCGTCGTCGAGGGCCACCTCGACCTCCACGGTGGGGTTGCCGCGCGAGTCGAGGATCTCGCGTGCTCCGACGGCTTCGATGCTGGCCATGGGTCTCCTCAGAGAAGGGGTGTGACGTGCGGGGTCCAGCCTAGAGCCCCGGCACCGCGGGGCCGGAGAGGCACGGCGGAGAGGCCGCGTAACCGTGACCTCTTCAGCCGACGGGCGGCCGATCGGGGAGGGCGCGGACCGTGCGGCGCAGGGCCTCCTCCGGGTCGACGCCTGCGGCGCGGGCCTCGGCGACGAGGGCGAGCAGGCGGGTGCCGAGGTCGCCGGCTTCGCTGCTCACCGCGGGATCGCCCAGTCGCTTGAGCACCTTGTCGGCGTAGCTCAGCGCGGGCAGCGTCGACGGGATGCCGTCGTGCACCGACGCCGACGCTTCCCGCCCCCCTGACTTCTGGGCCTTCTCCTCGGCCTTGACCGCCTGCCAGGCGGCGTCGATCTCGTCGGGCGTGCGGGCCGTGCCGTCGCCGAAGACGTGCGGGTTGCGGCGGCGCAGCTTGTCGGTGATGCCGCGGGCCACGTCGTCGACGTCGAAGCGGTCGTCGCCCGCCTCCTCGGCGATGCGCGCGTGGAACACGACCTGCATGAGGAGGTCGCCCAGCTCGTCGCGGAGGGCCTCGCGGTCACCCGAGTCGAGCGCGTCGAGCACCTCGTGCGTCTCCTCGAGCACGTAGCGCGCCAGCGTCTCGTGCGTCTGCTCGGCGGTCCAGGCGCACTCGCGTCGCAGCCGGTCCATGACCTCGACGAGCTCCAGGAGCGCCTCACCCGTCCGCTGGTGCTCGTCGCTCATGCGCCCATTCTCCCCCGGCCGGGAAGCGCGGGTCAGAGCGCCTGGCCGCCGGAGGCCTCCACGCGCTGGCCCGTGATCCAGCCGGCGCTCTCGGAGGCCAGCGCACGGATCGCTCCCCCGATGTCCTCCGGCTCGCCGACCCGGCCGAACGCGTGGTTGGCGGTGATCATCGCGCGGTAGTCGTCGTTGTCGCGGATCATGCCGCCACCGAAGTCGGTCGCCGTGGCGCCGGGGGCGACGACGTTGACCGTGATGCCGCGCGATCCCAGGGCCTTGGCCGCGTAGGTCGTGTAGACCTCGATCGCACCCTTCGCCGAGGCGTAGGCCGAGTACGCGGGGGTCGCCACGAACCGGGTCAGCCCGGTCGACACGAACAGCACCCGCCCACCGTCGACGACCAGCGGGGCCAGCAGCTCGGTCAGGAGGATCGGACCCTTGACGTGCACCGCGAGCAGGTCGTCCAGCTGCGCCTCGGTCGTCTCGCCGAACGGCGTCCAGCCGGAGTAGCCCGCGTTGTTCACGAGGACGTCGAACGTCTCGCGGTCGAACACCTCGCGCAGGGTGCTCGTCAGCGCCTCGGCGAACGCGGCGAAGCCGGACGGCACGGTCGTGTCGAGCTGCAGGGCGGCGGCGCGACGGCCGAGCGCCTCGACCTCGGCCACGACGGCGGACGCCTCCTCGGAGCCGCCGCGGTAGGTCAGGACGACGTCGGTGCCGTCGGCGGCCAGGGAGAGGGCGGCGGCGCGGCCCAGGCCACGGTTGCCGCCGGTGATGAGAGCGATGCGAGTCATGTCAGGTTCCTTCGATCGGGTGCGTCCAGCCTTGCGACCATCGCGGCGGCCCACCAGGCACGGCTCATCCCTGGATCGCGGATCCCTGGATGCGCGTGGCCGGGCGCGGGAGGATGGACGCATGGACCGCGAACAGCTCGCCGACTTCCTGCGCACCCGCCGCGAGGCGCTGCAGCCAGAGGACGTCGGCACCGTGCGGGGCGCTCGTCGGCGGACGACGGGGCTGCGCCGCGAGGAGGTCGCCGCGCTGGCGGGGATGTCGACCGACTACTACAGCCGGCTCGAGCAGCGGCGAGGTCCGCAGCCGTCGACGCAGATCGTCGGCGCCCTGGCACGGGCACTGCGGCTCGACCTGCCCGAGCGCGACCACCTCTTCCGCCTCGCCGGACACGCGGCCCCGGCCAGGCTGCCCACGAGCGACCACGTGGCGCCGGGGGTGCAGCGCATTCTCGACCGACTCACCGACACCCCCGCGCAGGTCGTGACGTCGACGGGCGAGACCCTCGTGCAGAACCCCGTGGCGGTCGCCCTGCTCGGCGACCAGACCTCGTTCACCGGCCTCGCCCGGTCGACGGTCTACCGCTGGTACACCGACCCGACGAGCCGCGACGTGTATCCGGAGGACGACCACGCGCTGCGCGGCGGCATCTTCACCGCCGAGCTGCGGTCGGCCGCCGCGACCGGTGGGGCCGGCTCGCGCGCTGCGCAGATCGTCACCGCGCTGACGCGGGAGAGCGCGGAGTTCCGCGAGGTGTGGGCCCAGCACGACGTCGACGAGAAGCACACGCAGACCAAACGCTTCGTGCACCGCGAGATCGGGCCGCTGACGCTGGAGTGCGAGTCGCTGCTCGACACCGAGACGGGCCAGCGCCTGCTGGTGTTCACCGCTCGGGCCGGCTCCGACGACGCCGCCAAGCTCGCCCTCCTGGGCGTCGTCGGCACCCAGCGCCTCACCACCCCCTGACCGCCCGCCGGGGAGGGGGTCAGGCGGCGAGGGTCTCGATGACGACGCGGGTCCACTCCAGGAGCTCGCGGCCCGCCAGCGGCTTGCCGCCGACGTGGGCCTCGCGCGGACGCGGCACGAGGACGATGTCGGTCGCCGCCTTGTACATGCTCTTCGGGTAGATCCGGCGCAGCCGCATCTGAGCCGAGTCCGGCAGCTTCACCCCGGCGAAGCGGATGTTGCTGCCGGCGCTGGTGACCTCCTCGACCCCGGCCCCGGCCACGGCGACCCGGAGGCGCGCGACCTCGAGCAGGGTCTCGGTGACCTCCGGCGGCTCGCCGTAGCGGTCGACCAGCTCGGCGCGCAGCTCGGCGATCTCCTCGACCGAGCCCACCGCCGACAGCCGCTTGTAGACCTCGAGCCTCAGGCGCTCGCTCGGCACGTAGTCGGTCGGCAGGTGCGCCTCGATGGGCAGCTCGATCTTGACGTCCCGGCGCGTCGGCTCGGTGTCGCCGCGGAACTCCGCGACGGCCTCGCCGACGAGCCTCACGTACAGGTCGAAGCCGACGTCGGCGATGTGGCCCGACTGCTCACCGCCGAGCAGGTTGCCCGCACCACGGATCTCGAGGTCCTTCATCGCCACGGCCATGCCACCGCCGAGCTCGGAGTGCTGCGCGATCGTGGCGAGCCGGTCGTGCGCGGTCTCCGTCAGCGGCTTGTCCGGCGGGTAGAGGAAGTACGCGTACGCGCGCTCGCTGCCTCGACCCACGCGGCCCCGCAGCTGATGCAGCTGCGACAGGCCGAGGACGTCGGAGCGCTCGATGATCATCGTGTTGGCGTTCGAGACGTCCAGGCCCGACTCGACGATCGTGGTGCACACGAGCACGTCGTAGCGCTTCTCCCAGAAGTCGACCATGACCCGCTCGAGCTCGGACTCGCTCATCTGGCCGTGCGCGCCGGCGACGCGCACCTCGGGCACGAGCTCCTGCAGCCGTGCGACCGCCTTGTCGATGCTCTGCACCCGGTTGTGGATGTAGAACGCCTGGCCCTCGCGCAGCAGCTCGCGCCGGATCGCGGCGACGACCTGACGGTCCTCGTAGGCGCCGACGAAGCTCAGCACGGGGTGCCGCTCCTCCGGCGGGGTCGCGATGGTCGACATCTCGCGGATGCCGGTGATCGCCATCTCGAGCGTCCGCGGGATCGGCGTGGCCGACATCGAGAGCACGTCGACGGCGGCGCGCAGGTGCTTGAGCGCCTCCTTGTGCTCGACGCCGAAGCGCTGCTCCTCGTCGACGATCACGAGACCGAGGTCCTTGATGTGCACGCCGGGCTGGAGCAGGCGGTGGGTGCCGATCACCATGTCGACCGAGCCGTCGGCCAGGCCGTCCATCGTCTCCTTCGACTCCTTCTCGGACTGGAAGCGCGAGAGGGGCCGGATCGTGACGGGGAACTGGCCGAAGCGTTCGGCGAAGGTCGCGTGGTGCTGCTGCACCAGCAGGGTCGTCGGGACGAGCAGGATGACCTGCTTGCCGTCCTGGATCGCCTTGAACGCCGCGCGGACGGCGATCTCGGTCTTGCCGTATCCGACGTCGCCGCACACGAGGCGGTCCATCGGGACGGTGCGCTCCATGTCGCGCTTGACGTCCTCGATCGTGACGAGCTGGTCGGGGGTCTCGACGTGCGCGAAGGAGTCCTCGAGCTCGCGCTGCCAGGGCGTGTCGGGACCGAAGGCGTGACCCTTGGTCGACTGCCGCGCGGCGTAGAGCTTGATGAGCTCGCCCGCGATCTGCCGGACCGCCTTGCGCGCCTTGGCCTTGCGCTGGGTCCAGTCGGCGCCGCCCATCTTGTCGAGCGTGGGGTTCTCGCCACCGACGTACCGGCTGACCTGGTCGAGCTGGTCCATCGGGACGAACAGCCGGTCGCCCGGTTGGCCGCGCTTGCCCGGCGCGTACTCGATGACGAGGTACTCGCGGGCCGCGCCCTGCACCACGCGGTTGACGAGCTCGACGTAGCGGCCGACACCGTGCTGCTCGTGCACGACCGGGTCGCCGGCCTTGAGCTCGAGCGGGTCGACCTGCTTGCGGCGGCGGGCCGGCATCGAGCGGGTGGCCTTCTCGGCGGCACGCTGTCCCACCAGGTCGTCGTGGGTCAGGACCGCGAGCCCGAGCGGACGCGCCACGAAGCCGTGCGCGAGCTCGGCGCACAGCACGCGGACGACGCCCTCGGCGGGCTGAGGGGAGTCGGACCCGGGGGCGGCACTGACCTCGGCGCCCGCCAGGTCGACCTCGGCGAGCCACTCGAGCGTGCGCTGCACCTGGCCGTGCCCGGGCACGACGAGGACGACCTCGAGCCCCTCGGTGCGCCAGTTGCGGATGACGGTGGCTGCGGCGTCGAGGTCGCCGCGCAGCTCGGGCGACTCCTCGACCTCGAGGTCCCACTCGCCGCCGTCGGTGGTCTCGGCGTCGAGCCCGAACGGCGTGACGCCCCACCAGAGGTGACCGAGCGAGAGCGTGTGCTCCCGGACCTGGTCGAGCGTGTGGAAGGCGGCCGAGGTCAGGTCGATCGGCGCCTCGGCGCCGGTGGCCGCAGCGGCCCAGGAGGCCTGCAGGAACTCCTCGCTCGTGGCGACGAGGTCGTGCGCGCGGGCCCGGACCCGCTCGGGGTCACAGAGCAGCACGGAGGCGTCGCCCGGCAGCAGGTCGACCAGCAGCTCCATCTCGTCGACCAGCGCGGGCGTGAACGACTCCATGCCCTCGACGGCGTGGCCCTCCGCGATCTTGGAGAGCATCTCCACGAGCGACGGGTGGCTCCCGGCGAGCGCCTTCGCGCGGGCCCGGACCTCGTCGGTCAGCAGGAGCTCGCGGCACGGCGGCGCCCACACCCGGGTGACGGGCTCGAGGGAGCGCTGGTCGGCCACCGAGAACTGCCGGAGCTCCTCGACGGTGTCGCCCCAGAACTCGATCCGGACGGGATGGTCGGCCGTGGGCGGGAAGACGTCGACGATGCCGCCGCGGACGGCGAACTCGCCGCGTCGCTCCACGAGGTCGACCCGGGCGTACGCGGCGCCGGCGAGGTCGCGCACCAGCGCGTCGAGCTCGTAGTCGTCTCCGACGGAGAGCTCCACCGGCGTCAGGTCGGCGAGTCCGCGCACCTGCGGCTGCAGGATCGAGCGGACGGGCGCGACGATGGCGCGCAGGGGTGCGCTGCCCTCGTTGGCCTCGGGGTGGACCAGGCGTCGGAGGGTCGCGAGGCGGCGACCGACGGTGTCGGACCGCGGCGACAGCCGCTCGTGCGGCAGCGTCTCCCAGGCCGGGAACGACGCGACGAGGTCGGGGCCCAGCGTCTCGCCGAGCACGGCGGCGACCTCGTCGGCCTCGCGCGCCGTGGCCGTGACGACGAGCACGGGCCCGGCGCGGCCCGCGAGGGCGTGCGCCACGAACGGGCGGAGGGCGGACGGACCGCGCACCGACTGGGCACGCACGCCGTCGGCGCTCTCGCCGAGAGCGGACGTCAGGCCGGGCAGGCCCGCGACACGGGCGGCGAGCCCTCCCAGCAGCGGTCCGGGGACCTCAGCGGTTGAAGGCACTTTGCGTCTCCACGAGACCTCGGGTGATGAGCGACTCGACGGCGTCGGCCGCCTCCTCGACGTTGACGTCGAGCTCCTTGCGCTCGGCCGCGGACCACGGCTTGAGCACGAAGTCGTGCACGGTCTGCTGCCCGGGAGGCCGGCCGATGCCAACCCTCACGCGGTGGAACTCCCCCGTGCCGAGCGAGCCGCGCAGCGACTTGAGCCCGTTGTGGCCGTTGTCGCCGCCTCCGAGCTTGATGCGCAGGCGTCCGAAGTCGATATCGAGCTCGTCGTGGATCACGACGTACTCCTCCGGAGCGACGTCGAAGAATCCGCCGAGCGCCTTGAGCGGTCCGCCGCTCTCGTTCATGTACGAGCGGGAGCGTCCGAGCACGACGCGCTCGCCGGCCAGACGGCCCTCGACGACGTCGGTACGGCTCTTGCGGTGCGACGACCACTTCCCGCCCATGCGGGCGGCGAGGACGTCGGTCACCAGGTACCCGACGTTGTGTCGGGTGGTGGCGTACGCCGGGCCCGGGTTGCCGAGCCCGGCGATCAGCCAGGTCACTCCGACTCGGCGTCCCCGGCCTCGGCCTCGGCGTCAGCCTCGGCGTCGTCGCCGGTCTCGGACTCGGGCTCGTCCTTCTCGATGCCGACCTCGGCCTCGGCCTCGGCGAGCTCCGCGTCGACCTCGGCCGCGGTGGGCGCGGCGGTGACGTTGATGATCAGCAGGTCGTCCTCGACGGCCAGGGTCGAGCCCTTCGGCAGCGTGACGTCCTTGGCGAGCACCTGGTCGCCGACCTGGAGGCCCTCGATGCTGACCTCGATCTCGTTCGGGATCGCGGTGGCGTCGACCTCGACCGACAGGGTCGTGGTGTCGGTGACGACGAGCGTCTCGGGAGCGGCCTCGCCGGTGACGTTCAGCGGGATGTCGACGGTGACCTTCTCGCCGCGCTTCACGATGAGGAGGTCGACGTGCTCGAGGAAGCCCTTGAGCGGGTCACGCTGGACCTGCTTGGGGATCGCGAGGTGCTGCTCGCTGCCGAGGTCGATCGTCAGCAGCGCGTTGGAGTTCTTGAGCGCCAGCATCAGGGTGTGGCCCGGCAGGGTCACGTGGACGGGGTCGGAGCCGTGGCCGTAGAGCACGGCGGGCACCTTGTCGTCGCGGCGGATGCGGCGGGCGGCGCCCTTGCCGAACTCCGTGCGGGTCTCGGCGGGAATCGTGATGTCGGCCACGGGAAACTGCTCCTCGAATTGCTGATGCGGGGTTCTGGGGGTGAGCCGTCGGGCGCGCGACACAGCACTCGGTACGAGCGCCCTGTCGATCACGGTCGGACGATTCCGACCCTCGCCGAGGCAACCGGACGAGCCTACCGCAGCAGGTGCGAAGGCTGGTAATCCGTCACCCGGGGGCGACGGTCGACGTGCAGGTCAGTCCTTGAACAGGCTCGTGACCGAGCCGTCCTCGAACACCGCGGCGATGGCCTGCGCCAGCAGCGGGGCGATCGACAGCACCGTGAGCTTGTCGAACGTCTGCTCCGGGCCGAGCGGCAGGGTGTTCGTGACGATGACCTCGGTCGCGACCGAGTCGCGGAGCCGCTGGACGGCGGGCCCGGAGAACACGGGGTGCGTCGCCAGGATGACGACCTCCGCGGCACCGTCGGCCATGAGCGCCTCGGCGGCCTGCACGATCGTGCCGCCGGTGTCGATCAGGTCGTCGACCAGGATGCAGGTGCGACCGGCGACCTCACCGACGACGCGGTTGGCCTTGCTCTCGTTCGGCCGCGTGACGTCGCGCGTCTTGTGGATGAACGCCAGCGGGGCGCCGCCAAGGGCGTTGGCCCACGACTCGGCCACCTTGATGCGGCCCGCGTCGGGCGAGACGACGGCGAAGGAGTGGTCGGCGTACTTCTCCCGCACGTAGCGCGTGAGGATCGGCATCGCCAGGAGGTGGTCGACCGGGCCGTCGAAGAAGCCCTGGATCTGCGCCGTGTGCAGGTCGACCGTCATGAGCCGGTCGGCACCCGCGGAGAGGAAGAGGTCGGCCATGAGGCGCGCCGAGATCGGCTCGCGGCCGAGATGCTTCTTGTCCTGGCGGGCGTAGCCGTAGAACGGCAGCACGACCGTGATGCGCTTGGCCGAGGCGCGCTTGAGCGCGTCGATCATGATGAGCTGCTCCATGATCGCCTGGTTGATCGGCGCCGCGTGGCTCTGGATCACGAAGGCGTCGCAGCCGCGCACGGACTCGTCGAAGCGGACGTAGATCTCGCCGTTGGCGAAGTCGTAGGCCGTCGTGGGCACGAGGTCGACGCCGAGGAGCTCGGCCACCTCCTGCGCCAGGGTCGGGTGGGTGCGACCCGAGAACAGCATGAGGTTCTTGGTCGTCGTCCTCTTGCTGGACGTGCTCGACGACGTGGCCTCGGCGGGTCCAGAGGTGGATGACAGGCTGCTCACTCGCGGGTCTCCCGTGCTCGACGTGCGGCCTCGGCGGACGAGGTGCCGGGTCGCTTCGACTCGACCCACCCGTCGATCATCCTCTGTCGTCCCTCGCCGATGGCGAGCGCCCCCGCGGGGACGTCGTCGCGGACCGTGGTACCTGCGGCCGTGTAGGCGCCGTCGCCGATCGTGACCGGAGCGACGAAGACGTTGTCGGAGCCCGTGCGGGCGTGCTTGCCGACCGTCGTGCGGTGCTTGTGCTGGCCGTCGTAGTTCGCCGTGATCGTGCCGGCGCCGATGTTGGAGCCCTCGCCGATCTCGGCGTCGCCGACGTAGCTGAGGTGCGGCACCTTGGCGTCCGGACCGATGTGCGCGTTCTTGGTCTCGACGAACGTGCCGATCTTGCCGCCGGCGTCCAGCAGGGTGCCCGGCCGGAGGTAGGCGAACGGGCCGACGCTGGTGTCGGGGCCGATCACGGAGTCGGAGCCGTGCGTGCGCACCACGGAGGCACCCTGCCCGACCTCGACGTTGCGCAGGGTGGTGTCGGGCCCGATCGTGGCGCCGGTCGCGACGACCGTGGCCCCCAGCAGCTGGGTGCCTGGCAAGAGGGTGACGTCCGGCGCGAGCTCGACCGCCGAGTCGATCCAGGTCGTGGCGGGGTCGACGACGGTGACGCCCTCACGCATCCAGTGCTCCACGAGTCGCTCGTTGAGCTTCTGCCCGAGCTGGGCCAGCTGCACGCGGTCGTTGACCCCCTCGGTCTGCCAGACGTCCTCCAGGACGTGCGCACCGACGGGGAGACCCTCACCGACGGCGTGGGCGACGATGTCGGTCAGGTACAGCTCGCCCTGGTCGTTGTCGTCGCGCAGGGCGGCGACGGCCCGCAGCAGGAAGTCGGCGTCGACGGCCAGCACGCCGCTGTTGATCTCGGGGATCAGCAGCTCCTCGGCGCTGGCGTCGCGGTGCTCGCGGATCGCCAGCACCCGGCCCTCGCCGTCGCGGACGATGCGTCCGTAGCCGGCGGGCTTGTCGGAGACGGAGCTGAGGATCGTGACGGCCCGGCGGTCACCCGCGTGCTCGTCGATCAGACCGACGAGGGTCTCGGTCGTCAGCAGGGGCACGTCTCCGTAGGTCACGACGACGGTGCCCGTCGGCGCCTCGGCCAGGGCCTCGAGCGCGACCTTCACCGCGTGGCCCGTGCCGCGCTGCTGCTCCTGCACGACCTGCAGGGCGTCGGGCGCGAGGCCGCTGACGACCTCCGCGACCTGCTCGCGACCGTGCCCGATGACGGTCACGGTGACGTGCGCGCCGAGGCCGGCGACCGCAGCGAGCGCATGGCCCACGAGGGGCAGTCCGCCGATCTCGTGCAGGACCTTGGGGCGTTCGGAGCGCATCCGGGTGCCCGCCCCTGCGGCGAGCACGATGGCGGTGACGGAGCCAGACGAGGGTGCAGACACGTCCGCCAGTGTAGGGACGGGTGCCGTCGGCGGCCGAGGACCGATCCGCTCGTGATGCTGAGGTGGGTTCCCGCACCTAGGCTCACGGCATGTCCTCCTCGCTCACGGTCCTCGTCACCGGGGCCACCGGATTCATCGGCCAACGCCTCGTCCCCGAGCTCGTCGAGCGCGGGCACGAGGTGCGCGCCATGACGCGCAGGCCTGAGGAGTACGACGGCGAGGGCACCGCGGTCGGGGCCGATGTCGACGACTCGGCGTCGCTGGCCGCTGCACTCGAGGGCGTCGACGTCGCGATCTACCTCGTGCACTCGCTCGACCAGGACGACTTCGAGAAGATCGATGCCGAGGCGGCCTCCCGGTTCGGCACCATCGCTGCCGAGTCGGGTGTGAAGCAGATCGTCTACTTGGGTGGGCTCGGGGCCGACGGCGACGACCTGTCCGCGCACCTGCGCTCGCGCCGCGAGGTCGAGGGTCTCCTGGGCAGCGGTGGCGTGCCCGTCACGGTGCTGCGCGCCGCGATCGTCGTGGGTCACGGCGGGATCTCGTGGGAGCTCACCCGCCAGCTCGTCAAGAACCTGCCGGCGATGATCGTGCCGAAGTGGACCGCCACGCGCACGCAGCCCGTCGCCATCGACGACGTCGTGCGCTACCTGGCGGGCGTGATCGACCACCCCGACGCGATCGGGCAGACCTTCGAGATCGGCGGCCCCGACTCGATGACGTACCGCGACATGATGCAGATCGCCGGCGAGCAGATCCAGGGCCGCAAGACGCCCATGGTGACGGTGCCGGTGCTGTCGCCCGGGCTCTCGTCCCGGTGGCTCGCGCTCGTCACCGACGTGGACGCCACGACCGGACGCAACCTCATCGACTCGATGGGCGTCGAGGTCGTGGTGAGCGAGCAGCGCATCCGCGAGGTCGTGCCGGGCGAGCCCCTGACCTACACCGAGGCCGTCAAGCGGGCCCTTGCCGAGCGCAAGGCCGCGCTCGGCGACGACTGAGCCCGCCCTTCCCTCAGCCGAGGACCTCCGTCAGGCGAACAGCACCGGCAGCACGAACAGCATCGAGATCGACCACGTGCAGTGCGTGAGGATCGGCGCCAGCACGCCACCCGAGGCCCGGCGCTGCAGCCCCACGATGGCACCGAGCAGGATCGCCGCGAAGGCCAGCATCACGTTGCCCGTGCCGAGGGTCGCGAGCACGTAGGCGATCGTCGTCCAGGCGACGGGGTTGCGCGGGATCGCCGCGTAGGCCGCGCCTCGCCAGAAGAGCTCCTCCGCGATGCCGTTCACCGCGGTCACGATGACGACGAGCCAGATCGCGCCCTGGTCGGCGAAGTCGGTGACGGAACGCACCTGGTCGAACAGCCACGGGATCTCCCGCACGACGAGCCCGCCGACGACGAAGAGCAGCGCGAGGGCCAGCCCCAACAGGATCGGCTCGACGATCGGGCGGACCGTGATGTCCGGTGCGGGGCGCGAGGCGATCCGCCCGGCGTGCAGGCGACCCGACACGAACGCACCCGCGGCCCAGACCCCTGCGAGCGCGAGCGTCGCCACGTAGAACGACACGCTGCCGGGCTCGAGGCGCAGCGAGATCCCGAGGAGCACCGCCCCGACCACGACGGTGGCCACCACGACGACCTGGCGGCGCCGGAGCCCCTCCGGGGTGTCCTGCTGGTCCCGGGGCACGACGTCCCACACCGACCTGCGGACCCAGCGCATCGCCACTCCCCTCGTCGGGTTCCACCGTCTCCGTCGAATCTACGTGCGCGGGCGCAGGGCCGCACGGCGTCGGCGCTCGCGCCGGTACCGTCGACGGGTGACCGTGACCCGCTCGATCGTCCTCTTCCTCGTCGCCGCGCTGTTCGAGATCGGCGGTGCCTGGCTCGTGTGGCAGGGCGTCCGCGAGAACAAGGGCCTGCTCTGGGTCGGGGGCGGCGTGATTGCGCTCGGCGTCTACGGCTTCGTCGCGACGCTGCAGCCCGACGCCAGCTTCGGGCGGATCCTCGCGGCGTACGGCGGGGTGTTCGTGGCGGGGTCGCTCGCCTGGGGCATGGCCGTCGACGGCTTCAAGCCTGACCGCTGGGACGTCGCCGGCGCGATGGTCTGCCTCGTCGGCGTGGCGCTGATCATGTACGCCCCCCCGCGACGCCTGACCCCACCCGCTCCGCCGAGATGTGTGGAGCTCCGCCCCATTTCCCGACCCGAAACGGGGCGAAAGTCCACACATCTGGGCGGACGTGGCTCCCCGGGCAGGAGTCGAACCTGCGTCGCTTGTCCTGATTCAAAGTCAGGCGGGCCCTGCCGGCAGACCAACCGGGGATCGTGCCGGAATCAGGCTACCGGTCCGGACGGGTCGCCACCGC
This sequence comes from Aeromicrobium sp. Leaf350, assembly GCF_916858655.1. Taxonomy (GTDB): domain Bacteria; phylum Actinomycetota; class Actinomycetes; order Propionibacteriales; family Nocardioidaceae; genus Aeromicrobium. The sequence continues at coordinate 602,438 of NZ_CAKASL010000003.1, read as the reverse complement.
GAACGTGCGGGCGAACGGGAACACCGTGCCCCAGTCGCGCTGCGGATAGGCGGCGCGGAGCTCGGCCTGGTACTCGGCGACGAACTGCTCGCGCAGGCCATCGGGCAGCGCCTGGACGTAGGGGCGCGCACCCGTGCCGGACACCCAGCCCCAGACGGCGTCGTCGCCCTCCAGCACGTGCAGGTACTCGGTCGTCCAGACGTCCGCGGTCCAGCCGAGCCCCGCGAACAGCTCGAGGTAGGCAGGGGCGTCGGTGGCCGAGAACTCGCGGACGCCCTGCGTGTGGTCGGCGAACGCCGGCCGCGCGGCGACCTCACGCATGAGGCGGTGACTCGGCGCGTCCTGGTTGTCGGGCACCTGCACGGCGAAGGCCCCGCCGTCCTGCACGGCGTCGAGCAGCCGCGTGATCACCGCGAACGCGTCCGGGAGCCACTGGAACATCGCGTTCGAGACGATCACGTCGTACGGGCCGTCGGGCGTGAGCGCGTTGACGTCCGCGACCTCGTACCGGCCGTCGGGGTCGACCTCGCGCGCGTGGGCGATCATCTCCTCCGAGGCGCCGACCCCGAGCACGTCGGCCCCCGGCCAGCGGTCGCGGATGACCGACGACAGGTTGCCGGCCCCGCAGCCGAGGTCGAGCACCCTCGCCGGTGCGGTGGCGGGCACGCGGGCCAGCAGCTCCACGAACGGCCGGCCGCGGTCGCCGGCGTGCTGGAGGTAGAGGCTCGGGTCCCAGCGGGTCACGCTCCCACCGCTCCCTGGGCCGCCTCGAGCTGGGCGGAGAGCGCCATGAGCCGCACGTCGTCACCGTGGCGGCCGACGAGCTGGACCGCGAGCGGCAGACCGTCGCCCGCTCGCCCCGCCGGCATCGAGACGGCGGGGACGCCCGCGTGGTTCCACTGCACGGTGTACGGGTAGAACGCGTTCATCGCCAGGATCAGGCGCAGTGGGCCGAGATCGCTCCACGGTCCCACCGGCAGCGCCGTCGAGGTCATGACGGGCGACAGGAGCACGTCGACCCCGAGGTCGTCGTGGACCGTTCGGCCGAATTGCTCGCCAGCCCGCTTGGCCCAGGCGATCGCGCGCTGCGGGACCGGCTTGCCGAGCCGCACGATGCCGCGCGTGCGCGGCTCGAGCAGTGACGCGTCGTCGAGCCGCTCGACCGACTCCGCGATGCCGCCGAGGTACCGGAGCGTGGCCGACTTCGCCCGGAGCCCGTAGGCCACGTCGACCTCCACCACGGTGTGGCCCGCGGCGCGCAGCAGCGCAGCCGTGCGCTCGAGCGCGGCGTCGACCTCGGGGTCGAGCTTCGCGGCCCGGGTCGCGGCGGCGGCACTGCGGGTGAGCCCGATGCGCAGGGCACCCGGGGAGGCCGACGCTGCGGCCTCGACCAGCGAGCCGGCGAAGGTCCCGATCTCGTCGAGGTAGAGGGCGGTGTCGGCCACGGTCGGGGTGACGCAGCCCTGCGTGGAGAGCCCGCACCACCCGCCCGATCCGGGCACGGTCCCGTTCGTGGGCTTGAACCCGACGAGACCGCAGGTGGCGGCGGGGATGCGGATCGAGCCCGCGCCGTCGGAGGCCGTCGCGATGCCCACCGCACCCGCGGCCACGAGCGCCGACGAGCCGCCCGATGAGCCGCCACTCGTGCGGCTCGGATCGATCGGGTTCCGGGTCACGCCGGAGATCGCCGGCTCCGTGAAGCCGACGATCATGAGCTCCGGCAGCGTCGTGGTCGCCACCGGCACGGCACCCGCGCGTCGGAGGTGGGCGACGAGCTCGCCGTCCTCGGTCGCCGTGCGGGTGACGGCCCGGCTGCCGAGCGTCGTCACGTGCCCGGCGACGTCGAGGTCGTTCTTCAGCGCGATCGGCACGCCGGTCAGCGGGCCGGCCGTGCCCTCGGGACGCCGGCGGTCGGCCTCGTCGGCCCCCGCGAGCGCCTCCTCGTCGAGCACCTCGACGACCGCGTTGATCCGCGGGTTCTCCCGGGCGATCGCCGCGAGCGTGGCTTCCGTGAGCTCGCGCGAAGTGATCTCACCGGCGGCGAGCAGGGCGGACTGGTGGGCCGCGCCTGCGGCCACGACGCTGTCGAGGGAGGACATGCCGCCACGCTAGACCTGCCCACCGAGCCGATCAAGAATCTCGACATCAAGAATCTCGAGGAGTAGCGTGGCGGCATGTCCGAGCGAGCCGACGAGGTCGACGAGATCGTCGAGGCCTGGCTCCGCGAGCGACCCGACCTCGACGTCAGCCCGATGCAGGTGCTGAGTCGCGTCTCACGCCTCGCGCGTCACGTCGACAACGTGCGCAAGGAGGCCTTTGCAACCCACGGCCTGGAGTCGTGGGAGTTCGACGTGCTGGCCGCCCTGCGCCGCTCCGGCGAGCCCTACGCGCTCTCCCCCGGTCGCCTCGTCGCCCAGACCCATGTCACGAGCGGCACCATGACGAACCGCGTCGACCGGCTCACGGCCCGCGGACTGGTCGAGCGTCAGCCCGATCCGGGCGACCGCCGTGGCGTGCTCGTGCAGCTGACCGGCGCGGGCCGCGAGCAGGTCGACGGCGCGATCGCCGAGCTCATGCGCAGCGAGGCCGGTCTCCTGGAGAACCTGTCAGCCGCCGAGGCCGAGAGCCTCGCCACGGCCCTGCGCACGCTGATGGTGCCGTTCCGCACTCCCTGAGCGGCATCGAACCGGACCTCAGCCCAGGTCGTCGGAGATCTCCAGCCAGCGGTCCTCGAGCTCGGCCAGGCGGGTCGCGACCTCGGCGTGCTCGGTCGCGAGCTCGGTCAGGCGCGGGCCGTCCGAGGCGTGCTCGGCCATCAGCGCCTCGAGCTCCTTGGTGCGCTGGTCGGACTGCTTGATCCAGCGCTCGACCCGCGTGAGCTCCTTGCGGAGCTCGCGATCCTGCTGCGCGTCGCGAGCCGGCGCCGCCGCGCCGGCCGTCGCGCCCGCGGTGTCGGGTCGCGTCGACGACTCCGTGCGGCCGGCACCGGCTCCCCCGGCCAGCGTCAGGTACTGGTCGACCCCGCCCGGCAGGTGCCGCAGGTGCCCGTCGACCACGGCGAACTGGTGGTCCGTGACGCGCTCGAGCAGGTAGCGGTCGTGCGAGACGACCAGCAGGGTGCCGGGCCAGGTGTCGAGCAGGTCCTCGACCGCGGCGAGCATGTCGGTGTCGAGATCGTTGGTGGGCTCGTCGAGGATCAGCACGTTCGGCTCCTCGAGGAGCACGAGCAGCAGCTGCAACCGCCGACGCTGCCCGCCCGAGAGGTCCTTGACCGGTGTCGAGAGCTGTCCGGTGCGGAAGCCGAGCTGCTCCAGCAGCTGGGTGGGCGTCTGTTCCTTGCCGCCCGCCACGACCGACGTCCGCTGCCGCGAGATGACGTCGGTGACCCGGTCGTTCGCCACGGCGTCGAGCTCGGCCAGCGACTGGGTCAGCGTCGCGATCTTCACGGTCTTGCCCCGCTTGACCTTGCCGCCCGTCGGCAGCACCTCGCCGGTCACGAGGCCGAGCAGCGTCGACTTGCCGGCGCCGTTGCGGCCCAGGATCCCGGCCCGCTCGCCCGGCCCGATCCGCCACTCGACGTGGTCCAGGACCTGCTTGTCGCCGTACGAGACCGAGACGTCGAGGATGTCGACGACGTCGCGGCCGAGGCGGGAGGTGGCCATCTTCTTCAGCTCGACCGTGTCGCGCGGGGGCGGCTCGTTCGAGATCAGCTCGGTCGCCGCGTCGATGCGGAACTTCGGCTTCGACGTGCGCGCCGGGGCGCCGCGGCGCAGCCAGGCGAGCTCCTTGCGCATGAGGTTCTGCCGTCGCCCCTCGATGACCGAGGCCTGGCGGTCGCGCTCGACCCGCTGCAGGACGTAGGCGGCGTAGCCGCCCTCGAACGCCTCGACGATCGCGTCGTGCACCTCCCACGTGGTGGTGCAGACGGCGTCGAGGAACCACCGGTCGTGGGTCACCACGGCGAGGGCGCGGTCGCGCACCGCCCAGGCGTTCAGGTGCCGCGCGAGCCAGTCGATGCCCTCGACGTCGAGGTGGTTGGTCGGCTCGTCGAGGAACAGCACGTCCCACTCCCCCGCCAGCAGTGCCGCGAGGGCGGTGCGGCGGCGCTGGCCACCGCTCAGGGAGCCGATCTCCGCGTCCCACGCGACGTCGCCGAGCAGCCCCGCCACGATGTCGCGGATGCGGGGGTCGCCCGCCCACTCGTGGTCGGGTCGGTCGCCCACCACGACCGCGCCGACCGTGGCGTCGTCGGCCAGCGAGTCGGCCTGGTCGAGGAACCCGACCCGGAGGTCGCGCCGCCACGTGATGCGGCCGGCGTCGAGCTCGCGCTTGCGGGCGAGGGCTCCCATGAGGGTCGACTTGCCGTCACCGTTGCGACCGACGACGCCGATCTTGTCGCCCTCACCGATGCCGACCGTGACCCCGTCGAGCACGCGCTTGGCCGGGACGTCGATCACGACGCCCTCGCCGACGATGAGCGGGTTCACGCGATGATGCGGGCGCCGGACGCCGGGCCGTGGGTGTGGATGACGTCGGCACAGCCGGGAGCCGACCACAGCTCGGCCGTGAGCTGCTGGGCGTCGGCGTCGTCCTCGAGCAGGAACACGCACGTCGGCCCGGAGCCGGAGACGATGCCGGCGAGAGCCCCCGCGTCGACCCCGATCTGCAGGACGCGGTCGAGCTCGGGACGCAGCGAGAGCGCGGCGGCCTCGAGGTCGTTGGTGAGGTGCTCACCGAGCCGCTCGGCGTCGTGGCCCCGCAAGGCGGACATGAGCTCCGGGGCGACGTGCGGCGGAGCCGGGTCGGGCTCGAGGCGGTCGAACTCGGCGTAGACCTCGGGCGTGGAGAGCCCCTCGCTGGCGACGACGACGAGGAACGCGTAGCGGCCCCGCGAGAGCACGGGCGAGATCTGCTCACCCCGCCCCGTGCCGATGCCGACCCCGCCGTGCAGCAGGAACGGGACGTCGCTGCCGAGGTCGGCCGCGAGCTCCGCCAGGGCCTCGCGGCTCCAGCCCAGCCCCAGCTCGGCGTTGGCGCCGACCAGCGCGGCGGCGGCGTCCGAGGAGCCGCCCGCCATGCCGCCGGCGACCGGGATGACCTTGCGGATCATGAGGTCGACACCCGTCGTGACACCCGCCGCGCTGCGGAGCATCTCGACCGCCCGCACCGCGAGGTTGTCGGCGTCGAGGGGCACCGCCGTCGACTCGGCGCGACCATCGGCGTCGGCGTGCACCGCGACGGTGACCTGGTCGTCGTCGCGCAGCGAGACCCGCACCGTGTCGTGGAGGTCGAGCGCCATGTAGACCGTGGCGAGCTCGTGGAAGCCGTCGTCGCGAAGCGGGCCCACCGACAGACCGAGGTTGATCTTGGCGGGCGCCCTCACGGTGGTCGACGTCACCCGACCAACCTAGCCGTCATCGCGACGGGCGCTCCTTGCGGCCGGGCACCCCGGCGTCGAGCGACGTCATGTGCTGCGCCACGGCGCGGAACGCGAGGACGTCGAGCTGCTCGCCACGCGTGCGGGGATCGATGCCCGCGGCCACCAGGGCCGCCTCGGCGTCCACTCCTGACCCGGCGAGGCCGGAGAGGGCCGAGCGCAGGGTCTTGCGCCGTTGGGCGAAGGCCGCGTCGACGACCGCGAAGGTGCGGCGGCGAGCCGTCTCGTCGCCCAGCGGCTCGGTGTGCCGCCGCCACGCGACGAGCTCGGAGTCGACGTTCGGCACCGGCCAGAAGACGCCGCGACCGACCGTGCCGGCGGCGTCGACCGTTCCGTACCAGGCCGCCTTGACGCTGGGGACGCCGTAGGTGCGCGAGCCGGGGCCCGCGGCGAGCCGGTGGGCCACCTCGGCCTGCACCATGACGAGCGCCCGCTGGATCGTGCTGAACCGCTGCAGCACGTGGAGCAGCACCGGGACGGAGACGTTGTACGGCAGGTTGGCGACCAGCGCGGTCGGCGCGGCGCCGGGCAGCTCCTGCACGTGCATCGCGTCGGCGAGCACGACCTCGACGTCACGACCGGGCGCGAACTCGGCCATCGTCGACGGCAGGAGCTCGGCGAGGACCTCGTCGATCTCGACCGCGACCACGCGGCGCGCGACCTCGGCGAGCGCGAGCGTCAGCGACCCGAGGCCAGGGCCGATCTCGAGGACCACGTCCTCGGGCTGCACGCCGGCGACGCGCACGATGCGACGCACCGTGTTGCCGTCGACGACGAAGTTCTGTCCCTTCTGCTTCGTGGGACGCACCTGCGCCCCCTCGGCGAGCCGACGGACGTCGGTCGCGCCGAGGAGGCGCACGGTGGGGTGAGGCGGTTCGCTGCTCAGCGCAGACCCAGCTTCGACGAGCAGGCGGGCCACTGGCCCCAGCCCGAACGCGCCTGGAGCGTCTGGGCGCGCATCGTCTGCTCCTCGGCGGAGGCCTCCGACGGCAGGCCGGAGCCGCCGACGGCGCGCCACGTGCTGGCCGAGAACTGGTACAGACCGTAGTAGCCGTTGCCCGTGTTGGCCGCCGGGTTGCCACCCGACTCGCACTGGGCGAGCGCGCCCCAGACACCGTCGGGCGCGACACCCGTGGCCACCGGAGCGGCCTTGGTGCCGTGCTTCTCGACCTGGGCCACCGGCTCGGTGGTCACGGTGCGCTCGAGCACGACGCGGTCGCGCACCTGGCCGTCGGCGATCACGACGTCGACCTTCTCCGTGGCCTTGCCCGGGGTGCCGGGCGTCACGACGGTGGTCTCGCCCTCGAAGGCCTCCGGGTCCTCCTGGACCTGGGTCTCGAACGGGACGTCGACCTCCTCGGTGCGCTGCTCCTTCTGGATGCGCACGACCTGCAGGACCGCGTCGGGCGTGACGTAGCCGTCCTTGCCCAGCGTGACCTCGTCGTCGGCGCCGAGCTTGACCTCGGCCTCGTCCAGGACCTCGGCGACCGTGGGGGCCGCCGTCTGGAGCTGCTGGGTCTGTCCGTCGGCGACGACGGTGAGGTTCTTCTCCGAGCTCACGACGACGTCGAGTCCCTTGCGGGGGATCTGCTTGTCGTGCTTGTCGGACACGTAGTCGTCGGACGTCGGCTCGACGCCGTGCTCGTCCAGGAGATCGCCCACGGTGGGGGCGTACGTGACCTGCTCGCTGCTGGCGCCGTCGACCGTGACGGTGACGGGCTTGGCGTACTCCACGACGACCGGCTGGTCGGACGAGGGCGCCGACGTCAGGTCGACGTTGATCTTGTCGGACTCCTTGAGGTCGATGCCCTGGGCCTCGAGGACCTCTTCGACGGTGCCGTCGAACGTGCGGATGGTCTCGGTCTTGCCGTCGACCGTGAGCTCCACGGTGGTGCTCATCGCGGCGTACGCCGTGGCGCCTCCGCCGAGGACCAGGAGCACGAAGACGTTGAGCGCGATGACCCAGGGGGCCTTGGCTCCGCCGTCCTCGCCCCGGCGGAACTTCGCCAGGAGATCAGGTCGGGTGAATCGGGGGTGGGGGAACTTCACAGATGCTTTCCTCGTCTGTTGGCACAACGCTTCACGCGCTCGGTCAGCCGTGCCACCGTAACGAGCATTCGGGTCAGGTCAAACCCGAATGCCCGGATTCACGGTCTTTTCAGGTTGTCCTCACCTGGTGACGGGGCCACGCACCCCCGAAGGCGCGGTCGGTGTTCGCCTCGACCTGACGGCACAGGTCGAGCAGGTCGTCACCCCGCGTTTCGGCCATGTTTCGCAGGGTGAACGGCACGAGGAACGACGCGTTCGGCCGTCCACGGTGCGGCATCGGCGTCAGGAAGGGCGCGTCGGTCTCGACGAGGACGCGATCGGCGGGTGTGACCTTCAACGCATCCCGGAGATCCGGGGCGTTCGAGAAGGTCACGGTGCCCGCGAACGAGAGGTAGGCGCCGCGCTCGACGCACTCGCGCGCGAAGGCTGCGTCACCGGAGAAGCAGTGGAAGATCGTGCGTTCGGGGAGGCCCTCGTCGTCGAGGATCGCGAGCACGTCGGCGTGCGCGTCGCGGTCGTGGATCACGAGGGCGCGGTCGTGCTTCTTGGCGATGCGCACGTGCTCGCGGAAGGAGTGGTGCTGGGCCTCGCGGCCCTCGGGGCCCGTGCGGAAGTAGTCGAGGCCCGTCTCGCCCACGGCCCGCACGACCGGGTCGGCGGCGAGCGCGTCGATCTCGGCGATCGCCGCGTCGAGCTGTCCTGTCTCGGCGAGGCGCGGAGCCTCGTTCGGGTGCAGCGCCACGGCCGCGACGATCGCGTCGAACTCCCGCGCCACCTTTACGGCCCAGCGCGAGTCGTCCAGGTCGCACCCCACCTGGACGATGCGCGGCACCCCGACCGCCGCCGCACGGTCGAGCGCCTCGGCGACCTCGATGCGCCGACCGCCCTTGATGCCCACGTCGAGGTGGCAGTGGTTGTCGACGACCGGGGCCGGCAGCGGCTCAGGCGCGTCGGGCCACGGCCACTCGTCGGTCTCGCTGGTCGCGCTGCCGCTCATCGACTCACTCCTCCGTGAGGTCGATGCGAGGGAACAGCGGTGCGGTCTTGACGATGGGGGTGCCCGCCGGCACCTGGCCCCAGCGCGGCACGTCGGCGATGCGCTGCTCGGCGAGGTCGCCGATCGTCGCGCCGCCGACCGACTCCCACAGCACCGCCGTGGCCTTCGGCATGACGGGGTGCAGCAGGACCGCGAGCGCCCGCAGGCCCTCGACGGTCGTGTTGAGGATCGTGCCGAGGCGCTCGCGCTGCGACTCGTCCTTGGCGACCTGCCACGGCTGCTGGTCGGTGACGTAGCCGTTGAGCGCGTCGACGATGCGCCAGATCGCGGCCACGGCGTCCTGCGGCGCGACGGCGTCGATCGCGGCGTCGGCATCGGCCGTGGCAGTGGCCACGAGCTCGACCACCGCGCGCTCGGCGTCACCGTGCTCGCCGGCCGGCGGGAGCGCGCCGTCGAAGTACTTGCCCACCATCGCCGCGGCCCGCGAGGCCAGGTTGCCGAGGCCGTTGGCGAGCTCGGCGTGGTAGCGCGCGCCGATGTCCTCCCACGAGATCGAGCCGTCGTTGCCGAACGTCAGCGCGCGGGAGAAGTAGTAGCGGTAGGCGTCGGAGCCGAAGGTGTCGACGATCTGCGTGGGGTGGATGCCGTTGGCCTTGCTCTTGGACATCTTCTGCCCGCCCACGAGGATCCAGCCGTGCGCGAAGACCTTCTTCGGCGCGGGCAGCCCGGCGGCCATCAGCATCGCCGGCCAGATGATCGCGTGGAAGCGCACGATGTCCTTGCCGACGATGTGCAGGTCGGCCGGCCACAGGTCGTCGAAGCGCTTCTCGGCGGCCTCGTCGCCCCCGTAGCCCACGGCCGTGACGTAGTTCAGCAGCGCCTCGATCCACACGTAGAAGATGTGGTCGGCGTCCCACGGCACCGGGATGCCCCAGTCGAACGTGGACCGCGAGATCGACAGGTCGGTCAGGCCGCGCGAGACGAAGGAGACGACCTCGTTGCGCGCCGACGCGGGCTGCACGAAATCGGGGTTGGCGTCGTAGAAGTCGAGCAGCTTCTGCTGGTAGTCGCTCAGCCGGAAGAAGTAGTTGGACTCGGTCACGTGCTCGACCCGCGAGCCGTCGAGCGTGGAGATCTTGTGGCCCTCGTCGTCGCCCTCGCCGTCGGCGACGTCGTCCTCGCCCACGAACTCCTCCGAGCCGACGGAGTACCAGCCCGAGAACTCGCCCTGGTAGACGGCGCCGTTGTCGTTGAGCTTCTGCCAGAACGCCTGGACGCCGGTCGCGTGGCGCTCCTCCGACGTGCGGATGAAGTCGTCGTTGGCGAGGTCGATCGTCTCGAGCATCGGCTTCCACTCGCGCTCGACGAGGCCGTCGACCCAGTCCTGCGGGGCCGCGCCGTTCTCGTCGGCCTTGCGGAGCACCTTCTGCCCGTGCTCGTCGACGCCGGTGAGGTACCAGACGCCCTCGCCACGCTGCCGGTGCCAGCGGGTCAGCACGTCGCCCACGGTCTGCGTGTAGCCGTGCCCGATGTGGGGCGCGTCGTTGACGTAGAAGATGGGCGTGGTGACGTAGAACGTCCGATCAGCCATGCCGCAATCCTAGTGAGCGGGCGAACGGTCAGGCGTGGGCGGCGTCGTACACGAGGTTCTTCGGTGCGCCGGTCGTGCTGGCGACGTGCGCGATGGCGTCCTTGCGGCTCAGGCCCGTGGCCTCGGCACGGTCGACGAGGTCGGCCAGCACGTCGGGGTCGAGCTCGACCTCCTCGGCCGCGGCGCCCTCGACCACGATCGTGATCTCACCTCGCACGCCCTGCTCCAGGCCCTCGACCCACTCGAGCAGGTCGAGGGTCGTGCCGCGCACGACCTCCTCGTAGGTCTTGGTGAGCTCGCGGCACACGACGACGCGGCGCTCGGGGCCGAAGACCGCGTGCATCGCGCGGAGGGTCGACTCGGTGCGGTGCGGGGACTCGAAGAAGACCAGCGTGCGGCGCTCGGCCGCGACGTCGGCCAGGAAGCGGTCGCGGGCCTTGGGCTTGCGCGGCAGGAAGCCCTCGAAGGTGAAGCGGTCGACGGGCAGGCCGGAGATCGCGAGGGCCGTGAGGACCGCCGAGGGTCCGGGGATCACGCTGACGTCGATGCCGGCGGCGACGGCCTCGGCCACGAGCCGGTAGCCCGGGTCGGAGATGCTCGGCATGCCCGCGTCGGTCACGAGGACCACGGAGTAGCCGACCCGCAGCAGGTCGACGAGCTCGGTCGTGCGGGCCTGCTCGTTGCCCTCGAAGAACGACACGATCCGGCCGCGGGTCTCGATGCCGAGCTCGGCGGTGAGCCGCGCGAGGCGTCTCGTGTCCTCCGCCGCGACCACGTCGGCCGACGACAGCGCGGGCCCGAGGCGCCGGGAGACGTCCGAGACCTGACCGATGGAGGTGCCCGCGAGGATCAGCATGCCTGCATCGTGCCACCCCTCCGCTCCCCCGTCCGCCGGGGCGGTGAGTCTTCCACGTATGAGCGCGACGGTGCCCTGGGCGGTGAGTGTTCCACCCTGTGAGCGCTCATACGGTGGATCACTCACCGACCTCGGTGGAGGACTCACCGCCCCGTCAGCGCGCCGAGGAGGGAACGCGCAGCCGAGGAGCCCTGAACAACCATTCCCACACGACCCCGAACTCAGGAGGCGGGCCGTCGTAGCCCTGGGCCACCAAGGCACGGTGGACGAGCCGCACCAGACGGCGCGGGTTGGCGAGGTCGCGTGCCGTGATGCGGAGGTAGTTCCACCCTGCTTCCCGCAGCCGACGGTAGCGCTCGATGTCCCAGGCGAACTGCTGCGGATCCATCGCGTGCTGACGCCCCTCGTACTCCACGATCAGCCGCCACCGCCGGAACACCAGGTCGCCGATGGCCAGGAGGTCCGGGCCGTCCATGATGCGCGCGTTGACCTCCGGAGCCTCGAGACAGGCGGCGCGGATGATCGTGCGGGTCTGGCTCTCCGGGATGGAGGCCGCGGCCGGATCGATCCATGGCATCAGGTGCTCGACGAGCTCGGCCCCGGGCCGCCACGGGTCACGTGCTGCGACCGCCTCGATCGCCTCGCGCGTCGCAAGCCCCGAGGCCAGCAGCCGGTCGGCCACTGCCACGGCCCGAATCGGCGGAAGGATCGACGCCGACTGGACCCAGGCCGCCGGGATGGTGACGCCGCTCGCGTCGGTCGGCGGGAGCTTCACGGTGCGATGCAGCATGACCCCGTCGTACGTCAGGTGCAGCTCGCGACCGATCGTGAAGTGCAGCAGCCGCTCGCCGGCGTGCACCCCGGCGATCTCCAGCCGCGTCGTGTGACTCACCACCGCGTCCTGGGGCAGCGCCAGGCAGGCGGCGGCCAGGAGACCCGTGCGGTCGAGCGTGGTCGAGGCGAGCCGGAAGACGCAGGGATGCATTCGCACGAACCGCGGGTGATCCAGCATGCGGTCGGTGAGCCCGGCCTCGATCGCCTCGCGTCGGTGGAAGGCGCGATGCGCCAGGTGAGCCGGGAGCGGTGTGGGTCGCTGCATGCCGTCACGCTGCCCAGCGGCGGCCGACTGCGGGGCCGGACTTCCCTGCCCTGTGCACGACCAGACCCTGGGGATTTCTCGGGGCGGTGAGTGTTCCACCTACGCCGGTGAGTGTTCCACCGTATGGGCGCTCATACGGTGGAACACTCACCGCCCACCCGCTCGCGCGGGGTCAAAGGTGGAACACTCACCGCCCCCTCGGGGTCGCTAGGGTGAGCGGGTGCGGCGGATCGACGAACGCGTGTGGGGGTGGCTCGGTCCGATCGGGGTCGCGCTCCTGGCGTTCGCGACACGCGTGTGGAACGTGGGGTCGCCGAACCAGCTGCTCTTCGACGAGACGTACTACGCCAAGCACGCGTGGTCGATGCTCGAGGTCGGCTACGCGCGCGACGCGGTCACGGGGGCCGACGACAAGATCGCGGCCGGCCAGACCACCGACCTGTTCACCGAGCTGCCCACGCAGGTCGCCCATCCCGAGGGCGGCAAGTGGATGATCGCGCTCGGCGAGCACTTCTTCGGTCTCGACGGCTTCGGCTGGCGCATCAGCGCGGTCGTCGTCGGCGCCCTGACCGTGCTGGTGCTGGCCCGGCTCGTGCGCCGGCTGACCGGGTCGACCTGGCTCGGCTGCCTCGCCGGTCTCCTGCTCTGCGTCGACGGCATGCACTTCGTGATGTCGCGCCTCGCGCTGCTCGACGGCTTCCTCACGTTCTGGATCGTGTGCGCCGTCGCCTGTCTCGTCGCCGACCGCGACCGCATCATGCGCCACCTCGAGACCAGCGGGTCCTGGCGACCGCTCCGTCCGTGGCAGCTGCTCGCCGGCGTCTGCTTCGGCATGGCCGTGGCGACGAAGTGGAGCGGCCTGTTCCCGCTCGCGGTCGCCGGCATGCTCGTCGTCGGCTGGGAGGTGCTGCAGCGCTGGAGGTCGCCCTGGCGCGACCCGGAGACCCCGCTGCTGCACTGGTGGACCCGCACGCTCCTGTTCGTCGGCGGCCCTGCCTTCGTCTCGCTCGTCGTCGTGGCCCTCGTGGTCTACGTCGCGACGTGGACCGGATGGCTCGTCCACCACGAGGTGTACGCCCAGCGCTTCGACCTCGGCGACGGCAACCGGTTCAGCCAGCTCTGGCAGTTCCACCTGCTCGACTACCGCTTCCACACGGGCGACTTCCTGGCCGACCAGTCCCACCCCTACCAGTCGAGCGCCTGGGGCTGGCCCGTGCTGAGCCGCCCGGTCGCGGTCGAGGCGCAGAACGACCTGCCCGCCGTGATGTGCGGAGCCGGCCCGGGCGACTCCTGCATCCGTGTCATCACGCTGCTCGGCAACCCGCTGGTCTGGTGGCTGGGCTCGGCCGCCGTCGTCGCCTGCGCGGCGATGTGGCTCTGGGAGCGGGCCTGGCGGTACGGCCTCGTGCTCGCGATGATCGCCGCGCTGTGGCTGCCGTGGTTCCGCTACGACGACCGCCCGATCTTCTCGTTCTACGCCGTCACGATGCTGCCGTTCATCATCGTCGCGATCTGCCTGGTGCTGCGCGACGTCTGGGCGGCGGCCGGCGTCGTGGCGCGCCGGGTGCTGATCGGAGGCATCGTGACCTACGTCCTCGTGGCGGTCGGCCTGTTCTGGTGGTTCCACCCCGTGCTCACGGGTGAGACGATCCCGCGCTCGGCGTGGGAGGCCCGCATGTGGTTCCGCGCCTGGATCTAGGCGGCACCCCGTGCCTTGCTAGCGTCTGAGGTGCCCGATCCGGGCCCCGGACGAGGCGCGTCGTACCCGGCCAGCGACAAGACGATGCGAAGGAGCATCGTCATGCACTGGATCGTCCTGGTCGTCTCCGGAGTCCTCGAGGCCGTGTGGGCCACGGCCCTCGGTCGCTCGGAGGGCTTCACCCGGCTCACCCCGTCCGTCGTGTTCGCCACGGCCCTCGTCGCCAGCATGGCCGGACTGGCCTACGCGATGCGCGGGCTCCCTGTGGGCACGGCCTACGCCGTCTGGGTCGGCATCGGCGCGACCCTGACGGCGGGGTACGCGATGGCCAGCGGTGACGAGGCCGTGTCGATCGTCAAGGTGCTGCTGCTCCTCGGCATCGTCGCGTGCGTCGTGGGCCTCAAGCTCGCCCACTGACCACGACGCGTCAGGCGCGGTGCCGCGCCGGAGCCAGCTTGCGTCGCATCCCGACGGCCACCATCAGCAGTCCGAGGGCGGCGAGAGCGAGGCCGCGCGTGAGGTCGCCGGCGAAGCTCGAGGCACCCGTGTCGGGCAGCGCACCGTTGCCGGGACTCGACGAGCCGACGCTCGGGAGGCTCGTGCCCGGCGTGGTGCCGCCACCACCACCGCTCGGCGGGGTCACCACGGCCGGGATCGCCGTGAACGACGCGGCGACCGGCTGACCGGTGGTCGCCCCGGTGCCGTAGACCCGCGGGTCGACGGCACCGGCCGCGCCGACGCGGTCGATCGAGAACGTGAGCGTGGCCGGACCCGGAGCTGCGGGAGCGGTGTACGTGAGTACAGCCGATCCGGCGGCGAGCGTGCCGGTCGTGGGAGCGACCGTGCCTCCGGTGGCGGCGGCGCCGAACGGGAGCGTGGCCAGCACTCCGGTCGGCGTGTAGGCGGAGCCGTCGCTCGTGGCCAGGCGTCCCGTGACCGGGAAGCTGCTGCCGACCGTCACCGGCGCCGTCGGGAGACCCGAGAGCACGGGCAGCAGCCACGGGCCGGTGACGATCGAGCCGGTGCCGGTGTTGACCGCGGGCGAGCACCCGGCGACGACCGGCCCGGCGGGATCGGCGACGCAGCCCCACCAGTTCAGGGCCGCGCCGACCGCGACCGTCGTGCCGTTCTGCACGCCGACGGCGTCGCCGATGAGCCGGTTGCCCGTCAGCGTGACGCTCTGCGGGTTCTGGGCCTTGACCGTGTCGACGGAGACGCCTCGCCCGACTCCCGTGACGGAGTTGCCGGTGACGTCCGCGTCGATGACGTAGCCGCCGATCGTGACGCCCCGGGTGTCGGTCGACGTGCCGTCTCCGCTGATCACGTTGTCGGCGATCTGGACGCTGCCGAACCGGGTGGGATCGGTCGCGACGGTCGAGTTCGTGCTCACGAGGATGCCGCTGTCGGTGCCGGCCAGGCCGGTCACGGTGTTGCGACGGATCGTGACGTCGTCGAACCCGCCGCGCGAGTCGAGCGTCGCGTTGTTGTCGATGTTGCGCACGTAGACGAGTCGACCGACGCTCGTGTTGTCCTCGATCACGACCGGATCGGTGATGCGGCTCGGGCTGTACTCGTTGAAGACGAGGATCGCGGAGTTGCCGAACCCGCCCTCGCGCAGGTCGTTACGGGCGATCGTGACGTCGCCGCGCCACGCGTCGACGCCGATGGCGTTGTAGTAGTGGCCCGTGAAGGTGCTGTCGGTGATCGTCAGGTTTGGGGCGACGCGCTCGGTCGTGCCGGTCAGGCCGCCGTCGGCGTAGACGCCGTAGCCCGGGCGCGTGACGTCCTGGTTCGCCTGGAGGTCGAGGTTGTCGAGGATGACGTCGGTGATGCCGGTCGTGACCTGCTTGACCCCGATCGAGATGCCGAAGTACTGCGATCCCGTCGTGTTCTTGCCGGGGTTGCGCAGCGTCAGGTCGCGGATCACGACCTGGCCGGTGCCATTGGCGACCACGCCGGGCAGGATGCGGAAGATGCCGGGCACGGTGCCGACGCTCGCACCGCCGCCGTCGATGATCGTCGTGCCCGTGCTCGCTCCCTGGATGGTCAGCGGCTTGTCGATGATCACGCCGAACGCCTGGTAGGTGCCGGCTCCGACCGAGATCACGTCACCCGGGTCGGCGGCCGTGACGGCCGCCTGGATCGTGGTGAAGTCGCAGCCGGTCGCGCACACCGTGCGCGTCGCTGCCTGGGCGGGCGTGGCCACGAAGAGCACCGGGACGGCGATCAGAGTCATGGCCAGGAAAAGACGACGCATCACGGCGACCTCCGAGGTTCGGGTCACCGTACCCCGGGAAACGCCGTTTCAGGACATTCGTCCGAAAAAGGTTTCAGCCGCGGGCGCCCTTGAGGGCCAGTCGCAGGATCCAGCCGATGTCGGCGGCCGCCTGGGCCGGCGGCTTCGAGGGGCGCGTGATCGCCGAGAGCACGAGCCGCACGACGCTCTCGACCGCGACGTCGACCTCGGCGTCGGTGAGCGGCAGGTCGAACGCGCCGTCGAGGATGCACTGCTTCACCGCGGCGCCGGCGGTGTCGATGATCTCGCCGGACTCGACCGTGAGGATCGCCAGCAGGTCGGGGTCGTGCTCACCCGGCACGGAGCCCACGATGGTGCGGACCAGGAGGCTGCGCTCGCCCAGCTCCAGCGCGCCCTCGCAGGCGGCCACGACGGCGTCGACGACATCGACCTGTCCGGCCATGCGCTCCTGCACGACCTCGAGGAACCGGGCCAGCTCGCGCATCGCGAGGTGCTCGGCGAGCTGCCGCTTGGTGCCGAGCTCGTTGTGGACCGTCTGACGACTGACGCCCACCTCGTCGGCGATGCGCGACATCGTGACCGACGACCAGCCCCGCTTCTCGATCTGCCCCTGGGCGGAGTCGAGCAGACGGTCGCGCAGCTGTCCCTGCACGGAGGCCCGGAACGTCACGACGGTCATGCCGCGACCGTACCTGGCGTCCGGTCGCGCATCAGCCGACCTGCACCATCGTGAAGTCGGCCTTCGCTGCGCCGCAGTCGGGGCACGTCCAGTCGTCGGGGATGTCCTCCCACTTGGTGCCGGGCGGGAATCCCTCTTCCTCCCAGCCCTCGGCCTCGTCGTAGAGGAATCCGCACTGCTGGCACTCCCACTGCTTCACGCCTGCTCCTGTTCCTTCAGGTGCTCGGCCCGCTGCCGGGCCAGCGCCTGCTCGCGCGTCTCGGCGCTGATGACGTTGCCGTCCTGGTCGTTGCGGATGAACTCTTCCACAGGCACGAAGTCGACCTGCTCACGCACGCCGCAGTCCGGGCACGTCCAGTCCTCGTCGACCTCGGCGAACGGCGTGCCCGCGGGCCAGCCCTCGCGGGGGTCGCCCTTGGCCTCGTCGTAGACGTACTCGCAGTTGGGACAGATGAACTGGGCCATGTCAGACCGCCACCTCCTCGGGCGCCGCCTGCGGCGGGGTCGCACCGTACTTCTCGTAGTACTTCTTCTCCAGGCGCGGATGCACGTTGGCCTGCGTGATGTCGCCGTCGTAGTGACCGAGCACGCGTTCGTCCATGACGCGGCGCCAGATCTGCGGGACCCAGGTCGCGACGATCATGCCGGCGTAGCCCGTGGGCAGGACCGGGGCCTCCTTGAAGTCGCGGAGCGCCTGGTAGCGGCGGGTCGGGTTGGCGTGATGGTCGCTGTGGCGCTGCAGGTGGTACAGCAGCACGTTGGTGCCGATGTTGTTGCTGTTCCACGAGTGCGAGGGGTTGACGCGCTCGTAGCGGCCGGACTCGAGCTTCGCGCGCTTCATGCCGTAGTGCTCGAGGTAGTTGACGCTCTCGAGCAGCCAGATGCCGAGGACCGCCTGGACCAGGAGGTACGGGAAGATCTGCCAGCCGAAGGCCGCCATCGCGGCGCCCCAGAGCAGCACGGTGAACATCCACGCGTTGATGAGGTCGTTCTTGAGGCTGTAGGGCGACTTCTTGAGGCGGGCGAAGCGCTTCTTCTCCAGCTCCCAGGCACTGCGCAGGCTGCCGATCACGGTGCGGGGCATGAACTCCCAGACCGTCTCGCCCATGCGGCTGGACGCCGGGTCCTCGGGGGTCGCGACCCGCACGTGGTGGCCGCGGTTGTGCTCGATGTAGAAGTGGCCGTAGGCGGTCTGGGCGAGCGCGACGCGGGCGAACCAGCGCTCGAGCTCCTCCTTCTTGTGACCGAGCTCGTGGGCGGTGTTGATGCCGATGCCGGCGACCATGCCCATGCCGGTGGCCAGGCCGACCTTGTCGTACCAGGTGAGGTTCTCGGCGATGCCCGGCAGCACCGAGGCCGTGAACGGGTCCCAGCCGAAGATCGTGCCGTCGCCGAGCAGGAAGCAGCCCCACAGGAACCCGGCGATCTGCAGCGGGATGAAGGCGAAGGTGACCCAGCGGTAGTAGCGGTCCTCCTCGAGCGCCTCGATGAGCTCGTCCGGCGGATTGTTGGGGTCGAGGCCGGCGACCAGGTCGAACAGCGGGATCAGGACGAACACGAAGAACGGCCCGAAGTACCACCACACGTGCCACTCGGTGGCGGCGACGAGCCCCCAGATCATCATCGGGATGAGCGGGATGACCGCTCCCATGATCCAGAGATAGCGCTTCTTGTCGGTCCACTCGACCCGCTGGCCGTCGACCACTGCTGACACCGTCATGACATGCTCCTCGCTTCGCTTGACACAAAGGTATGACATGTCAACCAACTTGACAACCCCGTGTGACCTGTCAAGCAGTCGGCTCCGGGCCGTGGCCAGCACCGGCCGTCACCATGACGAGCGAAGCGAGCAAGAGAGGGCGCGTGGCCGAGGAACGAGGGCACGAGACCGAACGACACAGACCCGGACCCACCTCCCTCACAGGATGGGCCCGGGCTGTGCCCCCGAGGGAGCGGGTCTGAGTCTGCCTGGGCAGACGGTCTCGGGTCTACTGCGCGTAGGCAGAGACGATCGCGGGGCCGAGCACGATGATGAAGAGCACGGGCAGCACGCAGAGCATCAGGGGCACGAGGATCTTGACCGGCACCTTCTGCGCCTCCGCCTCGGCACGCATCCGTCGGGCGTGCCGCAGCTCGGTGGCCTGCGAGCGCACGACCGACGCGATCGAGATGCCGTACTCCTCGGCCTGCACGACGGCCCCACAGAAGTTCTTGAGGTCGTCGATGCTGGTGCGGTTGGCGAGACCGAGGTAGGCCTCGCGCCGCGACAGGCCGAGCGTCATGTCCTGCACGAGGCGCATGACCTCCTCGGCGAGCGGTCCGGAGTTGCGCTCTCCGGCGCGGGCCAGGGCCTGCTCGAACCCGACGCCGGCCTCGATCGAGATGACGATCTGGTCGAGCAGGTCGGGCAGCTCCTTCTGGATCTGCTGCTGGCGCTTGACCGCCATGTTGTAGATCAGCAGGTCCGGCACGAAGTACCCCAGCGGCACGGCCAGCACCCCGACGAGGACGAGGGCCGGCGCTCCGCCCTTGAGCACCATGACGAGGCAGAAGAGCGAACCCACGGCCAGGCCGATCGGCTTGTACGTCACCGCCTTGTCGACCGTCCACGCCGCCGGACGCCCCGCGAGCACGAGGTTGCGCTCGATCGCGTCGACGAAGCTGGGGGGCGTGAAGCTCGCGACCCAGCCGCGCGGCAGGCGGTTGACCTGCATGAGCCGCTTCTTGGGCAGCTTCTCCTCGCGGTGCGCGAACTCCTGGGCGCGGCGTTGCACCTCGCCGTTGGGCGTGGCGACGATGCCGAGACCGACCGCGAGCGCGGCGAGCGAGGCGATCAGCAGGACTGCAGCGATGAGCACCATGACATCCCCCTCAGAAGTCGATCTTGACGATGGAGCGCATCCACAGGCCACCGAGCGCGTAGAGGATCACGCTGCCGATGAGGAGGATCTTGCCGATCCCCGCCTCCAGGAAGATGCCGAAGGTGTCGCCCGCGATGAGGGCGTAGTAGCCGCCGATGCCGACGGGCAGCAGCATGAGGATCACGGCGGACAACCGGCCCTCGGCCGAGAGCGCGGCGACCTGCTGGCGGATGTGCTGACGGTCGCGGATCGTGGCGGCCACCTGGTCGAGGATCTCGTTCAGGTTGCCGCCGGTCTCCCGCTGGGCGCCGATCGCGGCGCCGACCCACCGGAAGTCGTCGCTCTGCATCCGCACGGCGACGTCGTCCAGCGAGGTCAGGACGTCGCGTCCGACCTTGGTCTCGTTGACCACGCGGGCGAGCTCCGGCCCGATCGGGGCGTCGGCCTCCCGCGACACGGCGTCGAGGGCGCGGGGGAAGCTGTGACCGGCGCGGAGCGAGGCCGCCATGATCTGCAGCGCGCCCGGCAGCTGGTCGGCGAACTTCTTCTGCACGCGACCCGTGCGCCATCGGACGAAGATCTTCGTCACGACCGGCACGGCGACGGCCAGGAGGATGCCGACCAGCAGGCTCCCGAGCAGCACGAGCCCGAGAGCGGCGGCGACGACGGCCGCGCACCCCATCAGGATGACGAGGGTCGTCACGGGTGTGCGGATGCCGGCGAGCGCGAGCTCCTCGACGGTGAAGAGCTTCATGCCCCGCTCCCGCATCGCCTCGTCGACGCGGTCCTCCACGGCGACGGCGACGCGGTTGAGCATGCTCTGCTGCTCCACCACGGCGTACTCGGCGACCCGCTGCCGCTCGACGCGGCGGCCGGGAGGCCCGGCCAGCGCGATGTAGAGCGAGGACAGCGCGCCGATGATGAACAGGCTGGCGATGACGACGAGCACGGTCACCACCCCCCGGCGTTCGCCGTGGCCCCGGACAGGTTGCCGAGGTCGAAGTGGATGCCATGATCGGCGAACTTCTCGCTGAACCTCGGTCGCACGCCCGTCGGCTTGGCCTGACCCAGGAACTTGCCGTTGGCGTCGACCCCCGCGGAGTAGTCGAACGTGAAGACGTCCTGCAGCGTGACGGTGTCGCCCTCCATGCCCAGCACCTCCGTGACGTGCGTGATGCGGCGCGTGCCGTCGCGCAGTCGCGCGATCTGCACGATCAGGTCGACGGCCGACGCGCCCTGCTCACGGATGGCCCGCAGCGGCAGGTCCATGCCGGCCATCAGCACGAGGGTCTCGAGCCGCGACATGGCGTCACGCGGGCTGTTGGCGTGCAGGGTCGAGAGCGAGCCGTCGTGGCCCGTGTTCATCGCCTGCAGCATGTCGAGCGCCTCGCCACCACGACACTCCCCGACCACGATGCGGTCGGGTCGCATGCGCAGCGAGTTGCGCACGAGGTCGCGGATCCGCACCTCGCCCGCTCCCTCGATGTTCGGCGGGCGGCTCTCGAGCCGCACCACGTGAGGCTGCTGGAGGTTGAGCTCCACCGCGTCCTCGATCGTGACGATGCGCTCGCCCGGCGGGATGAACGCCGACAGCACGTTGAGCAGGGTCGTCTTTCCGGTGCCGGTACCGCCGCTCACCAGGATGTTGAGCTTGGCGAGCACGCAGGCCTCCAGCAGGCGACCCATCTCCTCGGTCATGCTGCCGAAGCCGATCAGGTCGCCGACCCGCAGCGGGGTCTTGGAGAACTTGCGGATCGTCAGCGACGAGCCGTCCACCGCGAGCGGCGGGACCACCGCGTTCACACGGGATCCGTCGGCGAGGCGGGCGTCGACCAGCGGGGAAGACTCGTCGACGCGACGACCGATGCGCGACACGATGCGGTCGATGACCCGGCGCAGGTGGTCCTCGGACGTGAAGCGTGCGGACGACAGCGTGAGCCGGCCGTTCCGCTCCACGTAGACCTGGTTGTACCGGTTGACCATGATCTCCGAGACGCTGTCGTCGTCGAGCAGACGCTCGAGCGGGCCGAGACCCAGCGCGTCGTTCTCGACGTCGCGGACCAGGCGGCGCCGCTCCTCCGGCGAGAGCAGCTGCTGGTCCTCCTCGATGATCTCGGTCAGCTCTTCGCGCACGATCTCGTGCAGCTGGTCCTCGGTCAGGCTCGAGTCGCTGACCCGGGCACCGAGGCGGTCGAACAGCGCGTCGGTCGTGCGCTGCTTGATCTCGCCGAAGGCGTCGTTGGCCGCCGAGATGGCCGCGATCGAGTCGTCGTAGTCGGGCACGGTCTCGGCCTCGACGGCGTCGATCCGGGCGGCGTTGAGCTCGCGGGCGGAGGCGAGCCGGTCGCTGAGACTCATCACGCCACCTCCAGTCGCTTGTGGCCGGCCTTGGGCTCGACCTCACGGGCGCGGTCGAAGATGCGCTTCGCGAGTGAGCGGATCGACTTCGAGAACGGTCCGTTCTTGATCGTCGTCAGGGCGGGGACGCCGCGGTTCGCGGCCGACTGGATCTCGACCATGCGAGGCAGCACGGTGTCGGCCGGCATGCCGACGACCGCCTCGACGTCCTTGATGCGCAGACCCGACTGCTTGTCGGCGAAGTTCACGGCGAGGTACTTCGAGGCCGGCAGCAGGGCCAGCTCGGTCAGCAGCTCGACCGCCTTCCGAACGCCGCGCAGGCAGGCCATGTCCATCGTGGTCACGACGATCGCGTCGTGGCTGACCTCGAGCGCCGCCAGCGTCGCGTCGTCGAGCCCGGAGGCCGTGTCGATCACGACGTAGCGGAACTGCGTCTGCAGCTGACGGATCAGCTCGGTGACGTCGGCACCGGTCACGTGGTCGTTGGCCGCCGGCGACTCCGCGCCGCAGAGCACGTAGAAGCCCTGGTCGTGGACGGTCAGGTACGTCTTGAGCAGCAGGCTGTCGCGGCCCGCAGCGCCGAAGGCGTCCTCGAGCGTGTGGGTCGGCTTGAGGTTCAGCACCGTCGAGACGTCACCGAACATCAGGTCCAGGTCCAGCAGCACGACGTCCATCGGCGACTGCTCGGCGAGTGCCACGGCCAGGTTGACCGAGATGTTGGTCTTGCCCACCCCGCCCTTCGGCGAGAGCACCGTGATGGTGCGCGAGCTGAAGTCAACGGGCTGCGGGGGCGGCGGCGCCATGACCCCGGCCTGGTTGGCGCCGCCCTGGCTGTCGAGCCGCTTGCGCAGGTTCGACAGGAACAGGGCGTCGTCCAGGGACGGAGCGATGTCGCGGATTCCCGCGCGCATCGCCTCGAGCAGCATCGACGGCTCGGCGTTCGAGACGAGCACCATCGCGACGTCCGGGCGCACGGCGTGCACCTCCGCCGCCATCGCGATGGAGCGCTCGAACGGCACGTGGTTGGTGAACACCATGACCCCGGGCAGCTGCGAGGCGTCCATGCCGCGCAGCAGGCTCACGCTCGGCGCGGAGACCGAGGCGGCGCTCAGGGCCACGGCGCGGTAGCCGATCGCCGAGCCCACCCGCTCCGCCGTCACGTCGTCGGCACCGACGATCAGGACGATGCCGATCATCACGGCACCTCGAACGGTGCGACGTTCTGGTACGTGATCGTCATGCCGCCACTCGTGTCGGTCTTGTCGGTCTGACGGGTCAACCAGATCGTGCCGAACTCCTTGGCATGGACGATCTGCTCGGCCTGCATCGTCGTGACCGCGACCGTGATGACGGTGCCGGTCGTGGCGCCGTTGGCCTCCTCGGCCGGGTCCTCGACGAGGGCACCGTTGTCGACCTTGAGCACGAGCAGGTTGTTGATCGGGTTCGAGGTGATGCGGATGTTGCCGTCGAGGGTGAAGGACGTGAACACACCGACCTTGTCCCCTGCGGTGACCGCGCCACCGACGAAGCGCTCGCCGTCGATCTGGATCGACAGCTCCTGCATGCCGGCCGGCAGCGACGCCGGGCCCTTGACCGAGTCGGCGTCGTCGAACTTGGCCTCCGACAGCTGGTCGCCCGCGAGCAGCGCGACCTTGGTGACCTGGTCCTTGACGTCGTCGAGCGAGGTCAGGGCGTCCGGGACCTGCGCGGCCTTCGGGATCTTGACGAGCTCGACCTTGTCGGCGATCTCGGAGACCGGCGTCTTGACGTCGATGTCCTCCGTCGCCTGCAGCACCTCGACGGTCTCGGTGCCGTCGAGGGCGCGGTCGTTCGCACCCTTGGCGTACAGCACGAGCGCGACGACGGCCATCAGGGCCAGCACCGCGGCCACGAGAATGGCAATGACCTGCTTCTTCATCTCTGCTCCCTCAGATCTGAAGTGGAACCGCGGACGTCTCCCTACGTCCGGCGGGTGCCGGGCTCAGAGCCCGACGCGAGGCTCGAGAGCCTCGAAAATGAGTGAGGGGGCGCGGCGGGCAGCAGCCCGGCGCGCCCCCTCCTCGCGACTGCTAGCTCAGACGAGCTCGCCGGCGACGCTGTTGAACAGCGTCGACAGGTTGGTGCCGAAGAGCGTGACGGCGACGATGATCGCGGCGGCGATCAGGGCGACGAGCAGGCCGTACTCGACGGCGGTGGCGCCCTTCTCGTCCTTCTTCGGCGCGGCGACGAACGACAGCAGCGTGGCGTAGAACTTGGTCATGATGTTTCTCCCTCAGTGATGTGTTGCCACCGACTTGGTGGCTCTCCCTGGGAAGAAACGTAAGGGGACCAACGACCGTCGAACCATAGAAGTTACGGGCTATCTTTCCCTAGTCCGTTCGGGCCATACGTCCCGAGGTCTCGGGATCAGTCCGACAGGAACGACAGGTCGTAGAGCGCGGGCACGACCTCACCCAGCGCCACGATGCCGATGAGCACAATCGCTGCAACCAGAGCGATCAGCAGCGCGTACTCCACCCCGCTGGCACCGCGATCTGCGTGCCTCGTGCTCCAGAGCCTCTTCATCAGATGCCCCTCCCTCCCCCGTGAGGGGAGCGTAGACCTCGGTCGGCCCCCTGTCACAGGCCCGGGACTTTTGGTGGCTCGACCCGGGCCGGTCCCGGGACCCGTCCCGGTCCGCGACCTGCAGCTCCCTCGCGCGCGAGGGGTGCCCGGCGCCGGCGACGGTGCCCTACCGCCGCTTCCACGCCTGGAACGACGGCAGTTCCGGACTCATCTAGTTCCAACGGGCCAGTGACGATGACTGCAACGGACCCTAGGATCGGCCGGGTAGTTGGTCCCGTGACCGGTGGGGAGACCGGGCTCGGAGCACGATCGACTACCCGTTCCTGAGGAGACAGGGACGGAGCAGACAACACAGGGAGAGTTGTCATGAGTTGCCGTCGACGCCGCGAGCGCGGTGCGGCTGCGGTCGAGTTCGCGCTCATCGCGCCGCTGTTCATCGCTCTGCTGTTCGGGATCATCAGCTACGGCTACATGCTGAGCTTTCGGCAGGGCATCAGCCAGGCCGCTGCCGAGGGCGCGCGCGTGTACGCCGTCTCGCCCCAGGGCACCGACTTCAAGACGAACGCCATCAGCGCGATCAACCGGAGCCTGAGCTCGTACAACGTCACGTGCACCGCTGCCGGGAGCCTCACGCGCAACGGCACGGTCGTGGGGGCGTGCACGGTGCCGACGACCGCGTCGACCTGCACGGGCAGCACCTCGACGACGGCGCGGTGCGCGAAGGTCGAGATCCGCTACAACTACCGCGACCACCCGCTCATCACGTCCTTCCCCGGGCTCGGCTTCACGCTGCCCGAGACCCTGCGGTACGACACGACGGTGCAGGTCAACTGATGACGTGGCTCCGGAGCCGCCGCCCCGACCGTGACGAGCGAGGTGCCATCGCCCCGATGGCCGGGCTCCTCATGGTCGTGGTGCTCGCGGTCACCGCGATCGCCGTCGACCTCGGTCTCGGCCGCGCGGCCGCGCGCGACATGCAGGCGGTGGCCGACGCCGTGGCGCTCGACGCCGCACGGGCGCTCCCCGCCTCCTGCGGGTCGGGCACCGTCACCACGGCGGCCCAGCAGAGTCTCGCTCGCCAGGGTCAGCGCATCGGGCGCAACGACACCATGACGGTCCGCACCGGCAAGCTCAGCGCCACCGGCCAGTTCCTGTTCACGTCCTCCGGCACCTGCAACGCCGTCGAGGTCCGCATTGGTGCGACGGTCGACTACGCCTTCGCCCCGGTCATCGGCCAGGAGTCCGGCCCGGTCGCCCGCACCGCGGTCGGCAGCCGCGCCGAGCCGGCCCTCTGCTTCTCTGTCGGCACGAAGACCCTGTCGCTCAACACCGCCGAGAGTGCGCTCGCCCCGCTGCTCGCCGGCGTGCTGCAGGCCGACTTGAGCGTCGTCGGCTACGAGGGCCTGGTCAACATCAAGAACACCTACGTCCCCCTCGCCCAGATCGCGGTCGAGCTCGGCCTCGGTAGCCCCGACGCCATCACCAACGCGAACGTGTCGCTCGGCGCCCTCATGCTCGCGACGGCCCGGGTGCTCGCCCGCGAGTACCCGGCGGTGAACCTCACGGCGCTGAACGCCGTGGCCGCCCAGGTCAACCACGTGCGGGTGCGCCTCGGCGACATCCTGACGCTCGACACGACCGGCACCAATCCGCTCGAGGCGAACATCGGTGCACTCGACCTGCTGACGGCCGGCATCCTCAAGGGCGCCCTGAACCTCAAGGGCGCCACCGGGCTGCACGCCATCGACGCGTCGGGCCAGGTCACGGCCGGCTCCGGGCTCTCGATCAGCGAGGTCAAGCTCACCGTCATCGAGGCCCCGAAGATCGCGTGCGGCCCCGTCGGCACGAAGGCCGAGAGCGCGCAGGTGCGTCTCGGGCTCAAGACCGGCATCCCCGTGCTCGGCCTGCTGCGCGCGGCCGACCTGTCCCTCGGCGTGAAGGTCGGCGAGGGCAGTGCCACGTTCTCGAGCGTCAACTGCTCCACCACCTCACCGACGGCCGGCTTCAACGCGACCTCGGCCGGCGCCTCGATCGTCGGCTTCGACGGAACGGGCCACGCCAAGCTCGACATCGTGACACTGCTCGGCATCCGCCTGCTGGGCATCGACATCGGCGGCTCCGTGGCTGCGGGCAGCTCGACCTTCACCTTCCCCTACCCGGCCAACACGGGCAATGCGAACCCGGCGACGAAGAGCGTCACCGGCGGGGTCAACCTGAGCCTGAACGTCCTGCCCACGACGCTGCTCGGGCTGCTGCTGAGCCCGGTGACCTCGGTGCTGAGCAACGTCGTGTCCCTGATCGGGAACAACGTCCTGACCCCCGTCCTGGGAGCCCTCGGCATCGGCATCGGCCGGACCGACGTCACCGTCATGGGACGGCCGTCCTGCAACGGGGTCAAGCTCGCCGGCTGACTCTCTCGGGGTCATCCGGCAAGGCGGTGAGACGGTCGGGGGGCCGCCGGACATCTACGGTCAGAACGATCCTGACGGAAGGTGTGCCGTGGACGACGTCACCGACGCGACGCTGATCGGTCGAGCCCGCTCGGGCGACCGGCAGGCGTTCGGCCAGCTGTACGACCGCCACGTGCGGCCGGTGTTCTGGCAGGCGTACGCCGTGCTGGGCGAGGTGGGCGCGGCCGAGGACGCCGCGCAGGAGACCTTCGTGACCGCCTGGCGGAAGCTGGGCTCCATCCCGGCCGCCGACTCCGCGCTGCCGTGGCTGCTGGTCACCGCCCGCTACGTCGCGCTGAACGCCCGCCGCGGCGACACGCGACGGCAGCGCCGCTCCGCCGAGATGCCGGACGACGTGGCGGCCGACGACGACGTCGAGGCCACGGTCGAGGCGGCCGACGTGCGGGCCGAGATCGCCCAGGCCGTCGCCGCCCTGTCGCCCACCGACCGCGAGCTGTACGAGCTGTGCCTGGAGGACGGCCTGACCTACGCCGAGGCCGCCGAACAGCTGGGCCTGACCCACGCCTCGGTCCGCAACCGCCTCTCGCGGCTGCGTGCCCGACTCCGTTCCGACCTTCGAGCCGTCAAGGAGACCGCATGAACACCTCGACCGTGCTCGACGACGAGCGCATCGCCGACCTCCGCTCCCGCGTCATGGGAGAGGTCGAGACCGACGTCCGACGCCGCGGTCGCCGCACCCGCATCGCCGCCGGCGGCGTGGCCGCCTCGATCGTGCTGATCGGCGGCGCTGCGGGGTTCTCGGCCGTGATCAGCGGCACCGACCCGACGCCGAGCTTCGAGGGAGCCCCCGTCCCGGGTGGTGCCTCGTCGACCGACGGCGACTTCTCCGAGTCGATCGAACCGGCTCCGGGCGGCGACGCCGCGGTCGGCCCGAGCAAGGTCGCCGAGCCCGACCAGCAGACCGTGCCGTCGGAGCCAGGCCGCGACGTCATCACGACGGGCCAGGTCTCCCTCACGGTCTCCGACCCGGACGCGTCCGCCACGGACTTCGGCGCCTGGGTCGAGGGGGTGGGTGGACGCGTCGACCACCGGTCCGACCACTCCGAGAGCTCGTCGCTGACCGTGCGGGTCCCGGCCGGCCAGGTCAACGCGGCCCTCGAGCAGCTCCGGGCCCTCGGCGACGTCGTGAGCACGTCGGTCGATCGGGTCGACGTGACGACCGAGGTCGTCGACCTCGACGCCCGGATCGCCGCTCTTCAGGCCTCGATCGCCCGCCTGACACAGATCCTCAGCACGGCGGCGACGACCAGCGAGGTCGTGGAGGCCGAGGCGAACCTGACGCAGCGCCAGGCCGAGCTCGACGGGCTGGTCGCCCAGCGCGCCGCGCTCGGCGAGCAGGTCGACCTGTCGACGATCGACGTCTCGTTCACGGCGACGGAGTCGGCCTCGAGCGTCGAGCCCGACGGCTTCCTCGGCGGGCTGCGCACCGGGTGGAACAGCCTCGTCGACACCGTCAACGGTCTCGTGACCGGTGCGGGCGTCGTCGCACCGTGGCTCGTCGTGGTGCTGGTGCTGGCCGGTGGCGCCTGGGCCGTCACCCGCCGCCGCAAGAGCTGACGCTCCCCAGATTTGCGCCGAGCCAGGCGGAATGTGCACGACAGTTCCGCACATCTCGGCGCAAATCTGGGTACGGCTACCAGGAGGACTTGGTGATGCCGGGGAGGTGACCGGCGTGGGCCTGCTCGCGGAAGCGGATCCGCGAGAGCCCGGTCTTCCCGACGTGGCCGCGCGGCCGGCCGTCGACCTGGTCACGGTTCCGCACCCGCACCGCCGCCGAGTCGCGCGGCAGCCTCGCCAGCGCCCGCGACGCCTCGATCCGTTCGTCCATCGACAGGCTGACGTCCTTGCTGGCACGACGCAGCTCGGCGCGCTGCTCGGCGTAGCGGGCGACGACCTCCTTGCGCCGCTCGTTCTGGACGATCTTCGACCGCTTGGCCATCAGCGCTCCTCCTTGAAGTCGACGTGCCGGCGCAGCACGGGGTCGAACTTGCGCAGCACGATGCGGTCGGGATCGTTGCGGCGGTTCTTGCGGGTCACGTACGTGTAGCCCGTGCCGCCGGTCGACCGGAGCTTCACGATCGGTCGGACGTCGTTGCTCTTGCTCGCCATCAGAGCTTCTCCCCTCGGGATCGGATGTCGGCCACCACGGCGTCGATGCCGCGCTGGTCGATGGTCTTGATGCCGCGTGCGCTCAGCGTCAGCGTGACGTGACGGCCGAGGCTCGGCACCCAGTAGCGCTTCTTCTGCACGTTGACGTCGAAGCGGCGCTTCGTGCGGCGGTGCGAGTGCGAGACGTGGTGGCCGAAGCCGGGCGCCGCTCCCGTCACCTGGCAGGTGCGTGCCATTCGTCCTCCTGATGTACTATGAGACTCATTCTCATTAAGCATACGGGAGACGCCATCATGAAGCAGAACCTGCACCCCGAGTACCGACCCGTGGTCTTCCGCGACCGCTCCGCCGGCACCGCCTTCCTGACCCGGTCGACGCGCACGAGCGACGAGACCGTCGAGCACGAGGGCGCCACCTACCCCGTCGTCGACGTCGACGTCTCCAGTGCGAGCCACCCGTTCTGGACCGGACGCGGCCGGGTCGTCGACTCCGAGGGTCGGGTCGAGGCGTTCCGCCGCCGCTACGGGAGCGGCCGATGACCCACGGCCGGTCGACACAGACCCCCGTCATCCTCGTCACCGGCATCGACGACGCGGCGATGGAGGCCGCGACGGTGGGCCTGCAGTTCGACCTGCCGCACGCCGCCGTCATGCGGCACACGCTCGACGTGCCGTCGCAGCTGCTCACCCGCCGTGTCAGCGACCTGACCGGGCTCGTCGAGTCCGAGCAGATGGACCTCGACCACGCCTGCGTGAGCTGCGCCCTGCGCGAGGACATCGTGCCGACCCTCGAGCGCCTGGCTGCCACCGGTCGGTGGGGCGCGATCATCGCGCACCTGCCGGTCTCGGCCGAGGCGCTCCAGGTCTGCCGGGTCGTCGCCATGGACCAGCGCATCGCGCCGCACGTCCGCATCAGCGCCGTGGTGCACGCCCTCGACAGCAGTCGCGCGAACCACGACCTGCTGGGCGACGACCTGCTGGCCGAGCGCGGGGTCCACACCAGCGAGGAGGACACACGCGGCCTGGCCGAGGCGCACTGCGCCCTCGTCGAGTACGCCGACGTCGTCGTCACGGTGGGAGATCTCGACGAGCCGGACGCCGACCTGGTGCGGGCCCTCGCCCGACCCGAGGCGCTCCTCGTGCCCGACGGCTCGACGCTCGACCCGACGCTGCTGACCGGCGCCCTGCACCAGCACGGTCGCAC
Organism: Aeromicrobium sp. Leaf350; assembly: GCF_916858655.1. Classification (GTDB taxonomy): domain Bacteria; phylum Actinomycetota; class Actinomycetes; order Propionibacteriales; family Nocardioidaceae; genus Aeromicrobium. The sequence continues at coordinate 572,207 of NZ_CAKASL010000003.1, read as the reverse complement.
GGAGCGCTGGGTCGACGTGGTGCGGCGTGGGACGCTTCCCGCGCTCGAGTCCGAGCACGTGTGGCGGCTCGACCTGCGCACGACCCGCCCGCTCCACCCGGGGCGCCTGCTCGACGGCATCGAGTCGCTCGGCGGCGGACCCCGGCGGTCGCGCGGCTGCTTCTGGCTGCCGACCCGTCCCGGCACGATCTGCGCCTGGGACGGCGCGGGCGGTCAGCTCAGCATCGGGCCCGCCACGCCCTGGGGTCGCGCCACTCCCCTGACCCGCATCGTCGTGACCGGTGTCGACGACGAGCGCGCGGCCCTCGTCGAGGCGTTCCACCACGCCCTGCTCTCCGAGGCCGAGGCAACCGAGCGCGGCCTGTACTGGGAGGTCGCCCACGACGGCCTCGAGCCCTGGCTCGGACGCATCACCCGCGCCGCCTGACCTCAGCCCGACCTCGAGAAGGAGCACCACCATGGCCGTCCCCAAGCGGAAGACCTCCCGCAGCAACACCCGCCACCGCCGCTCGCAGTGGAAGGCGACCGCCCCCGACCTCGTGCCCGTCACGGTCGACGGGCGGACCGTCCGGGTCCCCCGACGCCTGGTCACCGCCGTCCACCGCGGCCTGGTCGACGTCACCCACCTGCCCAGCACCACCCCGAACAGGAGCACCCGATGAAGGTCCGCAACTCACTGAAGTCGCTCAAGAACCAGCCCGGCTCGCAGGTCGTCCGCCGCCGTGGGCGCACCTTCGTGATCAACAAGCAGAACCCGCGGCTGAAGGCCCGCCAGGGCTGAGCCATGGCCCGGGGCGTCAGTCGATCAGGTCGACCGTGCCCCGGGCCACCAGGTCGCCGGACGGAGCCGGGTTCCCGTCGCGGGGCTCGCGCGTGATCTGGACGTCCGTGACGACGCTGGGGTCGACCGCGGCGTGGAGCACCACGACCGTGTTCCCCTCCTCGTCGGGGTGGAACGTGCCGGCCGAGACCCACGTCGAGCCGCCCTCGTCGGTCAGGAACCACAGCTCGTAGAACTGCTCGTAGGGCACCACCGGCAGCGTGTCTGACCGCAGCGTGACGATGCGCCCCTCGGGAGCCGCGGCGCCGTCGATGACGACCCGTGCTCCCGCCGGGCCGGTCAGCTCGGCCGAGAACTCCTCGGATCCACGGGCCAGGAGGTCCTCGTCGTCGGCACCGACCCAGGTCGTCGCGCCCACACCGATTCCCGCGCCAGCCACCAGAAGTGCGGCGGCCGCAGCGAGCAGGCGCCACCGCCCGCGCGCCGGCCGACGACGCATCGAGGCCACGTGGTCGCGCAGCAGGGCGACCTGCTCCGGCGACGGAGCCAGGTCCTCGGCGGGGAAGGCCTGCCGCAGCTCGGCACCCAGAAGACGCTCGAGCTCGGCGTCGTCGCGACTCGGGTCGTCGGCGGGGATCCCGTCCTCGTTCGTCATGCGTCCACCTCCTCGATGAGCGTCCGGAGGCGCGCGAGCGCCCGGAAGTTTGCCTGTCTGACCGCACCGTGCCCCTTCTTCAAGACCTCGGCCACCTCGGCGACCGACAGCTCCGCGACCTGCCGGAGCCACAGCACCTCCTGGTCGTCGACCGAGAGCCGCTCGAACGCCGCCCGCACGGAGCTGACCTGTTCGTCGCGCAGCACGTGCTCGAGCGGTCCCCGCTCGTCCGCCACCTCGACGAGACCGAGCGGACTGTCGGCGACCGGTCGTTCCCGCTCCTGCCGGCCGGAGCGCCTGATCTGCTCCAGCACCACGAGGCGCAGGATCCCGTAGAGCCAGGCCTCGACCCGGACCCCATGGTCGGCGAGGTCGTCGATCCGGTCGACCGCTCGGGCCAGGCACTCGCTGACCGCGTCGTGCGGGTCGTAGCCGCCAGGGAGCCGTCGACGGGCGTACTCCACGAGGCGTGAGTACGAACGGCGGTAGACGGTCTCCCAGGCATCGGGATCGAGCGCGCGGAACCTGGCCAGCAGGTCACGCTCCGACGTGCCTGGCTCCACGGACCCGATGATACGCACTCCCGCTGCTCCCTTCCCCTGCCCCGTGCTCCCACACCCCGCGCGCGAACACACCGTGCTCCGGTGCGTCCCGTGCTCCGGCTGCGGAGTCACGCCGCACCCTGACGACGTCGGCGTGCGTGATGACCGGTACCCGGTCACCACGCACGCCGCCATCGTGGACTCAGCCGGTGTAGTTCGGCTGTCGGGTGGTGGCCGTGGCCGGCGCCGCCGGGACGCCGCCGTTGTTGCCCGCGCGATCGCCGCCGTCGACGGCTGCACCGACCTCGACCGCGCCGGAGTCCGGCGCGGAACCGGCCACACGGGCGGCCCCACGCTGGTCGGTGGTCAGGTCACCCAGGCCGCCGACACCCGCGTTGATGGCCGGGCTCCCGGTTGCGGGCAGGTGGGTGAAGGTCGGACCACCGTTGTCGGCCAGCGCCCCGAGGCGCGGGTCGTCGGTCTCGACGTCGCTACCGACGTTGCCGTCGACATCAGTGCCCAGGACGTTGCCGCCCAGGGACGTGACCGGGGTCTGGGCGTCAGCCGCCGTGTTGCCGGACAGGATGCTGTTGCCCAGCGTCACCGGTCCGGCCGTGCCGGAGCTGTTGGCCGTGACGGTGACGTGGATCAGCGTGGTGGCGTCGTCGGCCGCACCGGGATCGGTGGCCACACCGCCGCCGACGGCGGCCGTGTTCCCACTGAGCGTGCTGCCCTCGACGGTGAGGTTGCCACCGACGTTGTACAGCGCACCACCCTGACCAGCGGTCGTGTTGGCGTCCAGCGTGGTACGCGTGACCGTCATCGTGCCGGTGCCGGAGTTCCAGAGGCCGCCACCCTGGTTGGTGGCGCTGTTCTGGCTGACCTGCGAGTCCTCCACGGTCACGGTGCCCGCACCGGTCAGGTGCAGGCCGCCGCCGTTGCCGGGAGTGGGGCCCGTCGAGTTGCCCTGCAGCATGACCGCGGTCACGGTCGTGACCGACCCGTCGCCGGTGGCCTCGATGCCACCGCCCGCGCGGACCGCGTCGTTGCCGATGATGTCGGTGTCGCTGACCGTCAAGGTGCCGCCGCCGGCGTTGAGGATGCCGCCGCCCGAGCCCGCGGCGCCATCGGCGCTGTTGGCCTCGATGAGGGAGGTCTCGACGACCAGGTCGCCGCCGTCGTTGTGCAGGCCGCCACCGCCGGAGTCCGCGGGGGCGCCCGAGGCGGTGTTGTTGCTGATGTTCGACGACGTGACCGTCATGGTGCCCGCGGCCGAGTTCCACAGGCCGCCGCCCTCGTTGGCGGCCAGGTTGCCCACCACGATCAGGTCGCTGACGTCGACCGTGCCGGCACCGGTCAGGTGCAGACCGCCGCCGTTGCCCGGACCAGCGCCGCCGCCGGTGAGGTTCTCGCTGAGCGAGCCACCCGAGAGCGTGGTCGTGCTGCCCGCGGTGGCCTCGACGCCACCACCGGCGCGGACGGCGGTGTTGTTGTCGATCGAGGAGTTCGTGACCGTGAGCGTGCCGGCGAGGGTGAGCACGCCACCGCCGGAGCCGGCGGCACCGTCAGCCTCGTTGCCCTCGATGATGCTGCTGGAGATCTCCAGCTTGCCGCCGTTGTTGAACAGGCCGCCGCCACCGTCGTCCGCGGCCGCACCGGAGGCGGTGTTGCCGATGATGTCCGAGCTGGTGACCGTCATGGTGCCGGTGCCGTTCCACAGGCCGCCGCCCTCGAGCGTCGCGGTGTTGTTCGTGACGGTCGAGTCGCTGACGGTGGCGGTGCCGGCACCCGTGATGTGCAGTCCGCCGCCGTTGCCCGGCGCGCCGCCCGTGCTGTTGTCGTCGAGCGTCACCCCGGTCAGGGTGGTCGAGCCGATGTTGGCCTCGACGCCGCCGCCGGCGCGCAGCGAGGTGTTGCCGGAGATCGTGGAGTCCACCACCTCGACGTTGCTCTGGTCGTTGAGGATGCCGCCGCCCGAACCCGCAGCACCGTTGGCGACGTTGTTGCTGATCGTCGCGTTGCGGACGGTGAGCTTTCCGGCTCCGGCCTCCTGGAACAGGCCGCCACCACCCTGGTCCGCGGTGGCGCCGGACGCCGTGTTGCCGGTGACCGTGGTGCCGTTGACCGTCATCGTGCCGGCGCCGGAGTTCCACAGGCCGCCGCCCTCGGCGGCCGCGGTGTTGCCGGAGACGGTGCCCCCGGTGATCGAGACGGTGCCCGCACCGGTGAGGTGCAGGCCACCGCCGTTGCCCGGCGCCGCGCCGGTCGCGTTGTCCGTCAGGTCCGTGTCCGTCAAGGTCGTGGTGCTACCGGCGGAGGCCTCGATCGCGCCGCCGGCCCGCTCGGCCGAGTTGCCGTCGAGGGTCGAGTCGGAGATCGTCAGCGTGCCTGCGTTGAGGAAGGCTCCGCCGGAGCCGCCACCGGCTGCGGACGGGGCGTCCGCGGGCCGGCCGCCCGTGACGGTGACTCCGGAGATGGTCAGGTCGCCGCTCGCGAGCACGTGGAAGGCGCGGTCGCCGAGAGCGGAGGCGTCGATGGTCGCGCCGTTGCCCACGATCGTGATGTCGGTCGTGATGTCGAGGTCGCCCGCAGCATCCGTCAACGCGTAGGTGGTGCCGCCCTGGAGCGTGATGACGTCGGCCTCGGGAGTCGCCTCAGCCGCAGCGATCGCGCCACGCAAGGTGGCGGGGTCGGCCGGGTTGTCGGCGGTGCTCGACACCGTGAACGATGCGGCACTGACTGTCGTCGGCACCGCGACCATCACTCCTCCGGCGAGAGCAGCTACCCCCGCGGCGTGCATCCATCTGCGCATTGACTCGTCCCTCTCGACGTTGGGCGAGGACGACGGACGCGCCCTCACCGCCTACATGACCACTGCGGGCGATTCGTCACAGGTCGATGTGGGCGACGTCGGGTTGACCGGCGCGCCTCGGTGCCGGGTCGTAGCGTGTGCGCCATGACCGACACCTCCCTGCCGGGCTGGACACGCCGTACCTTCCTCGTCGCCGCCGGCGGTCTCGCTCTCGTCCCGCTGGTCGGGTGCACCAACGACGACGAGGCCACGCCCGAGTCCGAGCCGGAGGAGACGTCCGGGACCGGGGCCGATCCGGAGGTCACGATGGTCGCGACCTCGATCGTCCCGTCCCTCCAGGTGTACGGAGAGCCGGGCGACCTCGACGACCCGGACGACGCAGGAGCCGAGCAGCTCGTCCTGAACCGTGCCGACGAGGCCTCCGGAGACGTCGTCCTGCTCGCGCTGGCGGCGGGAACCGCGTGGCTCCACGTCCAGCTCCCGGTCCGACCCAACGGCACCACCGGATACGTCCGGGCCCGCGACGTCCGCCAGAGCAGTCACACCTTCGCGATGGAGATCGCCCTCGCCGACCACGAGCTGGTCGTGACCCAGGCGGGCGAGGAGGTGCTGCGCTCCCCCATCGGCGTCGGCACCACGGACCGCCCGACGCCTGGTGGCGACTACTACATCAAGGAGCTCCTGCAGGCGCCCGACCCGACCGGCGTCTACGGGCCGTACGCCTACGGACTGTCGGGGTTCTCCAACGTCCTCACCGAGTTCGCGGGCGGCGAGGGCGTCATCGGCGTCCACGGGACCAACCAGCCCGAGCTGGTCGGCACCGACGCGAGCTCGGGGTGCATCCGGCTGCCGAACGACCAGATCACCGAGCTCGTCGAGAGGATCGGTCTCCCCCTCGGGACCCCGGTCACGATCCGCGCCTGAGCGCTGCGACTCGTGCCATGATCCGAGCCGGGGCTACCGGCGACGCGGCCAGGCCCAGGCGGACCGCAGGACGAAGCCGAGCAGCACGAGCTCGAGCGCGATGGAGAAGCCGTAGAAGTAGGCGTAGCTCCACGGCTCCCCCGCCGCGTTGAAGATCGTGACGGGCACGTAGAGCGCGGCCACGACGAGGTTCGCGGTGCGGTTGGCGCGAGCGGGCAGCGTCACGGAGAGCAGGATCATGAGGATCGGGACGGCCATGAGCGTGAGCGCCAGGGCGACGAAGGTCGGCCCGGTGTCGAACTCGTGGACGACGCCGTTGAGGATGTCGTCGACGACGCCGGGCTTGTAAAGCGCGAGGTAGTCGACGTAGATGTACAGGAACATGAAGCTGGTCCATGCTGCGGCGAGCCGCGCCTGCACGGGCAGTCGGAGGTCCTCCAGCGTGCTCTGAGTCGGGGTCGTCGTCGTGCTCATCGTGGTGCTCCTGGGGTCGAGAGGTGGGATGCCTCGACCTTCACGGATGCCGGCAGCCCGCACATCAGCCCGGGAGCCTGACTCGGGTTGACCCGTGGCACAGCCCGGCTCTCGTACTTTCGGGGGATACCCCGAGCGCGCGGGCTGCCTAGGCTGGCCGGATGGCCGCCACCGCACTGCGCTCGCTGTGGGCCGAACCCCGCCCCGCGGACGCCCCCCGCCGGGGACCGCGCGACGTGGTCCTGGTCGGCGTGCTGACCTGCTGGTCCCTGGCGGAGGTGCTGCTGCGGCAGGGTCTGGCGCCGCGCCCGCTGCTGCTGCTCGCGGCGCTGGCCGTCATCGCACCGCAGCCGTGGCGACGCTCGCACCCGCTGCTCTCGGCGGCCGTCGCGTTCGGCACGCTGACGATCGTCGACGTGGTCAGGATCCTCGACGACACCGACGGCACGCTGCTGAACAGCACGGCCGCGGCCCTGGTGCTGGCCTACGCCCTGTTCCGCTGGGGCTCCGGCCGCGAGGCGGCGAGCGGCCTCGCCCTCGTCCTGCTGTGGCTGGCCGTCACCAACGTCGCCGACACCACGAACCTGGCCGACTCGCTCGGCGCCTACGGCTTCTTCCTCGCCGCCGCCGCGATCGGCGTCGCGAACCGCTATCGCGCGCGGATCCGGGTGCGCGACCTCGAGCAGGCCAAGGCCCTCGAGCGCGAGCAGCTCGCGCGCGACCTGCACGACACGGTCGCCCACCACGTCTCGGGCATCGCCATCCAGGCCCAGGCCGGACGGGCCGTCGCCGCCGCCCACCCCGAGCGTGCCGTCGAGGCCCTGGCCGTCATCGAGGACGCCGCGACCCGCACCCTCACCGAGCTGCGCTCGATCGTCGGCGTCCTCCGCGCCGCCGAGAGCACCGACTTCGCACCGCAGCCCGGCGTCGCCGAGGTCGCGCAGCTCGGCACCGCCGACCGGACGAGTCCCCGCGTCACGGTGACGCTCTCCGGCGAGCTCGACGACCTCAGCCCGGCGGTCGGAGCCGCGATCTACCGCCTGGCCCAGGAGTCCGTCACGAACGCCCGCCGGCACGCCCGCCACGCCACCCAGGTCACCGTCACCGTCGCCGGTGACCCCAGCCAGGTACGGGTGACGGTCGACGACGACGGCTCCGCCACCGCCGGCCGCCCCGCGGCCGGCTACGGCCTGGTGGGCATGCGGGAACGCACCTCGCTCCTCGGCGGCACCTTCCACGCGGGCCCCGCCGCCGAGCGGGGCTGGCGGGTCGAGGCCGTGCTCCCCCGGACCGGGAGGCCACGATGAGCATCCGGGTCCTCGTCGCCGACGACCAGCCCATCGTGCGCACCGGACTCACGATGCTCCTCGACGCCCAGCCCGACATCGACGTCGTCGGCGTGGCCGCCGACGGACGCGAGGCGGTCCGCCTCGCGCTCGAGCTGCGCCCCGACGTCGGCCTGTTCGACATCCGCATGCCGCTGATGGACGGCATCGAGGCCACCCGACGTCTCGCCGGTCCCGACGTCGCCGATCCCCTGCCGATCGTGGTCATCACGACCTTCGACCTCGACGAGTACGTCCACGGCGCGCTCCGGGCCGGCGCCCGCGGCTTCCTGCTCAAGGACGCCGGGCCCGCCCTGCTGACCCAGGCCATCCACGCCGCCGCCGACGGAGACGCGCTCATCGCGCCCAGCGTGACCGTGCGCCTGCTCGCCGCCTTCGCCCACGCCCAGCCCTCACCACCGAGGCCGCTGATCGAGCCGCTCACCGTCCGCGAGGAGGAGGTGCTCGTGACCGTCGCCCGTGGCCGCACCAACCACGAGATCGCCGGCGACCTCCACATCACGCCCAGCACCGTCAAGGCCCACCTCGCCAGCATCATGCGCAAGCTCGGCGCCCGGAACCGCGTCGAGGTCGCGATGTGGGCCCACGAGACGGGGCGGGTGAACGCGCGGAGCTGATCGCAGGGACCAGTTCAGGCCCGGCGGCCTGCTGTCGCTGTCACCCGCGGGCGCTCGATCCTCCCCGGACCACGGTGCTGAATTCGCAGCTCAGCGCCCCACGACCAGGCAGCCCAACAGCAAGGGCCCCACGACGGTGTCGTGGAGCCCTGAGCTGCGAGTGGAGCATAGGAGATTCGAACTCCTGACCTCTTCGATGCGAACGAAGCGCGCTACCAACTGCGCCAATGCCCCAGGTCGATGACCGGGCAAGAGCCTAGCACCCCCGAGGGGATCAGTGACCGACGGCCCGGCGGGTCTCGGGACCCTCGTCACCGGTGGTCGCGGCCTCCTCGGCGTGACCCGGAAGGGCCACACCCTCGGCCTCGACGTGCCCCGACGACCAGGTACCGGCTTGCGCGAAGTCGATCGTGCGGACCGTGCGTCCGACGCGCGGCTTCGTGACGTACGTGGGCAGCGTGACCGGGAGCGGGTCCCAGAGGGCCTCACCCGTCGTGGCCACCGAGGGCACCGCGATCTGCAGCTGCTCGTCGAGCGCGTCGACCGAGAGCGGCTCCTGCTCCATGACCCGAACACGGTTCGGCTCGACGTCCTCGAACTGGTGCGAGACGACGAGCGTGGTCTCCTCGTCGGCAGCCGTGCCGCCGCGACGAGCCGCCGTCGTGCCGGCCTCGGCCGAGCGGCGCAGCGAGAACTTCTGCGGGCGGGGCATCGACGGCATGCTCAGGCCGAGCTCACCGCGCACCTGCACCCGGCAGGCCACGAGCCAGGCCGCCATGAAGGCGACCGGCACGGCGGTCCAGACCTGGGCGACGACCCCGGCCACACCGAGACCCGCCACCACGACCAGGGAGACGATCAGGGTGATGAGCACCCGCCGGCGCCGGCGCGCCGCGAGGCGCGCAGCAGCACGGTTGACGGGGCGGGGAGCTGCCTCGGTGACCGTTGCCATGGCGCGTGCCTTCTCGGAGGGGGTCTCGGTGTCGGTGTCGGTGCTCTTCTCGGCCTTCGGGGCAGGATCGGCACCGGTGTCGGTGTCGGGCTCTGCCGAGCGTGAGGGACGGGCGATGACCCGGCTGAGGGAGGAGAACGACCCGAGCGACGAGGTCTTGGAGGCCTCGTCGTACCGGCGGAGCATCAGGGGCACGACGTACGCCACCCACACGATGACGACGACGGCAAAGATGACGCCGCTGGCTCCTCCGATCACGTACAGAACGGTAGGTCCCGCAGCGGGCCGAACGTGGGAGCCTGCGCGTGTGTCGTGACAGAAGTTACGGATGTGACTCGGCGAGCACGATCCGTAGTCCGTCAGAGGCGGTCGAGCACCCGGCCGTGGACGTCCTCGGTCGTGAGCTGGAAGAGCCGGTGGTCGGACCACCGGCCGGCGATGTGCAGGTAGCGCGGCGCGAGCCCCACGTCGGCGAACCCCAGTCGGCGCACGACCGCCAGGCTCGGGTGGTTCTCGGGGCGGATCGCGATGTCGATCCGGTGCAGCCCGACCCTCGTGAACAGGTGGTCACAGACCAGCGCGACCGCGGTCGGCGTGATGCCGCGCCCCGCGTGGTCAGCCGCGACCCAGTAGCCGATGCTGGCCGAACGCGCCGAGCCCCAGACGATCGAGCTGACGCTGACCTGGCCGACCATCTCGCCGTTCCACGTCGAGACGAACGGCATCCCCTCGGACTGCTTGGCCCGCCGCCGGAGCACCGCGATCATCTGCCGGTACGAGGTCGACTGCTGACCACCCTCCGGCGGCAGCGTCGCGTCCCACGGGGTCAACCACGAGGCGTTGGCGCGGCGCAGCTCGGCCCATCGGCTCGCGTCGGAGCGGCGCAGCGGCCTGACCCCGATCGGCCCGTGGGCCAGCTCGACCTCCCAGGGGGCGGCCACCTCAGAACGGGCGGTCGAGCACGAGCGTCCGGACCGTGTCGCCGAGGTTGAGCGCCGTCTCGTCCTCTCCGACGACGACCAGGGCGTTGGCCTCGGCCAGGCGGGACAGGAGGAAGTCGTCGGAGTCGGGCAGCGGTGTCACCTTCGCGCCCCGGTGCGTGACCTCGAAGATCGCCGGCACGTACTGGCGACGGCCCGACGGCGACGCGACGTCGGCGGCGAGGACGGCGTGCACCATGGGCCGCCGGTAGGGGGTGCGACCCATGAGCCGCCGCAGGGCCGGGAGCACGAAGACCTCGAACCCCACGTAGGCGGCGACGCCGTTCGGGGGCAGCGTGATGATCGGCGTGTGGTCGTCGAAGACGCCACCGAAGCCCTGCACCCGACCGGGGTGGATCGCGACCTCGTGGAAGTCGACCGTGCCGACCGACCGCAGCGTCTGCCGGATCGCGTCGCGGTGGCCCGACGAGATGCCCCCGGTCGTGACGACGAGGTCGGCCCGCACGAGCTGCTCGCTCAGCACCCGGCGGAACTCCTTCGGGTCGTCGCCCACGGCGCCGACCCGGAAGGCGATCGCGCCAGCGGCACGAATCGCCGCCGCGAGCATGTAGCTGTTGCCGTCGAAGGAGGAGTCGTGGGAGACGTGGTCGCCCGGCTCGCGGAGCTCCGAACCCATCGAGATGACGACGACGCGCGGACGCGGACGCAGCGCCACCCGGTGGGCGCCGAGCGAGGCCAGCAGGCCGATCTCGCGGGCCCCGAGCACGGTGCCCGCCGTGATGGCGGTGGACCCGGCGACGACGTCGGAGCCGGTGCGCCGGATGCCCTGCCCGACCTCCGGGGCGACCTTCACGGCGACCTTCGACTGGCTGCGGTCGGTGTGCGAGAGAGGCACGACGCAGTCGGCGCCGCGCGGGATCGGGGAACCTGCGCTGATGCGGGCCGCGGTCGCCCGACTGATCGCGAACGGGCGGGACACGCCCGCGCGGATCTCGCCGGACACCGGAAGGACCGTGGGCGCGTCGACCGTCGCGGAGGTGGCGTCGCCGGCAGCGATCGCGTAGCCGTCGACGAGGGCCTGGTCGAAGCGCGGCAGGTCGACCGGGCTGACGTAGTCGGTGAACAGCGGCAGACCGAGCGACTCCACGAGCGGCTGGTCGTACGGCGCCAGGGGTCCGAGGCCGCGCAGGATCTTCTCGAGGTGGTCCTCCACCGTGAGCACGCCCTCGGCGATGCTCGAGGAGCGCGGCCGGGGCCGCGGACCGGGCGACTCGGGCTTGCGCTCGACGGGCGCGGCCGCGGCCGGCTCGCGCTCGGACTCCGCCGGCGCGATCGCCTCCGCCTCGTCGTCGGCGTCGTCGGCAGCCTCGTCCGCGGCGTCGTCCTCGGGGCCGCTCGCACCGTCTGCGTCGTCGACGTGGGTCTCGGGGTCCCGGTCCTCGGTCGTGGTCGACGCGGTGGTGGAGACGGGATCGACGTCGGGCAACGGGTCCTGTCCCGGCACGGCGTCGTCGCTGTCTCCGGAGACCATGGGGGTCAGCCTAACCGGGTGCCCTCCGCGACCCGTGCGGCCCGACCGGGCGCGTCGCCTGTTTTCGCGGTGGTCTCGTCGTCCTCCAGGACGACCTCCCCGGCGACGACGACGTCGGCTCCGAAGCTCCAGTCGCCCCGCACCGTGAAGCGCTCCGCAGACGCGAGGGACGGCACGTGCGGGAAGCGGGCCTCGAAGTCGGCGATCGTGCCGAAGTACCGCTTGTCGAGGTCGACCAGCGGCGGGGAGGTGGTGGCGCGGACGCGGAAGTCGTCGCCCACGCCGTACACGTCGGAGCGCAGCAGGAGGAGGTCGTTGGTCGTCTTGACCGGCAGGAAGCGGGCGCGGTCGACCTCGATCGCGGTGGCACCGTCGAAGACCTGCACGGCGGCGCCCATCGCGGTCTCGATCTGGATGACCTCCGGCGACGTCGGGTCGGCGGGGTCGACGACCTTGCGGTTGCGGATCAGCGGGAGGCCGAGGATGCCCTGGCGCTCGTCGAGCGTCTTCTTGAGCACCCGCAGGTCGAACCACAGGTTGTTGGTGTGGAAGTAGCGGTGGCGCGTGAGGTCGGAGGCCTGATCGGCGTCCTCGGACGGGGTCTGCGCCGTCTCCCGCAGGACGAGGCGACCGTCGCTGCGGCGCACCACGAGGTGGCCGCCCTTGACGTCGGCGGGCGTGCGGCGGCACACCTCGGCCGCGTACGGGGCGCCGGACCTGGCGAACCACGCCATCATCTCCGGGTCGGGAGCCGCACCGAGGTTGTCGGAGTTCGAGACCGTCGCGTAGAGGTAGCCCGCGTCGAGGAGCTGGTCGAGGATCCCCGAGGTCTGCAGCGCCGTGTAGAGGTCGCCGTGCCCGGGCGGACACCACTCGAGCTCGGGGTCGGCCGGCCAGTCGACGGGGGTGAGGTCGTCAGCGCGGAGCCGCGGCTCGAGGTTCTGCACGAAGTCCATCGGCAGCCCGGGGACCTCGATGCCGGGATGCCCGGCCAGCGCGGCCCGGGTGTCGTCGCGCGTGCGGAAGGAGTTCATGAAGATCAGCGGCAGCCGCACGTCGTACGCCTTCCGCACGTGCTCGACCTGGCCGACGATGATGTCGAGGAACGTCATGCCGCGGCGCACGGGCAGCAGCGACTTGGCACGGTCCATGCCCATCGAGGTGCCGAGGCCGCCGTTGAGCTTGATGACGACGGTCGCGTCGGCCGCGGTGCGGACGGCCTCGGGGTCGACCTCGAGCGTCGCGGCCCGCTCGATCCCGGTCAGCGGCTCGACGTCGGCCTCCGGGATCATCCCGGTCGCGCCCGCCTGCAGCTGGTCGTAGTAATGGGTGAAGACGTCGATCGCCTGCTGGGGCACGCCCGCGTCACTCATCCTCCGCTGCGCTTCCACCAATCCGTCCACGCCGACACGATAGCGTCGCAGCGTGGGTCCCACCTTTTCAGCGAAGAATGACCTACGTCGCATCCTGCTCGCCACGCGCCGCGGCCGCACCGACGCCGCGCTGGCGGACGCCGGACAGGCGATCGCCGCCCACCTCTCCGGCGACCGGGCCCTTCGGGGCGCCCGTCGGGTCGCCGCATACCTGTCGATGAAGGGCGAGCCGCCCACCGGACCGCTCCTGGCCGACCTGCGCGCGGCATGCGCCGAGGTCGTCGTGCCCGTCACGCGCCCCGACGGGACGCTCGCCTGGGTGTCCCACGACCCGCAGGCGGAGACGGTGCGCTCCGCGATCGGGGTCGACGAGCCGGTCGCCGAGCCCCTGCCCGCCTCGCCGCTGGGCGACCTGGACCTCGTGCTCGTGCCGGCACTGGCGGTCGACCACCACGGGCGCCGGCTCGGCCGAGGCGCGGGCTACTACGACCGCGCGCTCGCCGAGGTGGTCGCGCGGTCCGACCGGCCGCGTCCGCTGCTCTGCGCCGTGGTCTTCACCGACGAGCTGCTTGCGGAGGTCCCGCACGAGTCGCACGACGTGCCGGTCGACCTCGTGCTCACCCCCGGCGGGGTCTTTCGACCAGAGCGCTGACCGGCGGCCTCAGGCGCGCTGCACGTCGCGGATCTCGCCGACGAGCTCCTCGAGGACGTCCTCGAGCATGATGACGCCGACGACGTGCCCCTGCTGGTCGGCGACCCGGGCCATGTGCGAGCCGCGGGACTGCATGAGCCGCAGCGCGTCGAACAGCCCGGCTCCGACGGGGACCGTGACGAGCGGGCGGACCCACTTGTCGGCGATGACGCGGCCGCGTGCCTCGTCGTCGGTCTCGAGCGCGTCCTTGAGGTGCAGGTAGCCCGTGAGCTCGCCCGACTCGTCGCGCACCGGGAACCGCGAGAACCCCGACTCGGCGCAGGCGACCTCGACGTCGGCCGCCGTGGCGTGCCGGTCGATCGTGACGAGCACGTCCGTGGGGAGCACGACCTGGTCGATCGTGCCGCCCTGGAACTCCAGCGCGCCCTGCACCAGCTCGTACTCGTCGTCGTCGAGGAGGCCCTCGCGCCGCGACTCCTCGACGAGGTCGGCGACCTCGTCGTGCGAGAAGGTCGAGGCCACCTCGTCCTTGGGCTCGATGCGCAGGAGGCGGAGCGTGACGTTGGAGATGCCGTTGAGGGCCAGCACGATGGGCTTGAGCACCGCGACGACCGCCAGCATGAACGGGCCCAGCAGCAGGGAGGCCTTGTCGGGCGCCGCCAGGGCGAGGTTCTTCGGCACCATCTCGCCGATCACGACGTGCGCGTAGACCACGAGGGTCAGCGCGATCGCGAAGGAGATCGGGTGCACGAGGACCTCGGGCACGCCGAGCGCGTCGAAGCCGGGCTCGAGCGCGTGGGCGATGACCGGCTCGCTGACGGCGCCGAGCAGCAACGACGAGATCGTGATGCCGAGCTGCGCGGCGGCCATCATCAGCGAGACGTTCTCGATGGCCCGCAGGGCCAGCTTCGCGGTGCGTGAGCCCTGCGCCGCGGCGGGCTCGAGCTGGGTGCGCCGCGCCGAGAGCAGGGCGAACTCCGAGGCGACGAAGAGGGCGTTGAACGCCAGCAGCAGGACCGTGACGGCGAGACCGAGCCAGATGTTCATCGGCGCGTCCCCTCGGCGTCGGCCCGTGAGCGCACGACCGGGGCCGGGGGCTCCGGACGCTCGGCGGTCATCGTGAGGCGGTCGATGCGGCGGCCGTCGACGCGGTCGACGGTCAGCACGACGGGGAGCGGCTCGGGCTCGTCGTCCTCGTCCTCCGGCGTCGGGTCGACCATCAGCGTCACGACGTCGCCGCGCTGGGCGAGGCGGCCGAGCTCCTGCATCACGAGGCCGGCGACGGTCTCGTAGTTGGGGCCCTCCGGCAGCGGGATGCCGGTCTGCTCGAAGATCTCGTCGGGGCGGAGCAGGCCGGACAGCGACCAGGTGCCGTCGGTGCGGTGGCGGCTCGTGGCCGCGCCCCGGTCGTGCTCGTCGGCGATGTCGCCGACGATCTCTTCGACCAGGTCCTCCAGCGTCACGACGCCGTCGGTGCCCCCGTACTCGTCGAGCACGACGGCCATCTGCATGCCCTGGTCGCGCAGGAAGGCGAGCAGGGGGTCGAGCTCGAGGCTGTCCGGGACGGTCGCGGCCGGCGCGCAGATGTCCTCGATGCGCGTGGAGCGACGACGGTCGACCGGCACGGCGACGGCGTGCTTGACGTGCACCACGCCGACGATGTCGTCGGGGGTCTTGCCGATGACCGGGAACCGGGAGTGCCCCGTCGAGCGGGCGGCCTCGATCACGGCGGAGGCCGTGTCGCGGCCCTCCAGGAACGTGACCCGCACGCGTGGGGTGCGGACGTCGGCAGCCGTGCGGTCGCCGAACGTGATGCTGCGGGCGACCAGCCGGGCGGTGTCGTCGTCCATCGCCCCTTCCTGCGCCGAGCGCAGCACGAGGGAACGGAGCTCGAGCGGAGAGCGGGCGGACCTCAGCTCCTCCTGCGGCTCGACGCCCCACGACCGCAGGATCGCGTTGGCGGTGCCGTTCAGCGAGCGGATGGGCCAGGCCATGGCCTTGGTGAACCACCGCTGCGGCAGCTGGGTCCAGCGGGCGGCGGCCATGGGCACGGCCAGGGCGATGTTCTTGGGGATCAGCTCGCCGATCAGCATCGTGGCGAAGGTGCTGAGCGCCAGGGCCACGAAGTAGGACGCGAAGCTGAGCCCGCCGCCGCTCAGACCGAGGTCCTCGAAGGGACCGCGCAGAAGGCTGCCGATCGCGGGCTCGGCCAGGTAGCCGATCGCGAGGTTCGTGATGGTGATGCCGAGCTGGGCGCCGCTCAGCTGGGTGGAGAGGGTGCGCAGCGCCTTGCGGGTGCCGGCGGCCCCGGGACGGTTCTCCTGGACCGCGCGCTCGACCGCGGCGCGGTCGACCGTCACGAAGGAGAACTCGGCGGCGACGAACACGCCGCACGCGAACATCAGCAGGACGGCGACCCCGAGGAGCACGAGCTCGGTCACGACCGACCCTCCCCCGTGCGACCACGGCCGGCGGAAGGGGCGGTGACGGTACTCGGAGGCTCGTTCACAGTGGCGCCAACTGTACCCTTGAGCGGCAACGTCCACGAGTCGTCATGAGTGTCGGAGTCAGACCAGTGCCCACCTATCAGTACCAGTGCACCGAGTGCGGTGAAGGCCTTGAGGTCCAGCAGTCCTTCAGCGAGGATGCGCTGACCGTCTGCCCCGTCTGCCAGGGGCGGCTGCGCAAGGTCTTCAACGCCGTCGGCGTCGTCTTCAAGGGGTCCGGTTTCTACCGCAACGACTCCCGCGGCACCAGCACCTCGTCGTCACCCGGATCCTCCGGATCCGGATCCGGGTCGTCGTCGTCCGACTCCGGCAGCTCCAGCTCGAGCGGCTCGTCGTCGGCCTCGACCTCCACCCCGTCCTCGGGCTCCACGTCGTCCGGCGGCTCCGGGGGCTCGGGCTCCGCGGCCTGACCCCTCGGTCCACGCCCTGTGGACGACGTCAGCACGGATCGGCCGGCCGCACCTAGCCTGCCGGGATGGATCGACTCGACCGCCTCGTCTTCGCCCATCGGCGCCTGCTCGCCGCGGTCTGCGCCGGCCTGGCGGTGCTGCTCGTCACCGCGTCCTTCCAGCAGGACGGCGACAGCCGCGAGGCCGTGGTGGTGCGCGACGACCTCGACGCCGGCACCGTGCTGACCGCCGAGCACCTCGACACGGTCGACCTGCCGCGAGCGGCGGTGCCTGACGGTGCACTCACCGTCGTGAGCGCAGCCGTCGGCCGCCCGCTCGCCGGTCCCGTCCGTGCGGGGGAGGTCGTGACCGACCGCCGGGTGGTCGACGCGCGCGACCTGGTCGGCTTCGGCGTCGACGACCCGGCCCTCGTCACGGTGCGGGTCGCGGACCCCGCCGTCGTCGGCGGGCTCCGGGTCGGTGACCGCGTCGACGTCGTCGCGATCGATCCCGCGGGCGAGCTGTCGCCGTCGGTCGTCGCCCGCGGGGCGGTCGTGGCGACCCTCCCCGCCGCGACCCGGCTCGACGAGGCCGGCGACGCCGTCGGGCTCGTCGCTGCCGGCGAGATCGCGACCACCCTGGCCGCCGCCGGGCTCGAGGCCGGACTCACGCTGATCGCCCGTTGAGCAGGGGTGTGGGGTGCCACGGGTCTGGGCTACGTTGGCGGATCAGGGCTTCCCGCAGCCCGCTCTCCCGACCTCAACCATCTCGAAGGGTGCGACATGATCAAGGGTTTCAAGGACTTCCTGCTTCGCGGCAACATCGTCGACCTCGCGGTCGCCGTGGTCATCGGTACTGCGTTCACCGCGCTGGTCGCTGCGTTCACCGGCTCGTTCATCAATCCGCTCATCGGCCTGGTCGGCGGCGGAGGTGTCGACGGCGGCACCTTCACGGTCAACGGCCAGGTCTTCACCTACGGCGCGTTCATCAACGCCGTCATCACGTTCGTCCTGACCGCTGCGGTCGTGTACTTCGCGATCGTCGTCCCGATGAAGAAGCTCAACGAGCTCCGAGCCCGCGGCGAGGAGCCGGAGCCCACCGGCGTGGCCGAGGACATCGAGCTGCTGCGCGAGATCCGCGACGCCCTGGTGGCCCGCCGCGACCTCTGAGTCGCCGCGGCACCAGCCACGCACGAGCACGGGACCGGCCCTCGGGCCGGTCCCGTCGCACGTCAGCCGTGGTGGGGCGGGACGTTGCGACGCAGGTCGTCGTCGTTGCCGCCGGGGTTCTCGCCCCAGCCGGCGTCGGTGTCGTCGCGGGTGCCACCCGGTTCGAGGTCACCCAGCAGCTCGGCCGCCCGGCGCAGTCGGGCCCGGCGCGCCTCCTCCGCGGAGGGGGTCGCCTTCTCGGCGTCAGCCACGGGCCCGCTCCTGGGCGGGAGTCGTGAGCCAGCCCGTGCCGAGCGTCGGCCACGCCGGCGCCCACCCCGTCACGTCGGCGAAGCGCTGCGAGCTGACGCGCTGCGATCGTGTGAGGATCTCGAGCTTCTCGGCCCCGACCCGCCTGACCCAGGACGGCAGGGGCCGCGGCGGCGGGCCGCCCGCGACCTCGGCGACGACCCCCGCGAACTCACTGCGGCGGACCGGCTCGGCCCCCACGTTGTAGATCCCGGCCGGCGCCTGCAGGGCGTGGGCCACCGCGGTGCCGACGTCGGACGGGTGCACGACGTGCATCCAGGACCGCGGGTCGCCGAGCGTGAAGGCGCGACCCGAGGCGGCCCGCCGCACCTGCCAACGCGTGTTCGGATCGGTGCCGGTGACCAGGCCGAGGCGCAGCGAGACCGCCCGCCCGCCGTCACGCGTGAACCCGGCCATGTGGTCCTCCGCGACGACGATCGGCTCGGTGGCGCGGGAGACCTCGACCAGGCCGTCCTCGTCGATCCAGTCCTCACCGGCGTCGGCGTAGACGAAGCTCAGGCTCTGGTGCACGAGGACGCTGACCTCGGCGCGGCGGGCCGCGGCCGCCACGATGCGGGAGCCCCGGATGCGGAGGCGGTCGATCTCGCGCAGCGAACCGGGCCGCAGGGCGGCGGAGCCGACCGGCACCTTGGTGGCGAGGTTGGCGACGGCGTCGCAGCCTCGCATCGCCTCGGCCAGCTCCTGCACGTCGAAGAGCTCAGCCGAGACGGGACGGGCTCCCAGGTCGGTCACGGTGCGGGCGGCCTCACGGGAACGGACGAGGCCAGTGACCTCGTGCCCGGCGTCCAGCAGTGCGGCGACGGCAGCGCGGCCGACGACGCCTGACGCCCCGGTGACGAACACCTGCATCGGACCACTCACCTCCAGACCGGGTTGCGCGGATCCTCGATCCTACGCGAACCGCCTGTGCTCACTTCCGGTCGTCGAGGCCGAAGAAGGTGATGACCTCCTCGGTCGCGTCGATCGAACGGGTCGTGACGCCTGCCGCGGGCAGCTCGGGCGCGCCGGGCCAGGTGTGCCCTCCACCGTCGATCACGTAGGCCTCGATCCGGGACTCCGGACAGGCCCACTCGAACTGCTGGACGTCCTTCGCGAGCACCTCGTCGGTCGGTTCACCACACGCGTCGTGGGCGATCCACTGCTGCAGCGTGTCGGCGACCGGCGCCACCGGACCGATCGCCGTCTGGCCGCCGCTGTAGGGGACGATCGCGTCGGCCGTGCCGTGGAAGTAGATGAAGGACGACGGCGGGGCGCTGCCGCACTCCTCGCCGTACGAGATGTAGGCCGCGCCGGCGAACGCGACGAACGGGGCGTCGCCCTCGCACGCGACCTTGAACATCAGCGCCGAGCCGTTCGAGATGCCCACCCCGTACTGCTGCTCCGGGTCGCCGCAGTGCCGTTCCACGGCCGCCGTGGTCACGGCGTCCACGAACGCGAGGTCGGACTCGGGGTCGTCGAGACCTGCGTCGAGGTCCCAGCCGACCGGGTCGCCGGTGCCGCGCGGGGCCACGATGATGAGGCCGTACTCGGCCGCCGCCTCGTCGAGACCGGCGTAGGCGACCGCCTCCTCCGGCTCCTGCCCGAGGCCGTGGAACAGGTAGAGGACGGGGATGCGCTCGTCGGTCGGGAGCCCCTTGGGGGCATAGAGCAGGTACTCGCGCTCGTCGCCTCCGACGTCGACCTTGTGCACCACGTCACCGCGCTCCGAGGCCACCTCGCACGGACCCGTGGGCGGGAACGTCGGTTCCTCGCCCTGGTCCTTCGTGTCGGGGCCCGAGGTGCAGGCCGCGAGCATGACCACGACGCTGACCGCCGCCAGGCCTCGAGCGAGCCACCTTCTCGTCCCCATGGCACCAGTCTGCCGGACGCGCAGCAGGAGCACGCCATGAACCCCACCTCTTGATATTCGATAGATAATGGTCGATCATCGATGCATGACCCGAGACCGTGCGGCGATCGTCGCCGTCAAGACCGCCCTGGCCGCGCTGCTCCTGCTGCTCCTCGTGCTGCAGCTGTTCTCCTTCCCCGGCCAGTTCGCCCACCAGGCCCAGGAGTCGCCCGACGAGGCCTGGCTGCGCTGGCCGCTCACCGGGCTCGCCGCCTTCTGGATCCTGTGCGTGCAGGTCGTCGTGGTCTGCACGTGGCGCCTGCTGACGCTCGTGACCCGCGACGACATCTTCAGCGAGGCCGCGTTCGCCTGGGTCGACACGATCATCGGGGCGGTCACCGCCGCCTGGGTCGTGCTGGTGGGCGTCTTCCTCGCCGTCGGCTTCACGGCCGACGACCCGGGTCTGCCGCTCCTGCTGTTCCTGGTGGTGCTGCTGGGTGCGGTCGCCGGGCTGCTGCTGGTCGTGATGCGCACGCTGCTGCGCCGGGCGTGCACCCTGCGCACCGAGATGGACGCGGTGATCTGATGGCGATCGTCGTGCGCATCGACGTGCAGCTCGCCCGGCGCAAGATGGGGGTCGGCGAGTTCGCCGAGGCCGTCGGCCTGACCCCGGCGAACGTCGCGGTGCTCAAGAACGGCCGCGCCAAGGCGGTCCGCTTCAGCACGCTGGAGGCGATGTGCCGCGTCCTGGGGTGCCAGCCGGGCGACCTGCTCGAGTTCGTCCCGGACTAGGTCCGCCTCACGCGCGGTGCCCCCGAGAGGATTCGAACCTCCGACCTGCGGTTGAGGACAACCGCTGCTCTGTCTCACGAGGTCCGAGGGCTGTCGACCACCACGCGCGGTGCCCCCGAGAGGATTCGAACCTCCGACCTGCGGTTTAGGAAACCGTTGCTCTATCCCCTGAGCTACGGGGGCGGGGGATCACCGGCCCTGGCTCTCCGGACCGGGCGATCGCCTCATCATCCCACGGGCGGTTCGTCGTCCAGCACGACCCGCGCCGCCGACTCCGGCGTGGCGCCGCCGTCGATGAGCTCGGCCATGCGGCGCACACGGGCGATGTCGTCGGCGTTGTAGCGCCGGTGACCCCCGACCGTGCGGACGGCCGGCCCCACGTCGTAGCGGCGGTCCCAGGTGCGCAGGGTCGACGCGGCGACACCGAGCTGGTCGGCTGCTGCACTCACCCCCCACGTGAGTCCGTCGGGCTTCGCGCGCTTGCTCCGGCTGGCCATGGCGGCCTCCCCTTGGTCGACGACGCACTCCGACCATAAAACTTGTTCAGACACCTTGCACTTCTGAACAAGTTCTGAGTAGGTTATGAATCGGTTTCGAACGCAACGGAACCGCGGCCACATCGGCCAACGGAGCACGGTTGTGAGACCAGGGGGGCCTCAGACATGCCGAACCTCAAGCGACTTCCCATGCCTCTGATCGAGGTTTACGAATGGCAGCACTCCGGGGCCTGCGTCGGCCTCGACTCGTCCGTCTTCTTCTCGCCCGAGGCTGAGCGCGGAGCTGCCAAGCAGCTGCGCGAGCAGGGCGCCAAGGCCGTCTGCGGCCGGTGCCCCGTCCTCGAGCAGTGCCGCGACCACGCCCTCAAGGCGCGGGAGCCGTACGGCGTGTGGGGCGGCCTGACCGTCGACGAGCGGGACCACCTGATCCGCGAGCGCCGCGTCAGCTGATCGCACCCGGGCCGCGGGGCCCGTGCGTGTTCAGCACCAGGACGGGGCCGGCGGTGCGCGACGCGACGTCGCGCACCGCGGCGAAGGCCTTGGCGGTGTACACGGGCTCGAGCTCGAGGCCGTCGGCCCGGGCGGACTCCAGCGCCGCGACTCCCTCGGGCGTCGTCGCGCCGTAGGTCTGCCCCAGATAGGCGTCGGTCGTGGTGAGATCGGACTCGTGCACGACGTGGTCGATCGTGGCGCCCCGGCGCTGCAGGAGCTCGACCGTGCCGTTCGCGAGCGTGGCCACGACCTCGGCGTCGAGGCGGAACGCGTCGTTCACGACGATGCCCAGCACCTGCGAGGACAGCCCGCCGAGGGCGAGCCCGACCGTCAGACCGGCTGCCGTGCCGGCCGAGCCGACCGCCGTGACGACCACCGCGGGTTCCGGCAGGGCGCCTGACCGGACCTGCTCGGCGATCTCGAGCCCTGCGTCGACGTAGCCGAGCGTGCCGACGGGCGACGACCCACCGGCGGGCAGGTAGTAGGGCAGGCGCAGACCCTCGCGATGGCGCCACAGCAGCCCGGGTGCCGCGAGCTTGAGCCGGCCCACCGACGGGTAACGGTGCACTAGCGCGCCACTGGCCTCGAGCCGGTGCAGCTGGTCGCGCACGTGGTCGTCGACGGGCTGGTCGACCAGCCCGAGCACCGTGCGGAGCCCGTGCTCGCGCCCGTAGAGGGCGGCGGCCAGGCCCCAGTGGGTGCCGATGCCGCCCACCGTGAACAGCGTGCGCCGGCCCCGGCGGTGCGCCTCGGGGATGATCCACTCCAGCTTGCGGACCTTGTTGCCGCCCCAGTCGCCGTCACCGAAGACGCTCTCGTCCTTGAGCCAGACCTCGCCGCCCCACCCCTCGAGGCGCCGCACCGGCGTGGGGCGCGTGCCGAGCGCGACGTGCGGCAGGTCGGCCTCGGGGAACCGGTCGTGGAGGAGCGTCACGCCTCGGCCGGCTCCACCGGCTCGATCACGTCGGCCACGGCGGGTGGGAGCACCGGGGTCTCGGGCTCACGCCACCTGACGAAGCTGTAGACCAGGAGTCCCCAGGCCACCAGAGCCGACACGATCACGCCGATGCCCGTGACCCAGCCCTGGGCCGGCAGCTCGGGCCCGAAGCCCACGTTGAGGACCTCGAACTCCGGGATGGTGGGCCCGACGATCCAGACGACGCCGACGGCCAGCAGCCAGAGCCCGCCGAAGGCGCTGGCCACGATGCGGGGCCAGGTGGCGACGCCGTACCGGGCGGCCTCGACCGCCTTGACCTGCAGGCGGTCGCGCAGCTGGCGGGCCCACGAGTAGTGACGGGCCAGCAGCGCGAAGCCGCCGACGATGATGAGCATGCCGGGACCGGGCAGCGGCATGAGCACGATGCCGACCGGGATGAGCACCCAGCCGAGGATCTCCGAGCCTGTGCGGTCGACCCAGGCGCGCAGGCGTCCGGCCCAGGTGCGGCGGCCGGTGGATCGACCCTCCCCGTTCATGCCTCCATGATGCCACCGGGGGCCGACACACTGCGGGGGACCGACGATTTCAGTTGGCGCGAACAGCACGCACACGGTGGAATGGTGCGGTGACTGCAGCCTCTCGCCTTCTCGCCCTCGCCGAGGACGTCCTCGGCCTCTCCCTCCCGATCCGCCTGCGAGCCTGGGACGGCTCCGAGGCCGGACCCGCCGACGGACCCGTCGTCGTCATCCGCGACCGTGCCGCCATCCGCCACGTCCTGTGGCAGCCGGGCGAGCTCGGCATCGCCCGCGCCTACGTGCAGGGTCACCTCGACGTCGAGGGCGACCTCGGCGACGGCCTGCGCGTCATGTGGGACGCCGTCCGCGTGGCCCGTGCCTCCGACCCCGACGCCGGACGACCCGACGTGCGCCCGAAGCACGTCGCCCGCGCGCTGGGCCTCGCCGCCCGGTACCGCCTGGTCGGTCGCCGTCCCGCGATCCCGCAGGCGGAGGCGGTGCTCACGGGCGACCTGCACAGCCGTGAGCGTGACCGCGCGGCCATCAGCCACCACTACGACCTGTCGAACGACTTCTACGAGCTCATCCTCGACGAGACCATGGCCTACTCCTCCGGCTACCACCGCGAACCGTCGTGGTCGCTGCACGAGGCGCAGGTCGCCAAGCTCGACCTGATCTGCCGCAAGCTGGGCCTGGAGCCCGGCATGCACCTGGTCGACATCGGCTGCGGGTGGGGCTCCCTGACCTTGCACGCCGCCGAGAAGTACGGCGTCCGAGTCACCGGCGTGACGCTGTCGAGCGAGCAGCGCGACTTCGTGCACAAGCGGGCCGCCGAGCGGGGCGTGGGTGACCGCGTCAACGTGAGCCTGCGTCACTTCCGCGACCTCTCGGGCGCCGGCGTCGGCGACGGCGAGATCGACGCGGTGGCCTCGGTCGAGATGGGCGAGCACGTCGGCGACGCGGAGTACGAGGTCTTCACCTCCTCGATCTACCGCTACCTCCGCCCCGGCGGTCGCGTGATGATCCAGCAGATGTCGCGCAGCAACGGCGCGAAGGGCGACCGCCCCGGTGGCGGTCCGTTCATCGAGACCTACATCGCGCCCGACATGCACATGAAGCCGCTGCACCGCACGCTCGAGCTCATCGCGGGCGCCGGGCTCGAGATCCGTGACGTGCAGGCGATGCGCGAGCACTACCCGGAGACCGTCGCCGGGTGGGCCGCGAACCTCGAGCAGAACTGGGGCACCGCGGTGGCGCTCGTGGGCGAGGAGATGGCCCGCGTCTGGCGCCTCTACCTCGTCGGCGGAGCGCTGGCGTTCGAGGAGAACCGCATGGGCGTCGACCAGGTCGTCGCGGTCAAGCCCTCGCCGGCCGGTGTCAGCGACATGCCGACCTCGCAGCTCGCCTGGCTGGCATGAGCGCTGACGTCACGGTCAGCCTGACCGCTCTCGGGGTCGGGCTGGTCGTCGTGGTGGCCGTCATGGCCGCGGGCCTGACCAGCGCGAAGCGCACCGAGCGGCTCACGATCGTCGACACCCTGTGGCCGCTCGGGTTCGTCGCCGTGGGTCTGTCCAGTGCGCTCGTGTCACTGTCCGGCGACACCGACCCGGTGCTGCCGTGGGTGCTGGCCGGGCTCACCGCCGTGTGGGGCCTGCGCCTCGCGGGCTACCTGCACCGCCGCAACCACGGCAAGGGCGAGGACCCGCGCTACGCCGAGCTGGCCGAGCAGGACGGACGGTCCTTCGCCGAGGTGGCGCTGAAGCGGGTCTTCCTGCCCCAGGGCATCGCGATGTACCTCGTCGCGACGCCTCTCATGGTCGGCGCCGGCACGCAGGATCCCGTGTGGTGGCTCGTCGGCGTGGGTGCGGCGGTCTGGCTGCTCGGCTTCGTCTTCGAGTCGGTCGGCGACGCCCAGCTCGCCCGGTTCAAGGCCGACCCCGCGAACCGCGGCCAGCTCATGGACCAGGGGCTGTGGCGCTTCACCCGCCACCCGAACTACTTCGGTGACGCGTGCGTGTGGGCCGGCCTCTGGCTCGTCGCGGCGTCGTCGTGGGTCGGGATCGCCACCGTGATCAGCCCGGTCGCCATGACGGTGTTCCTGACGAAGGTCACGGGCGCGGCGAACAACGAGAAGGGCATGAAGAAGTCCAAGCCCGGCTACGACGAGTACGTCCGCCGGACGAGCGGCTTCATCCCCTGGTTCCCCAAGAAGGCCTGACTCCCGTGCGGTGACCACGGGCCGAGCCGCGTGCCGTCTCAGCTGGAGACGAAGATGTGCACCGCGGCGTCGTGGTCGATCTCGGCCGACTCGCCCTGGCGGGCGATGACGACCCCGTCGTGGCCGCGGCTCACGAGGACGTCGTTGCCCGGGAGGGCACCGACGCGGCGCAGGACCGACATGACCTGCGTGTCCTTCTGGATCTCCTCGGCGATGCGGCGGACGACGAGCCGCTGGGGCTCGTCGTGGCCGGAGACCGCGCGGGGCAGCGACTGCACACCCTCCAGGAAGTCACCGTCGTCGACGTCCTCGCCCAGCTCGGACAGGCCCGGGATCGGGTTGCCGTAGGGCGACTCGGTCGGGTGCTCGAGCAGCTCGATGAGGCGACGCTCGACCTGCTCGGAGATCACGTGCTCCCAGCGGCAGGCCTCCTCGTGGACGAACTCGAACTCGAGCCCGATCACGTCGGTCAGGAGTCGCTCCGCGAGGCGGTGCTTGCGCATCACGCGGGTCGCGAGCTGACGGCCCTTGTCGGACAGCTCCAGGTGGCGATCGCCCTCGACGCTCAGCAGCCCGTCGCGCTCCATGCGCGCGACGGTCTGGCTCACGGTCGGTCCCGACTGGTGGAGGCGCTCGGCGATCCGGGCGCGCAGAGGGACGATGCCCTCCTCCTCGAGCTCGAAGATCGTGCGGAGATACATCTCGGTGGTGTCGATCAGGTCGCTCACGAGACTCATTCTTCCATGAGGTGCGCGACGCGGAGCAAGCACGCACGATGGGCCGGTGACAACTTCCGTGATGTGGTTCCGTCGCGACCTGCGACTGCACGACCAGCCGGCCCTGCGCGAGGCCGTCGAGGCCGGTCCCGACGGCGTCGTGCCGCTGTTCGTGCTGGACGACAAGCTGTGGGAGGCGGCCGGTCCCGTCCGGCGTGCCGGGCTCGTCGCGGTGCTCCGCGACATGTCCGAGCGCATCGACGGGCTGCACGTCGTGCACGGCGATCCGCGCACCGAGGTGCCGCGGGTGGCCCGCGCCGTCGAGGCCGCCTCGGTGCACGTCAGCGGCGACCACGGACCGTACGGCGCGGCGCGCGACCGCGCGGTCGAGGAGGCTCTCGCGGACCAGGACGTGCCCCTCGTGCGCACCGGCTCGGCGTACGCCGTCTCCCCCGGTCGCATCACGAAGTCCGACGGCAGCCCCTACCGCGTCTTCACCCCCTTCTACCGGGCCTGGCGCGAGCACGGCTGGCGTGCTCCGGCCCCGGCGGTGCGGTCTGCCCCGTGGATCCGCCCCGAGGGCCGCACGCACCGGATCCCGGACGTGTCCCTGCCCGACGGCCTGGAGCTGCCCGCCCTCGGCGAGGAGGCGGCACGGCGGCGCTGGCACTCCTGGGTCGACGACGTCGGCGCCTACGACGACGTGCGCAACCTGCCCGGACGCGACGAGACGTCCCGGATGTCGCCGCACCTGAAGTGGGGCACGATCCATCCCCGCACGATGCTCGCCGACCTCGCCGAGCGCCGTTCCGCGGGCGCCGATGCCTACGCGCGCGAGCTCGCCTTCCGCGACTTCTACGCCGACGTCCTGCACCACCGTCCCGACTCGGCGAGCGGCTACTACGACCGCAAGTTCGAGGCCATGCGGTACGACGCGCCGGGCGACGGCTTCAAGGCCTGGCAGGACGGCACGACCGGCTTCCCGATCGTCGACGCCGGGATGCGGCAGCTGCGCGGCGAGGGGTGGATGCACAACCGCGTGCGCATGATCGTGGCGAGCTTCCTGGTCAAGGACCTCCACGTCGAGTGGACCCACGGCGCGCGGCACTTCCTGGAGTGGCTCGTCGACGGCGACCTCGCCTCCAACCAGCACGGGTGGCAGTGGACGGCTGGCTGCGGCACGGACGCCTCGCCCTTCTTCCGCGTGTTCAACCCGACCACCCAGGGCGCGAAGTTCGACCCGGAGGGCGCCTACGTGCGGCGCTGGGTGCCGGAGCTGAGGGACGTCGAGACCCGCTACGTGCACGAGCCGTGGAAGGCCCCGGCGCCGCCCGCCGACTATCCGGCCCCGGTCGTCGACCACGCGGAGGAGAGGACCGAGGCGCTCGCCCGGTACGACGAGATCCGGTGACCGGATCGGCCGTGCGCCCCACTAGCGTGGTCGCATGGTGACGATCCCGGCGCGCTTCAACGGGCCCGACCACTCCGGCAACGGCGGCTACGTCTGCGGTCTCATCGGTGAGCAGGTGCCGACGGACGGACCCGTGACCTCGATGCTCCGGCTTCCCCCGCCGCTCGACGTGCCCCTGGCGTGGGAGCGCTCCGGCCAGGAGGTCCGCCTCGAGACCCACGGCGGTGCACTCATCGGCACGGCGTCCCCCGGCGCGTTCGAGCGGGAGCCGTTGCCGTTCCCCGACGCCGACCTGGTCGCGGCCGGGCTCGCGAGCTACCCCGGCTTCCACGACCACCCGTTCGACCGCTGCTTCACCTGCGGCACCGCCCGCGAGGAGGGCGACGGCCTGCGCCTGTTCACCGGCCCGGTCGGCGCGGACCGGACCGCGGGACCGTGGCACGCCCACGCGGCCCTGGCCAGCGGCGGGGCGATCCCCGATCCCGTGACCTGGGCGGCGCTCGACTGTCCCGGTGGGTGGGCCGCCGACTTCACCGCCCAGACCATGGTGCTCGGGCGCATGACCGCCCAGCTGATGGAGCCCGTCGCCGCCGGCGACGACCTGCACGCGAGCGGCCGCCTGGACGACCGTCAGGGTCGCAAGTTCATGACCTCGACCGCGCTGCACCGCCCGGACGGCACTCTTGTCGGTCGCTCCGAGCAGGTCTGGATCGAGGTCGACCCCGCCCTGTTCGCGTAGCCCCGCTCGTCCAGCCCAGCTCGCCACCGGCTCCTAGGGCGTCGGCTCGCGCGCGTCGTAGGCCCGGAAGCCGGGCTGACGCCACGCCAGCACGCCGACGACCAGCACGCAGAGCGAGCCTCCGACGACCATCGCGCCGCCCTCGCCCATGCCCGCCGCGAGCGCGCCGATCAGGAAGTCGCCGAGGCGCGGCCCGCCCGCGACGACGAGGGTGAAGATGCCCTGCATGCGGCCGCGCAGCTCGTCGGGAGCCGCGGTCTGCAGGATCGTCGAGCGGAACGCAGCGCTGACCATGTCGGCGCCGCCGGAGACCGCGATGCAGCCGACGCACAGCCACAGCAGACCGGCCGCACCCGTCGCGGCGAAGCCGGCCACGGCGACCGCCGCCCCGTAGACCGCCACCGCGACCAGCACGGCCAGGCCCTGGCGCCGCACACCACTGACCCACCCGGACACGAGGAACGCGGCGAAGGAACCGAGGGCCGGCGCCGCCTGCAGGAGTCCGAGGGTGCTGGCCGAGGACGCGAACACGCTCAGCGCCAGCGCTGGCATCAGGGCGCGCGGCTGGGCGAGCACCATCGCCACGATGTCGACCACGAACGTGGCCCGCACGTTCGGCGCCCTCCTCAGGAAGGTCAGGCCGTCGACCACCGACCGCAGTCCCGGCACGGACGGCGCCCCACTGGGTGGGGGCATCGCCGGCAGGCGGACCAGGGCGTAGAGCGAGGCCGTGAACGTCAGGACGTCGACGCCGTACGCCGCCTCGACGCCGTGCCAGGCGATCACGGCACCGCCACCCAGGGCACCCACCGAGAACCCCAGGGTGAAGGCCGCCATGCCCAGCGCGTTGGCGGCCGGCAGCAGCTCGGGAGGCAGCAGGCGCGGCAGCATCGCGCCGCGCGCCGGGTTGTTGACCGCGAACATCGCCGACTGGACCGCGACGAGCCCGTAGAGCAGGCCGACCGACTCGTTGCCGAGCAGGGCCTGCACGAAGAAGGCGATCGAGCAGATCCAGAGCCCCATCGCCGACCACAGGGCGACCGTGCGCCGGTCGTACGCGTCGACGAGTGCGCCTCCGTACAGCCCGCCGGCCACGAGAGGGAGCAAGCTGCTCAGGCCGATCAGGCCGACGGCGAAGGACGACTCGGTGAGGCGGTACACCTGGTAGCCCGTCGCGACGATCGTCATCTGGGCGCCGATGTTGGAGATCGTCTGCCCGGTCCAGACCCGTCGGTAGTCCGCGGAGTGCCGCAACGGCCGGAGGTCGGTCAGGAGCCCGGCACCGCGCCGCGTACGTTCAGCCACCGCAGCATCGTCGCACCCTGCAACCACCGCGTGACGACCCGTCCGCGGGACGGTCAGAGCTGGATCTCGCCGATCAGCGGGGAGAAGGACGACCTGCGGGCCCGCGGTGCGTCGATCGCCCGCTCCGCCGACACCACGTCAGGCGCGGCCACGACGCGGCGGACCCCTCCGACGACGCGCACCACGAGCATCGGGGTCACGACCAGCACCGCCACGACCAGACCGATCCACACCGCACGCCCGAGCAGCCCGTCCGCGGCGTCGGCAGCGACCGCGACGACCGATCCCCCACCCACGTAGACGCCGGCCCACGTGCAGGAGCCGGCGAACGACGCCAGCACGAAGGAGCGGTAGGAGAGCCCCGACGCTCCCGCGGCAGCGGGAGTCACGGTGCGGAGCACCGGCAGCAGACGCGTGCCGAAGACGGCCACAGCGCCGCGGCGACGCATGAGGTCCATCGCGCGGTCGAAGTGCTCCACGCCGAGCCGCTGCACCGGGCGGAGGGTGCGCAGCCGGTCGCCGTAGCGCCGACCGAGCAGGTAGCCCACGTGGTCACCAGCGCACGCTCCGACGGCGACGAGCCCGGCCAGCAGGAGCATGAGCTCCCAGGTCGGCATCGTCGCGGTGAGCACGACGATCGCCGTCTCGCCGGGCAGGAACATGCCGATCCCGAGGCCGGACTCCGCGAAGGCGATGCCCAGGCCCGCCAGGAGAGACCACACGACGTGCACGAGGCCAACCTCCACCCGCCGGGCGTCCTCCGGCGGACGGCGCGTCGACGACCGGGTGAACTCCCGGTGCAGAGCCGGTGCAGGGCGCGTTCAGGGCCGGTTCAGGGCGCCAGACGCTCCCGCCGCCACGCGTCGCCCTCGGCGACGAAGCGGATGCGGTCGTGTAGACGGTTCGGTCGGCCCTGCCAGAACTCGAAGGACTCCACCCGCAGCCGCAGCCCGCCCCACGTGTCGGGTCGGGTGCCGGCGGACGGGGAGGCGGCCACGGCGTCCCACCGACGCTCGAGCTCGGCGCGGTCGGCGACGACCTGCGACTGCGGCGAGGCCGCGGCGCTGATGCGCCCGCCCGGCGGCCGGGACTCGAAGTAGGCGTCGGACTCCTCGGCGCTGATCGGGGCGACCGGGCCCTCGAGCCGGACCTGCCGGGACAGGTCGTGCCACAGGACGACCGCCGCGGCCCGCGGGTTCGCGGCGATCTCCGTGCCCTTGCGCGACGCGTAGCTCGTGTGGAACACGGCGCCTGCGGCATCGAGCGACTTCAGGAGCACGATGCGGACCGACGGCACTGCGTCGGTCGTGGCCGTCGCGAGGGCCATCGCGTTGGGCTCGGTGATGCCGGCCGAGACCGCGTCGGCGAGCCAGCGGTCGAACAGGACGTACGGATCGGTGCCGGCCGCCTGCTCGTCGAGGCCCGTCTCGCCGTACTCACGCCGCATCGCGGACAGTTCGGGGGTGACCATGACCACACCGTAGCGAGGGTGGCACGATGAGCCCCATGACTGAGGTACACCACGGACTCGAGGGCGTCATCGCATTCGAGAGCGAGATCGCCGAGCCCGACAAGGAAGGATCGGCCCTGCGCTACCGCGGCGTCGACATCGACGACCTGGTCGGCCGCGTGCCGTTCGAGAAGATCTGGGGCCTCCTGGTCGACGGCGCCTACGAGCCGGGCCTCCCGCCCGCCGAGCCGTTCCCCATCCCGGTTCACTCCGGCGACATCCGGGCCGACGTGCAGAGCGCCATCGCGCTGACCGCACCGGCCTGGGGCATGAAGCAGCTCTACGACATCGACGACGTCCAGGCCCGCGAGGACCTCGCCCGCGCAGCCGTCATGGTGCTCTCCTACGTCGCCCAGGCCGCCCGCGGCGTCGGCCAGCCGTTCGTGCCGCAGAGCGAGATCGACGAGTGCTCGACCGTCACCGAGCGCTTCCTCAAGCGCTGGCGTGGCGAGGTCAACCCCGACCACGTCAAGGCCATCGACGCCTACTGGGTCTCGGCCGCCGAGCACGGCATGAACGCCTCGACCTTCACCGCCCGCGTCATCGCCTCCACCGGCGCCGACGCCGCGGCCGCCCTCTCGGGTGCCGTGGGCGCCATGTCGGGACCGCTGCACGGCGGCGCCCCGGCCCGCGTCCTCACGATGATCGAGGAGGTCGAGAAGCTGGGCGACGCCGAGGCGTACGTCAAGAAGCTCCTCGACTCCGGCGAGCGCCTCATGGGCTTCGGCCACCGCGTCTACCGCGCGCAGGACCCCCGTGCGCGCACGCTGCGTCGCACCGCGCAGGAGCTCAAGGCACCCCGCGCCGAGGTCGCCGAGGCGCTCGAGAAGGCCGCGCTCAAGGAGCTGCGCGAGCGCCGCCCCGACCGCGTGCTCGAGACGAACGTCGAGTTCTGGGCCGCGATCATGCTCGACTACGCCGAGATCCCGCCGCACATGTTCACGGCGATGTTCACGTCCGCCCGCACCGCCGGCTGGAGCGCGCACATCCTCGAGCAGAAGCGCACGGGTCGCCTGATCCGCCCCTCCGCGATCTACACCGGCCCGGCCTCGCGTCGCGCCGACGAGATCGAGGGCTGGAACCCCGAGTGGGCCACGGTCTGACCGGCACCCGCCTGGACTGAGACGCGCGGGCGGGCTCACCACCCACGCCCTAGCGTGGGGGCATGACCATTCGCGACCTTCCCCTGAACGACTCCGTCACGATCCCCCAGCTCGGCTTCGGGGTCTTCCAGGTCGATCCCTCGGAGACCCAGAAGGCCGTCGAGACGGCCCTCGAGGTCGGCTACCGGCACATCGACACGGCCCGCATCTACGGCAACGAGGAGGCCGTGGGCGCCGCCCTCAAGGCGTCCGGCCTGCCGTCCGACGAGGTGTTCGTGACGACGAAGCTCTGGAACTCCGACCAGGGCGTCGACGAGACCCTGGCGGCCTTCGACGCGAGCCTGGACCGCCTGGGGCTCGACGTGCTCGACCTCTACCTGATCCACTGGCCCACGCCCGAGCGCGGCCTGTTCGTCGACACCTGGAAGACGTTCGAGAAGCTGCACGCCGACGGCCGGGTCCGGGCCATCGGCGTGTCCAACTTCCGCGCCCAGGACCTCCAGACGCTCTCCGACCAGGGCCTCACGACGCCGTCGATCAACCAGGTCGAGCTGCACCCGGCCCTGACCCAGGTCTCGCTGCGCGAGTACCACGCGGCCAACGGCATCCTGACCGAGGCGTGGAGCCCGCTCGCGCAGGGCGAGGTGCTCGAGGAGTCGGTCATCACCGGCATCGCTGCCGCGCACGACGCCTCTCCCGCCCAGGTCGTGCTGGCGTGGCACCTGGCGATCGGCAACGTCGTGATCCCGAAGTCGGTCACCCCGTCGCGCGTCGCCGAGAACTTCGCCGCGACCGAGGTCGAGCTCACCGACGCCGAGATCGAGCAGATCAGCTCCCTGGACCGCGGCCACCGCACGGGGCCGGACCCGGGCACCTTCAACCGCGGCTGAGCCCAGCGCGGTCGAGCCGACCGCGAGGCGCGCCCCCGACCGGCCCTATCCTGACGCCGTGAGATCTGTCGCGGTCAAGGTGCTGGTCGGGGTCGTGTCCCTCATCGCCTTCGTCGCCGTCTCGATCGGGCTGGTCACCCCCGGCGGGACCGAACGACCGGACTCCGCCCCGGACCCCTCACCGTCACCGTCGTCGAGCGTCCCCTCTGCCGAGCCCACCGCCGAACCACCGCCTGCCGACCCGGCGGCCCTGGCGCCCGCGTCGGTCGCCGGAGTCTGGCCGGGCCGTCCGGCCTCGACGACCGAGACGGCAGGCGTCGTCGACTGGTGCCCCGCCGTGCAGGCCGACGTCTCCGCGGCCGCCGCCCGCGAGGTCGGCGACGAGGCCGCCCGGGCCGCCGCCTGCAGCGCCGTGGCCTTCACCTTCGACGTGCGCTACTCGCGCCTCTCCCTGCCGCGGCAGACGTACGCCCGGGAGGACTTCGCGCCGGCGGAGGCACGCCTGACGGACGCGAGCCGCGCCGAGACCTACCCGGGTCGGATCGACGCGGTCGTCGCCGCGCCGCGCAGCAGCGCCGCGCGTGAGGCGACCGGACTGGTGCTGCTCGACGGCCCCGGGCCCGGCGCCGGCCGCCAGTTCTTCGGCGAGCCGTGGACCGAGACCGGCTACACGGACCGGGCGGTGTGGGTCGACCCCGCGTGGTCGACCGTCCGGGTCGACCTCGAGCGGGGTGGCTCGCGACCGCGGCTGCGGGTCAGCCTCGAGGCGTCGGCCGGCGTGCCGGTCTGGAACCCGGGGAAGGGCGTCGCCGAGAAGCTCACCATCGCGACGACGTCGACCTACGTGCTGGACGGGCCCGACTGGCGGGTCAACGGGTGGACCCTGACCCAGGACCGGGCCGGATTCGCGCCGCTCCCGTAGGGCGAAAGTCCCGGAAAATGATGCCGGGCCGACCATCCCCCCGAGATGGTCGGCCCGTATGGCACTGAGGAAAGACTAGCCCGGCCTAGTCCTTTGTGACTAGTCATTCATCCAGATTCTCCGTACCTGGTGACGGGACGTGCCCGGTCGCTCGGGTCTGGCGGCGCCGCACTCGAGGCGCTGACCTGCGACGATGCCCGCCTGGAGACCACACTCCGGTGCGCCGAACCGCGCCCACGACTCTCACAGGCGTCTCGCATCCTGAGATCTTGGGATCCTCACAGCGAGATCGACCGAGGAGCCCTCGCCTAGTTCGACCGGGCTATGTTTCACTGGTCATGTCGGACCGGAGAGTCGTCCATCTCCCTGTGACGCGATCGCCCCCATCATCTGCGGTCGCCGGTCCTGACCTAGGGCCCGCGCCGCTCCCTGCGCGGGCCCTCCCTCTTGCCAGAAGGACCCGGCGTGGCGGCACTACTCGTCGTACGCGGCGAGCAGACGGTCCGCAGCCTCTGCGGCGCCGAGGCGGCCCGCGAGGATCTCCTCGCGCACCTCGGCGCGGACGTCGCGCACGCCCTCGTGACGGCGCAGGCGGTCCTCGAGCTCGTCGCGCACGAGTGCCCAGGTGAAGTCGAGCTGCTGCTGGGCGCGCTTCTCGGCCAGCCCCCGGTGACCCAGGAACTCGCGGTGCCGGAGCACCCGGCTCCACACCGTGTCGATGCCGGTGCCCTCGAGGCCCGAGCACGTCAGCACGGGCGGAACCCAGTCCTGCGTGCCGGCGTAGACCATCCTCAGGGCGCCCGCGAGGTCCTTGGCCGTGACCTCGGCCTCCCGCACCCGCTCGCCGTCGGCCTTGTTGACCGCGATGACGTCGGCGATCTCCAGGATGCCCTTCTTGATGCCTTGGAGCTGGTCACCGGTCCGCGCCAGGGTGAGGAACAGGAACGTGTCGACCATGCCGGCGACGGTGATCTCGGACTGACCCACGCCGACGGTCTCGACCAGCACGACGTCGTAGCCGGCCGCCTCCAGGATCGTCATGGCCTGGCTCGTGGCGCGGGCGACGCCGCCCAGCGTGCCGGCCGACGGCGACGGGCGGATGAACGAGTTCGGGTCGATCGCGAGGGTCGACATCCGGGTCTTGTCGCCCAGCACGGAGCCGCCGGTGCGGACGCTCGACGGGTCGACGGCGAGGACCCCCACCTTGTGGTCGCGCCCCGTCAGGTGCGTGCCGAGCGCCTCGATCGTCGTGGACTTGCCGACTCCGGGCACTCCCGAGATCCCGACGCGCACCGCGCCCCCGGCATCGGGGGTCAGGGCTGTCAGCAGCTCGCGCGCCGCGGCCCGGTGATCGGCCCGCCGGGACTCCACGAGGGTGATGGCCCGCGAGATCGAGGCACGACGCCCCTCGCGAACTCCGTCCGCCAGCTCACCCAGGTCGATCACCCTCGAAGTCTAGGGCGGTGCTTGTCCACAGGCAGCCTGCCGGGTCCTCGCAGGGTGTCGGCAGGCCCTGGCAACGTGCGCCGAGAACCGCGACACTGAAGGAGTGCTGTCCATGAACGAGCCCCAGGTCTGGACGTCGATCGGCGTCCTCGCCTCCTCCCTGTTCGCCGCCCTCGCGTTGATGTCGACCCTCTTCGTCCGCGTCATCCAGGCCGAGTTCGGGTCGGTCCGTTCGGAGATCGGTTCCCTGCGCAGCGAGATGACGACCGAGATCGGATCTCTGCGCAGCGAGATGAAGGCCGAGATCGGGTCGGTCCGTTCCGAGGTGCGTCGGGTCGAGGAGGTCATGACGGCGCGCTTCACCCATCTCGACCGCGACGTCCAGGCCGTCGCGCGCAAAGTCTTCGGCGACGACGCCGCCTGAGCGGCGCCCTCGCCTCAGTCCTGCAGCTGGGTGCGGAGCTTGTCGAGCAGCGACAGCGCCGAGTCGGCGATGACGGTGCCGGGGAGGAAGACCTCGGCCGCGCCCATCTCCTTGAGCGTCGGCACGTCGTCGGGCGGGATCACGCCACCCATCACGACCATGATGTCGGCCCGACCCTGCTCCTCGAGCGCTCGCTTGAGCTCGGGCAGCAGCGCCAGGTGGCCCGCCGCCAGGGAGGAGACACCGACGATGTGCACGTCGGCGTCGATCGCCTGCTGGGCGACCTCCTCGGGCGTCGAGAACAGCGGGCCCACGTCGACGTCGAAGCCCATGTCGGCGAACGCCGTCACGATGACCTTCTGGCCGCGGTCGTGCCCGTCCTGGCCCATCTTGGCCACCAGGATGCGCGGGCGTCGGCCCTCGGCGTCCTCGAACTCCGCCGTCGCGTCGATGACGCGCTGGACGTTGCCACCCTGACCGGCCTCGGTGCGGTACACACCCGAGATCGTACGGATCACGGCCTGGTGCCGCCCGTAGACCTTCTCGAGCGCGTCGGAGATCTCGCCCACCGTGGCCTTCGCCCGCGCCGCGTCGACCGCCAGCGCCAGCAGGTTGCCGTCGAGCGAGCCGTCCTTGGACGCCCCACGCTCGGCCGAGGCCGTCAGGG
The DNA here is from genome assembly GCF_916858655.1 of Aeromicrobium sp. Leaf350. Lineage (GTDB taxonomy): Bacteria > Actinomycetota > Actinomycetes > Propionibacteriales > Nocardioidaceae > Aeromicrobium. Next base: position 535,821 of record NZ_CAKASL010000003.1, on the reverse strand, counting down.
CCTCCAGGGACCGTCGGACGTCGTCGTCGTCGCGCTCGGCGCGCAGACGCTCGAGCTTGGCCACCTGCGCCGCGTACACGGCCGCGTTGTCGACCTTGAGCACGTCGAGCGGATCCTCGTCGCGCAGACGGAAGGTGTTGACACCGATGACGGCCTGCTGGCCGGAGTCGATGCGAGCCTGGGTGCGGGCGGCGGCCTCCTCGATGCGCATCTTCGGGATGCCCTCCTCGATGGCCTTCGCCATGCCGCCGGCGGACTCGACCTCCTGGATGTGGGCCCAGGCGCGGTTCGCCAGCTGCCGGGTCAGCTTCTCGACGTAGTACGAGCCGCCCCACGGGTCGATGCTGCGCGTCGTGCCCGACTCCTGCTGCAGCAGCAGCTGGGTGTTGCGGGCGATGCGAGCGCTGAAGTCGGTCGGCAGGGCGATGGCCTCGTCGAGCGCGTTGGTGTGCAGGCTCTGCGTGTGGCCCTGCGTCGCGGCCATCGCCTCGATCGCGGTGCGCTGCACGTTGTTGTAGACGTCCTGCGCGGTGAGTGACCAGCCGGAGGTCTGCGAGTGCGTGCGCAGCGAGAGCGACTTGGGGTTCTGCGGGTCGAAGTCCTTGACCAGGCGGGCCCACAGCGCGCGGCCGGCGCGCATCTTGGCGACCTCCATGAAGAAGTTCATGCCGATGGCCCAGAAGAAGCTCAGCCGCGGCGCGAACGCGTCGACGTCCAGGCCCACGTCCAGGCCCGCCCGGATGTACTCCACGCCGTCGGCCAGCGTGTAGGCGAGCTCGAGGTCGTTCGTCGCCCCGGCCTCCTGGATGTGGTACCCCGAGATGCTGATGGAGTTGAACCGCGGCATCTTCTGCGCCGTGTACGCGAAGATGTCGGAGATGATCCGCATCGACGGCGCCGGCGGGTAGATGTAGGTGTTGCGGACCATGAACTCCTTGAGGATGTCGTTCTGGATGGTCCCCGCGAGCTGTTCCGGCTTCACCCCCTGCTCCTCGGCCGCGACGATGTACAGCGCCAGCACCGGCAGGACGGCGCCGTTCATCGTCATCGACACGCTCATCTCGTCGAGCGGGATGCCGTCGAAGAGCGTGCGGGTGTCGTAGATGGAGTCGATCGCGACGCCGGCCATGCCGACGTCGCCCTTGACCCGCGGGTGGTCGGAGTCGTAGCCGCGGTGCGTCGCCAGGTCGAAGGCGACCGAGAGGCCCTTCTGGCCGGCCTTGAGGTTGCGGCGGTAGAAGGCGTTGGACTCCTCGGCGGTCGAGAAGCCGGCGTACTGGCGCACGGTCCACGGCTGCGTCGTGTACATCGCCGGGTACGGACCACGCAGGAACGGCGCCTGACCCGGGTACGTGTCGAGCGCGTCAGCACCCTCCAGGTCGTCCGACGTGTAGAGCTCCTTGACGTCGATGCCCTCGGGGGCGGGCCACGGCTCGACGCCGTCGGCCGCGCGGGCGTAGGCCTCGGCATCCCCCGTGGGCTCCTGCTCGGGGTCCAGCGGGAAGTCGGCGAAGCTGCTGGGGACTGTCGACATGATCAGACCAGCTCCTCTCGGGTCGTGCGGAGGAAGGCGAGGGCGTCGAGCCCCGCGAAGGCCTGCGCGTCGGCGCCCACGTCGACCTTGCCGGCCACGACGACGTGGCGGGCACCGGCCTCTCGGAGTGCCGCGACGAGCTCGCTGCCCCACTCCGCGTAGGCCTTGTCGTTGCCGGTCAGGCACACCACCGGGGAGCCGTCGTAGGCCGCGACGACCTCGTCGACACCGGCGGTCGGTCCGGCCGTGACCGTGTCGATGCCACCCGCGGCGAACAGGTTGGCCGCGAAGGTCGCGCGGGCGGTGTGCGCCGCGACGGGGCCCATCGTCGCGAGGAAGACCGTGGCGGCCGCGCGGTCGTCGCGCATCTCCTCGAACTCGTGGGCGTAGCGGAAGACGACCTGCTCGGTCGGGTAGGGGCGACGTTCGGGCAGCTGCTCGTGCAGGTTCGGGAACTCGCTGACACCGGTGAGCGGCATCGCGCGCTTCGCGATCTGAAGTCCGCGGGCGTCACGCGTCGCGTCGATGCGCTCGGCGACGAGGTCGAGGGACGACAGCACTCCCCCGGCCGACTCGAGCTCGCCGAATCCGGCCCAGGCCGCGCGGGCGAGGTCGTCGGTCAGCTGCTCGACGAGGTGCGAGCCTCCGCCGGGATCGGTGACCTTGGCGACGTGGGACTCGCTGATCAGCAGGCTCGAGGTGTTGCGCGCGATGCGGCGGCTGAACGCCTCGGGCAGGCCCAGGGGCTCGTCGAAGGGCAGCACCGTGACGGACGCGGCGCCACCGACGCCGGCGGCGAACGAGGCCACCGTCGTGCGGAGCATGTTCACGTAGGGGTCGTACGTCGTCATCATCGGGCGCGAGGTCACCGCGTGCTGACGCTGACCACGCTGCGCCTCGGCCACACCGGCGAGCTCCGCGACGCGGGCCCACGTGCGGCGGGCCGCACGGAACTTGGCCATCGTTGGGAACTGCTCGTCGGTCGCCGCGATGCGGAACTCCAGCAGCCCGGCCGCGTCGTCGACCGACAGGCCGGCCTCGGTCAGCACCCGCAGGTACGTGGCGCCGGCAGCCAGCAGGTAGGCGAGCTCCTGCACGTCGGAGCCGCCGGCGTCGTGCACGGCCGTGCCGTCGACCACGATCGCCCGGATGCCGAGCGGGAGCGCCAGGCGGGCGGCCTCCACGGCCAGGTCGAGGTCGGTCTGCCCGGTGCCGCTGCCCAGACGGGTGCGCACCGCGGTGCCGATGGGGTCCACACCGAGGTTCGTGCCGTGGTGGGCCTGCACGGCCTTGTCCTCGATCACGGCGGCCAGCGCGCGGGCCGCGGACAGCGGGTCGTGGGCGTCCTGCACGACGACCGGGGCGAGATCGACGAACACGGGCTCGAGGATGCGCGCCAGGGCGTCGGTCGGGGTGCCGGCCTCGCCCAGCGTGATCCACAGCGAGCTCACGCCGTTCTCGAGGTCGGTCATGACGTCGTCGGCGGTCCGCTGGGCGTCCGGGTCGGTGAACCAGGCGCGGACGTCCCACGCGCGGTTCTCGCGGAGCGCCTCGGCGCCGCGCGTGAACGGCGCCTGGCCCGGCAGGCCCGTGGCGGGCAGGTCGGCCGTCAGCTCGGGCGTGCCGAGCGGCGTGACCTCGATGCCGTCGAGCGTCGTGGTCGTGAGCGTCGACCAGGCCTCCGCGTCGGGGGCGTCGTCGGCGAGCCTGCGGCTCTTGCGCAGGACGGTGGCCGTGGCCTTCTCCCACGCCTCACGCGTGGACGTGAGGCCCTCGGCGAGCGGGACGGTCACCTCGGCGGGGGCGGCCGGCGTATCGGCTGACATGAGTCGCATCGTACGAGGCCCGGGGCCGACACGCCCACTCGGCCCGGTCACCGCTGACTGCACCGCAGGACGGACCGACGCGGAGGCCTCAGGCGGTCGCGCCGCGGACCGCGTCGGCCAGCTGGCTGCGCGCGCGGTTGATGCGGCTCTTGACGGTCTGCACGCCGATGCCCTGGTGGGCGGCGATCTCGTCGTAGGTCATGTCGCCGTACTCGCGCAGCACGAGCGCCTCGCGGAAGTCGGGCGAGACCTCGCGCAGCGCTGCGGTGACGAGGTCGCGGTCGTCGACCTGACCCGTGGCGTCGGCGACGACCACGAGGTCGACGATGTCGTCGGTGTCGATCGGGATCGAGCGGCGCTTGCGGCACACGGCGATCGAGGCGTTGGCGGCGATCCGATAGCACCAGGTGCTGAACTTGCTGTTGCCGCGGAACTTGTGGATGTTCTGCCAGGCCGCGATCAGCGTGTCCTGGAGGGCGTCCTCGGCGTCCAGCGGATCGGCCGTGATGCGCAGGCACACCGACCACAGGATGTCGCGGCTCTCGGTGACGAGCTGCGTGAAGGCGTCCGGGTCACCAGCGCGCGCACGCTCGACCAGCGTGCTCTCGGCACTCACGGTCTCCGTCATCGGTCCCCCATCGCTCGGACGGGCACCAGTATGACCTCTGCAGGTGTCGACGGGAAGTCAAAGGCGCGGGGACCTCTCCCCTCACCCCGGAGGCGGGGGCGGAGGAGGGACCGGTCGCCGTGCCGAGGCCGCCGCCGGAGGCAGCGGGACCGGAGGAGGTTCCGGCGACTCGGCCCGCTGGGCGATGGCCCGGTACGACTGCGCCAGCACCCGAGCCGCCTCGGCCTCGCCCGGGGCGTAGGCCAGCGTCGCGCGGCTCTGCGCCTCTCCCGAGCGGCGCCGCGCCTCCGACGCGATCTCGGCGACGGGGGTGTCGCGTCCCAGGCCCAGCTGCTCGGCGGGGTGATCGGTGCGGCTGAGCCGCTCGAGCTCGGGGATCAGGTCGGTCGCGACCCGGGTCGAGCGCAGCATGCCGATCGCCTGGATCTCACGCACGATCTGCAGCTCCGGCGCCACGAGCGCCTGCTCGACGAGGTCGAGCACGGCCTGGTCGGCCCCGCTGTGCCGCGCGGCGCGCTCCACCGCGTCGAGGGCGCGGAGTGCCTTGAGCCCGCCGGCGCGGGCCTGGACGTGGTCACGCACCAGCCGCTGGAGACCGTCGATGCCGGAGACGTCGGAGAGCCACTGCCCGAAGCGGTCCGAGCCCTCGCTCGCCTCCAGTCGACCGGCCTCGAGCCCGAACGGACCCAGCTTGTCCTGCAGGTCGCGGACGCGTTCCTTGGCCAGGACGGCCTCCAGGCCGACTCCGGTGCGCAGTCGCACGGGGGCGACCTCGGAGAGCGTGGCCAGGTCGACGACGTCACGCTCCCGCAGGCGCCCGGTCCGCGACGTCTCCGCCAGCAGGCCCGAGACCGGGACGACGTCACCGACCTCGCCGATCCGTGACGTCGCGAGGCGGCGGGCCTGGTCGCGGGCCGGTCGCATGGGGTCGTCGCCGGCCGCGTCGGCCAGGAGGTCGGCCTGGGAGAGCACGCCGACGGCGTTGACCGCCGAGCCGTTCATCTCGCCCGAGGCAGCCCGGAACTGCTTGAGGAACTCCGCCTCGTCCTCGCGCTGCTCCTGGCGGAACAGGAACAGCACGGCGTCGGCGTCGCCGCTGGCGTGCTGGGAGGTCAAGGAGTCGCCGAGCACGGCGCTCCGCGTGACCTCCTCGTTCTCGCGGGTCAGCGACGACAGGCCGGGCGTGTCGATGAGGGTGAGCCCCCGCAGCGAGGCCGACTGCAGCCGCACCACGAGGCGCTTGACCTCCTCGGCCGGCACCGGGAGGTCCTCCGGAAGTCGGCCCTCGACCAGCGAGATCGGGATCTCGCGACCGTCGTGGCAGTGGACGACCGCGGCCCCGTCGGGCGAGCCGAACTCGAACCACGTGACGACCCGGGTGCACTCCCCCGCTCGGGTCGGCGCGATGCGCCGACCGATCAGGGCGTTGACGAGGGTCGACTTGCCGGCCTTGACCCGCCCCACGACGGCGAGTCGGAGCGGGTCGTGCAGGGCGGCCCGACGGCGTGAGGCGACCTCACGGACCGTCGGGCTCGCCACGGCCTCGATCTGGTGGAGCAGCGTGTCGACACGCCGCACGACGGGCGTCACCCGTCACCCGATCCCGTCGTCGCCGTGCAGGTCGTCGTGCGCGTCGTGGTCGACGGCGTCGCTGGTCGGCGTCCAGTCGTCGTCGGCGTCCCAGACGTGCGGGCCGTCGTCGGCGGAGCTCCCGAGGACGTCGGACGCATCGTCGGCGTCGTCGTCCGCGTCGTCGGACTGGTCGTCGAAGTAGTCGGCGACCGGGTCGTCCTCGGGCGCCAGGGCGTCGTCGGACGTCTCGGCGTCGGGGTCGAGGGCCTGGGCGAGGGCCCGGAGCCACGTGGACTCCGGGACCTCGGCGAGGGGCAGCTGATCAGACATCGTGATCCAGTCTCCCGATCCGGATCAAGCCGTGGCCGCGGCGACCTCGTCGCCCCGGAGGACGACGGGCAGCAGCGCCCACTTGCCGTCGAGCATCGTGGAGACCGCCTCGGACTGCGGGAGGCCCGAGCCGACCGTGGAGGCCGCGGTGTCGGGCGCCGGCTCGTCGCAGACGACGGCCTGGTTGTTGCCGTCCTCCCACGCGTCCTCGAAGTACTCGATCGGGATCTCCATGGCCTCGCCGTCGGGCGTGCCGGTGTCGTTCACGTAGACGACGCCCTTGTCCTCGTCGATGCCCGTGACCATCACGATGTGGTTGACCGCGTTGTTCTCGGGTCCCGGGTCGTAGCCGTACATCGGGCCCCAGTACTCGTCGGCGTCGACCATGACGGCCACACCCACGTCGTCGGCCAGCATCTCCTTGAGGTCCTGGATCTCCAGGCCCTCCTCGAGCTCGGCGGGAACGCCGTGCGCCTCGAGCATCTCGACGATGTCGTCGGCGTACATGCCGGTCGTGGTGCCGTCGGGCAGCACCTCCATCACGCCGTTGTCGATCGCCCAGGTGGCGAACTCCTCCTCGTTGGCGAAGGTCTCGCCGGTGTACTCCGAGACGATCTGCGCGATCGCCGAGGGACCACACGTGCCGTTCACGGCCTGCTCGAACCACAGCTCGGCGTCGCCGAACGGGTCACCGACCAGGCCGGTGCTGCTCGGGTCGCCCTGCGGGTGCTTGCCGTCGTCGTCGGAGTCGTCCTCGTCCTCGTCGTCGAAGTCGACCGGATCGGCGTCCTTGTCGTCGGAGTCGTCGGCGGGAGCGAACCAGCTCGTGGGGGTGTCGGAGTCCTTCTCGTCCTCGTCCTCGTCGTCCTGGGGCGAGTCCTTGTCGTCCTCGTCCTCGTCGTCGGAGTCGGTGTCGAAGTCCGTCTGCTCGAAGTCGGACTCGCCGAGCTCGTCGCCGAAGGTCGAGACCAGGTCGGGGGCGACCTCGGCCGCCTCCTCGAGGTCCATGACGACCGGCTGCGCCGACGGGTTGCTCGGGTCCTCGTAGACACCGACCTCACCGTTGCCCAGGTCGACGACCGCGAGGTCGACCTTGCCGTCGCCGTCGGAGTCGATGTCGGCCGCGTCGACCTCACCGTCGCCGTCGGTGTCGTACGTCGCGATGGACGTGTTGTCGTCGAAGTACTCGACGACGGTGTCGATGACGCCGTCTCCGTCGAGGTCGTCGAACTGCTGGTTGCCGATCAGGTCGTCGCTCGGGTCGGACATCGTGGGCTCCTCGGTCGCTGTGGGTTCGTCACACCTCTGAGGTGTCGCCCTGCGCGTTTGTTCCCGAGGACTTTCGGGTCCGTGGCGCCGGGGCCGGTCGAGGCGCGAGCGCCTCTGCCATGACAGCCTGCAGCTCCTCGCGCTGTGCGCGCAATGCCTCGAGGTGACGCGTCTCGTTCGCGACCTCCCGCCGCAGCCGCTCCGGGGTCTCGGCGGCGGCCCTGCGCGCGGCTTCGAGCTCGGCCTTCGCGGAGTCGAGCGCCGCCTTCAGCTCGTAGCGGAAGGCGATCGTGACGTCGCGGAGCATCACGGTGCGGGCCCGGTCGACGGCGAAGCGCAGGTGCGTCTCGGCCCGGTTCACGGCCGTCGAGGCGGTCTGGGTCACGAGGCGCTCGAGGTTGTGGGCCCGGCGGGTGCGGTAGTTGACGATGTACCAGGCCGCGCCGCCGACGATCGAGAACACCGGCGCGATGATCGCCGGGGCGATCAGGCCGGCCACGAGCCCGCCCATGCTCGAGCCGATCATCGCGGTGCTGGCCAGCGTGGCGTCGAAGCTGCCGCTGTACTCGGCCTCCGCGACCTCGGCCATGGCGAGGTCGTCGACGTCCGGGTTGAGTCGCACCGCGGTGGCGAGGTCGCGCCCGATCGAGCGGAACAGCTGGTCGGCCTGCAGGTGGAATCCGCCGATGAAGTCCGAGATCGAGGTGGACACGATGGCCCGCAGCTCGGCCGTCAGGCTGACCGCGACCTCCTCGATGACCTTCTCCGGGTTCTCCTTGCGGCGCTCGTGCGCGACGCCCGTCCAGTACTGCCGGACCGCGACCAGGTGCTGCGAAGCACGGTGGAGCACATCGGCGCGCAGGACGCTGGAGTCGGAGTTGAGGTCGAGCGACCAGCGGTCGCCCTGCTCCTGGAGCCCGCGCAGGCGCGTCACGAGGGCGTCGAGCTCGGGCACCTGCTGCCCGGCCGACTCGAGGGCCGAGATCGTGCGCCGCCGCTTCGCCTCGTACCGCTCGATGCCGGAGAGCCCGGACCGGAGGGCGTTCGCGACCGCGATGGACGACGGTTCGACGAGGCGCTCACGCACGGCCGAGGCCAGGGCGTCGATCCCGGCGTACTCCCGCAGGTCCGCACTCTCGGCGGGGTCGAGGCCGTTGTTCTCGAGCGCGCTGACCTCGAGCGCCACGGTCGAGGACACGGGGCAGATGGGTGCGTCGGCGAACCGCGGCGCGTGCTGCCGCAGGAGGGCTCGGTTCTCGGCCATGACCTCCTCCCACCCCGAGGGGTGGTGGTCGATCTTGGTCAGGGCGAAGACGGCCTGCTCGACCCGCGCCGAGACCTCGGTGAGGAACTCGAGCTCCGGCCGGGTCAGGACCTGGCCCGCGTCGGTCACCACGACCAGCACACCGCCCTGGGCGGCGGCGAGCGCCGCGAGCTCGGTGTGTCCCTTGGTCAGGCCGGCGATGCCCGGGGTGTCGACGAGCGCGACACCCGGCAGCGACGCCGAGTCGTGCGCGATCGTGATGCCGACGAAGGCCGGGTCGTCGTCGCGCCCCGTGGTGCCGGCGACGGCGACCTCGCGGGCCACGTCGAGTCCGACCTGTCGGGTCGTGCCGTCGGCGAACTGGAGGCGCGCCTGCCCGTCGACGAGGTCGTCGGTGGGCGGGGCGACACGCACGAACCCGGCCGTCACGACGCCGAGCCCGGCCGGGACCAGGTCCGCCTGGCCGAGGATCGCGTTGACGAGCGTGCTCTTGCCCCGCTTGACCTCGCCCACGACGACGGCCGACGCGACGGACGGCGCCGCCGAGGCGAGCGCGGTCGACATGGCGTCGGCCCACGGCTCGAACTCGGTGCCCTTGAGCGCCATCACGGTCGAACGGACGGCGCGACCCTGGGCCGCGGTCAGACGGGGCCGGTCAGGCGACAGCGAGGGACGGGCCGGGCTCATGGAGTCGGACCCGGCTCACGCACTCGCCCACCACTGGTACATCTCCGGGAGCTGGCTTCCGTCGACCGTGGCCCAGATCTCGATGAGGTTGTCGGTGTCGGTCCAGGCCACGTAGCTCAGGTCCTCGGCCTCGCTGTACTGCAGCAGGATCTTGCCGGCGTCGACCGACTCGTTCTCGTAGTTCCAGGTGCCCCAGCCGGGTGATCCGTCGAGCTTCTGCGGGCCCGTGAGCCCCTCCGTCTCGATCACGCCCTGGAACACCTCGTCCATCGACGTGGCGTCGCCGTAGCCGTAGATGTTGAGGAACTCGGGCTTGAACCCTGAGTCGTCCTCGGTCGCGAAGCAGGTGATGGCGATCTGGGCGCCCAGCGGGTCGATGCCCTCGCAGTCACCCGGCTGCAGGGGCGCGTTGGCGGCGATGGCGTCGTTGAGGAGCGTGCACTCCTGCGTCGTGAGGTCGGGACTGTCGGCGCAGTCCGTGTCCTCGCTCGGCTCCTCCGTGGGCGTCTCGCGCGTGGGTTCGGGGTCCGACGACGTCTGCGGGTTCGGGTCGTCCCCGCCGCCGAGCAGAGTCACGGCGGCAGCCACGCCGCCGCCCACCAGCACGAGGGCGGCTGCGGCGAGCCCGATGAGCAGCGTGCGCCGCTTGCGGGGGCCCTGAGGTCCTCCGCCGCCGTAGGACGCATGCGGCTGGTACGGGGTGGGGGCCGGGCTGTAGGCCTGGACCGCCGGGAATCCACCGGTGGTCTCGGCCGGAGTGGGTGTCGCAGGCGCGGGGGCCGGGGCGGGAGCGGGTCGCGGAGCGGGCGCCGGGCGCGGGGCCGGCGCCGGACGCGGGGCGGGAGCCGGAGCCGGCGCGGCCGGCGAGGCCATCGGCGCGATGGCGGGCTCGCGCAGCTGGCGACCGAGCGGCGACAGCGCGCCGAGGCACGTGATGAGCTTCGGGTCGTCGAGCGTGGCTGCGGGCTGGCCGACGACGCGGGCGAGGGAGGTCTGCAGCGGGCGCACCAGCGAGGCGCCGCCCGTGAGGTACACCGTGGCGAGCTCGGTGGGCTTGAGGCCGGCGCGGCTGCACGCCTCGACCGTCAGCGCGGTGATCTGCTCGACGTCGTCGGCGATCGACTCGGCGAACTCGTCGGCCGTGACCGTGACCGTGACCGCTCCGCCACTGGTGACGACGGGCACCGTCGTCGACTCGCTCTCGGAGAGGGCGTGCTTGGCCTGGGCGACCTGCTCGCGCAGGGCGCGACGAGCGCCGAGACCGGCCGTGCTCTCCAGTGCTGCCAGGACCTCGGGGTGACCGCCGGCACGCACCGCGTCGAGCACGATGTTCTCGAGCCGGAGGTCGAACAGTCCGCCGCCGAGGTCGGGGCGACCGGCCGTCGAGACGACCTCGAAGGGACGCAGGGCGTCGCCGGTGACCCGCATGACCGCGATGTCGGCGGTGCCGCCGCCGACGTCGACGACGCAGAGGTGGCTGCCCCCCGGAGGCAGCGGGGCGTGCTGGGCGTAGCGGGAGACCGCGGCGACCGGCTCGGGCAGCAGTCCGACCGCGGAGCGCGGGAAGCCGGCTCGCTCGGCCGCCTCGACGAGGACGTCGCGGCGGGCGCGCTGGTAGCCGGCCGGGTAGGTCAGGGTGAGCTCGGCGGGGCGTCCGCCGCCGGCGACGCGGGCGGCCCGCTGCGTGACCGTGCGCAGGACCGCGGCGACCAGGTCGACGACCTCGCGATCGGTGCCACCGAGCTGCACGACGCGTTGCCCGACGAGTCGCTTGGGGTTGCGCTCGAACGCGCTGGGGTCCAGGAGCATGCGCCGCGTCGCCTCGACGCCCACCGTGAGACCACCCGCGTCGGCGAACACGGCCGACGGCATGACGTCGCCGCTGTCGGACAGCCGGACCGTCTGCGGGTCACGGCCGTCGATCTGGATGGCCGCCGTCGAGTTCGAGGTGCCGAAGTCGATGGCGAGTCGCCAGGTACTCATGACGGCGCCCACCCTCCGGTCCGGCCAGCCCCGTCGGGTCGGGGCTGAATTGTCTGGCAGCACCCTAGCCGTTCAGGGCGTCCGCGTCTGACGTCCGGTATATCGCTCAGGGGCCGGGCCGGACAACGGGGACCGCTCCCCTCCGCACCGCGTCGCGCGCGACAATGGTCCCGTGAAGATCCCCGCAGAGCTGCTCCCCCGCGACGGTCGATTCGGATCCGGACCCTCCAAGGTGCGACCCGAGGCCGTCGCGGCCCTCGCCGCGACCGGCACCGGCCTGATGGGCACCTCGCACCGCAAGGCCCCGGTCAAGATCCTGGTCGGCGCGATCCGCAGCGGGCTCGCCGACCTCTTCTCCTTGCCCGACGGCTACGAGGTCGTGCTCGGCGTCGGCGGCTCGCACGCCTTCTTCGACGCGGCGACCTTCGGCCTCGTGGAGCGCACGGCCCAGCACCTCGTTCACGGAGAGTTCAGCCGCAAGTTCGCGCAGGCCGTCGCCGCCGCCCCGTTCCTGGACGACCCCGACGTGCGTGAGAGCGAGCCGCACACCCGCCCGGCGACGGAGGCCGTGGCCGGTGTCGACACCTACGCCTGGGCGCACAACGAGACCTCCACGGGCGTGTGGGTGCCGGTCGAGCGGGTGGTCGGGGCCGACGAGGGAGCCATCAGCCTCGTCGACGCGACCTCCGCCGCCGGTGGTCTCGCGGTCGACGTCGCCCAGTGTGACGTCTACTACTTCGCGCCGCAGAAGTCGTTCGCCTCCGACGGGGGCCTGTGGGTCGCGCTGATGTCACCGGCCGCGATCGAGCGCGCCGAGCGCCTCAAGGCGTCCGGCCGGCACATCCCCGGCTTCCTCGACCTGCCCACGGCCATCGACAACTCCCGCAAGGACCAGACCTACAACACCCCGGCCCTGGCGACGCTGTTCCTGCTCGAGCAGCAGATCGCGTGGCTGAACGGCCAGGGCGGTCTCGACTTCGCGGCGCGGCGCACGGCCGACTCCGCCTCGCGTCTCTACGCGTGGGCCGAGGAGCGCGACTACACGGTGCCGTTCGTGCCCGACCCGGCCGAGCGCTCGAACGTCGTCGGCACGATCGATCTGGTGGGCGTGGAGGCGTCGGCCGTGTCGGCCGCGCTCCGCGAGAACGGGATCGTCGACGTCGACGGCTACCGGGGGCTCGGACGCAACCAGCTCCGCATCGGCATGTTCCCGGCGGTCGACCCCGACGACGTCAGCGCGCTGACGGCCTGCATCGACCACGTGGTCGAGAACAGCTGAGCGTGGAGAACAGCTGAGCGTGGAGAACAGCTGACCGCCCCCTGAGGTGCGACGACCCTCAGTCGACGATCGTGGCGCCGCGGTGCAGCTCGCGGTGCTCGGTGTAGGTCCGCGCGTTGCGGTGCAGCGACTCGACCTCCTCGTCGGTGAGCTCACGGCGCACCTTGCCGGGCACTCCGGCGACGAGCGAGCGCGGCGGCACCTGCATGCCCTCGGTCACGAGCGCACCTGCGGCGACGAGCGACTCCGCGCCGATGACCGAGCCGTTCATGACGACCGCGCCCATGCCGATCAGGCAGTGGTCGCCGATCGTCGCCCCGTGCACGACGGCGTTGTGGCCCACCGAGACGCCGGTCCCGAGCGTGACGGGCTTGCCCTTGTCGACGTGGAACGCGCACCCGTCCTGCACGTTGGAGTCGGGCCCGATCACGATGGGCTCGTTGTCGGCGCGCAGCACGGCTGAGTACCAGACGCTGGCCCCCTCGGCGAGCTCGACCGAACCCACGAGCGTGGCGTTCGGTGCGACGAAGGCGGACTCCGGAACGGTGGGACGGCGGCCGTCACCCAGGTCGATCAGCATGCAGCCAACCTAGCCCGGGCGACGGCCGGCCACCTCAGGTGAGCCAGCGGGTGATCGGGTCGATCGCGAAGTACACGACGAACAGCGCGGCCACGATCCACATCAGGGGGTGCAGCACGGCCGCCTTGCCACGCACGACCTTGAGCAGCACGTAGGTGACGAAGCCGGCACCGATGCCGACCGTGATGGAGTACGTGAACGGCATCAGCGCGATCGTGAGGAACGCCGGCAGTGCGATCTCGATGTCGTTCCAGTCGATGCCGCCGACCTGCGTCATCATCAGGAAGCCCACCAGCACGAGCGCCGGCACGGCGGCCTCGCTCGGGATGTGCTGCACGAGCGGAGCCGCGAAGACCGACAGCAGGAACAGCAGGCCCGTCACGATCGAGGCCAGGCCGGTCCGCGCGCCGTCCCCGACACCGGAGGCCGACTCGATGTACGAGGTGTTGCTGGAGACACCGGCAGCGCCACCGGCCGCGGCGGCGACCGAGTCGACGATGAGGATGCGCTGCGCGTTGGGCGGCGTGCCCTCGTCGTCGTTCAGACCTGCCTCGGCGCCGACCGCGGTCATCGTGCCCATCGTGTCGAAGAAGTCGGCGAGCAGCAGCGAGAAGACCAGCAGGAAGGCGGCCACGACGCCGATGCGGTCGAAACCGCCCAGCAGGTTGAACTCGCCCAGCAGGCCGAGGTCCGGCGACTGGAAGACCTGGTCGGGCCACGACGGGACGTTGAGGTTCCAGCCCTTGGACGTCGGGTCGCCTCCACCACCGGGCGTGTCGGTGAGGGCCTGCACGATGCCGGCCAGCACCGTGCCGAACACGATGCCGATGAGGATCGCCCCGGGCACCTTGCGGGCGTGCAGCGCGAACATCACGAGCAGCGTGATGCAGAAGACCAGGACCGGCCAGCCCGAGAGCGTGTTGCCGATGCCCAGCTGCACGGGCGGGGCGGGGATCCCGGACGTGCGCACGAAGCCGGCGTCGACCAGACCGATGAAGGTGATGAACAGGCCGATGCCCACCGCGATCGCGGTCTTGAGCTGCGTCGGCACCGCGTCGAACACGGCCTTCCGGAAGCCCGTCAGCACCAGCACCAGGATCACCAGGCCCTCGAGGACCACGAGGCCCATCGCGTCGGCCCAGGTCATCTGCGAGGCGACGGAGTAGGCCACGAAGGCGTTGAGGCCCAGACCGGCCGCGATGGCCAGCGGGAAGTTGGCGACCGCGCCCATCGCGATCGACAGCAGGCCGGCGATCAGCGCGGTGCACGCCGCGATCGTCGCGAAGCCCGAGCCAGGCTCCGAGCCGCCTCCGAGGAAGTTGCCCTCGACGTCGGGGACGCCCGCCAGGATGATCGGGTTCAGCACGATGATGTAGGCCATCGTCAGGAACGTGACGACCCCGCCGCGCACCTCCCGGCCCACGCTCGAACCCCGCTGGGAGATCTTGAAGTAGCTGTCGACGGCGGTGGCCATGGTGCTCCTGACGTGCTGAGGGACGGCGCCCGAGTCGGCGCGCCGCACAGCATCATGGCCGACGGCGTCGGCGCAGGAGAAGGGCCCCGGCGAAAAGACCCAGGATCGTCACACTGGCGACCCACACCACGGTCGGCACGCCCTCGGCCGCACTGCTCTCGGAGGCGGGACGTGACGGCTCCGCGACCTCGGCCGGCTCGACCGGCTCGGGTGTCTCGAACGTCAGTCGGTGCAGCGGCTCGCCCACGCCCTCGCTGCCGACGAGCACCGTGGTCCCCGACGGCTCGACGGCGATCGTCTCGCCCTGGCTCTGCGCGGGGAGCTGGATCGTGCCGACCTCCGCGAAGTCGTCGCGGACGTCGTGGAGCGTCGCCCCGAGGTAGGTGCGCACGACCGCGTAGTGGCCGTCCGGCGTCATGGACGCGTCGGTCACGAGGATCGGCATCGTCACTCCGGTGGAGGTCGCGGTGCTGACCTCGTCGGTCGGGAGCGCGTCGGGCATGGCGAGCAGCTCTCCGCCCGTCCACCCCTTCGTCACGACCCACTTCGCCGAGCTGGTCGGGTCGACCAGCAGGGCCTCGACGTCCTCGCGCCCCGTCTCGAACGCGACGGGGTGGACGTCGGGCCGCACGCTGTCGTCCTCGCGACCCGGCTCGGGCAGGGAGTAGAGGCGGGCGTCGTCGCGGACGGCGTCGTTGTCGCCCGTGTCGGCGATCCAGAGGGTGCCGTCGCCGTCGAGAGCCAGCGCCTCGGGGTCGCGCCACGGCACGTCCTCGATCTCGGTCACGCCCACGACCTCGCAGGTCGCCAGGTCCACCGCGTAGACCTCGGCGTCGCTGCCCGAGTCGTTGACCAGGTATGCCGTGTCGGGGTGCGTCGCGCTGACGGCGAGGCCGCTCTGCTCGTCGATGCGGTCGTCGGTGAGCGTGCACGCGACCGAGCCGCCGGTCGCGGCGTCAGCGCGGCCGGTCACGGTGGCGACGACGACCACGACGAGCAGCGCGATCAGGAGGCCCGGGATGAGCAGGCGACGGTGACGGGGGTTCATCGCCCACCAGCATGACAGGCAGGACCGGCGACCCGTGCGCGGAGCGCCACGATCGAGGCCGCGCTAGTAGGGTGGGGGCCGTGAGTGACGACGACGTGGTGCGCCCCGAGGACGGGCCCGCGACGATCGAGCGCAAGCTGGGCCACCGCGAGCGTGAGCGGCTCGAGCGCGCGGCCCGCCGCCACGAGCTGGGTCGCCCCGACATCACCGAGCTCGAGATCGGTCGCAAGACCCACAAGGTCGCCGAGGTCGAGCCGATGGACGTCGACGGCGTCCGCACGATGGTCGTCGGCACGATCTTCTGGGCCGTGGCCGCAGTCGCGCTCCTGCCGTTCCTCGGCACCCTGCGCGACCAGGGCGACGACTGGTGGTTCTGGACGACGGTGGCCGGCTTCGGCCTCGGCTGCATCGGTATCGAGTACTGCCGCCGCCGGCGCAACGCCCTCGCGCGTCGCCCCGGCCGCCGCCGCGCCTGACCGACGCGCGCAGCGCGGAGGTCGGCTCTCCGCCCCTTGAGGTGCGAGCGAGGAACGAGCGAGCCTCGAAAGGGGTCCCTCAACCTGCCGGCGGTGGCTGGCTCAGGCGACGGGGACCTGGATCTCGTCGGTGTCGGGCTGGCGGTCCTCGGCGCGGTCGATCGTGGTGCGCAGCGGGATCTCCTTGATGAACAGCGCTGCGACCAGGCTGACGACCGCGACGACGGCGGCGATCGCGAAGATGTGGCCCGTGGCGTCGCCGTACGCAGCGCGCACGATGCCGACGACCGGCGCCGGGAGGCTGTCGAGGTCCAGCAGCGATCCGCTGCCTGCTGAGGGACCCGAGGCGCCCGTGGCGGCCAGCTGGTCGGTGACCGAGGTCTTGACGTCGTGCGCCAGGATCGCGCCCAGTACCGAGACGCCCACCGCGCCGCCGAGCGACCGGAAGAAGGCGACCGTCGCGCTGGCGGCCCCGACCGTCGAGACCGAGACGGTGTTCTGCACCGCGAGCACGTAGTTCTGCAGCAGCATGCCCATGCCGAGGCCCATGACGGCCATCGAGGTCATCGCGTGCCACTCGGGGGTCGTGTGGTCGACCGTCGAGAGCATGGCCAGGCCGACGACGAGCAGGCTCGAACCGGTCACGAGGAACCGCTTCCAGCGCCCGTAGCGGGTGATGAGCTGACCACTCAGCACGGTGCCCACGAGGGAGCCCGTCATGAGCGGGATGCTGAGCACGCCGGCCCACGAGGCGGAGTGGCCGCCGGCGACCTGGAAGTACTGGCCGAGGAAGACGGAGCCGCCGAACATCGACATGCCCACCGCGATGCTGCCCACGATCGCCAGCGCCGTGGTGCGCTCTCGCACGACGGCGATCGGCAGGAGCGGCTCCGGGTGGCGGGTCTCCACGACGACGACCAGCACGGTGGCGATGATCGTCGCAGCCCAGAACAGGGCGGTCTCGGTCGAGAGCCAGGCGAACGAGTCGCCGGCGAAGGTGACCCACAGCAGGGGCAGCGAGGCCGCGATCGTGATCAGCACGGCGCCCCAGATGTCGAGCTGCACCTTGCGGCGCTGGGTCGGCAGGTGGAGCTGGCGGTGCAGGATCGCCAGGGCCATGACGGCCAGCGGCACGCAGACGTAGAAGCACCAGCGCCAGCCGAGCCCGGGGGTGTCGACGATGACGCCGCCGAGCAGCGGCCCGCTCACGGTGGCGACGGCCATCGTGGCGCCCATGTAGCCGCTGTAGCGGCCGCGCTGCCGCGGCGGGATGATCGAGCCGATGATCGACTGCGAGGTCGCGATCAGCCCACCCATCGCCAGGCCCTGCAGCACGCGGCACGCGATCAGCCACGGCACGCTCTGGGCGGCGCCGGCGAGGATCGAGCCGATCACGAAGCCGACGAGCGCGACCTGCACGAGCGTCTTCTTGTTGAACAGGTCCGAGAGCTTGCCCCAGATCGGCATGGAGACCGTCATCGCGAGCAGCGACGAGGTCACGACCCAGGTGTACTGGGTCTGGGAGCCGTCGAGGTCGGCGATGATCGTCGGCAGCGCGTTGGAGACGATCGTGGAGCTGATGAGCGCGGTGAACATTCCGGCGAGCAGACCGACGAGGACCTGGAGGATCTCGCGGTGGCTCAGCGCGGCAGGAGAGTCAGTTTGTTGCACAAAGCAACTATACAGCCCGGACCGCAGTCCGCAGGGTCGTTCGCGTCACACCGAGGAGTCGGGCTGGTCCGCGTCGGGCTGCTCCGCGGCGACGGGCTCGGCCTCCGCCACCGGTTCGGGCTCGGCGGCGGACTCGACCGCGACCTCCACCGGGACCTCGAGCTCGACGCCCGGCTCCTCGACGATCGGCTCTGCCTCGGCCACCACCTCGGGCTCCGGCTCCGGCTTCGGCTCCGGCTTGGCGACGACGTCGTTGGTGATCGTGTCGAAGTAGGGGTCGGGCAGCTCGCGCACCGCGGTCGCGCGGCTCAGCTTCACGCCGGAGTGGGCGCCGCACCCGTGCTCGAGGTCGACGACGCGGCCGTCGTCGTTCGCCATGCCGTTCGCGCACACGCCGAACCGGTCGGCCAAGGCTCCGACCAGGCCCAGGCGGAAGCCGCACGTGCGGCACGTGCCGGAGGCCTGCTGGGCGATCGCGGTGTGAGGGCCGCCGTCGCCGTCGTGCCAGCGCTGAGCCGCCATGTCACGCCCCTCGCGGGACAGCACCCAGGTGCGGCCGCCGGTCAGCTCGCGCGCCTCGTGCCGGTCGGTCTCGACGTCGACGTCGCCGGCGGACCACGCCGGCACGAGCCGGAGGTCGTCGGCGTCCGGGGGCAGGACGTCCCCGGGTCCGAGGTCGCCCGGGCGGATGCGGTCGCGGTACGGGGTCCAGGCCGGGGCCACGATCGCCTCGGAGCCCGGCAGCAGGACGAGGTCGTTGACCGTGGGCTCGGCATCGGCCGCGACTGCCGTCAGGCTCACGACCCAGGACCAGCCGCGGTAGCCGGGCTGGAGGGCCTCGAACGCGTGGGAGACCCAGCCGTCGGCGTCGACGTCGGTGCGCAGGTGGGCGCCGACGACGTCCTCACCGGCGGCCTCGACCACGACGGCGCGGGCGAAGGGCTCGGCGGCCTGCAACATCTGCTCGACGGACATGCCCCGATTGTCCCTCATGCCACCACACGCACGGGACACGGGTGAGGCAGGATGGACGCATGGGAGTGCCGCACGACGACGCCGACGGCCGGTGGGACGAACCCGCACCGCCCGTCGACCAGCCGGAGCACGACCCGTGGGCAGATCCTGACGCTCCCGCGCGCGAGCCCCAGGGCCCGCACGCCGCGGTCAAGGCCGTCAAGGGCACCGGCCGGGCCGTCGCCGGCGGCAGCCGGTGGGCCTTCATCCGGGCACGCCGCTTCACCCACTCGGGCGGGGCCGGCGAGAGCGGGCTGTCGCGCCTGCTCGAGCTGCACGCGTTCAACACCGCGGGCGACGCCGCCGTCGCGATCTCCTTGGCCGGCACGGTGTTCTTCACGGCACCCACGGACGAGGCCACCGGGCAGGTCGCGCTCTTCCTCGTCCTCACGATGCTGCCGTTCGCCGTCGTCGCGCCCCTGATCGGCCCGTTTCTCGACAAGTTCCAGCGCGGCCGGCGCTGGGCCATCGGCGCGACGCTCGCCGTGCGCGCCTTCAGCTGCTGGGTCCTGGCGGGCGCGGTCGCCGAGCAGTCGGCCACGTTCTTCATCGCCGCGCTCCTGTGCCTCGTGTCGTCCAAGGCCTACGGCATCACCCGGGCCTCTGCCGTGCCACGCCTGCTCCCCGAGCAGCTGACCCTCGTCAAGGCCAACTCCCGCATCTCGCTCACCGGTACGGCAGCCGGCGCGATCTCCGCGCCGCTGGCCGTCGGCGCGGCGTACTTCGGTGCCGAGTGGTCGCTCCGCTACGCGTTCGTGCTCTTCGTGGTGGGCACGGTGCTGGCCGTCCTCCTGCCGGCGAGGGTCGACTCCAGCGACGGCGAGGACAAGATCGACCTCACGGCCGCGAACGGGGTGAAGGGCGTGCTGGCACCGCGGGGCGTGGTCAATGCCCTGCGCTGCAACGCGGGCCTGCGCCTCATCACCGGCTTCCTCACGATCTTCATGGCGTTCGTGCTGCGTGAGCCGCCGGAGTCCTTGGGGTGGAACGGCAACGCCACGATCCTGCTGGGCCTGGTGATCGGCGCCGCCGGCGCGGGCAGCACGGTCGGCGTGCTCCTGGGCAACGTGCTGAAGTCGCGCGCCCCCGAGGCGATCGTCGTGTTCGTGCTGATCGTCGACACCGCCGTCCTCGTCGTCGTCTCGCTGACGTTGAGCTGGGTGACCGCGGTCGTGCTCGGCCTGACGGCGGGTCTCTGCCAGTCGCTCGGGAAGCTGAGTCTCGACGCCCTGATCCAGCGCGACGTCCCCGAACGCGTCCGCACGTCGATGTTCGCGCGCTCCGAGACGCTCATCCAGCTCAGCTGGGTCACCGGCGGCCTGATCGGCATCGGCCTGTTCACGATCGAGGCGAGCGTCAACGTCGGGCTGCTCGTCGTCGCCGGCATCGGGCTCGCGTGGCTCGCCTTCGTCGTGGTGAAGCTGCGCAACGGGCCTCGCCAGGCGGTCGAGGTCGACCGCGGCGAGACCGACCCCTCGATCTGAAGCGCCAACTCCTCAGCGGAGCGGCGCTGACCAGGCCTGCTCCAGCGCGATCTGACCCGTCGCGCGGAACAGCCGGACCTGCTCCGCGCGCGGCAGGGCGGCGGCCAGGTCGTCGACCGAGGCGGGCGAGAAGCCGAGCGACTGCCAGAACGGGCCGGACCGGCGACTGAAGAGCCAGGCCGTCCGCGCACCCTCCTCGGCCGCTGCGTCCAGGGCGAACCGTGCCAGCTGCGTCCCCCGACCCCGGCCGCGCGCGCTCGGGTCCACCGCGACGCTGCGGACGAGAGCGTGTCGGCCGTCCGCGCTCATCTCGTACCCGGTGCTCCCGACCGGTCGGCAGGATGCGTCGCGCTCGAGCCACAGGCGCACGCCGGGAGCGGTCAGCCCGCTCACCGTGAGGTCGACCCGGGCGAGGAGCTCGACCAGGTCGTCCACGTCGCCCGAGGCGAGGCGGTACAGCTGCAGGAGTCAGTCCAGCTCGGAAGCGAGCGCGCGCAGCACCTGGGCGACGGGCTTGGTCTTCTTCGCGTCGGGGTGGCGTCCGTGGCGGTAGCCCTCACCGAGGTCGTCGAGCATCCGGATGAGGTCCTCGACGATCACGACCATCTCCTCGGGCGTCTTGCGCTTGGCGGGGGCCGCCTTGCGCCCGGCCGGAGCCGCCGCCTCGATGATGCGGAGCTGCAGCGCCTGGTCGCCGCGACGACCCTGCACGATGCCGAACTCGACCCGCTGACCCTGCTTGAGCGTTTCGACGCCCTCGGGCAGCGCGTCGGCGTGCACGAACACGTCCGCACCCTCGTCGGAGGACAGGAAGCCGAAACCCTTGGCGGCGTCGAACCACCTCACCTTGCCCGTGGGCATGCCGTGCCTTTCGTCGAGAGCTGTCACGCGCGAGTGCGCGTCGGACCAGCCTAGTGGGTCGCCCCGACCACGTCAGTCGCGCGCGGCCTCGGGGCTCTCCGAGACGGGCTCAGCGACCGGCCCAGTGACCGGATCCGCGGAGTCGTCCTCCGCCGGCGACGGCTCCTCGAAGCGGGCCTCGATCGTCTGGAACCCCTTGTGCCGCTGCATCTTGGCGTAGCTGATGTAGGCGCGCTGGTCGGCGTCGGTCAGCACCACGTTGTCGGTGAACGGCGTCAGCAGCGCCCGCGGGTACAGGTGTCGGGCCACCACGACCATGCTCTCCAGACCGATCACGACCATCAGGGCGGCCAGGAAGATGAAGCCCATCAGACCGAGCACCAGGGCGAACGTGCCGTTCATCTGGCTGGCCCGGTTGATCACGCCCGAGACGTAGGCCTGTCCGAGGATCTGCAGGAGCTGCCACAGCAGTGCCGTCACGACCGCGCCGGGCAGGACGCGTCGCCACGTGGCCCTGCTCCCGCTGATCAGGTGGAAGATCATCATGAACACCACGACGGTCAGCGCGAAGCCCACCCAGCCGAAGATGCGGTTCAGGTCGTCGCCCCACGACGTGCCGATGTTGTCGAGGTTGGCCAGCACCGAGCTCGCGATCGCGATGCTGAGGATCCCCAGGCCCCCGATCGCGAGGAAGATCAGGCTGCGGAACCGCTGCAGGAACGGGTTGGCACGACTGTTGCGCGGGACCGCCCAGACCTGGTTGGCCGCGTTCTGCACGGCCTGGCCGAGGTTGATCGCCCCGTAGAGCGCCGTCACGACACCGATCACGATCGCCGTGGTGCTGCCGCTCAGTCCCTCGGGGCGACCGAGCTGGTCGCCGACGATCGGGAACTGGCTCAGGGCGGTGTCGAGGAGACGGTCGCGCAGCTCCGGATCACCCTGCAGGAAGAAGCCGAGCACCGAGGTGCCGATCAGCAGGATCGGGAAGATCGCGAAGAAGGCGTAGTACGCGATGATCGCCGCGAGGTACGGGCCCTGGTCGTCGAAGTACTTGTAGATCACGGCGAGCGGCAGGCCGAGGACGCGGTGTCGTCGCTGGAACCCGTCGAAGCGGCCGATGCTCGGCCCCTGGTCCTCGCTCATGAGGTGAGGTGCTGGCGGGCGGCCCGGACCACGGTCGCGAACCGCGGCTCGTCGAGCACCGCACCCTCCCGGCGGACCTCGGTCGGGTCGATGCGGAGCAGGCGGTTCAGGCGCACCTCGCTCGGGCGGCCACGGGAGTCCCAGGGCCCGGTGCCGACGTCGAGCCAGTACCGGCCGGCCTGCGCCTCCTGCTCGAGGTCGCGGTCGTGGTCCTTGCTCGTGAGCATGAGCCCGAGGAGGTCCTCGCCGTCGCGGCCGACCAACAGAACCGGTCGGTCCTTGCCCTGCGTCGGGTCGTCCTCGTACGGGACCCAGGTCCAGACGATCTCCCCGGGATCCGGGTCGCCGTCGACGTCGGGCGCGTACTCGAACTTCACGGCATCAGCGTGCCACACGGGACGTCACCCGCATGACCGATCGGGCGGTCCGTCAGTCGAAGTCGGGGAGCTCGCGCTTCATGACCTTGCCCGTGGGGTTGCGGGGCAGCTCGTCGAGGAACTTCACCTTGCGCGGCACGGCGAAGCGGGCCACCCGCTCCTTGGCGTAGGCCACCACCTCGTCGAGGTCGAGCGACTCACCGTCCTTGACCACGACGTAGGCCGCGAGGCAGTGGCCCCAGTCCTGGTCGGGGATGCCCGTCACGACGACGTCCGTGATGGCGGGGTGCTCGATGAGGGCGTCCTCGAGCTCGCGCGGGAAGACGTTCTCGCCGCCGGAGATGATCATGTCGTCGTCGCGGCCGGCCACGAAGAGTCGCCCGTCCTCGTCGAAGTAGCCGAGGTCGCCGGAGTGCATCAGGCCGTCGGCGAACGACTTGGAGTTGCCGTCGGTGTAGCCACCGAACTGCATCTCGTTGCCGACGTGGATCACGCCGGTCTCGCCCTGCGGGACCTCCTTGCCGTCGGCGTCGAGGATCTTGACGATCGTGCGCCACGGCACGCGGCCCGCGGTGCCAGGCGCGGCACGCAGGTCCTCGGGCGAGGCGATCGAGACCCAGCCGGTCTCGGTGGCGCCGTAGAAGTTGTAGACCGAGTCGGTGAACAGGTCCATGAAGTGGTTGGCGAGGTCGCCGGCGAGGGCCGAGCCGCTGCTCGCCGTGATCTTGAGCGAGGACACGTCGCTCTTCTCGACGGCGGTCGTCGAGGCGTCGACCAGACGCTGCATCATCAGCGGCACCACGACCAGCACGTCGGCCTTGTACGTGTCGATGTCGGCCAGCACCTGCTCGGGCTTGAACTTGCGGCGCAGCACGTAGGTGGGGACGGTCGAGAGCCCGAACCCGAAGTTCAGCAGGCCCCAGGAGTGGAACAGCGGGGCCGCCAGCACGACGGTGGAGTTGCCCGAGTACGGGATCGCCCCGAAGAACGTCATGAGCGGGTCGAGGTTCTCCGGCTCCTTGCGATTCGCACCCTTGGGCAGGCCCGTGGTGCCGGAGGTGAAGATCACGATGCCGCCGGGACGCTCGGGCTTCTTGTGCGGCTTGGACGACTCGTCCGAGGCCAGCTTCGCGAGGGTCGGCAGACCGTGCGAGTCGTCGTCCTCCCAGGCCACCAGGATCTGCTCGCGGTCGAGCTCGGAGGCGACCTCCAGGAACTCCTGGTCGACGATCGCCAGACCCGCGCCCTCGCGGCGGGTCAGCTCACCGAGCTGCGACGAGCTGGCCATCGTGTTGAGCAGCAGGACCTTCGCCCCGCGCTGCATCAGCGCGATCATCGCGACGACCATGTGTCGGTGGTTGCGGCACAGCAGCGCGACCGAGTCGCCCGCGCCGATGCCCTTCGTGGCGAGGGCCGCGGTGGCGCGGTTGACCTCGTCGTAGAGCTCCTGCCAGGTGATCTCACCGGCGTCGTCGATGATCGCGAGCTGGTTCGGGAACCGGGCCGCGGCGGCACCGGCGGCGGACGGGAAACCCGGACCCCAGGTCGCAAGCTTGATGCCGGCCTTGAGCAGGCGGTGCGGCGGCTGGACCTTGAGAAGTCCGATCTGACGCAAGACCTTCAGCTTGTAACCGACATCGCCCACGAGGGTGCCACCTGTTCCGTCCGACATGCACCGACCGTACGACGGCCGGGCCTGGTCCGCAGCAGCGTAACAGCGGTTTACCGAGCGGGCTCCGCGGCCATCAGCTCGGCTTCCTCGTCGGTGAAGATGCGCGACCGGATGATGAAGCGGTTGCCGGTCGGGCCCTCGATCGAGAAGCCGGCCCCGCGACCGGGGACCACGTCGATCGTGATGTGGGTGTGCGACCAGTAGTTGAACTGCTCGCGCGAGATGTGCACCGGGACGATGCCGGCGGGGTCGATCTCCGGGTCGGGACCGATGTCGAGGTCGCCGAGGTGCACGTCGGTCGGACCGACGATGTAGAAGCCCTGCGTGAAGCACATCGGGGCGGAACCGTCGCAGCAGCCGCCCGACTGGTGGAACATCAGCGGCTTGCCGTGCGAGGCCCGCAGCTCGCGCAGCAGGTCGGCGGCCTTGTCGGTCATGGCGATGCGGTCCACGGTCATCACGGCTCCTACGTCAGTGGGCGGTCGGGAGGGAAAGGGGTGCACCCCGGCCGGGGGCCGGGGTGCACCAGTTCGGGGTGGGTCGGCTCAGAAGAAGCCCTGGGCGTTGTTCGAGTAGCTCACCAGCAGGTTCTTGGTCTGCTGGTAGTGGTCGAGCATCATCAGGTGGTTCTCGCGCCCGATGCCCGACGACTTGTAGCCGCCGAAGGCCGCGTGCGCCGGGTAGGCGTGGTAGTTGTTCGTCCACACCCGGCCCGCCTGGATGTCGCGACCCGCGCGGTACGCGGTGTTGGTGTCGCGCGACCACACCGCGGCACCGAGGCCGTAGAGCGTGTCGTTGGCGATGCTCATCGCGTCGTCGTAGTCGTCGAAGCCCGTGACCGAGACGACCGGGCCGAAGATCTCCTCCTGGAACACGCGCATCTTGTTGTGGCCCTGGAAGATCGTCGGCGCCACGTAGTAGCCGCCCGACAGGTCGCCGCCGAGGTCGACGCGCTCACCACCGGTGATGATGCGCGCGCCCTCCTGCACGCCGATCTCGAAGTAGCTGAGGATCTTCTCGAGCTGGTCGTTGCTGGCCTGCGCGCCGATCATCGTGTCGGTGTCGAGCGGGTTGCCCTGCTTGATGAGCTTGGTGCGCTCCGTCGCTGCGGGCAGGAACTGCTCCAGGATCGAGTTCTGGATCAGCGCGCGGCTCGGGCAGGTGCAGACCTCGCCCTGGTTGAGCGCGAACATCGTGAAGCCCTCGAGCGCCTTGTCGTAGAACGCGTCATCCTTCGTGGCGACGTCCTCGAAGAAGACGTTGGGCGACTTGCCGCCCAGCTCGAGCGTGACCGGGATGAGGTTCTGGCTGGCCATCTGCATGATGAGGCGGCCGGTCGTGGTCTCACCCGTGAAGGCGATCTTGCGGATGCGGTTGCTCGACGCGAGCGGGGCGCCCGCCTCGGTGCCGAAGCCGTTGACGACGTTCAGCACGCCCGGCGGCAGCAGGTCGGCGGTGAGCTCGACCAGCAGCATGATCGACGCCGGGGTCTGCTCGGCGGGCTTGAGCACGACGGCGTTGCCGGCGGCCAGCGCGGGGGCCAGCTTCCAGACGGCCATCAGGATCGGGAAGTTCCACGGGATGATCTGACCGACGACGCCCAGCGGCTCCTGGAAGTGGTAGGCGACGGTGTCGTCATCGATCTGCGACAGGTGGCCCTCCTGGGCGCGGATCGCGCCGGCGAAGTAGCGGAAGTGGTCGACGGCCAGGGGCAGGTCGGCCGCCATGGTCTCGCGGACGGGCTTGCCGTTGTCCCACGTCTCGCCGACGGCCAGCATCTCGAGGTTCTCCTCGATGCGGTCGGCGATCTTGTTGAGGATCACGGCGCGCTCGGCGACCGACGTCTTGCCCCACGCGGGTGCGGCGGCGTGCGCGGCGTCGAGGGCGGCCTCGATGTCCTCAGCCGTGCCGCGGGCGACCTCGGTGAAGACCTTGCCGTTGACCGGCGAGACGTTCTCGAAGTACTGACCCTTGACCGGGGCGACGTACTCGCCGCCGATCCAGTGGTCGTACCGGGACTTGTAGCTGACGACGCTGCCGTCGGTGCCGGGCTGTGCGTAGATGGCCATGCGGACCACTCCTTCGGGGTCGGGAGCGCCACCGAACGGTGGCGGACGTGACGCTAGTCACATCGTCGTTGCTCCCGGGTTGCCCGAACGTTGCGCCGCAGGTCAGCCCAGCGGACGCCCGCCTCAGCTGAAGATCAGGCAGGACGACGTCGCGTGCGCCACGAGGCGCCCCTCGCCGTCGAGGATCTGGGCCTCGGCCAGGGCCGTGCGTCGGCCGCGCTGGAGGACCCTGCCGTGGGCCTCGATGCGTCCGGTCGCCTCGGTCACGGCGCGCAGGAACTTCACCGTCAGGTCGAGCGAGGTGTAGCCCTCCCCCACCGCCAGGGTCGAGTGCACGGAGCACCCCGCGGCCGTGTCGAGCAGGGTCGAGATGACCCCGCCGTGCACCGTGCCGAGCGGGTTGTAGTGCCGGTGTTCCGGCACCAGGGCGACACGGATCGCGCCGACCTCGCCGTCGAAGTCGATCATGCCGACGAGCGACGAGATCGGGGCCGGCGGAGCCAGTCCGTCGCGCATCGCCATGAGCTGCTCGTAGCCGGTCATCTCGGCCAGGTTCGGGGCGGCGGCGTTCTGGGTCTCGGTCACGATCTCAGCGTGCAGGACCTGGCTGAGTCTGTCAAACAGACGTAGAGTGGCGACATGAGCACGTCAGCACCCGCCGCCCTCGCCTGGTCGACCGACAACTGCCCCGTCGGACGGGCGATGGACATCCTTGGCGAGTCCGGCACCGTGATCGTCCTGCGCGAGATCTTCAACGGCGTGCGCCGGTTCGAGCTCATGCAGCGCCACAGCGGGCTCTCCCGGGCCGTGCTCAGCCACCGCCTCGCCCTGCTCGTCGAGCACGGCATCGTGCAGCGCGTGGCCTACCGCGAGCCCGGCGACCGCGAGCGCCACGAGTACCGCCTCACCCAGCGCGGCTTCGACCTGCAGCCCGTCATGGTCGCGCTGGCCGACTGGGGCGGCCGGCACCTCTCGGGGGCCGACGGACCCGCGGTCGAGGTCGAGCACGCCGGCTGTGGCGCTCGGGCCCACGTCGCGCTCGTCTGCGAGGACGGCCACCAGATCGACCGGCTCCGCGACGTGCGCACCCGGCCCGGGCCCGGCGCCCTCCCCTTCACCCCCTGACCCGGACGGCGTCAGCCGAGGGAGTCGTCCAGGCGGGCGACGTGCGTCTCGACCTGCGCGTAGCGCGGCGACGAGACGGGCAGGATGTCGAGCGCGTGCTCCCAGATCTCGAAGTCGTCGCGCCCGTGCGCCGTGTCGGCGAAGGTCAGGATGGCGTCGGCGTCGTCGCTGGCCAGCAGCGAGGAGCGCACCCGCAGGTGCAGGGCGTCGCGGATCTCGACGACGGCCGGCGCGGTCGACTCCGGCAGCACGGGCCCCCGGTAGTCGGCGACCGCCCGACGCAGCTGCCCGGCGGCGAGGTCGCGGCGCACCGCGGCGACGTCGGTGGCCACCGCGTTGTCGAGGCGGTACGGACGGGAGACCAGGTCGACCGGCCCCAGGACGCTGCGCAGGCGCGAGATCTCGGCGCGGATGGTCACGTCGGCCTGCTCGTCGTCGCTGAGCGCGACCGCCAGCTCACCGGCCCGCCAGCCCTCGGGACGCTCCGTCAGCAGCAGGAGCAGCTCGCTGTGCCGCAGGCCGAGCCGCGACATCGTGGTGCCGTGGCGAAAGGTCGCGCCGCGCGTGCCGAGCACCTCGAGCGACGGCATCGTCCAGCCTGACCCGCTGACCGACGAGGTGGGTCCGGGCGGGCTGAGTCGTTGGATCCGCAGCTCGGCCTCGACGGCGGCGACGGTGGCGCGCACGAGTGACAGGCTCTGCACGGTGGCGACCTCGGCGGTGCCGGTCAGGTCGAGCACGCCGAGCACCGCCCCGGTGTCGGGGTCGTGGATCGGAGCCGCCGAGCACGACCACGGCGTGACGTTGCGCGACAGGTGCTCGGGTCCGAAGATCTGCACCGGCCGGTCGAGCGCGAGTGCCGTGCCCGGGGCGTTGGTACCGGCGCTGCCCTCGCTCCAGTCGGCACCGGGCAGGAAGTGCATGCCCTCGGCCCGGGCCCTCAGGTCGTGCGACCCCTCGACCCACAGCAGCTGGCCGACCGCGTCGCTGACGGCCACGAGGTGGCCGGCCTCCGCGGCGGACTCCACGAGGAGCTGACGGATGACGGGCATCGCGATCGCGAGCGGGTGGGCCGACCGGATCTCCTCGAGTCGGTCGTCGTCGAGCACGATCGAGGCGAGCGAGTACTCCGGATCGACACCTCCGGCGAGGCTGCGCTGCCACGAGTCGTGCACGAGGGTGCGCAGCGCCGGGTCGGCGAGGCCGGTGGA
Organism: Aeromicrobium sp. Leaf350; assembly: GCF_916858655.1. Taxonomy (GTDB): domain Bacteria; phylum Actinomycetota; class Actinomycetes; order Propionibacteriales; family Nocardioidaceae; genus Aeromicrobium. The sequence goes on along the minus strand of NZ_CAKASL010000003.1, from coordinate 507,244 downwards.
GACGAACGTGTCGTGGGCGCGCGACAGGTAGCGCGCGAGCTGCTCGGCGTCAGCCCCCGGCGGCACCGCCAGGTCGTTGCTGCGTCCCATGCGCGAAGCGTACTCCGGCATGTGACACGGGTCACGTGGAGGCGGGGAGCACCTGGTAGCGCGCGCAGAGGAACTCGCCGTTGACGCCCGAGTCGAGCAGCTCGAGCTCGACCTTCCCGTCCAGCAGTGGCATGCCCGATCCGATCGTCACCGGCGCGATCGACAGGACCACCTCGTCCAGCAGCCCGGCGGCGGCGAACGCGGCCGCGAGCCCGCCACCTCCGACGACCCACACGTCGCGGCCACCGGCGGCCTCGACCATCTCGGCGTGCACCGCGGCCACGTCACCCGACGCGACCCGCACGTCACCACCCTCCGGCACCTCGAGCTCGCGGTGCGTCATGACCCAGGACGGCTGGGTGTAGAACCACGCGTCGCCCGACTCCGCGCGGTGCCGCTCGACCCAGTCGAAGGTCGAGCGACCCATCACGATCGCTCCGACCCCGGCCATGAACCGGTCGTGGGACCACGGGCTGTCCTCGTCGAGCCGGCGGCTCAGCAGCCATCCCAGGTCGTGGTCGTCGGTCGCGATGAACCCGTCGAGGGTCGTCGCGGTCGTGTAGACGGTCTTCGCCGCGCTGCTCGTCATGGGCGGTGAGTCTTCCACCTGACGCGGTGACTGTTCCACCGTCTGGAGGCTCGTACGGTGGATGACTCACCGCCCGCCCCGGCAAGGGTGGAACACTCACCGCCCACGGGTCAGCGGCGCAGGACCTTGCGGGCCAGTGCGTTGCCGGCGAACTGCCCGGCCTGGACGATGAGGATCACGATGACCACGGCGGTCCAGGTCACGACGGACTCGTACTGGCGGTAGCCCTCGGTGAGGGCGAGCTGGCCGAGACCGCCCGCACCGATCGTGCCGACGACCGCGGTCATGTCGACGATCGCGACCATCGCGAACGTGAAGCCCAGGATCAGCGGACCCAACGCCTCCGGCAGCAGCACGGTGCGGATGACCTGCCACCGCGAGGCACCCATGGCCCGGGCGGCCTCGAGCACGCCGGGATCGACGCTGACCAGGTTCTGCTCCACGATGCGGCCGATGCCGAACGCGGAGCCGAAGATGATCGCCACGACGGCGTGGCCCGTGCCGATGCCGTCGACCCCGATCGCTCGCGAGAACGGCTGCAGCGCGACCGCGAGCAGGATGAACGGGATGGGCCGGAAGAAGTTGACCAGCACGTTGAGCACGAAGCTCGCGAAGGCGTTCGGCGCGATGCCGCCCGCCCGGGTCACGTACAGGGCCGTGCCGATCACGAGGCCGAGGAACCCGCCGACGACCAGGCCGGACCCCGCGAGGAACAGCGTCTCGCCGAAGGCCGAGACGAACTCCGACTGGAGGTCGATGACCGGCTGGAAGAAGTCGCGGAGCCCGTCGAGGATGGCGCTCATCGGGCCACCCCTCCCTCACCCGTGCCGAGGTCGGTGAGCGGGACGAGCTCACCGACCCGCGCGACGACGGCGTCCACCGCAGCCGTGTCGCCGCGCAGCTCGAGCGTGAGGTGGCCGAAGCTGCGACCCCGCACGTCCTCGAGCCCTCCGTAGACCAGCTCGAGCTCGATGCCGGCGCGGACGATCTCCGCGAAGACCTGCGACTGCGTCGCCGCGTCCTCCTTGAAGGAGAGCGTGACCAGCCGACCGGGGTGGCGCCGGCGCAGCTGCTCGAGCTCGTGCTCCTGCGGCACGTCGTCGACGATCGTGCGCACGAAGCGCCGGGTGGCGGCGTGCCGCGGCGCCGAGAAGATCTCGAAGGCGCTGCCGCTCTCGACGATGCCCCCCTCCTCCATCACGACGATGCGGTCGGCGATCGTCTTGACGACCTCCATCTCGTGCGTGATCACCAGGACCGTGACACCGAGCTCGGTGTTGACCCGCTTGAGCAGGTCGAGCACCTCGACCGTCGTCTCCGGGTCGAGCGCACTCGTGGCCTCGTCGGCCAGCAGGATCGACGGCCCTGCCGCGAGCGCCCGGGCGATGCCGACGCGCTGCTTCTGCCCGCCCGAGAGCTGCTCGGGGTAGGCCAGCGCCTTGTCGAACAGCCCGACGAAGCGCAGCAGCTCCGAGACCCGCTCGCGCTGCTCGGTCTTGGACCTTCCGGCGACCTCGAGGGGGTAGGCGACGTTCCCGTAGACCGTGCGCGAGGTGAACAGGTTGAACTGCTGGAAGATCATGCCGATGGTGCGCCGCACCTCGTTGAGGTCGCGCTCGCGCAGCCGCGTGATGTCGACGCCGTCGACGACGACGCGGCCCTCGGTGGCCCGCTCGAGCGCGTTCACGACGCGCAGCAGCGTGGACTTGCCCGCGCCGGAGTAGCCGACGATGCCGACGATCTCGCCGGCCTTCACCGACAGCGACACGTCCTGGACTGCGTTCACGGGCTCGCCACGCCGATTGCGGGGCGGGAACGTCACGGAGACGTTCTCCAGCTCGATGATGGCCATCTCGATCCTCCGGTCAGCCACGCGCCACGGTCCGGTGCCGCCTGCCTGAGCAGGATGGCACCGGACCGCGCGACGGGGACAGCGTTACTTGTTCTCCTCGACGACCTTCTCGGTGTCGCTCAGGAGCTTGGCCAGCTCGTCGACCGGGGTCGTGAGGAGCACCGCCGTGCCGCCCGAGACCTCGAGGACGCCGTCGGTCACGGCCTTGGTGTCCTGGTAGATCTCGACGAGCTTGAGGTAGTCCTCGTTGTCCTTGTCCTCGTCGCGGGCGACGAACACGTTGACGTACGGCGCGGCGACCGGGTCGGACGGGTCGTCCGTCGCCAGGGCGGCGTCGAAGTCGAGGCCGGCGTCCTCCACGAAGTCGTTGTTGACGATCGCCGCGGCGACGTCGTCGAGGCTCGAGGCGGTGAAGTCGGCGCCGGCCGTGATGACCTCGACGCGCGAGTTCGCCGTGTCGACGTCGGAGATGCCCGAGAAGATCGTGCCGCCGTCGGTCAGCTCGATGAGGCCCGCGTCCTGCAGGATCTTCAGGCCACGGGCCTGGTTGCTGGTGTCGTCGGGCACGATGACGCGCGAGCCGTCGGGGATGTCCTCGGCCGAGGTGTACTGCTTGGAGTACAGCGCCAGCGGGTAGATCGCGGTGGCGCCGATCGGCGTCAGGTTGTCGTCGTTGGAGACGTTGTAGTCCGCCAGGAAGACCAGGTGCTGGAACTGGTTCAGGTCCAGCTCGCCGTTGCTCAGCGCGGCGTTGAGCTGCGTGTAGTCGGAGAAGTCGACGATCTCGACCTCGATGCCGTCGTCGGCGGCGGCCTCCTCGAACGTCTTCCAGTACGGGTCGCTCGCGCCGACCACGCCGATCTTGATGGCGTCACCGCTGCCACGCAGGAAGAGGAAGTACCCGCCGGCGAGCAGGGCGAGGACGATGACGATGACGACGGCGAGCAGACCCTTGCGGCTCTTGGGGGCGTCGACGAGCTGGTCGGACATGAGGTGTTCCTTCGGACGTTCTGGAGGCCGGGTCGCGGCCCCGCGGGGGACACCGGGGATCTCCCGGTCCGACCACCGTAGGAACCCTCCGACCACCACCCGGAACGGTGTTCACGATGCGAGACATCGCGGCGTGGGCCGCCTCACGTGTGCCTAGGGGGTGTCGTCGAAGCTCCAGGTCGTGTCCTCGCGGACCACTCGGGCGGGCACGCCGGCCACGACGGTGCGTGAGGGCACCTTCTGACCGCGGACCATGCTGCGCAGCCCGACGCAGACGTCGTCGCCGATCTCGACGTGGCCCGTCACGACGGCCTCGCGACACAGCCACACGTGGCGACCCAGCCGGATGTGGGCGCCGAAGGGGTTGAGCCGCTCCCCCGTCGTGCGGTCGGTGAGCCGGTGCATGTCGTCGGTCGCGAGGTAGACCCCCGCGGCCCAGAGCTGGTCACCGTCCACCAGGATCGAGCCGCCGTTGCGGGCGTCGATCAGCGGCTGGCGCGTCGCGACGACCGGACCGTGCAGCACGACCTGCGAGTCGGCGCCGCAGTAGATCTCGCCTGCGGTCAGCACCACGTCGCGGTCGAGGAAGACCGTCGCCCGGTCACCGCCGACGAGCAGCGACGTCAGGTGCTCCATCGGCGAGCCGATCGCGATCACGACGTCGCGCATCGGGAACAGGGTCAGGTGCGCGAGCACGCTCTCGGGCAGGTAGGCGCCCTCGGCCACGTACAGCGCGTTGTCGCAGTCGTGCCACCAGTCCGGCACCCCGTGCTCGACCCGCGTCCAGGTGAGCGCGTCGAGCGCCTCGGCCCTCACTCCTGCCGACCGCAGCCGCTCCCGATGTGCCTCGTGCATCCCGGCATCATCGCGCACGAGGCCCGGGGCCGTGACGGCGCTCAGCGCGCGACGGCCCCGGCCGGCACGCCGAGCATGCCCACCGGGTCGGCCAGCAGCGACTCGAACGCCGCCTCCGCGGCCCCGACCAGCACCGCGTCGCCGCCCAGCGCCGGCCGCGTCACCCGCAGCTGGGAGCCGGGTCCGGACATGACCCCGGCCCGAACCGCGGCCAGGATCTCCGGCTCCACGAGGCGGTGCAGCGACGCGAGGTAGCCCCCGAGCACGACGACCTGGGGGTTGAGCAGGTTGACCACGTTGGCCAGCCCGTGCCCCACGTGCCGCGCGATCTCGTGCAGCGACTCCAGCGGTCCGTCGAAGTCGTCGAGCACGGTGTCGAGGGTCGCCACGACGTCGGTGGGCGCGCCGATCGCGCGGGCGATCGCGACCGCCCCGACCTGGGTCTCCCAGCAGCCACGGCTGCCGCAGTGGCACCGCAGGCCCTGGGGGTCGTAGGACATGTGTCCGAGCTCGCCCGCGAACCCGCCGGCTCCTCCGAGAGGTCGGCCGGCGGTGATCACGCCGGCACCCACGCCCACGTCACCGGAGACGTAGATGAGGTGGTCGACGTCGACGCCCGCGCCGCGCACGTGCTCGGCCCGCGCGCCGAGGTCGGCGTCGTTGGCGATCACGTGGTCGACGTCGAGGTCGAGCTTCTCGCGGACGATGGCCGCGAACGGCACCTCGTGCCAGCCGAGGTTCGGGGCGAAGACGACCATGCCGTCGGCCTCGCGCACCACGCCCGGGACGCTGATGCCGACACCCACGAGGGTCGACTCCGGGGACGCGTCCGCGCGCACCGCGGCGACGAGTCCGACGATCGTGTCGGCGACGTGCTCAGGGGCGGGCTCCGGCGGCAGGTTGACCCGCGCCTTGACCTCCACGTCGCAGCCGAGGCCCACGCGACCGACCACCACGCGGTCGACGCCGACGTCGATCGCGAGGACGTACGCCCGACGCGAGACGACCTCGAGCCCGGCGGACGGCCGGCCCGCCCCGGCGCGGGAGGAGACCGGCGTCGAGCGTCGCACGACCCCCAGCTCCTCGAGCGTCGCGGCCAGCCCGCCGATCGTGCTCCGGTTGAGCGCCATCTGGGTCGTCAGCGAGGCCCGTGACGTGCTGCGGGTGCGGTGCACGTGCCGCAGCACCGTGCCGAGGTTGTGACGTCGCACGGCCTCCTGGTTGGTCCCGGTCCCCGTGCGCGTCACTCCGGCCACGTTAACCGACGCCGGCGGCCGACCGCCGACGTCGCGAGACCGCGTCGACGGCCGCAGCGAGCAGCAGGACCGACCCGGTGACCACGAAGTTGATGTAGCTGGGCTGGTCGAGCAGGCCGAGTCCGTTGGCGATCGTGGCGATCACGAGACCACCGATGACCGCGTCGCGGGCCTTGCCCTTGCCGCCGAAGAGGCTCGTGCCGCCGATCACGGCCGCGCCCACGGCGTACAGCAGCGTGTTGCTGCCGCCGGACGAGGCCGAGACCTTGCCCGCGTTGGACGCCGCGATGATGCCGCTGATGGCCGCCATCGACGAGCAGATCATGAAGGCCGAGACGCGGATGCGGTCGACGTTGATGCCGGCGCGGCGCGCTGCCTCGCGGTTGCCGCCGACGGCGTAGAGGTGCCGACCGAAGGCGGTGCGGGTGAGCACGTACGTCCAGAAGATCAGCAGGAAGCCGACGAGCGGCAGCACCCACGGGATGCCCTCGATCGGGAAGTTCGGGTTGCGGCTGCGGTTGGTGTTGAGCACCGCGGCCAGGCCCAGCACCGGAACGGCGAGGCCGATGATCTTGAACCACACGACGCTCAGCGGCAGGTGCTGGAGGTTCTGACGCACCTGACGGCGATGGCGCAGCAACGAGAGGATCGCGAAGGCGGCGACGACGCCGCCCGCGAAGGCCCAGCCCGCTCCGACCGGCATGTTGTCGATCGAGATGCCACGGATGAACTCGTTGTCGACCCGGACCGATCCGCCCTGGCCGATCATGCGCAGCAGGGCGCCCTGCAGGCCGAGGAAGAACGCCAGCGTCACGACGAAGGACGGGATGCCGAGCTTGGCGACGAGCATGCCGAGGGCGAACCCGATGACCGCGCCCGTCGCGATGCCCGCGAGGACGGCCACCGGCCAGGGCTGGCCCTGGTCGCGGATCAGCAGGGCCGCGACCGTGGCCGACGTGGCCCCGGCGAAGCCCGCGGACAGGTCGATGTCGCCCAGGAGGAGGACGAAGACGAGGCCCATCGCGAGCACGCAGATCGCGCCGGCCTGGGTGATGAGGTTCGCGATGTTGAGCTCGGTCAGGAAGGTGTCGCTCGCGATGGCGAAGCCGATCACCAGCGCCAGGAGGCCGAGGGTCGCCGGGAGGGCGCCCATGTCACCGCCCCGGAGTCGGTTCAGGTAGTCGCGGCCGGCCTCGCGCAGGCCGGCGGCGCTGTGGGAGTCCGAGGCGAAGTCGGATCCGGCGAGCCCGGGCGTCGGGGTCGTGTCGGTGGACATCTGGTGCCTGCTCTCGAAAGTCGTGGGGGTGTGGGGCGGGCGGGTCAGAGGGCCGCGGCCGGAGCGAGGCCGAGGTTTCCACTGCGGCCGGCCGTGATGAGCTCGACGACCTGCCCGTGGGTGACGTCCTTGGTGGCCACGTCGGCCGCGACGCGCCCGAGGTAGAGCGCGGTGATGCGGTCGGCGACCTCGAACACGTCGTTCATGTTGTGCGAGATCAGCACGACGCCGAGACCCTGGTCGGCGAGGCGGCGCACGAGGTCGAGGACCTGGCGCGTCTGGGCGACGCCGAGCGCGGCGGTCGGCTCGTCGAGCAGCACGACCTTGGAGTTCCACAGCACGGCCTTGGCGATCGCGACGGTCTGGCGCTGGCCGCCCGACAGGCTGGCGACGCCCTGGCGCACCGACTTGACGGTGCGCACCGACAGCGACGCCAGCGTCTCGCGGGCGCGCTCCTCCATCGTCGACTCGTCGAGCAGCGGGCCCTTCTTGAGCTCACGGCCGAGGAACATGTTCTCGACGATGTCGAGGTTGTCGCACAGCGCGAGGTCCTGGTAGACGACCTCGATGCCGAGCTCGGAGGCTTCCTTGGGGCTGGTGATGTTGACCTGCTGCCCGTCGAACCACTGCTCGCCGGAGTCGGCGGCGTAGATGCCGGCCACGGTCTTGACCAGCGTGGACTTGCCGGCGCCGTTGTCGCCGACGAGGGCCGTGACCTGGCCGGGGTGCACGGCGAAGTTCACGTCGTGCAGCACGTGGACGGCGCCGAAGATCTTGTTGACGTTCTTCAGCTCCAGGAGCGGGGTGCCGGTCATGCGGTCCTCCGAGACAGGGTCATTCTTTGGGGTGGTGGGGGCGGGACGGGCCCGCCCCCCGAGGTGCTCGCGCACCTCGGGGAGCGGGCCGGGCGAGCATCAGGAGATGCCGGCCTCCTCGCAGAACTGCGCGAAGTCACCGGCGCAGAGGTCCTCGGCCTTGACGGCGCCGTCGTCGACGACCTTCTTGACCGAGTCCTTGGTGATCGACTCCGGCGTCAGCAGGACCGACGGGACCTCGCGGTCGCCCTCGGCGTCCTCGGTCGTGCCGTTGGTGTCGGCCTCGTCGCCGTTGACCAGCGCGATCGCGGCGTCGGCGAGCGCACCGGCCTCGAGCTTGGCGGACTTGTAGACCGTCATGCACTGGGTGCCGGCGAGGATGTTCTGCAGGCCCTCGACCGTGGCGTCCTGGCCCGTGACGGGCACCTGACCGGCCTGGCCGTTCTTCTCCAGGATGGAGATGACCGAGCCTGCGAGCCCGTCGTTGGCCGCGTAGACGCCCTGGACGTCGCCGCCGGCCTGCGTGTACAGCTGCTCGAAGATCGTGACGGCCTGCTCGTTGTCCCAGTCCGGAACGGCCTGCTCGCCGACCTTCGTGTACGAGCTGATCGGGTCGAGCACGCTGTGCGCACCCGCCGAGAACAGCGTCGCGTTGTTGTCGGTCGGGCTGCCGTTCAGGTAGATGACGTTGGCCGCCTCGTCACCGAGGCAGTCCGCGAGACCCTGTCCCTGCAGCTCGCCCACGACGGTGTTGTCGAAGGAGACGTAGTAGTCGGCGGAGCCGCCGAGGGTCAGACGGTCGTAGTCGATCGTCTTGACGCCCTGCGAGGCCGCCTTCTCCTGGATCGCAGCGCCCGACTCGGAGTCGAGGTTCACGATCGCGAGGACCGTGACGCCGTCGGCGATCATGCCGTCGGCGATCGTCGCCATCTTCTCGGCGTCGCCCTCGGCGTTCTGGATCGTGTAGTCCACGCCGGCGTCCTCGAACGCGGCCTCGAGGGCCGGGCGGTCGGCGCTCTCCCAGCGGACGGAGGACTTGGTGTCGGGCAGGATCACGCCGATCTTGCCGTCGGACGACGAGCTGCCGCCGCCGTCGTCACTGCCGCAGGCGGCGAGCGAGAGAGTCGCTCCCAGAGCGAGTGCCATCACGATGTTGCGCGTTCGCTTCATGCGGAACGCCTCCTAGCTGTCTCGGGCGAGTGGGAGTGCCGGCCCCGGCCGTGGCTGGGGGGACGACGCCAATTGTTGTGTCGCACAACATATGCACGTGATGGGGGTCACGTCTAGTGTTTCGCCGAGATTTCCTCAGACCCAGGCAGCGGGGCGGGCCAGCACGTCGCCGAGGGCGCTGTGGGCGGCACCAGTCGCCGCCGCTGCGTCGTCGCCGCGCGCAGCCCGCACCCGCACCGGGGTCCACCGCGACCCGAGCACCCGCGCGTCGAGCCGCTGCTGGATCGCGTCGAGCGTTGCAGGCGGGAGCGTGGCGAGATGACCACCGAGCACGACCGACGAGATGCCCACGACGTTGACGACGCTCGCGAGCGCCACGCTCAGCGCGTGCGTGACCTGCTCGAGCGCCACCTGGCACCGGACGTCGCCTTCCGCGGCGCGCGGCCCCATGCCTGCCGCGACGTCGTCACGGTCCAGACCCGACACGGCCGCGAGCGCCTCAAGACCGACGTATCGCTCGAGGCAGCCGGTCGACCCGCAGGCGCAGGCCGGGCCGGACGGGTCGACGCACACGTGCCCCAGCTCGCCCGCGGCACCGTGCTCACCGGCCACCACCCGGCCACCCGTCACGATGGAGCCGCCCACCCCGACCGCGGCCGAGACGTGCACGAAGTCGCTCCAGTCGCCCGGGCGTCCGGGCGCGGGCTCGGCCTCGACGAACGCCGCCATGTCCGCCTCGTTCGCGACGAGCACCCGGTGCCGACCGGCGAACGGCTGCAGCGCTCCCGCGACGTCCACGTCGTTCCAGCCGAGGTTGGGAGCCCGCAGGAGACGGCCGTCGTCGGTCACGATCCCCGGCACCGCGACACCCACGCCCACGACGCGTCGGCCGCGCAGGCGGGCGCGCACCTCCCGCGCCTCCCGGGCCAGCGCGTCGAGGACGCTCTCCGGGTCGCGCGAGGCCGTCGGGGCGACCCGATCGACCACGACGTCGCCCCGGAGGTCGACGGCACGGGCGAGCACCCGGTCGGTCTCGATCGCGAGCCCGACGGCCACGATCCCCGACCCGGGCCGCAGCGCCAGGGCGGGTCGGCCGCGCCCCGTGCGCTCCCGCTCGACCTCGTCCACGACCTTCGCGGCCACCAGCTCGTCCACGAGTCGCGCAGCCGTCGCGCGGGTCATCGAGAGCTCGGTCGCCAGGTCGGCGCGCGACGGCGGGGACGTCGCTCGGCACACGCCGGCCACCAGGGCGGCGAGGTTCCGCTCGCGCAGGTTGGCCTGGCGGACGGCGACGCTCGCCGGACCGTGCCACGGAGTGCCTGGTGCATCGACCATGCGTTGACAGTAGCGGAATCACGTCTTAAGTTCGACCATCAAACATATTGCGAGGAGCTCTTCATGACCGTGCGCCCACCCACCCCCGACGACCGCTTCTCCTTCGGTCTGTGGACCGTCGGCTGGACGGGCAACGACCCCTTCGGCACCGCGTCGCGCCCCGCGCTCGACCCCACCGAGTACGTCTCGCGCCTGGCCGAGATCGGCGCCTGGGGCATCACGTTCCACGACAACGACGTGTTCGCCTTCGACGCCGACGAGGCCGAGCGCGAGAAGGCCGTGGGCCGGGTCAAGGACGCCGCGGACGCCGCGGGCCTCGTGATCGAGATGGTCACCACCAACACCTTCAGCCACCCCGTCTTCAAGGACGGCGGACTCACCTCCAACGACCGCGGGGTGCGCCGGTTCGGCCTGCGCAAGGTCCTGCGCGCGGTCGACATCGCCGCCTCCGTCGGCGCGTCGACGTTCGTCATGTGGGGCGGCCGCGAGGGCTCGGAGTACGACGGATCGAAGGACGTCCACGCGGCGCACGAGCGCTACAAGGAGGGCCTCGACACCGTCGCCGGCTACATCAAGTCGCAGGGCTACGACCTGCGCATCGGACTGGAGCCGAAGCCGAACGAGCCGCGCGGCGACATCTTCCTGCCGACCGCCGGGCACGCGCTGGCGCTCATCGCCGAGCTCGAGCACGGCGACATCGTGGGCCTCAACCCCGAGACCGGCCACGAGCAGATGGCCAACCTCAACTACACGCACACGATCGGCCAGGCGCTCTGGCACGACAAGCTCTTCCACATCGACCTCAACGGCCAGCGCGGCCTGAAGTACGACCAGGACCTGGTGTTCGGGCACGGCGACCTGATCTCGGCGTTCTTCACGGTCGACCTGATCGAGAACGGCTTCCCGGCCACCCCCGACGGCCCGCGCTACACCGGCCCGCGCCACTTCGACTACAAGCCGTCGCGCACCGAGCACATGACCGGCGTCTGGGCCTCGGCCGAGGCGTGCATGAGCACCTACATCGCCCTGGCCGAGAAGGCGAAGGCGTTCCGCGCCGACGGACGCGTGCAGGAGGCCATGACGTACGCGGGCCTGTTCGAGCTCGCCGAGCCCACGCTCGCCCCGGGTGAGAGCGTCGCCGACCTGCTGGCCGGTGACGACGACTTCGATCCCGAGAAGGCGGCCGAGCGCGACTTCGGCTTCGTCGCCCTCCAGCAGCTCGCGGTCGAGCACCTCATCGGCTGATGACGACGCTCGTCGCCGGCGTCGACTCCTCGACCCAGTCGTGCACCGTCGTCGTCGTCGATGCGGCTGACGGCCACGTGGTGCGGTCCGGCCGCGCGGCCCATCCGGACGGCACCGAGGTCGACCCGGAGCACTGGTGGGTCGCCCTGCAGGAGGCCCTCTCGGCCGCGGGCGGTCTCGACGACGTCGCAGCGGTGTCGGTCGGTGGACAGCAGCACGGCCTGGTGGCGCTCGACGCCGCCGGTGCCGTGCTGCGCCCCGCGCTGCTCTGGAACGACACCCGGTCGGGCCCGTCGGCTGCCGACCTGGTCCGTGAGCGCGGCGCGCGGGCGTGGGCTGACGACACCGGCACAGTCCCGGTCGCCTCGATCACCGTCACCAAGCTGCGGTGGATGGCCGACCACGAGCCCGGCCTCGCCTCCCGCATCGCCGCGGTGGCCCTGCCGCACGACTGGCTGACCTGGCGCCTGGGGGGCACCGGCCGCCTGGAGGACCTCGTGACCGACCGGTCCGACGCCTCCGGCACGGGCTACCTCGACACCCGCGGCGGGTACCGCCGCGACCTGCTGGGCCTGGCCCTGCGGCGCGATGCGAACGACGTCGTCCTGCCGCGCATCCTCGGCCCGTCCGAGGGCGTCGAAGGTCCCGGTTTCCTGCTCGGCCCGGGATGCGGCGACAACGCCGGTGCTGCGCTCGGTCTCGGTCTGCGCCCCGGCGACACGAGCATCTCGATCGGCACGTCGGGCGTGGTGGCCGCGGTGTCGGCCTCCTCCACGCACGACGCGACCGGACTGATCGCCGGGTTCGCCGACGCCACGGGTCACCACCTGCCGCTGGCCGCGACCCTCAACGGGGCACGGGTGCTCGACGCCACGGCGCGACTCCTGGGCGTCGACCACGCCGGACTGTCGGCCCTCGCCCTCGCGGCGGAGCCCGGCGCCGGCGGACTGGTCCACCTGCCCTTCCTCGAGGGCGAGCGCACCCCGAACCTGCCCACGGCGACCGGCTCGCTCGTCGGGATGACGCTGGGCTCGATGACCCGGGAGAACCTCGCCCGGGCCGCGGTGGAGGGCCTGTGGTGCCTGCTGCACGGCGCCCTCGACGCGTTGCGCGCCCAGGGCATCGCCGCTCGCTCGGTGACGCTCGTGGGCGGGGGCGCGCAGTCCGCGGCCGTGCGGGCCATCGCACCGTCCGTGCTGGGTCTGCCCGTCACGCTGCCCGAGGCCGCCGAGTACGTGGCGCTCGGCGCGGCCCGCCAGGCCGCCTGGGTGGTCGCCGGCGGCGACGAGCCGCCGGGCTGGGCCGCGGCGACCGTCGCCGAGCTCGAGGGCGAGCACCGCCCCGAGATCATCGACCGCTACCGGGCCCTGGCCTACGAGTACGCCCAGCGCGTGCGCGAGGAGTAGAGCTCTCCGGGGCGCAGCACGACCTCGGCGTCGGCGCGGTTCGGGCCGTCCGGCACCCGTTGGGCCTCGATCGCGACACCGCCGGCCGGACTCCCGGTGTAGACCTGCACCGACGGCTGGTCGCTCGTGACCCGGACCTGTCGCGTGCCGTCGGCGGACCGCAGCACCGCCAGGGTCCGCAGACCCTCCCCCGGCACGAGCCACGCGTGGTCGAGACCGCTCTCGGCCGTGACGGCCCGAGGCGACCGCCGGTCGAACGGGGTGTCGTCGACCGCCTCGGAGCCGGGGTGCGGGAGGCCCTCGGCGTCGACCGGCAGGTAGTGGTCGGCCGGCACCACGAGGACAGGCGCGGGGCCCAGGTCGAGGTACGGGTGGCTCGCGAGGCTCACCACCGTGGGCGCGTCGGTGACCGCCGTCAGGACCACGTCGACCGTCGTGTCGCCCAGCACGTACTCGACCGTCGCGGTCAGGGTGCCCGGGAACCCCTGGTCGCCGTCGGGGCTCACGAGGTTCAGCACGAGGCGGTCGGGGTCGTGCTGAACGACGCTCCAGCGGCGACGGTCGAAGCCGTCCGGGCCGCCGTGCAGCGTCGAGGACCCCTCGTTGACGTCGAGCCGGTGCTGCACGCCGTCGAGGACGAACCGGCCCGCGGCCACGCGGTTGGCGTACCGGCCCACGACGACACCGCAGTAGGGCGCCGCCGCGGCGAGCCGCTCGGCCGGCGTGCGCGCGACCAGCAGGTTCGGCCCCGTGCCGGGGGCGGGCAACCAGACGTCGACGGCCGCACCGTGGTCGAGGACCTCCAGCCGGGCACCGCCGGGGCTGCGCAGCTCGAACCGTTCCACCAGCCGGACGCTACTCCCCGGGGCGCTCGACCTGAGCGGCGAGCACCTCGGGTGCCTGTCGGCAGTACGAGTCGGTCAGCAGCTCGCCCAGCTCGGTGAGGTCGGTGGCCTCGTCGAGCACGAGCCCGACGGCGTCGGAGCCCCAGCTGCCCACCCGGAACCGCGGGCCGCCGAGGTGCACGAAGGCGGCGACCTCGTCGGGGTCGGCCCGGAAGGTGATGCGCAGCAGGCCGTCCTCGCCGCCGAACACGTGGGCCACGGTCGAGCTGCGCACCCGCCACCGGGTGCCGGTCCACGCCCGCTCGCGCCGGCACTCCGGGAACGCCGAGAGCACGCCGTCGATGCGCTCGACCCACTCGGGCGGGACCTCTGACCGTGCCACGAGGACCACCCTGCCAGGCAGGTCGGACACTCCCCTCGCCCGTCGAACCGGTGGGGACGCAGAAGTGCCCCGGACCGTGTGGTCCGGGGCCCCTCGGCGATCAGTGCTGGGCGTGGATCAGAAGCCCATGCCGCCCATGTCGCCCATGTCCGGGGCGCCACCGGCAGCGCCGGCGGGCTCGGGCTTGTCGGCGACGACGGCCTCGGTCGTCAGGAACAGCGCCGCGATCGAGGCGGCGTTCTGCAGCGCCGAGCGCGTGACCTTGGCCGGGTCGATGATGCCCGCGGCCAGGAGGTCGACGTACTCGCCCGTGGCAGCGTTCAGGCCGTGGCCCGGCTCCAGGTTGGCGACCTTCTCCGCCACGACGCCGCCCTCGAGGCCGGCGTTGATGGCGATCTGCTTCAGCGGGGCCGACGACGCCTTGCGGACGATGTTCGCGCCCGTGGCCTCGTCACCCTCGAGCTCGAGCTTCTCGAACGCGAGCTTGGTGGCCTGGACGAGCGCCACGCCACCACCGGCGACGATGCCCTCCTCGACGGCAGCCTTGGCGTTGCGCACGGCGTCCTCGATGCGGTGCTTGCGCTCCTTGAGCTCGACCTCGGTGGCCGCGCCGACCTTGATGACGGCCACGCCGCCGGCCAGCTTCGCGAGGCGCTCCTGGAGCTTCTCGCGGTCGTAGTCGGAGTCCGAGTTCTCGATCTCCGCACGGATCTGCTTGACCCGACCGGCGATCTGCGCCTCGTCGCCGCCACCCTCGACGATCGTCGTCTCGTCCTTGGTCGTGACGACCTTGCGAGCGGTGCCGAGCAGCGTGATGTCGGCGTTCTCGAGCTTCAGGCCGACCTCCTCGCTGATGACCTCGCCACCGGTGAGGATCGCGATGTCGGTCAGCATCGCCTTGCGGCGGTCGCCGAAGCCGGGGGCCTTGACGGCGACCGACTTGAAGGTGCCGCGCATCTTGTTGACGATCAGCGTCGCGAGCGCCTCGCCGTCGACGTCCTCGGCGAGGATGACGAGCGGCTTGCCCGACTGCATGACCTTCTCGAGGACCGGGACGAGGTCCTTGATCGAGCTGATCTTGCTGTTGACGATGAGGATGTAGGGGTCGTCGAGGACCGTCTCCATGCGCTCGGGGTCGGTGACGAAGTAGCCCGACAGGTGACCCTTGTCGAAGCGCATGCCCTCGGTGAGCTCCAGGTCCAGGCCGAAGGTGTTCGACTCCTCGACCGTGATGACGCCCTCCTTGCCGACCTTGTCCATCGCCTCGGCGATGATGTCGCCGACCGTGGTGTCGGCGGCCGAGATGGACGCGGTGGAGGCGATCTGCTCCTTGGTCTCGACGTCGACGGCCATCGCGAGCAGCTGCTCGCTGACGGCGGCCACGGCGGCCTCGATGCCCTTCTTCAGGCCCATCGGGTTCGCGCCGGCGGCGACGTTGCGCAGGCCCTCGCGCACGAGCGCCTGGGCCAGGACGGTGGCGGTGGTGGTGCCGTCGCCCGCGACGTCGTCGGTCTTCTTGGCGACCTCCTTGACGAGCTCGGCGCCGATCTTCTCGTAGGGATCCTCGAGCTCGATCTCCTTGGCGATGGACACACCGTCGTTGGTGATCGTGGGGGCGCCCCACTTCTTCTCCAGGACGACGTTGCGACCCTTCGGTCCGAGGGTGACCTTGACGGCGTCGGCGAGCTGGTTCATACCGCGCTCGAGGCCGCGACGGGCTTCCTCGTTGAATGCAATGGACTTGGCCATGGTGCTGTCTCTCCGCGTCAGTTGCGTGGAATGGGGATCGGTCGGGGGTGCCCGCGACGGACGGCCGAGACGTGCGGGGGAACCCTGCTCCCCTGCCGCACTCGACCTCACCGGTCCGACCGATGGGTTTCTGGCACTCTCAGCCTACGAGTGCCAGTATCGAAGTTAGCACTCGCCCCAGGTGAGTGCAAAGAGGTGGTGCCCTACTCCCGGGGCTTGAGCTCGTGGTCGTCACCGCGCTCGTCGACGATCACGACCGACGGCATCCGGTCGCGCCAGCGGCGCCGCGGCACGTCCGGCAGGTCGGACGACGGTGCGTCGGGGTCCGTGTCCTCGGCGTCGGCCTCGACCTCGGTGTCGGCGCCCTCCGTGTCGGCCGCCTCGCGCAGCTCGCGCGCCTCCGCGAGGCGGTCTCGGCGCGCGACCCACAGCACCGTGACGATCACGACGACCACCGGCACGAAGGCCGGGATCGCCAGCACGGCGACGGGATGCGCCCAGATCTCGTGAATCGGGGCGACGACGGGGTCCACCGTTCCAGCCTAGACCGAGAACAACAGGTAGATCCCGCCGAAGGTGTACGCCACCATCAGCACCAGCATCGCGAGCTGCCCGGTCAGACGGTGCGCCCTCGGCAGCACCTTGAGGGCGATGTCGTGCGCCGCCACGACGGCGACCACGTGTCCGGCCACCACGAACATGACCTTGTAGATCGCCAGCACGTCGGGGTGCTCGCTCAGGAAGTACGAGACGGTCAGGCCGTCGCCGAGGCCGATCTGCTGCAGCAGTCCGATGACGGCCCGCTGGCCTCCCTCGGCGAGGTAGGAGAGGTAGTGGGCGAACATGTAGCCCACCACGATCGGCACGAGCGTGTGGGCGGTCTCGCCGGGCAGGGCTCGGCGCGCCTCGCGCGAGACGCCTCCCGTGGCTCGCGAGGCGAGCCAGAACGCGGTCGCGACGACGGCGCAGAACAGCAGCAGCATCCCGGTCGAGGCCGGGGTCGAGGGGCTCGTGCGCTGCCAGACCGAGGACGCCGAGAAGCTGTCGAAGGCGGTCGAGCCCAGCAGCACCGCGATGACCGCGACGAGACCCGCCCGGACGGGCAGGTGCGGCAGCGAGACGAGCGGGTTGTGCGGCACGAGGCGGCGGCGGTCGACCAGCGGGGCCAGGCGCGCCACGAACGAGCTGTAGACGTCGAACGGGTCGCCGCGGTCGAACCAGCGCGGGCCGAACACGACGCCCGCCACGACGGTCAGCACCACGTAGGCGGCGACCCACGTGCGGACCGTCGCCACGTCGCCGGCGTCGGGCGAGACGAGCTCGAGCCAGACGAAGCCGAACAGGCCGAGGGCCGCGGGCCAGTAGCCCCAGCGCTCCGGGTACTCCACGAATCCGCCCGGACGCCGCAGGACCGCGCCCACGAGCCACTGCGCGGAACGCCAGGGCGACAGGTCCTTCCACACGTGGCCGGCCAGCAGGGCCAGGGGCACCAGGCCGACCCACACGAGGATGTAGATCGAGGCCAGTCCGGGGTTCGAGGCGTCGTCGGGTCCGAGGAACAGGGTGCCGAGGAACCAGGCCGTCAGCACCAGGCCGAGCACCGCGAGCCAGGGGCGGCGGGGCGGCTCGTCGACATCGGCCTCGGGGCGCTGGAGCCGCGGCTCCTTCCAGGCGAAGGCCAGGACGGCGAACGAGATCGCGAGGGCCCACGCGGCGCCGACGACGGCGTACGCGTACGGGATGGGCAGGTCGGTCGCCCCGCCCACGCCGTGGGCGGGGAGCTGGATCGCCGGCAGCATCAGGGCTGGACCACGAGCTGGAGGATCGTCGCGCCGGACTCGTGCGACTCGACCGCGACCTGACCGGGTCGGTCGATCGTGAAGGTGCGCTCGACGGTCTCCCCCGGCGCCACGTCGATCGAGACCTCCGGGTCGGAGTGCACGTGCACCTCGTCGGTGACCTCGCTGGTGACGACGAGAGTCACGGGCTCGCCCACGCCGACGTCGACGCGGTCACCCGTCGGCGTCGTGCCGTCCTCGGTGATCGTGATCTCGACCCGCACGCCCGGCTCGGCCGCTGCCTCGGTGGCCCCGCTCGCGGCGCTCGGCGAGGCCGAGGACTCCGGTGACGGGGTGGCGTCGGACCCGTCGGTGCCGCCGCAGGCCGCCGCGAGCACCAGGGCCACGGCCGCCGGCAGCAGCGTCAGACGTCGCTCCACGATCACGGTGTCTCCTCGTCGTCCTTCGTCTCGTCGTCGGGCTCGAGGGCCCGCTCGATCACGTCCCGCTCCCACTTCTCCGTGCGCCGATCCTGCCGCACGACGTGCACCAGCACCGCCGAGACCGCCACCGCGGCCAGGACCACGGACAGCGTCAGGACCAGGGGCGGTCCGGCGGACAGGTACTCCTGCACGAGAAGGGGTGGGTGGTCGGTCAGGGCTTGGGGCCCGCGCCGACCGTGTCACCGGCGCGACGGCGCTCGCCCTCCCGGGCGATGGCGCCGGAGACCCGGGCGACCGACGCACAGATGCCGGCGAGGATCGCGAGGCTGCAGATCAGGACCACCGCGTTGGCGATGCTCCACAGCACCGGCGTGGTGTCGAGGTCGCGCTCGCGCTGGAGGATCTCGATCTCGGGCACGAAGTCACGCGTGACCTCGGCCGAGGCCGGGACCTCCTCGGCGTCGATCGCCGGGTCGGCCGGCAGGTAGATCGGGGCCGCGGTGAGCATCCGGCCGTCCTGCACGCGCAGCAACGTCTTCCAGTTGCCGCCGATCGGGACGGGCTCGGTCGTGGTCCAGGAGTTCGGGCCGGTGCGCTCGAGCTGCTGGGTGACGACGCCCGCGCCGCCTCCCTGCCACGCCGTGACCTGCACCCACGTCGGGTCGTCGTCGATCAGACCCTCGCTGACCGTGACGTCGAAGAGGATCTCGGGGTTGTCGCGCGTGCCCGTCTCCGTGATCTCGAACGTCGCCTGCGCGTCGTCGGGAACCGTGGCGGCCAGGCCGTTGGCCACGGCGCCGCCCGTCACGAGGATCGAGAGCGTCACGATGGTGCGTCCGACCCAGCGGTTCGCCGGCAGACGGCCGTTGAGGCCGAGGTGGAACAGGGCTCCGCAGAGGCCGGCGCCGATCGCGACCGGCACGGCCATCAGGAGGCCCTCGAGCCACATGTCGCTGGTCCACGGGAACTGGAAGACGGCGTCGTTCCAGAGCTTCTCGACGACCGTGCCGACGGTGCCGATCAGCAGGCCGCCGACGGCGCCGAACAGCAGGGGCCGGTCCTTGAGCCTGCTGAGCGCCAGGAGCTCGATCAGCAGCGCGCTGCCGAGGTAGAGCGGGAACACGTGGCTCGCCTGCCCGAAGACGTCGCCCACGATGAACGCGACGACTCCGCGGACGATCACGAAGAAGAACGCCGCGAAGAGGGCGGCGCCGGGCCCGGCGTACAGCCGGGCGGCGATCAGGGTGAGGGCGGCAGCGGCCGCGATCATCATCGGCGCGAAGACCATGCGGAACTGCGCGATGCCGAAGTCGAACTCGGCCTGGAAGACCGACAGGCCGATCAGCAGGCCGCCGAAGGCCATCGCGAGCGTCAGCTTGTGCATGACGTTGGCCGCGTGGTTGTCACCACGGCCCTTCCACTCGTCGGAGAACTCGGCCTCGCGGTGCAGCAGGATGATGCCGGCGGTCGAGAGGCCGGCACCGCCGATGAGCATGAGGTGCGTGGGGCCCCAGAGCGTGACATCCTGGCCGAAGAGGCGGTGCCACACGTCGTCGAGCGGGAAGCCGATCAGCGCGTACAGACCACAGGCCGCGATGTAGATGCCGGCGACCGGGGCGTACCACTTGCGGGTGATGCGGACCGACGCGATGCCCGGCTTCATGCCGTCGCGCGGGTAGACGATCGCGCTCATGCCGGCGATGAACAGCGCGAAGAGCCCGTAGAGGATCAGGTAGTGCGCCGGGTTGGCGAGCGGGCCCTCGTCGCGGCCGCGGCCCGCGTGCAGGCTGACGTCCCACAGGAAGCCGAGGAGCGCGACGACGAGCGAGCTCGCGACGAACAGCGCGGGGATCGACGACCAGCCCGGCTCGCCCGTGCGCGCCTGCAGCGAGTCGCCGAGGCGTTGGAACCACTGGATGCGATGGGTGCGGTGGCCCCAGGCGATGCCGAGCAGGATCGCGGTCACGACCGCGGCTCCCACGCTCAGGCCGAGCACCTGGTCCAGCGCCGCACCTCCGACGGGGGCGACTTCTTCAGCACGAAGGTCCATACCGAGAGTATGGCTTCCCGGATGTGCCATGGCAACTGTCACGTAACGCTCCTGTCACGCGGCGTCCGTCACACGGACGCGACTGGAGCCATCGTGACCGTGACCCCCGTCACCCGCAACCGGTCCGACCGGACCGGTCGCACCTCCCGGTGGCCGACGACCGAGTCCGAGGCGGTCAGGTGCGGGACGGTCTCAGCGCGCTCCGCCGGCGACGGCGGGGATGATGCTGATCTGCGTGCCGTCAGGGGTCGTGGTGTCGAGGCCTTGCGCGAAGCGCACGTCCTCCTCGGCCACGTAGATGTTGACGAAGCGGCGCAGCTTGCCGTCCTCGTCGACGACGCGCGCCTTGATGCCGGGGTACGTCGACTCCAGGGAGTCCAGGACCTCGGCGAGGGTCGAGCCCTCGGCGGTCACCTGCGACGAGTCGCCGGTGTAGGCACGCAGGATCGTGGGGATGCGGACGGAAACGGTCACAGGAGTGCTCCTCGGGAGAAGAAGGGGACGGGCTCGCTCAGGCGAGGTCGGCGGCGACGAAGGCGTCGTACGTGGGGGCGATCGTGGCGGCCGGGCCCACCACGCCCGACACCGCGTCGAGCGTCTTGAGGCCGTGGCCGGTGTTGATGAACACGGTCTCGAGCTCGGGGTCGAGCTGACCCGTCGCGACGAGCTTCTTCAGGACGGCCAGGGTCGTGCCGCCGGCGGTCTCGGTGAAGATGCCCTCGGTGCGGGCGAGCAGCACGATCGCGTCGCGGATCTGGTCGTCGCTGACCTGCTCCACGCCGCCGCCGGTCTGGCGGGCGATGTCGAGCACGTAGATGCCGTCGGCCGGGTTGCCGATCGCGAGCGACTTGGCGATCGTGTCGGGCTTGACCGGCCGGATCGCGTCGTGGCCCTCGGCGAACGCCGTGGCGACGGGGTTGCAGCCCTCGGCCTGGGCGCCGAAGACCTTGTACGGCTTGTCCTCGACGAGCCCGAGCGCGATGAGCTCCTGGAAGGCCTTGTGCACCTTCGTGAGCTGCGAGCCGGACGCGACCGGGATGACGATCTGGTCGGGCAGGCGCCACCCGAGCTGCTCGGCGATCTCGTAGCCGAGCGTCTTGGAGCCCTCGGCGTAGAACGGACGGACGTTGACGTTCACGAACGCCCAGCCGTCCTCCTCGCCCGCGATCTCGCTGGCGAGCTTGTTGACGTCGTCGTAGTTGCCGTCGACCGCCACCAGGTTCTCGGTGAACACCGCCGAGTTGACCTGCTTGGGCGTCTCGAGGTTGCTGGGGATGAACACCACGGTGCGGATGCCGGCGCGGGCCCCCGCGGCGGCGACCGCGTTGGCGAGGTTGCCCGTGGAGGGGCAGGCGAAGACCTTGCTGCCGAACTCGCGGGCGGCGCTCAGGGCGCAGGCGACCACGCGGTCCTTGAAGGAGTTGGTGGGGTTGGTGCTGTCGTCCTTGACCCAGAGCTTGGTGATGCCGAGCTCGGCGGCGAGGTTGCGGGCCTCGAGGAGCCGCGTGAAGCCGGGCTCCAGGTTGGGGCTGGACTCGATGTCGTCGGGCACCGGGAGCAGGGCCTTGTAGCGCCAGATGTTCGCCGGGCCGGCCTCGATCTGCTCACGGGTGACGGCGCCGAACTCGTAGCCGATCTCGAGCGGGCCGAAGCACTCGTGACACGCGTAGTGCGGTCCGAGCTCACGGGTCGTGCCGCACTCGCGACAGACGAGCGAGACGGCGGGGCCGAAGGCACCCTCGCGCAGCGTCGGGAGGGTGGCGGGGGCGGTGGGCGTGGTGGTCACGAGAGTCTCCTCGTTCATCTTCCCCGGCTCTGAGGCCGGGCCGGACGGAGCACCTGGTCGAAATCCGACTGGTTGCTGGGGCTTCAGCGGGCCGTGTCCCTCCACCCCTCATGATGAGTGGGTCAAGCCTACGAACGCGTCTCGCGATGTGTCCAATCGGTCCGCATCGTGGACTACCGGTCGCGCCGCCGGGACCGCCGCGTCCGCGGCTCCGGGTACCCGCCCTCACGCAGCCCAGCGAGGCGCTCGAACGGGTTGTACGAGGAGTGGTCGCCCGCCACGACCCAGGACGCCGCGACCCCCAGCAGGTAGGGCACGAGCATGACCGGCCCGAGGCACCAGGCGTACTGCGTGCAGTGTCGGTCCTCGTGCCGCAGCAGCGTCGGGCGGGAGCGCAGCGCCGCCAGGTCGCGCGTGCTGATCACGACGCTGCCGATCGTGAAAGCCCCGGCCCGCGGGAAGTCCCACCGGTAGCCGCCGGCGAGCCACGTGCCACGCCCCCGGCGTTCGAGGCGGGCTCCCCCGAGCCGCGCGACCGCCAGGCCCAGCAGGGTCGAGAGGTTCAGCCAGTTGACGAGCGTCCGCACCCGCGTCCAGGGCGTGTGCGGGAGCATCGGCGGCTCAGACGGCCGCGTCGACGGGATCGACGAGGTCGGCCAGCTCGGTGAGCCAGTCCGCGATCCCGTCAGGGCCGTCGAGCACCAGGTCGGCCCGGGCCACGAGCGCGTCCTGCTCGGTCGAGGCGGAGCAGACCTTGAGGGTCGCGACGCCCCGGCTCGCCAGGTCGTCGAGCGCGTCGTAGGCCGGGAGGTCGCCCAGGTCGTCGCCGGCGAACACGACGGTGTGCACCGCGAGCCCCGCCACGACGTCGAGCAGGGCGTCGCTCTTGGTGATCGAGGCGGAGCGGAGCTCGTAGACCTGGCGGCCCGGCTCGAAGGTCAGCTCCAGGGACCGGGCCAGGTCGCGCAGCGGGTCGATCACCGCGGCGGCGGCAGCGGGCGTCAGTCCCCGCGTGTGCACCGCGACGGCCAGGCCTTTGTCCTCGACGAGAGCCTCGGGCGCGCCCCACGCCGACAGGAGCCCCGGCAGGTCGGCGACCAGCCGGTCGACCACGTCGTGACGGTCGGCGCCCTCCACGACGCCCGTCGCCGGCGACCAGCGCTCGGCGCCGTACTGCCCGCGCACGAACAGCTCGTGCAGACCCGGGTGCGCGTCGAAGTCGCCCAGGCGACGAACCTGCTCGACGGGGCGACCCGTGATGATCGCGAGGCCGCCCAGGCGGGGTCCGAGGCGGTCGAGCGCGGCCAGCGACCGGGGGTGGACCCCGGCCGTCGTCGGGTCCACGACGATCGGCGCGAGCGTGCCGTCGAAGTCCAGGGCGAGCAGGACTCCGGCGGGGTCGTTCGCGACGGTCTCGAGCAGGTCGTCGGCAGAGGTCACGACAACGATGATGGACGACTGATCAGCACGGCCGTCAGCCGGTCGTCCCTCATGCCGTCGACACTCGGTCGGACACGCGTGATTCCGAGGTCCTGCGCGAGCGTCTGGGCCTGCGCCTCGAACTGCGGCGGGTAGTAGACGGTGTTCTCCGGGTACGAGCCCGCGGTGTCGCCGGTGCGACGGTCGGCCCAGCCTGCGTCGCTCAGGAAGTCGGACGCCTCGGAGGCGAGACCGTCGATGCCGGTGCCGTTCAGGATCGAGACGCCCGGCGTGCGATCGACCGCGGGCTGGGTCGGTGCGGGCGGCTCGGGCACCGGGGTCGTCGGCACCGGCGTGGGCTCGGGCTCCGGCGACTCCTCGGTCGGCTCAGACGTGGTCGGGCTGGACGAGGCGCTCGCCGCGGGGTCGTCGTCGCGGGTCGAGTCCCACGCGAACCAGCCGATCGTCGCGGCACCGGCGACGGCCGCCACGACGGCGACCATGATCAGCCACACCGGCGGGACGAACGCCCGGCGGGAGACCGTGCGGCGATGATCCACGGCGACTCAGACGTCGATGCCGAGCCGTCGCGCGGTGCGCGACCGCGCACGATCGGCTCGCAGGCGGCGCAGGCGCTTGACCAGCAGCGGGTCGGACGCGAGGGCGTCCTCGCGGTCGAGCAGGGCATTGAGCACCTGGTAGTAGCGCGTGGCCGACATGTCGAACTTCTCGCGGATGGCCTGCTCCTTGGCACCGGCGTACTTCCACCAGGTGCGCTCGAGATCGAGGATCTCGCGTTCGCGATCACTGAGGGTCCCGACCGGCGTGTCGGGCGTCTCCTGGGATCGGGGCGCAGCGCTCATGCCGCCATGGTAGCCGCGAATGACAGCGATGTCATTCGTTCTGCGGCGGGTCGCGCGGCGACGGAGCGCGGGTGCGCCTCCGTCTGGATAGGCTGCGGTCATGGCCTCCGGGAGCGACACGTTCGGCAGCGCGGAGTTCGTCGTCATCGCCAACCGCCTTCCGGTCGATCGGGTCGTCGCGCCCGACGGCAGCACCACGTGGCGCACCTCCCCGGGCGGCCTGGTCACGGCGCTCGAGCCCGTCATGCGTCGCAAGGGCGGCGCGTGGATCGGCTGGCACGGCGCGCCCGACGAGAAGCTGCGCCCGTTCACGCACCAGGGCCTGCGGCTCGTGCCCGTGCACCTGTCCGAGAGCGAGGTCGTCGAGTACTACGAGGGCTTCTCCAACGGCACGCTCTGGCCGCTGTACCACGACGTCATCGCGCCGCCGGCCTTCCACCGCGAGTGGTGGGACGCCTACGTCACGGTCAACCGACGCTTCGCCGAGCGCGCCGCGAAGGTGGCCGCCGAGGGCGCCATCGTGTGGGTGCAGGACTACCAGCTGCAGCTCGTGCCGGCGATGCTCCGCGAGCTGCGTCCCGACGTCCGCATCGGCTTCTTCCTGCACATCCCGTTCCCGCCCACCGAGCTCTTCCAGCAGCTGCCGTGGCGCCGCGAGATCCTCGAGGGCCTGCTCGGCGCCGACCTGGTCGGCTTCCAGCTCAACGGCGCGGCGGGCAACTTCATCCGCCTCGTCCGCCAACGGGTGGGCCACAAGACCCATCGCGACTCGGTGTACCTGCCCGACGGTCGGGTCGTGCGTGCCAACGCGTACCCGATCTCGATCGACGCCGCCGGTTTCGAGGAGCTCGCCCGCGACCCCGCCGTCGTCGCCCGGGCCGCCGAGATCCGCGAGAGCCTCGGCAACCCGCGCACGATCGTGCTCGGCATCGACCGGCTCGACTACACCAAGGGCCTGCGGCAGCGCATCCGCGCGTTCGGCGAGCTCATCACCGAGGGCTCGGTGCATCCCGACGACGCGGTGTTCGTGCAGGTGGCCACGCCGTCGCGCGAGCGGGTCGACCAGTACCGCCTGCTGCGCGACGAGATCGACCGGCTCGTCGGCCGGCTCAACGGCGACGTGGGCCGCATCGGCCAGCCGCCCATCACCTACCTGCACGCCTCCTACCCCCGCGAGGAGATGGCGGCGCTGTACCGGGCCGCCGACGTCATGGTCGTGACCCCGCTGCGCGACGGCATGAACCTCGTGGCCAAGGAGTACGTCGCGTGTCGCTACGACGACCGCGGGTCCCTGGTGCTCAGCGAGTTCGCGGGAGCGGCGGGTGAGCTCAAGCAGGCGTACCAGGTCAATCCGTACGACATCAACGGCATGAAGCAGGCGATGCTCGACGCGATCAAGGCCGAGCCGAAGGAGCAGAGCCGTCGCATGAAGGGGCTCCGCAAGCAGGTCATGGAGAACGACATCGACCAGTGGGCGAACGACTTCCTGTCGGACCTCGCGCCTGCGACGCACACGAAGCGCATCCGCCCGTCGCATGAGCGCTGACCTCCGGTCGCATGAGCGCTGACCACTGGCACGAGCGGCCGGTCCTGCCGGGCGAGCGGGTCACCCTCGTGCCGCTGCAGCCCGAGCACGCGGACGGCCTCCTGGCGGCGGCCGACTCCGACGAGGTGTTCCGCTGGATCCGCCTGCGCCGGCCGACCGAGCCGTCGCAGATGCGGGCCCTGGTGGGCGAGGTGCTCGGGCGCATGCCGGTGCAGCTCACCTGGACGCAGATCGTGACCGCGACGGGTGAGATCGCGGGCCTCACGTCCTTCTACGACATCGATCCGGTCGAGCGCAGCGTCGCGATCGGCTGGACGTGGCTCGGCCGGCGCTTCTGGCGCACGGGACTGAACCGCGACGCGAAGCTGCTCCTGCTCTCCCGCGCCTTCGACGACCTCGGCTGCGTGCGGGTCGTGTGGCACGTCGACCACCTCAACGAGAGGTCGCAGACCGCGGTCGAGGCCCTCGGCGCCACGAAGGAGGGCGTGCTCCGCAAGCACAAGCGTCGCCTCGACGGCTCCTGGCGCGACACGGTCACCTACTCGATGCTCGACACCGAGTGGCCCGCCGCCCGCGCCCGCCTCCTCACCCCCACCTGACGTACCGCTCGCGAGAGACTTTGTTACCCCTCGCGAGCGGGATTGTTTGTGGACAGGAGTGACGATCTCGCTCCTGTGCACCAACAAGGTCTCTCGCGAGGGGTAACAAGCTCACTCGCGAGGGGTAACAAGGTCACTCGCGAGGGGTAACAAGGTCACTCGCGAGGGGTCATGTGCCGGGGCGGGGGTGGGGGCGGGTGCGGGTGCGGTACTGGAGGGCAAGGGCCGTGGCGAGGGCGAGGACCGTCGCGGTCACCGTGACGGCGAAGGCCGGGATGTGGCCTCCATCCGGCGCGATGCCCGGCACGCCGTCGGCGAGACGGCCGGCAAGGGAGGACCCCAGCGCGTAGCCGACGCCCGTTGCCCCGGCGAGCAGGGTCATGGCCGTGCCCACCCGGGCCGGGTCGACGAGCTGTCCTGCCATCGTGAAGGTGCTGATCATGTACGGCGCGACCGCGAAGCCGAGCAGAGCGATGACCGCGACGAGCTGACCGACCGTCTGCACGAACAGCAGCGGCGTCGACAGCACGACCAGACCCGTCGCCGCGACCACGAGACGGCGCGGATAGCCGATCCGCTCGGGGAGGGCCGCGACCGCGAGCCCGGCGATCGCGCTGCCGATGCCGAGCGTCGCGTGGATGACGCCGGCCAGACCGGCCTGTCCCTCGGCCGTCGCGAGCACGGTCGACCCCGTCTGCGTCGCGCCGAACAGCATGCCGATGAGCAGCTGCGCGACCGCCAGCGTCACGAGCACGCCGGTCAGCAGGCGACCCGTCGCCCGCGCAGCGCCGGGCTCGGGGCGGGTCAGCGCCGCGGTCGGGTGCAGCGCGAACGCCGACCCGAACAGCGCCAGCACGGCTCCCGCGAGCAGCAATGCCTCGGAGGGATCGACCAGCACCGCCAGCAGACCGACCGTGGCCGGTCCCAGCACGAACGACAGCTCGTCGGCGGCACCCTCGTAGGAGAACGCCGCGTCGAGCAGCCGCCGACGGTCGGGCGCCGCCGACCGGGTCAGCACCGGCCCCCAGCGCACTCGCGCCAGCGGACCGATCTGCGGGATCGCGAGGCCCGCCAGCGCCGACACCGCGATGACGACCGGCGCCGACCCGCCGCCGTGGGTCACCGCGACGAGCAGCACCAGCCCCGCCCCGCCTGCGACCGACTGCCCGAGCACGACCGGACGCTGTCCGATGCGATCGGCGAGGCCCCCGAACACCGGCGCGCCCAGCGCGTTCGCCACCGCGAGCGCACCTGCCGCACCACCGGCGATCGCGTAGCTGCCGGTCGCGTCGCTGACGAGCAGGAGCGTGCCCATCTGACTCATCGCGAGGGGGACCCGCCCGAGGAACGCGACGACGACGTACAGCGGTCCCACCGTGCGGACGAGCAACCGGTAGGACTGCAGAGCACTCACGGACCGAGGCTACGCTGCCGACGTGCCCCGCCCCCTCGCCGACATCGTCGCCCCCGACTGGGCCGAGGCGCTCGCCCCGGTCGCCGACGACGTCGCGGCGATGGGCGACTACCTGCGCGAGGAGGTCGCGAAGGGCCGCCGCTACCTGCCCGACGGCGAGCACGTCCTGCGGGCCTTCACCCGCCCGCTGGCCGAGGTGCGCGTGCTCATCACGGGGCAGGACCCGTACCCGACGCCCGGCCACCCGATCGGCCTGAGCTTCGCGGTCGCCCCCGACGTCCGACCGCTCCCCCGCAGCCTGACCAACATCTACGCCGAGCTGAGCACCGACCTCGGCATCGCTCCGGCGCCCCACGGCGACCTGACGGCCTGGGCCGACCAGGGCGTGCTCCTGCTGAACCGCGTGCTGACGGTGCGCCCCGGCAATCCCGGCAGCCACCGCGGCAAGGGCTGGGAGCGGGTCACCGAGCAGGCCATCCGGGCACTCGTCGACCGCGGCGGCCCGCTGGTCGCGATCCTCTGGGGCCGCGACGCGCAGAACCTCTCCCCCCTCCTCGGCGACGTCCCGCAGATCGCGTCACCCCACCCGAGCCCGCTCTCGGCGTCTCGCGGGTTCTTCGGATCGCGTCCGTTCAGCCGCGCGAACGAGCTCCTCGTCGCCCAGGGAGCCGAGCCGGTCGACTGGAGCCTCGACCAGGGGGCGTCGCGCCCCGCCAACTAGGGTGGGTCCATGAGCGACCGCCCAGTGACCGAACGTCGCGTCCGGGACCGAGCTGTCGTGATCGACCGTGGTTTTGCGGTCATCCAGAAGTGGGCCCTGCGGGCCGTCCTGATCGCCGCGGCGCTCTACGTCATCGGCTGGGCGCTGGGGCGCACGTGGATGATCTGGTTCCCGGTCGCGCTGGCCCTCGTGCTGGCCACGGTGCTGGCTCCGCCGGTCACCTGGCTGCGTCGTCACCGCGTGCCGGACGGCCTGGCAGCCGCCGGCGTCATGATCGGCTTCATCGGCCTGATCAGCACGATCATCGCGATCCTCGCGCCCCAGGTCGCCGGCCAGGCCCCCGACATCGCCGACAAGGCGGTCAGCGGCCTGACCGAGGTGCGTGACTGGCTGCGCGACGGTCCGTTCGAGGTGACCGACGGCCAGATCACCAACGCGATCTCCGCCGTCCAGGAGCAGATCCGGTCGAGCGCCTCGACGATCAGCGCCGGCGTCTTCTCGACGATCGGCGTAGCGACGAACGTCGTGCTCAACATCGTCGTGACCCTGATCCTCACGTTCCTGTTCATCAAGGACGGCCACAAGTTCCTGCCGTGGGTCGGCTCGCTGGCCGGCCGCCGCGCGGGCGCCCACACCGTCGAGGTGCTGGCCCGCTCGTGGAACACCCTCGGCGGCTTCATCCGCACCCAGACGCTCGTGTCGTTCATCGACGCGGTCATCATCGGCGCGGGCCTGGCGATCGTCGGCGTGCCGCTGTGGGTGCCGCTCGCCGTCGTCACGTTCTTCGGTGGCTTCATCCCGATCGTGGGTGCGTTCGTGTCCGGCGCCCTCGCGGTTCTGGTGACCCTCGTGACGAACTCGCCGAAGGACGCCCTGATCGTCCTGCTCATCGTGTTCGCGGTGCAGCAGCTCGAGGGCAACGTCCTGTCACCCTGGCTCCAGGGCAAGACCATGAACCTGCACGCCGCGGTGGTGCTGCTCTCCGTGCTGGCCGGCGGCTCGCTGTTCGGCATCACCGGCGCGTTCCTCGCAGTGCCCACGGTCGCCACGGTGGCCACGGTCCTGCGCTACCTGAACGAGCAGATCGACGACAACGTCTCGTTCGGCGCCCCGCCGGAGGACTCGCGCGCGGCGGTGCCCCACCAGCCCGACCTCACGGCTGACGAGGACGGGCCCGCCTCCCGCCCCGACGACGCCTAGCCGGCTTCGCTCAGGCGAGCGAGTCGACCAGCGAGACCGCCTCGAGCACCGCGCGGACGTGGGCCACCTCGTGCGTGCGGTAGACCCCCGTTCCACCCAGGTGCCCCAGGACGGCGAAGAATCCCTCGGCCGTGCGGAACTGGTCCTCGAAGACGTCGAAGGCGTGCGGCAGCGAGTGGCAGATCGGCGCCCCGAGCCGGCGCAGCCGGAACGAGCTCACCAGCGTCGTCGCCTGGTAGCGGGCGCGTGAGGCCGGGTCGTGCATCCGGAAGCCGAATCCGATGCCCGGATCGATCGCCAGGCTCGGCACGCCCAGCTCGGACGCCCGCTCGAGGCGCCGACCGAACGCGTCGAGCATCTCCTCGAACGGATCGTCCTGGACGTCGGTGCCGTCGAGGTCGCGGGCGTGGACCCCGCGGATGTGGCACAGGATCACGGTCGCGCCGTGCTCGGCGGCCTGGGCGAACATGACGTCGTCGTCGCCCGAGCCGGTGAGGTTGAGGACGGTGGCCCCGGACTCCAGGCCCACGCGCGCCACCTCGGTGTCGTAGCACTCGACCGACACCGGGATGCCCTCCGCGCTGATCGCCTCGACGACCGGACGGAGCGCCCGGAGCTGCTCACCCGGGTCGACGCCCGAGGCCGAGGGTCGGCTGGACTCGGCTCCGACGTCGACCACGTGGGCACCCTGGGCGACCTGCACGCGGGCCTTGCGCAGCGCCGACTCGGCACTGACCGCGATGCTCTCGCGGTAGGCGGAGTCGCGCGACAGGTTGACGACCCCCATGAGCACGGGATCGACGTCGGTGTCGATCGAGCGGTCGCCGATCGTCAACGGCTTCACGGGCTGGTCGAGGTCGTCGGCGTACCGTTCCGCCAGCCGTGCCAGCTGTCCGAGCCAGGTCACGACGACGTGAGGAGGTAGCGGGCCATCAGGAAATCATCCCCCACGAGCAGGCCGGCCAGCTCACCCCGCACCGCCTCGGACAGCAACGGGGTGGACGGCGAACCTGCGGTACCCACGAACATCGGGGACACCGTGATGTCGGCCTCGTCGACGACGCCGGCGGCCAGCAGGTCGCGCAGGAGGTGCGGGCCGCCCTCGCAGACGATGCGAGGGAGCCCACGACCGACCACGGCCTCCACGAGACGCTGAGGTGCGAGGTCGTCCAGCGTCACGACGTCGACACGGTCGTGGGCCGCGGCGGTGCGCTCGGGCGTGGCCGAGCCGTCCGTCACCACCACCGGCGGGTGCGTCGACTCCGCCCACACCGGCAGCTGCCACGGCAGGTCGAGCGACCGACTGACGACGACGAGGACGGGAGCGTCGAGCTGACCTGCGGCCCGACGGTCCGCGAGGTCGGCGTCCTTGGCCCGCATCGGGGTGTACTCCTCGGCACGCAGGGTGCCGGCGCCCACGAGGACGGCGTCCGCACGACGTCGCACCTCGCCGAAGACGAGTCGGTCGGCGTCCGAGGAGACCGACCCGCTGACGCCGTCGCCGCCGGCGGCGGCTCCGTCGAGCGTCGTGGCCATCATCGCGCGCACCCACGGGCGGTCGTCGGGCCAGCGGTAGAGATCCGTGAGGCGATCGGTGTCGACGGACCTCCCCTCGAGGCCTGGGCCCCACGTCTCGCGCAGGGGTGTCGGGCGGGCGCCGGAGGACGTCATACGGGCAGCCTAGGCAGGATCACCGAAATCATCAGGCGAGCGCGTACACCCAGGCCGTGCGACCGGACTGCAGCGGCACCTCGACCCGCCGGTAGGCGTCGACCTCGTAGGCGTCGGCCGCCGCGAGCTGCTGGTCGTCGAGCACGAGCACGACGCCGTCGACCCGCGCGTCGGGGTCGGAGCTCGGCAGCAGGACGGGATGCACCTCGATGCCGCTGAGCTCGAGCACCCGCGGGTCCTCGATCCGCACCTCTCCCAGCACGTGGCCGACGACGGCGTCCGCCTCGCTCGGCACGGGCCCGCCGAACACGTCGGCCTGCACCGCCGGGAGGCGGAGCGTCCCGTAGGAGAAGAGGAGATAGGTCATGCACCCAGTGTCGGGGACCGCTACCGCCGGCACTGCGGACCCGGTGCGGTCACCGCTGACTGCGCTAGGGTCGCGGCATGACTGACCTGACTCCTGGCACCCGGTCCGGCGACGCCGTCGGCTCGTCCCTCGACCACGACGTCCTGACCGTGTGGCTCCGCCGTGGCTCGACCCTCAACGCGGTCAACACCGAGATGCTCGACGATCTCGCTGACGTCGTCGAGGGTGCCGCCGAGACGGGCGCGAGGGTCATCGCGCTGCGTGCCGAGGGACGCGGCTTCTGCTCCGGCGCCGACATCGGCGGCGACGTGAGCGCCGACGACGGGCCCCCGGCGACCGACACGATCGTCGCCGGCGAGCGTCTGGTGCGAGCCCTGACGACCTCTCCCCTGCCCGTCGTCTCGGTGGTCCAGGGACCGTGTGCCGGCATCGGCGTGCCGATCGCGCTCGCCGCCGACATCACCCTCGCGAGCGACCAGGCGTTCTTCATGCTGGCCTTCACCAAGATCGGCCTGATGCCCGACGGCGGGGCGAGCGCCCTCGTCGCGGCGGCGGTCGGCCGCGCCACGGCCATGCGCATGGCGCTGCTCGCCGAGCGCGTCACCGCCGAGGAGGCCGCGGCGCTCGGGCTCATCGCGTCCGTCTCGCGGGCTGACGCCTTCGACGCCCACGTGAGCGACGTCCTCGCCCGACTCTCGAACGGCCCCTCCGTCGCGTACGCGCGGACGAAGGCCGCGGTCAACGACGCGACCCTCGGGAGCCTCGACCACGCCTTCGCGGTCGAGCTCGACGGTCAGGCGGGGCTCCTGGCGGCCGACGACTTCACAGAGGGCACCACGGCCTTCCGCGAGAAGCGCGCCGCGAACTTCACCGATCGCTGACCGACGCCCCTCGATGCTGCCGGGCCCCACGTCGCCCGTATGTGGCACGATGCCCTGCAAGGTGCCCGCGGAGGCACCCTGTACAACCGAGAGGAACCCACGGGCGATGACCGACGTCGACGCAACCCTGGACGCTGCCGGACTCACCAACACCCACGTGCGCGAGTACGTGAAGCACTGGTTCGAGGTCACCGGAGCCGAGCGACTTGAGGTCGTGAACGCCAGTGACGACGACCGCCTGGTCGCCGAGGCCGTCGAGGCCGGTGAGCTCCTCCCGGTCGGCGAGGGCCGCTACTACTCGCGCAGCTACTTCAAGGACACCGCCCGCGCCGAGGAGCGCACGATCGTCGCCACGAGCGACGAGAACGACAAGGGCATCTACAACAACTGGCGTCCCGCGGCCGAGATGAAGGACAAGCTGGTCGGCCTCATGACCGGCGCGTCGGCCGGCAAGACGATGTACGTGATCCCCTACCTGATGGCGCCTCCCGGCTCCCCGCTGGAGGAGTTCGCAGCCGGTGTCGAGCTGACCGACAACCGCAACGTCGTCATGCAGATGATCCGCATGGCGCGCGTGGGCGTGGAGTACATCAACGACCTGGGCGCCTCGTTCGTCCACGCCGTGCACGTCACGGGCGACCTGCCGAACCTGGGCCAGGGCACGCCGGAGGACCAGCGCTACTTCGTGACGGTCGCCGACGAGCGCACGATCCTGCACTTCGGCTCGTCCTACGGCGGCAACGCGCTGCTGGGCAAGATCGCCCACGGCCTGCGCCAGGGCTCCTACGACGGCTGGAAGAACGGCTTCCTCGTCGAGCAGTTCATGCTGCTCGGCGTCGTCGACAAGGAGACCGGCAAGAAGTACCACATCTGTGGCGGCTTCCCCTCGGCCTCGGGCAAGACGAACCTCGCCATGACGCTGGCCCCCGACGCGCTGGGCGACCGGTACTACGTCGAGTTCTACGGCGACGACATCGCGTGGCTGTGGGTCGGCGAGGACGGCAAGCTCTACGGGATGAACCCCGAGAACGGCGTCTTCGGCGTCGCGAAGGACACCAACGAGAAGACCAACCCCACCGCGGTCGACTCCATCGTGCCCGGCACGGGCGCGATCTTCACCAACGTCGCCTACAACGCCAAGACCCAGGAGGTCTGGTGGGAGGGCAAGGGCGACAAGCCGGCCGACCTCGACGGCTGGGAGGACTGGAAGGGCGACCTCATCGCCGACCGCACGGGCGACGAGGTCGACGCCCCGTGGGCCCACCCGAACAGCCGGTTCACCACGACGCTGGCCAACGTGCCGAACGTCGCGAAGGACTTCGAGAACCCGGCGGGCGTCGAGATCCACGGCGTCATCTTCGGTGGCCGCACCCGTGACCGCGAGCCGCTGGTGCGCGCGATCAACGACGTCGCCGAGGGCGTGTACGACGGCCTGACGCTGGGCGCGGAGGCCACGGCCGCGGCCGACGGCCTGGAGGGCGTGCTGCGGTACGACCCCATGTCGATGCGCCCCTTCATGTCGTACTCCGAGGCTGACTACGCCGCGCACTGGCTCGAGGTCTTCAGCCGGGCCACGACGAAGCCGATCTTCGCGCACGTCAACTGGTTCCAGCGGGGTGACGACGGCCGCTTCCTGTGGCCGGGCTACCGCGAGAACCTGCGTCCGCTCGTGTGGCTCATGCAGTACATGAACGGTGAGGTCGAGGGCGTCGAGACGCCCGTCGGCGTCATCCCGAAGCGCGAGGAGCTGCTGCTCGAGGGTCTGGACGAGCAGGGCCTCGCCGACCTCGACACGGTCCTGACGATCGACATCGAGCGCTGGAAGCAGGAGATGAGCCACCGCGAGAAGCACCTCGCGCAGTTCGACGGCCTGCCGGAGGAGATCTGGGAGGCGCACCGCCGCGTCGCCGCCGCGCTCGACGCCGCCGAGTAGTCACGCAGCACTGACGCCGCAGGGGCGGGCCCGATCCGGGTCCGCCCCTGCGGCGTTCCTGCGCCTGCAGCCGGCAGTGCCCGGGTCACACGGCGTGGACGGCCGACCAGAACGTGTCGAGGTAGTCCGCGCCGTTCGGGTCGCCCAGGCCGTGCTGGGTCAGCAGCACCGCTCCGAGGCCGGCGGTGGGATCGACCCACATCGACGTGCCCGTGCCTCCGTGCCACCCGAACCTCCCGACGTGCGAGCCGGGGTAGGCCGGCTCGAGGTCCACCGCGACGCCGTGGCCCCAGCCGAGCTTCGGGCCGAGGTCGGCCTGCGCCATCACCCGCGCCTCGTGACCGAGTCGGTCGCCCGCCAGGTGGTGCAGCACCGCCGCCGGGACCACCGGCCCGCGCGGGCCGGCACCGTCCTCGAGCAGCAACGACACGAAGGCGGCCAGGTCGGCAGCGGTCGAGAGCAGTCCTGTCGCGGCCGAGCGGAACGCCGGTCGCTCGGCCAGGGAGGGGTCCGCCTCCGGTGACACCTCGACGTGCCCACCGCTGCCGTCGGGGAAGAACTGGGCGGGCACCCGACCGAGCTGGTCCGGGCCGACCTGCCAACCGGTGTCGGCCATGTTCAGCGGCTCGAGCAGCCGCTCGGCCAGGATCTCGTCGAGCCCTGCTCCTGCGGCGCGTTCGAGCACGACTGGCAGCAGGTCGAACGACATCTGGTAGAGCCAGCCCTCACCCGGCTGGTGGGCCATCGGGACGTCGCGGAGGCGCCGCACCCACTCGTCCGGCTCCAGCGGGCTCGGCTGCCACGTCGACTCCAGCTCCGTCTCGACCTGGGCCCGCTGCAGCGGGGTGCCCTCCAGCACGGGGCTCCACCCGAGCCCGGCGCCCATCTCCAGGACGTCGGCGACGGTCAGGTCGCGGGCGGGAGGGACGACGTCGTCCAGCTCGGCGCCCGGCGACCGCAGCACCTGCCGACCCTCGAGCTCCGGCACCCAACGGGTGACCGGGTCGGCGAGACCCAGCACGCCCTCCTCGACGAGGATCCTCGTGAGGACGCCCACGACCGGTTTGGTGAGCGACGCGATCCGGAAGATCGTGTCGTCGGAGCAGGTGCCTGCCGACTCGACGTGGACCGTCCGCTGCTCACCCCTGCCCACCACCAGGGCCCACGTGGCGCCCGGGAGGTCGCCGTCGTCGATCAGCTGGGTGAGGGCGGTGCGCACCCGGGGCTCGAGGTCGGTCATGTCCTCATCGTCGCAGCGACTTGACCCGCCCGCCCGCGACGACCAGGCTCGACGCGTGAGCTCCACCGACCCTCGTGACCTGCTGGGGACCTGGCAGCTCTCCCGCCGGGTCGACGACCGGCTCGGACCCGTGCGGCACGTCCACGGCACCAGTGAGCTCAGCCTGGACGACGACGGCCGCATCCGCTGGTCCGAGAACGGCACCATGACGTGGGAGGGCGGATCGGCACCGATCTACCGCACCCTGTTCGTCGAGCAGCGCGACGACGGCTGGTGGGTCACGTTCGACGACGGCCGCGACTTCCACCCGTGGGAGACCGATGCGCCCGTCGTGCACCCGTGCGGTGCCGACGTCTACGAGGGCCGCATCGACACCGCGGCGTCAGACGCGTGGGCGGTCGTCTGGAACGTCACCGGGCCCGCCAAGGACTACACGATGACGTCCCGACTCACCCGCTGACCCGACCCGCTGACCCCTCGCGAGTGCGCTTGTTACCGCTCGGGAGTGAGCTTGTCACCGCTCGTCCGCCGACCAGGCGAAATACTCACTCCTGACCACAGACAAAGTCTCTCGCCAGGGGTAACAAAGTCTCTCGCGAGCGGTCATTGGGTCAGGGGAGGCGGCGGGCGAGGGTGAGGGCGAAGTCGCCGTCGGTCCAGAGGTGGTCGGTCGCGAAACCGGCGGCCGCGAGCTCGTCGCGGAGCTGGTCGGGCCGGAACTTCGTGGAGATCTCGACCCGGATCTCCTCCCCCGCCGCGAGCTCGACGACCAGGTCGGCGCCCGGCAGGGTGACCCGCTGCGGGGTCTCGGCCCGCAGCCGGAGGTCCATGCGCTCCATCGCGGGGTCCCAGAACGGCACATAGGTGAAGGCGTCGAGGTCGAAGTCGGCGCCGAGCTCCCGGTTGAGCACCGCCAGGCTGTTGGTCACGAAGGCCTCCGTGACCCCCGCCGAGTCGTTATACGCGGCCACGAGGCGGTCAGCGTCCTTCACGACGTCGGTGCCGAGCAGCAGGAAGTCGCCCGGCGCCAGGGAGTCGGCCAGCGCGCCGAGGAACGCGGCCCGCTCCTCGACGTAGAAGTTGCCGATCGTGCCACCGAGGAACGCCACGACCTTGCGGTCACCCGAGGGCAGGTGGCCGAGGTGGAGGGTGAAGTCGCCGACGAGGGGCTCGACCGTCAGGCCCGGGTAGCGCTGCACCAGCATGCTCGCGGCCGAGCGCAACGTCGCCTCGCTGACGTCGACCGGGACGAAGCGCCGCAGGATGCCGCCCTCGGTGAAGGCGTCGAGCAGCGTGCGGGTCTTGTCGCTCGTGCCGCTGCCGAGCTCGACGAGGGTCGAGGCGGCGGTCTCGCGCACGACGTCGGCGGCGTGCTGGGCGAGCAGACGGCGCTCGGCCTCGGTCGGGTAGTACTCGGGCAGCCGCGTGATCTGGTCGAACAGCTCGGACCCACAGTCGTCGTACAGCCACTTCGGCGGGAGGGTGCGCGGCACCGAGCCAAGCCCCCGACGGACGTCGGCCACCAGGCTGCTCGTGGTGCCCTCGGCGTCGAGCGCCACGTGCACGGACGGTTCAGGCGGCCGGCTCATGCCGGAGCCCCGCCGTCGGCCAGGCGGACGCCCGTCATGGCCCAGCGCGCACCCGGCGGGAAGAAGTTGCGGTAGGTGTGCCGCGCGTGACCCGCAGGCGTGAGAGCGGAGCCGCCGCGCAGCACCATCTGGCCCGACATGAACTTGCCGTTGTACTCACCGATCGCACCGGCCGGGGCAGAGAAGCCGGGGTACGGCAGGTACGCCGACCCGGTCCACTGCCAGCAGGAGTCCTGCACCTGCCGCAGGCGTCCGGTGGCCGGCTCGGCAGCGCGGGGGTGCAGCGTGGGTCCGGATCCGGAGAACGAGGGGCCGGGGCCCGCGACGTCGACCGCGTGCTCCCACTCCGGTTCGGTGGGCAGGCGGAGACCCCGCCAGGTGGCGTAGGCGTCGGCCTCGTAGTGGCTGACGTGCGTGACCGGCAGACCCGGATCGACCGGGTGCGTGCCGTGCAGGGTGTGCTCGGACCACGTGCCGTCGTCGTCGCGCCAGTAGAACGGGGAGCGCCACTCCTCGGCCTTGACCTTCGCCCAGCCGTCGGAGAGCCACAGCTCGTGGCGCTCGTAGCCGCCGGCGGCCATGAACTCCATCCACTCGCCGTTGGTGACGAGCCGGTCGGCGACGCGGTAGGGCTCGAGCCAGGCGCGGTGCCGCGGGAGCTCGTTGTCGAAGCTGAACCCTGAGCCCTCGTGGCCCACCTCGACCAGGCCGCCCTCGACGTCGATCCAGCCCATCTCGTCAGGCTCGGACGGCACGGCGGGCGCACCGGCGTAGACGGGGCGGAGCGGGTTGACCGAGAGCACGTGCTTGATGTCCATGAGCAGCAGCTCCTGGTGCTGCTGCTCGTGGTGGAAGCCGAGCTCGATCGTGGAGCCGAGCTTGTCGAGCGTGCCGCCGTCGACGCTGCTGATCAGGTCACGCACGCGGGCGTCGACGTTCTGCCGGTACAGGCCGACGTCGTGCGCGCCTGGCCGGGTGATGTAGCCCCGGTCGGCACGGGTGTACCGCGGCCCGACGGCCTCGTAGTAGCTGTTGAAGAGGAACCAGTACTGCTCCTGGAAGGGCGAGAAGTGCGACTCCGCCTCGGCCAGCAGGAAGGTCTCGAAGAACCACGTGACATGGGCGCGATGCCACTTGGTGGGCGAGACGTCGGGCATCGACTGCACCGTCTGGTCCTCGGGCGAGAGGGGCTCGGCCAGGGCCTCGGTCTCGGCGCGCACCTGCTCGAAGCGCGCCTCCAGCTGGGCGGGGTCCCACAGCGGTTCCGGCATCCTCGACTCCTCGCCTCGGTTGACCTCAACGATAGGCACCGGCACCGACAACTGCACGGCACGTGGCGGCTCTCGGCGAGAAGTTCACCCAGTTCTCACGTGGGGCGAGCCGGCGGCGTGCCACGATGCCGCATGACGTCGTCGCCCCCGCCTCCACCGCCGCCCGAGCAGCAGCCGCCGTACTACCAGCACCCGCAGCAGCCGCAGCCGTTCCTGCCGCCCTCGTCGTCCGGTCCGATCATGCCGGGATGGGCCTGGGTGCTGGTCGTGGTCTTCGGCGGCGTCGTCCCGATCGCTGCCGGCATCATCGCCTTCGTCGTGGGCTGGAACACCGGGTACTGAGGGACCGCAGCGGCGCTCGAGCCCCCGTCGAGCTTCACCTGGCGTTCTCGGACCGCGACGCTAGAATTTTCAATCATGCTCGACGCAGTGCAGCGATTTGCTGAGTTCTCCCGATTGATGAGTGCCGAGAAGGGCCTCCAGGCAACGCTCGACCTCGCCGTCGCGATCGCCCTGGAGACCACGCCCGGCTGCGAGCACGCCAGTACGAGACCACCTCCGGGCCGTGCCTCCAGGCCGTCGCCGACGTCGAGCTGACCGCGAGCACCGACCTCAGCCGCGACGAGCGCTGGCCCCAGTGGACGCCGACCGTGCAGCGCGAGCTCGGGATCCGCGGCGTCCTGAGCCTTCCGCTCGTCACCGACCGCCTCCGCGGCTCGCTGAACCTCTACTCGTCCGTCGCCGGCGCCTTCGACCCCTCCGGCGTGCCCGAGGCGCAGGCGCTTGCCGCCCACATCGCGGTGGCGATGGAGGCCGCCCAGAGCAAGGACGGCCTCGAGACGGCCGTCGTGAACCGCACCGTCATCGGCCAGGCCGAGGCCATCCTGATGCAGCGCTACGGCGTGTCGGCCGACGAGGCCTTCGCCGTGCTCGCACGCACCTCGCAGGCCGCCAACCGCAAGCTGATCGACATCGCTCGCCAGATCGCCGAGGCCCGCGTCGACCCGGACGTCGTGCTCGGGTCGATCCGCCAGACCGACGGCTGAGTGATGGAGCCCCCGACAGGAGTCGAACCCGCGACATCTTCTTTACAAGAGAAGCGCTCTACCAACTGAGCTACAGGGGCGTACGGCGGAAGCCGCGTACGACATCGTAGTCGTGGGCATACTGAGGCCGTGACCGACGCCGCCCATCTTCTCGACGCGACGCGCGACCTGCCCGCGCCGCTGGCCCTGCTCGACGGCATCGCGCTCGACGCGAACCTGGCGGACCTCGCCCGGCGCGCCGACGGCGTGCCGATCCGCGTCGCGACGAAGTCCGTGCGCGTCCGATCCGTCATCGACCGGGCGCTCACCGACCCCGCGTTCCGGGGCCTGATGACGTACTCGCTGGCCGAGAGCGTCTGGCTCGCGGACCTCGGGCACGACGACATCCTGCTTGCATACCCCACCGTGAACGCACCGGCACTGCGCGACCTCGCCGCCGAGCAGCACCGCCTGGACGCGATCACGGTCATGGTCGACTCCCTGGACTCCCTCGACGCGATCGACGGCGTCCTCGGGCTGCGGCACCCGACCGTGAAGGTCTGCCTCGACGTCGACGCCTCGCTGAAGGTCGGCCCGGTGCACCTCGGCGTCCGCCGCTCCCCCGTGCACAGCGCCAAGCAGGCGCGGCGCCTGGCCGAGGCGATCTCCCGGCGACCTGGCTTCGACCTCGCCGGACTCATGTTCTACGACGCCCAGATCGCGGGCCTGCCCGACAGCTCCGC
This sequence comes from Aeromicrobium sp. Leaf350, assembly GCF_916858655.1. GTDB lineage: Bacteria > Actinomycetota > Actinomycetes > Propionibacteriales > Nocardioidaceae > Aeromicrobium. The sequence goes on along the minus strand of NZ_CAKASL010000003.1, from coordinate 466,850 downwards.
CGCCGTGCGCCTCGTGAAGAAGCGGTCGGCCGCCGAGCTGTTGGAGCGCCGCTCCGAGGTCGTCGAGGCCGTGGGCGCCGTGGCCGACCTCCGGGTCGTCAACGCCGGCGGCACGGGAAGCCTCGAGGTCACCGGCGCCGACCCCGCCATCACCGAGCTCACGGCCGGATCCGGGATGTTCTGTCCCACGCTCTTCGACGGGTACGAAGCCTTCGAGTCGCGACCCGCCGCGTTCTTCGCCCTCGACGTCGTGCGGCGGCCCGCCCGCGGCATCGCGACGTGCTTCAGCGGCGGCTACGTCGCGTCGGGGCCGGCCGGCGACTCCCGCGTGCCGACGCCGGTCCACCCCGAGGGCCTGTCACTCGTCGGCACGGAGGGCACCGGAGAGGTCCAGACCCCCGTCACGGGCAAGGCCGCCCGGCAGCTCCGCCCCGGCGACCGCGTCCTGTTCCGCCACGCGAAGGCGGGCGAGATGTGCGAGCGCTTCGACGCCGTGCACGTGGTGGGCGAGGGCGACGTCGAGACCCACCCGACCTACCGCGGCGAGGGGAAGAACTTCGGATGACGACCTCGACCACCTGGAGCAACTGGGCCGGCAACGTCCGCACCTCCCCCGTGGCGCTGGAGCACCCCGCCTCGACCGCGGACGTGCAGGCCCTCGTCGCCCGTGCCGCGCGCGAGAAGGTCACGATCAAGGCCCACGGAGCCGGCCACTCGTTCACGTCCATCGCCGCGACCGAGGGCATCAGCCTCAGCCTGTCCCGCATGAATCGGGTGCTCGACCACGACACCACCACGGGGCTCGTGCGCGTGCAGGCCGGGATCTCGCTGCACGAGCTCAACCCCCTCCTGAAGGCGCTCGGACTGGCCCTGCCCAACCTCGGCGACGTCGACCCGCAGTCGGTCGCCGGCGCGATCTCCACCGGCACTCACGGCACCGGCGGACGCCTGCACGGCATCGCCGCGGCAGTCGAGGCCCTGCAGCTCGTGACGGGTGACGGCGAGGTGCTCGAGATCGGCCCCGACCACGCGTGGGCCCGCGCCGTGCCGGTCGGTCTCGGTGCCCTCGGCATCGTCACCGAGGTGACGCTCCGCTGCGTGCCGGCCTTCCTCCTGGAGGCGCGCGAGGAGCCCGCGGAGCTGCCCGACCTGGTCGGCCGCCTCGACGAGCTGGCCGACGACTACGACCACGCCGAGTTCTACTGGTTCCCGCACACCGAGAAGGCCCTGCTCAAGCGCAACAGCCGGGTGCCCTCCGGCACGGAGCCGCGGCCGCTCAGCCGCCTGCGCCACTGGTGGGACGACGAGCTGCTCTCGAACACCGTCTACGAGCGTGTGCAGCGCGTCGCCGCCCGCCGACCCTCGGTGATCCCCCGGATCAACTCCGTGTCGGGCTCGATGCTCGGCGCCCGCACGTACGTGTCGGACTCCTACGACGTCTTCGTCTCGCCCCGTCGGGTCCGATTCCGCGAGTCCGAGTTCGCCGTGCCGCGCGCGGCCCTGCCCGCGGTGATCGCGGAGCTGCAGGCGTGGTTCGCGGCCCGCCACGAGCTGGTGTCGTTCCCGATCGAGGTGCGCTTCACGGGGGCCGACGACGTGTGGATGTCGACCGGCTTCGAGCGCGACAACGCCTACGTCGCGGTGCACCAGTACCACCGCACGGATCCGACCGCCTACTTCGCCGCCGCCCAGGACGTCTTCACGGCCCACGAGGGCCGCCCCCACTGGGGGAAGATGCATACCCTCGGATCCGAGTACTTCCGCGAGCGCTACCCGCGCTTCGACGACTTCCTCGCGATCCGCGAGGAGACCGACCCGCGACGGCTGTTCACCAATCCCTACCTCGACCGGGTGCTGGGGACCTGAGCCCCAGCACCCGGTCGGGGCGCCGCGGTCAGTGGCTGTGGCCTGCGTGGTCGGCGTTCACGACCACCAGACGGCCGGGCCCACCCTCGACCTCGGTGGTCTCGAGCGCACTGGTCGCGAGGTCGAGCGTGTGGATGGCTCCCGCCTGCGGGTCGGTGATCCACACCGTGTCGCCGGCCACCGCGAGGTACGGACGCGGCTCCTGCCAGTCGTCGGTCTTCTCCCACTCGGCGATCGCGGGCACCGTGGTCACCTCGCCGCTCGCCAGGTCGACCACGCGCAGCGCGCCGTCGGTGCCGACGACGATCGCACGCCCCTCGCTCACCACGAGGTTGCTGAACGGCGCACCGAGCTCGACGGCGCGCGACGCGCCGGTCGCCGTGTCGTAGAGCGCGAGCTGCGAGCCGAGCTCCGGACGGTCCTCGGCCGACAGCGCGCCCGCGACGATCGTGCTCTCGTGGTCGGACGCGAGGGTGCCCGTGCCGGCGCCCTCGACGGGCGAGGGGATCGAGGTCGCCTGGCCCCCGTCGACGACGAGGATGCCGGTGCCACAGCCGAAGGCGTAGCCCGTCTCACCGACGTGGCTCTCGCCGTGCAGACCGGGGCAGGTCTCGAACCGGTTGGTCTCGGCGCCCGTGGCGTCGAGCACGGCGACGCCGGTGGCCTCACCGTCGGCCGAGACCGAGGCGAGGAATCCGCCGTCGGCGGTCGGCACGGCGACGCCGTGGTGCGGCTCGCCGACCTCGAACATCTGCGGCTCGATCGTGCCTCCCTCGAGCTCGTCGTGGTCGAGCACGCCGAACGCCCCGAGGTCGTCGAACCAGATGACGCTGCGCTCGTCGTCGCTGACCGCGTGGTACGAGAGGCCGTCCAGGTCGAGGGCCGTGCTGCTCGGGTCGAGCGTGAAGGAGTGGCCGTGGTCGCCGTGCGCCTCGGTCCAGGTGCCGGAGTCGACCAGGCCGATCTTCTCGTCCTGGTGGGCCAGCGTGAAGACGTGACGACCGTCGGCGGCGGTCTGCACGTAGACGGCCGAGTCGGTCTCGACGGTGCCGAGCGACTCGATCGTGGTCGCGTCGAAGAACTCGACGTGGTCGGGGTACGCGACGACGAGACGGGGCTCGGCGTGGTCGACCTCGACCGGCTCGGCCGCGGTGGCTGCCGTGTCGTCGTCGGCGTCGGTCTCGGTTCCACAGGCGGCCAGGCCCAGTGCCACGGCACCGAGCACGGCCGCGTGGCGGCGTCGCAGGAGAAGGGAGCAAGCAGGAAGGATCATGGGCGTCACCCCATCACTTCCTGAGAACGATTGTCAATTCCATCTAGTCAGACGTCGAGCTGCTCCGCTCCGAGGCGGCGGAGCAGCGCGCTCGAGAAGCCTTTGCCCATCGAGGCGAGCACGCCCTGCATCGAGGTCGTGACCGCTGGTTTGGTGAGCCGCGGCAGCGGCAGGTCGACCCGCACGGTCAGGTCGATCTTCAGTCGTGTCCCCTGCTCGACCTCGCTCAGCAGGTAGATGCCCTCCACACCGGCCCGTTCCCGCTCGCCCTCGGGCGGGTCGTGCACGAACGCGATCCGGTCGGGCTCGTCGGTCTCGAGCCGCACGGTGAACGCCGGAGCGATGCTGACCCCCAGGCCGGGCACGTTCTGCAGCTGCCAGCGCCAGTGGTCACCGTCGGCCTCGATCCGCTCGACGAGCGGAGTCATCTCCGCGATCGCCGAGGGATCGACGAGCGCCGCCCACACGTCGGCGCGGTCGGCCGTCACGACGGCCTCGGAGGTCCTGCTCGTCTCGAACCAGGTCATGCACCCATCCTGCGGGCGCGCGACCGAAGCCGCGCGCCGACGGATCAGCGCTGCTGCGAGACGGCGTAGAGGGCGATGCCCGCGGCGACACCCGCGTTGAGGGACTCCAGGTCCGAGGCCATCGGGATGCTCACGAGCTGGTCGCAGTTCTCCGCGACGAGTCGCGAGATGCCCTTGCCCTCGCTGCCGATCACGACGACGAGCGGTCCGTCGGAGAGCTCGAGGTCGGGCAGCGACACGTCGCCGTCGGCGGCCAGGCCGATGACCATGAGTCCGGCCTCCTGGTACGCCTTGATCTGGCGCGTCAGGTTGGTCGCCCGCGCCACGCGCACGCGCGCGGCAGCGCCGGCGGAGGTCTTCCAGGCCGAGGCCGTCATCTGGGCCGAGCGACGCTCGGGGATGACGACGCCGTGGGCGCCGAAGCCGGAGGCGGAGCGCACCACCGCTCCCAGGTTGCGCGGGTCGGTGACGCCGTCGAGCACGAGGATGAGCGGGTCCTCGCCGCGCTCGGCGGCCAGATCGATCAGGTCGTCGGGGTGCGCGTAGTCGTAGGCGTTGAGCTTGGCGGCGATCCCCTGGTGCACGGCCCCGCCCGTCAGCCGGTCGAGCTCGTTGCGGGAGATCTCGAGCATCGGGACGTGGTGCTCCGACGAGAGGCGGAAGATCTCGCGCAGGCGCTCGTCGCGCTCGATGCCCTCACCGATGTAGAGCCCGGCCACGGGCACCTTGGCGCGCAGCAGCTCGACCACCGGGTTGCGGCCGGCGACCCACTCGGGACCGCCGTCGCTGCCCTTGCGCTTCGGCCGGGCGGCCTGACGCTTGTCGGCGGCGCGGGCCATCTTGTAGGCCTTGTGGTTGGGACGCTCCTCCGCGCGCGGCGTCGGCCCCTTGCCCTCGAGCCCCTGGCGGCGACGGCCGCCGGACCCGGCGGTGGGGTTGCCCTTGCCGGACTTCTTGATCGCCCCTCGGCGCTGGCTGTTCCCTGGCATCAGAGTCCCTTCACGGACCACCGCGGACCGTGCGGCGTGTCCTCGATCTCGATTCCGGCGGCCGTGAGCTGGTCGCGCACACGATCGGCCGCCGCGAAGTCCTTGTCGGCGCGCGCGGTCGCGCGCTGCTCGAGCAGGTCGCCCACCAGGCTGTCGAGCGCGGAGCCGGCCCCGGAAGGGTCCTGCCGTCCGCTCCACACCGGCGACAAGGGGTCGACCCCCAGCACGTCCAGCATGCCTCGCACCTGGGCGAGCGTGGTGACGAGCTCAGGTCCGCCGGTCGCGAGCTGGCCGTTGCCGCGGGTGACGACACCGTTCAGCACCGCCAGCGCCGCGGGCACGGACAGGTCGTCGTCCATCGCTGCCGCGAAGTCGGCCGGCACCTCGCCCGGCTCGCCCGGGCCAACCAGCTCCGCGGCGCGCGTGACGAATCCCGCGATGCGCTCGAAGGCGACGGCCGTCTCGCCGAGCGCCTCCTCGGAGTACTCGATGATCGAGCGGTAGTGGGCCGCGAGCAGGTAGTAGCGCACCGCGATGGCGGGGAAGCGCTTCACGACCTCGCTGACCGCGAGGGTGTTGCCGACGCTCTTGGACATCTTGGCGCCGCCGAGGTTCAGCATCGCGTTGTGCATCCACCGTCGGGCGAAGGCCTGGCCGGCCGCCGTGGACTGCGCGAGCTCGTTCTCGTGGTGCGGGAAGCGCAGGTCGAGGCCGCCGCCGTGGATGTCGAACTCGTGGCCGAGGTACTTGGCCGCCATCGCGGAGCACTCCAGGTGCCAGCCGGGTCGGCCGCGGCCCCACGGCGTTGGCCACGAGGCCGACTCGGGGTCGCCCTCCTTGTGGCCCTTCCAGAGCGCGAAGTCGCGGGCGTCGCGCTTGCCCTCCGGCGGCGCGTCCTCGGCCGCCTGCATGTCGTCGACCTTCTGGTTGCTGAGCTCGCCGTAGGCGGGCCAGGAACGCACGTCGAAGTAGACGTCGCCGGAGCCGTCGTCGGCCGGGTAGGCGTGACCGCGCTCGATGAGCGTCTGCATCATCTCGATCATCTCGGGCACGTGGCCCGTGGCGCGCGGCTCGTACGTGGGGGGCGTGCAGCCCAGCACCTCGTACGCGGCATGGAGGGCTCGCTCGTTCTCGTAGGCCACGGCGTACCAGGGACGGCCCTGCTCGGCGCCCTTCGCGATGATCTTGTCGTCGATGTCGGTGACGTTGGCGACGATCGTGACCTCGTAGCCGGCGCGCTCGAGCCACCGTCGCAGGACGTCGAAGACGACCTCCTTGCGGATGTGGCCCAGGTGCGGCGGGCCCTGCACCGTGAGGCCGCAGTGGTAGATGCCCACGCGGCCGGGGACCACCGGCACGAGGTCGGTCGTCTCCCGGCTGACGGAGTCATAGAGCCGCACAGTCACGGCCCCAGCCTATCGGCCCTGGGACCCTGCCCCTTCCACCGTGACGCGGGGGCGTCGTGCGGCATGATCGACGACATGAGAACCGGCATCGGCACCGACGTGCACCGGCTCGTCGACGGGCGTCCCCTGTGGGTCGCAGGGCTCCTCTGGCCGGACGCCGTCCAGGGTCTCGACGGGCACTCGGACGGCGACTGCGCGGCCCACGCGATGGTCGACGCCCTGCTGAGCGCCGCCGCGCTGGGCGACATCGGCTCGGTGTTCGGAGTCGACGACCCCCGCCGTGCCGGCGCCTCCGGGGTCGAGTTCCTGACCGAGGCCGCTGCTCGCGTCCGCGACGCGGGCTTCGAGATTGCCAACGTGGCGGTGCAGGTCATCGGCAACACGCCTCGCGTCGGCACGCGCCGCGCGGAGTCGCAGGAGGTGCTGGGCGCCGCGATCGGAGCCCCGGTGAGCGTGTCGGGCACCACGACGGACGGCCTCGGGCTCACGGGCCGCGGCGAGGGCGTCGCGGCGATCGCGACCGCCCTGCTGCTCGACGCCTGACACGCGCTGCGGCACCCCCACAACGAGCTCGACCACCGGCGGCGAACCGCGCGGTGGTCGAGTGCTGTTGGTGCGAGATCAGCTGGCGAGGACCTCGTCGAGGCGGGCCTCGGCCTTGTCCTCGTTGGTGTTCTCGGCGAGCGCGAGCTCGGAGACCAGGATCTGACGCGCCTTGGCGAGCATGCGCTTCTCGCCGGCCGAGAGACCGCGGTCGTTGCCGCGGCGCCAGAGGTCGCGGACGACCTCCGAGACCTTCATGACGTCACCGGAGTGCAGCTTCTCCAGGTTCGCCTTGTAGCGACGCGACCAGTTGGTCGGCTCCTCGACGTGCTCCGCACGCAGGACGCTGAAGACCTTCTCGAGACCGTCGGCATCGACCACGTCACGCACACCGACGAGGTCGAGGTTGCAGGCGGGGACGCGGACGACCAGGTCGTTCTGCGCGATGATGCGCAGAACCAGGTAGTCGCGGTCCTCTCCCTTGATCTTTCGGGTCTCGATGTCTTCGATGACTGCCGCCCCGTGATTGGGATAGACAACCGTTTCGCCGACCGTAAAAGTCATGGAGGAAGCACCTTTCCTAGAGAACCCACTTTACCACGGCGCGCTCAGGCCGTTCTTGGCCGTTTTTCATGCCGGACGCCTGCGAGCGTGCGACGACGGCACTCGGTGGCTCGTCGGTCACCTGACTTCGCTAGGATCGGCCCCGTTGCCCGCCCCCCGCGAAAGGCCCTCGCCGTGCGTCTCGCCCGCCACCGTCGAACCCTCGCCGCGACCGCCGTCGCCGCGCTCGTCCTGACCGTCGGTGCCTGCGGCACCAGCTTCAACGCACAGACGAACCAGCAGTACCAGGCCAGCATCGGCGCCGACGACCGCGCCGCCGACGTCCAGGTGCTCAACGGCCTGCTCGTCACGGGCGAGAACGGCAGCGCCACGCTCTCGGCCACCCTCATCAACACGACCGACACCGACCAGCGCCTGACGGCGGTCTCGCTCGTCAGCAGCGCCGGCATCGAGCTCCAGCTCGTCAGCACCGACACCGAGGACCTCGTGATCGCCCCCGGCGAGGCCCGCACGCTCGGCCTGGCCGACGACAGCACCCAGCGGCTCGGCAGCAAGGTCTACACGACCTTCGGCATCGACACGATCGGGCTGTACTACACGCTGACCCTCACGTTCGCCGACGCCGGCGACCTCGAGATCAAGATCCCGTCCGTCGCCCGCAACGCGATCTACGCCGACGTGGCGCTGCCGCCGACCGGCGACCCGGCCGAGAACCTCAAGGAGTCCGGTGCGGACGCCATGGAGCGCTCCGGCGAGCACGGCGAGTCCGGCGGCCACTGAGTCGTCCCAGCAACGTCGAAGGGCCCCGACCAGATCTCCTGGCCGGGGCCCTTCGACGTGAGGGCGGCTCAGTCCTGCGACGGCACCTCGCCCGTGACGAGGTAGACGACGCGGCGGGCCATCGAGACGGCGTGGTCGCCGATGCGCTCGTAGTAGCGACCCAGCAGCGCCAGGTCGATCGCCGGCTCGACACCGTGGTTCCAGCTGTCGCTGAGGAGCACGCGGAACAGCTCCTTGCGGAGCTTGTCCATCTCGTCGTCGGTGTCCTCGAGCTTCTCGGCGGCGACGAGGTCGCGGTTCGCCACGATGCGCGAGGCCGCGTGGATCATCTGGTCGGCGACCGAGGCCATGGCCATGATGGTCGGCTGCAGGTTGGTCGGCACGGCGACCTCGGGCATGCGCAGGCGAGCGACCTTGGCGACGTGGACGGACAGGTCGCCCATGCGCTCGAGGTCGGTCAGCATGCGCAGGGTCGCGACGAGCTGGCGCAGGTCGGTCGCGACCGGCTGCTGGGTGGCGAGGAGCAGCAGTGCGCGCTCCTCGATGCCCTCGATGGTCTCGTCGATGACCTTGTCGCCGTCGATGACCTGCTCGGCGAGCGGCGCGTCGGCGTTGAGGAGGGCGGCAGTGGCAGCGGCGACGGCACGACGCACGGAACCCGTGAGGGTCACCATGTCGTCGACGATCGCGTCGAGCTGCTCGTAGTAGAGATCACGCATGACCCCGAGGCTAGTCCGAGGCGGTGAACGATGGGCGACCTCCGGTGAACGAGACGTGAACGCCCGCAGAAAGCCCCGCGATGTCGGGGGTTGGAAGGCAAGGTCCAGGTGAACAGCGCCGTACGATCACGAGTGTGGACACAGAAGTCGCCTGGGTGCTCTCCGGAGCCGTCGGCCTCGTGCTCGGCGCCGCGATCACCTTCATCTGGAAGGCCGACGAGAAGCGGCAGATCGAGCCCGAGGCGGTCGAGGCTCCCCTGGTGCCCCCGGGGGCCGAGGCCGTGCTCCGCTCCCTCGCCTCCTCGGCCGTCATCGTCGACACCGACGACGAGGTCGTGCAGGCGTCGGCGCCGGCGGTCGCGCTCGGCATCGTGCGCGAGGGCGAGCTGCATCCCGAGTCGCTCGTCGAGCTGGTGCGCCAGGTCCGCCGCGACGGCCAGATCCGTGAGGCCGACGTCGAAGTCCCGATCAAGCGCTCCGCGCCGCTGCAGGTGCACGCCCGGGTCGCTCCGCTGACCTCGCGCCTCATGCTCGTGCTCGCCGAGGACCGCACGCAGGCCCAACGTCTCGACATGATCCGCCGCGACTTCGTCGCCAACGTGAGCCACGAGCTGAAGACCCCGATCGGGGCGATCAAGCTGCTGGCCGAGGCCGTGGGCGAGGCGACCGACGACCCCGAGGCCGTCACCCGGTTCTCGGGTCGGATGGGCGACGAGGCCGAGCGCCTCACCCGGCTCGTCCAGCAGATCATCGACCTCTCCCGCCTCCAGGCCGACACGTTGAGCGAGGACGCGGTCACGATCAAGGTCGGCGAGCTCGTCGCCGAGGCGTGCGAGCACTCGATGACCGAGGCCGAGTCCAAGGCCATCAGCCTGCGCTCGAGCATCGACGGCGACCTGTTCGTGCACGGCGACCGCGCCCAGCTGCACGCCGCCGTGAGCAACCTGGTCGAGAACGCCGTGACCTACTCCCCCGAGCAGTCCCGCGTCGCGGTCTCCGCCAAGCGGGTCGAGGACGACGTGAAGATCACGGTGTCAGACAACGGCGTGGGCATCCCCGCCTCCGAGCTGGAGCGCATCTTCGAGCGCTTCTACCGCGTCGACCCCGCCCGTGCGCGGTCGACGGGAGGGACGGGCCTCGGCCTGTCCATCGTCAAGCACGTCGCCGCCAGCAACGGCGGTTCCGTCGAGGTCTGGAGCGAACCTGGACTCGGTTCCACGTTCACGTTGGTGCTCCCGGCGTTCGACCCCGAGATCGATGAGGAGAAGTAAGTGACCCGAGTTCTGGTGGTCGAGGACGAGACCAGCTACAGCGAGGCTCTCTCGTACGTGCTGCGCAAGGAAGGCTTCGACGTCGCGATCGCCGAGACGGGTCCGGACGCCCTGCTGGAGTTCGACCGTGGCGGCGCCGACATCGTGCTGCTGGACCTGATGCTGCCCGGCCTGTCGGGCACCGAGGTGTGCCGGCAGCTGCGCCAGACGTCGGCCGTGCCGATCATCATGGTCAGCGCGAAGGACACCGAGGTCGACAAGGTCGTGGGCCTGGAGCTCGGCGCCGACGACTACGTGACCAAGCCGTACTCGCCGCGCGAGCTCGTGGCGCGCATCCGGGCGGTCCTGCGCCGAGGCACGGTCGACGAGATCGACGACACCGCGTCGCTCGACGTCGGCCGCATCCGCATGGACGTCGACCGCCACCTGGTCAGCGTCGAGGGCGAGGAGGTGCGCCTGCCGCTCAAGGAGTTCGAGCTGCTGGAGTTCTTCCTGCGCAACCCGGGTCGGGTGCTGACCCGCGGGCAGCTCATCGACCGCGTCTGGGGCGCCGACTACGTCGGTGACACCAAGACGCTCGACGTCCACGTGAAGCGGCTGCGCGCCAAGATCGAGCGCGACCCGGCGAACCCGGTGACCCTGACCACGGTCCGCGGACTCGGCTACAAGCTGGACGACTAAGCCGGCGCCCCGCCCTACTTCGGGGGCAGGGTGCGGGCGTAGGCGAGGGCTGACTCGAGCCACTCGTGCAGGGCGGCGTCGTCGGTGACGACGGAGGCGTCGACCAGCAGCCACCCCTTCATGGGGCGGCCGCGCATCACCATCGGCTCGACGCCCTCCTGGGCGCAGAGCTCGTCGGTGCGCACCGGGTCGCACCGCACCATCAACGCGCCGCGCGAGTTGGCGCACGCCGACATCCGGCCGCCGTCGAGGAAGGTCGTCCCTCCGAACATGCGGCGCTCGTCGACCACTCCGCGCTCGGCGAACCAGTCGCGAAGTCGGGCGACGAGGTCCGGGTCCTGCACCACGGTGGGCACCGAGGCCTAACGGCCCTGGTTCGCGACGGCAGCGATGGCGTCGGCCGCCGCGGCGGGGTCGAGGTACTCGCCGCCGGGCACGGTCGGACGCAGGTCGGCGTCGAGCTGGTAGACGAGCGGGATGCCGGTCGGGATGTTGAGGCCCACGACGTCGTCCTCGCCGAGGCCGTCGAGGTGCTTGACGAGCGCGCGCAGCGAGTTGCCGTGCGCCGTCACCAGCACGGTGCGGCCGTCGAGCAGGTCGGGCACGATCTCGTCGTACCAGTAGGGCAGCATCCGGTCGAGCACGTCGGCCAGGCACTCGGTGCGCGGCAGCAGCTCGTCGGGCAGCGCCGCGTAGCGGGGGTCGGCGGCCTGGCTGAACTCCGAGTCGTCGGCCAGGGCCGGCGGGGGCGTCGTGTACGAGCGGCGCCAGGTCATGAACTGCTCCTCGCCGAACTCCGCGAGGGTGGCCTTCTTGTCCTTGCCCTGCAGCGCACCATAGTGCCGCTCGTTGAGGCGCCACGAGCGCTTGACCGGGATCCAGTGACGATCGATGCCGTCGAGCACGATCTGCGAGGTGCGGATGGCGCGGCGCAGCAGCGACGTGTGCGACACGTCGGGGGCGATGCCCGCGTCGGCCAGCAGCGTCGCGCCGCGGCCCGCCTCCTCGACGCCCTGCTCGTTGAGGTCGACGTCGACCCATCCGGTGAACAGGTTCTTGGCGTTCCACTCGCTGTGCCCGTGGCGCAGCAGGACGAGCGTGTAAGTCATGGAGCGAGACTACCTACGCCGTCGCTCACCCCGTGAACCCCCGGACGCGAGCGCCTCGGAGCAGGATGCGCTCAGCGGCGAAGACCAGCATTCGGCACACCACGACGATCGCGACGACGAGGCCGAGTCGGCCCGAGGAGGCTGAGCCGTCGATCAGCCAGATCGCCGTCACGACGAGCAGGTACGGCGCACAGAGCGCCAGGACGAGCCCGACCGCCACGATCGACATCGCGCACCACGCGGCCACCCGCAGTCCGACGTTGCGCCAGCCGGACCCGCTCCGCTGCAGATACGGGATGTCGGGATCGGGCACCGGGCACGAGGCCGTCGCGCTCTCGTGCCCCAAGGGCCGTAGCCACCAGCGAAGGGTGCACGCCGCAACAGCGGCACCGATCGCGACGACGAGGCCTGCCTCCCGTGGGAGAGGCGTCAACAGCTCGAGCGTCGTCGCCACGGTGATCAGCCACAGGACACCGGCGCGCGTGACGGCTAGGCGGTCCGCTGTCACGACGTCAGAGAGCGATGCCGTGCCGCGCCGCGATCGGATCGACGATGTAGTGCTGAGCCAGCATCTGCAGTGCTCCACTCGCGACGATCACGAGAACGACCTCGCCGAATGAGGGGGCGGTGAAGGCTGCGAACACCAGGACGACCACGATCGTCTTGACGACGAATGCGGCGAAGAGAGCGACGACTGCTCCCATCACCAGAAGACCGGCTAGCGCCTTCCACCCCAGGTCGGACCACCACGGCACGTCCTCTTCATGGCCCGGCTCGGTGTCAGATTCTGGCTCGAAGGCCGGATCGGGATCTACACCCAGCGAGACGGCAGTCACGTGGATGAGTAGATAGGTCAAGGCGTAGCCAGCAGCACCCGCAACACCCCAGGACAGAGATTTCACGGCGTCGGCATGTGCGAAGAGCCGCGAGCACAGCAACACGTCGAGGAAACCAGCCAGCGCGAACGTCGCACAGTAGGCCGAGCGCCGGAACCGGCGGCGGCCTGCACGAGTGGCGCCATTTACGGCCAGCACGTCGACACGACCTCGTCGACTCCCTTCGCTCCGGAGAGCTCGTAGGCGATGGCTCGGACCGCATTCGCCTTCGACTTGTACTGCTTCAACACCTTGTAGAACTTTGCAGCGTTGCCGATCACCTTCGCGATCTTTCCCACTAGGTTGCCATTACTCGCTACGAAGATTCCGATGGCGGCACCGCACCGCGCGAGGTAGATGAAGTCAGGGTCCGCGACGACCGGATATGCAACTCCGTCAGCGCGGTGCTCAACGACCTGGACGAGCGTCGTGCCTCTCACCTCATATCTCGTCGGTACATCGATGCCGTCTGCATCAACAGCCCACGGCGCCTCTGAGACACCAAGCACTCTGCCGTCCGCGGCCAGCACCGCGACAGACCCGTCGAGTTGAACCTCGAGGGAAGCGACATCGCCCCCGACGTTGACCTCGAACTCCATCGGCGACTCCACCGAATCGATCTGGTTGAGTACCCGAAGACCGGCCTCAGTCGACTCCACCGTGACCAGGGTGTCGGGCCCAGTACCTTCGAACGTCTGAGAAACCGACCCGGCCGTCCCCTCGACGCGCTGGCCGGCCTCGACCGAGATCTCGAGCACAGCGCCGGGCACCCCAACGATCGCGGTGGCGTCAGACGAGGATGGGAGTACCGCCAGATCGTTCACCGCAGCAGGCTCTGCGCCCACGCTCTCGACGGCTTCGGCTGCCGGCGACGGCGACTCCGTTTCTGCCGAAGCATCACCCCCGCCGAGAAGGGTGACCACCAGTGCCGATGCCAGCACGGCGGCTACCCAGGAATAGCTGTGCGATTGCGTCTCCATGACAGTCCCCCTCGAGCGATACCCGTGCTTCGGAACGTAGCGGCGGGTTAGCCCGGGGCCTGCGTGAGAGCGAGGGCCTCCTAGCGGCTCTCGGGCCAGGGCTCGCCGCGCTCGTTGCGCACGCGCTCGAGCGACTGGACGTAGTCGTGCTGGGAGTGCACGCCCGAGAGCGACCACTCGTCGTCGACCACGATGGCCGGCAGCTGGTCGAAGCCGACGTCGAGCGCCCCGATCTCGAGCGAGGCGGCGTGCTGTGCGTGCACGGCGTCGGCGTACTCGGTGCTGGCGAGCAGAGCCTCCGCCGTCTCGAGGTGGAGCCCGACCAGCGCGGCCCGCGTCGCGAGCACGAGGTGGTCGGCGATGTCGGCGCCCTCCAGCAGGTGGGCGCGCCACAGCTGCTGCGCGAGGTCGAACTGCACCCCCGGGCCGGCCTCGTCGGCCCACGTGAGCAGGCGCCAGGCGTCGAAGGAGTTGGCCTCGACGGCGTCCTCGAAGTTCAGGTCGATGCCGGTGATGCGGGCGGCGCCGGTGACCCGGATGTTGAGCAGCTCGGCCTTGTCGGCGCCGCCGAGACGCTCGGCGAGCGCCGACATCAGTGGGCGGCCGCTCGAGACCACGTCGGGCTCCAGCAGGTGCGCGCGCAGGGTGGTGCGGACCGGCTCGCCCGTGAGGATCGTGTACGTCGCGGCGGCCCGAGTGAACCGCGTGGCGCCGATGAAGGACCACGGATCGGTGACGTCGACGAACAGCGTGGCCTTCATGCACCCCACGCTACCGGCGCGTCGTGACGCGCCGGCAGCGTGCGGCGTCTCAGAGGATGTAGAGCATCTCCTGGTAGGTCGGCAGCGGCCAGAGGTCGTCCGCGACGGCGGCCTCGAGGCCGTCGGCGGCCGCCCGCACGACCGCCATCGCCGGCAGCAGCGCGGTCTGGGCGTGCGTGGCCTCACCGAGCGCGTCCTCGGCGTGCCCGGCGTGGATCGCCGTTCGCAGGGCGCCGATGCCGGTGCGCAGGTCGGTGATCATCGCCGAGACCTCCTCGAGCAGGTCCATGTCGGCGTCGACGCCCACGGCCTTCAACGCGGCGACGTTGGTCGCGAGCTCGGTCTGGTAGCGCACGGCCGCCGGGAGCACCGACGTCTGACCGATCTCGAGGGTCGAGAGCGCCTCGACCATGATGCTCTGCGTGTAGTGCTCGAGCCCGATCTCGTAGCGGCTGTGCGACTCGCTCTCGCTGAAGATCCCGTAGCGCTCGAACAGCTGCACCGCGGGCTCCGAGATCAGCTCGGGCAGGGCGTCGAGCGTCGTGCGGAGGTTCGGCAGCCCACGCTCGGCGGCCTCCGCCTGCCACTCGTCGGAGTAGCCGTTGCCGTTGAAGACGGCCGACCCGTGCTCGGTGATGAGCTCGGTCAGCAGCTCCTGCACGGCGGTGTTGAACTCCGCGCCGAGCTCGACGGCGGTCTCCAGCTTGGTCGCGATGTGGTCGAGCGCCTCGGCCATGATCGCGTTGATCGTGGTCATCGGCCCCGCCACCGACTGCAGCGAGCCCGGCGCGCGGAACTCGAAGCGGTTGCCGGTGAACGCGAACGGGCTGGTGCGGTTGCGGTCGCCCGGGTCGGTCGGCAGCTCCGGCAGGGTGTCGACGCCGATCTGCAGGGTGCCACGGCCCTTGGAGGACGTCGCCGGCCCCTTCGCGAGCTGCTCGAACACGCCGGCGAGCTGGTCGCCCAGGAAGATCGAGATGATCGCCGGCGGGGCCTCGTTGGCGCCCAGGCGGTGGTCGTTGGACGCCGACGCGACCGAGGCGCGCAGCAGCCCGCCGTACTGGTGCACGGCCCGGATCACGGCCGCGCAGAACACGAGGAACTGGGCGTTGTCGTGCGGGGTGTCGCCCGGCAGCAGCAGGTTGCCCTCGGTCGCGTTGCCGAGCGAGAAGTTGACGTGCTTGCCCGAGCCGTTGACGCCCTCGAAGGGCTTCTCGTGGAACAGACACTCCATGCCGTGCTTGCGCGCGATGGTCTTGAACGTCGTCATGAGCAGCTGCTGGTGGTCGGCGCCGACGTTGGCGGCCTCGAACATCGGGGCGACCTCGAACTGACCGGGGGCCACCTCGTTGTGACGCGTCTTGGCGGGGATGCCGAGCTTGAAGAGCTCGCGCTCGGTGTCGGCCATGAAGGCGAGCACGCGGGCCGGAATGGCACCGAAGTAGTGGTCGTCGAACTCCTGGCCCTTCGGCGGCTTGGCGCCGAACAGCGTGCGGCCCGAGTTGAGCAGGTCGGGACGGGCGACGAAGAAGTGGCGGTCGACCAGGAAGTACTCCTGCTCGGGACCGCAGTAGGAGACGACGGCGGCCGGGTCGTGACCGAACAGCCGGAGCACGCGCTCGGCGTGGATCGCCATCGCCTGCTGCGCCCGCAGCAGCGGCGTCTTGTGGTCGAGGGCCTCGCCCGTCATCGAGATGAACACCGTCGGGATGCAGAGCGTGTTGCCGTAGGGGTTCTCGAGGATGTACGCCGGGCTCGTGGCGTCCCAGCCGGTGTAGCCACGGGCCTCGAAGGTGTTGCGCAGGCCGCCGTTGGGGAAGCTCGACGCGTCGGGCTCGCCCTGCACCAGCGTCTTGCCCGCGAACTCGGCCAGCGCCGTGCCGTCGCCCACCGGGTCGAAGAAGCCGTCGTGCTTCTCGGCCGTGAAGCCGGTCAGCGGGTAGAACACGTGCGCGTAGTGCGTGGCGCCCTTCTCGAGCGCCCAGTCCTTCATCGCCGAGGCGACCGCGTCGGCGACCAGCGGGTCGAGCTTCTCGGACTTCTCGATCGTGGCCATGAGGGACTTGAAGATCGACTTCGGCAGGCGCTTCTGCATCACCGTCTTGCTGAAGACGTTGCTGCCGAAGATCTCACCGGGCCCCTCCTCCGGACTGAAGTCGGGAGCGGGCGGGACGTACGCCTCGACATCGGTGATGGCCTGCAGCCGGACGGGGTTCGCGCTCATGGGGGGGTCCTTCGTCGGGGGAACAGCGGCGCCGTCGCGCCGTACCGGCCAAGGATGATCGACCTGGATTACGGATCCGTGTCGGTTGCGCGTCGCTGGCTGACACGAGCTCGGCGTGCTGACCGCCGGGTGTCAGGATGAGTCCGTGGACAGGGAGGCGCCATGACCTGGCTGATCATCGCCGTGGCCGTGGCGACGGCGGTGCTGGTGGCCGTGCTCGCCGTGGTCTTCACGCTCTCGGCGACCCGTCGCGCGCGCCCAGGGCTCGGCCCGCGACCACCGGCCGGTGCCGCGCCCGGCCCCGCAGGTGCCGTCCTCCCCCCGCCTCGCCCCGGAGCGGTCGACGGCACCTGGAACGCGATGGTCGCCGGCGGCGGCCTGTTCGGCGCGATGGGCGGCACGATCAACGCCACCTTCGGCAGTCTCGACGTGACCCGGGGCGTGCTCACGTTCACCCGGGACGGCGCTGGCGGACCCGACTGGAGCGTCTCGTGCACCCAGCTGCGAGTCCGGCAGCTCGGGCTGCTCGTGGCCAAGGGCGACATCGAGCTGAACGGGCCGATGGGCACCGTGCGCTGCACCGTGAGCCGCGAGCGCGTCAACCGCTTCACGCAGAACGGGTTCAAGGACCTGCGTGAGCAGGGCTACGCGCGCGAGTTCGTGCACGCCGTGCTCAGCCACGGCGCCCGACACGGCTGACCCGCCGACGCGCGCCCGGGTACCACGTCGCGACGAACAACGAGGGCGGGTGACCACCATCCGAGCGGACGTCCTGGAGGGCTCTCGGCGACCTACGTTCGAGGAGTGCCGGACGCGAGGTCCACCACCTCGATGTCGGAGGTGGTTGCCGACGGCACCGGGCCCCGGCCCGCCCGACCGTCAACCCTGAGAAGGACATCCGTCATGACCACTCCCCCGCCCGGCTCCGACCCGCTGAAGTTCGCCTACTGGGTGCCGAACGTCTCCGGCGGCCTCGTGACCAGCACGATCGAGCAGCGCACCGACTGGAGCTACGACTTCAACGTCGAGGTCGCGCAGCTCGCCGAGAAGGTCGGCTTCGAGTACGCGCTGAGCCAGGTCCGCTACACGGCCTCGTACGGCGCCGACCAGCAGCACGAGTCGACGAGCTTCAGCCTCGCCCTGCTGACCCAGACCGAGAAGCTCAAGGTCATCGCCGCCGTGCACCCCGGCCTGTGGCACCCGGCGGTGCTCGCGAAGTTCATCATCACCGCCGACCACATCTCGGGCGGGCGCGCCGCGGTGAACGTGGTCTCGGGCTGGTTCAAGGACGAGTTCACCGGGCTCGGCGAGCCGTGGCTCGAGCACGACGAGCGCTACCGACGCAGCGAGGAGTTCATCCGGGTCCTGCGCGGGCTCTGGGAGGCCCAGGGCAAGGGCGAGGGCTTCGAGCACCGCGGCGACTTCTACCGGATCCACGACTTCACGCTGCAGCCCGGCCCGGTCGACGTGCCCGGCCGGCCGCACCCGGAGATCTTCCAGGGCGGCAACTCCACCGCGGCCCGTCGCAACGGCGGCACCGTGGCCGACTGGTACTTCTCCAACGGCAAGGACTTCGACGGCTTCACCGAGCAGTACCTCGAGGTCAACCAGAACGCCGCCCTGGCCGGCCGCGAGGGACAGGTGCGATTCGGGCTGAACGGCTTCGTCGTGGCCCGCGACTCCGAGGACGAGGCGCACGCGGTGCTCGAGGAGATCATCGCCAAGGCCAACCCGGAGGCCGTCGAGGGCTTCCGCCAGGCCGTGCAGCAGGCCGGCTCGTCCACGGGTGACGGCAAGGGCATGTGGTCGGACTCCACGACCCGTGACCTGGTGCAGTACAACGACGGCTTCCGCACCGGGCTGATCGGAACGCCCGAGCAGATCGCGACGCGCATCGTCGAGTTCAAGAAGCGCGGCGTCGACCTGTTCCTGCTCGGCTTCCTGCACTACCTCGAGGACATCGCCTACTTCGGCGAGAAGGTCCTGCCGCTCGTGCGCGAGCTCGAGGCGCAGGCGATCCGCGACGGCGAGCTGGCCCCCGCACACTGAGCGCATATCGATCCACCACTGAGACCCACAACTGAATACGCAGTCACCACACCCTGAGAAACACAGGTGCCCGCCGGAGCGGTCCGGCCCCGGCGGGCGTCATCCCTGAGACAGAGACAAGGAAGAGGATATGACCATCACCGTTCGCGAGGCACTGACCTCGTCGCCCTGGGCCCACCAGGAGATCCCCACGACCCCGGAGGGCTGGCTCGAGCGGGCCGCCGAGGTCGCCGGCATCCTGGCCGTCGACGCCCTCGAGCGCGATCGCGCGCAGGCCGTGCCGACCGCCGAGGTCCGTCTGCTCAAGGACGCCGGGCTCGTCACGCTGCTGGGCCCCGTCGAGCACGGAGGCGCCGGCCAGAGCTGGGAGACCGCCTACCGGGTGATCCGCGAGATCGCCTCGGGCGACGGCTCGATCGGCCAGCTCATCGGGTACCACTACATCTGGGCGTGGGCCGTGCGGCTCGTCGGGACGCCGGAGCAGATCGCCGCGGTCGAGGAGCTGTACACGACGCAGAACCTGTTCTTCGGTGGCGCGGTCAACCCGCGCGACAGCGACCTGACGATCACCGAGGACGGCGACGAGCTGGTCTACAACGGCCACAAGTCGTTCTCCACCGGCTCCAAGGTCAGCGACCTGACGGTCCTGGAGGGCGTGCTCTCCGGGACCGAGACGCACATCTTCGCGATCGTGCCGACCCAGCAGGACGGCATCGTCTTCCACGACGACTGGGACAACCTCGGCCAGCGCCTCACCGAGTCGGGCAGCGTCACCATCACCGACGTGCGCATCCCGTGGGCCTCGGCGGCCGGGTTCGTCGACAAGGAGTTCGTGGAGCTGGCGTACGGCACGCTCAACCTGCCCACGATCCAGCTGATCTTCAGCAACTTCTACCTCGGCATCGCCCAGGGCGGGCTCAAGACGGCGACGGCCTACACGCGCGACAACACCCGCGCGTGGCCCTACGGCGGCGACGACAAGGCCCAGGCCCGCGACGAGTGGTACCTGCTCGAGGGCTACGGCCGGCTGCAGTCGCAGCTCTGGGCCGTCGAGGCGCTCGCCGACGACGCCGGCCGGGAGATCGCCTCGCTCCTGCACGCGGAGCGCGAGGCCCTCACGCCGGAGCAGCGCGGCCACGTCGCGGTGCGGATCGCGGCGGTCAAGCAGCTCGCGACCGACATCGCGCTCGAGGTCGGCACGAAGATCTATGAGCTGACCGGCGCCCGCGCCACGAGCAACAAGGTCGGCCTGGACATCTTCTGGCGCAACGCCCGCACGCACACGCTGCACGACCCGGTCGCCTACAAGCGCCGGGAGGTCGGGGCCTACGCGCTGCTCGGCGAGCTGCCCGAGCCGACCTGGTACACGTGAGCACCCGACGGAGGCGCGGCTAGCACGCTTCCTCGATCGCGCTGGGCAGTCTCGCTCCGTGGGGCTGCCCAGCGCGCCGTGGTCCGGGCATCCACGATCGAGACGACAACCCCCGCGAGAGGAAACCCCATGGCCAAGCAGATCGTCCCCTTCACCGTGACCGGCACCGGCACCGGCGTCGCGCAGTCCCTCACCGTCACCGGCGACAACGCCCACACCTTCGAGTCCGACACCTACCCGGCCTTCGGTGGGGACGACGCCGCGCCGAGCCCCCTGTCGTACACGCTCGGTGCCCTGACCTCCTGCAACCAGATCTCCGCCCAGCTGGTGGCGAAGGACCTGGGCGTGACGCTCGGCGAGTTCACGTTCTCGGCCCGGGGCGACTTCGACCCGTCGGTGTTCGTGGGCGGCGCGGAGGGCAACGCGAACTTCGACGCCGTCACGGTCGAGGCCTCGGTGCAGACCGACGCCGACGAGGAGACCTTCGCGAAGCTCGTCAGCGAGCTCGAGCGTCGGTGCCCCGTGACGCAGCTGTTCAAGCGCAGCGGCCTGGAGTACACGTCGAGCTGGTCTGCCCTCCCCCTGGGGACGTCGGCTTGAGCGAGTCCGCCGCAGCCGTGCTGGAGCGCGTGGCGGCGCTGCTGCCCGAGGTGGCCAGCGGTGCCGCCGAGCGCGACCGCTCGCGGACGCTCCCCCGGCACCAGCTCGACCTGCTCTCGTCCGCCGGTGCCTTCTCGGTCACGATCCCCGTGGCCGACGGAGGCCCCGGCGGCGGCGCAGCCGAGGCCTTCGAGGTCGTCCGGCTCCTGGCGACGGCCGATCCCAACGTCGCGCAGATCCCACAGAGCCACTTCGCCTACCTCCGCCTGGCGGCCCACGCCGGCAGCGCGGCGCTGCGCGACGAGCTGTTCGGAGCGGTGCTGACGGGCGAGCGCGTCGCCAACGCCCAGTCCGAGCGCACGGGCCGGACCGTCGCGGACCAGGCCACCCGCATCCGCCACGTCGATGGCGGGGCCGTCGTCGACGGCCGGAAGTTCTACTGCACCGGGAGCCTCACGGCCGACTGGATCGCGGTGCTCGGCCGCGACGAGGCCGACGTCGAGCAGGTCGGCTTCGTGCGTGCCGGCACGTCGGGGCTCACGATCGTCGACGACTGGACGGGCATGGGCCAGCGCACCACCGCCAGCGGCACGATCACGTTCGAGGGGGTGCGCATCCCCCGCAGCCACGTCGTGCCGCGCGCCGAGACCGTGGCGGGACCGCACGCGTACGGCGCGTTCGCCCAGGGGCTGCACGCGGCGATCGACGCCGGCATCGCCCGCGGCGCGTTGCAGGACGCCGCGGCGTTCGTGCGCTCGTCGAGCCGGCCGTGGTTCGAGGCCGGCGTGGACCGCGCGGAGGACGACCCCCTCCTGGTGCAGCGGTTCGGCGAGCTCGAGGTCGACGTGCGGGCCGCCGAGTCGGCCCTCCTCGTCGCCGCCGGGGCCGTCGACGCGGTGGCCCGGGCGACGCGCGACGTCGTCGACGACCTCGCGCGGGAGGCCTCGCTGCAGGTCGCGGCAGCGAAGGTGCTGGCCGACCGTGCGGCGCTGGCCGTGACCTCGGCACTGTTCGAGCTGGGCGGCACCCGTTCGAGCGACGACGGCCTCAACCTGCACCGGCACTGGCGCAACGCCCGCACCCACACCCTCCACGATCCCGTGCGCTGGAAGCTGCAGCACCTGGGGCGTTGGGCCGTGGCCGGAACCCCGCCCCCGCGAGGGCCGCAGCTGTGAGGCGTACCGCGATGCAGGACGGCCTCCACGCCGGCCTCGTCCGTGATGCACACTCGGGCGCATGAGCCTCACGTTCGACTGGTTCCTGCCCACCACCGGCGACAGCCGGGCGCTCGTGGGCGGCGGACACAGCGTCCCGAGCGACCTCGGCCGCGCCGGCGGCTCGCTCGACACCGCGGGCCGGTTCCGCGAGCCCGACCTGCGCTACCTCGCCCACGTGGCCCGCACGGCGGAGGACCTCGGCTTCGACGCCGTGCTCACGCCGACCGGCACCCCGTGCGAGGACGCGTGGATCGTCGCCTCGGCGCTGATCCCGGAGACCGAGCGGCTCAAGTTCCTCGTGGCGCTGCGGCCTGGGCTGATCACGCCGACCCTGCTGGCGCAGATGGCCTCGACGTTCCAGCGACTCTCGGACAACCGCCTGCTGCTCAACGTCGTGGTCGGCGGCGACCCCTCCGAGCAGCTGCGCTTCGGCGACCGCGTCACGAAGGACGCGCGGTACGAGCGGGCCGCCGAGTTCCTGCAGGTCTTCCGCCAGTCGTTCACCGAGGCGGGCAGCTCGTTCACCGGCGAGTACTACGACGTCGAGGACGCGCGCACCCGCCAGGCCGCGCAGGTGCCGGAGATCTACCTCGGTGGCTCCTCGGCCGCGGCCGGTCCGGTCACGGCGGCGCACACCGACGTCTATCTGACGTGGGGCGAGCCGCCGGCCGCCGTGGCCGAGAAGATCGCCTGGATCCGTGGGCTGGCCGAGGCCGAGGGACGCACCGTGCGGTTCGGCGTGCGCCTGCACACGATCTCGCGCGACCACTCCGAGGACGCCTGGCGCATCGCCGACGCGATGCTCGCCCAGCTCGACCCGGCGGAGGTCGCCAAGGCGCAGGAGGTGCTCAAGACGAGCGAGTCCGAGGGCCAGCGCCGCATGCGCGAGCTGCACGGCGGCGCCTTCGACCCGACGGACGCGCGCTCGCTCGAGGTGCACCCCGCGCTGTGGTCGGGCGTGGGCCTGATGCGCAGCGGCGCCGGCACCGCCCTGGTCGGCAGCCACACCGAGGTCGCCGACCTGATCGCGGAGTACGCGGCCGTCGGCATCGAGGAGTTCGTGATGTCCGGCTACCCGCACGTCGAGGAGGCGTACTGGTTCGCCGAGGGCGTGCTGCCGATCCTCCGCCGCCGCGGCCTCCTCACCTGACTCGTACCCAGATTTGCGCCGAGATGTGCGATGAAACCGAGGTGGATCCGCACATCTCGGCGCAAATCTGGGTCGGTCAGAAGGCCTGGTGGGTGCCGAACGTGCGCTTCCAGTAGGTCAGCGGGGCCGAGGGGGTCGAGTCGGCGCCGATGACGTCGCCGATCAGCAGCACGTGGTCACCGGCCTCGACGAGCTGCGAGATGCGCAACGCCACCCAGGCGTGCCGGTCCACGAGGGCCGGAGCGCCGTTCTCGAGACGCCACGGGACGTCGGCGAACTTGTCGTCGCCCTTGCCGGCGAAGCGCAGCGCCACCTGGTCGTGGTGCGCGGCCAGCACGTTGACGCCGACGATCGAGTCGACCGTGAGCCGGCTCAGCAGGTTCGAGCCTCGGTCGAGGGCGAACGTCAGCTTCGGCGGATCCATCGACAGCGACATGAAGGCGCTGACCGTCGTGCCGTGCGGCACCCCGTCGGTCAGGGTCGTGACGACCGAGACCGAGGCCGTCACGTTGCCCATGGCGTCGCGGAAGGCGCGCTGGGTGGACGTGTCGGGGACGCTGGACGTGACGGGCATGTCCACGACGGTAGGCGTTCGACGCCGCCGCGCGCGCCGATCCCAGATGCCGGACGTGTGACGATCGCCGCTCGTCCCCCGCCTGGCAGGCATCCACTCCTTGAGACGGCGTCTCGACAGGTGTCGGCGGCCCCTAGGGTCCTGCCTCGTGACCCGACCCACGACGGCTGACCGCGCCCGCGCTCTGCTGCCCCACGTGGTCCTCCTGGCGGTCGTGCTCGCCGCCTGGACCGCCGTCGCCGCGTCCGACCTCGTGTCGCCGTCCTACCTCACCCCCAGCCCGCTCGAGGTCTGGAACGCCTTCGTGCGCGCCAACTCCGACCACCCGATCGGCGGCGGCGTCGACCGCATCGTGCGGGGCGAGGAGAACTACTACCTCTGGGAGCACCTGCTCGCGAGCCTGCAGCGCATCGGCCTCGGCCTGGTGTTCGCCGTCCTCGTCGGCATCCCGCTCGGACTGCTGATGGGCGTGCGCGCGATCGGCGCCCTCCTCGGCCCGTACGTCGACTTCCTCCGCTCGATCCCGCCGCTGGCCTACATCGGCTTCCTCGTCGCGTGGTTCGGCATCTACGACACCTCGAAGGTCTGGCTGCTGTTCCTCGCCGCCTTCCCGCCCATCGCCCTGGCCACGCTCAACGGCGTGCGCGGGGTGCGCGGCGACTACCTCGACGCCATCCGCACCCTCGGCGCCGGGCGCCTCAGCACCGTCACGCAGGTCGTGCTCCCCGCGACCCTGCCCGACATCCTCAGCGGCCTCCGGGTCGCCGTCGGCTTCGCCTGGACGACCGTCGTCGCCGCGGAGCTCGTCAACGGACTGCCAGGCATCGGGGGCCTGGCGTATCTCTCGGGATCGCAGAACAAGATCGCCCTGTCGGTCGCCTGCATCATCGTCATCGGCCTCACCGCGATCGCCCTTGACCTCCTCATCCGCCTCGCGGAACGACGACTCGCCGGCTGGCGAGGGAAGGACTGACCCCATGAACCGTCACACCCTCCGAAGGGGCGCCGCTGCCGCAGCGGTCGCCGCCCTGCTCCTGTCCGCCTGCAGCCTGGGCGGCGACACCGAGGCCGACAGCAGCGCCTGCCCGTGGGAGGCCGACGAGTCGGTCGACACGACGGTGCGCATCGGCTACCAGAAGATCCCCAACGGCGACGTCATCGTCAAGGACCAGAAGATCCTCGAGAACTGCCTGCCCAACGCCACCATCGAGTGGAGCAACTTCGCCTCCGGCGGCGACGTCATCCAGGCGTTCGGCGGCGGCAGCCTCGACATCGGCCTGGCGGGCTCCTCCCCCAGCACCCGGGCGCTCTCCGAGCCGCTCAACATCCCGGTCTCGGTCATCTGGATCCACGACGTCATCGGCTCGGCCGAGTCGCTCGTCGTGCAGGAGGGCGTGGCCACCGACATCGTCGGGCTGAAGGGCAAGACGATCGCCACGCCGTTCGGCTCGACCGCTCACTTCTCGTTGCTGCAGGCCATCGCCGACGCGGGCGAGGACCCGGCCGCGTACAACCTCATCAACTCCGAACCCGAGCAGATCGCCCCGGCCTGGGGCCGCAAGGACATCGACGCCGCCTGGATCTGGGACCCGACGCTGAGCGAGCTCAAGAGCCAGGGCGGCGAGGTCATCCTGACCAGCGAGGACACCGCCGAGGCCGGCAAGCCGACCTACGACCTCGCGATCGCCGACAACACCTTCATCGCCGAGAACCCCGAGGTGCTCGAGACGTGGGCCAAGGCGCAGGACTACGCCGTGAAGCAGATCTCGGAGGACCCCGACAAGGCCGCCGAGAGCGTCGCGGTCGAGGTCGGCGTGACGACCGAGGAGGCCAAGGGCCTGTTCGACGGCTTCGTCTTCCTGACCGCCGAGGAGCAGGCGAGCGCGGACTGGCTCGGCGGCAAGCTCGGCCAGGACCTCTTCGCCACGGCGCAGTTCCTGCTGACGCAGGACGGCATCGCCGCCGTCGCCGACGCGTCGGTCTACGCCGCGGGTGTCGACGCCGGACCCGCCGAAGCTGCCGCGCAGGCGGACTGAGAAGCATGACCCAGCACGAGGTCGTCGTCGCGGGACTGGAGCACGAGTTCCGGTCCCGCGGCGGCGCCGTGCGAGCGCTCGACCGCATCGACCTGACGATCGCGCCCGGCGAGCTCGTCACGCTCGCAGGGCCCTCCGGCTGCGGCAAGAGCACGCTGCTCCGCATCCTCGCGGGGCTCACCCAGCCGACGACCGGCACGGTCCACGTCGGCGCGGACCCGGTCACCGCGCCCGGCGCCGACCGCGGCGTGGTGTTCCAGCGACCGACGCTCTACCCGTGGCTCGACGTCCGCGCCAACGTCGAGATCGGCCTCAAGCTGCGCGGCGTGCCGAAGGACGAGCGTCGCGCGATCGCCGAGCGCCAGCTCGAGGTCGTCGGCCTGGCCGATGCCGCCGACCGCCGGCCGTACGAGCTCTCCGGCGGCATGCAGCAGCGCGCCCAGATCGCCCGCGTGCTCGCGAACGACCCCGACATCATCCTGATGGACGAGCCGTTCGGGGCCCTCGACGCCCTGACGCGCGAGAAGCTGCAGGCCGAGCTGCTGGACCTGTGGCGACGCACCGGCAAGACGATCCTGTTCATCACCCACAGCGTCGACGAGGCCGTGTACCTCGGGTCGCGGGTGCTGGTCATGAGCCCCCGGCCGGGACGCATCGTCTTCGACGAGCCGGCCCGGTTCGTGCGGGGCGGCGAGCTCGTGCCGACCGACGAGGTGCGCACCCTCGCGGAGTTCACCGACCTGACGACCCGCGTCCGCGAGGCCATCAACCACTAGACCTCGGAATGCCCTTCGAGGCCCCTCGTTCCTCGTCGCACCTCAGGGCCCGGAAACCTGATCGCCCCTTGAGGTGCGAGGAACGAGCCTCGAGAGGGGCACCTCGACCAGCGGGTGGTTCAGCGCGTCAGGTGGTCGAGGAAGGCCACCAGCAGGGCCTCGCGGAGGCGCGGCGGTGCGACGTCGAGGAGGGCGTTGACCGGAGCCATCTGCGCCGGAGCCTCGACGGCTCCTCCCTCGCCCGCGAGCCCGGCGACCTGCAGCAGTCCGGCGAACGCCGCGTCGTCGAGCGTGGCGGGGTCGATCGCCTCGGCGGCAGCGCGCAGCCCCTCGTCGACCTGGATCGGCCCGCGCTCGACGGCCGCGGTCACCGCACCGACGAGCGCGACGAGGAAGTCCGGCACCGAGGCCGCCGTGGCGGCCGACAGGCTCACGTGGAGCGTCGCGGGCGAGCCCTCGAAGCCCATCTGCGGCTGCACGAACCAGCCCTGCTCGAGCATCAGGTCGCTGATCGTGAACACGTCGCAGGTGTCGTCGGCCGCGATCGCGACCAGGGTCGAGTCCGGTGCCACGACGACGCTCAGGTGGTCGATCTGCTCGACTCCTGCGACGACGGCCGCGGTCCCCACGAGCGCGGTGTCGACGAGGCGCGCGTACCCGTCCGCACCGAAGTACCGCACGACGGCCCACGCGGCGGCGAGCGGACCGCCCGACTTCGTGGACTGCACCGTCGAGTTGAGCATCGTGTAGCCGGGCCAGTCGGCGCTCGCGAAGAACTGGTCGCGCCGCAGCTCGGGCGTCGCGTGCAGGAGCAGCGAGACGCCCTTCGGCGCGTAGGCGTACTTGTGGAGGTCGGCCGAGATGCTCGTGACGCCCTCGACGGCGAAGTCCCAGGCAGGTGCACCGGGCGCCCAGGGCAGCACCCAGCCTCCGATGCAGGCGTCGACGTGGAACCGGAGCCCCCGCTCCCGTGCGAGCGCCGCGATCTCCTCGATCGGGTCGATCACCCCGTGGGCGTACGACGGGGCCGAGGCGGCGACCAGCACGACCCGCCCGGCGTACCGGTCGAGCTCGGCAGCCATCGCCTCCGGATCGGCTCGGTAGGTCGTCGGGTCGACGGGCACGGTCACGCGCTCCACGCCGAAGTAGTGCGCGGCCTTGTGGAAGGCGGCGTGGATCGTGGTCGGCACGACCATGACCGGGCGCTCGACGGCCGCCGCGTCGCGTGCCGTCTTGACCGCCAGCAGGATCGACTCGGTGCCGCCGGACGTCGCCGAGCCCACGACCTGGTCGGAGCCGTGGAGCACGCGCCGCGCGAAGGCGACGAGGTCGGTCTCCATCCGGAGCAGGCTGGGGAACGCCGTGGGATCGAGACCGTTGGTGGAGCCGTACATCGCGAGCGCCTGACGGCCGAGCTCGTCGGCCTCGGCGACGCCCGAGTCGTACACGTAGGCGAGGGTGCGTCCGCCGTGCGTCGGCAGGTCACTGGCGCGGAGCGCCTCCAGCTCGGCCAGGACGGAGGACGCCGGCAGTGGGGTCGGACCCGGGGCGGCGTGTTCAGGCAGGGTCACGGGTCCTGATCTCCTCGTCGAGTCGGTAGCCCCGCAGGGCGAGCAGGCTGGCCGCGGTGATGAGCGCCGGCAGAACGGTGAAGCCGAGACGGATCGCGAGCTCCGCGCCGTCCGACTGAGTGACGTCGACGTCGGCCGACGACGACACGTAGCCGCCGGCAGCCAGCACCACCGCGAACACCGCGGGGCCGAGGGCGAGACCGAGGGTCTCCCCCGCGGTCCACACGCCGGTGAACACGCCGACGCGGTTCTCGCCCGTCCGAGCGGCGTCACGAGCGGCGACGTCGGGCAGCATCGCCATCGGGAAGACCTGGGCCCCCGCGTAGCCGACGCCGACGACCGCGGCACCGCCGTAGGCCAGCGCGGGCACGGCCGGCAGCGCCGCCGCGATCACGAGCATCCCGGCCACCATGAGCACCGTCGACACGACGTACCCCGAACGCTTGGTCCGGGTGCGTGCGTACCTCTCCCAGAGTGGCGTCACGAGCAGCGCGGGCCCGACGAAGGCGGCGAACAGGATCGTCGCGGCGGCGGTGCGGTCGAGCACGTCGTCGGCGACGTAGGCCACTCCCGCGAGCATCGTGCCGATGCCGAGCGCCTGCAGCACGAAGGTCAGCAGAAGGGGCCGGAAGTCGGCCGAGCCCCCCACGAGCCGCAGCTGGTCGCGGAAGCTGCCGCTCGGCGTCTCCACCCGGTGCTCGGGAGCACCCCGCGTGCCCCACCACGCGCCGACGACACCGACCACGAGGATGACCGCGACGTAGACCCCCATGAGCCGGTACCCCGCTGGGGAGTCCTGGCCGACGGCGTCGACGACCATCGGCGCGGTCGCGCCCGACAGCAGGATCGCGACCGCGAGGATCGCCACGCGCCAGGTCATCAGGCGCGTGCGCTCGTCGTAGTCGAGGGTCAGCTCGGCGGGCATCGCGACGTACGGGACCTGGAAGAACGCGTACGCCGTCGCGCACAGAAGGAAGGTGACGACGACCCAGGCCGCCGCGAGACCCGTCGGCTCGCTGGGCCCGGCGAACATCAACGCGAAGAAGAAGGCCAGCGCGAGGCCGCCACGCAGCAGGAACGGCCGACGCCGTCCGGAGGGGTGCGTGCTGCGGTCGCTGATGCGACCGGCCACCGGGTTGAGCAGCACGTCCCAGGCCTTGGGCAGGAACACGATGACACCGGCGAGCACCGCGGCGACGCCCAGCGTGTCGGTCAGGTACGGCAGCAGGAGCAGCCCCGGGACGGTGCCGAACGTGCCGGTCGCGACGCTGCCGAGCCCGTACCCACGCCGCACCCGCGCCGCGAGCGGAGCCGGGGTCACGTCCGTCATGCCCGTCAGGCTAGGCCAGGCCGGGGGCGTCCGGGGCAGCATCCCGCCCCTTGAGGTGAGACGAGGAACGAGGAGCCTCGAAAGGGGTACCGCCACCCACCGAGTCGCCACCGACCCCGGCGGTCAGTTGGGGCTGGAGTCCTCGGGCTTCGGACGGAGGTGGGTGAAGGCGTCGAGGTTGCGCGTGGACTCCCCGCGGGACTCGCGCCACGCCCACTCCTTGCGGATCGAGGAGGCGAAGCCGAGCTCGAGGATCGTGTTGAACGACTCGTCGGAGTACGTCAGCACTGCGCCTAGCAGCCGGTCGACCTCGTCGGCGGTGACCGCGTCGAGCGGGATGCGCCCGTCGAGGTAGATGTCACCGGCGGAGTCGACGGCGAACGCGACCCCGAACATCTTGAGGTTGCGCTCGAGCAGCCACCGGTAGACGACCTCGTGGTTCTCGTCGGGTCGCCGCGCGACGAACGCGTGGATGCCGAGGGCGTGCTTGCCCACCTCGAGCCGCACGTTGGTCTTGAGCTTGCGCTCACCCGGGAGGTCGACCTCGAACACGCCGGGGCTGTGCTCGACGTGCTCGATCTCGGAGTCGGTGAGGGCCTGGGCGATGACGTCACGTGCGGACATGGAGGGAACCTTCCCGAGCGGCGGCATAGGACTCCAGGGTGCGGGCCGCCGTGGTGTCCCAGCCGAACCCTTCGGCGTGCAGGACGGCCTTCGCACCCATCGCGTCGCGCAGGCCCCGGTCGACGAGCAGGGGGCGCAGCGCGGCGGCGTAATCGGCCGGGTCCTGCCGGTCGACCAGCAGCCCGCTGACCCCGTCGGAGACCGCGGTCGGCAGACCGCCGACGCGGGCCGCGACCACGGGGGTGCCGCACGCCTGCGCCTCGATCGCGACCAGCCCGAAGGACTCGTTGTGCGACGGCACGCAGACGACCGTGGCCGCGGCGTACCAGTCGGCGAGCACGTCCTGCGGCACGGTGGGGACGAAGCGGACCAGGTCGTCCAGCCCCAGGGTGTGGGTCAGCTCGGCGAGCGCCGTCGGCCGGTCGAGACCCGAGCCGGAGGCGCCGCCGACGACGGCGACCTGGAGGCGGGAGCGCAGCGACGGGTCGTCGGCGACGAGGCGGGCCGCGGCCGCCACGACGAGGTCCGGCGCCTTGAGCGGCTGGATGCGTCCGGCGAACAGGACGAGCGCGGCGTCCGGGTCGATGCCCAGGCGGGCCCGCGCCTCGGCCTGGCGGCCCGAACGGAACCGGGCGAGGTCGACGCCCGGGTGGATGACGTCGACCCGGGCCGGGTCGGCGTCGTAGAGGTCGACGAGCTGGGAGCGCTCGTCGTCGGTGTTCGCCACGAGACGGTCGGCGAGGCGCACGATCTCCTCCTCGCCCCAGACACGACCACGCGGCTCGGGGGCGTCACCCTCCGCGAGGCGGGCGTTCTTGACCTTCGCCATGGTGTGCATCGAGTGCACGAGCGGGATGCCCCAGCGCTCGCGGACCACGGTGCCGACCTGGCCCGAGAGCCAGTAGTGCGAGTGCACGAGGTCGAAGTAGTGCGGGCCGTGCTCGGCCTCGACCCGCAGGACGTCGCGGACGAAGGCGCAGAGCTGGGCCGGCAGGTCCTCCTTGCGCAGCCCCTCGAACGGGCCGGCGGCGACGTGACGCACCGTGATGCCGGGGGCGACCTCGGCGAAGGGCTCCTGGTGGCGCGACGTCGCACGGGTGAACAGCTCGACCTCGACGCCGAGCGCGGCGAGCCGTCGCGACAGCTCCAGCACGTAGACGTTCATGCCGCCGGCGTCACCGTCGCCGGGCTGGGCCAGGGGCGAGGTGTGGGCCGACAGCATCGCCACCCGTCGAACACTCACCTCCCCATCATCGCTCACACCTGGCAATCGGCGAATCGCCACCTCCCTGACCTGTGCGTCGCCTACGATTCCGCCATGACGACATCTCGCCGCCTGCTGACGCTGGCCGCCATCGCCTTCTCCGGCCTCATCCTGTCCGCCTGCTCCGACACCGCCACCGAGACCCAGCGCGACGAGGAGGGCTCGGTCACCGAGCGCAACGACGACGCGAGCGTCTTCGAGATCCAGGTGGGCGACTGCTACAACTTCCCGGACGAGTCGGCCAACTCGACCGAGGTCGAGACCCTTTCGGCCCTTCCGTGCGACCAGCCGCACCAGGCCGAGGCGTACCACGAGGTCGAGATCGACGGCGACGACTTCCCGGGCGCACCCGCGGTCGAGGAGCAGGCCGACGCCGCCTGCCTCGACGCCTTCGAGCCCTTCGTCGGCGCGCCGTACGACACCTCGGTGCTCGACTTCACCTACCTCGCCCCCACCGAGGCCTCGTGGGAGCAGCTCGACGACCGTCTGGTCTCGTGCCTGATCGTCGACACCGAGAACCCCGAGGTCACGGGCTCGCTGCAGGGCGCTGCTCGCTGACCCCCTCGATCCGCTGCGGGCCCCGGCGCGCGACGATGGACGCATGACGAACATGCGAACCGCCGTCGTGACCGGGGCCAGTAGCGGGATCGGCGCCGCGACCGCCCGTGAGCTCGCCGCTGCGGGCTTCCACGTCTACTGCGCGGCCCGGCGGCTCGACCGCCTCGAGTCCCTCGCTGCCGAGATCGGTGGCACCGCCGTCAGCTGCGACGTGACCGACGCCGCCGACGTCGCCCGGCTCGCCGAGACGGTGGGCGACACGCTCGACGTGCTCGTCAACAACGCCGGAGGCGCCCTCGGCGTCGACCCCGTCGCGGAGTCCGACGTCGACCAGTGGCGCCGGATGTACGAGATCAACGTGATCGGCACGGTGCAGGTCACCTCCGCCCTCGTGCCGGCGCTCGACGCGAGCGGTGCGGGAACGGTGGTCAACATCGGCTCGACCGCCGGGCACTGGGTCTACGAGGGCGGCGGCGGGTACGTCGCCGCCAAGCACGCCGTCGCGGCGGCCACCGAGACGCTCCGCCTGGAGCTCAACGGGCGCCCGATCCGCGTCACCGAGATCGCTCCCGGCATGGTGCACACCGAGGAGTTCTCCCTCGTGCGGCTCGGTTCGCAGGAGCGGGCCGACGCGGTCTACGACGGCGTCGAGGACCCGCTCACGGCCGCGGACATCGCGCAGACGATCGGCTGGGTCGTGGGCCGGCCGCCGCACGTCAACGTCGACCTGCTGGTCGTGCGCCCCCTGGCCCAGGCGAGCAACAAGAAGGTCCACCGCGGCCCCCTCCTGCGCCGCCCCTGACCCCGGGCGGTGACTTAGGGACGTGTCACGCGGGTGGGCGGTGAGATAGGGACGTGTGCGGGGTCCCCACACGTCTCTAGCTCACCGCCCGGAGGCCGAACACGTCGGTAACTCACCGCCCGGGGGCGGGAGAGGTCTCTGGCTCACCGCTCCGGGGGTGGCGGAGGGCCCAGGGCAGCACGAGCAGCGCCCAGACGACCGTCAGCACCACGATCTCGACCGCCACGTACCAGGGCCACTCCGGCAGCAGGTCGAGCGCCGAGGCCCGCTGCGGCTTGCGGTTGACGTAGCCGTAGTTGGTGCCGGCGGCGACGTTGAAGGCGTAGACCCCGACGAGCCACACGAGCGTCGCCGCGACCGCCCGCCGGTAGGTGCGCCAGGTCGGCCCGATCCCGAGGCCGGGCACCAGCCAGAACCCCGCCCAGATGATCAGCACGTGCATCGCCCAGAACATCAGGAACCGCGGCTCGGGGAACGGCGACGACAGGTCCGGCGTCAGCATGCCCTGCATCGTCAGGGTCAGGCCCCACAGCCACGTGATCGTCGCGGTGGTGCGGTTGCCGGTCCAGAGCGCGTGCACCGCGACCATCCAGGCGAGGTCGCACAGCTGCAGCGGCAGCGAGGTGTTCAGGTTCCACTCGTCGGGCGTGAACTGCAGGACCTGCAGCGGGATCGTGACGGCGGCGACGGCCACCGCCCCCGCGCGTGAGGCCGCGGCGGCAGCGGGAGTGCCGCGTCGCGCCCGCCCCGCGAGCACCACCGCGACGATGCCGATCGCGAAGATCGCCAGCACCGCCAGGTGCGAGGTGTCGTACGCCTCGAAGTCGTCGGCCGCGATCATGCCCGCAGGCTAGCCCGCCGAGACGTCGCTCGGGGGTCAACCGTCATCCGGTTGCACGATGCGACCTCACCGGGTGTTGACTGCTCTCGTGGCGGAGGAGACGAAGGAGCGCACGGGCGGCATCGCCTACGGCGTGGCGGCGTACCTGTTCTGGGGCTTCATGCCGTTGTACTGGCCGCTGCTGGATCCCGCGGATCCGCTGGAGGCGCTCGCCCACCGCGTCGTCTGGTCGCTCGTGTTCGTCGGGCTGCTGCTGACCGTGACCCGGCGCTGGGGGTCGTTCCTGGAGATCCTGCGACAGCCGCGCCTCGTGGTGCTGCTGTTCCTCGCGTCGGTCGTCATCGCGGTCAACTGGGGCGCCTTCATCTACGGCGTCACGAACGACCGGGTCATCGAGACCTCGCTGGGCTACTTCATCAACCCCCTCGTCACGGTGCTGGTCGGCGTGTTCGTGCTGG
This sequence comes from Aeromicrobium sp. Leaf350, assembly GCF_916858655.1. Classification (GTDB taxonomy): domain Bacteria; phylum Actinomycetota; class Actinomycetes; order Propionibacteriales; family Nocardioidaceae; genus Aeromicrobium. The sequence continues at coordinate 433,060 of NZ_CAKASL010000003.1, read as the reverse complement.
GCGAGAACCTGCGCCGGCTGCAGTGGACGGCGGTCGCGATCGGCTTCGTCGCCGTCGTGATCCTGACGGTCGACTACGGCCGGCTGCCCCTCGTGGCCCTCGCCGTGGCCTTCTCGTTCGCGGCGTACGGCTTCCTGAAGAAGAAGGTCGACCTCGGCACGATCGAGACCCTCGGCGTCGAGACGCTGCTGCTCTCGCCGTTCGCGCTCGCGTTCCTCGTGTGGCTCGGCGTGCAGGGATCACTCGCGTTCGGCCACGCGGGCACGGGCAACGCGCTGCTGCTCGCGGGCACCGGCGTCGTGACCGCGATCCCGCTGCTGCTGTTCGGCGCGGCCGCCACGCGCCTCAAGCTCTCGACGATCGGGCTCCTGCAGTACCTCGGACCCGCCCTGCAGTTCGTGCTGGGCCTGCTGGTGTTCGACGAGGCCATGACCGGCCCTCGGTGGGCGGGCTTCGGCCTCGTCTGGCTCGCCCTCGCGCTCTTCACGACCGACGCCCTGCGCAACCGCAAGCGCCCCGTCCCGGTCGAGCCCGTCCCCGTCTGAGGACGCCACCGAGAATTGCGCCGAGATGTGCGTGACTGCGCCGCGCAAAGCGCACGACTCGGCGCAAATCTGGGAGAGGGTCAGCCCAGGCGGGTGGCGACGGCGTCGCAGAGCTGCTCGAGCGCGGCGCGGGCCGGGATGTCGGGCAGCGAGTGCAGGAGGGCGCGAGCGGCGTCGGCCTCGGCGTGGACGTAGGCGCGCGCCTCGTCCATCGCGGGATGGGCCCTTAGCGCCACGAGGGCCTCGGCGTGCTCGTCGTCGTCGACGAGCGGCTTGGACAGCAGCTCACGCAGGCGCGCGTCGGCCGGGTCGGACGACTGCAGCGCCAGCAGCACCGGGAGCGTGGGCACTCCCTCGCGCAGGTCGGTGCCGGGGGTCTTGCCCGACTCCCCCGTCTCGCTGGCGATGTCGATGATGTCGTCGCGCAGCTGGAAGGCGGCGCCGATGCGCTCGCCGAACTCGGTCAGCGCCCGCTCGACCTCCACCGGAGCCGCCGCCATCATGGCGCCGAAGCGCGCCGCGGTGGCGATCAGCGAGCCGGTCTTGTCGGCGACGACCTCGAGGTAGTGCTTGAGCGGATCGGACTCGCCGGGGCCGATCGTCTCGCGGATCTGGCCGTGCACCAGCCGGGAGAAGGTGCGGGCCTGGATGCGGACGGCCTCGGGACCGAGGGACGCGACGATCTCGGAGGCCTGCGCGAACAGGAAGTCACCGACCAGGATGGCGAGCGTGTTGTCCCAGCGCGCGTTGGCGCTGAGCGCACCGCGGCGCTTGTCGGCCTCGTCCATGACGTCGTCGTGGTACAGCGTGGCCAGGTGGGTCAGCTCGACCACGACGGCCGACGGCACGACCCCCGGGGCGGCGGGGTCGCCGAACTCGGCAGCCAGCGTGACGAGCAGCGGCCGGAAGCGCTTGCCGCCCGCGCGGAGCAGGTGCGTCGCGGCCTCGGCGACGAACGGCTCGTCGCTGTGCGCGGCGTCGGCCAGCTGACGCTCGATCTCCGAGACCCCCGCGAGGATGCGCGCCTCCAGGGCCGGGTCCTCGACCGTGACGGGCAGCGCGGACGACGGGGTCGGCCCTGAGCCTGCTGGCTGCCCCACGGTCGTCACGGCGCCTCCTGGTCGGTCGAGGGCACCCGTCAAGGGATCAGGGAGCCCGTTTGCTGCACCAACTCAAGCACAGGGCCCGGAGCGATGCCGAGGATCACCGTACCGACGGCTGCCACCACCACGACCGCGGTGGTGATCTTCGCGCCCGAGGCGACCGCGAGACCGTCGGGATCGGTGAAGAACATCACGGTGATCATGCGGACGTAGAAGAATGCGGCCATCGCGCTGACGAGCACGCCGAGGACCACGACGGGCCAGTAGCCGGCCCGTCCCGCCTCGACGAACACCGACAGCTTGCCGATGAAGCCACCGGTCAACGGGATGCCCGCGAACGACAGCATGAAGACCGCGAAGCTGACGCCCAGGACGGGGTTCTGTCGTCCGAGTCCGGCCCAGCGGGTCGTCGCCGTCGCCTCGCCGCCGGCGTCGCGCACCAGCATCACGACCGCGAAGGCGCCGATCGAGGCCAGGCCGTACGTCACGAGGTAGAACAGCACGGCGGAGGCGTCGCTGCCGCCGAGGACACCGGTCAGCAGGAAGCCCGCGTGGGCGACCGAGGAGTACGCCAACATCCGCTTGACGTCGCTCTGGGCGATCGCGAACAGCGAGCCGACCAGCATCGTCAGGCCCGCGACGACCGCCACGGTCGGCTGCCAGTCGACCTCGGTCGAGGCGAACAGCACGCGCATCAGGGCCACGAAGGCCGCCGCCTTGGTGCCCGCCGACATGAACGCCGTGACCGGGGTCGGTGCCCCGACGTAGACGTCGGGGGTCCAGGCGTGGAACGGCACCGCGCCGACCTTGAACAGCAGGCCGACGGCCATCAGACCCACCGCGGCGATCCGCAGCTCGGTGTCGTCGTGGACCTCACCCAGCGCGCCGATCGCGAACGAGCCGGAGTAGCCGTACGCCAGGGCGACGCCGTACAGGAAGAACGCCGAGCTGAACGCGCCGAGCACGAAGTACTTGAGCGCGGCCTCCTGGCTGACGAGGCGCCGCCGGCGGGCGATGCCGCACAGCAGGTACAGCGGCAGGCTCAGGACCTCGAGCGCGACGAACATCGTGAGCAGGTCCGAGCTCGCGGCGAACATCATCATGCCGAGGAGCGCGAACAGGGCCAGCGGGAAGATCTCGGTGTGCTCGACGCGGAAGCGGATCGCCTCGGCCTCGTCGGGCGATCCCGGCCGGTCGGCGGCGCGACCGGTGAAGGCGCTGAGCCCGGCGTCGAGCGTGCGGTCGGCGAACAGCAGCACACCCAGCAGCCCGAAGACCGCGAGCATCATCCACGTGATGACGCCCGCCTCGTCGGCGACGATCGTGCGACCGGGCTCGTCGGTGACGCCCAGGTCGCCCGCCACGTAGACGGCGATGCTCGCGCCGAGGGCGGCCAGGCTGGCGCCGGCCGCCAGGCCGGTCTGCACGACGAAGCGTGGGCCCCGCGGGCAGAACGCCTCCACGAGCACGCCCAGCAGGGCCGCCGCCGCGACGATCAGCAGCGGTGAGAGCAGGGCGAAGTCGAGCTCCGGAGCCGGGATCACGGGAGACCTCCCAGGACGACGGCCACGGCCGGGTTGACCAGGTCGAGCAGCGGCTGCGGGAACAGCCCCAGCCCGACGATGACGACGACGAGCGGCGAGAGGGCCGCGACCTCACGGGCGGTCAGGTCGGTGACGACCTTCGCCTGATCGGTGAGGGGCCCGGTCATCGTGCGTTGGTACAGCACGAGCACGTAGACCGCGGCGAGCACGATGCCGAGCGTGGCGACGACCGCGAGCGGGACGTTGACCGTGAACGTGCCCGCGAGCACCAGGAACTCGCTCACGAACGGCGCGAGGCCCGGGAGCGACAGGCTCGACAGGCCCGCGACGAGCAGGACGCCCGACATCACGGGGGCGATCTTCTGCACGCCGCCGAAGGCGGAGATCTCCGCCGAGCCGCGACGGCTGATCATGATGCCGGTCACGAGGAACAGCGCCGCGGTCGAGAGACCGTGGTTGAACATGTAGAGCACCGAGCCCGTCGTCGACGTCTGCGTGAACGCGAAGATGCCGAGGATGATGAAGCCGAAGTGCGAGACCGACGTGTAGGCGACGAGCCTGCGGATGTCGGTGGAGCCGATCGCCGCCAGCGCCCCGTAGACGATGCTCACGACAGCCAGCGCCATGATCGTCGGCGAGGCCCAGTCGGCGGCGCCCGGGAAGAGCTCGAGCCCCCACCGGATCATGCCGAACGTGCCGACCTTGTCGATCACGCTGACCATCAGCACCGAGGTCGCCGGCGTGGCGGACGCCGCGGCCTCCGGCAACCACGTGTGGAAGGGCCACAGCGGTGCCTTGACGGCGAACGCCGCCATGAAGCCGAGGAAGAGCAGCCGCTCCGTGGTCTCGTCCATCGGGATGCTGGCCAGGTCGGCGAGGCGGTAGCTGGCCTCCCCCGCGTCGGACGACACGACGTACAGCCCGACGATCGCGGCCAGCATCAGCAGGCCGCCGAGCAGGTTGTAGAGCAGGAACGTGACGGCGGCCTTCTGCCGGCCGGGCCCGCCGTAGCTGCCGATCAGGAAGTAGATCGGCACCAGCGTCGCCTCGAAGGCGACGTAGAACAGGAAGGCGTCGGTGGCGGTGAAGACCAGGATCGCCAGGCCCTCGAGCACCAGCATCCAGGCGACGTACGAGTTCGCGCTGCGGTTGCCGGGCAGCTCGTCGCGGTAGGCCGCGAGGATCACGACGGGCGTCAGCACCACGGTCAGCAGCACGAGCGTCAGCCCGATGCCGTTGAGCCCGACGGAGTAGAACGCGCCCAGGGGCTCGATCCAGGAGTGCTCCTCGACCATCTGGTAGCCGCCGGAGCCGACGTCGAAGCGGGCGGCGGCCACGAGGGCCACCGCGAGCGCGACGAGGCTGACGCCGAGGGCCACGTGACGTGCCAGGAGCTGCTGGGAGCGCGTGCCGCGCGGCAGCAGGGTGACGAGGAGGGCGCCGACGACCGGCACCGCGGCGAGCAGGGTGATCATCGCCAGATCACCACCAGCAGGGCCAGGGTCAGCGCGAGCGCACCGACGAACACCCCGAGCGCGTAGGAGCGGACGAAGCCGTTCTGCCAGGCGCGCATGCTGCTGGCACCCTCACCGATCAGGCCCACGGCGCCGGTGATGGCGCGGTGGAACCCGTGCTGGTCGAAGCGGGCGATGCCACGGGCCAGGGTCATGGTGGGCCTCACCGCGACCCACTCGTTGACGGTGTCGCCGTACAGGTCGTTGCGGGCGAACCGGGTCAGGAACGAGACCTTCTCGGGCGTCTCGCCCGCGACCTCGCGCCGGCCGTAGGTGAACCAGGCCAGGGCGACCCCCACGGCCACCACGACGGTCACCAGCGCGGAGACCGCGATGGGCGGCCACTCGGCGCCGAGGATCACGACGTGCTCGTGCTCGGTGTGGCCGACGACCGGCTCGAGCCAGTCGGTGATCCAGTCGCCCAGCAGCAGGATGCCGCCGAGCACCGACGCCGCGGCCAGCACCATGAGCGGCACCGTCATGACGCGGGGCGACTCGTGCGGGTGCACCTCGTCCTTCCAGCGCTTCTGGCCGGCGAAGGTCATGGCCATGAGCCGGGTCATGTAGAACGCCGTGATGCCGGCGCCGAGGACCGTCGCCAGACCGATCCAGACGTTGTGCGCGAGTGCGGCCTCGATGATCTTGTCCTTGCTGAAGAAGCCCGAGAACCCCGGGAAGCCGATGATCGCGAGATAGCCCAGGCCGAAGGTGGCGAACGTGACGGGCAGGGCCGTGCGCAGGGCGCCGTAGTGCCGCATGTTCACGTCGTCGTCCATCGCGTGCATGACCGAGCCGGCCCCCAGGAACATGTTGGCCTTGAAGAAGCCGTGCGTGACGAGGTGGAAGATCGCGAAGGCGTAGCCCGCGGGACCGAGTCCGGCGGCGAGCATCATGTAGCCGATCTGGCTCATCGTGGAGCCGGCCAGCGCCTTCTTGATGTCGTCCTTCGCGCAACCGATGATCGCACCGGCGATCAGGGTCACGAGCCCCACGACCACCACCGCGGTGCGCGCGGTCTCGGAGGCGTCGAAGATCGCGTTGCTGCGCACCACGAGGTAGACGCCTGCCGTGACCATCGTGGCCGCGTGGATCAGGGCCGAGACCGGCGTCGGGCCCTCCATCGCGTCGAGCAGCCAGCTCTGCAGCGGCACCTGGGCGGACTTGCCGCACGCGCCGAGCAGGAGCAGGAGGCCGAGCGCCGTGATGGTGCTGGCCGCGGTGCCGGCCACCGAGTCGCCGACCGCGGCGATCTCGGTCGTGCCGAACTCCTTGAACATCAGCATGATCGCCAGCGCCATGCCGATGTCGCCCACGCGGTTGACGACGAACGCCTTCTTGGCGGCGGCAGCGGCAGTGGGCTTGTGCTGCCAGAACCCGATCAGCAGGTACGACGCCAGGCCCACGCCCTCCCAGCCGAGGAACAGCACGAGGTAGTCGCCCGCGAGCACCAGCACGAGCATGGCCGCGACGAAGAGGTTGAGGAACGCGAAGAACCGGCGGCGCCGCTCGTCGTGCTCCATGTAACCGATCGAGTAGACGTGGATCAGCGTGCCGACGCCCGTGATGAGCAGCACGAAGAGGGCCGCCAGGGGGTCATAGACGAACGACATCTCGACGTGGAAGTCGCCCGTGGAGATCCAGGTGAACAGCGTGTCCGTCACGGTGCGGTCGTCGTGGTCGCGACCCAGCAGCCGGACGAAGAGCACCACGCCCCAGACGAACGACGCGGCCGAGGCGGCGGTCGCGATGAGGTGCCCGAACCGGTCGGACTCCTTGCCCCACGTCAGCAGCAGCGCGGCCCCCAGGGCGGGGAACGCGACGAGCAGCCAGACCATCATCCGCGCACCTGCCTGACCTCGTCGACGCTGATGGACCCCCGCGACCGGTGGATCGCGATGATGATCGCCAGGCCGACGACGACCTCGGCCGCCGCGACGACCATGACGAAGAAGGCGGCGAGCTGGCCGTCGAGGTTGCCGTGCTCGCGGGCGAAGGCGACGAACGCCAGGTTGGTCGCGTTGAGCATGAGCTCGACGCACATGAACACGATCAGCGCGTTGCGGCGCACGAGGACGCCCACGGCGCCGATCGTGAACAGGATCATCGACAGGCTGAGCAGGTCACTCACTCTGCTCTCCTTCCGCCCGTGGCCCGGAACCCCCGCCGGCTTCGCCGTCCGCCCGTGGCCCGGAACCCCCGCCGGCCTCGCCGTCCGCCCGTGGCCCGGAACCCCCGCCGGCCTCGCCGTTGCCCTCACCGAGTCCCGGCCCGGTGACGGGCGGGCGGATGACCTGGCCGCGCTTCACGAGGCTGCCGGGCACCGAGGACTCCAGCGGAGTGCCGTCGGGCAGCAGCGCGGGCACGTCGACCGCGTTGTGCCGGGCGTAGACGCCCGGGGTCGGCGCGTTGCCGGGGTGCTTGCCGTCGGCCCCGAAGTCACGCACCCGCTGCGCGGCGAGCTCGGCCTGGCTGGCCTTCGGGGTGAGGCGGTCCTGGTGCGCCAGCACCATCGCACCGAGCACCGCGGTCACGAGCAGGGCGGCCGTGAACTGGAAGGCCAGCACGTACGGACCGAACATCAGGGCCGCGAGGCCCTCGACGTTCTCGTCCTCGACGGCCGCGACCGGCGCCGAGAACCCGTTGGCCAGCACCTGGCCGACGCCGATCACGAGCATGACGCCGAACGCGAGACCCACGAACGAGGCGGCGACCCGCTGGCCGGGGATCGGGTCGGAGACGGCCTCCGGGCCGGACTCGACACCCACGAGCATCACGACGAACAGGAACAGCATCATGATGGCGCCGGTGTAGACGATGATCTGCACCGCGAACAGGAACGGCGCTCCGTTGGCGGCGTACAGGACCGCGAGGCCGATCATCACGACGGCCAGCGCCAGGGCGGCGTGCACCGCCTTGCGCGCGAAGAGCAGGCCCAGGGCGGCGATCACGATGATCGGCGCCACGACCCCAAAGGCCGTCACTCCTTCGTCCCCGTGTCGGCCTCGACGATCGGGAGGGTCTTTCCGCGGTAGTAGTCGTGGTGGTCGTCGCTGATCTGCATCGCGTGCGGCGGCTCGGTCATGCCGGGCAGCAGCGGGGCGAGCAGGTCGGACTTCTCGTAGATCAGTGCCTCGCGGTTGTCGTCGGCGAGCTCGTACTCGTTGGTCATCGTCAGCGCGCGCGTGGGGCACGCCTCGATGCACAGGCCGCAGAGGATGCAGCGCAGGTAGTTGATCTGGTAGACGCGGCCGTACCGCTCCCCCGGGCTGAAGCGACCCTCGCCGTTGGCCGACTCGTCGTTCGAGGCTCCCTCGACGTAGATCGCGTCGGCCGGGCACGCCCAGGCGCACAGCTCGCAGCCGACGCACTTCTCCAGGCCGTCGGGCCAGCGGTTGAGCTGGTGCCGACCGTGGAAGCGCGGCGCCGTGGGCACCTTCTCGAACGGGTACTGCTCCGTCACGACCTTCCTGAACATCGTGCGGAACGTGACGCCGAACCCGGCGACCGGGTCCCACAGGTTGCCCTTGATGCTCATCGCGACACCTCCATGAGGAAAGAACGGTATGGCGGCATCGCGATGAGGAGCCACCGGCTCGCTCGCTGGCGCTCGCTCATCGGGCACTCTCCTTCTCGGAGTCGTCGAACGGGAGCGGCACCGGGTAGCCGTCGGCGGCCGAGCCGGTGGCCGGGTCGGGCCGGTCCGGGGTGGGCTTGTCGCGGCGCAGGGCGATGAACGCGATCAGCAGCACCGCGACGGCGACGCCCGCCCAGTTCACGACGACCTCGTCGATCGAGCCCTCGTTCTGCAGCTTCCGCAGCACGATGACGACGAAGATCCAGGCCAGCGAGAACGGGATCAGGACCTTCCAGCCGAAGGCCATGAACTGGTCGTACCGCATGCGCGGCAGGGTGCCGCGGAGCCAGATGAACAGGAAGATGAAGAACAGCGTCTTGCCGAGGAACCACAGCACTGGCCAGTAGCCCTCGTTCGCGCCCTCCCAGACCTGGGCGATGCCGAACGGGGCCCGCCAGCCGCCGAGGAACAGCGTGGTCGCGAGCGCCGAGACCGTGACCATGTTGATGTACTCGGCCAGGAAGAACAGCGCGAACTTCAGCGAGCTGTACTCGGTGTGGAAGCCGCCGACGAGCTCGCCCTCGGCCTCCGGGAGGTCGAACGGGGCGCGGTTGGTCTCGCCGACCATCGAGATCAGGTACACCACGAACGACGGCAGCAGGGGCAGGAAGTACCAGAGGTCGGTCTGGGCCGAGACGATCTCCGAGGTCGACATCGAGCCGGCGTAGAGGAAGACCGTCACGAAGCTCAGGCCCATGGCCACCTCGTAGCTGATGACCTGGGCGCTCGAGCGCAGGCCGCCGAGCAGGGCGTAGGTCGAGCCGGACGACCAGCCGGCGAGCACGATGCCGTAGACGCCGATCGAGGTGACCGCGAGGACGTACAGCACCGCGACCGGCATGTCGGTCAGCTGCAGCGGCGTGACCGTGTCGGTGAACGGGATCGTGACCTCGGGCCCGAACGGGATGACCGACCACGCGAGGAACGCCGGGATCGTCGCGAGGATCGGGGCCAGGACGTAGACGACCTTGTCGGCCGCCTTGACGACGATGTCCTCCTTGAGCGCGAGCTTCACGCCGTCGGCGAGGCTCTGCAGCAGGCCGAAGGGACCGTGCACGTTGGGGCCCACGCGGTGCTGCATGCGGGCCACGACGCGGCGCTCGAGCCATATGTTGAACAGCGTGTAGACCACGAGGATCACGAAGATCAGCAGCGCCTTCAGCGCCACGACCCAGAAGGGCTCGTTCCCGAAGACGTCACTCATGCGTCGTCCCCGGATCCGGCGGTGGTGGTGCTGCCGTGGCCGAGGCCCAGCTCGCGCAGGTTCACGCCGTTGTTGCCCGGCACCCACACGACGTCGTCGGGGAGGTCGTCGACCACGGCCGGGAAGGCCGCGGAACCCCCGAGCACGACCGTGCCGCCGGCAGCGACGCCGAGGGACGACCAGGTGGCGGCGCTGGCGCGGGCCACCGGACGGCGGGCCGTGGCCTTGTACTCGGCCTGTCCGTCCTGACCGCGGCCGTCGTCGACGAGCTGGCGCCAGGTGGAGACGACCACGTGACCGGCCGGGGGGCGGGTCGGGGCCGCAGCCGCGGCCGACGGACCCTCGGGGTGCTGACCGTCCCAGCGCCCGACCGAGTCGTGGTCGGCGAGGGCGTCGGCCGTGGTGCGGAAGCCGATCGGGCGACCCATCTCCTCCGCGATGCCGGCGAGCACGCGGGTGTCGGTGACCGACCCCGGCTCGTGCAGCGCGGTGTCGAACGGCCGGCGACGGCCCTCCCAGGTCACGAACGTCCCGGACTTCTCGACGGGCGGGGCGACCGGGAGCACGACGTCGGCGTGGTCGGTGACCTCGCTGCGGCGCACCTCGAGGCTGATGACGACCTGGGCTCCGGCCAGGGCGGCGCGTGCACGGGCCGGATCGGGAAGGTCGCCGACCTCGACGCCGCCCACGACCAGACCCTGCAGCGCGTGGTCGGCGGCGTCGTCGACGATGCCCACGACGTCACGCCCGCGGATGCCGGGGATCCCGGCGACCTGCCAGGCGGCCGCCAGGTCGGCGCGCGCCTCGGCCTCGGTCACCGGACGAGCGCCGGGCAGGAGGTTGGGCAGCAGGCCGGCCTCGACCGCGGCGCGGTCGCCGGCACGTCGTGGCACCCAGGCGATGCGGGGGCCGTTCAGGGCCGCGACGGCCGAGAGGAGCCCGGGCACGAGGGCGGCACGCTCACCGACGAGGACGACGTCGCCGGCTCCGAGGTCGAGCGCTGCCAGGGCCTCGGTCTCGTGACCCGGCACGGCCGGGACGAGCTCGGCGGAGAGCTTCTCGCTGCCCCGGCTGCGATGGCTCGCGATCGTGACGACCTTCAGACCACGGGCCCGCACCGCCTTGCGCAGGCGCAGGAAGATGGCGGACGCCTCGTCCTCGGGCTCGAGCGCCACGAGCACCACGCGCCGAGTGCGTTCGAGGTCCGCGTAGGTGACGTCCAGGCCGCGACCGGCGACGTGGGCCGCGAGGAAGTCGGCCTCCTCCGGGCCCACCGCGCGGGAGCGGAAGTCGACGTCGTTGGTGCCGAGCGAGATGCGGGCGAAGGCCGACCAGGCGTGGGCGTCCTCGAGTGTCAGGCGACCGCCGGGCAGCACGCCCACGGATCCCCGGACGCCCTCGAGCAGCCTCCCGGCGACGGCCAGGGCGCCCGGCCACGACATGGGCTGGAGCTCACCGTTCTCGTCGCGGACCAGTGGCGTGCGGAGGCGATCGTCCTGACGGGTCCAGGTGAACGCGAAGCGGTCCTTGTCGCTGATCCACTCCTCGTTGACCTCCGGCTCATCACCGGCGAGGCGGCGCATCACCGCACCACGGCGGTGATCGATGCGGACGGCAGCGCCGCACGCGTCGTGCTCGGCGACGGACGGCACCGAGACGAGGTCGAAGGGGCGCGACCGGAAGCGGTAGTCGGCGCTGGTCAGGGCTCCGACGGGGCAGATCTGGATCGTGTTGCCGGAGAAGTAGGAGTGGAACGGCTCGGTACCGGTCGTGTCGTCGGAGCCGCGGTGGTCGGTGCTGGGCCCGACCCCGATCTGCTGGCTCGCGCCGCGCTCGACGAGGGCGATGAACGGGTCGCCCGCGATCTGGTCGGAGAACCGCGTGCACCGGGCGCACAGGACGCAGCGCTCGCGGTCGAGCAGGACCTGCGCCGAGACCGGCACGGGCTTCGCGAAGGTGCGCTTCGTCTCGTGGAAGCGCGACTCGCCGCGGCCGTGGCTCATGGCCTGGTTCTGCAGGGGGCACTCGCCGCCCTTGTCGCAGACGGGGCAGTCCAACGGGTGGTTGACGAGCAGGAACTCCAGGGTGCCGCGCTGCGCCGCGGCAGCGACCTCGGACGTGGCGTGCGTGCGCACGACCATGCCGGGAGCGACCTCGATCGTGCAGGAGGCCTGCGGCTTGGGGAACCCGCGGCCGTTGCCCGCGTCGGGCACGTCGACGAGGCACTGTCGGCACGCGCCGACCGGCTCCAGCAGCGGGTGGTCGCAGAAGCGCGGGATCTCGATGCCGAGCAGCTCGGCCGCGCGGATCACGAGCGTGCCCTTGGGGACGCTGATGCCCACGTCGTCGATCGTGACGGTCACCAGCTCGGCGGGAGCCTGTGCCTCAGGATTGGCCTCGAGCGTCATGCCGTCACCTCCGCGGCGAACAGGGTCGACGCTGCGGGCGGGAACAGCTCGCTCGACGGGGTGTGCATGCCGGCCTCGAACTCGTCGCGGAAGTGCTGGATGGCCGAGGTGATGGGGCTCGTGGCGCCGTCGCCGAGCGCGCAGAACGAGCGGCCGAGGATGTTGCCGCAGAGCTCCTGCAGCAGCTCGATGTCGCCGGTGCGCCCCTCGCCGGAGTCGAGGCGCCGCAGCACCTGGACGAGCCACCACGTGCCCTCGCGGCACGGGGTGCACTTGCCGCACGACTCGTGCTTGTAGAACTCGGTCCAGCGCAGCACGCAGCGCACGACCGACGTCGTCTGGTCGAAGACCTGCAGGGCCTTGGTGCCCAGCATCGAGCCGGCCGCGCCGACGCCCTCGTAGTCGAGCGGGACGTCGAGGTGCTCGGCGGTGAGGATGGGGGTGGACGACCCGCCCGGGGTCCAGAACTTGAGCTCCGAGCCGTCGCGCAGCCCGCCGCCGAGCTCGAGCAGCTCGCGCAGCGTGATGCCGAGCGGGGCCTCGTACTGCCCGGGGCGCTTCACGTGGCCGGAGAGCGAGTAGAGCGTGAAGCCCTTGCTCTTCTCGGTGCCCATGGAGCCGAACCACTCGATGCCGTGGTCGACGATCGCCGGGACCGAGGCGATCGACTCGACGTTGTTGATCACGGTGGGCGAGGCGTACAGCCCCGCGACGGCGGGGAACGGCGGCCGCAGCCGCGGCTGGCCGCGGCGGCCCTCGAGCGAGTCGAGCAGCGCCGTCTCCTCGCCGCAGATGTAGGCGCCGGCACCGGCGTGGACCACGAGCTCGAGGTTCTGGCCGGAGCCACCGATGTCGGTGCCGAGGTGGCCGGCCTCGTAGGCCTCGCGCACCGCCGCCCGCAGGCGCCGCACGACGTGCAGCACCTCACCGCGCACGTAGATGAAGGCCGTCTGCGCGCCGATCGCGCGCGAGGCGATGATGACGCCCTCGACCAGCGTGTGGGGGCTCGCCATCATGAGCGGGATGTCCTTGCAGGTGCCCGGCTCGGACTCGTCGGCGTTGACGACCAGGTAGGTCGGGTTGGGGTTGTCCTTCGGGATGAACGACCACTTCATGCCGGTGGGGAAGCCGGCGCCGCCACGGCCGCGCAGACCGGACTCCTTGACGAGCTCGATGAGGTCGGCCGGTGCCATCTCGAGCGCCTTGCCGAGCGCGCGGTAGCCACCGCGGGCGGTGTACGCCTCGAGGGTCCAGGCCCGGTCGTCGGCCCATCCCGCGCTCAGCACGGGTGTCAGCACGTCAGTCATCTCTGCCTTCTTCCGCCCGTGGCCCGGAACCCCCGCCGGAGCCGCCACCTTCCACGTCGACCTCGGACTCCTCGGCGACCGTCTCCGACTCGGCGCGCGACGTGTCGGCTCGCGCTGAAGCGCTCGCCTTGCTCGCGTCGGGGGCTTCGCCCGCGACGCTCGTCGTGGCTGGGTGGGAGCCGGCCTCGCTGCTCGGCGCCGACCAGCCACGCTCGTTCGCGATCTCGAGGCCCGCGAGCGAGGCCCCGGCGGCGGCCGGACCCTCGTCGGCCCGGCCGTCCTCGAAGCCCGCGAGCACGCGCTCGGCCTCGCGCCACGACGTGATGGTGGCGCCGCGAGGCGACGCGACCCCCTCGCCCGATCGCAGGCGGTCGACCAGGTCGACGGCGCTGCTCGGGTCCTGGCCGTCGAAGAACTCCCAGTTGACCATCACGACCGGCGCGAAGTCACAGGCCGCGTTGCACTCGACGCGCTCGAGGGTGACCTGGCCGTCGGAGGTCGTCTCGTCGTTGCCGACCTCGAGGTGCTCCGAGAGCCGCTCGAAGATCGCGTCGCCGCCCATCACGGCGCACAGCGTGTTGGTGCAGACGCCGACGTGGTGCCGGCCCATCGGGCGGCGCTTGTACATCGTGTAGAACGTCGCGACGCCCGAGACCTCGGCGGCCGTGAGGCCCAGCATCTCGGCGCAGGTCTCGATGCCGCCGGCGGTCACGTGCCCCTCGACCGACTGCAGCAGGTGCAGCATGGGCAGCAGCGCCGACCGCGGCTCCGGGTAACGCCCCATCAGCTGCCGCAGCTCGGCCAGCGTCGTGTCGTCGACACCGTGACTGTCGCTCATCGGTCGACACCGCCCATCACCGGGTCGATGCTCGCGATCGCGACGATGACGTCGGAGATCATGCTGCCCTCGCTCATGATCGAGGTGCCCTGGAGGTTGACGAAGGACGGGTCGCGGAAGTGCACGCGGTACGGGCGGGTGCCGCCGTCGGAGACCGCGTGGCAGCCGATCTCGCCGCGGGGCGACTCGACCGCCGCGTACACCTGCCCGGCCGGGACTCGGAAGCCCTCGGTCACGAGCTTGAAGTGGTGGATCAGCGCCTCCATCGACTCGCCCATGATGTGCGCGATGTGCTCCGGGGAGTTGCCCTGGCCGTCGGCGCCCACCGAGAGCTGCGCGGGCCAGGCGATCTTGCGGTCGGCGATCATGACCGGGTCGCCCTGGGAGGCCTCAAGACGGCTGAGCGCCTGCTCGACGATCTTCAAGGATTCCCACATCTCGTCCAGGCGAACGCGGAAGCGGCCGTAGGCGTCGGGCTCGTCCCACGTGACGACGTCGAAGTCGTAGGTGTCGTAGCCCCAGTAGGGCTGCGTGCGGCGGAGGTCCCAGTCATAGCCGGTGGCGCGGACGACCGGTCCGGTGAGGCCCAGCGCCAGCGCGCCCGCGAGCTCGAGGTGGCCCACGCCCTTGAGGCGTCGCTTGAAGATGGGGTTGGCGTTGCAGAGGGCCGCGTACTCCGGGAGCCGCTTCTTCAGAAGGGCGACCGTGTCGCGCACGCGCTGCAGGCCGTCGTCGGGGAGGTCCTGGGCGACGCCGCCGGGCCGGAAGTACGCATGGTTCATGCGCAGTCCGCTGATCGCCTCGAAGCAGTCCAGGATCAGCTCACGGTCGCGGAAGCCGCACGTCATGACGGTGAGGGCACCGATCTCCATGCCACCCGTGGCCAGGCAGACCAGGTGCGAGCTGATGCGGTTCAGCTCGAGCATCAGCACGCGGATGTCCATCGCGCGCTGCGGGACCTGGTCCTCGATCTGCAGGAGCTTCTCGACCGCCGCGACGTAGGCGGCCTCGTTGGAGAACGGCGCCACGTAGTCCATGCGGGTGCAGAAGGTGACCCCCTGCGTCCACGTGCGGTACTCCATGTTCTTCTCGATGCCCGTGTGCAGGTAGCCGATGCCAGCGCGGGCGTCGGTCACGGTCTCGCCGTCGATCTCGAGGACCAGGCGAAGCACGCCGTGGGTCGAGGGGTGCTGCGGGCCCATGTTGACGACGATGTGGTCGCTGTCGGCCAGGGAGGGGTCGATCGTGTCCCAGTCCTGGCCGGTGACGGTGAAGACGGGACCGTCGGTGGAGTCGGTCGTGCTCGCGTACGGGTCGGTCGTGGCGCTCATCAGCTGTACCTCCGCCGCTGGTCGGGGGCCGGGATCGTGGCGCCCTTGTACTCGACCGGGATGCCGCCCAGGGGGTAGTCCTTGCGCTGGGGGTGGCCGGGCCAGTCGTCGGGCATGAGGATGCGCGTGAGCCCGGGGTGGCCGTCGAAGACGATGCCGAACATGTCGTAGGTCTCGCGCTCGTGCCAGTCGGCCGTGGGGTACACGGGCACGATGCTGGGCAGGTGCGGATCGCCCTCGGGCACCGACACCTCGACCCGGATGCGACGGCGGAAGCTCATCGAGAGCAGGTGGATCGCGACGTGCAGCTCACGGCCGGTCTCGTTCGGGTAGTGCACGCCGGACAGCGACGAGCAGAGCTCGAAGCGGAGCGTCGGGTCGTCGCGCAGGTGGCGCACGGTCTCGAGCAGGTGCGAGCGGGCGATGTGGAAGGTGATCTCGCCGCGGTCGACGACGACCTTCTCGATCGCACCCGAGACGCCGTCCTCGAGGTGCTCGGCGACCTCGTCGAACCAGCCGCCGAACGGGGCGGTGCTGGCCGGCGGCATGACGATCGTGGTGTTGAGCCCGCCGAAGCCGCTGGTGTCGCCGGATCCGTGGACGCCGAAGGATCCCTCGCGGACGTCGATGACCTCGAACGGCTGCGCGCCGGCCGGCACGACCTCCTCGCCGGGGGTCTCGTCCTTCTCCGGAGTCACCTGAGCAGACCCTTCTGCACGAGGGTCGGGGTGGCGGAGAGGGCGACGGTCTCCTGCTCGCGGATCTCGAGCTCGCGGTTCACGCCGAGCTTGGTGTGCTGCACCTTGTCGTGGAGCTTCAGGACCGCGTCGATCAGCATCTCGGGCCGCGGCGGGCAGCCGGGCAGGTACATGTCGACCGGCACGACGTGGTCGACGCCCTGCACGATCGCGTAGTTGTTGAACATGCCGCCCGAGCTGGCGCAGACGCCCATCGCGAGCACGTACTTGGGCTCGGCCATCTGGTCGTAGATCTGGCGCAGGACCGGGGCCATCTTGTTGCTGACGCGGCCGGCGACGATCATCAGGTCGGCCTGGCGCGGGCTGGGGCGGAACACCTCCATGCCGAAGCGGGAGGAGTCGAAGCGCGGGGCGCCGAACGTCATCATCTCGATCGCGCAGCACGCCAGGCCGAACGTGGCCGGCCAGAACGACGCCTTGCGCATGTAGCCGGCCAGTCCCTCGACGGTCGACAGCAGGACTCCACTGGGGAGCTTCTCCTCAAGACCCATCAGGTCCACTCCATTCCACCGCGGCGCCACTCGTAGGCGTAGACGATCGTGAGGTTGACGAGGAAGAGCAGCACCGCGAGGACCGCGAACCACGTGAGCTGGTCGAACGCGACCGCGAACGGGTACAGGAAGACGATCTCGATGTCGAAGACGATGAACATCATCGCGGTGAAGAAGTACTTGACGCTGACCTTGCCGCCGCCCTCCGGCAGGGGGCTCGGCGAGATGCCGGACTCGTAGCGATCGAGCTTGGCGCGGTTGTAGCGGCGCGGGCCCGTCAGCGGGGCGATCGCGATGCTGAACACCGCGAATCCAGCCGCGAGGGCACCCAGCACCAGGATCGGGGTGTAGGCGTCCATCTCACCTCCCGCAGGGCATTCGGTCGGATGACTGAGGCGTTGTGATCCGCACCACAGCGCCACCGTGAGACACGCTACGCCCGCCTGGGGGCACCCTGTTACTTAGGTCACACTAAGCGCGTCGCGAGGGGTGGTCCCCGCCTGGGCATGGGGCAGCATGGGGTCGTGACCGACGCTCCTCGACGCCTGCTGGTGGCCGGTCGGCCCGGTGCCGGCAAGTCCACCCTGGCGCGGCGCGTCGCGGCGGCCACGGGCATCCCGTACACCGAGCTCGACGTCCTGCACCACGGCCCCGGCTGGAACGCGCGACCGGAGTTCGACGACGACGTCCTGGCGCTGGCGCAGTCGCCGGCGTGGGTCACGGAGTGGCAGTACCCGCAGGCCCGACCGGTGCTCGTCGCCCATGCCGACGCGATCGTGTGGCTGGACCTCCCGGTGCGGGTCACGATGACCCGCCTGACGCGCCGCACGGTGAGCCGGGTGCGGCACGGCACCGAGCTCTGGGCCGGCAACGTCGAGCCCCCGCTGCGGACCATCCTCACCGAGCCGAACCACATCATCCGCTGGGCGTGGCGCACGCGGCACGACTACCGCACGCTGGTCGCCGACGCCCGCGCCGAGCACCCGGACCTGCAGCTGGTCCACCTGCGCAGCCAGCGCGCCGCCGACGCCTACCTCGCCACCCTCTCCCCTGAATGACCGCTCGCGAGAGACTTTGTTACCCCTCGCGAGAGACCTTGTTCGTGGTCAGGAGCGACGTCGTCTGTGGAGACGAGGGCGTGAGGGCGCAGGTCAGGCGGGCTTGACGGAGTAATGCATCGCGACGATGCCGCCCGAGAGGTTGTGCCACTCGACGCGCCCCCAGCCGGCCTCCACGAGGCGCAGGGCCAGACCCTTCTGGTCGGGCCACGCGCGGATCGACTCCGCCAGGTAGACGTACGAGTCGGGGTTGGAGGAGACCGCGCGGGCCACCGGCGGCAGGGCGCGCATGAGGTAGTTGATGTAGATCGCGCGGAACGGCTTCCACGTCGGCGTGCTGAACTCGCACACCACGATGCGGCCGCCCGGCTTGGTCACCCGGTGCAGCTCACGGAGGCCCTCGACCGGGTCGTGGATGTTGCGCAGACCGAACGAGATCGTCACGGCGTCGAAGGAGTCGTCGGCGAACGGGAGCCGCATCCCGTCGCCCGCCGTGAAGGCCAGGTCCGGGTACTGCGCCTTGCCCACGCGCAGCATCCCGAGCGAGAAGTCGCACGGCACGACGTGCGCGCCGGCGTCCGCGAAGGGCTGGCTCGAGGTGCCGGTGCCGGCCGCGAGGTCCAGCACACGCTCCCCCGGCTGCGGCGCGACGAGGTCGACCACGGCCTTGCGCCAGCGCCGGTCCTGCCCGAGCGACAGGACGTCGTTCGTGATGTCGTACCGCTGCGCGACCTGGTCGAACATGCTCGCGACCGCGCGGGGGTCCTTGTCCAGTCCGGCTCGACTCACCAGATCACTCTCCCACGGGTAATGTGGATCGTCGTGACCAACCCCGCCGGACCCGCCGCCTCGGACGCCCCCGAGCGTCTGCTGGTGCGCACGCGCCCGGTCGAGGTCGACGACCTGCTGGCGCTGCTGCCCGAGCGCGACTTCCTCGCGTGGGTGCACGACGGCGACGGGATCGTCGGCTGGGGGCGGGCTGCGTCCTTCGACGTGGACGGACCCGACCGGTTCTCCGCCGCGTCCCGCTGGTGGGACGAGGTGCGGCACCAGGCGGTCGTGCGTGACGAGGTCGGGGTCGCCGGCTCAGGCCTTGTGGCGTTCGGCACGTTCGACTTCGCGGCCGACGGTGCCGGCCACCTCACGGTGCCCGAGGTCGTCGTCGGTCGCCGTGACGGTCGTGCCTGGATCTCCACGATCGGCAGCGCGATCGGTCCGACGCCCGAGCTGCGACCGACCACCCGGCCGGAGCGGCCGGGTCCGGTCACGTTCGACGACGGCGACGTCGCCACCTGGACCGCCACCGTCGCCGCTGCGGTCGAGCGGATCACGGCCGACCAGCTCGACAAGGTCGTGCTCGCCCGCGACTGCCGGGCCGACTTCGACCGACCGCTCGACGTGCGCTGGCCACTCGCCCGCCTCGCCCGCGACTACCCCGCGTGCTGGACGTTCCACGTCGACGGATTCTTCGGGTCGACCCCGGAGATGCTCGTCCGCCTCGAGCGCGGTCTCGTGACGTCGCGGGTGCTCGCCGGAACCATCCGCCGCACGGGCGACGACGCGCACGACGCCGCCCTCGCCGGTTCGCTCGCCCGGTCCAGCAAGGACCTCGAGGAGCACGAGTACGCGGTGCGCTCGGTCGCCGACGCCCTGCACGCGCACTGCTCGGCGGTCACCCGCTCCGAGGCGCCGTTCGTGCTCCACCTGCCGAACGTCATGCACCTCGCGACCGACATCGCCGGCGTGGTGCCCGACGGCACGTCGGTGCTGTCGGTGGTCGCCGACCTCCACCCCTCGGCCGCCGTGGGCGGCACGCCGACCGCCGAGGCCGTCGCCCTGATCGCCCAGATCGAGGGGCTCGACCGCGGCCGCTACGCCGGACCGGTCGGATGGATGGACGGGCACGGCGACGGTGAGTGGGGCATCGGCCTGCGCTCAGCCGAGCTCGCGCCCGACGGCCGCTCCGCGCGCCTGTTCGCGGGCTGCGGCATCGTCGCCGACTCGGTTCCGGCCGACGAGCTGGCCGAGTCCGACGCCAAGCTCATCCCGGTTCGCACCGCGCTCTCCCCCCGCGACTGACGACCCCTCGCGAGAGACCTTGTTGGTGGTCAGGAGCGAGTTCCGCATCTCCTGACCACCAACAAAGTCTCTCGCCAGCGGTAACAAAGTCTCTCGCGAGCGGTCATTCAGGTGGGGGTGGTCAGGGTGGGGTAGCGGGGGGCGAGGGCGTCGCCGGAGGAGGTGCCGCGCAGGCGGCGGCCGACCCAGGGGCCGGCGTGCTCGCGCGCCCAGGCCACGTTCGCGGCGCGGCGCTGGGCGGCGGTCTGCGGGGCAGGCGGCACGAGAGGCAGCGGCTCCAGGTCGTGCGTCACGCCGAGCGCGTCGAGCACCGCGATCGCCATCCGCTGGTGGCCGATGCTCGACATGTGCATCCGGTCGGTGTCCCACAGCTGGTCGTCGCGGTACTCGCGCAGACGCCAGAAGTCGACCAGCGTCGCACCGTGGCGCTCGGCGACCTCCCGGACGAGCTCGTTGTAGATCGCGAACCGGCCCCGCAGGAACGCGAAGACCGGCGCCTCACCCGGGTCGTAGGCCGTGAACATCACGACGTGGGCCTGCTGCGAGAGCATCCCCACCGCCGCGTCGTACTCGGCCACCAGGGCGTCGACGTCGATCCGCGGGCGCAGCACGTCGTTCGCGCCCGCGTAGATCGAGACCAGGTCGGGATCGAGCGACAGCGCCGGAGCGACCTGCTCGGCCAGGATCGGCCGGAGCTTGCGCCCCCGGATCGCGAGATTCGCGTAGGTCAGGTCGGGATCGTGCTGCGCGAGGGCGGCGGCACATCGGTCGGCCCATCCACGAACGCCGTTGGGGCGTCGGGGATCGGCGTCGCCGACCCCTTCGGTGAAGGAGTCTCCGAGGGCGACGAAGCGGCGGAATCGCATGGCGCCAGGCTAGACGGCAGCTCCTCGACCGCGAGGCCTGCGGGCAGCACCGGAGGCGTGAGCGTGGGGTACCGCGGGGTCAGGCCGTCACCCAGGGAACGCCCCCGCAGGCGACGGAAGAACCACGGCACCGCGTGCCGCACGAGCCACGCCAGCCGCTGCCGACGGGTGCGCGCCGCGCCGCTCGTCGCCGGGTCGACCTGGAGGGTGTGACGGATGCCGATGGCCTCGCACACCGCTCCGGCCACGATCTCGTGACCGGGCGTCGCGAGGTGCAGGCGGTCGTCGCCCCAGAGGCGACGGTCACCGAGGTCCAGCACGTCCCACAGGTCGACCACCGTCGCGTCGTGGCGTCGGGCGATCTTGCGGACGAGCTCGTTGTAGATCGCGATGCGCCCGCGGAAGGGGCGGAACACCCACACCGGCTCCGGATCGCTGATCGTGAACAGCAGCACCCGGGCGCCCGTGGCCCGCACCCGCGCCACGACGTCCTCGTACACCGCCATGAGCTCGTCCATCCGCACCCGCAGGTGCATCAGGTCGTTGACCCCGGCGAACAGCGCCACGAGGTCGGGCCGCAGCGCGAGCGCCGGCCCGAGCTGCTCGGAGACGATCTGGTCGAGCCGCTTGCCGCGGATCGCGAGGTTGGCGTACTGCACGCCGGGCGCCGCGACCGACATCTGCTCGGCGACCCGGTCGGCCCAGCCGCGCACCCCGTTGGGCAGCAGCGGGTCGGGGTCGCCCATCCCTTCGGTGAAGGAGTCACCGAGGGCCACGAAGCGCCGATGGATGATCCGCCTGTTCACGCGTTCAGGCTACGGGGCACCAGGCCAGCAGCCGACACGCGTCCGGTGAACGACACGTGGCCCGGCGGACAACTCTCGCGACGCGAGATCACCGCAACGTCTTGCGGCCTCCGTAGAGCAGGTTGATGAGCGTGGCCGCGTTCTTGTCGGTCGCCTCGTCACGCTGCATCGAGGTGAGGTTGAGCAACGGCTTGAACCGCTGCCGCGTGATCGCCTTGGCGTAGGTGAACTCGCGCAGGCCGTCGGGACCGTGGATGCGGCCGAAGCCGGACTCACCGACGCCACCGAACGGCAGCGACGGGACGCCCGCGAACATCGCGACGGCGTTGATCGAGGTCATGCCCGAGCGCACCCGCTCGGCGATCGAGACCGCGCGGCGCTTGCCGTACACGGACCCGGCGAGGCCGTACGCCGTCGCGTTCGTCAGCTGCACCGCCTCGTCCATGTCGTCGACCGGGTTGACGACCAGCGTCGGACCGAACGTCTCCTCGGTCACGGCCGCGGAGTCCTCCGGCACGTGGGTGATGATCGTCGGCTGCACGAAGCGCTCGCCGACCGCGTCGGACCCGCCGAGCACGACCCGGCCGCCCTTCGCGATCGCGTCGTCGATGTGGCGCTGGATGACGTCGAGCTGCGACGGCATGGTGATGGGTCCGATGAGCGAGTCGGGCGACGCGTGCGCCGTGACCGTGCGGGCCTGCTTGAGCAGCTCGGTCATGAAGGGCTCGAACACGGCCCGGTGCACGTACACGCGCTCCGCGCCGATACAGGTCTGGCCCGCGTTCGACATGCCGGACCACAGCGCACCCTCGGCCGCAGCGACCAGGTCGGCGTCCTCGTCGACGATGACCGAGTCCTTGCCGCCGGCCTCGATCACGACGGGCACGAGGTTCTCGGCGCACGCCGCCATGACGCGCTTGCCGGTGTTGGCCGAGCCGGTGAAGGCGACCTTGTCGACGCCGGCGCGGCAGAGTGCAGCGCCGGTCTCGCCGTAGCCCGTGACGAGCTGCAGGACGGGACGGCCCCCGACGACCTCGGTGAAGGTGTCGACGAGCCAGCGGCCGACGCCGGGCGTGTACTCGCTGGGCTTGAACACGACGCCGTTGCCCGCCGCGAGCGCGTACGTGATCGAGCCGAGCGGCGTGAAGACCGGGTAGTTCCACGGCCCGATGACGCCCACGACGCCGAGCGGGTTGTACCGCACCGACGACGCGTGGTTGATCGCGAAGATGCCGGACGACACCGACGTGGCACCCAGGACCTTCTTGGCGTTCTTGGCGGCCCAGTTCACGTGGTCGATCGCGAGACCGATCTCGAGCTGCGCGTCGCCGTGGGGCTTGCCAGTCTCGAGGTGCACGAGGTGCGAGATCTGCGCGAGGCGACGCGTGATGACGCTGCGCCACTGCAGCAGGAACTCCTTGCGGCCCTCGAAGCCGATGTCACGCCACCAGATCGCCGCGAGGCGGGCCTTCTCGACCGCCGCCTCGACCTCCTCGGCGCTGTGGATGGCGTGCACGCCGACGACGTCACCCGTGCGCGGGTCGAGCGACTCGAACGTGGGCCCCTCGCGGACCGGCAGCGACGAGATGGGCGGCTCGCCCGCCCCGAACAGGGGGCCGGACAGCTCGGGACCGGTGGGGGATGCGCTCGTCATGCTGACTCCTTGATGAGGTCGGCGGCCTTCTCGCCGATCATGATGGTGGGGGCGTTGGTGTTGCCGCGCGGGACCCGCGGCATGACGGACGCGTCGGCGACGCGCAGGCCCTCGACGCCCATGACCCGCAGGTCGGCGTCGACGACCTTGCCGAGCGAGCACGTGCCCACCGGGTGGTAGACCGTCTGGCCCATGCGGGAGATGGCACCGATGATCTCGTCGTCGCTGGGGTTCCAGCTGCCGGGCGCCCACGGCTTGTCGACGTACCGCGTGAGCGGGCCGACCGACGCGACCTCGAAGGCCTTGCGCATGCCGACCAGGATGCGGTCGAGGTCGGAGGGGTCGGAGTAGTACGCCGGGTCGATCTCCGGGTGCCACGTCGGGTCGGCGGAGCGGAGCGTGATCTGCCCGACGCTCTCGACCCGCACGAGCGTGGGGGCGATGACGAGACCGCGCTTGGTGACCTCGTGGAGACCGTTGTCCCAGAAGCCCGTCGGCAGCACGTGCAGCTGCAGGTCGGGCGCCGGCTGGTCGTCGCTGGACCGGAAGAAGGCGCCCGACTCGGCGACGTTCGAGGTCAGCGGCCCGCGGCCCAGCTTCTGCGCCTTGAGCAGGTTGCCGAGGCTGAGGTTCTCGGAGAAGTCGGAGGTGTTCTTGGTGTCGAACAGCACCGCGGTGATGGGGTGGTCCTGCAGGTTCTTGCCCACCTCGGGCGAGTCGACCTTGACGTCGATGCCGTGCTCGCGCAGGTGCGCGCCCGGGCCCACGCCCGACAGCATCAGCAGCTGCGGGCTGTTGACGGCGCCGCCCGAGAGGACGATCTCGGCGTCGGCGCGGACCGTCTCGGTGACGCCGTGACGCTGGTAGGTGACGCCGGTGGCGCGCGTGCCGTCGATCTCGATCTTCGTGACGAAGGCCTCGGTGCGGACCGTGAGGTTGGGGCGGTCCATCGCCGGCCGGATGAAGGCGTCGGCGACCGACCAGCGGCGGCCCTTGCGGCACGTGACCTGGTACAGGCCGGCGCCCTCCTGCTCGGCGCCGTTGAAGTCGTCGGTGGGCTTGAAGCCGGACGCGACGGCGGAGTCGACGAACGCGTGGGTCAGCTCGTGGTCGTACCGGCGGTCCTCGACCCAGAGCGGGCCGTCGGTGCCGTGGTACTCGCCGCCGAGGCGGCGGTTGCCCTCGGACCTCTTGAAGTACGGCAGGACGTCGTCGTAGCCCCAGCCCTCGGCACCGTAGACGTCGCGCCACTCGTCGTAGTCGGCGCGGTTGCCGCGGATGTAGATCATCGCGTTCATCGAGGTGCAGCCGCCGAGGCCCTTCATGCGGGGCCAGTCGGAGCGTCGCCCGGACAGCATCTTCTGCGGGGTCGTGCGGTACGCCCAGTCCCACTTCGTGCGGAACAGCGTCGAGAATCCCGCCGGCAGGTGGATCATGTCGTCGTCGTCCATGGGGCCTGCCTCCAGCAGCAGCACCCGTACCTGGGGGTCCTCGCTCAGGCGAGCGGCGATGACGCCACCCGCACTGCCGGACCCGATGACGACGTAGTCGAATACCTCAGCGTTGTGACCCACGCCACCCACCGTACTCGCGGTCGGTTGACCGTGCCAGTGCCACTGTCAGAATGCGGACCTGACGGCCGCGGAGACCGCCAGCGCATCGGCGCGACGGGTGGAGCGATCGAGCGGGACCTCGACGACGGCGAGTCCTGACGGGGTCGCGTCGAGCGACGCACGGAGGTCGTCGACCTCGACCCGCGCGTGCGGGACGCCGTGGGCCCGGCACAGCGCCGACAGGTCCGTCCCGGTGGGCGTCGCGTACACCCGCTCGAACGCCTCGGCGTACTCCACCGAGCCCTGCTCGAGCAGGGAGAAGATCGCACCACCGTCGTCGGACACGACGACGATCGTGAGGTCGGGTCGCGGCTCGTGCGGGCCGATCAGCAGGCCGTTGGCGCCGTGCAGGAACGTCAGGTCGCCCATCACGGCGAGGCTCGGGCGTCCTTCGACGAGCGCGACGCCGACGGCGGTCGACACCATCCCGTCGATCCCGGCCAGGCCACGGTTCGCGACGACGATGTCGGGAGACGGACCGGGGGCCACCAGGTCGAGGTCGCGCACGACCGACGACGAGCCGATCACGAGGACTCCACCTGCCGCGGCGCGCCACACGGTCTCCGCGAGGCGGTGCGCGGGCGGGGAGACCGAGTCGATCGCGGACCGCGCGACCCCGTCGGCCTCGTGCCACGCGTCGAACCAGTCGGTGTCGTCGGCCTCCTCGACCTGCACGTGGTCGACGAACCGGACGCCGGGTCCCGGCACGCCGGGGAAGGTCGTGACGCCGCCGACGTGCACGACCTCGACGTCCGAGCGCGCCAGCAGGGCTGACACCGGCCGTGACAACGTCGCGTGGCCGAAGCTCACGACCCTCTCGATGCGCGCGGACAGCGGGTGGTGGTCGAGCAGGAGCCGGTAGGCGCCGACCACCTGGTCGCCGCGCACTCCGGAGCTGGGCTCGGCGAAGAGCGGCCAGCCGCCGTCGCGCGCCACGTCGCGGGCCCGCGTGTCCTGGGCTGCGTCACCGGCCAGCACGACGGTCGCCGGGCCGGGTCCGAGCGTCACCAGCGCGCTCTCGTCGAGCGTGGCCGGCGCCGTGGCGACGACGTCGAACGTCCACTCGACCGTCTCGACGAGCGGCTCGTCCAGCTCGAGGTTGAGGTGCACGGGTCCCGACCAGGGCGCGCCGGGCAGCGATGCCGGGTCCTCGATGAACGGGACGCGCGGGAAGATGCGCCGCTGGTCGGTGGTCTGGTTGGCTCCCGTGCCCCGCAGGCGCGCGGGGCGGTCGGCCGTCACCGCCACCACCGGAACCCCCGCGTGCAGTGCCTCCAGCATGGCGGGGTGCAGGTTCGCGACCGCCGTGCCCGACGTCGTCACGACCGGCACGGGCGACCGGGACGCCTTCGCGAGCCCGAGCGCGAGGAAGCCGGCCTCCCGCTCGTCGACCCGCACGTGCAGGCGCAGCAGGCCCTGCTGGTCGGCGGCGTGCAGCGCGAGGGCGAGCGGGCCCGAGCGGGAGCCCGGCGCGAGCACGGCCTCCGTCGCGCCGAGTCCGAGCAGCCGGCCGACCAGCTCGCGGGCCGTGTCTGTCGAGCGGCTCACGCGAGTCCCCCGGCGAGGCCCTCGACGCGCGCGAGTCGGTCGAGCCACCAGGCCGTGCGCTCGGCGTCGGCGCGGCACCGCTCGAGGAGGTCAGGGTCGACGACCGGCCGGCGCACGTCCAGCATCCCGCCCACGGGCGCGAGCGGATCGGTCACGACGTCGGTCTCCAGGAGCGCCTGCGTGCCGAGACCGCAGGCGAACGGCAGGTCCGGCAGGGCGGCCGCGAGCGCGAGCCCGGCGGCCAGTCCGACGGAGGAGTCGACGGCGCTCGAGACCACGACGGGCAGGCCGATCTGCTCGGCGATCGTCAAGCACGCCGCGACGCCGCCCAGCGGAGCGACCTTGAGCACCGCGACGTCGGCGGCCTCGTGCTCGGCCACCCGGTAGGGATCCGCGGCCTTGCGGATGGACTCGTCCGCCGCGACCAGCACGCCCGTCTCGCGGCGCACCCGAGCCAGGTCCTCCACGCTCGCGCAGGGCTGCTCGACGTACTCCAGGCCCACCTCGTCGTCGAGGGCGAGCACGGCGACGAGCGCCTCCCGCAGGCCCCACGCGCCGTTGGCGTCGACCCGCACCCGACCGTCGGGACCCAGCGCCTCACGCACCGCGGCGACCCGAGCGAGGTCGTCGGCCAGGTCCTGGCCCTGCTCGGCGACCTTGACCTTGGCGGTGCGGCACCCGGAGGCGAGCACGATCTCGGCGGCGCGCTCGGGCGTGACTGCGGGCACGATGCAGTTCACCGGCACCTGCGCGCGGACGGGCTCGGGCCACCCGACCGTCGACGCCTCGCGGGCGGCCGCCCACCAGTGGAGCGCCTCCGCGTCGTCGTACTCCAGGAAGGGCGCGAACTCGCCCCAGCCCGCCGGGCCCTCCACCAGGACCCCCTCGCGGTGCGTGATGCCGCGGAACCGGTCGCGGAGCGGCAGCGAGTAGACGATCGGCATCGCGCGGGGCTTCACACTCAGGGAGCCTAGTCACCGCCGCGACCCTAGGCTCGAGACATGGCCACCATCGCAATCGTCGGAGGGGCGGGCCAGATCGCTCGCCTCGTTCATCCCAAGCTCATCCACGCAGGTCACCAGCCTCGCGCCCTCGTCCGCCGTCAGGAGCAGGCCGACGAGCTCGAGCGCTCCGGAGTCGAGACCCGGTTGTTCGACCTCGAGAACGACGACGACGAGGCGCTGCGCGCCGCGCTCGAGGGCGCTGACGCCGTCGTGTTCGCGGCCGGCGGCGGCCCCGACGGCAACGCCGACCGCAAGCGCACGGTCGACCTCGAGGGCTCGATCCGCTCCGCCCAGGCCGCCGAGGCACTCGGCATCGCCCGCTTCGTGCAGGTCTCGGCGATCGGCGTCGACGAGCCGCTCGGCGACGACGTCGAGCCCGTCTGGCGTGTCTACGTCGAGGCCAAGCGCGACGCCGACGACCACCTCCGCAAGACCTCCCTGTCCTGGACCATCCTGCGTCCCGGCAAGCTCACCGACGACGAGGGCACCGGCCACGTGACGCTCGGTGTGGACGTCGCCAAGGGCGACGTGACCCGCGACGACGTCGCCGCCGTGATCGCGGCGGTCGTCGACGACGGCCGCTCGGTCCGCCAGCAGTGGGACGTCGTCGGCGGCACCACCCCGGTCATCGAGGCCGTGGGCGAGGCGACCGCCGGCCAGGACCTCTGACCGGACTGCCTGCGACAGACGACGAACCGGCCGTGCACCTGGTGCACGGCCGGTTCGTCGTCCCGACTCAGTCGGCGACGAGGCCCTCCGCCGGGGCGATCCGCCCCGCTCGCCGGGCCGGGACGATGCAGGCGACGACCCCGGCCGCCGCGGCGGCCAGCACCACGAGCGCCAGCTGCCCGAACGGGATGACCATGGTGGCGTCCGGCACCGCGACGTCGATGACGGTGCGCACTCCGGCCCACGCGTAGCCGATCCCCAGCGCGGTCCCGAGCAGGCCCGCCGCCGCCGCGAGCAGCAGCCCCTCGACGCCGAGCGACCTGCGCAGCTGCCCGCGCGTCAGCCCGAGGGCCCGCACCAGCGCGTTCTCGCGTCCCCGCTCCAGGACCGACAGCCCGAGGGTGTTCCCGATGCCCGCCAGGGCGATCAGCACCGCGATGCCGAGCAGGCCCACGACGGCTCCGACGAGGATGTCGAGCTGGACGTCGACCCAGGCCCGGCGGTCGAGCTGGTTCGCGAGGTCGAGACCGCCCTCACGGGCCACCAGCCCCAGGCTCCCGCCGAGGTCGTCCGGATTCGCGCCTGCTTCGGCGCGCGCCCACACCGCCTGCATCTCCGCCTCGGGCGTCAGCTGCTCGAGGGTCGCCGGAGCCACCACGAGCGCCCCGCCCCAACGGCTCGGCACGAGTCGGGTCGCCAGCTCGACGACCCCGGCCGGCCCGGTCAGCGTCAGCCGCTCGGGGATCGTGACGTCGCCGCCCCGCTCGACGTCGTACGGCACCAGCACCTCGCCCGGCTCGACCGCGAGAGCCGCACCGTCGTCGTGCGCGATGTCGAGCGCGGCCTCCCCCGGGGCGAGGACCGCGAGCTCACCCAGGTCACCGGCCGTCGCGGTCGTGCCGGGAACGCCGGCAGCGCTCTCGACCTCCGGCGTCGACCTCACCCGCTCGAGCACCTCCGCCGAGGCCGCAGTCGTGGACGACAGCACCAGGTCGACCGGGTACTCGCCGTCGAGCTCGGCCTCCATCGCGCCGCGCCCCGTGGCCATGACGGTCAGGACCGTCGCGGTCAGGGTGACCCCGACCAGCAACGAGGCCGTGGTGGCGGCCGTGCGTCGCGGGTTGCGCACCGCGTTGTCGACCGCGAGGCGGGACGTGGCGCCCGTGCGACCGACCAGGCGGCCGAGCAGCCGGATCACGGCGGGGACGACGACCGGGCCGAGCACCAGCACACCGACGAACGTCGTGAAGCTGCCGAGGATCGCGAGCTGGACGTGCATCGTGGACGTGCCCACGGCCAGCGGCACGGCGCCGAGCGCGAGGACGGCGGCGCCGAGCACGATGCGACGGCGTCCCACCGCACTGCGGGCGTGGGTCGGTTCGTCCGGACGCAGGGCGGCGAGCGGACTGATCCGCACGACCGCGCGGGTCGGCCACCAGGACGCGACGACCGTCACGACCACACCACCGACGAACGCGCCGACGAGCCACGCGGGCGACCAGCCGACCGCGCCGATCCTCTCCGCACCGGCGAAGGCCCTCACCACCGCCGCGATGCCCCAGCCGCCGATCGCTCCGGCGAGGAGCCCGAGCGCGGAGGCCAGCACACCGATCGCGAGGGCCTCGAGGCGCACGGCGCGCAGGAGCTGGCGCTTGCGCGCGCCGACGGCCCGCAGCAGCGCGAGGTCGCGTGAGCGCTGCGCGAACAGGATCGTGAACGTGTTGGCGACCACCAGGACCGCGACGAACGCGGCCACGGCGGCGAAGACCAGCACGAGGTACGAGACCACGTCGATGCCGTCGTTCACCTGGGTGCGTCGCTGGTCCACGTACGCGTCCGTGGTGCTGACAGAGGTGTCGACGGCGGCGGTGATCGTCTCCGCGACGGCGTCGACACGGTCGTCCGGCGCGGCCACCAGCACGGTCTCGGGCTGCGCCGTGGGCAGGGCACGCAGGCCGTCCCACGGCACGTAGACGGGTGCCGAGAGGTACGCCGCGGGTGCGGCGATGCCGACCACCGTGACCGTCAGGGCCTCGGGACCGGAGCCGATGGTCAAGGTGTCGCCGACCGCGACCTCGCGCGACGTGGCGGCGCGCTGGTCGACGAGGGCCTCGTCGGCGGCCCGGGGCGCCCGACCCTCGACGACCTCCTGCCACCGGTGGTCGGCGTCGAGGTCGACCGTGCCGATCGAGGCCTCCGCGTCGAGCTGCCGACCGTCCTCGG
Organism: Aeromicrobium sp. Leaf350; assembly: GCF_916858655.1. Lineage (GTDB taxonomy): Bacteria > Actinomycetota > Actinomycetes > Propionibacteriales > Nocardioidaceae > Aeromicrobium. The sequence goes on along the minus strand of NZ_CAKASL010000003.1, from coordinate 402,863 downwards.
AGGTGATCTGCTCCCAGGCGCGCCCGATCGTCCATGCCGCGGCCCCCTCGGCCTCGGCCGAGTCGACGGCACGTTCCTGGTCCTCCGTCGAGATGCCGTACGACTCCCCCACGACCAGGTCGGCTGCCGCGTACGGAGCCCCGACCCCGGCGTTGAGGCCGGAGCGCGCGGCGGTCGACAGGGCGTCCGTCGCGACGACGAACGCCACCGCCAGGCCCACCGCGAGGACGGCCGCGACGTACCGACGCGTGTGCACCCGCAGCGAGGCGAGCAGGACCGTCCTCATCGGGTCACCTCCAGCACCGGGGCGATCAGCGCGGCCGCGACCGTCTCGGCCTCCGGCGAGGCGAGGTGCTCGCGCACGCGCCCGTCGGCCAGCACCACGACGTCGTCGGCGTAGGCGGCGGCGTCGAGCTCGTGGGTCACCATCACGACGGTCTGCCCGAGCTCGTGGACGCCGCGGTGCAGCAGGCCGAGCACCTCGGCCGCCGTCTCGCTGTCGAGGTTGCCGGTCGGCTCGTCGGCGAACACCAGGTCCGGCTCGCACACGAGTGCGCGGGCGATGGCGACGCGCTGCTGCTGGCCGCCGGAGAGCTCGCCGGGGCGGTGGTCGAGACGGTCGGCCAGGTCGAGCACCTCCACGACGTGCTCGAGGCGGGCCCGGACACCGCGGTCGACGCGACGGCCGGCGAGCTCGAGCGGCAGCAGCACGTTCTGGCGAGCGGTGAGCATCGGCAGCAGGTTGAACGCCTGGAACACGAAGCCCAGGTGGTCGCGGCGGAAGCGGGTGAGGTCGTCGTCGCCGAGGCCCGTGATGGTGGTGCCGGCGATCGTGACCGTCCCGTCGCTCGGACGATCCAGGCCCGCGAGGCAGTGCATCAGCGTCGACTTGCCGGATCCGGAGCGGCCCATGACGGCGGTGAAGCGGCCCTGCGGGAGGTCCAGGTCGACCTCGCGAAGAGCGTGCACCGCGGTCGGGCCGGCTCCGTAGGTGCGGGTCAGCCCGCGGGCCGACGCGGCCGGAGGAGACGTGGTGACGGGTGGACGGGGAGCGGGATTCGTCATGCCCACGACGCTAGGAAGATCCGGGAGGCCGATCGTCACCCTGCGGGACCGTCCTCCGACGGCTCGTGTCCACCCGTGGTCGTACGCACGTCAGCGCCCGGCCAGCCCCGCGTCAGCGCCCGGTGAGTCCCGCGTCGTAGGCGAGCACCACGAGCTGCACGCGGTCGCGGGATCCCGTCTTGGCCAGGAGCCGACTGACGTGGGTCTTCACCGTGGCCTCCGCGACCACGAGGTCGCCCGCGATCTCGGTGTTCGAGCGGCCTGCTGCGACGAGCAGCAGCACCTCGCGCTCCCGCTCGGTCAACGAGGCCAGCCTGCGGTCGAGGTCGGAGGTGTCGGGCACCGCCTCGGCCTCCGGGTCCGGGGCCGCCCGCACGAAGTGCTCCAGCAGTCGCCTGGTCGTGGACGGCGCGACGACCGCGTCACCCGCGTGCACCGACCGGATCGAGCCCAGCAGCTCGGGAGGGGCGGCATCCTTCAGCAGGAAGGCGGACGCCCCGGCGCGCAGGGCCGAGAACGCGTACTCGTCCAGGTCGAACGTCGTCAGCACGATGACCCGCGGGGCCTCGTCGGGATCGGGGGCTCGCTCGAGGAGCTGCCGGGTCGCCTCGACGCCGTCGAGCCGGGGCATGCGGACGTCCATCAGCACGACGTCGGCCGCCGTGACCGTCAGGAGGTCCAGCGCCTCGCCGCCGTCGCCGGCCTCGCCCACGACGACCATGTCGGGCTGGCTCTCGACGAGCATGCGGAAGCCGGCCCGCACCATCTGCTGGTCGTCGACCAGGAACACGCGGATCGCGGGGTCGTCGGAGGCGCTCATCGTCTCCACCGTGCCCGCACGACCCAACCGCCGTCGGCGCCGGGCCCGGCCGTCAGGGACCCGCCGTGCACCGCGACGCGCTCCCCCATGCCGACGAGACCGAGCCCGTCGGCCGTCGGCGCCTCCGCGCCTCGTCCCGTGTCGGCCACCTGCACCAGCACGACGTCGCCCACGGTCACGTGCACGCGCACCTCGGCGTCGTGCCCCGCGTGCTTGCGCACGTTGGTGAGCGACTCCTGCACGATGCGGTAGACGGTGAGGGCCTCCGCCTCGGGGAGGGACGCGCCGTCCGGCGGGAGCTCCGCCGAGATGCGCGTGCCGGACCTGCGGGCGAGGTCGACCAGCTCCTGCAGGTCGGGCAGCCCCGGCTGGGGCGCCCGTCCGGACTCCTCACCGGTGCGCAGCAGCCCCAGGAGCCGACGCATGTCGGCCAGCGACGCGCGGCCGGTCTGCGCGACGGTCTCGAGGGTGCGCACCGCGACGTCCGGGTCCTTCGCCGCGGCGTACCGACCGCCATCGGCCTGGACGACGATGACCGAGAGCCCGTGCGCCACCACGTCGTGCATCTCGCGAGCGATCCGCGAGCGCTCGCGGCCGGCGGCGAGCAGGACACGCTGCTCGGCCTCGACGACCCGGCGCTCACCCCGCTCGACGAGGGCCGCGACGTAGGCGTCGCGCACCCGGCTCAGCGTGCCGAGCGACCACGCGACGATCACGATCGCGCCCACCGTGAACAGGTACGGCACGTAGTCCGACCACACGGCCTGCACGTAGTCGGGGCGGTAGCCCTCGATCCAGGTCACGGAGGCGACCGCGGCGCCGATCAGGCCGACGAGCAGGCCGATCGCCCCGGCGACGGCCGAGCCGTGGCGGGCGAGGTTGTAGAGCGCGACGGGGTAGGCCAGCTGGCTGACGATCGGGGTGTCGATGACGAGCGCCTGCACGGCGCTAGCGCCGGCGATGATCGTGTAGGCGAGCACCGGGTGCGTGCGCCGGACGACGAGCGGGAGGGTCTGCACGAGGCCGAGCACGATCCAGGCCGTGCTCCCGGAGGACGCGCCGACCAGCAGCACCACGAACGCGAGCAGAGCGACGGGGACGACGTCGAGCGCGCGCCGCAGCCCCGGTCCCGGGCGCCACGGCTCCCGCACGCTCTCGGTCCCTGTGCCGTCCACCACGGCCTCGACCCTAGGCGAGCCCCGCTCGCCCGTCGTCCACCCACAGGATGACGTCCCCCTCGCGAGAGACTTTGTTGGTGGTCAGGAGAGACCTTGTTGGTGCACAGGAGTGACAAACCCGCTCGTGTCCACAGACAAGCTCACTCGCGAGGGGTGACAAAGTCTCTCGCGAGGGGTCATGTGAGGAGGGAGCGGGCGGCGAGGCGGTCGGGCTTGCCGTTCGGGAGCATCGGGATCGCGTCGACGAGCCGCACGTCCCGCGGACCCCAGGCCCGCGGATGGCCGGCGTCCTCGACCGCGTCGCGGAGGCGCTCGGCCGACAGGCCCTCCAGGCACACCACGTCGGCCGGCACGACGAGAGCCACGACCCGCTGACCCCACTCCTCGTCGTCGACCCCGATCGCCAGCGCGTCCGCCACGCCGGCGGCGTCCTGCAGGGCACCCGTGACGGCGGGGAGCGGCACGTTGACGCCGCCGCTCAGCACGACGTCGTCGACGCGGCCCAGGATGCGCAGCTCGCCGGCCACGATCTCGCCGAGGTCGTTCGTCGCGAACCACTCCTCGGTGCGCGGGGCGCCGACGTAGCCGTCGAACAGGACGTCGCCCGCCACCATGACCTGCCCCTCGTCGATCCGCAGGCGCACGCCGTCGAGCGGGAAGCCGTCGTACACGCATCCTCCGCAGGTCTCGGACATGCCGTAGGTGCGCACGACGTGGATGCCCGCCTCGCGCGCCCGCTGCACGAGTGACGGCCGCACCGGCCCCCCGCCCACGAGCACGGCGTCGAGCTCGGCCCACGGAGCCGCCTCCCCGGCCTCCAGCACGCGGTGCAGCTGCGTGGGCACGAGCGAGGCGTAGCGACGATCGGCAGTGTAGGCGTCGAGGGACGTGACGGGCTCGATGCCCGTGAGCAGCGACCGCACCACGACCTGCAGCCCGGCGACCCCCGTCGGCGGGACGGCGAGCAGCCACTGCCCCGGCCCCCCGAGGCGTGCGTGCGTCGCCGTCGCCGAGGCGCGCACCGCACGGGGCGGGAGCACGACGTCCTTCGGCTGCCCCGTGCTGCCGCTCGTGCGGATCCACAGCGGGTCGTCGCCCTCGATCCACTCCCGCAGCAGCGGGACGAGCTCGTCGAGGCTGCCGGTGACCGGACGCAACGAGACGCTCATGCCTCGTCCCACGGGTCGGGGACGTCCTCCTCGGACTCACGTCGCTTCTCGGCCGCGCGGGACTTGTCGCGCTGGGTGATCTGGTACGCCAGGGCTCCGGCCACGACGACCACCGCGGCGAGCCCGCCGTACTGGGCCCAGCCGTCCTCGAGCGTCAGCGTGCCCCAGCCGAGCAGCACGGCGATGACGAGCAGGCCCCACGGGAACGGTCGATCCACCCCGTCACGGTACCGAGGACTGCCACCCCGGGCGCCGGCTGGCAGACTCTCGCTCCATGACCGACGGCACGACCCCCCTCTCCGCGCAGCCGCCCCAGGGGCTGGCCCTGTGGCTCGCGGGTGCCCGGCCCCGCACCCTTCCCGCGGCGGTCGCGCCGGTCGCGGCCGGTACCGGCGCCGCCGTGCTCGCCGACGGGTTCGTGTGGTGGAAGGCGCTGCTGGCGCTCGGGGTCTCGCTCGCGCTGCAGGTCGGCGTCAACTACGCCAACGACTACTCCGACGGCGTGCGCGGCACCGACGACGACCGGGTCGGACCGCTGCGGCTCGTCGGTTCCGGTCTCGTCCCGGCCGGTCGCGTCAAGGCCGCGGCAATCGGATTCCTCGCCCTGGGCGGCCTGCTCGGGCTCGTGCTCGCGGCCACCACGAGCTGGTGGCTGCTGCTGGTCGGCGTCGCCGCCCTGGGTGCTGCCTGGACCTACACCGGTGGTCCGTCGCCGTACGGGTATCGGGCGCTCGGCGAGGTCAGCGTCTTCCTGTTCTTCGGGCTCGTCGCGGTCGTCGGCACGACGTTCGTGCAGGTCGAGGACATCACCCGGGCCAGCGTGCTCGCGGGCGTCGGGGTCGGCGCCCTGGCCTGCGCGATCCTCGTGGCCAACAACCTGCGCGACATCGCGACCGACGTGGTGGCCGGCAAGCGCACCCTCGCGGTGCTGCTCGGCGACGGCCGTACCCGCGGGTTCTATGTGCTGCTGGTCCTCGTGGCCGTCGCGACCGCGGTGGCGCTCGCCGTGACCGAGACGCCCTGGGCCCTGCTCGCGCTGCTGTTCACCCCGCTCGCGGTGCGCGGCGTCCGGGTCGTGACCTCCGGCGCGACCGGCCCCGCGCTGATCCCCGTGCTGCAGTCCACCGGCGTCGCCGAGCTCGTCTTCGCCCTGGGGCTGACCCTCGGCCTCTGCCTCGCCTGAGCGGGCAGTGACCCGGCGCGGGCGTCAGGCCAGGCGGCCCGTGGCGTCGTAGCGGTCGAGCTGCTCGGCGAACGGGGCCGGGTCGAGGCCGTGAGCGGCGACCCACGTCGCGTCGGCGTGGCTCGCGCGGTAGCGCTCGCCGCCGTCGCACAGCAGCGTGACGATGCTGCCGGACTCCCCCGCCTCGGCCATGCGCGTGGCCAGCTGGAGCGCGGCCCAGACGTTGGTGCCGGTCGACGGGCCGACTTCGCGCCCGAGCCGGGCCGACGTCCAGGCCATCGCGGCGAGCGAGGCGCTGTCGGGGACCTGCAGCATGTCGTCGATGACGCCGCCCACGAACGACGGCTCGATGCGGGGGCGACCGATGCCCTCGATGCGGGAGGTCGTCGTGGTGACCACGTCGGAGCGGTCGGTCTGCCAGCCCTCGTGGAACGCCGAGCCCTCCGGGTCCGCGACGAGCACCCGCGTCTCGTGGCGGCGGTACCGCACGTAGCGCCCGATCGTCGCGGACGTGCCGCCGGTGCCGGCACCCACGACGACCCAGCTCGGGATCGGGTGCGGCTCAGCCGCCATCTGCTCGAAGATCGACTCGGCGATGTTGTTGTTGCCGCGCCAGTCCGTGGCCCGCTCGGCGAACGTGAACTGGTCCATGTAGTGCCCGCCGCAGTCGGCCGCGAGGCGTCGCGCCTCGTCGTAGGTCTGCGACGACGACTCGACGAAGTGGCAGCTCCCGCCGTGCCACTCGATCAGCGCGACCTTCTCGCGGCTGGTCGACGCGGGCATCACGGCGACGAAGGGCAACCCGATCAGCCGGGCGAAGTACGCCTCGCTGACGGCCGTGGAGCCGCTCGAGGCCTCGACCACGGTGGAGTCCGAGCGCAGCCAGCCGTTGCACAGTGCGTAGAGGAACAGCGACCGCGCGAGGCGGTGCTTGAGGCTGCCGGTCGGGTGGACCGACTCGTCCTTGAGGTACAGGTCGACGCCCGGCGTGGGCAGCGCGAGCGCGTGCAGGTGCGTGTCGGCGCTGCGGTTCGCGTCGGCCTCGACGATGCGGACCGCCTCGGCGATCCAGGCCCGCTGATCAGTCGACGTCTTCGGCACTGCGCGACTCCTCGATGCGCGCCGAGATCTTCTCGGCCCGCTCCTGCACCTGCAGGGCGAGGGCCTCGCGCTGCTTCGTCAGCAGCACGAACGCGAGGACCGAGGAGATCACCATGGCGACGAACAGCACGACGAGATTCGTCAGCTCCTCGAACTTCACCAGGCCGAACCCGAAGCCGATGCCGGCCAGGACTCCGTAGGTGACGGCGAAGAGTCCGATGCGCGAGAGCGTGTAGGTCCAGAACGGCGACATGACGTCAGCGTAGTCGCGGCCCGTGCGACGGCCGAACTCCTGGCGTCGTTCGCTACGGTGACCGCCATGGGCAAGTTCCTGCTGGCGGCTCTCGCGATCGTCCTGGTGATCTACGCGTTCTTCGACGCGGCCGCCACTCCCCGTCAGCAGGTCCGCCTGCTGCCGAAGCCCGCATGGCTCGTGATCATCGTGCTGGTGCCCGTGGTCGGCGCGCTGGCGTGGATCGGATTCGGCACCAAGCGACTGCGGCCCGGGCCCGGCCGGCCCGCTCGTCCGCCGCGCGGCCCCGACGACGACCCGGACTACCTGCGCGGCATCTGAGTCACCCCCGGCGGGCTCAGGCCTCCCAGCGGAAGAGCCGCGCCGAGACCGCCGCGAACACGGCGGCGAAGCCCAGCAGGATCGCGATGGGCACGACGATGGCGCCGGGCCCTTGCTCGCGCACCATGACGTCGAGCATGCCGTCGTTGAGGTGCTTGAGCGGCAGGCAGTTGCTCACGATGCGCAGCCACGCGGGTGCCCCGTCGAGCGGGAAGAACGAGCCGGACAGGAACGCCATCGGCAGGACGATGAAGTTCGCGAGCCCGATCGCGCCCTCCTCGGTCTTGGAGACCGCCCCGGCGAGCATGCCGATCGACAGGAACGCCAGCGTGCCGGCCAGCAGCAGCGGCACCATGAGCGGCCACCAGCCCGACAGCGTGAGGCCGAAGGCGCCGACCCCGAGCCCGACGAAGATCACGGCCTGCACGACCGCGATGACGAGACTGACCCCGACCCGCGCGAGGACGACCGAGCTGGTGCGCACCGGGGCCAGTCGCAGCCGTCGGAGCAGGCCGCTCTTGCGCCACATGACGAGGTTGGCCGCGGCGCCGAACGTGGCGCTCATCGCGACGGCCCAGCCGAGCAGGCTCGGCGTGACGTACTGGATCTGCTCGAGCGAGTCGTCCTCGACCTGGCTCGCGTCGAACGTGAACGTGGGCGGTTCTCCCGTGGACTGCTGGTAGACCGCCGTGTTCGCCTGCTGCACGATCGCCTGCATGATGCCCTGGATCTGGGCACCTCCGACCGCGTCGGCCGCCGAGTAGTGCACCGTGACGGTGCCGCCCTCCTCGGTGACGGCCGCGGCGGCGTCGCCGTCGCGCACCTTCTCGAGGGCCTCGTCGAGGTCGTCGCTGCGGGTGATGTCGATGGCCTGGTCGATGCCCTCGCGCGCCTCGGCGGGGGCGTCGTCGATGACCGACACCTCGCCCACCACGATGACCTCGGCCGGATCGGCCTCGCCCTGGCTCGTGAAGATGCCCCCGAAGAGCACCAGGAACATCAGCGGGAACGCGATGGCCCAGAACAGCGTCATGCGGTCGCGCACGAAGCCCTTGAACATCGCGACGGTGAGCGCCTTCAGGGGGCGTGCGGCCTTGGCGTCGCCGGCGCCGGTGGTCGGCGCGGGGGTGGTCTGGCTCTCGGGCCGGGTGCTCGTGCTCATGCGCGGTACTCCCGACCGGTCAGGTCGAGGAAGACGTCCTCGAGCGTGCCCTTGCTGACGCTGAGCCCCTCGAGGGCCTCGCGGCGACCGAGCTCGCCAAGCACCGTGGCGGCGTCACGCGTCTCGATCACGAGACCGGAACCCCCGAGCGTGACCGTGTCGACCGCCGGCAGGGTGCGAGCGTCGTCGAGCGAGATGGCCTCGGCGGCGAGCCCGATGCGGGTCGCGGCGTCGAGGCCGCGGATGAGGGCGGAGGGCGTGTCGAGCTCGAGGAGCCGGCCGCGGTCGACGATGGCCACCCGGTCGCAGAGCACCTCGGCCTCCTCCATGTAGTGCGTCGTGAGCACGACGGTGCGCCCGGAGTCGTTGATGCCGCGCAGGACGTCCCAGAGGTTGCGCCGCGCCTGCGGGTCGAGAGCTGCGGTCGGCTCGTCGAGGAACACGACCTCGGGGTCGTGCACGAGGGCGCACGCGATGGAGAGCCGCTGCTTCTGGCCGCCGGAGAGGTCCTCGACCTGGGCGTCGGCCTTCTCGGTGAGGCCGACCTGCTCGAGCAGCTCGTCGAGCCGTGCGGTGGAGACCCCGTAGATCGCCCCGAACGTGCGGAGCTGCTCGACCGCGGTGAGCCGCTCGAAGAAGGCCGAGGACTGCAGCTGCACGCCGATGCGTCGCTGGAGGTCGGGCTCGCGCCGGGCCGGGTCACGCCCGTCGATCGAGACCCGACCCTCCGAGGGCTCGCGGAGCCCCTCGATCGTCTCGAGCGTCGTGGTCTTGCCGGCGCCGTTGGGACCGAGCAGGCCGAAGAACTCGCCTGGCTCGACCGTGAAGCTGATGTCCTCGACCGCGGTGACGGCGCCGTAGCGCATCGTCAGGTGATCGACCTCGATCTGTACCCCCATGGCCTCGACGCTATCGGCTCGGGCGGACACCCCGCGTCGGCCGAAAGTCGTAGAAGGGGGGACGTCCGGCGGGGGTCGGCTTACTTGGCGTAGCTGTGCAGGCCGGGGACGAAGATGTTGACGCCGTAGTAGCTGAACAGGAACGTCGCGAAGCCCGCCAAGGCGATGATCGCGGCGCCGCGGCCCTTCCAGCCGGCCGTGGCCCGCGCGTGCAGGTAGCCCGCGTAGACGACCCAGGTGATGAAGGCCCAGACCTCCTTGGGGTCCCAGCCCCAGTACCGGCCCCAGGCGTAGTGCGCCCAGATGGGCCCGGCGATCAGGGCGCCGAAGGTCCACAGCACGAAACCGACCGCGTGGGTGCGGTACGCGAGGCGGTCCATCGTCGCGATCGTGGGCACCCGGCTCAGGATGGGGCCGACGTGCCCCTTGTTCTCGGCCCGCTCCTTGAGCAGGTAGAGCAGCGACGCCGAGGCGCCGACCAGGAACAGCGCGCCGGCGATCATGACCGCGGCGACGTGGATGACGAGCCAGTAGGAGTGCAGCGCGGGCACCAGCGGGCCGGCCGGCACGTAGGCCGACCAGGCGAGGCCGAGGATCGCCAGACCGAAGCCCGTGACGAGGGGCCCGATCCACTGGATCGCGGTGATGCGCACGAGCACGAGGTAGACGACCAGAGCGATCGAGACGCCCGTCAGGCCGAACTCGTACATGTTGCCCCAGGGCACGCGGGTCGAGGCCAGCGCGCGGGTGACGACGCCGGCCACGAGCAGACCCGTCGCGACGATCGTCAGCGCGATGCCGACGCGGCTCAGCACGGCGCTGCGCGGCTCGACCTCGTCGTCGTCCTCGTCGGCGACCGCGACGGAGCCCTGCGAGGCGCCACCGACGGAGGCCGTGGCCGGGACGACCGCCTCCTGGCGGACGAACAGCAGCTCGGCCAGGTGGGCCAGGAAGGCGAGCGCGAGCACGAGCGTGCCCGAGGCGACGGCGTAGTTCGAGAACTCGGCGTACTCGGCGAGGGTCATGGCGTCTCCTGGGGCTCGATCTCGTCACGGAGACGGTCGATGAAGGCGGTGAGGTCGTCAGGCAGGTCGTCCCGGGGGACCCGGTCCAGCGCGGCAACCTCCACCACGGTACGTGAGCCGTCCGAAGTCGCACGAACCCAGGTGCGACGGGGACGGACGAACAGCGACAGCACGAGCCCGCCCAGGCCGACCGCGACGCCGCCGAGCGGGAGCCCCGCGAGCGGGGACGAGCTGATCTGGAACCGGGCGAACTGCTGGAGCCGGGTGAACTCCACGACCGTGCCGTCGGGCAGCGTCGAGGACTGCCCCGGCTGCAGCTCGATGCGGAACGGGTCACCGTTCTCGTTCAGCACCTGCGTCATGTCGGTGGTGTCGAGGACGTAGACCGACTGCGGCGTGCCCTCGTCGAGCCCGAGGTCGCCGGTCCAGGCCTGCAGGGCGATGTAGGGGTTGGCCGCCGCCGGGAAGATCGAGATCGAGGCCTCGCCCTCGCCGGTGCTGGCGGCGGTGGGCAGGAAGAAGCCCTGCATGCCCAGCTGCTCCGGCTGGATGTCGGGCACCTTCACGACGCCGCCCGACGTGTAGGTCGCGTCCTCCGGCAGGAACGGCACGGCCTCGTCGAACACGACGTTGCCCTCCGGATCGGTGACCCGGATGACGGGCGAGTACCCCTGGCCGACCAGGAAGATGTCGGTCGAGCCGATCGAGAGCGGGTGGTTGACCCGGATCGAGTAGTCCTCCTCGTCGCCGTCGAGCCCGTCGCGGAAGGTGCCGTTCGCCTCGAACAGGCGGGGCGCGCCGCGCTGGGGGCCGTCGCCGATGTCGAACTCCGCCACGAGGTCGTCGAGCTCGAGCGAGAACGGCGGCAGGCTGTCGGGGTCGAACCACGTGCCCGAGGTGAACTCGTCGTACTGCGTGAGCACGTTGGAGAACCGGTTGCCCTCGGTGACGATCACGGCGCCGCGGTACCCGATCAGCGAGCCGACGGCGACCCCCACGAGCACCACGACGACGCTGATGTGGAAGACCAGGTTGCCGAGCTCGCGGAGGTAGCCGCGCTCGGCCCGCAGCTCGCCGCGCGACCCGCCCTCGCCGTCCTCGGTGACGACGTCGACCCGGGAGCGCCGGACGACCCGCCGCGCGGCCGCCAGGACGGTGTCGACGTCGGCGGAGGTCTCGAACGTGCCGGACGCGGGCAGGCGCTCGAAGCGGCGTGGCGCCTTCGGCGGCCGGGCGCGCAGGGCCCGCAGGTAGATGCGGGAGCGCGGGATGATGCAGCCGACCAGCGACACCATGAGCAGCAGGTAGATCGCGCTGAACCAGGGCGAGCTGTAGACGCTGAAGACGCCGAGCCGGTCGAGCCAGGGCGAGAGGTCGGGGTGGCGTCCGCGGAAGGCCTCGACCGCTCGCGCGTCGACCCCGCGCTGCGGCACGAACGAGCCGGGCAGCGAGGCCACCGCGAGCAGCAGGAGCAGCAGCAGGGCCGTGCGCATCGAGGTGAGCTGCGCCCACATCCAGCGCAGGAACTCGAGACGACCGAGCGCCGGAGCCGGCCCCCTGCGCCGCTCGGCCCGGAGCTCTCGCTTGCTCTTGCTCGGGGATCCGTCGCTCACAGCGGCGTCCCGAATCCGCCGGCCCAGCTCTGCAGGTCAGAGATCAGGGAGTCCCACCAGCCGGTCACGAGCATGACGCCGACGACGAGCAGCAGCACACCCCCGGCGACCTGGATGGCCCGCTGGTGACGGCGCACCCAGCCCGCCGTGCGGGTGAACCGGGCGAAGCCGAGCGCCGCGAGGACGAACGGCACCCCGAGCCCGAGGCAGTAGACGGCGGTGAGCGCCGCTCCCCGCGTGGCCGTGGCCTCGTTGCCGGCGAGCGCCAGCACCGCGCCGAGGGTCGGGCCGATGCACGGGAGCCAGCCCAGGCCGAAGAAGACGCCGAGGACCGGGGCGATCGCCACCCCGACGGTCGGCACTGCGTGAATGCGGAAGTCGCGCTGCATGCGCGACCCGAGGCCGAGGAACACCAGGGCCAGCAGGATCACGAGCACGCCGGCCACGATCGAGAACGTGCGCTGGTGCTGGGCGAGGCGCAGGCCGAAGGCTCCGAACAGGGCCCCGCCGGCCACGAAGATCGCCGAGAACCCGAGCACGAAGAGCACCGAGCCGAGCACGATCTTCGACCGTCCCTCGCGGTCGAGGTCCTGCACCCCCACGCCCGAGACGTACGAGAGGTAGCCCGGCACGAGCGGGAGGACGCACGGCGAGAAGAACGAGACGAGACCGGCGACGACCGCCACGGGGATCGCCAGGAGCATCGATCCCGTCAGCACCGTCTCATTGAGCCAGCCGTCCATCACGCGCCCTCGGACTCGGCCAGGAGGTCGTCGATGATGCCGCCGAGCGTCGAGGCGTCGACCTCGTCGAGGATGCGGGCCGCGACGCGTCCCTCCGCGTCGATGACCCAGGTCGTCGGGATGGCCTGCGACGGGAGCGAGTCGACGAAGCGCAGCTCGAGGCTGCCGCCCTCGTCGGAGAAGCTCGGATAGGTGATGCCGTACGTGGTGTTGAAGGCCTTCGCCGCCGCGTCCTTGCTGCGGTTGACGATGCCCAGGAACTGCGCGTCGTCCCCGTAGGTCTCGGCGAGCTCGGCGAGGGTCGGGGCCTCGGCACGGCACGGCGGGCACCACGAGCCCCACACGTTGATGACGGTGACGGTGCCGGTGAAGTCGTCGGTCGACAGCGGCTCGCCGTCCAGGTCGGTGCCGGTCAGCGTGGGGGCGTCCTCGCGGTCCTCGGGCTCGACGATCGTCACGGTGCCGTCGGAGCTGACGTAGCCACCCGTGGAGCCGCCGGTGCCGGCACCCTCGCAGGCGCCCAGCAGGGCCAGGCCCAGGACGGCGACGGTGGCGACGAGCCGGCGGGCCCGTGCCGTCGCGAGGACGATGGTCATGCGCCCCCGACGAACTTGCCCTTGAGCGCCTCGGGCAGCAGGTCCCCGGCGGGCTCGGCGTAGCTGAAGCCGGCGTAGTCGTCGCCGTCGAACGTCAGGCTCGTGATGCTGGCGAGCGTGCACTGCCGCTTGCGGGGGTCGTGGAGGTAGGAGTTGCCCTCGTAGGCCTGCCGCGCGATCCACACGGGCAGCTGGTGCGACACGATGACGGCCTCGTGACCGCGCGCGGCGTCGCGGGCGTCGGCGACGGCGGCCTGCATGCGGGCCGCGATCTCCTTGTACGGCTCGCCCCACGAGGGACGCCACGGGTTGCGGAGCATCCACCAGTTCTTGGGGTGACGGAACGCCTTGGGTCCCGCGCCGACCGTGCGACCCTCGAAGAGGTTGTCGGCCTCGATGACCCGGTCGTCGGTCGTGATCGGCGCGTCGAGGATCTTCGAGAGCGGGGCTGCGGTCTGCTGGGCGCGCTCCAGGGGCGAGGCCACGAGGTGCACGATCTCGTTCTTGGCGAGGAAGTCCGCAGCGCGCTCGGCCATGCGGTGCCCCAGCTCGCTGAGGTAGAACTCCGGCAGCCGGCCGTAGAGCACGCCGCCGGGGTTCTCGACCTCGCCGTGTCGCATCAGGTGCACGATCGTTCGGGTGCTCATGGTGTCCTCGAGTTCGGGGGCGGGTCAGACCGGCTGGGCAGCCGCAGCAGCCCGCGCGGCGGCGGGCAGTGCCTCGACGATTCTAGAGAAGGCTTCCTCGTCGTGAGCGGCCGAGACGAACCAGGCCTCGAAGGCGCTCGGCGGCAGGTACACGCCCGCGTCGAGCATCGCGTGGAAGAAGGCCGGGTAGCGCCAGGTCTCCTGCGCCTGGGCACCGGCGAAGTCACGGACCTCGTCGACGCCCCAGAACACGCTGAACATCGTCCCGGTGCGCTGGACGGCGTGCCGCACCCCCGCGGCCGAGAGGGCCTCGCCGACGGCGGCCTGGAGGCGGTCGGAGACGTCGAGCAGGTGCCGGTACACGTCGGCCGTCGCAAGCCGCAGGGTCGTGAGGCCGGCGGTGGTCGCGACGGGGTTCCCCGAGAGCGTGCCGGCCTGGTAGACGGGTCCGGCCGGCGCGAGCAGGTTCATGAGCTCGGCGCGCCCGCCGAACGCCGCGGCGGGGAAGCCGCCGCCCATGACCTTGCCGAAGGTCATGAGGTCGGGGGCCCAGCCCTCGACGGCGCCGTCCAGGCCCCACTGGCCGTGGCGGCTGGCGCGGAAGCCGGTCATGACCTCGTCGCTGATGAGCAGGGCGCCGTTCTGCCGGCAGGTGGCGGCCAGGAAGGCGTTGAACCCGGGCTCGGGCGGCACGACTCCCATGTTGCCCGGGGCCGCCTCGGTGATCACGCACGCGATGCGGTCGCCCAGCTCGGCGAAGGCCGCCGTCACGGCGTCGCGGTCGTTGTAGGGCAGCACGACCGTGTCGGCGGCGACGTGCGCCGGCACCCCGGGGGTGCCGGGGATGCCCAGGGTCACGACGCCCGAGCCGGCCTCGGCCAGCAGCGCGTCGACGTGGCCGTGGTAGCAGCCGGCGAACTTCACGATCGTGTCGCGACCCGTCGCGCCGCGGGCGAGGCGGATCGCCGACATCGTCGCCTCGGTGCCCGACGACACCAGGCGGACGCTCTCGACCGGGGTGCGCGCGACGATCTCCTCCGCGAGGGCGACCTCGGGCTCGCTCGGCGTGCCGAACGAGGTGCCCCGGGAGACGGCGTCGGCCACGGCCGCCAGGACCTCCGGGTGCGCGTGGCCCAGGAGCATCGGCCCCCACGAGCCCACCAGGTCGACGTAGGTGTTGCCGTCGACGTCGGTCAGCCAGGCACCCGAGCCGGAGCGCATGAAGCGCGGCGCACCACCCACGGCACGGAAGGCCCGCACGGGGGAGTTGACCCCACCCGGCGAGACGGCGAGGGCACGCTGGAACAGCTCCTGGGAACGGATCACGTCAGACACGGCGTCAGTCTCCCAGTCCATCCTGAAGGCACCCTGGGGGCGGGCTCCGGTCAGGCGTGAGCCGTAACCCAGGTCACACAGGTTCGTTGTACCGATGCCGCTCGCATGGCGCCGGACCGTAACCTCCGGTTACCATGCGAGCGGGGGGATCTCGAGGGCCGAGGTCGCAGGACCGGAGGGAATTCGATGCGGGCAGGAAAGTTGACCCGGTGGCAGAAGGCCGGCGCGCTGGTGCCGATGGCCGTGCTCGTGGGCGCGTGGGGTGTGGCTCTGGCCAACTCCGGACTCGCCTCCGCGACCGACGGCACCGACCCCGCTGACGTCCCCTCCGTCCCGAGCACCGCGTTCGACGACCCCGCCAGCGTCCAGGAGGCCCCCGCGGGCATCGACCCCCGCGCCGGCACCGAGGGCACCGTCGCCACATTGTCGACCGACGGCATCCCGAACGCCGCGCTCTCGGCCTACAAGCGGGCCGAGACCCTGCTGGCGCAGGCCGACGCCACGTGCCGCCTGCCCTGGAACCTCGTCGCGGCGATCGGTCGCGTCGAGTCCAACCACGGCCGCACGGGTGGCAACCAGCTCGACGGTCGCGGCACCGCGACGCCCGGCATCTTCGGCCCGCAGCTCAACGGCAGCAACAACACCGCCAAGATCAACGACACCGACAGCGGCACGCTCGACCAGGACGCGGTCTTCGACCGTGCGGTCGGGCCGATGCAGTTCATCCCGGGCACCTGGAAGGCCGTCGGCGTCGACGCCGACAACGACGGCGTCAAGAACCCGCAGAACATCAATGACGCGGCGACCTCCGCGGGCATCTACCTGTGCGCCGGGCCGGGCGACCTCAGCAACGAGGCCGACCTCCGCTCGGCCGTGCTGCGCTACAACCGCTCCGACTCCTACGCCGACACGGTCATCGCGATCTCGCAGGCGTACGCGCAGGGCAACTTCACGCAGTCGCCCAACAACCTGACCTCCTCGAGCCCGCTGGTGCAGCGCAGCTCGGACCAGTCGATCACCTCCGACCAGCGTCAGGCCGCGGCCAACGACGAGGTCGCCGCGACCACCCCGCCCCCGGGCGGCGGCACGACCACCAACCCCGGTGGCGGCGGCACCAGCACCCCGGGCGGTGGCGGTGGCACGTCCACCCCGACGTCGCCGGGTGGCGCCACCGGATCGGGCAGCACGAGCGGTCTCGTGACCGGCCTCGTCAACGACCTGACCGGCCAGCCCGTGCCCGGCTCCACCGCGCCCGCCGCACCGCTCGGCAACACGATGAGCTGGCTGGACGCCAAGACCAGGTGCCTGGCGACGGGTCTCACCGAGCTCAACGTGGTCGGCCTGCTGACCTGCATCACCGACCTGCTGGGCTAGCACTCGACGGCTCACGACGAAGGCCCTGCCGGGTGACCGGCAGGGCCTTCGTCGTTCAGCGGTCGCGGGCGTTCAGGCGAGCCGCCTGCCGCACCAGGTGGTCACGCTCGGCCGAGCTCGTGGCCTGCTCCGCGGCAGCGGCGTAGAGCACGGCGGCCCTCCCCGGGTCACCGTCGCGCTCGCGCAGGTGCGCCTCCACGGCCACGCGCCGCGGCAGGCCCTCCTCCACCTCGGCCAGCGCTGCGAGGCCGGCTCGGGCGCCGTCCGCCTCACCCACGGCGACCGCGCGGTTGAGCCTGACCACCGGGCTGTCCGTCAGGCGCAGCAGCTCGTCGTACCACTCGACGACCTGCACCCAGTCGGTCTCGGTCGTCGAAGGGGCGTCGGCGTGCAGGGCGGCGATGGCGGCCTGCGCCTGGTACTCCCCCAGGCGGTCCCGCGACAGCGCGCCCTGCAGCAGGTCGACCCCCTCGGTGATCGCCCGGGTGTCCCACCTGCTCCTGTCCTGCTCGGCCAGCGGCACCAGGCTGCCGTCCGGCGCCGTGCGCGCGGGCCGGCGGGCGTGGTGCAGCAGCATGAGGGCCAGCAGGCCATCGACCTCCGGGTGGTCGATCGTCGACGCGAGCTGGCGGGTCAGGCTGATCGCCTCGGCCGCGAGGTCGAGGTCGCCGGAGTACCCCTCGTTGAAGACCAGGTAGAGCACGCGCAGCACGGTGCCGACGTCGCCCGCCCGGTCGAGGCGCACGTCGGCCACCGTCTTCTTCGCCCGGGAGATGCGCTGCGCCATGGTCGCCTCGGGCACCAGGTACGCCTCGGCGATCTGCCGGGTCGTGAGGCCACCGACGGCGCGCAGCGTCAAGGCGATCGCCGAGGACGTGCTGAGCGACGGGTGCGCGCACAGGAAGTAGAGCTGCAGGGTGTCGTCGGTCGCCGCGGCCCGGCCCGGGTCCGGCTCGGCCTCGACCAGGTCCTCACGACGACGCCGAGCCACCTCCGACCGCGTGGCGTCCAGGAACCGCCGCCACGCCACCGTCACGAGCCAGGCCTTCGGGTCGCGGGGCGGGTCCTCCGGCCACGCGCGGACCGCCTCGACCAGAGCGTCCTGCACAGCGTCCTCGGCCGCCGCGAAGTCGGCTCCGCGGCGGACGAGGATGCCGAGCACGCTGGGCGTCAGGCGCCGCAGCACGGCCGGGTCGAACGACCCGTGCGGGTCCACGACCGGGGTCACTCCGTGACGGTCTCGGGATGCGCCAGGAAGGGTCGGACCTCGAGCCACTCGTGGATCGGCTCACCACCGGCACCCGGGGCGGCCGAGAGCTCGCCGGCCAGCTCGATCGCGCGCTCCTGGCTGTCGACGTCGATGATCATCCAGCCGGCGATGAGGTCCTTCGTCTCGGCGAACGGGCCGTCGGTGACCGGCGGCTTGCCCGGGCCGTCGTGCTGGACCCAGAGGCCCTCGGGGGCCAGCGCCTGGCCGTCGACGAACTCGCCGGTGCCCTCGAGCCGAGCCGCGAAGTCGTTCATGTACTGGATGTGGTCCGAGATCTCCTCGGGCGTCCACTGGTCCATGCGCACGTCGTTGCGGGCCGCCGGGGCGCCGCGGTAGTGCTTGAGCAGCAGGTACTTCGCCATGATGTTCTCCTCGGTGTGTCCGACCCATTCTGGTCGCGTTCACACCGGGGACGGAACCGTCAGGCCGTTCTCGACATCGCCGGCGAAAGTTTTTTCCCGATCGTCCGCAGCCGTGCGCCTCAACGTGCCTCGAGCGTGCGACCGGCGAGCAGCAGCTGGTCGACGACCGTCCGGACGGCGAGCCGCGCCGCGCGGTCCGGTCGGCTGAGCGCCACGATGCTGCGCACCGCCCTCACCTCCTCCAACGGACGCAGCACCACACCCGGGCGGGGCCGGGTCGTGAACCTCGGCAGCAGGGCCAGGCCGACGCCGGAGGCGACGAGTGCCTCGACGAGGTGGTTGTCGCGCAGGCGGAGCCGGCGCTCCAGCGAGGCCCCGGTGCGGTTCTCCATCGCCGTCAGGATCGAGTCGAAGGGATAGCCCACGGGGACGCCGATCCAGGTCGAGCCGACGAGGTCCTCCGGCGCCAGCCGGTCATGCGCGGCGAGCGGGTGGTCGCTCGCCAGGGCCACGTCGATCGGCTCCCGCACCAGCGGCGTGCTGACCAGGCCGTCCGCTCCCTGCGGCACGTCGCCCGCCAGGCTGTGGGCGATCACGATGTCCACGTCGTTGGCCCGCGTCGCGAAGTCGGCCTCGGCCAGGTCGAAGTCGTCGACCAGCAGCTGGATCGCCGAGCCCTGCAAGCGGTCGACGAGGCCGGGCAGCAGGGCCTCCCCCGCGCTCGGCAGCGTGCCGATCGTGACCGCACCGCGCGGCTCGCCGAGGCTCGCGTCGAGCCGCGCCTGCACCCGCGCGATCGCCGCACTGACGTCGCCGGCCCCCTCGGCGAGGATCTGACCGGCGCCGGTCAGCCGCACGCCGCGCGAGTGCGGCTCGACGAGGGCGACGCCCATCTCGCGCTCCGCCGTGCGCAGCTGCTGGGAGACCGCCGACGGGGTGCGGTGGGTGGCGGCGGCGACGGCGGCGAGCGTGCCCCGCTCGCCGAGCTCCCGCAGGAGCTCGAGGTGACGGACGTCCATGTAGGCAGCCTAATGACTCCCTGCACAACTATTCGCTAGTCCTTCACGGATCGATCGCGCAGACTCGCCACGTGCCTGCCCGCCACCTCGCCCTCGCGTGCCTGGTCGCCGTCCTCTGGGGCGTCAACTTCCTCGCGATCCACGCCTCCCTCGAGCAGTTCCCGCCGATCTTCCTCGTCGCGTTCCGCTTCGCCCTCCTCGCCGTCCCGACGCTGCTGTTCGTGCCCCGGCCCGACGTGCCGACCCGATGGCTGCTCGGCTACGGGATCGGGTTCGGCATCGTGCAGTTCCTCGGGCTCTACCTCGGGATGGCCGCCGGCTTCCCGACCGGCCTCGCGTCACTGGTGCTCCAGGCCTCCGCACCCTTCACCGTCGTGCTCGGCGCCGTGCTCCTGCGGGAGACGCTGTCGGCCCGCCGCGTCGCGGGCATCGCCGTCGCCGTCGCCGGCCTCGCCCTCGTGGGCGTCTCACGCGGCGGGTCCGGCGGGTGGTGGCCGTTCGCGCTCGTGGTGCTGGGGGCGCTCGGCTGGGCGTTCGGCAACCTCTCGACCCGCCTCGCCGCCCCGGAGCGACCGCTGCACCTCATCCTCTGGATGACGGTCGTGCCGCCACTGCCCATGCTGGCGCTCTCGCTCGTGGTGGAGGGCCCGACGCAGATCGCTGACTCCTTCGCC
The DNA here is from genome assembly GCF_916858655.1 of Aeromicrobium sp. Leaf350. Classification (GTDB taxonomy): domain Bacteria; phylum Actinomycetota; class Actinomycetes; order Propionibacteriales; family Nocardioidaceae; genus Aeromicrobium. Next base: position 383,054 of record NZ_CAKASL010000003.1, on the reverse strand, counting down.
ACCGCGGCCACGCTCGACGCCGTGCCGGCCTGGATCGGCCTGGTCTACACCGTGGTGCTCGGCACGATCGTGGGGTCCGGCATCTGGGTCTGGCTCATGAAGCGCCACCCCGCGGGGGTCGTCGCCCCGTTCTCGATGCTCGTGCCGGTCGTGGGCATGCTCAGCGCCGCGCTCGTGCTCGACGAGCGGCCGGCCGGACTGGCCGTCGTCGGCGGCCTGCTCGTGGTGGGTGGCGTGCTGTGGTCCGGGCGGCTCCCCCGGGTCCCCGACCTGGGCGGCTCCCGGCGTCAGCGCAGGCGGCTGGCGAGCTCGGCGGCCCAGTAGGTCAGCACGATGTCGGCGCCGGCGCGGCGGATCGACGTGACGGTCTCCTCGATCGCGCGGTCGCGGTCGATCCAGCCCTGGGCCGCGGCAGCCTCGACCATCGCGTACTCGCCCGAGACGTTGTAGGCGGCGACCGGGACGTCGGTGCGCTCGCGCACCTTGGCGACCAGGTCGAGGTAGCCGAGAGCCGGCTTCACCATGACGACGTCGGCGCCCTCGGCGAGGTCGAGGTCGAGCTCGCGCAGCGCCTCGCGGGCGTTGGCCGGGTCCTGCTGGTAGGTGCGACGGTCGCCCTGGAGCGAGGAGTCGACGGCCTCGCGGAACGGGCCGTAGAAGGCCGAGGCGTACTTCGCGGTGTAGGCGATGATCGCGACGTCGTCGTGGCCCGCCGCGTCGAGCGCGGCCCGGATGACGCCGACCTGGCCGTCCATCATGCCGCTGGGGCCGACCCAGTGGGCCCCGGCCTCGGCCTGGGCGACGCCCATGCGCGCGTAGACCGCCAGGGTGGCGTCGTTGTCGACCCGCCCGCGGTCGTCCAGCACGCCGCAGTGGCCGTGGTCGGTGAACTCGTCGAGGCACAGGTCGCTCATGACCAGCAGGTCGTCACCGACCTCGGCCCGCGCGTCGGCGATGGCCAGGTTGAGGATGCCCTGCGGATCGAGGGCTCCGGAGCCGGTGGCGTCCTTGTGCTCGGGCACGCCGAACAGCATCACGCCGCCGAGGCCCAGCTCGGCCGCCTCGCGGTACGCCTTCTTGGCCGAGTCGCGGGTGTGCTGCACGACGCCGGGCATGCTCGAGATCGGTCGCGGCTCGTCGATCCCCTCGGCCACGAACATCGGCAGCACGAGCTGGGACGCCGCGGTGTGCGTCTCGCGGACGATCCGACGCGTGGCCGCGGACGATCGCAGGCGACGCGGACGGTGCGGCAGGTTCGTCATGAGATCGAGGGTAGTCCGACGACGGAGCTCGGGGGGTCGTGGTCGTCCTGACCACCGTCGACCCAGGTTCTCAGGTGGCATCCGTCAAGAGCGCACGGACGGGGCGGCCGGGTCCGCCTCTGGTCATCCTGACCGCCCCCGACGACGAAACTCGGGGGCTTGCGGTCGTTCGGACGACCACGACCCCGGGATCTCCGTCGCCGCTTGACCAAGGTCCGGGGGACATGGCCCCTAGGACGACCACAAACCCCCGACCTCCGTCGACCTGCACGCTGGACGCAGGCCGACGCCACCGCTGTCTGGTCCATGCCGCTCTTCGGTCACCCCCGGGAACGACCGAGGGGTCGCGGCCGCCGAAGCGACCGCGACCCCTCTGAAACCTCTGTCAGGCCTTGCGCCGGCTCGACGGGCGGCGCTGCGACGGCTTGGTGACGGGCTCGCCCGCCTCCAGGAACGCCACGCGACGGGCCGCGCCGAACGCGGCGAGCGCGTCGGCGAGCACCTCGACGGAGGGCGACTCCGCCATCACGTCGACGCGCAGCCCGTGCTCCTCGGCCGTCTTGGCCGTGGCCGGACCGATGCACGCGATGATCGTCGACGGGTGCGGCTTGCCCGCGATGCCCACGAGGTTGCGGACCGTCGAGCTCGACGTGAACAGGACCGAGTCGAACTTGCCGGTCTTGATCGCGTCGCGCGTCGGCGCCGGCGGCGGGGCCGCCCGGACGGTGCGGTAGGCGGTGACGTCGTCGACCTCCCAGCCCAGGTCGATCAGACCGGCCACGAGGGTCTCGGTCGCGATGTCGGCCCGCGGCAGGAAGACCCGGTTGATCGGGTCGAGCGACTCGTCGTACGGCGGCCAGTCCTCGACCAGACCGCGGGCGCTCTGCTCGCCCGTGGGCACGAGGTCGGGACGGATGCCCCAGGTCGCGATGGCCTCGGCGGTCTTCTCGCCGACCGCGGCGATCTTGAGCCCGGAGAACGCGCGGGCGTCGAGCCCGTACTCCTCGAACTTCTCGCGCACGGCCTTGACCGCGTTGACGCTGGTGAAGGCGACCCACTCGTAGCGACCCTCGACCAGGCCGCGCACAGCCTTGTCCATCTGCTGCGGGTTGCGGGGCGGTTCGACCGAGATGGTCGGCACCTCCTCCGACACCGCGCCGTAGCCGCGAAGGCGCGCGGCCAGGCTGGCCGACTGCTCCTTGGTGCGGGGCACCAGGATGCGCCAGCCGTAGAGCGGCTTCGTCTCGAACCACGACAGCGCGTCGCGCATGTGCACGACCTCGCCGACGACCGTGATGGCCGGCGACGTCATGCCGGCAGCCTTCGCGTCGGCGGCGATGCCCTCGAGCGTCGAGACGATCGTGACCTGGTCGGTCGTGGTGCCGACGCGGGTCATCGCGACCGGGGTCTGCGGCGAGCGTCCGGCGGCGATGAGGCCGTCCGCGGCCTCTGCCATGCGCGCGACGGCCGAGAGCAGCACGAGCGTGTCGTCGCCGCCCAGCTCGGACCACGACACCGTGGTGTCGCCGACGCTGATGACGCGGAACTCGCGGTGCTGACGGTTCGTCAGCGGCACGCCGGCGTAGGCGGGCACGGCCTGCACCGACGAGATGCCGGGGACGACCTCGAACTCGATGCCGGCCTTCGCGCAGGCGGCGGCCTCCTCGGGCGCCGTGGCGTACGTGAACGGGTCGCCGCTGATGAGGCGCACGACGTGCGCACCCGTCTTGGCGTGCCGCACGACGAGGCGGGCGCGGGCGGCGTGCGTGAGGGTCTCGCCGTCCTCACCGACGCCTCCGTCGACGATCTCGGCACCGTTGAGGACCAGGGCGTCCTGCTCCGGCAGCTCGGTGATGACGACGTCGGCCTGGGCGAGGAGCTCGGCGGCTCGCACGGTCAGCAGGCTGGCGTCGCCGGGACCGGCGCCGACGAAGCTGACGCGACCGAGCTTCTTGCCCGGCTTGCTGGCACGGGCGGACGCGGTGCTCGTCGGCGCGGACGTCGTGGGGTCCGGCGTCGCGGTGGTCATGGTCACAGGGTTCTTCCTTCTGGTGCAGACGGTGTCGAGCGACGGTGCCTGCGTCGGGTCGGGTCGGGGTCGGGGATCAGGAGGCGACGGGCGCCATGATCTGGTCGGCTCCCTCGGCCAGCATCTCGGTGGCGAGACGATGTCCGAGCGCGGCGGCGTCGGTGGGGACGCCGATCGCGGACAGGCGGATGGACGGACTTCCGGAGGGATCGGTGACGACCGCGCGCAGCCAGAGCTCGTCACCGTCGTCGCCCCAGGCGACCTCGGCGAGGGCTCCGACCGGTGCGCTGCAACCGGCCTCCAGCGTGGCGAGCAGCGTGCGCTCGGCCGTGACGGCTGCTCGGGTGTCGACGTCGTCGAGCACCGCCAGCAGCGCGATGAGATCAGGGGCGTCGGCGCGGCACTCGACGGCCAGGGCGCCCTGCCCGGGGGCGGGCAGCACCTGGATCGGGTCGAGCACCTCGGTGGCCTCGTCGGCACGGCCGAGCCGCACGAGCCCGGCGCGGGCGAGCACCACGGCGTCGACCTCGCCGGTGCGGACCTTGCCGAGCCGGGTGTCGACGTTGCCGCGGATCGGGACGATCTCGACCCCGAGGCCGAGCGCGTTGATCTGCGCGGCGCGGCGCGGCGATCCGGTGCCGATCGTCGAGCCGACGGGCAGCTCGCCGAGCGTGAGGTCGTCGCGCGCCACCAGGGCGTCGCGCACGTCCTCGCGGGGCGGCACGGCCGCCAGCACGAGTCGCGGGTCGTCGGCCGTGGGCAGGTCCTTCAACGAGTGGACCGCGAAGTCGACCTGGTCGGCGACGAGGGCCTCGCGGAGCGCGGCGACGAACACGCCGGTGCCGCCGATCTGGTCGAGCGGCGCCGAGGAGCGGTCGCCCTCGGTGCTGATGGTCACGAGCTCGACCTCGCGCCCGGTCAGCTCGGTCAGGCGCGCGGCGACGTGGCCCGACTGGGTGCGGGCCAGCTCGCTGGCCCGGGTGCCGAGGCGCAGGGCCCGGGGCGCGGAGGTGCTCATGAGCCCTCCTTCGCGGCCGAGACGCGGTCGACCGCGGCCGGGTCGAGCGCGAACAGGTCGGCCAGCGCGTCGGCGTAGGTCAGGCCGTTCGGGCCGTCGGCGAGCTGCTGCACGCGCACCGTGGGCTGGTGGAGCAGCTTGTCGGACACGCGGCGCAGGGCCTGACGGACCTCGGCCCGCTGGGCGTCGGTGAGGTCGCCGAGGCGCGCCTCGAGCCGGTCGGTCTCGGCCTGCACGATCTCGGTGGCCATGCCCCGCAGCGCCACGACGGTGGGGGTCACGCGGGAGGCCGACTTGGCGGCCAGGAACGTGCCGACCTCGCCGTCGACGATCGAGCGCACCGCGGCGACGTCGGCGACGACCTCGGAGTCGGCGGCCCGGTCGGCCAGGACCTGCATGTCGATGTGGGTCACGTTCGGCAGCGACGCGGCCTCCGCGGCGATGTCGCGCGGCAGGGCCAGGTCGACCACGGTCATGGGTCGGCCGTCCGCGGTGGCGAGCTCGATGCGCTCACGGTCGAAGACGACGCCCGTGGCACCCGTGCAGCTGATGAGGACGTCCGCTGCCTGCAGCTCGACGTCGAGCGCCTCCCAGCGCACGGCCCCGACGCCGAACGTGGCGACGAGCTCGTAGGCGCGCTGGTAGGTGCGGTTGGTGACCATGACCCGCTCGGGGGCGATGCCGCGGTCCATCAGGGTGCGGACCGCCAGGCTGGCCATCGTGCCGGCGCCCGCCACCAGGTACCGCGTCTCGGGGGTCGTGTCGCCGACCGCGTCGAGCGCAGCCGTGACGATCGACGGGGCGAGACGGTCGATGCCGGTCTCGGCGTGGCCGCGCTTGCCGATGCGCAGCGCCTGCTGGAACAGCGCGTTGAGCGCCGGACCGACCGTCGACTCGGCCTGGGCCGACTGCAGCGACTGGCGGACCTGGCCGAGGATCTGGCTCTCGCCCAGGATCATCGAGTCCAGGCCGGAGGCGACCGAGAACAGGTGCGCCACGGCGGCGTCGTCGTAGTGCACGTAGAGGTGGTGAACGAGCTCCTCACGCCCGAGGCGCGCGTGCTCGGCGAACAGCCGGGACAGCTCCTCGATGGCGCCGTGGAAGCGCTCGGCCTCGACGTAGACCTCGACGCGGTTGCAGGTCGAGATCACGACGGACTCGGTGATGTGCGGCGACTCGAGCACCTTGTGCGACAGCTTCACGCCGTCGTCGGTGTCGAGGGACGCGCGCTCGAGCACCTCGATGGGTGCCGTGCGGTGGGACATCCCCAGGACGAGAACGCTCATGCGGTCACCACCAGGGTGCCTGCGCCCTCACGGGGGCAGTAGGGCAGAATTGTCACAGTGCTCCTGCACCGCGCGACCTCGGGATTTCCCTGTCGGGACAGGCCTGCGGCGCCTGCACAGTCTACGATCCGGTTTCCTCGTTCACCAAATCGTCACGCGTGACGCTGCCGCGTCAGCTCGCGAGGGCCCGCCGCAGGCGCTCCGGGTCGACCCGCCAGAAGTCGTGCTGGCGTCCGTCGACGAACGTCACCGGCACCTCGTCGGACCAGCGCGAGGCCAGGGCGGGATCGCCGTCGACGTCGACCCGGATCCAGGTGTCGCCGGTCTCGGCGGCGACCTCGGCGATGGTCCGCTCGGCCGCCTCGCAGAGGTGACACCCCTCCCGCGAGAGCACCACGACCCGCGCCGACGCGAGGACCTCGGGCGCCACGCCGTCGGTCATCGCAGGCCCGTCATCGCAGACCGAGGGCGGTGCCGCGGGCCAGCGCCCGCAGGCGGCCCTTCGCGACCTTGCCCGTGGCCGAGTACGGCAGACCCTCGACGACCTCGATCGTGGTGGGCTGCTTGAACCGCGCCAGCCGGGTGCGGCAGGCCGCCTCGACCGCCGCGCGGACCTCGTCCTGGTCGGTGCCCGCGAGCGGGACCACGAAGGCGATGACCTGCTCGCCGGTCTCCTCGTGGGGCAGACCGACCACGGCGACCTGGGCGACGCCCGGCGCCTCGGCGATGACGTCCTCGACCTCGCTGGGGTAGACGTTGAAGCCCGAGACGATGACGAGCTCGCGCAGGCGGTCGACGAGCGTGAGGTCGCCGTCGGCGTCGAGCAGGCCGACGTCGCCCGTGGGGTACCAGCCGTCGGCATCGGGACCGTCGGCCCCGTCGGGCCAGTAGCCCGTGAGCAGGTTGGCGCCGCGGACCCAGATCTCCGCCGGGTCGCCGGGAGCGGCCTCGCGGCCGTCGACCGTCTCGACCACGCGGATGTCGATGCCGGGGAGCAGGGCTCCGACGGAGTGCGCCTTCGGCTCACCGTCCGGGCCTCGGGTGGCGCCGATCGTGACCGCGATGACGGGGGACGCCTCGGTCAGGCCGTAGCCCTGCTCGATGACGTGCCCCGAGGACTCGCGGAAGTCACGCGCGAGATCGGGGTCGAGGGCGGACGCGCCCGAGACCACGACCCGCACCGAGGCCAGCTTCTCGCGCAGGTCGGGGCGTCCGGACCACGCGGCGACGACCGGCGGCGCGACGGGCAGGTAGGTGATGCCCTCCGAGCCGATCAGGTCGAGCAGTCCGTCGGGGTCGAACCCGTCGACCAGCACGAGCGGGGAGCCCTGGTGAACGGCCTGCCCGAGCACGCAGTTGAGCCCGTAGATGTGGAACATCGGCAGGAGTCCGAGGCACACGTCGTCGGCACCCACGACGTCGAGGGTCGCGACCTGCTCGATGTTGGCCAGCAAGGCACGGTGCGACAGCATCACGCCGCGCGGGCGGCCGCTGGTGCCGGAGGTGTAGAGGATGACGGCGAGCGACTCCGGGTCGGCTGGCGCAGCCGGCTCGGCCTGGACCGCGGCGTCGAGGAAGTCGGCGAACGCGACCTCCGCACCCTCGGGCGCGGGTCCGTCGACGACGACCGTGAGGTGGTCGATCGCGCCGGCGGCCGCGCGCACCGCGTCGACCGCGGTGCCGTCGGCCAGCACGACCCGGGCCCCGGAGTCGGCGAGCATGCGCTCGACCTCGCGCGGTGTGGAGCGAGGATTGATCGGCACCGCGACCATGCCGCCGCGCAGCACGGCGAAGTAGGCGATGACCAGGTCGATGCGGTTGGCCATCACGAGCCCCACCCGGTGGCCGGCTCGCAGGCCGCGCGCGCTGAGTCCCCGCGACACGGCGGTGGCCGCGGCGTCCAGCTCGGACCACGTGACGGCGCGACGCTCCTCGCGACGCTCGACCAGGGCCGTGCCCTGCGGGTCGCGACGCGCAGCGACGGCAAGGATCTCGCTGACGTTCACGGTCACGGTGACAACTCTTCCACACCAAGCACCCACCCCGGAGACGAACCTCGACCCCCGCCCTCGGACGCGCGGTAGCCTCGCGACATGAGTCGCCCGCCGTCAGCTCCTCGGCCCGTCTCGCCGTCGGACCGCCGGCGCAACCTGAAGTCGCGATCGGTCCTCGCCGGCCAGGCGGCCGCAGCGGCCGCCGAGGTCGAGATGGCCCTGGCACCGCGCACCGACGCGACCGCGGCGGCGTTCTTCGACGTCGACAACACGATCATGCAGGGCGCCTCGATCTTCCACCTCGCCCGCGGCCTCTACCGCCGCGACTTCTTCTCGGCCCGCGACCTCGCCGGCGCCGTCTGGCAGCAGGCGTACTTCCGCGTCTCCGGCATCGAGGACCCCGAGCACATCGCCAAGGCGCGGTCGTCGGCCCTGTCGTTCATCGCCGGGCACAGCGTCGCCGAGCTCGAGGAGATCGGTGAGGAGATCTTCGACGAGCACATGGCGCACAAGATCTGGCCGGGCACCCGGGCCATCGCCCAGACGCACCTCGACCGCGGCCAGCGCGTCTGGCTCGTGACCGCGGCCCCCGTCGAGATCGCCCAGGTCATCGCCCGGCGACTCGGACTGACGGGCGCCCTCGGCACGGTCGCCGAGCACGTCGACGGCATCTACACGGGCGAGCTCGTCGGCGAGATGCTCCACGGCGAGGGCAAGGCCGTGGCCGTCCGGGCCATCGCGGAGCGCGAGCGGCTCGACCTCGCCCGCTGCTCGGCGTACTCCGACTCCAGCAACGACCTTCCGATGCTCTCGCTCGTGGGACATCCGTGTGCGGTCAACCCCGACACGACCCTGCGGGCGCACGCGAAGGCGAACGACTGGGAGATCCGCGACTACCGCACGGGGCGCCGCGTGGCCCTCGCCGGGGCGCGCAGCGCGGGCGTCGCCGGTCTCGCCGTGGCCGGCTGGCAGGTCGCCCGACGCCTGCGTCGGTGAGGTCCCGGGCCCTTTTCCGGAATCCCTGGGCGAAAGTCCTTTTGCGGGTTAGACTTCCGATGATCTGGGAGGGATCATGCGGGAGTTTCTGGGAGATCTGCGCATCGCGTTGGCCTTGGCCGGCGCGCACGCCGACGACCCCTCGCTCCTGACGGCCCTGGCGCACGTCACGACGCCGTCCGGCCCCGCCTCGAGCGGCGGCTCCGAGCCCGACTCGCAGCTCGACCCCGAGGCCCAGCGCCTGCGCGCGCTGGTCGACCTCGCGGTCCAGGGCGACTCCGAGGCCTTCGGCCAGCTGTACGACCACTACGTCAACGGCATCTACCGGTTCATCTACTACCGCGTCGGATCCGCTCCTCTCGCCGAGGACCTCACGAGCGAGACGTTCGTGCGCGGCCTGCGGGCGATCAGCCGTTTCAGCTGGCAGGGCAAGGACTTCGGCGCCTGGCTGACCACGATCGCGCGCAACCTCATCACCGACCACTTCAAGTCGAGCCGCTCCCGGCTAGAGATCGTCTCGGACTCCGTGCCCGAGACCCGCTCGAGTCCGCCCACCCCCGAGGACGAGGTCCTGAGCCTCGTCTCGAACGAGATGCTGCTGACCGCCGTCAACGCGCTCCCGGAGGAGCAGCGCGACTGCATCCTCATGCGCTTCATGCAGGGACTCTCGATCGCGCAGACCGCCGCCGCTCTCGGCCGCAGCGAGGGAGCCGTCAAGCAGCTGCAGCTGCGCGCGGTCCGCCGGCTCGCGAAGAACATCTCGGAGGACGTCCGATGACATTGGCCAGTCCTTTTCGCGTCACGATCCGTAACTCCGCCCGTCTCATGGTCGTTCGCACCAGTGAAGACCTTTTGTCGACGAGGCGGGACTCATGACGACCCACAAGCACGAGGCCGAGGCCTTCGACGCTGCCCTGCGCGGAGCCGCGCGTCCGGGCACGGTCGACACGGCTGTCCTCGAGCTCGTCCGTCACGCCGAGGCCGTCTGCGCCACGGCTGCGACGGTCGTCCCCTCCGACGACTTCCGCGCCTCGCTGCGTGAGCGCCTCATGGCCGAGGCCCCCGAGGTGCTCACGGCCACGGCCCGTCCGGCCGCCCACGTCCCGCGCACCGTCGGCGTCCGCCGCCGCTTCGCCCGCCTGAGCGCCGCTGCCGTCATCGCGGTCGGCGGCGTCGGCATCATCGCCTCGAGCGCGCAGGCCGTGCCGGGCGACATGCTCTACGGCGTCAAGCGCAGCGTCGAGTCGGTCGAGCTCGCGCTGCACCGCTCCGACGAGTCGCGCGGCCAGTTCCAGCTCGACCAGGCCCGCGAGCGTCTCGCCGAGGCCGAGCACCTGGCCGACGAGGGCGACCTCGAGCGCTCGGCGACCGCGCTGGCCGACTTCCGGTCGCAGGCCGATGCCGGCACCGCCGACCTCTTCACCGCGTACGAGAGCGATGGCACGGCCGCCCAGGTCGAGTCCGTCAACGAGTTCGCGGCCGAGTCGGCCTCGATCCTGACCGACATGGCCGACCTCTTCCCGGCCGAGGCGTCCGACCCGCTCGACCTCGCGATGGACACCGTCCGCGAGATCGCCACGCAGGCCAGCGTCCTGTGCGTCGAGTGCAGCAGCGTGTCGCTGCCCGACCTCGCGACGATCGCCAGCCCGGCCAGCAGCGCGCCGGCGGCCGCCCCGGCGGCGCCCAGCGCAGCCCCGGCCGCGCCCACCTCGGCTCCGTCGTCCGCCGCGCCGGCACCCACGCCGACCAAGACCCCGGTGCTCACGCTGCCCACGCTGCCGACCCCCGCGCCGGCCGCCACGGCACCGCCGCAGATCCCGGTCGTCACGCCGCTCGTGCAGGGTCTCCTCGGCGAGAACGGCCTCGTGCCGACGCTGCTCGGCAACCTCCTCGGCACGAACAAGTAGGCAGTCCCGCTCCCGCGAGCGGCTGTGAGCGCGGCTGCCGTCGGCGGTGAGCCAGGTGTCGTTCGGCATGGACCAGCAGCGGGGTCGCCGCTCGCGATGATGCTTTCGGGGTGCCCTGGCGACCGAAAAGCATCATTCCCGGTCCCTCACGACGAAGTTCGGGGGATTGTGGCTGCTCCGACGACCGCTACGCCCTGACCTTGACGTCCTCGCGACCAAGGCCCAGGGATCGTGGTCGCTGGGGCGACCACGATCCCCCGACCTCCGTCGTCAAGCCGTCGGATGAGGGGCGGAGCCGACCCTCAGAAGAAGGCGCTGCCGCGATCGACGAGGAGCTTGTATAGGGTCTGCTGGATCGTCTCGCGCACCTGGTCGGTGACGTTGAACAGCAGCATCGGGTCGTCGGCCGCCTCGGGGTCGTAGGCATCGGTGCGGATCGGCTCGCCGAACTCGATGATCCACTTGCTCGGCAGCGGGATGAGGCCCAGCGGACCGAGCAGCGGGAAGAACGGCGTGATCGGCAGGTAGGGCACACCCAGCAGACGCGCGAGCGACGGCACGTTGCCGATGAGGGGGTAGATCTCCTCGGCGCCGACGATCGAGACCGGGACGATCGGCACCTGGGCGCGCATCGCGGACGACACGAAGCCGCCGCGGCCGAAGCGCTGCAGCTTGTAGCGCTCGGCATACGGCTTGCCGATGCCCTTGAAGCCCTCGGGCCAGACGCCGGCGAGCTCGCCGCTGCTGAGGAGGCGCTCGGCGTCCTCGGTGCAGGCGAGCGTGGCGCCGAGCTTGCGTGCCATCTGGCTGACGAACGGCAGCGCGAACACCAGGTCGGCACCCAGCGGGCGCAAGTTGCGGTTGGCGTACTTCTTGACCGCGTAGCCCGTGATGACGCCATCGATGGGCACGGTGCCGGAGTGGTTGGCCACGAGCAGCGCGCCGCCGTCGGTGGGGATGTTCTCGATGCCACGCACCTCGAGGCGGAACCACTTCTCCGCGAGGGGCTCGACGGCACCGATCAGCACCTCGGTGATCTGCGGGTCGAAACCGAAGTCGTCGACCGCGTACTCACCGTTGAGGCGACGACGCACGGTCGCCAGGAGGGTCGCGAGCCGCGCCTCCCAGTCGGAGCCGAGCACGCGCTGGGCAGCCTGCACGACGGCCGCGAAGATCTCGTCGACCGGGATGCCGGCGGCAGCCGGGGTCGCACCGGCCGACCGGGTGCGACGCTGCGCCTCCTCGGCCGCCTCAGCGGCCGCGCGGGCCGCGTCGTCGTCGGTGACCGCTCGGAGCCGCCGGCCCGTGGCCGTGCTGCGCGCCGAGGCGCTGGCCGTCGGTCGCGCGGACTCCTTGGCGCCGGCGGACTTCTTCGCCGCGGGCTTGGCTGCCGACTTCTTGGGAGCGGCCTTCTTCGCGTCGGCCTTCGGGGCCGCCTTCGCCGCGGGCGTCTTCGTCGGCTCGTCCGCTGGTGCCTTCGGCTTGGCCTTCGTGGGGGGCTTGCGCGGAGCGGATCCGCCCGCGAGCGAGCGGGCCGCCGTGGACGGCGACGTGCGGCCGGCCCCGGGCTTGGCCGAGCGGGCCCCGATGTTCTTGCGCGTGTCCTCGGACATCAAGAGCCTCCCAGGCCGGACAGCACACCAGGACGGATCGCGGCGCGGAACTGCTCCACGACCTGCTCGGTCGAGTAGGTCGGTTCGAAGCCGAAGATGTCACGCAGGGCGGAGGTGTCGACCGCCCGGCCGTACATCAGCAGGCGGTGCAGGTCGGGCGAGATGTCGGACCCGACCGAGCGCAGCACGCGGCGCGCGCCGCTGGCGAAGCCGAACGGCGGAACCGGCACGACCGGACGGCCGAGCCGCCGGGCCACCTGGGTCAGCAGCACGACGCCGTCGCCGGCCACGTTGAAGGTGCCCGGTCGGTCCTTGCGCACGGACTCCACGAAGATCTCCAGGAGGTCCTGCACGTGCACGAACTGCAGGCGCGGGTCGAAGCCCAGCGCAGCAGGCAGCAGCGCGCTGCGGAAGTACTGGCCGAGCGGGGAGTAGTGGTCGGCGTCGAGCAGGTGCGCGGGGCGCAGGGTCGTGATCAGGACCTCGGGGCGTCGGCGGGCGAAGCCCCGCACGTACGCCTCGACCTCGACGATGTCCTTCGGGAAGCCCGAGCGGATGCCGCCGCGGGCGCTCGTGGACTCACGGAACAGTGCGGGGTCGCGCGAGGAGGAGCCGTAGACCGCGGTCGACGAGCCCAGCACGAGCTTGGAGACGACGGCGGAGCGCTGGCACGCGGCGAGCAGCTGCATCGTCCCGATGACGTTGAGCTCCTTGCCGCCACCACGGCCCCGCACCTGCGGGCTCAGGTCGAGGTGCACCACGGTGTCGACGTCCTCGACCGCGATGACCTTGCCGATCACGGGGGTGCGGATGTCGGCCCGCACGAACTTGACGCCCGTGAGGTCGCCGTCGGGCAGCACCGTGTCGACGCCGACGACCTTGTCGATCGAGGGCTCGTCGGCAAGGTTCCGCGCCACCAGCGTGGCGAACGAGTCCGACACGCCCGTGACGAGAACGACCTTGCCCATGGCGTCGGCCCGGACTACTTACCGAGCTTGCGACGCTGGACGCGCGTGCGCTTCAGCATCTTGCGGTGCTTCTTCTTCGACATCCGCTTGCGACGCTTCTTGATGACAGAACCCACGAAAATCCCCAGTACTGATTGATTGAGATGACGGCTCAGAGTACCCGCAACGTCGAGCCCATCACACATCGCCAAGCGGCGTGAGACCTGGCGGCCGTGCCAGGCCTGTGGACAGGACGCGAAAGAGCGGTCTCAGCCGGCCTGGTAGAAGGACTTGTCGATGAAGGCATCGACGGCCTGCTGCGTGACGCGGAACGAGCGGCCGACACGGACCGCCTCGAGCTCGCCACCGTGCACCAGGCGGTAGACCGTCATCTTGGAGACACGCATCTGAGCGGCCACTTCGGCAATCGTCAGGAACTCGCCAGCGGACGCCATCTGCATTCCCCTTTCGCACCTAGGGCACGCGCGCTCTCCGGCTTCCCCACCGGAGAGGCAGCGCGCGTGCTTGATGGGAGCGTAGTGGACCCGACTCCCGGGCGTACAGGGGTTGCCGCAAATCGTCTCAGCAGACCCTCAGGAACCCCGAGCCCCAGCAGCCCCGCTGGTGACCAGACCGGGTCGGCCGACCGGGTCAGTAGAGCGGGTCGATGCCGAACGCGGGGAACGTGGCCTGGCGTGCGGCGTTGATCTGCCGGTCGAGCCAGCTCGCCGGGTCGAAGCCGTTCTCCCAGGGCCGGTACGACGGCGTGCGTCCGTCGCCCATGCGGGTCGGCGCGAGCACGCCGCGCCGGTGCTGCACGAACGACTGCCACTCCGCCGGCGTCGGCGTCGCGGGGTCGATCGGATGGTCGGCCACGATGCCGAGCAGGTGGGTCCAGGCGCGGGGCACGACCTCGGAGACGGCGTAGCCGCCGCCACCGGTGACGACCCACTTGCCGTCGCAGAGCTCCTCGGCGAGCCCGCGGAGGGCGAGGTAGGACTCGCGCTGGCCGTCGACGCTGAGCATCAGGTTGGTCAGCGGGTCGTCCATGTGGGAGTCGCAGCCGTGCTGCGTGACCATGATCTGCGGCTGGAACTCGCGCAGGATCTGCGGCACCACGGCGTGGAAGGCGCGGAACCAGCCGGCGTCGGACGTGCCGGGCGGCAGCGGGACGTTGACCGCCGAGCCGGGGGCCTCGGGCCCGCCCGTCTCGGTGGCGAAGCCCGTGCCGGGGAACAGCGTCTGCGGGCCCTCGTGGATCGAGATCGTGAGCACGCGGGGGTCGTTCCAGAACATCGTCTGCACGCCGTCGCCGTGGTGGGCGTCGATGTCGACGTAGGCGACGCGCTCGGCGCCGTTGTCCAGGAGCCACTGGATCGCCAGGGCGACGTCGTTGTAGATGCAGAAGCCGCTGGCCCGGTCGGGCATCGCGTGGTGCAGGCCGCCGGCGACGTTGGCCGCCCGCGGCGCCTGGCCGGTCCAGACCCGACGGGCCGCCTCGACGCTGGCGCCGGCGATCAGGGCGCTGACCTCGTGCATGCCGGCGAAGACCGGGTTGTCGTCGTTGCCGAGCCCGGCCTCGATGTCGACGTGGATCGGGTGGGCGCTGAGCTTCTGGACGCGTTCGATGTAGCTCGCCGAGTGGATCGCGGCCAGCTCGTCGTCGGTCGCCGATGCGGCGCCGACCCGGTCGAAGTGGTCGAGCACGCCGAGACTGCCGGCGAGCTCCAGGGTGAGCTCGACCCGTACGGGCGCCATGGGATGCGTCGGACCGAAGTCATACGACGAGACGGCGTCGTCGAACACGACGACGGGGCGAGGACTGTGACCCACCTCTCGAGCGTAGTCCCCAGGGGTGCCCGGGGCGGTCACGCCCCTGCCGGGCGGCGTCAGCCGGACAGCTCCGACGAGCGGCGCGCGGCGGCCACGACACCGGCCCGCAGGCCCGCGGCGACGCCGGTGTCGTCGAAGGTCGAGATCGCTGCGGCGGTCGTGCCACCCGGAGACGTCACGCGACGGCGCAGCTCGGACGGCTCGTCGCCCGAGCGATCGAGGAGGGTCGCCGCGCCGACCAGGGTCTGGGTCGCGAGGGTGCGCGCGGTCTCGGGGTCGAGGCCGGCCTCCACTCCCCCGGCGATCATCTGCTCGACGAGGTAGAACACGTACGCCGGCCCGGATCCGGAGACCGCGGTGACCGCGTCCTGCATCGACTCGTCGACCACCACCACCCGACCGGCCGTGCCGAGCAGGGAGGCGACCGCCTGCACCTGCTCGTCGGTGCAGCTGGAGCCGGCCGAGACACCGAACATGCCCTCGCCCACGAGCGCCGGCGTGTTCGGCATCGCCCGCACGACCGCGGTGCCGACAGGCAGGGCCGCCTCGAAGGTGGAGGTGCGGACCCCGGCGGCGATCGAGACCACCGTGGCCGCGGGCGACACGGCGTCGGCCACGTCGGCCAGCACGGCCGGCACGTCCTGCGGCTTGACCGCGACGACCACCACGTCAGCACCCTCGACGGCCGCACGCGCCTCGGTCACGACGACCCCGTGGGTCTGCTCCAGCGACGCGGCACGCTCGGGGCTCTTCTCCGCGACGCGGACGTCGGCCGGCGACTGCCCCGCCCGGAGGATCGCGGCGAGGATCGTCTCGCCCATGACACCGGCACCGAGGAACGCGATCGTCGTCATGACCTCCACCCTAGGACGCCCGCCCCGTGGTGACGGTGCCCCCTTCGAGGCTCCTTCGTCGCACCGCATCGGGCGGGCACCTGCCCGCGGACCACCGTGTGGCCCACGTAGTGTCGGCGGGTGCGCATCGACCCGTTCCTCGTGGTGCTCCTGGCCGCGGCGGGGCTCGGCGGGTTCCTCCCGGCGACGGGCGACGGCCTCCAGGCGATCAAGATCGCGGCGATGGTCACGATCGGTCTGCTGTTCTTCCTGTACGGCGCGCGCCTGTCGACGGCCGAGACGGTGCGCAACCTGCGGCACTGGCGCCTCCAGCTCGCGATCCTCGTGACGACGTTCGTCGTCTTCCCGCTCGTCGGCCTCGGCGTCCGCCTGCTGCCCGACGCCGTGCTGCCGGACGGTCTCGCGGCCGGCGTCCTCCTGCTCTGCCTCGTGCCCTCGACGATCCAGGGCTGCGTCGTCTACACCCGCATCGCGCACGGCAACAGCGCCGCCGCGGTCGTGAGCGCGTCGATGTCGAACCTGCTCGGAGTCTTCCTCGTGCCGCTGTACGTGGCGCTGCTGATGGGTGCCGACACCCAGGTCGACGGCAGCTCGGTGCTGCGGATCGTGGGTCAGCTGCTGGCGCCGTTCCTGGCGGGCCAGCTGCTGCGGCCCCTCATCGGCCGCTGGGTCGAGCGCAACGACCCCTGGCTGAAGCCGTTCGACCGCAGCACGATCCTGCTGGTGGTCTACGTCGCCTTCAGCGAGGGCACGGAGGCCGGCATCTGGACCGCGGTGCCGGTCTCCTCGTTCGCCGTCGTCGCCGGGATCTGCGCCGTGCTGCTCGCGCTGGCCTTCGGCTGGACGGCGCTGCTCGGACGCTGGCTGCGGTTCTCGCGCCCCGATCGCGTGGCGCTGCTGTTCTGCGGCTCCACGAAGAGCCTCGCGAGCGGACTACCGATGGTCGCGGTGCTGTTCCCTGGGTCCACGGCGGCCCTGGTCGTGCTGCCGCTGATGATCTACCACCAGCTCCAGCTGCTCACGAGCACCGTGCTGTCCGAACGGCTCGCGCGGTCCGCTCCGGACGATCCCGCCTGAGTCAGCGGTGGTTCGTGACCGCGAGGCTCACGCCCAGGCCCACCATCGAGACCCCGCCGACCGTGCCGACGGCCCGGCCGCGCCGCGGGGACCGGGCGAACCAGTCACGCAGTCGGCTGGCGATCAGCGCCCAGAGCCCGTCGGAGGCGAGTCCGATCACGAACCCCAGGAGCCCCAGCAGGAGCATCTGTACCGGCAGGTGCCCGGCGCTGCGGTCCAGGAACTGCGGCAGGACGGCGCCGAAGATCATGAACGCCTTCGGGTTGGTGATGCCAACGACGAATCCCTGGCGGACCGCGCGCCCGATCGGCAGGGTGCGTTCCTGTCCGACCGTCACGGCGGTGAAGTCCGCGCGGTGCCGCAGGGCCTGCACGCCCAGCCAGACCAGGTAGGCCGCGCCGACGAGCTTGATCACGGTGAACACCAGGATCGACTCGGCCACCACGACGCCCAGCCCCAGCGAGACCGCGGTGATGATGACGAGCAGCCCCAGCGAGTTGCCGAGGACGGTCGCCAGCGCGACGGCGCGGCCGTAGACCAGGGCGCGACCGATCACGAAGACGACGCTGGGGCCCGGGATCGCGATGAGCACGAACGCCGCCAGGCCGAAGGCGAGCAGCTGCTCGGTCGTGACCATCAGGCCTTCAGGTGACGTCGGCAGAAGTCGAGGGCCTCGATCAGGCCGTCCTCGCGGGTGCGGGCGTCGAGCGCCTTGCGGGTGTTGATCTCGACGACGACCTCGCCGGTGTAGCCGCTCTTGACCACCTCGGCGAGGAACTCCGCGCAGGGCTGGCTGCCGCGGCCCGGGATCATGTGCTCGTCCTTGGCGCTGCCCTTGCTGTCGGCGATGTGGACGTGCGCCAGCCGGTCGCCCAGGTCGCGCACCATCTGGACCGGGTCCTGCTTCGCGGTGCCGCTGTGGGACAGGTCGACCGTGACGTGGGCGTAGTCCTGTCCCACCGGGTCCCAGTCGGGCGCGTAGGCCTGGAACTCGCGGCGACCGGTGCGCCACGGATACATGTTCTCGACCGCGTAGGTGATGCCGTGCTCGGCCTCGAGGTCGGCGATGCCCTGCACGAAGTCGGCGGCGTACTCGCGCTGCCAGCGGAACGGCGGGTGCACGACGATCGTGTCGCAGCCGACCGCGTGAGCCATGTCGGCGGCGCGGTGCAGCTTGCCCCACGGCTCGATGCCCCAGACCCGCTGGGTCAGCAGCAGGGTGGGCGCGTGCACCGAGACGACCGGGATCTCGTGGAACTCCGAGAGCCGGGTGACCGCCTCGATGTCGGCGCTGACCTCGTCGGTGCCGACCATGATCTCCACGCCGTCGTACCCGATGCGCGCGGCGGCCTCGAACGCGCTGGCCGTGGAGCCGGGGTACACCGACGACGTCGACAGCGAGACGCGCGCAGGGGTGGACACGATCTCCAGCCTAGGGGCGCGAGCCAGCGTCGGGGAAAGTTTCCCCCCAGGGGCTGGCCGGGTCAGCCGAAGACGACGGTACGGGGGCCGTTGAGCAGGACGCGGGACTCGGCGTGCAGCGCCACCGCGCGCGAGAGGGTGCGCGCCTCGACGTCGCGGCCCACGCGGGCGAGGTCGGTCGGGCCCAGACGGTGGTCGACGCGCTGGACGTCCTGGTCGATGATCGGCCCCTCGTCGAGGTCGGCCGTCACGTAGTGCGCCGTGGCCCCGATCAGCTTGACCCCGCGGTCGTGCGCCTGGTGGTACGGACGCGCGCCCTTGAAGCTCGGCAGGAAGCTGTGGTGGATGTTGATCGCCCGGCCCGCCAGCGACCGGCAGAGGTCGTCGCTCAGGATCTGCATGTACCGCGCCAGCACGACGAGGTCGACGTCGAGCTCCTCGACGAGCCGCAGCACCGTGGCCTCGGCCTCCACCTTGTCGCCGGAGGGGACGTGGTGGAACGGAACGCCGTACATCGTCGCGAGCCGCTCCAGGTCGCGGTGGTTGGACACGACCGCGGGCACCTCGATCGGCAGCGCGCCGGTGCTCTGCCGGTACAGCAGGTCGTTGAGGCAGTGCCCCTCCTTCGAGACCATCACCAGCGTGCGGGTGGGCTGCTCGGCCACCACGAGCTGGAACCGCATCGCGTGCTCGACCGCGACGGGGCCGAACGACGCACGCAGCTCGTCGACCGGCTGCGGGTGGTCGAAGTGGACCCGGAGGAAGAACTCCGCGTCGGCCGTGTCGGTGAACTGCTGGCTGTCGAGGATGTTGCCGCCCGACTCGGCGATCCAGCGGGTCACGGCGTAGACGAGTCCCGCCCGGTCCGGGCAGGTGAGGGTCAGGACGACGGTCGTCGACACGGGCCGCTCCTTCGTCAGAGGGCGTCGATGCGCTCGAGCAGCACGCCCTCGCGCAGCGCCCACGGGCAGACCTCGAGGCGCTCGAGGCCGAACAGGCTCATGGTGGCGTCCGCGACGAGGGCGCCCGCCAGCAGCTGGTGGGCACGGTCGGTCGAGACGCCGGGAAGCGCCGCGACCTCCTCGACGCTGAGCTCGCGCAGCTTGTCGACGAGGGTCGTGAGGTCGGCGTGGGTGAGGGAGCGGCGCACGTAGTGGCCGTCGCCCGACGGCGCAGCGCCGCACACGCGGGCGAGCGAGCGGAAGGTCTTGCTGGTGGCGACGGCGTGGTCGAACGAGCCCGCGCGCAGGATCGGCCCGGCGCCGTCGGCGATCTCGGCCCGCACGTGCTTGCGCAGGTCGTCGACCGTGCGACCCGCGTCGACCCACTCCCGGGTCAGCCGGCCGGCACCGAGGGGCAGCGAGTAGGCGACGTCCGGCGTCTCGTCGGCTCCGGCGGCGATCTCGAGCGAGCCTCCACCGATGTCGAAGACGCCCATGCGTCCGGCCGACCAGCCGAACCAGCGACGCACGGCGAGGAACGTCAGCCGGGCCTCGTCGGCGCCCGCGAGCACCTGGAGGTCCAGGCCCGTGGCCGCGTTGACCTCGGCGATGACGTCCTCGGCGTTGCTGGCCTCCCGCACCGCGGAGGTGGCGAACGCCATGACCTCCGAACAGCCCTGGTCCTCCGCCGCGCGCTTGGCCTCCTGGCAGAAGGCGACCAGCCGGCGGACGCCCTCCGCGGACACCGAGCCGTGCTCGAGGTGCTCCGCGAGGCGCAGCGGCTCCTTGTAGGAGTAGGCCGCCACCGGCGGACCCCCACGGAACGCGTCGACCACGAGGAGGTGCCCGGTGTTCGACCCGATGTCGAGGACGCCCATGCGCATGAGCACCATCGTCCCACGCGGTCGGCTCGCGAACCTGTCGGGCCGACGTAGAGTGGCCGACACCATGCCCGAAGTCGCCCTCGGATTCCCCCGCTCATGGGTGGAGTTCACGAACCCGGCCGACACCTCAGAGGCGTTCCGGTGCGACCTCACGTGGCTGACGTCCCGGTGGACCTGCATCTTCGGAGCGGGCTGCCCCGGCATCTTCGAGTCCAGCCCTGACGCCGGCTGCTGCACCCTCGGGGCGCACTTCGCCGACGCCGAGGACCACGCCACGGTCGCGACCTTCGTCGACCGGCTGACGCCCGAGCGGTGGCAGCGGTACGACGAGGGGATGGCGAACGGCTGGACCGAGCTCGACGACGAGGGTGACCTGAAGACCCGGGCGGTCGGCGGCGCGTGCATCTTCCACAACGCCCGCGACTTCGCCGGCGGCTACGGCTGTGCCCTGCACGGGCTGGCGCTCGCGGAGGGCATCGAGCCTCTCGAGGCCAAGCCGCAGGTGTGCTGGCAGCTGCCGCTGCGGCGTCAGTTCCGCGAGGTCGACCCGGGCGACGGCGAGGAGTACACCGAGGTCACGATCGGCGAGTACGTGCGCGCCGGCTGGGGACCGGGCGGCCACGACCTCGACTGGTACTGCTCCTCCAACACCGACGCGCACGTCGGGATGGAGCCGGTCTACCGCGCCAACCGGGCCGAGCTCGTCGCGCTGATGGGGGCCGACGGGTACGCCGAGCTCGTCCGCCACTGCGAGGAGTTCGAGGCCGCCGGCATCCCCGTGCCGCACCCGGCGTCCGACCCACTAAGGCGACCCTGAGAAATCGATCGACCGCGCGCCGGGCGACACTGACGGCATGCATCTCGACCACGTGACGTTCGCCGTGGGGCCCCAGGGGCTCGACGCCACGACCGAGAAGCTCGGGTCCCAGCTGGGCTCGACCTTCCTCGACGGGGGCGTGCACCCGCGCTTCGGCACCCGCAACCGCATCCTCCCGCTGGCGAACCGCCAGTACCTGGAGGTCGTGGAGGTCCTCGACCACCCGGCGGCCGACAAGCTGGCCTTCGGCCAGGTCGTGCGCCAGCGGTCCGAGGCCGGCGGCGGATGGCTCCACTGGTGCCTCGCGGTCGAGGAGCTCGCCGAGGTCGAGGAGCGGATGGGCCGTCACGCGGTGCCCGGCAACCGCCGTCGTCCCGACGGCTTCAACCTCGAGTGGCACCAGATCGGCACGAGCTCGATGAAGGCCGACCCGCAGCTGCCGTACGTGACCCGGTGGGACATCGCCCCCGAGGAGCACCCCTCGCAGGAGGCGCAGACCGACATCGAGCTGGTGCAGATGGAGATCGCGGGCGACCCCCAGCGCGTCGCCGACTGGCTCGGCGAGAAGGTCTTCGACGCCCTGGAGTCGATCAAGGTCGACTGGGCCGCCCCGAACGCGATGCCCGGCATCCTCGCGGTCACCTTCCGCACCCCCCACGGCGACGTCCGCATCTGACGAACGGCGGCCCCGCCCCCGCGAGATGTGTCGACTTTGGCCCCATCCTTGGCGTCAAAACGGGGCCAAAGTCGTCACATCTGGGCGGACACCGTCAGTGGTTGCTGCGGGACATGGCCGGCTGGTCCTCGCGCGGCCCTGAGTTGCTCGCGGGCTCGAAGGTGTCGGTGGCGGCCTCGAGCCAGTCGCGCTCCCAGGCCTCGGGCGGATCGGTGAGCAGCTGCTCGGGCTCGAGCCACTCGAAGAGGTCGTGGTACGTCTTCGTGACCTGCGGGTCGACGCGGCGGAACAGCTTGCGCGGGTTGAGCTGGTCGAAGTCGTCCAGGCCCATCGACGCGACGATCTGACGCGCGGAGTTGACGGTCTTCTCCTGGTACTGGAACACGCGCTCGGCCTTGTCTGGCACGACGAGGGCGCGGGCCCGCTGCGGGTCCTGCGTCGCGACGCCGACGGGACACGTGTTGGTGTGGCACGTCTGCGCCTGGATGCATCCGACCGCGAACATCATGGCGCGCGCCGACATCGTGAAGTCGGCGCCCTGGCAGATGCGCTTGACGATGTCGATGCCGGTCGCGACCTTGCCGCTCGCGCCGATGCGCACCTCGTGGCGGAGCCCGACACCGACTAGGGCGTTGTGCACGAACATCAGGGCCTCGGTCAGCGGCATGCCCACGTGGTCCTCGAACTCGACCGGGCCGGCACCCGTACCCCCCTCGGAGCCGTCGACGATGATGAAGTCCGGGGTGCTGCCGCGCTCGAGCATCGCCTTGCAGATCGCGAGGAACTCACGCCGTGAGCCGATGCAGATCTTGAAGCCGACCGGCTTGCCGCCGCTCAGCCCGCGCAGCCGGTCGATGAAGTCGATGAGCTCGGCGGGGGTCGAGAACTCCGGGTGCACCGGCGGCGAGACGACCGTGGTGCCGACGGGCACGCCGCGGGCCTCGGCCACCTCGGCGTTGACCTTCGAGCCCGGCAGGAGGCCCCCGAGGCCGGGCTTGGCGCCCTGGGAGATCTTGATGTTGATCGCCTTGACCTGGTCGAGCCCGGCCCGCGCGGCGAACTTCGCGTCGTCGAAACGACCCTCGGGCGTGCGGCAGCCGAAGTAGCCCGAGGCGACCTCCATGATCAGGTCGCCCCCGCCGCGCGTGTGATAGGTCGAGACCGAGCCCTCGCCGGTGTCGTGCGCGAACCCGCCCTTCGCCGCGCCGCGGTTGAGCGCCTCGATGGCGTTGCCGGACAACGAGCCGAAGCTCATGGCCGAGACGTTGAGCAGGGCGATGTCGTAGGGCTGCGTGCAGTGTCGACCGCCGAGGCGCACCCGGGGCTGCGGGGTGTCGGGCTTGGGGCGGGCGCGCATCGAGTGGGCCACGAACTCGTAGCCGACCGCAGTGACGTCGCGCTCGGTGCCGAACGGCTCGTCGCCGTGGTTGCCCTTCGCTCGGTCGTAGACCAGGTCGCGCGTCTCGCGGTCGAAGGGGGTGCCCTGGGTGTTGGTCTCGACGAAGTACTGCTGGATCTCGGGCCGGATGTGCTCGAGCAGGAACCGGGCGTGGCCCGCGATCGGGTAGTTGCGGGTGATGCTGTGCCGGGTCTGCACGAGGTCGTACACGCCCGTGAGGCCGAGGAGCAGGACCCCGAGGCCCACCACGTCGAGGAACCACTTGTCGGTCGTCCCGCCGACGAACAGGGCAGCGGCGCCGACGATCAGGACGCCACCCACCACCAGTGCGCGCTTCACCTCGTCAGCATGGCACCGCGCACCGTCACGTGCACACCACGAGGAGATGTCGGTCCGGCGACCTAGGGTGGCCCCCATGGCGACCACCAAGGCGAGCAAGCCGGCGCGCCCGGCCTACCGCTGCGCGGAGTGCGGCTGGACCACCTCGAAGTGGGTCGGTCGCTGTGGCGAGTGCCAGGCGTGGGGAACGGTCGACGTCGCGGGCGGTGAGCGCACGGCCGGTCGCACGGCGGCCGCCGCCGTCACGCGCCCCGCCGTCCCCATCGGGCAGGTGTTGACCGAGGAGGCCCGCGCGGTCACCTCCGGCATCCCCGAGCTCGACCGCGTGCTCGGCGGCGGCGTCGTGCCCGGCGCCGTCCTGCTCATGGCGGGCGAGCCGGGCGTCGGCAAGTCCACGCTGCTGCTCGAGGCCGCGGCCCGCTGGGCCCGCGCCGGGCGTCGCACGCTCTACGTCTCGGGCGAGGAGTCGGCCGCCCAGGTCCGCCTGCGCGCCGAGCGCATGGACGCCGTCGCCGACGAGCTGTACCTCGCCGCCGAGA
Source organism: Aeromicrobium sp. Leaf350 (assembly GCF_916858655.1). Lineage (GTDB taxonomy): Bacteria > Actinomycetota > Actinomycetes > Propionibacteriales > Nocardioidaceae > Aeromicrobium. The sequence continues at coordinate 359,221 of NZ_CAKASL010000003.1, read as the reverse complement.
CCGATCTCGGCGCCCTGCTCACCCACATCGAGGAGGTGCAGCCCAGCCTGCTGATCGTCGACTCGGTGCAGACCTTCGGCTCGGCCGACGTCGACGGCGTGCCGGGTGGCGTGACCCAGGTGCGCGAGGTCGCCGCCGCCGTCATCGGGCGGGCCAAGACCGCCAACATCGCCACGCTCCTGGTCGGCCACGTCACGAAGGACGGCTCGGTCGCCGGCCCCCGGGTGCTCGAGCACCTCGTCGACGTCGTGCTGCAGTTCGAGGGCGACCGCACCTCGCGCCTCCGTCTGCTGCGGGCGGTCAAGAACCGCTTCGGTCCCGTCGACGAGATCGGCTGCTTCGACCTCACCAGCGACGGCATCGTCGAGGTGCCCGACCCCACCGGCCTGTTCGTCTCACGCCACGAGCAGCCGGTCGCCGGCACCTGCGTCACCGTGACGATGGAGGGCCGGCGCCCGCTGCTCGCCGAGGTGCAGGCGCTCACGGTCGTGGCCACGTCGGGCGGCAACCCGCGCCGCACGTCGAGCGGTCTCGACGGCTCGCGCGTGGCGATGATCCTGGCCGTGCTCACGAAGCACGTCGGGGTCCCCGTGCAGCAGCTCGACGTCTACACCGCCTCGGTCGGCGGCGCCCGCCTGACCGAGCCCTCGGTCGACCTCGCCACGGCGGTCGGGCTCGCCTCGGCCGTGCTCGAGAAGCCGTGCCCCAGCGACCTGGTGGCGATCGGCGAGGTCGGTCTCGCGGGCGAGGTCCGCCCGGTGCGCGAGCTCGGCGCGCGCCTGCGCGAGGCGTCACGCATCGGGTTCAAGCGCGCCATCGTGCCGGCCGGCAGCGAACTCGCCGGGGTGCCCGACTCGATCAGGATCGCCGCGGTCGGCGACGTCGCCACCGCGGTGCGCGCCGCCCTCGACTGACGCCTCGAACGACGGGGTCCGCGGTGGGCCTGAAGACATCTACACTGGCGGCTGTGCCGACTCCACCCGACCTGCGGACCGTCCTCGCGTCCGTCGCGCCCGGCACCGAGCTCCGTGAGGGCTTGCAGCGCATCCTGCGTGGCCGCACGGGCGCCCTCGTCGTGATCGGGCAGGACAAGCAGATCGAGGCGCTGTCGACGGGCGGGTTCGTGCTCGACGTGCCGTTCTCGGCCACCGGGGTCCGTGAGCTCGCCAAGATGGACGGCGCGATCATCCTGGACGCCCAGGCCGAGCGCATCCTGCGTGCCGGCGTGCACCTGATGCCCGACCCCAGCATCCCGACCGTCGAGTCGGGCACCCGGCACCGCACCGCCGACCGCGTCGCCCGCCAGACGGGCCTGCCCGTCATCTCGGTGTCGGCCTCGATGCACACGATCGCGGTCTACAGCGGCGACGTCCGCCACGTGCTGGAGGAGGCCGCGGCCATCATCGGTCGCGCCGACCAGGCCCTGCAGACGCTGGAGCGCTACCGGCACCGGCTCGACGAGGTCGCCGACTCGCTGTCGGCGCTCGAGATCGAGGACCTCGTGACGGTCCGCGACGTCGCGCAGGTCGCGCAGCGCCTCGAGATGGTCGACCGCATCGCCCGCGAGATCGACCAGTACGTCCTCGAGCTCGGAGTCGAGGGCCGCCTGCTGGCGCTGCAGCTCGACGAGCTGGTCAGCGGGGTGCAGAACGAGCGCGAGCTGCTGATCCGCGACTACATGCCGCGCGGCCGTCGGGCTCGCCCCACGACCCAGGTGCTCAGCGACCTGGAGGCCGTCGACGCCCCCGACCTGGTCGACCTCGGCCGCATCGCCCGCGCCATGCGCATCGGCACCGACGACACCCTCGACGCACCGCTCTCGCCGCGCGGCCACCGCATGCTGGCCCGAGTGCCGCGCATCCCGGCCACGGTCGCCGAGCGCGTCGTGGAGCACTTCGGCTCGCTGCAGAAGCTGCTGGCCGCGAGCGTCGACGACCTCACCTCCGTCGACGGCGTCGGCGAGCTGCGCGCCAAGAGCCTGCGCGAGGGCCTCTCACGCCTGGCCGACTCGAGCATCCTCGAGCGCTACGTCTGACCCCTGCCGTCTCCACCGGAGTCGTGGCCCGGTTCTCGTGGGGCCCGGACACCTGCAACCGCGCCCTCAGCCGATCGGACCTTCAACGAGCTGCAGACCGATGAGGTAGGCCCGAGCACCTTCAGCGGACACCGCAGACGGCGTACTACCCGCGGTGGGCCCTGACTTCTCAAAGATGAATTCGACCCTCCACCTGTAGAGACAATCAATGGGCGGACCGTAGAGATAGGCCGTCTGGATGTTGAAGTCCATGTCGGCCTGGTACATGGTCTTGGGAAGCAGCGTTGGCATCTTCGGACCGATTGGTGGCCCCAGGGCATTGAAGAAGCTCGTCAAGATGTAGCGGCCAGACCGTTCCATGTACGAAGAAGTCGCGCGATAGCGACCACCACCGAGGTGTGAGAACTCCGGCACGGACGACTCCACCGGCACGGGCCGGCTCCTGAGGGTCAATCCGAGGGCCAGCGGGAAGATGTCGCCGACTCGGAGCACCGCAGTCTCGCCGGCGAAGAACTGCCAGTTCCCGACCGAGATGTGGACGATCCTGTCCTCTTCCGCACCCTCATCCATCATGCTCATCGTCTCCACATCATGAATCAGTAGCGCTTTGAATGTGCAAAAGACAGATCTCTTGACTCGCCGGGCCAGATGACAGCACGAGGTCGAGGCCAGCGCCTCGGCCCAGGTGAGGACCCTTCGAGGCTCGTCGTTCCTCCTCGCACCTCAGGGAGCGGTGACCCCGGCCCCTGAGGTGCGTGGCACGAGCCTCGAAGGGTCCGCCGCCTCAGGGAGCGAACGAGCGTCGCGGCGGGTCCGGCGCAGGTCGAGCAGCACCACGACGAGCGCGACGAGCAGGAACCCCAGCGCGACAGCGGTGGAACGGGCCAGCGCCTCGGTGTGCAGCTCCGCCGACGCGGTCGTCAGCGTCGCGCCTGAGCCGTAGACCACGGCGTAGTACGCCATCGATGCCGTCGCGACACCCAGGCTGTTCGCGACCCGCTGGCCGAGCTGTCCGATCGACGAGGCCGCGCTGCCCTGCTCGCGCGGCACGTCCTGCAGCGTCATCGAGTGGTTGGGCGAGACCACGAAACCGGCGCCGAGCCCACTGAGCAGCTGCAGGGCCGGCAGTGCGGTCACGACCAGGAGCGTCGAAGGACCGGAGAGCAGGATCGTGACGGTGCCGAGCACGCTCACGAGGGTCAGGAGCATGCCTGTCACGGTGAGCGCCCGGCCCCACCGCTGCACGACGCGTCCGCCGACCCAGGCGCCGACGACCGAGGTCGCCGACGAGGGCAGCATCAGCAGGCCGGCCACGAACGGGGAGAGCCCCTGGGCCTGCTGGAGATGGATCAACAGCCCCAGGTTGACGCCCGGACCGCTGGCGAACCAGGTCAGGGAGACCAGCACTCCGGTGCGGAAGCTCGGGATGCGGAGCAGGTCGGGATCGATGACCGCAGCGCGACCGTCCGCGACCCGGCGGCGGCTGCGGCGCACGAAGGCCACGGCCAGCAGCACCGCCGGCAGGAGCGCCAGCCAGCGCAGCTCGACGTCGCCGGGCCGACCCGTCGTGAAGATCAGGGGTGCCAGCAGCAGCACGAGCGCGATGCTGCCGAGCCCGAGCCCCAGCACGTCGAGGTCGGGGCGCAAGGTCCGGTCAGCGCGCGCCGGGCCCACGGCCGGCAGCAGGCGGTGGGCGGCCACGAGCAGCCCCACCACGACCGGCAGGTTCAGCACGAACACGCCGCGCCAGCCGAGCAGCGGCGTCGTGATCAGCAGTCCGCCGACCGTCGGGCCGAGGGCGGTCGCCAAGCTCACGCAGACCCCGTACGTGCCGAACGCGCGCCCCCGCTCGGCCGGGGCGAACAGGTGCTGGACGAGACCCATCATCTGCGGCATCAGCAGGCCGGCCGACACCCCCAGCAGGGCGCGACCCAGCACCAGGACGGGCGCGGTCGGCGCGATCGCGCACACCAGGCTGGCCGCCAGCGAGAGCCACAGACCCACGTAGACGAGCTGGATGCGCCGACCGCCGTCACCCAGGCGTCCGGCAGGCACCAGCGTCACGGCGAAGGCCACGACGTAGGCGGCCGAGACCAGCTGGATCCAGACCGGGCCCGCGCCGAGGGCACGCTCGATCGACGGGATCGCGATCGTGACCTTGTGGATGTCGAGCAGCAGCATGCCCGCCGTGACCCCGCAGAGCACGAGGACGGCGGAGCGGTTGGCCGTGGTGGGCGCCGTGGTCATGACACGGCACCGGCGGTGCGGACCGAGGTCCGCACCGCCGGGTTCAGCCGTGGGCCGAGGCTCACGCCTCCTGCAGCAGCTTGGTGTTGTCGACGAGCTTGACGAAGTCGTTCTCGCCGCCGATCAGGCCCCAGCTCGCGACCCAGTCGACCGTGCGGTTGAAGTGGTCCTCCGGGTACGGGCCGGCGTGGATGTACCGCAGACGGCCGAGCTTGAAGTCCTCGGGCTGCAGGTCCTCGCCCTCGGCGGCGGCCGTGGCGATCAGGTGCTTGAGGTACGGGCGGATGTCGGTGCGGATCAGGTCGACGGCCCGGTTCACGGCGCGGTTGATCTTGGTGAACTCGTCGTCGGTCAGCGACTCCCCGGCGATCTCGGCGCCGAAGTAGTGGCCCTCGGTGAGGATCTTGTAGCCGGCCTTCTCGGCGACCGTGATCCACGGCTCCATGACCGCGACCGCGTCGATGTCGCCGTCGCGCAGCGCCTGGAAGCGGCCCTTGCCCTTGATGCCGACCAGGTTGATGTCGGTGCGGGCGAGGAAGCCCTCGAGCAGCTGCAGCACCAGGTAGTGCGAGCCGTGGTGGAAGTTGACGCCCACGCGCACGCCGGCGAGGTCGCCGGGAACCTCGTACGGCGAGTCGGGCCGCACGATGATGGCCTGGCTCGCGACGGCCGAGCGGCGCGCGACGACCTTGCCGGAGACCTGGCTGTCCTGCGACCGGCGGAGCTGGCCCCACTCGCAGGCGTTGTACAGCTGCGACTGGCCGGCCTCGAACAGCTTGAAGCTGCTGAAGGACGAGACCGCGTCGGGGCGCTCGATGAACCGGAGCTCGGTCTCCTCGTTGGCGCGCTCGCGGATGAGCTCGACGTCCAGGCCCTCGTCGGCGAAGAAGCCCTCCTCCTCGGCGACGTAGTACGGGAGGTAGAAGACGGCGCCTGCCGCCTCGATCTTGATGGTCATGAAGGACTCCTTGAAGTGGTGACAGGGGCTGTCGTGTCGCTGTCGTGGTCAGGGGCGCAAGCCCGTAGAAGCACGCACCGCACATTAGAAGATCTAGCAGGTACTTCGTAAAAGTTTCATATATTGAGATGGGCATCTTTCACCATGGACGCCGTCCTACGGTTCCCGTGCACGATGACGCCGAACCCGTCGGCGTCGGCACGACGAGAGTGAGTCACGACGATGAAGCGCCACCCCCGACGCGCTGGAACCGCGCTGATGGCCGCCCTGGCCGCAGCGACCCTCCTGCTGTCCGCCTGCGCCGGCGGAGGCGCCGACGCCGCCGGGTCCGAGGACCCGATCCAGGGCGGCACCCTGAAGTACCGCTCGACCAACGTGCAGTCCGCCGACCCCGCCGCCAACACGGGCTACGGTCCCGTCGTCCCGCTGCGCGGCCTGGTCGACTCGCTGGTCTTCAACGCCTACGACGGCTCGTTCGAGCCCTGGCTCGCGACCGAGTGGACCGTCAACGAGAACGCCACGCGGTACGAGTTCACGCTGCGTGACGGCGTGACCTTCAGCAACGGCGAGGTCCTGGACGCGGCCGCCGTCAAGACGAGCTTCGACGCACTGCGCGCCCAGGGCGCCAAGTACGCGGTCGTGAACTCCTGGATCGGCAACCTCAAGGAGATCACCACGCCGGACGCGCAGACGGTCGTCTTCGACTTCAACGCCCCGAACTCCTCGTTCCTGCAGGCCGTCTCGACGACCTCGCTCGGCATCGTGGCCCCCGAGACGTCGGCGCTCTCCTTCGACCAGCGCCAGGAGGGGCTCACGATCATCGGATCGGGCGCCTTCACCCTGAGCGAGAACAACGGCGACGAGGGCTACGTCCTGACGCGCCGCGACGACTACGCCTGGGCGCCGGCCGTGGCCGAGAACCAGGGCGCGGCCTACCTCGACACGATCGAGGTGTTCACCACGCCCGACAACAGCATCGCCGCCGCAGAGCTGCGCGCCGGCAACCTCGACCTGCTGCACAACACCGAGCCGGCCGACAAGACCGACTTCGCCGCCAGCGACGAGATCACGATCCGCAAGGAGCCGCTGCCCGGCAGCGCGCTCGGCTTCGTCGTGAACACCGACGTGCCCGGACTCGACGACGTCGAGGTCCGCCGGGCCCTGGCCCTCGGCATCGACCGTGACGCCGTGCTGGAGCGCGCCTCGACGATCGACGTCGCCCCGACCAGCGCGTTCACCGCGAGCAACCCCTTCTACACCGACCAGTCCGACCTGATCTCGAGCGACGCCAAGCAGGCCGCGCAGATCCTCGACGACGCCGGCTGGGAGGTCGGCAGCGACGGCGTCCGCGAGAAGGACGGCAACCGCCTGTCCTTCGAGCTGATCTACGGCGCCTCGACGGTCTCGCACGAGCCGAACCTGGCGGTCGTGCAGTCGCAGTGGAAGGACCTCGGCGTCGAGCTGAAGTTCAACAGCCTGACCCCGGCCGAGCTCAACCAGCGCCAGATCTCCGGCGACTACGCGCTGACCTGGGCCTCGAGCACCCGGCCCGACACCGACGCGTTGCGGACGAACTACAAGGGCCTCGACCCCGAGCTCGACGCGCTGTTCACCGAGATCCTCGCCGAGCCCGACTTCGAGGGCCGCAAGGCGCTCGCCGCCGAGGCCTCGGAGCTGATCCTGACCGAGGCGTACTACCTGCCGCTGTACGACTTCATCCAGCCGCTGGCGTACCGCAACACGACGAAGCTCCCGACGTTCGAGGCGAGCCACATCCCGTGGCTCGGTGACGTCTGGCTCGACAAGGCCTGACCTTCACCGGAGGCGGCGCACGGCTCGGGCCGTGCGCCGCCCCGCACGACTCCCACCCCAGGAGACCAGCACGATGACCACGACGACCGACACGACCGAGCCCACGCCGCTCGAGACCCCCGCGACCCCACGCTCGACCGTCGTGCGCGACGTCTCGCGGGTCGTCGCCGGACGCCTCGTGCACGCCGCGCTCGTCATCTACGCCGCCTACTCGGCCTCGTTCTTCCTGCTCTTCGTGCTGCCCGGCGACGCCGTCCTGGCCCGCATCGGCACCACCGACACGGTCGGCGTGGCCGACATCTCCGACCTCGACCTCGACGTCCTGCGTGACGAGGTCGGTCTGTCCGACAGCCTCTGGACGCAGTACTGGAACGGCATCGCCGGCCTGTTCCGCGGCGACCTGGGCAGCTCGCTCGTCAACGACCGCGCCGTGACCGACCTGCTGGCGGAGGCGCTGCCGAACACGCTCGCCCTGGCCGGGCTCTCGCTCCTGCTGTCGGTGCCGCTCGGCTTCCTGCTGGCCCTGCTCGCGGTCAACCCCCGCTCGCGCCTCGTGCGCTCGTTCGCCGCGCTCGTGCCGTCGGCCTACGTGAGCCTCCCGGTCTTCTGGATCGGCATCCTGTTCATCTACCTGTTCTCGATCACGCTCGGCTGGTTCCCCTCCGGCGGCAGCCAGAGCGCGTCGGCGCTGGTGCTGCCCGTCGCGGTGCTGGCGCTCCTCGGGGCCGCGCAGTTCGCGCAGGTGCTGATCAGCAGCCTGCGCACCGAGCTCGGCACGACCTACGCGTCCGTGACGGCTCCGGCGAAGGGCGCCAGCCGCTTCTACACGCTCTGGCACCACTGCCTGCGCAACGCGGCGTTCCCGTTCCTCGCGGTCTTCGGCCTGCGGGTCGGGCAGCTGCTCGGCGGCACCGTCGTGATCGAGGTCGTGTTCTCGCGCACCGGCATCGGTCGACTCATGGTCGACTCCGTCAAGGCCGTGGACCTGACCGTCGTGCTCGGCCTCGTCGTGGTGCTCGCGATCGTCTACGTCGTCGTCAACATGCTCGTCGACATCGGCTACTCCCTGCTCGACCCGCGGCTCCGCCGACGCGCGAGCACGACCCAGGAGGTCACGTCATGACCGACACCCTGCTGCCCGACACGCCCGTCGGGGTGGGTGCCGCGAAGACCGGCTCCGGCCCCGTCGCCGCAGCGGTCGCCCGGGCCGCCGAGCCGCCGCGGCGCCGTCGTCGCCGACTCAAGGAGATCCACGTCCACCTGCTGCTGCTCGCGGCGCTCGTGGTCATCGCGGTCTTCCCCACCCTCGTGGCGACGCACGACCCGTTCGAGCTCGACGGCATCCCGTTCACCTCGCCGAACGGCACGCACTTCTTCGGCACCGACGAGATCGGCCGCGACCTGTACTCGCGGGTCGTGCACGGTCTGCAGATCTCGCTGTTCTCCGCGACGCTCGCGGTCGTCGTGGCGCTCGTGCTCGGCAGCGTCGTGGGCATCCTCTCGGGCCTGCGGCCGGGCAGCTGGCTCGACCGGGTCCTCGGCGTGGGCACCGAGGCCGTCATGGCCGTGCCGGCGGTGCTGCTGGCGCTCGCCGTGATCACGACCTACGGCCGTGGCGCCTTCGTGGCCGCCATCGCGATCGGGCTGGGTGAGGCGACCGGCTTCGCCCGTCTCGTGCGCGGCGTCGTCATCCAGTCGAGCACGTTCACGTTCGTCGAGGCCGCCCGCACCTGCGGTGCCGGACCGATCCGCACGATCACGCGGCACATCGTCCCGAACGTCTTCCACCCGGTGCTGTCCTACACGGCCCTCCAGTTCGGCCTCGCGCTGCTCGCGATCGGCTCGCTGAGCTACCTCGGCTTCGGCGAGGCGCCGCCGTCACCCGAGTGGGGCGTGCTGATCGCCGGCGGCCAGAAGTACCTGGCCCACGCGTGGTGGGTGGCGATCATCCCCGGCCTCGCGCTCACGGCGGTCGTGGTGCTGCTCAACCGCATCGCCTACCTGCTGCAGGAGGACCACTGATGACCGATGCCATCCTGCGGGTCACCGACCTCACCGTCACCTATCGCCGCGACGACCAGGTCGACACCGCGCTCGACGCCGTGTCGATCGAGGTGCCGCGCGGCAAGGTGACCGCCATCATCGGCGAGTCCGGCTCGGGCAAGAGCACGCTGGCGCACGCGATCGTGCGCCTGCTCCCCCACAACGGCGGCATCCCGGCGGGCGCGATCGACTTCGAGGGCGAGAACGTCCTCGAGCGCAGCGACAAGGCCTTCCGGCCGCTCCGGGGTCGCCACGTCGGCTTCGTGCCGCAGGACCCGATCGCCTCGCTCAACCCCACCCGCACGATCGGGGCGCAGCTGCGCGAGTCGTTCAAGCTGGCCCACTCCCCCCTCTCGCCCGCCGCCGTGCAGGAGCGGATCCTGACCGACCTGCGTGACGTCGGGTTCACCGATCCCGAGACCCTGCTGACGCGGTACCCGCACGAGCTCTCCGGTGGCATGCGTCAGCGGATCCTGGTGGCCATCGCGTTCAGCCAGCGACCCGCGCTCGTGATCGCGGACGAGCCGACCAGCGCGCTCGACGTGCTCGTCGGGCAGGACGTGCTGCGCAGCATCCACGAGGCGCGCACCAAGCACGACAGCACCGTCGTGCTCATCACCCACGACCTCGCCCTTGCCAGCCGCAACGCCGACCACGTGATCGTGCTGCAGCGCGGCGTCGTGGCCGAGGCGGGGCCGGTCGCCGAGGTCTTCGCCGACCCGCAGCACGAGTACACGCGGGCGCTGCTCGCCAGCTCGGCCCGCGTCGCCGAGGGGCGGGTGCTCAGCATCGCCGAGGCGTACGCCCGGCACGACCGCGGCACGGCGCCGGCCCTGTCGACCGACGTCGCGATCCGGCTCGACGGCGTGCACAAGCGCTTCGGCAGCGGCCGGGGCGGGACCGTCGCGATGGAGGGCGTCTCGCTCGAGGTGCCCCGGGGGTCGACGTTCGCCCTCGTCGGTGAGTCGGGGTCGGGCAAGACCACGACCAGCCGGGTCATCCTCGGGCTCGAGTCGGCGGACGCCGGCACCGTGCAGGTGCTGGGCCAGGACGTCGGGTCCCTGAAGCGCAAGCAGCTGCGCGACCTGCGTCGGCGCGTGCAGGTCGTCTACCAGAGCCCGTTCGAGTCGCTGAACCCGCGGCTCAGCCTGCGCGGCATCATCGGCGAGCCGCTCGACGCGTTCAAGGTCGGCACGCCGACCGAGCGTGCGGCGCGGGTCGCGGAGCTGCTCGAGCTCGTGCAGCTGCCGGCGGCGTACGCCGAACGTCGGCCGCGCGAGCTGTCGGGCGGCCAGCGGCAGCGCGTCGCGATCGCGCGGGCGCTGGCGATCCAGCCCGAGGTCGTCGTGCTCGACGAGCCGGTCTCGGCCCTCGACGCGACGGTGCAGGCGCAGGTGCTGGACCTGCTCGGCGAGATCCAGCGTGAGCTCGGCCTGACCTACTTCCTCGTCACGCACGACCTCGCGGTCGTCGCCGACGTCGCCCAGACCGTCGCGGTCATGCGCCGCGGCCGCATCGTCGAGCAGGGCACGACCGACCAGGTCATCCTCCGCGCCGAGGACACCTACACGAAGGCCCTCCTCGCCGTCTGATGACCCCTCGCGAGAGGCTTTGTTACCCCTCGCGAGTGAGTTTGTTGGGGCTCGCGAGCGGGTTTGTCGGACCTGAGCCGACCGTCCTCGTCCAGATGTGTGCGGTTACCGGGCTCAGTTCGAAAGATGTGTGCGCCAACCGGCCTCAAACGGCCCCCGCGACGCCGATAAGTGCACACATCTTGAAAGTCAGACCGCGGCCGCCACGCGGCTGCGGACCTGGGCGGGGTCGGGGAGCTGCTGGGTCCCGATGTGGGGCAGGATCTCGTCGAAGATCAGCGAGAAGGTCTCCTCGCGGTCCTCGGCGCGGCCGGCCACCACGGCTGGGATGAGGCGGAGCGCGTGCGAGCCGGCCTCCTTCATGCGGAGGATCTCCTCGACGATGCGGGCCGGGTCGCCGACCAGCGAGCCCGAGGCACGGGCCACCTCACGGTGCGTCCACTCCTTCTCCCACGCGGCCGCTCCGCCGAGCCGGCCGGGCTGCGGACCCTCGCCGCCGACCTCCACGTACTCGCGCCAGTTCTTCTCCGCCTGCGCCTGCGTGGGCGCCACGACGATCGTGAGACCGAAGCCGAGCCACCGCAGGCACTCGTCGACCGTCTCCTGGTCGTGGCCCGCGCCGAGCAGGGCGTCGGTGTAGATGCCGAGCTGGTCGCGCGCGTCGCCGTCCTTCGTCAGCCACTGGCCGAAGATCGCCGGGGTGCCCTCGCGGCCGAGGCGCGCGATGGTCTCGGGCGTGCGGGTCGCGCGGCCGATCAGGGGTCGCGGGTAGCGGTAGGACGCCGGGTTGATGCGCGCCTCGACGAGACCGCGGTCGACGCTGGTGCCCACGTCGACCCCCGGCTGCTCCCCGTCCCACTCCCAGGCGCGCAGCATCGCGTCGATGCGCTCGGCGGTCACCCGGTTGCGGTCGAGGTCCTCGGCACCGAACGCCTGCAGCTCGGTCCTCGACGCCGACCCGGGGGCCAGTGCCACCATGCTGCGACCGCGCGTCAGGACGTCGAGGAGGTTGATCTTCTCGACGAGCCTGAGCGGGTGCTCGAGCGCCACCTGCGCGACGGTGACCGATACGTACGCCTGCTCCAGCCTGGCCGCCAGGTGGGCGCCCAGCATGAACGGATCGACGTAGGTGTTGAACCCCGCGAGGTGGTGCTCGGTCAGGCCGATCGAGGCGCAGCCGGCGGCCTCGGCGCGGATGGCCTGGTCGACGATCGTGTGGATGATCTCGGCGTCGTCGCGCGCGTCACGGCTCTGCGGGCTGAAGTGGATCGAGGTGTACATCGGCGGCGCGTCCTTGTCCCGTGAACGCGCCGGCCTCTCTACGGTCGAAGGCCCAGCACGCTAGAAGTTTTATTGCATTCTATACGGAACGAAGGCTGACCGAACGGTTCGGTCGTAGCGTGGACGATCAGGCGGCGACGTCGGCAGCGGCCACCGGACGGATGGTCACGTCGAGCACCGTCTCGATCGCCGGCAGCACCCGGCAGCCCGCCCGGTACTGCTCCAGCAGCACCTCGGTGTCGAGGGCGTCCAGCTCGTCGATCACGACCTCGACGAGGAGGTGACCGGCCTTGAGGCGGTCCGGCATGTACCGGGTCGCCCGCGCCCGGACCTGCACGGCGCGCGTCTCGACCTCGTCGAGGTCCAGGTCACCGCCACCCCGCAACACGTTGAGCATGTTCGTCACGAGCGCCGAGACCAGCAGGTCGAGCGGACCAGGCGCACGGCCGGGACCACCCGTCGCGACCGAGCCGTCGGCCAGCATCTGGAAGCTCGCGCCGCTCAGCGTGAACCGTCCGCGGACGTCCGTCGTGCAGCCGGTGACGGCGCTGATGTAGTCGTAGCCGGACATCGCGAGCTCCTGAGAGGTGGGTGACGGTGCCCAGTCTGCGGCGAGGAACTCCCTGCGGACCCCGCGTCCCGACATCTGGGACGCCCGCGGCGCCGGCGAGGTCAGGTCCTGCTCCCCTCGGCGGATCGACCTTCGACAGGGCCGAGCTCCAGCCCGGATGGAGCACTCCGGACAGGCCCAAAGTCCCAAAATAGTTCGACCGGACCATGCGGCACCCCCCGATCAGCAGTAATCTCCCCGTAGGGAGAGTGGTTCCTGATCCGCTTGGGAGGGCGGAAACGGCACCTGTCTGTGGCATCCGGTCGCGAGACCGCTCTCTCGTGGACCTAGGGAGAACCACATGAACGCCATCACTCGGTGGCGTGGCTCGGCGACGGCGTCTCGCGTCGTCGCCGTCGCCACCGCCACGTTGCTGGTCACGAGCGTCGCCGTCACCGCGGCCCATGCGGCGGGTCCGAAGGCTGCACCTGCCGCCCCGGCAGCGCCGGCCGTGGAGTCGTCGACGCAGACCTGGACCCAGGAGGAGACCGTCACGGTCACCGAGACCGCCGAGGTCGGGGGCCACGTCGCCACCGCGTCGGCGACGGCCACCGCCTCGGCGACCGCCACCAAGACGGCGACCGGCCCGACGTTCTGGGACGCCTACTTCTCGGCGTTCTGGTCGGCCTACGCCGCCGCCGCGGAGCAGGCGCGCGCCACGGCCGACGCGCAGGCGCGCCCCGTCGCGAAGGCCCAGGCCCAGGCGCAGGCGCAGGCGATGTACGACGCCGGCGTCACGGAGACCTACACCTGGACCCAGGAGGAGACCGTCACCGTCGAGGAGACCTACGAGCTCCAGGGCCACGTCGGACACGGGTCGGCGACCGCGACGGCCTCGGCCACGGCCACGGGGTCGAGCCATGCCCACACGTACTGGGAGGCCTACGTCGGCGCGTTCTGGAACGCCTACGCCGCGGCCGGCGAGCAGGCGCGCGCCAAGGCCGACGCCCAGGCGCGACCGATCGCCCGGGCGAAGGCCAAGGCCGACGCCGAGGCGCTGCTCGCCGCCGGCGTCGAGCAGACCTACACCTGGACGCAGGAGGAGACCCTGACCGTCTACGAGACGGCCGAGGTCAACGGGTTCACCGCCACGGCCTCCGCGACCGCCACGGCCACCGCCACCGAGACCGTCACGGTCAACCGACCCACGTTCTGGGACGCGTACTACGCCGCGATCTGGGGCTCCTACGCCGCCGCCGTCGACTCCGCCAAGGCCAAGGCCGACGCCCAGGCCCGTCCCCTCGCGAAGGCGCAGGCCCAGGCCGACGCCCAGGCGAAGTACGACGCCTCGGTCGCGCTGGCCGCGTCGTGCGGCCCGTCGATCACCAAGTCCGACGGCAGTCCGTGGGCCTGCACCTTCTCCGACGACTTCGGCGGCACCGAGCTCGACCGCGCCAAGTGGCTGCCGATCCGCACCGAGGAGAACAGCTACACCGTGAACCACGACTGCTACGTCGACAGCCCGGAGACCGTCGCGGTCAGCAGCGGCACCCTGAAGCTCACGGCCAAGGCCGCCACGCCGTTCACGTGCGACGCCCCCGACGGCCCGTTCACGTCGGCGCACATCGCCGGCATGGTCTCGACCCAGGGCCTGTTCAGCCAGACGTACGGGCGCTTCGAGATCCGCGCGAAGATGCCCGCGACGACGACCGGCGGCGCGCACTCGGCCTTCTGGCTGTACCCGGAGGAGCCGAAGTACGGCGCATGGCCCCTGTCGGGCGAGATCGACATCGCCGAGTTCTTCTCGGTGCACCCCGACCGGCTGATCCCGATGATCCACTTCGACACGACGCAGCCGGAGTCCGAGCGCAGCAACTACCAGTGCCTGATCCAGGACCCGACCCAGTTCCACACCTACACGGCCGAGTGGACGCAGACGAGCCTCAAGATCTGGTACGACGGCGCCCTGTGCCTGAACTACCAGCTGGGTCTGCTGGAGGGGCTGCTGTCACATCCCTTCGACCAGCCGTTCGCCATCAACCTGACGCAGGGCATCGGTCTCGGGGAGAACGCCCCGACCCCCGCGTCGACGTTCCCGGCGACCATGGAGGTCGACTACGTGAAGGTCTGGTCCTGATCTGGGGCCGACCTCCGCCCGGGCTGTCGGTCCGGCTGCCGTGACCCCCGCACGGTGGCCGGGCCGATAGACTTCAGCCCACGCACCAGACCCGGGAGGCCGCGGTGGACGTCCACGACCTCGACCAGTTCCTGCTGATCGGGTCCGCGGTGCTGATCGTCGCCGTCCTCGCCGTTCGCCTCTCCGTCACGGCGGGTCTGCCGTCGCTGCTGATGTACCTGGGCCTCGGCCTGCTGCTCGGCACCAACGGGCTGGGCATCGAGTTCGACGACGCCGACCTCGCGCTCTCGCTCGGCTTCGCGGCGCTCATGCTGATCCTCGCCGAGGGCGGCATCACGACGAACTGGGCTCACGTGCGCCCCTCGATCGGCTTCGGCCTCCTGCTCGCGACGCTGGGGTCGGTCGTGAGCGTGCTGGTCGTCGCGGTGTGCGTGCACACGTTCCTCGGCATGGACTGGACGCTCTCGGTCCTGCTGGCGGCGGTGCTGACGCCCACCGACGCCGCGGCCGTCTTCTCGGTGCTGCGCACGGTCAACCTCAAGCACCGGGTCAGCGGCACGCTCGAAGCCGAGTCGGGCCTCAACGACGCGCCGATCGTCGTGCTCGTGATCGCGATCAGCACGGGCGAGCTCGCCGAGAACGGGGTGTGGGCCTTCGTGGCCCTGATCCTCTACGAGATCGTCGTGGGCATCGGCATCGGCCTCGCCGTCGGCGCCCTGGGCGGCGCCCTGCTGCGTCGCGTCGCGCTGCCCGCCTCCGGCCTGTACCCGCTCGTGGTCCTGGCATTCACGATCCTGGCGTACGCCTCGGCGGCCGCTATCCACGCCTCCGGCTTCGCCGCGATCTACATCGCCGCCCTGGTGCTCGGCAACACGGTGCTCCCCCACCGCACCGCGACCCGCTCGTTCGTCGAGGGGGTCGGCTGGCTGGCCCAGATCGCCCTGTTCGTCATGCTGGGGCTGCTCGCCAACCCGGACGAGTTCTCCGCCTGGCACGTCTGGATGGGTCTCGCGGTCGGCGCCATCCTGACCTTCGTGGCGCGACCCCTGTCGATCGCGGCGTGCGCCGTGTGGTTCGGGATCGACTGGCGGGAACAGCTGTTCCTCGGCTGGGCCGGGCTCCGAGGAGCCGTGCCGATCATCCTGGCCACGATCCCGCTCGCCAACGGCGTGGCCGGCTCGCGCGACCTGTTCAACATCGTCTTCGTCGCCGTCGTCGTCTACACGCTGGCGCAGGCGGCGCCTCTGGGGGCGCTCGCCGCGTGGAGCGGGGTGCTCGGCGACGTGCGTCAGCTCGAGGTCGAGTCCGCCCCGCTCGAGCGGGTCGAGGCCGACCTGCTGCAGGTGCGGGTCGCCGAGAGCTCACGACTGTCCGGCATCGAGGTGGGCGAGCTCCGGCTGCCCGAAGGGGCGATGGTCTCGCTCCTCGTGCGCGGTGAGCGCACGATCGTGCCCACCACGACGACCCGCATCATGGCCGGCGACGAGATGCTGATCGTCAGCTCACGTCACGTGCGCGACGAGGTCGACCGTCGCCTGAGCCAGGTGGCGCGTCACGGCCGGCTCGCCGGCTGGGGCGACTGACCGTCGTCGGCGCGTGCTCAGAGCTCGACGAGCGGCACGCACACGTTGACGTCTCGCGTCGCGGCGATCTCGGTCGGCGGAGCCGGGTTGAGGTCGGTGTAGTTCGGGCCCACGACGACCGTGACGCCGTCGCCGATCTTCACGTCGGGTGCGACGATCTGCGGCGGCACCTGGAACTGCTGCGCGACGAGCTGGACCATCGGGTCCTCCGGGTCGTCGGTGAAGATCGCGACGTGGTCGACGGGGATCTGGCTCGTCGTGTTGTCGATCGTGCCCGCCAGGAAGCCGTAGCGCTGCAGGTTGATGCTGACCCGGTTCGCCAGGCCGCTGCGACCGGAGGCGTTGAGCACGTTGACCTGCACGAGGTTGGGGGTCAGCGGCTCGCCGGTCGCGACGCTGCGCTCGGTGCAGGTCGGGCCGCCACCGGTGTCGGCCTTGGCCGTCAGCAGGTTCCAGCCGATCAGGGCGCCACCGGCGAACACCGCGATCGCGACGAGCGACGTCAGCAGGTTCCAGGTCCGCGTCATCGGCGGGCTCCCATCGTGTAGACCCTGGCGTGCAGCATGTGGCGCTGCTGGAGGGCGGTGCGGACCGCGCGGTGGAGGCCGTCCTCGAGGTAGAGGCGACCCTGCCAGCTCACGACGTGGGCGAAAAGGTCACCGTAGTACGTGGAGTCCTCGTCGAGCAGCAGGGCGAGGTCGAGCTGGCTCTTGGTGGTCGTGAGGTCGTCGAGACGGACCTGACTGGGCGAGATCTCCGCCCAACCGGAGGCACTGAGCCCGTGCTCGGGGTACGGCCGCCCCTCGGACACCTCCCGGAAGATCATCACGCCAGTCTAGGAGACGCCGGCCGTCACACGGTTAGGCTGCGCGCATGGCGAGTGGGAGTGGCGAGGCCCCCGGGGCCGCCGACGACGTCCGCGCGACGGTCCGCGAGGGATACGCCTTCAGCGGTGAGACCGTCGAGCTCGGTGTGCTGGTCGACGGGGAGGCGGTGCCCGACGTCCCGGTGCGCATCCCGGTGGCGATGTTCAACCGGCACGGCCTCGTCGCCGGGGCGACCGGCACCGGCAAGACCCGCACCCTGCAGCTCCTCGCCGAGCAGCTGAGCGCGCTGAGCGTCCCCGTGTTCGCCCCCGACCTGAAGGGCGACCTGTCCGGCATGGCCGTCGCCGGCGTGGCCGACGAGCGGCTCACCGAGCGCACGCAGGACATCGGCCAGGACTGGCGACCCGCGGCCTGCTCCGTCACGCCGTTCGTGCTCGGCGGCGTCGGCACCGGTGTGCCGATCAGGGCCTCGGTGGCCGACTTCGGGCCCGTCATGCTGGCGAAGGTGCTCGGGCTCAACGAGACGCAGGAGTCGTCGCTGGCGCTGGTGTTCCACCACGCCGAGCGGACCGGGCGCCCCCTCGTGACGCTCGAGGACCTGCGTCAGGTCGTGCACCGCCTGACCAGCGCCGAGGGCAAGGTCGACCTGGAAGATCTGGGCGGGCTCTCGAAGGCCACGGCCGGCGTGATCCTGCGCGAGCTCGTCGTGTTCGCGGACGCGGGGGCCGACGTGTTCTTCGGCGAGCCCTCGTTCCAGGTCACGGACCTCCTGGCCACGGCCGCCGACGGCCGCGGACAGGTGTCGCTGCTGGAGCTGCCGGGGGTGCAGGACCGCCCCGTGCTGTTCTCGACGTTCTTGATGTACCTGCTGCGGCGCCTGTTCGCCGAGCTGCCGGAGGTCGGCGACCTGCCCCGTCCGAAGCTCGTGTTCTTCCTCGACGAGGCGCACCTGCTGTTCGCCGACGCGTCGAAGGACTTCCTCGAGGTCGTGACGCAGACCGTGCGCCTGATCCGGTCCAAGGGGGTGGGCATCGTGTTCGTGACGCAGAGCCCCACCGACCTGCCGGATGCCGTCCTCGCCCAGCTCGGGTCGCGCGTGCAGCACCAGCTGCGGGCCCACACACCGGCCGATGCGAAGGCGCTCAGGTCCGCCGTGTCGACATATCCACATTCCTCCTACGACCTGGCGGCCGTGCTCACCCAGCTCGCGACCGGCGAGGCCGTCGTGACCGTGCTGAGCGAGAAGGGCGCGCCGACGCCCGTCGCCTGGACCCGCCTCCGCGCCCCGAAGGCCTCGATGGCGCCCGCGCCTCCCGAGGTGCTGCAGTCGCTCGTCGCGAGCTCGCCGCTGACCGCGAAGTACGCGGCCGCCGCGGCGCCGACCGCCCCACCGGCCGCACCCGCGCCGTCGCCCGAGGCCGCGCCTCCGGTCCGCGACGACCGTCTGGCCGAGGAGGCCGGACGCCTGGAGGACCAGCTCCGCGAGCGGTCGCCCGAGCCGGAACCCGCGCCGAGCCGCACCCCGCGCAGCCGCAGGCGCTCGCGCGCACCGCGCCGCACGACACGCCGGCAGTCACCGCTCGACCGGGCCGCCGGAGAGGCCGGCAGGACGATCGGTCGGGAAGTCGTGCGCATCCTGTTCGGCAAGCGGCGAAGGTGAACGTAGAGTTGACCCATGCCCCGCCCGTCGCTCTACCTGACGCTCCTTCACCGCAACCTGGGTGAAGGGCACTCCTGGGTGGAGGCCTCCGACCGGGCGCTGTCGGGTGTCGCGCACGCGTACGACCTGGTCAAGCAGGCCGTGATCGGTCCCCCGGCGTTGCGCGCTGCCGCCTCCTCGAGCACTTCGTCCGAGACGCCGGCCCCGCCGCGCGACGAGCCCACGGGCGCCGACGAGAACGAGTCCGCTGTCGTCGACGAGCCCTCCGCCAGCTGAGCATGGCGGCGGCGCCCTCCGACCACGACCTCCTCGGGTCGAGCCGTGAGGACACGGTCTGGACGTACGTCCTCCTCGGCGGTGGTGGCGCGCTGGTCCTCCTGCTGGCGCCGCTCCTGGCCGCCTGGCTGGCCGACGTGCCGTTCATCCCCTTCAGCGAGCCACTGCGCTGGGTCGGCGACTTCGACGAGCCGTGGCAGTGGGTCGTGCGGGGAGTGGTGGGCCTCGTGCTCGGACTCGTGCTCGCAGCCGTCGAGCTGGAGTCCCAGTACAGCCTCGAGGTGCACGACGACCGGGTGGTCGTCGTGCACGGCCAGGACCGTCGGACGCTGACCCGCGACCAGGTCGTGGGCATCCACCGCGACCGCAAGAAGGTCGTGATCGACGGCACCCAGGGCCGCCGCCTGTTCGAGGAGACCGTGGAGGCCAAGCGCGAGGCCGTGCGCCGCGCGTTCGTCGACCGCGGCTACCCCTACGAGTCGGAGTAGTCCGCTAGGCGCTGGTGGCGGCGCTCTCGGGGTCGACCAGGATCTTGGCGTGCGCCTCCGGGTCGCCGAGCTGGTCGAAGGCCGTGGCCACGCCGTCGAGACCGACCGTGCCGGTGTGCAGCGGCGACGGGTCGACGGTGCCGTCGGCGAGCCACACCAGCACCTGGCGGAACTCGGCCGGGTCGTAGCAGAACGCGAACCTCAGCTCGTGCTCCTTGTTGATCGCCATGACCGGCCGGAACGTGTCGGGCTCCATGCAGACGCCGACCACGACGATGCGGCTCTGCAGCGGAGCGGCCGTGCTGATCTGCTCGAGGATGCCGGGCACGCCGACGCACTCGAACACGACGGGCCCGGTCGGCAGGGCGCCGACCTTCTCGGCGATCTGGAAGGCCCGCCACCACGGCACTTTCGGCAGCCGGCGGAGCTTCTCCATCGTCGACATGCCGAGCTCCATGAAGCTCGGGGCGTCGGTGACGTAGCGCTTGCTGGTCTCGAAACGGGTCCACGGCGACTCGACAGCCGGGTCGACCACGACGTCGGCACCACACTGCCGGGCGAGCTCGCGCCGACCGGCCGAGAAGTCGCTCGCGACGACGTTCTTCACCCCGGACGCCTTGAGCATGAGGATCACGGCGAGCCCGATGGGCCCGCAGCCGATGACGACGGCGGTGTCCTTGCGGCCCACCCGACCCTTGCGCACCGCGTGCCAGGCCACGGCCAGCGGCTCGGTCATCGCAGCGTGGTCGACCGGCACCTTCGACGGGACCTCCATCGTCACGGCCTCGGAGACCAGCACGTGCTCGGCGTAGCCACCCGGAGCCCTCGGGGTCAGACCTGTCATCTGCAGGCCGTGCTCGGTGCGGACCAGCGGGAGCGAGACGACCCGGGTGCCCACGGGCCAGCGACCGTGCGTCTTCGGTCCGTAGGCCACGACCTCACCGACGAACTCGTGCCCCATCACGACGTGGTCGTCGGGGGTCATGAAGTCGTCGTACCCGACCTCGGCGACGGTGTCGTGCGTGACCTGGGAATGGTGGCGGGCGTGCAGGTCGGACCCGCAGATCCCGGCCCGCAGGACCTTGAGCAGCACCTGTCCCGGCCCCGGCTCCAGGTCCGGGACGTCCTCGACGGTGAGCTCGGTCTGGTGGCAGACGACGGCGCGCATGGGTGACCTCCGATCGTGCGTGGAGCCTAGCGGTCGCTGTGGCCCGGGTCACGCGTTTCAGTACAGGAATGTATCTGATCGGCGTGCGTGGTCTGACCGGGCGCGCGGCAGACTGGAGGCATGGAACCCGCGCTCGCCCAGCTCGCGCACACCGTGCGCTTCGAGTGGGGCGCCTCCGGTGCCGCGGCCGTGGCCGACGGCGTCGACGTCGTGGTGGTGGTCGACGTCCTGCACGCCACGACGGCCGTGACCCACGCCCTCGATGCTGGCTCTCCGGTCTGGGCCGTCGATCCGACGGACCCGACCGGTCGCCTCGCCGCCGACCTCGCCGAACGCGTGACCACGGTCGTGGCCGGGTCCCTGCACAACGCCCGCGCGGTGGCCGACTGGCTCGCCCGCGAGCACGACGAGGAGGAGCAGACCGTCGCGGTCATCGCCGCCGGAGCCACCTGGCCCGACGGCTCGCTGCGACCCGCCGTCGAGGACCTCTGGGGTGCGGGAGCGATCCTCGCGGCGCTCGAGGACCACGACTGGCGCGGGCTCTCGCCGGAGGCGGCCTGGGCCGCCGACTCGTACCGCCTCATCGCCGGACGCGAGGAGTCGCACCTCGTCGCCTGCGCCGGCGGTCAGCTCTGCATCGCGGCGGGCGAGCACGACGAGCTGCACCGCGCGGCCGACGTCGACGGCTCGCGCACGGTGCCCCTGCTCGGCACACGCGGCTTCGTCCCCGCCCCGTAGGGGGTGCCGCCGGGCGGGTCCTACTCCGCGCGGGGGGTGCGCAAGGTGCGGGTCGACAGGTCGCGCATCACGGCGACGACCTCGTCGCGGGCCCGGGTCGGGTCGTCGACGTCGGAGCCCAGCGTCGCCTGCTGGAGCACGAGGATCGCGACCCACGCCTCCGCCGCGGCACCGACGTCACCCGCGGGGAGACCCTCGCGGTCGGTGAGCGCGTCGCTCAGCGCGACGTGCGCGTCACCGAGCCACTCCAGGAGCCGCGCGCGCACCCGGCTGCTCTCCTCCATCACGCCGCCGAAGATGCGACCCTCCTCCGGGGTCGACGTCACCTGGTCGATGAAGCCCAGCAGCACCTGCCCGAGGGCGACCTCCGTCGGCTCGTCGACGGGGCGGGCGCGGAGCTCTTCGCCCATCAGGCCGGGATCGCCGAGGTAGGCCGTCGCGAGCTGCTCCTTGGTCGGGAAGTACCGATACAGCGTCGAGAGACCGATGTCGGCGCCGCGCGCGACGTCCTCCATCGTCGTAGCGTCGTACCCGCGGTCACCGAACTCCCGCATCGCCGCAGCGGCGATGTGCCGGCGTGTTCGCGCAGCGTTCTGCTCCCGCAGTCCCATAGGTGCAGTTTATATCACACTTGAAGTTCCTCCCAAGATGGGATTTACTTCCATATTGGTGGTCCGCAGTCGGTGGATCGGGGGAGAGCGGGAGTCGTCGTGGCCTGGTACCTGTACAAGCTCGGGCGCTGGAGCTTCCGGCGTCGCTTCGCGGTCATCGGGGTCTGGGTCGCCCTCCTGCTGGGCGGCGGCGTCGCCGCGCTGACCCTCTCGGGCGAGACGAGCGACTCCTTCGAGCTGCCCGACATCGAGTCGAGCCAGGCCGCCGACCTCGTCCAGGACCGCACCGGGGTCACGACCAACGGCGCGGTCGCCCGCGTGGTCGTGCAGGCCCCCGATGGCGAGACCCTGGCCGACTACCAGGCCGACGTCACCGCGGCGGTCGAGACGCTCTCGACCGACCACGTCGTGTCGGCCACCGATCCCTTCGCGGCGGGCACCCTCTCCGAGGACGGCACGACGGGCTACATCACCGTCTCCTACGACCGCCAGGCCTCCGAGCTCGCCGAGGCCGACCTGTCCGCGCTCGACGACGCGGTGGCCGACCTCGAGGACGCCGACCTGACGGCACTCGTCAGCGGCGACGCCGTCAGCGCGACCGAGCTCTCGCACACCGCCGAGGCGATCGGCATCGCGATCGCCCTCGTCGTCCTCACCATCACGTTCGGCTCGCTCGTGGCGGCCGGCATGCCGCTGGTCACCGCGGTCGTGGGCGTCGGCATCGGCATCCTGGGCGTCACGACGCTCTCGGGCTTCCTCGAGCTGTCGTCCGTCACCCCGGCCCTCGCCTCGATGCTCGGCCTCGCCGTCGGCATCGACTACGCGCTCTTCATCATGTCTCGCTTCAAGCACGAGGTGCAGGAGGGTCGCGACCACGAGCAGGCCGCCGCGATCGCGGTGGGCACCGCCGGGTCGGCGGTCGTGTTCGCCGGCCTGACGGTCGTGATCGCGCTCTCGGGGCTCGCCATCACCGGCATCTCGTTCCTGACGCAGATGGGTCTGGCCGGCGCCGCCACGGTCGCCGTCGCGGTCCTCGTCTCCCTGACCCTGCTGCCCGCGATCCTCGCGCTGACCGGCAAGCGGGTCGTCTCGGGCCGCATCCCCGGGCTGAAGAACCGCGACCCGGAGGCGAAGGGCGGCGTCACGACCGGTCGTCGGTGGGTCGACCTCGTCACCCGGTTCCGCGTCCCGGCCCTGCTCGCCGGGCTCGCGTTCGCGGTCGTCGCATCGATCCCGGTGCTGCAGATGGAGCTGGCGCTGCCCGACGACGGCTCGAAGCCCTCGAGCGACGAGGCGCGGCAGTCGTACGACCTGATCGCCGACTCGTTCGGTGCGGGAGCGAACGGCCCGCTGACCGTCATCATCGACACGGCCGGCGCCGACGACCCGGCCGCCGCGGTGGACGAGGCCCTCGCGGAGGTCGGCTCCGTCGACCAGGACGTCGCCGCGGTCGTGCCCCCCGTGACCGATCCGTCCGACCCCGTGGCGGTGCAGACGTTCGCGGCGCAGCTGGAGCAGACCCAGTTCGCGTCCATCACCGTGGTGCCCGAGAGCGGCCCGTCGGGCCAGGCCACGAAGGACCTCGTCGCCGACGTGCGCGACGCCCTGTCCTCCCTCGAGGCCGACACCGGCGCGGTGCCCTACGTGACCGGTCAGACGGCGGCCGGCGTCGACATCTCCGAGAGCCTGGCCGAGGCGTTCCCGAAGTACCTCGTGGTGGTCATCGGGCTCGCGTTCGTGCTGCTGGTGCTGGTGTTCCGCTCGATCCTGGTGCCGCTGAAGGCCACGCTGGGCTTCCTCGCCTCGGTGGGCGTCTCGCTCGGCGCCACGGTCGCGGTGTTCCAGTGGGGCTGGCTGCAGGGTCTCGTCGGCCTCGACGCCGAGGCGCCGGTCATGTTCATCCTGCCGCTGCTGCTCACCGGCATCCTGTTCGGACTCGCGATGGACTACGAGGTCTTCCTCGTCTCCCGCATGCGTGAGGAGTTCGTCCACGGTCGCGAGGCCCGCGACGCCGTGGTGCACGGGTTCGCGCACAGCGCCCGCGTCGTGACGGCCGCGGCGCTGATCATGGTCGGCGTCTTCGGCGGGTTCGCCGGCAGCGCCGACATCATCATCAAGACGATCGGCTTCGCGCTCGCGGTCGGCGTGCTGGCCGACGCCTTCCTCGTGCGGATGCTGATCGTGCCCGCCGTGATGTCGATCGTCGGCAAGCACATGTGGTGGCTCCCCCGCTGGCTCGACCGGGCGATGCCCGACCTCGACGTCGAGGGCGAGTCGCTCGCACGACGCCTCGAGGCCGAGCAGTCGGGCGGGGACCACGACGGCGCGAAGCACGCTGCCGGGACCCACGCCGCCTCCTGACACAGACGCTCCACAGGTCCCGCACACAGCAGGCGTGCGGGGCCTTGGTGCCGCTGCTAGATTCAGCGCATTCACCGACGACTCCAGTGAGGGAGCCAGTGCCCGGTCACAGTCCGAGATCCGGTCCGTATCAAGCCAGGAGAGACTCTCTCCTGACGGGCCGGATGTCATGACCATCGCTTTGTCCCTGCTCCTCGGCGTGCTCGTGGTCTTCGTGATCACGCTCGCCACCGGCTACTTCGTGGCCCAGGAGTTCGCCTACATGGCCGTCGACCGGTCTCGACTGCGCGCCCGCGCCGAGGCCGGCGACGCCTCGGCCGAGCGCACGCTCAAGGTCACCGGCCGCACCTCGTTCATGCTGTCGGGCGCCCAGCTCGGCATCACCGTGACCGGCCTGCTCGTCGGCTACGTGGCCGAGCCGCTCATCGGTGCCGCGTTCGGTGACCTGCTCTCCGGCTCCGGCGTCTCGACCGGCACGGGGGTCGCCATCGGCACCGTGCTGGCGCTGGCGTTCGCGACCCTGGTGCAGATGGTCTTCGGCGAGCTCGTGCCGAAGAACCTCGCAATCGCCCGGCCGGAGCCCGTCGCGCGCTGGCTCGCCCGGTCGACGCTGGCCTACCTCGCCGTCACCGGCTGGCTCATCTGGTTCTTCGACCAGTCCTCCAACCTGCTGCTCAAGGCCCTGCGCATCGAGCCGGTCCACGACGTCGAGTCCTCGGCGACCCCGCGCGACCTGCGGCACATCGTGGCCGAGTCGCGCGCGGCCGGCGACCTCACCGACGAGATGTCGATCCTCCTCGACCGCGTGCTCGACTTCCCGCGCCGGGACGTCGACCACGCCCTCGTGCCCCGCTCCCGCGTCGACACGGTCGAGGGCGACACCACGGTCGAGGAGGTGCGGCGCCTCATGAGCACCGAGCACTCGCGCTATCCCGTGATCGACGAGGACGACCGCATCCTCGGGGTCGTGCACCTCACCGACCTGCTCGTGCCCGACGACCTCCCGGACGTCGACCAGGCCGACGACCGCCCCGTCACCGACGTGATGCGACCACCGGTGGTGGTGCCCGAGCTCATGCTCCTGCCCGAGGCCCTGGCCCAGATCGTGGCCGCCGGCGACCAGCTGGCCTGCGTCGTCGACGAGTACGGCGGACTCGCCGGCATCATCACGATCGAGGACCTCGTCGAGGAGATCGTGGGCGACCTGCAGGACGAGCACGACGAGACCGAGGAGCCGCTCCTCGTGCAGGACGGCGACGGCTGGATCGTGCGCGGCGACGCACCGCTCGACGAGATCGAGCGCGAGCTCGTCCTGACCCTGCCCCGCGGCGACTTCGAGACGATCGCGGGCCTCGTGATCGCCGAGAACGGCGCGCTCCCCGACGTGGGAGACACCCTCCACGTCCGCCTGCCCGACGACCCGGGCGACCTCGCCCACGAGGACGAGCCGATCGTCCGCCACCTGGTGGTCGACGTGATCGAGGTCGACCAGTACGTGCCGTCGTCCGTCAGGCTCAGCGTCCTCGAGGAGGCCACCCGTGGATGACCCGTGGATCGTGCTCGCGGCGACCGTCGTGATCATCGCGGCGAGCGCCTTCTTCGTCGCGATCGAGTTCGCCCTCATCGCGGCCAAGCGCCACCGTCTCGAGGAGGTCGCGGCCGAGAGCCGCGCGGGACGCGCCGCCCTGCGCAGCGCCTCGGAGCTGTCGGTGCTGCTGGCCGGCTCACAGCTCGGGATCACGCTGTGCGTGCTGGCGCTCGGCGCCATCACCAAGCCCGCCGTGCATCACTGGCTGACCCCGGCGTTCGAGGACCTCGGCCTGCCCTACTGGAGCGCTGACGTCGTCGGATTCGTCCTGGCGCTCGTGATCGTGACGTTCCTGCACCTGGTGGTCGGCGAGATGGCGCCGAAGTCCTGGGCGATCGCGCACCCCGAACGGTCGGCGACGCTGCTCGCACTGCCGATGCGGGGCTTCATGTGGGTCACCCGGCCGCTGCTGCACCTGCTCAACAACCTGGCCAACTGGATCCTGCGCCGGGTCGGCGTCGACGCGGTCGACTCCCTCAGCGCCGGCCAGAACCCGGACGACCTGCGCGCCCTGGTCAAGCACTCGTCCTCGGTCGGCGTGCTGGACGAGTCGTTCTCCGAGCAGCTCTCGGGCGCGCTCGACCTGGGCCGGCTCACGCTGGCCGACGTCGTGCGCCCGTCGGTGCCGGTCGCGGTCGACGCGGACGCGACGATCTCGCAGGTGCAGCGCGCGAGCCACGAGTCCGGGCACCTCCGCATCCTGGTGCGCACCGGCGACGAGACGATGGACGTCGTGCACGTGCGCGACACCATGACGCTGCCGGGCAGCACCCCGGTCACCGGCCTGCTGCGCGACTGCCACGTGCTCGACTCCGGCATGACGGTGCTGGAGGCCCTGGCCACGATGCGTGAGACCAGCACCCAGCTCAGCATGGTCCGCCGTGAGTCGGGCGACCTGGGCGTCGTGACGATCGCCGACATGCTGCAGGGCCTCGTGCCCAGCGGCTCGAACGGGGCTACGGTCGGTCCGTGACCTCGGGGCTCGTCCGCTTCCCTCAGCACTTCCACCTCCAGCCGGAGGCAGAGCTGCCGCTCGGGATCGGTGCGGCGGAGCTGGAGGAGTGGGGCGAGCGGGTCTGCGGACTCGCGTGCCTGCGGACGGTACTGGCGTTCCACGGCCTCCCGGTGCCGCGCACGTGGGACCTGGTCACGGTCGCTCGCGAGCTCGACGCCTACGTGCCGGCAGGCATCGTCCACGCGCGCCTCGTGGAGGTCGCGAGTCGGTTCGGTCTCGGTGGTGCCGCGGTCGCCCTGCCCGAGATCGGCGACGTCGTGCAGATCGCCGACGCCGGGTTGCCGACGATCGTCTCGGTCTCGCCCGCGCTCCCCGACGACGGATCACGCGGCGGACACCTGATCGTGGTCGGAGGCTCCGAAGGGGACGGGTCGGTCCGCATCGCCGACCCCGGTCGTTGGGGTGCCACACACGATCGCGTGCCGCTCGACCGCTTCGCGTCCTACACGGGCCGCGCGATCCTGCTGTGGCCGCTCAGCACCTGAACCGGCTCAGCGGCTGAACTGGAAGGCGTACGTCGTCGGGGTGCCGGTGCCCGCACTCTTGAGGGGGTAGCAGCCGGTCAGGATCGTGGTGCCCGGCCAGCGGTCGACGTTGGTCCGGCCCGTCAGGCACGCCGACAGCGCGCCCGAGCCGTAGTGGTAGCCGGGGTAGGTGATGGTCTCGACGCGGGACTTGGCGGCCTCCGCGGGGGCGGCGCTCAGCGCGGTGGCGCCACCGATCGTCAGGAGGGTCATCAGGGTGGCGGCCGTCGCACGGCGGAAGCTCTTCATGGGGACGACGCTACGAGCCCGGCACCGCCTGCGCGATGGGGACGACTCCCCCGACGCGAGCAGGCTCAGGACGGTCGAGCGTTGGCGTCGCGCTGCACCACGATGGCCTCCGCCAGGGCGACGAGACGGTGGTTCTCGTGCTGCGAGATGCGCTTGAGGAACTCGAAGGCGGTGTGGGCGTCGATCGCGAAGGTCTGCATCACGATGCCCTGGGCCTGACCGATGAGCGAGCGTGAGTCCATCGCGGTCTGCAGGCCCTCGGCCTGGTGGGCGGCCGCGAACGCGGTGGTGGCGTGCGCCGCGAGCATCTCGATGATCTCGGCGTCGCGCTCGCTGAAGGCGTCCTCCTCGTTCGCGTAGACGTTGAGCGAGCCGTAGCTGCGGCCCCGGGTCGCCAGCTGCACGCCCACGGCGCTGCGGATACCGATCTCGGCGACTGCGGGCCCCCACTGCGGCCACCGCTGGTCGTGGCACACGTCGTTCGTGAGGTACGTGGCCCGCCCCGTGATGGCGTCGTAGCAGGGACCTTCCTGGAACTGCAGCTGCAGCTGGTGTGCCTGGCCGACGCGCTCCGAGGTGGCAGCAGGGGTCTCGATGCGTGAGCGCCCGTGAAGGCGCAGGACGCCGGCGTCCTCGGCGGTCACCACCCGGAGGGCGTAGTGGCTGACCCGCTCCAGGACGGTCGTCGGACTACCGACCTGCTCGAGCTCGAGCGCCATGTCGGCGAGCATCCTCGCGACGTCCATGCTGCACCTCCGTGGTCGACCTGGCCTCGTGCGATCCTACGACCCGCCCGTCGGCGCTGCTACGACTCGTCCCCCGCGGGGTACGTGGCGACGAGGCGCTCGGCGACGTCGCGCAGCTTCACGTTGCGGTCCTGCGAGTAGCGCTGGAGGACCTGGAAGGCGCGGTCCGCGTCGACGCCGAACCGCTCCATGAGGATGCCCTGCGCCTGACCGATCAGCGTGCGTGAGGTCAGCGCCTCCTGGAGGTTGTGCTCGGTGCGGAGCCGCAGCACCGCCGCGGACGCCTGCCTCCCGAGCAGCTGGGCGAGGTCGCGGTCGTCGTTCCCGAACTCGTGCGCGTGAGCGCCATACAGGTTGAGGGCGCCGATGCGGCGCTCCTTGCTGTGCATCTCGACCGAGAGGATCGACCCGAGTCCGAGGTCCGCGGCCAGCGGTCCCCACGTCGGCCAGCGCTCGTCGTGGCGCAGGTCGACCGACCACACGATGCGGGAGGCGATCGACGCCTCCAGGCACGGGCCCTCACCGAGCTGGTGCTGCAGCAGGTCGGCCCGTTCGACCCGGTGGTCCGACGCGCCGATCGACACCGGGGGGGTCCCGCCGCCCTGGAGGAAGGTCACCCCGCCGCCGACCACCTCGAGCATCGCGACCGCTGACGCCACGACCTGCTCGACCGTGCTCTGCTCGGTGTCGGCCTCGACGATGTCGGTCACCAGACGCGCTACGGTGACGGGATCGAGTGGCCTCATGCGGTCACCCTAGGGCCTGGGCACGTCACGCTCGCCAGTCTCGCCGGCTCGAACCGAGGAGCACCCGTGTCCGCCACCGATGAGCAGCTCGTGCGTCGCTTCGTGCACGTGCTGAGCGGGCTGGATCGCCACGTTCCCGTGCCCGTCCGGCTCTGCGAGGCAGCCCGACGGCTGCTGGTGGCCGACGGCGCCGCCATCACCCTGCGCAGCAGCAAGGACCCGCGACTCCTGATCGCGGCGACCGACGACATCGCCACGCGCCTGCAGGACGTGCAGGACGTCGCCGGCGAAGGCCCCAGCATCGACGCCCAGGCCAGCGGCAGGGTGGTCGTCGCGCGACTCGACCGGCGCAGCAGCGACTCCTGGTCGATCCTTCACGAGCAGGCCCGTGCGCTGGGTCCCATCGGCACCGTCGTCGCTGCACCGTTGCTCGGCGAGACGTCCACGATCGGCACGCTGACGGCGCACCGGTCCGGCGCACCGCTCGACAACGACGCCCGCACCGCCGAGTTCCTGGGGCACGCCGTCGGTGCCGCACTCCTGCAGGACAGCGCCGCGGTCGGCGCCGAAGAGGTCGGGCGACAGTCCTGGGCCGTGCGGGCCGAGGTGCACCAGGCCACCGGCATGATCGTGGCGCAGGTGGGGGTCCTTCCGGAGGACGCGCTGGCCCTGCTCAAGGGGCAGGCCTTCATGCAGAACGTGCCGCTGCTCGAGGTGGCGCGTCAGGTGGTCCGACGCGAGATCAACTTCCGCAACTTCACGATCGAGGGCGACTGACATGGACGCAGCGCGCGCTGCCCACGCCCTCGCCTCCGCCACCGCGGCCCTCGCGCACCAACGGGACGTGCACACCGGCCTCCTCGCCGTCATGGACGGAGCCTGCGAGGCGCTCGAGGCCGACACGGCGGCCATCCTCGTGTCGACGGGTGGGCACCTGGAGATGCTGGCCGCGACGAGCCATCGCGCCGCCGACCTCGAGCTGCACCAGCTGCACCTGGAGGAGGGTCCTTGTGTCGAGGCGATCAGCACGCGACGACCGGTCGTCGCCGCGGGTGATGCCGAGATCACCCGGCGCTGGCCGCAGGTCGCCCCGCTGATGCTCGCCGCCGACCTGCACTCGGTGATCGCCTCGCCCGTCTCGTGGCACGACACGGCCCTCGGTGGCCTCAACCTCTTCCGGCACGAGCCACGGGAGTTCAGCGGGTCCGACCAGGAGATGGCTGCCGCCTTCGCGAGCCTGTCGGCCAACCACCTGCTGCACGCGGCGGACGTGAGCGCCGACGAGATCCGCCGCCGGGTCGACGGGTCGTTCGCCGACCGCATCGTGATCGAGCAGGCGAAGGGGGTCATCGCCGAGATGCAGGGCTCGACGATGGCCGAGGCGTACGACGAGCTCGTGCGCGACGCCCGCGACCGGAGCGAGTCGATCACCGACACCGCGCGCCGGGTCCTGACCGAGGCCCAACGCCAGATGCTCTGACGATCCGCTTCGTCGGGCATTCGCCGTCCGCCGGTGGTTCGATGGCGGGATGCCGATGCTCAACGGTCCCCACGGGTACGGGGGCGTCACGCGCTTCCTGCACTGGCTGACGGTCGGGCTGCTCCTCATCCAGCTGGTCCTGGGCTACACGATGGAGGCCGTCGCCGAGGCGCTGTTCGAGGAGGACTCCTCGGGCGGGTCGGGAGGAGATCGTGTGCGGGCGGGCGACGACCAGCTGGTGTTCCTCCACGCCGGCATCGGCGCCCTGATCCTGGTGCTCGCCTCCGTCAGGCTGCTGTGGCGCCTCTCGACGCCGTTGCCCCCGTGGTCCGAGCGTCTCGGACCGGTGGCACGGCGGGTGGAGAGCTGGGTCGAGCGCGTGCTCTACGCGACGCTGTTCGTCATCCCCCTGAGCGGCATCGGGCTGCTGTTCTTCTCGGGCGAGGAGCGCGAGCTCGAGAACCGGCGCGAGTGGTTCCCGCCGCTGGACGTGGTCAGCGACGACCTCATGCTCGTGCTGCACGTCGGGGGTCACCTCACGTTCTACGCCGCGCTGCTCGTGCACGTGGGCCTGGCCGTGCGGAGCCGCACTCTCAGCCGGATGCTCTGACCTGGTCCGCGCCACCGGCGGGAGCGGCCGACCGCGCCTACCGTGAGGGCATGGACCACCGCGCTCGTCTGCTCGCCGCCGTGACGGTCCCGCCGCTCGTCACTGCGGCCGTCGGGCTGACCCACCCGCCCACGCTCACGTTCGAGGCCGCCCACCACTGGCAGATGATGCACACCGTGCTGCTGCCGGTGTTCCCGCTGCTGGCGCTCGGGCCGTGGCTCGTCGCCCGCCGGTCCAGCCGCGTCGCCGGTGTCGTCGCGGGCGTGCTCGCCTTCGTCTACGCCTGCTTCTACACGAGTCTCGACGTGATCGCCGGCATCACGGCCGGGGCCCTGAAGCACGCCCGCTCGGAGGACCTCGGGGTCGTGTTCGGCGTGGCCGGCGACCTCGGCGACGTCGGCATCCTCGCGTACGCGGGCGCCTCGGTGGTGGCGATCGTCGTCGCTGCCCGCGACACCGGGCTGCTGCGGGCCGTGCCCGGAGCCGTGCTCGTCGTGGTCGGCACGGTGATGTTCTGGCAGGAGCACGTGTACCGCCCCTGGGGCGTCACCGCGATGGTGCTGCTCGCCGCCGGGTGGGGCTGGTTCGCGTGGCTGGGCCGCACGACCGAGGTCACTCCCGCTGCGCCCGCCTAGGTGCTGGCGAGACGTACTGGTGTCCGGTGGGGGTGGTCCACTCGATCTGGCCGTCGGTGTGGGCGCGGACGTTCCAGCCGGGGAGCTCCTTGACCTGGTGGGAGAGCTTGCAGACGCCCTGGCCGTTGGTCTGGGTGGTGGGTCCGCCTCGGCTGTGAGCCTGGATGTGGTCCACTTCCCGCGACCGACATTCGCAACTCGGTTGTCGGCAGCGGTGGTGGTCGCGGGTGTGGATCCACTTCGCGAGCAGGCCGGTGAAGCAGCGTCTGCGGGTGTCGAGGCCGACCAGGGTGCCGGTGGGGTCGGTGAACAGTCGCCGGAACCACGCCTGACCGGCCTGGTCGACCAGCTCGGCCGCCAGGTGGGGGGTGATGGGGCCGTGGCCGGCGAGCTCGGCCGCGACCGGCTCGCCCTGCAGCGCCTCGATGGGCATCAGGATGTCGAGGTGCGTGTCGGGGCCGTCGAGGACGACCTGTCCGGTGGCCCGCTCGAACAGGCTGTTGAGCATGATCTGGCCACGGTCGCGGGGGTCGCCCTTCGCGCGCAGCGTGTCGGCATGCTTGGCCAGGGAGTCGCGGATCAGGAGCAGCTGCTCGGCCGGTCCCCGGGCGATCAGGGTGCCCATGCCGTGCGCTTCACCGACGTAGGTCACGTACTGGTTCTTGCGTTCCTGCTTCTCCCGCTCGACGGCGGCCTCCATGTCGATCGTGACCACCAACGAGCGCGTCAGCTCGGCTGCCCGCCGTGGTGTGAGGCCGGGGAGGTGCTCGGCGATCGCCGCATCCAGGTCACCGGCGGCTGCCGGGTCGAGGGTGTCGGACTCGCGCACGATCGCACGCATCGTGGCCTCGTTGATGACCCCGTTGGTCAGGGCCGTGCGGACGTTGACCATGGGCCGCAACCCCAGGGCCACGTTGAGCAACCCGATGCCCGAGCTGGGTGACATGCCGCGGGCCATGGCGACCTCGGCCGCGACCGACAGGAACGGATCACCCATCCCGAACGGGGTCACGCTGCGGCGATCAGCCAACAGTGCCGCGGTCTGCTCGGCCTGCAGGGCCTGCGCCGCACGCACCAGCCGCTCCAACGCGGCGATCGCGTCGATCCGCCTGCCACCCATCACGTCGATCGGCTCAGCCATCGCGAAATCCGTGCCCGCCACGGCGGCGAGCACCTCCGCAGGCGCCAGATCGTCGAACATGAGACCAGCCAACCCGCCCCCACCGACACCGCGCCCCGAACCACCAGAAGGGCTGTGGACAACGGTGGACGACCGACGTCCTGGAGCCGACCCGCAGGGCGAGTAGGCTGCCATCAGGCTCCCCCGCACCTGCGGACGCCGGCATCAGACCGGAGGTCCAGCCGTGGACGTGTCGCACGAGCACCTCCTCGCTCAGCTCGCCGTGACCCTCGTCAACCTGCGGGACACGACCTCGCTCCCCTTGCGCCTGTGCCAGGCGGCCCGAACGCTGCTCGACGCGGAAGGCACTGCGATGACTCTCTCGACCCTCGACGGCATTCGTCTGGTCGTCGCCGCGACCGACGACCTAGCAAGCGCGCTCGAGGACGTTCAGGACCTGACGGGCGAGGGTCCGAGCTTCGCAGCGCTCGACTCGGGCGTCCTCGAGGTCGCCCACCTCGGTCGCGGGTCCGACGCAGACGAGCCCTGGCCTCTGATGCGAGCGCGCAGCTCACGGCTCGGTTTCATGGGCGCTCTTCTCGCGATCCCTCTGAAGCTCGACGACCAGGTGATGGGAGTGCTCAGCGCCCGCCGGTCAGACGGTCCGACGTCCACCGTCGAGCAGGTCGGATCATTCCTGGGCACCGCCCTCACGGCGGCGCTGCTACAGGACGCCGAGCTCGGTCTCGACCCTTTGGCCCACCCCAGCTCCTGGCCCGCGCAGGCCGAGATCCACCAAGCGACCGGCATGGTCGTGGCCCAGGTCGGGGTCCTGCCGGAGGATGCGATGTCACTGCTCCGTGGCCACGCCTTCGCGCAGGACACGACGTTGGCCGACGTCGCCGGGCAGGTCATCGCGCAGCAGATCAGCTTCCGCCACTTCACCGTCGAGGGGGACTAGACATGGACGTCAGCGGAGCCGCCCACGCCCTGGCCCGCGCCTCGGCCTCGATGACCGACCACCACGACGTCTCGGGCGGGCTCGCCGCGCTGGTGCGTAGCTGCGTCGTGACGATGCACGTGGACTCGGCCGGCATCCTGGTCGGCGCAAGTGGGGAGCTCGAGCCGGTGTCCTCCGCGAGTCACGGCTCGGCGGAGCTCGACCTGCTCCACGCCCAGGTGGCGGAGGGGCCGTGCGTCGACGCCTTCCGCACCGACACGGCGGTCGAGGTCGTGGGCCGCGAGAACCTGCTGGCCCGCTGGCCGACGTATGCCTCCACGATGATCGGCAGCGGGTTCGAGGCAGTGCTCGCCTCACCCTTGCGGTGGCAGCACCGTTCGATCGGCGCGCTCGGCCTCTTCCGCCGTGCCGACGTCTCGTTCTCCGCCGAGGACATCGTGTTCGCCCAGGCGTTCGCTGACATGGCGACCCTGCTGATCCTCAGCACCGAGGGGCCGAGCACCGAGGCACTCGCCGAGAGGCTCGACTCCGTCCTGAGCGACCGCATCGCGATCGAGCAGGCCAAGGGCGTGCTCGCTGAACGACACGGACTCACGATGGCGGCCGCCTACGACCGACTGGTCAGTGGCGCCGTGGACCATCACGCCCCTCTGGCGACCTGGGCGGTCCAGGTCGTGCGCGACGCCCTCCGCTCCCCCGACGAGCTCGACCTGCCCCCGGCCTGACGCGCACCTCCCTGCGGTACGGATCGGGAGAGGTGCTGTCGGCCTGGGGTGGCGTCGTCGTGACGAGCCGCGTCCACGGACCCTCGGGGACGTCCTGCTCGTCCACGAAGCGCCAGTCGACCCGGTCGTCCTCACCGTTCAGCTCGGTGAAGCCGAGACAGCCGTTGATCGCGGGTGAGACGTCCATGCCGGCGCCATTGAAACGCCCGTTGGTCGGTCGGGCGTCCCTCGACCCGAACACGTAGCGCGCGTCGTCGTACCGGCCTGGCCCGGCGTCCTCCACCTGACCGAAGCACGTCCGCCCGCCGCGTCGCAGCTCGACCCAGCGGTCCTTCATGATGCTGGTGTCCGGGTCGTCCAGCATCGAGGCGTACGGCTCCTCGTCCGCCCAGGGCACCACCTCGGCCCGCATCGCAGCCGCCCTCGGATCGTTGACGTCGTCGAAGGGCAGGTCCAGGTAGAACGGGTTCTGGAGGGGGTTCATGCTGGTCGGGAACCAGCCGTTCGCCGCGCTGCGGCGCTCGGTGCGGCACACGCCGTCCTCGATCACGCCGTCGCACCCGCCGTAGCTGAGCAGCCACGCGTCGTCGTACGTCGAGATCGACTGGCTGCCGTCCTCGGCCGTCGGGTCGAACTCCTCACCCACCCAGAACGTCGTGGCGACGATGTCGGTGTGCCAGGGATACCGGCGCTCGCCCTCCCCGCGGTCGACGGCGCTCGTCACGAGCACGCCGACCGCGAGGAGGGTGATGAGCACGACCACGGCCGAGAGCACCGCGATCCCGCCATGGGGAGCAGGTGACCTCTCAGTCGACATGCGTCTCGGTGAGGCCCTGCGGCTCGACCCCGGGTGCGACCGCCGGTGCCTGAGCCGGTGTCGGCGCCTCGACCGCCGATGCGGCGACCGCGGGGGCCCCGACCGTGTCGTAGATCGCCGCGTCATCGGTCACGAGCGTCCCGTTGCTGAACAGGTTGAGCCCGAAGCTGATGCCGGTCATCCCGGCCGGGATCGCCGGCGTCGTCCAGGCCGCCTCGGTGTACGACGAGCTCGCCGCGAACCAGGGGCTGGAGGTCCAGTAGTGCCAGACCCCGGCAGCATCGCGGAGATAGACGGCGAACTGGGTCACGGCGCTCGAGGTGTACCACTGACGCAGCGAATACGTCCGGCCTGCCTGGACGGTCGGGGTGCACGCTCCGAGATCGAACTGCTGGACCCACTTGGCGTCACCGTCGGAGTAGCCCGACATCGTGAGGGTGCCGGCACGGGAGCCGCCGTGAGCGGGAGTCCCGAGCCCGAGCACTGCGGTGTTGGCCCCATAGCCGCCCTTCATCCAGCAGCGCGGCGACCCGTCAGCCGTGACGTCCTCCATGCCGGGATTGACGACCCCGTTGACGCCGGGGCCGATCGGGCCCGCGACGGGACCACGGACGACGGGCTTGACGGCGCCACCGACGACGTCGCCCACGGTCTTCACGGTCGTGCGCATCAGCACCCGTGGTGCGAGCCACTTCGCGAAGGCATCGAGCACGGCCGGAGTCACGTTCAGCTCGCACGTCGCCGCACAGACGTTGTGGAACGTCAGCTGCAGCCATCCACCTGCCGCCTCGGCCCGCGTCACGGTGCCTTTGAGGTCGTTGAGGGTCCAGGAGCTCTCGACCTGCGGGAGGGCCTGGGTCGCGAAGGGGTCGACCGGGGGGAGCTTGGCCGCTGAGGGGCACCCGACGCAGTCGGGGTCGCCGGGGTACGCGAGGTCCCCCAGGGCGCGGGCGCTGTTGTAGCCACAGTTCTTGACGATCGTCTCGAGCGCCGGCGTCAAGCTGGCGAACGGGTAGGCGAAGCTGCGGACGCTGAAGCCCTTCGCGGTGAGTGCCGCACGATCGTCGCAGACCTGGCGCTTGGCCTCGTCGGGGGCGATCGTCGCGAGGTCGGGGTGGCTGAGGGTGTGACCACCGATCTCGTTGCCCTGGCTCTTGAGCGTGTTCAGATCGGCCCAGGTCATGAAACCTGGTGCGCCGATCGTGCCCGAGTTCACGAAGAAGGTGCCCTTGAGGCCGTACTTCTTCAGCGTGGCCCCGGCCGCGGCCTGGTTGGCGTTGCCGTCATCGAACGTGAGGCTCACCGTAAGGGGGCGGAGCAGCGAGGTGCCGACCGCCTCGGTCGGTGCCGGGGTAGCCGTGAGCGAGGTCAGGGCGAGCAGACCGGTGGTGGCGAGGACCACGGCGATCCGACGACGGAGCGATCGAGATCGGTGGGGGCGGGGGGCGGGCGTTGACATGGCGACTTCCTTCTTCAGTGGACGGTGACGGACTTGGCGAGGTTGCGGGGCTTGTCGACGTCGCACCCGAGGGTGAGGGCCAGCTCTCGAGCGAGGACCTGCATCGCGACGACCGACTCGAAGGGACCGCACCAGGGGATTCCCAGGACGGTGGCCTCGCGGTTCCCCAGAGCGGGGATGGTCGATCCGGGTCCGCCGATGCGCACGACGCGGCCGCCCCGGGCCGCGACCTCGGAAATGTCGACCGCGAGACGCCGCGCCTGGTCGTCGACGACGACCACCGGGGTGCCCCGCTCGACGAGGGCGAGCGGCCCGTGCTTCAGCTCGCCGGCCGGGTAGCTGACGGCCCAGCGGTACGTCAGCTCGGTCAGCTTCAGCGCCCCCTCCTCGGCGAAGCGCCACCCGGCACCCCGACCGAGGAAGAGGAAACCGGGGGCCTCGGACGTCGCTTCCGCGATGGCCGGCACCGCCCGCCGCGAGGCACCGATCGCCTGGGCCAGCAGGTCGGGCGCTCGTTGCAGGTCGCCGACGAGCTGGGCCGCTCTCACCGGGTCGAGAGTCCCGCGGGCGACGAGCGCCGACAGGATGATGCAGGTGCCCGTGAGGAGCTGCGCCATGTAGGTCTTGGTGGCGGCGACCCCGATCTCCGGGCCGGCCGAGCACTCGACGACGGCGTCGGCCCGGCGGCCGAGCGCCGAGTGACCGACGTTGGTGACGGCCAGGACGGGGGCGCTTCCGAGCAGGTTCGACGACAATGCACGCAGCACGTCGGCTGTCTCACCGGACTGACTGAGCGCCATGACCAGGGTCTTGTCCTCGACCGAGGCCGTGGCGACCTCGCTCGCGACGATGCACTGGTGGGGGACCCCGGAGTTCCGCGTCAAGAGCTGACCGAGGGCGCGGCCGGCGTTCAACGACGTGCCACAGCCGAGGAAGGTCACACGCGCGAAGTCCGGCAGGCCGAGAGAGCGCCAGAGCTCGCCGTCGGCGACCCTCGGCCCGAGCTCGGTCATGATGCGCGCAGCGACCTCGGGCTGCTCCTCGATCTCCTTCGACATGTAGTCGGCGTGCACGACCAGCGACGGCTGCACGTGCATGGGCGGACGGGCGCGCAGCTCCGGCTCCGGGGGCAGGCCCTCTCGGCGGTGCCACCGCGGCGAGGCGTTGATCTCGACGACGTCCCCGTCCTCCAGCACCTGGAAGTCCTCGACCCACGGAGCGATCGCGCCGATGTCGCTCGCGGCGAAGTGGCCGTGCACGGAGTGCGCGACGACCAGTGGCGACTGGTGAGACGCCACCACGAGCTCGTCGGTGGTTCCGTCGAAGACGGCGAGCGCCCAGGATCCGACGAGGGCATCGGTGGCTTCCCTGACGGCGTCGAGGAGGGAGGACCCGGCCCGCGCCTCCTCCACCAGGTGGGCGACGACCTCGCTGTCGACGTCCGAGCCGAACCCGTGTCCGAGGCCCACCAGCAGCTCACGGAGCTCGGCGGCGTTCTCGATGACCCCGTTGTGCACGATCGCCAGTCGACCCGTGCAGTCGTTGTGCGGGTGGGCGTTGCGGGTCGACACCTCTCCGTGGGTCGCCCACCGCGTGTGACCGATGCCGATCGTGCCGAGGCGGGGGACGTCCAGGTCGCGGACCCGTCGGCCCAGGTCCTTGACCCGCTTCGTCGACCGGAGCCGCATGACCAGGTGCGACCCCCCGGCCACGGCGATCCCGACGGAGTCGTAGCCGCGGTACTCCAGTCGCTCGAGCCCTTCGAGGAGGTAGGGCGCGATCGGCGTGCTCGAGACGCCCGCGATGATGCCGCACACGTCAGTGCCACCGGGGGTGCGTGAGGGGCGACGGCACTGGTACCGACTCTGTCGCGCCGACGAGGACGCCACCTCGGGCAGGTCGCTGGCTCAGGTCGGCGGCAACGGCCACGATCATGTCGTCGAGCGACGTCGTCGGCGTGAATCCGACGAGCTCGTGCGAACGCGTGTTGTCCGGCACCCGTCGCCGCATGTCCTCGTAGCCCGGAGCGTAGGCCTGCTCGTAGGGCACGAGCCTCACGCCGCTCGCGCTCCCCGTGACCGAGAGGATGCGGGCCGCGAGCTCGAGCACGCTGATCTCCTCGGCACCTCCGAGGTTGTACGCGAGCCCCCTCGACCGAGGCTCCTCGGCCAGCGCGACGATGGCCGGCACCACGTCGCGGACGAAGGAGAAGCAGCGGGTCTGGTGGCCATCACCGTGGACCGTGAGGTCCTCGCCGGCGAGCGCCTGCCCGACCAGCCGCGGCACGACCATGCCGTAGGTGCCGGTCTGGCGCGGGCCGACGGTGTTGAAGAGCCTCACGATCGTGACGGGCAGCCCGTGCTCGCTCCAGTAGGCGTGGGCGAAGGCCTCGTCGATGCCCTTGGCCGCGGCGTACCCCCAGCGGGACTTGAGCGTCGAGCCGAGGATGCGGTCGGCGTCCTCGTGCAGACGGTCGGCCGTGTTCTTGCCGTAGATCTCGCTCGTCGAGGCGAGCAGGACCGGCACACCGACCTGCTGGGCGGTCTCGAGCACGAGCTCGGTGCCGTGGATGTTGGTGCGCAGGGAGGCCAGCGGCGACTCCACGATGAGGTGCACGCCGACGGCCGCAGCGAGGTGGAAGACCCGGTCAACCCCCCGCATGGCCCACTGCACGTCTGACCGGACCGTCACGTCACCCTGGTGCCAGGACAGGTGCGGGTCCGCGTGCACGAGCTCGAGGTTGTCGAGCGACCCGGTCGAGAGGTTGTCCAGCACGACGACGTCATCGCCCATCTCGAGCAGCTGCTCGACCAGGTGGCTGCCGATGAATCCGGCACCGCCCGTGACGAGGCTCCTCACAGCGCCACCGCGTCGGCCACGTCGAGACGGCCGAAGGTCGCGTCGAGCACGGGCTGACCCGGGGTGAGCCAGGAGAGGTCGGTGTCGGCATGAGGGGTGTGCAGCAGGACGAGCGCGGGGTTGAACCAGCGCGGGTCGACGAGCGACTTCAGCACGACGCCGTCGCGGAGCCGGACCTCGGGCACGTGAGGGTCGACGTAGCCGATCGCGGCACCGAGGTCGCGCAGACCCTGAAGGATCTCCAGCGCCGGCGACTCCCGCACGTCGGCGACGTCCGGCTTGTAGGCCACGCCGACCACCAGCACCCGGGCACCCTTGACCGCCATGGGGCGCTCCGCGAGCATCTCCCGGACCCGGTCCACGGTCCGGC
This sequence comes from Aeromicrobium sp. Leaf350, assembly GCF_916858655.1. Lineage (GTDB taxonomy): Bacteria > Actinomycetota > Actinomycetes > Propionibacteriales > Nocardioidaceae > Aeromicrobium. The sequence goes on along the minus strand of NZ_CAKASL010000003.1, from coordinate 318,950 downwards.
CCGGACGACCGGCGATCTGGCGCATCGCCTCGGTGATCATCGGGGCGTCCGTCCGGTCCTTGCGCAGCTGCCACAGCAGGTAGTGCGGATCGCACGGGATGCAGTGGCCGCCGACCCCGGGCCCGGGCGTGAAGGCCATGAACCCGTAGGGCTTGGTGGCGGCAGCCTCGATCACGTGCGTCACGTCGATGTCGAGGGTGCGGCAGATGTCGGCGAACTCATTGACGAGGGCGATGTTGACGGCGCGAAACGTGTTCTCCAAGAGCTTGGTCATCTCGGCCGTCGCCAGGGACGGCACCTGGTGCACGTGCTCGGCGTAGCCGGCGAGCGTCGCCGCCGCCCGTTCGGCGCAGGCCGGTGTCGCTCCACCGATGACGCGAGGCAGCACCTCCTGCGCCGTGCCCGAGTTGCCCGGGTCGATGCGTTCGGCGCTGAACGCGACGAACACGTCCTCGCCGGCACGCAAGCCGCGGCGGGCGAGCGGCTCGACCAGGAGGTCGATCGTGCACCCGACGTAGGTCGTCGAGGTCAGCACGATGACCTGGCCAGGGGTGGCGTGCCGGACGGCGGTGTCGCAGGCAGCACGCAGCGCCGTGAGGTCGGGGACGAAGTGTGAGTCGACCGGGGTCGGCACGCACACGATGACGGCCGCGGCCGTCGAGAGCATCGCGGGATCGGCCGTGAGCTGGAAGCGGTCGTCGAACATCGCGCTCTCGAGGCGCGCCCGGTCGGTCGGGATGACGTCGACCTGTCCTGCTCCGATGGCGACGAGCCGTGCGGCCGACGCATCCAGGCCGAGCACGGCCTGGTCGGCGGCGAAGTAGGCGAGCGCCGTTGGCAGACCGACGTAGCCGAGGCCGATCACGGCGACGTCCCGGGTGAACCCGGTCGCGGGCGAGGGGTCGACGATGTTGAGGTCGGGCTGGCGGCCGTGGGCAGCCGGCTCGAGCTGAGGACCGGTGACAGGTGCTGTGGACATGCTGTTGCTCCCTGGGCGACTGAGGTCGAACGGACGTCGGCGGGTCAGTGACGGGTGTTGGCTCCCACCGACCCGGCCAGGACCGACTGTCCCGTTCACCAGGGGCTGTGACAACGAGTTACCGTCAGGACTGCGGCACCCCGCAACGACTGCAGTTCCAGGCCTTGCGGGCTGCAGCGCGGCAGTGCGGGTTCCCGCACGAGTGTGCGGTCCCGCATCCCTCCCTCGGCCCTAGGCTGGGCCGGCGCGGGAGCCTTCGCCCCGGACTGGAGGCGGACGATGATCTGGTTCGCGGTGACCGCCGTGCTGGTGCTCGGCGTCAGCACGATCTGCTGGGCCTGCGTCGGTCTGGCCCGAGCCGTGATGGGCGAGGCCTTCCCCGACCGCGACCCGCGCTGGCTGCCGGCCGAGGTCGCACCCGAGGACGTTGCGGTGATCATTGCGGCGCGCAACGAGGAGCTCGTGCTCCCGGCGACCCTGGCCGCGGTACGAAAGCTGCTGCCCGGGCGGCAGATCTTCGTCGTCTCGGACGCCTCCTCGGACTCGACGGTCGAGCTGGCTCGCGCCGCAGGGGCGCGCGTGATGGAGCTGGTGCACAATCGCGGCAAGGCAGGCGCCCTGGTCGCGGGCCTGCGGCACTTCGACATCCCGGGTCGTTTCGCCGTCGTGCTCCTGCTCGACGCCGACACCCACCTGTCGGCCGACTACCTCTCGTCGGGCCTGCCGCTGTTCAACGGCCGTGACGTGGTGGCGGTCGCGGGTCGGGCAGCGACGTTGAACGGCGCACGCGCCGGCACTCGCACGGGCCGGGTGCTGCTGGCACACCGGGAGCGGACCTACGTGGCGGTGCAGACACTGCACAAGTACGGCCAGGCGGCCGGTCGGGCCAACGCGGTGACGATCGTGCCGGGGTTCGCCAGCATGTACCGGACCGAGATCCTGCACGAGGTCGACATCGCCGCACCCGGCCTGGCGATCGAGGACTACAACATGACGTTCGAGATCCACACGAAGCGGCTCGGCCGCGTGGCTTTCGACCCCGGGGCAGCCGTCGCCTACACGCAGGACCCGGACTCCCTCTCGGAGTATGTGCGCCAGATGGATCGCTGGAGCCTCGGCTTCTGGCAGACGACGATGCGACACAGGATCCGTCCGGACGTCTTCTGGGCGGGCCTGCTGGTCTTCGTCGCCGAGATCTTCCTGGCCAGCCTGCTCCTGGTGCTGGTCGTGCCGGTGCTGGTCGTGCTGCTCCTGGCCGGCCTGCTCGCCGAGGCGGGGTTCGATCCGGGCGGTCTCGCGAGCGGCACCGCCGCGGTGGTCCCGGTCACGACCGTGCTCGCCGGGATCGTGGTGCCGGACCTGATGCTCTCGCTCTACGCAGCCGTCATGACGCGCAACCTCCGCTTCGTGGCCTACGCGCCGGCCTTCCTCGCCCTGCGTGTGGTCGACTCGATGTCGTCGCTGCGAGCGTTGGTGCGCGCCTTCCGGGGCGGATCGAGCGGCGTCTGGCGCAGTCCCGTTCGCCGGTAGGACCCGCGCGGGCCGAGGTGGGACCGGTCAGGTCTGGTCGCGATCGGCCAGCAGCGCCATGAGCTCCACCCGGGAACGCACGCCGAGCGTCCGGTACACCTGCGTGAGACGCAGCTCGACGGTGCGCAGCGAGACGAACATCGCCGCCGCGACCTCTCGGGTGCGCATGCCGCGCAGGACGCACTGCACCACTTCCTGCTGCTCGGGCGTGAGCTGGTCGAGCAGGGAGGCGCTCGGTGTCGGCGCTGCCTCCGGCGCCTGGGCCGCGCGGGCCGCCCACGCGTGCGCCCCGCACGCCTCGAACGCCGTGATGGCAGCGATGCGGTTGTACCGAGCCTGGTTGGCGAGCCCGAGCGACTCCTGCCGCTCGGCGAACGCGGCGGTCGTGCGACCGAACTCGTAGGGCACCTCCCCCCACTCGAACGTGTCGACCGCTCGGGCGAACAGGGCCAGGGACTCCTCGCCGGGCTGCAACAGGGCTCGGCAGCGCGCGAGGGCGAGGGCACCCCAGCGTGACTCGCGCTTCGTCAGGCGGCGTTCGAGGGCGACCGTGGCCGACTGCGCCTCCTGGACGCGGTCGACCAGGACACAGGCCTCCACGTAGTCGGCCCAGTGACGCAGCAAGGACGGGTTCGCAAAGCGCTGCGACATGGCCGTGACACGACGGAGGTCGGCCACGGCACCCTCCGGGTCCCCGTTCAGCAGACCGATAGCGCCGCGGAGGGCGTAGGCGCGGGCGCGGAGACCCGTGCTCGACTCCTTCGACGCCAGCTCCACGACCGCGTCGACGATCTCCAGCGCCGTGTCCGTCGCCCCGAGTGAGTACTGGTGCCAGGCTCGGATCATGGTGTGAGCGGCGGTGTGGCGGTTGACCCACGGTGAGGAGGTGCCCCACGTGGCGATGGCGTCCCGCGCGAGCTGGAACTCCCCGGCACTGATCTCGTTGCCGATGGTCCCGTAGAGCGCCAGGTCGGACCAGACGCGCTGGCGCTGCGTCGGGTGGTTGAGCACGAGGTGGAAGACGCCACGTGCCTGCGGATAGCGTTCCCGCAGCGTCAGGGCGCGCGCCCGCATCAGCAGGACGTCCGGAGGGAGCCTCGCCGGCTCGACTTCGTCGACGGACGGCGTGCGCGGGGGGCCGGGGCGGCCGTCGACCGCGTCGAGGATGTCGACCAGGGTCATGACCTTCGAGCGGGTGTCGGCGGAGACCTCGTCGACGCGGGTGAGCGCCGGCTCGATGAGGTGTCGCGCCTCCTGGACCTCCCAGCGCTCGGCCCGGTAGAACGCCGTCAGGGTCAGGAGGTCGCTGGCGCGGTCGACGCCGGCCTCGGCATGCAGCGCCACGAGCGCCTGCGCCTCGTCGTCGCCGATCCGTTGACGGTCGAACAGCTGGGCGACGATCTTGAAGACGGCCGCCTCCAGCAGCAGCCCCGGTTGCTCGTGCGAGGTCTGGATCCGCTCGCTGTAGCGCGCCGCGAGGCCGACCTCGCCCACCTGGAGCAGGTGACCACAGAAGCGGATCAGCACGGCGGAGTGGTCCCCGGGTCGTGTCGTGTGGCGCAGGGCCCGTTCGGCGAACTCGATCGCCTCCGGAACGCGCTGGTCGTCGACCAGCCTGATGGCGGCAAGGATGAGCTCGGCGACCCTGTCCTCGCCCAGGCTCGCGAAGCTCCCGTGCCAGGTCGCCAGGTCGCCGTCGTGATGCTCGGCGAGTCGGGGCAGGGTCTCGAAGTGACGCTCACGCCTCAACCGGGCCGGCTGCCGCCAGTACAGCATCGACCTCAGACGCTGGTCCCCGAAGGTCACGTGGAGTCCGCGGGGTCGCAGGACCCCGGCGTCCGTCAGGTCCTCGATCGCGTCGGTACCGTCGTCATGGACCTCGCCCAGCGTCTGGATGTGGGCGAGTGGTGCGAGCGCGGCCACCTCGAGGAGCTGGGTCACGGCCTCTTGCCCCCCGCGGGACGGACAGCTGACGGCCTCGATCAGCGTCGGGGTCGCGCGGGGCGGGAGCGTGAGCCAGGCGTCGCCTGCGCGCTGGTCCGGTCGTAGCGCGGCGAGCTGCTCGGCGAGGATGGTCGGATTACCTGCGGCGTACGGAGCCATGATGCGCACCGTCGACTCCTCCGCGCGCTCGTCGTGGCGCAGGGCGAGATCGACGAGGTCCCCCACGCTCCACGGCGCCAGCTCGATCGCCGGGAGCCCGGCCAGTGCGCCGTCCACACGGCCGTCGCGGGCTGTCGCGACGATCCGGACCCCGGTGCCCAGCAGGTGGGCGGCCATGGTCCCGACCAGGGACCGGCTCACGTCGTCCATGGAGTCCAGGTCGTCGACGAGGACGAGGCACGGCGGCAGGTCCAGGCCGTGGAGGAGGTCGAGCACGTCCTGCGCTGCGGAGAAGAGCCCCGCCGGTGTGGTGGACCGGAGCTCGAGGTGGCGTCCGAAGCTGGTGGCGTGCTCACCCCGCATGGCGTCGAGCACCACGGAGAATCCGGACAGGGGGATCGCCGACTCCCCGGCCGGGGCGCTGACCAGCTCGGTCCTGATCGTCATCGCATCCATCGCCGACCGGAGCAGGTGGCTCTTGCCGAGCCCTGGCTCGCCGTGCACCAGCAGCGCGCCCTCGTCCCCGCGGGCGAGCGCCGTGATCCGTGCCAGCGCGGCGCGACGGTGGACCTGGTCCATGCCCGACCCCCTCTCGGGGTGGAAGCCAGTGCTCGGGAGTTCCGCGGTGCGGCCGATGACGTTCTGACGGAGGAGCGACGGCGCGTGAGTTGTCGGGGCCCTAGTTCCACTTTCAACGGTACTCCGGATCCGGGTCACGCAGTGCGGTTCGGCCCTGATTTTCCGGGCTCAGGCGGGGATACCGGCGGCGATCGAACCGCGTTGCTGGGACGATCGTGACCGACAGGACGTCGCCTCGACCCCCGAAGTGACCACCACGAGACCCGCAGCGAGGTGAGATCAGTGACGGGCCACGACGCACGAGCGCGCATCCGCGCCCAGGTGCTGGAGCACCTCGGCGAGGTCACCGACCGGGTCGTGGCCGCGATCCAGCTGGAGATCCCAACCTACGCGACGCTGTCGCGCGAACAGGTCGCGGAGGTCACCGAGATCGCCTCCTGGGGCACGACCCGGATCCTCGATCTCTGGGTCGACGGCGCGGAGCTGACGACCGAGGACCTCCGCCGCTTCAAGGGCATCGGCGCCGCCCGCGCTCTCGACGGCCGCCCCCTGCCGGCGGTGCTGCGGGCCTACCGACTGGCGGGGGCCGAGGTCACGGCGATGGTCGAGCGGGTCGGACCCGACCTGCTGACCGTGGCCGACACGATGGCGATGGCCCGGCTCTGGATGGCCTCGATGGATGCCCTGTCCGAGGCGATCTACGAGGGCTACCACGCAGCCTCGGAGCGGGTCAGCGTCGACCGCGTGCGCGCGATCGGTGACCTCGCCGGCGACCTGCTCGTCGGCCGGCAGGTGACGCGGACCAACCTGGCCGACCGGGCGCGCGAGCTCGGGGTGGAGATCGCGCCACGCCTGGTGCTGACGGTGCTGCGTGCGGCAGCCGCGGACGAGGTGGCGCTCGCGATGCTCGGTGACGCGGCCGACACGTCGATCGTGCGGGTCCACGGCAGCTCGGCGGTGCTCGTCACACCGCCGCAGGTCGTGCTCCTGACCAACGCCGCTGGCACGGGGCGCGGATTCCGCTCGACCGGGCTGCGGGTCGACGACCTCCCCGCGACCTCGCGCCTGGCCGAGCACCTCCTCGACCACGCACCCTCCTCCGCGTTCTCGCGGCCAGGGACGCTGCTCGACGAGGGCGACGCCCACGCCCTCGGCCTGGTGCGCCGTCACCCGGACGCCGACCCCTCACGCCTGGCCGACCTCGTGCTGGGCCCACTGGCCGGCGGCGACCACGCCCACGTGGCCGAGGGTCTCGCGGCCTTCCTGCGCGTCGGGTCCGCGGCCGGCGCGGCCGCCGACCTGGGCCTGCACGCCCAGACGTTGCGGCAACGGCTCAAGCGACTCACCGCGCTCACGGGCCGCGACCCGCACCGGCCCTGGGACCGGTTCGTGCTGGAGTGCGCGGTCCTCGGCGATGAGCGCGGCACCGTCACCACCTGACACTCGAGACGCTCACATCGAGCGAAAGCCCTTGGCGCGGAGGACAGCCACCCCCAGAGTGGTCCCATGGACGCAGACATCATCGTCGTGGGCGCAGGCTTGGCCGGACTCGTCGCCGCAGCGGAAGCGGCTGACGCCGGCCGGTCCGTGCTGCTGCTCGACCAGGAGGGCGAGCAGAACCTCGGTGGGCAGGCCTTCTGGAGCCTCGGTGGGCTCTTCCTCGTCGACAGCCCCGAGCAGCGTCGCATGGGGGTCAAGGACTCGATCGACCTCGCACGGCAGGACTGGTACGGCAGTGCCCAGTTCGACCGCGAGGAGGACCGCTGGCCCCGCGCCTGGGCCGAGGCCTACCTCGACTTCGCGGCCGGGGAGAAGCGCTCGTGGCTCCACGACATGGGCCTGCGGCTGTTCCCGGTGGTCGGCTGGGCCGAGCGTGGTGACGGTCGGGCCGAGGGTCACGGCAACTCGGTGCCCCGCTTCCACCTGACGTGGGGCACGGGTCCTGGCGTCGTCGCTCCGTTCGAGCGACGGGTCCGCGAGCACGTCACGACCGGGCGGATCCGGTTCGCGTTCCGCCACCGGGTCGACGGACTGGTCGTCGAGGACGGTGCCGTGGTCGGCGCGCAGGGAGCGTTGCTGGAGCCGACCACGGTCGACCGCGGCGTGGCGTCGAGCCGCGTGGAGGTCGGTGAGTTCGAGCTGCGCGCCCAGGCGGTCATCGTCACCTCCGGCGGCATCGGCGGCGACCACGACCTCGTGCGCAAGGTATGGCCCGAGCGGCTCGGCACCCCGCCCGCGACGATGGTCGCCGGGGTGCCGGCGCACGTCGACGGCCGCATGCTCGCGATCAGCAGCGACGCCGGCGCCACCATCATCAACCCCGACCGCCTGTGGGCCTACGTCGAGGGTCTGCGGAACTGGAACCCGATCTGGGAGAACCACGGCATCCGCATCCTGCCCGGCCCGTCGTCGATGTGGCTCGACGCCACCGGCAAGCGCCTGCCCGCTCCCTTCTTCCCCGGGTTCGACACCCTGGGCACGCTCAAGCACCTCCGCGGCACGGGACACGACTACTCGTGGTTCGTGCTGACGCAGAAGGTCATCGAGAAGGAGTTCGCCCTCTCGGGCTCGGAGCAGAACCCCGACCTGACCGGCAAGGACGTCAAGCTCCTGCTCGGCCGACTGAAGGCTGGGGCGCCCGGACCCATCGAGGCGTTCAAGACCCACGGCGAGGACTTCGTCGTCGCCGACGACCTCACCGCGCTCGTCGCCGGCATGAACACCGTCGGCGACACCGGACACGTGGACGAGGCCGAGCTGCGCCACCTGCTCGAGGCCCGCGACCGCGAGATCGACAACGACTTCACGAAGGACGCGCAGATCACCGCGATGCGCGGCGCACGGAGGTACCGCGGCGACAAGCTCATCCGTGTGGCCACCCCTCACCAGTTCCTCGACCCGAAGAACGGTCCGCTCATCGCGGTGCGGCTCAACATCCTGACCCGCAAGACCCTCGGCGGGCTCGAGACGGACCTGTCCGGCCGCTGCCTGACCGCCGACGGCACCCCGCTGCCCGGCCTCTACGCCGCTGGCGAGGTCAACGGCTTCGGAGGCGGCGGGATGATGGGCTACAACGCCCTCGAGGGCACCTTCCTCGGCGGGTGCCTGTTCTCCGGCCGGGTCGCCGGCCGTGCCGCGGCCGAGGCATCGGCCTGACCCAGGGATCGGGTCAGGCCCGCGCGGACTCGGCCTCTTCCTCGTGCAGGCACAGGGCCACGACCACGACGTCGTCGTCGGCGTCGCCGATGCGGTCGGACCGGTCCCCGACGAGCTCGGCCAGCACGTGGTCGACGAACGCCTCGACCCCGTCGGGCGCGCTCGCGGCGGCGCGGATCAGGCGCTGCTCCGCCTCGTCGCGGCGGTCGGAGCGACGCTCGATCAGCCCGTCGGTGTAGAAGAGCACGACCGAACCGGCGGGCAGCAGGAACGTGGCGTCGTGGCGGCGACGGGTCAGTCCGAGCCCCAGCAGCGGGCCCTGGGCGAACGGGGGGTCGAGGAAGACGACCTCGCCGTTCGGGAGCCGGGTCAGGGGCGGCGGGTGCCCGGCCGAGGAGAGCGTGAGCGTCCAGGTGGGGCCCGGCCGCATCTCGTCGCGCACGACGCTGACCGAGGAGTCACGCAGACCCACGCGCTCGAGCTGCTCGGGGTCGTCGGTCGGTGGTTCGTCGGCGGCGGACAGGGCCCTGACCGGCGAGAAGTCGATGGCCGAGGCGCGCGGAGGCTCGAGGTGCGCCAGTGACAGCGTCGCGAGTCGCGCCACGTTCTCCGGCTCGGGCGCCCCGGGACGGTCCGGACCCTGGTCGTCGCCGCGAGGAGCCGGCGAGGGGCGGGTCGGCGACTGGGAGACCAGGCGGTCGACCTGCTCGAGGATGGCGGCCGGCATGGCGCGCTGCGTCAGGGCCGTGGCGCGCAGGAGACCTTTGAGCTGACCCATCGCCGCGGCGGCGTAGATGTCGTGACCCTCGACGTCGCCCACGGCGACGCCGATGCCGCCGTCCGGGTACTCGAAGACGTCGTAGAAGTCGCCGCCGATCTCGGCGTCGTCCGCGCCGGCCAGGTAGCGCGCGTCGACGTCGAGCCAGCCCAGCTCGGGCAGGGTCGGCAGCAGGCTGCGCTGCAGCGTGCGGGCGATGCGCGACTGGGTCACGTACAGGCGCAGGTTCTCCAGGATCAGACCGGTCCGCCGGCCGAGCTCCTGGGCGAGCGTGGCGTCGTCGTTCGTGAAGGCCGGTCGCTGTGCCGTGCGGTTGAGCACGAGCACGTCGCGGATCGAGTCGCGGCCCGGGAGACCGACGATCAGGGTCGAGCTGACCTCGAGCGACGTCTCGAATCGTTGCAGGAAGCTGCGGTCGGTCACGAACTCGCGGGCCGCCTCGCGGCTCGCCTCCGAACCGACGTCCGTGATGAGCCGCAGCGAGTCGTCGCCGAGCAGGGCCCGCACGAGACCGCCGCGCGGTGTCAGCGGACGGACCTCGGCCGCCAGGCGCTCGGTGGCCTCGGCCAGGTCGCTGTCGCGGTGCCGGGTCATGTGGTCGGTCACGAAACCGCGCTGGTCGAGCTGGAACAGGGCGGCAGAGTCGGCGAGGTCGGGGACGATCAGGTCGAGCAGCCGACCTCGCGCGTCGGCCTCCTCGAGCTCGTCGGCCACCGCCTGGGTGGCCTCGGCCAGGAGGCTCAGCCGCGCCTGCGCGGCCTCGGCCTCGGCCCGCGCCGTCTGCTCGGCGAGCAGCGCGCGGTCACGCTCGACGTCCGCGAAGACGCGGCCGCTCACGTCGGTCTGGACCCCGACGAAGTGCGTCACGACGCCCTCGGCGTCGCTGATCGGGGTGATGGTCACCTGGTTCCAGAACGCCAGTCCGTCCTTGCGGTAGTTCAGCACCGTCGCGACCACCGGCTCACGCTTCCGGATCGCGGTGCGGATGCGGGCGATCTCGTCGCGGTCGGTGCCCTCGCCCTGGAGGAACCGGCAGTTCCGGCCGACCGCCTCGTCGAACTCGTAGCCGGTGGCGGTGGTGAACGCGGGGTTGACCCACACCAGGGGGCAGTCGGGCTCGCGGGCGTCGGCCACGGTGAAGGAGAGCCCGGTGGCGAGCACGGCGCGCTGGCGCAGCTGGGCCTCCTGGCTCGCGATCGCCTCGGCCGCCACCACACCGTCCTCCGCGTGCTGCGCCTCCTCCACCGAGAGCAGGACCACCAGCGCGTGGGACTCCAGCATCGGCGCCCCCGCCATGGGGATGCCGATCAGCCACAGGGGTTCGCGCGACTCACCGATCTCGCTGCGCCGGTGCGCGTTGACCGGCTGCCCGGGCACGCCCTCGGCCCGCAGGAGCCTGCTGAGCGGGTGGTCGGTGTCCTCCAGCTCGACGCCCGCCGGGTCGCGCAGGCCGGCGGACCGGCCCCACGCGTCCAGGCGCACCGGCAGCTGCGCCTCGGGGGCGAGCTGGGTCGCGACGTCGTTGGCGTGCACGACCTGCCCCGAGTCGAGGTCGACCACCAGGACCGCCAGAGGGGCCTCCCCCAGGATGGTCCGGAGCCCCACGCCTGCGGAACCGATCGCCTGGGCCCGGCTTGCCATCGTCTCAGCCACGCCACCAGCTCCAGCCACGATTACCGCTGCAATTGCGGCCCGGGTGCTCGAGCTCGCCCAGAAATTATCCCATCGCGAGGCGAGGACCGCACGGCAAGGACGGTCGGGACTGACGGTCAGACGACGCCGGCGGCCAGGGGCTCCAGCACGAGCTCGGGGTTCGCCCGGGCGATGCGCTGCATGCGCCACCGGTCGGTGAAGACGGCCAGCAGGGTGCCGTCCGTGCGCTCCAGCACCTCGGCCCCGGCGGAGGAGTTGACGGTGTCGGCGCCGGCCCGGTCGACCTGGAGCGCCAGCTGGTAGTCGAGGTGGTCGAGGCTGACCTCGGTGGAGAACTCCCGCTTCAGGCGGTCGACGACCACCTCGAACTGCATCGGGCCGACGGCCGCGAGCACCGGCGCCTGGTCGCCACGCAGGTTGGAGCGCAGCACCTGCACGACACCCTCGCGGTCGAGCTGCTCGATGCCGCGACGGAACTGCTTGTAGCGGCCCGTGTCGCGGGCCCTGATGACGGCGAAGTGCTCCGGGGCGAAGCTCGGGATCGGCGGGAACTGCACCGGCACGTCGGCGAACAGGGTGTCGCCGATGGCCAGCTGCGAGGCGTTCACCAGACCGATGACGTCACCGGGGTAGGCGATCTCGGCGGTCTCGCGCTCCCGGCCGAACAAGCTCTGGGCGTACTTGGTGGCGAACGGTCGACCGCTCTGCGCGTGAGTCAGCACGTCGCCACGGCGGAAGACGCCCGAGCAGATGCGCGCGAAAGCCACGTGGTCGCGGTGGGCGGTGTTCATGCCGGCCTGGATCTTGAACACGAACGCGCTGAAGTCAGCGTCGACCGGTCGCAGCTGACCGTCACTACCGGGGCGCGGCGCAGGGGCGGGTGCCACCGTCAGCATCGTGTCGAGGAGCTGGCCGATGCCGAAGTTCAGCGCAGCGGCGGCGAAGAGGACCGGCGTCGACTGTCCGGCGAGGAACGTCTCGCGGTCGTAGGTGCTGCCCGACGCGTCGAGCAGGTCGGCCTCCTCGCGGGCCGCCTCCCAGACCTCGCCGAACAGCTCGGACGCCTCCTCCGGGGAGTGGATCGCCTGCGGCGCGATCGTGGCTCCCCCGGCGGTGCGGAGGTACTCGATGCAGGTCCCGTCCCGACGGTCGATCACGCCGCGAAAGTCACCCGCGATACCGACCGGCCAGGTCAGCGGCGTCGGGTGGAGGGAGATCTCGGTCTGGATCTGGTCCATGAGCTCGAGGGGTTCCAGGCCCGGCCGGTCCCACTTGTTCACGACCGTGATGACCGGGATCCCGCTGCGGCGGCACACGTCGAAGAGCTTCAGGGTCTGCGGCTCGAGGCCCTTGCCGCCGTCGAGGAGCATCACGGCGAAGTCCACCGCGGACAGCACGCGGTAGGTGTCCTCGGAGAAGTCGGCGTGCCCCGGGGTGTCGACCAGGTTGAACACGGTGCCCTCGTACTCGAGCTGCAGCGCGGTCGAGGAGATCGAGATGCCGCGCGCCTGCTCCATCTCCATCCAGTCCGAGACGGTCGCCTTGCGCCCCGCCTTGCCGTGCGTGGCGCCGGCCTCGGTGATCGCGTGGGCGTGGAGGGCGAGGGCCTCGGTGAGCGTCGACTTGCCAGCGTCCGGGTGGGAGATGACCGCGAACGTGCGCCGGCGGGCGGCCTGCGTCAGGACGGCGGCCGACTGGCTCGACGTCGGTGCGGCAGGAGGCGTCACGGGCCAGGGTCCTTCGGGGAAGTCACCACATGACGGTAGCGACTGGGTGTGTGCCCAGCCCCCACCCCGGGTACACGGCTCGTGGAAGTCACCCACGATCCGAGGAAGCCATGACCCAGAACCCGCTGACCGCCATCGCCCTGAACTGCACGCTCAAGCCCGCCCCGGCGGCCTCCAGCTCCGACCTGATGGCCCACCAGTTCCTCGACGCCCTGGCCGAGCTCGACGTCGCCGGCACCGTGGTGCGTGTGGTCGACCACGACATCGCACCCGGTGTCGAGGCCGACATGGGCGACGGCGACGCGTGGCCCACGATCCGCGACCAGGTCCGCGGGGCCGACATCCTCGTGGTCGTCGCCCCGACGTGGCTCGGCCACATGTCGAGCGAGGCGCAGCGCGTGCTCGAGCGCCTCGACGCCGAGCTGTCCGAGACCCGCGACGACGGCAACCCGATCATGTTCGGCAAGGTCGCGGTCGTGGGCGTGGTGGGCAACGAGGACGGCGCCCACAAGATCACCGCCGACCTGTACCAGGGCCTGGGCGACATCGGCTTCACGATCCCGGCCCAGGGCGGCACCTACTGGAACGGCGAGGCGATGCAGGGCGTCGACTACCTCGACCTCGACGAGTCGCCGGATGCCACCATGACGGCCCTGCGGACCGCCGCGGCGAACGCCGCACACCTGGCCCGCCTGCTGAAGGACTCCGCCTACCCCGCCTCCGGCGCGTAGCTCGGGAGCGCCAGGGGAACGGCCCGCTGGATCAGGCTGGCCGCCTCGACCATGCGCTCACCGAGGTAGACCCCGGGGACCTGCTGGCGCGACCTCGGTGACAGGAACGCGTTGCCGCAGTAGAAGGTCAGGCACTCCGCATGCGAGACGCTGATGAGCGACTCGATGGCGGAGCGTCGTTGTGTGGAGAGGTGGGAGACGATCACCACCGCCGCGGGCTCCGTGGCGGACACGGCGGCGGCCAGGTCACGGAGTGACGTCCGGGCGCCGAGCACCCGGCATCCCGTGCCCTGGGTCCGGAGCACCGCACCGAGCGCCTCGATGCCGAGGGTGTGCATGTCGCGCGGCCCCGTCGCGAGCAGGACCTGCTGACCGGAGGCGGCGGGAGGCGCGAGGGTCGTCATCCGCGCGAGCCACCCTCGCACGACGGCGGTGGTGAACTGCTCCTGCGCGACGTCGCAGCGACCCGACTCCCACCACGAGCCGATCTGCCGCATCGCCGGCAGCACCACCTCGTCGAGGGTCGCAGCGAGCCCCCGGTCGTCCAACGACTCCTGCAGGACTGCTTCGATCTCGGAGGAGTCACGCCGGTCCGACCCGGCCATGACGGCGTCGATCCGCGCACGAGCAGGGCTCAGCTCGTCGAGGAGCACACGCACCCTCTGCGCGGCGTCCGAGGCCTGCTGCCCCGTCGCGATCTCGTCGCGCATGAGACCCAGCTGGATGAGAGCGGCCTCGGTGTAGCGCCGGTGCCCTCCGTCGCTGCGCAGGGTCATCGGCAACCCGTAGCGCAGCTCCCACGACCGCAACGTCACCGCGGGCACACCCAGGAGCTCGCTGGCCTCACGGATGCGAAGGCCCTGGTCACGCGGTGTTCGATCGCTGCCGGTCACGGCGTCGCCCATCGTCGTCAAGATCGAGTGGGCCGGTGTGCTCTGGCCTGTCGCCGCACCGTAGCAGTCCGCGTCGCCGAGATGATCGCGTCGACGGCCAAGCGCCGGTGCCCTCCGTGACGAATCACCTCCATGAGGGCCACCGACGTCACGGAAGCGGGCGCACACCCGTGACGAGCGACCCCCACGCCCTCCTGGGCGCCTACGCGCTGGGGTCACTCGGCGAGCTCGAGAACGCGCGTTTCGCGTCGCACTTGCGTGGCTGCCACGAGTGCCTGGCGGAGCTGGTGTCCTTCGCGGCGACGTCTGCCGCGCTGGACGACCTCGACCTCTGAGGCCGCGCCGGCTCAGGCCGCCGAGGACGGCTCGGCGCCGCTCGCCGCGGGGGTTCCCAGGTGACGGAGGGCCTCGCAGAGCAGCTCGGCGACGCGCTCGGGTGCGAGCCCCATGACGGCGGCCGCACGGCGATAGTCGTGACCGCCGTACCTGCACAGTCCCAGGGCGGCGCGGTGCTCCGCGGGCAGCTCGTGGACCTGCTGCACCAGGCCGGTGCTCGACGCGGCGCCCGCTCCGACGGCCCACGACGGCTCCCACCGCTCCATCCACGCGACGTAGATCGCGGCCGAGAGCGCCTGGAGCTCGGACCGGGCCGGCTCCGCGAGGACGGCCCGCACCACGAGTCGTCCGGCGAGCTCGTCGTCGTCGGTGAGGAGGCCGGCCAGCAGGTACAGCCGCTGACCCACCTCGTCGTACGTCTCCGATGCCGGGGTCCGAGGCGTGCCCGCGAGCTCATCCGTCATCACCGCGCTCCTGTCCGGGCCCCCACCCACCTTCACTGTGGGTGAGGAACGCGGCCGGCGCCAGGCCCAAACCTCTGCAGCTCATCGGCGAACGCGGATGAACCTGGCCGGGCGGGTGCTTGGTATCGTCGGCCGCGGCACTCTGTGCCCTCGCGCAGTCGATGACGAAGTGCTCGTCTGACACGTTCGCGGAGAGGACTGGCCCCGGCCAGGACACGTCTGCGATGGAGATTGCGCAACCCGGCCCCGATCCACGGGCGGGTTGTGATCACCATGCCGCGCACGCGGCGCGAGAGAAGAGGTGGGACATCGTGTCCACGACGAAGCCCGACAAGGCGACGGCCGACCTGACGGCGGTCCAGGACAAGATCGCCGCATGGCCCGAGCCGTTCAGGTCGATCGGCACCCAGCTGCACGAGACGATCCTCGCGGCGGGACCGAAGGTCAAGCCCCGCATCTGGTACGGGATGCCCGGCTATGCCGCGGGGCGCAGCACGCCCGTCCTGGTGTTCTTCCGCCTCGACGACGGCGTGATGTCGTTCGGCATCTCGGAGAAGGCCGCCGTCGAGCAGGAGCCCGACACCACGCTCAAGCCGTCAGCCTGGTTCCTCGACTCCATCGACGACGCCACGCTCGCGAAGATCGCCGGCCTGGTGCGCACGGCGTTCTCCTGACGGGACCTGCTGGCCGGACCTCGGCCACGCGCTGCCGAGAGCGAGCGGAACGGCTTGGAGAAGCGCACGGGCGTGCCATCCATCATCGCGAGGTGCTTGTCGCCGGCGTGGCCGAGCGTCTCGCCCTCGATGGTGCCCCGAAGGCATCATCTGGGCGAAGACCTCCTCGCCCAGGTGCTCATGGCTGTCGCCTCGCCTTCGAGTGGCAGTGCTCTGAGGAGGGGTGAGACTGGAGGCATGACGACCGAGTCGCTCCAGGACGAGCTGCGCCAGTTCATCGCCGACCGGGTGCGGGCGGTGGGAGCCGGGGACGCATCAACGCTCATCGACGCGCACGACACCCAGGTGCTGAGCTTCCCCGTCCTCCCACCCGCGAGAACTCGCGGCACCTCCGCTGTGGCTGAAGCACTCACCGCCTGGGTGGACTCGTACTCCGTCGGGCCGGGGTACGAGGTGCACGAGCTCGAGGTCGATGCCGACAGCACTCTCGGGTACTGCGCCTTCCGCTACCACGTGACCGGCACCCTCACGGCCGGAGGTGAGGTCGACATGTGGGTACGAACCACGCTCGTCTGCCGCCGCGTCGACGCCACCTGGAAGATCGTCCACCAGCACGAGTCCGTGCCCTTCGACCCCGAGACCGGCCAGGGCATCATCGACGCCGCACCGGAATCCGCCTGAACGCCGACGCACCTCCACCGAGTCGCAGCGCTGAGCCCGTCATCGTCTCGACCTGACGTCAGCTGGCTCACGCATCGAGGGCGAGGGAGGCCGACAGCTCCCGGTGCGCGTCGATCTGGCCCTGGATGGTGGCGAGATTCTGCTCGACGCCGGCCATGACGTCGCTGCCGGCGACGAAACGTCGGGGGAGATCGCCGGAGTCCGACAGCGTGACGAGTGCGCCGGCGAGCTTGGCCGGGTCGCCGACCTGCTGGCCGTTCATGCCGGACCAGGCCTTGATGGTCTGCTCGGTGCGAGTCGCGTAGTCCTCGATCTCCAGCTCGGGCCAGATCGTCGAGGCGCCCTCGACGAGGAGCTCGGTGCGGAAGAAGCCCGGCTCGACCGCCATCGTGCTGATCCCGAACGGGGCGAGGTCGTAGTGCAGCGACTCCATCCATCCCTCGAGGGCGAACTTCGACGGCGCATAGGCGGCACAGAACTCCTGGCCCATGAGCCCGGCCGCGGAGGTGATGGTGATGACCTGGCCGGAGCGCTGGGCCCGCATCACGGGCAGGACCTCGCGGGTCACGTTGAGCGGACCGAAGAAGTTGGTCTCCATCTGGGCGCGGAGCTGGGCAGGGCTGATGTTCTCGAAGTAGCCGGCGTAGAAGTTGCCGGCGTTGTTGACCAGCACGTCGATGCGACCGAAGCGTTCGACTGCGGCCTGGGCAGCGCGCTCGGCCGCGTCGGGGTCGGTGACGTCGAGCGCGACGGTCAGGAGGTTCTCGTGGGCGCCGACGGCGTCCTCGACCTTCTGGGGGTCGCGGCCGGTGGCGACGACGTGGTGACCGGCGGCGAGTGCCGCCCGGGCGATGTCGATGCCCATGCCGCGGCTGGCTCCGGTGATGAACCAGACCTGGGTGTTCGTCATGACTGCTCCTTCTGTCCGACCGTTCACGGCCGGTGGTGGTGATCGGTTCCACCAGTCAAGGACGGTCGACCGATCCGAGACAGTCCCTGTCGTGAGGGGTACCGGCAGGGACCGGCTAGCGACGCGGCCGGGTCGTACCGTGGACGACATGGACAGCAACGAG
Source organism: Aeromicrobium sp. Leaf350 (assembly GCF_916858655.1). Lineage (GTDB taxonomy): Bacteria > Actinomycetota > Actinomycetes > Propionibacteriales > Nocardioidaceae > Aeromicrobium. Next base: position 301,593 of record NZ_CAKASL010000003.1, on the reverse strand, counting down.
GAGATCCGCGAGTTCCTCATGTCGCGTCGCGCGAAGCTGTCGATCAACGACGTCGAGCTGCCCGACTTCGGTGGACGCCGGCGCGTCCCCGGCCTGCGGCGTGAGGAGGTCGCGATCCTCGCCGGCGTGAGCCCGGAGTACTACAAGCGCCTCGAGCGCGGCAACGCCAAGGGCGTCTCGGAGTCCGTGCTCGACGGAGTCGCCCGTGCGCTGCAGCTCGACCAGGCTGAGCGGACCTACCTCGACGACCTCGTGCGGGCGGCGAACGCCGGCACCCACCCGTCGCGCAGGCGACAGCCCGCGCGGCGGCTCCAGGTCCGACCGCGCGTTCAGCAGATGATCGACGCGATGTCGACGGTGCCGGTCTTCGTCCAGAACGGGCGGCTCGACGCGATCGCCACCAACCAGCTGGGCCGCGCCCTGTTCTCGGCGATGTTCGACGACCCGACCGCACCGACGAACGCCGCCCGGTTCATCTTCCTCGACCCGCGGGCCCAGGAGTTCTACGCCGACTGGGACGGCAACGCCCGCCAGGTCGTCGCGCTGCTGCGCGCCGAGGCCGGACGATCGCCGTACGACCGCACCCTCGGCGACCTCGTCGGCGAGCTGTCCACCCGCAGCGATCTCTTCGCCAGGCTCTGGGGGTCCCACGACGTCCGCGTGCACCAGACCGGCCTCAAGCGTGTCCGCCACTCCGTCGTCGGCGACCTCGACCTCGACTTCGAGGCGATGCCCCTGGCCTCCGAACCGGGTCTGCAGACGCTCGTCTTCTCTGCCGAGCCCGGTTCCACCTCAGCTGAAGCACTCCAGCTCCTCGCGAGCTGGGCGGCCACCGCGCATCTGGCACCGCTCGGCGCGCTTCGGGATCGCACCGGTTCCGGCGGATCCTGACGCCGTCAGGCGCTCAGATCTTCCTGAGCGAGGACTCCTTGTGCGCCGCCGTGGCGCCCGTCTTCTCGCTCTCGACGATCCAGTACGGATCGTCGTCACTCGCGTTGAACTTCTGCTTGTCGTGCTGGAACGTCGAGGTGCGCTTCTCGAGGGCCTTGCCCTGCGTGCGCCCCTGCGAGGTACCCCACGACACGCGGTCTCCCTTGCTGATCGTCATGCCGACGACTGTCCCAGCCTCCCGCTGGCCACGCGCGTCGAAGGTGTCGGCGATCGATCGGGGATGGTGGCCCAGGTCGTCGACACTCGCGATGTCTCCTTGGCGATCTTCGCGATCGCCTGCGACGTCGATCCTTCGGCACTCTCAGCCATTGCCAATGGAGACTAGCCGAGACCACGGGCGAGCCGAATCGAGCTAGAAGAAGGTGCCGTGCACGTCCCAACCCTCCGTCTCCATGCGGCGCAAGGTCGTCATCCGGCGGAAGCCGACCGGGTGGTCCGCACGGAAGTTCGCGACCTTGAGCCAGAACCCGTCCTTGTGGCGCTCGACCGAGGCGAAGTACGGCTCGAGCCGGACGTCCTTCTGCATGTGCTTGCCGGCGTACAGGCCGATCATGTCGGGGGCACCCTCCAGTGACAGGAAGGCCCCAACACGGTCGGCGGTGTACTCCTGCGCTCGCGAGAACGACGGCCACAGCTGCAGGGGGCGGAGGACACCCTGCAACATCAACCGACGGAACTGGGTGTGCCCGCAGTGGTGGTGTCCGAGCTCGTGACCGAGCACGAATCGCATCAGGTCGAAGTGACCGTGCTGATACGCGAGGTCGAGCAGGTCGCTGTAGATCACGACGTAGCCCCTGCGGATGCGGCACTTGGTCGCGTAGGCGTTCATGACGCCGTTGCCGTTCACGAGGTAGAGCCGCGGCGTCTTGCCCATGCCCGTGCCGTCGGGGGTCATGCCCAGGCGGGCCGCCTGCTCGACGAAGATCTGGTGCAGCTCCGGGAGCTGGTCCGCCGTGACCTCGACAGCGTTGGAGACCGTCGCCCAGTACTGGTAGCGGGCGAACACCACGCTGGCGAGAACCGGTCCGACGACGGCGACCACGACGATGCTGCGCAACCAGCCGGGGGCGTCCAGCCCGTCGACGACCATGACCACGACGACCAACATGGCGATCGCGAGAAGCGTCGTGGCGGTCAGGAGCATCGGCACCTCGGCCCGGTGGCGCAGATGTCGAACGGGCGGCAGGTGCTCGCCCTGGTCGGTCGGAAGGTGGGCTGCAGGGTTCTTCGCTGACATGGACATCTCCCTCAAGGGTCCACGGGACTGATGGACCACGACGCTATCGGCTGCGTCAGCCGTCGCCTAGGGGGTTCACAGGTAACACTCAGTTAGTTTTTCCTCCCTCTCGACGCGCACGCCGGCGGCGACCGCTGCTAGCGTGGATCTCGACAGCGCCTAGGGTTCCGGAGCTTCGGCTCGCCTGGTCCGAGCGGCGCCACGGCGCATCCCGATGGTGCGGCGTCATCTGAACGGACAAAAGCCTGGAGGACCCGGTTCGTCGCACCCTGCGACGGACAGATCTGGGTCCCGCATGTCCACGACCGCCGTCGTCCTCGTCCTCTCCGCCGCCGTCGCCCACGCCGGGTGGAACATCCTCGCCCACGGAGCGAGCCGCACCGGGCTGCTCTTCCTGTGGTGCGGCTCCGTCGCCAGCACCCTGATCTGGCTGCCGGTGATCCCCCTGACCGGCGGGCTCGACACCGACGACCTCCGCGCCTTCGGTGTCGGGATCGGTGTCTCGGCGGTCCTCCACGTCGCGTACATGATCGTGCTGCAACGGGGATATGCCGCGGGCAACCTGTCGACCGTCTACGCCGTCGCTCGCGGCAGCGGACCACTCCTGACTGTGGTCGTGGCCGTGGGGATCTGGCAGGAGTCGGTCGGTGTGGTGGCCCTGCTGGGCGTCGCCGCGATCATCCTCGGCGTGGTGGCGATCGGGCTGGTCGACCGCGGCGGCGCGGCGGACGGCCGCCTGAGGCTGTCGCTCGTCTACGGCTCGCTCACGGGAGTTGCGATCGCCGCCTACACGTTGTGGGACGCCGCTTCCCTGCGAGACACGGGCGCCTCGCCGGTCGCGTACATGGTGGGGTGCACAGCGCTGGAGATCCCGTTCTTCACGATGCTCCTCCGCCGCGAGCTCCGCGGCGCGGCGACGCTGGTGCGGCAGGAGTGGAAGCGGATCCTGGCGTTCGCGGTGCTGTCGCCGCTGTCGTACATCCTGGTGCTCTCGGCGGTGACGATCGCACCGGTGGCGCTGGTGGCACCGATGCGCGAGGTCAGCGTCGTCCTGGTCAGCCTGTTCGGCGCGTTCGTGCTGCGCGAGAACAGGCCGGCCCGACGAGTCGCGGCGTCCGTCGTGGTGCTGGCCGGCATCGTGATGCTGGCGACGTGATCAGGCCCTGCCGAGCGGGCGCACGTACGCGTCACCCTGGGGCGAGCGGCCGGAGGCCAGCACCGTGAAGCGAACGATGTCGCTCAGGTAGCGGTCGTCGGAGGCCTCGAACGTGCGGCCGTCGGCATCGCGGGAGATCCGCCGAAGGCGCAGGATCGGCGAACCGACCGGGACCTCGAGCAGGTCGGCGTCGATCTCGTCGGCCGCCACGGCGTCGATCTCGTGGTGGACGTCGGCGGAGCCGTGCCCGCGTTCCGCGAGGTACTCGGTGATCGAGACGGTGTCGAGGTCGACGTCGAACAGCAGGCGCCCCACCGGTTCGAGGTAGGTCAACCGTTCCACCATCGTCGGGCGGCCGTCGAGCAGCCGCAGGCGCAGGACGTCGACGACCGGCGTGCCCTCGGGCACCTCGAGGAGCGTCGCCTTCTCGGCGTCGGTGCGGCGCAGGCTGACCTCCTGGGTGCGCGCCCCGGGCTCGGCGCCGATGTCGCGCGCCCAGCGCGTGAAGGGGATCGAGACGTCGACCGCCTGGTGCGCCTTGCGCTCGCGGACGCGAGCGGGGCGACCCCGGGTCGTCTCGATCAGGCCCTCCTGCCGGAGCGCGGCCAGGGCATTGCGGATCGGTCCCCGCGAGGTGCTCCAGCGCTGCGCGAGCTCGGCCTCGGTGGGCACGTCGTCGCCCGGGGCGAGCTCGCCACTGGCGATGCGTTCGCGCAGGTCGTCGGCGATCAGCTTGTAGACAACTTCGGTCACGTCGGCATCGTACCGACGTCGCGGCCCCAGGGTCGGCAGGACACCGGCCCCCGTTCGGCGCCGCCATCTGGCCAAGTTAGGTGAACAACTTCTGAACAACGTCCACGTAGGTATACAGGTAGTGATTCTCCGTGCCACGCTTCTTCACGTTCACCCCTCCACCTCCTCCGTGATCCCCCGCCACGAAAGGCACGTCATGACCCGCTCCTTCCGCCGCCCGATGGCCGCCGTCGCCAGCGCCGCGATCATCGCGCTCGGCCTCGCCGCCTGCTCGAGCTCCGACGCCTCGGACAGCGATTCCGGCTCCGACGCTGGATACGCCGTCGACTCCGACACCCTCGTGTTCGGCGTCGTGCCGGACTCCGCCGACACCGAGACGAACTACCAGCCGCTGATGGACTACATCGAGCAGGAGACCGGCAAGACGGTCGAGTACAGCGAGTCGACCGACTACGCAGCGCTGATCGAGGCCTCGATCGCCGGCCGCGTCGACATCGCCTCCTTCTCCGGCTTCACCTACGTGACCGCGCTCAACAACGGCGCCAAGATCACCCCGATCTCCTCGATCGTCACCGCCGAGGGCCAGGAGCCGGGCTACTTCTCCCAGGCCATCGCGCCGAAGGACAGCGACGTCGAGTCGCTCGCCGACTTCGCCGGCAAGAAGGTCTGCTTCGTCGACCCGTCGTCGACCTCCGGCTACCTGTTCCCCTCGTACAACCTCATGGAGGAGGGCATCGACCCCGAGAAGGACGTCACCCCGGTCTTCGCGGGCAAGCACGACGTCAGCGTCCAGAAGGTCGGCGAGGGCACCGAGTGCGAGGTCGGCTTCGCCGAGGACAGCGAGGTCGAGGCCTCCGACCAGGTCAAGGTCGTCGCCGAGACGATGGTGCCCGGCGCGCCGATCGTCGAGTCCGACACCCTGCCCGACGACATCAAGCAGCAGCTCCGCGACATCCTCACCGACGTCACGATCGACGAGATCATCGACAGCGGTGTCGAGAGCGCCGACTCCGAGGGCTTCCGCAGCGTCTTCTTCGAGACCAAGCCGGTCGACGACGCCTACTACGACCTGATCCGCGACATCTGCAAGCAGACCAACGCGGAACAGTGCCAGGCCTGACGGCCGGCTGACGCGACGAGACCAGGAGCCTGAGCAGCCATGACGCTTCACCTCACCACCGAGACCGCCACCGCACCCGAGACCGAGACGGTCGTCCGTCTGACCGACGTCACCAAGCGGTTCGGCGACACCACGGCCATCGACGGCGTGTCCCTGACGGTCGAGCGCGGCGAGATCGTCGTGCTGCTCGGGCTGTCCGGCTCCGGCAAGTCCACCCTGCTGCGCCACCTCGACGGACTCGAGACCCCCACGTCCGGGTCCGTCGAGGTGCTCGGCCAGGACGTGCCACGCCTGCGCGGCCGACGCCTGCGCACGCTGCGCAGCGACGTCGGGTTCATCTTCCAGCAGTTCGAGCTCGTGGGGTCGCTCACGGTGCTCGAGAACGTCCTGACCGGCGCCCTTGCCGCCCAGCGCGGTCCGCGGCTCGGGGTCAGGTCCTACCCGAAGGCCCTGCGCCTGACGGCGTTGCGTCACCTCGAGCGGGTCGGCCTGCTCGACCGCGCCTACCAGCGCGCCGACACCCTGTCCGGCGGGCAGCAGCAACGTGTGGCCATCGCCCGCGCCCTGATGCAGAACCCCACCGTCCTGCTCGCCGACGAGCCGGTCGCCTCGCTCGACCCCGAGTCCAGCGAGTCCGTCATGAGCCTCATCCGCGAGATCGCCACCGACGAGGGCCTCACCGTCGTGTGCAGCCTGCACCAGGTCGACCTCGCGATCTCGTGGGCCGACCGCATCGTCGGCCTGCGTCGCGGGCAGGTCGTGCTCGACCTGCCCACCGCCCAGCTCGACCGCGAGCGCGTCATGGAGGTCTACGGCCGGGTCGCCTCCTCGCCCGCCGAGCTCCGCGCGATCCAGGGTGTCGCAGCCGCGGACCTGCTCCAGGCGGGCCAGGCATGACCACCACGCTCGAGCGTCCCGAGCCGACGCTGCCCGACGACGACGTCCTCGAGCGGGCACCGCGCAAGCCGTTCTCGGTCGAGCGGCTCGCCGCGAGCCTGACCTTCATGGCCCTGCTCGTGCTGTCCGCGATCGCCCTGCGCAACGTCGGCATCTCGGTGCCCGACATGATCGCGAGCTGGGACAACGCCGAGAACTTCTTCGGCCGCGTCGGCGGGCTGTCGTTCCCCGAGGCGGGAGAGCTCCTCGGGCTGATCGGCCTGACCCTCGGCCTGGTGCTGACCGGCACCCTGCTCGCCGCGGTGATCTCGGTGCCGCTGGCCTTCCTCGCGGCCTCCAACACGACGCCGGGTCGAGGCTGGCGCATGACGGCCCGCTTCCTCGGCGTGCTGGCCCGGGCCCTGCCCGACGTCGTGCTCGCGATGGTGTTCGTGCTGATGCTGTCGCTCGGCGCGCTCCCCGGCATCCTCGCCATCGGCCTGCACTCGGTGGGCATGATCTCGAAGATGTTCGCCGATGCCGTCGAGCAGATCGACGAGGGTCCCCGCCTGGCCATCCGCGCCGCCGGCGGATCCCGGCTCCAGGAGTTCACGAGTGGGGTGCTCCCCCAGGTCATGCCCTCGTGGGTCGCCACGGTGCTGCACCGCAACGACATCAACCTGCGCGGCTCGGTCGTGCTGGGCTACGTCGGCGTCGCCGGTCTCGGCCTCGAGATGTCGCAGGCGTTCCGGTCGCTGAACTACGGGCTGGGGCTCGGCATCGCCCTCGTGATCTTCGGTCTGTGCGTCGTGATGGAGATCGTGTCCAGCGTCGTCCGTGCCGCGATGCTCGGTCCCTCGGGTGGCGGCCGGCGCACGTGGGCCGACCGCTTCGGACCGCGCATCGTCGCCGCGCGAGGGCGCCCCGCCCGCGAGACGTCGAGCAGCCCGGCCTGGTCCGCCAGCCCCGAGTCGGCACTGCGCCGGCCCTGGAACGCGAACCGCGTCCGCAACGTCTCGGCGGGTTGGGTCAGCGTGATCGTCGTCGTGGCCGCCGTCTGGGTGTGCGACATCGCCTGGGGCGACTTCCTCACCGTCTGGGCACGCATCCCCGACGTCGCCGTGCAGTTCTGGCCACCGACGTTCGGCGTCTACGGCGCCGACGTGATGTTCGAGGCGCTGCGCGAGACGATCGCCATCGCGCTGGCCGCGACGCTGCTCGCCCTGCTGCCCTCGCTGCTGCTCGGGTCGTTCGCCGCCCGCAACGTCGCACCGACCCGCAGCGCCCGCAGCTCTGCGCGGTTCCTGCTCGTCGGGGTGCGTGGCGTGCCCGAGATCATCCTGGCCATCGTGCTGATCGTCATCACCGGGCTCGGCATGCAGGCCGGAACCCTGGCCCTGGCCTTCGGCGGCATCGGACTCCTCGGCAAGCTCATCGCGGACTCCCTCGAGGAGGTCGACCGGGGCCCGGAGCGCGCGCTCGTCGCGGCCGGCGCCTCCCGCACGCAGGTCTACGTCGGCGCAACGGTGCCGCAAGGGACCCGGGCGCTGATCGGCCACAGCTTCTACCTGCTCGACACCAACATCCGCGCCGCCACGATCCTCGGCGTGGTCGGCGGCGGCGGCGTGGGCTACTACCTGCTCAACGCCAGCCAGGGATCGAACTACGGCCAGGTGACCGCGATCGTCCTGATGATCCTGGTGACCGTGCTGGTCATCGAGGGCCTGGCGATGTGGATGCGGCGGGTGTTCCGATGAGTCGGCAGCACGTCGTCGTCGTCGGCGCCGGCATCGTCGGCCTCGGTGCGGCCCTCGCGGCGGTCAAGCGCGGATGCACCGTCACGGTCGTGGACCGGGCCGGCGAGCCGAGTGGCTCGACGGTGCGCAACTTCGGCCACCTCTGCATCGGCGCCCAGACCGGGCGCGCTCGCGCCTACGCCGACGTGGCCCGGGGCATCTGGATCGACCTCGCCCGCGAGACGGGCCTCTGGCTGCGCGCGTCGGGCACGCTCGTGGCTGCGCGTCACGACGACGAGATGGCGCTGCTCGCCGTGGCGGCCCGGGACGGGGGCATCGCCCTTCTCGAGGCCACGGCGATCGAGGCACGCGCGTCGCTTCGCGCGGGCTCGACCGTCGGCGGTGCCCACATCGCTCCCGACCTGCAGGTCGACCCCCGCACCGCCAGCGCCGCGATCCGGTCGCACCTGGCCTCCCTCGGCGTCGAGTTCCGGCTCCGCACCGCGGTCGGTCGTGTGGCGCCGGGCCTGGTCTCGACGACGCGCGGCGACCTGCACGCCGACGTCGTCGTCGTCGCGGTCAACCACGACCTCGACCAGCTGCTGCCGGACCTCGCCGAGTCCGTCGGGGTGCAGCGGTGCGGCCTGGACATGATGCGGGTGCACGCACCTGGCGTCACGCTCCCGGCGCCTCTGCTGACCGGCTGGTCGCTGACGCGGTACGGGCGGTTCGCCGGGTTCGACGAGGCCGTCGCGGTCCGCGACCGTCTCCACGCCGAGCGACCGGACCTGGCGGCGATCGACCTGAACCAGATGTACACGCAGCTGCCCGACGGATCGCTGATCGTCGGCGACTCCCACGTCAAGGGCATCGACGTGTCCCCGTTCCAGCCCGAGGCCACGAGCCAGCTGTTCCTCGACGAGCTCGCCGATCTCTTCGGGACGACGCCGGTCGTCACCGAGCGCTGGCAGGGCGTCTACGCCAGCGGGCCCGACGAGTTCCTCGTCGACGAGTCCGATCCCGGTGTGCTCGTGCTCGCCGCGACGACCGGCATCGGCATGACGACCGGACTCGGGCTCGCCGAGCTGCACCTCGGCGCCCACCTCGACCAGACCACCATCCCCCTCCTGGAAGGAACCACCCGATGACCGTCACCACCCCCGCCCCGCAGACCCTCCGCACTGTCCCGGCCGAGCTCGTCGTGCTCGACATGGCCGGCACCACGGTCCGCGACGACGGCATCGTCGAGCGCGCGTTCCAGCGTGCCGCCGAGGTCACCGGCGTCGCCGCACGCATGTCGTGGGACGACGCGATCGCCTACGTCCGCGAGACGATGGGGCAGTCGAAGATCGAGGTCTTCACGCACCTCTCCGGCGGCGACCGCGCCAAGGCCACCGAGGCCACCTCCGCGTTCGAGTCGGCCTACGAGGAGCTGATCGCCGAGCTCGGGGTCGAGCCGATCCCCGGTGCCGAGGAGACGCTGCGGCGGTTCCGCGAGGCCGGACTGGCCGTGGCGCTCACGACGGGGTTCTCCCCCGTCACTCGCGACGCGATCCTGCGTCAGCTCGACTGGGCCTCGCTCGTCGACGTCGCCCTCTCCCCGGTCGATGCCGGCCGCGGCCGACCGTTCCCTGACCTCGTGCTCGCCTCGATCCTGCGCACCGGCGCGTCGTCCGTGGCCTCCGCCGTCGTCGTCGGCGACACCGCCAGCGACGTCCGATCGGGCCGTGCCGCAGGTGCCGGGCTCGTGGTCGGCGTGCTGTCCGGCGCCCACGACCGCGAGACGCTCGACGCCGCCGGCGCCGACCAGGTGGTCACCGACGTGACCGCGCTCCCCGAGCTGCTCGGTCTGGACGACGCCTCGTGACGTCGCTGGTGGAGCCGGCACCGTCGACGACGGTGCGGCTCGACCCCCCGGCCACGGCCATGAGCTGGGTCGAGCCCGGTCGACGGCACGTTCCCTTCGAGGTCGACCGTGTCGCGCTCGCCGACGGCGAGGTCCTCGTCGAGATCGAGCTCGCCACCATCTGCGGGTCGGACGTCCACACCACCCGCGGCGACCGGAGCGGACCGGCCCCGTCGGTCCTCGGCCACGAGTACGTCGGGCGTGTCCAGGCGATCGAAGGACGTGTCTCCACCGTCTCCGGGGATCCGGTGCGCATCGGGGACCGCGTCGTGTGGTCGATCATGGCGAGCTGCCACACGTGCGACCGATGCCGACGTGGACTCCCTCAGAAGTGCCGGTCCCTGCTGAAGTACGGCCACGAGCGCATCACGCCGACGTGGCAGCTCAACGGCGGCTTCGCCACCCACGCCCACCTCCGCGCCGGCACCGCGATCGTCGCCGTCGGTGAGGACCTGCCGGGTGCGGTGCTCGTGCCGGCGTCGTGCGGCACCGCCACGGCCCAGGCCGCGGTCGAGCGTGCAGCCGCCGTGGTCGACCTCGCCGGCTCCGTCGTCCTGGTCTCGGGTGCCGGGTTGATCGGCCTGACGGCCAGCGCCATGGCGACCGATCGCGGCGCACGAGTGATCGTCTCGGACCCCGATCGGCGGCGTCGCGAGCTGGCGCTGGACTTCGGAGCCGAGCGCGTCGTCGACCCGGCCGACTCCCCGTGTCTCGCCGAAGCAGTGCGCACGCTCGGCGCCACCGAGATCGACATCGCCCTCGAGGCCTCCGGAGCCCCGTCGGCGGTCACTGCAGCGATCAAGGCCGTGGGCGTCGGAGGCGTCGTGGTGCTCGTCGGCAGCGTGTTCCCCACGCCTCCGGTCCCACTCGATCCCGAGAGCGTCGTGCGCCGCCTCGTCACGGTGACCGGCGTCCACAACTACGCCCCGGCCCACCTCCACGCCGCAGTGACGTTCCTCGAGGACCGCGCGACGCACTACCCCTTCGCCGCGCTCGTCGGGCCGCCTCGCCCCCTCGCCGACCTCGACCGCGCGCTGGCGGCCGCCGGCCGCGCCGAGGCCGTCCGTGTCGCGATCGACCCCCGGGGCTGAGCGAGGCGCGCACTGAGACCGCCAACGATGAACGGACCCCGCACCGCGAAGGTGCGAGGCCCGATTCTCACTGGCGTCTGGCGGAGGATAGGGGATTCGAACCCCTGAGAGCTTTCACTCAACCCGCTTTCCAACCGCGCCAGCGCCAATTTCGACCAGTTCACCAGAGTCTGTTTCGCTGGAATTGCAGCGATTTCCATCACTGCCCATCACGCCCAATCAGGGCACATCATGGTCCAACTGAGACCAAAACTGAGACCAAAACCGACGAGCCTCCGCGCACCCGATCGCATCGCCAGGCGATGGTCAGCAACACCAGAATTGTGGCTCAGGCGTCGTAGGCGAGCGAGGCCGACAGCTCCCGGTGGGCATTGCTCTGCTCCTGAATGGTGGCAAGGTTCTGCTCGACTCCGGCCATGACGTCGCTCCCGGCGAGGAAGCGCAGCGGCAGGTCGCCGGAGTCCGACAGGGTCACGAGTGCTCCGGCGAGCTTGGCCGGGTCGCCGCCCTACTGGCCGTTCATGCCCGACCACGCGGTGATGGTCTGCTCGGTGCGCTCGGCATAGTCAGTGATGTCCAGCTCGGGCCAGATGTCGGCTTCGGCGATGGCCAGAGCCATTCCCATGACGGCGCTCAAGCCGGCAAGGGCGAGCCCGAAATTGGTCCACGGGAGGGCTTGGAGCGTGTCGTTCTGCGCCAGGACTAGGAGCATGAGTCCGCAGATGCACATGGCGGCGACGGACCATTCGATCGTGCTCTGACGGGGCGTCTTCATCAAGGCTTCCCCTTCATCGGAGGTATGGGTCTGTCGGAGTTCAGGGCTTCTTGAGCAGCTTCCCGGAGTGCACGCCGCGAAGGGTGCGGACGGCAACGACGGCCCAGGCGCTGAGAAGGAGGATGAACAGTGCGCCGGCCGCGACCTGGAGCACGTGGTTGCCGGTCAGCTGGGCCAGCCCCGACGTGCCGGTGACCACGGTGCCGACCGGGAAGGTGAAGGACCACCACGTCAGGCTGAACGGAAGTCCTTCCTTGGCGGTGCGGGCGGTGAGGGTGGCGGCGATCGCCAGCCACAGCATCGCGAATCCCCACATGGGAATGCCGTAGACGAGGGCGAAGGCGTGGAACGCGGTGCCATAGGGGCTGTCGAGCACGTCGGGGGTCACGTTGCCGAGGTGGTGGGCCGCGGTGATCGACTGACCGACGGGGCCGAGGACGATCCATAGGGTGGGCACGGCACCGGCCGCTCCGATGCCGTGGCGCAGGAGCCGGTTCCAGATGAACGCGATCATGATGATGCTGCACATGAGAGTGAGGCCAAAGAGCATGTAGCAGGCCAGCAGCATCGTCTGCTGGGCCTGGCCGGCCGGCAGGCGCGGGATGAGGGCTGCGCCGGTGGCGGCGCTGACCATGGGCGGGACCACGGGCATGAGCCAGCCGCCGAAGGCGGAGTCCTCGTGGACCTCGTGCGAGGTGAAGGCGCGGATCGGCACCAGCACGGCGGTGGTCAGACCGAGCAGGGTCCCAGCGGTCCACAGCACCCAGTCCAGCGTCAGCGCGGCAGTCATGCCGATCAGGTGATGCCCCACCAGCACTGCGCCGGCACCAACGGTCATGAGTCCCATCGCGGGCGCGCCGTAGAAGTGCGACATCACAGGATCGTCCAGGTGACCGCGAGCCACCTCGCCGTGCAACGTCCAGTGGCCTGCAGTCGCCACGACCACCACGACGAGCAGCAGGAGGGCGAGGACCCAGACGGTGGTGGCGAAGACCGTGATCCCTGGGACGGAGAAGGGCAGGGAGGCAGCGGCGACTGCGACGATGCCGGTGCCCATGACCGAGGCAAACCAGTTGGGTCCGATGAAGCCGAGAGCCGGAGCGCCCTCGAGCTCGCGGAGCCAGCCCGTTCGGTCGCGGGTGCTGGAGGCGGCGTGCCCGCTGGTCGTCGTGAGGTGTGCGGTGGTCATGACTCCACAGTGGTCTCGATGCGGGGCTGCCGGTAGAACCCGCCATCCTGTGGCTCCACAGGGCAAACCTGTGGAGGGAGGGTATTCTTGGAAGATGCGCAACATCCCCGATCTAGCTGCTTTGCAGCTGCTGGTCGACGTGGCTACTCATGGCAGCATCAGCGCTGCGGGTCGAGCGAACGGCATCACGCAGCAATCGGCGTCCGAACGGCTCAGAGCCGTCGAGGCCCAGACGGGATTGACCCTCCTGCGTCGTGCTGCCGGAGGATCGACGCTCACCGAGTCCGGTGTCCTGATGGTCGGCTGGGCCGCACGTCTGATTGATCTCGCGCACGAGATCGACGAGTCGATCGCGACCCTGCGCGACGACCGGGCCCACCAGCTGAGCATCGCGGCGAGCATGACCGTCGCCGAGCACCTGTTGCCCCTGTGGCTGGTTCGGCTTCGCCAGCAGCACGACACCGTCGTCAGCCTGACCGCCACCAACAGCGAGAACGTGCGGACGGCCGTAGCGGACGGGTCGGCCGACATCGGTTTCGTCGAGGACGGTGCCGACCCCGGTGACCTGGCATCACTGGTCGTCGCTCGCGACGAGCTGGGCCTGTACTCGGCACCGCACGACCCGTGGGCCAAACAGGACTCGCCGCTGGCGCCAGATGAGATCGTCACCCGGCCTCTGACGTGGCGCGAGCAAGGGTCAGGCTCCCGGCGCGTCGTCGACGACGCGCTCGCACGACTCGGCTTGACCGCCACGGCGCCCGCCGTCGAGCTGACCACCACGTCCGGCATCCGATCGGCGGTCAGCGCAGGCAGCCCACCGGCGTTCATGAGCCGGCGCTCGGTGCGCAGCGATGTGGAGGCGGGCCGGCTCGTCGAGGTGCCGATCATCGGGCTGGACCTTTCGCGCGACCTCACCGCGCTGTGGGTCGGCAGCGGCCGCCCGCCGGCCGGTCCGGTCCGCCACCTGCTGGCGATCGCCACGAAAGCCCGCACGAGATGAGCACCGATCGCCGGTCCCGAGTGGACGAGCCGCACGTCTTCGCGCTCAACGCGCTGGTCCGTGCTTGGCGTGCGGCTGTCGACGAGCAGCGGTTCGTCCCGTGGTTCGACCCGGACGGTCCTGGCGTGAACGCGAGGATCCTGGTGCTGATGGAGTCGCCCGGCCCTCGCACGGTTGCCGCAGGTGACCTCGGGTTCAGCACCGAGGACAACGACGACCCGACCGCGGCCGCGCTCCGTGCAGCACGAGCTTCTGCGGGCGTGGCCCGTGACGGGTACGTGAGATGGAACGTGGTGCCGTGGCCCACCTACGACGCTACCGGCCATCGAAGGCCGCCACTGGTGCGAGACCTTGAGGAGGCGCGTCCGGCATTGAAGGAGCTGTGGGCGGCTCTGCCCGACCTCCACGTCGTCGTCGCCGTCGGCATGCCGGCACTTCAAGGTGTGATGCGGCTGATGACGATCGATGAGACAGCCCGGGTTGTTCCCGTGCTGGCTGTCCCGCACCCGTCACCACGCAACGCCCACGCACGCGCAGAAGCCTTCAATCGACTGCGTGTGGCTCTCGAACGATCCCAGAAGATCGCCCGTTTGAGAGCGTGAAGACGGCCTCGATTCGTGTCCGCCACCGACCCTGTCGCACCCGGTCCACGCCCAGCTGTCGTCGCGCCGTGGGGCTACCGTTGCGGCAATGTCCTCTCGTGATGCGGCCACGAGGGTGGGGCCACCCACCTGGGTTCGCGCTGCGTTGATTGCCGTGGTCGTCGGTGGCATCGCGGCCATGCACGGCCTACAGCTCGGTGAGGCAGTCGAGTATCCGCGAGCTCGAAACCGTGCTGACGAAGCGAGTCATCGATCTCGACAAGCGCGAGGAACGACTTCTGGATCTCGCCGAGCAAGGTCTCCCGCAGCACAAGATCCGGCAGCGGATCAACCAGCTACGTGAAGATCGGGAGCGAGTCGAAGCCGAGCGCAACCACGCAGGCAAGGCACTCGCTACCGGTGCTGAGCTACTCGAGGAATGCCTGGCGCTACTCGCAGATGTCGGCGCGATCTACCGACAGGCGAACGACGCAGCGCGTAGCAGCCTCAATGACGCCAACTTCAAACGGCTCTTCCTCGATGAGGACGGCATCCACGACGCCGAGGTTCGCCCGCCGTTCGACGCGGTCCTCGGAGCCGACCAAGCGCATCGGCGCGCGATGTCACGTGCCGCACATGCAAACAGCGCCACGGTGGGCGATCACGATGTGACCGTGTCCCGAGGCGCTGCGCTGACCTTGAGCCGCTTACTCCCGATCCCCGGAGGTGAAACCTCACGTGGTTGGAACAAGCGCCTCATGGCGGAGGATAGAGGACTCCGTCGCTCGTCCCTCCCCGAATCATTGCGCTCAAACGGCACCGGGGCCCGCAGCGACGAACGCTGCGAGCCCCGATTGCGGCGGAGGATAGGGGATTCGAACCCCTGAGAGCTTGCACTCAACCCGCATTCCAACCGCGCCAGCGCCAATTTCGGCAGGTTCGCGCCGCGGAGCCGGAACCTCGCGGGCGTCAGACCGTTGATTTACAGCTTGAGTCCGGCATGGGACATTATCTGTTGTGACTAGTCGGGAGTTCCTCACCATCGAGGAGACAGCGAACGCCCTCGGGGTGTCGGCTCGTCACGCCCGGCGACTCGCGGACACCGGCGCCATCGATCGCGTCGCGCGAGGACTGGTCGACCGGGGCTCGGTCGATCGTTACCTCCAGTCGCAGCGTATGGGCCGCACTCGAGCCTGGGCTGAGCACACCGCGTGGGGGGCCGTCGCGATGCTCGCCGGTCAGGATGCCGACTGGCTCGGCGCGACTCAGGCCTCGCGCCTGCGGCAGAGCCTTCGCGAGCTCACTGAGGTCGACGATCTCCTGACCCGGACCCGCGACCGCGCTCAGGTTCGCACCTTTGAGGCACACCGCGCGGCACTCCCCCGGCTTCGCGAGGTCGTCGCCCTCTCCAACACCCGGGCACTCGGCCTCACCGACGCCGTCGACGCCACCATCGACGGCTACCTCGCCGCCAGCGACCTCGACAGGATCTCTCGGGATCTCAGCCTGCGCGCCGACCCGACCGGGCCGGTCACGCTGCGGGTTACCGGCTTCGACTTCGAGCAGGTCCGCGCCCTGGTCGACACCTCCGTCGTCGCGGCCCTGGATGCGGCCACGAGCACGGACCCACGTCTTCGCGGTGTCGGCCGTCGTGTGCTGGCCGACTCGCTGGAGGCGTACCGATGAGCGCCGCCCGCCCGACTATCGAGGTCGCCGCCCCACCCGGCGGATGGCCGACTCCGTGGCCCGCTGTCGCGGAACTGGCACACGCCCTCCCGGCCGGGAGCTGGACCTTGGTCGGCGGACTGATGACATAGCTCCACACGATCCACCACGGCATCGGCGTCGTGCGCCCCACCAACGACGTCGACGCACAGAGGGACGGACGGTCCCACTCGTCCCGAGTCAGGTTCTGCAGAAGTTCGACAAGACTGATGCGCTCGTGTCTGGCAAGCGTCGGCATGTGATTCGACATTGCAGACCCTTCCGGCGAACCGTGGGCCCACCACGGGGATCGTCGCATTTGCCGCCTCCTCCCGCAGAGCAACCGAACCGGCTACCTGCGGCTGAGCCGCCGAGGCCGAGACCCCAGCAGTGCGCACATACATCGATCCTGGAGCTCGCGAGGTTGGACGATCGCCTCACTGGGGTGGCCGGGCGCGACTGTCGCCCGGGCGACGTCGGCGCCCAGGGACGGCTGGCTCCGCCCAAGTCACTGTCACCGTCGCGACAATCACCTAGAATTTGTCCATGGCCACGCCGCTCCGGGAGTCCTACAGAGCTCACCTGCGGAGGCGTGTGTTGGAGGCGGCTTACGCCGAGACGGTCGAGAAGGGCTGGGACAAGGTCCGGGTGGGTCACATCGCGATCCTGATCGGCGCCCCGCGCGCCATGCTCTACAAGGAGTTCGGTGACAAGCAGGCCCTTGGCGAAGCCCTGGTCCTCCACGAGGCCGACCGGTTCTTAGCCGGCATCAAGGACGTACTGGCCCATTACTCAACCGACGCCGCGGGCGGGATTCAGGCGGCGGTGCATTACACCTTGGCCGAGGCGGAGAGAAGTCCCTTGTTGCGTGCAGTCCTCGTCTCGCACCGCGATCCGGCGCTGAAGACCGACGTCCTCGACGCCCGCAAGGGCATGCTTCCTCTCATCACGACCTCCGGACGTCTGCTCGACGTCGCGAGCGAGGCCCTGGCGGCGTGGATGCACCAGCAGTTCCCCCAACTGGACGTCACCGACGTCCAGAACGCGACGGACGCCCTTGTCCGACTCGCCGTCAGCCACCTGGCCCTTCCGGGGGCAGATGCCGAGGCCACCGGCCAGCAGATCTCCGAGGTGGCACTTCGGTACCTCGGACTGCGTCGATCCGAGACCGCCGACGGGGCCCGGGGAGTCGACCCCGCCGTCACCGTCCGCTGATTCGGCGCACCTGGGAGAGCGCTCGCGTCACCGCACTCCCCGCTCGCGTTGGAACTGGCTCGGAGACTGTCCGGTCCATCGCTTGAACGCGTGCGAGAAGTTCGTGAGATCGCCGTATCCAAGGTCGCTGGCAATCTCGCTCACCGTCGCCGTTCGTTCGAGCAGACGCAGCACCGCGCGCTCTCGCAACGAAGTCTCGCGCAGCTCACGGAATGTGGTGCCCTCATCAGCGAGTCGTCGCTTGAGGGTGCTGGCCGACATCGACAGCTCATCGGCGACCGATTGGCTGCTTCTCAGGACGTCGCCTTCATCCACCAGAAGCCTCACGGTTCGCGAGAACGACAGCGGCCCATTGCGGCGCTCGAGAGCCTTCTCCAGCTCGGCGATCGCGTGCCGATAGGCGATCGGATCCGAGAACCGACACACCTCGCTGAGGGTCTCAGCAGGTACCCGGAGGAATGAGATCGGGGCATCGAAGGCCAGCTGACCGCTCACCACATCCGAATCATCGGCCAGGCCGGGGGGCGCCGACCATGCCAGATGCAGGGTGACGGTCGACATGTCACCTACGAGCAGCTTCAGCAGACGCACGAGTGCCGATCCGCAGTAGGTGATCACCAACCGATCCAGGTCCGGATCACCCATGTGGCCGGTGAAACCGACCGTCAGACCGTGATCGGAGTGATGCAGCTGAGGACTGAGCGCGGTCGAGATCAACGGCAAGTAGGTCAGCAGCTCCACGATCTCCGCGACCGAGCCGGCACTGACCAGCGGCAGGCTCAGTGGCCCGAAGGTGGTCAGCTGCGCCTGCGCTGCGCACGCCCGCCCGAGATGAGTCGCCTGAGCGGAGTCCAACGCCGGGTACACCTCCCTGAACCAGCGCAGAGGTGCCTGGACGTCACGCTCGACCATGGTCGACTCGCTGACTCCCTCGCGAGTCATGACACGACGGAACCGCGCGACGGCGTCCGGCTCGAGCGCCTGGCTCGCGAGCAGTTGCACAAAGGCGAGTGGCGGAACGCAAGGCTCGACCATGATCACGAAACCGCCTCTCCGTGAGCCGAAATCACAAGTAATTGACTCCGGCGACCATAGCCACCGATATCCAACCCGGCAACACTCGTATGAAGTTCATCACGCGCGGGACAGTTCTTCAGGAGACCCACATGGCAGTTGTCACCTTCGTGTCGCACGACGGCGAGAAGTACGAAGCCCCCCTTGAGGAGGGACGGTCGTTGATGCAGGTCGCGGTCAACGAGGCGATCCCCGGTATCGACGGGGACTGTGGTGGCGAGGCTGCCTGCGGGACTTGCCACGTGGTCGTCGACCCGCAGTGGTCCGAGCAGGTCGGCCTGTCCGGAGCGGAAGAGGAAGAGATGCTCGCGATGAACCCCGAGCGGCAGCCGACCTCGCGGCTCGCGTGCCAGATGGCGGTCTGCGCCTCGTGGGACGGCTTGACCGTCGAACTGCCCGAATTCCAGCTGTGACGACGAGAGAGACGGAAGCCACGCCATGAAGATCTCAGAAGCCATCACCACCAAGGTCCAGTCGACCATCCCGGTTGACCGGCAGATCCAGGGTGCGCACCTCTACGACAAGACCCGCCGCTGGGTAACGGGAACCAACGGTCAGAAGATGTTCGTCGAGGAGCCGATCCCGCCCGTGGAGGACGTGGAGCTGACCGACATCGACGTCAGCAACCCGTTCATGTACCGCCAGGGTCGCTGGCTCTCCTACTTCGAGCGTCTGCGCAGGGAAGCCCCGGTCCACTACCAGGCGAACAGCCCATTCGGACCGTTCTGGTCCGTTACGCGCCACGCCGACATCGTGGCCGTCGACAAGAACCACGAGGCCTTCTCCGCCGAGCCGTTCATCATCATCGGCACTCCGCCGCGATTCCTCGACGTCGAGATGTTCATCGCGATGGACCCGCCGCGACACGACCTCCAGCGAGCCGCTGTCCAAGGCGTCGTCGCCCCCAAGAATCTGCGTGAGATGGAAGGACTCATCCGTTCACGCGTCCAAGAGGTCCTCGACGACCTACCCGTGGACAAGCCGTTCGACTGGGTCAGCAATGTCTCGGTGGAGCTCACCGCGCGGATGCTCGCCACGCTGCTGGACTTTCCGTACGAGCAACGCCACAAGCTGGTCGAGTGGTCGGACCTGGCGTCCTCGATGGAGCAGGCCAACGGTGGCCCCTCCGACAATGACAAGGTGTTCCGCGGCATGCGCGATGCGGCGCTCGGTCTGAGCGCCCTCTGGCGCGACAAAGCCGCAAGGACTGCCGCCGGCGAGGCGCCCGGCTTCGACCTGATCACCATGCTGCAGAGCAACGAGGACACCAAGGACCTGATCGATCGGCCCATGGAGTTCATCGGCAATTTGACGCTGCTGATCGTCGGCGGAAACGACACGACCCGGAATTCGATGAGCGGCGGCGTGCTGGCCCTGAACCGCTTCCCCGACCAGTTCGAGAAGCTGAAGGCAAATCCCGACCTGATTCCCAACATGGTCTCGGAGATCATTCGCTGGCAGACCCCGCTCGCCTACATGCGCCGTGTCGCCAAGAAGGATGTCGTGCTCAACGGCCAGTTCATCCGCAAGGGCGACAAGGTCGTCATGTGGTACGCCTCCGGCAACCGCGACGAGGCGCTGTTCGACCGCGCCGATGACCTGATCATCGACCGGGCAAATGCGCGCAACCACATCTCGTTCGGTTTCGGCGTCCACCGGTGCATGGGTAACCGGCTGGCCGAGCTGCAGCTGAAGATCCTCTGGGAAGAGCTGCTGCCGCGATTCGAGAACATCGAGGTCGTCGGCGAACCGGAGTACGTCCAGTCGAACTTCGTGCGGGGCATCAGCAAGCTGATGGTGCAGCTCACGCCGAAGACCAACGCATGACCAAGTCGCGAGCTGTGATCGTCGGAGCGAGCCACGCTGGAGCACAGCTCGCGGCCAGCCTGCGCCAGGAGAAGTGGGACGGGGAGATCATCCTCATCGGCAACGAGTCAGCGCTGCCCTACCAACGCCCTCCTCTTTCGAAGGCCTACCTCGCGGGCAAGAACACACTCGAGGACTTGGCAATCCGCAGCGCCGAGTTCTACGCCAAGCAGGACATCCAGCTCCAGGACGTCACGGTCGACGCGATCGACCGCCCGGCGGGGCAGCTCGCGTTGAGCAATAGAGAGTCCCTGCGCTACGACAAGCTCGCGCTGTGCCTGGGCGCTCGCGCCCGTCGACTTCCGGCACCAGGAGCCGACCTGGCCGGAGTTTTCTACCTGCGCACGGCAGCCGACGTCGAACTCATCCGCGAAGCCGCCGCCACCGCGCGTCGCGCCGTGATCGTCGGTGGCGGCTACATCGGACTCGAGACGGCCGCCTCGCTTCGGGCGCTAGGCCTGGACGTGACCGTCCTGGAGGCGACCGAACGGGTCCTTGAACGCGTCACTGCACCTGAGGTCTCGGCGTTCTTCGATCGGATCCACCGGGAGGAGGGGGTCGTCGTGCGGACCGGTGCCCTCGTCCAGGCACTCACCGGCGACGCCCAGGTTCGCAAGGTGGTCCTCGCATCCGGTGAGAACATCTCCGCCGACATCGTCATCGTCGGCATCGGCGTCGAACCGAACGTCGAGCTGGCTGCAGCAGCGGGCCTCGTCGTGGACAACGGCATCCTGATCGACTCGCACGCACGCACCAGCGACCCCAATATCGTGGCTGCCGGCGACTGCGCCAGCCACGACATCGCCCGCTACGGCCGACGAATTCGGCTCGAGTCGGTGTCGAGCGCGAGCGAGCAGGCCAAGGTCGCCGCAGCATCGATGTGCGACAAGCCCAAGGAGATCGCCGCATTGCCATGGTTCTGGTCGGACCAGTACGACCTCAAGCTCCAGATCGCCGGCCTCAACACCGGGTACGACGAGGTCATCCTGAGCGGCGACCCAGCTCGCGACCGAGACTTCACCTGCTTCTATCTGCGCGACGGCGAACTCATTGCTGCCGACTGCGTCAACCGGCCGCGCGACTTCATGTTCAGCAAGCGAGTCATCACCCAGCGGACACCCGTGCTGCGGGAGGAACTCGTCGGCCAGTCCGTCGGTTGAAGTGGTGGGCGGACGCCTCGGCGTCCTGAAGTACGTCGAACGGCCTCACACGAGGCTCCGGTCTCCTGCCAGATCCTCGATCATGGTGGCCAGGATGTCTGCCAAGCGACGCGTCCCGACTTGGACGGCATCCGGATCCGATCCGCGCCCGCGGAGGTCGTCCAGCCCTAGAGGTCGACCGACGTCGATCGTGACCACGGGACGCTTGAGAAGCCGCGGACGACGGCTGTACGCCGGGAGGATCTCCTGGGCTCCGAGCTGCGCCACCGGGATGAGCGGAACACCTGACTCCAGCGCAAGTCGCACGGCTCCCGACTTCAGCTCCATCAGACGACCGTCACTGTTCTTGGTGATGGACCCTTCCGGGTACACGACGACAAGAGCTCCGCTGCGGAGTGCTTGCAGGGCCGCATCGAATCCCCCACGACCACGGTCGCGGTCCACCTCGACGTGGCCGGCAGCCCGGAACCACCAGCCCACAATTCCGCTGCCGAACAAGCTGCTCTTGGCCAGGAAGGCCGGCGTCCGACCCGTGGCAAGCACGGCTTCGGCGACGAGCAGCGGATCAACTTCCGAGACGTGATTGACGGCGAGCAGCGCGCCTCCATGCCGCGGGATGCCGTCGAGACCTCGCCAGTCGCGGCGACGCACGATCAGCAACACGGGTTTGCAGACCAGGAACGCGGTCCACCACGCCGCGCCCCACCGCGGCATCGTTCTCCCTCTCCACGGCCTGGTCACCACAGCTCGCCCGCCGTCAGCCCTCGACGCCCGGAGTCGACTTCGTGCCTGGGACGAAATGTCCAGCACCCACTACGACGAAAGTGGCTGTGGCCGAGCCCGCGCTCCGTCCAGCGTCGTCCCATGCCTCAGCGTCGAGGAGAAGCCGCCGACCGTCTTGTTCTCGCAACTGCGCGCGGAAGGTGTACGGGCGGTGGAGACGGAACGGGGCCCGGTACTCGACGGTGATGCTGCGGGTGACTGCGAGCGCGCCGACGGTGTAGAGGGTGAAGCCGAACAGGTCGTCGAAAGCGAGCGCGACAGCGCCTCCGTGGGCGATGCCAGGTGCACCGACGTGCGCGTCAGAGAAGCTGTGGACCGCCTCAACCCCGTCCGCGGTGCGTACCACCTGCAGGCCGAGACCTGCAGGATTGGCTGGTCCGCACCCGACGCATTCCTGCGAATGAGGAGGCAGCGTCTGGCCGATAGCCGCGGCCTCCTGAGCTGCGAGGTGGGATGTCCACTGCGCGAAGAGCACCGCGTCCGCTCGTCGGATCTCAGCGTCGCTACTCAGGGTCGGGTCGTTGCCACCAGGTCGCTGCACGTCCATCTCGCCTGTCACCTCAACACTCAACGATCCGCTGCCGCCAGGGATTCGGCGGCCGCTTCCAGTGACTCGACCACCTTCGCCTCGAGGTCGGGCAAGGCGCTGGCTGCCTCGGCGACCGCCTCGGCGCGAGCTCGGGTGTCGACGTCGCGCTGCACTCCAGCGCGCGCAGTCTGCGTCCACGCCTGCGCGCATCGGAGTGCAGCTTCCGCAAGGTCAGCGGTTGCCCCGTCTCCGGTCAATCGGGCGACGTCCTCGCATCCATCGGCGAGCAACCGGCGGAACAGTCCGCCCCCGGTCCCGGCCTTCTCGACAAACGCGCTCAGGCTGAACAGCAGCACCTCGAGCTCGTCGGTCGGGAGGTCGACCCAGGTCTGCACATCGGAGGCCAGCAGCGCCACCCCGGCGAGGCCTTCGGCGCCGTGGCCTGCCGCCGCGAGATCGATGATCCCCGGACCCGACGGGTGGCTCATCCGCGATGCGGACTGCTGGAACGCCTCGGACGCCACCGTCGAGAGGTCCGGGAGATCATCGGGCCAAGTGATCCGGTACGTGCAGTGGCGCGTTGGCTCCGGGAAGGACTTCGATGACCGCGCGCGCGCCAGGGCGTCGAGGGGGACTTCTTGAACGCCGGCGCGGTCGTTGTCCACGACATAGGCCACGCCCTGCTCCTCGTCGTAGCCAATCACCACGATGTCGTGACGGCTCATCTGGAGCTTGACCCGCAGGTACGGGAGCTCGGCAATGTCACCCCAGACAAGGCTGGGACGGCCTGCATCGACCTCGTCGCGGACCCACGTCCACCCTTCGTCGGGATCGTCTGTCGTCAGGACTTTGACCTTCCCTCCGAGGCGCACCGGGAGGTCGATCTCGAAGTCCGAGCCTCGACCCACCAAGTAGACCGGAGGCATCAGACCGCTAGATCGCACGTACGACAACCCCAGGGCTCCACCGAGCGCGAAGACCAGACCCTCACGCGGCGGACCCTCCCATCCCAAGCCGTTCCAGTGCAGCAGGTCGCGAAGGGCCCCAGAGCCACAGTGGCCCCCCATCTGGTGGGGGTAGTCCTGAATGAGCGTGGTGTCTGGCATATGACGTCCTCTGGCGGGTCTCGGTACGGAAGGGTTGAAGCAGGAGCCTCAGCCGGCGTACGTATGAGGCGCAGCGCGCCTCATACGTACGCGGTGATCTGAGGACTGGGCAGGACCGAGTGGGGCGGCCGGGACCCTCGCAACGAGCGAGCCCACGGCGGTCGTTTTCATCGGCGATCCGCCGGCGAGTCGAGCGGATGAGAGCTGCCACCGGAGGATGCGCTGGTGGCAGGACCTTCAGTGAACTCGTCCGCGACCGACGCCACGGAGGTGACCAATAGCGACCCATAGGAACGCCGAAGCTCCGTCAGGATCTCGGCTAGCGGCAAGTCGTCGAAGACACCCCGGTCCCGGACGTACTCCATGTGCTGAGTTCCGTCAGCGGTGAAGGCGTGCATCAGCGCGTCGTGCTCGCCATCGAACTCGACCGGGGGAACGCCGAATCGAGCACACAGCTCGGAGTTGAACGCGGGCGTCGCCTTCACCCATTTACCGTCGATGAAGAGCGAGCTGTAGCCGTGGTAAACGAACAAGTCCGACCCGCTCATGAGGCTGCGCAGTGAATCAGTCTGCAGATGATTGCGGACGTCGGCGAAGCCGAGCCGAGCCGGGATCCCGGCGGCCCGGCACACTGCAGTCAGAAGCACCGCCTTGGGAACGCAGTAGGCACGCCCCGCTTCTAGGACGAAGCTCGCTCGGTAGTGAGCAGGGTCTTCCGACGCCGAGTAGGGGTCGTACCAAATCTGATCGCGGACCGCCGTGAACAAGCGAGCCGACTTCTCTCGTTCGGTGCTCGCACTACCAACTGCCGTTGCCGTGAACTCGCGGACAGCCTCGTGCTCGATGTCGAGAAACTCCGTGGCTCCGAGAAAGGCTTCCGGCGGCTGACTCATCAGAGTTCCACGCTGCTCTGTGCCCCGGCGGCACGGACCATCGAGCGCCCGACCCGATCCAGGTCGTCGCCACCTACGTCGTGTCGACGAACAGGCGCGACGCCGACCTTCAACCACGACGGGAGGCTCGTCACCGGATGTCCTTTCGCCGCGATCTCGATCGACGTCGTTTGCTCGCCGAACGTCGTACCTTCGAGAGGACGAGCAGCGCCGACATGACTTGACTTCTGACGGTGACGACACCCAACCGACCGGGCATCATCACGCCCACGCCATGCTGTGACATTTCTTCGTTTTTGTCAACGACGCAACAGAGCCTCACTTCTGTCCACTTCGGAGTTCGCACGGCTCAGCGCGTCACCACCTCGACCGCGAATCAGGCACCGACCACTCACGGCCCCTCGCCGCACCAGGTCAGCACCACGTCAGCACGCTAGAACCACACCACTCTCCCGAGCCCAGCCCGACCATCCCTCAAACTCAACACACCTCTTTCACTCAGCGTTCGGGTGATCACCGAGAGGCACTTTCGGGCCTTGGGGGGTGTGACGGTTTCTCTGCACAAGCTCTCGGCCGGGTCGGGGTACGACTACCTGACCCGTCAGGTTGCCGTGCAGGATTCGACCGAGTTGGGGCGTTCGCAGCTCGCGGACTACTACTCGGCGAAGGGGGAGGCGTCGGGTCGGTGGATGGGTTCTGGTCTGGCCGGTATCGGAGGTATCGAGTCGGGGGACGTCGTCACTGCCGAGCAGATGTTGCGGCTCTTCGGGCACGGATGCGATCCCATCACCGAGATTCCGTTAGGCCGACGGTTCGCGGTGCTGACCGACGAAACCGGCGCTGAGTTCGACCGGCGGGTCAAGGAGAAGCTGCAGCAACTGCTCGCTGATCCGGGCCTCGACGTAGCCGACAAGAGGGTTCTGCGGTCGCGGGCGATGACCGATGTCGCGCGGGAGATGTTCGTCGCGCAGCACGCCCGAGAGCCGGCGAATCAGCGGGAGCTCGACGCCGCGCTGAAGCGATTCAGTCGTCCGTCACGGGCAGCAGTGTCGGGATTCGACCTGACGTTCTCGCCGGTGAAGTCAGTCTCCACCTTGTGGGCGATCGCGCCGCGTGAGGTCGCTGAGGCGATCGAGCAGGCACACGATAAGGCGGTCGCGGACGCACTCAAGCTGTTGGAGCGGGAGGCGTTGTTCACTCGCGAGGGC
Source organism: Aeromicrobium sp. Leaf350 (assembly GCF_916858655.1). Taxonomy (GTDB): domain Bacteria; phylum Actinomycetota; class Actinomycetes; order Propionibacteriales; family Nocardioidaceae; genus Aeromicrobium. The sequence continues at coordinate 275,684 of NZ_CAKASL010000003.1, read as the reverse complement.
AAGCAAGGTGCACGCCAGGTAGAGACTCGCGGACTGATCGCGGCGGCGTTCACGCACCGTGATTCGCGCGCTGGCGATCCGGATCTGCATACGCATGTGGCGGTCGCGAACAAGGTCCAGACCAGGGACGGCAAGTGGTTGTCAATCTATGGTCGGGTGCTCTACGAGTCGGTTGTCGCGGTCTCGGAGACCTACAACACCGCTCTCGAACGGCACCTCGTCGCGGACCTCGGCCTGCGATTCGAAGAGCGACCTGACACCAGCTGCGGTCGCCCGATCCGTGAGGTCGCGGGCGTTGACCCGGAGTTGAATGCGGCGTGGTCGAAGCGCCGTCGCGACATCGTGTCGCGCCAAGGCGAATTGTCGGCTCAGTTCCAGCGCGACCACGGCCGTCCACCGACGCAGGCCGAAGCGATCGCCCTGGCACAGCAGGCGAACCTCGAGACCCGCACCGCCAAGCACGAACCCCGATCATTCGCCGAGCAGCGAACCACCTGGCGGGGCGAAGCCATCGACGTTCTGGGGTCAGAACGCGCCATCGACACCATGGTCGACGCGGCGTTGACGTCGCCGATCTCACCCGGGAATCGGGTCACGCAGCAATGGTTCACCGACGCTGCGCACCGCACGATCGCCGAGCTGGAATCACGACGCGCCACGTGGAAACCGACCCACGTGAGAGCCGAAGCCCAACGGCAGGTCCGGGCTGCTGACTGCCCGGCCCTACACATCGAGCGCGTCGTCGACGACCTCGTCAATGCCGTCGTCGCCCACCTATCAGTCGCGCTGACGCCGGACCTTGACTCCATCGATGACCCGGACATCCTGCGACGTTCGGACGGCACTCGCGTCTACCGGCACACCGGACACGATCTCTACACGAGCCCGGGGATCTTGGCCGCCGAAGCGCGCATCGGCGACGCCGCCGCCATGACCGGCGGCCGCACAGTGGCACCCGAGACGGTGCGAGCGGCGGTGGTCGAGGCGGCCGCGAACGGCACCACACTCAACCCCGGCCAGGTCGATCTGGTCTCGCAGATGGCCACGAGTGGTGCCCGTCTCCAGGTCGCCATCGCCGCCGCCGGCGCCGGCAAGACGACCGCCATGCGCGTCCTCGCGCACACCTGGGCTGCCGATGGTGGTGACGTCATCGGGTTCGCCCCGTCGGCGTCGGCGGCCGCGAAGCTGCAGGCCGAGACCGGCATCAGGTCCGACACCCTCGCCAAGCTCACCCATGCATCCGGCGAGGAACTCAGGGCTTCGATCGGGCTCCGGACACTGGTGGTCATCGACGAAGCTGGCATGGCGGACACCCTCAGCCTGGATGCCGCGATCACCCACGCGATCGACCGCGGAGCACTGGTTCGTCTGATCGGCGACGACCGACAACTCTCCGCCGTCGGCGCCGGCGGAGTCCTCCGCGACATCGCCGCCACCCACGGGGCCGTGCGTCTGGACGAGGTGATGCGGTTCTCCGACCCCGCCGAAACAGCCGCGACCCTCCAGCTCCGCGAAGGCGACACCGCCGCCCTCGGGTTCTACTTCGACACCAATCGCATCCACCTCGGCGACGCCACGACCTGCGCCGACGACGCACTCCACGCATGGTCGGCCGACCGGGCCGCGGGTCTGGACTCGATCATGATCGCCCCCACCCGCGCCCTGGTCTCCACCCTCAACGAACAAGCACGAGTCGACCGCCTCGCCGGTACTCGACCGGCAGTCGAGGTGCCCCTGGCCGACGAAAACCACGCCTCGGTCGGCGACACGATCCTGACCCGCCGCAACGATCGACGCCTCGCCACGAGCGAGTCGGACTGGGTGAAGAACGGCGACCGCTGGACCATCACCGGCATCAGCGACGCCGGCATCCGAGCGCGCCACACCGACAGCGGTCTGCACGTTGACCTACCGAAGTCCTACGTCGCCGAGCATGTCGACCTCGGCTACGCGACCACCGTCCACACCGCCCAGGGGGTCACCGCCGACACCATGCACGGCATCGCGACCGGCGATGAATCGCGTCAGCTCCTCTACACGATGCTGAGTCGAGGCCGGCACGCCAACCACCTCCACCTGGCCATCGCCCCCGACGGCGACCCGCACCAGGTCGTCCACGCCGACAGCCTCGAAACGACCACAGCGACCGAGGTCCTCGAGGCCATGATCCGCCGCGACGACACCACCCTCACCGCGAGCGAGACCGCGCGGCTCGCATCCAGCGACGAGGCCCGCCTACACACCGCGGTCATCCGGTACGCCGACGCAGTCCACGCCGGATCAGTGCAAGCTGCCCCACCCGGACGCGCCGCGGAACTGGCTCAGCACGCCGAGAACTGCGTCCCGGGCATCACCGAAGAGAAGTCGTGGGCGTCACTGCTCGCCGAGATCCAACTTCGCGAAGCCGATGGCAGCAACGGCAAAGACCTGCTCGAGATGCTCGCCCGGCCCTCGATCCTCTCCGGAGCGGACAGCCCAGCCGACGCCATGGGACGAGTGCTGCACGAGATTGAGCCCATCCGTGGTGGGCCCCTTCGCTGGCTCCCGCGCATCCCCTCACAGGTGGCCCAAGACCCGACTTGGGGGCCGTACCTCCGCGAACGCCAGGACCAGGTCGCGGACCTGCGACACGTCGTTTGGCAGGCCGCGGTCGACGAGCCCGAAGCCGCCGTGTGGGCCCCCGCCGGGGCACCGCTTGACCGTCACACCGTTGCCGAGGTCGACGTCTGGCGTGCCGCCCACGGCATCACCGATCCCTCTCAGGTCACCGGCCCACCACGAACGGACTTCGTCGAACGAGCCCATCAGAGCACCCTCGACCGGCTTGTCGTCAACGGAGCCGGTCGCGATGCCAAGACCTGGATCGGTCCGATCGTCGACATCGTCGGGCGGTACGACGCGCATACCGTCGCTCTCGCCAACGAGCTCGCGGTGCTCGCGGGCTCTGGCCGCGACAGCCGTGGCCTTCTCACGACTGCGGCCGCCGAGGGTGATCTGCCCGACGATCACGCCACCGCCGCACTCCACTCCCGGATCACGCGGCTCGCCGCACCGCCCCAGAGAGACCGCACCTATGCGCCGTTGCCTCGCCCCGTGGCCACACCTGAATATCGCCCCGACCGCTCGCACCCTCGGGGTCCATCGCGCTGACGGGTCCTCGGTGCTGACCTGCCCTCATCCACAGGCTGCGCGGTTCCGAAGTTATCCACCGACCGAGATTCAGCTGCCGCGATGCGAACCAATGTGAACCAACGTGATCACCGACGGCCCCATTTGGGCCTTGTAGTAGGAACCCGAGGTCAGTCACGAAGCGAGGCGAACCATGAATGAACCAGCCGCCGGACAGCCATTGGTGCCGCTGCTTTTGAGCGTCGAGCAAGCCGCAGAGATGTTGGGCATCGCACGCACGTCGATGTTCAAACTGATCGGCACAGGAGAGGTCGAGTCGGTCCAGGTCGGGCGGCTTCGACGCATACCCATGGCCTGCTTGGAGGAGTTCGTCGAGCGCCTCCGCGGGACCGCTCAGCCGGAGACCTGACGTGACGGGGCGCAATCCGAACGCAGCCTCGACGGTCTACCTCGGCAATGACGGCCGCTGGCACGGACGAGTCAGCGTGGGCGTGAAAGGCGACGGATCACCGGACCGACGGCACGTCACGGGCAAGACCAAGTCCGCCGTGGTGACGAAGGTCCGCAAGTTGGAGAAGCTTCGCGACGCAGCACGCACACCGGCAGTCGGATCGAAATGGACGGTAGAGACCTGGCTGCTCTATTGGCTCGAATCCATCGTCCGGCCGAGCCTTCGCCACTCCAGCTACCAGGCGTATCGGACTGCGGTGGTGAAGCACCTGATCCCCGTCATCGGCGCCCAGCGACTTGATCGCCTGACACCCGAACACCTCGAGTCGGCATACGCCCGGATGATCGATCGTGGTGCTCGACCGGCCACCGCGCACCAAGCCCATCGCACCGTCCGCACCGCTCTTGGCGAAGCGGAACGGCGCAACCACGTCGTGCGAAACGTGGCGACTCTGGCTCGCGCACCCAGGGTCCATGTCGAACAGGTCGAGCCCCTGACGCTCGAGGAAGTGCAGTTGATCCTCGCCGAAGCGAGGGAGGTTCGGAACGGCACGCGGTGGGCGGTCGCACTCGCACTCGGACTCCGACAGGGAGAAGCGCTCGCGCTCAGGTGGTCGGACATCGACCTCGAGACGCGCTCGCTTCGCGTGCGCGCGACGCGACTTCGCCCCGTCTACGAACACGGCTGCGAGGGCACGTGCGGCAAGACCCCGGGTCGGTGCCCGCAAGCCCGACGCAGCAACGGAGTGCTTGGACCGACGAAGTCCTCAGCTGGTCAGCGCGTCATCGGTCTGCCCACGGCGCTGGTGGACCTCCTCGAGCAACACCGCGAGGCGCAGGCCGCCGAGCGTCGACATGCCGCATCACTCTGGACCGAGGAGGACTGGGTCTTCGCCACCCACACCGGCGGACCGATCAACCTCAACTCCGACTACGTCGCTTGGCGCGACCTGCTGAAGTCAGCAGGCGTTCGCCACGTCCGGCTGCACGACGCTCGCCACACCGCCGCCACCGTGCTGCTTGTCCTCGGCGTCCCGGAACGGACCGTTATGTCGATCATGGGCTGGTCCAGCACCTCGATGGCCGCGCGGTACCAGCACGTCACCGACCCGATCAGGCGCGAGGTCGCAGACCGGGTCGGTGGACTTCTGTTTCCGCCAACTGGATCGCACTAGCGCGCTGGACCGAGGTTGCTCCCGAGGTTTCAAGTCGTTCTGAGCCTCAACGGTGCAAGCATGTGCGTGTGACTGGAGATCGCAGCGCGGTGAAACTGCGCTTCCTGAGGTCTCAGTCGGACCCCGCGATGCCAGCAGTTCGCGATCTCAGCGACAAGAACAAGCAATGGCTGGGGATACTCCCCTACGGCGCGATGGGGGATTACGCCGACCGAGGACGGATTCTCGTCGCAGAACAACGTCGCGCTGTCGTGGGGTACGCCATTTTCGATCTGCCCTCGAACCGCGTACGTCTCGCGCAACTGTGCATCGAACCGGATGTCCGCCGGCAGCGCGTCGCACTGATGCTGGTCGAGCACCTGTCGTCCACCTTCAGCGATCGGACTGGGATCGCTGTGCGTTGCAGACGAGACTGGCCAGCCGATACAGCATGGCCGGGATTGGGATTCGAGCCCCGATCGAACGCGCCGGGTCGCAGTGCTGCACGTCATCTGGTCACGGCTTGGTGGCGAGATCACGGCCATCCAGATCTGTTCGGATCGCAGGTAGACGACGCTAGGACGGTCGTAGCTATCGACGCGAACGTGTTCAGAGACATCCACGAATCCGAGCGCCTGGAGACGAATGAATCACGAGCCCTCCGCTCGGACTGGCTTGAAGAGAGCATCGAGCTTGTTGTGACGAGCGGCGTGAGGGCAGAACTGAATCAGCACCCCAACAGCCAAGAGCGCGAGCGGTTGCTCGGCGCGCTCGTCAACTATCGATCTCTCCCTACCGACCCCTCCGCCGCACGGGCGTTGAGGGAGCTCGTGCTCGCCAATTTGTCCGTCGGCGCCGCAGAGCAAGACCCCAGTTTGCGAAGCGACTCGTTGCTTGCCGCCGAAGCGAAGGTGGGCGGCGCCGACGCGTTCGTATCGAGGGATCAGTCCGCGGTCGAGGCTCTCTCGCGTTCAGACGCTCTTGAACCACTCTGGATTTCAACACCCTCGGACCTGATCGTCCACCTTGACGAGCTGAGTGACGCCGCGAACTACGCGCCCAGTCAACTCCTCGACACCGGATACTCGATCGGATCTGTGCCGAGTTCATCCGAGTCGGACCTGCACCATCTGATGAGCCACTCGACAGGCGAGTCGAAGTCGCAGTTCCGCAAGCAATGTCGGAGGTCGGCCACGCTCGTAGGTAGTTCAGCGTCGCGAAGAGTGCTCCGCGACCGCCACGGGAAGATTCAGGGCTCCCTCTTCTCCGAGCGTCGCGACGACGCGCTTGAGGTCAGTCTCATCCGCGCCGTGGATCCGAGAATTGCCCGCACGATGACCATTCAGATGGTCCACCTGCTGCGGCAGGAAGCCAGGGATCACGGACTCCGGCTCGTGCAGATCGCGGACCCGTCGATCACGACGCCGGTTCGTGCAGCACTCCGCGACTCGGGCTTCGCGGAAGCTGAGGACGGCAGTCTCAGTTGCCGGGTCATCGACGGATGTTGGACATGGTCGGAGATCTCAGAGGCGGTCCTGACCGGAGAAGCCTTCGGCACCCTCGCTGGGTCCTCGCCTGCGGGCGTGATCGCTGCAGAGATTGAGCGAATCTTCTGGCCGCTGAAGGTCACCGATTCCGACCTGCCGTGCTTCATGATTCCGATCCGGCCGGCACCAGCTCAGGAGCTGTTCGGACTCACTCAGACGCTTTTTGCCAGGGACCCAGAACTCGGCCTGTCGCGGCAGCATGTCTACTACCGGTCCCCCGCGCCGAAAGTTGTGTCGGCGCCGGGCCGGGTGCTTTGGTACGTCAGCAACGACCCAAAGGCCGTCATCGCTTCGTCAAGGCTCGATGCTGTCGAGCTTGCCCACCCAGGCACACTCCACCGCAAGTACCGCCGGTTGGGGGTCCTAGACCGCACTGTCATCGAAGGACGCGCGAAGGAGGGGCGCGCGCAGGCGATACTCTTCAGCGACACCGAGTTCTTCCGTGAGCCCGTATCGCTGAGTCGGCTGCGAGCTATCGATGAGAACGGTCACCTCGAGCCGTTAGCGTCGCCAAGGAAGATCAGCGCAGCAAACTTCTTCTCCGTGTACCAGGAAGGGCGCCCTCGATGACAGCCAGTTCTTGGCCCGAGCCCGCTGAGTCGAGCGCCGCTCTGGGTCACGCTGCGTTGCTCATGTCGATTCGCCCCCATTTCGTCGACCTAATCCTGTCGGGTGAAAAACTCGTGGAGCTCAGGCGCAAGCCGCCGAAGACCGTTCCATCAACGGCCGTGCTGTATGCCTCGGGAACGTCCCGAAGGATTGAAGGCGTCGTCAGCCTCGAGGGCATCGTCACGTCTTCACCTGCCGACGTGTGGAGAAGGTTTCACCCTGTGTCGGGGCTTACCCGTGCGGAGTTCGACGGGTACTTCGAGGGTGCAACGGAAGCCTCGGCGCTGATATTGAGCGCGCCTCGTCGTGCGCTCCACACGCTCTCGCTCTCCGAGCTTCGCACTCTCGGTCTCGAACCACCGCAGAGTTGGCGATACCTCGATGAAGCCCGTCTCCGGAAGTTGGATGCATCACTCTTTCCGCCCGAGCTGGCCGCGGATGCTGACGTCGCTTCGCCCCAACTCTCCTTGAGTGCACTCTGGTCGCGAGTTCAACCCCGGATCCCTCGCGTCGTCTCGAGATCTCCGCTCAGCCACTGAACTCACCAGCAAGCGTCGCCCTCGATCTCCATCGCCAGTTCGTTCGCGCCCTTGTGACCATTCCTGGAGACCTAGATGGCGCAACCGTCGAACAGAAGCAACCTCCAACAGCCTCAAACGTGCATCAACTGAGACCAAAACTGAGACCAAACGCGAAATCGGGCCCCGTACCGCGTAGGTGCGAGGCCCGATTTTCCCTGCAATTCTGGCGGAGGATAGGGGATTCGAACCCCTGAGAGCTTTCACTCAACCCGCTTTCCAAGCGAGCGCACTAGGCCACTATGCGAATCCTCCGCGGACGAGGTTACCGGTCGCCCTCTGGTTGGTGTGCACCCGGCCGGTCGGTACAGTGTTCGCAGCCCCTCGCGTGGCGACATCTCACCCAACTCCCCCAGGGCCGGAAGGCAGCAAGGGTCAGTGTGCTCTGTCGGGTACGCGAGGGGTCCTTGCTTTCCCGGCACCCGCCCCGGGCGGTGAACCAGCGTCCGAACATGCGAACGGGCGGCGAGCCAGCGTCCGTTCCGGAGTGGGAAACAGACGCTGACTCACCGCCCGAGGGCGGGTGCGTCAGGCGAGGGGCTCGAGGGCCCCGTGGTCGGTGACGTCGGCGGCGAGGACCGCGCGGTGGTCGGCACCGTCGCCCAGCCAGTGGTCGAGCGCCGTGAGGCGGCTCGTGTAGTGGCCCACCGAGTACTCCGCCGTCATGCCGATGCCGCCGTGGAGCTGGATCGCCTCCTGGCCGATGTGACGGCTCGTGCGGCTGACGATCGCCTTGGCCCGCGAGGCCGCCTCGGCCGCCCGCTCGGGCGCGTCGGCGAGCACGAGCGTGGCCCACATGACCGTGCTGCGCGCGAGCTCCATCGACACGTACAGGTCGGCCGCACGGAACGTGAGCGCCTGGAACGTGTTGAGCGTGACGCCGAACTGCTTGCGCGTCTTCAGGTACTCGACGGTCTGCGCGAGCGCGACCTCCATCGCCCCGAGCGCCTCGTGGCAGTACGCGATGCGCGCCGCCGCCAGCACCTGGTCGATCGCGGCCGATTGGTCGCCCTGGTCACCGAGCCGCACGGCAGGCGTGCCGTCGAGCTCGATGCGCGCAGCGCGCCCACCGTCGAAGGTGCTGTAGCCCGTGCGGGTCAGCCCCTCGGCGTCACCGGCGACGAGGAACAGCTCGACGCCGCGGTCGGTCACGGCGCTGACGACCAGCTCGTCGGCCCGGGCCCCGAAGAGCACCGGCTCCTTCGCGCCCGTCAGCGTCACCGAGTCGCCCTCGCCGGAGGCCGAGACGGCCTGACCGGAGTCGAGCAGCGCCGGGATCAGCAGGGTCTCGCCGGCCGACAGGCGGCCCAGCACGTCGGCCCGCTGCTCGGCCGTGCCCGCAGCGGCCACGAGGCCACCGCCGAGGACGACCGACTCGACGAAGGGCTCGGGCGCGAGCACGCGTCCGACCTCCTCGGCCAGGACCGAGACCTCGACGGGTCCGGCACCGGAGCCGCCGTCCTCCTCCGAGAAGGGCAGGCCCAGGGCGCCGAGCTCCGCCAGGCGTCCCCAGACGCCGTCGCCCAGTCCGGGCTCGGCGTCGACGACGCTGCGGCGGTCCTCCGAGGAGGGGTAGGCCTTGCCGAGGAGCGATCGCACCGCGTCGCGCAGCGCCACGGTCTCGCTGTCATAGGTGAAGTCCATGTTCCGTCCTCACAGTCCCAGGATCGTGCCGGCGATGATCTGTCGCTGAACCTCGTTGGAGCCGCCGTAGATCGACGCCTTCCGGTAGTTCAGGTACTGCGGCGTCGAGACGCGCGCCCAGTCGGGGGCGGACGAGCCGTCTCCCGCGCCCGAGGCGAGCGACCAGGGCCCGGCCAGGTCGACGTAGAGCTCGGTCACGGCCTGCTGCAGCTCCGTGCCGCGCAGCTTGAGCACCGACGACGCCGGGTGCGGCTTGCCGTCGGCCGAGTGCGCCACGACCCGCAGGGCCGTGAGCTCGAGGGCGAGCAGCTCGTTCTCGAGCTCGGCGACGCGCGTCGCGAGGACCGGGTCCGAGGCGAGGCGGTCGCCCGCGATCTCCTTGGCCTCGGCGAGCTGACGCTTGGTCGAGCCGACCGGCGCGACGCCGACCCGCTCGTTGCCGAGCAGGAACTTGGCGTAGCCCCAGCCCTTGTTCTCCTCGCCGACCAGGTTCTCGGCCGGCACGCGCACGTCCTCGAAGAAGACCTCGTTGACCTCGACGCCGCCGTCGATCAGCTTGATCGGGCGGACCGTGAGGCCCGGCGTCGTCATGTCGATCAGGAGCATCGAGATGCCGGCCTGCTTCTTGACGTCGGGATCGGTGCGCACGAGCGTGAAGATCCAGTCGCCGTACTGGCCGAGCGTGGTCCACGTCTTCTGGCCGTTGACGACGTACTCGTCGCCGTCGCGGACGGCCGTGGTGCGCAGCGACGCGAGGTCGGATCCGGCGTCCGGCTCGGAGAAGCCCTGCGACCACCAGATGTCGAGGTTCGCGGTCTTCGGCAGGAAGCGCTCCTTCATCTCCTGCGAGGCGAAGGCGATGAGCACGGGGCCGATCATGCTGGCGTTGAACGCGAGCGGGACCGGCACGCCGGCAAGCTGCATCTCCTCGTGCCAGAGGTGGCGCTGGAGCTGCGTCCAGTTCTTGCCGCCCCACTCCTCGGGCCAGCTGGGCACCGCGAGCCCGGCGGCGTTGAGGACCTGCATCGACTCGACGATGTCCTCCTTGCTCAGCTCGTGGCGCTCGATGACCTTCGTGCGGATGTGCTCGGGGAACTGCGTCGTGAAGAACTCCCGCATCTCGTCGCGGAAGCGGGCGTCCTCGTCGGACAGGCGAAGCTTCATGTGACCTCCAGGCCAGGCTAAGCAGGTGCTTACTGGACAGTAGCCTCCACGCGGGCAGGTGGCCAGACCAGGCCGGGGTCCCCCGTCACGTTCCCGCGCGCGCCCCACCACACCGGGGACATGATGGAGCCATGAGCGCAGACACCTCGGCCTTCCCCACCGCGTGCGACGTCGTCGTGATCGGCACCGGACCAGGGGGCGAGGCCCTCGCGACCCGCCTCGCGAAGGCCGGCCTCGAGGTCGTGGCGGTGGAGTCGCGCCTCGTGGGCGGTGAGTGCCCGTACTGGGGCTGCATCCCCTCGAAGATGTTCATCCGCGCCGCCAACGCGCTGGCCGAGGCCCGGCGCGTGCCGCAGGTCGCCGGCACCTCGACGGTCGAGCCCGACTTCTCCCTCGTCGCGAAGCGCATCCGCGAGGAGGCCACCGACGACTGGGACGACACCGTCGCCGCCGACCGGCTCGAGAAGGCCGGTGTCACGCTCGTGCGCGGCCACGGCCGGCTCACCGGTGCGCGCACCGTCGAGGTCGAGGCGACGGACGGCAGCCGTCCGAGCTTCAGCGCCCGCCGCGGCGTCGTGCTGAACCCGGGCACGCGCCCCTCTGCCCCGCCGATCGGCGGCCTCGCCGGCACCCCGTACTGGACCAACCGCGAGGCGCTCGAGACCGAGACCCTCCCCGGTTCGCTCGCCGTACTCGGCGGCGGCCCCATCGGGCTGGAGCTCGCGCAGGCGTTCGCCCGCTTCGGCTCGGTAGTCACGGTGCTGCAGTCGGGTCCGCGCATCCTCGCACCCGAGGAGCCGGAGGCCTCGCAGGTCATCACCGACGTGCTCACGAACGAGGGCGTCACCGTGCTGACCGACGTGAAGGTGACGCAGGTCGAGCACACCGGCGGCACCTTCACGATCACCCACGGCGACGGGACGCTGCAGGTCGACCAGCTGCTCGTGGCCGCCGGCCGCACCCCCAACATCGACGACCTGGGCCTCGACACGATCGGCCTCGAGCCCGACCGGTCGCTCGAGGTCGACGACGCGCTCCGCGTCGCGGGCCACGACGGCCTGTGGGCCATCGGCGACGTCGTCGGCCGCGGCGCCTTCACCCACGTCTCGATGTACCAGGCGCAGCGCGCCGGCTCCGACATCCTCGGCGAGGACCTGCCGCCCTACGACGAGTCGTTCCCGCGCTCGACCTTCACCGATCCCGAGGTCGGCGGCGTGGGCCTGACCGAGAAGCAGGCGCGCGACCGCGGCATCGACGTCCGCACGGGCGTCGCCCCTCTGAACGAGAGCAGCCGCGGGTTCGTGCACGGACCCGGCAACGAGGGCGTGGTCAAGGTCGTCGTCGACGCGGCTCGGGGCGTGCTGGTCGGCGCCACGTTCGTCGGACCCGCGGGCGGCGAGTCCGTCTCCGGCCTCGGCGTCGCGGTGCGCGCCGAGGTGCCCGTCGAGGTGCTGCGCAACAGCATCTACGCGTACCCGACCTTCTGGCGCGCCGTCGAGACCGCCCTGGGCGACGCCGCGGAGTGAGGCACCCCCTTCAACCGCCGGCCGCTACCGTTTGCGGGCCCTCGCACGGAGGGGGCCGACGAGGCGGGGGCCGGCGAGGCGCTGCTCGAGCTTGCGCGACTCGCGGCGCAGCGGCTGGGCGACGTACTCGCCGAGGATCGCGCCCGCCGACAGCGCCAGTGCCACGGCAGCCGCGGTGATGAGGGCGATGACGCCCGTGACGTCGTCGTCGGCCAGCAGCGAGAGCGCGCGGTAGATCGACAGGCCCGGCAGCAGCGGGATGATGCACGCCGTGATGACCACGAGCGGCGGCACCTTGACCCAGCCGGCCACCCAGTAGCTGATCAGGCCGACGACGATCGCCGCGACGCCCGCGCAGGCCGCCCGGCCCACGCCGTGCTGCAGCAGCACGAAGTACGCGCCTGACGAGAGGGCCGCCAGCAGGGCGACCGGCAGCACCACGCGCTTCGGCGAGTAGGCCGTGAAGGCGAAGCTGCCGGCCGTGATCGCCGCGCCGATCGTGATCGCAGGCAGGTCGGACAGGCCCGAGGCCCCCGGCTCGATCTGCACGTCGACCCCCAGAGCACCACCGATGCTGAGGCCCGCCGCAACCCCCACGATGATGCCGGCGGTCGCGATCATGACCTCGAGGATGCGGGCGTTGGCCGTGATGTAGAAGCCGGTCAGGGCGTCCTGGATCGCGCCGATGAACCCCTGCCCCGCGAGCAGCATGATGATGCTCGCGGTCACCACGATCGACGGGTCGACCGGCACCTGGAGCGCGCGCAGCACCACGGCGAACGTCGTGGCGAGCACGCCGCCGGCGACCTGCGCGTAGAAGAACGGCAGCCGCATCCGCGCCATCTTGCGCTGCAGCACCTCGATGAGGGATCCGGCGACGGCCGCGATGAGCAGCACGATCCAGTCACCGCCGAGCAGCAGCGCCACCCCCGCGCCGGTCAGGCCCGAGCCGGCCGTGATCGCCCACCGCTTGCGCGGGTGCCCCGACGAGGCGATCTGCGCCATCTCGGCCGCGGCCTCCTCGCGCGTCATCTCGTCGGCCAGGAGCCGGCTCACGACGTAGTCGACCGCCGTCAGGTCGGCGAAGTCGGTCTCGCGGTGCGTCACGTGACGCGTCATCGCGAGCACTGGCTCGTCGATGCTCGACTGGTGGCTCAGCGTGAGCGTCGTGAAGGTGACATCGACCAGCGTCTGACGGAGTCCCAGATGGTGCGTGATCGACGACATCGTGGCGGTGACGTCGGCTGCGCCGGCGCCGTTGGACAGCAGCATCTCGCCGACTCGGAGGGCCAGGTCGAGGGTGCGTTGGCGTTCGTGGATCTCGGACATCGCGTCCCATTGTGCGTGGCTATGCTCAGAGCCATGGCAGCGTGGGTCGAGGACGTGCTGGGAGCCGGCTACGAGCAGCGGACGCTCGACCTCGGGAGCGATCCCGACGGCGAGGGCGAGGTCGTCGCGACCCTCGTCAGGGCCACCCCGCCGAAGAACGCGAAGCGGGCCTTCCTCTGGGTCCACGGCTTCAGCGACTACTTCTTCCAGACCGCGCTGGCCGACTTCTTCACCGAGCGCGGCTACGCGTTCTACGCGCTCGACCTGCGCAAGTGCGGACGCTCCCGGCGACCCGGTCAGACCCCGCACTACGTGTCAGACCTGGGCCTCTACGACGCCGAGCTCGACCAGTCGCTCGCCATCATCCGCGAGGAGACCGGCGGCCTGGACGTCATGCTCGGCGCCCACTCGACCGGCGGCCTGATCCTGCCCCTCTGGCTCTCCCGCCTGAACAAGGCGCCCGGCGGCACGCGCGAGGCGGGCATCACGGGCCTCGTGCTCGACGGCCCCTGGTTCGACCTCCAGGGCGCGGCGTGGATGCGCTCGATCGGCACGCAGGTGATCCGGGCCGCGGCCCGGGTGAGGCCGTTCGAGGCCCTCCGCCTGCCGCCCGGCAACGCCTACGGCTCGAGCCTGCACGTCAGCAGCGGCGGCGAGTGGGACTACGACCTCGAGTGGAAGCCGCTCACGGGCTACCCCGTGACGTACGGCTGGCTCAACGCGGTGCGCCGCGGGCACGCGGTCCTGCACCGCGGGCTCGACATCGGCGTGCCGTCGCTCGTTCTGCGCTCGGACGCGTCCCACTTCGCGCGCAAGCACGGACCGCGGACCGACGTCAGCGACGCGGTGCTCGACGTGAAGCAGATCGCCCGCTGGGCCGGATGCCTCGGCGACGCCGTGACCTCGATCCCCGTCCCCGGCGCCCGGCACGACGTGTTCCTCTCGCAGAAGGAGGCGCGTGAGGCCGCCTACGCCGCGATCGACCGCTGGCTGGAGTTCCACGGGCTCACCTGAGCGCGGTCCCGCTGGCTGAGGTGCGAAGGCCGCCTGCGGCCTGAGCCTCGAAGCCCACCAGCCCTCAGGGGGCGGTGGGCGGAGCGGCGTCGAGCTCCGCGAGCCGAGCCAGCACCTCGGCGACCGCGGCCGGCTCGATCACGACCGCGTCCTGGACCTGGGCGTCCTCCAGCACCTCGGGCGGGACCGACCCGCCGGAGGCCACGTACTCCAGCAGCCCCGCGACGTCGAGCACCGCCGGGAGACGCTTGACCAGCTGCAGCAGCGGCAGGGCGAACGGGTTGGGCTCCTGGCCGGTCAGCTGCATCAGGATCGTGTCGGCGATGCCCTCCATGCCCGAGCGGAACGGGTGGTAGCTGAAGGCGTCGGGCCGGATCTGCGCTCCGTTGACCCAGGCGTCCGCACCCGCGCACGCGTCGTGACCCTCGGAGGCGGCATACATGTCGACGTAGGTCGCGCCGTACGCGGCGGCGGCCCGCTCGAGCGAGGTGTTGAGCGCCTGGTGCACCTCGGTGCCCCAGGCGTAGTCGCCGGCGGCGAACGGCACCGCGTCGCACGTGCCCTCCTCCGGGAGGATGTGGAGGTAGCCCACGACCACCACGGTGGCGTCCGGAGCGCGCTCGGTGATCGCGGCCAGGGCGCCCTCGACGTTCTGCTGGATCGCGGCGGCGTCGCGCAGCTTGGTGTCGACCCCGTCGACCGTGAAGTGGTCACGGCACGGCGTCTGCGCCCCGGGGTTCTCGGCAGCAAGGGCGGCGCACTGCTCGATCAGCTCGCCGAACAGGCTGAAGTCGTTGCCGCCGATGCCGAGCGTGACCAGGTCGGTCTCCTCCGTCACCGCGAGCAGCTGCGGCGCGTTCTGGTTCTCCGGGAGGCCGTCCGGGAGCACGCCCGTCTGCGAGCTGAACAGGTGCTCGGTGCGCGCGGCCGAGCAGCTGACGTCGGTGAACGTGCCGACCTGCAGGTAGGAGGCGAGGAACGCCGGGTAGTTCGAGCTCGACCGCACGCAGCCGAGGGGGCCCGGCGTCGGCACCGGCACGAGCGGGCCGGCCGTGTACGAGTCGCCGAGCGCGACGTAGTCGAGCGTGCCGCCGGGCGGCGTCGGGAGCTCGGCGGAGGCGGGCGCCGTGGCGGCCAGACCACCCATCACGACGAGTGCGGTCAGGACGGCGGCCACTCGGGTGCGCATGGGTCTCCTCACGTGGCGCCCGCCGGATCGGGGACGTCTACCGAGTACAACGCACCAGTGTGAGCCGGGTCACGCCGGGGCCCTCGCCCGGCGCTCGGCGCGATGGTGACCGCGTCGGTGCCCGCGGCTAGGCTCACGGGGTGGACGCGCCCCTCGCCCTGTACCGCCGCTACCGGCCCGAGACCTTCGAAGAGGTCATCGGACAGGAGCACGTCACCGATCCCCTGCGTCACGCGCTGGCCAACAACCGCGTCAACCACGCGTACCTGTTCAGCGGCCCCCGCGGCTGCGGCAAGACCACCAGCGCCCGCATCCTCGCCCGTGCCCTGAACTGCGAGCGCGCCCCCATCGCCGACCCGTGCGGCGAGTGCCAGAGCTGCCGCGACCTCGCGCGCGGCGGGCCCGGCAGCGTCGACGTCATCGAGATCGACGCGGCCAGCCACGGCGGCGTCGACGACGCCCGCGACCTCCGCGAGCGGGCCTTCTTCGCACCGGTCAGCAGCCGCTACAAGGTCTACATCATCGACGAGGCCCACATGGTGAGCCCGCAGGGCTTCAACGCGCTGCTCAAGCTCGTCGAGGAGCCGCCGCCGCACCTCAAGTTCATCTTCGCCACGACCGAGCCCGACAAGGTCATCGGCACCATCCGCTCGCGCACGCACCACTACCCCTTCCGGCTCGTGCCGCCGAAGACGCTGGGCGACTACCTCAACCAGCTGTGCGCCAGCGAGGGCGTCACGCTCGACGCCGCGGCCCTGCCCCTCGTGGTGCGCGCCGGCGGCGGCTCGGTGCGCGACACCCTCAGCGTGCTCGACCAGCTCATCGCCGGCGCGAGCGACGAGGGCGTCACGTACCGGCTCGCGGTGCAGCTGCTCGGCTACACGCCCGACTCCCTGCTCGACGAGGCCGTGGGCGCGTTCGCCGCCCGCGACGGCGCCACGTCGTTCGGCGTGATCGACAAGGTCATCGAGTCCGGCCAGGACCCGCGCCGCTTCGCGGAAGACCTCCTGCAGCGCCTGCGCGACCTCGTCGTGCTGCGCGCCGTTCCCAACGCCATCGAGACGGCCCTGCTCGAGGCCCCGGCCGATCGCGCCGACCTGCTCACCCAGCAGTCGCAGTCGTTCGGCCCGGCCGAGCTCGTGCGCATCGCCGACCTGGTCGACGCCGCCCTGACCGACTTCCGCGGTGCCACGGCGCCGCGTCTGCTGCTCGAGCTGCTGTGCGCGCGCGTGCTCGTGCCGGGCGCCGACCACGCCACCGAGGGCTACGCCGCGCGGCTCGACCGCATCGAGCGTCGCCTCGACGCCGGTGGCGCCCCGGCCGCGTCCCCGGCTCCCGTCGCCGCTCCGCCCGCTCCCGCCGCCCCGACGCCGACGCCGGCGCCGACGCCGGCGCCGACGGCGACCGTCGTGGAGCCCGAGCCGGCACCCGCACCCACGCCCGAGCCTGCCCCGACGCCGACTCCGGAGCCGACGCCCGAGCCAGCCCCCACGCCGACCCCGGAGCCGACCCCCGCACCTGAGCCGTCGCCCGAGCCGACCCCCACGCCCGAGCCCGCGCCCGAGCCGACCCCCGAGCCCGAGCCGGCTCCCGCCCCCGCCGCTGCGGCACCCACCGCTGTGGCACCGGGGCAGCTCGGCGTGGCCGACGTCCGCAACCTGTGGCCCGAGATCCTCGAGGCCGTGCAAGGCATCCGCCGCTTCGCGTGGATCCTGCTGGGCCAGAACGCCCACGTCGCCGGGGTCGACGGCGACGTGCTGACCATCGCGCTGGTCAACCAGGGTGCGCGCGACTCGTTCCACTCCAGCAAGTCCGACGAGATCCTGCAGCAGGCCGTGCACCAGGTCATCGGCGTCACGTGGCGCATCGAGTCGATCATCGACGCCGGGGTCGCCCAGCGCGAGCAGTCCGCGGCTCCCGCCGCCCCCACGCCCGCGCCCGCGGCGCGCCCGGAGCCCGCCAAGCCCGCCTCCGCGCCGGTACCTGCGTCGGTGCGTGAGGCACTCGCCAACCCGTCCGCCCCGGGTCAGCGCGTCAACCCCGACGCGCACGCCGACCCGGGCGACCCGGTCGTGCAGGAGTCCGACGAGGACGTCGAGGCCATGCTCAGCCGCGAGCTCGGCGCGAAGTTCATCGATGACGACGCCGCAGGGCCCCGCTGAGCCCGGTCCGGCCAGCCGGCGACGGCTCGACCTGACCGCCTCCCCCACCGAGGTCCTCCGCCGGCTCCGTCACCGCCGCCGACCCGTCGCGCTCATCGGCGCGTGGCACCACGGCGACGCGCTCGTCGCCGTCGACCCGGTGGCCGAGCTCGCCCCCGAGGCCGATCCGTTCGAGCTCGGCATCGATCCGGCGCCCGCCGACGGCACGTTCGGAGGCGGCTGGATCGGCCTGTGGGGCTACCGGCTCGGCCAGCGCCTCGACGACGCCGGCGGGGGTTCCGGGCCGCGGGCGCAGATCGAGCACCGACCGCACCCCCAGCCCGACCACGTCGTGGGCCACTACCGTCACGTGCTGCGCCGGGCCGGTGGCCGCTGGTGGGCCGAGTCGCTGGACGGCCCGGAGGCCCTCGACGCGTGGGTCGCCGAGCTCGCCGCCGACCTGGCGCTCGACGCCGCACCCCAGGCCTACTCGTTCACCCCCTTCTCGCCCGTGCCCAGCCCGGCCGAGCACGAGGCCGCCGTCGCCCGCGTGCTCGAGCACGTCGCGGCGGGCGACGTGTTCCAGGCCAACCTGTGCCAGCGACTCGAGTCCGACCTCTCGGGCCACCCGCTCGACGTGTTCTGCGCCGGCGTCGAGGCCCTGCGCCCCGCGTACGCCGCCTACGTCGGCTGGCCGGACGGAGCCGTCGCGAGCCTCTCGCCCGAGCTCTTCCTGCGGCGCACGGGCCAGGAGGTGCTGACCTCGCCCATCAAGGGCACCGCGCCGCTCGACTCCGACCCCGCCGAGCTCGAGGCCTCCGCCAAGGACCGTGCCGAGAACGTCATGATCGTCGACCTGATGCGCAACGACCTCGGCCGCGTCTGCGAGCCGGGCTCGGTGCGCGTGCCGGCGATCGCCAGGGCCGAGCGACACAGCGTGTGGCACCTCGTGTCCGACGTCGTCGGGCACCTGCGCGCCGGCGCCACCGACGCCGACCTGCTGCGCGCCACCTTCCCGCCCGGCTCCGTCACCGGGGCGCCGAAGATCCGCGCGATGGAGGTCGTCGGCGCGCTCGAGACCACGGCCCGCGAGGCCTACACGGGCGCCATCGGCCACGTCAGTCCGCACGCCGGCCTCGAGCTCAACGTCGTGATCCGCACCTTCGAGTTCGCCCGCACCGCCCCGGGCACCTGGGCCGCCTGGCTCGGGGTCGGCGGCGGCGTGGTCGCCGACTCCACCCCCGAGGCCGAGCTCCGGGAGTGCTTCACCAAGGCCCTCCCCCTCCTCCACGCCATCGGCGCCGAATTACCGCTCGCGAGAGACTTTGTTACCGCTGACGAGAGACTTCGTCACCACTCGCGAGAGACTTTTCCGCACCGCGGGGAGGCGGTCTTCGAGACCGTGCTGGTCGTCGACGGCGAGCCCGTCGACCTCGACGCCCACCTGGCCCGCCTCGACGCCAGCGTGCGATCGCTGCACGGGCGCACCGTGCGCGCCGGCCTGGAGTCGGCGGTCCGCGGCAAGACCCGCGGCCTCGTCGGTCAACACCGCCTGCGCATCGACGCCGAGCCGGTCAGCGACGGCGACGTCCACGTCGGCCTGACCGTCGCACCACTCGTGCCCGAGCCGACACCCTGGACGCTCGACGTGCAGGTCGTCGACGGGGGCTGGGGCGGGCACAAGTGGGCCGACCGGCAGGCACTGGGACCTGTCGAGCCCGGGCGCGACCGTCTGCTCGTCGACACCGACGGCTCGGTGCTCGAGACCGCCCGTGCCTCGCTGTTCCTCGTGCGCGACGACGGCGTGCACACCCCCGCCCTCGACGGCCGCATCCTGCCCGGCACCGAGCGGGCACGGGTCGTCGAGCGGTTGCGCGCCGCCGGCATCCCCGTGCACCAGCACCGCCTCACGACGCGCGACCTCGCCGCAGCCTCGGAGGTGTTCGTGACCAACGCGCTGCGCGGCACGGTGCCCGTCGTCGAGGTCCCCGGCGTGGGCCGGTGGGAGGTCGGCCCCGTCGCCTCGTTGCTCGTCGAGCGCACCGAGCTGGCCGAGGCCCCGCAGCCCCCGCGGGCCGACGCCGCGCGTGTCCTCTTCGTCGACAACTACGACTCGTTCGTCTACAACCTCGTGCAGTACGTCGGCGAGCTCGGCGCCGAGGCCGAGGTGGTGCGCAACGACCGCGGCGACGTCAGCGACCTCGTGGCCCGTCGCCTCGCCGGCGAGTTCACCCACCTCGTCGTCTCCCCGGGCCCCGGGGCACCGAGCGAGGCCGGCATCAGTGCCGAGCTCGTCCGGCGACTGGGCCCGAGCACGCCCACGCTCGGCGTCTGTCTCGGGCACCAGGTCATCGGCGAGGTGTACGGCGGCCGAGTCGTGCGCGCCCCCGAGGTCGTGCACGGCAAGCCGTCGCTGGTGCACCACGCCGGCGCGGGAGTGCTCGCCGGGCTGCCCAGCCCGCTCACCTGCGCCCGCTACCACTCCCTCGTGATCGACCCCGACAGCCTGCCGCCCCAGCTCGAGGTCACGGCACGCACGGCCTCGGGGGTGATCATGGGGGTGCGACACCGCACCCACCCGGTCGAGGGCGTGCAGATGCACCCCGAGTCGATCCTGACCCACCGCGGCCACGACATGCTGGCGACCTTCCTCGCCGGCGCATCCCACCGGAGGACCCCATGGACCTGAACCTCACCGACGAGCAGCGCGACTTCCGCCGCACCGCCCGGGAGTTCCTGGACCGCGAGGTCGTGCCGTTCCGCACCGAGTGGGACCGCCGCGAGTCGGTCGACACCGCGATCATCCCGAAGCTCGGCGACCTGGGCTTCTTCGGCCTGACGATCCCCGAGGAGTACGGCGGCATCGGCGGCGACTACACGACCTACGTGCTGGCGGCGGAGGAGCTCGGCCGCGCCGACTCGTCGATCCGCGGCATCGTCTCGGTCTCGGCCGGCCTGTTCGGGTCGTCGGTCCTGCGCCACGGCACCGAGGAGCAGAAGCAGCGGTGGCTGCCGGTCATCGCGACCGGCCGCGCCCTCGGATGCTTCGCCCTGACCGAGCCCGGCCACGGGTCCGACGCCGGCAACCTCACCACCAAGGCGGTTCTCGACGGCGACGAGTGGGTCATCGACGGCGAGAAGATCTTCATCACCAACGGCACCTGGGCCGACGTCGCGCTGGTGTTCGCGCGCACCGACGGCCCGGGCGCTCGCGGCGTCTCGGCATTCCTCGTGCCCACCGACACCCCCGGCTTCGGGCGCACCGAGGTCACCGGCAAGCTCGGCCTGCGCGGCCAGGCCACGGCGTCCCTGTCGTTCGAGGGCGTCCGCGTGCCTGCCGACGCGCTCCTCGGCGAGCGGGGCGAGGGCTTCAAGATCGCGATGAAGACCCTCGACAAGGGCCGCGTCACGATCGCGGCCAGCTGCGTCGGCATCGTGCAGGGCTGCCTCGAGGAGGTCGTCGCCTACACGACGCAGCGCGAGCAGTTCGGCAAGCCGATCGCGTCGTTCCAGCTGGTGCAGGACATGATCGCCGACATCTCGGTCGACGCCGACGCCGCGCGCCTGCTCACCTGGCGGGCCGCGGACCTGATGAACCGGGGCGAGCCGTTCGGCACCGCGGCGTCGAAGGCCAAGCTGTTCGCGTCGGAGGCGGCGGTGCGCGCGGCGAACCTCGCGGTGCAGTCGTTCGGCGGCTACGGGTTCATCGACGAGTTCCCCGTGCAGAAGTACCTGCGCGACGCCCGGGTCATGACCTTGTACGAGGGCACGAGCCAGGTGCAGAAGCTGTTGATCGGTCGGGCCGAGACGGGCATCAGCGCCTTTACCTGATTCCCGCTCGCGGGTCGCGCGGCGCGAGCGCCGTGATGGGCCCGGCCCCGTAGGCTGGCGGGGTGTACGACGGCGTGATCCAAGACCTCATCGACGAGCTCGGTCGGCTGCCGGGCATCGGTCCGAAGAGTGCGCAGCGCATCGCGTTCCACCTCCTCGACGCCGATCCCGACGACGTCCGACGTCTCGCCGCGGTCCTGACCGACGTCAAGGCGAAGGTGCACTTCTGCTCGATCTGCTGCGTCGTCACGACCGACACCGAGTGCCGCATCTGCTCCGACCCGCGTCGCGACACCACCGTGCTGTGCGTCGTCGAGGAGAGCAAGGACGTCGTCGCGATCGAGCGCACCCGCGAGTTCCGCGGCCGCTACCACGTGCTGGGCGGCGCGATCAGCCCGATCGAGGGCGTCGGCCCGGAGAACCTCCGCATCAAGGAGCTCTACGCGCGGCTCAACGACCCGGCCATCACCGAGGTCATCATCGCGACCGACCCGAACCTCGAGGGCGAGGCCACCGCGACGTACCTGATCCGCTCGCTCACGACGTTCGGCATCAAGGTCAGCAAGCTCGCGAGCGGCCTGCCCATCGGCGGCGACCTGGAGTACGCCGACGAGCTCACGTTGGGGCGGGCGTTCGAGGGCCGCACCTCGGTGGTCCAGGCGACCACCCCCTCCGCCTGACGCGAGCGCGCGATCTCGCTCGCGGCAGCGAACTAGCTCGCTCGCGAGAGGTTACAAGGTCTCTCGCGAGGGGTAACAAAGTCTCTCGCGAGCGGTAGTACCGGGGGGTTTCTAGACTCGGGGGATGGACCTCGAGCTGCGGCACCTGCGCATCGTGTGCGCGATCGCCGCGTCCGGCAGCATCACGAAGGCTGCGGGCGAGCTCGGCATCGCGCAGCCCGCGCTCACCGCCCAGCTGCGCCGCATCGAGCGCCTCCTCGGCGGGCCCCTGTTCGAGCGCGACCACCGGGGCGTGCGGCCCACCGCGCTCGGCGACCTCGTCATCTCGCGGTCGGCCCTGCTCCTGCCTGCCGTCAGCGGTCTGCTCGACGACGCCGCACGGCTGACCGAGACCAGCCGCTCCGCCCTCCCTGACCAGGTGTCGCTCGGGTCGTCGACGACGTCGATCCTCGCGCCGCTGATCCGTCGCCTGACCGAGACACAGCCCGAGCTCACCGTGAGCACCACTGCCTCGTGGTCGGCCGACGACCTGGCCACCGAGCTCGCCGCCGGGCGCCTCGACTTCTGCATCGCGGGCGTGTGCGGGGGCTCCGGGCCGCCCGCCGGCGACGACCTGGAGTGGCGCACCTTCTCGGTCGACCCCGTGTTCGTGCTGCTGCCCGAGGACCACGCCCTCGCCCGCCAGACCGAGGTCACGCTGGCCGACCTCTCCGACGCGGAGTGGGCGGCCACCCCGGGTGACGGGTGCTTCGAGACCTGCTTCCACCAGGCCTGCCTGCGCGCCGGGTTCACCCCACGCAGCCTCTACGTCGCCGACGCCGCGAGCTGCATCGAGCTCGTCACGTCGGGCACCGCCGTGGCCCTGTGCCAGGCCACGCGCACGCTGCCCGGGCTCGTGACGCTGCCGCTCAAGGACGTCCCGCTGCGCTGGATCCACATGGTCGGGTGGCGACCCGGCTCGGCCGCCGCCGGGCTCGCGCCGGCCGTCCACCGCAGCGTCGAGCTGGCGCACGCCGACCTGGTCGCCCGCAGCGAGGTCTACTCCGGCTGGCTCGACGACCACCCGGAGTTCGGCGTCGCGTCCTGATCAGCCACCGTCGCGCGCGGATCCACGGCATCACACCGGTGGTATGACCTCGCCGGTATCTCCCCAGGACCGTCCCCGGTCACTAGCGTCGAGCCAAGCCCTCGGGGGGCTTCGGGGAAGCCGGCACCTGCCGGATTCGTCGTCCGGCACGACGGAGGAGAAGATCCAGTGGCATCACGTCCCACCCGCATCGGAGCCGTCCTCGGCTCGCTCGCGGCAGCAACCATCCTGACCACCACCGCACCGGCCAGCGCGCAGGACCCGGACGGGGCGCCGGACCGCAGCTCCCAGGCCGCCGCGCTGGAGCGTGACCTCGGGCTGTCGCCGGCCGAGGCAGAGGCGCGGTTCGCCAGCGAGGCCACCGCCGCGCAGGCCGAGCAGACCGCCGTCGCGCAGCTCGGCACCTCCTACGCCGGCTCCTGGTACGACGCGGAGCGCGGCGTCCTCGTCGTCGCGGTCGCCGGACCCACCACGAAGGCCGCGGTGCCGAACGCCGAGCTGGTCTCGGTCGAGCACGCCGGTGCCGAGCTCGAGTCGGCCAAGGCCGCGCTCGACGCCTCGGCCGAGCAGGCACCCGACACGGTCGCCGGCTGGCACGTCGACCCGGCCTCGAACCAGGTCGTCGTCACGACGCGCGACGTCGCCGCGGCCGAGAGCTTCGTGGCCGCCTCCGGTGCGGCGCCGGAGCTGGTGACGGTGCAGCACGCACCCGAGAACCCGCAGCCGCTCGCCGACGTCGTCGGTGGCGAGTCGTACTTCATCAACAACCAGTACCGCTGCTCGGTCGGCTTCGCCGTGCAGGGCGGCTTCGTGACGGCGGGCCACTGCGGCTCGACCGGTGACAGCACGACCGAGCCCACCGGCACCTTCGCGGGCTCGAGCTTCCCCGGCAACGACTACGCCTGGGTGCGCACGCCGAACGACCGACCCGTCGGCGCCGTCGACAACTACAGCGGCGGACGCGTGGCCGTGAAGGGCTCGACGGACGCGCCCATCGGCTCCTCGATCTGCCGCTCCGGCTCGACCACCGGGTGGCACTGCGGCACGATCCAGGCGCGCAGCTCGACCGTGAACTACCCCGAGGGCTCGGTCTCGGGCCTCATCCGCACCACGGTCTGCGCCGAGCAGGGCGACTCCGGTGGCTCCGCGATCTCGGGCAACCAGGCGCAGGGCGTCACCTCCGGCGGCTCGGGCAACTGCAGCTCCGGCGGCACGACGTACTTCCAGCCGGTCAACGAGATCCTGAACGCCTACGGACTCTCGCTCATCACCTCCTGAGCCATCACCGACGCCGTCGGCCCCGGATCCACCAGGACCCGGGGCCGACGGCGTTGCCAGGCGGGGAGCGGTCCCCATCCGGGCGATTGGGCGACGGGGCCGAGACGCCGCTAGGCTCCCCGTGACACGGCACCGGCCGAGATGCGGACCGGGCCATCGACGAACGGGGGACGACGATGAAGCTGCGCTCACGACTGACGGGGGCCGCCCTGGTGGGCACCCTGGCCGTCTTCGGACTGGCCGCCTGCGGTTCCGACGACGAGGGTGACTCGAACAACGACAGCAGCGACTCGAGCTCGCAGTCCGAGGAGTCCACCGAGCCCTCGGAGGACACCAGCGAGGGCGACGGCGACAAGCCCAGCAAGGACGACGTCGTTGCCGGCTACTCCGGTCTCATCACCGAGATCCTCGGCGGCACCGAGCTGCCCCAGGACATCCTGAACTCCGTGGTCACCTGCTTCGTCGACGAGGTCTACGACGACGCGTCGGCCCAGACGCTGCAGGCCATTGCCGACGGCAACGCTGCAGGCATCGACCCGGCTGACACCCAGCTGTTCACGGACGCCTCGACGACCTGCCAGAGCCAGATCGCCGGCGGCTGATCCACGCCTCCACCGAACGGCCCCGGACCTCACGGTCCGGGGCCGTTCGCGGATCGCCGACGAAGGCCACCCTTCGCGGCCGGTAGGATTGGCGCGGACGCCGAACCGCGGCGGCCAGGAGCCGTTCGAGGGCTCCGCTGACCAGCAGGGAAGGGCCCATGGGCATCGTCGTCCAGAAGTACGGCGGCTCGTCGGTGGCGGACGCCGCCAGCATCAAGCGAGTCGCACAGCGCATCGTCGCGACCAAGAAGGCGGGTCACGACGTCGTCGTGGTCGTCTCCGCGATGGGCGACACGACGGACGAGCTCATCGACCTCGCCAACGAGGTCTCCCCGCTGCCCCCGGCCCGCGAGCTCGACATGCTCCTGACCGCCGGTGAGCGCATCTCGATGGCCGTGCTGGCCATGGCGATCGGCAACCTCGGCCAGGAGGCACGCTCCTTCACCGGCTCGCAGGCCGGCGTCATCACCGACGCCGACCACGGCCGCGCCAAGATCATCGACGTCACCCCCGGCCGCATCGAGCAGGCGCTCGCGGAGGGCGCCATCGCGATCGTCGCCGGCTTCCAGGGCGTCTCGCAGACCACGAAGGACATCACCACGCTGGGCCGTGGCGGCTCCGACACCACGGCCGCCGCGCTCGCCGCGGCGCTGCATGCCGACGTGTGCGAGATCTACTCCGACGTCGACGGCGTGTTCACCGCGGACCCGCGCATCGTGCCGACCGCGCGCCGCATCCCGCAGATCTCCTACGAGGACTGCCTCGAGATGGCCGCCAACGGCGCCAAGATCCTGCACCTGCGCTGCGTCGAGTACGCGCGCCGCACCAACCTGCCCATCCACGTGCGCTCCTCCTTCTCGCAGAAGGAGGGCACCTGGGTGGTCCCCGCTGAATCCGTCGAGAAGGACGCCGCCATGGAAGCCGCCATCATCACCGGCATCGCGCACGACCGCAGCGAGGCCAAGATCACCGTCGTCGGTGTGGCCGACAAGGTCGGCTACGCCGCGTCGGTCTTCAGCACGCTGGCCGAGGCGTCGATCAACATCGACATGATCGTGCAGAACATCTCGGCGGCCGCGACGGGCCTGACCGACATCTCCTTCACCCTGCCGCGCTCCGACGGCGCCAAGGCGATGGAGGCCCTGACCCGCGCGAAGGACGTGATCGGCTTCGAGCGCCTGCAGTACGACGACAGCGTCGGCAAGGTCTCGGTCATCGGCGCCGGCATGCGCAACGCGCCGGGCATCAGCGCCACCTTCTTCACCGCGCTCGCCGACGCGGGCGTCAACATCGAGATGATCTCGACCTCGGAGATCCGCATCTCGGTCATCACGGCCGAGAGCCAGGTCGACGAGGCCGTGCGCGCCGCGCACGCCGCCTTCGGACTGGGGTCCGGCGAGGTCGAGGCCGTGGTCTACGGAGGTACCGGACGATGAGTGCAGCAGACGGAGCCACCGGCGGGGGTGCCGGGCGACGGGCGGCAATTGGAATTGTGGGAGCGACCGGGCAGGTCGGTGTCGCGATGCGCCAGATCCTCGAGGAGCGGAACTTTCCCGCCTCGCAGGTCCGCTTCTTCGCGTCGAGTCGCTCGGCCGGCACCGTGCTGCCGTTCAACGGCGGCGAGGTGACGGTCGAGGACGCCACCACGGCCGACCCCGCCGGCCTGGACATCGCCCTGTTCTCGGCCGGCGCGACCACCAGCCGCGCTCTGGCGCAGAAGTTCGCCGACGCGGGCGTCACGGTGGTCGACAACTCCTCGGCGTTCCGCAAGGACCCGGCGATCCCGCTCGTCGTCAGCGAGGTCAACCCGCACGACATCCCGGCCGGCGACGGCCCGGGCGGTCGCGGCATCATCGCCAACCCCAACTGCACCACGATGGCCGCGATGCCGGTGCTCAAGCCGCTCGCCGACGCGGCGGGGCTGAAGCGCCTCGTCGTCAGCTCGTACCAGGCGGTCTCGGGATCGGGCGTGGCCGGCGTGCAGGAGCTGCACTCCCAGGCCCTCGCCGTGGTCGAGAAGGCCGACGCCCTCGCCTACGACGGCAGCGCGCTGACGTTCCCCGACCCGGTCAAGTACGTCGCACCGATCGCCTTCAACGTGGTTCCGCTGGCCGGCTCGATCGTCGACGACGGCTCGTTCGAGACCGACGAGGAGCAGAAGCTCCGCCACGAGAGCCGCAAGATCCTCGGCCTGCCCGACCTGCTGGTCGCAGGCACCTGCGTGCGCGTGCCGGTGTTCACGGGCCACTCGCTCTCGATCCACGCCGAGTTCGACCGCGCCATCACCCCCGAGGAGGCGACCGAGATCCTCTCGGGTGCCCCGGGCGTCAAGCTCGTCGACGTGCCCACGCCCCTGCAGGCGGCCGGCACCGACCCGAGCCTCGTGGGTCGCATCCGTCAGGACCAGAGCATCGCCGACGGCAAGGGCCTCGTCCTGTTCGTCAGCGGTGACAACCTGCGCAAGGGCGCGGCGCTCAACACGGTGCAGATCGCCGAGCTCCTGCTCGGTAACTGAAGTTCAGTCGCGGGCGACGAGCTCGATCGGGGCGTCGCCCAGACCGAAGACCGAGCCTGACGGGAGCGCCTGCGCCTCGTCCTGCGGGGTCGCGAAGCACGTGACGGCGTTGCTGAGGCCACCGGTGCCCCAGCCCTCGTCGCCGCGCAGGGCCTGACCAATCACCGACTCGTCACGGTCGTCACCGATCACGAGGCCCAGGACGTCGTTGCAGGCCTGGTCGAGCAGCTCCTGCACGTCGCCGGGGAACGGCCCGGCCGGGTCGGCTGACGCCGCTGCGAGCTGCTCGTCGTCGAGCATCGGCGTCGCGTCGAAGCTGACCGTGTACTCGGCGTCGTGGACGCTCTCGCACGACGTGTCGGCCGGGAGCCCAGCGGCGTCGAAGGAGAAGCACAGCCGCTGCGACAGCGGGCGCTCGCTCGAGAGCAGCGACACCGTGGTGGGTCCCGTCACCGGGGCGACGGGCGCCTCGTCGGGCGTCGCGGACTCCTCGACGAAGCGGTTGACGCACAGCAGCGACGGCTGATCAGTCCAGCCGTCGACGGGCAGCACCGCGTAGGGGGCCGAGGTGTGCGAGATCGGGATCACCTGGAGGGAGGCGATGTCGGTGCCGGCCAGCTCGGTGCCGCCGTCGAGACCGAGGGCGCGCTGCAGCGCGATGTCGCAGTACGCGCGGGCGAACGCGGCGAAGGTGATCTGGACCGGCTCGGTGCGCGCGCCGTCGAGGCCCGCCTGCAGGCGCACCCGGTCCTCCTCGGTGGCCTCGGTGGACGCGAGGTAGCGGCCGGGGATGTCCTGCGCCGCGAGCACCTCGTAGACGTGCTCCTCACCGCAGTCGACGATGGCGTCCTCGGTCACGGGGGTGTCGCCGAGAATGCTCGGATCACCGGACGAGGCGATGCACGCGCCCGGCACCAGACCGCTCGCGACGCCGGTGGGGGCGGGCTGCGGCTCGGGCACGTCGGGATCGGACTGACAGGCCGCCAGGGAGACGGCGAGCGTGGCGGTCATGGTCGCGATGAGCAGTCGTCGCACGGGCAGTCGCACAGGGGTCCTCGTCCTCGGTCGGGACGCCGGACGGCGCCGGTGTCCCCGCAGATGTCTCCCGGACAGGGTACGGGCAGGTCAGCGGACGGAGACAGGATCCCCGGCGTCGGCCGGCTCGTCGTCGTACGCCTCGCGGTCCTCGGCCTCGGCGATGCGTGCGCACCCGTGCGCGACCAGGTGGGAGGTCACGGCCACGGCCGGCACGATCAGGAGCGACCAGAGGCTCTGGGCGTTCGTCGGCAGGAGGATGAGCAGGAGCACGATGCCGACGAGCTGCGCGAGCGCCGCGACGACCGTGGCGGACGAGTGCCCGAACCAGCGCAGGAGGGTGCGGCTGACCAGGAAGGCCGCCACGGCGATGAGGGCGAAGGCGAGCACGCCCCAGCCACCACCGGACTTCACGCCGAAGACCGCCTTGAAGACGGCCAGGGCACCGGCACCGAGGGCGACGACCGCCAGGCCGCTGACGACCGCGGTGACGAGGACGCCACGGACGCCGGGCCAGTGCGGCAGACGGACGGCCAGCACCCGGCGACCGCTCGCGCGGACGCCCGTGCCGACGGCTCCGGCCCCGCGACGGACGGCCTGGCCGGCGCCGCTGGTGCGCTCGGACGCCGAGAGGCGCCAGTCGTCGACGACGTCACGCGGTGAGCGGCGCGGCGTGTTGGGCACGACCGCCGGCTTCGCCTGCGACGTCTTCTGCGCCCCGGTCTTGTTCTTGGGGGTCGGCCGGGCCGTGGTGCTGCCACCGAGCGTCACGGTGCGGCCGGTGCTGGGGTTGGTGACGGTGCGCGTGCGTGGCGTGGAACCGCGTCCGGGCGCGGCCACGCGAGGTCGCTCCTCGCGACCCACGTCGCTGACCGGGCGCACGACCGTCTTCCTGACGACGCGACGCACGACCTTCTTCGGCTCGTCGTTCACGTCACCAAGTGTGTCACAGGGCACAGGCCACGACCGGGCGTCCGGGGCCCTGCCGGAGCGGGGCAGGGCGGTGGCTCAGGGGAGCTTGGAGGCCAGGAGCTCCGCGAGGTGCAGGGACGGGCGCTCGCGCAGGTCGGCGACCTGCGTGCGGCAGCTGAATCCGTCGGCCAGGACGATCGCGTCAGGCGCAGCGTCGAGGGCCGGCAGGAGGTTCTGCTCGGCCACCGCGACCGAGACCTCGTAGTGCCCGATCTCCACCCCGAAGTTGCCCGCGAGACCGCAGCAGCCGGCGAGGGTCGTCACCTCGGCGCCGGTGCGCCCGAGCAGCTTCTCGTCGGGCGTCCAGCCGAGCACGGCGTGCTGGTGGCAGTGCGGCTGCACCACGACCGTGGTGCCGGACAGGTCGGGTGCCTCCCAGCCGTCGGTCTCCCCCAGCAGCTCCGAGAGCGTGCGGGTGGCCGCCGCGACGGTACGGGCGTCGTCGCCCCGCTCGGGGTCGTTGCCGAGCAGCTCGATCGCGTCACTGCGCAGCACGGCGGTGCACGACGGCTCGACGCCGACGATCGGGATGCCGGCTCGAGCAGCCACGGCGAGCTCGGCGACGGTGCTGCCGAGGATGCGCTTGGCCGCGTCGAGCTGGCCCGTGGTGATCCAGGTCAGGCCGCAGCAGGTGCCGGCCGACGGCAGCTGCGGCTCGTAGCCGGCATCCCGGAGCACCGCCACCATGGCCTCGGCGACCGACGGCGAGAAGCTGTTGCTGAAGGAGTCGACGAACAGCATCACGGGCTGGCGCAGCGGCGCGGACCCGCGGGCCTTGCGCTCCTGCCGAGCCCACCAGCGACGGAACGGCGTCGTCGCGAACGCGGGGATGCTGCGGCGTTGGTCGACGCCAGCGCCCCAGAGGGCGAGTCGGCCGACGAGCGGCAGCCTCATGCCGAGGTTCGCCAGACGGGGGAACCGGCCGGCGATCCGGCTCCAACGCGGCAGCCACCCGAGCGTGTAGTGCGAGCGCGGCCGCAACCGCTTGCGATAGCTCTGGTGCAGGACCTCGGACTTGTAGGTCGCCATGTCGATGCCCGTGGGGCAGTCGGAGGCGCAGCCCTTGCAGGCCAGGCAGAGGTCGAGCGAGTCGTGCACCTCGGGCGAGCGCCAGTCGAGGCGCTCGCCACGCACGAGCTCCTGCAGCACGCGGGCGCGGCCACGCGTGGAGTCCTTCTCCTCTCGCGTCGCGAGGTAGGAGGGACACATGACCCCGCCGGACGCCGTGTTGTCGGCCCGACACTTGCCCACGCCGGTGCAGCGGTGCACGGCTCCGGCCAGGCTGCCGTGGTCCTCCTCGTACGCGAAGGCGAGCGGACGCCGGTTCGGGAAGGTGCCCGCGACGCGGACCTCCTCGTCGGCCGCGTCGGGCTCGACGAGCACGCCGGGGTTGAGCAGGTCGGTCGGATCGAAGACGCCCTTGACCTGACCGAACAGGCCGATCGCCTCCGGCGAGTACATCGTGGGCAGCAGCTGGCTGCGGGCGCGGCCGTCGCCGTGCTCGCCGGAGAGCGTGCCGCCGAAGGACGCGACGAGCTCGGCCGCCGACTGCAGGAACGCGCGGAACACGGCGGTGCCGTCGGGGCGGTCGAAGGGGAAGTCGAGACGCACGTGCATGCAGCCGTCGCCGAAGTGGCCGAACGGGGCCGAGGTCAGACCGTGCTCGGCGACCAGGGCGTCGAACTGCGCGAGGTACTCGCCGAGGCGGTCGGGCGGGACGGCGGCGTCCTCCCAGCCGGGCCAGGCCGGCTTGCCCGAGGGCGCGCGGCCGGCCAGGCCGGCGCCGTCCTCGCGGATGCGCCAGAGGCGGGCCTGCACCTTCGGGTCGGGCACGACGAGGCTCTCGACACCGAGGCCCTCGGCCGCCAGCCGCTGGGCCCGCTCCATGACGTCGTCGGCGTCCTCGCCGGCCAGCTCGACGAACAGCCACGCGTTGCCGCGTGGCAGGTCCGGCACCGCGCCGGCGCCGCGGCGGCTGACGAGCACGTCGATGAGCCGGGAGTCGAGGCCCTCGCACGCGGTCGGGCCGTGGGCGACGACGGCTGGGGAGGCCTCGCCGGCCTCGACGATGTCCTCGAAGCCGATCGCCACGACCACGCGGTGCGCCGGGTCGGTGACGAGCCGCACGGTCGCCTCGGTGATGACACCGAGGGTGCCCTCGGAGCCGACGAGCGCCTGCGTGAGGTCGAAGCGCTCGGGCAGCAGGTGGTGGACCGCATAGCCGGAGACCTGACGTCCGAAGCGGTCGAACTCGGTGCGCGCGACCTCCAGGTGGCGGCCCATGACCGAGCGGAGGTCGGCGACCAGCTGCTCCCCGCCCTCGACGAACGGCTTGCCGTCGGCGCCGTATCCGGTGCGGAACAGGTCACCGGCGGCGGTCATGACCTCCAGGCCGGCGACGTTGTCGGACGTGCGGCCGTAGCCGAGGCTGCGCGAGCCGCAGGCGTTGTTGCCGACCATACCGCCGATCGTGCAGCGCGGGTGAGTCGACGGGTCGGGGCCGAAGCGGCGTCCCTGCGCCATGGCCTGCTTCTGCAGGACGGCGTGCACGGTGCCGGGCTCGACCACCGCGAGGCCGGCCTCGCCGTCGACCGACAGGACACGATTCATGTGGCGGCTGAAGTCGAGCACGATGCCGCGACCGATGGCGTTGCCCGCGACCGACGTGCCGGCCCCCCGCGAGGTGACCGGCACCTCGAGCGTGCGGGCGACCTCGAGGATCTCGGCGACCTCGTCACGCGAGCGCGGTCGCACCACGGCGGTCGGCGGGATGCGGTACAGCGACGCGTCGGTCGAGTACATCGCACGCGTGCCCTCGTCCGCGAGCACGTCGAGGCTCCGGGCCTCCAGGGCGGCGACGACGTCGAGGCGCACACCGGGAGTCGCGATGTCGAGGGTGGTCATGCGGACTGCTCCATGAGTAACATGTTACATGTGAGTCAACCCTTAGCGGATCGACCGACCCTGGCCGAGGCCGTCGTCGAGGCGATGCGCGACGGCATCCGCCACCGCACCTTCGTGCCCGAGCAGACGTACTCGGTGCAGCAGGTGGCCGACCTCCTGGGCGTCTCGCGCAGCCCCGTGCGCGAGGGC
This sequence comes from Aeromicrobium sp. Leaf350, assembly GCF_916858655.1. Taxonomy (GTDB): domain Bacteria; phylum Actinomycetota; class Actinomycetes; order Propionibacteriales; family Nocardioidaceae; genus Aeromicrobium. The sequence goes on along the minus strand of NZ_CAKASL010000003.1, from coordinate 243,117 downwards.
CTCCTCAAGCTCGAGGAGGCCGGACTCGTGCAGTTCTCGCGCAACCGCGGGTTCCACGTCGTGCTCCCGCGCTCGCGCGACATCGCCGAGATCTTCGGCGTCAGGCTCGCGCTGGAGCCGGCCGCCGCGGCGCGCGTGGCTCGCCGCGCCGACGCCGAGCTGCTGGGCTCGATCCGCGCCGCGATGGAGGCCCTGCGGGCAGCCGCAGCCACGGGCGACGAGGCCACCTTCTGGCGCCACGACCGCGAGCTGCACCGGCTCCTGCTGGTCGGCGGAGGCAATCCGCGAGCCGCCTCGATCGTCGCCGCCCTCCGCTCCACGACCGCCCTGCTCGGACCACCGACCTCGGCCGGACCGCGCGACCTGCGCCAGATCGGCGAGGAGCACGCCCCGATCGTCGCGGCCGTCCTCGCGGGCGACGGCGACGGCGCCGAGGCCGCAATGGCCGCGCACCTCACCTCCACCGGCCTCCTCCTCGTGGCACAGGCCGAGGGCACGGCGGTCGACCATCCCGACGTCCAGCGCATCTGGGACGACGTCGCGGGCTAGGCCGGTCCCGAGCGACCGCGGGACTCGGCCTACGTCCAGGTGGCCCTCGCGGTGACCACGCCGGCGTCGTCCTGCACGCGCACCTCGACGCCGCCGTCGATCCGGTCCGCGACGACGTGCAGGCCGCGGCCCTCGTGCAGGGGCGACGTGAGCCGATAGGCGAACGTCGACGCGTCGGGCTCGAGCCCCGTCGCGAGCTCGGCCATGAGCACGGCCTGCAGGGGGCCGTGGACCACGAGACCCGGGTGCCCCTCGACGTCGCGGGCGTACTCGCGGTCGTAGTGGATCCGATGTGCGTTGTAGGTCAGGGCCGAGTACCGGAACAGCAGCGTCGGGTCGACGTCGACCGAGCGCACGGCGTCGCCCGTCGGCTCGACCGGGGTCGACGAGGCACCGGCAGCCGCACCGCCGGCCGGCGCCGACTCGAGGTAGACGATGTCGCGATCGTCGACGAGCGCGACGTCATCGCCGACGCTCGTCGTCGTGCGGGTCGTGACGAGCGTCATCGGGCCGTGGCGACCCTGCTTCTCGGTGCTGCTCGCGACCGCGGTGCGCGCGACCGCCTCGTCACCGACGCGCAGCCCCCGTTCGAGGCGCACGCGCCCGCCCGCGAACATCCGGCGCAGTCCCGCGCGAGGCGGGGTCGGGAAGCCCACGTTCACGTGACCGTCCGGCGCGAGCTCGTGCTGCGCCGGACGCGGCAGGAAGTAGGCGAAGTGCCACAGCAGCGGCAACGCGTCACCCTCCACCGGAGCGACCTCACGTCCCAGCAGGCCGGCGAGGGCCAGGGCCTGGTCGGCACCGATCCGGTCGCCCACCACCTGTTCGTCCACCACCTGCTCGTCGGTGCCGGAGCGATCGCCGCTCACGCCGTGTCGGGCCTGATCTCGTCGTCCGTCTCGCCCTCGAGCGCGTCGAGCTGTTCCTCGCTCCAGGTGTGCACCGCGGCCTCCTCGGCGCTCGCGCCGGCTCCGTCGATGCCGACGTCTCCGGCCACCTGCTGCTGGACGTCGTCGACGTCCGTGCCCTCGTCCGGCGCGACCAGACGGCCGGAGCGCTCCTCCCCCGCGAACGTGTCGGAGGGGTCGTCCAGCTCGCCCGCGTCGGTGTCGGGGTCGCGGGCGTCGGTGGGCGTGATGCCCGTGTCGTCCGGGACCTCCTGCGCGAGCCGCTCCTCGAGGCTCTCGCCCTCCCGCTGCTCCTCGGCCGTGACGCCCTTGGCGATCGAGCCGCGCAGCCTCTCCGGCGGGGAGATCCCCTCGTCCAGCACGTCGTCGACCCCGCGGTCGACCAGCGAGTCCTCGGGCTGCAGCTGTCCGTCGTTGCTCATGATGCCTCCTGCTCGATGGGGATCGGGGTCCTCGTCGAGCCTGTCACGCGCCACCGCTCACGCAAGGCGAGCGGGAGCGGGCCGGAGCAGCGCCACGGCTCCGCCGTCGAAGCCGCGGACCTCCGCGACGACCAGACCTGCCGCGCTCAGCTCGGGCGCCAGCCGGGCGACCTGCTCGTCCGATCCGAGCTGCAGCAGGGCAGCGCCCTCCGCCAGCAGGTGCCGCGCGGCCACCGCGACACAGGTCCGGGCGACGTCGAGCCCGTCCTCGCCACCGTCGATCGCCAGCACCGGGTCGTCCGGGAACCGACTGACCTCCGCCGTCGGGACCCACGGCGGGTCGGCCACGAGCAGCACGAAGCTCTCGTCGGCGCGCAGCGCGCGATCCATCGGCCCGCACCGGACGTCGACGTACGCCCCGGCGGCCGCTGCGTTCTCCCGCGCGTAGGCGCAGGCCGTCTCGTCCTGGTCGACCTGCACGAGACGGCGACCCGAACCGTGGACCGCGGCGAGCCCGATGTGCCCGGCGCCGCTGCAGACCTCGAGCACCGGCCCGGCAGGGAGGCCGTCGAGGAGGTCTCGCGCCCACGTCGCCTGGGCCAGCGTCCACGGACGCGGCACGAGCACGGAGTCGTCGAAGCTCACGTCGATGTCGCCGAAGGGCATGCGCGCCGCGATCGGGGTCGTGGACCTCGCCTGCTCGACGCGATCGGTCGGGACTTCGTTCACGGGGGCTCCTTCGTTCCGGCAGGGGAGTTCCCCGCAGGACGTCCGCCATGCGTGACGCGGCGGCTCGATGGGTACTCCTCGCTCATGGACCTCCTCGCGCACTACGTCCGGATCCACCTGACCGGCGCCTCGGCCGGCATCGAGCTGTTCTCGCGCGGCCCGGGTCTCGACGACCCGAAGGCGCGCCAGATCACCGCCGACATCCGCGGCGAGCTGTTCGAGGAGCGCTCGTGGCTCCGCGGCTTCGCCCGCGAGATCGGCGCCTCGGAACCCCTGCTCGTGGAGACCGTGGCGAAGATCGGCGAGCGGGTCGGCCGACTGAAGCCCAACGGCTCCCTGCTCCACCGCACACCCTTGACCGACGTGATCGATCTCGAGACGATGCACGACGCGGTCTCCGGCAAGGTCGCGGGCTGGGAGGCCCTCCTGCAGTTCGACGATCCGCGCGCGGACAAGGCGGAGCTGGAGCGACTGCTCGCGCAGGGACACTCGCAGCTGGAACGACTCCGGGACCGCCACCGCGCGGCGGCGAAGCGGGCCTGGGAGTCGCGCCGCGCCTAGTCGGCCTCGGCCTCGTCCGGATCCGACGATTCGCGAACCAGCTGGAACTCGGCGTCGCACCGCACGCAGGCGTAGAGGGAGAAACCCTCGACGTCGCCCAGGTGGACGGCAGCGTCCTCGTGGCACTCGGGACAGGCTCTGATGATCTCGCGCACGCGGCGGGACATCCTTTTCGGACGAATCCTCGCCGCCAGTTGCGTCAGCGGTTCGACCCGATCTTAACCGTCCGAGCGACGCCTCCTGACCCCACCCCACGGCGCGTGGCCGCGCTCGGGTTGCGGGGCCTGCAGAGCGGTGGGAACGTGGCTAGTGGTTGAGCACCAGCCATCGACGTTCCAATCCTTTTGGGGGAACAGATCATGGCTGTCACAGCTGCCGACCAGCACGACCTCATTCTCGGCCACCTCACACTGGCCAACCGACTGGCCCGCGGCTTCCGCGGCCGCGGTGTCGACGGCGACGACCTCGAGCAGGTCGCCCGTCTGGCTCTGGTGAAGGCCGCCGCCGGCTTCGACGCCGGACGCGGCGCCTTCGCCGCCTTCGCGACCGCCACGATCCGCGGCGAGCTCAAGCGACACTTCCGCGACCGTGCCTGGGGGGTCCGCCCCCCGCGGCGGCTCCAGGAGCTGCAGGCGCGTCTGTCGGCCGAGCACGTCGGTGACGTCACGACCGACCAGGTCGCCGCCCTCGCCGACCGGATGGGCGTCGACCCCGCGGAGCTGACCGAGGCGGCCGCGGCCCGAGGCTGCTACTCCCCGGACTCGATCGACGCCGCCGAGGAGGCGGGTCACGAGATGGGTCTCCGCGACGAGAGGCTCGACATGGTCGACGACTGGGTGACCTTCGGCCGCCTCTGCCGCGACCTGTCGGACGCCGATCGGCGACTGCTGTTCTGGAGGTTCGTCGAGGACCGCACCCAGGTCGACATCGCCGAGCGGCTCGGCATCAGCCAGATGCAGGTCTCGCGCCGGCTCACGGCCCTCCTGGCGCGGATGCGGGCCGCGGCCGAGGGCGCACCCGCGCCGCAGGCCGCCTGACCCGCACGCCGCCCTGACGCGCACATCCACCTGGTGCGCTCGGCTCAGTGGTCGCGGAGCCTCTCGACGAGCTCGTCCTTCGTGAGGTCGGAGTAGCCGCTGAGGCCGAGCTCCTTGGCGCGGTCGCGGAGCTCGGCGACGGTCCAGTCCTCGTACGAGCCGGATCGACCTCCCTTGGCACCGACGCTCTTCTCGGACCTGCCCTTCTGGGCGGTCGCGTTGGAGATGCGGGCGGCCTTCTCCTTCGAGGCTCCGTCATCGCGGAGCGCCTCGTAGAGATCGGGGTTCTTGATGCTGTTCGGTGTGTCCTTCTCGGGCATGGTCTTCCTCCTCGGTCACCGTTCGTCGAGGGAGTACCCACCGGCGCGGACCTCACCCGGCTCCGAAGAGCCTGGGCGGGTCCGCGCCGGCTCACATCAGGTGAAGATGCTGACGCCTCCGGGGCCCACGAGCAGGCCCACGACGATCAGCACGATGCCCCAGAGCATCTCCTTGCGCAGCAGTGCGAACACGCCGGAGACGACGAGCACCACGGCAATGATCCAGAGAATGAGTGACATTCTTTTCTCCCTTCGTTCGGAGATCTCGACGCTAGTCCTGTTCCGACGATCCGCATGTCGGGAGCGCTGCGGCGTGACTCGCACCCCTCGTTTCGGCCCGCGGCACAGGGGTACCTGACGGTGACCCCCTAGGAGATCACCATGCGAGCCCTCACCTGGCACGGCCGTCGCGACGTGCGTGTCGAGGACGTCCCGGACCCGACCATCCAGGCACCGACCGACGCGATCATCGAGGTGACCACGACGGGTCTGTGCGGCTCGGACCTGCACCTCTACGAGACGCTCGGACCCTTCCTGCACCCGGGCGACGTGCTCGGGCACGAGTCGATGGGCGTCGTGGTCGAGAAGGGCAGCGACGTGCCCGACCTGGAGGTCGGCGACCGCGTCGTGGTGCCGTTCCAGATCAGCTGCGGCTCGTGCTTCATGTGCGACCGCGGCCTCCACACGCAGTGCGAGACGACCCAGGTGCGCGAGCACGGGATGGGTGCCCAGCTCTTCGGCTACACCGACCTCTACGGGTCCGTCCCGGGCGGTCAGGCGCAGTACCTGCGCGTGCCGCACGCCGACTTCGGACCGCTCAAGATCGAGTCCGACCGCCCTGATGAACGCTTCGTCTACCTGTCCGACGTCGTGCCCACCGCGTGGCAGGGCCTGGAGTACAGCGGCGCCCAGCCCGGCGACACCCTGCTGATCCTCGGCCTGGGCCCGATCGGCGAGATGGCGGCGCGACTCGCGATCCTGCGCGGCATCCGGGTCGTCGGCGTCGACCTCGTGCAGGCGCGGCTCACCCGCTCCGCGTCCCTCGGGGTCGAGACGATCGACCTCGGTGCGGGCGACACCGTCGCCCACGTGCTCGACCTCACCGACGGTCGCGGCGCCGATGCCGTCATCGACGCGGTCGGCATGGAGGCTCACGGAAACCCCGTCGCCGGGGCCGCGCAGCGGATCGCCGGGATGCTCCCGGACGCCCTGGCGCAACCCCTCATGAAGACCGCGAGCGTCGACCGTCTCGCGGCGTTCACCACGGCGATCGAGGCCGTGCGCCGTGGCGGCACGATCTCCCTGTCCGGCGTCTACGCCGGGGCCGCCGACCCGCTGCCGATGCAGACGATCTTCGACAAGCAGCTGACGCTCCGCATGGGCCAGGCCAACGTCCGCCGATGGCTGCCCGACCTGCTGCCGCTCGCGCTGGACGACGACGACCCGCTGGGTCTGGAGAGCTTCGCGACGCACCGCCTCCCGCTCGAGGACGCCGCGGCGGCGTACGCGATGTTCCAGGCCAAGGACGACGACGCGATCAAGGTCGTCTTCACGCCCTAGGGGCGGAGCTTGTCCGGCAGCGCCTTGTGGGTGCCGTCGCACCACGGTGCGGCGGCGCTCCGGCCACAGCGACAGATCGCGCTGACCGGACGGTGCGTGCGGTGACGCTCGCCGTCGGCGTCCTCGACGACCAGGTCGCCGAAGACCAGCATCGGCCCGCCCGGGCAGATCACGACGTCGGGGCGCGGCGCGGCCGGCCCGTCATGCTCCGCGCTCGAGCCCGTCATGCTGCCCACCGCTCGAGTGCCCACGTCGCGAACCGGTTCTCCAGGTCGAGGCACGTGAACGCACCGAGGACGACGTCGCCGCGCGTCTCCGGCTCGTCCTCGACGAGAGTTCCGCAGATGAGCCGGACGGCGAGCTGCTCGTGCACCGCGTCGGCCTCGACGTGCTCGTCGTAGTACGCCGCCACGGACTCCGGCAGCCCGACGCGCCGCAGCCCCGCTGCCATCCGGCGCGACGGGAGCGAGCTCGTCGCCTCGAAGGCCGCTAGGTGCCCGAGCGACGCCCCGCGCAAGCGGCGGTGCAGCCCGAACATCGACAGCGCGTTGTTCTGCTCCAGCACGATCGCCGGCGCCTCGTCGACGTACGCGCCCTCGTCGGGGCGCAGTCCGGCGTCCGACATCCCGGTCGCGAACAGGTGCCGATGGAGCCGTGCCGGATCGCCGCCGCCGTACTCGTCGTACTGCAGCGCAGCCAGGGCAGCCTGCGCCCGGACCGGCAGACGCGGCAGCGTGAACGAGGTCGGGTCGGCCTCCTTGAGGTGGTAGATGCTGCGCCACCGCAACAGCTCCAGCACCTGCTCCCGCGTCGCCTTCCGCTGCGCGAACCCCGCGAGGGAGGCGCCGTCGTCAGCCTCGATGAAGCTCATGAGCCCGTCGGCGAACGGCTCCTGCACCTCAGCGGCCTCGGCACGAGAGCGCCAGCGGGCCTCGACGACCGACTCCAGGGACGCGCGCAGACCCAGGAGGCCCGGATCCCACTCGAGGGCGGCATCGACGTCGTCAAAGCCGCGGTAGGCCAGCTCGTAGAGCGCCCACAGGCTCAGCTGCAGATCGTCCTCGTCGAGCGAGGCGACGTCCCAGCCCGTCGTCGGGCGGGAGCCGTGCAACGCGTCGAACAGGTCCGCGCTCAGCGGACCACGTGCCTTCGGCGTCAGCACGCCGGGTTCCCCGTCAAGTTCTGCATGACCACGAGGTACCCCTCCGGGGGCGCCGTCACACCGTCGTCAGAGCTTCGCCTCGTCGAGGTCGTCGCCGACCTTGCCGCGCCAGATCGTCGAGATCAGCGCGATCGCCGCACCGATCAGTCCGACGGCCGTCAGCGGCACGGTACGGCTCGCCGTGTTGTCGCCGCCGATCGCGAGGCCGATGACCGCTGTCGCGACCATGACGACTGCGAGCAGCATCGCGCCGGCCCACCACCACGAGACCTTGCGGACCTGTCGTCGGCGCTTCGCCGGCGGCACGGGCGGCGGGTCCTCGAGGGTCCCGTCCTCGCGGATCTGCTTCGCGACCTCGTCGTCCGGACCGTCGCCCGGCTCGTGCAGGTGTGATCTCATCGCGGTTCTCCCATGGGGTGTCGAAGGGTCAGAAGACGGGCTTGCCGCCGGTCACGCCGAGCACGGTGCCCGAGACGTAGCTGGCGGTCTCCTCGCAGGCCAGGAACACGAAGGCCGGGGCGACCTCGGCGGGCTGGCCGGCGCGTCCGAGTGGCGTGTCCTCGCCGAAGTGCTCGAGCTTCTCGGGCGGCTGGGTGGCGGGCTGCAGCGGCGTCCAGATCGGCCCGGGCGCCACGGCGTTCACACGGATGCCCTGCGGACCCAGCTCCGCGGCGAGGTTGACGGTGATGTTGTTGAGCGCCGCCTTGGTCGAGGCGTAGTCGATGAGCGACGTGGACGGCTCGTACGCCTGGATCGAGGTGTTGTTGATGATCGAGCCACCGCGCTCACGCAGCGCCGGCACGGCCGCCCGGGTCAGCCAGATCGTGGCGTAGAGATTGGTCTTGAAGGTCGAGTCGAGCGACTCGTCGGTGATCTCCTCGATGCCCTGCTCACGGGCCATCTGGAAGCCCGCGTTGTTGACCAGGACGTCCAGCCCGCCGAGGGCGTCGACCGCCTGGTGCACCACGGCGTCGCACTGGTCGCGCAGACGAAGGTCGGCCTCGATCGCGGTGATCGTGCGTCCGGTCGCAGCAGCGACCTCGACCGTCGCAGCGGCGTCCTCGTGCTCCCCCGCCTGGAAGGTGAAGGCGACGTCGGCACCCTCGCGGGCGAACGCCAGCACGACGGCTCGACCGATGCCCGAGTCACCCCCGGTCACGAGGGCCCTGCGGCCGTCGAGCCGCCCCGAGCCCACGTAGGAGCTCTCGCCGTGGTCGGGCTGCGGCACCATCGGACCGGTCAGACCTGGCGGGTCCTGCTGCTGGGCGGGGAACCCTGCGGACTCCTCGCTCATCGGACCGCCTGGTCGTGCGGCGAGGTCGTCTGGGGCCCGACCGGCTGGCCGGGTTCCGGCATCTCGGGCACGTCATTGGGATCGGACGGAGCGTTGGGATCGGACGGAGCGTTGGGATCGGACGGAGCGTTGGGATCGGACGGAGCGTCGGGGTTGATCGGTTCGTCGGGCGCGAGCGTCATGGTGACTCCTTCTCGGGTGGACGTCACTCACCACGTACCCCTGCCGCCGTTGCTCATGCGCGCCTTGGCGTGCCCGCATCGTGAGTACACTCAGCATGTGACCCCGACTCCGCTGACCCGCGAGGAGCGTGCCCTCGAGCTGGCCGCGCTCAACCGGGTCCGGCGCCGTGTCGCCGCGATCGGTTTCCTCGCGATCATCGGCCACGGCGTGATTGCTCTCCCCATCGTCGCCCACCACCTGGTCGACGACGGTCGCACGAGCGACGCCGTCATCCTGCTCGTGCTGACGGTGTTCGTCACGACCGTGGCGATCGTCGTGTCGCGCCTCATCCTCGGCCGGAAGCCGATGACCTTCGCCTGGGCACTCGTGCCGGTCGCGGTGCCGCTCGTCGCGGCGCTCTGGATCTGGGGCTGACCCCCGACCTTCGGCCGACGCGGTCGAGACCATCGGTCGATGCGAGCCCGGTCCGCAGCGTCCTACGGTGGCTTCATGAACGCCACGATGCACCTGCTCACCGGAACGCTGCTGGTCCTGGTCGGCGCCGTCCTCGCGCTCGTCTTTCCTGACGCGGAGTTCGCCTGGTTCACCGGCCGGCCGCTCGGCGTCGTGCTCGTGATCGTGGGTGTCGTCGACCTCGCGCAGGGCATCACCGAGCGACGCAAGAGCGGCACCCCGCCCACCGACCGCTGAGTACCGACGGACGTCTGCCGAGGCCGACCGTCACCACAGCACCTGGTTGACGGGGCCCACCGCCTCGGGCGTCTCGGCGCCGATCATCTCCAGCAGGTCGATCTCGATCGAGCGGCAGATCGCCGTCATCGGCACGTCGTGCACGCGGTCGAGGAAGGGGTCCGCCAGGTCCCGGCCCACCTGCACGGCCAGCAGGAACATCATCCCCACCAGGCCCGACCCGATGGGCGTGAACCACTGCAGGTCCTTGAAGATCGCGAACGGCAGGATCACGCAGAACGCCCGCGCGAAGAACGACGGCAGGAACTGGTACTGCACGGGCAGCGGCGTCTTCTTGATGCGCTCCAGCCCGCCCTGCGCGTCGGTCAGGACGCTCAGCGTCGACTCGACCTGCACCCGAGCGATGTCGTCGACCATCCCGCGACGATGCGCTTCCGCGAGCAGCTGCCCGACGTGGGAGAGGACGGCGGTCGGGCCGTTCGCGGACGAGCGGACCCGGCTCAGCGCCTCGCCCTGCAGGTAGACCTCGACCTCGGGAGGTGAGGCCTGCTCGCGGAGCGACGCCCGCAGCGCGTGCACGTAGGCGATCTGCGCACGGACCATCTCGCCCACGATCTCGGGGCGGGCCTCAGGAGAGGTCGCGTCGAGGAAGGTCGTCGCCTCACGACCGAGGTTGCGGGAGTGGTTGACGATGCTGCCCCACAGCGTCCGCGCCTCCCACCACCGCGCGTAGGACGCGTTGACCATGAAGCCGAGAAACAGGGCGATCGCGGTGCCGTAGAGGGTGTACTGGATCGTGATGCCGCGGAACTCGATCCAGCCGGCCTGGAAGGCGACGGTCACCAGCACGTCCCACGCCAGCAGGACGACCATCGGCACCAGCAGCGGTCGCCACGCCGGCGCGGTCCGGGGAAGGCGCGAGGTGATCATGACTCCCAGACTGCGGGCTCTCGGAGCTCCCGGCACGTGAGGATCGACGTGTCCCTCGACACCCTGCGGAGTTCCCGCCGGACCTACCGGTTCGGGGCGTCCTCGGCGGCGGCGATGACGCCGTGCAGAAGAGCGTTGACGGACCGCAGCTCGTCGACCGACATGCCGAGGCGGGCGAGCATCTGCTCGGGCACGGCGAGCGCCTCCTGCCGCAGGTCGAGCCCCTGCGGGGTCAGCGTCACCTCGAGCGCACGCTGGTCGCTCGCCGAGCGGGCGCGCTCGACGAGGCCCGACTGCTCGAGGCGTCGCACGAGCGGCGAGACCGTGCCGGGCTCGAGGTGCAGGAGCCGCGCGAGCTCGGTGACGCTCGTCGGCCCGTGCTGCCACAGCGCGAGCATCACGAGGTACTGCGGGTGCGTCAGGCCCAGGGGTCGGAGCACCGTCCCGTAGGCAGCGACGACGCTGCGCGACGCTACGGCGAGCGCGAAGCAGACCTGCTCCTCGAGCGCCAGCGGGTCGAGGGCGTCGGACGTCATCTGGCGATCGTAGCCAGGCGGGGTCGCGCGCCTGGGCGCGCCGCTCGCGCCACCGCCCCTTGCACCCGCCTGTGATCTGACTCACACTCGAAGGACCCGACCCAGGAGGAACACCGCATGCGCGTGAAGGACGTCCTGACGAGCAAGGGGTCATCGATCGTGCACACGATCGACCCATCGGCGACGGTCGCGGAGCTGCTGGACCGTCTCGCCGAGCACGACGTGGGCGCCCTCGTGGTCAGCTCCGACGGCGAGCACGTGGCGGGCATCGTGTCCGAGCGTGACGTGGTGCGGAAGCTGCGGGGTGTCGACGACCCGGGGAGCGAGACCGTCGCGACGATCATGGTGGCCGAGGTGGTGACCTGCGGGCCTGACGACTCGGCGGATGCGCTGATGCTGATCATGACCAACCGGCGGGTGCGGCACGTGCCGGTGCTGGAGGACGGGGTGCTGGTCGGCCTGCTGAGCGTCGGCGACGCGGTCAAGCAGCGCATGGACACGCTCGAGTTCGAGCGTGACCAGCTGAGCTCCTACGTGCAGGGGTAGAGCGGGGCCCTCACGTGCGGAGTGGGGCCTGATGCTCTCGGGCCTGCTGCGCGTTCTTGCGGATGGTGCGGAGTCGTTCGCGGGTGGTGCGCCTGAGGGTGAGGTCGATGGGTCGGCCGTCGCGGGTGGTCATGGTGAACCGACCGCCCCCGCGGACTTCGACATTCAAGAGACCTTGGTGAATGAGCACGTGGCAGCACTCGCAGTAGCCGACGAGCTCGTCGATGTTGGTCTTGCCGCCCTGGGACCACCAGTTCACGTGGTGGATCTCGAGGTGAGTGTTGGTGCAGCCCGGGGCGGCGCACTGGCCGGCCTGCTTGGCGATGACCGCCTTGCGCTGGGCGGGTGTGGCGAGGCGGATCGTGTCGCCGACGTTGAGGATCTGCGCCTGCTCCACATCTCCGCAGGAGGTGAGGATCGGCGTGCTCTCACCGGTGCAGGTGATGTAAGAGAGGAGCTTGGGTCCGATGGGGCCGAAGCCTTGAAGCTCGGCCGACTCGCCACCACTCGCGGCGGTCGTGGTCATCGCGTCGTGAAGGGTGTCGACCGGCACGATGACACTGACCTGGGGTCGGATCCCCTTGCTGGTCGGCAGACCCGATTCGAGGATCGCCGTCATGGTCCGGTCGAGGGCAGCCACGCGTCGTTCGGCCGAGCTGCGGTCGTCGTTGGCGGTTGTGGGGATGGAGAAGGAATCGAGGACGGCCTTGAACTTCGCGCCAGTGAGCGTGTTGAGGAATCCGGTGACGTGCCACCCGTCCGGAACGGGTGAGAGCTGGAAGTCTTCTTTGGCCATGCCCTTGATCCACGCCACGTCCAGCTCGTCGGGATAGACGGCCTCCCGGAGCTTGCGGACCACACGGCGCAGCTCGACGGGCTCGTTCGTGCGGGCGACGTCGAGGAGCCAGGGCTGGGCGTTCGCGATGATCTGCGGGCTGATGTGCTTCATCCCGAACGTGAACAGCTTGACGTGCTCCAGTCGGATCTGGCCCGCTGTCGCGGCCTCGGCCACCAGCGGCAAGTCACGCATCGTGGCATCGGCAGCGATCAAGGACTTGGTCTGCTTCGCATCAAGGCGGAGGTGAAGTCGCGACCAAGCGGTGATCGTGGAGGATCCGTCGAGCTCGAACTCAGCGGTGCGGTCCATCTCGGCCAGGTGGTGCGCCTTCGCCGTATCCAACGCGTCCTGCGCGACCTGGATGGCTCGCAGTGCGGTGCGGTGGTCACCAGAGTTCAGGGCGTGCGCGGCTTCACGAAGCGCCTGCACCGTGACCGCTGAACTCATGATCTGATTCTACTCGAACAGGCGTTCGAAGACAAGAGTCGGATCGCGATAATTCGCTGCGGTTCCAGTCCGAACGGACGGTACAGGTTGACCCTTCGAGGCTCGCTCGTTCCTCGCTCGCAACTCAGGGCCCGGGATGGCCGGGTGGTCCGTGCCGCTTGTCCCGCAGGACCTCCCGAGCCGAACCTCCGAACCGCCCGGCCTCCCCGTCCGGGGTGGGAGAATGGGCACTGCCCCATCACCCACCCAGTCAGGCCCACCCATGTCGCGTGAGACTCGCGTCCGGATCCCGGACGCCGAGCTGTCGTGGCGCTTCAGCCGGTCCTCCGGCCCCGGCGGACAGCACGTCAACACGAGCGACACCCGGGTCGAGCTGATCTGGTCGCTCGCGACGACCCGGGCGCTCACGCCCGAGCAACGCGATCGCGCCATGGAGGCGCTGCGGAGCCGCCTCACCGACGGCAGCATCACGGTGGTCTCCTCGCAGTACCGCTCGCAGCTGCGCAACCGTGACGCCGCCCGCGTGCGCCTGGAGGAGCTGGTGGCACGGGCCATCGTGCCGCCGAGGACGAGGCGGGCGACGAAGCCGTCGCGGGCCTCACAGGCTCGGCGCCTCGACGAGAAGAAGCGGCGCAGCGAGGTCAAACGACGCCGCAGCGGCGCCGGGTGGGACTGAGGGGTCTCAGGTCCAGCGGATCTCGCCGTCGGCGGTCAGACCGCGGTACTGCGAACGGCCCCACGTCGGCGAGCGGTCCTTGTCGACCAGCACGGCACGCACGCCCTCGATGAAGTCGGGGCTCTGCACGACCTGCTCCGTCGCCCGCAGCTCGAGGTCCAGGCACTCCCGCAGCGACAGACCCGCACCACGCCGCAGCAGGTCGAGCGTGATCTCGAGGCTCTGGCGCGACACGCCCTCGAGCACACCGAGCGTCTCGCGGCCCCATGAGGACCGGTCGGACCGGAGCGCCTCGAGCAGCACGTCGACCGACGGGGCGGAGAACAGACGGTCGATCTCGTCGCGGTGGGTCGCGAGCTCGGACGGCCCCGGGTCGACGGCTGCCTCGGCGATCACCTCTGCGACCGGTCGCCCGTCGGCGACGATCCGGTCGGCGAGGGCACCGAGACCGTCGGAGGGCACGTGGTGCGTGGCCAGGCCGACCGCCACGGCGTCCGCGGCCGCGAGACGCGCGCCCGTCAGCCCCAGGTAGGTGCCGACCTCGCCCTCGAGGCGCGGGAGCACGTGCGTCGCGCCGACGTCGGGGAAGAAGCCGATCGTGGTCTCGGGCATCGCCATCGCGAGCCGGCTCCCCACGACGCAGAAGTCGCCGTGCACCGAGAGCCCCATCCCGCCACCCATGCACGCGCCGTCGACGAGAGCGACGACGGGGACCCGCGAGGTCCCGAGCAGGTGGTTCACCCGGTACTCCGTCGCGAAGAAGTGCCGGCTCGCGTCCAGGTCACCGGCCAGGGTGTTCTCCCGCACCTGGCGGATGTCGCCGCCCGCGGAGAACGCGCGATCGCTGCTGCTCTCGATCACGATGGCGCGCAGCGGCTCCTCGGCCCAGGTCGTCAGCACCTCCTCGAGGCGCTCGACCATCGCCGTGGTCAACGCGTTGAGCGCCTTCGGGCGGTCCAGGAGGATGCGGCCGACGTCGCCGTCGACGCGAGCCTCGACCCCGATCGAGGTCGTGGTCGGGGCGGGCGTGCTCGCGGGCTCGGTCACCTCCGCATCCTGTCAGCCGCACCATTGACGCCTGCGACCTGCACGTCTTGGCGCTTCGGCCTAGCGTCGAGTCATGACGCGCACCTCGCACGCCGCCATCGCTCTGGCGACGACGGCCGCCCTGCTCCTGTCGGCCTGCGGCGGCGACGGGGAGCCCAACGCGACGTCCAGCCCGCCGGCCACCGCGGCCGACGGCGGCGCCGAGGTGGTGCCCGCCGGCACCCCCGCCGCCGTCACGACCGACCTCGAGGCCCCGTGGTCGATCGCGTTCGTCGGCGAGACGGCGCTCATCAGCTCGCGCGACGACGGCGACGTGCTCGAGCTGACCGACGACGGCGAGACGCGGCTCGCCGGCACGGTCGAGGGCGTGGTGCACGAGAGCGAGTCCGGCCTGCTCGGCCTCGCGGTCGACTCCCAGAACCGCCTCTACGCGTACTCCACGGGGGCCGACGGCAACCGTGTGCAGCGCTTCACGCTGACCGGCGAGCCCGGCTCGTACGAGCTCGGTCCGGTCGAGACGATCCTCGACGGCATCCCCGCGGCGCCCACGCACGACGGCGGCCGCATCGCGTTCGGCCCGGACGACATGCTCTACGTGACCGTCGGCGACGCGAACGACCGACCGGCGGCGCAGGACCCCGAGAGCCTGTCGGGCAAGATCCTGCGGATGACGCCGGACGGTGGCGTGCCGGAGGACAACCCGATCCCCGGCTCGCTCACCTACAGCTACGGGCACCGCAACCCGCAGGGCATCGCCTGGGCGGAGGACGGCACGATGTTCGCCTCGGAGTTCGGCCAGGACACGTGGGACGAGCTCAACGTGATCACCCCGGGCGGCAACTACGGCTGGCCCGAGGCCGAGGGCATCGCGGGTGACAGCCAGTACATCGACCCGGTGCAGCAGTGGGACCCGGACAGGGCGAGTCCGAGCGGCATCGCGATCTCGGACGGCACCGTGTTCATCGCGAACCTGCGCGGCCGGACCCTGCGGGCCGTGCCGGTCGCCGACCCGACGAGCTCGACCGACTACTTCACCGGCGAGCACGGCCGCCTGCGCGACGTCGTCGTGGCGCCCGACGGGGACCTGTGGTTCCTCACCAACAACACCGACGGCCGCGGTCAGCCTGACGGCAACGACGACCAGGTCCTGCGCATCGCCCTCGACTCCGCCTGACCGCATGATAGGCAAGCAGTAACTTGCCTGTAGTCGGATCCATGGCCGACGTGTTCCGCGCGCTCGACCACGCGGCGCGCTGGTCGTCGACGAAAGTGCTGAAGCCGAGGACGTCGGTGCGAGCCCGAGATTCGCTCCCGAATCCACCGTTCGACCGATCCCGAACGGTGGATTCGGGAGCACATCTGGGGCGTCAGCGGGTGGCGGTGCGGCGGATCACGGCGGCGGTCTCGGCCGGGCGCTCCCACCAGAACAGGTGACCCACGCCGGGCCAGATCTCGCGCTCGGCGCCGGGCACCAGCTCGACCAGCCGCTCGCCCTCGGACACCAGGATCATCTGGTCCTCCTCGCCGTGGATCACCGCGGCCGGGATGCTCAGCTCGCCGAGCCGGGCGGCCGCGTCGTGGTGCAGTGCGGCGATCGACTGGGCGCGGACGACGGCCACGGGCACCCGGCGCGACAGCGAGGTCTCGCGGAAGCGCTCGAGCTCACCGGGCCGGCTCGCGAACTCGGCGGAGACGTTGACCTCGAAGCCGACGCGGGTGGCGACCTCCGGGTCGCGGGTCGAGATCGCCTCGACCATCCGGGTCGGACCGGGCGCGTCGAACGCCCCGGGTCCGCCGGCCGTCGTGCAGCCGAGGACCACCGAGCGCACGCGCTCGGGATGCCGCAGCGCGAGCTCCTGCGCCACCATGCCGCCCATCGAGATGCCCATGACGTGCACCGAGTCCCGGCCGAGAGCCGTGAGTAGTGCCGCCGCGTCGTCGGCCAGGTCGGCGATCGTGAACGGGTCGTCCGCGCGAGCGCTCTGCCCGATGCCGCGGTGGTCGTAGACCACCACGTC
Source organism: Aeromicrobium sp. Leaf350 (assembly GCF_916858655.1). Lineage (GTDB taxonomy): Bacteria > Actinomycetota > Actinomycetes > Propionibacteriales > Nocardioidaceae > Aeromicrobium. The sequence goes on along the minus strand of NZ_CAKASL010000003.1, from coordinate 226,664 downwards.
GAAGTCGCGGGCGAGGTCGTCGACGAGCTCGCTTCCCCACATCCCGCCGTGGCCGGACATGCCCTGCACCAGCAGCAGGGTCTCGCCTGCCCCGGTCACCTCGACCGCGAGCGACGTCCCGGCGCTGATCTCCACGATGTCCGACATGGTCGTCAGTGTGGCGCGCTCAGACCACGGCGTCGAGGCGGGCGACCTCGTCGTCGGTGAGGTCGAGCTCGGCAGCGGCCACCGAGTCGAGGATGCTCTCGGGTCGCGAGGACCCGGGGATCGGGAGCACGGTCGGCGAGAGCGACAGCTCCCACGCCAGCGCCACCTGCTGCGGGCTGACGCCCCGCTCCTCCGCGATCTCGGCGAACGCCGCGAAGCTGTCGCCGAGGCCGCCGGCCTTGCCGATGCCGCCCAGCGGGCTCCACGGCAGGAACGCGATGCCGAGCTCGGCGCACAGGTCGAGCTCGCGCCGGCTGGACGTGAAGGCGGGCGAGAACTGGTTCTGCACCGACGCCAGGCGACCGCCCAGGAGGTCGTTTGCGACGCGGATCTGGTCGGGGTCGGCGTTCGAGATGCCCGCCTGCCGGATCACGCCCTCGTCGAGCAGCTCGCGCAGCCCGCCGATCGTCTCCTCGTACGGGACGGTCGGGTCGGGCCGGTGGTGCTGGTAGAGGCCGATCGCCTCGACGCCGAGCCGGCGCGCCGACTCCTTCGCGGCCTGCTTGAGGTACTCAGGACGGCCGTCGAGGTCCCACGCTCCGTCGGGCGAGCGCGTGTGGCCGCCCTTCGTCGCCACGAGCACCGCATCGGCGTCACCGCTCCACGACTCGAGGGCCTTGGCGATCAGCAGCTCGTTGTGGCCGCTCTCGTCGTGACCGACGTCGGCTGTGCCGCGGTGGTACGCGTCAGCCGTGTCGATGAGGGTCACGCCCGCGTCGAGCGCGGCGTGGATCGTGCGGATCGACCGCTCCTCGTCAGGGCGGCCGTCGACCGACATCGGCATGCCGCCGAGGCCGATCGCGGAGACGGCGACGTCGCCGATGCTGCGCTGGGGAAGGGTCATGCAGGTACCGCCTTCGGAGTCAGGGTGGGGCGTCAGGCCGTGAGCTTCTCGGACACGCCGATGGCGCGCGTCACCAGGTGGTCGAGCGCGTCACGGTCGGTGTCGTCCAGCTCGGAGGTCTCACCGGTGACCTTGCTGGCGCCGTACGGGTTGCCGTCGGCGAACTTGACCGGATCGGTGTAGCCCGGGGCCACGACGATGCCGCCGAGGTGCGCGAACAGCGTGATGAGCGCGACCAGGGTCGTCTCCTGGCCGCCGTGCTTCGTCTGGGTCGACGTGAAGGCGGTGTAGACCTTGTCGGCCAGCTTGCCCTCGGACCAGTACGGGCCGAGCGTGTCGATGAACGACTGCAGCTGGCTCGTGACCTGGCCGAAGCGGGTCGGCGAACCCATCACCACGACGTCCGCCCAGGCGATGTCGTCCGGGCTGGCCACGGGGCGCTCGGAGATCTCGTCGACGTGCGCCTTCCAGGCCTCCTGACCCTCGTAGACCTCGGCGGGCGCGGTCTCGCGGACGTGTCGCAGGCGCACGTCGGCGCCCGCCTTCTCGGCCGTGGCGGCGAGGCGCTCGGCCATCGCGTGGGTCGCGCCGTAGGAGGAGTAGTAGATGATCGCAACGTTCGTCATGGGGTCGACCTCTCGGCTCGGGACAGGGCTTTTCCAGCGTTGCACGGGGCTGTGCACGCTGCAGTCCGAGCCGTCGCCGCGCGGCGGTGCGGAGTCAGGCCACCGCGACGAAGTCCTCGATCGCGGCCGCCAGCTCGGCCGGGGCCTCGAGCATGGGGAGGTGGCCCGTCGTCAGCTCGCGGCTCCAGCTCGCGCCGACCCGGTCGGCGAAGCGGGCCTGCAGGGCCGGCGACAGCTCGCGGTCCTGCGACGTCGTGACGTAGCCGGTGCGCGGCCGCTCGACCGCACCACCGGTCTGGTCGAGGAAGTAGGCCACCGACTCCGGGACGAGGTCGCGGACGAGACGGTCCTGAAGATCTTCGGCGAGCCCGGCCCCGATCCCGCGGCGCACCGCCGACTCGGGCGGACGGGTGCCGGCGAGGCGCAGGACGAGCGGCAGCAGGAACCGCTGCGGCGCCGGCATCGCTGACACGAACGACCCGCCGGCCTTCGGCACCACCCCGCTCACCACGAGCACGGACCGCACGCGCTTCGGTGCGAGCCGGACGACCTCGTGGGCCACCACCGCGCCCGCGGAGTGGGCCACGAGCACGAGGTCACCCGTGGCCGAGCCCAGCGCCGCACGGGCGTGCAGCTCCGGCGATGCCTCCCGCGCATCCGGCCGAGGCGCGACGACGGTGGCGTGGTGGGGTGCGAGCCGGGCTCGGGTCAGCTCCCAGATCCAGTCCGGCAGGCCGGCGCCGGAGATCATCAGGACGGTCGGGGCGGGGTTCGCGTCGTGGTTCATGACCTCAGCATGCTCGACGCGGATGTCACCCCTGTGTCACCCTTTCCGACATGAATCGGACGGCATGAATCGCACGGAGCGCCTCTACGCGATGCGGGAGGAGCTGCGGCGGGCCGACACGGCCGGGCGGACCGCCGACCAGCTCGCGCGGACCTTCGAGGTCAGCAGTCGCACCGTCAAGCGCGACATCTCCGCACTGCAGCTGGGCGGGTTCCCGGTCTATGCGGTGACCGGCCGCCACGGGCGGTACGTCGTCGACCGCTCCGCGACGCTGCCGCCCGTCAACTTCACCCACACCGAGGCCTCGGCCCTCGCGGCCGCCATCACGGCGCACGGCGGCCAGCCGTTCGACGCCCAGGCGCGGGCCGCCCTCACCAAGGTGCTCGAGGCGATGGAGCCCGGATCGCGGGCCCGCACCCGTGGGCTGACCGACCGCATCTGGATCGACCTCGCCGCGGACGCCGCTCCGACCGCGTCGCGGCGTGTGGTCGAGCAGGCACTGGTGCAGCAGCTCGTGGTGACCGTGCACGTGCGCCGCGTCGACGAGGTGGTCGAGCGATCGGTCGACCCCGTGATCCTGGCCCACACCCGTGGCCGCTGGTTCCTGGTCGCTCGCTGCCGCGACCGCGACCTGATCCGCTGGTACGGCCTCGACGACGTCGTCGAGGCGCACCTGACCACGCAGCCGGCGTCCGGGGTGGACGTCGCCCGCATCGGCACACCGCCGCCGACGGCTCGCCCGGTGGGCGGCTGAGAACCCGCGCGCGACGCTTCTCACGGCCTGCGGGAGTGCGGTGGGTTGGTCCGACCCCGATGCTGGAGGCATGCCCTCACCCGCCGGACCGACGCCTCTCGCCCGGCTCGCGGCGACGCATGGCGTGGCCACCGGCTACGAGGGCAACGACCGCACCTGGGTCGACGTCGACGAGTCGATCGTCGTCGCGGTGCTCGGACAGCTCGGGGTCGACGCGAGCAGCGACGCCGCCGTCACTCGCGAGCTCGAGCGGGTCGACGCCGCGCAGGACCTCACTGCGCTCCCCGCGACCGTCGCCGTGACTCACGGAACCCCGCGCCACCTGGGCGACGAGGTCCGCGGCACCCTCCACCTCGAGGACGGCACGACCCTCGACGTCGAGAGCGAGCTGCCGAGCGACCTCCCGCTGGGCTGGCACCGCCTGTCGACCGCCGAGCGCGACGTCACCGTCGTCGTGGCGCCGGCCCGCCTTCCCGAGGTCCCCCGCACCTGGGGCTGGATGCTGCAGCTCTACGCCCTGCACTCCGACGCCTCCTGGGGCATGGGCGACTACGGCGACCTCGCCGAGGTGGCCCGTCGGGCCGGGTCCGAGCAGGGCGCCGGGGTGCTTCTGGTGAACCCGGTGCAGGCCTTCGTGCCCTCCCGCCCTCTGCAGCGCTCGCCGTACTCCCCCGCGAGCCGGCGCTTCGCGAACCCGCTCTACCTGCGCGTGACCGACACCGAGGCGTTCCGCGCCGCCGACGACGACACCCGCGCCGCGGTGCTGGCGCTCGCTCCGACCGACCGACCCGAGCTGATCGACCACGACGAGGTCTGGGACGCGAAGCTCGCCGCGCTCGAGCTCCTCTGGGAGCAGCGGCCCGCCACGGCGAGGTCCGAGCCGGAGCCCGACGACGCCCTGCGCGCCCACGCGACGTGGGCCGCCCTGACCGAGGTCCACGGCGCCGACTGGCGGGCGTGGCCGGCCGACCTGCGCGACCCCGCCTCGGACGCCGTCGCCACCGCAGCACAGGAGCTCACCGACCGCGTCGCGTTCCACGCGTGGCTCCAGCACCTCTGCCGCGAGCAGCTCGACGCAGCCCGCGCGGCGGCCCACGAGGCGGGCATGCCCGTCGGCATCGTGCACGACCTGCCGGTCGGGGTCGACCCCGGCGGGTCCGACGCGTGGGCGCTCCAGGACGTGTTCGCCTCGGACGTGCGCGTGGGCTGCCCCGCCGACGCGTTCAACCCGCTGGGCCAGGACTGGGGGTTGCCGCCGTGGCGCCCCGACGCCCTCGCCGAGACCGGCTACGCGCCGTTCCGCGACGTCGTCCGGAGCGTGCTGCGCCACGGCGACGGCATCCGCGTCGACCACGTCGCGGGCCTGTGGCGCCTGTGGTGGATCCCGCCGGGAGAGCCCGCGCACCGCGGCACCTACGTGCACTACGACGCCGACGTCATGCTCGCCGTCCTGACCCTGGAGGCCACCCGCGCCGGAGCCGTGGTCGTGGGCGAGGACCTCGGCGTGGTCGAGGACGTCGTCACCGAGACGCTGCACGAGCGCGGCATGCTCAGCTCGGCCGTGCTCTGGTTCGAGCGTGACTGGGACGCGCCGGGCCAGCCGCACGTGCCGCCGCAGGAGTGGGTGCCCGAGACGATGGCCAGCATCAGCACGCACGACCTTCCCACCGTCGCGGGCTGGCTCGCGGACGAGCGCGTGCGCGTGCAGGACCGGCTCGGCCTCCTCGGCGAGCCGCTCGAGGAGGCACTGGCCACCACGGCGAAGGACCGGGCCGCGATGCTCGAGCTGCTCGCCACCCAGGGCGTGCCGGACGACGACCTCGTCGTGGCCCTGCACGCCGTCATCGCACCGGCCGCCTCCCGCCTCGTGCTGAGCTCGCCGGCCGACGCGGTCGGACAGCTCGAGCAGCCCAACCTGCCCGGCACCGTCGACGAGTACCCGAACTGGCGCATCCCGCTGCCCCTCGACCTCGACACCTTCTTCACCGACCCCCGGGTCGCCGACGCGGTCGCCGCCCTGCGCGACGCGCGCCCCATGCACGACCACTCCTGAGGAGACCCACCCCATGCAGACACCCCGCCTGCAGCCCTGGCCCGGATCGCCCTACCCGCTCGGCGCCACGTACGACGGCACCGGCACGAACTTCGCCCTGTTCTCGGAGGTCGCCGAGAAGGTCGAGCTCTGCCTGTTCGACGAGAGCGGCGCCGAGACCCGGGTGCGACTCGAGGAGGTCGACGGGTTCGTGCACCACGGGTTCCTCGACGGCGTCGGGCCCGGCCAGCGCTACGGCTACCGCGTGCACGGCCCGTGGGAGCCGGAGCAGGGCCTGCGCTGCAACCCGACCAAGCTGCTGATCGACCCGTACGCCAAGGCCCTCAGCGGCCAGGTCGACTGGGACCCCTCGCTGTTCGCGTACGACATGGAGGACCCGGAGCAGCGCAACGACGACGACTCCGCGGGCCACGTGCCGTTCTCGCTCGTGGTCGACCCCTACTTCGACTGGGGCAACGACCGCCTGCCGCGTCTGCCGTACCACCAGACGGTGCTCTACGAGGCGCACGTCAAGGGCCTCACGATGACCCACCCCGACGTGCCGGAGCGCCTGCGTGGCACCTACGCCGCCATCGCGCACCCCGCGATCGTCGAGCACCTGCGTGAGCTCGGGGTGACGGCGATCGAGCTGCTCCCCGTGCACCAGTTCCTCTCCGACCACTACCTCGTCGAGAAGGACCTGACGAACTACTGGGGCTACAACACGATCGGCTTCTTCGCCCCGCACGACGCCTACGCCTCGCGGCCCGGCCGCCAGGTGCAGGAGTTCAAGGGCATGGTGCGTGCGCTGCACGCCGCGGGCATCGAGGTCATCCTCGACGTCGTCTACAACCACACCGCCGAGGGCAATCACCTCGGCCCGACGCTCTCGATGCGCGGCATCGACAACGACGCGTACTACCGGCTGGTCGAGGACGACCTGCAGCACTACATGGACTACACGGGCACGGGCAACTCGCTCAACGTGCGCCACCCGCACACGCTGCAACTGATCATGGACTCGCTGCGGTACTGGGTCACCGAGATGCACGTCGACGGCTTCCGGTTCGACCTCGCCGCCACGCTGGCCCGCGAGTTCTACGACGTCGACAAGCTCGCGACGTTCTTCGAGCTCGTGCAGCAGGACCCGGTGGTCAGCCAGGTCAAGCTCATCGCGGAGCCGTGGGACGTCGGTCCGGGCGGCTACCAGGTCGGCAACTTCCCGCCGCTGTGGACCGAGTGGAACGGCCTGTACCGCGACACCGTGCGCGACTTCTGGCGCGGCGAACCGGCCACTCTCGGCGAGTTCGCCTCGCGCATCACCGGCTCGTCCGACCTGTACCAGGACGACGGCCGCCGCCCGTACGCGTCGATCAATTTCGTGACGGCGCACGACGGGTTCACCCTCAACGACCTCGTGTCGTACGACGAGAAGCACAACGAGGCCAACGGCGAGGAGGGTCGCGACGGCGCCGACGACAACCGCTCGTGGAACCACGGCGTCGAGGGCGAGACGGACGACCCCGCGATCCTCGCGCTCCGCGAGCGTCAACGGCGCAACTTCCTGGCGACGATGCTGCTCTCCCAGGGCGTCCCGATGCTGCTGCACGGCGACGAGCTCGGGCGCACGCAGGGCGGCAACAACAACGTGTACTGCCAGGACAACGAGGTGGCCTGGATCGACTGGAGCCTCGCCGGCGACGAGGCGGACCTGATCCGGTTCACCGGCGCGCTGACCCGTCTGCGGCGTCGGCACCCCGTGTTCCGCCGCCGCCGGTTCTTCTCCGGCCGCCCCGTGCAGCGCTCGGAGAAGCTCCCCGACATCGCGTGGTTCACGCCGTCCGGCGAGGAGATGACCGACCAGAGCTGGGGCGACGACTTCGGCCGCTCGGTCGCGGTGTTCCTCAACGGCGAGGCGATCGCCGACCGCGACCCCCGAGGCGAGCGCATCACCGACGACTCGTTCCTGCTGGCGTTCAACGCGCACCACGAGCCGATCCAGTTCACCCTGCCCGACGGGGACTACGGCGCGCAGTGGCGCGTCGTCGTCGAGACGGCCGAGGGCGTCGTCGACCCGACCGGCGGCCAGCAGCTGGACGCGGGAGCGACGCTCGACGTCGAGGGACGCTCGCTCGTCGTGCTGCAGCGGGTGGCCCGGTGACGGCTCCTGCGGGCGTGCCTTCGTCGACGTACCGGCTGCAGCTGCGGCCCGACTTCGGCTTCGCCGAGGCACGCGCGCTCGTGCCGTACCTGCGCGACCTCGGGGTGGGTGCGCTGTACCTCTCCCCCGTGCTCGACGCGACGCCCGGCTCGACGCACGGCTACGACGTCACCGATCCGTCGCTGGCGCGCCCCGCGCTCGGCGGCGAGCTCGAGCGGGCAGCGCTGGTGGACGCAGCGCGCGAGGCGGGGTTGGGCGTCGTGGTCGACATCGTGCCGAACCACATGTCGGTCGAGGTGCCCCGCGCGAACCCGTGGTGGTGGTCGGTCCTGGCCGAGGGCGAGGCCTCCGCCTACGCCCACCACTTCGACGTCGACTGGTCGCGCGAGCGCCTGCTGCTGCCGGTGCTCGGCGACGACGCCGACGTGGCGGCCCTGACGATCGACGGCGACCAGCTGGCGTACTTCGACCACCGCTTCCCGATCGCGGACGGCACCGCAGGGGGAACCGCGCAGGAGGTGCACGACCGCCAGCACTACGAGCTGGTCGGCTGGCGTCGCGGCAACGCCAAGCTGGGGTATCGCCGATTCTTCGACATCACCTCGCTCGCCGCGATCCGCGTGGAGGACCCCGCTGTGTTCGACGACGCCCACCGCGAGGTGCTGCGCTGGGTCGAGGCCGGCGAGGTGACCGGGCTCCGGGTCGACCACCCCGACGGGCTGGCCGACCCGGGAGGCTACGCGCGACGGCTGCGCGAGGCCGCGCCCGACGCCTGGATCGTCGTCGAGAAGATCCTGCACCCGGGCGAGGACCTGCCGGCGAGCTGGCCGGTCGAGGGCACCACGGGATACGACGCCCTCCGCGAGGTCGCCGGAGTGCTCCTCGACCCCGCCGGCGAGGCCCCGCTGACCGCTCTCGCCGAGCGACTCGGCGCACCGACCGACTACGCCGCCGTCGAGGAGGACGCGCGACGCATGGTCACCGACCGCATCCTCGTCGCCGAGGTGCGCCGCATCGCTGCACAGCTGAAGGGCATCGACGCCGACCAGGCGCGCGGCGCGGTGGCCGAGACGATGATCGCGTTCGGCGTGTACCGCTCCTACCTGCCCGAGGGCGAGGCCGACTGGGCTCGGGCGATCGAGCGCGCCGCGACCCGTCGACCCGACCTGGCCGACGCGCTCCGGGCGCTCGACGAGCAGGTGCGCGCCGATCCGCGGGGCGAGCTCGCGACCCGGCTGCAGCAGACCTCCGGCATGGTCGTGGCCAAGGGCACCGAGGACACGACGTTCTACCGGTTCACACGGTTCGCGGCGCTGACCGAGGTCGGCGGCTCCCCGGACGTGTGGGGCGTCGACGTCGCCGAGTTCCACCGCCTGGCCGCGGCGCGCGACCAGGACCACCCGCACACCATGACGGCCCTCACGACGCACGACACCAAGCGGTCCGAGGACACGCGGGCCCGCTCGCTGGTCCTCGCCGAGGTCGCCGACGAGGTCGCCGAGTCCGTCGAGCGCTGGTCGGCCGAGTGCGGCATCGACGAGCCGTCGCTCGACCTGCTGGCGTGGCAGACGCTGCTCGCCGCCTGGCCGATCACCGACTCTCGCCTCGCCGACTACCTCCTGAAGGCCGCGCGCGAGGCGAAGATCCGCACGACGTGGACCGAGACCGACGCCGAGTTCGAGGCGTCGGTGCGGGAGTGGCCGCTCCGGGCGCGCGCCGCGGTCGGCCAGCAGGTAGCCGCGCTGGTCGACCGGATCGAGGGACCGGGCTGGACCACGGCGCTCTCCCAGAAGCTGCTGCAGCTCGCCGGCCCCGGAGTGCCCGACGTCTACCAGGGCACGGAGCTCTGGGACCTGTCGCTCGTCGACCCCGACAACCGACGCGCGGTCGGGTACACGGCGCGGCGCGAGCTGCTGGCGCGCATCGCGGACGGCTGGACTCCCCCGCTCGACTCCTCGGGCGCGGCGAAGCTGCTGCTGACGCAGCGGGTCCTCACCCTGCGGCGAGACCGGCCCGAGCTCTTCCAGGGCTACCGTCCGCTGGCGGCGGACGGCCCGGCCGCAGGTCACGCCGTCGCCTTCGCGCGGCACGAGGACCTCGTGGCGCTCGCGACCCGACTGCCCGTGGGCCTCGACCGTCGGGGTGGCTGGGAGGGCACGGTGCTCGAGCTCGGCGACGGCACCTGGACCGACGTGCTCACCGGCGCGAGCCACGGCGGAGGTTCACGCGAGGTCGACGACCTTCTCTCGACCTACCCGGTCGCGCTCCTCGTGCGCTCCTGACGCGGCACGGGGCGCGAGGTCAGCGGCGCGGGAGGACCAGGTCGTCGGCGTCGGTGACCTCGCCCTTCGGCGTCCACCCGGGCGGGCCGAAGAGGTAGCCCATCTTGTCGCGCCAGCGCCGTGCGCCACGCACGTCGCGGGCGATGTCGACGTAGTCGCCGTACTGGAGCTTGAGGATGTTGTAGGTCTCGACCTTCTTGGTCAGCCCGTACGTCGGACGCTGGACCTCCTTCGTGAAGGTGCCGAACATCCGGTCCCAGATGATGAGGATGCCGCCGTAGTTCTTGTCGAGGTACTCCGGGTCGGAGCCGTGGTGCACGCGGTGGTGCGACGGGGTGTTGAACACGTACTCGACGGGTCGCGGCAGGCGGTCGACCATCTCGGTGTGCACGTAGAACTGGAAGATCAGGTTGAAGCCGAAGGCCACGTAGAGGGTCCACGGCGCGAAGCCCAGCAGCGGGAGCGGGAGCCAGAAGAAGAACTCGAACCAGGGGTTCCACTTCTGCCGCAGCGCGGTGCCGAAGTTCATGAACTCGCTGGAGTGGTGGGCCTGGTGGCCGGCCCAGGCGATGCGCACGCGGTGGCTGAAGCGGTGGTGGAAGTAGTAGCCCAGGTCGACGCCCAGGATCACGAGGACCCAGTACCACCACGTGTCGGTCGGCAGCTCCCACAGCGCGAGGTAGGCGAAGACCGCCGTGAAGCCGAAGAACGTGACGACCTTGAACAGCGTCAGGAACACCAGCGAGAGCACGCCCATCGAGATCGACGCCTGCGCGTCCTTCATGGCGTAGCCCGTGGTGTTGTCGTCGTGGTCGAGCCACTTGAGCGCGGCGAGCTCGATGACGATCGTCAGCAGGAAGAACGGGGCCGCGTAGGTGACGGGGTTCTTCAGCGGATCGAGCACGTCGTTCATCGGATCTCCTCCACGCGGCCTATATGACTCTCGGGTAAGTTACCACAGGGTCAGGGCCTCGACTAGAGTCTTCCCATGGCCCGAACCAACGCCGGCACCAAGGGCGTCCCGCGCGCCGAGCGCGAGCAGCAGATCCTGGCCGTCGCGTCCCTGGCCTTTGGCACCGACGGCTTCGCCGCCACGAACCTCGCCGACGTCGCCGCCGAGGCCGGCATCTCCAAGCCGCTGATCTACAACTACTTCGGGTCGAAGGAAGGCCTGTTCGCGGCCTGCCTGGACGAGGCCGGCGACCTCATGGCCGGCGAGATCGAGCGCATCGCCCGCGGCGACGCGGTCGGCATCGAGCGCGGCATCCGCACCCTCGACGGCATGTTCGCCGTGCTCGACGAGCAGCGGCACCTGTGGCGGCTCCTCCACGACCGCACGGCGCCCTCGACCGGGGCCATCGCCGACGTCGTGAGCCACCACACCGAGCGCATCGACAAGCTCGCGCACGAGGGCGTCACCGAGCTGCTGGCGCTGGCCGGCGACACCGACGAGCGCGACATCTCGGTCATGACTGCGGCCTGGCTCGGCATCGTCGACTCGCTGATGGACTGGTGGGTCGCGCATCCCGACGAGACCGCGACCCAGATGAACGAGCGCGTCACCCGGCTGTTCACCGCCCTGCTCGTCGACATCGTGCGGGGCGACGCATGAGCGAGCGCAAGGTCGTCGTCATCACGGGCTCGTCCAGCGGCATCGGCGCCGAGGCGGCGGTGCAGCTCGGAGCGAAGGGCTGGACGGTCTGCCTGCTGGCGCGTCGGGCCGGCGAGCTCGAGGAGGTGGCCGAGCGCGTGCGCGAGGCCGGCGGCGAGGCGAGCACCTACCCGGTCGACCTGACCGACGACGCCTCGACCACTGCGGCGGTCCAGTCCGTCCTGACCGACCACGGTCACGTCGACGTGCTGGTCAACAACGCCGGACGATCCATCCGCCGCTCGATCCGCGACTCGTTGGAGCGGCTGCACGACCACGAGCGCGTCATGGCGGTCAACTACTTCGGCGCGATCCGCCTGACCCAGGCCCTGCTGCCGTCGATGATCGACCGCGGACACGGTCACGTCGTCTTCAGCTCGACGCTGTCGACCCAGGTCCCGGTCCCGCTCTTCTCGGCCTACCTCGCGAGCAAGAGCGCGTTGGAGTCCTACGCCCGCTCGCTCCTGGCCGAGGAGGGACACCGCGGCATCACCACGACGATCGTCTACTTCCCGATGGTGCGCACCGAGATGTCCGGCGCCACCTCGATCTACGCCGCGATGCCGATGATGACCCCGGCCAAGGCCGGGGCCTGGCTGGTCAGGGGCGTCGTCGACCAGCCGTCACGCGTCACGAGCCTCGGCGGGGCGATCAGCCAGGCCGGCATGTCGGTGCTGCCGGGCGTGCTGACCAAGGTCGTCACCCCGCAGATCCGCCGCATGGACAAGCGCCTGGCTCGCCGGACACGCGACCGCTGACGACGGCGCGCCGCTAGTCTTCGGCCATGAGCACGGTGCAGCACCCTCGCTGGATCCTCACCTTGGAGGACGTGCTGACCCGCCCGCGCATGGAGCGCGCCGTGCTCGTCATGACGCTGTTCAGCGTCGCGCAGGTCGGCGCCTCCGTCCTGTGCCTCTGGCTCGTCGACCGCTCCGACCAGGTCCGCATGAGCTACTTCGCACCGGTCGTCCTCGCCGGGGTGATCGGCGTGATCGTGAGCGCGGTCGTGCTGGCGCTCCTCGCACCGCGCGACCCCGAGGGCCGGACCCTCGTGGCGCGACTGGCGCTCGCCGTGCCCGCGCTCGGGTACAGCCTCTTCGGCGTCGCCATCGCCTACATCTTCGGCTTCTGGGCCTCGCCGTTCCTGCTGTTCCCCGCCGTCACCGGGCTGTTGATCGGCATCCTCTTCGGGCGCACGTTCGGCATCATCTCGATCGTCGGGGCCGTCGTCGTCACCGCCGTGCTCGAGGCCCTCCGGTTCGGCGGGGCCATCGACTACGCGCCGGCCCTGGTCGACGACTCCGTGCAGGGCTCCGGCTCCGTCGAGCGCCTCCTCGGCACGGGCGGGCCGCTGCTGGTGTTCGTCGTCGCCGCGATGGTGCTGGCCTTCGGCATGCTGGCCGTCGTCGACCACCAGCGCGAGGACCTCGCTCGCAGCCACCAGCTCATCCGCACCTACGTGCCGGCGCAGGTCGCCGACGCGGTGCTCGAGCACGGCGAGACGTCGACCCGGCTCGAGCGGCGCAAGATCACGGTGTTCTTCTCCGACATCGTCGGCTTCACCGAGACGACCGAGCGGATGGAGCCGGAGGACCTGGCGCTCGTGCTCGGCGAGTACTTCTCCGAGATGGCGCGGATCGCCGCGCTCCACGACGGCACGATCGACGAGCTCGTCGGCGACGCCGTGCTGATCTTCTTCGGCGCCCCGACCGCCACGAACGACCGCGACCACGCCCTGCGGGCGATGCGGATGGCCATCGAGATGCAGGCGGCGGTCGAGGGCCTCAACGCCCGTTGGGAGCAGGCCGGGCTCGACGTCGTGTTCCGCATCCGCATGGGGGTCAACACCGGCGTCGTCGCCGTCGGCAACGTCGGCTCAGGGGCCCGCCAGAAGTACGCCGCCATCGGTCGCGCCGTGAACCTCGCCTCGCGCATCCAGACCGAGTGCCCCCCGGGCAGCGTCCTCATGACCCGCGCGACCTGGCTGCTCGTGCGCGACGAGTTCGAGGCCACGCAGCACGGCGAGGTCGAGCTCAAGGGCGTCGGGCGCACGACTCCGCTGTACGCGATCACCCCACCGGGTACCGGGACGCAGCCCGAGGCCGACGGGCCGCTGGCGAGCGAGATCGAGCCGCCGCAGCGAGGATGAGGCATGACCTCACCCCGGCCGGCACGACGATGAGCGACGGACCCCGCCGCTCCACCCACCTGGCTCGCGGCGTCGCGATCACGGTCCTCGGCTGGATCCTCGTGCTCGCCGGTGTCGCTGCGATCTTCCTGCCCGGCCCCGGCCTGCTCCTGCTCGTGGCCGGGCTGGCCGTGCTGGCCAACCGCTACGAGTGGGCCGAGCGACGACTCGAGCCGGTCAAGGTCATGGCCTTCAAGGCGGCCGCGGACGGCGTGCAGACCTGGCCCCGCATCCTGGGCAGCGTTCTCGGGGCGCTGCTGCTCGGCGCGGTCGGGGTGGTGTGGGGCCTGCGCCCTGACGCCCCCGACTGGTGGCCGATCGCGGACCGGTGGTGGCTGATCGGCGGCTGGGGCACGGGCGCCACGCTCATCGTCTCGGCCCTCATCGCCCTCGGATTCATGGTCTACAGCTTCCGGCGGTTCCGCGGAGTCCCCGACTACGAGACCGCCGCCGAGCGCGAGGCCCGCGAGGACTGATCGGCTCCCGCAAGGGCGGTGCGGCGGTACAGTCGAGTCGGAGCCGCACCACCCCGCGGCTCTCACCGACAGGCGCACACCCCCGCGCCCGTGACGACAGGAGAACCCATGTCCTTCGACGCCCGCGTCTTCGCCCACCCGCACGAGCAGGTCGTGTTCTGCCACGACCCGGCCAGCGGTCTCCGCGCCATCATCGGGCTGCACTCCACGGCCCTCGGGCCGGGCCTCGGCGGCACCCGGTTCCACCCGTACGCGAGCGAGGCGGACGCGCTCGCCGACGTGCTGGCCCTGAGCCAGGGCATGGCGTACAAGAACGCGCTCGCCGGCCTCGACCTCGGCGGCGGCAAGGCCGTCATCATCGGCGACCCGGCGACCGACAAGACCGAGGCGCTGCTGCGGGCCTACGGCCGCTTCGTCGAGACGCTCGGCGGCCGGTACTTCACCGCCTGCGACGTCGGCACGTTCAGCCCCGACATGGACGTCATCGCCCGCGAGACCTCGTACGTCACGGGCCGCACGGTCGAGCACGGCGGCGCCGGCGACTCCTCCGTCCTCACCGCCTTCGGCGTCTACCAGGGCATGCGGGCCAGCGCCCAGCACGTCTGGGGCGACACCTCGCTGGCCGGTCGCACGGTCGGCATCTCGGGCGTGGGCAAGGTCGGACGCCACCTCGTGCAGCACCTCGTCGACGAGGACGCCCACGTCGTGGTGACCGACGTGAGCCGAGCCGCGCTGGACGCCATCACCGCCGCGCACCCCGGCGTGAAGGTCGTCGGCTCCACCGAGGAGCTCGTCGCCGAGCCCCTCGACGTCTACGCACCGTGCGCGCTCGGACGCGCTCTGACCGACGACGTCGTGCGCACGCTGTCGGCGCGCGTCGTGTGCGGCGGCGCCAACAACCAGCTCGCCCACGAGGGCACGGCGAAGCTGCTCACGGAGAAGGGCATCACGTACGCGCCCGACTACTGCGTGAACTCCGGCGGCGTCATCCAGGTCGCCGACGAGCTGGACCCCAGCGGATTCAGCTTCGACCGGGCCAAGGCGCGCGCCACCGGCATCTTCGACACGACGCTCGCGGTGCTCGAGCGCGCGGCGGGTGAGGGCATCACCTCCGCCGAGGCCGCGGATCGCCAGGCCGAGCAGCGCATGCGCGACGTCGGCCGCCTCAAGAACATCCACCTCGCCTGACCCCGTCGCCCGGGCGGTGAGCCAAGGGCGTGTCGTCGGCCCGGACGGTGAGTTAGGGGCGTGTCGCGAGCCTCGACACGCCCCTAACTCACCGCCCACCCCGCGGACACGTACCTATCTCACCGCCCGGCGGCACGCGGGGTTCCTCAGCCCGGGTTCGCCTCGGTGACGACGGCGGTCGCGGTCTCGAGGAACGCGAGGATCGTGGCCACCTGGTCGTCGTCGAAGTCGGACAGGGCCTCGACCATCGCCATGGCCATGGGGCCGAACATGGCACGCGCCTCGGTGCCGGCGTGCTTGGTCATCGTGAGACCCACGCGACGACGGTCGTGCTGGTCGTGGTCGCGACGCACGTGGCCCGCGCGCTCGAGCCGGTCGATCAGGGTCGTGGTCGCGGACGGGCTCAGGGTCAGGGCCTGCGACAGCTCGCCCGGCGTCACCGCGTCGGCCCCCGACTCGCGAGCCGCGACCAGGGCCTGCAGCGCCTGCAGGTCGGAGCGATGCAGACCGCGCGACGCGGCAGCGCGATCAGTGAAGTGCAGGGTGGCCGTGGTCAGCGACTGAAGGCGTCGGACGACCTCGAGTCGCGCATCGGGAGCGCCGGGAGGACCCCCGGGGTGCGTCGTCATGACGCTGACCCTATCGTGTGACCGTGACATCTTTCGATCATCGAACCTTTTTTCTGGCTCGCCCCGTCGGCCGCGGCCGTTCCGTCGCCGTCCTGCTCGTCGGCCTGCTCCTCGGCGCGGCCGTGCTGGCGTTCGCGCCCGGACCGACCGAGGGCAGCGACGCCGGATCCAACCTCCCGGACGACGCCGAGTCGGCCCTCGCCCAGGAGCGTCTCGCCGCGCTGCCCGACGGGGACGAGGCTCCCGCGATCGTGGTCTTCTCGCGGGACGGTGGCCTCGAGGCTGCCGACCTGACGGCGGCCGGCGAGCGCGTCCAGGCCCTCAGCGACGACCTGGACCTCGAGGCCGTCGGCCCGATCCCCTCCGACGACGGCACGGTCGCCCTCGTCACCGTCCCGGTGCCCGGAGACCTGTCCAACGACGAGAACAGCGAGCTGGTCGCCGAGATCCGCGACGTCGCCGGCGACGCGCTCCCGGACGGACTGGTCACCGAGGTCACCGGCGGGCCGGCCGTGCAGGCCGACCTGGGCGAGGTGTTCTCCGGCGCCGACACCCGGCTGCTGCTCGTGACCGCCTCGGTCGTCGCACTTCTGCTGATCATCACCTACCGCAGCCCGTGGCTGTGGATCGTGCCGCTCGCCGTGATCGGCCTGGGCGACCGCGTCGCCGCGAAGGTCGTCGACGCCATCTCGGCGTGGTCGGGTCTCGCGGTCGACGGATCCATCACCGGCATCACCTCGGTGCTCGTCTTCGGCGCCGGCACCAACTACGCGCTGCTGCTGATCGCCCGGTACCGCGAGGAGCTGCGTCGGCACGAGAGCCGGCACGAGGCGATGCGCCAGGCGGTGGGCGCCGCCGCACCGGCGATCCTGTCGAGCTCGGGCACGGTCATCCTCGGCCTGCTCACGCTCCTGCTCGCCGACTCCCCCTTTGTCAGCCGCATCGGGCTCGCGGGGGCCGCCGGCCTCGCGGTCGCGGTGTTCTTCGCGCTCGTCGTGCTGCCCGCGGCGATGTCGCTGCCCGGTCGGTGGCTGTTCTGGCCGTTCGTGCCGCGCGTCGGCGACGACGACTCCGCCCACCGCGGCCTCTGGAGCCGCGTCGGGCCCGCCGTCACCCGGCGCCCCGCTCTGGTGACGATCGCCGGGCTGGTCGTGCTCGTGACGATGGCGCTCGGGGCGCTCGGACTTCGCACCGGGCTCGCCCAGGATGAGCAGTTCCTCGACACCCCCGAGTCGATCGCCGCCCAGTCGACCCTGTCGTCGGCCTTCCCCGGCGGCACGGCCTCCCCCACCACCGTGGTCGCGAGCCCGGCCGAGGCCGAGGCCGTCGCGGCCGCGGCGAGCGAGGTCGACGGCGTCCAGTCGGCGACGGTCTCACCGGGCGGGGACGACTCGACGGCCGAGGTGCGCGTCGTGCTCGAGTCGGACCCGGGCAGCGCGGACGCGCTGGCGACGATCGAAGACCTCCGCACGGCCGTGCACGACGTCGACCCCGACTCGCTCGTCGGCGGACCCGACGCGGAGGCGGTCGACGAGGCCGCCACGGCGGCGTCCGACCGGACGACCGTGATCCCGCTCGTGCTCGCGGTCGTGCTCGTGATGCTGCTGGCCCTGCTCCGCTCGGTCGTCGCCGCCGTGCTGCTGGGCGCCACGACGGTGCTGTCGTACCTGTCGGCGCTCGGCGTCGGCTGGCTGGTCTTCGACCACGTGCTGGGCTGGCCGGCGATGGACGTGAGCACCCCGCTGCTGGCCTTCATCTTCCTGGTGGCGCTCGGCGTCGACTACAACATCTTCCTGACGGCACGCGCGCGCGAGGAGATGGCCGCAACCGGGGACGCGACGGGCTCGATCGTCACGGCGCTGGCCGTCACGGGTGGCGTGATCACGAGCGCCGGCATCCTGCTCGCGGCGGTCTTCACGGTGCTCGGCGTGCTCCCGCTGGTGCTGCTGGCCCAGCTCGGCGTGCTCGTGGGCTTCGGCGTGCTGCTCGACACCGTGGTGGTACGCGGCGTCGTCACCCCGGCGATGGTCGCCTGGACCGGACGCCGCTTCTGGTGGCCCAGCCGCCTCGGGCGGTGAGCTACCGACCGCCACGCAGGTGTGGGCATGACGAAGTGCTGGACGTCACCACAGCCGAGCGCAGCGAGGCTCGAGCGCACGGGCGTAGCCCGTCAGCGGTGAGGCACGAACCGCTGGAGCGGCGACGAAGGAGCCGCGCGCATCAGCTGGCGTCGCGGTCCTTGAACTGATCGGCGAGGTCAGGCCTCTCGGCGAGCTCGGCGTACTGATCAGGGATCGGTTCACCGTCCTCACCGTGGAGCTCTCGTTGCAGATCGCTGAAGTCCGGATCGAAGGTCCGGTACTTGAGATCGCGTGCAACCTTGGTCTGCTTGGCTTTCGCACGGCCGCGCCCCATGGGTCGACCCCCTCGCACAGTGATGTCGGTATGTCGTGCTGACCAGCCTACCGAATCACCCGCGAGAATGTCTCACGGGGGCTATGCGTGTTCGCCCACAACCGTCACGGAGCCTCCGGGACCGTGGACCCCTGCCTCGGCGACCTCGCCGGCGACCCAGGCGTCGATGCCGTGCTCCTGCAGCAGCCGCACCGCCGCGTCGGCCGCGTCGGGCTCGACGAGGGCGACCATGCCGACCCCGACGTTGAGGGCCTGCTCGAGCGCGGGACGCTCGACCTCGCCCAGCTGGGCGACCAGGTCGAAGATCGGGTCGGGCGACCACGTGGCGCGGTCGACGCGCACCGAGACCGACTCGGGCACGACGCGCTCGAGGTTCGCCGCGAGACCGCCGCCCGTGATGTGCGACATCGCGTGGACGCCTCCGGCGCGGGCCAGCGCGAGCGACGGCAGCGTGTAGAGCCGCGTCGGCGTGAGCAGTGCCTCGCCGAGCGTCGAGCCGAGCTCGTCGACCTGCCGGTCGAGCGACCAGCCCGCGAGCCCGAAGAACACGTGGCGCACGAGCGAGTAGCCGTTGGAGTGCAGCCCCGAGGAGGCCATCGCGACGACCGCGTCGCCGGGGCGCACGAGGTCGCGACCCAGGAGCGCGTCGGCCTCGACGACACCCGTGGTGGAGCCCGCCATGTCGTACTCCTCGGGACCGAGGAGGCCGGGGTGCTCAGCGGTCTCGCCGCCGAGCAGCGCGGTGCCCGACTCGGCGCACGCCTCGGCGATGCCCTTGACGATCTGGGCGATGCGCTCGGGCACGACCTTGCCACAGGCGATGTAGTCGGTCATGAACAGCGGCTCGGCGCCGCAGACCACCAGGTCGTCGACGAGCATGCCGACGAGGTCGAAGCCGATCGTGTCGTGCTTGTCCATGCGCTGCGCGATCTGGACCTTGGTACCCACGCCGTCGGCGGAGGTGGCCAGCAGCGGACGGCGGTAGTCCTTCAGCGCCGTGGCGTCGAAGAGCCCGGCGAAGCCGCCGATGCCGCCGACGACCTCGGGACGGCGCGCCTTCTCGACCCAGGTCTTCATGAGCTCGACCGCGCGGTCGCCCTCGGCGACGGAGACGCCGGCTGCCGCGTAGTCGGTCACTGGATCACCTTCAGCGTCGTGGTGTCGGCGGGCAGCTCGAGCAGGTGCTTGCCGATCAGGTCGTCCTCGGGGAGCGCGACGGGGTAGATGCCGTCGAAGCAGGCCCGGCACAGGTTGTCCTTGGGCACGTTCGTGGCGTCGACCAGGTCGTCCAGGTCGACGTACGACAGGGAGTCGGCGCCGATCGACCGGCAGATCTCGTCGACGCTGATGCCGTTGGCGATGAGCTCGGCGCGCGAGGCGAAGTCGATGCCGTAGAAGCACGGCCACTTGACCGGCGGGCTCGAGATACGCACGTGCACCTCGGCGGCGCCGAACTCGCGCAGCATCCGCACCAAAGCACGCTGCGTGTTGCCGCGGACGATCGAGTCGTCGACGACCACGAGCCGCTTGCCGGCGACGACGTCGCGCAGCGGGTTCAGCTTGAGCCGGATGCCGAGCTGACGGATGGTCTGCGAGGGCTGGATGAACGTGCGGCCCACGTAGGAGTTCTTGACCAGGCCGTGGCCGAACGGGATGCCCGACTCCGCGGCGTAGCCGATCGCGGCGGGCGTGCCCGACTCCGGCACGGGGATGACCAGGTCGGCCTCGACCGGCGCGGTGCGAGCGAGCTTGCGGCCGATGCGCTCGCGGACGCTGAAGACCCGCTGGTCGTTGATCGTCGTGTCGGGGCGCGCCAGGTACACGTACTCGAAGATGCAGCCCTTCGGCGCCGGCTCGGCGAAACGCTCGGAGCGGAGACCGTTCTCGTCGATCGCGATGAACTCGCCCGGCTCGACCTCGCGGATGTAGGAGGCGCCGACGATGTCGAGGGCCGCGGTCTCGCTGGCGACGACCCAGCCACGTTCGAGGCGGCCGAGCACCAGCGGACGGATGCCCTGCGGATCGCGCGCCGCGTACAGCGTGTGCTCGTCCATGAACACCAGGGAGAACGCGCCGCGCACCTTCGGCAGCACCTCGAGGGCCGCCTCCTCGACCGAGCGGTCGCGGTAGGACGCGAGCAGGCTGGCCATCGCGGCCGTGTCGCTCGTGGCCGTCTCGTGCTGCCGGCTCTCACCGGCGGTGCGCTGGTCGAGCAGCTCGACGAGCTCGGCGGTGTTGGTCAGGTTGCCGTTGTGGCCGAGGGCCACCGAGCCGGAGGCCGTGGGGCGGAACGTCGGCTGCGCGTTCTGCCACACGCTCGAGCCGGTCGTGGAGTAGCGGGCGTGGCCGATCGCGATCTCGCCCTTGAGCGACTCCAGCGTCGACTCGTCGAAGACCTGGCTCACGAGGCCCATGTCCTTGTAGACGAGGATCTGGCGGCCGTTGCTGACGGCGATGCCGGCGGACTCCTGCCCGCGGTGCTGCAACGCGTACAGGCCGAAGTAGGTCAGCTTCGCGACCTCTTCACCCGGCGCCCAGACGCCGAAGACGCCACAGGCGTCCTGAGGACCGCGATCCGAGGGATCGATGTCGTGGGTCAGAAGACCGTCGCCGCGCGCCACGAGAACCAGTGTAGGGGCGTGGGCGAGCGCGATCGACCGCCACCGCGCGAGGCGGACAGGTGTGGTTAGCCTCGAGGCATGGCGATGGCCTTCTGGTTCGGGGTGGCGACGGCGGTGCCGCTGATCGTCGGAGCGGCGATCGGCCTGCGATGGCAGCTGCCGACGCCCGTCCTCGCGGTGCTCATGGCCTTCGGTGCCGGCACGCTGACGGCGGCCGCGTCGGAGGAGCTCTTCGGTCCGGCGTTCCGATCCGAGGGCGTGCTGCTGGCCGGTGTCGCACTGATGGCGGGAGCTGGGGTCTACGTCCTCGCGAGCCACCAGCTCGACTCGCGGATGGGTGCCGCGGCGGCCGGCTGGGCACTGCTCCTCGGGGCCGTGCTCGACGGCATCCCCGAGAACGTGGCGCTCGGCGTCGGACTCGTGGAGGGCGGCAGCATCGTGCTGCTCGTCGCGATCGTCGTCGGCAACGTGCCGGAAGCGGTCAGCAGCGGTGCGCTCCTCGGGCGCTCGAGCTTCGGCCCGGTCCGGGCGATCGGCCTGTGGGTCCTGACGGGCGTGGTGCTCGTCGCGTGCACGATGGGCGCCTACGCCGCGTCCGACGTGCTCGGCGGCACCTCGATCGCCCTCGTGCAGGCGTTCGCCGGTGGTGCGACGATCGCCGTGCTGGCCGACACGCTCTTCCCCGAGGCGTACCGCGAGGGCGGCTGGTGGGTCGGCGTGGCGACCGCGGCCGGCTTCCTCACGGCCTTCGCGCTGGGCTGACGTCAGAAGTTCATCCTGCGGAACGCCCCGCATCTGGTGGGATGGGTCCATGAACGGCAACACAGTCTCCGTCGAGCGCGTCATCCAGGCCCCCGCCTCGGCCATCTTCGCGATCGTCGCCGACGCCGGCCGGCACTCCGAGATCGACGGCTCGGGCAGCGTCCAGGGCCTCAAGGAGCCGGGCGAGCCACTGACGCTCGGCTCCGTCTTCGGCATGTCGATGAAGCAGGGAGTCCCGTACACGACCAGCAACCGCGTGGTCGAGTTCGAGCAGGACCGCCTGATCGCCTGGAAGACCGTCGGGCTCGGCGGGCTGATCGGCGGGCGCATCTGGCGCTACGAGCTCGAGCCCACCGGCGACGGCACCCGCGTGCGTGAGACGTGGGACGTCAGCGAGGACAAGCAGCGCTTCTTCCTCAAGCGCGGATCGATGCCGACCAACACCGGCAAGGCCATGTCGAAGACGCTCAAGCGCATCGCCGCCGTCGTCGAGGGCTGACCCGACCGCGGGCCGAGCGTTGACCACCGACCTCCTCCTCGGGGCGACCGCCCTGACCACCGGCCTCGTGGCCGGACTGTTCGCGGCCTTCGCGTACGCCGTCATGCCCGGGCTGCGACGGGTCGACGACGTCGCCTTCGTGCAGACGATGCGGGGCGTGAACGTCGCGATCATCAACCCCGTCTTCGGGCTGCTGTTCGGCGGCTCGCTGGTGCTCGGCATCGCCTCCACCGTGGTGGTGCGGGGTGAGGACGCGTTCGCCTGGGCCGTCGCCGGCCTCGTCGGCTACGTGCTGACGCTCGTCGTCACGATCGCTCGCAACGTGCCGCTCAACGAGGCGCTCGAGAACGGCACGGACGCCTCACCGCGGTTGCGAGAGGCATTCGAGAGGCCGTGGACCCGGTGGAACCTGGTGCGCACGGCGACCAACGTGGCCTCGACCGCGTGCTGGCTCGTCGCGCTCGCCCTCGCCTGATCGGCCCTCCCGAGCAGCCCTGTCCTGCGGGGCCCTGGCGCTTGGTCCGCGGGCACACCTAGGCTGCTGTGACCCACGTCACGGACACGAGTCCAGCCCAGCGAGGAGCGTCATGACCACCCTTCCCCCCGCCACCTTCCTTCCGGACTTCCTCGAGCACCAGGCGCGGGTACAGCCCGACGCGACCTGCTGGATCTACGGCGAGCGCACGTGGACCTTCGCCGAGGCGTGGGAGTCGGTCCGTCGCACTGCGGGCGCGCTGCAGGCGGCCGGCATCGGACGGGGCGACCGCGTCGCGGTGCTCGAGAAGAACAACCCCGCGATCCTGCAGCTCATCCTCGGCGGCAGCCTCGTCGGCGCCGCCACCACCGTCGTCAACTGGCGTCTCGCGGGCGACGAGCTCGACTACGTGGTCAACGACTGCGGGGCGCGGCTCGCCGTCGTCGGCGCCGACCTGCAGGAGGCCTACGACCTGGTGGCCGACCGGCTCGAGCACGTCGAGCGGTCGGTGACGCTGGGCGGCGAGCACGACCAGTTCGAGGCGTTCGTGGCGGCCGAGCCGATCGACCGCCAGCCCGACGTCACGCCCGACGACGTGTGCGTGGTCATGTACTCCTCGGGCACGACCGGCCGACCCAAGGGCGTGCAGCTGACCCAGCACGCCATGGTGCGGCACTGCTACGTCGGCGGCGGCGACGCGGAGTACGGCGAGGGCTCGATGATGATGGTCGCGATGCCGATGTTTCACGTCGGCGGCACCTCGTACGCCCTGCTCGGCCTGACGCACGGCATCCCCGCGTTCATCGTGAAGGAGGTCGACCCCGGCCTGATGGCCGCCGCGATGATGGCGGGCTGCACCCACGCCTTCCTGGTGCCGCCGGTCATCGCGGCCCTGCTCCAGGCGGGCGAGCAGGCGATGGGCCTGTTCGGACGCCTGCGCCAGGTGGGCTACGGCGCGGCGCCCATGCCGCCGCCGGTCGTCCGCGCGGTCATCGCCGCATGGCCGGAGACGACCTTCATGCAGGTGTACGGCATGACCGAGTTCGGCGGCGTCATCTCGGTGCTCGACGACGCGGCCCACCGCGACCTGGAGCGGCCCGAGCGGCTGCTCTCGGTCGGGCAGCCGGTCGAGGGCGCCGAGCTGCGGGTCGTCGATCCCGGCACGCTCGAGGACGTGCCCGTCGGCACGTCGGGCGAGCTGTGGTTCCGCACGGAGCAGGCCACGATCGGCTACCTCGGGCGCGCGGAGGCCACCGCCGAGCTCATCACCGACGACGGCTGGGTGCGCACCGGTGACGTCGGCCGGGTCGACGACGGCGGCTTCATCTTCATCGAGGACCGCATCAAGGACATGATCATCACGGGCGGCGAGAACGTGTACTCCCCCGAGGTCGAGCGCGTGCTGGCCGAGCACCCGGCGGTGCTGGAGGCGGCCGTGATCGGCGTCCCCGACGACCGCTGGGGCGAGACGGTCAAGGCGGTAGTGGCGCTGCGGCCGGGCACGTCGGCCGACGCGGACGAGCTCATCGCCTTCGCCCGCGAGAAGCTGGCCCACTACAAGGCCCCCACCACGATCGACGTGATCGAGGCGCTCCCGCGCAACCCGTCGGGCAAGATCCTCAAGCGCGACCTCCGCAAGCCCTACTGGGCCGACCAGGAGCGCCAGGTCTGACCGGGCCTCAGGTGAGCGGGAGGTGCGGGGTGAGGTCGGAGCGCTCGCCGCTGGCCGTCACCCGTCGCTGCGCCCGGGCCTCGCTCCACGCGAGGTCCCCGCGGGCGAGGGCGATCCACGTCTGCGCGTCGGTCTCGACGACGGCCGGCGGGGTGCCGCGGGTGTGTCGCGCTCCCTCGATGACCTGCACCGCGGCGAAGGGCGGCACGCGCACCTCCACGCTGTGACCGGGTGACCGCGCCTCGAGCACGGCCATGAAGTGCCGGGTGGCGGCCGCGAGGTCGGCCCGCTCGGCGCCACCGGCGTCGAGCCGGGCGAGCACCTCGGCGAGCTCGGCCGCAGGCAGCGGGGTCAGTCGTCGGGCCACCGCCCCAGGCTAGTCCGCCCGAGGCGGTGGGAGGGCGGGGTGGGGAGCCGCGGGGCAGACTGACGGCATGGACCCCCGCGCTCGGCTCGGCGAGCTGATCTTCGCCCGCGTGGCCGGCGACGACGGCCCGGCGCACCGCGACCGCATCCACGGCGCCGAGGGCCCCCGACGGTTCGGACCCGACTCGGCGATCACCCAGGTGCACGGCGACGCGTCGATGTTCGTCGGTGGCATCCGAGCCCTGCTCCTGCAGTCGCTGCACCCCCTGGCGATGGCCGCGGTCGACCAGCACTCCGGCTTCCGCGGCGACCCGTGGGGACGCCTGCAGCGCACGAGCCACTTCCTGGCCGTCACGACCTTCGGCACCGAGGCCGATGCCGATCGCATGGTGCGGGCCGTGCGGGCGGTGCACGAGAAGGTCACCGGCACGGCTCCCGACGGGCGCCCCTACGCCGCCTCCGACCCGCACCTGCTGCGGTGGGTGCACGTCGCCGAGGTCGACAGCTTCCTGCGCGCGCACGACCGCTACGGCGCCAAGCCCCTCGACGCGGACGGACGCGACCGTTACCTCGCGGAGGCCGCTGTCGTGGCGCGACAGCTCGGCGCCGTCGACGTTCCCGAGTCCGTCGCCGAGCTGGCCCAGGTGCTCGCCGACTACCGCCCCGAGCTGCAGAGCACCCCCGCCGCGCGACGCACGGCACGGTTCCTGCTGGTCAACCCGCCGGTGCCGCTGCCGCTGCGCGCGCCGTACGGACTGCTCGCGGCCTCGGCCGTCGGGCTGCTGCCGCTCTGGGCCCGCCTGCCGCTGCGACTGCCCTGGCTGCCGGTCGCCGAGTCGACCGCGGTGCGGCTGGGCGGCGAGACCGCCGTCCGCACGATCCGCTGGGCCATGACGCCACCGACCGGCTGAGGGCCACCGGCGGCTGAGGTACCCCCTTCGAGGCTCCTTCGTCGCACCTCAGGGACCGGGACGGACCCGGGGTGCGGTCAGCGGATCGGGGCGACGCGGTCGAGGAAGGCGAGGTAGTCGCTGACCGCGTCCTCGAACGGCTCTCCGAGGTAGATGTCGAAGTGCCCGACGTCGTGGTGCCGCACCTCGATCGCCGACGACCGCGCGAGCTGGCGGGTCGCCGTGCGCGCCGGCGCCACCGTGTCGCGGTCGCAGACCGCCGCCAGCACGGGGATCGTGATGTCCGAGGCCTTGCGACCGGGGCCGTAGAGCATGACCTCGACGGCGGCCCGTCCCGCCATCCGGTTCTCGAAGTCGGGGGCGTCGGCGGTGAGCACCCGCATCGCCGGCTGGGCGTCGGGAGCTGTCATCAGCGCGGTCTCGCCCGGCACGCCCGACCCCGCGACGTACACCGGGCCGCGGCCGAACAGCCGGGCCAGGAGGTCGCGCACCGCGGTCCAGGTGACCTTCAGCGACGTCACCGTGGGAACCACCCGCAGCGACGCGATGCCGTCGGTGAACGGGCACTGGGCGATCGCGGCGACCAGGTCGTCCCGCGTGGCCGCGAGCGTGAGCGCGTGCCCACCGCCGAAGCTCGTCCCCCACACCACGACGCGCGTCGGGTCGACGCCCGGGAGGGTGCGGGCGTGGGCGATGGCCGCGTCCCAGTCCTCCAGCTGTCGCTTCACGGACAGCACCTGCCGCGGTGCGCCGCCGCTGCCGCCGAAGGACCGGTAGTCGAAGGCGAGCGCCGCGTACCCCGCCTCGGCGAAGCGCTGCGCGAAGGCGTCGAGGCCCGCCGACTTCACGTAGCCGAGTCCGTGACCGAGGACCACGACCGGCACCGGATCCGGACCGGCGGGCGGATAGAACCAGCCCTCGACCGTGGTGCCGTCGACCTCGAAGGTGACCGTCGTCCTCATCGTGCTCCTTGTCGGCTGCCGAGCCCTCGCCCTACAGCGTCAGCACCCGGCCGGCGATGACGAGCAGGACCTGGTCGCACTCCGCGGCGACCGCCTGGTTGGCGCGTCCGAGCATGTCACGGAACAGGCGTCCGGACCGGTGTTCCGGCACGACGCCCATGCCGACCTCGTTGGTGACGACGACGACCGGGCGCTCGGTCTCGGCCACGGCCCGGGCCACGGCGGCGATGCGCTCGCGCAGCACGGGCTCCCACTCCTCGAGCACCGCGTCCCAGGCGTCGAGCTCGTCGAGCTGCGCCGTGATCCACGTGCCGAGGCAGTCGACCAGCACGGCACCCTCGGCCGCCGCCAGCGCCTCGGGCAGGTCGATCGACTCGACCGTGTGCCAGTGCTGGGGCCGCCGCGAGCGGTGCGTCGCGACGCGCGCGGCCCAGTCGGGGTCGTCCTCGACCTCCGGGGACGGGCCCGGCGCGATGTACGTGACGACCGGTTCACCGACCACGAGCGACTCGGCGTGGAAGGACTTCCCGGAGCGCACGCCTCCGGTCACGAGCACCTTCATCGGCCCATCTCCGTCCACCTCGGCTCCAGGGCCCTCACAGTAGCCATCCCAGCGCCCGAGTTGCAGTCCGCCAACCGGGTGCCAGAGTTACCGGATCGGCCGCACCACGTTCGACGAGGAGCACGCCCATGACTGACGCCTCCCAGGCATCCCAGGATTCACCGAAGCAGACCGAGGAGCTCGAGCGCGCCATCGGCGGCCCGCTCCTGTTCTTCTACGTGCTCGGCGACGTGCTCGGATCGGGCATCTACGCCCTGATCGGCGTCATGGCGTTCACGGTGGGCGGTGCGTTCTGGCTGTCGTTCGTCATCGGCGTCTCCGTCGCGCTGCTGACCGGGTTCGCCTACGCCGAGCTCATCACGAAGTACCCGCAGGCCGCGGGCGCGGCGCTCTACACGCACAAGGCGTTCAAGAGCCCGCCCGTCACCTTCCTCGTGACGTTCTGCCTGCTCGCTGCCACGATCGCCGCGGCCGGCACGCTCGCGCGGGTCTTCGGCGGCACGTACTTCGAGTCCATCACCGAGGGTACGATCCTCGAGGGCATGTCGACCACCGCGGTCGCGATCATCTTCATCGTCACCCTGTCGCTGCTGAACTTCCGCGGCATCAGCGAGTCGGTCTGGGCCAACGCGATCATGACGGCGGTCGAGACGATCGGTCTGGCGATCGTGCTGCTCGTCGGCGTGCTCGTCGTGGTCAACGGCGACGCCAACTTCAGCCAGCCGTTCGACCTCAACGACGGCAACCCCGCCGTCGTGGTGCTGAGCGGCGTGGCGCTCGCGTTCTTCGCGATGACCGGCTTCGAGAACGCCGCCAACATCGCCGAGGAGGTCCGCGAGCCGAGCAAGGTGTTCCCGAAGGCGCTGCTCGGCGGCATGGCGACGGCCGGCGTCCTCTACATGGTCATCGCGTTCATCGCCTCGATGGTGGCGCCGATCGAGGACCTCTCGAAGGACGGCGGCGAGGGCGGCAGCCTCCTGACCGTGGTGCAGGCCGGGCCGCTCGCGATCCCCGACGAGATCTTCGCCGTCATCGCGCTGATCGCCGTCACCAACACGGCGCTCGTCTCGCTGGTCGCGCAGTCGCGCATCATGTACGGCATGGCGAAGCAGGGCATCGTGCCCCGCATCTTCGCTCGCACCCACGCCACCCGGCGCACGCCGTGGGTCGCCATCATCTTCACCGCGAGCCTGGTCTGCCTGCTGCTGGCCACCGCCGACGTCGACCGGCTCGCGACCGTGACGGTGCTGTTCCTGATCGTCGTCTACGGCGTCGTCTGCCTCGCGGCGCTCGTGCTGCGTCGCGGGTCCGGCGTCGACCACGAGCACTACAAGGCTCCGACGTTCCTGCTGTACCTCGGCGTGGCCGCGAACGCCGCCATCCTCGTCTACACCGCGATCGACGACCCTGGCTCTCTGGTGTGGTGTGGGGGCATCCTGGCCATTGGTGTGGTCATGTACTTCATCAACAGGATCGTCATGAAGGGCGATCCGCAGTCGATCGATCCGGCCGAGCTCACCGGATGACCTGAGCTCACTCACCTTCTAGGGGTTGCCATGCACGTGCTCGTCGCCACCGACGGATCACGCCAGTCTCACGACGCGGCGAAGTTCCTGCGCAAGACCGTCGACCCGAAGTCCGTCACGAAGATCTCGGTCGTCGCCGTCGTGAGTCCGCTCGCTGCCGTGCCTTTCGCGACCGACGACGACTCCAGCATCGACGAGATGTCGTTCCGCGCCTCGGCCGAGAAGGCCGTGCTGGGCGTGGCCGCCGACTTCGCCGACTGGGGTCCGCCCGTCTCGACGCACGTGTACGGCGGCTCGCCGGCGGGCGAGATCCTCAAGGCTGCGACCCGATTCGGCTCGGGGCTGATCGTGCTCGCGAGCAGCAGCACCCGCACCCAGGCCGTGCTGATGGGCTCGGTCGCCAACAAGGTGCTCAACCAGGCCAGCGCGCCCGTGCTCGTGCACCGGCCCGCTGCCCGCAAGAAGGCCGCGAAGAAGAAGTAGGTCGATTCCGACCTGCCACGACGCCGTCGGGCCTAGTCTCGCGGCATGCGCGTCCACCATCTCGTCGCGGGGCGCATGTCGCCGCCGCTGGGTCCTGCAGTCATCTGTCACGTCCTCCTCGTGGAGCACCCGGAGGGGCTGACGCTCGTCGACAGCGGCCTGGGTCGCGCCGACCTGGCCGACCCGAAGCGGCTCGGCCCGGCCCGGCACCTGCTGCGGCCCCAGCAGGGCGTCACGGCGATCGACGCCGTCGAGGCGGCCGGGTTCGACGCGGCCGACGTGG
Source organism: Aeromicrobium sp. Leaf350 (assembly GCF_916858655.1). GTDB lineage: Bacteria > Actinomycetota > Actinomycetes > Propionibacteriales > Nocardioidaceae > Aeromicrobium. The sequence goes on along the minus strand of NZ_CAKASL010000003.1, from coordinate 197,302 downwards.
CCCACGTCGTGCTGACGCACCTCGACTTCGACCACGTCGGCGGGGCGCTCGACTTCCCACAGGCCACGTGGCACACGACCGCTGCCGAGTGGTCGGCCGCGACGACTGACATCAAGGGCATCGAGAAGTCGCGCTATCGCCAGGCGCACCTGGGCGGTTCACCGGTCGTGCAAGCCCACCCCGGCGAGGGCGACCCGTGGCGGCACGGGCTGTCGGCGATCGAGGTGCTCGACGGCATCAGCCTGGTCCCGATGATCGGCCACACCCGGGGCCACGCGGCCGTGACGGTCGAGGGAGAGTCAGGCCTGGTCGTGCACGCGGGCGACGCCGTGTTCGACGCGAGCCACTACGACCCGACGCTGGCGAAGATCGGGATCCTGCGCGCGTTCGAGAAGACCGTGGTCCGCATCCCGAAGCGGCTCAAGGGCAATCACGCGGCCCTCGCCACCCTGCACGCCGACCCGGACGTCACGGTCGTCAACGCCCACGACGAGCGAGCGTACCCGGGCTGACGCCGCCGCTCGAGCGTCCACCTGGCCGTGAAAAAGTGGTCCCATGAGCGACGGACCGTCCCTGAGCGACCGGGCGACCGGGTGGGCGTTCCTCGTCTGCGGCGCGCTGCTGCCGATCGCGGTCGCCGGACGCTGGGCCACCACGGGCGAACCGCTGTGGGCCGAGTCGAGCCGGCTGGTCGTCAACCTGGCGGCGCCCACCCTGATGGTCGTCATGACCGCCCTGCTCCTCACGTTCGGCGCGGTGGTGCTCGAGTGGACCAGCTCGCTCAGAGCCGTGTCGGCCACCCTGGTGCTGACCCTGGTGTTCATCGCCCTCCTCGGCGCCATGTGTCTCGTGGCGCCGTCCGAGATGGTCGGCCAGGGCCGAGGCGCGCCGAGGACGGAGACGGCGGCCGTCGTCACCGGCGTCGTCCTGCTGACCGCGGTCGGAGCGATCTGTGCACTCTCGGCGGCGTTCGCCCTCAGACGTCGATCACGGGACCGCCAGGAACCCGTAGACCCCGAGGCCTGACGTCAGAGACCTGCTTGGAGGCGCAGGCCGGCGAGCAGCAGGTCGAGCCCGGCGCGGAACTGGACGGCGTCGTCGTGGCCGGAGAACTCCTCGACGATGTGCGTGACGAAGGGGTACTCGGCCGGATCGAGCGCGCGCCACTGGTCGGCGTAGCGCTCGAGGTACTCGTCGCGTCCGACCTTCCCCTCGACGACCTCGCGTGGCGGCTCCTGGCCCAGGTCGGCCGCGGTGCCCACGACGAAGCCGATCACCGCCGAGACGGCGTGGAACTGCTGGAGCGGCGTGAGGACGCCCAGCCGCAGCACCTCCTGTCCGAGCCGGTCGTACATCTTCAACGACCAGGGCTGGAGCCCCGTGCTGCGCATGAAGTACGTGCCGAGCCACGGGCGGTCGACGATCGCGTCGAACAGCGTGAGCGCGACGGCCCGGAGGTCGGCGATCGGGTCGTCGGTGCGGGCGAGCCGCTCGATGTCGGCCAGCACGCCCTCGAGCACGTGGTCGGTGGCCCGGTCGAGCAGCTCGTCCTTGCTCGCGACGTACCAGTAGATGCTGGCGACACCTCCCCCGAGCCGCTCGGCCAGGGCGCGGAAGGTGAGGGCCGGCTCGCCCGCCTCGTCGAGCAGGGCGACGGCCTCGGTCAGCACCGCGTCCATCGAGTGCGAGGCGCGCGGACGGCCACCTCGGCGGCGGGTCGCGGGGCGTCTTTCGGGCGGTGCCATGGCTCACATCCCATCACACCTTGCACATCATCGAACAACGTTCTATGTTATCGAACGGCGTTCGAGAGTCGAACGCCGTTCGATACAGTCCCGAGAGGAGGCGGTCGCGATGACCACCCCCCACGCCACCACGACGCCCACCCCCACCCGCACCTACCCGTCACTGCGCGCGGCGTGGATCCCGCTCGCCGCCCTCTGCCTGGCCTTCTTCGTCGAGATGGTCGACAACACGCTGCTGACGATCGCGCTGCCGACGATCGGCCGCGACCTCGGCTGCGAGACCACGACGCTGCAGTGGATCACCGGCGCCTACTCCCTGACGTTCGGCGGCCTGCTGCTCACCGCCGGCGCGACCGCCGACCGGCTGGGACGCCGGCGGGTCCTGCTGGTCGGCCTCGCCGCGTTCGGCGTGCTGAGCCTGCTCGTCGTGCTCGTCTCGACCGCCGGAGAGCTCATCGCCCTGCGCGCCGGACTGGGCATCTGCGCCGCGGCGATGGCCCCCATCACGAACTCGCTGGTCTTCCGGCTCTTCGAGGACCAGGCGCTGCGCATGCGCGCCATGACGCTGATGATCACCGTCGGCCTGTCGGGCTTCGTGCTCGGCCCACTGCTCGGCGGCACCGCCCTCGCGCACGTCAGCTGGGAGTGGCTGCTCGTGGTCAACGCGCCGATCGCGCTGATCGCCGGCATCGGCGTGTGGAAGGGCGTCGCCCCCGACCGCCGCGAGGACCTCACCGACGACCGGCTCGACCTGCCCGGCGCGCTCCTCAGCATCGCCGCGATCGGCCTGGCCTGCTACACCCTCACCAACGCCGTCGAGCACGGCTGGTTCGCCACCACGACGCTGCTGACCGTCGTCGGCGCGGGTGCCGCGCTGGTCGCGTTCGTGTGGCACGAGCGCCGCACGCCGTCGCCGATGCTCGACCTCACCCTGTTCCGCAGCGGCACCGTCCGCGGTGCCTCGATCGCCCAGATCGGCACGTCGATCGCCATGGCCGGCGTGATGTTCGGCCTGATCCTGCACTTCCAGTACGCCTACGGGTGGAGCCCCGTCCGCGCCGGCCTGGCCAACCTGCCGCTCATCGCGACGATGATCCTGGCGTCACCGCTCTCGGAGTCGCTGGCCAAGCGGTACGGCCACCGCATCGCCTGCCTGATCGGCGCCGGCCTCCTGTCGGCCTCCCTCGTGGGGATGGCGTGGGGCGTCGAGCACGGCTACCTCGCCATCGCCGCCTCGATGGTCGTGATGACGATCGGCCTGCGCACCGTCATGACGATCTGCGCCGTCGCGCTGGTCGACGCGATGCCCGCCAACCGGACGTCGATGGGCACCGCCCTCAACGACACCGCGCAGGAGGTCGGCACCAGCGTCGGCACGGCCGTCGTCGGCACCCTCATCGCGGTGCTGGTCACGACCCACCTGCCCGCCGGGGCGTGGAGCAGCGACCTGGTCGCGTCGTTCTTCCACGGCGAGCGCGTGCTCTTCGGCGCCCTGGCGGTGGTGGTGGGGGTCGTGGTCGGCTGGGGTGCCCTGACCCTCACCGACTCCCGCTCGGTCGAGGAGCACCCCTGAGCTGGGCCCCAGGTGTCAGGGGGTCGTGACCAGGATGCCCGTCGCGTCGGCGTAGAGGTGGTCGCCGGGCTCGATGCGGATGCCACCGATCGTCACCGGCACGTCGACCTCGCCGCGACCCTGACGGTCCGAGCGACGTGGGATCGATCCGAGCGCCCGGACCCCGATGTCGAGGGTGCGCAGGATCTCCACGTCGCGCACCGCGCCCGCGATCACGACACCCGCCCAGCCCTGCTCGACGGCGCCCTCGGCGATCATGTCGCCCAGCAGGGCGACGGTCAGTGACCCGGCGCCGTCGACCACGAGCACGGCTCCCTCACCGGGCGTCGCGAGCAGCTCCTTGACCCGGGAGTTGTCCTCGAGGCACCGCACCGTGCGGACCCGACCGTCGAACACCTCCCGTCCGCCGAAGTCGAGGAAGCCGGAGGCGACGACGCGCGCGGCGTCGCCCAGCTCGTCGGACAGGTCAGGAGTCGTGAACGAGGTCATGGCGACAGCCTCACAGAAGGAGACAAGACGGCACCCGCACGGCCCACCCCGTAGGTTCGGACCATGACCACGCGCGAGTTCTGGCGGAGCATCGAGGCCATCCACGACGTCGTGTACTTCGCGCCGTACGCGAAGCAGCGGTACGAGGCGATCGGGCTCAAGGGGTTCTGGATGGGGTACGCCGCATCGCGGTCGGCAGCGCTCGGCACGCCCGGGCCGGAGGTCGTCACGGCGCTGTTCCACGGCTTCGCGCCGGCGATGATCGCCCGCGCCCTCCCCGACGCGTGGGCCATGGCCGATCGCGAGGAGGTGCTGCGGGTGCGGCTCGGGATCGCCCGCGACCGCGTGGTCGAGGCGATCGGCGACCAGGACGTCACCCGCACGGCCGATGCGACCCAGCGGCTCGTCGAGCAGCTCGACCTCGCCGGGCGCCCGCTCGCTGCAGCACACGCGTCGCTGCCGATTCCCGAGGACCCGGTCGAGCGGCTCTGGAACGCGGTGACGGTGCTGCGCGAGTACCGCGGCGACTGCCACGTGGCGGTGCTGACCGCGGCCGGGCTCGGCGGCGCCTCGGCGAACGCGCTGGCCGTGGCCACGGGCATCGTGCCCGCCAACCAGCGGGAGTTCCGCGGGTGGACCGAGGACGAGTGGTCGGCGGCCTTCGACCGTCTCCAGCAGTTCGGCTGGGCCACCGGCACCGAGGCCACCGACACGGGCCGCATCGCCCGCGCCCGGCTCGAGGACGCGACCGACCGCTCCTGCGGCGCCGGCCTCGACCAGGAGGCGACGGCTCGCGCCTACGCCCTCACCAACGACCTGCTGCCGATCGCCCGCGCGGTCGAGGAGTCCGGCGCCGTCGCCTACCCCAACCCCACCGGCGTCCCCCGCCCGTAGGTCCCTGGGCTGAGGTGTCCGCCACCACCGGAGCGGTCAGTCCAGCACGGTCACGAACACCGCGTCCGTCGCGGCGGGGCCGAGGTTGACCGCGGCACCGTCGCCGACCCGCACCTCGATCGCGCCCGAGTACGGCTCGCCCTCACCGATCGCCAGACGCGCACCGGGCAGGACACCGGCCGACTCCAGGTGCTGCAGCAGACCGGGGTCGCGGTCCGAGATGCGCTCGACGAGCACCGTCGAACCCGCTTCGACCCCCGTGAGCCGCACCGCGTCAGGCATCGTGATGACGCCGTCGGCGCTGGGAATCGGGTCACCGTGCGGGTCACGCGTGGGCCGGCCGAGCACCTCGTCGATGCGGTCGACCATGAAGTCCGAGACCGCGTGCTCGAGGCTTTCCGCCTCGTCGTCGACCTGGTCCCACGTGTAGTGCAGCACCTGCACGAGGAACGTCTCGATGAGCCGGTGACGGCGCACCATCGCGAGGGCGAGCGTGCGGCCGGACGGCGTCAGCTCGACGGCACCGTACGGGTCGTGCGCGATGAGACCCTGCTCGGTCATCTTCACGAGCGCGCCCGAGACCGTGGAGGTGCGCAGGTCGACCCGCTCGGCGATGCGACTCGCGGTGAGGGGCTCGGTCGTCCACTCCTGCAGGCTCCACATCGCCTTCAGGTAGTTCTGCACGCTGGGCGTGAGGTCCTCGACCGACGTGACCGTCATGCCCCGGAGTCTAGGACAGCAGCGCCGTGGCCCTCAGTCGATGAGGGCGGCGACGCTCAGTCGATGAGGGCGGCGACGCCCGGCACCGCGCAGAACAGCGCGATGAACACGGCCGTGCGGGCGAGACCGCGCTGCAGCTGCTGGCGAGGCGTCGTCGCCGCGTCGAGCCTCCAGGACAGGTCTACCATGAGATCGACGGTACACCGATCTTCAAGCCTCCGCCACACCAACCCCTGAGAGTTCGGTGCACCGAACTCTCCGGGGTGGGGCGGTCAGATCTGCTCGCGGCGACGCAGGTGCGCGGCCATCGCCAGCGCCAGGGCGCCCAGCAGGATCAGGCGTAGACCGGTCCACGTCGAGGGCAGCTCCGGGGCTCCCGTGGCCGGCAGCGTGCCGTCCGGGAGGGCCACCGATCCGCCGGCCGGGGTCGCCGCCCCGGGGACCGTCGGCGTGACCGGAACCGCGTCCGCCGTGACCGAGATCGCCGAGACCGCGTGACCCGTCGCGCCCGCCGGCGTGAAGCCGGAGGCCACCAGCGAGTGCGCGCCCGGCAGCACGGCCGCGTTGCTCGGGAAGGTCACGGGCAGCACTGCGGTGCCGGCGGCGTTCGCCTGGGCGACACCCAGGGGCTCCGGCACGGAGTACACGTGGATCTCGACCAGCGAGCCAGGGTAGAAGCCGGTCGCCGTGGCGGTGACCTGCTGCCCGGCCACGACGTTCGTGACCGGGTTGCCCGCGGCGTCGGTGAGGCCGACGCCCAGACCGGCCGTCGCGGCCGGGACCGTCGGCGGGGCCACGGTGCCCACGACCGTGACGGCCGCGGAGGTGGCTGCCGACGACGAGCCGGCCGGCGTCGTCGCGACCACCGAGAACGTGGTGGAACCCGGGGCGATGCCCGTGATCAGGCAGGTCGTCCCCGTCGTCGTGCACGTCGGGCCACCCGCGCCGGCGGTCACCGTGTAGGTGATCGGGCCCGAGCCACCGTCGTCGGTCGGCGCGGTCCAGCTCACGATCGCCTGGTTCGCACCCGGCGTGGCCGCGGCCGCGGCCGGAGCACCCGGAGCGACGGCAGCGACCGAGATCGAGATCGTCGCCGAGGCGGTGCCGGCCGTGGCGCCGGACCCGGTGACCGTGTAGGTCGTCGCTGCCTGGGCCGCACCCGTCGGCGTGCCGCTGACGACGCCCGTCGACGCATCGAGGCTCAGACCCGCGGGCAGCGGGGCGTCCACGACGTACGTCACGGCGCCAGTGAAGCCAGTGGCCGTCAGGGCCGTGGTCGGGGTGATCGCCGTGCCGTGCGTCCCCGTGACGGTCTGGGTCGCGGGGGTGAGACCGGCGACCTGGATCGTGACGGTGCCGGTCTCGCTGAAGTCACCGTCGGTGGCGGTCAGCGTGAAGTCCGTGGCCGCGAGGGCCACGGTGGGCGTCCCGCTGATGACGCCCGTGTCCTCGTCGAGGCTCAGACCGTCCGGCAGCGCCGGGCTGACCGAGTAGGTGACCGTGCCCGGGAACCCGTCGGTCGACGGCGCCGTGGTCGGCGTGATCGGCTCGCCGACCGTGCCCTGCACGCTCGTCGTCGCGCCCGACAGCACCGGGGCCACCGAGATCGACACCGAGACCTTCGCCGAGCCGGACGTGGCGCCGGTACCGGTGATCGTGTAGCTCGTGGCCGCCTGGGCGCCACCCGTCGGCGTTCCGCTGATGACACCCGTGTCGGGGTCCAGCGCGAGCCCGGCGGGCAGCGGGTCGGACGTGTAGGTGATCGCGCCGACGAAGCCCGAGCCGGTCAGGGTCGAGGTCGGCGTGATGGCCTCACCCTGCGTCGCCGTGACCGTCTGGGTCGCGGGCGTCAGCGCCGACACCGCGATCGTCACGGACGAGGTGGCCGTGAATCCGCCACCCGTCCCGGTGATCGTGTAGGTCTGCGCCAGCTGCGACGCGGTCGGTGTGCCGCTCACGACACCCGTCGTCGTGTTGAGGCTCAGGCCCGTCGGCAGCGCCGGCGAGATCGCGTAGGTCGGGGTGCTCGGGAAGCCCACCGGCGTCAGCGCGGTGGTCGGCGTGATCGCCGCACCCGCCTGGCCCGAGACCGACTGCGTCGCCGGGGTGATCGCCGCAGCGACCGAGACCGCCACGGTGGCCGTCGCGGTGCCGAAGGTCGAGCCCGTGGCCGTGATCGTGTGGGTCGTGGAGGCCTGCGCCGTGGTCGGCGTGCCGCTGACGACACCCGTCGCGGTGTTCAGGCTCAGGCCGGCCGGGAGCGCCGGCGAGACGGAGTAGGTCGGAGTACCGGCGACGGTCGCGGTCAGCGCCTGCGTCGGCGTGACGGCCTGGCCTGCCGTGCCGGCGATCGACTGCGAGGCGGGGGTGACGGTCGCGGCGACGGCGATCGAGATCGTGGCGGTCGCCGTGCCGGCGAGCGAGCCCGTGCCGGTGACGGTGTAGGTCGCGGCGGCCTGCGCCGTGGTCGGGGTGCCGCTGACCACGCCGGTGGCGCTGTTCAGCGTCAGACCGGTCGGCAGCGCCGGCGCCACGGCGTACGACGTCGTTCCGGCGAGACCGTCGGGGGTGTACGCGGTGGTGGGAGTGATGGCCGTGCCCGCCGTGCCCGTGACGGTCTGGGTCGCGGGCGCCAGGGAGTCGATCACGACCTTCGAGACGAGGCCGTCGCCGAAGTGGACGACGAAGAACGTCGAGCTCGAGGCCGAGGCGATGGCGCCCCACGGGCCCTCGCCCGTGGCGACCGTCGTCTGCACGGTGTTGTTCGCCGTCGTGACGATCGAGGCGGTGCCCTCACTGTTGGCCACGGCCAGGCGAGTCCCGTCGCGCGAGAGCGCCACGTGCCGCGGACCCGCACCGACCGGGATCGTCGCGAGGACGGCTCCTGTCGTCGGGTTCACGGCATAGACACGGCTGGCGACCGCAAGGCCGGTGTTGTTGAAGTCCGCCACGTACAGCGTGGCGCCGTCCGCGGTCGGGGCCACGCCCCACGGCCGGGTGCCGGTGGGCAGCGCCAGGGTGGAGGTGATGGTGTTGGTCGCGGTCGAGAGGACCCGCACCACGGCGCCGGTCAGGCTCGGCACGTAGAGCTTCGTGCCGTCGGACGAGAGGGCCAGCTGGTAGGCGCCGCCCGGTGTCGGCACCGTGGCGACGACCGTGTTGGTGGCGGTGTCGATCACGGAGACCGAGGCCGGCGTCCCCGCGACGTTCGAGACGTAGAGACGCGATCCGTCGGCGGAGAGCTTGAGGGCCGTGGGCTGGGCGCCCACCGGGATCGTCGAGGTCACCGCACCGGTGGCGGCGTTCATCACCAGCACCCGGCCACCCTCGCGGGCCGCCACGTAGAGCTTGGTGCCGTCGGGCGAGACGACGACGTCCGCCGCGCGGCTCCCCTCGCCGAGGGGGTAGCGGGCGGCGAGGGTCATGGTGGCCGTGTTCACGACCGCGATGTCCGCGTTGGTCCAGGTCGCGACGTAGAGCTTGGAGCCGTCAGGCGACAGCGAGCCCGTCGTCGCGAAGGCGGCCACGTCGATCGACGTCACCGTCGGTGCGGCCTGGGCCGGCGCGGAGAGCACCGAGAGCGAGACCGCCGCGAGCAGCGTGGCGAGCAGGAGGTGGAGCCGGTGGCCCCGTCCCGTCCGGACCGGACGGGCAGATGAGGGGGTGTTCCCGAGATACGTCACGCGTGATCTTCACACGCCGCGGGGTGCACCGCTCGCTCGAGCGGTGCACCCCGACGACAAACCATCCTTCGTGACTACGCGCTCTGCCGAAGGTCCCGCGGCGAGGCGGTCAGAACTGCTCGCGGCGACGCAGGTGCGCGGCCATCGCCAGCGCCAGGGCGCCCAGCAGGATCAGGCGCAGGCCCGTCCACGTCGAGGGCAGCTCGGGAGCACCCGTGGCCGGCAGCGTGCCGTCCGGCAGCGCGACCGATCCGCCGGCCGGCGTCGTGACGCCCGGCGTGGGCGGCACGGCGTCGGCGACGACCGTCAGGTTCGACGTGGCGTGACCCGTGACCCCGGCCGGCGTGAAGCCGGAGGCGACCAGCGTGTGCACGCCAGGCACGACGGCCGCGTTGGACGGGAAGGAGACCGGCAGGACCGCCGTGCCCGTCGCGTCGGCCTGGGCGACGCCCAGCGGCTCCGGCACCGAGTACACGTGGATCTCGACCAGCGAGCCGGGGTAGAAGCCCGTCGCCGTCGCGGTGACCTGCTGGCCCGCCTTCACGGTCGTGACCGGGTCACCGGCCGCGTTCGTGAGCTCGACGTCCAGGCCGGCCGTGTCCGACGGCACCGTCTCGGGTGCCACCGTGCCGACGATCGTCACCGGGGCCGAGACCGCCGGCACCGACGAGCCGGACGGCGTCGTCGCGACGACCGAGAAGGTCGTCTCGCCCGGCGCCAGACCCGTGATCAGGCAGGAGGTGCCGGTCGTGGTGCACGTCAGGCCGCCTGGGGCGGAGGTGACGGTGTAGGTGATCGGGCCGTCGCCGCCGTCGTCGGTCGGGGCGTCCCAGCCGATGATCGCCTGGTTGGCACCCGGCGTCGCGACGACCGAGGTGGCGGCACCGGGCGCGACCGCGGCGACCGAGATCTCGACCGTGGCCGATGCCGTTCCGGCAGTCTCACCGGATCCGGTCACCGTGTAGGTCGTGGCGGCCTGCGCCGCACCGGTCGGGGTTCCGCTGATGACGCCCGTGGCCGCATCGAGCGTGAGCCCGTCCGGCAGCGGGGCGTCGACGACGTAGGACACGGCGCCGGTGAACCCGACCGCCGTGAAGGCGTCGGTCGCGGTGATCGCCGTGCCGTGCGTCGCCGTGACGGTCTGGGTCGCGGGGGTGAGCCCGGCGACCTGGATCGTGACGGTCGCGGTCTCGCTGAAGTCACCGTCGGTGGCGGTCAGCGTGAAGTCCGTCGAGGCGAGCGCCGCGGTCGGCGTGCCGCTGATGACACCCGTGTCGGGATCCAGGGACAGGCCGTCCGGCAGCGCCGGGTCGATCGAGTACGTGACCGTACCGGGGAAGCCGTCGGTCGACGGCGCCGTGGTCGGCGTGATCTCCTCACCGACGGTGCCCTGCACGCTCGTCGTCGCGCCGGACAGCACCGGGGCGACCGAGATCGTCACGGTCGCCCTCGCGGAGCCGGAGGTCGCACCCGTGGCGGTGACCACGTAGTCCGTCGCCGTCTGCGCGCCGCCGGTCGGCGTGCCGCTGATGACGCCCGTGTCGGAGTCCAGCGACAGGCCGGCCGGCAGCGGGTCGGACGTGTACGTGACCGCGCCGACGAAGTCGGACGCCGTGTACGCCTCGGTCGGGGTGATTGCCTCACCCTGCGTACCCGTGACGGTCTGCGTCGCGGGCGAGAGCGCCGAGACGGCGACGACGAGCTCGGTCGTGGCCGTGAAGCCGCCGCCCGTGCCGGTGATCGTGTAGGTCTGGGCGAGCTGCGAGGCCTCCGGGGTGCCGCTGACGACGCCCGTGTCGGGGTCGAGCGAGAGGCCAGCCGGCAGCGCCGGCGAGACGGTGTAGGTCGGGGCGGTCGGGAAGCCCACCGGCGTCAGGGCGGTGGTCGGCGTGATCGCCTCACCAGCCTGGCCCGAGACCGACTGCGTCGTGGGGGTGATCGCCGCGGCGACCTCGACAGCGACCGTGGCCGTGACCGATCCGGACGTGGAGCCGGCGGCGGTGATCGTGTAGGTCGCCGAGTCCTGCGCCGTCGTCGGGGCGCCGCTGACGACACCCGTCGTGGTGTCGAGGCTCAGACCCGCAGGGAGGGCCGGGGAGACCGCGTAGGAGACCGTGCCGACCAGGCCGGTCGGCGTCAGGGCGCTGGTGGCGGCGATGGGCTGGCCGGCCGTGCCGGAGACCGACTGGCTCGCCGGCGTCACGGTGGCGGCGACCGAGATCGAGACGCTGGCTGTGGCCGTGCCCGACGTGGAGCCGGTACCGGTGACCGCGTAGGTGGTCGCCGCCTGGGCGACGGTCGGCGTGCCGCTGATGACACCGGTGGTCGAGCTGAGGCTCAGACCGGACGGCAGCGCGGGCGAGACCGTGTACGACACAGTTCCGACCAGACCGGTCGGCGTGTAGGCGGTGGTCGGAGTGATGGCCTGACCCACCGTGGCGGTGACGGTCTGGGTGGCGGGAGCCAGCGCGGCGAGGTCGATGATCACCGCGGCGTCGCCGTCGTAGGCCGTCGCGTAGAGCTGGGAGCCCGACGGTGCCGCCTCGACGGTCCATGCGCCCGACACGCCGGTGATGGTCGACACCAACGACGACGTCGTCGTCGAGACCTCGGTGATCGAGCTGGACGACCCATTGGCGGTGTAGAGGCGGGAGCCGTCGGGCGACAGCGCGGCCACCCGAGGCCCTGCCCCGACCCCGACGGTCGCGGTGACGACTCCGGTTGCCGTCGCCACGACGTAGACGGAGCTCGACGCGTAACCGGTCACGTAGAGGCGTGTGCCGTCCGCCGACGGCACGACGTCCCACGGGCCCGACGACACCGGCAGGGAAATGGTCGACGTCACGGTGTTCGTGGTGGTCGAGATCCTCGCCACTCGGTCCACGTCGCTCACCGACGCGTACACGGTCGCTCCGTCGGGTGAGAAGGCGACCTCGCGGGGCCCGGAGCCCACGGTGACGTTCGAGACCACGGTGCTCGTCGCGGTGTCGATCACCGACACGGAGCCACTGCTGTAGTTCGCGACGTAGACCCGCGATCCGTCCGCCGAGACGTCGATGCCCAGCGGGTTGAACTGGACCGGGATCGTCACGAGCGCGTTGCCCGTCGCGGTGTCGATGACCCGGACCGAGTTCCCCTTGTAGTTGCTGACGTACAGACGGCTGCCGTCGGGCGACACGACGGCGGCGGCCGGCCCGCTACCCGTTGCGAAGGTGGCGCTCACGGTCTTCGTCGTCGTGTTGACCGCGGAGACAGTATTGCTGTCGTAGTTCGTCGTGTAGAACGTCGAACCGTCCGGCGAGAGCGCTCCGCCGTTGGGGCTGGCACCCACCTGGACCGACGTGAGCGTCGGAGCCGCCTGGGCCGGTGCCGCGAGCACCGACAGCGAGACGGCGGCGAGCAGCGTCGCGAGGAACAGGTGGAACGGGGACCGGGTCGACCCGAGAATACGCACGCGTGATCGTCGCACGCGACCGGGTGAACAGCGCGCCGAGCAGACGTGCGCGAGACGGAAACCATCCGTCGTGACTACGCCGGGGTGGTCACCGCAGGAGGTCGGCGTCGAGCGTCAGGACCTGTGCGGTCTTGTGGCCGAGGTCGACCACGGGGCCGCGCACCGCACCGACGCGCTCGGCGATCGCGATCGCGGGCGCGTTGCCGACGTCCGGGTCGAGCACGAGGCGCCGGACCGACCGGTCCGCGAGGACGGCCAGCGCACCGGCCGCGACGAGCTGCATCGTCCAACCGGGCCGGCGCTCGTCGCCGCCGGCGACGAAGAAGTGAATGCCCAGGTCGCCCGGCCGGTGGTCGAACAGCGCCGAGATCGGCTCGACCTCGGCGTCGACCCGATAGGTCTGCACGATCGCGGCCGGCTCGCCGTCGGCGCAGACGAACGACGCCGTGTGGGTGGGCTGCCGGTCGAGCCACGTGTAGACGTCGACGACCTCGTCGAGCGTGTACTCGCTCATCATCCAGAAGCTCCCGCGGTCCTCCGTGACCCAGGAGTGGATGAGCGGTGCGTCCGCGAGCGGCTCGATCGGCCGGACGCTCAGGGTGGGTGCTGGGGTCATCGGTCGGGCCCTTCGTCGGTCACGGGGAGGTCGATCAGGCGGCCCTGCGCCCAGGCGTCGAGCTGGTCGAGCGCGTGCTCGCTGTCGCTGCGGCCGCTGGCGCCGAGCGGGACGACCCACCCGCCGGCGGACCGGTCGGCGAGGTCCCAGACGTAGCGGGCCACGGGTCCGCGGAAGCAGAGGTCGCCGAGCGTCGGCGCCGCCGTGGTCGACAGGACGCAGTCGAAGTCGCCGGACAGCCCGACCGTTCGGGGCGGTGGATCGTCGGTCGCGGTGAGGGGCCAGAGCGTGTGCCGGCTCCCCCACGTCGGCGGCTCGGACTCCCCGACCACCTCGAGCGACGCCCGCGCGAGCTCGGCGAGGTCGACCCCGAGCGCACGCCCCTCGTCGGCGACGATCGCGTCGAGGCTCGTCATGACCCGCGTCGCGACGAGGAACCACGGCTCGAACAGCGGGCCGACGTGCGGCGTTCCGGAGAGCCCGCTCAGCACCTCCGCCTCGGCGATGCGGTGCACGAGCTCGGCCCGCCAGGCCGCGAACGCGCCGGCACCGGTGCTGTCGGCGTCCATGTGGCCGTCCCAGGCGGTGATGACGTCGCGCCACCGACCCGCGCCGGGGCTGAGCGAGGAGAGGTCGGCCACGAGCTTCTGCAGGCGACAGGCCGTCGGCAGGAAGGTGTCGGTCTGGATGCGGGCGCACGTGGCGGCGTCGATCGTCCCGGCCTCGTCGAGCAGCTCGGCGATGCGTCGGGCACGGTGCGGCGGGGCGAACTCGACCCCGAGCCAGGGGCCGGGACCGCGGCGCTCGTTGGCGGTCACGACGGTGGCCTCGGGTGCCACGTCGTGGCGCGGCATCGTCGCGACCCAGCCCGTCCACTCGTGACCTGCCTCCCACGCCGGGACGGGCCGCTGGCGGTTCGCCTCCGCCCGCACGGGCACGCGACCGATGGTGAGGTGGCGCACGGCACCGGTGGTGTCGGCGACCAGCACGTCGTTGACCGGCTCGACCCAGCCGGCGAACGCCGCCTCGACGTCGTCGACGGTGCGAGCCTGCAGCAGCGGGACCAGGGCCGAGAACCCGAGGTCGCGCAGGGCGAACGACGGGGTGCGCAACGAGTACGACCGCTCCCCCGGCCCGCCGTGCACGATCGGCCCGCTGCGCGTCACGACGATCTCGACGTCGACGGGCGCGCCGTCACGCACGAGCACCCGCGTGGTGGAGGTGTCGGCGTCGTACCAGCCGTCGGGGCCCTCGGCCATGACGCCCTCCCCCATGACACCGGCCTCGTCGCGACGCAGCCGCTCGACGTACAGGTCCTGGTAGTCGGCCATCGCGTTGGTGATGCCCCAGGCCACGTGTCCCGTGTGCGCGAAGTGCTGCACGCCGGGCACACCCGGGAACGTCAGTCCGACGACGTCGAAGCCGGGGCCCACGAGCCGCACCTGCTGGTAGACGCCCGGCGCCTCGATCAGACGATGGGGGTCACCGGCCACGAGCGGGAGGCCCGAGGCGGTACGAGCACCCCCGACGGCCCACGCGTTCGATCCGGACCAGACCGGACCCTCGAGGTCGAGCACGGCGACGGCCTCCTCGCCGGCCCGCGCTGCCAGGCTCTCGCGCCACCACTTCGTCGGGAAGGTCGCGAAGAGCACGTGCTGCACGAGGAAGACCGCCAGGGGCGTCCACGGCTGCCACTCCCCCGGGCGGGCGCCGAGGCGCTGCAGCTCCTCGGGCACGGGCGCGGTCGTGAGGCCGCCGTTGACTCCTGCGACGAACGCGTCGACGAAGGCTCGGCTCGGGGCGTCCAGCCCGCGGTAGGCGTGCTTCGCGACCTCCTCGAGCATCGACCTGCGCGCGAAGACGTCCCACGCGACGCCGGCCTCGCCGAGCAGCTCGGCCGTACGGCCCTCGCCGCGCAGGCGCTCGAGCTCGATCTGCCAGCCACGGTCACGCGCCACTGACCGGCCCTGCTCCCGCGCCACCTCCAGGAGCGAGGCGCCGCGGATGATCGGGACGCCATGAGCGTCGCGGTCGATCGTCACGTCCGACCCGGCGGCGCCAGCGGGTTCGCGAGCTCGCCGGCCATGATGAGCGAGGACGCCTGGTCGGCCAGGTCGACCATCTGCAGGGTGTTGCGCAGCTGCAGCCGGTTGAGGCAGGAGTGGGCGAACCGGGGCCGTTGCACGTCGAGGTCGGCCAGTCGCTCGGCGAGCTCCGGGTGGTCGGCCGCGTGGTCCTCGAGCACGGCGCGCGCCAGTCCCCAGAACTCGTCGTCGGACACCAGGCCGTCGTCCGCGCAGATCGCGGCGAGGAAGCGCAGGACGCCGTCGACGGCGTCGGTCAGGATCGAGAGCACCTGCAGGTCGGGCTCGACGTCGACCTGGATGCGGGCGATGTCCTCCGGCACGTCCACGCCGTCGAAGACGGCGACCTCCTCGCCGACGTCCTTCATCAGCACGCGCACGGGCACGTGGTCGCGGAGCACGAGGATGAGGTTCTCGCCGTGCGGCATGAACGCCAGCCGGTGCCGCGCAAGGCAGTGCACGAGCGGACGCAGGTAGGCCCGGAGGTACTGGGCGAGCCAGGCACGCGCCCCGATGCCCGACGCCTCGACCAGCGCGGCGACCATGCTGCGGCCGGCGGTGTCGCGGTGCAGGAGCGAGGCCATCGTGGCGGCCCGCTCCCCCTCGGCCAGGCGCGACGTCGCGCTCTCGCGCCAGAGCGCGGCGAACATCTTCTGGTGGGCGGAGGGCTGCGGCAGCCGCTGGTAGGCGCCGCCCGTGTAGCCGATGGCGGCGACCTCGCGGAGCACGTCGAACCCGCAGGCCTGCAGCTCCGGGTCGGTCCGCACGCGGTCGGCCACCCAGTCGTTGATGGCCGGCGTCGGACGCATGTACCGCGGCGAGAGCCCCCGCAGGAACCCCATGTTCTGGATCGAGAGCGCCGTCTTGACGTAGTGGCGGCCCGGGTCGGAGGCGTTGAGGAACGTGCGGATCGACTGCTGCGCGCGGTGGTCGTCGCGGCCCGGGCCGAGCGGCACGATGTCGCGGCGGGCGACGTCCGGGGCGAACGTGATGGCGAGCTTGTGCTGCCACTGCCACGGGTGCGCCGGCGCGAACAGGTAGTCGTCGGGGTCCTCGCCGAGGCCGCGGAGGAGCTCGCGCCACTCGGCCACCAGGTCGTCGTCGAGCTCGTGCGACCAGAGAAGCTCCTCGGTCCAACCCTCGCCGACCGAGAGGTGCGCGAGGCTGCGGCGCACCGCCGTCCACTGCAGGCGCACGGGAGCTCCCGCCTCCGGCGCGTAGGCGGCGAAGTCGTCCAGCGAGAAGCCGATGCGGCCGTTGTTGGCGATGAAGGCCGGGTGGCCCTCGGTCATCGCCGCCTCGATGGTCGGGAGGTCGGCGTGGACGAGGTCGTCGGCCGAGAGCCGGTGGTGGGCCCGCTTCCACGCCGCCGACTGCAGGGTCGAGGCGACCTCCTCGAGGTAGACGGGCAGCAGCGCGTCGGGGATGCCGAGGGCGTCGGCGAGGTCGACGACGGCCTCGAGGGCGTCGACCTCGGCCGGCTCGCCGTCGACCGTCCGGCGGATGCTGGCGGGGTCGACACTCCAGTGCTCGAGCTGGTGCACGCGGGCGACGAACGTGTAGCGGGCGCCTCCCTCGGCCTCCACGCTCCAGGTGTCGACGCGGTCGGGCACGGCGCTCGGGACGAGCACCCGCTCGTGCGTGAGCTCGGCCAGGATCTTCGCGACGAGGTGACGGTGGGCCGCCTCCATGTGCTCCGGCGTCAGGTGAGCCGCGGCCGGGTCGATCGTGGGCGCGAGGGTCTCAGACGGAGACATGGGCACCTCCCCGGACGGCACCGAGGCGGCTGTGGGCGAACGCCTCCCGGCTGCAGGTGCTGAGCATCGCGGTCTTGGTGGGCAGGTCGATCTCGCCCAGCTCGACGAAGCCCGCCGCCACGTTCTTGGCCCGGATCGCCTCGTTGCGGGCGTCGGGCTCGACCACGACGCGGGTCACGGGGGGATCGTCGAACAGCCGGTGCATCACGGCCGCGAACACGGCGTCGGTGAACCCCGGAACCGGTTCGGCGTCGTCCTCCCGGGGTGCGACGAGCACGTGCATGCCCACGTAGCCGTCGCTGTGCACCAGGTGGCCCGCGAGCTCGGAGTGGGCGGGGTCGTAGTGCTCCATCAGGAACGCCGGCCGGCCGTCGACCGTGCCCAGCAGCGCGTGGTGGTGGGGATCGGCGGCGATCCTCGCGTACTCCGCCCGCACGTCGTCCGGCGTCGCGTCCTGCATCTCCCAGTAGACCGAGCGCGGGTGCGTGACCCACGCGTGCAGCAGCTCGAGGTGCCGGTCGAGGTCGAGCGGCTCGAAGCCGATGTCGCCGACGCGGCTCATCGGGCGCTCTCCCTCAGACGCGCCCAGGACGGGGTCCCGAACTCCTGGACCGCGATGCGGGACTCGACCGGGTAGACCTCGCGGCCCAGCATCGAGGCGAGGATGACCGAGCTGCGGAAGGCGCCCATGCCGAGGTCGGGCGCGACGAAGCCGTGCGTGTGCTCCTCACCGTTCTGGACCCAGATCTCGCCCGGCTCGACGCCCACCTGGTAGTCGGCGGTGGCGTCGTAGCGGCCCCGCTCGTCCCAGCGGATGCGGTCGCGGACGCCGTCGAGGAACGCCGGCACGACGGAGCGGTAGCCCGTCGACAGCACGACCGCGCCGGCACCGGAGCCGAAGGCCTCGCCCGTCTCGGTGTGGCGCAGCCGCAGCGAGAACGCGTCGCTGTCCCAGGTGAGGTCGGTGAGCTCGGTGGCGGTCAGCAGCCGGGTGTCGGCCCGACCCTGGGCGCGCAGGCGGTAGAGCGTGTCGTAGATCGTGTCGACGAGGTCGCCGCTGATGCCCTTGTAGAGGCCGCGCTGCTCACGCAGCAGGGTCTCGCGGGTGACCTCCGGCAGGCCCTGGAAGTACGCCGTGTACTCCGGCGAGGTCATCTCGAGCGTGAGCTTGGTGTACTCCATCGGGAAGAAGCGGGGCGAGCGCGTGATCCAGGTGACCCGGGGGCCGCCGGACGTCAGCAGGTCGAGGTAGATCTCCGCGGCGCTCTGGCCGCTGCCGATGATCGTGACGTCCTCGTGCTCCAGCAGCGCAGCCTTGTGCTCGAGGTAGGCGGAGGAGTGCAGCGCCGGAGCCGCGCCGGCGACGTGCTCGGCGGCGACCTCGGGCACGTACGGAGTGGTGCCGGTGCCCAGCACGAGGCGGCGGGCGCGGTACGTCTGCGTCTCGCTGCCGACCCGGGCGCGCACGACGTACTCGTCGCCGTCGTGCGTGACCGACTCGACGTGACGACCGAAGTGCACCCCGTCGAGCTGGTCGGCGACCCACCGGCCGTACTCGACGAACTCCGAGCGCAGCGGGTAGAAGCTCTCGCGGATGTAGAAGGGGTAGAGGCGGCCGACCTGCTTGAGGAAGTTCAGGTACGAGAAGCGCGAGGTGGGGTCGGCCATCGTGACGAGGTCGGCCATGAACGGCACCTGCAGCGTGGCGTCCTCGAGCACCATTCCCGGGTGCCACTCGAACTGGTCGCGCGACTCCAGGAAGACCGCGTCGAGGTCGTCGAGCGGCTCGGCCAGCGCGGCGAGACCGAGGTTGAACGGCCCGACGCCGATGCCAAGGAGGTCGTGGGTGGCGTTCATCGGGCCACCTCGCTTCCGTCGAGGATGCGGTGTCCGGTCGTGCGCACCAGGTCCAGCAGGTCGCACAGGCCGCCGACCGTGGCGGTGGGGTTGAGGAGCGTGAGCTTGAGCCAGGTCTCGCCGTGGAACGTCGTGGAGGCGACGATGCCCTCGCCGCCCGCGAACAGCTCGCGCCGGATGCGGGTGTTCAGCGCGGAGGCCGCGTCGGGAGCCACCTCGACCGGCCGGAAGCGGAACACGACGGTCGAGAGGGTCGGCTGCATCGCGACCTCGAAGTCGGCCGCCCATTCCTCGTCGGTCAGCACCCAGAACAGCTCGCGGGCGAGGTCGATGGTCGTGTCGAACATGTCGCCGATCGCGTCGGCGCCGGTCATGCGCAACGTCATCCAGAGCTTCAGCGCGTCGAAGCGCCGCGTCGTCTGCATGCTCTTGTCGACCTGGTTCGGCAGCTGCGCCGCCTTCGGGTTGAGGTAGTCGGCGTGCCACGTGACGTGCCGCATCGTCTCGGCGTCGCGCACCAGGACGGCGCTGGAGCTGACCGGCTGGAACCAGGTCTTGTGGAAGTCGATCGTGACCGAGTCCGCGTGCTCGATGCCGGCCAGCAGGTGGCGCCGCCGGGTCGAGGCCAGGAGGCCGCCGCCGAATGCCGCGTCGACGTGCAGCCAGGTCTGGTGGGCCTTGCAGACATCGGCGATGCGGTCGACCGGGTCGATCGCCCCGAGGTCGGTCGTGCCGGCGGTCGCCACGACGGCCATCGGAATCAGCCCGTGGCCCTGCGCGTGCGCGATCGCCTCTGCCAGGGCGAACGGGTCCATGCGGTGCAGGTGGTCGGTCGGCACGAGGACCACGGCCTCCGCTCCGAGGCCCATGACGCTGGCCGCCTTCTGCACGCTGAAGTGGCTCTCGGCGGTCGCGAACACGCGCAGGCGCGCCAGGGTCTCCGAGAGCGGCGCAGTGGGGTCGTCCTCCTGGAGGCACGCCTGGCCCCGCGCGAGCAGCAGCGCCTGGAGGTTCGACTGCGTGCCGCCGCTGGTGAAGATGCCGTCGGACTCGGCGCCGAAGCCGATGCGACGGCAGGTCCAGTCGACCAGCTTGCGTTCGATCAGGGTGCCGCCGGCGCTCTGGTCCCAGGTGTCGAGCGAGGAGTTCACGCCGGAGACGAAGAGCTCGGCGAGCAGCGCGGGCACGGCGACGGGGCAGTTGAGGTGGGCCGCATACCGCGGGTCGTGGAAGTACACGGCGTCGTCGAGGTAGACCTCGCTGAGCTCGGCCAGCGCGGCGCCGGCGTCGAGCGTCGGGCCGTCGAGGTCGACCGGCCCGACCTTGGCGGCGGAGCCGGCCGGGGTGACGCCGGAGAAGGGGCGTTCGAGGCCCGCCAGGTGGCGCGCGAGGTGGTCGACACCGCGATGCAGGGTCGCGGCGTACTCGTCGATCGAGTCGATCGTGAGCAGGTGGTCCGAGGAGCGCACGCCTGGTCCTTTCGGGTCAGTTGGAAAGCCTTGCCTAACCTAGACCTTCCCCGCCTGCGTGCAAGGACGTGGGTCACACTGTGGACCGACGTAGGCTCGGGGCCGTGACGTTCGACGGATTCCCCGAGGCAGCGCTCGACTTCTACGACGACCTCGAGGGCGACAACACCAAGACGTTCTGGACCGAGAACCGTCACCGCTACGACGAGTTCGTCGCCGCGCCGGCCAAGGCGTTCATCGCGGCGATCGGCGACGAGTTCGGCCAGGCCAAGGCCTTCCGGCCGTACCGCGACGTGCGGTTCAGCAAGGACAAGACGCCGTACAAGACGCACCAGGGGATCTTCACCGCGATCGGTCCGGCGCTCGGGTACTACCTCCAGGTCAGCGCGCCCGGCATCGTGACCGGTGCCGGGTTCTACGACGCCTCCCCTGCGCGGGTCGCGAGCCTGCGCGACGCGATCGTGCACGACACGTTCGGCGCCGAGCTGGAGTCGATCGTGGAGGCGCTGGAGTCGGCCGGGTGGGAACGCGGCGGGCAGCGCCTCAAGACGTCGCCGCGCGGCTACGACGCCGAGCACCCCCGCATCGACCTGCTGCGCCACAAGACGCTCACGGTGCGCCGCGAGCGCGGCTTCGGCCCCGACGTCGTCGGCACCGCCGCGCTGCTCGACGTCGTGCGCGCCGACTGGCGCGAGACCCAGCCCCTCCTGGACTGGGTCGCCCTCCACGTCCGCGGCTGACCCCCGGGCGGTAGTGGGCGGGTCAGAGGTGGACGGAGCGGAGGCCGGCCTCGTCGTAGCGGCCGCCGGCAGCGACGCCGAGCGGGGCGGCGGCGTCGAGCGCCGCGAGGTCATCGGCGCTGAGCTCGACGTCAGCGGCGGCGACGTTCTCCTCCAGGTGCGTGCGCTTCTTCGACCCGGGGATCGTCACCACGCCGTCCTGGTGCAGCACCCACGCCAGCGCGAGCTGCGCCGGGGTGACGCCGAGCCGCTCACCGATCGAGCGCAGCTCGTCGACGACGGTCAGGTTCTGCGTCAGGTTCTCGGCGCTGAAGCGCGGGTTGTTGCGCCGGAAGTCGTCGGCGTCCAGCTCGTCGGCCGACGCGATCTTGCCGGTCAGGGCACCGCGCCCCAGCGGCGAGTACGCGACGAACGCGATGCCGAGCTCGCGGGTCGTGTCGAGCACGCCGTTGACCTCGGGGGCCCGCTCGAACAGCGAGTACTCGGTCTGCACCGCCGAGAGCGGATGCGTGGCGTGGGCTCGGCGGATCGTCTCGGGCGCCGCCTCGGAGATGCCGAGGTAGCGGATCTTGCCCGCGGCGACCTGCTCGGACAGCGCGCCGAACGTCTCCTCGATCGGGACGTTCGGGTCGACGCGGTGGACGTAGTACAGGTCGATCGTGTCGAGCCCGAGGTGCTGCAGCGAGCGGTCGAGCGCGGTGCGCATGTACTCCGGGCTGCCGTCGACCGGACCGCGCGTGCCGTCCTCGCGGATGCGCGACCCGAACTTGGTGGCGATCGCGAACTCGTCCTTGCGCGATCCGAGCGTGCGACCGATGAGCTGCTCGTTGATCCACGGCCCGTAGATCTCGGCCGTGTCGATCAGCGTGACGCCCAGGTCGAGCGCCCGGTGCAGCGTCGCCGCCGACTCCTCGTCGTCACGGCCGCCGTAGAACGCCGACATGCCCATCGCGCCGAGCCCCTCGACCGACGCCTCGAGCCCCTGACTTCCCCATGCTGTGGTCTTCATGCCTCCAGCATGCTCCGGGCGGCCCAACCGCGTCAGCGGCGCAGGAGGTAGAGGTCCATCACCCAGCCGGCGTCGGCCTTGGCGTCCGCGCGCGCGGACTCGATCGCCGGGAGCACGTCGGCCACGCGGCCCGACACGAGACGCTCGGAGGCGGCCCCGAGGTTGGCGCCCCACGAGATCGTCCAGTTCTCCAGCCCATCGAGCTCGAGGCGACCGGTCAGGAAGACGAGCACGTTGTCGGCGCCGGCGTCGACGGCCTCGCGCAGGCGCCGGGCGGTGGTGACCGTGATCGGCTGGCCGACCTCGTGCAGCACGATGCGGTGCCGGGCGGCCAGCAGCTGCAGCGCCGAGATGCCGGGGAGGACATCCCACTCGAAGGCAAGATTGCCCCGCGCCAGCACCCGCTCGACCACCCGGATCGTCGAGTCGTAGAACGCCGGGTCGCCCCACACCAGCAGCACCCCCGCACCCAGATTTGCTCCCAGTTGTGCGGAATCAACAGCGCGGAACTGCACATCTCGGCGCAAATCTGGGTCGGTCCAGGCGGTGGTGAGGGCGGACTCCCAGGCGGCGGCGCGGGCCTCGTGCCAGTCGGAGACGACGCCCTCGTAGGCCGTCGTGGACGAGGTCGACGAGGCCGACCGGTCGCGCTCGGGGTCGACGACCTCGATCACGCAGAGGTCGGGGGCGTAGCGGTCGAGGATCGCGCGGCGGGCCGCCGCCAACGGGTCGTCCTCACGCTTGACCGTCACGAGGGCGAACGACGCCGCCTGCAGCGCCTCGACGGCCTCGACCGTCAGGTGCGCGGGATCGCCCAGGCCGATGCCGACCAGCCTCAGCACATCGTGCCGCCCAGGGCCCGGCACCTGTGCTCGATCCTGCCGCCCAGGGCCCGGCGCTCCTGCCGGGCCGGCCGGGTCAGCCACGGTCCTCCAGGTCGCCCTCGATCTCGAGGTAGACCGCGTGCATCGCCGCGACGACCTCGGCATCGGGCTCGGCCCACAGCCCGCGGTCGGCCGCCTCGTCGAGCCGCTCCACGATGCCGCGCAGCGCCCACGGGTTCGACTTCCGCATGAACTCCTGCGTCTCGGCGTCGAGCACGTACTCCTTCGCGAGCGACTCGTACATCCAGTCGTGCACGACCCCGGCGGTGGCGTCGAAGCCGAACAGGTAGTCGACCGTGGCCGCCAGCTCGAACGCACCCTTGTAGCCGTGGCGCCGCATCGCGCCGATCCAGCGCGGGTTCACGACGCGCGAGCGGAAGACGCGGTTGGTCTCCTCCTGCAGCGTGCGCGTGCGCACCGCGTCGGGCGAGGTCGAGTCGCCGACGTACGCCTTCGGGTCCGAGCCCGTCAGCGCGCGCACGGTGGCCACCATGCCGCCGTGGTACTGGAAGTAGTCGTCGGAGTCGGCGATGTCGTGCTCACGGGTGTCGATGTTCTTGGCCGCGACCTTGATGCGCTTGTACGACGTGCGCATGTCGTCGGCGGCCGGCACTCCCGAGAGGTCGCGACCGTAGGCGAAGCCGCCCCACGCCGTGTAGACCTCGGCCAGGTCGGCGTCGTCGCGCCACGTGCCGGACTCGATCACCTGCAGCACGCCCGCGCCGTACGACCCGGGAGCCGAGCCGAAGATGCGGGTCCGCGCGCGACGCTCGTCGCCGTGCTCGGCCAGGTCGGCCTGCGTGTGGGCCCGCACGAAGTTCTGCTCGGCCGGCTCGTCCAGCCCCGCCACGAGCTCGACCGCGTCGTCGAGCATCGCGACGACGTGCGGGAACGCGTCGCGGAAGAAGCCCGAGATGCGCACCGTGACGTCGATGCGGGGGCGGCCGAGCTCCTCGAGCGAGACGACCTCGAGGTCGCCGACGCGGCGCGACGCCTCGTCCCAGATCGGTCGCACGCCGAGCAGCGCGAGCACCTCGGCGATGTCGTCGCCGCTCGTGCGCATCGCGGACGTGCCCCACACCGAGAGGCCGACCGACGCCGGGTACTCACCGGTCTCCTCGAGGTAGCGCTGCAGCAGCGAGTCGGCCATGGCCTGGCCCGTGCCCCACGCGAGCCGCGACGGCACGGCCCGCGGGTCGACCGTGTAGAAGTTGCGGCCCGTGGGCAGCACGTTGACGAGACCGCGCAGCGGCGAGCCGGACGGACCGGCCGGGATGAAGCCGCCGTCGAGCGCGTGCAGGATCGCGTCGAGCTCGTTCGCCGTGCCGTCGAGGCGCGGCACGACCTGGGTCGCGGCGAACGCGAGCACCTTCTGCACGCCCGGGTCGTCGTGCAGGCCGGCGACGGCGTCGGCTCGCCAGCCCGAGGCGGCCAGCGCCTCGACGAGCGAGCGCGCCTGGGCCTCGATCGAGTCGACGACGGTCGTGGCCTCCCCGTCCTTGAGCCCGAGCGCAGCGCGGAGCCCGGAGACGGCTCCCGACTCGCCGCCCCACACCTGGGCGGCACGCAGGATCGCCAGCACGAGGTCGACCTGCACCGAGCCCTCCGGCGCCTGGCCGAGCACGTGGAGGCCGTCGCGGATCTGCACGTCCTTGATCTCGCACAGCCAGCCGTCGACGTGCATGATGAAGTCGTCGAACGACTCGTCGTCCGGCTGCTCCTCGAGGCCGAGGTCGCGGTGCATCTCGGCCGAACGCATCAGCGTCCAGATCTCGCCGCGGATGGCCGGCAGCTTGGCCGGGTCCATCGCGGCGATGTTGCCGTACTCGTCGAGCAGCTGCTCGAGGCGCGCGATGTCGCCGTACGACTCGGCCCGCGCCATCGGCGGGATGAGGTGGTCGACGATGACCGCGTGCGCGCGGCGCTTGGCCTGCGCGCCCTCGCCCGGGTCGTTGACCAGGAACGGGTAGATCAGGGGCAGGTCCGCGATGGCCGCGTCGGTCGCGCACGAGGCGGACAGTGCGGCGTTCTTGCCGGGCAGCCACTCCATCGAGCCGTGCTTGCCCAGGTGCACGACGGCGTGCGCGCCGAAGCCGCCGCGGTCGGGCTGGGCGCGCAGCCAGCGGTACGCCGCGAGGTAGTGGTGCGAGGGCGCCATGTCGGGGTCGTGGTAGATCGCGACGGGGTTCTCGCCGAAGCCGCGGGGCGGCTGGATCAGCAGCACCACGTTGCCGGCCTGCAGCGTCGCGAGCACGACGTGGCCGTCGGCGTTGACGAACAGCGTGCCGGGCGCGGCGCCCCAGGCCTCGACGATCTCGTCCTTGAGGTCCTGCGGGAGGTCGGCGGTCCACTCCTCGTACTGCTCGGGCGTGATGCGCACGTGCGAGTCGGTGAGCTGCGCGCTGGTCAGCCACTCCTCGTCCTGGCCGCCCGCGTCGATCAGCGTGTGGATGAGCGCGTCACCGGCCTCGGTGTCGTCGTCCATCGCGATGATGCGCAGCACCTCGTTGTCCTCGCCGAGGTCGTAGCCCGCCTCGACCATGCGACGCAGCAGCCGGACGGTCGAGACCGGGGTGTCCAGGCCCACGGCGTTGCCGACGCGGCTGTGCTTCGTGGGGTAGGCCGAGAGCATCAGCGCGATGCGGCGCTCGCTCGCGGGCACGTGGCCGAGGCGCGCGTGGTGCACCGCGATGCGGGCCACGCGGTCGCAGCGCTCGGCGTCCGCGACGTAGCGCGGCAGGCCGTCCTCGTCGATCTCCTTGAACGAGAACGGGGCCGTGATGATGCGACCGTCGAACTCGGGGATCGCGATCTGGTTCGCCGAGTCGAGCGGGGTGACGCCGTCGTCGTTGGCGAGCCACTCCTCGCGGCTCGAGGTCAGGCACAGGCCCTGCAGGATCGGGATGTCGAGGGCGGCCATGCGCGCGACGTCCCACGCCTCGTCGTCGCCGCCGGCCGAGGCCGAGGCCGGCGTCGAGCCGCCCGCGGCGAGCACCGTGACCACGAGCGCATCGAGGGTGCCGAGCGCCGCGTAGAGGTCGTCGGACGCCGAGCGCAGCGAGCTGGAGAAGACCGGCAGGCCGACGGCCTCGCCCGTGGCGTCGATCGCGTCGGCGAGCGCGTGGGCGAAGTCCTCGTTGCCGGCGGTGTGGTGGGCGCGGTAGAACAGCACGCCGATGCGTGGGAGCCCCGCGGTGTCGGCGGACGCGGCGTCGGGCCGGTCGAGCCAGCCCCACGTCGGCACCTGCTGCGGCGGCTCGAAGCCCTCGCCGGTCAGCAGCACCGTGTCGGAGGCGAACGCGTGCAGCTGGGTGAGGTTCGAGGGCCCACCCTCGACGAGGTAGCGGTGCGCCTCGGCCGCGACGCCGACCGGGACCGTCGACATCTCCATGAGCTCGGCGTTGGGCGTGAGCTCGCCGCCCAGCACGATCATCGGCTTGCCCGTCGCCCGGATGCGGTCGAAGCCGGCGCACAGGTCCTGCGGCGAGCCGAGCACCCGGCAGATCACGAGGTCGGACGCCTCGATGGCCTCGGCCATCGACTGGTGGCCCTCGACCTGCCGGGACGGGTTGGCCCACAGGTAGTCGGCACCACTGGCGCGGGCCGAGAGCAGGTCGGTGTCGGACGTGGACAGCAGCGCGATGCGGGTCATGACGTGCTCCTCCGGGGTTCTCGCCCCATGGATGACGGAGTTCGGTGGTCAGTGTCTGGCTGCCCGGCCCCCTCGATCTGGCACCGGGTCACAGTGGCGGAACCGCCCCGGACTCTCACCGGGTTCCTGCACCACACGAACGGTGCGCCCAGGGTATCCGTGCCGCCGGCCGGCTCGACGTTCACGGGTCGACGAGCAGGTGGGGCTCGCCGGTCTCCGGGTGCAGGACGCGGACGACCCTCACCCCGAAGACCCGGTGCACGAGCTCGGCGGTCAGCACCTCGTCCGCGCTGCCGGCCGCGGCGATGCCGCCGCCGTGCACCACGACGACCCGGTCGAAGTAGCGGGCCGCGAGACCGAGGTCGTGGATCGCCGCGACGACCGTGAGCCCGAGGTCCTGCACCGTGCGGAGCAGCTCGTGCTGGTGACGGAGGTCGAGGTGGTTGGTCGGTTCGTCGAGCACCAGCAGCGGCGCCTCCTGGGCCAGCGCACGCGCCACGAGCACGCGTCGCAGCTCGCCACCGGAGAGCCGGTCGACGGCACGATCGGCGAAGTCGCGCAGGCCCAGCCGGTCGAGGGCCGCGAGCGCGTGATCGCCCGAGTCCGTCGACCACGGCGAGCGGTGCGGCACCCGGCCGAGCGACACGAGCTCGCGCACCAGCAGGTCCGCGGGCGGCACCTCCTGCTGCGAGACGACCGCGATCGCCCGGGCCCGTTCACGCGCCGGCATCGTCGACAGCGGACGCCCGTCCAGCAGCACCGACCCGGCGTGCGGGGCGTCGATCGCGGCCAGCACCCGCAGCAGCGTGGACTTGCCGGCCCCGTTGGGGCCCACGATCGCGACGCGCTCGCCCGTCGCGACGGCCAGGTCGACGTCCGCGAGGATCGTCGTCCGGCCACGACGGCACTCGACCGCCCTCGCCTCGAGGTGCGCGCTCACGACTCGCCTCCGAACCGGTAGCGGCGTCGGCCCAGCAGCACGAGGAACACGGGTGCCCCGACCACGCCCGTCACGACGCTCAGCGGGATGTCCTGGGGCGAGGCGAGCGTGCGTGCCGCGACGTCGACCCACACCAGGAAGATCGCGCCCGTCAGCGCCGCGACCGGCACCATGCGGCCGTGCAGCGGGCCCACCAGGAGGCGAGCCACGTGCGGCACGATCAGGCCGACGAATCCGATGCCGCCGGCCACCGCGACGAGCACGCCGACGAGCAGCGCCTGCAGCACGAACAGCACCACCCGGAGCCGGGCCACCGGCACGCCGAGCGCCGCGGCGACGTCCGGACCGGCCAGCAGCGCGTCGAGCCAGCCGCGCATGAGCAGCAGCACGACGGTCGTCACGGCCACCGCGACCACCGGCAGCGGGAGCTGCTCCCACGAGGCACGGGCCAGGCTGCCGAGCAGCCAGAACAGCACGCTCTGCGCGGCTTGCGGCTCCTCGCTGCGGAACACCAGGTAGCTCGCGACGGCCGAGAAGGCCGAGGCCAGCACGGTGCCCGTGAGCACGAGACGCAGCGGCGTCAGACCGCCCTGGCCCATCGCGATGCCGAAGACCGTGGCCGCCGCGACGACCGCACCGATCATGGCGCCGACCGACAGCGCCCAGGTGCCGGCCGAGGCGAAGACCCCCAGCGTGATGACGGCCGTGGCGCCGACGCTGGCACCCGACGACACGCCCAGCAGGTAGGGGTCGGCCAGGGGATTGCGCACGAGCGTCTGCACGACCGTGCCCGCCACCGCCAGACCGGCCCCGACGATCGCGGCCAGCAGCACGCGCGGCGCCCGGATGTTCCAGATGATCGTGTCGGACGTCGCCTCGCTCGGCACGCCCTGGAGCCGTGCCCGCCAGACCTCGACGACCTCCGACCACGGGATGCTCGTCGCACCCAGGGCCGTCGCGGCGGGCAGGCTCACGAGCAGTGCCACGACGCCGATCACGGTCAGGAGCGTGAGCGGGGCGCGTCGGGTGTCAGCCGCCGACATGAGCACCCACCGGGATCCGGGGCGCAGGGGCGCGTTCGGCCTCCGCCTCGCTCCACCGCCGGTCGTTCTCGGCCGGCTCCAGGTCGGGGCAGGCGGTGCAGGCCCGGTGCTCCGGCGCCAACCGGATGAGGCAGCAGGTCGAGCGTCGGTAGCGGAGCGGGAGGTCGGGGCGGGCCTGCCAGTCGAGAGGCACCTCGGGCCATGGCCAGGCGGGCGCGTCCAGGCAGGCCCGAGCGGCCTCGAGCACGGCCTCGCCCTGCTGCGGGCCCGCGGCGTCGTGGGCCCGTCGCCAGGCACTCGCCACGGCGCTCCCGACGTTGCCCCAGGCCACGCGCGGCGTCAGTCGGGAGACCGTGCGGGACGCCTCCACCAGGGGAGAGAGGTGGCGGACAAGGTCGGCGGCGAGGTCCTCGGGGGTCGACGGACCGGCGTCCGCACCGAAGGCGCCGACGGCCAGTCCGACCGTGCGGCCGGAGCGCAGCCGTACCCGCAGCGGCACCTCGGCGAGCGGCACCCCGTGCCCGGCCGCGACCCAACGTCCGACGGAGAGGGTCGCGACACGCCAGGCGTAGCCCTGCAGCGCGCACGAGCCACCCACCACGACGCTGCGCGACCCGAGGTCGTCGGCGTACGCGCGGGCCACGGCCGGCCAGGCCTCCGGCGCGGCCAGGTCGCTGGCGAGCCGCCAGCCCGGCCCCCTGCCCGCCTCGCCGTGACGGACCAGGTACTGGTCCGGGTCCGTCGCGGCGAGGTCGAGCAGGACGACGTCGGTCGTCACGACAGGTCGAGCGTGCCCGCGATGTCGGTCTCGGGCAGCAGCCCGAGCTCCTCCAGGCCCGCCCGCAGCTGCTCGGCGGCCTCGATGTTGGGGTATCCGCTCGTGAACAGCACCAGCGGGAGCACGATGATGCGGTCCTCGCGGACGGCCTCGGTGTCCTTGAGAGCCGCCTGGTTGCGGATCGTGGCCAGCTTCTCCTCGACCTCGTTCGGGTTGTCGCTGCGGTAGTCCATCACCACGATGACGTCGGGCTCGCGCGTGGCGACCGACTCCCAGGAGGCGCGGAACCACGTCGTGTCCTCCTCGGCGAACACGTTCTCGGCACCGGCGGCCTCGATGATGCCCTGCGGTGGGCCGTTGCGGCCCGACGTGTAGACGTCGGTCGTGGCGCTGTCGAACAGCAGGACCTGCGGCGGGGTGTCGCCCTGCGGGGCGTCCTCGAGGGCCGCGAGCCGCTCGTCGAACTCCGCCAGGGCGGTCTCGGCCTCGTCGACGTTCCCGGTCAGCTCGCCGTAGTTGACGATGTCGGCGCGCACGGCGTCCCACGGGCTCATCGTGCCGAGCTTCGAGGCGGGATCGGCCGGGTCCTGACGGCAGCTGTCGGAGATCACGTACGTCGGCACGCCCTGGTCGGCGGCGGCCTCGCGGGTCACGCCGGACGAGCCCGAGAACAGGCCGCTGTACGAGCCGATCAGCAGGTCGGGGTCGGCGCCCACGACCGACTCGAGCGAGATGGGGCTCTTGAGGCGCGGCACGTCGGTGACGTCGACGTCGTAGAGCTCGTTGAGGATCGGGTCGTTGCCGACCGAGAGCGACATCGCGGCGATCTGGTCGAGCGCGCCGACGCGGAGCAGGGTGCCGATGTTGGCGGAGTTGCTGGTGGCCACGATGCGCTCGGCCGTGGCGTCGTACGACGTCTCCTCGCCGCAGTTCTCGACCGAGACCGGACCCGCGGTGTCGTCGGTCTCGGACTCGGCGGCACCGCCGCAGGCGGCGAGCAGGAGCAGCGCCCCGGTGGTCACGACGGCCGCGGCGCGGTGGAGGCGCAGGCGGGTCCGGGGCGTGCGGGCAGGGTTCGACAAGGCCATGAGGCAGTCCGTTCACTCGAGGCTCGTACGCGGAGCCTTGGGGGGTGGGTCCGGGGCGGATGCCCCGCTGCCAGCAGGTCTTCGGACTTGGGATCACCCGACCGGAACGCCTTCCCAGGACTCCCGAAGGAGGCCCAGTGGCTCCGCGTCTTGCGACGCGGTGTCCCGCTCGTCACCCTTACCGCTGCGCGTCAGTCCCGGACTCTCACCGGGTTCCCTTGCGCTGGCGATCGCACCGTAGCAGCACCAGCCGACGGGCCTCAGCCGCTGTGAGCGAGCACACAGTCGCCGCAGTACCCGCCGCCGGGGATGCGGTAGTAGAGGCAGCACGACCGCCGCACGAAGGGTGGTCCGACGTCGGCCGTGCCGGTCAGCAGCGGGTGCTCCAGCAGCTCCCGCAGCAGCCGTCCGGCCTCGCGCGAGAGGTCCGGATCCGCCTGCGCGGCCATCCTCGCGGCGCCGTGGACGGCCGAGACGGCGTTGCCCCAGCCGATCTTCGTGGACACGCCGTGCTCGTCGTCGAGACGCCGCACGAGCGGCGCGACCGCCTGGCCGAGCACGGCTCCGACGTCGGGCCGCACCCAGG
The DNA here is from genome assembly GCF_916858655.1 of Aeromicrobium sp. Leaf350. Classification (GTDB taxonomy): domain Bacteria; phylum Actinomycetota; class Actinomycetes; order Propionibacteriales; family Nocardioidaceae; genus Aeromicrobium. The sequence continues at coordinate 166,241 of NZ_CAKASL010000003.1, read as the reverse complement.
CGTCAGCGGCCAGGCGGAGCGGCCCGCCGTCGACGGGCTGCCAGTGCAGACCGTCCACCCCCGGGGCGTCGACGCCGAGCAGCGCGGCCCCGATCACGGGCGAGAGGAGGCGCGCGAAGACCCCGAGCGAGGCGGTCGACGCCGCGACGCGCTCCTCCACCTCGACCCGGGCGGGGGTGCCGGGCTCCGAGCGGCGGACGACGCCGGCCCGCGACGACAGGGCCTCACCGGTCCAGGCGACGCGCTCGGCCAGCCCGTCGCCCTCGAGCAGGTCGGCCAACGGGCGCAGGGCCGGATCGGCGACCGACGTCTCCACCACGAAGAACGGCCCGAGGTCGCCCAGCGTCGTCGCACCCATGCCGCAGAACCTAACGCCCCACCCCGTCGGGTAGGTTGCGATCGCCAGCGTGGGGGAACCCGGTGAGAGTCCGGGACTGACGCGCAGCGGTGAGGGTCCAGCACCCGAGTCCGAGTACCTGCCTGGCTCGTCGCGGCGATCGTCGCGGCGCGTCCCCGGGTCTCGCGCTACGGACCCTCGATGTGAAGGAACGCCATGCGTCCCCGTCTGCCTGTCTGCCTCCTGTCCGCCGCCCTGGTGCTCTCGGCCTGCGCCTCGTCCGACGACGGCGAATCCGGCCCCGTCGCCGAGGGCTACCCCGTCACCGTCGAGACCTGTCACGGCGACGTGACGCAGGCCGACCGCCCCGAGCGGATCGTCTCGCTCAACCAGGGCACCACCGAGATCCTGCTGTCGCTCGGCCTCGCGGACCGCGTGGTCGGCGCCGCCGGCTGGACCGACCCGATCCTGCCGACCCTCGAGGACGAGAACGCCGAGGTCGAACGGCTCGCGGACCAGGCGCCGTCGCTCGAGGTCGTGCTCGACACCGAGCCCGACCTCGTGACGTCGTCGTTCACGGGGACCCTCGGTGAGGGCGGCGTCGCGACGGCCGGTCAGCTCTGGGACGACTACGAGCTGCCCGCGTACCTGTCGGCCGCCGAGTGCGGCAAGCTCGAGGAGGGCAACACCGACGGGGCCCGCGAGGGCACGCTCGAGATGGACGACATCTACACCGAGATCCGGCAGCTCGCCGAGCTGACCGACACGGTCGACGAGGGCGAGCGGCTCGTCGCCGATCTCGAGGCGCGCATGGCGGCGGCCAGCGCCGCGAAGATCGGTGAGGGCGTCTCGGTCATGTACTGGTTCGCGAACAGCGAGTCGCCCTACATGGCCGGTTGCTGTGGCGGCCCCGGCATCGTCTCGCGCGCGCTCGGCCTCGAGAACACGTTCGTCGAGCAGGACGACGAGTGGCCGCAGATCAACTGGGAGGTCGTCGCCGCCGAGGACCCCGACGTGCTGGTGATCGGTGACCTGACCCGAAAGAGCCAGACCGCCGAGACCGCGGCGGCCAAGATCGCCTTCCTGGAGTCCAACCCGGTCACCAGCCAGATGACCGCGGTCAAGGAGAAGCGCTACATCTACCTGGCGGGCGCCGAGCTCAACCCGTCGATCCGCACGGTCGACGCGGTCGAGAAGGTCGCGCAGGGGCTGCGCGACCTCGGGCTCGCGAGCTGAGGATGACCCGGCTGGGCACGCTCGGCACCGCCGCGCTGCTGCCGGTCGCCCTCGTGGTGCTGGCCGTGTCGATCGCGGTCGGCACCACGATCGGGCCGTCGGACCTCGGTCCGAGCGACGCCTTCGCGGTGTTCCTGGAGCGGATCGGCGGGCCAGACTCGGGCCTGTCCGGCGTGCGCGAGGGGATCATCTGGGACCTCCGGCTCCCGCGCGCCGTGCTCGCCGCGGTGTGCGGCGCAGGCCTGGCCCTGTGCGGGGTCGTGCTGCAGTCGCTGCTCCGCAACCCGCTGGCCGACCCGTTCGTGCTGGGCGTCTCCTCCGGCGCCTCGACGGGTGCCGTGCTGGTGGTCGTCACCGGGCTGGGCGCGGGCGCGATCGGCCTGGCGACCGGCGCGTTCCTCGGGTCGATGCTGGCGTTCGGGCTGGTGCTGCTGCTGGGCTTCGTCACGGGTGGCACGACCGACCGGATGATCCTCGCGGGCGTCGCCGCCACCCAGCTGTTCTCGGCCCTGACGTCGTTCATCGTCTACACCGCCGCCGATGCCGAGCAGACGCGCGGTGTGCTGTTCTGGCTGCTCGGGTCGCTGAGCACGGCCTCGTGGTCCGACGTCGTGGTGTGCGGCTCGGTCGTGCTCCTGGGCGTCGCGGTCTGCTGGGCCACGGCCGGCACGCTCGACGCCTTCACCTTCGGCCAGGACGCGGCGGCCTCGCTGGGCGTCTCGGTCGCGAAGGTCCGCTTGATGCTGCTGATCATGACGGCGCTGATGACCGCCGTGATCGTCTCGACGTCCGGGGCGATCGGGTTCGTCGGCCTCGTGCTGCCCCACGCCGCCCGCGCGATCGTGGGCGTCCGGCACCGCCTGCTCGTGCCGACGGCCACGGTGCTCGGTGCGATCTTCCTCGTGTGGGTCGAGATCGGCTCGCGCGTCGTCATCGCCCCGCAGGAGCTGCCCGTCGGCGTCGCCACCGCACTCGTGGGCGTGCCGGCGTTCGTGCTGATCCTGCTCCGCCAGCGGCGGAGGCAGTCGTGAGAGGGGACGCGGCATGAGCATCGACTCCCGCGAGGCGTCGTGGTCGACGCGAGGGACCGTCATCGTGGACGGCGTGACGCTGGACGTCGTCCCGGGCAGCACCGTCGGACTGCTGGGACCGAACGGTTCCGGGAAGTCGTCGCTGCTGCGCCTGCTCGCGGGGCTGCGGCCGACGTCGTCGGGCGTGGTCCGGCTGGGCGGCGACCCGATCAGCAGCCTGAGTCGCCGCGACATCGCCCGCCGCCTGGCGTTCGTGGAGCAGGAGTCGACGACCGACGCCGACCCCACGGTGCGTGACGTGATCGGGCTCGGGCGGCTGCCCCATCGCGCTCCGTGGTCGCCCGAGAGCGCGAACGACCGGGCGATGATCGCCAGCGCGGCCACGACGATGCGGACCGGTCACCTGCTCGACCGCAGCTACATGACGCTCTCGGGCGGCGAGCGGCAGCGCGTGCAGATCGCGCGGGCGCTCGCGCAGGAGCCCACCGAGCTGCTGCTGGACGAGCCGACCAACCACCTCGACGTGCGCCACCAGCTCGAGCTGCTGGAACTCGTGCGGGCGACGCCGACGACGACCCTCATGGCCCTGCACGACCTCAACCACGCCGCGACGTACTGCGACCGGCTCGTCGTGCTCGCCGCGGGCCGCGTGCACGCCGCCGGCGTGCCGGCCGAGGTGCTGACGCCGTCGCTGATCGCCGAGGTCTACGGGGTCGAGGCCGTCGTGGAGGACACCGCCGGCGGCCTGCACGTGCGGTACCTGCGGGCGCTGCCCTCGTCCGCGGCGGAGCCGGCGGGGAGAATGACCCCGTGACCTCGCACGACTCCGGCCGCGACCGCGCCGACCGCTGCCCCGGGGTGCTGCGGCCGTGGATCGCCGACGACGGCGCGCTGGTGCGTCTGCGGCTGATCGGCGGTCGCCTGCCGATCGAGGCCCTCGAGCGGCTCGTCGAGGTATCGGCCGCGCACGCCGACGGCGACCTGCACCTGACCAAGCGTGCCAACGTGCAGCTGCGATCGATCGCCCACGCCGACGGCTGCGTCGAGGACGCCTTCGTCGACGCCGTCGCCGCGACCGGGCTGCTGCCGAGCCGGTCGCACGAGCTCGTGCGCAACGTGATGGTCTCGCCCCTGTCGGGTCGCGCCGGCGGTCGGGCCGACCTCCGCCCTGCTGCGGAGCAGTACGACCGGCTGGTGTGCGACGACCCCGAGCTCGCGGCCCTCTCCGCGCGGTTCCTCGTCGTGCTCGACGACGGTCGCGGCGACCTCGTGGACCGCACGCTCGACCTCGGCGCGATGGCGGTCTCGGCCGACGAGGCACAGCTGCGCGTCGGCAGCGACGGGTGGGGCGAGGTCGTGCCGCTGGCGGACCTGCCCGAGGCGCTCGTCCGGCTCGCCCACCGCTTCCTCGCGGCGAACCGGGGCGGGTCCGCCTGGCACGTCGACGAGCTGGCCGACCGTGGAGCCGCCGTGCTGGGCACCGCCCACGCGCGTGACCTGCGGACGCACGTCACGGCCCTCCCCCTGCGGCATGGCATCCTCGCGCAGGACGACGGCCGGGCCGCCGAGCACGTCGCCGTGCCCGACGGCCGCCTGACCCCCGACCTCGCCGCGCAGGTGCTCGCCCGCGCGCACCGTGAGGTCGTCGTGACCCCCTGGCGAAGCCTGCTGCTGCCCGACCTGGAGAACCGATGACACCCGACGCGTCCCTGGCGCCCCCGACCCGCCGCTACGCCTACGAGGGCAGCGGCCCGGCGATCTACGTCGACTCGTTCGCGACGATCCGCGACGAGGCCGACCTCTCGGGCATCCCGCTGGACGCCGAGAAGGTCGCGGTGCGGATGATCCACGGCACGGGCCAGACCGACCTGACCCAGGACCTCGTGATCCACCCGGGCCTGGTCGCCGCCGCGCGGGGTGCGCTGGAGGCCGGGGCGCCGATCCTGACCGACGCGCACATGGTGGCGTCGGGCGTCACGCGCGCCCGGCTGCCCGCGCATAACGACGTCGTGTGCCTGCTGCGCGACCCGGCCGTCCCCGATCTCGCGCGGGCGTGGGGCACGACGCGCTCCGCCGCGGCCGTCTCGCTGTGGGGCGACCGCATGGGGGGCGCGGTCGTGGCGATCGGCAACGCGCCCACGGCCCTGTTCCACCTGCTCGAGCTGCTGGCCGACGGGGCACCGCGTCCGGCCGCCATCGTCGGCGTGCCCGTGGGCTTCATCGGTGCCGCCGAGTCGAAGGAGGCGCTCGCGGGCTTCGCCGCGGAGACCGGGATCGACGTGCCGTTCGTGACCGTGCACGGGCGCCGAGGCGGGTCGGCCATGGCCGCCTCGGCCGTCAACGCCCTCGCCCAGGAGCGCGAGTGAGCACCTTCCGGATCGTCGGGGTCGGCCCCGGCGACCCGGAGCTCGTGACCCTCAAGGCCGCGCGCCTGATCGGCGCCGCCGACGTCGTGGCGTACCACCGGGGCGTCGGCAAGTCCTCGAACGCGCGCCGGATCGTGGCCGAGCTGGTGCCGGCGGGCGCGGTCGAGGAGGTGCTGCAGTACCCCGTGACCACCGGGGTCACCGACCACCCCGGCGGCTACGACGGCGCGATGACCGACTTCTACGACGACTGCGAGCACCGCGTCGAGGCGCACCTGACGGCGGGGCGCCACGTCGTGCTGCTGGCCGAGGGCGACCCGTTGTTCTACGGCTCGGCGATGTACCTGCACGACCGGCTCGCCGAGCGGTTCGACACCGCCGTCGTGCCCGGCGTGCCCGCGTTCGCGGCGGCCACGGCTGCGGCCGGCGCTCCGCTCGTGCGTCACACCGACGTCCTGACGGTGCTGCCCGGCACGCTGCCGGTGCCCGAGCTCGCGCGACGCCTGGCCGACACCGACGGCGCGATCATCATGAAGCTCGGCCGTCGCTTCCCCGGCGTGCGCGACGCGCTCGAGCAGGCCGGACGCCTCGAGGGCGCGCTGTACGTCGAGCGCGCGTCGATGGCCGAGCAGCGCACCCTGCCGGTGGCCGACGTCGATCCGGCGACGGTGCCGTACTTCTCGCTGATCGTCGTCCCCGGCGACACCAAGCCCGCTTCTCGCGCCCTGAGGCGCGACGACGAAGGAGGAGCCTCGAAGGGTGCACCCCAGCCCCAAGACCTCCTCGTCGTCGGGCTCGGCCCCGGTCCCGACGGCTGGCTGACCCCCGAGGCCACCGAGGCGCTCGCCGGGGTCGATCACGTGATCGGCTACGCCCCGTACGTCGACCGGGTGCCGCAGCGCGCGGGCCTCCAGCGGCACTCCTCCGGCAACACCGTGGAGGTCGACCGGGCCCGGCACGCGCTCGACCTCGCGCTCGCGGGCGAGAAGGTCGCGGTCGTCTCCGGCGGCGACGCGGGCGTGTTCGGGATGGCGTCCGCGGTCTTCGAGGCGGCCGAGGCGTCCGAGTACGCCGGGGTGCCCGTCCGGGTGCTGCCCGGGGTCTCCGCCGTGCAGGCGGTCGCGGCGCGCGCCGGGGCGCCGGTCGGCGCCGACTTCGCGGTCGTGAGCCTGTCGGACCGCCTCAAGCCGTGGGAGGTCGTCGAGAAGCGCCTCCGGGCGATCGCCGAGGCCGACCTGGTGCTGGCGGTCTACAACCCGCGGTCCCGCAGCCGCACGACGCAGGTCGCCGACCTGCGTCGGATCCTGCTGGAGCACCGCTCCCCCGAGACCGTCGTCGTGGTCGGTCGTGACGTCGGACGGGCCGAGGAGTCGCTGGCCGTCACGACGCTCGCCGAGCTCGACCCGGAGTCGATCGACATGAAGTGCCTGCTGATCGTCGGCGCCTCGTCCACCCGCGTCACCCCCACCGGCCGCGTCTGGACCCCGCGCTTCGTCCTCTGAATGACCGCTCGCGAGAGACCTTGTTACCCCCGACGAGAGACCTTGTTGGTGGTCACGAGCGACGTTGTTGGTGCACAGGAGTGACGAACCCTCTCCTGTGCACAGACAAGCTCACTCGCGAGGGGTAACAAAGTCTCTCGCGAGGGGCAATGGGGCGGGTCAGGGGCGTTTGAGGGAGCGGTCGCGGGTCGGGGCGTAGAGGTAGGACTCGCCCGCGCGGACGTCCTCGGCGAGGGCGCGGCCGACGAGGATCACGGCGGCCTGGCGGAGACCGGCGGCCTCGACCTGGTCGGCGATGTCGGCCAGGGTGCCGCGCAGCACGAGCTGGTCGGGGCGGGAGGCGTTCGCCACGACCACGACCGGGCAGTCGGCGCCGTGGTGCTCCGCGAGCTCCGCCGCGAGCACGCGGGTGCGGGTGATGGCCAGGTGCAGGCACAGCGTCGCGCCGGTGGCCGCGAACGCCGCGAGTGACTCGCCCTCCGGCATCGCGGTGGACCTGGCCTGCGTGCGTGTGAGCACGACCGACTGCACGAGCTCCGGCACGGTCAGCTCGGCCGCCACGGTCGCCGCCGCCGCGGCGTAGGCGGGCACGCCCGGCGTGACGTCCCACGGCACGCCGTGCGCGTCGAGGCGGCGCCCCTGCTCGTGCACCGCGGAGTACAACGACGGGTCGCCCGAGCACAGCCGCACGACGTCCAGCCCGGCCTCGTGCGCGCCCACGAGCTCGGCCGTGATGCGGTCGAGGTCGAGGTCCTGGGCGTCGACGAGGCGAACGTCGTCGCGACAGTGCGAGAGCACCTCGTCGTCGAGGTACGTGCCGGCGTAGACCACGACGTCGGCCGCGGCCAGCATCGCCGCGGCACGCAGCGTGATCAGGTCGGCGGCACCGGGCCCGGCTCCCACGAAGTGCACGGTCACGACAGCTCCCCCTTCGTCACGGCCCACTGCACGACGGCCCGAGCGGGCTCCCAGCCCGTGAACGTGCCGATCGGGCGGGCCGTCTCGACCGAGATCCGCGTGAGCTCGCCGCCCACGCGTCCGGCCCAGTCGAGCAGCACGCGCTCGGTCTCGAGCGTCACGGCGTGCACCACGAGCCGGCCCCTGGGCCGCAGCCGCTCCCAGACGGTCTCGAGGACGCCCTCACGCGTCGCTCCTCCGCCGACGAACACCGCGTCGGGAGCGGGAAGGTCGGCGAGCGCGCCGGGCGCGCGTCCCTCGACGACCCGCAGTGCGGGCACGCCGAACATCGTGGAGTTGTCGACGATCCGCACGACCCGCTCCGGGTCCGCCTCCACCGCGATCGTCCGGCACCGCGGGTGGGCCCGCATCCACTCGATCCCGACCGCACCCGATCCCGCGCCGACGTCCCAGAGCAGCTCCCCAGGGGCCGGCGCCAGCCTGGCCAGCGCCGAGGCGCGCACGTCGCGCTTGCTGATCTGTCCGTCGTGCGCGAACTCGTCCTCGTCGACGCCGGCGGTCCAGCCGTGCCCGCGCTCGCCGCGCACCTCGATGGCCAGCACGTGGAGCTCCGGCAGCGGCTCGCGCCACTCCCCGGCCGTGGCCGAGATCCGCCGCTCGTCCGGTCCCCCGAGCTCGATCAACGCCGTCACGAGGCTCTCCACGGGCAGCAGGTCCCGCGCCACGAGCGGCGCCGAGTCGTCCATGCTCAGCAGGAGGATGCGGTTCCCGGGCGTGACGTGGCGCGGCAGCTCGCCCGCGTGACGCAGCACCGTGACGGTCTCGGCCGCCCACCCCATCCGAGCGCGCGCGAGCGCCACCGACGAGACCGCCGGGTGCACCACGAGCCGTTCCGCAGGAAGGAAGTCCTGCAGGGTCGTGCCGATGCCCGCGACGTACGGATCGCCCGACGCGAGCACGACGACCCGACGACCCACCCACGCGTCGACGAGGCCCGGCAGCGCCGCTCGCAGGGGCGACGGCCAGGCGAGACGCTCGGCCCCCACGTCCCCCGGCAGCATCGCGAGGTGCCGCTCGCCGCCGACGACGACCTCCGCCGCCGAGACCAGCGCGCGCAGCCGCTCGGGCAGCCCGGCCCAGCCGTCGGCACCGACGCCGACGACGTGCACCGCGTCGTGCACTCCACCGCCCACCGGGGTCTCAGCCATGGGCGCGAGGCTAACGGTGCCGACACCACGCGCTAGCCTGAGGCCGAACAGAACGGCCCGAGGTGCCCCGCGTGCGGGGAGAATCGGGAAGCCGGTGAAAGTCCGGCACAGGGCCCGCTACGGTGACCCGGACCTGGATCCGGGAAGTCCGGAGACCGGCCTCGGGCCGCCACGGTGAACCACCCACGGCGCGCGGAGCGGGAGCCCTTAATGCCACGTCAGTACCCCTTCACGGCCGTCGTCGGTTCCGACGACATGGCCCTCGCCCTCGTCCTCGCGACGATCTCGCCGTCGATCGGCGGGGTGCTCGTGCGCGGCGAGAAGGGCACCGCGAAGTCGACCATGGTGCGGGCGCTGGCCGCCGTCCTGCCGCCCATCGACGTCGTCGCCGGCGACCGCTTCTCGTCCGACCCGCGCGACGCGAACCCGCTCTCGCCCGACGGCCCCTTCGGCCCCGAGCCCGAGGTCGAGACCCGGCCCGTGCGGCTGGTCGAGCTCCCCGTCGGCGCCTCCGAGGACCGCGTGCTCGGATCGCTGCACCTGCAGAAGGCGCTCAGCGAGGGCGTCACCGAGTACGAGCCCGGCCTGCTGGCCAAGGCCCACCGCGGCATCCTCTACGTCGACGAGGTCAACCTGCTGCACGACCACCTCGTCGACCTGCTGCTCGACGCCGCAGCCATGGGTCGCAGCACGGTGGAGCGCGACGGCGTCTCGGTCGAGCACGCGGCGCGCTTCGTGCTCATCGGCACGATGAACCCTGAGGAAGGCGAGCTCCGGCCCCAGCTGCTGGACCGATTCGGTCTGACGGTCGACGTCGCGGCACCGCGCGATCCGCAGCTGCGCGCCGAGGTGACCCGGCGACGGCTCGCCTTCGACTCCGCGCCCGAGACCTTCGCCCAGCGCTTCGCCGCCGAGGAGACCGCGCTGACCGAGCGCCTCTCGGCCGCCCAGGACCTGCTCGAGCAGGTGCTGCTGACCGATGACGACCTCGTGCGCATCGCCGAGATCTGCGCGGCCTTCGACGTCGACGGCATGCGGGCCGACATCGTCACGGCTCGCGCCGCCGTGGCGCACGCCGCCTGGCAGGGCCGCACCCACGTCACCACCGAGGACATCCGCGTCGCCGCCCGGCTGGCGCTGCCGCACCGCCGGCGGCGCAACCCGTTCGACGCCCCGGGCATCGACCAGCAGCAGCTCGACGACCTGCTCGGCGACGACGAGCCGCCGACCGACGGACCGGACGACGAGGGTCCCCACGACGACGGACCCGGCGGCGGCACGCCCCCCTCCGGCCCTGACGGCTCGGACGACGGCGGCCACGGCGACGCAGCCGACGACGGCGGCCCGAGCGAGCCCGGTCCGACTCCTCCCGCCGGCGACTCCGGCGAGCAGCAGGGCCAGGGCAGCGGCACCACCACGACGGCACAGGCGGGCGAGCCGTCGCGCGCCCGCCTCTTCACCGTCGACGGCCTCGGCACGGGCGAGGCCGGACGTCGGTCGCGCGCGCTGACCTCCAACGGTCGCCGGGTCGGCGCCCGGCGCCCCGAGGGCTCCGGCGGTCGCCTCGACCTCCCGCAGACCCTCTGGGCCGCCGCACCGCACCAAGCACTCCGCCGCCCACAGCCCGGCACCCCCGCCGGACGGGTGCTGCTCGAGCCGACCGACCTCCGGGTCGCGATCACGGAAGGACGCGAGTCCAACCTCGTGCTGTTCTGCGTCGACGCGTCCGGCTCGATGGCCGCCCGCAAGCGCATGGAGCAGGTCAAGACCGCGATCCTCTCGCTCCTGCTCGACGCCTACCAGCGCCGCGACAAGGTCGGCCTCGTGACGTTCCGCGGCGACTCCGCCGAGCTCGCGCTGCCCCCGACCGGCTCGATCGACATCGCCGCGCGCCGCCTCGACGACCTGCCGGCCGGCGGCCGCACCCCCCTCGCGGAGGGACTCCTGCAGGTCGTGGAGACCCTGCGCATCGAGCGCGTCCGCGACCCACGGCGACGCCCCCTGCTCGTGCTCGTCACCGACGGCCGCGCGACCCACGGCTCCGACGCCGTCGCCCGCTCGCAGCGCGCCGCCGCCCTGCTCGGCCACGTCGAGACCGTCGTCGTCGACTGCGAGACCGGCCGCATGAGCCTGGGTCTCGCGCGCCGCCTTGCCGAGGTCATGGACGCGACCTACCTGCCCCTCGGTGACGTCACGGCCGACGCGCTCACGACCGTCGTGCGGGAGGTGGCCTGATGCCGCAGGGCGAGCCGCTCACCGTCCCCGACGACGGGCTCACGACCAAGCAGCGCCGCAACCAGCCGCTGCTGATGGTCAACACCGGCGACGGCAAGGGCAAGTCCACGTCCGCCTTCGGCCTGGCGCTCCGCGGCTGGAACCAGGGCTGGGACATCGGCGTCTTCCAGTTCGTGAAGTCGGCCAAGTGGCGCATCGGCGAGCAGACGGTGCTCGAGCGCCTCGGTGAGCTGCACACGCAGACCGGTGAGGGCGGCCCCGTCGAGTGGCACAAGATGGGCTCCGGCTGGTCGTGGTCGCGCAAGCAGGGCACCGAGACCGACCACGAGCTGGAGGCCGCCGAGGGCTGGGCCGAGGTCAAGCGCCGCATCGCCGAGGAGCGCCACCAGCTGTACGTGCTCGACGAGTTCACGTACGTGATGGAGCGCGGCTGGGTCGAGGTCGACGACGTGATCCGGACCCTCCGCGACCGGCCCGGCCGCCAGCACGTCATGATCACCGGCCGCCGCGCGCACCCCGCCCTCCGCGAGATCGCCGACCTGGTCACCGAGATGCAGCACGAGAAGCATCCCTTCGACCGCGGCCAAAAGGGCCAGCGAGGCATCGAATGGTAGGCGCGAGCCTCCCCCGATTTGTCGTGGCGGCTCCTGCGTCGGGACACGGGAAGACGACGGTCGCGACGGGGCTGATGGCCGCCCTCGCGGCCTCGGGGCACGTCGTCAGCGGCCACAAGGTCGGACCCGACTACATCGACCCCGGCTACCACTCGCTCGCGACCGGACGTCCCGGCCGCAACCTCGACCCGCACCTCGTGGGCGAGCACCGACTCGCGCCCCTGCTGCTCCACGGTGCGCGCGGAGCGAACCTCGCCGTGATCGAGGGCGTCATGGGCTTGTACGACGGACAGATCGGCGGCGAGGGCTTCGCGTCGACCGCCCACGTCGCGGCCGCGACCCGCTCGCCCGTCGTTCTCGTCGTCGACATCTCGTCCGCCTCGCGCACGATCGGCGCGATGGTGCACGGCCTGGCGAGCTTCGACCCGGCGGTGCGCATCGCGGGCGTGATCCTCAACAAGGCCGGCTCGCAGCGGCACGCCGACGAGGTGCGTCGCTCGATCGAGCCGCTCGGACTGCCCGTGCTCGGCGTGCTGTCACGTGACGACGGCATCGTCGCCCCGTCCCGCCACCTCGGCCTCGTGCCGGCGCAGGAGCGTGACGAGGCAGCGCAGGCGCTGGACCGTCTCGCCACCCAGGTCGCCGAGCGCATCGACCTCGAGGCCGTCGTCGAGATCGCCCGCTCGGCTCCGGCGCTCGAGGCCGAGTCGGGCGCGGGGCCATGGGACCCGGCCGACCACGTGACACCGGTCGAGGGCGCACCGGTGGTCGCCGTCGCGGGCGGACGCGCGTTCACGTTCACGTACGCCGAGACGACCGAGCTGCTCCAGGCCGCGGGCTGCCGCGTCGAGGTCTTCGACCCCCTGACCGACACCGAGCTCCCGGCGGGAACGCGCGCGCTCTACCTCGGCGGTGGGTTCCCCGAGGTCCACGCGGCGGGCCTGACCGGCAACACCGCGCTGCGCGAGCAGCTGCGACAGGCGGTGGCCGACGGCATCCCCACCGTCGCCGAGTGCGCCGGCCTGCTCTACCTCTGCCAGAGCGTCGACGACGTGCCGATGATCGGCGCGCTCGACGCCCACGCCGCCATGACGCCGCGCCTGACGCTCGCGTACCGCACCGGGATCGCGGGCGAGGACACGCTCCTGACCCGCGCGGGCGAGCGCGTGACGGCCCACGAGTTCCACCGCACGCACGTGACGCCGGTGCACGGCACGGTCCCGGCATGGATCGACCGCGGCGAGTCGATCGGCTTCGCCGGACCCGCGCTGCACGCGTCGTACCTCCACACCCACTGGGCGGGTGCGCCCGTCCTCGCCCAGCGCCTCGCCGAGGCCGCCGCCTCCAGCGCGCCGCTCACCACACCCGTCCCGCACGCGCCGACCGGCACCACCGCACCGCAGGCACCGGTCGCGGCACGGACCGACCGGAAGCCCGACCTCGGCTGGCACGGCGACGCCGAGCTCGACGAGGGCCTCGTGGACCTGGCGGTCAACGTCACCGACGAGCCGCTCCCCGCGTTCCTGTCCGCCGCCCTCGCGGAGTCGATGGCCCACATCGGCGCCTACCCCGACCCCACGGTCGCGGAGAAGGCCGTCGCCCGCCGGCACGGTCGCGCGCCTGCCGAGGTGCTGGCCACCTCCGGTGCCGCCGAGGCGTTCACCCTCGTCGCGCGCGCCCGCGCCTGGCGCCACCCGGTCGTGGTGCACCCCCAGTTCACCGAGCCCGACGTCGCCCTCGCCGCCGCGGGTCACGCGGTGCACCGGGTGCTGACGCGCGCCGAGGACGGATTCCGCCTCGACCCCGACGCCGTGCCCGAGGCCGCCGACCTCGTGGTCGTGGGCAACCCGACGAACCCCACCTCGGTCCTGCACCCGGCCTCCGACCTGCGACGCCTGCTGCGCCCCGGCCGCGTCGTCGTGGTCGACGAGGCGTTCATGGACGCCGTGCCCGGCGAGCGTGCGAGCCTGACGTCGGTCCCGATGCCGGGCCTGGTGGTGCTCCGCAGCCTCACGAAGCTGTGGGGCCTGCCCGGCGTGCGTGCCGGCTACGTCGTGGGCGACTCCGAGATCGTGGCCGACCTGCGACGACAGCAGCCGCCGTGGTCCGTCTCCACCGCGGCGCTCGCCGTCATCGCGGCGACTGCCGGCGACGAGGCGGTCGCGGAGGCCGAGCGGCGAGCGCGCCTCGTGACGACGCAGCGGGCGATCCTGGTCGACGGGCTGCGCGAGCTCGGCGTCCCCGTCGTCAGCCCGCCCGCGGCGTCGTTCGTGCTCGCCCGCCCCGGCGCCGGCACCCACGCGCGGCTGCGGGCCGCCGGCTTCGCCCTCCGCCGGGCCGACACGTTCCCCGGCCTCGACGACACCTGGGTCCGCATCGCCGTGCGCCGGCCCTCGACGACCCGCACGCTGCTCTCGGCCTGGCGCGGGATCCTGCGGTGACCGGGTTCGCCGTGCCGCCAGGGACCCGGGTGCTCGTGACCTCCGGCGACGCCCGCACCGCGGCGCGCGTCGAGGTGCTGCTCACCGCCCGGGCGACGGTCACGGTCGTCACCCCGACGGTGTGCGCCACGATCCAGGACTGGCACGAGCGCGGACTGATCACGTGGGAGCCGCGCGAGGCCACCCTCGCGGACGTCCGTGCAGCCGAGGTCGTCGTCAACGAGCTGCGGGACGCGGCCGAGCGGCCGGCGTCGCCCGCGGGTGGACGCGTCACCCTCGTCGGCGGCGGGCCGGCCGACCCCGGCCTCCTGACCGTCGCGGGCCACGCCGCGATCCTCGCGGCCGACGTCGTCGTGACCGACCGCCTCGCTCCGCTGGCCGTCCTCGACTCGCTGCCGCCGCACGTCGAGGTCGTCGACGTCGCCAAGATCCCGCACGGTCGCACCACGCCGCAGGAGGAGATCAACCGCCTCCTCGTCGAGCACGCGCAGGCGGGCCGCAACGTCGTCCGGCTCAAGGGTGGCGACGGGTTCGTCTTCGGTCGCGGCAGCGAGGAGGTCGACGCCTGTCGGGCGGCCGGCGTCCCCGTCACCGTGGTCCCGGGCGTGACGTCGGCGATCGCCGCGCCCGAGCTCGCGGGGATCCCCGTGACGCACCGCGGCACGAGCCAGGGCTTCACGGTCGTGACCGGGCACCTGCCTCCGGGCCATCCCGACTCCACGGTCGACTGGGAGGCGCTGGCCCGCTCCGGCACGACGATCGTGGTGCTGATGGGGGTGCGCACGCTGCCCGCGATCGCCGACGCCCTCGTCGAGGGTGGCCTCGATCCCTCGACGCCGGCGGCGGTCGTCGCCGACGCCGCGCGGCCGAGCCAGCACGTCGTGCGCGGCACCGTCGTCACGATCGACGGGCTCGCCCGCGACGCCGGCATCGGCGCCCCGGCCGTCGTCGTGATCGGCCAGGTCGCCGCGATCGGGGCACCGTCCGACGACGTGGTGCTCGCGTGATCGCCTGGCTGCGACACGGCCAGTCGACCTGGAACGCCGCCGGCCGCTTCCAGGGCCACACCCCCTACCCGCCCCTGACCCGGCTCGGGGTCGAGCAGGCGCAGGCGGCCGCGCTGCACGCCCAGGAGCTCGGCATCGAGCACGTCGTCTCGTCCCCCGCGGTGCGCGCCCGTCAGACCGCGATGATCGTCGCCCGCGCCCTCGACCTGCCGGCCCACCTCGATCCGCGGCTCCTCGAGCAGGGCTACCTCGAGCCCCTCGACCTCGTGGCCGGGCGCATCTCCGGCGCCCTCGCGGACCTCGACGGCGAGGCGCGGAACCTCGTCGTGAGCCACGGCGACGTCATCGCGCTCGCCGTCGCCCGGGCCACCGGCGCGAACCCGCGGCTGCCCGACAACGGCGAGATCCAGGTCGTTCCCTGAGACGTTCGACCCACCCGTGACCCGAGGCCCCCGTCATGCCCTACGATGCGAATCGATCGAGACCTCGGAAGCCGGTGGAAGTCCGGCACAGTCGCGCTACTGTGACACCCGCTCCGGCGGGTGGAGTCAGACCCGGGCCTCGGCATTCCACCCACCACGGGACGCACGCATCCCGAAGGAGACCAGATGAGCCAGCTGAACCCGACCGCGCCCGCCACCGTCGCGCCGGTCTCGATCCCCGTCCGTGAGCTCGCCCCCTGGGCGCTGTTCGCCGCACTGCTCGCCGTCGTCGTCACGTACTTCGTGGGCGCGGAGCAGGGTGCCTTCTCGCTGATCTCCGGCAGCGACGTGCACGAGTGGGTCCACGACGGACGCCACTTGCTCGGCTTCCCCTGCCACTGACGCAGCGACACCGGCGGTCCTCTGAGCGACCGCTGCCCACCCCACTGCCGGCAGGACCGGCACCCGTGGCGTGACGCCATGCCGTCATGCCCACTCCCGGACGGAGCAGCACCCCCATGAACGCACGCAGCTTTCTGATCAACGGCCTGATCGCCGGCCTCCTCGGCGGCCTGATCGCCTTCGTCGTCGCCATCGGCGTCGGTGAGCCCGCCATCGACGACGCCATCGCGCTCGAGGAGAGCGCCGCAGCGCCCGCCGAGACCGAGGCCCACTCGCACGCCGAGGGCGAGGAGGAGGGCCACACCCACTCCCACGGCGACGAAGAGGAGGGCGGCATCACGCGCGGCCAGCAGGCCGGCCCCGGTCTCGCCACGGCGACCGGCCTCATCGGCGTGATCCTCGGCGGCCTCGTCGGCATCGCCGCCGCCTTCGCCGCCGGCCGCTTCGGCCGCCTCTCCCCGGTCGCGACGACCGCACTGGTGGCCGGAGCCGGCTTCGTGGCCGTCGTGCTGGTGCC
The DNA here is from genome assembly GCF_916858655.1 of Aeromicrobium sp. Leaf350. GTDB lineage: Bacteria > Actinomycetota > Actinomycetes > Propionibacteriales > Nocardioidaceae > Aeromicrobium. Next base: position 150,005 of record NZ_CAKASL010000003.1, on the reverse strand, counting down.
GTGGCTCAAGTACCCGCCGAACCCGCCGGCCGTCGGCAGTGGCGACACCATCGGCGAGCGCACCGCGCTGTACTTCGGCTTCCTCGCGATCTCGGTCCTCGCCGTCCTGGCGGCCGTCATCATCGCCCGCCAGGTGCTCGCCTCCCGATCCGCGTGGACCGCGACCGCCGTCGCCGGGGCGGTCTACCTCGCCGTGGTCGGCATCGCCACGCTCGTCATGGCGCCCATCGACGAGGTGCCCGACTCGTTCCCGGCCAACACCCTGTTCGAGTTCCGGGTCGGCTCGCTGCTGACGCAGGCCTCGCTGTGGCTCGTGCTCGGTGTCGTCCTGACCGGTCTGGTGCACCGCGCCTGGACCCGTGAGGCCGCCGACGTCGCTCGTCGCGAGGCGGCCGCGGCCCTGTGAGCCCTCAGGGTCCGACCCTCGCGCCGACGCTGCCCCCGGCCGGCACCCCCGTCGCCGCCCCGGACCCCGCGCTGGTCGCGGCGGCCCGGGAGCGGCTCGGCGGGCTCGCGACCCCTGCAGGCGCGCTCGGTCGGCTCGGGGACCTCGCGGTCTGGGTCGCGGCGACCCAGGGCGCGGTGCCTCCGGCGCCGATCGAGCGCGTGCGCGCCGTCGTGCTCGCGGGCGACCACGGCGTGGCCGACCACGGCGTCTCGGCCTACCCCAAGGCCATCACCGGCGCGATGGTCCGCACGTTCCTCGCCGGCAGCGCCGGCGTCTCGGTGCTGGCCCGCCAGCACGGGGTGAACGTCCGGGTGCTCGACCTCGGCGTCGAGGAGGACCTCGCCGACGTCGACCCGGCCGTGAAGCAGCACAAGGTCCGCAACGGCTCCGCGCCGATCCACCTCCAGGACGCCCTCACCGTGGGTGAGGCGCGTCGTGCGCTCGCCGTCGGCGCGATGATCGCGGACGAGGAGATCGCCGCCGGCACGCAGCTGCTCGTGTCGGGCGACATGGGCATCGGCAACACCACGCCGGCCGCGGCGCTGATCGCCGCCTCGCTCGGGCTGCCCGCCGACGCCGTCACGGGTCGCGGCACCGGCGTCGACGATGCCGGCCTCGCCCACAAGACCGCGGTCGTGCAGCAGGCCCTGGACCGCGTCGGCGACCGCGCCGACGACCCCGTCGTGGCGCTGCAGGCCCTCGGGAGCGCCGACCTCACCGCCTCGGCCACGTACCTCGCCCGCGCTGCCCACGCCGGGGTCCCGGTCGTGCTGGACGGGGTCATCAGCCTCGCGGCCGCCGTGATGGCCGAGCGGCTTGCTCCCGGTGCGGCCGCCTGGTTCGTGGCGGGCCACCGCTCGACCGAACCCGGTCAGTCGCTCGCGCTCGAGCACCTCGGGCTCGAGCCGGTGCTCGACCTCGGGATGCGGCTCGGCGAGGGCAGCGGCGCGGTGGCGGCGGTCCCGCTGATCCGCTCGGCCGGCCTCCTGCTCTCCGACATGGCGCTGCTCGCCGACCTCCTGCCCTGATGCCCTCCCCGGTCCGCGACGGGTGGCTGCTGTCGGCCGGCACGCTCACGGTGGTGCGGTGGCCGGCTCCGGCCCGCGTCGACCGCCGCGTGGCCGGGCTCGCGATGCTGATGGCGCCGCTCGCGGTCGTGCCGATCGGACTCGCGGTCGCGCTCGTCGTGTGGCTGGGCGACCTGATTGACGCTCCGGCCCTCGTGGTCGGACTGCTCGCGGTCGGTGTGCTCGGGCTCGGCAGCCGGGGGCTGCACCTCGACGGGCTGTCCGACGTCGCGGACAGCCTCACGGCGTCGCACGACCGGGAGCGGTCGCTCGAGGTCATGAAGGGCGGCACCGCCGGCCCGGCGGGCGCGGCGACGATGGTCGTCGTGCTCGGGCTGCAGGCCGCGTCGATCGCGGCCCTCGTGGGCACCGACACCGGGCCGCTCGTCGCCGGAGCGCTCGTGTGCCTGTCGCGGTGCGCGCTGACGCTCGACTGCGTGGCCGGAGTACCCCCGGCCCGCGACTCCGGACTCGCGATCAGCTTCGCGCAGACGGTGTCACGCCTCGCGGCCGCCGCCACCTGGCTCCTGGTGGTCGTTACGTGTCTTGGTCTGGCGCTCTCGTCCGACCTGCCCTGGTGGCGCGGGCTCGTGCTCGCCGGGGCCCTCGCACTGGGAGCGGTGGCGGTCCTCGAGCGGTGCGTGCGCCGACACGGCGGCGTGACGGGCGACTGCTTCGGGGCCTCGATCGAGGTCGCCCTGGCCGCCGGCCTGGTCGTGGCGAGCATCCCGTGAGCCTCTCGCGCGCGGTCGGGCTGGTGCTCGGCGTCGCCGCGGACCGCCTGCTGGGCGATCCGGCGCGGTGGCACCCGGTCGCGGGGTTCGGTCGGGCAGCCGGTGCACTCGAGGGGCGTCTCTACGCGGACGACCGGCGTCGCGGGGTCGCCTTCACGTCCGCGGCCGTGGGGGCGGTCGCGGTGGCGGGTGCGGTGGCCGAGCGACGCACCGCAGGGCGTCCGGTGCAGCACGCGCTGACGATCGCCGTCGCCACGTGGGCCGTCGTGGGCGGGCGGTCGCTCGGCCGCGAGGCCTCGGCCGTCGGGGAGCACGTGCTCGCGGGTGACCTCCCGGCCGCACGCCTGCGGGTGCGCAGCCTCGTGGGCCGCGACCCGAGCGAGCTCGACGCCGACCAGCTCGCGCGCGCCGTCGTCGAGTCGGTCGCCGAGAACACCTCCGACGCGGTCGTGGCCCCGCTCTGGTGGGGCGCGGTGGCCGGGGTGCCCGGTCTGGTCGGGTATCGCGCGGTCAACACGCTCGACGCGATGGTGGGCCACCGCTCCGCGCGCTACCTCCGCTTCGGCTGGGCCTCCGCGCGCCTCGACGACCTCGCGAACCTGGTGCCGGCCCGGCTCGCGGCGCTGCTGGCTGCGGCGTGCGCCCCCGTGGTCGACGGTCGTCCCCGCGAGGCCCTGCGCGCCTGGCGGGACGACGCACCCGGCCACCCGAGCCCGAACGCGGGCGCCGTGGAGGCCTCGTTCGCGGGAGCGCTCGGCGTGCAGCTGGGCGGGGTCAACCACTACGAGGGCGTCGTCGACGACCGCGTCCGCATGGGCTCGGGACCTCCGCCGGCCGCGAGGGACATCCCGAGGTCCGTCACCCTCGCCCGAGCCGTCGGCCGGGGCGCTCTCGCGGTCGCCGCCGTGGTCGCCACCCGCCGCCCCTGACCCAGATTTGCGCCGAGATGCGCGTGACGGACTCGCCGGTTCTGCACAACTGAGCGCAAATCTCGGTAGGGGTCAGGGGGTGAGCCACTCCAGGACGGCGGAGGGATCGGTGACGGTGGGGACGCCCGGGGCGGGGTCGGAGCGGCGGACGACCACGACGGGGATGTCGCGGGCGGCGGCGGCCTCGATCTTGGGCCACGTGTGCGTACCGCCGGAGTCCTTGGTGACGACGACGTCGAGGCGGTGCTCGTCGATCAGGGCCAGCTCGCCCTCGAGGAAGTACGGCCCGCGGCTCAGCAGCAGGGTCCAGGGGTCGGGCAGCGCGATCTCGGGCGGGTCGACGACCCGCGCCAGCGCGGCGTGCGAGGCGAGCGGCCCGACGAAGCGGTCGAGGGCCTGACGTCCGACCGTCAGGAACGGACGCTCCCCCAGCTCGGCCGTCGCGGCGGCCGCGGCCGCGTGGTCGTCGACCCAGTGCCAGGTGTCGGCGCCCGGCGCGTCGGACCATCCGGGCCGCGCGAGCCGCAGCAGCGGGACCCCGTCGGCCGCACAGGCCGCGACCGCGTGCCGCGTCATCCCCTCGGCGAACGGGTGCGTCGCGTCGACCACGGCCGTGACGCCCCGCTGACGCAGGTGCTCCCGCAGCCCGTCGATCCCCCCGAAGCCACCGATGCGCACCTGGCCCACGGGCAGCTGCGGTCGCGCGACCCGGCCCGCGAGCGACGACTCGAACGCGATGCCCGCGCGAAGGAGCAGCTGGGCGAGCTCTCGCGCCTCGGCCGTGCCCCCCAGCAGGAGGACGTGCGGCCCCCGCATCATCCGGCGTCCGGGTGGGTGAGGGACGTCAGGAGGTCAGGCACCTCTCAACCCTCCCACGCACCGTCACGCGGGCGCCCCGGGCGCGAGTCGCCGCAGTCCCGCCGGCGCTCCGGTCAGGGCGAGGGCGAGCAGGCGGTCGACGTCCAGGTGCTCCTCCGCGAGGTCGCCCAGGAGGTCGAGCCGGGCCTCGCGCCTCGCCGCGAATGAGACGTCCGAGACCGGCGCGGAGCGACCCACCGCCGTGGCGACCTCGGCGAGCAGCGCTCGCCGCAGCCCGTCGGACTCCAGGCTCCCGTGCCACATCGTGCCGAACACGGCGCCGGAGCGAGCACCCCCGAGGAAGTCCTCCACCCCGTCACCCCGGGTGATGCGCCCGTGGTGGATCTCGTAGCCGGAGGCCGACTGCCCCAGCGCCTCGCCCGTCGGCAGGCGTAGCACCTTCTCGGCGCCGAAGTCGGTGCGGACGTCGAGCAGTCCGAGGCCCTCGACCTCTGCGCCGGCCGGACCCTCGACGCCGTCCGGGTCGGCGACGACGCGACCGAGCATTTGGAAGCCACCGCAGATCCCGAGCACCGCGCCCCCGGCCGCCGCGTGGCGCAGCACCGCGGCGGCCAGACCCCGCTCCCGCAGCCAGGCGAGGTCGCCGATCGTCGCGCGCGTGCCCGGCAGGACCACCAGGTCGGCGCCGTCGAGGTGGTGCGGCTGCGAGGCGAAGACCAGGTCGATCCCCGGCTCGATGCCGAGCGCGTCGACGTCGGTGAAGTTGCTGATGCGCGGGAGTCGCACGACCGCGACCCGCAGCGCGTCGTCGCGGTCGCCCGAGCGGCGGCCCTCGAGGTCGAGGGCGTCCTCGGAGTCGAGCCACACGTCCGGGTGCCACGGGAGCACGCCGAGCGTCGGGCGCCCCGACAGCTCCGCGAGCCGGTCGATGCCCGGCGCGAGCAGGGAGACGTCGCCCCGGAACTTGTTCATGACGAAGCCGGCCACCAGGTCCTGGTCGGCCGCCTCGAGCAGCGCCACCGTGCCGAACAGCGCCGCGAAGACCCCACCCCGGTCGATGTCGCCGACCACCACGGTCGGCAGGCCCGCGTGCCGGGCGAGCCCCATGTTGACGTAGTCGTTCCCGCGCAGGTTGATCTCGGTCGGCGAGCCGGCCCCCTCCGCCACGATCACGTCGTAGCGGGACGCGAGGTCGTCGAGCGCCGCGAAGGCCGCCTCCGCCAGGTGCGCGCGTCCGCCGTCGACGAAGCTCCGCGCGCCGAGCGTGCCGGCCGGCTTCCCCATCACGACGACGTGGCTCGTGTGGTCGGACCCCGGCTTGAGCAGCACGGGGTTCATCGCCGCCTCCGGCACCGCGCCCGCGGCGACCGCCTGGATCCACTGCGCGCGCCCGATCTCGCCGTGGGTGGTGGCCGAACCCCCTTCGACCTCAGCCCGGACCACCATCGAGTTGTTCGACATGTTCTGGCTCTTGAACGGCGCGACCTTCACCCCGCGCCGCGCGAAGGCACGGCAGATCGCGGTGGTCACGACCGTCTTGCCCGCGTCGGACGTGGTGCCCGCGACCAGCAGTCCCCTCACGCGGCCGGCTGCTTGTTGAGCCACGGCGCGAGCAGGCGCGTGATGAACGGCAGGGCCACGTAGGTCATGACCGGCGTCATCACGAGCACGCTCACCAGCACCCGCAGCGGCAGGACGAGGTCGGGGAACAGGTGGCTGGAGCCCCAGTTGGCCGCGACGCTGAGCGGGAAGAACACCAGGAAGATCGCGCACATCTGCTTCCATCGCGGCGGCGGCACCGGGGCCGGGCGCAGGTCGCGGACGTCGACGCTGCTGGGCTCGTCGAACCAGCCCTCGATGCCGGTGCGCTGCTCGTGCCGCGCCTCCTCCACGAACCCCTGGGCCGACTCGAGCCACCAGCGACGCTGCTCGGAGTCGTTCCACGTCTCGAGGTGGTCCGGCGAGTCGAAGCGGTACAGCATGTGCCACTCGGTCGATCCCGCCGCAGGCCGCACCCAGCCCGACCCCAGGAAGCCGTCGAAGCGCTCCGAGAGCTGCGTGCCCGCCCGCAACCAGGCGAGCATCTGCTGCTCGTGGTCGGGGTCGACGTGCCGCGTGATGGAGACGGTGACGGGTCCGGTCATGCCCCCAGGCTAGGCCGCGCCCGCTCCGCCCCGGTCAGGCGTTCCGCGCGCGGCGACGCAGCACCACGACCGTACCGCCGACGAGCACCAGCACGCCCACCATCAGGCCGAGGATCAGCCATGCTGTGGGGGCCTCGTCCTCGTCCGGCGTGCTGCCCGTCGCCGTGTCGTCCTCGTCGCTCGCGGGCACGACGTCGTTGGCGACCTCGGACGGGACGAACGCAGCCGAGGCGAACAGCTCGGCGCTCGTGACCTGGTCGGGCGCGGTGGGAGTCACCGCGCTCGGCGCGTACACCGCGGTCAGGAACTGCCCTGCAGCGGCCGTGATCCCGGCCGGGTCCTGCTGGGCGTAGGCCCAGCTGCCGCCCACCTCGGCCGCGAAGAGCGTCCAGCGTCCGTCGCCGGAGGGGCTCGCGCCACAGGGATCCTGGTCCGGCGCGGGGAAGCCGTCGAGGCGGCACAGCGCACCGTCAGACGCCGTCTCGACCGGGATGCCGGTCGCCGCCAGCACGTCGAGCACCGGTCGGCCGTCGGCGTCGCTGACGCACAGCGAGCTGTACTCCCCACCGAGCGCCGACGCGTCGATCGTCACGACGACGTCGGTGGCCGGGTCACAGGACTCCTGCGCCGTCGAGGCCGAGGCTGGGGCGGCGCCGAGCCCCACGAGGCCGAGCAGGAGCAGCAGGATCGCGCTTCGGGTCCGCGTGGTCATCAGGGATCACTCCTCCGAGTCGGTGCGCCGACCCGTCGATCCGGTCGACCCCACCAGCGTAGGTGCGCAGCCTGAGAGCGCGACCCCGGCCGTTCAGTCGGTCGGCGCCGGCGCGATCGAGGCGACGTGGTGCACGCGCCGCAGTGCACGCCGCAACGTCGTCAGCAGCGCGGGGCCGAGCACGACGAGGCAGAGCGCGGTGGTGATGGCACGCCCCGTGTCCCAGCCCCAGGTGGAGGTGAGGAGTGTGTAGACGACGAAGCGGTGCAGGTTCTCGAGCACGGGGTCGCCCGGGACCATCTGGGCGGTGTCGCCCGCGCCCGGTGCCGCGATGCCGAGGGTGAACGGCCACGACGACAGGTTCATCAGGAAGCCGTAGAGGTAGGCGACCACGACGCCGTAGACCACCAGCACCGCCACCTCGGCACGTCCGCGCAGCCGCGACGGGAGCAGGCCCGCGCCCATCCCGATCCAGGCGGCGCACATCATCTGGAACGGCACCCACGGTCCGACGCCCGAGCTCAGGAGCGCCGACGCGAACAGGCTCGTGCAGCCGAGCACGAAGCCGAATCCCGCCCCGAACACGCGGCCCGCCACGATCAGCAGGAAGAAGATCGTCTCGATGCCCGCGGTGCCGGCGCCGAGCAGCCGGATCGCGCCGTTGACGGCGGTGAGCACCGCCAGGACCGCGAGGATCTTGGAGTCCATGCCCCCCTCGGTCAGCTCGGCCACGACGACGAGCACCACGATCGGCAGCAGCACCATGAAGATGAACGGCTGGTCGACGCGCTCGACGCCGGGGGCCGGCTGCAGGAACAGCGGCCACAGGAACATGGCCAGCCCGGCGAGGCTCGCGACCGAGAGGACCGCGACCGAGCGCAGCCCCAGCCCGAAGGCCGCGTCACGGCGCGGCCCGGTCGCTCTGGTCGGCGTGGTCTGACTCATGCCATCGCCTCCCGCACCTGGTGGACCGTGAGCCACGGGGCGCCGAGCACCTTGCTGACCTGGGGCGCGAACGACGGCGACTCGGCCAGCACCTCGGCCGCCGGGCCCCGCGACACGATCTCGCCCTCGGCCATCACGACGACGGTGTCGGCCACTTCGGCGACGAACTCGACGTCGTGGCTCGCGACGACGATGCCGTGACCCTGGTCGGCGAGGTCGCGCAGGATCGCGGCGAGCTCGGCCTTGCCCGCGTAGTCGAGCCCGCGCGTGGGCTCGTCGAGCACGACGACCGAGGGGCACGACGTGAGCACCACGGCCAGCACGAGCGCGAGTCGCTGACCCTCGGAGAGGTCGCGCGGGTGCCGTGCCTCGTCGATACCCGGTGCCAGCCGGTCGAGCAGCCCGCGACACGTGCCGGGTGCGACCTCCGCCTGCTCGTCGGCGGTCGCGCACTCGTCGGCCACCGTCTCCAGGTACAGCAGGTCGGCCGCGGTCTGGGGCACGAGTCCGATCCGGGCCCGCGCCTCGGCGGACGACAGACCGGCCGGGTCGCCACCTCCCACGTCGACGGAGCCCCCGGCCCGCTTGAGGGCACCCCGGAGCGCCCACAGCAACGAGGACTTGCCGGAGCCGTTGCGGCCCATCAGGCCGACGACCTCGCCGGCGCGGACGAGGAGGTCGACCTCGCGCACCGCGACGTGCGACGTGTAGGTCACCGAGACGCCTCGGGCCGTCAGCACCGGCTCACCGGCGGGAGCGGGCGCCGTGCCCGGCTCGGCCAGGCGCGCCTGGAGGTCGGTGCGGCGGCGGCGTGCCTCGCGCACCGAGAGGGGCAGCGGGTCCCAGCCGGCGAGGCGTCCGAGCTCGACGAGCGGCGGCGCGACCGGGGAGTCGACCAGCAACGCGGCCGGGGCGCCGACGGTGACCGTTCCCCCGTCGACCACGACGAGCCGGTCGGCGAACGGCACGACCCGTTCCATGCGGTGCTCGGCGACGACGACCGTGAGTCCCAGGTCGTCCACGAGACGGGCCACGGTCGCCAGCACGTCCTCGGCCGCCGTGGGGTCGAGGGCGGACGTGGGCTCGTCGAGCACCAGCACGCGCGGGTGCATCGTGAGGACCGCCCCGATCGCCACTCGCTGCTGCTGGCCGCCCGAGAGCGCGCGGATGGGCCGGCGCCGCAGGTCGGCGATGCCCAGCAGGTCCAGCGTCTCCTCGACGCGGCGGCGCATCGTCTGGGGCGGGAGTCCGAGCTGCTCCATCCCGTAGGCGAGCTCGTCCTCCACGACGTCGCTGACGAAGCCCGAGAGCGGGTCCTGCGGCACGTAGCCGACCAGGTGGGCGAGCTCGCGCGGCGGGACGCCGACGACCGAGCGGCCGTCGACGAGCACGTCACCGGCCAGGGTGCCGCCCGTGAAGTGCGGCACGAGCCCGTTGAACAGCCCGAGGAGCGTCGACTTCCCGGAGCCGGTCCGGCCGCAGGCCAGCACCAGCTCGCCCTCCTCCAGCCGGAGGTCGACGTGCTGCCAGGTCCAGTCACCGTCGGGGTACGCGAACGAGACGTCGCGGAGCTCAAGCATCGACGACCTCCCGCTCGTGGTGGTCCGCGCCGCGTGGCACGGCGGGCGGCGGCGTCAGGAACGCCGGCAGCGCCCCCACCAGGATGATGGCGAGCACCCAGGGCGAGACCTCGGGCCAGCCGTCGAGGCCGGGGACCACGGCGTAGGGGTCGAGCGCGTAGGCCCGGTCCACCCCCACGGCGACGGCCAGGCCCGAGGCCACGGTGAGCAGCTCGGCGCCCCGCCAGCGATCGGGACGGTAGCGCGTGCGCTCGACGCGGCGACCGGCCGACCAGAGACCGGCGGCGGCCAGCACCACGCCCACGCCGAGTCCACCCACGGCGAGCACCCGCGGTGCGGTCGCGTCGAGGTAGGCGTAGATGCCGATGCAGAGCGCGAACAGCGCCAGGAGCATGAGCAGACCGGTCACGACGCGCTCGCGGGCGGTCGCGCGCCCGCTGCGGCCGTAGCCGCGGGCGTCCATGCCCATCGCGAGGGTCATCGACCTCTCGAGCGCGTCCTCGAGCACCGGGACCACGACGCGGCGCAGCACCCCCACGCCCCGCCCCGGCGAGCCCCGGAGCTTGCGGGCCCGGTTGACCCGCTGCACGCTCTCGGCCAGCTGCGGGAAGATCGTCAGCGCCACGACCACCGCGGTGCCCACCTCGTAGAGGGCCGGCGGCACGGACTTGAGGAGCCGCTTCGGGTTCGCGAGCGCGTTGGCGGCGCCGACGCACAGGATGATCGCGCCGAGCCTGAGCCCGTCGTACAGCCCGCTCAGCAGGGCCACCAGCGTGACGTCGCCGAGCAGCTGGATGCCCCGGGCGGCCTCGGGCAGCGGGATCTCCGGCAGGTGCAGCACGATCAGGTCAGCCTCCGTGGCGGCCGTGCCGAAGATGATGCGGAAGACCACGCGCAGCACCACGACGAAGACCGCCAGGTAGACGTACAGCCGGAACGACAGGGCCCAGGGGGCCTCCGAGCGGCGCGCCATGACGACCAGGGCCGCGATCGCCCAGATCAGCAGCAGCGCCACCGGGTTCAGGGTGAAGGTCGCGGCCGCGGCGAGACCGATCGCCCAGAGCCACCAGGCTCCGGGGTGCAGGTCACGCGCGAGCATCAGTCATCCCTCTGTCCTGCCAGCCGGGTCCCGGCCGACGATACGGCTCAGACGCCCGACTGGCGGCGACGGTTGACGACGAACGCAGCCCCGCCGACCCCCGCGATCACGAGCACCGCGGCGAGGAGGCCCCAGGGGCCACCGTTCCCGCCGTCGTCGGTCGTGGCGCTGGTGGCCCTCGTCTCGTCGTCGCGCTCGTCCGCGCTCGTCGCGGTCGACGACGGATCGGCCGACGGGTCCGCAGCCGGGTCGGCCGACGGATCGGCACCAGGTGTCGCGCCCGGGGTCGAGCCCGGCGCCATGGTCGGGCTGCCGTCCGGGGCGGTCGTCGCGCCGCCGCCACCCGAGCCGGAGCCGCCGCCGGAGCCGCCACCGTTGGGGGCCGGAGCCGCCGGCGCGGGCTGCGCCGGAGCCGGGGGCTGCGGCCCGGACGGGGTCGTCGAGGGCGCACCGCCGGAGCCGAAGCGGAAGCCGACCCAGTCTCCCGCGCCGAGCGTCAAGGAGGTGACGCCTGAGCTGGAGAACGTCCAGCTGCCGTTGCCGCTCGAGGAGAAGAGCGCCCAGTAGGCCGACGCGGGCGGCATGTTCACGCAGTCCTGGTTGCCCGGGTAGCCGTTCACCCGGCACAGGACCGAGCTGCCGAACCGCGCGGTGCCCTCCGTCGCGTAGCCCGCGCGCTGCAACGCGTCGAGCGCCGACATCCCTGATCCGGGGACGCAGGTCGTCGCGTTGATGCCACCGCCCTGCACCACGACGGTCACGCCCGTCCCGGCCTGGCAGGCAGCCGCCTCCGCAGGTGCGGACAGGCCGAGCACGGGGAGCATCGCCGCGACGAACGCGACGAGGATCCCCGCGATCCAGCGGGAGGGGCGGACGACCGTGGTCACGCGGTGCGCGAGCGTCGCAGGAGCAGGCCGGAACCGACGACGACCGCCGCAGCGGCGAGGGCCGCCGTCACGAGGCCGACGCCCGAGCCGGTGTCGGCCAGGTTGCGGTCGGCCGCCGCGCGCGAGCCGGGGGTGGCGTCGCTCGGGACCACGGTCCCGGGGTTCACGGCGCTGGGCGTGCCTCCGCCGGGAGCAGCGGCGACGACGTTCACCGACACCGAACCGGTGCGGCCGGTGCCGAGGCCCCGGACGGCGATGGTCTGGGGGCCGACGGCGGCGGGGATCGTGACGGTCACCGTCGCGACGCCGTTGCGTCCCGCCGTGACGGTGGTGGGCAGCGCGACGGCGGCGAAGCCGGCCGAGCGTCCTGCCACCGAGCCGGAGTCGAAGGAGACCTCGACGTCCTCGCTCGGCGCGAGGCCGGCGAACGAGAGCTGCACGTCCGTGCCGGCGGTGACGTCGGCGGGCGCCGCCACGGGCGTCACCGATCCGGCCTCCGGGTTGAGGGAGAGGGCGAACGCGCCCTGGGCCGTCGCCCGGATCCACTCGTGGCGCTGGGCCGGCACGATGCCGGCGGACGTCGCCGCGGTGAAGGCCGCCGAGTTCTTCGCGAGCGCTCCGGCCTCCGGTGCGAGCGGGCCGACCGCGAGTGCCGGCGTCACGAGGACTCCACGCACCCAGTCGGCGGCCTTGAGCGCGGCCGCGTCCTCGCCCTGGCCGGCGAGCGTGGCGGCGGCGAGGCCGGTCGAGTTCGTGCTCGGTCCGCCGACGCCCTGGAAGGAGCCGTCGGCCGACTGCGACGCCAGCAGGTTCTGCACGGCGTCGTCGATCTCGTCGTCGAGCCCGGCGACGCCCGCGTCGGAGGCGGCCGCGAGGGCGTCGATCGCGAAGACCGTCGCATCCACCTCGGACGAGCAGGTGACGGACGGATCGACATAGCCGAGGTTCTCGAAGGTCTCCGGGTCCGAGGCGTCGTAGCTCGTGCGGAAGCCGCCGTCGGCGCACTGCTGGCGGGCCAGGAAGCCGGCCGTCGCGGTCGCGGCCGCCAGGTCCTCGTCGTTCACGAAGGCGCGGATCACCCAGGACTGGCCGATCGTGTTGCTGTAGTCGCCATAGGCGCTGACGTCCTTGGCACGCCCGGCCTCCGGGCCGTCGGCGACGACGAGACCGCTCAGGTTCCCCAGCAGGTCGAGGCCACCGAAGTCGGACGCGTCCGCTCCCGACGTCTGCGCGGCGACGGCGAGCTTGCCGGTCGCCCCGGCGTACGTGCTGCCGGCGTCACCGAACGCCTCACCGGTCACGTAGGCCTCGGGATCGGCCTCGAGGGCGGTGACGATCGAGTCCTGCGCCGCGGTCTCGACCTCGAGGGCCTGCAGCGCGAAGAGGACGTCGATCGACTGGCCCTGGTCGACGCCGAACTGTCCGGGCGTCAGCCCGTTCACGAGCTCGCCGGCGAGCCACGCGCCGGTGTCGGACTGCTCACCGGTGGGCGCTGCGAGCGCGCTTCCGGCGGCTCCGACGAGGAGGAGGGGGGCGACGAGCGCGCCGGTGGCGACGGTCGCGAGCCGAGGACGGATCTTCATGGGGGTCCTTCCCGCTGCATGCGCGGGACGGACCGCCGAGGCGGAGAGACCCGCTGCGTTCCACGACAGCGTTGGAGGTCGGTCCTGCGGCAGGTGTTCCGGCTTGCCACACGAGGTGGCCCACGGCTGCGGGTCAGCGCCGGACTTCGACCGGCTTCCCCTGGATGCAGAACATTGGATGAGTGCCCGAAGGCAGGAGAAAAATACCACGATGACGGGCGGGCACGATCAGGTCGACCGCACTACCTTGGAGGGCATGACGCTGGCTGACGAACTTCGCATCGCTCTGGACGGCAAGTGGCGGCACGTGCGGGAGGAGTCACGCACGCGCCTCGCGCAGCTCGACCTCGCGGTCGACCCCGACCTCGACCTGGAGGGCGCTCGCGACCACACGTTCGCCCAGCTGAAGGACCTCGTCACGACCGGCATCCCGGCGGCCGGCTTCCGCGAGGCCCACGGCGGTCTCGGCGACCCGGGCATGGCAGTCACGGGCATCGAGATGCTGGCCCAGTTCGACCTGTCGCTCATGGTCAAGGCCGGGGTGCAGTGGGGCCTGTTCGGCGGTGCGGTCGAGAACCTCGGCACCGACCGTCACCACGCGCTGATCCCGCGCATCATCGACCTCGACCTCGTGGGCTGCTTCGCGATGACCGAGATCGGTCACGGCAGCGACGTGCAGAGCCTCGAGACCACCGCGACGTACGACCCGCAGACGCAGGAGTTCGTCGTCCACTCCCCCACGCACAGCGCCACCAAGGACTACATCGGCAACGCGGCGCGCCACGCGTCGATCGCTGCCGTGTTCGCGCAGCTCGTCACTCGCGGCGAGACCCACGGCGTGCACTGCTTCCTCGTGCCCATCCGTGACGAGCACGGCGAGGACATGCCGGGCGTCACCACGGCCGACGACCACCACAAGGGCGGTCTGCGCGGCGTCGACAACGGTCGCATCAGCTTCGACCAAGTGCGCATCCCGCGCGAGAACTTGCTCAACCGCTACGGCAACGTCGACGAGAACGGCGCGTACAGCTCGCCGATCGACGAGACCGGCAAGCGGTTCTTCACGATGCTCGGCACCCTCATCCGTGGCCGCATCAGCGTCGGCGGCTCGGCGCTCGCCGCCTCGGAGGTCGCGCTCAGCATCGCGGGCCGCTACGCCCTCAAGCGTCGCCAGTTCGGTCCCGCGGAGGGCGAGGAGACGCTGCTCGCCGACTACCGGATGCACCAGCGCCGACTGCTGCCGCTGATCGCCCGCGGGTACGCCTACCGCTTCGCCCAGAACCAGCAGGTCGCCCGCATGGACAAGCTCCAGCGCTCCGACGAGCCCGACGCGCAGCAGCAGCGCGAGCTCGAGGGGCGCGCGGCCGGCCTCAAGGCGATCCTCACGTGGCACGCCTCCCGCTCGGTGCAGGAGTCACGCGAGCTGTGCGGCGGCGCCGGCTACCTCGCCGAGAACCGCATCTCGACCCTGCGCGGCGACATCGACGTCTTCACGACGTTCGAGGGCGACAACCACGTCATGCTCCAGCTCGTCGCGAAGGAGCTGCTCACGGCGTACGCGCACGAGGTCGGTGGCCTCGACCCGCTGGGCATGGTCAAGTTCGTCGCCAGCACGGTGACCGACGTCGTGCGCGAGCGCACCGCGGCATCGCAGCTCATCCAGCGGCTCATCGACGCCCGCCCCGGCGGCAGCGACGACGACCACGACCTGCTCGACCGCGGCACCCAGCTCGAGCTCTTCGAGGACCGCGAGGAGCACGTCATCGAGACGGCGGCGCGGCGCCTGCAGCGGGCCGCCGGAGCCGACAGCGCCGAGGCGTTCCGCATCTTCAACAACGCCCAGGACCACGTCATCCGCTGTGCCCGCGTGCACGTCGACCGCATCGTGCTCGAGGCGTTCACGGCCGGCATCGCGCGCTGCGAGGACGAGGAGGCGGCCGACCTGCTCCGCGAGGTCTGCACGCTCTACGCGCTCAGCGTGATTGAGGACGACCTCGCGTGGTTCATGGGCCACAACCGGCTCTCGGACGCCCGCGCCAAGACCGTCACGTCGCTGCTCAACGACCAGCTCGACAAGCTGCGTCCGCACCTGCTGACTCTCGTCGAGGGCTTCGGCATCCCGGAGGAGACGCTGGGCGCCGCGTTCCTGCTCGACGTCGAGGACGATGCCTGACGTACGCCCGGCCCCGGTCGACGACGCGGCCGTGGTCGCGTCGATGCTGTGGGACTTCAACACCGAGTTCGAGACGCCCGTCCCGCCGCTCGACGAGCTGACCACGCGCGTGCGGGGCAAGCTCGCCGACGGGTCGGTGCGCGTGCTGCTGGTCGGTGACGGCCCTGACGGGTTCTCGCTGACCGTCGAGCGGCCGAGCGTGTGGTTCGACGGCCCCGTCGTGCTGCTGGAGGAGCTCTACGTGCGTCCCCACCTGCGCGACCAGGGCCTCGGCGGCCTGCTCGTCACGCGCCTGCTGGCCGACGCCGAGGCCGCCGGGGCCGGCATGGTCGAGATCAACGTCGACGAGGGCGACGTCGACACGATGCGCTTCTACGTGCGCCACGGCTTCACGCAGACCGAGCCCGACAGCGACGAACGCGCCTTCTACATCTGGAAAGAGCTCGGGACCCCGTAGCCCACCACCGGTGGTCGAGGTACCCCCTTCGAGGCTCGTGCCTCGCACCTCAGGGGGCGGGGTGGTCTCAGCTCTCGAAGTCGGGGGTGCGGAGGACGCGGAGGATCTCGTAGGCCGCGCGCTGCTGGTCGGCGGGCAGCGTGCGCAGGCCGAAGTCGATCGAGGTCAGCGCCTCCGTGGCGGCGCCGAGCACGCGACGGCCGTCGGCGGTCAGCGAGGCCAGGACGCGCCGGCGGTCGGCGGTGTCGACCGTGCGGTCGACGAGTCCGTCGGCCGCGAGACGGTCGATCACGTTGGTGACGGAGGTCGGGTGCACCATCAGCCGCTGCCCGATCTTCGACAGCGGCAGTGATCCACGGGAGCTGAAGGACAGCAGCCGCAGCACCTCGAACCGTGCGAAGGTGATGCCGAAGGGCTTGACGGCGGCGTCGAGCTCGGCGAGGAGGAGCTGGTGCACCCGCATGAGCGACGTGGCGAGCCGCATCGAGTCGGCCGGACCGACGTGCTTCTCCCACAGCTCGCCCGCGCGTTCGATGGGGTCGAAGTCCAGGTCGGCCATGGGGTGGAGCGTAGCGTCAGAATTTAGTAGGATGTCAAAGTATCGGACTTCCAAGGAGTGTTCTCGCGATGAGTGATCGACCCCCCGTGCGTCTCGTGACCGCGTCGGCCCTGTTCGACGGGCACGACGCGAGCATCAACATCATGCGTCGCATCATGCAGTCGCAGGGGGCGGAGATCATCCACCTCGGACACAACCGCTCCGTCGCCGAGGTCGTCGACGCGGCGATCGAGGAGGACGTCCAGGGCGTCGCGGTCTCGAGCTACCAGGGCGGCCACGTCGAGTACTTCGAGTACCTCGTCGAGTCGCTGCGCGCCCAGGGCGCCGGCCACGTCAAGGTCGTCGGCGGCGGTGGCGGCGTCATCGTCGACGAGGAGATCAAGCGCCTCCGCGCCTCCGGCGTCACGATCTTCAGCCCCGAGGACGGCCAGCGCCTCGGCCTGCCCGGCATGATCGCCGAGGTCATCGAGGCCTGCGCCTTCGACCTCTCCGAGCTCGGCCCGCTCGACGTCGACGCCGTGCTCGCGGGCGACCGGGCCGCGATCGCCCGCGCCGTGACCCTCGCCGAGGCCGGCAAGCTCACCGGTGACGCGCACGCGCGCATCCTCGAGGCCGCGACGGCGCACGCCACGCCGGTCCTCGGCATCACCGGCACGGGCGGCTCAGGCAAGAGCTCGCTGACCGACGAGCTGGTGCGCCGCCTCCGTGTCGACCAGCAGGACAAGCTCCGCGTCGCCGTGATCGCGGTCGACCCGACCCGCCGCCGCGGTGGCGGTGCACTGCTCGGCGACCGCATCCGCATGAACTCGCTCGACGGCGACCGCGTCTTCTTCCGCTCGCTCGCCACCCGCGGCGCGCACGAGCTGCCCGACTCGCTCAACGACGTCATCGCCGTCGCGAAGGCGTCCGGCTTCGACCTGGTGGTCGTCGAGACCCCGGGCATCGGCCAGGGCGACGCCGCGATCGTGCCGTTCGTCGACCACTCCCTCTACGTCATGACGCCGGAGTTCGGCGCCGCCTCGCAGCTCGAGAAGATCGACATGCTCGACTTCGCCGACGTCGTCGCGATCAACAAGTTCGAGCGTCGCGGCGCCAAGGACGCGCTGCGCGACGTCGGACGTCAGCTCGTCCGCAACCGCGAGGCCTTCGGCAAGCGCCCCGAGGACATGCCGGTCTTCGGCACCTCGGCCGCCACGTTCAACGACGACGGCGTCACGGCGCTCTACCAGCACCTGCGCGGCGTCCTCGGCGAGGGCGGCCTGCAGCTCGACGAGGGCGTGCTGCCCGCGGTCGACGTCCGCTTCTCCAGCGGCATCCGTCAGGTCGTGCCGCCGGAGCGCGTGCGCTACCTCGCCGAGGTCACCGAGACCGTCCGCTCGTTCCACGAGGAGACCGAGCGTCTCGCCGACGCCGCCGACCGCGTGCAGCGGCTCGAGACCACGGCCGACGAGCTGGCGAGGGCCGAGCTCGACGCCGCCTCCGTCGAGGGCCTGCTCGAGGCCGCCCGCAAGGAGGTCCCGCACGCGATCTCCGACCAGATCGCCGGCTGGCCCGCCGTCGTGGAGTCGTACTCCGGCGACGAGCAGGTCGTGAAGGTGCGCGACAAGGAGATCCACACCCAGCTCACCCGCGAGTCGCTCTCGGGCAACAAGATCCCGCGCGTCTCCCTGCCGAAGTTCCACCACCACAGCGAGCTCGTGCGCTTCTGGCGTCGCGAGAACCTGCCGGGCTACTTCCCGTACACGGCCGGCGTCTTCGCGTTCAAGCGCGACGGCGAGGACCCCGCCCGCATGTTCGCCGGCGAGGGCGACCCGTTCCGGACCAACCGCCGGTTCAAGCTGCTGAGCGAGGACGGCGACGCCACGCGTCTCTCGACCGCGTTCGACTCGGTCACGCTGTACGGCCGCGACCCCGACGAGCGCCCCGACATCTACGGCAAGATCGGCACCTCCGGCGTCTCCGTCGCGACGCTCGACGACATGAAGGCGCTGTACGACGGCTTCGACCTCGCCTCGCCGTCCACCTCGGTCTCGATGACGATCAACGGCCCCGCCCCGACGGTGCTGGCGTTCTTCCTCAACACCGTGATCGACCAGCAGATCGACCGCTTCCGCGAGGAGGAGGGCCGCGAGCCCGACGAGGCCGAGCACGCCGAGCTGCGCTCGTACGCGCTCAAGAACGTGCGCGGCACGGTGCAGGCCGACATCCTCAAGGAGGACCAGGGCCAGAACACCTGCCTGTTCTCCACGGAGTTCAGCCTGCGGATGATGGCCGACATCCAGGAGTGGTTCATCGCCGAGGGCGTGCGCAACTTCTACTCGGTCTCGATCTCCGGCTATCACATCGCCGAGGCCGGGGCGAACCCCATCAGCCAGCTCGCGTTCACGCTGGCCAACGGCTTCACCTACGTCGAGGCGTACCTCGCCCGCGGCATGGACATCGACGACTTCGCGCCGAACCTGTCGTTCTTCTTCTCCAACGGCATGGACCCGGAGTACTCCGTGCTCGGCCGCGTGGCGCGCCGCATCTGGGCCGTCGCGATGAAGGAGAAGTACGGCGCGAACGACCGCAGCCAGAAGATGAAGTACCACGTACAGACGTCGGGCCGGTCGCTCCACGCGCAGGAGATGGACTTCAACGACATCCGCACGACGCTGCAGGCGCTCATCGCGATCTACGACAACGCCAGCAGCCTGCACACCAACGCCTACGACGAGGCCGTCACGACCCCCAGCGCCGAGTCGGTGCGCCGGGCGCTCGCGATCCAGCTCATCATCAACCGCGAGTGGGGCCTCGCGATGAACGAGAACCCGCTGCAGGGCTCGTTCATCATCGACGAGCTCACCGACCTGGTCGAGAAGGCCGTGCTCGAGGAGTTCGACGCGATCAACGAGCGCGGTGGCGTGCTCGGCGCGATGGAGACGGGCTACCAGCGCGGCCGGATCCAGGACGAGTCGATGCTCTACGAGCACCGCAAGCACGACGGCTCGCTGCCGATCATCGGCGTGAACACGTTCCGCAAGCCGCACGTGGAGGACGAGGAGCCGCAGGTCATCGAGCTCGCCCGTGCGACCGAGGGCGAGAAGCAGGGGCAGCTCGGCCGCGTCCGGGAGTTCCAGACCACGCACTCGAGCGAGGCGGCCGAGGCGATCTCGCGCCTCAAGGAGGCCGCCGTCACCGGCGACAACGTCTTCGCGGTGCTCGTCGACGCGGCACGCGTCTGCTCGCTGCAGCAGGTCACCGAGGCCTTCTTCGAGGTCGGCGGCCAGTACCGCCGCAACGTGTAGGGCACCCCGCTGGCTGAGGAACCCCCTTCGAGGCTCGTAGGGGGCACCGCCCCGCGTGCCCCGGCGGTTGCGCGCGGCAACTCTCCACCCGACCGTTCATCGCTCCCTGACGACCGCTCGTCGCGCGGACTGGTGTGCCGTGGGTCACGTGTGGTGGTGTGGTGCCCGGTCCACGACCTGGGCCGATCCGCTCGACCTCGGGGAGACCACCATGAGCACCCTCACCGCCCCTCCGCCCGGACGCCTCCGCACGATCCTCGTGTGGGGCACGGTCGCCCTCGTCGGCGCCGTCTGCTGGAGCGTCCTCGCCCTCGCCCGCGGTGAGGAGGTCTCCGCCCTCTGGATCCTGTTCGCCGCGCTGTCGTCGTACGCGATCGCCTACCGCTTCTACTCGCGGTTCATCGCGCGACGCGTCCTGAAGCTCGACAACACGCGGGCGACGCCGGCCGAGCGCCTCGACAACGGCGTCGACTACGAGGTCACCGACCGCCGCGTCCTGTTCGGCCACCACTTCGCCGCGATCGCCGGCGCCGGCCCGCTCGTCGGCCCCGTGCTCGCCGCTCAGATGGGCTACCTCCCGGGCACGATCTGGATCATCGTCGGCGTCATCGCCGCCGGCGCGGTCCAGGACATGGTCGTGATGTTCTTCTCGATGCGCCGTGACGGCAAGAGCCTCGGCCAGATGGTGCGCGAGGAGATCGGCGTCGTCGGCGGCACGGCCGCCCTGATCGCCGTCTTCGCGATCATGATCATCATCCTGGCGGTGCTGTCGCTCGTGGTGGTCAACGCGCTCGCCGAGTCGCCGTGGGGCGTCTTCTCGATCACCCTGACGATCCCGATCGCCCTGTTCATGGGGTTCTACCTCCGCTACATCCGGCCGGGCCGGGTCATGGAGGCCACGGCCATCGGCGTCGTGCTCCTGCTGCTCGCGATCGTGGGCGGTGGCTACGTCGAGCAGCTCGGCCTCGAGAGCGCCCTGACCATCTCGAAGGAGCACCTCGTCATCGGGCTCGTGGTCTACGGCTTCGTGGCCTCGATCCTGCCGGTGTGGATGCTGCTGACCCCGCGCGACTACCTCTCGACCTTCATGAAGATCGGCGTCATCCTGCTGCTCGCGGTGGGTCTGGTCGTCGCGGCGCCCGTGCTGCAGGCCGATGCCGTCACGAGCTTCGCGACCGACGGTGACGGACCCGTCTTCTCCGGCAAGCTCTTCCCCTTCGTCTTCATCACGATCGCCTGCGGTGCCCTGTCCGGATTCCACGCGCTCATCTCGTCGGGCACGACGCCGAAGATGATCGCCAAGGAGGGCCAGGTCCGCATGATCGGCTACGGCGGCATGCTGATGGAGTCGTTCGTCGCGATCAGCGCGCTCATCGCCGCGGTCGTCATCGACCAGGGCCTCTACTACGCGATGAACGCCCCCGCCGGCGCCACCGGCGGCACCGTCCAGGGCGCCGCCCAGTTCGTCAGCAGCCTCGGCTTCACGATCTCGCCCGAGACGCTGCAGGCAGCCGCGGACTCGATCGAGGAGGAGACCCTGGTCTCCCGCACCGGCGGCGCACCGACCCTGGCCTTCGGCCTCTCGCAGGTGTTCTCCGAGGCGTTCGGTGGAGGTCTGCAGGCGTTCTGGTACCACTTCGCGATCATGTTCGAGGCGCTGTTCATCCTCACCGCCGTCGACGCCGGCACCCGGGTCGGCCGCTTCATGCTGCAGGACACGGTGGGCAACTTCTGGCCGAAGTTCGGCGACGTCTCGTGGCGCCCCGCGGCCTGGACCGCCAGCGCCGTGACGGTCGGCCTGTGGGGCTACATGCTCTACGTCGGCGTCACCGACCCGCTCGGCGGCATCAACCAGCTGTTCCCGCTGTTCGGCATCGCCAACCAGCTGCTGGCCGCCATCGCGCTGACCCTCTGCGTGACCCTGTTCCTCAAGCACGGCTGGCTGAAGTGGGTCTGGGTGCCCGGCATCCCGCTCGCCTGGGACCTCGTCGTGACGATGACCGCGAGCTACCAGAAGATCTTCAGCGACAACCCCGCGATCGGGTACTTCGCCCAGGCGTCGCGCTTCCGCGACGCCCGCGAGGCCGGCGAGGTGCTGGCGCCGGCGTCGAACGACGCCGACATGGGCACGATCATCACCAACTCGACGACCAACGGCGTCCTGCAGACGATCTTCGCGCTGCTGGTCATCATCATCGTCGCGAACGCGGTGCTGATCTGGGTCCGCGCGATCCGAGCCGGCTCGCTGCCCACCACCGAGGTGCCCCACACCGAGTCGACGATCGTGGCGCCCGCCGACTTCATCCCCACCGCTGAGGAGAAGAAGGCCGTTGCCGCGTGGGAGGCCGAGCGCGACGCCGAGCGCGAGCGGGCCGGGAGCACCCGATGACGGCGCGGAGGACCGGACTGCGCCGTCTGCTGCGCGAGTTCACCGGCGAGGCCCGGTGGGACGACTACCTCGAGCGCTGCGCCCGCGACGGCGTCGAGCCCGCCACCCGGCGCGAGTTCGAGCGGCACCGCGCCGAGCAGGTCGCCCACGCCCCCATGGCGCGCTGCTGCTGAGCTGTGCTCGATCTCGCCGCCGCTCGCCGCGCGGAGTGCGCGCTGCTGAGGTAGCAAGGGAGGGCGGTGCCCCGAGACGCACGCGCCTCCCGGCGCGCTCGACGGCACCGGGAGGAGTCGACGTGGACACCTGGATCTGGATCGTCATCGGCGTGGTCGCCGTCGTGCTGCTGCTCGCCGTGGTGGTCGCCGCCACCCGCAGCTCGCGCGCCGGACGCCGCCGCAAGCACGACGCCCGCCGCCGCCACGAGGCTGCTCAGCTGCGCGACGAGGCTCGCGAGGCCACCGTGGCCGCCCGGCAGACCGAGGCCGGCGCGGCCGCTGCGCGGGCCGACGCGGAGCAGGCACGCCTCGAGGCCGAGCGCTTGGAGTCCCACGCCGTCGAGCTCGAGAACGAGGCCGCCGAGGTGGCCGGCGCCGCCGAGGACCGGCTCGCCGAGGCCGATCGCCTCGATCCTGACCTCGGACCCGACGGCACCTCCCCCACCGACAGCGCGACCACTCCGCCCCCGCCGGTGGACGCACCGCCGCCGGCCCCCGCGGCCCCTCCCGCAGCCTCCGCACCGCCGACCACGCCGCCTCCTGCCGCGCCGCCGGCGGGCGCGCCGGGCGTCGCGGACGAGGGTCGACGACCCTGACCTGACGCATGGGTCGGGTCGGGGCCGCCGGTACGGTGCAGGCGTGAGTGACTTCGCGACCTACGAGCAGCTGGCGGCGATCGACCCGACCACCACGGAGGTGGTGGGCACCGAGCACCTCGACCTCAACAAGCACATGAACATCAGCCACTACTACGCGTTCGGGTTCGGGGCGATGTGGTCGCTGAACCAGACCGGCCTCGGCATGCCCGACGGCTACATCGCCACGCGGGGCATGACGACGTTCACCGCCGAGCAGCACCTCACGTTCCTCGCCGAGTCGTCCGAGGGCGACCACCTCGCGATGATCGCGCGGCCCGTCGACCGCGGCAGCCGCGCGCTCCACCTGGCCACGGTCATCCTGAACACGACGCGCGAGCAGATCGCCTGCGTCACCGAGTCGATGCTGGTGCACGTGGACTTCTCGACCCGCCGTCCCGTCCCGTTCCCCGACGACGTCGCGGCCGTGCTCGACGCGAGCCTGGCCGAGGCGTCCGACCTCCGGCTGCCCCTCAGCGGTGCTCTCGGGATCCGCCGGTGACGACCGAGGAACGGCCGCACGTCGAGATCTCGACCGACGGCGCGTGCCTGGGCAACCCGGGTCCGGGCGGCTGGGGAGCGATCCTGCGCGCCGGCCAGCACGAGAAGGAGCTGTCGGGCGCGGAGCCCGACACGACCAACAACCGCATGGAGCTGACGGCGGCGATCCGCGCGCTCCAGGCGCTCAAGCAGCCGTCGCGCGTCGACCTGCGCACCGACTCGACCTACGTGCGCAACGGCATCATGAGCTGGGTCGCGAACTGGGAGCGGAACGGCTGGCGAACCTCGGCGAAGCAGCCGGTCAAGAATGCCGACCTGTGGCGCGAGCTCGTCGCGGCCTGCGAGCGTCACGACGTCACGTGGCACTGGGTCAAGGGTCACGCGGGCGACCGCGACAACGAGATCGCCGACCGCCTCGCCACCACCGCCGCCCGCACCCTCCTCTGACCCCCGGGCGGTGAGTATGGGACGTGTCCCAATGCGGGCGGTGAGATAGGGACGAGTCCGGGGCCCGGACTCGTCCCTATCTCACCGCCCGGGGTGGGCACCGGTCCCTAAGTCACCGCCCCGGGGCGGGCGGGGGCCGGGACGGTCTCGAGGTGGAAGGTCTGGGCGAAGCGGGCGAGCAGGGCCGGGTCGCCGGCCTGCACCGAGACGAGCTCGGCCTCGATCGCCTCGGTCGCCGTGACGTTGCCGGCGATGAGCTCGCGGATGCCGGGCCCGCACACCAGCACCAGGTCGGCGTCGGCCTCGGCGGCCAGGTCGCCGTCGGCGACGCGCACGAGCGGGCCGCCCTCGACGGGCCGGACCCGCAACGCGCCGCCCTCGACCGCGAGGTTCAGGGCGACCGGGCCGACGTGGACCTCGTACCGCGTCGCGGGCAGGCCCGCGGCGACGTCGGCGCGGAACGCGGTGCGGAAGGCCATCGTCATCGAGTCGAGCGTGACGATGTCGTCGGGGTCGGGGTCACCCATCGCCCCGAAGCCCCACTCACCGAGCGCCAGCATCAGCGGCTCGAGCGCCCGCCCCCGCTCGGTCAGCTCGTAGACGAGGCCACGGTGCGCGAGGGGGACCCGCCGCACCACCCCGTCGTCCTGCAGCTCCTTGAGCCGCTTGCTGAGAATGTTGGTGGGGATGCGCGGCAGGCCGTTCTTGAGGTCGCCGTACCGACGCGGCCCCACGAGCAGGTCGCGCACGATGAGCAGGGACCATCGCTCGCCGACCTGCTCGAGGGCCGTCACGACCCCGCAGTACTGGCCGTAGCTGCGCGCTGCCACCCGGCGTCAGGCCCCCTGCTCGGCCATGTACGCCTCGGGGCCGACCTCGGCCGCACGCGGGTCCATCCAGCCGAACTCGATGATGTTGCCGCTCGGGTCCTCGACACTGCGCTGGTACATGAAGCCGTAGTCCTCGGGGTCGCGCGGCGCGGCACCGCCGTTGGCGACGGCGAGGTCGGCCTTGGCGTCGACCTCGTCGCGGGAGTCGAGCATGAGCGCGACCGCCACCTGGGCGCTCTCGCGAGGGTCGGCGATCGGCTTGGTGGTGAAGGTGGCCATGAACTCCGGCTTGAGCACCATGAAGTAGATGTCGTCGTTCCAGACCACGCAGGCGGCGTTGTCGTCGGTGAAGTCAGGATTGATGGTCGCGCCGAGCGCGGTGTAGAAGGCCTTCGTGGCCTCCAGGTCGTGAGCGGGGATGTTGACGAAGATCTTGAGGCCCATGGCACTGCTCCTGTGTGACGGCGGCCGTGGTGCCGCTGACGTGGATACTTGCAAAAAACAAGTAGCGCCGTCAAGGGCCCGCGTGAATCTCCTCGTGCGGGAGACTGGACGCATGCGCGACGACCTGGGCACCGAGATCTCCCTGCCCCGCCCCACGACCCGCGTCGTGAGCCTCGTGCCGTCGCTCACCGAGGCGATCGCGGCCACCCGACGCGAGGCCCTGGTGGGCGTGACGGACTGGTGCACGCACCCCACCGACCTCGACGTCGCCCGCGTGCGAGGCACCAAGAACCCCGACCGCAAGGCCATCGAGTCCATCGCGCCCGACCTGGTCGTGGCGAACCAGGAGGAGAACCGCGAGCTCGACGTCCGCCGGCTGCGGGAGGCCGGCGTCCCGGTGTGGGTCACCCGCATCGAGACCGTCGACGAGGCGATCGCCTCGATGAAGCGGCTCTTCGACGAGGCCCTCGGGTGGGGCGTGCCGTCGTGGCTCACGGAGGCCGAGGAGGCGTGGGCCGCACCCCCGTCCCCCGACGGACCCACCGTGGCCGTGCCGATCTGGCGCGACCCGTGGATGGTCGTCGGCCCACGGACCTACACCGACGACCTCCTGCAGCGCCTCGGTTATCGCAACGCCTTCGGCGCCGATCCCGATCCGCAGGGCGACGTCGACCGGTACCCGCACGTCGAGCTCTCCGCTCTGGACTCCCCCGACGTCGACCTCGTGCTGCTGCCCGACGAGCCCTACGTGTTCACCCCCGACGACGGACCCGAGGCGTTCGCGCAGGCACCGACCCGGCTCGTGTCCGGTCGCCTGCTCACCTGGTACGGCCCTGCGATGCTCGAGGCCCGCGCGACCCTCAGCCCCTAGTGCCGGTCGGCCACTGGGGAGCGCGCTTCTCGAAGAACGCCGCGACGCCCTCGACGCGGTCCTTCGAGACGCTGACCTCGTCGACGGCCCGCTCGGTCAGCGGCCACAGGTCGTCCTCCGCGGCGGTGCGGGCGTCGATGATCGCCCCCACGGTCGTGCGCACGGCGGCTGGGCTGTTGGCGGCGATCTCGCCCGCCAGCTCGAGAGCGACGGCGAGCGCGTGACCTGGCGGGGCGAGCCGGTTGACCAGCCCGAGGGCGTGGGCCCGCTCGGCGAGGATCGGCTCGCCCGTCAGCAGCATCTCGGTCGCGACGGCCGGCGGGAGCCGGTCGGGCGCCCGGAAGAGCGCGCCACAGACGGCGACGACGCCGCGCTTGACCTCCGGCAGCCCCAGCCGGGTGCCCTCGGCGGCGACCACGAGGTCGCACGCCAGCACCATCTCGAGCCCGCCGCCGAGGGCGAAGCCCTCGACCGCGGCGACGAGCGGGACGGTGCGCGAGCGGCGCACGAATCCGTACGGGCCACCGTCGGGCGTCGATGGACTGGACTCCTGGCTCAGGTCGGTGCCGGCGGAGAAGAACTCGGTGCCGCCGGTGAGCACGACGACCCGCACACCCAGGTCGGCCTCGGCCGCGGCGAAGGCGGCGTCGAGCGCATCGGCCAGCACCCGGTCGACCGCGTTGCGACGGTCGGGGCGGTTCATCGTCAGCACCAGCACGTCGTCGACGCGCTCGGTGATCAGGACCTCGGCCATCGTCATCCTCTCGTCGGCGTGATCGCGTCGACCCAGACCAGGGCCAGGGCGTCGGTCATGCGGGAACGCTATCGGTCGGGACGGACGAGAGCGGGAAGCGGCGACGAACCCCTCCCCGTCAGCCCTCGAGCTCGAGCCCGCCCTGGTCCTTGAGCCGCACCCCGGACGCACCGAGCTCGCGCGCGCCGGCCACGAGCGCCGCCGCCGTGCGCGCCGCCGTGGCGTAGCCCAGGCCCTCGGGCGGGTGCACGTTGGAGATGCAGTTGCGGTCGGCGTCGCTGCGACCCGGCCGCGGCGCGTGGGTCAGGTACAGGCCCAGGCTGTCGGCCACCGAGAGCCCCGGCCGCTCGCCGATGACCACGATGACGGTCGTCACGCCGAGCGCCTCCCCCACGTGGTCGCCCAGCGCGACGCGCGCCTGGGTCGCCACGACCGGCGGCGCGATCCGGTACCGCTCGCCGAACGCCTGCACCAGGGCGGCCAGCATGCCCACGCCGTGGTCGACGAGCGCCCGTGGCGACAGGCCGTCGGCCAGCACGATCGCGAGGTCGTGGTCACCCGGAGCGAGCCCCGTGAGGTCGTCCGGCTGCCGCCCCAGGTCGGGACGCCGCAGGTACTCGCTGCGCGAGCCGGCGCGACTGCGGACGTGCACCGGTGCCCCGAGACCGACACCGCCCACCTCCGTCAGGAACGCGTCGGCGTCGAGCGGCTCGTGCACCGCGTCGCGAGCGGCCGCGTGCGCCGCGGCGAACTCCAGGACCCGCGTCGTCGGCAGGGCGTTGCCGGCCCGTCCCAGGCCGATGCGTGCCTGGGTCGTCGTGCGCAGGGACGACCACGGGTCGTCGACGACCTCGCCGCTCATGCCGGACCGGTCAGCGCCAGCAGCGGCGAGCCGGCGAGCTCGGCCGGGGCCACACGGCCACGATCGTCGACCATGCCCATCCGCGCCAACCACTGCTCGAACTCCGGGGCCGGGCGCAGGCCGAGGACCTGCCGCACGTAGAGCGCGTCGTGGAACGACAGGGACTGGTAGCCCAGCATGACGTCGTCGGCACCCGGCACCGCGATGACGAACGCGGCACCCGCGACGCCGAGCAACGTCAGCAGCGTGTCCATGTCGTCGGAGTCGGCCTCCGCATGGTTGGTGTAGCAGACGTCGACGCCCATCGGCAGGCCCAGCAGCTTGCCGCAGAAGTGGTCCTCCAGCCCGGCCCGCACGATCTGCTTGCCGTCGTAGAGGTACTCGGGTCCGATGAAGCCGACCACGGTGTTGATGAGCAGCGGGTCGAGTGCCCGGGCCAGGCCGTACGAGCGCGTCTCCAGCGTCTGCTGGTCGACCGGCCGACCGCCGACACCGAGGTGGGCACCGGCCGACAGCGCCGAGCCCTGCCCGGTCTCGAGGTACATGACGTTGTCGCCGACGGTGCCACGTCCCAGCGAGCGCCCCGCCTCGTTGGCCTCCAGCAGCATCGGCACCGTGACGCCGAAGCTCGCGTTGGCGCCCTCCGTGCCGGCGATCGACTGGAACACCAGGTCCACCGGCACGCCCTGCTCGATCAGGTCGACCGTCGTCGTCACGTGCGAGAGCACGCAGGACTGCATCGGGATGTCGAAGCGCTGGCGCACGTCGTCGAGGAGGTGCAGGAGTCGTGCCGTCGCCTGCGGGGAGTCCGAGGCCGGGTTGATGCCGATGACGGCGTCACCGCAGCCCATCAGCAGCCCGTCGAGCGTCGCGGCGGCGATGCCGGCGGGGTCGTCGGTGGGGTGGTTCGGCTGCAGCCGGGTCGCGATGCGTCCCGGGGCGCCGATCGTCGTGCGGAAGCCCGCGGTCACCTCGGTCGCGGCGGCCACCGCGATGAGGTCCTGGTTGCGCATGAGCTTGGAGACCGCGGCGACCATCTCGGGCGTCAGGCCGGGAGACACCGCCGCCAGGGTCGCCGCCGCGCCTGCGCCAGCACTCGTCTCGAGCAGCCAGTCACGCAGACCTCCCACGGTCAGGTGCGCGACGGGCGCGAAGGCCGCCGCGTCGTGCGAGTCGATGATGAGACGCGTGACCTCGTCGGTCTCGTACGGTACGACCACCTCCTCCAGGAAGGTCGCCAGCGGCTCGTCGGCGAGCGCCCAGGCCGCGGCCACCCGCTCGGCGTCCGACTCCGCCGCGCACCCGGCGAGCTGGTCGCCGGATCGCGTCGGGGTCGCCTTCGCGAGCAGCTCGACGAGGCCGTCGAACGTGTAGGTCGTGCCGCCGAGCGTGTGCCGACGGATCACTCGAGCTCCTTCTCGGCCTCCGCGAGCGCCGCGAACTCCTCGTCGGGCGAGGCCGCGACGAGGTGGTGCCGGCTGTAGAGACCGAAGTACGCCATGAAGGCGGCGAAGACCACGAGGCACCAGACGGCCGCCGTGCTGTCGACGAGGAACGTCGCGATGACCGAGAGCACGGCGACGACGAGGGCGAAGCCGGTCGTCGCGATCCCGCCCGGCGTGCGGTACGGGCGCGGCATGTCGGGCTGCTTCACCCGCAGCACGATGTGGCTGACCATGATGAGCACGTAGCTGAGCGCTGCGCCGAACACGGCCATGTTGAGCAGCAGGGCGCCCTCGCCCGTGAACGTCAGGGCGAAGCCGATCGCGCCCGGCACGATCAGCGCGAGCACCGGCGCCTTGCGGCCGTTCGTGACCGAGAGCGAGGTCGGCAGGTAGCCGGCCCGGGAGAGCGCGAAGAGCTGGCGCGAGTACGCGTAGATGATCGAGAAGAAGCTCGCGACGAGACCGGCGAGGCCGATGTAGTTGACGACCTTGGCGGCGGTGTCGTTGCTGAGCGCCTCGACCAACGGGTTCCCGGAGGCCGACATCGCCTCGGCGCCCCCGGCCCCGGTGGCCAGCACCAGCGCGAGCACGCACGTCACGAGCAGCACCCCCATCGCGGCGATGATGCCCTTCGGCACGTTCTTCTCCGGCTCCGCGGTCTCCTCCGCCGCCAGGGGCACGCCCTCGATCGCGAGGAAGAACCAGATGGCGAACGGCAGTGCGGCCCAGATGCCCATGACGCCGAACGGCAGCAGGTCAGAGGCCCCAGCCGCGTCGGTCGGCGCGATGTCGGTCAGGTTCGAGACGTCGAAGTCACCGATGGCCGCTATCGCGAAGACGACGAGGCCGAGCAGCGCGATCGAGGTGATGACGAACATGACCTTGAGGGCCTCGCCGACGCCCGCGAGGTGCACGCCGATGAACAGGGCGTACACCGCCAGATAGACCCACCAGCCGTCCGTGATGCCGAACAGCCCGAGCGACTCGACGTAGGCGCCGATGAACGTCGCGATCGCCGCAGGGGCGATCGCGTACTCGATGAGGATGGCGGTGCCGGTCGCGAACCCGCCCCACGGTCCGAGCGCACGGCGGGCGAACGTGTACCCGCCGCCCGCGGCCGGCAGGGCCGACGACAGCTCGGCCATGCCGAGCACCACGGCCAGGTACATGCCGGCCACCACGACGGACGCGATCGCGAGCCCGCCGAATCCGCCCTCGGCGAGACCGAAGTTCCAGCCCGAGTAGTCGCCGGAGACGACGTAGCTGACCCCCAGCCCGGCCAGCAGCACCCAGCCGGCGCTGCCCTTCCGGAGCTGACGCTTCTCGAGGTAGGCGTCGGCTCCGCCCTCGGTGGAGGCGGCCGGGGTGTGGGCGGATCGCTCCGCGTCGCTCAGGGTCATGACCCGACGCTAGGAGCCTGCCGTTTCGGCCGGATGTCGCTGCCGATCAGTTCTCGTTTCGCACCCTGTGAGCGGCGTGCGGCGACGACCTACTTCTCGTGCGAGGCGGCCTGCTTGCGGGCCTCGACCCGGCGGACCTGGGCCTTCTTGACCGCCGGGGTGATGTGCATCTCGTGCTTGGCCACGATGTACGGCGTCTCGCCCACGATCGCGTTGTGGCTGCCGCTGAACAGGTACTTGCTGCTCAGGTTGATCATCGTGGCGGCCCGGTTGCGGCCGCCGAGCAGCGTCGCGACGTGCAGGCCGACCCAGATGATCCAGGCCGGGAACCCGGTCAGACGCGGCAGGTGGGTGATCTCCGCGACGGCCGAGGACTTGCCGATCGTGGCCATGGTGCCCTTGTCGGAGTACTTGAAGGCCTTCACGCGGTCGCGCTTGCCCTTCAGGTCGGCCTTGATGATCTTGCCCACGTGCTTGCCGCCCTGGATGGCGGGCTGTGCGAGCTGCGGCAGCGCGCTCGGGCCGATGGAGATGTCGCCGATCGCGAAGGTGTTCTCGAGACCGTTGACGGCCTGGTGCTCGTCGACCTCGATGCGTCCGCCGCGACCCTGCGGCACGTTCCAGTCGAGCACCGTGGGGTGCGCCGTGACGCCGGTGGCCCACACGACGATGCCGGCCTCGAGGAACTCCTCCTGGCCGTCCTTCTCGACGAGCACGCCGTCGGCGCGCACCTCCTTGACCGCGGTGTTCAGGCGCAGGTCGACGTCACGCTTGTCGAGCGACCGCTTGGCGTAGTCGCGGAGCTTCTCGTGGAAGGGGCCCAGCACGCTCGGCGCCATCTCGAGCAGGGTCACGTGGATCCGCGCCCGGTCGAGCTCGGGGTAGGTCGTGGGCATGTCGTTGTTGCGGAACTCCGCGAACGCGCCGGCCGTCTCGACGCCGGTGGCGCCGCCGCCGACGACCACGAGCCGCAGGTCGCGGTCCTGGCCGTTGATCGCGAACTCCTCGAGGTTCTCGAAGAGGCGGTCACGCACCTGCAGGGCGTCGGAGCGCTTGTAGAGCGGGATCGCGAACTCCTCGGCGCCCGGGGTACCGAAGTAGTTGGTGGTGACGCCGTTGGCGAGCACGAGGTAGTCGTAGGAGACCGAGACGTCACCGTGCAGGCTCAGGCGCTTCTGCTGGTGGTCGATGCCCGTGACGATACCCTTGAGGAACCGCACGTTGCGCTGCTTGGCGCGCACGGCCCGCAGGAACCAGGTGATGTCACCGGGGTTCAGGCTCGCGGTCGCGACCTGGTAGAGCAGCGGCTGGAACGTGTTGTAGGTGTGCCGGTCGATCAGCGTGATCGAGACGTCGGCGCGCTTGAGCTTGCGCACCAGCGCGAGTCCTCCGAACCCACCTCCGACCACGACGACGTGGGGACGCTTCGGCGCAGCTGACTCGACTTCGCTCATGCCTTGAGTCTACGAGCCTTGGCGGGTCCGGCACACGCAGGAGCACCTCACGTGACGGGGCTCACCGGGCCGTGTCGTCGCGCGCCCAGAGACGGGTCGCGGGGTGGCGCAGGAGCACGTACGTCGCGAGCGACGCCATCGTGATGACGAGGGCCGACACGAGGCCGACGCCGACCGCCGCGCTCACCACCGCACTGAGGACGGTCAGGCCCGTCGCGACGCCGAGAAGTCGTCGGCGTCCGAACAGCAGGGCGATCGCGACGGCGGCCCCGGCGAACGCGACCAGGGTCAGGGCGCTGAAGCCTGCTGCGAGCAGCGCGTCGGAGGTGGCGGACGCGCTGAGCCCGAACGAGCCGTCCAGGAGCGTCGAGGACTCCCCCACCTCCTCGGCGAAGAGCGTGGGGTCCGCCGCGCGGACGAGGTAGGCAAGCGCGAGGACTCCCGTGAACAGGGCCGTGGTCAGGCTGCCGACGATCATCGTGATCGCTCCGGCCATCAGGGTGCCCGGCAGGGACTCACGGCGCGGCAGCACCTGGATCGGCGGGCCCCAGCCCGGCGGGGTGCCGTACGGCTGCGGCTGGCCGGCGGGCGGGTAGGGGTGGGCCTGCGGCGGGGGCGGCACCGCGCCGGAGACCCGCGGCGGCTGGCCCTGGGGCGGCCAGGTGGGCTGCTGCGGCGGCAGGGGCGCGCGGCCCGTCAGCGCGTCGACCTGGGCCGACTGGCCGCGCTGGGGACCGAGGCCCTGCCGGGCACGGGCCCGGGCCACGAGCTGCGGCGACGGCGTGCGGTCGTTCTTGAGGTCGAACCAGACCCGCGCCTCCGGGGTCCAGAGCACGATCGCGACGGCGATCAGCACGATCGCCGGGAAGATGCCCCAGAGGCCGCCGACCAGCGTCAGCGTGAACCCGGAGAAGCCGCTCAGCACCGTCAGGGCGACCCGGGACGTCCGGTCGCCGCGCACGGCGTAGACGGCGAACACCATCGTGGCGATCGCCAGCACCGTGACGACGTAGAAGCCGACGCGCAGCCAGGCCAGCACCGTGTCGAGCGAGATGCTCGCTGCGACCCCGGCCTCCTCGAGTGCCGTGGTGACGACCTCCTGCAGCTCCAGCGAGCCCCAGTCGGACAGCAGCGAGACGACGTTCGTGAGGATCAGGAACGCGGCGAAGGCCGCACCGATGCACGCGACCGTGACGGCCGGCGGACGGCGCAGCTCCTCGCTCATGGCCACCATCCCATCACGCCGGGCCCAACCGGGGCACGCGAGTGCGGGCTCAGGCGGTCTCGACGGTGAGGCGGTCCTGCTCCTCGTCGCGGTCGACCCGCACCGTCGATCCGTCCAGGACGTCGCCGGCCAAGAGGGACCTGGCGAGCCGGTCGCCGATCGCCTGCTGCACGAGCCGCCGGAGCGGGCGGGCCCCGTAGGCCGGGTCCCAGCCGGTCACGGCCAGCCACTCCTTCGCGGCCTCGGTGACGTCGAGCGTGATCCGCCGGGTCGCCAGGCGCTGCTGCAGCGAGTCCAGCTGCAGGTCGACGATGTGGGTCAGCTCGGCGGTGCCGAGCGGGTCGAACATCACGATCTCGTCCAGGCGGTTGAGGAACTCGGGCTTGAAGGCGTTCCTGACGACCTCCATCACGGCCTCCCGCTTCGCGTCGTCGGCGAGCGTCGGGTCGGTCAGGAACAGCGAGCCCAGGTTGCTCGTCAGGATCACGATGCTCTGCCGGAAGTCGACCGTGCGGCCCTGGCCGTCGGTCAGGCGTCCGTCGTCGAGCACCTGCAGGAGGACGTCGAAGACCTCGGGATGCGCCTTCTCGACCTCGTCGAGCAGGATCACCGAGTACGGGCGGCGACGCACCGCCTCGGTCAGCTGGCCGCCGTCCTCGTGGCCGACGTAGCCCGGAGGCGCGCCGACGAGCCGCGCGACGCTGTGCTTCTCGGAGTACTCGCTCATGTCGAGGCGCACGATCGCGCGCTCGTCGTCGAACAGGAACTCGGCCAGGCTCTTGGCCAGCTCGGTCTTGCCGACGCCAGTGGGCCCGAGGAACAGGAACGAGCCGGTCGGGCGGTCGGGGTCGGAGATCCCGGCGCGGCTGCGGCGCACGGCGTCGGAGACCGCGGTGACGGCGGCCTTCTGGCCGATGAGCCGGCGGCCCAGGCCCTCCTCCATGCGCAGGAGCTTGCCGGACTCGCCCTCGAGCAGGCGTCCGGTGGGGATGCCCGTCCAGGCGGCGACGACCTCGGCGATCTCGTCGGCGCCGACCTCCTCGCGCACCATGCGGTCCTGGGTGGCGGCGCTCGCCTCGGCCTCCTGGGCCGCCTCGAGCTGCTTCTCCATCGCGGGGATCTCGCCGTAGAAGAGCTTGCTGGCGGTCTCGTAGTCGCCCTCGCGCTGGGCCCGCTCGGCGGCGATGCGCACCTCGTCGATGCGCTCCTTGATCTCGCCGACCGCGTTGAGGCTCTGCTTCTCGGCCTCCCAGCGCTGCTCGAGCGCGCGGAGGGTCTCGGCCTTGTCGGCCTTCTCCGAGCGCAGCTTCTCGAGCCGGTCGATGCTGGCGGCGTCGGTCTCGTGCTCGAGGTGCATCTCCTCCATCGTGAGACGGTCGAGCCCGCGCCGGAGCTCGTCGATCTCGACGGGGCTGGAGTCGATCTCCATGCGCAGGCGGCTGCTGGCCTCGTCGACCAGGTCGATGGCCTTGTCGGGCAGCTGGCGGCCCGTGATGTAGCGGTCCGAGAGCGCAGCGGCGGCGACCAGCGCGGCGTCGGTGATCTCGACCTTGTGGTGCGCCTCGTACTTCTCCTTGATCCCGCGCAGGATCGCGACCGTGTCCTCCACGCTGGGCTCGCCGACCAGCACCTGCTGGAAGCGACGCTCGAGCGCCGGGTCCTTCTCGAGGTGCTCGCGGTACTCGTCGAGCGTCGTGGCGCCGATCATGCGCAGCTCGCCGCGGGCCAGCATGGGCTTGAGCATGTTGCCGGCGTCCATCGCGCCGTCGCCGCCGGCACCGGCGCCCACGACGGTGTGGAGCTCGTCGATGAAGGTGATGACCTGGCCCTCGGACTCCTTGATCTCCGAGAGCACGGCCTTGAGGCGCTCCTCGAACTCGCCGCGGTACTTCGCTCCGGCGACCATGGCACCGAGGTCGAGGCTGATGAGGCGGCGGCCCTTGAGGCTGTCCGGCACGTCACCGGCGACGATGCGCTGGGCGAGGCCTTCGACGACGGCGGTCTTGCCGACGCCGGGCTCGCCGATCAGGACGGGGTTGTTCTTGGTGCGCCGGCTCAGCACCTGCACGAGGCGGCGGATCTCGGAGTCGCGGCCGATGACGGGGTCGAGCTTGCCCTCGCGGGCGACGGCGGTCAGGTCGACGCCGTACTTCTCGAGCGACTGGTAGGAGTCCTCCGCGTCCGAGCTCGTGGCGCGGGCCGATCCGCGGACCGCCTCGAAGGCGGCCTGCAGCGTCTCGGGGGTCGCTCCGGCGCGGGTCAGCAGCTCGCGCGTGGGTGAGGCGACCGTCGCGAGGGCGACGACGAGGTGCTCGGTCGAGGTGTACTCGTCGCCGAGGCTGCCGGCGAGCTCCTGCGCCTGCTGCAGCACGGCGTGGCTCGACCGGCTCAGGCCGGGACTGGCGACGGTCGTGCCGCTCGCGCTCGGCAGGGCCTCGAGCTCCGCGGCCAGCGCGGTCGCGATGCTGCGGGGGTCGACGCCGGCGGCCTGCAGCAGCGGCGCGGCGGTGCCGCCCTCCTGCTGCAGGAGCACGGTCAGCAGGTGAGCGGGCTCGACGGCCGGGTGTCCGGCCGCGGCGGCCTGGCTGATCGCCCCGGCGAGCGCCTGCTGGCTGCGCGTCGTGAAGGTGTCGAGATTCATGGGCATGCTCCTGGTACGAACGTAGGTCCTGCCTTCATCAACCGCACCAAAGTTGAGTCTATTCCACTCAACCCCCACTACCCTCCGCGGGCGGTGACTTATGGCCCGTCTCCCGTCGGTAGCGGTGAGTTATGGCCCGCTCCAGGACTGGGAACGGGCCATAGCTCACCGCTCCCGGTCGCGGGGCGAGTCAGGTGAGGGCCGGGCCCAGGTCGGTGACGATCTTGGCGACGCGGCGGGCTCGGGTGTCGGCGGCCTTGGCGCCCTCGACGTTGGTCACGTGCGCCTTCTGCTTGCTCGGTGCGAGCGAGTCGAACGCCTCGCGCAGGCCCGTGCCGGCGAGCGCGGCGGCGAGGTCCTCGGGCACCTCGACGGTGCGCGGCGCGGCGTCGACCGTGAGGGTCACCGTGATCGCGTCGCCGCCGCCCAGGCCGGTGGCCGCGCGCTTGTCGGAGCTGAACGGGATGAGGTACTTCCCGCCCATGACCGCGATCGTGCTGCGGTACTCGAAGCCGTTGACGTCGACCACGACCGGTGCACGCTTGCCCGCGGCCAGCGCCTCGACGATCGGCTCGGGCACCTCGATGCCGGTGTTGTTGCCCTGCTGGAACAGCGTCGTCTCGAAGGTCGCCATGCTCAGATCGTCGCACCGGACCTCGCCCGGCGCGACCCCTCACCGCCCCGGGGTCAGGCGGGGGGCGCCGGCGGGGCGGGGGCGCCGCGCGGCGGGGCGATCTTGGCGAACGCCGTGCCGTCGGCCGGCGCCACCTCGACCGGCGCGGCGGCCGGCTTGGCCCGCCCCGGGGCCGGGTCCCAGCCGGGCTCGACGACCTTCTTCTGCACGAGCCACGCCGCACCCAGCACGACCAGCCCGAGCAGCGCGACGACCACGAGGCCGCCGGCCGAGCCGATGTCGGCGCTGTAGCCGACGAGGATGCCGAACCAGCCGAAGTCGGTGTCGCCGAACGTCGTGTTCGCCGATCCGAAGTCGCCGAGCACCTCGAGCAGCAGCGCCGGCAGGAAGGTGATCAGCAGGCCGTTCACGAAGCCACCCGCGACCGCACCGCGGCGACCGCCGGTCGCGTTGCCGTAGACGCCTGCCGCGCCACCGGTGAAGAAGTGCGGCACCAGGCCGGGAAGGATCAGCGCGAGCCCCAGCGCCGGGTTGAGCCACAGCGAGAGCACCGCCAGCCCGATGAGGCCACCCGTGAAGCTCGACACGAAGCCCACCAGCACCGCGTTCTGCGCGTAGGGGAACACGATCGGAGCGTCGAGGGCGGGGATCGCGCCGGGCACGACCTTCGCCGCGATGCCCTGGAACGCCGGGACGAGCTCGCCGAGGATCGTGCGCACGCCGAACAGGATCACGGCGACCGCGACGCCGAACTGCAGGCCCTGCGTCACCGCGAGCATCAGGAAGTTGCCGACGTTCTCGGCGCCGCCGAAGGCCTCGAACGACTCCTCCTGGCCGACGCGGCCGAGGGCGATGAGCGCGACGACGACGTACATCACCATCATCGACAGCGCCGTGGCCACCATCGCGTCACGCAGGAACCGCAACGACTCCGGCAGCTTCATGTCCTCGGTGGACTTGCTGGAGCGACCCACCAGGCGCCCGACCGCACCGGCAGCGACGTAGCCGGCCGTGCCGAAGTGCCCGATCGCGACGCTGTCGTCGCCCGTGACCCGTCGGGTCCACGGGTGGGCGAAGGCGGGCAGCGAGACCATGAGGATGCCGAGCAGCGCGCCGCCCAGGGCCACCGTGACGCCGCTGCTGTACCCGGCGGACGCGAGCACGATCGTCAGCAGGGTCGCCATGAAGAGGGTGTGGTGACCGGTCAGGAACACGTAGCGCAACGGGGTGAACCGGGCGAGCACGAGGCTCACCGCGAAGCCACAGATCATGAGCCACGCGACCTGCGCGCCGTACGACTCCTGGGCGATGCCGACGATGGCCTCGTTGGTGGGGATGACGCCCTGGGCGCCCGTCGCCGACTGGATCAGCGCGCCGAGCGGATCGAGGGAGGCGACCACGAGCGTGGCGCCCGCGCCGATCAGCAGGAAGCCGAGCGTGGCCTTCATCGCCCCGCCGACCACCTGGCCGGTCGAGCGACGCAGGGCGATCAGGCCGACCGCGGTGATGATGCCGATGAGGAACGCGGGAACGCTGAGGATCTCGTTGACGAGGAACTCGGCGACGGCGACGAGCCAGTCCATGGGTCCTGCTTTCGTGAAGGGCGGAGCGGGGAGTGGTCGTGCTCAGACGTCGTAGAGCTCGCGCAGCGCGGCGTCGAGCTCGGACGTGCTGGTGAAGTTCGAGATGACCTTCACGGGGATGCCGACGTCGCCGAGGGTGCGGGCGATCTCGCCGGAGGTCAGGATCAGCTCGGCGTCCTTGGCCTTGCCGCGCGCCGAGATCGTGTCGGTCGCCTCGACCGTGACGAATGACGACCACTTCCAGCGGTCCAGGACCTGCTCGAGCGTGTTCTTGAGGAACAGGCTCGTGCCGAGGCCGTTGCCGCAGACCGTGAGCACCAGGTGGCGGTCGGACCCGCCGGCGACAGCGGGCTCCTCCGCCGCGGGCTCGGCGGTGGGCGCCTCCTCGCCGCGCAGGATCGCGAGCACGGCCTCAGCCGTCTCGGCCGCGTCGAGCGCGGCCTTGCGCGTGGGGTCGCCGATGACCTTGGCGAGCTCGGCCATCGCGCTCGTGTGGGCACCGTCGTCCTTCGCCGCCAGCGCGACGACCAGGGTGACGGGATCGTTCGTCGGATGACCGAACGGCACCGGGTCGGCGAGGCGCACCCACGACAGGCCGGTGCGGTGCACGGCCTCCGAGGGGCGCGCGTGTGCGAAGGCGAAGCCCGGCGCGATGACGATGTAGGGACCGTTCTCGGCGACGTTGTCGACCATGGCCTGGGTGTAGGCGGGCTCGGCGACGCCGGTCTGCTCCAGCAGGAGGCCGGCCAGTCGGATCGCGGCCTCGGAGTCGGGGGCCTGGACGTCGAGCGCGATCGCGTCGCCCTCCAGCAGGGTCGCAAGAGTGGACATGCCACTGAGCCTATTCCGGTGACGGCGGTCACGCCGGACCGCCTGTCCCCCCGCTCGCGTGGAAGGATGACGACCATGCCCGCCCGCGAAGACCGCAATCGCGCGAAGGGCCTCAACCGGGACCTGGTGGCGCGCACGGCGCTCGACCTGATCGACGCCGAGGGCGTCGGAGCCGCCACGATGCGGGCCATCGCCGGGCGGCTCGGGGTCGAGGCCATGTCGCTCTACAAGCACGTCAGGACCCGCGACGAGCTCCTCGACGACGTGGTCGAGCTCATCGTCGCCGAGCTCGACGACGACCCGGAGGTCCGTCGCGACGCCTCCGAGGGCTGGCGCGACTACCTGACCCGGCTGGCTCGCGGCGTGCGCCGGTACGCCCTGGCCCATCCGCACGCCTTCCCGCTCGTCACGACCCGCCCGGCCGAGGCCCCGTGGATCAACCCGCCGCTGCGTTCGCTCGCCTGGATCGAGTCGATGCTGGCGACGCTCGCCGCCGAGGGCTTCTCCGACGAGCAGGTGCTCTTCACGTACCGCTCCTTCAACAGCTTCCTGCTCGGCTACCTGCTGATGGAGTCCGGCGCTCGCACGCTGCGCGACCCGCAGGACGGCGACGGATCGATGGGCTCGAGCGACGAGCCGGTGCCCGGCGGTCTGACGCCGACCCGCACCGACGAGGAGCAGGACGCGGTGGCCGAGGCGACCACGACCGCGGAGCAGATCGACCCCCAGGGTGACATCGAGGTCGCGGAGTTCCCGACCGTGCACCGGCTCGCCGATCGTCTGGCCGAGGACCGCTTCGACGAGGAGTTCCAGCGGGGACTCGAGCGCCTCCTCGACGCGGTCGCCGCCCAGCTCGACTGACTTCGCGGCACGAGACCGGGCTCACGTCACCTCGAGTTGCAGGCCCTCCGAACCGGCGTATTCTCGAAGTATGGCTTACACCGTAAGCCGCACCGGTTCACCGCCGGTGCTTCCCACCCGGAGGAGCTACATCATGGGCATCGTCGACAAGGCCAAGAACACCGCCGAGAAGCTGGCCGGCCAGGCCAAGGAGGCCGTGGGGGACGCGACGAACAACGACGACCTCAAGGCCGAGGGCAAGAAGGACCAGGCCAAGGGCAGCATCAAGAACGCCGGCGAGGACGTCAAGGACGCCTTCAAGAAGTAAGCGTTCGACGGACAGGGGCCCGCGAGACCGCGGGCCCCTCACTCCTCTCTCCAGGAAGGTGCGCCATGAGCGGCCAGAACCCCCTCGATCCGCCCGTCGACCAGCCGGGCGCGCCGATCGAGCAGACCGGACCCGACGGACCGATCACGACGCCTGCCTCGAGCAGCGCGGTCGATCCCGCCGTCCCGCAGACATCCGAGCCCGCTCCGCGCCGACGCTCCGGCCTGGACGACAAGGGCCGCGTCAAGCGCACCCGCGCCGCCACGGCGTGGGCCTCGGCCGTCGCGCTCGCGGTCGTCACGGTCCTGTTCGTGATCTTCATCGTGCAGAACTCGCAGAGCGTGACGATCGACTTCCTGTGGATGTCCGGCCAGATCTCGGCCGCCGCCGCACTGCTGATCGCCGCCGTCGCGGGAGCCCTGCTCGTCGCGATCCCGGCCGGCGTCCGCATCGGCCAGCTCCGCCACTCCCTGCGCCGCAACGCCTGACCCACCCGCCCCACCCCCGGGCGGTGAGCTAGAGACCAGTGGCGCGCCCGAGCGGTGAGCTAGAGACCAGTCCGGCCCCGCCACACGTACCTCACTCACCGCCCAGCGCGGGAACACGTCCCTAAGTCACCGCCCGCCGGGTGGGTCAGCGGCGGAGGGCGCGCAGGGAGCCGACGTGGAGGATCTCCGTAAAGCCTTCGGCGAGGGCCCGTTCGTAGACGTGGAACGGGGCCTGACCACCGTCGGCGGGGTCCGGGAAGACGTCGTGAATCACCAGCACGCCGCCCTCACGGACGTGGGGCGCCCAGCCGTCGTAGTCGGTCTGCGCGGCCTCCTCGGTGTGGCCGCCATCGACGAACACCGCGTCGAGCGGGGTCGCCCAGAACGCCGAGATCGTTCGCGACCGACCCACCACCGGCACCACGACCTCCTCGAGCCCCGCCGCGAACAGCGCCTGCCGCGCGAACGGCAGCGTGTCCATCGCCCCGACGCGCGGGTCGACGAGCTCGGGGTCGTGGTACTCCCACCCCACCTGCTGCTCCTCGGAGCCGCGGTGGTGGTCGATCGTCACGAGCGTCGCGCCGGCCTCGCGCACGACGTGTCCGAGGTGGATCGCCGACTTGCCGCAGTACGTGCCGATCTCGACCGTCACACCACCCGGCAGCACGTGCGCGGCCACGACCGCGCGCAGCGCGTCGGCCTCGTCGTCGGGCAGGAACCCCTTGGTCTCGGCGGCGATCCGGGCCAGCTCGGGCGGCAGCGGCACCGCGGCGAAGTCGGTCATCAGAGTCCCTCTCCTCGGAACAGCCCGCTGCCGCCGGTGACCCCGTGCAGCGCGTCGTGCGCCAGCAGCACCGTCGCCGCGGTCCACGTCGTGCGCTCGTCGGGCCAGCGCTGCCGGCTCTCGTACTCGTACCCGGTCCAGTACGAGCCGTCGTCCTCGCGCAGGTGCTGCATGTCGTCGAAGACCTGCAGCGCCTCGTCGCGTCGACCGCTCGCGTCGAGCGCCAGCACGAGCTCGCACGACTCGGCGCCCGTGACCCACGTGTTCGGCGTGACGCACTTGATGCCGAGACCGGGGACGACGTAGGTGTCCCAGCCGTCCTTGATCCGACGCTCCACCTCGTCGGAGGTCCACGGGGCACCGAGCAGCGGGTAGTACCAGTCCATCGAGTGCGGCTTGGCCGCGAACAGGTCGGGCTGACGGACGGCGGTGGCCACGGCGGTGGACGCCTCCGCCCACACCGGCCGCTCGGCGCCGACGACCCGCGCGAGGCCCAGAGCGCACCGCAGCGAGAACGCGATGCTGGCATTGCCGGTCACGAGGGCCTCGGGCTCGCCCGGCGTCCAGACGAAGGCACCGTCCGGCCGCTGCAACGGCAGCACTGCCGCCACCGCGGCGTCGACCACGGGCCACAGCTCGCGGGCGAAGGCGTCGTCACCCGTGACGAGGTGGTGGTGCCAGACACCGACGGCGAGGTAGGTCGTGAAGTTGGCGTCCACGTAGTGCTCGACCGCCTCGCCGTCGACGTACTTCGCCGCCCACGTGCCGTCGAGGCGCTGCGACCGCGCCGACCACCGGTACGCACGATCGGCTGCCTCCCGGCGCCCTGAGGCCAGCAGACCCATCGCCGCCTGGACGTGGTCCCACGGGTCGAGGTGCCCGCCCGCGAACCACGGCACGGCTCCCGACTCCTCCTGCTGCTCCGCGACCCAGGCAGCGGTGAGCTCCAGGTCGGCGGGCGTCACCACGGCTTGGTGAAGTACAGCGCGACGCTCTTGCCGATGAGCGGGTCGAGCGCCTTCTCCGCGAGCCGAGTCGTGCGGGGCGCCTTCATCATGTCCCAGACGAGCAGCTGGTGGTACGCGCGCACCAGCGGGTGCTGGTCGCGCTGCACGCCGACGGCGCACTTGATCCACCAGTACGGCGCGTGCAGCGCGTGCGCGTGGTGCTGGTGGAGGAACGTGAGGCCGGTCAGCTCGATCTTGTCGCGCAGCTCGTCGGCCGTGTAGATGCGGATGTGGCCGCCCTCGTTGGCGTGGTACTCGTCGCTGAGCGCCCAGCAGATCTTCTCGGGCAGCCAGCGGGGCACCGTGACGGCGAGCATGCCGCCGGGCGCGAGGATGCGCGTCAGCTCGCGGATCGCGGCGACGTCCTCCGGCACGTGCTCGAGGATCTCCGACGCCAGCACGACGTCGAACGTCCCGTCCTCGTACGGCATGTCGAGCACGGTGCCGACCTCGACGCGGCCCGTGCCGCCCGGCGGCACCTCGCCCTCGAGCTGCATCGCGCCGAACATGTCGTCGACGCCCTTGAGCTCGACCTCGTCCATGTCGAACGCGGTGACGTCGGCTCCCCGGCGCAGCGCCTCGTAGGAGTGGCGGCCGGCGCCGGCGCCCACGTCGATGAAGCGGGTGCCCCGGCCCACGCGGAGCCGGTCGAAGTCAACGGTCAGCACGGATGGTCCTCTTCGTGGTCGTGGCGATGGCGGTCTCGTAGGCGGTGACCGTGGCGCGGGCCACGGACGTCCAGCTGAAGCGTTCCTCGACCCGAGCGAGCCCGGCGCGGCTCATCCGCTCGCGCTCGGCGGGGTCGTCCAGCAGCTCGGCGAGCGCGTCGGTCAGCTCTCCGACGTCGCCGGGCGTGACGAGGCGGGCAGCGTCACCGACCACCTCGGGAAGGGCTCCGGCGCGGCTCGCCACGACGGGCGTGCCGCAGGCCAGGCCCTCGACGGTGGGCAGGCTGAAGCCCTCGTAGAGCGACGGCACGGCCATGACCTCGGCCGAGGCGAGCAGCGCCGCGAGGTCGTCGTCGGACACGCCGCTGTAGAGCGTGACGGCGTCGGACAGACCCAGCTCGTCGATGCGCCGGGCGGTGGCGCTCTTCGGGTCGAGGCGCGAGACGAGGTGCAGCTCGACGTCGCGCTCGACGCGGAGCTTCGCGACCGACTCGAGCAGGTGGGCCACGCCCTTGAGCGGCGAGTCGGCGCTGGCGACGGCGACGATCCGGCCCGGCACGCGATCACCCCGCGGGCGGAACACCTCGGTGTCGACGCCCAGCGGCACGACCGTCATGCGGTCGGGGTCGATGCCGAAGTCGGCGATCGTGTCGTTGGCCGACGCGGTCGAGACGGTCAGCAGCGCGGGGAGGCGGCGGGCCACCTGCGCCTGCATCCGCACGAAGCCGTACCAGCGACGCACGCTGAGCTGCTTGCGCAGGGGGGCTGCGGCGATGTCGAGCCGCCGGTCGCGGCTGATCGGGTGGTGGATCGTGGCGACGAGCGGGATGCCGCGCCGCAGCAGCCAGAGCAGGCCGTAGCCGAGCGACTGGTTGTCGTGCACGACGTCGACCTCGGCCAGCCGAGGATCGCGCGCCATCCGCAGCGTGAACGTCAGCGGCTCGGGGAACCCGGCGGTCAGCATCGTGAGGTACTCGAGCACGTCGATCGGGCCGCGGAACTCACGCAGACGCGGCGTGCGGAACGGGTCGGGATCGCGGTACAGGTCGAGGCTCGGCACCTTCTCGAGCGCGACCCGAGGGTCGAGGTTCTCTGGGTACGGCTGCCCGGAGTAGACCGTGACCTCGTGACCCAGCTCGGCCAGCCCGCGGCTCAGGTGCCTGACGTACACACCCTGACCACCACTGTGCTCCTTGCTGCGATACGACAGCAGTGCGATGCGCATTCCACCTCCGACCTCGACAGCAATCCTGTCACGGTCAGGTGCACCGCGCGCCCTCGGGGAGAACGAACCCGCAGGTCAGGCGCGTGACGGTCGGCTGAGGTGCGCCCTCAGTAGCCGGTGAAGTGGTCGGTCTTCACGCGGATGCGGTGCTTGCGCAGGTCGGTCGCCACCGGGGAGACCATCGCGGGCGGGCCGGACACGAAGGCGCGCCGGTCGCTCGCGTCGGGGACCGCCTCGCGCACGACCTCACCCGTCACGAACGACTCGCGCACGTGGGTCCATCCGTCAGGGAGGTCGACCGGCTCGTCGGGGGCCACGAGCACGACCTGCGTGCCGGCGGC
The DNA here is from genome assembly GCF_916858655.1 of Aeromicrobium sp. Leaf350. Taxonomy (GTDB): domain Bacteria; phylum Actinomycetota; class Actinomycetes; order Propionibacteriales; family Nocardioidaceae; genus Aeromicrobium. The sequence continues at coordinate 105,740 of NZ_CAKASL010000003.1, read as the reverse complement.
GACCAGCTCGTCGCGGTACGGCACGTTCGCCGCCGAGGGCACGCCGTAGACCAGCACCGCGTCGCGGCTCGGCTCGTGGCGCACCTGGCTGAGGAACGGCGTCACGCCGATGCCGCCGGCGACGAGCAGCACCGGGCCGGCGCCTCGCGGCCACAGGAAGTCGCCGCTCACGCCGGTCGCGTGCACCTCGTCGCCCGGCTGCAGGGCGGCGAGCTCGCGCTTGAAGCTCGAGCAGTCCTCCGGGACCCGCACCGCGATGTCGACCGTGTCGGCGTCGGGCACCGAGGCGATCGTGAAGGCCCGGCGCTCGCCGCGGACGTCGGCCGCGTGCGACAGCTGGAGCTCGAGGTACTGCCCGGCCCGCAGGCGCACCCGGCGGCGCGGCTCGAACCGGAACTCGTGCAGGTCACCACCGAGCTCGCGCGACTCGAGCAGCCGCAGCCGCACCCCGCCACGCTGTCCGAGCAGGAAGGCGACGAGGTTGACCCCCACGAGCGCCAGCTCGTAGGTGCCCTCGAACGGTCCGAGCACGATCGGCGCGTCGAAGATCTTCGTGGTCCACAGCGGCCACGTGAACACGACCGCCGCGGCCACCGCGAGCACGAGCTGTTGCGCCCGCCGAGGGGCGAGCGTGAGCGGCTCGGTCAGCATGAACGCCGCGAAGAACACGATCGGCGTGGAGTAGGCCACGTACTCCAGCGACTGGCCGAGCTCGGGATAGAACGAGGAGACGTTCCAGTACGTCAGCAGCGCGGCGGGGACCGCGAACGTGATCGCGAGCGCGAAGCGCCCCGTGCGGTAGAGCACCACCAGTGCGCCGAGCAGAACGAACCAGGCCATCGACTCACTGGCGACCCACCAGGTGGTCGACGGCGGCGGGTTGTCGACCCGGTCGCCGAGCAGCTCGCCGAGCAGGATCATCAGCACGGCACCCGCGGCCGCGGGGTTGAACACGTGCCGCGCGCGCCACACCAGCACGTACTTGGAGGCCTGCGCCGCGACGGCCGTCAGTCCGAGCCAGGCGAGCGTGCCCACGTCGAGCGTGGGCCAGTAGATGAACCACAGCAGCAGCGCCGTGATGACGGCCGACTCGGTGTGCGGGCGGCGCCGGACGACGAGCCCCAGCAGGTGGTCGGCGACGACCGAGGTCACGACGAGCACGGCCAGGGTCGCGAGGAGGCCACGCAGCGTGAAGATCGACGGGTCGAGGCGGGACGTCGCGGTGAGCACGAACGCGACGACCGCGAGCGCGAGCAGCACGATCGTGACGATCCGGTACATCGTCACGCGGCCGAGCAGCGCGCGGATCATGAGAACACCTCGCCTGGGAAGTCGGGGGTCGTGTGGAGGCCTTCATCATCGATCCAGGCGGCCTCCACGTCGAGCGCCGCCAGACGCGCGGGCGGCACGAAGAAGAGCGCGGTCGCGGCGCCGTCGGCCACGGCGGCCGTCCGGGCGACCACCCAGCTCGCGACGACGCCCCGCGTGGGGCGGCCGGTGCGGGCGTCGAGCACGTGGTGCAGGCCCTCGCCCCAGGCCCGGCGGTTGACGGCGGAGCCGCACAGCGCGAGGCCCGGTTGCAGGTCGACCACGCCGACCGCGAGGGTCGGGTCGCCGGGGTGCTCCATGGCGACGCGGATCGGTGCCGTCCCGTGATGGGCGATGTCGCCGCCGGCGTCGACGGTGGGCGCGTGCCCGGCCTCGACGAGCTGTGTGGCGACCCGGTCGACGAGCCAGCCCTTGCCCGCGGCACCGACGTCGAGCACCGCGCCGACCGGCACCTGCAGCGTCGTGCCGACGCGGCGCGCGGTCGACCAGGCGGGGGCAGCGACCGGGTCGCCGTGGCGGGTCAGCGTGTAGGCGGCGTCGTAGCCGAGCACCTCGAGCCCTCCGCCGACGAGCGGGTTCACCGCACCGTCGGTGGCGTCGTGCAGCTCGTCGTACAGGTCGAGCAGCTCCGCGGCACCAGGGCCGAGGTCGACGGTCTCACCGGCACGCAGGCGCGCGACGCCTCCGTCCTCGCGGAAGCGCGACCACGTGCGGTCGATCTCGCGGACGAGGTCGGCGACGCCCGCACGCTGCTCTGCCGAGACGTCCTCGCTCGTGTCGACGGTCCAGGCGGTGCCGATCGCCTCGAACCGCCAGGGCTCAGGCAGCGGCCTCGGCCTTGATCTCGTCGACGGCCGCGTTGAAGCCACCGCTCGTGAGCGACGAGCCGGAGACCTTCGAGACGTCCAGGTCGTCGATCTTCGTGCCGACGACCTCGTCGGCGATGCCGCCGGCGAACTTCGTCTGGAACTGCTCGGAGTTGCCCCCGTCCGCCTGGGGTGTCACGGTCACGGCCGTGATCGTGCCGTCGGCCTCGAGGCTCAGCTCGACCTCGACGCTCTGCGTGCCGCCCGGCGTCTGGTAGCTGCCCTCGGCGCTGTAGTCACCGACCGTGTAGGTCGTGGCGGTCTCGGTGGACGAGGCGTCCTCCGTGGTCTCGTCGGAGCTGCTCGAGTCGGTCGACTCCGACTCCGTGTCCGATCCGCCGCCGCACGCCGCGGTGAGCATCAGGACGGCGGCCGCGCCACTCATGGCCAGCTTCTTGCTACGGGAGAGGTGGGTCACCGGTCTCGGCTCCTGGGTCGGGGTTGGTGGAAACGTCAATCAGTCAACGGACGTGCGCTCGGGTCGGTTCCCGATTGGGAAGCTCACAGCCGGGACACAGCCCGCGTCGCTGCCTGGAACCCTGCCATGCCGTGCACGCCACCGCCGGGCGGAGTTGCCGACGAGCACAGGTACAGACCGGGCACGCCGAGCCGGTACGGGTCGAGCGAGAGCCGCGGGCGCGCCACGGTCTGCCACAGCGTCATCTCGCCGCCCGTGACGTCGCCGCCGAGGTAGTTGGCGTTGTGCGCCTGCAGGTCGGCCGTCGACGTGACGGCCATGCCGACGACACGGTCGCGGGTGCCGGGCGCGAACCGCTCGAGCTGGTCGAGGATTGCCTGGGTCGCGTCGCCGGTGTAGCCGTGCGGCACGTGGGCGTACGCCAGCACCGGGTGCACCGACCCGTTCGACCGCGCCGGGTCGGCCAGGTACTGCTGGCACACCATGACGAACGGCCGCTGCGGCATGCGCCCCGCGTTCACCGCCGAGTCCGCGGCGTGGATCTCCTCGAGCGTGCCGCCCACGTGCACGGTGCCGGCGAGGGCCGTGTCGGGGTGCTGCCACGGGATGCCACCGTCGACGGCGAGGTCGATCTTGAACAGGCCCGGGCCCGGACGCCATCGCTCCAGCGCGCGGCGGACCCGGCGCGGCAGCCGATCTCCGAGCATCGCGAGCGGCTGGTCGACCGCGGTGTCGAACATGACGACATCGGCGTCGGGCAGCGACGTGACCCGCTCCCCCTTCACGACCCGTCCGCCGGACTCGGTCAGCACCGACGTGAGCGCTCGCGCGATCGCGGCCGAACCACCCTCGGCGACGGGCCACCCCTTCGCCTGACCCATCAGGCCGAACATCAGGCCGATCGCGCCCGTGGCCCAGCGGGTGTGCGGGGCCACCGCGTGCGCCGTGAGGCCGGCGAACAGGGCGCGTGCCTCCTCGGTCTCGAAGCGGCGCGCGACGAACGTGGAGGGCGGCAGGCCCAGCGCGCCGAACCGTGCCATCACCAGGGGGTGCGGCGGCACCGCGACGAGCGGGGCCAGGGTGCTGCGCGTGATCGCGTCGGCACGCTCCACGAGCGGAGCGAACAGCCGGCGCCACGCGTCGGCGTCCGCACCGAGGCTCGCGGCCGTCGCGTCGACGTCGCGTCGGAGGGCGGCACCGCGGCCGCCGTCGAGCGGGTGGGCGGCCTCGACCTCGGCCCACCGCCAGGTCAGGCCGTGCCGCTCGAGGTCGAGCGAGGAGAAGAAGGGTGACGCGACCCCGGTCGGGTGCGCCGCGGAGCAGACGTCGTGCAGCACCCCGGGCACCGTCAGCTCGGCTGAGCGCATCCCGCCGCCGATCTCGTCCTCGGCCTCGACGACCGTGACGTCGAGGCCGGCGCGGGCCAGCACGATGCCGGCGGCGAGCCCGTTGGGGCCCGAGCCGATCACGACGGCGGTGGTCATGCCGTCACGCTAGCGAGGACCTCGCCGGTCACCTAGCGTGACGACGTGACCTCCCCCGCGCCGGAGCCCGACGAGCTGCCGATCCCGACCCGGCTGGGCACGCTGCACGTGCGCCGGCGGGGCGACGGGCCGCTGGTCGTGCTGTGGCCGAGCCTGCTGATGGACGGCTCGCTGTGGGACGGGGTCACCGAGCAGCTCTCGCGACGTTGGACGACGCTCGCGCTCGACCCTCCCGGGCACGGGCGCAGCGAGCCCCTGCGGCGCAGCTTCTCGCTCGACGAGTGCGCCGGCGTGCTGCTCGACGTGCTCGACCACGCGGAGGTCGAGACGGCCCACGTGGTCGGCAACTCCTGGGGCGGCATGGTCGGGGCGACGTTCGCCGCCCGCCACGGCGACCGGCTCGGTGCGGCCGTGCTGATGAACGCGACCGGCTCGGCGGCGGGGCGTCTGCAGCGGCTCGAGTTCGGCGCGATGCTCCGGCTCGGGCGGATGCTCGGCGGCATCCGCCCGCCGCTGACGCGGTCGGTGCTGAAGGCGTTCCTGGGTCCGACGTCGTTGCGCGAGCGACCCGCCGTCGTGCAGCACGTGCGCGAGTCGGCGCGGCAGGTCGACCTCGACTCGGTGGCATGGGCCGTGCGCAGCGTCGTGCCCGACCGGCCCGACCAGCGGTCGCTCCTCGCGCAGATCGAGCGGCCGGTGCTGGTGGTGGCCGGGCGCGAGGACGCGACGTTCCCGGTCGCCGAGACGCAGGCGATGGCCGATGCGATCCCCGGCTCCGAGATGTGGGTCGTCGAGAACGGCGCCCACCTCGTGGCTCTCGAGCTCCCCGAGGTAGTCACCCCCCGCATCGCCGACTTCCTCGCCCGCCACGACTGACCCCGCCCCACCCGGCGGGCGTGAGCTGGTGGCGTGTCACGCCCCTGGGCGGTGAGCTAGAGGCGCCATATCGGCCCCGAGGCGCCTCTAGCTCACCGACCGGGGGTGGCGCGGGCGAGGGCGCGGAGGCCGGAGTCGCGGCTGGCGAAGCGCGCGGCGGCGCGCATCGCGATCGGCTCGGGCGTGCGCCGGGCGACGGTGGCGGCGATGCGGCCGCGGGGTCCGTGCAGCACGCGGCCCGCGGTGCGCGAGGTCCGCAGGGCCGCCGTCGTGCGGGGTCGACGGATGCGCTCGAAGGCCGCGAACGTCGCTGATCCCCCACCGCGCTCGGCCCACATCGCGGCCAGCACCACGGCGTCCTCGATCGCCAGGCAACCTCCCTGCCCCAGCCCGGGCTGCATCGCGTGCGCCGCGTCGCCGATCACGACGGTCCGCGCGTCGAACCAGCGCCGCGGCGGGTCACGGTCGAGCATCTCGTGCTGCAGCACCGCCGAGGCCGGGGTCGCCGCGATGAGCTCCGGCAGCGGGTCCGGCCAGAGGTCCGCGTCCGGCCGCCACACGTCGGCGGCGCCCGCGCGGGTCGCGAACCAGTAGGTGCGGTCGCCCGTCATCGGCGCCACGCCCGCCTCGGCCGCATCGCCCCAGACCACCCCTGCCATCGCCGGATCGACGCGGAGGGGCGCGACTCCGCGCCACGCGACGTAGCCGGCCGGGCGCTCGCGCATGAGCGGGTCGAGGTGTCGCGCCACGGCCGACCGGAAGCCGTCGGCACCCACGACGAAGTCGGCGTCGATCCGCGACGGATCGGTGACGCCGGCGTCCAGCGTGACCGGTCCGGCGTGTTCGGCCAGCAGCGCCTGCAGCTCGCCACGGTCGACCACCCGCGCGGGCTCGCCGAGCGCCCGCACCGTGGCGACGGGGTCGAGTCGCCGGACGAGCGAACCGTCCGCGCGCCGGATCACGGCGGTCGCGGCCGGCTCCCCCAGCTCGCGCACGGCGTCGCCCAGGTCGATCGCGTCGAGTGCCGCCAGCGCGTTCGGCCAGATCGTCAGCCCGGCGCCACCCCCGAGGGCGGGACGCTCGTCGCGCACCTCCACCTCGAGCCCGGCACGGCGCATGGCAGCGGCGAACGTGAGTCCGGCCAGCCCGGCACCGACCACGACGACGCGCTCCACCCCGCCACGCTAGCGCCTGCGGACCCGTCCGCCGTCCGGTTGACTGGGCGCGTGGCCACGCGACTTCTCCTCATCGCCGACACCCACCTGCCGAAGCGCGCAAAGGTGCTGCCGCAGCAGGTGTGGGACGAGGTCGACGCGGCCGACGTCGTGCTGCACGCCGGCGACTGGGTGGACGTTGCCTTGCTCGACGAGCTCGAGGCGCGAGCGCGACGCCTCGTCGGCGTCTACGGCAACAACGACCACGGCGTGCTCCGCGAACGCCTGCCCGAGGTGGCCCGCGCGGAGATCGATGGCATCCGGTTCGCGGTCGTCCACGAGACCGGGAGCTCGCGCGGCCGCGAGCAGCGGTGCGCCGAGGCCTATCCGGACGCCGACGTGCTGGTGTTCGGCCACAGCCACATCCCGTGGGACACGGTCGCCGAGCTCCCGGACGGCGCGCCGCTGCGGCTGCTCAACCCCGGCTCCCCCACCGACCGGCGTCGCCAGCCGTACTGCACCTACATGACCGCGGTCGCGGACGACGGCGAGCTCCGCGACCTCCAGCTGCACCGCCTGCCGCTGCGCCGGTAGTCAGGCGGTCGGGAAGTCCGGCCCGGTCCACGGGACGGTGCGGCCGTCGTCGAGCAGCGCGTGCGACTCCATCGGCGTGTGCGGGGCCGGCACCGACCCGGCGAGCACGGACTCGGCCGCGTCGAGCAGCTTGGTGGCCGCCTTGCTGTGCTTCCAGCCGTCCATCAGCGCCTTCGGCGCGTCGTCGCGGCCGCCGACCGTGACGGCGATCTTGGCACCTGCGGCGTCGGGCGTGACCTCGACGAGGTGGATCGTGCCCCACGACAGCGCGGTCTTGCCACGCAGGAACAGCAGGCGGTGCAGCTCGTTGTTCACGCCCCGCAGCTCGTAGGGCTTGGCCTGCGCGAGACCCAGGACGGCGTCGAAGGCGGACTGCGGCGTGGCCTGGACCGTGCGGTCCTGGTACTTCGGTGCGTGCACGATGCTCCCCGTGGCTCGTGGATGATGTCGCGGCGAGTCTAGGCAGCGCGAGGCTGGCGAGCGATGGGCAGCGCTCCCCGCCTCGCCCGGCGCGGATTCCCACGAGACCGTCGGAATCCCGCATCAACAACACGAAACTTCGTGCGCGTGACGCGGGAAACGAGCGGTCTCGTGGGAAACCGGCGCGGGTCAGAGGACGGAGAGCTCCGTGATGGTCCAGGTGGAACCGGACTTCTTCGCGGTGACCGAGAGCTGGGCCGCGGAAATGCTCCCCTGGTCGTCGACCGCCCGCTGGCTGGTCTGGTCGAGGAAGACGATCACCACCGCCGAGCTCTCGGTCAGCTCCTTGACCGCGACCGACTGCACCGAGGCGGTCAGCACGAGCTGCTGGCCCGGTGCCTTCTCCTGGAGGTCGGCGAACAGCGTGTCGTACTCCTCGCGCGCGTCGCCTGCGAGCACCTGGTCGGCGGCCGCCGTGGTGACGTCAGGATCGGCGAAGTTGTAGGTCAGCACCTGGCTGAGCCCCTGCGTCACGAACGACTGCACCTCGGCGGTCAGCGACGCGTCGACCACGGCGAGGTTCTCCGCGGCCGGGGTCGAGCGGAGGTCGTGGGCCTGCCACAGCCCGTAGGCACCGATGACGGCCAGCATCGCGGCCAGGACGTAGGGCGTGGGACGGGCGCCGAGCAGGGCGCGGACGCGGCTCATGAGAGGCTCACCGCCACCTGCTGGAGGTTCTCGATCTTCCACTGCCCGTCGACCAGCTTCAGGTCGGCGGAGAACCGGTTGCGCTTCAGCGTCGGCTCGCTCTCCGGCGCTGCGTCGTCGGTGACCGTGATCTCCACGGCCGCGACGACGGTGGCCTGCGGACCGTCGAGCCGCAGCACGGCGGCGTCGACGACCTCACCCTCCGAGACCTTCAACGCATCAGCGAGCTGCTGGCGCTGGACCTCGTCGGTCGCCGCGATCTGGTCGTGCATGACGCCGGTCGTGACGTCCTCCCAGGCCTTCAGGTCGCCGATGACGTCACGGTGGTCGAGCGAGTTGAGGGTCTCGATCGCGGCCGTGGCCTCGATCAGCACGCGGTCGCGCGACTCGGCGGCGGCCAGCTGGTCGTCGTTCGACGCCTGCCACCACAGCCACGTTCCGACGAAGGCGAGCCCGACGCCGAGGATCAGCGCGATCAACGGCCCGGCCGGCCGCCGCCTCGACGAGCCATGCTCGTCATCGCCGTCGCCACCGGTCCCCGCCCCCGACGGGAGGGAGGTGTCGGAGGCGGGGTCGGCGTCGGACGCGTCGGGTGACGCGTCGCGCGAGTCGGACGCCAGCTGTGCGTCCTCCTCGGTCTCGGAGGCGGCGATCTGCGCCGCGGTACGGATCTCGGACGGGGTCATGACGTCCCTCCCAGGAGGTCGGACAGGTCGTCGACGTCGTTGAGCACGACGCCGGTCGGTGCGGGCATCGAGGCAGCACCCGTGGTGAGCGCCTGGGCCGGCACCGAGGCCGGTCCCCGCACGTCGACCCCGGTCGACGGGGCGACGGCGCACCCGGCAGCCGTGTTGAACGGCTCGCCCTCGGCGGTGTCGGTGCCGGGCCGCACGGTCGTGCCGCCGTACCCGGTCGTGCACGGGACCGGCCGCGTGAAGGAGGTCGACAGGCCCAGGTTCAGCGAGCCGCTGCCCGCGACGAGCCAGCCGATGCTGACCGCGTCGGGCACGCGGATCAGCGCGTCCTCGACCCCCAGCGCGTTGACCCCGAAGACCTGCGCGGTCGAGACGAGGTTGCCCATCAGCATGCCGAGCGGCTGACCGACGTCGCGGAACAACGTGTGCAGCTCGACCATCGCGGCGGGCGACTGCGAGATGAGCGTGCGCAGCTCGGAGTCGTGCGTGCGCAGCGTCTCGGTGATGAGGGCGAGGTCGGCGCTGAAGCTCGTGATGTCGTCGCTCGAGGCGATCTGGGTGTCGAGCACCGTGGCCGAGCTCTCGATGAGGCGCGTCGTGACGAGGAGGTTCGCCTGGGAGGTCTTCGCCCACTCCAGCGACGTGTCGAGCAGCACGCCGAAGTCGTCCCCCAGCCCGCGCGTGGCGCTGTAGGTCTCGTCGATCACGGTGCGCAGCGACCCCTCCGGGACCGAGGCGAGGAAGTCGCGGCCCGAGCGCAGGACGTCGTCGAACGCCGGCGGCAGCGCGTCCTCGTCGCCCGTCAGCCGGTCGCCGTCGGCCAGGAACGGCCCGCCGCCGGCATCGCTGCTGAGGTCGAGGTACTGCTCGCCGATCGCCGAGCGGTTGGCGACCGTAGCCTCCGCGTCCTCGGGGATGTCCGGCGCCCCCGACTCGATCTCGAGCGTCGCCACCATGCCGTCGTCGGTCACGGTCAGCTTCTCGACGCTGCCGATCTGGACCCCGCGGTAGGTCACCTCGCTGTTGACGAACAGGCCGCCGGCGTCGGGGAGCTCGACCTCGAGCTGGTAGCCGCGGGCGAAGGGGTCGAGGCCCACGTACTTCGCCGCCAGGTAGCTCGTGGCCACCAGGGCGATCACGATGAACGCGACCAGCTTGGCGCGGATGGTGCTGGTGATCACGGCGAGTCCTCCTCGTCATCGGGGTCGGGCGAGGACGGTGGCGTCGTCGACGGGGGTGGCGTCGTGGCCGGCGGGGTCGACGGACCCGGGTCCGTCGGCGTCGGCCCCGGGGTGGTGGGGCTCGGCGTCGGCATCGTCGGCGTGGCCACGCCCGGCAGCGGGGAGCTGGTCGGCGGGATCAGCATCGGCACGGGCGCCGGTGCCGGGGCGCCGCCGCCACCGGTGCAGATGGGGCACGGCTGCACGGGCTGCGCCCACTCGCACCCGATCGCGGTGCAGTCGGTCGGCAGCGTGCGGAAGTTCGTCGTGACGAAGACGTTGAGGTAGTCGCCCTTGATGGTCTGCAGCACCGAGTCCGGGAACGGATAGGTCAGCAGGATCTGGAGCGCGTTCGGGAGATCCTGCCCGGACGCGGCGAGCTGCGTGAGGATCGGCTCGAGCAGCTGCAGGTCGGCGATGATGTCGGCCTGCGCGGCGTCGAGCGTCTCGACCGCGACGGACGAGAGGCCGTCGAGCGCCTCCAGCATCGCGACGAACTGGGGTCGCTGCTCCTCCATGACGGTCAGCCCCGGGGCGAGCCCGTCGAGCGCCGAGACGATCTTGTCGCTGTCGCCGTCCAGCGTGGTCGACAGCGCGGCAAGGCTGTCGAGCGTGGCGGCGATGTCGGTGCTGCGCGCGTCGACCGTCGTCACGAAGCCCTCGAGCTGGGTCAGGAACGTGCGGATCTTCTCCGGCTCACCGTCCGAGATCGCCTGCAGCTCACGCGAGATGGTCTGGAACTCGGCGATGTCGCCGCCGTTGAGCACCATCGACAGCGCGCCGAGCACCTGCTCGACCTGCGCCGCCCGGTCGGTCTCGTCGAGATCGAGGCGAGCGCCCGACTCGAGCTGTCGGTTGCCGGCCGGGCTGTCGTCCGGTCGCACGAGGGCGACGTACTTCTCGCCGAGGAGCGAGGTCTGCTCGACCCGCGCCGTGGTGCCCTCGGGGAGGTCGGTGTCGCCGTTGACGAGAAGCTCGACGACCGCGGAGCGACCGTCAGGAGCCAGGTCGATCTTCGCGACCCGTCCCACCGGCACGTTGTCGGCGCGGACCGAGGACTGCGGGACGAGGTCGAGCACGTCCTCGAACTCGGCCGTCAGCGTGACCGGCTCGGAGCCGACGTCGGCGCCGCCGGGCAGAGGCGTGTCGTAGACCCCACGGTCGGTCAGGCCGCAGCCGCCCAGCAGCAGCGCCGCGACGACGGCGGCACCGGCGGCCCGCAGGTGCCAGTCGATGCGCGCGCGGGGCGTCGACGTGTTCCGGACGGTGCTCACGGCGCCACCTCCACGCCGGGGATGAGCACCGGGGGCGCCGAGGGCGACGTCTGGCCGCTCAGCCCCGTGCCGCTCCAGATCGTGGCCTCGAGCAGGTTGCCGCGTCCGTCGATCGTGTTGTACGCCGGGTTGTAGGCGTTCACGAAGTTCTGCAGCACCAGCGGGATCAGCCGCACGGTCTCGTCGAGCGACGCCTGCTGGTTGACGAGCGTCTGCGTCGGGCCGATCAGGTTCTGCACGCTGGTCTGCAGGTTGCCGCGGTTGTCGCGGATGAAGTCGTCGAGCACCGCCATCGCGTCGCCCAGGTTGGTGATCGCGGCGGCCAGGTCGGTGCGGTCCGCCGCGAGGTAGTCGGCGACCTCCGCGAACTGGGAGTTCGCCGAGGAGACGGCGGCGTCGTTGGCGGCGAGCATGTCCGAGAGGTCGGCCAGGTGGCCGATCGTGGCGAACAGGTCGTCGTCGACGCCCGAGAGGGTCGAGGACGCCTCGCTGAAGCTGCTGATCGTGCGGTTGATGTCGAGCCCCGTGCCGTCGAGGTTCGCGGCGGCGACGTCCAGCAGGTCCGAGAGGGCCCCCTCGGCGTTCGCGCCGTCGGGCCCGAGCTGGGTGCTGATGTCCTCCAGGCTCTGGTAGAGCTCGTCGACCTCGACCGGCACCGCGGTGTCGTCCATGCCGATCGTCGCGCCGTCCGCGAGGGCCTTGCCCTCGGTGTACGGCTCGGTCAGCTGCACGAAGCGGTCCGAGACGAGGGTCGGTGCCACCAGCACGGCCCGCGTGTCGGCCGCGACCTCCTGCCCCTGGTCGAGCCGGATGCCGACGCGCACGACGGGTCCGTCGGGCTCGACGGACGTGACCTCACCGACGGAGACGCCCAGCACCTGCACGTCGGAGCCCGGATAGAGGCCGACGGCGTCGCTGAACTCGGCGGTGAGCTCGACCCGGTTGCGGTCGGTCCACCACTGGTGTCCAGCGACGACCAGCGCCGCGACCAGCAGGGCCGCGAGCGTGCTCGTGATCTTCCTGAGGCTCATGCCCCACCTCCACTCACGGGCGCACAGTCCCGGGTCACGTCGTTGGTCAGCTGGGGCTTGTTCTCGGGGCCGAACAGCCCGCACATGTAGGCGTCGATCCAGCGGCCGTTGCCGGAGGCCGAGGCCAGGACCCGGTAGTACGGGCCGAGCTTGGCCAGGGCCGAGTCGAGGTTGGCCTGGTTGTTGGTGAGGATCGCGGCGACCTGGTCGAGCTCGGCCAGGGCGGGCTGCAGCTGCGCCTCGTTGTCGGAGACCAGCCCCTGCAGCTGCGTGCCGAGCGACGCGGTGGACTCGAGCAGCGCCGTGACGGTCGCCCGGCGCTCGGCCAGCTCGGTCAGCAGCAGGTTGCCGTCGGAGATCAGGGCGGCGAGCTCGTCGTTGCGGTTCGCGAAGGTCTGCGTGACCTGGCTCGTCGACTCCAGCAGCGTCGCGAGCTCCTCGTCGCGCGTCGAGATCGTGCGCGAGAGGTCGGTCAGCCCCGCGACGGTGGTGCGCACCGACTCCGGGGTGTCGCGGAAGGCGTCGGCCAGGGCGGTGAAGCTCTCCTCGAGCTGGGCCGTGTCGATCTCGGTGATGTTCTCCGAGAGGTCCGAGAAGGCGGCGGTCACGTCGTAGGGCGTCGTGGTGCGCTCGAGCGGGATCGCCTGGTCGAGGTCGCCGCGTCCGCCGGGGTCGACCGCGAGGTACTTCTGCCCCAGGAGCGTCTTGACCTTCACGGCGGCCGTGGTCTGCGAGCCGAGCGAGACGTCCTTGGCCGTGAAGGACACGACGACGACGTCACCGTCGAGCTCGACGCCCGTGACGCTGCCGACCTTCACGCCGGACACGCGCACCTCGGTGCCCTCCTTGAGCCCGCCGGCCTCGGCGAAGTGCGCGGTGTACTCGCGCCCCTCCCCGATCAGCGGCAGTCGCGCGGAGCTGAACGTCGCGAAGAACAGCAGCCCGAGCACGACGAGACCCACCGCAGCGATCACCACCCGGTCGCGCTCCGCGAACGACTTCCCGAACCTGCTCATGCGTGTACCTCCTGTGCTGTCGTGGACCGACCGAGGTTTCGAGGCTCAGGCGCCAGAGCGCCTTCGCACCTCGACCAGCGGTGGGTGCTCATGCTCCGCACCTCGCTGCGTTGGCCTGGACGCCGAGGTCGCCGTAGTAGCCCTCGGGATCGGGGATGACCCCGTCGATCTGGCAGACGTAGAAGTTGAGCCAGGATCCGTAGCTGCCGACCGTGCCGAGCGCGTCGAGCTTGGTCGGGAGGGTCTGGAAGAACGTGTTGAGCGTGCCCTCGGCGTCGGACAGGTTGCCGGCGAGGGTCTGCAGCGCCGTGATGTCGTTCTTCAGCGGCGTGCGCCCCTGCTCGAGGAGCTCGGCCACGCTGACCGAGAGGCCGCTGAGCCCGTCGAGCGTGCTGCCGATCGTGTCGCGGTCCGAGGCCAGCCCGGAGACGAGGTCCTGCAGCGTGACGATCACGGTGTCGACCTGGTCGGTGCGGCTGTTGACCGTCGTGAGCACCGAGTTGAGGCTCGTGATGAGCTCACCGATGACGGAGTCCTTCTCGGCCAGCGTCGAGGTCAGGCTGCCGGTGCTGGCCAGCAGCGTGTCGACCGAGGCGCCGTCGCCCTGGAACACCGCGATGATCTCGGCGCTGAGGGTGTTGACGTCCTCGGGGTCGAGCACCTTCAGCAGCGGCTGGAACCCGTTGAACAGCAGCGTCAGGTCGAGCGCGGGCTCGGTCTCGTCGAGCCCGAACGTGTACCCGGGCTCGAGCTCGGCGCCGCGGTCGCTCGGCGGCTCCAGCGAGATGTACCGCTGTCCCACGAGGTTGCGGAACTTGAGCTGCGCGACCGTGCCCTTCTCGACCCGAGCGGAGCCGGAGACGGTGAACTCGACCACGGCGTTGGCGTCGTCGTCGAGGTCGATGCTGCTGACCGTGCCGACCTTGACGCCGGCCATGCGCACGTCGTCGCCCTTGTTGAGGCTCGTCGCGTCGGTGTAGACCGCCGTGAAGGTCTCGCCGGGACCGCTGGAGTTCCGGATCGTGGCCGCGAGGGCCATCGTCGCCAGCACGGTCACGAGGGTGAACACGACGCTCTTGATGAGGATGCGGGTCACTGGACCGTCACCACCGTTCCGCGCAGGGCGGGTCCGAGCAGGAGACTGGACCACGCCGGATAGTCATCGGGGGCGAGGCCCCGGCCGCCGGCGAGGAGCTCGGCGATGAGCTGGTTCTCGGCCGGCGAGTTGACCTCGCCGAGGCCCATCGCGTCGGCGACCTGGGCGGCGACGAGGGGGCTGGGTGGCGGCGCGACGACCGGCGGGGTGTCGGCGGCGGGCGCTGGGGCCGGGCTCCCGGCGGCGCTGCTCTGGTACGGGCACCGAGCCTGACCACCGCGGGAGAACTGCGGGTTGTCGGGCCCGTACGCATAGGCGCCGCGGGTCGGCACGACGTTGAGCGTGACGTGGATGCCGGGCTCGGCGGAGTCCTTGCCGAGCACCGTGTCCATCGTCGGGACGAAGTCGGCGACGGCCTTGAACAGGCACGGGAACTGCGTCGCGTACGGCGCGGCAGCAGCCAGCGCCGAGCGGCTCTCGGCCGAGAGCGTGATGATCGTGCCCTGATTCACCTGCAGCCAGTCACGGGTCGTGTTCGACGCCGTGACGACGTTCGCGAAGAGGGTCGTCAACGTCTCCTGCTCCTCCACCATCGTGTTCGCGGTGACCGTGAGGTCGTCCAGCGCCTCGAGCAGGTCGGGCGCGGCGACCTCGTAGGTGCGCGCCACCTGGCCGAGCTTGACCAGGTCGTCGGCGAGCTGCGGCACGTACGGCTGCAGCTGGGTCAGATAGGTGCCCCACAGCTCCATCGACTCGCCGATGTCGGCACCGCGACCGGAGAGCAGCAGGCTCAGCTCGCCCAGCGCGGCGGAGAGCTTCTGCGGCTGCAGCGCCTCGAGCACGGGCAGCAGCTCGTCGAGCACCTGCTCCAGCTCGATGGCCTCGTCGGAGGCGTCCTGGCGGATCGTGTCGCCCGCCGCGAGTCCGTCGCCGCTCGTGGCGCCGTCGGCCAGCAGCTGCACGTAGCGCTCGCCGAACAGGGTCTTGGGCAGGAGCCGCGCGACGGTGTCGCTCGGCAGCTTCTCGGCGACCGACGGCTTGAGCGAGAGGGTCAGCACCGCGCCGTCGGCAGTGGACTCGATGTCCTCGACCACGCCGACCGGCACGCCGTTGAGCTTCACGTCGGAGCCCTTCTGCATCGCGTTGCCGACGCTGCCGGTCGTCAGCCTGACCTCGGTGCTCGAGACGAACGCGCGGTCGTAGACCAGCGCGGCGACGAGCAGGCCCAGCACGATCAGGCCGATGAACGCGACGCCGAAGACCGTGTCGGCGGTGCGGGTGCTCTTGACGACCACGGGCCCGCTCATCCGGCGATCCTCACGGTCGAGGTGGTGCCCCACAGCGCCATCGAGAGCACCAGGTCGAGGACGGCGACAGTCACGATGCTGCGCCGCACGGCCGTGCCGACCGCGATGCCGACGCCCGCCGGTCCGCCGTGGGCCGTGAAGCCGAGGCGGCAGTGGATCAGGATGATGATGACCGCGAACACCATGACCTTGAGGAACGACAGCAGGATGTCGATGGGCGGCAGGAACAGCTCGAAGTAGTGGTCGTAGGTGCCGGCGGACTGGCCGTGGAAGTACACCGTGACGATGCGGGAGCCGGCGTACGACATCAGCAGGCCGATAACGTAGAGCGGGATGATCGCGGCGAAGCCGGCGATGACCCGCGTGGTGACGAGGTAGCGGCGGCTCGAGACGGCCATGACGTCGAGCGCGTCGACCTCCTCGTTGATGCGCATCGCGCCGAGCTGGGCGGTGAAGCCCGAGCCGACGGTGGCCGAGAGGGCGAGGGCGGCGACGAGCGGCGCGATCTCGCGGGTGTTGAAGTACGCCGAGATGAAGCCGTTGAGCGTCGCGGTGCCGATCTGGTCGAGGGCCGCGTAGCCCTGCATGCCGACGACGGTGCCGACGAACAGCGTCATGCCGAGCATCACGCCGATCGTGCCGCCGATGACGGCCAGCGCGCCGGTGCCGAAGCTGACCTCCGACAGCAGCCGCAGGATCTCCTTCGGGTGGTGGCGCAGCGCCTGCGGGATGTCGGCGAGCACGCTCAGGTGGAAGCGCAGACCGACGCCCAGCTGGGCCAGCCGGTCGACCGGGGCCGTGGCTGCGCGGCGCGCGAGCGACGGACGCGCCGGGCTCGACCGGCGTGCGCCGGCTCTCTGCGGGACTGGTGCGACGGCCATGTCAGGCTCCCTTGCCCGGCACCAGCTGGAGGTACAGCGTGGTGATCACGAAGTTGACGAAGAAGAGCATCAGGAAGGTCACGACGACCGACTGGTTGACGGCGTCGCCCACCCCCTTGGGCCCAGGTGCGGTGTTGAGACCGCGGTAGCAAGCCACGACCCCGGCGACGAAGCCGAAGACCACGGCCTTGATCTCGCCGACCCACAGGTCCGAGATCTGCGCGAGGGCGGTGAACGAGGCGAGGTACGCGCCAGGCGTGCCGCCCTGCACGACGACGTTGAAGAAGTAGCCGCCGATCACGCCGACCACCGAGACGAGGCCGTTCAGCAGCACCGCGGCGAGCACGCAGGCGATCACGCGCGGGACGACGAGGCGGCGCACGGGGTCGATGCCCATGACCCGCATCGCGTCGATCTCGTCCTTGATGCGGCGCGAGCCGAGGTCGGCGCAGATGGCTGCGCCTCCGGCCCCAGCGATCACGAGCGTCGTGACGATGGGGGCGGCCTGCTGCACGACCGCCAGCACGCTGGCCGCGCCGGTGAACGACTGCGCCCCGACCTGCACGGTGAGGGTGCCGAGCTGCAGCGCGATGACCGCGCCGAACGGGATCGCGACGAGCATCGCCGGGATCCACGAGACGCTGACGACGAACCAGAACTGCTCGACCAGCTCGCGCACGGCGAACGGTCGGCGGAAGGTGGAGCGGAGGGTGTCGAGGGCGAGGGCGAACAGGTCGCCGACCGCGGTGAGGGCCCGGGTGACGACGTTCCTGTGCGGGAGGGACCGCGCTCGGTCGGACTCGTCGTCGGGCGCGACGTACAGCTGGGCCGCTCCGCTCGAGACGCGCTCGCGGTGGCGGTCGGCCGCCGGGCGTGGCCGGCCCGACTTCGGCGTCAGCTGGCGCGGCAGCACCTCGACGGGTCGCGCACCCGAGTGCCGGGTGAGCACCGAGGTGCCGCCGGGGTAGGTGGGCCCGAGGTCGACGGGCTCGTCACGCCGGTGGTCGACCTCCTCGCTCATGCCGATCGGGCCCTCGGGGTCGCCGCTCATGAACTGGCTGACGACGGGGTGGTCGGTCAGCAGGAACTCCTCGCGCGGGCCGAACATCACGAGCTCGCGGCGGTAGAGCATGCCGAGGTTGTCGGGCATCGTGCGCGCGAGCTCGATGTTGTGGGTGACGACGAGCATCGTGGCGTCGGTCGCGGCGTTGACCTCCACCAGCAGCTGGGCGAGGTTCGACGTGCGCACCGGGTCGAGGCCGGAGTCGGGCTCGTCGATCAGGATGATCTCGGGATCGGTCACGAGCGAGCGGGCCAGGCCCGCGCGCTTCTTCATGCCGCCGGAGATCTCGCCGGGCACCTTGTGCTCCTGGCCGACCAGGCCCACCATGTCGAGCTTCTCCATCACGATGGAGCGGATGTCGGACTCGCTCTTCCTCGTGTGCTCGCGCAGCGGGAAGGCGACGTTGTCGTAGACGTTCATCGAGCCGAACAGCGCGCCGTCCTGGAACAGCACGCCGAAGCGCTTGCGCATCTCGAGCCGCATCGCCTCGGTGGCGCGCACCATGTCCGTCCCGTCGATGAGGATCGAGCCGGCCTCCGGCTGCACGAGCCCCATGACCGACTTCAGGAACACCGACTTGCCCGTGCCCGACGGCCCCAGCAAGGCGGTGATCTCGCCCGCCGGCAGCGTCAGCGTCACGTCGTGCCAGATGTTCTGGCTGCCGTACGTCTTGCTGAGGCCCTCGACCTCGACCGTTCCGCCCATGCGATCTCTCCCCGATCCTCGTGTTCCGGCTGTCGCCGTCTGCGGTGCATCCGGCGCGATGCTAGGTGTGGGTTCCGTCACTTCGCTACGGATAAGTAGCACTCCCGCCCAGACGGACGAGAACTTGTCACCCGACTGACAAGTTCTGCTCGGGACGCCCGAGCCCTACGGCCCCTCACCGTCCGGCAGCGGCGGCATGGGCGGAGTCGCCGGAGCCGGGAGGGGGCAGAGAATATGGGTCTCGTCGGGGTCGTCCGTGCATCCGGCCAGATTGGCCAGTGCCACGTCGATCGACGCACGGATGACCAGATGCCCCTGCCGGACACGGACAGGATTGTTCGGGCCCGAGGCCAACGACGTCACGATCTGGCTCAGGTCGTCCCCGCCGCCTCGACACCCCGTGAACGCGGGAATGTCGATCCCCGTTGATGACGGGATCTCCCTCCCGTTGTCCTTGAAGTAGAACGGCGAGTTGAGCGGAAAGAGCGTCCCGTTGCGCAGACCATCCCTCGCCGAAAGGGAGCCGCCTTGGGTCGGGCTGTAGTCGTCCTCGTTGAACATTTGCAGCTGAACGGGCTCGACCGTCGAACAGGATTCACCGACGTCTACCGGCACTCCGTCGATGACCAGGTCGCTGATGCTGAGCTCGACGGGACCTTCCACCATCGCCGTGGATGGCGCACGGTACGTGGTATCGCACCCACCAAACCTGCCGGCGTTGATGGCGTTCCACTGATGGGTGATGAGCGGCACGACCTCGCCGTTCTCGCGGGCCATCGTCATGGTGACCGTGGCCGACGCCGGGATGGACCCGAAGGCGACCAGATTGACGGACATCTCGGCCAGAACGCCCACTGCACCGCCGCCCCCCGCGATGGGCCGCATCGGGTAGATCGCACCCCGGAAGTAGTTGGCCTGCTTGCGAGTGGCTTCGTTGACGGCACAGGGCGGCTGGAAGAACGGATAGGGCACCCGTACGACCGTGCCACCTGTCGTGGGGTTCTCCACTGGGTGCGAGAACAGCGGGAAGAAGATCATGGTCCAGAGCGGCGACTCCGGGCCGATCGTGAGCGACATCTTCGCGGTCCTCGCGACCGCGTTCTGGGTCGCCGTCGCGATGCCGTAGCGGGTCGAGATCGGCTGCTCGGGAAGATCCTCGCGACCTGGTGTGCCTGCTGCGGCGAGCTCCTGCGCGCCGGGCTCAACGACTCCCGGTGCGGGTGCATCTGGCTCGACCGGCGCTGCGTTCCCCGGCAGGGCTACCGCCCCGACCAGGATCAGAACTGCGAGGAGGACCGGCCGCTCGAGACGTCCGCGCATCTCAGTGACTCAGCTCGAGCGGAGCGGCGGCAACATTGGTCCACGTGCCTTCGATCGTCACCCGGTTGCCGTCAGCAATGCCGATGATGAAGCACGATCCCCTCACGCCTTGCACCTGAAGATCGGCGCCAGTCGATGTGAACTGTTGCGTGGCCGTGTTGAAGTGACCCGAGATCGTGCCGCCGGGTCCAGGTCCCACGAGCTTGTAGTTGCAGCCGACCCAGGCCACCGATGCACTCACCCCGCGCACCTCGACCGGCCAGACCGGTCCCACCGGGTCGCCGGTCACGACCAGGTCCCACGCACCACCGAAGTCGATGGCGGTGAGACCGAAGTAGTCATGGGAGCAGAGATCGCCGCTGAAGTCGTCGAGCGTTCCTGCATGCTCTGAGTGAGGACGCGGGACGCCGGCGTCCTCCAGCGCCCCCGCGATGGGCAGCGCCGTACACTCCGACGTCGCTTCGGCGTCCAGGTCCGTGACGACGACCTCCCCCTCGGCGACGAGATCGATCTCCGGGCCGCCGCTCGGCGTGTAGGGGTCAGCCGCCTGGGCCGCCTGGGTGGTCCCAAGCAGCGTTGCGGCGGCCAGGGCAACCGCCAACATGGCCCGGATGGGGCGAGTTGCGAACGGGTTCATGGTGCTCCTCTGGAGGGTCGAGGGGATCGAGGTTGGAGTCGCGGGACCGACCGCGTCTGTCCCGGTGTCGCCGGCGACACCGGGACAGACGCGGAGCAATGTCCGATCAGTGCGTCAGGCTGAACGGCGAGTTGCCTGCCGGCGGCACGTTGGTCCACGTGCCCGCGACCTCCACGTCGTTGCCGTTGCCGACACCGATGATCCAGCAGCTTCCGACCGCGCTGTTGACCTCGAGGTTGTCGCCAGTCACGGCGAACTTCTGCGTCACCGGGTTGAAGGTGCCCGAGATCGTGCCGCTGGTACCGCCGGGTCCCTTCGCCGTGAACGAGCACCCGACGGCGGCCACGTTGGCCGAGACGTCGCGCAGCTCGACGGGCCACAGGCCACCAGTCGGGTCGCCCGTCACGAAGAAGTCCCAGGTGCCGGTGAGGTTGATGCTGGTCGCGCCGAAGTAGTCGTTGTTGCAGTTGACCGCCTCGATGTCGTCGAGCTCACCGGCCACTGCCGAGTGCGCCCGCGACGAGCCCGGGTTGACGATGGAGCCGCCGAGGTTGACCTGCTCGCACTCGAGCGTGGCTCCCGCGTCGACGTCGGTGAACGTCAGGTTGGTGGCACGGAAGTCCGCAGCCGGGCCTCCGCCCGGCGTGTAGGGGTTGGTGGCCTGGGCCGGCCCGGACATGGCCAGCACGGTGGCCGTGGTGGCTGCGGCGGCGACGAGACCGCCGAGCACTCGTCTGTTCATGATCTTCATGACGGAAGTTCCTTCACTGTGGGTTGGGGTGGAACCACCGGGCACGTGGCCGAGCCCGGCGTCGTGCGTGCGCCCCCGAACGGCGCACCTCCCTCACGCACTGGGGCGTGGGTTGGAGATCTGGAGCTCGAGCGTGTTGTTGCTGCCCGGCACGATCGAGTTGATCGGCACCGACCCGAAGGTTGGGAAGAAGAACGGGATGCTGAGGAAGTTCAGCGGCGCGCAGCCCGTGAAGCTGCCGATCGTGTAGCTGCCGGCCACCTTCCCGCCTCGCAGGGTGCGGAAGTACTCCCCGGCGGGCGACTTCACGGTGACGTCGACCGGTTTGACCGTGTGGCAGTTGCTGCCGACCGCCAGCGGCCACCAGATGCCGAACACGCGGGCCTGCAGGTTGCTGATCTTGATGTCGTAGTCGACGTTCGCGGTCAGGACGAGGTCACCACGCTTCGCGGTCTCCTCCAGCGTTCCGGTGACCTCGCCGACCTGGGTCATCGTCACGGTCGCGCGCGTCGGGATGCCGAAGATGCTGAAGTCCAGCACCTGGCTGGGGATCGCGAGGTCTCCACCCGCAATGCGCTGGTCGGCGAGGTCGAGAGTCGCCGTCAGGGTGGTGGGCCCGACGGGCATCGAGGCGTTGACCTTGGCGCCGATCGTGGTGCTGCCGGAGGCGTCGTAGGTGAGCGAGAACGTCGGGTTCGGCTCCTCGGCGTGGACCGGCGAGGTCGGCGCCAGGAGGGCCATGGTCAGTGCCGCGACCGCTGCGGCGACGAGCCGCGAGCCGCGTCGGGTGGAGGTGCGTGTCTTCACGGGAAGCTCCTGGGTGGGTGACGGAAGGACGTCGGTCGGCTGTGAGTCAGACCACAGGACGTGCCGACGCCGTCATTGAGCCGCCGCCACTCACCACGTCGCAAGGACCCGAGGCTCGAAGCGCCCGAATGGGTCGAAAAGTTGTCAGTCGGGTGACAAGTTCCTGGCGTTCCGGGCTTCACCCACGCCGAGTCGATCGCATTGTGCTACTTATCAGTATCGTCGCTCGACCGTCATGACGGAGCGGTTCGTCGGCAGTGGCCGGTGGGGGCGCGAGCGCCACCCCGGCCGGACCGGCCCGTCGGACGCCCGAACCGGCGGGCCGGCGCCGCGCCGTTGCTCCGTCCACAGGCACTGACGCGCTCGACGAGGGCTGTCCGGGGGCGGACCTACCGTCACTCAGAACACCGCACGACCCGAGGACCCATGAACGCTGACGACTCGCCCCGCCCCTCCTGGCTGCGGGAACCGTGCCCGACGTGGTGTCGAGTCACGCACCACGAGACCGACCTGCCCGACGACCGGGTGCACGAGAGCGCCGCCACGGCGGTCTCCGTCACGACGCCTGCCGACCCGGGCGCCGAGCTGTACGTCACGATCACGCGTGCCGTCGGCGCGACCGAGGCGTGGGTGTTCATCGGCGGGGCCTCGCGCGACGGCCAGCACCTCCACCTGAGCCCCGAGAGCGCGCGCCGCGTCGCTCGGGCCCTGCTCGAGGTCGACGAGTCGTGATACTCATCAGTCTGTAGACCTATGCGTAGCGGAAGTCCAGAGTGCTGGCGTGACGTCCCAGCTGCAGATCACCCTCGGCCGCAAGGTGCGCGAGCACCGGCTCAAGCTCGGCCTCAGCCAGGAGGCGTTGGCCGCAGAGCTCGGATTCCACCGCACGTACCTGGGCTCGATCGAGCGCGGCGAGCGTAACCTCTCGTTGGCCTCCGTCGAGCAGCTCGCGCGCCTGCTCGGCGTCCCTCCGCTCAGCCTCCTCCAGGACTGACACGCGACCGAGTCACCTGGCAGCTCGCGAAAAGTTGTCATGCGGGTCACAAGTTCTGACCCAATTTCGGCCCGATGTGGCGTCGGGTATCGACCTCGACGACCGCGCGACCGTTGACTGACCCCGAGGGATGGGCCGGCCGGACACGACCGACCCAGCACGATCCGGGGGAGGTTCGACATGACCGTGCTGTTCGACGCAGAGGACCGGACACGAGGGCAGCGCCGATGGCCGGGGCGCACAGCGGGCCGCGACCCGTCGCGCGCCCTGGTGGCTTCGCTCGCCGACCTCCCCCGTCTCGACGAGGCCGCCGTGGCGGTGGCGCGCCGCAGGGCGCCGCAGCTCGGTGATCGCATCGCGACGCGAGTACGGGCCGAGGTCGTCGCCTTCTCCGGCCCCTCCCAGCACGAGGCGGTGTCCCTCGCCATCTCCCGAGCCGTCGAGCTGTTCGCCGACGCGCTCGCCGGCGCCCCGTGCGCGGGCACGACGCGGCCGCCCTCTTCCGCGACCTCGGCCTCCTCGAGGCGCGGGCCGGGCACGACCTCGACGCCATGCGGGCCGCACACCAGATCGCGACCCAGGAGGCGTGGACGGAGTTCCGCGACGCCGCCACAGAGCTCGACCTGGGCCAGGACGTCGTCGGTCAGCTGGCCCAGACGCTCCTCGCCTTCCAGGAGCAGCTGCTGCAGCAGGCCAGCCTGGGGTTCTCCGCCGGCGACCGACCGAGGCACCCCGATCCACGCCCGGCCCTGCTCACGGCCGTCGTCGGTGGGGAGTCGCCGAGGCGGCTGGCCCTTCTGTCCCGCGCCGCGGCATGGCCGATTCCCGAGCAGCTGGTGGTGGCGGTCTCCCTGCCGACGGAGCGGGCGCGGGCGATCGCCCAGGCCCACCCGATGGCGTTGTCGGGGACCGACGGACGCCACCTCCTCGTCGCCGCGGAACCCGAGGTGGCGGCGCACGTCGCTGCGGCACTCGGCAGCGGCGGCGCCGTCGTCGCCGTCAGTGGCCGCGTCACCACCGCCGACGCCCACCACGCGTCGCGCTGGGCCCTGCGGCTCCTGCGGCTCGCCCTCGACGAGAAGATCCCCGTGCCCGCCGACGGTGTTGTGCACGTCGACCAGCACCAGCTCGACCTGAGCCTGCACGCCGACCCCGTGCTCCGCGAACGCATCGACCACGAGATGCTCGCGCCCCTGACGCTGGAGACGGCCAAGCGACGCGCGATCCTCGGCGAGACGATGATGGTGTGGCTGCAGACCGGCGACAGCGCAGCCGCGCTGGCCGACCGGCTCGGCGTGCACCACCAGACGGCCTACGGACGGCTGCGGAAGCTGCGCTTCATGTTCCGCGACCGCCTCGACGACCCCAAGCAGGCGGCCGCCCTGCTGACGGCGCTCGAGTCGGCCATGCCCCGCTGGCGCCGCGAGCTCGACTGAGCACGGCAGAACGACGCCTCCCACGACCCTCGAGGCGCGCTCGGGTCGTTGCGGAGTGCCCGCTCCTCGGGCAGATGATGTGAGCCGCGGCGCGCCGTCCGGATGGGGGTCAGGGCATGGTCAGTGGCACGAGCTGGCGCGGGCGGCGATGACGTCGACTCCGCCGCCCGGGGAGCCGCCCGACCGCGCCGCCGAGCGTGCTCGCGCCGTCCGGAGGCAGGTCCCGGAGGTCGCGGTGACGATCACGCGCGAGGTGCGCGCCCAGATCCCCCGGTACGCCCTCACGACGATCCGGCGCGTGCTCGACGAGGCGGTGAGCACCGCTCTCCACCGCTTCCTCGACGCGCTCGATGCCTCTCCGCACCCCGATCGTGGCGTCGAGGAGCTGTTCCACGCCCTCGGTCGATCAGAGGCGCGCGCCGGACACTCGATGTCGGACCTGCGGGCCGCCGTGCAGATCGCGGTCTCGTGCTCGTGGCGGTTCCTGCACCGTCTCCAGCCCGACGGCCAGCCGGCGCGACCCGTGCGCCAGGACCTCGCCGACACGGTCATCGCCTTCGCCGACCACCTCGTGGCCGAGGCCGACGCCGGCCACGCCGAGGGAGTGCAGCAGCGCGACCACGACGGGACGCGGGCCCGGGCGCGACTGGCCGAAGCCCTGCTGACCGGGGTGTCGCCGACCGCGGCAGACCGCGAGGCCTGGCTCGTGCCGCAGTCCGTCCTCGTCGCGGTCGTGGAGCTGCCCGACGACGAACGCCCCGACCTGACGGCGCTCGGGCGCGACACCTTGGTCGTGCGCGACGGTGACCGCTTGGTGGTCCTGGCCGACGCCCGCCTGCGGAGCGAGGTCGTCGACGCCGTCCGCGCTGCGGGCACCGGACGCATCGGCCTGGCCACGGCAGCCACACCCGCCGGCATCCCCGCTGCCGCACGCTGGAGCCGTCGCGTGCTGCAGCTCGTGCAGCGCGGCATCGTCGCGGACTCCCGCGTGGTCGACACGGCGGAGCACCTCACCCAGATCTGGCTGCACGCCGAGCCCTCCCTGCGGCAGACCCTCGTGCAGGAGCAGCTGCGCCCCCTGCTCGCCGAG
The DNA here is from genome assembly GCF_916858655.1 of Aeromicrobium sp. Leaf350. Classification (GTDB taxonomy): domain Bacteria; phylum Actinomycetota; class Actinomycetes; order Propionibacteriales; family Nocardioidaceae; genus Aeromicrobium. The sequence continues at coordinate 80,568 of NZ_CAKASL010000003.1, read as the reverse complement.
TCGCCCAACTCCCGCGAGATCCTCTCCGAGACCCTGCTCGTGTGGCTCGAGACCCGCGACAGCGCGCCCGCGATCGCCGCCCACCTCGGGGTGCACCCGCAGACGGTGCGGTACCGCTGGAAGCGCATCAACGAGCTGTTCGGCGACGCGCTGCGCGAGCCCGAGTTCACCGTCCAGATCACGATGGTGCTCAAGGCGAGCGTGCCGCTGTGGAAGGCCGGCGACCAGAGCGACTTCGAGCGGTTCCAGACGTCGGAGCAGGCATGACGGGCCTCCTGAGCCTGACCAGCGTGCTGGCCGCGGCAGCGATCGTCGTCGCGGCGGCGATCGCGTGGTGGTCGGCCCGGCCGATCCTGCACGCGTCCATCCACCGCCGCTCGGGCGACTCCCGGACGCGGCTCGTGGGCCGCGGCGCTCTCGATGCGTTCGCTCGCAGCGACACCCTCGTGGTCGACCCGGTCGGCTCGATCACGGTCGGCGAGCTCCGCGTCGTCGGGGTCGAACCGATCGACCCCGAGCACGACCGCAGCCTCCGCTGGTTCGCCGGCGCGCTGCAGCACGGCGCCGACGACCCCGTGGCCCGGGCGATCTCACGGTTGTCCGCCCGTGGCGGAGCCACGGAGGTGAAGCACGTTCCCGGTCTCGGCACGGCAGGGAGGGTCGACCGCCACCCGGTACGTGTCGGAGCCTCGGAGTGGATCGGGCTCGACCGACCGCCGGACGACGGCTGGCACCAGGTCGTCGCCGTCGAGGTCGACGGCCGCGCGCTCGGCAGCCTCACGGTTGCCGACCCCGTGCGCGACCAGGCGCCGGGAGCCGTGGCGTCGCTCGTGGCCGACGGCTGGCGGGTCGTGCTCGTCGCACCGAGCGACGCTGCCGTACGACATCTGTCTGCGGCCGTGCCCTGCGCGACGGTCGTGCGCGACGGCCCGACGCTCGAGGACGGCACCGACCCCGTCGTCGTGGCGAGGTCGTCCACGGCTCTCGACCTTCGCAGCGCCGCCGGTGCCGCCGTGAGCGACCGCCTCCCCACCCGATCGGCCGGTGTCGCGATGGAGGACGTGGCGATCCACCACGTCGCAGCGGTCCTGCGGCTCCTCCGCGGCGCCCGACCTCGGCTCCGCGCGATGCGCCTCGGCGTGCTGGTGGTCGCGGCGGCGGGAACAGGCTCCCTCCTGCTCGCCCCGCCCGGCTCGCCCGAGGTGTTCGCCGCGGTTGCCAGCGTCCTCGCGCTCCCCGCGGCCCTGATGCTCCCCCTGGCCCGCTGGACCTGACGCAGCGAAAACTTGTCACGCGCATGACAAGTTTTCGGCTGAGTTCGGGCCTTCGGCCGTCGAGGTCTTGATCGGCCCGTGACGGATTGACAGCCTGCGGCGGTGGCGGCGATCAGCGCGGCCGGAAAGCGAGCCACCCGTGCTGAAGAAGTTCGTCTCGATCCAGAACGTCGGACTGTTCGCCGACGCCCGGTGGAGTCGGCATCCCCTGGGCCGCACCGCCCTGCTGTACGCCGACAACGGCCGCGGCAAGTCGACCCTGTGCACCATCCTGCGATCGGTCGCGTCCGGCGACCCCGACCCGGTGCAGCGCCGCACGACGATCGACGCGAACGGCTCGCAGGTCATCGAGCTCGAGCTCGACCAGAGCAACCACGTCACCTTCGAGGACGGCGCGTGGTCGGAGACCCGTCCCGAGATCCTTGTGTTCGACACGGCTTTCGTGCGGAGCACGGTGCACTCCGGCGGGCTCGTGACCGCCGATCACCGCCGCAACCTCCTGCAGTTCGCGCTCGGCGCCGCCGCCGTCGCCGCGCAGGGCCGGCTCGACTCCGCCAACACCGACGAGAGCACGGCGAAGGCAGCGCGAGACACGGCCACAACAGCACTGAAGCAGCACGCGGGCACGATGAGCGTGCCTGACCTCGTGGCCCTGGACCACGATGCCGACATCGATGCCAAGATCGCCAAGGCCGAGGAACGCCTCACGCATGCTCGGCGCAAGGCCGAGATCCTGCGCCGCCCGGTCGGTGAGGCAATCCCCGAACCCACGCTCGACCTCGACCGTCTCTTCGGCGTGCTCGATCGCGACCTCGCGATGCTCCACGACCACGCCGCCTCTGCCGTCATGGTCGACGCGCACCTGCGCCGCCTCGACGACGAGGGCGCCGAGGCGTGGGTCCGGCGAGGGCTCGCACTCCAGCACGACGAGACGTGTCCGTTCTGCGCTCAGCCCACGGTCGACCTGCCCCTGCTGCAGGCCTATCGGGAGTACTTCGACGACGCCTACGCGGCGCTGGCCGACGAGCTGTCCACCGTGGCGGGCGAGCTCGAGGCCGCGCTCTCCGCCGCCGCAGTCGCCGCGGTCGTGACGCACGTCGAGACCCAGCGCGCCACCTTCACGTCGTGGAACGAGCACGTCCACCTCCCGGAGCTGGAGCTCGACGAGGCCGCCCTCGCCCAACACGTCGACGAGGCGCGCGAGCAGGTGCGGGCCCTGGTGGCCGCCAAGCGGTCTGCACTCGGGTCCTCGATCGACGAGCCGGAACGGCGCGCTGCAGCGACCCGGGCGAGGACCTCGATCCTCCAGATGGTCCGCTCGGTCAATGCGCACATCGACGCGAACGTGGCCGAGATCCGTCGGTACCAGGAGGAGCTGGGCGACGTCACGACGGAGTCGTGCCAGTTGTTGCTCGACCGACTCAGGCTGACCAGGGCCAGGCATCGGGAACCCGTCCGCGAGATCGTCCGGCAGCTCGAGACGGCGACCACAGCGCTGGCCGAGGCCGGAGACCAGAAGAAGGAGGCACGCCAGGAGCTCGCGGCGGCCATGTCGAGCACGTTGGCGGCGTACCGGGACGCGACCAACGTCCTGCTCGCCCAGCTCGGCGCGCGGTTCCGCATCCCCGACATGCCGACGACCTGGGTCGGCGGGCGCCTCGGTCAGACCGAGTACGTGCTCGAGCTGCGCGGCCGCCGCATCAAGCCCAACGACAAGGACGAGGGCCTGTCGTTCGACATCGCCCTGAGCGACGGGGACAAGCGCACGCTGGCGCTGGCGTTCTTCCTCGCGTCGATCCAGGCCGATCCAGCAGCGGCGAGCAAGGTCGTCGTCTTCGACGACCCGGTGTGCAGCCTCGACCGCGGCCGCCGTGAGACGACGATCATGGCGATCGACGAGCTCTCGGCCTCGGTCGGGCAGCTGATCGTGATGTCACACGATGCGCACCTGCTCCGGGACCTGCGGACCTCCCTCACCAAGCGGGACCGCGACCACCCGCCGACCGTCGCGGCACTCGGGATCAGCGGCGACGACTACACGACCTTCGTGGCCACCGACCTCGACCGCGTGTGCGAGTCGACCTACATGCAGAACTTCCGGACCGTCGATCGATTCTGCAGCCACCCGTCCGAGAGCGAGCGCCTCGCAGCGGGACAGGCCATCCGGCCCCTGCTCGAGGGCTACCTGCATCGACGCTTCCCCGGCATGATCACGTCTGACGTCATGCTCGGAAAGGCCATCACCCAGATCGAGGACGCCGAGCACTCGTCACGCCTGAGTCATGCGACCGGCCTGGTCGCCGAGCTGCGCCGCATCGCGACGTTTGCCAACCTGTTCCACCACGACACCAAGCCCGACTTCAGCGCCGCGACGATGCCACCGGCCGCGACCATCCGACAGTTCGCCTCGGACGCACTCGACATCGTGACGGGCGCACCCTCCACCTCCAGCCCCTGAGGCCTGCGGGACGGTCAGTCGTGCTCGGGGAACACGCGGCGCGCGATGGCCTGGACGTCGCGGTCGAGGTGCTGGAGCTTGACGTCGACCCGCTCGAACTGGGCGTCGACCCGCTCGAATTGAGCGTCAACCCGCTCGAACTTCGCGTTCATCTCGGCACGCAGGCCTCCGACCTCGGCGCGGAGCACGCGGACGAACCAGCCGGACATCGTCGCGAACATCGCGAAGAAGGCCGACGCGAGCACGCCGATCAGCGTCCACACCTGCGGTTCGGTCATCTCGCCCACCCCTCCATCGTGTCACCGATCCGGTCACTCTGGCAGGGTCAGCGCGCGCTCGCCGGAGCTCGTCCACAGCCGCTCAGGCGACTCCAGCCCAGGCGAAGAACTCCTCCGCGGTCACGACGGGCTTGCCGTAGTCGCGGGCCTTGCGGGCCTTGCCCGACTGAGTACCGATCTCGGCGACGACCAGCAGGTCGCACCGGGTCTTGGTGACGTTGGCGACCGGGGTGAGCCCGAGGGACGTCGCCAGGGCGTTCATCTCGTCGCGGCCGTGGACGCGTCCGGACGGCGACATCGCGGTGCCGGTGAAGCAGACCCGCGCACCGGGGACGAACAGCTCGTCCACCCCGAGGACGTCGGCGTTGAGCGCACGCAGGACGTCGTCGACGAACGCGGTGCCGAGATGCTGCTCGACGAGCTGCAGGCGCTCGACCAGCGTGGGCGAGAGACGCGCCGCCTTCGTGGCGACGTTCACGAGCCGGCTGGACACCGCGGCCGCCACGACCGGCGAGGGTGCGGTGCCGCCCGGCGTCGTCGTCGCCGTCGCCACGTCGCCCAGGAGGAGCCGACTCATCGTCGAGCTCGCGTCGACGATCGCGGCCAGCGTGGGGTGGCGGTCGGCCACGGGACCGGCGGCGTCCGGGTCGCGGGTGAGCAGGTAGGTGGGCTCGTCCTCTCCCTCCGGCACGGGGAAGGGCGTGCCGGGCGCGAGCTCGTCACGCAGTCGCTCGAAGGCCGCGAGGGCCGCGCGTGCCCGCTGCAGGGCGGTCGGCGCGGCATGGCCCGCCCGCTCGGCCGGGGTGAGCCGGTGGAACCCGATCTCCACGCCGAGCGGCACCGCGGCCACGTGGCGCAGGCGCTTGAGCTCGAAGTCGACCTTGCCCAGGACGTCGTCGACGCCGACCCCGACCGGCACCACGCCGGCCAGCAGGGGCGCGAGCACCGCCCAGGCCTCCGGCAGCGTCGGCGCCAGCAGGACGTCGTCGGCGGTGATGCCCAGCGCCACGCGAGCCTCGCCGAGGTCGCGCTCCGGGTTCACGAGCGTGCTGACGGCCGTGCCGTCGTCGAAGGCGACGGCGATCTCGACCGGACGCGGTCGGGAGAACGTGCCCTCGTCACCCACGAAGGTGACCCCGAGCGCGCCGTGCCGCTGCGCCTCCGTGCGCGCCGAGGACTCCTGGAGGAAGCGCAGGATGCGACGGTCGGTGCGCAGATGGCGCGGCTCGACGGCCCGCTTCAGCACCAGACCCGCCATCGAGGTGGCGCGGCTCAGCGCGACGTAGACCTGGCCCGTGGCGAACACGCCGCCCGTGAGGTCGACGACGAGGCGGTCGAGGGTCTGCCCCTGGCTCTTGTGGATCGTGATGGCCCAGGCCAGCTTGAACGGCAGCTGCGTGTACGTGCCGACGACCTCGCGGCGCAGCGACCCACCGTCGACGACCGGCTGCGTGACCTCCCATCGGTGGGGCCCGAAGGCCACCCGCGAACCGTCCGCGAGCTCGACCTCCACCTCGATCTCGTCGCCGTCGGCATCGGGGACGGTGACGTCGACGATGCGGGCGAGCGTGCCGTTGACCCACCGGTCGGCGACGTCGTTCGTGAGCATCATGATCTGCGCGCCGACCTTGAACCGGAGCACGGCGTCGGTCGGCGGATCGAAGGCCGAGACGTCACCGGACGTCGTCGCCACCAGCTCGTGCTGCGGGCTCGGGAGTCGCTCGAGGCGCTGCCGGTTGCGGGCGCTGACGATCGTGTTGGAGGGCGCCAGCGTCAGCCACAGCTCGTCCTCCGGCGGTTCGAAGTCGGGATCGACGCGGGCGTTCAGCTCGGCCTGCGCCGCCTCGAGCAGCACCCCGTCGCGCACGGCATTGAGCAGCGACGTCAGCCGGTCGTCGCCCAGCTGGCGGAAGACCGTCGTGAGCGCGACGGTCGGGAAGCGTTCGCGGTCGAAGGAGTGCGCCGAGAAGAAGTAGGGCGTCTCGTAGTGCGACTCGAAGTAGGCCGCCGAGCCCTCGTCGACGACCGGCGGCAGCTGCAGCAGGTCGCCCACGAGCACGACCTGCACGCCGCCGAACGGCTCGCCCGGTCGGGGACCGAAGCGCTCGAGCGCGGCCGCGACCATGTCGAGCACGTCGGCGCGCACCATCGACGCCTCGTCGATCACGAGCGTCTGCAGCGACCGGAGCGTCTTGGTGAACCGGCCGGGACGGTAGCTGCCCGAGCGAACGTCCGCCAGGTGGGTCGTGGTCTGGAAGCCGAACAGGCGGTGGATCGTGAAGCCGTCGACGTTGAGCGCGGCGATGCCCGTCGGTGCCGCGACGACCACTCGCCGCTCGGTCGTGTCGAGGAAGTGGCGCACCAGGGTCGACTTGCCCGTGCCGGCCTTGCCGGTGAGGAAGAGGTGGCTGCCGGACTCGATGAGCGAGAGCGCGGTGCGGATCTCGTCGGTGATCGTCAACGGCATGCGGGCAACCTACCGAGGGGCCCGACTACTCCGGTCGGCCGAACACGTGGCGCGTGAGCGCCTGGACGTCGCGGTCGAGGTGGTCGAGACGTTCGTCGAGGCGCTTGAACCCGCTACGCATCTCGGTGCGGACCGCACCGACCTCGGTGCGGACCGAGCCGATCTCGGCACGGAGGATGCGGTTGAAGTTGAACGTCACGATGCTCATCATCGAGATGATCGCGGTCAGCATGCCCACGATCGCCGTCCATGTCTGGGCCTCGGTCAACGTGATCACCCTTTCAGTGTCGGTGGTGAGCGACAGGCTGCCAAGGACCCATGACACCTCGCCACGACCCGATCGCGGCCTGTGGACGGCCGACGTGCCGTCGACGTTTGCTCGCGCGTCATCTGACGGACATCGGTCCGGCCTAGCGTCGGGACGATGTTCACCTCTCTCGCCGTGGTCGACGCCGGCCCCCTGACGCGACGCGTCGCCGGTGCCGCCCACGAGCTCGGCGTCGTGACCACCTTCGTGTCGGCGGTGGACCCGATCGGCGAGGCCGTCGACGCCGGGGCGGATGCCCTGCACCTGCTCGACGCCGACGCCGCGACCCAGCTGACCATCGCGCGCGGCTGCGCCCCGGCCGGGCTCCAGCTCGTCGGCGCCTCGGTCACTGCGCTCGCGACCGTCGTCGACCCCGAGCGCTGGGGTGGCATCGCGCGCGCTGCGGGGCTCCCGGTGGCGGAGGCCACGGACGGACGGCGCATCGACGTGCAGCTGCTCGCCGACCACACCGGCGAGGTCGTCCACCTGCGCGAGCGAGAGCTCACCGGTGGCGACGACTCCGTGATCATGGCCCCGGCACCGCGCCTCGCGACCGCCGTCCGCAACGGCCTGTGCCGCGACGCCGTGCGGCTCGTCGAGCTGGTCGGACTCACCGGCGCGGTCACCGTGCGGTTCGAGGTGGTCGACGAGACCTACGCGATCACCGCCGTGCTCCCGGGACTGCAGCTGGGTCACACCGCGACCGAGGAGGTCACGAACCTCGACCTCGTGCAGGCCCAGCTCCACCTCGCCCACGGGGCGCGGCTCGTGCACCTGGGGCTCACGCAGGAGTCGATCATCGTGCGCGGCTACGCGATCCAGTGCCGGGTGACGGCGGACAGCGCCGAGTCGGGCACCCGCTGGCGGGTTCCGGCCGGGCCCGGCGTCCGCGTCGACGGCGAGCCGGGCGGGCACGCCTCGCGCCTCGTCGCCGCTCTGACGTTCCGTGGACGCGACCTCGTGCACACGATGCGTCGCACGCGCCGCGGGCTGACCGAGCTCGAGGTCGACGGCACCTCGAACCTCCCCGCCCTGCACGACGCCCTCACCCGCCACCCCTGACGCCCCGCCCCGTCCGCCGGGACCGGCCCCGCCCCTTGAGGTGCGAGGAACGAGCCTCGAAAGAGGAACCTCGACCACGGGACGGGGTGCGGGCGGGCCGCGGGGTCATAGGGTGGGGGCACGGCAACGGCGCCGGTTCCCGATCATGCTCCGGAGGCCCCGTTGAACGACTCGACCGAGGACCAGCTGCACCACGACGTGCGCCGGGTCGCCGACCTGCTGGGCGAGACGCTCGTCCGCCAGGAGGGGCCCGAGCTGCTCGAGCTCGTGGAGCGCGTGCGCGAGCTGGCCGGCACCAGCACCGAGTCCGGCGAGGCGGGCGACCGCGCCGCAGCGCGCGCGGAGGTCAGCACGCTGCTGGACGAGCAGCCGGCCCACACCGTCGCCGCGCTCGTGCGGGCGTTCAGCGTCTACTTCAACCTCGCCAACATGGCCGAGCAGGTCGCGCGCATGAGAGAGGTCGACGCTCGCCCCTACGGGGAGGGCTGGCTCGACACGGCCATCGCCGACATCGTCGACCAGCAGGGGCCGGAGGCGCTCGCCGAGGCCGTTGCGGCGCTCAACGTGCGCACGGTCTTCACGGCGCACCCCACCGAGGTCAGCCGCCGCTCGACCCTGACCAAGCTGCGCCGCATCGCCGACATCCTCGCCGAGCCGACCGTCGACGAGGGTCCCCTGCGACGCCGCCAGGACGCGAACCTCTCGCAGCTCATCGACCTGGTCTGGCAGACCGACCCGGTGCGCCGCAGCAAGCCGACACCGCTCGACGAGGCCCGTCACGCCGTCTACTACCTCGGCGACATCCTCACCGAGACGATGCCGTCGCTCTCGGCGGACCTCGCCGACAGCCTCGGCGACCACGGCGTGCGTCCGTCGGCGACGTCGCGGCCGCTCACGTTCGGCTCGTGGATCGGCGGCGACCGTGACGGCAACCCGAACGTCACGCCCGAGGTGACGCGCGAGGTGCTGCGCCTGCAGAACCGCGTCGCCACCCGCCTGGTGCTCGCGAGCCTCGACGTCGTGATCCGTGAGCTGTCGACCTCGGCCGACCTCGTGGGCGTGAGTGACGAGCTCGCCGCGTCGCTGGAGGCCGATCGTGAGGCGCTGCCGGACCTCGACCCGCGTGTCCTGACGGTCAACGCCGCCGAGCCGTACCGCCTCAAGCTGTCGTGCATGCGGCTGAAGGTCGAGCACACCGCGCAGCGGATCGTCTCCGGGCAGGCGCACGTCCCGGGCCACGACTACGCTGGACGCGAGGAGCTGCTGGCCGACCTCGCCCTGATCGACGCGTCGCTGCGCGCGCACGGTGGCGAGATCGTCGCCGACCGGATGCTGGCTGACACGATCCGCACCGCCTCGCTCGTCGGCATCCACCTGGCGAGCCTCGACATCCGTGAGCACGCCGACGCCCACCACCACGCCGTCGGCCAGCTCGTCGACCGCGTGGGCGAGCAGCCCGGGCCGTACGCGGACCTCGACCGCGCGGCCCGGCGGTCCCTGCTCTCGACCGAGCTGGCCTCGCGCCGCCCGCTCAGCCCGCAGCCGCCCGTGCTCGACGAGGACGGTGCCCGGACCTACGGCGTGCTGGAGGTCGTGCGCGAGCTGCACGCGACCTATGGCCCTGAGGTCGTGGAGACCTACATCGTCTCGATGACGACCGGCTCCGACGACCTGCTCGCCCTCGTCGTGCTGGCGCGCGAGGCCGGCCTGGTCGAGCTGCACGGCGCCGAGCCGTTCTCCCGGCTCGACTTCGCTCCCCTGCTGGAGACGATCGAGGAGATCCGCCGCGCCGGCACCGTGCTCGACGAGCTGCTGAGCGACCCGAGCTACCGGCAGATCGTCGCGCTGCGCGGCGACGTGCAGGAGGTCATGCTCGGCTACTCCGACTCCAACAAGGCCGGCGGCATCACGACGAGCCAGTGGGAGCTGCACCAGGCCCAGCGAGCGCTGCGCGACGTCGCGGCGCGCCACGGCGTGCGGCTTCGACTGTTCCACGGCCGCGGTGGCACCGTGGGCCGCGGGGGCGGACCGACGTACGACGCGATCCTCGCGCAGCCGTTCGGCGTGCTCACCGGTGACATCAAGTTCACCGAGCAGGGCGAGGTCATCAGCGACAAGTACGCGCTGCCGGTGCTCGCCCGGGAGAACCTCGAGCTGTCGATGGCAGCTGTGCTGACGGCCTCGACGCTGCACACCGAGGCGCGGCAGGGCCCGGAACAGCTCGCCGAGTGGGACGAGACGATGGAGCTCGTCAGCGACTCCGCGTACGCGGCCTACCGCAGGCTCGTCGAGGACCCGAGCCTGTTCGACTACTTCGTGCACTCCACGCCGGTCGAGCAGCTGGGCGACCTCAACATCGGCTCGCGGCCCTCGAAGCGGCCCGGGCAGGGTGGCGACATCACGGCCCTGCGCGCGATCCCGTGGGTGTTCGGGTGGACGCAGTCGCGGCAGGTCGTGCCCGGCTGGTTCGGGGTCGGCAGCGGCCTGCGCGCCGCCCGACAGGCCGGCCACGGCGACCGACTCAGGGAGATGCTTGCCGACTGGCACTTCTTCGCGACGTTCATGTCCAACGTCGAGATGACGCTCGCCAAGACCGACCTCGACATCGCCGGCCACTACGTCTCTGAGCTGGTCCCCGTCGAGCTGCAGCCGCTGTTCGACGTGATCCGCGCGGAGCACGCCGTGACGGTCGAGGAGGTGCTGCGGGTCACCGGCTCGAAGCGGCTGCTCGACCACCAGCCGGCCCTGCGCCGCACGCTCGAGGTGCGCGACGCGTACCTGCAGCCGCTGTCGTTCGCCCAGGTCGACCTGCTCGCCCGCTCGCGCAAGGACCCGGACTCGCTCGACGACGGTCTGCGCCGGGCCCTGCTCATGACGGTCAACGGCATCGCCGCCGGCCTGCGCAACACCGGCTGACCCCGTACCCAGATTTGCGCCGAGTTGTGCGGCTTTGCATCACGGTTGACGCACAACTCGGCGCAAATCTGGGGGAGGGGGACGGGGGGCTACGATGCGCGGGTGACCGTGCTCGCCGTGCTGCTCGCGATCTTCGTGGCCGGCACGATCGGCTTTGGGGTCACCTCGATCGTGCTCCGGGTGAAGCTTCGGCGCGCCCGGCTCGAGGTCGCCCGGCTGGAGGAGGAGCGGCTCATCGTCGCCGCACCCTCGCGGCGCCGACCTCCGCGGGCGATCCGCCGCGCCACCCACGCGGTCAAGGCCGTCGCCGAGACCGCCGACCTGCTGCGCACCCACGGCATGCAGGCCCTCGTCGCGAGCTCGATCGACGACCTCACCCAATGGCTCCGCGAGGACCGTGCCGTGGTCGAGCGGGCCACGGCCCCTGACGGCACCGTCACGATGTTCTTCTCCGACATCGAGCGATCCACCGAGCTCAACGTCTCCCTCGGCGACCGCGCCTTCATGAAGGTGCTGGCCCGCCACGACGAGGTCATGCGCGCCGCGATCGAGCAGCACCACGGCGAGGTCGTCAAGACGCAGGGCGACGGCTTCATGGTCGTGTTCCGCTGGCCCACCGACGCGCTGCGGGCCGCGCTCGAGGTGCAGACCCGGCTCGGGGCCGACCGCGGACGGCTCCGCACCCACGCGGTGCGCGTGCGCATCGGCGTGCACCGCGGCGCCGTGGTGGCGCGCGACGGCGACTACTTCGGACGCAACGTGGCCCTCGCCGCCCGGGTGGCCGCCGAGGCGGAGGGCGGCGAGGTGCTCGTCAGCAACGACCTGCGCGAGGCCCTGATCGACTCCACCGAGTTCGTCTTCGACGACGTGCGCGAGGTCGAGCTCAAGGGGTTCTCGGTCGCCGAGCGTCTCTGGCGCGTCGCCCCCTCCCCCGACGACCGCTGAGGCATCCCGAGTCGCAGGCCGACCGAGGTTTCGAGGCTCGTCGCGAGAGCTCCTCGCACCTCAACCACCGGTGCCGCTGTCAGTTGATCTGGCGGTCGTGGTCCTTCCAGAACTCCTGGCGCAGCTTGAACTTCTGCAGCTTGCCGGTCGCGGTGCGCACGAGCTCGTCGCGGAACTCGATGCGCTTGGGGCACTTGTACCCGGCGAGGTGCTGGCGGCAGTGGGTGATGAGGTCCTCGGCCGAGGGGGCGTCGGCATCGGGGTCGAGGACGACGAGCGCCGTGACGAGCTCGCCCCACTTCTCGTCCGGGATGCCGATGACGGCGACCTCCCTGACCGCGTCGTGCGACATCAGCGCGTCCTCGACCTCGATCGAGGAGACGTTCTCGCCGCCCGTGATGATGACGTCCTTCTTGCGGTCGGCGATCGTGACGTAGCCGTCCTCGAACGTGCCGCCGTCGCCCGTGTGGAACCAGTTGCCGGCGAGCGCCTCCGCGGTGGCCTCCGGGTTCTCCCAGTACGACGCGAGGTTGTGGTTCGACTGCGCCAGCACCTCGCCGGAGTCGTCGACCATGACCCGCACACCGACCGCGGGGGCTCCCGCGCGGCCCAGCAGTCGGGCCTGCTCGGGCGCCGGGAGGTCGTCCCACTCCTCGCGCATCCGCGACATCGTCAGCAGCGGGGCGGTCTCGGTGAGCCCGTAGATCTGGATGAACTCCCAGCCGAGCTCCTCGCGGACCCGCTCGATGGTGCGGGTGGGCGGCGGCGCGCCGGCCACGATGATGCGCACGCGGTCGCGGCCGGGGACAGTCCCCTCCCAGTCCTTCGCTGCGTCGAGCGCGGCGGCGACGACTGCCGGGGCCGCGCAGAGATAGGTGACCCCGTGCCGCTCGATGCGGCGCAGGATCTCGGCGCCGTCGATCTGCCGGATCACGACGTGCGTGGCACCCATGCCGGTCGCCGCGAACGGATGGCCCCAGCCGTTGGCGTGGAACATCGGCAGGGTGTGGAGGTAGACGTCGCGGTCCGAGACCGAGGCCTGCCAGCCGAAGACCGTCGCGTTGAGCCAGTTGTTGCGGTGCGTCAGCTGCACGCCCTTGGGCCGCGCGGTCGTGCCGGACGTGTAGTTGATCGTGGCGGTCGCGTTCTCCTTCTCGGGCCCGTCGGCCTCCCACGCGCGTGGCTCGGCGGTCGAGCCCCAGATCTTGTCGTCGTCCTCGCCCAGCACGAAGACGTGCTCGACGTCCAGCTGGTCCTTGAGGTGGCGCAGGTCGGGGTCGACCATCACGACCTGGGCGCCGGAGTGCTCGACGATGTACTGGATCTCGGCCACGGCGAGCCGGAAGTTGACCGGGACGAGCACGCGGCCCCAGCCGGAGACGCCGTAGAACGAGCAGAGCATCCGCGCGGAGTTGTGCGAGACGATCGCGACGCGTCCGCCGACCGGCACGCCCAGCTCGTCGAGCGTCGCCGCCTGCGACCGCGCTCGACGCCCGAGCTCGGCGTACGTGATCTCGCCCCACGACTCGGCGGGCTGGGTCGGCTCGTCGACCACGGCGACGCGGTCGGGGTACACGGTGACGGCACGGTCGAGGAAGTCACTCACGGTGAGCGGGAAGAACACGGTTGCCTCCGATGCGTGGTGCGGGTCACACCAGTCCTATCGTGCCTCGCGCTGCCAGGACGTTGCACGACGAGGGTGCCGCGATGAACGGCTGCCGCCGTGCGGCGGACGGCTGCCCCGTGCGGGTCGGTACGGTGCGGGAATGTCCTGGGAGACGATCTTCGCCAGCAACCTCGGTCCCGACGACGCCGCAGCCTGGGGTCGTCTCGTGCGGAGCCTGCGCGAGGTGCAGGACGGGGTGGCGTCGATGAGCTTCGACCGCGGCACGGTCGACGCGCTCGCGGACGACCTCGGTGCCTGGGCCGACAAGCTCGAGCCGCTCTCCGCCTCGGAGTCCGAGCAGGTCAACGGCCGCGTACCGACGCTGCCCGTGCGTGGCCACGCGATGCTGCCGGAGCTGCGCGTGACGTCGGCGGGTGGCGGTCGGGTCGACGGCACCGTGTCGTTTGGTCGCTGGTTCATGGGTGGCGGTATGGCGGCGCACGGCGGGGCCATCACGCTGCTGTTCGACGAGGCACTCGGCATCCTGGCCTCGGTCACCGGCAAGGCGATCACCCGCACGGCCTACCTGCGTACCGACTTCCGGGCGCTGACGCCGCTCGACACCGAGCTGCAGGTCTCGGCCTGGGTCGAGCGGATCGAGGACCGGAAGATCTTCCTGCGCGGCGAGATCCGCCACGGGTCGACCGTCTGCGCGGAGGCCGACGGCCTGTTCCTCCGGCTGCGCCCCGAGCAGGGCCTCGGCCACCGCACCGACGGATCCTGACCCCTCTCCACGCCTGGGCGGTGAGATAACGCCCATCTACCGCCCCGAGCGGTGAGCTAGCGCCCGCTTGCTCGGGCGGAACGGACGTTAAGTCACCGCCCGGCGGACGGAACGGACGTTACGTCACCGCCCTGGGGTCAAGAGGCGTGGGCGACGGGCGTCGCGGGCGGGCCGACGCTGCGGAACCCGCGGTCCAGGTGCAGCAGCGGAGCGCTCGGAGGGCCGATCAAGGTCGACGTCACGTCGACCAGCACGAGCACGGAGTCGGCCACCGGCACCCGGTCACGGACGGGGCCGACCAGGCTCACGACGGCGTCCGGGAGCCGCGGCGGGGCGCCGGCCGGCATCAGCCACCCCTGCTCGGGCGTGAACCGCGGCGCACCGCTCCGCGCGAAGTCGGCCGCGAGCTCGGCCCGGCGGGCCGGGAGGACGTGGACGGCCACCTCCGAGGCCTCGAGCAGCGCCGCGGCCGAGCGCGTCGCCGACGACAGGGAGAACGAGAGCACGGGCGGCTCGGCCGAGACCGACGCGAGGCTCGAGACCGTCAGCCCCACAGGACCCTCCGGGGTCGCCGCCGTCACGATCGCGACCCCGGACGGGTAGAGACGGAAGGCCTGGCGGAGCCACGCGGCGCCGTCGGCCCGCGCGCCGCCGGCGCCGATCATGCGCTCGACGGGACGATGAGTCCCGCGGTCTGCGTGCGCGCGCGGTCGAACCGGGCGGCAACGTCCTGCCAGCTCGCCAGCTTCCAGAACGCGGCGACGTAGTCGGCCTTCACGTTCAGGTAGTCGAGGTAGAACGCGTGCTCCCACATGTCGAGCATCAGCAGGGGCACGACACCCACGGGCACGTTCGCCTGCTGGTCGAAGAGCTGGAAGATCGTGAGCCGCTCGCCGATCGAGTCCCAGCCGAGCACCGCCCAGCCCGACCCCTGGATGCCGGTCGCCGTGGCGGCAAAGTGCTTCTGGAACGCGGCGAACGAGCCCATCTGCTCGGTGATCGCCGCCGCAAGCTCACCCTCCGGCTCGCCTCCGCCCTCGGGCGAGAGGTTATGCCAGAAGACGGTGTGGTTCGTGTGGCCGCCGAGGTGGAAGGCGAGGTTCTTCTCGAACAGGTTGACGTCCGCCAGGTCGTCACGGGCGCGGGCGTCGGCCAGCGCCTCGAGCGCAGCGTTGGCTCCGGTCACGTACGCGGCGTGGTGCTTGCTGTGGTGCAGCTCCATGATGCGGCCGCTGATGTGCGGGTCGAGCGCGCTGTAGTCGTACGGCAGCTCGGGCAGGGTGTAGACGGTCACGACCGTCTCCTCTCGTCGATGTGACTCGACCGTAAAACCTCAACTGCGATTGAGGTCAAGCCGCCGAGGTGTGACCTCCCCGTAGGCTGGTCGCCGTGAAGAACCTGCTCCGACTCATGGCGGTCTCGCTCCTCGCGCTGCTCACCGTCCTCAGCCCGATGCCCGCCTCGGCGCACGACACGCTGGTCGAGGCGTCACCTGCGGAGGGCTCCGTCCTGGGCGCCGGCGACCCTCAGGTGGCGTCGTTCCGCTTCAACAACACGATCTTCGAGACCGCGGCCTTCGTCGCCGTGCTCGACCCGGCCGGGGCCGACGTGTCGACCGGTGAGGCGATCGTCGTCGACGACACCGTGACGCGGGAGTTCGCCGCCACGACCCCCGGCACGTACACCGCGTCCTACCGGGTCACGTCGTCCGACGGCCACCCGATCGAGGGCACCGTCAGCTTCACGTGGGACGGTCCGGCCACAGCGAGCCCCACCCCGGGCGATGTCCCCACGGACGACACCGCCGACGAGCGCGCCGAGGCCGCTCCGGGCTCCGCCACGGAGGAGGGCCGCAGCACGGGCACCGTCGCGCTCATCACCGCGGCGATCGCGGTGCTCGTGGTGGGCACGGCCGTGGCCATCAGCGCCGCACGCCGCCGGCGGCGCACCGCCGGGCCGACCGACCCGGGTGACGACGTCGACTGACGCGACCCCTCAGCGACAGCTGCTGTGAGGACGGTGGAGCTCCCCGCTGCCCACCGCCCTCACCCTCGTCGACCACGGCGCGGCGCGATGCCGGTCCCCTGACACGGTCCGGGTCACGTGGCCCGGACCGAATTCGGCCCCACCGGGACGACGAAGTCTGGTGCGCGGCGTCATCCACCGCCGCCGAGGGGGTCCGCCGGGAGCCGGGAGAACGCCCGAAGCGCGAGCCGGCCGTCGCGCTGCACCTCCAGCAGACGACGCGGACGGAACACCCGTCCGGCGACGAGCACCACGCGGCTGTCGAGCGCGATCCACCACGCTCGGCCGTCCTCGTCGGCCACGTCGACGACGCGGAGCTCGTCGCGGCGCCGCACGATCTCGCGAAGGTCGTCGCGGATCGCCCGACGGCCGGAGAAGTTGCGGGCCCGGATCGCCCGCGCCACGCCGTTCGGCTCGACGACCGCCCAGGTCGCCGCCCCCGGTCGCGAGCGCAGGGCCGGTGCCAGGGCCACGGCTGGCGCCCCCAGGTCCTCCGGCGTCATCGAGAGCACCCGCTGCCGCAGCCGGCCGCGCGCCGCACCACGCAGGTCCTCGACCGTGTCGAGGAGCTCGACACGGCACTGCGAGGGCGCGACGTGCCGCACGTCAGCCACCGACGGCTCCCGCGTACGTGTTCGCCCGCGCGGCGACCTGGTCGACGTAGGCGTCGGAGTGGTTGTAGCTGAACACGGCCCGTCGCCACTCGGCCGGCGTCGTCGTCGACCCGCCGTGGCACAGGTACCGCACGGCCGCGAGAGCGGCGTCGTCGATCTGGTGCGGGTCGGCGACGCCGTCGCCGTTGCCGTCGGCGCCCCACCGCGCCCAGGTCGAGGGGATGAACTGCAACGGCCCGACGGCGCGGTCCCACGTGGTGTCGCCGTCGAGCAGGCCGCCGTCCGTGTCCCTGATGGCGGCGAAGCCCTGGCCGTCGAGACGGGGTCCGAGAATCGCGGGACGGGCCCAGCCGTCGGGGTCGATCGCACTGTCGCCGTGGGTGCCGTGCCCGGTCTCGATCGCCCCGATCGCGGCCACGGTGTTCCAGCCGAGGCCACACTGCGGCGACTCGTCGGCCGCGACGAGCGAGGCCGACGCGTAGGCGGCGAGCGCCCGGGGCGGGATGCCGGTCGCCGCGGCCGTGCTCGCGAGCCACGCGGGATCGATGCCGCGCACCGGGCCCGAGGCCGTCGACGCCCCCGTGGTGGTGACGACGTCGGCGGACGACACGACCGGGACGTCTCCCGTCGCCACCGCCTCGACCCGGAGCAGCTGGACCGCCACCACGACCGTCACCGCGAGCAGCGCGAGG
The DNA here is from genome assembly GCF_916858655.1 of Aeromicrobium sp. Leaf350. Classification (GTDB taxonomy): domain Bacteria; phylum Actinomycetota; class Actinomycetes; order Propionibacteriales; family Nocardioidaceae; genus Aeromicrobium. Next base: position 63,140 of record NZ_CAKASL010000003.1, on the reverse strand, counting down.
GCGGCGAGCCCACTGACCACGGAAGCCACGGACGCGAGCCGGCTGACGGGCCGGACCTCAAGCGGCGGGTGCATCCGGCACCTCCTGCGCCGGAGGCCCGACGACCTCGACCGTGACACTGACCCCGAGCCTCAGCACGGTGCCACTCCCCGGCTGCGTGCCGACGACGGACGTCCCCGTGACGCTGGCGCTCGTCGACTCGACCACGACAGGGACGAAGCCTGCCGCCTCGAGCAGCGCGCGCGCCTCGCCGACCGACGTCCCGGCCACGCTCGGGACCACGTTCGACCCGGACGCGACGTCGAGGTCGACCGCCGAGCCCGGCGGGACCCTGGTGCCGGAGGCGGACGACCCGCCCAGCACGGTCCCCGACACCTCCGGCGACGACACGCGACGGACGGCGCCGACCGTCAGCCCGGCAGCTCGCAGCCGGGACTCGATCTCGGGGAGCGAGCCGACCAGCACCGGCACCGCGACCGAGTCGTCGACCGGTTCGTCGACCGCCGCGACGGGGGTCGTCACCACGGGCTCCGGGGTCGGGGTGGCGGACGGCGTGGGCGTGCTGGTGGCGAGCGCCGTCGTGGAGTCTCCCCCCGCCAGGCCCCACACCATGGCCACGATCAGCACGAGCGCCGCTCCGAGGAGCCAGCCGATGCCGCCGAACCGGCTCTCGCGGAAGTCCTCGTCGTACGTCGGGCCCGCCGCCGTCGCGTTCGCCGCCGGGGTCCACGCGGCGACGGTCGTCGTGCGCCCCGCCGCCGCGACCGCCTGCGTGGCCGCAGCGTCCGCGGGAACGTCGTCGGCACCGAGGAGGCGGGCGACGGCGTCACGCATCGCGACGGCCGAGGCGAAGCGGCGTTCGGGCGACTTGGCCAGCGCCGTCGCCACGACCGTGTCCAGGGGCCGGTTGCGCGGGTCGCGGGCCGACGGGACCGGAACGGGTGCCTCCACGTGAGCCCGCAGCACGTCCTCGACCCGGTCGCGCACGAAGGGCGGCTCCCCCGTCAGCAGGAAGTGCAGCAGTGCCCCCGCCTGGTACAGGTCGCCGGCCGGACCGGCCGGCTGACCACGGGCCTGCTCGGGCGACATGTAGTGCACGTGCCCGACGACCTTGCCCGAGCCCGCGTGGATCCCGGCGGCACCGAAGGCGGACGCCAGGCCGAAGTCCACGAGGCGCAGGCGACCCTCGGCGTCGAGCAGCACGTTGTCGGGTGCGACGTCGCGGTGCACGAGCCCGATCGCGTGCGCCGCTCCGAGGGCGTCGAGCACCTGCGCGATCGCGGTCGCCGCCGCGCGCGGCGACAGCGCTCCGTGCTCCGCGACCCACGCGGCCAGGCTGGGCCCCGGCACCAGGTCCATCGCGAGCCACGGCTGGACCAGGCCCGCGCTGTCGTGCCATCCGTGCGCGTGCACACGGGCGACGTTCGGGTGGTCGAGACGCTCGGCGACCTCGGCCTCCCGGGCGACGTCCGAGCGCAGCTCCGCCCCCACGTGGGCGTGGCCGATCTTGACCGCGACCCGCTCGCCCGTGAGGCGGTCGAGCGCGACGAACACGGCCGCCGAGCCGCCCACCCCCAGCAGCTCGCCAACCTCGAAGCGCTCTCCGAGCAGGGGCCCGGACCAGCCGTCGGTGGACATGACTCAGCCGAACCGCCCGTTCACGTAGTCGTGCGTGCGCTGGTCGCGCGGCTCGCCGAACATCGCGTCGGTGTCGCCGTGCTCGACGATCACGCCGGGCGTGCCCTGGCTCGCCAGGAAGAACGCGCAGCGCTGCGAGACGCGCGCAGCCTGCTGCATGTTGTGGGTGACGATGACGATCGTGACCTCCTGGCGGAGCTCCTTGATGGTCTCCTCGATCACGCGGGTCGACGTCGGGTCGAGCGCGGAGCACGGCTCGTCCATCAGCAGGACGCGCGGACGGACCGCCAGCGAGCGCGCGATGCAGAGACGCTGCTGCTGGCCGCCCGACAGGCCCCCGCCGGGCGAGCGCAGGCGGTCCTTCACCTCGTTCCACAGGCCTGCGCTCGTCAGGCAGCGCTGGACGAGCTCGTCCTTCGACTCCTTGCTGGCCTTCACGCCGGTGAGCTTGAGCCCCGCGACGACGTTGTCGTAGATGCTCATCGCCGGGAACGGGTTCGGCTTCTGGAAGACCATGCCGATGTCCTTGCGGGCGTCGACCAGCTTGCGGCTGCGCTCGTAGATGTCGTCGCCGTCGAGCCGGACCTCGCCGGCCAGCCCGGCCGACGGGACGAGCTCGTGCATGCGGTTGAGGATGCGCAGGAAGGTCGACTTGCCGCAGCCTGAGGGACCGATCAGGGCGGTGACCTCACCGGCCGCCATCTCGAGCGAGACCCGGTCGAGCACCTGGTGGGTGCCGAACCAGGCGGAGATGTCCTGGGCGACGAGGCTCGACAGCGGCGCCTGCGGCTGCGGGACGCCGGCCGCCGGCGGCGGGACGAACGGGTCGACCGCGGTGGTCCCGACGGCGTCGGCCGCGGCGAATGAACCCGCGGTCGGCGGACCCGAGGCCACCGCGGCGGCCGGCGGCGGAGCGTGGACGCCCGAGGCGTGCTGGCCCTGCGCCGGAGCGGGGAAGAGGGAGTCCAGGGGCTGGGGGGCCGGGACGGAGTTCGGGACGGACATGGGTACCTCGGTCGGTCGGAGGGAGGACATCACAGGAGATTCGGCAGGGCGTTCATGACGGAGTCGGCCGTCACGGCGGCGAGGGCGACCACGACCGGGACGCCGATGATCCAGGCCGGACCACGCCGCCACCGCAGCCACAGCGCGGCCATGCCGGCGATCGCCGCCAGCAGGAACGTGCCGGCGAAGAAGGCCGTGAACCAGGCAGAGCCGTCGTGACCCATCGCGCGCTCCTCGGGCGGGAGCGCCTCGACCGACATCACGCGGGTCGGGGTGTCGACCGTCGGGGAGGTCAGCTCGGCGTCGACGTGCAGGGCGCCGCTGGGGAACAGGGGCAGGCCGTCGGCCGTGACGAGCTCGAGCCGCCCCTCGCCGTCGCCGGGGATCGGCAGCTTGTCGTCGCCGTCTCGCCGGAGGCCGGAGACCGTGAAGGTGTGCGTGCCCTGGCCCGTGACCACGGTGATCGTGTCGCCCGGGACGAGCCGCTCGAGGTCGGCGAAGGGGGCGCCGTAGGTCGTCTGTCGACCCAGGATGACCGCCGTGCCGTTCTGGCCCGGCATGACGCTGGAGCGCTGGTGGCCGGGACCGGACCGCAGCAGGTCGGAGGTCGTCCCCTCGCCCACGACCTCCTCGATGCCGAGCCGCGGGATCTGCAGCAGCGCCACGGGGGTCCCGGCCCCGACGAGCTTCTTGTCGAGGTCGAGCTGGCCCACCGGCGTCTCGGCCTTGGCCAGGCTCGAGCGGAGCTCCTGGTACTGCAGCGACTGGGCTCGGTCGTGCTGGATCGAGCTGAAGACCGTGACGTGGGTGATGAAGCCCAGCAGCAGGAGCGACAGCGACAGCAGCGCGGCGCCGCCCCACCAGCGACCGGCCCGTGGGGCGCGGGTCACCGGCGGGCGACCGGGACGTCGTCCGCGCAGGCGCGGCGGGATCGGCGGCATGACCGGCGGCACCGTTCCGGGCGCCGCCGGCGGGACGGCCTGCGTGGGCGCGTCGGACCGCGGGTCGTCGATCAGCGTCACGGGTGCGCTCCCGTCGGCAGGGCGTTGCGGCGGACCGAGATCGCGGCACGGATGCCGATCCCGGCGAGACCGAGGATCAGCAGCGCGGCGACGATCCACCAGATCCAGAGCGGGAACCCGCCCCCGGCCTCGTCCTCGTCGGACGCCGGATCACCGACGACGAGGACGCCGACGAAGATCTTGCTGCTCGACCAGCCGGTGAGCTGCAGGGTGTGGCGCCCGGGCTCGGTGTCCTCCGGGATCACGATCTCGGCCCGGTAGGAGCCCTCGGCGTCGACCGCCTCGTTGCTGAGCAGCACGGGGTCGGAGAAGAGGACCATCTGCGCCATCTCGCCCGCGGTCAGGCCGGTCGCCCGCGCGACGACGGTCTCGCCGGGCATCACGAAGTCGCGGTCGAGGACGAGCGTGTCGCCCCGACCGGGCTTGCTGCCGATCGCGGGCTCGCCCGAGGCGGGCTCGGGGGCCACGGGAGCGTCCGGCACGGCGGCCGAGCCGCTGCCGGAGCCCGAGCCGCCGCTGAAGCCGCCACCGGTGTCAGACCCGCCCGGCGGCGTCGGCACGACGGGCGCGGCGGGCAGTGGCGGCGTGGTCGGCGACGACGTCGGCGCCGGCGGGATCGTGACGGAGACGTCGGTGTCGCCGTTCTGCGCCAGTGCGGGCGAGACCGTGAGGCCCGCCGCGACGGCGACCGCGAGGAGGACGGCGACCACCCCGCTGCTGCGACGCGCGGTCATCGCTGCTCCCCGGTCTGACCGGCGAGCGCGGCGGCGCGGACCTGGTCGGCGTACGCCGTCAGCTCGGCCGCCATCAGCTCGTCGTCGCGACGACGACGGATGCGGCGCCACACGACGAAGCCCCCTCCTGCGAGCAGCACCAGGACGACGGGCCACGGCACGGCCCAGGCGATCGCGCTGGCCGAGGTCGCCTCGGGGAGCGGGTCGCTCTCGAGGCCGTCCGCGGCCACGGGAGTGACCTCGATGCTCGCGAACTGCAGGAACGTGGGCCAGGTGTCGGGCACGTCGACGACGACGTGGGCCGTCTCGCCCGGCAGCAGGTTGGAGACCGGGTCGGGGTTCAAGGTCCCGAGCTTCAGCCCGAAGGGTCCGGAGACCGTGACGGTCGACTCGACCGAGACCCGGGTGTTGCCGGTGTTCTCCACGTCGAAGCCGACCTCGGTGGAGCCCGCGACGGTCGGGTTGACGCGCCCGTCGTAGCTCGCGACGTCGCCCTTCACCGTGACGCCGGGGTTCAGCTCGCCGTCGACGCGCACGTAGATGCGGCTGCCGACGCGCTGGGCGAGGTTGACCTGCGAGGTCTGCTCGTCGCTGCTCGACTCGAGCGACGCGACGATGCCCGCGCCGTGGTCGCCCGGCGTCGCGTCAGCCGGGATCGTGATCGTGAAGGGCAGGTCCGCGCGCTGCCCGGCCGGGATCGTCACCATGACGCCGAGCGTCAGGGCGCAGTCGCGCTCGGCCTGGTCGTCGGTGTCGGCGCACAGGGCGGCACCGGAGTCGACGCTCGTCCAGGCACCCAGGTCCGTCGAGGCCTGGTCGGCGTCGATCAGGGTGAAGTTGCCGGTGTCGTACTCGGTCATCGCGTCGGCGGCGTGGACCCGGAAGGTCAGCTCCTGGTCGGAGTAGTTGCTGATCGAGACCCAGTCGCTGATGGTCGTGCCCGGGGCGACGGCGTACTCGTAGCGCGGCCGTCCGTCGGGGCCGGCGGAGGTCGACGGCTGGATGCTCCACTCCGCGACCGGGGCCTCGCCCTCACGGGAGACGGGCGCAGCGGTGGCGACGGTCGCCGAGACGATCAGGGCGAGGCCGAGCGCCGCGATCAGGCGGAACGGGCGGAGGTGCGACATCGGGGTCTCCTGGACAGGGGGGGTGGAACGGGGGCGGGCGCCGGGCCCGGCACGAGCTGCGTGCCGGACCCGGCCCCCAGTGGTGGTGCGGTGGAGCGGTCGATCAGATGAGCGTCAGCGTCAGGGTCGCCTTGTACGCACCGGCGGCCGTCGAGGACGACGGAGCCTTCAGCGTCAGGCCGGCCTTGACCTTGGTCTCGGTCCCCGCGACACCGGGAGCCGCCGAGGCCAGCGTGCTGCCGGCGTCGGTCAGGCCGGTGCCGGCCAGGACCGGGTTGCCGGCGGTGCCCGCGTTGGTGCCGGTGGCACCGACGAGCTGCGGCGCCCAGCCGAGGTTCGACTTGGCGATCGTCTTGCTGGAGTCCTCGGTCTGGACGAAGTTCGTCACCTTGCCGTTGAGGTTCCAGCCCACACGGTTCGACCGGTAGTCGGCGACCGTGACCTGGCCCAGGTCGCCCGTGGCGACCCAGTCGGTGCCCTCGAGCAGCGGGGTGCTCAGCGCGACCGTGCCGGGCGTCGTCGTCAGCGTCAGGCCACCCGGCGAGGCCGGGATCGTGACGGTGATGTCGGTCTCGCCCGTCTGCGGCGTGACCGGCTGGGCGACGGTCGTGACCGTCGTCGAGGCGTTCGCGGTCGAGTCGTTGTACAGCGGGTCGCTGCCCCCGACGAAGCCGGCCGTGAACGTGTACTGCTTGCCCGCGGACAGGACGCCCGTGGTCCAGGTCGCCACGCCGTTAGTGGGCGTGACGTTCTGGCTCACGGTCGGGACACCGGCGGCGGTGCCCTGGAACGCGACCTGGCCGGTCGCGTCGGTGGCCGTGGAGCCGTCAGCCTTCTTGACGGTCGCCGTGAGGGTCACGCTGCCGTCGGCGTTGGCCGTGCTGCCGCTGAACGCGACGGTCGGCGTGGTCTTGGCCGGGGCGACGGGGCCGACGTTGGCGATCTTGGCCCACGAGCGGTCCGCGTTGATCTGGATCCAGACCGAGTAGTACTTGTCGGTCGCGGGCGCGTAGGTGTCCGTGGCCTGGCACGTGTGCTTGATCTCCCAGACACCGGCCGGGAGCTGCGTGGCGTCGGCGACGGTGAACTGCCAGCCCGGCGACCAGGCGTACTCGGCCGTGCGGTGGATCTTGGTGTCGGTGGCGCTGAGACCCAGCGTGGCACCGGCGGCCAGCGTGTCGGTCGCACGGGCACGCGCGCCGACCTGCTGGACGACACCCGCCGTGTTCGTGGCGGTCAGGCCCGAGCGCTGGCGGAAGCCGGCGGGGCAGATGGCCCCGGCGGCGGTGTCGACGGTGGTCCACTGCTGCGACTCGACCGTGAGGGACGTGCCGCTGGTCTTGTCGAGGATCAGGTCGCCGAGGCGGTTGGGGTCGGACGTGTCGGCCTGGGCCGGGGTTCCGACGGCGAGGACGCTGCCGAGGAGCGCGATGCTCAGGGCGGCGACGATGCGAGGAAGTCGCTTGGACATGTTCTGGGTTCCTTCGGTGGAGTGTGGACGTCGGGCCTCAGGGCGCGACGTAACCGCTCTTGTAGGTGGTGGTGTTGCCGCAGAGGTTGCCGATCGCGCCGAAGCCGTAGAGCGAGAGGACGGCGGGCACGGCGCAGATCTCGGAGTCGGTGCCGACGAAGAAGTCACGCAGGAGCGTGTCCTTCGGACCGTTCGCGGTCAGGCGAGCGGTCTCGACGACGTTGAAGACCAGACGGGTCATCGTGAAGCTCGGGTTCAGCTTGAACTGCGGCGTGAGCGGCGAGATGCCACCGACCGAGCCGAGCGTGACCGAGTGCGCGTCGATCGTGTTGGGGACGACGGCGTTGTCCTGGGCGATCCAGGCCGCGACCGAGAACGGCACGATCTCGCCGACGGCGTCGATCTGGCTGCCGTCGTTCTCCTGCAGCGTCGGCAGGCCCGGGATCAGCTGGGCCTCGGTGACACCGATGGAGGACAGGAAGAAGGTGCGCGTGCCCGATCCCGCCTGGGGCAGGATCGGCTTGTAGGGGTGCGTCGCGCCCGAGGCGGCGGTGAACGACGTGACCTCGCCCTTGTAGATCGCGGCGATCTGCGCCGTGGTCAGGTTGGACGGGATCGACTGGTTGCCGAGGTCGGCGTAGGCGAAGGAGACGGCGTCCCGTGCGAACGGGATGTAGGTCAGCTGGGTGCCGGGGGCGCTGGACGACGGGGCGCTCGACGAGCGCGCGAAGTCGAGCTGGCCGGCGATGTTGACGCCGCCCCAGAGGTAGGTGTTGGTGGGGTTGATCGAGGCCGTCAGCGCCTTGACGCCGTTGGTCGAGCCGTTGGGACGGTTGAACGTCGGACCCGAGGCGGAGGCCTTGATCGTGGCCGAGCCGGTCGCGTCGTACGACGCGATGACCCGGTTCAGGGAACCGTCACGCAGGGTGTTCCCGTAGCTGTTCAGGACGCCCTGGGTCGTGTCGCTGCCGGTACCGACGAGCTGCCGGTAGTCGGTCGGCGTGCTCGGGTCGGCCGAGGCCGGACCCGCGGCGAGCGCGAGGGTGGCGCAGAGGGCTCCGATGGTGCCGAGCAGCACCGCCGGACGAAGGAGCTTCATGGTGTGGTGACCTCACTCGTTACACTGATGACTTCACGAACTCGCCCGGCGGGCGAGCGGTTGACGCCCGTGCTCGGCCACTGATTCATTCCACTGATCAGCCGAGCACGGGTGTCGTCGTTGTCGGGCCCGAGACCGACGACGAGATCGGGGGTTCCCGCGAGGGAAGGGCGACGTCGACCGCTCACAGCACGGCCCTCCGTCGCATGAGGACGGGCGACCCGAGGGAGCCCGTCAGACCGAGCAGGAGCGTGAACCCGAGGGCCAGCGCGACCGGGTTGCCGACGTTCTCGGTCTTCCCGCCGGCCTCGACGTCCGTCAGCGCCATGACCGTCTCCGGCGCCGTTCCCGGATCGGCGAGGACGGGGACGTCCGCGACGTCCCCGAAGGACTCGTCGAAGCTGCCGTCGTCGACGAAGCTCTCCAGGTCGTCCTCGCCGGCGACCGGCGGAGGCACGTACGTGCGCACGGTCTGGGCGATGGCCTTGGTGCGCTCGATCGCCGCGGCGTCGAGCGGCAGGTAGCCGGGCGGGAGCTCGCCGACGCCCGTCCCGGACACCTGGCCGCTCGTGGCCACGTACTCCAGGAAGTTGGCGTACGAGGCGCGGAGCTCGGGCGTGCTGGCCTTCAGGTTGACCGCCGAGTACGTGATCAGGGTCAGCGGGTAGGCGCCCGCACCGACCTTGGCCGGGTCGACGACCGAGACGCCCGGCGTGCCGGTCGCGACGGCGGCGGCGACGGCCTGGGTCATGCCGCTCGCGTCGGGACTCGCGAAGACGCCCCGCTTGTTCGGCAGCTGCAGCTGGGCCTGGTTGAGCTGGTAGTGCAGGGCGGTCGGCGAGTCGATGAGGCCATTCAGGTAGGTGTCCCACGGGAAGCTGAGGCCGTTCGCCCGGTAGCGGCCCGGGGTCACGTTGGGCCCGTTGAAGTAGGACCCGTCCCACTCGGTCTTGGACCCGGTATCGGCGCGGAAGACCAGCGACGCGGCCTGGTGGTAGTTCTCGGCGTACGGCCAGGCCTGCAACGAGTCGTAGCGCAGCGTCTGGTTGAGCTGCAGCTGGATGACGCGCGGCATCTTGGTGTCGTCGGACTTGCCGATCGTGTCGAGGGGCGTGTCGCACAGGCACATCGGCGTCCCGTCGGGCTTGACGAGGCCGACCTTCGTGAACGCGCCCGGCACGGGGTCGAGGCTCGTGGAGAGCCGGTCCGGGCTCGTGTTCTCCCGCATCGTCGGGACCTGGGCGTTGGCCGATCCCTGGGGCAGGAAGTACGGGTTGATCCGCATGCCGGAGTTGCCCTCGTCGCCGGGCAGCACGTTGTCGGGCTCCCCGGCCAGGAAGGCCCGCGCGGCGTCGTCGGCCTGCAGGTACGCCCAGACCTGGCTGATCGCGTCCGATCCGGACGGACCCGTGACGATGAGCTGGCCCTGGTCCATGTTGGCCGGGACGTTCGGGTTGAGGGCCGTGAACTCCGGGTCACGGCTCAGGTACAGCGGGTTGGTGTTCCAGCCCGGCACGGGGTCGATGTTGCGGTAGAAGGCCCCGCCACCGAGGGCACCGTAGGACTGCGTCAGCATCTTGGCGATCAGGCGGGGGCTCAGCCTGATGTCGGTCACGACCTGCCGTTCCTTCGACGCGATGAAGGCGATCGAGACGGCCGAGACCGTTGTCGGCGCGTAGACGAGCGCGGCGTCGCGCAGCTGCTGGGCGCCCTCCTCGTCGAGTCCTTCGGCGGTGACCGGACGGTTCGTCATGACGAAGGTCGACTGACCCGCGACGAGCTGGTCGCGAGCCGTGGCGTCGGCGACCGTGTTGAGGGTGAAGGCCGTGCCGGCCGTCGAGCAGAGCTGGCGCTGCCACGACGACATCGCGGATGCCGCGAGCTCGGTGCCGACCAGGCGGACCTCCTGGCTGCCGGCCGCGCACGCGCTCCGCACGGGCTGGAAGTCCAGCGGCACGACGATCCGGTTGGCCCAGTAGTCGCAGGCCGGGTTGACCGGCGAGCCGAGCTGGGCGACCTGCTCCTCCGGGATCCCGAGGCCGGGCAGCTGGCAGTTCGGCCGCTCGACGCTGGCGTGCTCGCCGCGGGGCACGATCACGAGGTAGCAGGCCCTCGTGGGGTCGGGCGCGCCGCCGCAGCCGAGGTGCGGAGCGGTGGCCGCCGACTGCGTCTCGAAGCCGAAGCTCGTCGTGCCGTCGTTGCCGACGAGACCGAGCTGCTCGTTCGAGGTCGTCGGGGCGAAGAGCTGGTCGACGCGGGTCACGCCGGCCGGCGCCTGCCCCAGGCCGATCGGCAGGGAGGAGTACGCGGTGCCGTCGGCGGAGCGGAACGGGACGTCGACCTCGGTGCCGCCGCGGGTCACGGGCGACCCGGCCGGCCCGAGCTGCGTGAAGGTCGAGGCCTGCTGCGGGGAGGCGGCGTAGCCCGCGGCCCCGAACTGGCAGTTCTCGTAGAACTCGGCGGACGCCGGGTCACCCCAGCACTGCATCGCCTGGACGAAGTTGGCGCCGACCGTGACCGGGCCGGTGCCGAGGTTGAGCTGGCGCGTCGGCCCCGGCATGCCCGTGACCGTGACGCCGACGACCTCGTCGGTCAGGTTCTCGGTCTTGGAGACCGTGACCTTGACGTCGTCGAAGTCGCTGAAGTGGATGCTCGCGGGATCACGCTGCGGCTGGAGGGCCGCGGCGTCACTCGTGTCGCCGTTCCAGCTGATCGTGATGGCGCTGCCGCTCTCGCCCGCGGCGTCCGCCCCCGGCGCAGCGGCGATCATCATCGCCACGAGGCCGAGGGCCGACAGCGCGGCCACGACGGTGCCGAGGCGGCCCGTCCAGCCCAGCTCACGATCGGTGATCACCACGGCGGAGGCACCCCCGAGCGGCGGGCCCGCCGACGGGTTCCCGCTAGCGGCGGCACCATCGCGAAGACCAGCAGGGCCAGGCCGATCGTGACCATCAGGACCGTCAGCGGGATGCCGAGGCCTTTCGCGGGCAGCGACTGCGGCTCGGCATAGGCGAGCTGCACCTCGCCGTCGGCACCGATGGTCGAGCCGTCACCGGCGGCGGCCTCGCCGCCCGGTCCGGCAGCACCGCCCGGACCACCCGCCGCGGCGTCGTCGCCGCCGGCGGCACCGTTCGACGTCGCCGTCTCGGTGTCCTGCGCACCCCCCGTGCCCTTGGTGCACTGGACCGGACCGACCTTGTCGCAGTCGGCCGGCATCGGTGCGGTGTTCGCCAGGCGGTTGGAGCCGTCCGGGCTGAACGTCGGGTTGTTGCACTGGTTGATGCCCTTGACCTGCGGGTCACCGCCCGGGATCTTCAGCATCTGCGCCTGCCCGGCCTGCACCAGGTTGATCGGCAGCGGGGAGTAGCCCAGCGTCTCGGCCTGCTGCTGGCCCTCGCACAGGAAGTACGACGCGAAGTCGGCCAGGGTGCGTCCCTTGCCGGCCGAGAAGCCGTAGTCGGCCGTGGTCGGCACGATCATGTACGAGTACGACGACAGCGGGTAGGTGCGCGGATCGGCCGAGTTGTACACGCCCGTGAGGTTCTGGGTCAGGTAGTCGCGCGAGCTCGGGTCCTCGTTGATGCGCGAGCCCAGGAGCGCCACGGCGACGTTCGAGGCGGTCGGCTCGGTGTAGTACCCGCCGGCGTTCAGCACCTTCGCGACCGGGTAGCGGGCGTTGAGGGCGTAGGAGTACTCGACGTAGGTGATCGAGCCGACGCGCTGGGGGTTGGCGACGTAGCCCGCCACCGAGTTCGAGCCGCTCTGGCCGATCGCGCGCGAGCCGGCGACGATCGGGAAGTTCGAGGTGATGCCGCAGCTCGAGCCGCGCCCGGCGTCCTGGCAGAACTTGTTCCACACGTTCGGGTGCTGCTGGCGCATCCAGGTCGTGAACTGGGCGGTCGTGCCCGATCCGTCGGAGCGGACGACCGGCACGATCGGGATCGCGGGCAGCTTGAGCCCCGGGTTGTCGGCCGCGATCGCCGGGTCGTTCCAGACCGTGATCTGGTTCGCGAAGATCTTCGCCACGACCTCGCCCGAGAGCCGCAGGTTCGTGACCCGACGACCGCCGATCTGCAGGTTGTACATGAAGGCCGTGCCGCCGGCGACGATCGGCATGTAGGCCAGCGGACGCGAGGGTCGTGGGTCGGCCGCGTCGCTGCCGGCCAGGTCGTAGGGGATCTCCGAGACGGCGAAGTCCTTGGTCCCGTTGGCGAACTCCTGGCGTCCGGCGGAGGACCCGTTGGCGCCGAAGCTGATCTTCCACTGGTAGTTCGAGAAGACGTTGCGGATCCACTGGTCGAGCGCGTTCGACGACCACGTGGAGCCGGCGCCCGAGATCGGGGCGTGTGCCGCGGCGGCCTCGGCCGGACGGACCGTCGCCCCCTGGATCACGCCGACGAGCACCAGGACGATGCCCAGTGCCGCCGCGACCTGACGGGTGGTCGAGTGGCGGGTCATCGTCGTCTCCTGGTCGAGCGGTGGGCCCGCGGGTCGAGGAGCACGTGGCCCTCGCGCGCCGCGAAGCGGATGACGTCGCTGCGCGACTGGCGCTGACGGCGAGCGGCCTGGCGGGGCGAGAGCTGGCCCGGGCCGCGGCCGCCGATGACGCGGGCGACGACGAACAGGAACAGCACCAGCAGCATCAGCACCGCGGCGGCGCCGAACCCGCGCGCGACCTGGTTGGGCTCGGGGCTCCGAACCAGGTTGAAGGTCGCCAGCGGCAGCGAGACCATCGGTCCCTCGAACGGGTTGTGGTTCATGTAGGTCGTGTAGCCGGCGGTCAGCAGCACCGGGCTGGTCTCGCCGATGCCACGGGCGGTGCCGAGGATGATCGCGGTCGTCAGGCCGGACCGCGTCGTCGGCAGCACGACGTGCCAGACCGTGCGCCACTGGCTCGCCCCCATCGCGAGGGCGGCCTCCTTGAGGTTGCCGGGCACGAGGCGCAGCACGACGTCGGCCGCGCGGATGATGATCGGCAGCATCATGATCGTCATCGCCAGGCTGGCCGCGAAGCCCGACTGGCCCATGCCGAACGCCACGATCCAGGTCGCGTAGATGAACAGGCCGGCCACGATCGACGGCAGCGCGGTCATGGCCTCGACCACGGTCCGCACGAGACGGGCGAACGGACCGGGCACCTCGCTGAGGAACACCGCCGTGAGGACGCCCAGCGGGATCGAGATCGCCAGGGCGATCGTGATCATGATGAGCGTGCCGACCATCGCGTGCAGGATGCCGCCCTTGTCGAGCGGGTCGATGGGGCCCGCGGCCGACAGGTCGGTCGTCCAGAAGTTCAGGTTCACCAGGGCGTCGAAGGCGCGGGCGAAGGTGAAGATGATGACGCACGCCAGCGCGGCGAACAGCAGCATCGCGATCGCATGGGCGAAGACGCTCGCGACCTTGTCCTTCATCGCCGGGCCGCCGTCGTCCATCGCGACCAGCACGACGTAGTAGAGCAGGAACAGGACGAACGAGATCGCGACGAAGCCGACCGCGCCGCGCAGCGGCATGACCTGCGTGAACAGCCAGGCAGCGGTGCAGATGCCGGCGGCCAGCGCACCGAGCAGGCGGATGACGTCGTCGCGGTGCAGCGTGGAGAGGTTGCGCCGCGTCTGCGGGGGCTTGGTCGCACCCGGCGCCTCGCCGTCGCGGCCGGGCAGGTGCGTGCTGAACAGCGTCGGCTCGTCCGGACGCTCCAGGAGCTCGGTCATCATCCCTCGCTCTCGGCGCCGGAGCGCGACCGGGCGATCACCATCGACGCGCCGAAGTTGATGACCAGGGTCATCAGGAACAGCGCCAGGCCGGCGGCCATCAGCGCGGAGAGCTCGAACTCGCTCGCCTCGTTGAAGCGGAGTGCGACGAGCGACGAGATCGAGTTGGTGCCCGTCTGCAGGATGTTCGGCTGGATCACGAAGACCGGCGAGATCACCAGGTACACCGCGATCGTCTCGCCGAGGGCCCGGCCCAGGCCCAGCATCGTGCCGCCGATGATGCCGCCGCGACCGAACGGCAGCACGACCGACGTGACCATGCCCCAGCGCGTCGCGCCGAGCGCCAGCGCACCCTCGCGCTCACCGACCGGCGCCTGGCTGAACGCCTCCCGCATGATCGAGGAGGCGATCGGCGTGACCATCAGGCCGACGACGATGCCGGCGATGAAGGCCGAGGCGGTGAAGACCGTCGTGGTCGACAGCGGGTCGCCCGGCTCGAAGCCGTCGACGTCGAAGATCGGGATCCAGCCGAAGTGGGTCGAGATCCACTCCGCGATCGGCAGGATCGCGTCGGTCAGCCACAGGAAGCCCCAGAGGCCGTAGACCACGCTGGGCACGGCCGCCATCAGGTCGACGATCGTGATGAGCGAGCGCTTGAGGCCGCGGGGCGCGAACTCCGAGATGTAGAGCGCCGTGCCGATCGACAGCGGGACGGCGAGGACGATCGCGATCGTCGCGATCGTGACGGTGCCGAACAGGACCGCGGCGATGCCGAAGTTGCCCTCGTTGGGCGACCAGGCCTCGGTCGTGATGAAGGCGGTGCCGGCGTCGGTGATCGCGTCGAAGCCGCGCACGAACAGGAAGACGCCGACCAGCGTCATGATCAGGAGCACCGTCGTGCCGCCGCTGCGCGCCGCTGCGCGGAACAGCACGTCCTGCCGGCCACGGACGGTGGAGAGCTTGCGCGGAGTCGCCGAGGCAGCCTCGCGGTGCTCGATCACTTCAGTGGGCATGGTGCTCTTCGATCAGGGGCGGACGGTGTCGGGGAGGGCACGAGGACCTGCAGACGCGCTTGCGCCCGCCGCCTCCGTGTCGTGACCCGCGCTCACAGTAGGAACGCCCCTGGGACGGAACAACCGACGAGCAGGCGTCGCGTGGCGTCTGCCGAGCGCCTGGTCGGTGAACGCTCGGTGAAGCAATCCGTGGAGCGGTTCCCGGGGCGGGGGCCGGGCTCTAGGCTCCTTGGCCAGCCCGATCCACGGGGAGCGCCGAGTCGGCCAGGCCACCGCTCGACCTGCTGGAATCACGGGGAGGACCGGCGTTCGTCGACTCGACGACCAGGCTTCCGCCAGGTGAACCACCGTTCATCCTCGGCGCGAGAAATTTCCGGGCATCGCAGGCAGAAATGGTTCTTTCGGATGGTCCCTCATGGCCCGGTCGCGGGTCGTCGGGTGAGGCATCGGTAGCACCTCGGCACCGTCGGTTCGGACCGGTGGCCCGAGGCCGAAGGTCCGTGCCGGAGACGACGACGGCGTCCGACGGCGTGGGCCGTCGGACGCCGTCGGACGCCGGGGTGGGTTCAGCCGTACGGGTAGAACCCGTGGCCGGACTTCTTGCCGAGCAGGCCGGCGTCGACCATGCGGTCGAGCAGCGGCGGCGGCGAGTAGAGCGGCTCCTTGAACTCCTGGTACATCGACTGGCCGATCGCGCGGATCGTGTCGAGGCCGATCAGGTCCGACAGGGCCAGCGGACCCATCGGGTGGCCGCAGCCCAGGACCATGCCCTGGTCGATGTCGGCCGCGGAGGCGTAGCCCGCCTCGTACATGCGGATCGCCGAGAGCAGGTACGGCACGAGCAGGCTGTTGACGACGAAGCCGGCGCGGTCGGTGGCCTCGATCGGGTCCTTGCCCAGGCCGTCGGTGACGTAGCCGCGCATGCGGTCGAGCGTCTCGGGGCTGGAGGTCAGCGACGGGATGAGCTCGACGAGCTTCATGACCGGCGCCGGGTTGAAGAAGTGCACGCCCATCACGCGGTCGGCGCGGCCCGAGACGGCGCCGAGCTTCACGATCGGGATGGAGGACGTGTTGGAGGCGAGGATCGCGGACTCGTCGGTCACGATCTGGCCGAGGCGGCGGAACAGGTCGAGCTTGATGTCCTCGCGCTCGCTGGCCGCCTCGATCACGAGGTGGCGGTCGGCCAGGCGCTCGAGGTCGTCGGTGAAGGTGATGCGCTCGACCGTCGCGTCGAAGTCCTCCTGCGAGATCTTGCCTCGACCCAGCGCGCGCTCCAGCGACGAGGTTACGCGCTCCTGCGCCGCCTTCGAGGCCTCGGCCGAGACCTCGACCAGCACGACGTCGATCCCCGCGCGAGCGTTGACCTCCACGATCCCCGAGCCCATCAGCCCGCCACCGATCACACCCACGCGCTCGATCGTCATGCTCACTCCCTGATTCTGAGGTTTACCTCATGTTCTCACGGGCGGGCGACACCCCGCGGCACACCCCGGATCGCGCGTGCGCCGTGATGGGATGGACCCATGCGTCGACCCGTGCTCTCCGTGCCGGCCCTGACGGTGGTGCTGGCGGGCGTGCTGGCCCTGGGCGCGTGCTCCGGGTCGTCGGGCTCGGGTGGTTCCGACGCGTCGAGCACCCCGAGTGCGGCGGCCACCGCGGCGCCCGCGCCCGAGGCGCTCTCGGGGTTCAGCTGCGTGGCCGGGGCCGACGGTCTGTGGACCGCGACCGGGACGATCTCGAACGACACCGACGCTCCCGCGTCGTACACCGTGGACGTCTACGTCGGTCCTGCCGACGGGCAGGAGCGCCCGGCGAACCGGGCGGCGGTCGAGAACGTGCAGGCCGGCGAGTCGACGCCGGTGCAGATCGCGGGCGTCACGGCCCAGGGTGATCCGAACGAGTGCCACGTGCGCGTCCTGCGCGCCCTCCCCTGACCCCGGTTTCCCACGAGACCGCTCGATTCCCGCGTCGAGCGCACGAAGTTTCGTGCGCTCGATGCGGGATTCCGACGGTCTCGTGGGAAACCGCGCCGGGGCTAGGGGGTGGCGGGGTCGTCGCGGAGGGAGCGCACCATGCTCTGGAGCGCGCGGAAGGCGGCCGCCTGCTCGGCGTCGCTCATGCCGGCGAGCATCCTCACCTCGACCGATCGCACCGCCGCGCTGGCCTTCGCCAGGGCACGCCGGCCCCGGGGCGTCAGGCGCGCCGGGAGCACCTTGCCGACCGGCGCCTCGCTGGGGCGGGCGACCTGCCCCTCGCGCTCGAGGTGCTGCAGCAGCACGTGCATCGACTGCCGGGTCACGAACGCCCCGCGGGCGAGCTCCGAGCTGGAGAGTCCGGGGCGCTGTGCCAGGAGCTCGAGGCACGAGTAGTGCGTGATCGTCATCCCGAGCGGGCGCAGGACGTCCTCCATCGCGGTCCGGAGCGCGCTCGAGGCCTCCTTCAGCAGGTACCCCAACGACGTCTCCAGGTGGATGCCGGACTCACCTTGACTCATGTCAGTAGTCTGACATACATTCGTATGTGTCAGTAAACTGACACAGACTCAAGGAGCACTTCATGCCCGTCACCGGCCCCGACTTCATCTCCCTCCAGGCGCGCGACCTCGACGCCTCGCAGGCGTTCTACGAGCAGTACCTGGGACTCGTCCGCTTACCCGCGGGCCCGCCGCACGCCGTCGTGTTCGAGACGACGCCGATCGCCTTCGCCCTGCGCGACGTCGTCCCGGGCACCGACCTCGACGCCGCACCCCACCCCGGCACCGGCGCGGCGATCTGGCTCCACGCGACCGACGTCCAGGACATCCACGACGCGCTCGCAGCCGACGGCCACACGATCGTCGCCGAGCCGATCGACGGACCCTTCGGCCGCACCTTCACCTTCGCCGACCCGGACGGCTACCGGATCACGCTCCACGACCGCGCCTGACCGGCCGCAGCCTCAGCCGGCCTGCGCGGCGATCTGGTACTGCTGCGCTTGCCCCGAGCCGAAGAACTGCTGGTTGTCCTCGCGCCACCGCTCGATCGAGGAGTCGTCGGAGCCGTCGACGAGCGCGCCCGTCGAGGCGTAGTTCGGGACCGAGTGGGCACCGGCCGGGCCGCGCTGGCCGTCGACCGAGCCCTCGGCGTCGCTCAGCTCGCGCCGCACCGTGGTCCACTCCGGCCGGTCCGGGTTGTCGGCGCCGTCCAGCATCGGCACGACGTCCTGCGTGTGCTCCAGCGACAGCACCGTGACGCCGTCGGGCACGTCGATCCGGCCGACCGGCGAACCGCCGGTCACGACGCTCGTGACGTTGAACTCGGCTCGCAGGTCCGGGTCGGCCGCCATCGTCATCGCCGTGATCCCGCCCTGGCTGTGCCCGGTCAGCATGACCGGGGCGCCCGGCGGGATGCCGGCCTCGCGCATCGCGTCGGCCACCAGGTCCGCCATGACCGTGTCGTCGCCCGCCATCAGGGCGACGTTGGTCGTGAGGTCGACCGGGTTGTCGCCGCGCTGCGTCGACCAGTCCTGCGTGCCCGGTACCTGCACGACGTAGGACGGCCCGTCGGGGCCGTCGACCGTGATGATCTGCACGCGACCGTCCTGGGTGCCGAGGGCACCCTGCTGCTCGAAGATCGTCTGCACCGCGTGGTCGGCGTCGAGCGAGACCGCCTGCGGCGGGTCGTCGGCCGGGCTGACCGAGAAGCTGCCGGTGTCCTGGAGGTGCCCGGCCTGGCGCAGCAGCGCGGCGAGTCCGGCGACCGAGGTCGTGTAGTCGCCCGCGGGCCAGCGACCCCCGGTGAGGCCCGACAGGATCAGCGGCCCGGCCGGGAGCAGCGCGGCCAGCGTGAACGACGTCCCCTGCACGGCGCCCGGCGCCATGCGGGTCAGCGCCTCCAGCAGCCACGGGTCGTCGTAGATCAGGTTCTGCACCTCGTTCAGCGCGTCGTCCTTGTCGGCGAGCAGCAGCATCGCCAGCAGGCCGGGGCTCGTGACGAGCACTCCCGCAGCACCGACCGCGGCGACCGGCAGCACGGCGCCGAACGTCCAGCCGCCCGCGGTCCAGAACGCCTCCTCCGCACCCGCCAGCGTCGCGTCGGCGAGCTGGTAGACGTCGACCGCGACCCGGAGGTAGCGAGCGGTCACCTCGACCTCGCCGCCGGCCCAGAGCGCACCGTCGGGGCCGCTCGAGGCCGACACGATCGACACCTGCACCGCCGCGACCTCGCCCGGGCAGAGCAGGGAGGCCTGCCAGAGGTCGCCCTCCCCGATCATCCCCGCGAGATTCGTGCCGACCTGACGCAGGTCGTCGCCGGCCAGGTCGAGCACGTCGGCCTGGGAGAGCATGTCCTCGTAGCTCGCCGCGACCCCGCCGGCGCCGCCCCCGACCTGCAGCTCGCCGCTCACGAGACCCGCCCTCTCGCCGCGAGGGCCGAGTCCCACGCCCCCGCCATCAGCGCCGTCAGCTCCGCCGCGAGCTCGTCACGGCTGCGCGGCGCGTGGACCACGCGACGGCCCAGCATCGTCAGGCTGACCCAGCCCGCGTCGGTCAGCAGCCACTGCCGCACGGCGTGGAGGCGCGCGGCGCTGGTCGAGATCGTCAGCGTGACGCTCGCCGTCGTCCCGCGGGCGATCGCACGGATCACCTCCGGGACCTCGTCGAGCCCCGCCCGGCGCGCGGCCGCGGCGGCCACGGGCTCGTCGGCGACGGCGGTGCGCGCCATGACCAGCGCGTCCTCCCGCTCGAGCCCCACTGACCCGTCCGGCAGGTCGCGGACCTCCCCGCCCGGCGGCACGAGTCGCATGACCTCCTCGACCATCCCGCCCGCGCGGCCGGCTCCCAGCTCGACTCCCGGCACCGCCACGGGGCCCTCGGCGCCACCGACGCCGGAGAGCACCGCGCGCAGCGCGACCCCGAGCACCGTCGTGTCGGCCCCGAGCTGCGCCATCACGCCACTGCGGTTCGTGCCGGCCAGCAGCGAGATGCCGACGTCGGCCCGGCCGAGCGCCAGCGCGGCGGCCTCGACGAGCGTCGACTCCGGTGCAGTGGCCGGTGCAGCGGTGGGTGCAGCGTGCTCCCCGAGCGGGCGGAGCGGCGACGACGCGACGTCCAACCCGGTCTCCGCGACGACGGCCGCCCAGGTCGACTCGTCGAGCCCGCTCCTCACAGGCCCGCCCAGTCCAGGACGTCACGACCGGTCTCGGCCAGGTCGTTCGCCCACCCCTGCGCCACGTCGACGACGTCGCCGACACCGTCGCTCACGGCACCGGCCAGCTCCTCGAACGTGCGCCCTGCGGCGGCGAGCAGACCCGCCAGCACCTGCTGGCGCTCCTCCAGCGCCGCAGCGAGCGCGTCGAGCCGGTCGGCCGCCTCGCGATAGCGCTCGGCGATCGCCTGGACCTCGACCTGACGCGCCGCGAGCTCGTCACGGAAGCGCGACGCCGCGTCGCTCACCCAGGCGACGGAGTCCGCCTGCAGCACCTCGCCCGCGACGCCGTCGACCTGGTCGGCCCAGGCACGCACGCGGCGCGCGTGCTCACGCACCTCGGTCGGATCGCCCCCGATCACCATGATTCTCACGGTAGGACCGGGGACGACCGACGTCATCACCTCGAGCGGAAATGGGGAGAGGTCCCCATGTCACGCCCCAGCGATCAGGAGCGGGAGATGCCCACCATCTCGTCGCGCGCGACGACCTTCTTGCGCTCGCGCACGTGCGTGTCGTTCGCGCCGAGCTCGACCTCGTGAGCGTCGAGCTTCTCCCAGCCCTCCCACGTCGTGTACTCGATGCCGCGGCCGTCGAGGTACTTGTCGAAGGCGGCGGGCTCGGGCTGCTCGGCCTGCGCGAGCGACGGGGCGTCGGCCACCAGCATGCCGATCGTCTCGGCCGCGTCGGACTTGGTGTGGCCGATCAGGCCGACCGGGCCGCGCTTGATCCAGCCGGTCGCGTAGACGCCGGGGATGGGCGTGCCGTCGATGTCGATGACGTGGCCGCCGTCGTTCGGCACGACTCCCGCGTTGGCGTCGAAGGGCAGGCCGGGCAGGTTGTCGGAGTAGTACCCGATCGCCCGGTAGACGGCCTGGACGGGCCAGTCCTTGAACTCGCCGGTGCCGCGGACGTTGCCCGTGCCGTCGAGCTCGGTGATCTCGGTGCGCAGACCCACGACCTGACCGTCCTCGCCCAGGATCTCGACCGGGTTCTGGCAGAAGTGGATGTGGATGCGGTGCGGGGCGCCCGAGGGCTCCTTCGCGAGGTAGTTCTGCAGCACGTCGACGACGAGCTTCTGGCTCTTGGCCGCGCGGATCGCGTCCATCGAGCCCTCGTCGAACTCGAAGCCCTCGGGGTGCACGATGACGTCGATCGTGGGCGAGTGCGACAGCTCGCGCAGCTCCATCGGCGTGAACTTGACCTGCGCCGGGCCGCGACGCGCGAACACGTGGACGTCCTTGGCGACGTTCTTCTTCAGGCCCTCGTACACGTTGTCGGGGATCTCGGTCACGAGCAGCTCGTCGGCCGTCTTGGCCAGCACGCGCGCGACGTCGAGGCCCACGTTGCCGACACCGAGGACGGCGATCGACTCCGCGTGCGGCTGGAAGTCCCACTCGCGCGGGGCGTCGGGGTGGCCGTCGTACCAGTAGACGAAGTCGGCAGCGCCGAACGAGCCCTCGAGGTCGATGCCCGGCATCTGGAGGTCGCGGTCACGGCGGGCGCCGGTCGCGAAGACGACCGCGTCGTAGAACTGCTGAAGCTCCTCGAGCTTCACGTCGGCGCCGAAGTTCACGTTGCCGAAGAAGCGGATGTCGGGGTTGCTCATGACGCGCTTGAGCGCCTTGATGATCTCCTTGATCCGCGGGTGGTCCGGCGCGACGCCGTAGCGGATCAGGCCGAACGGCGTGGGGTCACGGTCGAGGATGTCGACGGCGACGCCGTCGAAGCCTTCCGGCGAATCCGACTTCGTGAGGATGTCAGCAGCGTAGACACCGGCGGGGCCGGCACCGACGATGCCGACGCGCAGCTTCCTGGTCATGAGAGCACTCCTGGGATGACGACGACGAAGGCAAGCCTAAAGCGGCCTGGCAACTCGCGGGAAATCCGGTCCGCCATGTGACCGCCTGCGACGTGGCGCAGGTCACATCAGCGGGTGCGGAGGACGTGGACGGCCTTGGCGTCCGAGTCCCAGTGACGCAGCTCGACCGGGGCGCCGACCAGCTCGCGCGGGACATCGGCGAGGAGGTCGAGCGCCTGCGAGAGACCGGCGTCGTCGAGGCGCCGGGCGAGCGTGACGTGCGGGGTCCAGCGGCCCGGCAGCGTGAGGTCGGGCCGTCCCGGCGCGCCGGCCATCGCCTCGTCGACCGCGGCGTGGGTGGCGAGCAATGCGGCGCTCGGGATCACCGCGCGCGACACCACCGACGACCGCCTCCCGCGGAACACCAGGAGCCCGCCGAGTCGGATCTGGTCGGGGAGGGTCACGGCGGCGATGCGGCCGGTCGCCCCCGCATCGAGTGCCGACGCGACGCCGAGCGTGACGTGCGGTGCGTTCGTGATGCCCAGGTGCAGCGCCTGGCTCGGCAGGCCGGCGGAGGCGAGCACGTCCCACTCCGCACGGACGGCGGAGTCGAGCTCGTCGTCGAGAGTCAGCTCGATGGTCTGCGGCACGGCCTCGACCGTAGCGGCCAGGTCAGCCGGCCCAGAAGCCACGGCCGGGCCAACCGCCCCAGCCGCCCCCGTCGGATCCCCCGCCGGACCCCCCAGAACCGCCGCCGCGTCGCGACCCGAGATAGGACTCCACGACCGCGACGCCGAGGTCGTCGAGCTCGGGCGAGACGACCGATCCGCCCACGCGGCGAGCCATCTGGTCGATGAAGCGCGCCAGCCCCGGGTCCTCCCCGAGGCGGAAGAAGGTGGTCTGCGCGCCCAGACGCATCGAGGCCTCCAGCTCACGCACCGACACCGCGATCGTGACCGGGTGCGGCGGATAGCTGAACCAGACGTCGCCGCTCCCCTCCAGGTGCGAGGTGGGTTCGCCGTCGGTCACGATCAGCAGCACCGGCTGGGCGTTCGGGTGCCGGCGGAAGTGCCGGTTCGCGAGCAACAGGGCGTGATGCAGGTTGGTGCCCTTGGCGTACTCGGGCTCCAGAGCGGTCAGCCGCTCGATCTCCATCGTCTCGGCGTGGCGCCCGAACGCGACGAGCTGCAGCGCGTCGCCGCGGAACCGCGTGCTGATGAGCGTGTGCAGCGCGAGCGCCGTGCGCTTCATCGGCACCCACCGCCCGTCCATCGCCATCGAGAACGAGGTGTCGACGAGCAGCGCCACGCAGGCCTGCGTGCGGTCCTCGGTCTCCTGCACCTCGACGTCGCCGATCTGCAGCCGCACACCGTCGCGGGCCATCGACGCGGGCGTGCCACCCTCGCCCACGGTGCGCTGGATCGCGTTGGTCACGGTGCGGGTGACGTCCCACGGCTCGGTGTCGCCGAACGCCCACTCGCGGGTGGCGCCGGAGCGTTCGCCGGCGGCGCCGGCACGCCTCGTCTCGCGCTGACCCCGGCGCCCCGACATCGCCTGAGCCACGTCGCGGAGCAGCGCCTTGCCCAGCTGGCGCATCGCCTTCGGCGTGAGTCGGAGCTGCCCGTCGGTGCCGCGCTGCACGGCCCCCGACTCGCGCAGGGCACGTTCGAGATCCTTCAGGGTCGACAGATCGACGACGCCCTCGTCGCCCAGCTGTCGCGACAGTGCCTCGAGATCGACGTCGTCGAGGTTGGCGCCGCGATACGACTGCGCGAGCTGCTCGGCCAGCGCGTCGAGATCGGCCAGGTCCTGGAACACGCCGGTGCCGTCGCCGAGACCGACACCCTGGTCACCGTCCATCGAGGTGGAGCCACCCCAGTCCTCGCCGGGACGCAACGACTGCAGGCTCGCGTCCAGCCGCCCGAGCGCGTCGTTCAGCTGGGGCGAGCCGAACGCCTGCGCCGAGAGCTGCGCCAGCTCCTGACGCTGCTCGGGCGTCATCGAGTTCATCATGCGCTGGGCCGCAGCCGACCGTCGCGCCATCTCGTCGAGCAGCTCGTCGAGGTCCTGCGGCATCGAGCCGTCCTCGGACCGGAAGTAGTCGCCGTGCTCGTTCATGAAGGCGTCGAAGTCGGCCTGCGTGTCGGTGCCCTCGCGGCGCTTGTCGAGCAGGTCGTTGAGGTCGTCGAGCATCTGGTTGACGGCCGCACGGTCGGCATCCGTGGCGTTCTCGAGCGCGTCCTTCATGCCGGCGAAGCGCTGGTCGAGCAGCTCGCGCCCCAGCAGGTCCTTGATGCGTTCGTAGTCCTCGCGCGCCTGCGTGCTCTTCCACTGGTAGGTCGAGAGCTCGCGGACCGCGGCGGCCGGCGAGCCGGGCAGCGCATCGAGCTGCAGCTCGGCGAGGGCGCGCTCGCCGTCGTCGAGGTCGACGTCGCGAGCGAGCTGGCCGCGCTCGGCCAGCACGGCCCGGTCGAGCAGCTCCTTGACCTCCGCCAGGGTGCCGTCGAGCTTGTGCTGCTGCATCAGGTCACGGCGCTTCTCGGCGACACGGCGCGCCAGCTCGTCCAGCCCTCTCTGGTCGGAGCCGCCGCGACGGAGGAACTCGCGCAGGGCGCGCTCGGGCGAGTACCCCGCCATGACGTCCTCACCGATCGCGTCGAGCGCCTCGCTGAGGTCGACCGGCGGCGCGAGCGGATCGGGTCCGCCGGCGTACCGGCCGTAGCGCGACCCGCGGGTCAGGCGTCGGTTCTGACGGCTCATCGATCGACTCCCACCCTCAGCCGTACACCGTCTCGCCGCCGGCTGAGTCCTTGGCGATGCGGCGAGCCAGGAACAGGCCCTCGAGCGCCAGCTCGATCACGCTGGCCCGCTCTCCGTCGTCGCCGGCCCCGACGCGATCGGCGACCTGGTCGTAGAGATCGGACTCGCCCAGCACGGGGAGCCCGGCGAGGAAGTCCCGGGCGCTGACCTGCTCGCCGGTGCTGACCAGGTCGCCCCCCTCGAGCGCCTCGACCACCAGCCCGAAGTCGATCCCCGCGAAGAGCCCCTGCACCGTCTCGGCCGTGGCGGTGCGCAGCAGGTGGTCGAGCACGAGGTCCTCGCGACCCTCCTCGCCCGACTCGAACTCGATCTTGCCGCCGAGCACGTCGACCGCCGTCTCCAGGTCGACGGGGCGCGCCACCGCCCGCTCCTCGCCCCGGCGCGTCGCACGGTGCAGTGCTGCCGCCGCGATGGTCTCGGCTCCGGCGATCGCGAACCGGGCGCTGACGCCGCTGCGCTGGTCGACGGCCGACGACTCGCGCAGGGCGCGGGTGAACCGTGCCAGCACCTCGATGAGCTGGTCGGGCACCTCGGCGACCAGCTGGGCCTCCTGGCGGACGACCGCGATCTCGTCGACGAGCGCGAGCGGGTAGTGCGTGCGGATCTCGGCCCCGAACCTGTCCTTCAGCGGCGTGATGATGCGCCCGCGGTTGGTGTAGTCCTCGGGGTTGGCGCTGGCGACGACGAGGACGTCGAGCGGCAGTCGGAGCACGTAGCCGCGGATCTGGATGTCGCGCTCCTCCATCACGTTGAGCATCGCGACCTGGATGCGCTCGGCGAGGTCGGGCAGCTCGTTGATGGCCACGATGCCGCCGTGGCTGCGCGGGATCAGTCCGAAGTGGATCGTCTCCGGGTCGCCCAGGCTGCGACCCTCGGCGACCTTCATCGGGTCGACGTCGCCGATCAGGTCGGCGACGCTCGTGTCGGGCGTGGCCAGCTTCTCGGCGTAGCGCGAGTCGCGGTGGCGCCACACGACCGGCAGGTCGTCACCGAGCTCCTCGGCGCGACGGATGCTGGCCACGGTGATGGGCGCGTACGGGTGCTCGCCGAGCTCGGAACCCTCGATGACGGGCGTCCACTCGTCGAGCAGGCCCACGAGCGTGCGCAACAGGCGCGTCTTGCCCTGGCCACGCTCGCCCAGCAGCACGATGTCGTGCCCGGCGATGAGCGCACGCTCGAGCTGCGGGACGACGGTGTGCTCGAAGCCGTGCAGGCCCGGCCAGGGGTCGCGGCCCTCGGCGAGGGCGGCCAGCAGGTTGTCGCGGATCTCGACGCGCAGCGGCTTGTGCACATGGCCCGAGGCGCGCAGCTGGCCGACGGTCGTGGGGGACGGGGCAGTCACGACACCGACGCTACTCCCGCCGTCCACGGCATGCCCGGCGCACGCAGCGAGAGCCCGGGCGGTGAGCTAGGGACGTGTCACCGCACTGGGCGGTGAGATAGGGACGTGTCGCGACCTCGGACTCGTCCCTAGCTCACCGCCCGGTGGTCGGACTCGTCCCTAGCTCACCGCCCGGCGGTGGCGGAGGAGCCACCCGCCGAGGCCGACCAGGCCAGCGGCCAGCAGGAGCAGGAGCGGATCGACCGGCAGGCCGGTGCCGGGCAGGTCACGGTCGACCCCGGCGGGACGGGTCGTCCCGGTCGCGTCCGTGCCCGTGCCACCCGCGCCCCCCGAGCCTCCGGGGTCGGTGCCGGTGCCCGGGTTCGTGCCTCCGCCGCCCGGTCCGGGCGCTGCTGCCACCAGGGTGAAGGTGTAGACCGGGGTCGCGTGCGTGGCCCCGAACGGGTCCGCCGTGTGCACGTACCAGCCGTGGGCGCCGAGCGCCGTGAGCGGCCACGTGATCGCCGCGACGGTGCCGCTCGGCACGTCCTGCAGCGCGCCGACCTCGTCCGTCGTCAGGATCTCGGCGGTGAAGCCGGACGTCGTCAGCGTCTTGTCGCTCGGCGTGATGAGCAGCGCGTCGTAGCCGATCTCGAAGTCCTGGTACCGGTACGGGTCCGGCCCGGGCTCCAGCAGCGACGGGTCGTCGGAGTTGTACGTCGCGAGCGACGGCGAGTACGTGCGCACCCGCATCGACTGGCCCTCGTTGTCGAACTGCAGCAGGCGCAAGAAGCCTTGGCCGCCCTCCGGAAGACCCTGGTAGTCGAACAGCATCGAGTAGACGTCACGGTCGACCGCACCGTCGCCGTCGTCGTCGAACTGGTCGATCCGCGTGAAGGCGTCGTGGTAGTGCCCCGAGAGCACCATCCGCACGTTCGGGTTGGTCGCGACGACCTCGTCGAGGATCTGCTGCGGCACCGGGCCGAGGCCCCCGGTCGTGAGCATGAACTCGTGCAGGTTGATGACGGCGACCCGCTCGGGGTACTGCGCCAGGACCTCGTTCATCCACGCGATCGAGTCGACCTGCGGGTCCCAGCCCATGTAGAGCATCACGAAGTCGATGCCGCCGGCGGAGATCAGGTCGTAGTGGCCGCGGTTGTCCTGGTACGAACCGCCGTACCAGGGGTTGTCGGCGTACCGGGCCTCGCCGAAGAACTTCCAGAACTCCGAGTAGTTCGACAGCTGGCTGCCGACGTCGTGGTTGCCGGCGAGCACGCCGTACGGGAGTCCGGCCGCGTCGAGGCGCGCGTACTCACCGTCGGCGTTGGCCCACTGGTACGGCTGGTCCCAGTCGTCGATGATGTCGCCGGTGTGGATCAGGTACTGGATGTTCTGGTTCTCGCGCTGCCCCAGCACGTAGTCGTGGATCGCCGTCTGGTGCTGCAGGAACTCCTCGTTGTAGTACTGCGTGTCCGACTCCCACGCGATCGTGAAGTCGTACTCCGAGCGGGGCGTGTCCAGCGGGTGGGCCGGGGTCACGGCGGAGTCGCGCGAGCTGAGGTCCGCGCCCGCGAAGCCCTCGGAGTGCTGCACCAGCACCGTGATCGAGCCATCGCGCACGGTGTCGCCGACGACCGCGGAGCCCTGCAGAGTGAAGGCCTCGCCGTCGGCGGTGGTGCGGTGTCGGGCCAGCTCGATCCAGCGCGATCCGTCCGCCGCCAGCGCGTAGAGGATGACCTGCGAGTCACGGTCGGCCGTGCCGTCCCAGGTCAGGCGCGCCGTCGCGTCGGCGCCGGAGTCGGCCGGCACCGCGACGTCGAACGTGTAGTACGGAAGCGCGTCGGTCGCCGTGACCGGCGCGAGACCCGCCTGCGTCACGAGCTGCTGCGCCGCGAGCTGGCGCGCCGGGGACGGCGACTCCGGCGCGGCGGGGGTGCCCTCGCGCTCCAGCGACCGCGCGTCGTGGGTCGTGCCGCTGCTCGCAGCGACCTCCTCGTCGCCCAGGACGAAGCGCTCGCCGCGGCGGAAGGAGACGTCGAGCGGGTCGTCGGTCGGGTCCTGCACGAGGGCCTGGAGGATCACGTCGCCCGCCTCGACCTCCGCACCCTCGGCGGGCGCGACGCCGTCGGCGCCCGGCTGCTCCTCGGGCACCGTGAAGGTCACGGACGACTCGGTCGTGTTGCCCACCGCGTCGGTCGCGGTGATCGCGAGCACGTGGTCGCCCGCGGCGAGCACCACCGACGAGGTCGCGAACGGCAGCACGACGGGCTCGCCGTCGAGGGTCGCCACGGTGTCCGTGACGCCCGAGCCGCTGCCGTCCTCGATGACGGCGTCCAGCAGGATCTCGCCCTGGTAGACGCGGCCGTCCTCCACGCTCGGCGTGACGGTCGGCGCGGTGTTGTCGACGAGCACCTCGGCCGACGCGCTGTCGGCGCCCTCGGTCGCGAGCACCTGGTGCGGGCCGTCGGCGACGACCGTGGTGTCCCAGTCGTGGGCCGCCGCCGTGAACGCGTCGTCACCGAGGTCGAACACCGACGCGTAGAAGTCGTTCTTCCCGGCGCTGTCGCCCATCTGCACGAGGCGGGTCGGGTCGTCATAGCCGGCCGGTCGGAGGGTGCGACCGTCAGGGAGGATCAGGCGCATCCCGGAGATCACGAAGTCGTCGTTGTTCTCGGCCTCGTCGATCCACGGCCCGGCCTTCGTGCCGGCCCAGACGTCGACCGAGAGCGGCTCGCCCTGCGTCACGTACGACAGCGGCACGGGCACGGCGATCGTCTCGGTCCGCTCGTAGGTGCCCTCGTCGAAGATGTGCAGGACGTCCTCGCCGATGCGCACGCCGTTGCGGAAGTAGAAGTCGGTCTGCGACGTCTCGAACACGAAGTACGGCGTCGACTCCAGGGAGGCGCGGGTCTCGACCGGGGAGCCGTCGATGCTCAGCTCGAGGCTCGGCGGGTAGCTCTCGCCCGCGGCCGAGATCGTCGTGGTGCCGCCGACGAAGTCGCCGTCCTTCACGTTGAGGCGCACCGGGTCGGAGCTGGCGCCGTCGACCGCGACGCGACGGGTCTCGGTGCGCGTGACGTTCGAGCCGTCGGAGGCGGTCACGGTGTACTCGAACCACTGCTTGCCGACGACGTCGGCGGCGTTGACGACCGTTCCGTAGGCCAACGGGTCCGCGGTGGAGCGGACGAGGTTGACGGTGCGCGGGTCGGTGTCGACGTCGTTGCTGACCTCGACGGTGACGGTGCGCACCTGCACGTCGTCGCTGACCTGCAGGTCGAGGAGGAACCCGGCGGTCGGGTCGATCGTGTCGGCGGTGCGGTCGGCGACGACCGGGGCGCTCGTGTCGTCAGGCACCACGACGAGGCCCGCGGCCACCTGGTCGACCTGGACGCGACCCGGGGAGGCGTCGCGGCGGGCGACGATGGTCTGCAGCCCGATGTCGTCGGTGCGTCCGTAGGCGATCGCGACGTCGGCGTCGACGTCATCGGCGCCGGCCATGT
Organism: Aeromicrobium sp. Leaf350; assembly: GCF_916858655.1. Lineage (GTDB taxonomy): Bacteria > Actinomycetota > Actinomycetes > Propionibacteriales > Nocardioidaceae > Aeromicrobium. Next base: position 33,695 of record NZ_CAKASL010000003.1, on the reverse strand, counting down.
TGTAGTACGCCCGGTTGACCGGGAAGCCCGTGTTCGTGCGGATCGCGATGCCGCGCGGCGAGCCGTTGGCCAGGCCGGCCGACGAGATCTCGACCAGGTCCTCGCCGAGCGTCAGGTCGCTGCCGTGGTGCGCGTTGAAGTCGGCGTCGGTCAGGTCGTCGTTGGCGCCGTTCTTGATCCAGAACGTCAGCGCCTCGCCCGAGCCGATCACGACGTCGGACGGCACCGCGGGCCAGGCGGCCTCGTTGGTGTTCGTCGTCGTGTCCTGCGGGTAGAGGTAGGTGAGCGCGTAGTCGGCGAAGTCGACGTCGCGGTCGGTGGCGTTGAAGACCTCGATGAACTCGTAGCCGTCCGAGGCACCGACGTTGGCGGTGTCCGGGACCATCTCGGTGATCTGCAGCGGAGCGGCCACGAGGGCCGGGTCGGGGTCGAGCGTGCCGATGTCGTCGGGCACCTCCGGCTCGGGGTCGACGGGCACGACCGGCACGAGTGCCTCGGGCCGGACGGTGCCCGGCGTCATGGGCGAGAGCGTCGCCAGCACGGGTGCGGCCTGGCCACGCGCGGAGGGGACCGAGAAGTCGGTGCCGAGATCGATCGCCTGGGAGCCGCTCGGGTAGTGCGACCACGTCACGATGCCCGTGGCGTCACTGATGCGGATGCCGCGGTCGCCGCCGTTGGCCATGCCCGGCTGGCCCGTGAGGCGCAGGACCTGCGTCGACGCGGGGGTGCCCGTCGCGGCGCGGAACTGGTCGACGGTGCGGGCGAAGGAGTCGAGCCCGGTGGCCGTGTAGCTCAGCCACAGCACGACCGACCCCTTCGGCGCGACCGTCGCCGTGCCGTCGACCGTGAGCCGGACGTCGCGCGTGGTGTCGGTGGAGTCGACGTAGGTGTAGGCGAACGTGAACCCGTCCAGCGCGACCGGCGCGGTGCCCGGGTTGGTCACCTCGACGTACTCGAACTCGTCGACGCCGGTGGGGTTCGCCAGGATCTCCGACACGAACAGCGGCGGCGGGGTGGCGGCCGCCGCGGGTGCCGCGAGGCCCGCCACCAGGGTCGCCGCGAGCATCGCGGTGCCGAGCAGCACGTGCAGCAGCGCGCGCGCAGGGCGGGTCGACGTGGGCAGGGGCGAGGCAGCCAGGGTCATGAGCGTCTTCCGTCGGGAGGGTGCACCCCCGATCGGGCCCCCTCGCGGCCCGGACGCTAACCAGCCCCGAAGAACGACAGCCCCTACACAGGCAAACGACAGGTGACCGCCAGCCGACGCCCCTCCCCCGGTCGGGCGGTGAGCTCAGCGCCCGCGGGGTCAGCGGCGGCGGTAGAGGGTGACGTGAGCGGCGCTCGCGCGGACCGGCAGGTTGGGCACGGTGCCGAGCGCCTGGTGCGCGGTGACGAGCTCGTTCTCCAGCTCCGAGACGCGCAGCGTCAGTGCCGCCACACGGTGCTCGAGGTCGATGACGCGCTTGACGCCCTCGAGGCCGAGGCCCTCAGCCGTCAGGTCGGCGATGCGCCGCAGCATCTCGATGTCGGCCAGCGAGTACCGCCGGCCACCACCACCCGTGCGGCCCGGCTCGACCAGACCCAGCCGGTCGTACGTGCGCAGGGTCTGCGGGTGCAGCCCCGAGAGCTCGGCGGCCACGCTGATGACGAAGACCTTCGCCTCGGGTCCCGGGGGGACGAACGGATTCTCGCTCATCACTTCTGCACCGCCTTGAAGAGGTCTTCTCGAGGATCGCTGGCGCCCCGGGCCTCGCGCAAGGCCTCGACGGCCGAACGTTCGGCGTCGGTCAGGGTGGCCGGGACGGACACCTCGACCGTGACGAGCAGGTCGCCCCGACGACCGGAGCGAGCCACGCCGCCCTTGCCGCGCACCCGGAGCGTGCGCCCGTGGGGCGTGCCCGCGGGGATGCGGAGCGTCACGGAGCTGCCCTCGATGGTCGGGACCGCGACGTCCGCGCCGAGCGCGGCCTCGTCGTACGCGACCGGGACGGAGATCGTCAGGTGCTCGCCCTTGCGTCCGAAGACGGGGTGCGAGTCGACGTGCACCAGCAGCATCAGGTCGCCGGCGGGACCGCCGCCCGCGCCCGGGGCGCCCTTGCCCTTGAGCCGGATGCGCTGCCCGTCCTGCACGCCGGCAGGGACCCGCACCTGCAGGGTGCGGCTCGACGGCGAGCGACCGGAGCCCGAGCAGGTCGCGCAGGGGTGCTCCACGACCATGCCGCGACCACGGCAGTTCTGGCACGGCTCGGTCATCGCGAAGACGCCGCCGTTGGCGCTCGTCTGCATGCCGCTGCCCTGGCACTTCGCGCAGACCGTGGGGGCCGTGCCGGGGCGGGCGCCCGTGCCGTGGCACGTGCCGCACGCCTCGTCGCTGGGCAGCCGCAGCCCGATCGTGACACCGTCGACGGCCTCGGCGAAGCCGATCGTGGCCTCCGACTCGAGGTCGTCGCCGCGGCGGGCCGTGGTCTGGCGACGGCGACGACCGCCACCACCGCCGAACATCCCGCCGAGGATGTCGCTGAGGTCGAAGTCGGACTGCGTGCCGCCGCCCGGGCCTCCCTGGCTGCGGAACTGCCCGAACATCGACTTCTGGTCGTCGTACTGCTTGCGCTTGGTGGCGTCCGAGAGCACCGCATACGCCTCGGAGACGGACTTGAACCGCTCCTCGGCCGCCTTGTTGTTGGGATTCGCGTCGGGATGGTTCTCCCGCGCGAGCTTGCGATAGGCCTTCTTGATGTCGTCGGCCGTCGCGTCCTTGGTGACGCCCAGGACCCCGTAGAAGTCCTTGCCGGACCAGTCAGTGGCGCTCACGTAGCCACCTCCCCTCGCTCATGTCGGTCGTGCTGGATGGGTGCGGTCGACGCTCAGGCGTCGGTGTCGGGCTGGTCGGCGGCCGGCTCGGCCTCGGGCGTCTCGGCCGTCGGAGCGGCCGGGTCGACCACACCGACGATCGCCGTGCGGAGCACGCGGTCGCCGACGCGGAAGCCCGTGCGCATGACGAGCGCGACGGAGGTGACGTCGACGTCCGGGGACTCCCCCGCGTGCGTGACGGCCTCGTGCAGCGCCGGGTCGAACGGGTCGCCGGTGGCGCCGAACGTCTCGAGACCGTGCTTGGTAACCGCGGTCTGCAGCGAGTCGGCGACGGCCTTGAAGCCGCCCTCGAGCTCGCCGTGCTGACCGGCCCGCGCGATGTCGTCCAGCACCGTCAGCAGCGACTCGAGGACCTTCGCCTCACCCTGCGACCGCACGAGCTCGCGGTCGCGGTCGACCCGCCGCTTGTAGTTGACGTACTCGGCCTGCAGGCGCTGGAGGTCGGCCGTGCGCTCGGCGAGCTGCTGCTCGGCCGTGGGCCCGGCCGGCTCCTCCGGGGCGGGTGCCGCGGGAGCATCCTCCTGCGGCACCTCGCCCTCGGTGGAGACGTCGTCGACCTCGGGCCCCGTGCCGGCGTCCGGCTGAGTGTTCTCGGGGCCCTGCGTCACTTGGTCTCCTCGGTGTCGTCGTCCTCGACGATCTCGGCGTCGACGACGTCGTCGTCATCCGTGCTGCCCGCGTCGCCCGTCGGGGCGTTCGCGGCCTCGGCGGCCGCCGCCTCGTAGAGCGCGGTGCCGAGCTTCTGGCTCGACTCGGCCAGCTTGGCCGTGGCCGTCTTGATGGCCTCGGTGTCCTCGCCGTTCAGGGTCTCCTTGACCGCGTCGACGTCGGCCTGGACCTCGGCCTTGAGGTCGTCACCGACCTTGTCGCCGTTCTCGGCCAGGAACTTCTCGGTCGTGTGCACGAGCGAGTCACCCTGGTTGCGGACGTCGACGGCCTCGCGGCGCTGACGGTCCTCCTCGGCGTACTGCTCGGCGTCCTTGACCATCTTGTCGATGTCGTCCTTGCTCAGCGCCGAGCCGCCGGTGATCGTCATCGACTGCTCCTTGCCCGTGCCGCGGTCCTTCGCGGAGACGTTGACGATGCCGTTGGCGTCGATGTCGAAGGTGACCTCGATCTGCGGCACGCCACGCGGGGCCGGCGGGAGACCCGTCAGCTCGAACGTGGCCAGCAGCTGGTTGCCCGCCGCCATCTCGCGCTCGCCCTGGTACACCTGGATCGCGACCGACGGCTGGTTGTCGTCGGCGGTCGTGAAGACCTCGGAGCGCTTGGTGGGGATCGTCGTGTTGCGCTCGATGAGCTTCGTCATGACGCCGCCCTTGGTCTCGATGCCGAGGCTCAGCGGGGTGACGTCGAGGAGCAGGACGTCCTTGACCTCGCCCTTGAGCACGCCGGCCTGCAGGCTGGCGCCGATGGCGACGACCTCGTCGGGGTTGACGCCCTTGTTGGGGTCCTGGCCACCGGTGAGGCTCTTGACGAGCTCGGAGACCGCGGGCATGCGGGTCGAGCCGCCGACCATCACGACGTGGTCGATGTCCGCTACCTTGACGCCGGCGTCCTTGATGACGTTCTGGAACGGCGCCTTGGTGCGCGCCAGCAGGTCGGCGGTGATCTTCTCGAACTCCGAACGGGTCAGCGTCTCCTCGAGGAAGACCGGGCTGCCGTCCTGGACCGTGATGTACGGCAGGTTGATCGAGGTGCTGGTCGAGCTCGAGAGCTCGATCTTGGCCAGCTCGGCGGCCTCGCGGATGCGGGGCATCGCCATCTTGTCCTTGGTCAGGTCGATGCCGGTCTTGGACTTGAAGCCCGAGACGATCCAGCTGACGACCGCGTCGTCCCAGTCGTCGCCGCCCAGGTGGTTGTCGCCGCTCGTCGCCTTGACCTCGATGACGCCGTCACCGATCTCCAGCAGCGAGACGTCGAACGTGCCGCCGCCGAGGTCGAAGACCAGGATCGTCTGGTCGTCGCCCTTGTCGAGGCCGTAGGCCAGCGCGGCCGCGGTGGGCTCGTTGATGATGCGGCTGACGTTGAGGCCCGCGATCTCGCCGGCCTCCTTGGTGGCCTGGCGCTGGTGGTCGTTGAAGTACGCAGGCACCGTGATGACCGCGTCGGTGACCGGCTCGCCCAGGTACGCCTCGGCGTCGCGCTTCAGCTTCTGCAGGATGAAGGCGCTGATCTGCTGCGGCGTGAAGTCCTTGCCGTCGATCGTCTGGGTCCAGTCGGTGCCCATGTGGCGCTTGACCGAGCGGATCGTGCGGTCGACGTTGGTGACGGCCTGGTTCTTGGCGACCTTGCCGGTCAGCACCTCACCGTCCTTGGCGAAGGCGACGACCGAGGGGGTCGTGCGCGCGCCCTCGGCGTTGGCGATGACGGTGGGCTCACCGCCCTCGAGAACGGCGACGACGGAGTTGGTGGTACCGAGATCGATTCCGACGGCACGTGCCATGGGTGGTCCTCCTGGGATCGGGGTTTCCGGGTGCGTTCAGCACCGGGTGTGGTGATTGAGGTTCGACAGTCAGATGACTTGAGTCTGATCGTATCAACTTCATCAAGGCGCCGAACATTCCCCTCGAACTTGGTTCTGACCCGGCCGAGGGGTACCGTGACCCAAGTCACTCGGGAGGGACGAGTGACTTCAATGCGTCAGCCCCCCGGGCGACGCATGTCACGAGGGAGTTCCACCATGGCCAAGAGCCACACCGAGCCGACCGCGAACCGCAAGGGTCGAGGCACCGGATTCACCATCAGCGGACTGGTGCTCGTCGCACTCGCCGCGCTCACCGTCTTCATCATCGCGCCGCGGCTCACGATGCTGCCGGGCGACTTCGAGAGCACGGTGACGTACGACGGCTCGAGCGCCCAGCTCGACCCCGCGACGCTCGAGCTCGGCGAGTCCGAGCCCATCGACGCCAACCGCGTCGTCGAGGTCGAGAGCACCGACGGGTCCACCGCGATCGTCCACAGCGTCTCGACCGCCGAGCTGCCGTCGGGCGACTCGGTCACCGACAAGACGTTCGCGATCGACCGCACCGACTACGGCCAGGTCGAGGGTGTCGATGACGTCGACAACCAGTCCGGCGGCGTCGTGCTGTCGCACGTGCGCCACCCCAGCAAGGACGCGTTCACGACCTACGACGGCACGACCGACTCGGCCCAGAAGGTCGAGTACGTGCGCACCGAGACGATCGAGGGCCGCACGGCGTACTACTTCGAGGGCACCACGATCGCGCCCGTGAAGGCCGCGGGCACGCTCGAGACGCTGCAGGCCACGGTCGGCCGGAGCATGAACACCGACGGCACGGTCCTGCCGAACGCGACCGTCGCCAGCTTCGTGGCCCAGATCGCCGGCAGCGAGGGCGACCAGCTCCGTGCCGACGTCGCCGCCGCGGGCCCGGAGGTCCCGGCCACGTTCATCTCGACCAACACCACGAAGATCTGGATCGACTCCGAGCTCGGCTCCCCGCTGAAGACGGGTCAGGACCAGACCATCACGCTGTACGCCGACTTCGGCGACCAGCCCTACCCGCTGCTGGACCTCAACAACGTCCAGCTCATGGCCGACGACGACTCGGTCGCCCGCCTCGCCGACACGGCGGCGTCGAACGCGTCGAAGATCAGCCTGGTGCAGACGTACCTGCCGATCGGTCTCGCGGTGCTCGGCATCATCCTGCTCGGCGTGGGTGCCGTCGTGGCCCGGCCCCGGCCGAAGTCCGGCGCCCCGGTCGACGACCGCGAGCTCGTCGGCTCCGGTCGCTGATCACCCAGCACTGACGAAGGGCCCGTCACGCTCCGGCGTGGCGGGCCCTTCGTCGTGGGTGCAGGTGCACCCTTCGAGGCTCACTCGTTCCTCGAAGGGGGGACCGTCACCATCAGGCTCTGGAGGACCGCATGCCCTGGAGCTGCTTGAGGTCGTCGCGGGCGGCGAGCTCGCGGTACTCGGCGGACTCGACCGCGTAGAGCGCCACGCGCCCCTCGGCGTCGGAGTGCACGCCCCAGCCGTAGGTCTTGACCAGCGGCGACGTGCGCAGGCACGGCTGGCCCTTGGCGAAGAACTCCTCGCGCGAGATGCCTCGGCGCGCCCCCTGGGAGGCGTGCACGACGTCGTCGGAGGTGTGCACGTACGGAGCGTCGACGAGCATCTCGAACTGGATCCGGGCCACGGTGGGCGTGTCCTTGGGCGGCGGCTCGCTGGCCGTGACGGCCCGGGTGTCGGGCGCGACGGCGATGAACGTGTCGAGGTAGTTGGTGGTGTGGGTGCCCGACGTCATGCTCCGCAGCATGCCACTGCGCGCGGACAGTTCGGGCCTCACAGGTCAGCGGGGCACGTCGCGACGGTGCACCACCAGCACCGAGGCGACCAGGAGCAGGGCAGCCACGGCCGACAGCACCAGCTCCGGCGCGAGCGTGAAGGGGTCGGCCGGCACGCCGGGGACGTGCGTGAACGGCGAGGCCTGCTGTGCCCACTCCGGGAGGCCCACGGCCGCACCGATCTGACCGACCGCCGTCGCCACGACGACGCCACCCCACGCCATCGCGGTCCACCGGCCACCCAACGCCTGCCCCAGCACCGCGATCGCGATGACGACCCAGACCGCCGGGGCCTGCACCACCGACGCCGCCAGGGCGTCCCCCAGGTCGCCGCCGCTCAGTCCGATCGCGAGGCCCGTCACCGCCAGGGCCGGCAGCACGCCGGCCACCGCCACGACGGCCGGCGCGAGCAGCACGGCGCGGCGCGAGACGGCCGCCGCGAGCAGCTGCTCGAGCCGCCCTCCGGCCTCGTCGGCGTGGTGGCGCGTCACGACCGCGACACCCCAGGACGTGACGACGAGCGCCCCGATCGACGCCATCGCCGAGACGAACACGTCGGTCAGCGCGCCGGCACCACCCAGCCGGCGCAGCGCCTCCGCCAGACCACCCTCGGCCGAGCCGAGCCGGACCACCGTCGGCACGAGACTCCCGACGAAGACGCCGAACGCGGCCAGCCCGACCAGCCAGACCACGCCGGCGCGCCGCTCGAGTCGCAGCGTCAGCGGGATCGGCGCCCCGAGGCGGGGACCGTCGGGCCGACCCGGACCAGGAGCGATCAGACCCGCGCCGACGTCGCGACGTCCCCGCAGCACCACGGCGAGCGCGACCAGCGAGGCCGTCGCGAGGGCCGCCACCCCGAGCGGGTACCACCGGTCCTCACCGAACGGGTCGACCTGCGCCGCCCATCCGAACGGCGTGAGCCACTGCACCGCGTCGCTGTGCCGCACGTCGGCCGCGCCGCGGACCGCGTACGCGGCCAGCAGCACGCCGGCCGTCATGCCGAGGGCCGACCGCGCGGCCTGGGCCAGCTGCGCCGCCACCGCGGCCAGGCCGGCCGTGGCAAGTCCCACCACGACGACCTGCGCCCCTGCCGCAGCGGCGTCGGTCGCACCCGAGCCCGCCCCCAGCACGAGGCCCCCGGCCACACCGAGGGCCGCAGCGACCGTGAGGGCGGCGGCCGTCACCAGGCCCGCGGCCAGCGGTGCGAGACGCCCCACGGCCGTCGCGCCGACGAGCTCGGCCTGACCCTGCTCCTCCGCGCGACGCGTCTGCCGCACCACGCACGCGGCTGCCAGCATCCCGGCGACCGCCAGCATGAACACGCCGACCCGCCAGAGCGTCGCGCCGCCGATCTCGGCCGTGTGCTCGAACGGGCCGAGGAGCACCCGGAATCCCGGCGTCTGCGCGATCGTGCCCTGCAGACCGACGCGGTCGCCCACCGTCGGCGCGATCTGGCGGATCTGCGCGGCGGTCGCGACGTACGTCCCGAGGAAGACCACGAACGTGCCGAGGATCCACCGTCGCTCGGTCGCGAACGCGAGCCGACAGAGCGCGCCGGTGCCGGCCCAGGCCGTCGACGTCATGCGCCCTGGTCGAGGACGTCCGAGCCGTACTGGCGCAGGAAGAGCTCCTCGAGCGACGGGGGCTCGACCGTGAGCGCCGTCGGCCTCAGACGGGCCACGGCGGCCACGACCTCGGCCGTCACCGCGTCGTCGATCGTGCAGGTGACCCGGTCGCCGTCGACCTCCAGGTCGTGCACGCCCTCGACCTCCCCCAGCCCCTCGGCACCGGACGCGATCGTGGCCACCAGGCGCGAGCGCGTCACGGACCGCAGCTCGTCGAGCCGGCCGGCCAGGACGGTGCGCCCGGCACGCACGATCGTGACGGTGTCACAGAGCTCCTGGACCTCGGCCAGGATGTGGCTCGAGAGCAGCACGGTCGTGCCGCGGTCGGCGGCCTCCTGCGTGCACCGCTGGAACTGAGCCTCCATCAGCGGGTCGAGCCCCGAGGTCGGCTCGTCGAGCACCAAGAGGTCGGTGTCGGCGGCGAACGCGGCGACGAGCGCGACCTTCTGGCGGTTGCCCTTGGAGTACGTCGAGGCTCGGCGCGTCGGATCCAGCTCGAAGCGCTGCAGCATCTCCTCGCGCCGCGGGGCCGACCGCACGCCGCGCATCCCGAGGAGCAGGTCCACGATCTCGCCTCCGGTCAGGCGTGGCCACAACGTGACGTCGCCCGGGACGTAGGCGAGGCGGCGGTGCAGGTCGACGGCATCGGCGAACGGGTCGCGGCCGAACAGCCGGGCACGGCCCGCGGTCGCCCGGTGCAGTCCCAGCAGCACGCGGATCGTCGTGGACTTGCCGGCACCGTTCGGCCCGAGGAAGCCGGCGATCGTGCCAGCCTCGACGCGGAGGTCGAGTCCGTCGAGCGCGTGCGTGGACCCGTAGTGCTTGACGAGCCCCTCGACGTCGATCACGAGGTCGGTCATGTCGCCAGTCTGCACCCGCCGATCACGCCGACGACGGATCAGCCCGCCGTGGTCAGGCGTGGGCGCGCCCACGCGCGGTGGACCGAGAGCATCTGGTCGACCGTGGTCGACCAGGGGTAGCGCTCAGCTCGCTGCCGCGCCGCCCGGCGGCGCGTGCGGACCGGCACCGCGACGACCCGCTGCACGGCGTCGGCCAGCGCGACCGGATCGGGGGCGGCCCAGGCGCCGCACGACTCGTGGACGAGCTCACGAGCGCCGCCGACGTCGGCCGTCACGACGGGCGTCCCGCAGGCCAGGGCCTCCAGCACCGCCAGCCCGAAGGTCTCGCTCGGGCACACCGACAGCGCGACGTCCGCCGCGGCCAGCCGCGCGGCGAGCTCGTCACGCCCGGCCACGTGCCCGTGGAACGTCACGGGTGCCGACCCGGCGAGCGCCTGCAGCTCGTCCAGATGGGGTCCGGTGCCGTAGACGTCGAGGCGCACGTCGACACCGCGGCGGTGCAGCTCGACGGCGGTCGCGACGGCCAGGTGCGGCGACTTCTCGCGCGACAGCCTGCCCGCCAGCACGAGTCGGACGGGACCACCCGGGCGACGGTGGCCGCGCGCACGGAAACGCTCCAGGTCGACACCGAGCGGCACGGTGACCACGGGGCATCCCGCAGCACCTGCGGCGGGCGCGAGCTCCTCCCGCGCGAAGTCGGAGGTCACGACGACCTGGTCGAAGGAGCGCACGAGCACGCGGTTGAGCAGGGCGATCGAGACCTTCGCGCTCGCGTCGCGGCGCGTCCGCATCGCCATCATGTCGCTCATCCGCTCGTGCGAGAACAGCACGGCACCGACCTGCCGGCGTCGCGCCCAGCGGGCCACGGGGAGCAGGGTCGTCTTGTCGTGGACCTCGACCGAGGTCGGCCCGAACGACTCGAGCACGTCGAGCACGCGCCACGGCTCGACGATGAGCCGGTAGTGGTCGCCGACGCGAGGGGCTCGGACCTGCACCACGTCCCCGTGCTCGGTCGACCACCGGTCGTCGCGAGCACCCGGCACGACCAGCAGCCGCTCGACGCCGTGTCGGACGTAGCCGGCGCCGATCGCCTCGACCGCCGTCTTCATGCCGCCCGAGGTCGGACCGACGAAGTTCGCGAGCTGCACGATGCGCACGTCGCACCACGCTGCCGCTCCGTGATGAACCCGCGACGACGGGCCCGTGGCCCGGCTCCGACGCTCAGGCGTCGGGCTGCACGCCGCGCACCCGCGCGCCGAGGGCCCCGGCGGCCAGGCAGGCCGCGGCGACACAGGCCATGAACGGCGCGAAGACCGCGTCGACGCCCCACCGGGTGGCGGCGGCGCCGGCGATGATCGTCGGCACCGCCATCGCCCCGTAGGCGAGCAGGTAGAACGCCGACATGACCTCGCCGCGGTGGGACGGCGGCACGACCTGGCCGAGGTGCCGCAACGAGCTGCCGAACGCGAGCCCGAAGAAGAACCCGAGCACCACCGAGGCGGCCGCGAGGAGCCAGCCGTTGCCGATGTGGACCGTGAGCACGCACGCGCCGAGGCTGACGGCCGTGCCGACGTCGCCGATCACGGCGGCCGTGCGCGCGTCCCATCCGCTCGCGACCTGCTGGCTGGCGGCCGCGGCCAGGGCGGAACCTCCGACCACCAGACCGCCGAACACGAGGTTGTCGGTGCCGACCGCCACGGTCGCGATGGTCGGGAACAGCGAGAGGAAGACGCCCAGGACCGACCACGACGCCATGACCCCGAGCGCCGCGAAGGTGAAGTCGCCGGAGATCTCGGCGGGCACGCGCGGTCGGGCGATGTTCAGGGCCACCGCTCGGTCGACGGTGTGGGTCTCGCGCATCAGCAGCACGGCCACGAATCCCGCGGCGGCCAACGCCGCCAGCACGGCGTAGGGCACGACGAGCGGCGCCGGTCCGTACTGCGCGTCTGCGGCCGTGCCCAGGATGGCGATGAAGATGCCGAGGTTGAAGGCGATGCCGGTGCGGCGCCCGGTCGAGGCGCCCTCGTCCGGGCGGAGGTCGAGCAGCGCCGCGGTCGCGACGACGACGATGGCGCCGACCGACAGTCCGTGCAGCACCCGCGCGGCGATCAGCACGGGCACCGATCCGGCCACCATGAACAGCACGAGTCCGACGACGAGGCCGGCTGCCGCGACCAGCAGGATCGGGCGGCGTCCGTACCGGTCGGAGATCGACCCCGACACGAGCACGCTCACCAGCGCGGCGATCGCGTAGGCGGCGAACACGACCGTCGTGGTGATCGGCGCGAAGCCCCACTCCTCGGCGTAGATGCCGTACAGGGGCGACGGGGCGGCGGAGATGCCGAGCGAGACCATCAGCAGGCCGAGCAGCGCCGGGTAGGTCCAGCGCGGTGACGACGTGACCACCGTGCCTCCTTCAGCTCCTCGCGGCACCGGAGCGCCTGTCTCCAGCCGGTCCAGCGTAGAGCGCGGCGGCGGGCGCGCGGCACGCACCGCCTCCGGTGAGACGCCGGTGTGACCCCATCGGCCGGACGCTTCCTGAGGCGTCGTCATCGCTAGCGCCTAGAATCCCGTCATGACGTCGCGACGCCTCCTCGTCCTTCCCCTGCTGCTGATCGCCGCGCTCCTGGTGGGCTGCGGCTCCGACGACCCCGAGCCGTCCGACACCAGCAACTCCTCCGAGCGCGGCTCGGGGCGCGAGGCCGACGAGGACGAGGAGTCCACGGACGACGGTGAGCGCGCCGGCACCGACGACTTCACCTTCGCGATCCCCGAGGGCTGGACCGACAACAGCACTGCGCTGCCGAACGCTGAGATCGCGTACATCTCCTCCGAGGTCGTCGACAACTTCCGCACCAACATCAACATCATCCGGACCCCCGGCGACAAGATGTCGATCAGCAGGTTCGAGGAGCTGGCGATCTCGGAGCTCGAGGGCGAGGGCTTCACGGGCGTCGCCGCCGACGACCCCTACGAGGTCGACGGCGTGGAGTCGCCGGTCGTCCGGGCCGACGCGGTCGTGGAGGGCGTCAGCTACCAGACCCGTCAGTACTACGCGCAGTACGAGGGCGCCTACTACATCATCACGATCTCGTTCGCGCCGAGCGCGTCGGAGGCCGAGACCGTCGAGGTCAGCGAGCAGATCATCGACTCGTGGCGCTGGGAGTCCTGAGCCGCCTGAGGCAGGCACCGGCCTAGGCTCGAGGCATGGCCGAGCTGCACGAGCTGGACGCCCACGACCTCGCCGCACGACTCCGCGCACGGGAGGTGTCGGCGCTCGAGGTCGTCGACCACCTGGCCGCGCGGATCGAGCAGCACGACACCGACCTGCGCGCCTTCATGACCCGCACCTTCGAGGCGGCTCGGGCCGCTGCTGCAGAGGTCGACGCAGCCGGTACCGGTGGCGGCGGGGCCGGCTTCGTGGGCGTGCCGACGGCGATCAAGGACCTGACCTCCACCGCGGGGGTGCGCACGACGCTCGGCTCGGCGCTGATGGCCGACTCCGTGCCCGACGTCGACGCCCACGTCGTGAGCCTCGTGCGGGAGGCCGGCCTCGTGAGCCTCGGCAAGACCAACACCCCCGAGCTCGGCCTCTCCTCCTTCACCGACAACGACCTGCTCGGTGCCACGTCGACCCCGTGGCAGATCGGGCTCAACGCCGGTGGCTCCAGCGGCGGAGCGGCCGCGGCGGTCGCTGCGGGGTTCGTGCCCTGGGCTCTCGGCAGCGACGGCGGCGGCTCGATCCGCATCCCCGCGAGCTGCTGCGGCCTGGTCGGCGTCAAGCCGACGCGGGGCCGCGTCAGCCCCGGACCGCTCGGCAGCGACTGGAGCGGGCTCGCGAGCGACGGGCCGCTCGCGCGCAGCGTGCGCGACGCCGCCGCGCTGCTCGACGTCCTGGCCGTGCCCCAGGTCGGCGACTCACGCTTCGTCGGCGACGGCGCCGGCTTCGCCGAGGCCGCCGGACGGGACCCCGGGCGTCTCCGGATCGCCGCGTGGGTCGATCCGTACCTGCCGGACATCGAGACCGATCCCCGGGTGCGCGCCGTCTGGGAGGCGGGCGTGCGGCGGCTCGAGGCGCTGGGTCACGACGTCGAGGTCGTCGCGAACCCGTTCCCGCCGGAGCTCGAGCCGCAGTTCAACGTCGTGTGGAGCAGCGGCATGGCAGCCGCGCCCATCCCCGACGAGGCCCTCCCCGTGCTGCGGCCGACCACCCGCTACTGGCGCGAGCGGGGCTCACGGCACAGTGCCGCCGAGCTCGCCGCGGCCATGCAGTACCTCGAGGGCACGACGCGCCAGGTGCTGACCGGCCTCGCCGCGTACGACGTCTTCCTGACCCCCACCCTGGCGCGCCTGCCCCAGCCGCACCGATGGTTCACCGAGGTCGACCCGGTCGAGTCGCACCACCGCGAGCTCCTGTTCACGCCCTTCACGGCGCTCTACAACATGGCCGGCATCCCGGCCGTCAGCGTGCCGTTCGGCCAGGCCGACGGGCTGCCCGTCGGCCTGATGCTGGGCAGCCACCAGGGCCGCGACCGGACACTGCTCTCGCTCGCGAGTCAGCTCGAGGCCGCCGAGGCCTGGTCGAACCGTCCGATCGATCCGCGACGCTAGCTGCGGGCGGTCATGATGATCGGGTCGCCCTCGGTGATCGCGATCGTGTGCTCGACGTGGGCACCGCGGGAGCCGTCGGCACTGCGGATCGTCCAGCCGTCCGGGTCCATCACGATCTCGTCGGTCGTGTGCAGGAACCACGGCTCGATCGCGATGACCAGGCCCGGCTTGAGCGGGAACCCCCGACCGGGCCGTCCGTCGTTGGCGATGTGCAGCTCGCCGTGCATCGTGCGACCGACGCTGTGCCCGCCGAACTGCAGGTTGACCTTGAGGCCGTTCGCGCGCGCGACGTCGCCGATGGCGCGGCTGATGTCGCCCACCTTGTTGCCCGAGCGGGCGACGGCGATGGCGGCGTCGAGCGCCTGCTGCGTCACCTCGATGAGGCGCAGGTCCTCCTCGCGCGGCTCACCCACGACGACGCTGACCGCCGAGTCGCACACCCAGCCGTCGACGCTGACCGCGAAGTCGAAGCTCGCCAGGTCGCCGTCGCGCAGCACGTAGTCGTGCGGGAGGCCGTGCAGCACGGCGTCGTTGACCGACGTGCACAGCACCTTGCCGAAGGGCCCCCGGCCGAACGAGGGCGCGTAGTCGATGTAGCACGACTCGGCGCCGCGGTCCTTGATCATGCGGTGCGCGAGGGCGTCGAGGTCGAGCAGGTTGACGCCGACGTCCGCCGCCTCCTGGAGCGCGGTCAGCACCTCGCCGACGAAGCGGCCCGCCGGCCGCATCTCGTCGACCTGGGTCGGGGTCAGGAGCTCGATCGCCATAGTGCGACCAGCCTACGGCCGCGCACCCCGGGCCGGATCGGGTGGCGTCGGGTTGGATGGCCTGGTGACGTCGTTCGACTACTCCAACCTGAGCGGACGCCCGCCCGGGTTGTTCCTGCGCACCGCCGGCCTGGTGTCCCGCGGCGTGCGCGACGTGCAGGGCCAGGTCGCCCCGTACGCCGCCTGGTGGGAGCAGCAGAACCGCGCCGCCCTGGCAGCCGACGGCCCGCTCTGGGTCGTGCTGGGCGACTCGATGTCCCAGGGCATCGGGGCGTCCGCGCCGGATCGAGGCTGGGTGGGTGCCCTCCGCACCCGACTGCCGCACCGCGTCGTGAACCTGTCGGTCTCCGGCGGCCTGATCCGCGATGTCGTCGATCGCCAGCTGCCCGCCCTGCGATCGCTGGAGGTCGTCCCGGACCTGGTGACCGTGATGATCGGGAGCAACGACCTGTTCAACCGCCGGCAGAGCCGCCTCGTCGAGGCCCACGCCGCCGAGCTCGTCGACGTGCTGCCTGACGGCGCCGTCGTCGCGTCACTGCCGCAGCCGCGCCGTGCCGCGCGCGCCTTCAACGCCGCGGTCGTGGGCACCGGGCGGTTCCGGCTCGCCGAGTTCCGCGACCCGCGCCTGAGGTCGTGGTCCGGCCGCCTGGCGGCGGATCGGTTCCACCCCAACGACGCCGGCTACGCGGCGATGGCCGAGATCATGGCCGAGGCGGTCGACCGCCGCTGACGGCGCCGGCTCTGCTCCGCGGTCGGTCGAGGCCGCGGCCTAGCGACCGCGGGTCTCGCGAGCCTCCAGGTTGAACACGATGACGCCGAAGGCGATCGCCACGACCGCCACGGCACCGAGTGCACCCGATCCGAAGACCGTGCCGTCCTCGGCCGAGGTCACCGCCGAGGCCAGGCACGCACCGCCGATCAGGGAGGTGATCATCGCGACGAGCGGCCGCGGAGCTGCGGGCTCACCGCTGCTCCACCCGGCGTACGCGATGCCGGCCACCGCCACCGCCGCGACGAGCAGGACGATGCGGATCGGCCAGAGGGCTCCCTCCGGCCAGTCGATCTCGAGGACCTGGTCGAGGAGAAAGCCGACGGCCACGACGAGCAGCGCCACCACGAGGACACGACTGCGCGCACCGGTACCCATGCGCCGAACCCTAGCCGCGGGGCCACCGGGGAGAGGTCCCCCTCCCCGGGTCAGCAGAAGAACCTAGGCTCTAGCCATGCGCTTGCTGTGTGGACTCGTGGTCGCTGTCCTGCTCGTCACTGGCTGCTCGGGAGGTGACGAGGACGTTCCGCGGGAGTCCCGCAGCGCGGAGCCGGACCCTGACCGGACGCTCTCGGTGCAGGAGATCGAGGACGCCATGCTGAGGCCCGCGAACCTGTCGGAGGGATTCGAGGGCGCGTTCACGGAGGGGGTCGAGACCTCGCCGGCCGGCACGTTCATCGTGGCGGCCTCCGACGCGTGCGAGGACCTGTGGGGGGCGACGCAGGCCGAGCGGTACGCCGACCTCGACGACGTGGAAGCCCTGTTCTTCAAGACCGACCTCGGCCCGTTCCTCCACCAGCACGTGATCGCGGCGGACGAGGCCACGGTCACCGCCGAGCTCGACCGCATGGCGACCGCGACCGAGGCCTGCCCGTCGTACACGACCGAGGAGCCCGACGGGCACCGGACCGCGGTCGAGTTCCACCAGACCATCTTTCCCGAGGTGGGCGACCGGTCGGTCACGATCGAGCGCGGCATCACCCGTTCCGACGGCACGAACCACCTCTTCGGCGGCTCGACGACGGTGTTCATCGCGATCGGACCGCACCTGATGATCCTCACGGCGACCCACTACGTCGACCAGGAGCAGTTCGCGACCGACGAGCTCGAGGAGATCGTCGCGACCGCCATCGAGCGCCTCGAGGACGCCCGCACCTGACCCCCGTGCCCAGATTTGCTGGCGAATCCACCGAAAGCACGGGCCGGAACGGTGGATTCGGGAGCAAATCTGGGTCGGTCAGGACTCCAGGCTCGTCAGCGTTCGGGTCGCCGCCTCAGGAAGGTGTGACCCAGGAACCAGACGACACCGGACAGCACCGAGGCCCCAGCAACGATGACAAGCGTCACGGGAAGGCTGACGTCCCTGATGGCGCAGGCAGCGAGCGCCAGCACCATGGGAATGATGACGATGCCGGCCGGTGGGCCACTCTCGCCCGGCCCGAGTCCGAGCATCTCCCACGTCTTCTTCATGGCGCTCTCCTCAACTTAGAGGTTGTTGATGACACAGCCGGCAGCCGCAGCGCCCAGATATCCCCGCCAGCCTCCGACCTTGAGCTTGGCGAGGTTATTGCCGTACTTCTCGATCAGAACGTTGGTCGTGCCTGTGCCGACTCCGAGACCGATCGTGCCGACCAGCGCGCCCTGGCCGCACTTCTTGAGCGCGTTCCCGACGACCTTCTTCGACCGGCTGACCCACTTGCCCCACGGCCACGAGAAGGGGTTCCACCACGGGTCGGCGACAATGCCATACGCGAACTCGGCGCTGCGATGCTCGACCACCTGAGTCAGGCTCAGACCATTGATCTCGAAATGCGTCGGAACCGGACGTCCGGCGGCGTCTACCGCCCAAGGCGTTGCTGCGATGCTGATGAGATCGCCTTGACCGTTGTAGGCCTGAGCGCTGCCGTCCGGAGCCATCTCAAGTGACGCGACGTCGCCGGAGATCTGAAACTCATATCGCTCCGGCGCATCCGAGGAATCGATGTGGATCAGGGCACGAAGCCCATCTCCGTCGACTGGACGGCAATGGCCGAGCCATCCGCCGAGCCATTGAACAGACGTTGGGAATCGTCGGAGAAGGCTTCGCGACCCTCAGCAGGAAGGGTCACTGCGAGATCACCGGCGTTCGTGCGCAGCGTGGCGGGGGCGCTGGCCTCCTCGGGAAGCTCGACGTTGACGTTCGCCGCTGCCCGCTCGGCACCCACCATCTCGAGAGCATGGTCGATTGCAGCAACCTCGGCCGGCTGATCTTCGACGGCCTGGCCCGGAGTTGCACCAAGGACCAGGACACAAGACAGACCGAGACAGGTCGCGGTCGCGGCGATGCGTCCGCCACACCATGAGGTGTAATTCATGCTGAGTAGCTCCATCTTCTGGAGCCGGACCGCCGTGCGTGGGACCGGCGCAGGCGCTTCCTGCAACCAGTACTCACCACCGTGCGCCGGTTCTTGCACCGAGATTTTTCGGAGTCGCCGTAGAACCGAGACGCTGACCGCCGCCCGTACCCAGATTTGCTGGCGAATCCACCGAAAGCGCGGGCCGGAACGGTGGATTCGGGAGCAAATCTGGGTCGGTCAGGACTCCAGGCTCGTGCGGAAGCGCTGCATCCCGGTGATCCAGCGGTCGCGGTCGGCGGCCTTCTGCTGCTGCATGCGGTCGACCTCCGGGTGGGGCAGCGCAAGGAACCGGCCGGAGGCCAGCGCTGCGAGCGCGACCTCGGCGACCTCGCGCGCGTCGATCGGCTCCCCGGCGGAGACGACCGACCGCATCCCGAGGCGGGCGTCGGGCTGCTCGCTCGTCTCGCCCTCCTCGAGCATCGCCGTGCGCACCCCCATGGGGCACACCGCCGTGACCTGCACGCCCTGGTCGCCGTATGTCGCGGCGAGCCACTCCGCGAAGCCCAGCGCTGCGTGCTTGGTGGCCGAGTAGGTCGGCGACCCGAGCTGGGTCAGCAGACCGGCGGCCGACGCGACGCTGACGAAGGCACCGCCCGCGCCGCCGGCGGCGGCCGAGGCCAGCCAGCCGGGCACGAGGGCGCGCGCCGCGGCGACGTGCGCGAGCACGTTGACCTCCCACGACAGCGCCCAGTCCTGGTCGGTCGCCTCGAGGCCGAAGCCGCGGAAGACGCCCGCGTTGGCGACGAACAGGTCGACCGGCCCGGGGGCGACGGCGAGCAGCTCCGTCACGCCGAGATCGGTGCTCGAGTCGCCGACCCGCTGGCGCACGCGGTCGCCGAACTCGCCCCGCAGGCCGTCAGCGGTCGCGGTGAGCCGCTCCTCGTCGAGGTCGCCCAGCACGACGTGGGCGCCTCGCTCGAGCAGCACCCGGGCGAAGGCCGCACCGATGCCACCCGCGGCGCCGGTGACGACCGCGTTGGCGCCCTCCAGCTCCACCGGACCGGCGTCGACCACGTCAGTGCTTCCCGAGCTCGGCCTTGGCGAGGGAGTTCTTGTGCACCTCGTCCGGACCGTCGGCCAGACGCAGCGTGCGGATGCCCGCCCACATCTCGGCGAGCGGCGTGTCCTGGCTGACGCCCGCACCGCCGTGCGCCTGGATGGCCTTGTCGATGATCCAGTTGACCGTCTCGGGGGTCGCGATCTTGATGGCCTGGATCTCGGTGTGGGCGCCGCGGTTGCCCACGGTGTCCATCAGCCACGCGGTCTTGAGCACGAGCAGGCGCAGCTGCTCGATGCGCACGCGCGACTCCGCGATCCAGTCGCGGATGACGCCCTGGTTGGCGAGCGGGCGACCGAACGCGGTGCGCTCCTTGACCCGAACGCACATGAGCTCCAGTGCTCGCTCCGCGACGCCGATCGAGCGCATGCAGTGGTGGATGCGTCCGGGCCCGAGGCGCGCCTGGGCCACGGCGAAGCCCTGACCCTCCTCGCCGATCAGGTTCGAGGCCGGCACGCGCACGTCGTGGAACCGCACCTCGGCGTGGCCGCCGTGGTCGCGGTCGTGGTAGCCGAACACGTGCATGCCGCGCACGACCTCGACGCCCGGGGTGTCGCGGTCGACGAGGATCATCGACTGCTGGCGGTGCCGGTCAGCCTCCGGATCGGTCTTGCCCATCACGATGAAGACCTGACAGTTCGGGTTCATCGCGCCGGTGATGTAGAACTTGCGGCCGTTGATCACGTAGTCGCTGCCGTCGCTCACGATCGAGGTCTCGACGTTCGTGGCGTCGGACGACGCGACGTCGGGCTCGGTCATCGCGAAGGCGGAGCGGATCTCGCCCTCGAGCAGCGGGCCGAGGTAGCGCTCCTTCTGCTCGGGCGTGCCGAACATGTGGAGGACCTCCATGTTGCCCGTGTCGGGCGCGGCGCAGTTGAACGCCTGCGGGGCCAGCTGGATGCTGCGGCCCGTCAGCTCGGCGATCGGCGCGTACTGCAGGTTGGTCAGGCCGGCGCCGTTGTACTCGGCGTGCTCGCCGGGCAGGAAGAAGTTCCAGAGACCGGCGGCCTTGCCCTTCTCCCGCACCTCGGCGATGGCCTCGGGGATCGACCAGTCGTCCTCGCGCTCGCGTCGCTCGAGCTGCTCCTTGAGCGCGGCCTCCGCGGGGTAGACGTGCTCGTCCATGAAACCCGAGACCTGCTCCAGCAGGCCAGTGGTCTTCTCGTCGAATCCGAAGTGCATGTCAGGCTCCCGCGAAGACGTAGACGACCTCGGCGACGACCGCCGGCTTCTCGGCGCCCTCGCGCTCGACCACGAACGAGATCGTGGCCTGGGTGCCGATCGGGATGTCCGCGACCTCCTTGAGGGTGGCCGTGGCGCGCAGGCGCGAGTCCACCGGCACGGGGTTCGGGAAGCGGACCTTGTTGGCGCCGTAGTTGACGCCGAACGCGAGGTTGTGGACCTCGTAGATCTCCGCGGCGAAGACCGGCAGCAGGCTCAGCGTGAGGTAGCCGTGCGCGATCGTCGTGCCGAACGGACCCTTGGCGGCCGCCTCCGGGTCGACGTGGATCCACTGGTGGTCGCCGGTCGCGTCGGCGAAGGTGTTGATCTGCTCCTGGGTGACGGTGACCCAGTCACTCGTGCCGAGCTCGGTGCCGACGGCTGCCTTGAACTCGTCGAGGTTGGAGTAGACGCGGGGCATGGGTTCCTCCCGGGAAGCGGTGGTTTCGAGGTCAGCGCCCACGAGGTAAGCGCTTGCTTAGTTCGCACCATAGTGGCCCACGCCACTCCTGGCCACCCCCGCAGGTCAGAGCGGGTCAGGTCAGCAGGAGCGTGACGGGGGCGACCGCCCCGAGGGCGACGGCGAGCGCCAGGCCCACGGTGTCGGCCCGCGCCCAGAGCGCCGGCTCGGCCCACGTCCGGTGCGTCGTGGTGGCGAAGCCCCGAGCGTCCATCGCGACCGACATCCGGCTCGCGCCCCGCAGCGCGTCCGCCAGCATCGCGAACGTCATCGACCCCACGTACCGCGCCGCCACGACGGGGTTGCGGGTCGGGCCCTCGCCACGCACGCGGCGCGCCCGGGCGAGCTGCTGCCACGCCGTCGCCAGTCCTGACACCCGCTGCAACGACGCGACGAACGCCGCGACGGGCCGGCCGGGGGCGTGCAGGCGCTGGGCGACGTGGTCGCCGAGACGGGACGGGTCGACGAAGCCCACGACGACGGCGCCGGGCCAGGCGAGCACCAGGATCCGCAGCGCCGCGACCGGTGCGTGGTCGCCGTTGCCGAGCCTCCAGGCCGAGAACCCGATCAGTCCCGCGGAGATCCCGCACAGCGCGAGGCACGCCAGCGGGTACCGCCACGTCGGCAGGAACAGCACGCCCGCCACGGCGTAGGCGCCGGCGGCCACGACGGCCGTGGTCAGGTCGCGCACGAAGAACGATCCCGCGAGCGAGGCGAACCCGAAGGAGAGGAGCACGAGCGGGTTGAGGCGCAGCACCAGGGTCCTCACGCGACCGCCCGCCGCTCGAGGGCCACCGAGTGGTCGGCGCACGCGACGAGCAGCGGGTCGTGGGTCGCGGTCACGGCCACGACCCCCGCCGCTGCGGCGGCACGGGCGATGCCCGCGACGGCCGCCCACGTGCGTCGGTCCTGGCCCACGGTCGGCTCGTCGAGCAGCAGCAGACCCGGCCGGTGTGCCACGGCCGTGAGGACCGACAGACGACGCTGCTCCCCCCCGGAGAGGCGGTAGGGGTGGGCGCCCGCGAGGTGCTCGAGTCCCACGAGCGCCAGCCACGCGTCGGCGTCCGTCGGACGCCCGAGGCGCATGGCTGTCAGCCGCACCTCGTCGGCCACGGTGGCCGCGAGGAACCCGTGCTCGGGCACCTGCGGCGACCACCCCACGACTCCGGCGAGGTCCCGCGACCGCCGACGCGCCAGCGGAGGCTCCACGCCCCGCACGGTGCCGCCGTCCGGGGCCACCAGGCCACCGAGGGCGGCCAGCAGCGTCGACTTCCCCGCCCCGCTCGGACCCGTCAGCGCCGTCAGGTGGCCGGGCTGCACCGTGGCGTCGACACCCGCCAGTGCCGTCGTCTCCGTGGACCCCCGGAGCGAGCGCGAGCGCAGCCGGACCGTCAGGTCGACCGCCGACAGGGGCGGCAGCGGGTGCGCCGGGCGCAGCAGCGCGGGATCGACCGCCACCGGCTCGGGCGCCGGGAGACCCGGCATCCACACGCCCAGCTCACCGAGCCGTTCGCGGTGCTCGCGCGCGAACGCGTCCGGGGTCGTGTCGGCCACGACCGCGCCGTCGGGACCGAGCACGACCACCCGGTCGACCAGGTCGAGCCAGGGCTCGAGGTGGTGCTCCACCACCACGAGCGTCGACCGACCTCGCCCCACGGTCCGACCGACCGCCTCCCGCACGGCCCGCGCGTGCTCCGGGCCGAGCATCGACGTCGGTTCGTCGAGCAGGACGACGTCGGGCTCGAGCGCGAGCACTCCCGCCAGCGCCAGTCGTTGCTGCTCGCCGCCCGACAGCGCCGACGTGAGGTGGTCGCGCCCGTACGGCAGCCCCACCGCGGCGAGTGCCGCGTCGACCCGCCGCCAGGTCTCCTCCCGTCCGAGCCGCGCGTTCTCCGGCCCGAACGCGACGTCGCGGCCGATGCGCTCGGCCACCACGGCGTCACCGGGCTGCTGGGGCACGAGTCCCACCCGGCCGTCGACCTCCACCGTGCCGCCCAGCTCACCAGCGAGCGTCGTGCCGAGGGCGCCGACGAGCGCGTGGAGCAGGGTTGACTTGCCGGCCCCGCTGGGCCCCGCGAGCAGGACCCGCTCCCCCGGCTGGAGGTGCAGGTCCAGGCCCACGACGACGGGAGCGCGCCGACCGAGGGGCCGCCAGGTGAGGCCCTCGACCCGGACCCCGCCGCTCATGCGAGCAGCCTCAGACCTCGTGCCGGGCGAGGTGCTCGCGACCCGGACCGAAGGCGTCGAGCACCCCCGCACGGGCCAGGGCGCGGGTGAGCAGCCACCCGCCCGCACCGGCGACCACGGCGCCCGACAGCGCGAAGAAGCCCAGGTGCGCGAGGCGGTCTCCGGTGTCGAAGACCCCCTCGTAGTAGGCGAACCACTCGTACACCGACTCGACCGCGCCGGCCACGGCGCCCATGAGGACGGCCACGGGAAGACCGAAGCGGCGGTACAGCAGCACCGCGACGACCAGCTCGGCGCCGAGCCCCTGCCAGAAGCCGGACACGAGCACGCTCATGCCCCACTCGGTGCCGCCCGGCACCAGGCCCGAGACCGCCGCGGCGGCGATCTCGGTGGCGAGCGCGGCGCCGGGACGGCGGATGATCAGGCCGCCGAGCACGCCCGCGAGCAGCCAGGGGCCACTCAGCAGTCCGACGCTCGGCAGGTACGAGAAGGCCGCGAGGGCGCTCAGGCCCGCGTAGGCCTTCCCCCACGCCCAGAACGTGACGCCGAGCGCGACCGCCAAGGTCGCGATCGTGACGAGGTCGATCGTGCGGTAGCGCACGAGGCCGGTGATGGAGGTGGAGTCCTCCCGGACGGTGGCAGAGCTCATCTCTGACTCCCTTCGCCGGTGCTAACCGGGGCAGGTTCGGAGGGTCTGCGGCTGCGCCAGGAATCTGGCCCGCACTCTCAGCGCCCCTGCCCTCGGGCCCGGCGCTCCCCTGTCTGGTCTGCCCAGACTAGCCGCTCCCGGGTGCCCCTAGGCGGCGGGTGCGCGCAGCACGTAGAACGTGCAGGAGCTGGCGCCGGCCGGCACCTCGGCCCGGACCTCGACCTCGACGGTCCGCCCGCTCCCGACGTCGTCGACCTCGGTCACGCCGCGCATCAGCACCTCGGCCTCGTCGTCGATCCAGCTGACGGCCACGAGATACCGCACCTCGTGACCCGTGGAGTTCTTGAGCTTCGCCTGCACCGACTGCGGGCCCGCGTCGGCCTCGCACTCGCCGAAGGTCGCGTCGGTGACGGCGCCCTCGGCGCCGGGCAGCTCGGGGATCGCCGGCAGGTGGTCACCGCCGCTCTGCGGCTGCACCACGACGTCGCCACCCTGCGTGTCCTGCTCCTCCTCGGGAGAGCAGCCGCTCTGGGCGACGGCGGACGCCAGCACGGCGACGGCCACGACGGTCTGACGGAGCACGCGACTGCCTTCCGCAAGCGAGGTGGGAGGAACCTCTTCACGGTAGCGACGCGTCCTAACGGCACCTGTCGGTTGCGTCCTGGTGCCGATCCGCTCGCTGCTGCCTACCGTGGATCCATGGGTACTGCCGAGAACCTCGTGCTCGTGGCGACCGACCCCGGCACGGGCAAGGTGCGCATCGGGTCCCTGCAGCGCGACGCACTGCTCGGAGGCGCGTTCCTGCTCGACCTCGCCATGGCCGGCCGCACCACCGTCGAGCCCCCCACGAAGAAGGGCAAGGTCGTCGTGGTCGACCCCACCCCGGTGGAGGACCCGATCCTGCAGCAGGCCTTCGCCCGCATCCGCTCCCACGGACGGCTCGCCCCGAGCACCGCCGTCGGGCGACTCGGGAAGAAGGGGCTCGACCTCGTGCTGGATCGGCTCGTCGACACCGGCCGCCTGCGCCGGCGCGAGCAGCGCCACCTGGCCGGGCTGGTGCGCCTGCACCGCTACGACGACACCGACCCGGCCCGGCGGGAGCAGCTGGTCGAGCGGGTCCGTGCTGTGCTCCTCGGCGGGCACCCGGCGAACGCGGAGACGGGTCCGCTCGTGGGTCTGCTCGCCGCGTCCGGCTCGTTGCCCATCGTCGTGCACCGCAGCGAGGTCAAGGCCGCGAAGGCCCGGGCCCGCGACGTGAGCTCCGCCGACTGGGCCAGCGAGGGCGTGCGACAGGCCATCGAGGCCACCCAGACGACGCTGCTCGTGACGGCCGTCATCGGCGGGGTCGTGGCGGGATCGTCCTGATCTGCTCACGACCGGCAGCCGCCCGTGGGCCAGAATGGCCGACATGACCGTGCGCACCCCCGACCCCAATCCCGGCTGGCTCTCGGAGATCGCCCTGGACGAGACGCGCTCGCGCGTGCCGATCCTCTACGTCGAGGCCGTGCCCGTGCGCGTCGACGCCCTGGGGGCGGTCGAGCACGTCGGCCTGCTGCTCGGCGGCTCCGTCACGACCGGCGTCATGACCCGCACGATCGTGTCGGGTCGCGTCATGCACGGCGAGTCGGTGCGGGACGCGCTGCTGCGCAACCTCGAGAAGGACCTCGGACCGACGGCGTTCCCGCAGCTGCCCACCAGCCTCGCCCCGTTCACCGTGGCCGAGTACTTCCCGCTGCCGGGCGTCACACCGCTGCACGACCCGCGCCAGCACGCCGTCGCGCTGGTCTACGTCGTGCCGGTCACGGGTGAGTGCAACCCGCGCCAGGACGCGCTCGAGCTGTCGTGGCTGACGCCCGAGGAGGTCCTGAGCCCCGCCGTGCTCGCCGACCTCGAAGGCGGCCGAGGGGCCCTCGTGAAGCAGGCGCTCGCGCACCTCGGCGCCCTCGGCTGACCGCGTGACCGGTCCCGCCGTCTCCTTCCGAGCAGCTGCGCCCGACGACGTCCCGGACGTCCTGCGCCTCATGCAGCAGGACGGGATCGGACCGACGACACCCGCCACGACCGAGCCGAGTGCTCGGCTGCTCGCCGCCTTCGACGAGATCTCCGCCGACCCGCGGGAGGACCTGCTGGTCGGCGAGCTGGGCGGCGTCGTCGTCGCGACCGCCCACGTGAGCTGGCTGCGGGTGCTCTCGGCCGATGGGGGGCTCTACTGCCAGGTCGAGAACGTGCGGACGGACAGCGCCGTGCGCGGCCGTGGCCTGGGCACGGCGCTCATGGCCCACGTCGAGAAGCTCGCCCGCTCCCGTGAGGCTGTGCGTATCCAGCTCACCAGCAACGCGACCCGCACCGACGCCCACCGGTTCTACGAGCGCCTGGGCTTCACCGCGAGCCACGTGGGGATGAAGAAGTACCTCACCTGACCCCAGGCCCGGGTGACGCCCGCCACAGGCGGACACTGAGGGGCGTGACCCGGGGTGCAGCGAGCGACACGACCCGGGCCCCGAGCCCGTGGTTCATGCTCGTCGTCGGCATGGTCGCGCAGATCGCCGGCACGATCGCCGCGAACGCGCCGCTGTTCCTGATCCCGTACCTGTACCTCGAGCAGGGGCTCACCCTGACGCAGGCCGGTCTGATCGCCGCGACCCCTGCGGTCGGCACCACGATCTCCCTCGTCCCGTGGGGCATCCTGGTCGACCGGCTGGGCGAGCGTCTCGCGATGACGCTGGGGCTCGCCGGGGTGACTGCGGGCGCCCTCGCCGCGGGCCTGGTCGACGGCTACGTCGCCCTCGGTGCGTGCTTCTTCGTGACCGGACTGTTCGCCGGGTCGACGAACTCCGCCAGCGGTCGGCTGGTGGTGGGCTGGTTCCCCGCGCACCGCCGCGGCACCGCGATGGGCATCCGTCAGACCGGCCTGCCGCTCGGGGTGGGGGCGACCGCCCTGCTCGTGCCGCCGCTCGCGAGCGCCGAGGGCATCGGCGTCACGATGCTGGTGGTGGCAGGGATCGCCGCCGTCGCCACGACCGGGTGCGCGCTCCTCGTGGTGGACCCGCCCCGACCTGACCGGGTCGAGGCCGCCTCGACCGGACAGCTCGACAACCCGTACCGACGCGACACACGGCTGGTGCGGATCCACCTGGCCTCGACGTTGCTCGTCGTTCCTCAGTTCACGGTCTGGGGCTTCATGCTCGTGTGGCTCATCGAGACGAAGGACCTGAGCGCGGGTGCAGCGGGCGGCCTGGTCGCGGCGTCCCAGCTCGTCGGCGGCGCGGCGCGCATCGGCGTGGGGTGGTGGTCCGACCACGTCGGAAGTCGTCTGCGCCCCATGCGTCAGGTCGCGGTGGCCGCGGCGCTCGTCATGCTGCTGCTCGGCGTGGTCGAGTCGACCTGGGTCGCGATCGTGGTCATCGTGGTGGCCACGGGCGTGACGGTGGCCGACAACGGACTCGCCTTCACCGCCGTGGCCGAGATCGGCGGGCCGTACTGGGCCGGCAAGGCCATGGGGTGGCAGAACACCGGCCAGTACCTGGTGAGCGCCGCCGTGCCGCCCGTCGTCGGCCTGCTGGTGACGGGGTACGGCTACGCCTGGACCTTCGCCGCCGTGGCCGTGCTCCCCCTGCTCGCGATCCCGTTGATCCCCCGGGACCCGGCGCCGACCGCGCTCGCCTCCGAGAGGACCTGAGCGAAAACCTGCAAGATCCGCGCGCCTCCCGGCTCCTACCTCCGACGACGGACGAGGAGCGGAGATGCGCGATGTGGACCACGGACGCCCGTGCGGCCCTAGGATCCGGCCATGACCGCGGTCGACGGACCCTCGGACCCCGAGCTCGTCGCCGGCATCCTGGCCGGCGACAAGGTCGCGTTCGCCGGTGTCTACGACCGCTACGGCGACCGCCTCTACGACTACGCGCACTCGATGCTGCGGCACCGCGAGGAGGCGGAGGACGCCGTCGCGGACTCGTTCGTCCTGGTCGCGGAACGGCTCGGCCAGCTGCGCGACCCCGAACGTCTCCGCCCCTGGCTGTACGCCGTCGTGCGCAGCGAGTGCCTGCGCCGCCTTCGCTCCCGGAAACGGGTCGCCTTCGGCGGCGACGAGCAGCTGGTCGAGATGGCTGACGGCGACCGGACACCCGAGCAGGCGGCCGAGCTGAGCTCGCTGCAGGAGCTCGTGTGGGCCGCCTCCGCCGGCCTGGCCGAGCGTGACCAGAGCATCTTGAACCTGCACCTGCGCCACGGCCTGGAGGGGGCCGAGCTCGGCGAGGCGATGGGAGTCAGCACGTCGCAGGCCTACGTCCTCCTGAGCCGTCTGCGCGACCAGGTCGAGCGGTCCCTCGGCGCCCTGCTGGTCGCGCGCCTCGGCCGCGACGACTGCGACGAGCTCGACACCCTGCTGGTCGAGTGGGACGGCCGCTTCTCGCCCCTGATCCGCAAGCGCGTCGCCCGCCACGTCGACCAGTGCGACGTCTGCGGCGAGCGCCGCCGCATCGTGGCCAGCCCGTGGGCTCTCCTCGCGGGTGTGCCGCTGCTCGCGGCGCCCGTCGCGCTGCGCGACCGCGTCACCGAGACCCACCTGGTCGCCGCTGACGTGCCGGTACAGACGCTGGGAGGGGCGAGCGAGGGGCTCGCCGTCCCGTCCCGGCCCGTCACCACGCCCCGGGTGCTGATCGGCGCGGGCCTGCTCGCGGCGGTCGCGATCGTCGTGGCCCTGGTGTGGCCCGGCGGTGCCGAGGAGGGCGGCGCCGACGACCCGGCCCCGACCGCAGCGCCGACCAGCGTCGCCCCGGCCCCGGACCCGACCGCGACGGCGCCGAGCGCGACGCCGACCGACGTCGTGGTCGCCGCTGGGGGGATCACGCTCTCGACCACCGGCGTCGACCTGGGACAGGGCGCCTCCACCGGGTCGTTCCGCTTGATCAACGACGGTGACGCCGCCGTCGACGTCACCCTCTCCGAGAACGCCCCGTGGCTGACGGTGACGCGGCCGGTCCGGGTCCCGGCAGGCTCGTCACGGGAGGTCTCGGTGCAGGTCGACCGCAGCGGGGTCGCCGAGGGCGTCTCCACCGCCGACGTCTCGGTGAGGTGGGCGGAGGGCTCGGCGTCGGTGCGTGTCACTCTCGAGCAGGACCGACCACCCGTCGTCGGCGCACCCACGGCGGTCTTCGGTGCCTGCAACGCACCCGTGCCGGTGAGCGTCGGTGTCGACGACACCGACACCGCCTCGGTGCGGCTGGACTGGAGCGGTCCCAGCGGATCCGGGTCGACGACCCTGTCGCGATCCGGCACCACCTGGTCCGGCTCGATGGGTCCGTTCCCGGTCGGCGGCACCGTGACCTTCCGCGCGACGGCCGTGGACGCGAGCGGCAGCACGACCACCGGCCCCGCGTCGAGCATCGACGTGCTCCCCTGCCCCGGCTGATCCGTCCCGCACGCAAACTGCAAGACCTGAGCGCCTCGGTGCTCCTACCGGTGATCACCCACCACCGGAGGTTCCACCATGTCCGTGTCCTCGACCCGCCCCTCACTGCGCCGTCACCTGCTCCTCACCCTGGCCCTCACCGCGCTGGCGTCTCTCGGGGTCGACGACCTCGGCGCCGACGTGCCGGCCACGCCGCCGATCGCGGCGCCGGCCCCGGTCGACATGCCCGAGCCGAAGCCGGGCCTCGCCGATCCGCTGCCCGGCGGCGATCCGCTGGCGGTCCGCATCGACGCGATCGGGGTGGACGTGCCGCTCGGCGCGGTCGGCCTGAAGCCCGACGGTGCGATGCAGACCCCCGCCACCGGTCACGCCGCGTGGTACTCGCCCGGCCCGCGTCCCGGCGAGCGCGGCGGTGCCGTGCTGGTGGCCCACGTCGCCGGCCGAGGCGGACCTGACGTCTTCTGGCGGCTCGGCGAGCTGCGACCGGGGGACGTCGTGTCGGTGCAGCACACCGCCGGCACCTCGACGTTCGTCGTCGACCACGTGACGCAGACCCCGAAGGAAGCGCTGCCGGTCGAGCGCATCTGGGGAGACACGCGGCGGCCTCTCCTGCGCCTCATCACCTGCGGGGGCACCCGTAGCCCGCAGACCGGCCGCTATCCCGACAACACCGTCGTCTACGCGCACCTGGTCTAGGGCCGAGAGCGGCGCCGAAAAAACCTCTCGCGAAAAGTGCAAGAGATCCTTCGGCCCCTGCTCCTACCTCCGACAGACACGCACGACCCACCCCGTTCAGCACCACCACCACGAAGGAGCACCACCATGAAGAACACCACCACCGCCGCCACCGCCATCCGGGGCCTGGTCCTCGCCGCCGCCCTCACCGTCGGCGGACTCGCCCTCGGCGCGGGAGCGGCCTCGGCCGACCCGATCCCCTTCGGCCCCACGACCCTCGGGCAGCCGCAGCCCGGCCCGGTCCAGCCCGGCCCCGGCGACATCGCCCAGCCGCAGCCCGGTCCGGTCGAGCCGAACGTCCCCCAGGGTCCCGGCGACATCGCCCAGCCCGAGCCCGGCCCGGTCGTGAACCCGGACGTGCCGCAGGGTCCCGGCGACATCACCAACCCCGCCCCGTGCCCGACCCACGGAGGCTGCGGTGGCACCGGCCCCCAGCAGGGCCCGTCGGACCTGAGCGCCGGCACGCCGACGACCGTCGACCCGGGCACGGTCGAGACGGTCGAGACCGAGACGGCGCAGGAGGTGCCGGAGGTCGCGACCCCCACGCGTGTCGATGCGGGCCTCGGTCCGGTCGACGACGGCAACGGTCTCGCCTGGCTGCTGCTGAGCGGCAGCGCGGTCGGCCTGTCGGGCGCCGCCTACGGCGCACGTCGGCTGATCGGCCGTCACGCCTGAGCGACGCCGAGAGCCCCCGCCACCGACCCGGTGGCGGGGGCTTCGCCGTGCTGTCGCCCCGCCGCCTGGGTCATGTCCGCGTGGCATCGATCACGTGCGCGGGGGGTATGGCTTGCCTTACTGCGCGGCGACCCTACTCACGAGTTAATGTCAGCCCAACTGTCAGCGTGGAGTTAGGGGCCGACATGCAGGTCATCGCCATCATCGTCTCGCTCGGCCTGACGGCCGTCGCCGTGCCGATGGTCACCCTCACGGTCGTGAAGATGCTGCGCGTCATTCGCGCAGGTCAGCCGGCCCACGGCCGCACGGACAAGCCGGTCAACCGCGCCCTCGTGGTGCTGAAGGAGACCGCGCTCCACACCCGCATGCTCCAGTGGACCTGGGTCGGCATCCTGCACTGGTTCGCGTTCGCCGCGTTCATGATCCTGTCGACCGCGGTCGCCCAGGCCTACTTCCAGCTCTTCGACCCCGAGTTCGTCTGGCCCCTCATCGGCGAGTGGTTCGTCTACGAGTGGATCGCGGAGAGCCTCGGCCTCCTCGGCGCGCTGGCCATCATCCCGCTGTTCGTCTACCGCCTGCGCAACCTGCCCTCGAAGAAGGGCCGCGACAGCCGCTTCTTCGGCTCCACGATGTGGCAGGCGTTCTTCGTCGAGGCGATGGTGCTCTTCGAGAGCGCCGCGATCCTGTTCATCCGCGGGGCCGAGTACAACCTCCTGCAGGCGCACGGCGGCGAGCACGCCGACCACGCCACGGGCCTGCACTTCCCGATCTCGCAGTTCTTCGGCAACCTCTGGCCGACGGGTCCGGACTCGATCGGCACGCTCGAGAACATCATCTTCATCATCGCGATGTTCAAGATCTCGACGGCGATGATCTGGCTGATCGTCATCGCGCGCAACATCACGATGGGCGTCGCCTGGCACCGCTTCACCGCGTGGTTCAACATCTTCTTCAAGCGTGAGTCCGACGGCGGCACGGCCCTCGGCGGCCTCGTGCCGCTCTACGTCAACGGAGAGCCGCTCGACCTGGAGAAGATGGAGGACCTCGACGAGGACGACTTCAACAAGCTGGGCGTCGGCAAGGTCGAGGACTTCAGCTGGAAGGGCCTGCTCGACTTCACGACCTGCACCGAGTGCGGTCGTTGCCAGAGCCAGTGCCCCGCCTGGAACACCGAGAAGCCCCTCTCGCCCAAGCTGCTGATGATGGGCCTGCGTGAGCACGCGTACGCCAAGATCCCGCTCCTCGACATCCCCGAGGACGAGCGCACCGAGGCGCAGGTGCTCGAGCTCGAGCGCCCGCTGATCGGCGACGCCGACGTCTACGGCGTCATCGACCCCGACGTCCTGTGGTCGTGCACCAACTGCGGCGCCTGCGTGCAGCAGTGCCCCGTCGACATCGAGCACGTCGACCACATCGACAACATGCGCCGCTACCAGGTGCTCGTGGAGTCGAACTTCCCGGCCGAGCTGAACAACATCTTCAAGGGCCTGGAGCGCAAGGGCAATCCCTGGAACATGAACCCGCGCGACCGCCTGAAGTGGACCGACGGGCTCGACTTCGAGGTCAAGCAGGTCGGCGTCGACGTCGAGGACCTCGACGAGGTCGAGTGGCTCTTCTGGGTCGGTTGCGCCGGCGCCTACGAGGACCGCGCGAAGAAGACCACGCAGGCCGTGGCCGAGCTGCTCGACATGGCGGGCGTGACGTTCGCGGTGCTGGGCGACGGCGAGACCTGCACGGGTGACTCCGCCCGCCGCTCGGGCAACGAGATCGTGTTCCAGCAGCTCGCGATGCAGAACGTCGAGACCTTCAAGGAGATGAAGGTCAAGAAGGTCGTCTCGACCTGCGCGCACTGCTTCAACACGCTCAAGAACGAGTACGCCGAGTTCGGCATCGAGCTCGAGGTCGTGCACCACACGCAGCTGCTCAACCGCCTCGTGCGCGAGAAGAAGCTGACCCCGGTGGCGGCGTCCGAGGGCAGCGTCGCGGGCACGAACATCACGTACCACGACCCCTGCTTCCTGGGCCGTCACAACCAGGTCTACGAGGCGCCGCGCGAGCTGCTCGAGATCATCCCCGGCGCCACGTTCACCGAGATGCCGCGCAACAAGGAGCAGTCCTTCTGCTGCGGCGCCGGCGGTGCCCGCATGTGGATGGAGGAGACCATCGGCTCGCGCATCAACGTGAACCGCACGGTCGAGGCCGTCGCGACCGGCGCCGACAAGATCGCCACCGGCTGCCCGTTCTGCCGCGTCATGCTCTCCGACGGCCTGACCCTCAAGCAGTCCGAGGGCGAGGCCCGCGAGGAGGTCGAGGTCATCGACGTCGCGCAGATGCTGCTCGCCGCCGTGAAGCGTGCCCCGGCCCCCGAGGAGGAGGCCGAGGTCGTCGCCGAGGCGGAGGCCGCCACGGCCGGCGCCGTCGCCGAGAAGGACGCTGACGCCGGCGAGGGCGACGAGGGCACGAAGTCCGCGGAGAAGGTCGTCGAGGACAAGAAGCTCGACGAGCCCGACCCGGCCAACGAGGAGACCTCCGACAAGGCTGCCGCCGCGCAGAACAACATCAAGACCGACGATGAGGGCGACGGGCACGCCGACGAGTCGCCGCTCCCGGAGGAGCCGCGCAACGCCGACGTCCGCGACAAGGCGGCCGACGACGAGGGCGGCGAGACGCTCGAGCAGCCCGAGGGCGAGCCCGGCGACCGTGCCGGCGACAGCGGCGTGGTCGAGGACGAGGCCGACGCGAAGGAGGCCGACGACGACACGTCCGACGCCGCCGGGTCGGAGACGGCCGAGAAGCAGGAGCCCGAGACGAAGGCCGAGGAGCCTGCCGAGTCCGAGGACTCCACGGAGACCGACGACCGCGACGCCTCCGAGAAGGAGGAGGGCGCCTGGGCCAACGTCGGAGCGGTCAACACCGACCTGCTCCCCGACGCCCCGGCCGCCGAGAGCTCCGAGGACTCCGGCCCCGCCTCCACCGAGGGCAAGCCCGCCGACGACGTCGAGGAGCCGGAGGTCGCCGCAGAGCCGGGCGACACCACCGACCCCGACGCCGAGTCCGCCCCGTCGGCCCAGCCCGACACGGACGAGCCGGCCAA
>NZ_CAKASL010000002.1 GCF_916858655.1 Aeromicrobium sp. Leaf350 | reverse complement strand
GTCATCATCTTGTCGAGGGATGCGACGCGGCGTTCGGCGCTGGAGCGGTCGTCATTCTTGGTGACGGGGATGGAGAAGGAGTCGAGGACGGCCTTGAACTTCGCGCCCGTCAGCGTGTTGAGGAAGCCCGTCAGGTGCCACCCGTCCGGGACAGGTGAGAGCTGGAAGTCCTCTTTGGCCATGCCCTTGATCCACGCCTCGTCCAGCTCGTCGGGATACACAGCCTCGCGCAGCTTGCGGACCACACGCCGCAGCTCGACCGGCTCGTTCGTGCGAGCGACGTCGAGCAGCCAGGGCTGGGCGTTGCTGATGATCTGCGGGCTGATGTGCTTGATGCCGAAGGTGAAGAGCTTGACGTGCTCGAGGCGGATCTGGCCTGCGGTCGCAGCTTCTGCGACCTGGGGGAGGTCGCGCATGGTGGCGTCGGCAACGATCAAGGACTTGGTCTGCTTCGCATCCAGACGCAAGTGCAGACGCGACCAGGCGGTGATCGTTGAGGACCCGTCAAGCTCGAACTCGGCCGTGCGATCCATCTCGGCCAGGTGGTGCGCCTTCGCCGCATCCAACGCATCCTGAGCGACCTGGATCGCACGCAACGCGGTGCGGTGGGCGCCGGAGTTCAGGGCGTGCGCGGCTTCGCGAAGCGCCTGCACCGTGACCGCTGAACTCATGATCTGATTCTACTCGAACAGGCGTTCGAAGACAAGAGTCGGATCGCGATAATTCGCTGCAGTTCCAGTCCGATCGGACGGTACAGGCCTGCCCTTCGAGGCTCGCTCGTTCCTTGCTCGCACCTCAGGGCCCGGGGTGCCCGCGTCGTCCTTGCCGGCTCGTCATGAGGACGCGCCGAACCGATCCAACCAATCCCACGCGGGCGTTCCAGCGACACGACGAGGATCACGCCACCCAGAGGTGAAATCGAGTTACGAAGCATGATGGGATACCACTCATGCCCTCGTTCACCCCGCCTTGCGTCGACCGGCTCGCCCGGTCCGCGGCTACGTGGGCGTGGGAGGCGATGGCGTGACCGCGGTTGCCACGGTCGACCGGGCAACCATCCGCACGACGGCTGCTGTTCGCTCGCACCTGCCCGGCCTCGACGGCCTCCGCGGCGTCGCGGTGCTGCTCGTCCTCGCGTACCACGCGTTCCCGTCGCGCCTGCCGGGTGGATTCGCCGGTGTCGACGTGTTCTTCGTGCTCAGCGGATTCCTGATCACGACGTTGCTGCTGCGCGAGAAGAACGAGCACGGTCGTGTGCAGCTGGGCCGCTTCTGGGTGCGGCGCATCCGTCGCCTCGTGCCGGCACTGCTCGCGATGCTGGTCGTCGTCACGGGACTCACCGTCCTGGTCGGCAACGACACGGGCGCCGGGCTGCGCAGCCAGGTCCTCGGGGCCCTGACCTGGACCAGCAACTGGATCCAGATCCACCAGGGCTGGTCGTACACGGACTCGCACCTGCCGCCGCTGCTCAACCACCTGTGGTCGCTCGGGATCGAGGAGCAGTTCTACCTGCTGTGGCCCCTGCTCGTGGTGGGTGCCCTGGCGGTCATGGCGCGCCGCCGCACGCAGCAGGTCACCGTCGCGCTCGCGCTCGTGTCGGTCGGCCTGATGACCTTCTGGTACCAGGTCGGCGAGCCGAACCGCGCCTACATGGGACTCGACTCCCACGCGTTCGGTCTGCTGCTCGGCGCGGGCCTCGCCCTGAGCCGGGTGCCCCACCTGCTCGAGCCCGGCCTCGACGGCGCGGGTGCGCGGTCGTCGCGGCTCCGCACCGCCGCCGGCGTGGTCGGACTGCTGGTCATCGGCGCGTTCTCCGTCTTCGTGGCCTGGAGCTCCGCAGTCACGTTCCTCGGCGGGCTCGCCCTGCTGAACCTCGCCGCCGTCGCCGTGATCCTCGCCGCGACCACGCCCGGGCCCGTCGCGGCCGGTCTGGGCTGGCTGCCGCTGCGCTGGATCGGGGAGCGGTCCTACGGGCTGTACCTGTGGCACTGGCCGCTCATCGTGTTCGCGGTCCGTCTGGCGCACCCCGACGACGCCGAGGCCGCCGCGGGTGTCGCCCTCGTGGTGGCGCTGCTCATGGCCGCGGCTTCGTACCGCTTCGTCGAGGTGCCGATGCGGCGGGACGGCATCCGCGCCACGTTCCGCGGCTGGTTCGGCGTCCTCCGGGGCGAGGACGGTCGCGACGCGGTCGTCGCCCGACTCGTCGCCACCATGGTCAGCACCTACCTCGTGCTGGCCGGTGCTGCCCTCTCGCAGGCGCCGTCGGAGTCGGAGGTCGAGACACTGCTCAGCGCCGGTGAGGAGGTCGCGGTCGACTCGGTCGACGACCTGGACACCGTCCCGGAACCCATGGTGCAGCCGCTGCCCGCGCAGCCGGCGCGACTGTGCCAGTCCGTCCCGCCCGGAACGCCGCTCAGCGCGTTCGGCGACTCGGTCACCGTGGCCATCGCACCCGTGCTCGCCGGGCGGCGCCCGGGCACGACCGCCGTCGCCGCGGTCGGCTGGCAGTACGGCGACGTCGCTACCGCGATCCGTCAGACCGCAGCGGCCGGGCAGCTCCAGCAGACCGTGCTGATCGCGACCGGCACCAACGGCATCATCGACCCGGCCGACCTGGAGGCGCTGCTCACGAACGAGCTCGCGGGACGCCAGGTGGCGCTCGTCGTGCCCTCCGTGCCGGGCCGCTCGTGGTCGGAGCAGGCGATGCAGACCGTGGGCGCGGCCGCTGCCGCTCACGACAACGTCCACCTGGTCGACTGGAACATCGTCGCCACCCAGAACGCCGGGCTCACGGCCTCGGACGGCGTGCACCCCAACGCCCAGGGGCAGAACGTCTTCAACGACCTGATCGACCAGTCGCTCGCCGCCTGCTGACCACGCCAGGCCGTGGCGTCGACCGTGGGGGACCCGGTCCACTAGCGTGCTGGGCGTGCCGGACCTCGACGCCTTCTCTGCCCTGCAGCTCGTGGGGCTGGTGGCGTTCGCGCTCTCGGGGGCGGCCGTCGCCGTCCGGGCGGGGATGGACTGGCTGGGCATCGTCGTGCTCGCGACGGTCACGTCCATCGGCGGCGGGACGATCCGCGACCTCCTGATCGGCGACGGCGTCGGCTGGGTCACCGAGCCCTGGCCGATCTGGGGCGCCCTGGCGACCGCGGTGCTCGTGATAGCCGTGGCGCACTGGAGCCCTCGCCACGAGCCGGACAGTCTCCGGCTGGTGCTCGTGGCCGACGCGGCGGGCCTCGCCGTGTTCACCGTGCTCGGCACCACGCTGGCGCTCTCGGCGGGCCTCGAGCGGGAGGTCGCCGTGATGCTCGGCGTCGTGTCCGGCGTCGGGGGAGGCGTGATCCGTGACGTACTCGCGGGCCAGCGTCCGCTCGTGCTGGTGGGTCAGGTCTACGCCCTCACGGCGATCGCGGGCGCGACCCTGTTCGTGGCGCTCGACGCGGGTGACCTCGACCGCGACGTGGCTCGGTGGTCGGCTGTCGCGGTCACGTTCGTGCTGCGCGTGCTGGCCATCCGGTACGACTGGACGCTGCCGCGGCCGGGGGACCGACGGCCGGCCTGACGGCGCGTCGGGACGCGGCCAAGGGGGTGCCGATCGACGGTCGAGCGCTGGTAGGCTGACGCCCGAAAGACGACATCCTTTAACGGCCGTCCCGTGAGGCGGAGAAGGAGGTCAGCATGGTCACGCCTGACGACGGACCCGATGCTGCCGCGCGCCCCGATCCTGAGCGATCCGACCCCGTGCCGCCGGCCCTCGCACGCACCGTCCTCGACAGCGGCGAGATCTCCCGCGCGTTGACCCGCATCACGCACGAGATCCTCGAGCGCAACCACGGCTCGGCCGAGGTCGTCCTGCTCGGCATCCCGAAGCGTGGGGTCCCGCTCGCCCGCCGCATCGCCCGCCGCATGGGCGAGGTCGAGGGCCGCGCCATCTCCGCCGGTGCCCTCGACGTCACGATGTACCGCGACGACCTGCGGCTCAAGCCGGCTCGTGCGCTCGAGCACACCGAGATGCCCGACGACGTCGACGACAAGATCGTCGTGCTCGTCGACGACGTGCTGATGAGCGGCCGCACGATCCGTGCCGCGCTCGACGCGCTTGGCGACCTCGGCCGGCCGCGGGCCGTGCAGCTCGCCGTGCTGATCGACCGCGGGCACCGCGAGCTGCCCATCCGGGCCGACTTCGTGGGCAAGAACCTGCCCACGGCGCTGACCGAGAAGGTGCGCGTCCGGCTCGCCGAGGTCGACGAGGTCGAGGACTCCGTCGGCATCGTCGGCTCGGCACCGAACGGGGGTGCGGCGTGAAGAAGCACCTGCTGAGCGCCGGCGACCTCACCCGCGAGGACGCCATCCGCGTGCTCGACACCGCGGCCGAGCTCCTGGGCGTGGCCCAGCGGCCGATCAAGAAGCTCCCCACCCTGCGTGGACGCACCGTGGTCAACCTGTTCTTCGAGGACTCGACCCGCACCCGCATCTCGTTCGAGGCCGCCGCCAAGCGCCTCAGCGCCGACGTCATCAACTTCTCGGCCAAGGGCTCGAGCGTCTCCAAGGGGGAGAGCCTCAAGGACACGGCCCTGACCCTGCAGGCGATGGGTGCCGACGCCGTCGTCATCCGGCACCACTTCTCCGGTGCGCCGCACCGGCTCGCGGCCGCCGGATGGACCAACGGCGCCGTCGTGAACGCCGGCGACGGCACGCACGAGCATCCCACCCAGGCGCTGCTCGACGCCTTCACGATGAGGTCCCACCTGATGCCGGGCGGCGGCGTGGGGGCCGATCTGGAGGGCAAGAACGTCACGATCGTCGGTGACGTCCTGCACAGCCGGGTTGCGCGCTCCAACGCGCTGCTGCTGCACACGCTCGGCGCGAACGTGACGCTCGTGGCGCCGCCCACGCTGCTGCCGGTCGGGGTCGACACCTGGCCGGTCGAGACGTCCTACGACCTGGACGAGTCGCTCGAGAAGGCCGACGCGATCATGATGCTGCGGGTCCAGCGCGAGCGCATGAACGCCTCCTACTTCCCGACCGAGCGCGAGTACAGCCGCCGGTACGGGCTCGACACCACCCGCATGAACCGCCTGCCCGACCACGCGATCGTCCTGCACCCCGGTCCGATGAACCGCGGCATGGAGATCACGGCCGACGTCGCCGACTCCGGCCGCTCGGTCATCGTCGAGCAGGTCACCAACGGAGTGGCGGTCCGCATGGCCGTGCTCTACCTGCTGGTCGGCGGGGCCACGAACGAGGAAGAAGGCTCATGAGCGAGCAGTACCTGATCCGGAACGCACGGATCCTCGGCGGAGAGCCGACCGACATCGCGATCGCGGACGGCGTGATCACCGCGATCGGCGCGGACCTCGACCTGAACGGGGCGATCGAGGTGGACGCGACGGGCCTCGTCGCGCTGCCCGGCCTGGTCGACCTCCACACGCACCTGCGCGAGCCGGGTCGTGAGGACGCCGAGACGGTGCTGACCGGCACCCAGGCGGCCGCGCGCGGCGGCTTCACGTGCGTGCACGCGATGGCCAACACCGATCCGGTCGCCGACACGGCGGGCGTCGTCGAGCAGGTCTGGCGCCTCGGCCGCGAGGCCGGGTTCTGTGACGTCCAGCCGATCGGCGCGGTCACGGTGGGTCTCGGGGGCACGCAGCTCGCCGAGCTCGGCGCGATGGCCGACTCCGCGGCCGACGTCCGCGTGTTCTCCGACGACGGCAAGTGCGTGTCCGACGCGGTGCTGATGCGCCGGGCCCTGGAGTACGTCAAGGCGTTCGACGGCGTCGTGGCCCAGCACGCGCAGGAGCCGCGGCTCACCGAGGGCGCTCAGATGAACGAGGGGCTCGTGTCCGGCGAGCTCGGCCTGACCGGTTGGCCGGCCGCCGCCGAGGAGGCCATCGTCGCCCGCGACTGCGTGCTCGCGGCGCACGTCGGCTCCCGCCTGCACGTCTGCCACCTCTCGACCCGAGGCTCGGTCGAGATCGTGCGCTGGGCCAAGAGCAAGGGGTGGGACGTCACGGCCGAGGTCACGCCGCACCACCTGCTGCTGACCGACGACCTCGTGCGGGGCTACGACCCGATCTACAAGGTCAACCCGCCCCTGCGCACCGCCGACGACGTCGAGGCGGTCCGCGAGGGCCTGGCCGACGGCACGATCGACATCGTGGCGACCGACCACGCACCGCACCCGATGGAGGACAAGGAGTGCGAGTGGTCGGCGGCCGCCTTCGGGATGATCGGCCTCGAGACCGCCCTCTCCGTCGTGCAGCACACCATGGTCGACACGGGTCTGCTGACGTGGGCGCAGGTCGCCGAGCGCATGTCGGCCGCCCCGGCGCACATCAGCCGTGTCGGTGGTGGCCACGGCCGACCGATCGCGGTGGGCGAGGCGGCCCACGTCGTGCTCTACGACGACCAAGCCACCCGTACGATCACTCCGGCCGACACCGCCTCGCTGTCGCGGAACACGCCCTATGCCGGTCGGGAGCTCCCCGGTCGCGTCGTCGCCACGTTCCTGCGTGGCGTCCCCACCGTCCTCGACGGTCAACTCCAGGAGGTCCGCTCATGAGCACCGGTAGTCCGACCGAGGCGATCCTCGTCCTCGAGGACGGTCGCACCTTCCGCGGCGAGTCCTACGGTGCGGTCGGCGAGACGATCGGCGAGATCGTCTTCAACACCGGCATGACGGGCTACCAGGAGACGCTGACCGATCCGTCGTACCAGCGGCAGATCGTCGTGCAGACGGCCCCGCACATCGGCAACACCGGCGTGAACTCGACCGACAACGAGTCGAGCCGCGTGTGGGTCGCCGGCTACGTCGTGCGCGACCCCGCACGGGTCCCGTCCAGCTGGCGCAGCGAGGCCACGCTCGACGAGTTCCTGGAGCACCAGCAGGTCGTCGGCATCCAGGGCATCGACACCCGCGCGCTGACGCGCCACCTGCGCGAACGTGGCGCGATGCGCGCGGGCATCAGCTCCATCACGACGCACCCCGACCTCCTGCTCGAGCGGGTGCGCCAGGCGCCGTCGATGGCGGGCGCCGACCTGGCCGGCGAGGTGTCCACGACCGAGACCTACGTCGTGCCCGCGGTGGGGGAGAAGCTCTTCACCGTCGCGGCCGTCGACCTCGGCATCAAGGGCATGACCCCCAAGCTCATGGCTGAGCGGGGGATCGAGGTCCACGTGCTGCCGTCCGCCGCGACGCTGGACGACGTCCTGGGCGTCACGCCCGGTGGCCCCGACGGCGTGTTCTTCTCCAACGGCCCGGGCGACCCCTCGGCCGCCGAGGGTCCGGTCGAGGTGCTGCGAGGCGTGCTCGACGCGGGAGTGCCGTACTTCGGCATCTGCTTCGGCAACCAGCTCTTCGGCCGCGCGCTCGGTCTCGGCACGTACAAGCTCAAGTACGGCCACCGCGGCATCAACCAGCCGGTCAAGGACCTCACGACCGGCAAGGTCGAGGTCACGAGCCACAACCACGGCTTCGCGGTGGAGGCCCCGCTCGAGGGCGAGTTCTCCACGCCGTACGGCCCGGGTCGGGTCACGCACGTGGGCCTCAACGACGACGTCGTCGAGGGCATCGCGCTGCTCGACGCCCCGGCCTTCAGCGTGCAGTACCACCCCGAGGCGGCCG
The DNA here is from genome assembly GCF_916858655.1 of Aeromicrobium sp. Leaf350. Taxonomy (GTDB): domain Bacteria; phylum Actinomycetota; class Actinomycetes; order Propionibacteriales; family Nocardioidaceae; genus Aeromicrobium. Next base: position 948,577 of record NZ_CAKASL010000002.1, on the reverse strand, counting down.
CCGGCCCGCACGACGCCTCGTACCTGTTCGACCGATTCGTCGAGCTCATGAGCCGTCCGCGTGCCGGTGCCCAGGTCGTCGAGGAGACGCCCCCGTCGACGGACCCGGACGAGGAGCTGCAGACCGAGGACTCGGCCGACGACTCCCAGACCGACCACGAGCCGATCGACGCCCCTGAGCCCGTCGACGCGGGGTCGATCGACGACGCGGAGTCCGTCGACGCGGAGCCCGCGGCTCCGATCGACCTCGCCGCCCTCCTGGCCGGCACGGCGTCGTCGCAGCAGCCCGCCGCAGAGCCTGAGACCGAGGCCGCCGACGAGGCCGAGCCGCAGTCGCTGGGGTGGGCCCCCGCCCCCGAGACCCTCGGCTGGACCCCGCCGGCGGAGCCCGAGCCGGACGCCGAGACGGTCGCGGAGGTCGCCCCCGAGTCGCTGGGGTGGACCCCGGTCGAGGGCGACCCGTCCTCGGACGACCTCGACCTCTCGGAGACGCCTCCGGCGCCCGAGGGCGAGACCGTGATCGCGTGGGCGAGCGAGCCGCCACCGTTCGACGTGCCGGAGCCTGACGAGGGGGGCCGGCCGACCGCCGGGCCGCCCACCGGTCCGCCGATCCGCACCGACCGACCCACGACCCCCAGCAACGACACCGACGAGGAGGCCTGATGCCGAAGCGTGACGACATCTCGTCGGTCCTGGTGATCGGCTCCGGCCCGATCGTCATCGGACAGGCGTGCGAGTTCGACTACTCCGGCACCCAGGCGTGCCGCGTGCTGCGCGAGGAGGGCCTGCGGGTCATCCTCGTCAACTCCAACCCCGCCACGATCATGACCGACCCGGAGTTCGCCGACGCGACGTACGTCGAGCCGATCACGCCGGAGTTCGTCGAGAAGGTCATCGCCAAGGAGCGCCCCGACGCGGTCCTGGCCACCCTCGGTGGTCAGACCGCCCTCAACTGCGCGATGCAGCTCGACGAGCGCGGCGTGCTCGAGAAGTACGGCGTCGAGCTGATCGGTGCCTCGATCGAGGCGATCAACAAGGGCGAGAACCGCGAGATCTTCAAGAAGATCGTCGAGGACCTGCCCGCCCACTGGGGCGCGGAGGTCGCCCAGTCGGCGATCTGCCACACGATGGACGAGTGCCTGGCCGCGGTCGAGCAGCTCGGCTACCCGGTCGTCGTGCGCCCGTCGTTCACGATGGGCGGCAGCGGGTCGGGCCTGGCGTACGACGAGGCCGACCTGCACCGCATCGCCGGCTCGGGTCTCGCACTCAGCCCCACCACCGAGGTGCTCCTGGAGGAGTCGATCCTCGGCTGGAAGGAGTACGAGCTCGAGGTCATGCGCGACCGCGCCGACAACGTCGTGATCGTCTGCTCGATCGAGAACTTCGACCCGGTCGGCGTCCACACCGGCGACTCCATCACGGTCGCGCCGGCCATGACCCTGACCGACGTCGAGTACCAGCGTCTGCGCAACATCTCGATCGGCGTGATCCGCGAGGTCGGCGTCGACACCGGCGGCTGCAACATCCAGTTCGCGATCAACCCGGCCGACGGCCGCATCGTCGTGATCGAGATGAACCCGCGCGTCTCACGCTCGAGCGCGCTGGCGTCGAAGGCGACCGGCTTCCCGATCGCCAAGATCGCGGCCAAGGTCGCGATCGGCTACACGCTCGACGAGATCCCGAACGACATCACGTCGACGCCGGGCGGCTACGGCACCCCGGCAAGCTTCGAGCCGACGCTCGACTACGTCGTGGTGAAGGTCCCGCGGTTCGCGTTCGAGAAGTTCCCGGCCGCCGACGACACCCTGACGACCCACATGAAGTCGGTCGGCGAGGCGATGTCGATCGGTCGCAGCTTCAGCGAGGCCCTCGGTAAGGCGCTCCGCTCGCTCGAGCGCGCCGGCGCCCAGTTCACCTGGCCCTCGCAGCCGGGCGACCGGGCGGCGCTGCTGGCCGAGATCGCCCGTCCGCACGACGGTCGCCTGCAGAAGGTCATGCACGCGCTGCACGCGGGCGCGACGGCGCAGGAGGTCCAGGAGGCCACCGGCATCGACCCGTGGTTCGTCGACCAGCTCGTGCTGATCGACGAGGTCGCGACCGAGGTCCGCGACGCCGTCGAGCTGCGTCCCGAGATCCTGCGTCGCGCCAAGCGGCACGGGTTCTCCGACGCCCAGCTGGCCGAGATCCGCGGCGTCCGCGAGGACGTCATGCGCGGTGTGCGCCACGCGCTGGGCGTGCGGCCGATCTACAAGACCGTCGACACGTGCGCCGCCGAGTTCGCGGCCAAGACGCCGTACCACTACTCGTCGTACGACGAGGAGACCGAGGTCGCACCGCGCGAGAAGCCGGCCGTGATCATCCTCGGCAGCGGTCCGAACCGCATCGGTCAGGGCATCGAGTTCGACTACTCGTGCGTGCACGCGGCCCTCTCGCTGTCCGAGGCCGGCTACGAGACCGTCATGGTCAACTGCAACCCCGAGACGGTCTCGACCGACTACGACACCTCCGACCGCCTGTACTTCGAGCCGCTGACGCTCGAGGACGTGCTGGAGGTCTACCACGCGGAGCGCGTCGCCGGCCCGGTCGCGGGCGTCATCGTGCAGCTCGGCGGCCAGACGCCGCTGGGCCTTGCGAAGGGCCTGGAGGAGGCCGGCGTCCCGATCGTGGGCACCAGCCCGTCGGCGATCGACCTGGCCGAGGACCGGGGCCTGTTCGGCCGGGTGCTGGCCGAGGCCGGTCTGCCCGCGCCGAAGCACGGCCTCGCCACGACCTTCGAGGGCGCCAAGGAGATCGCCGACGAGATCGGCTATCCCGTGCTGGTCCGTCCGTCGTACGTGCTCGGCGGACGCGGCATGGAGATCGTGTACGACGAGGCGACGCTCGCCGACTACATCCAGCGCGCGACCGAGATCTCGCCGGAGCACCCGGTGCTGGTCGACCGGTTCCTCGACGACGCGATCGAGATCGACGTCGACGCGCTGTACGACGGCACCGAGCTGTTCCTCGGCGGGGTCATGGAGCACATCGAGGAGGCCGGGGTCCACTCGGGCGACTCGGCGTGCACGCTGCCGCCCATCACGCTGGGCGCCCTGGAGATCGACCGCATCCGCAGCTCGACGGAGGCCATCGCGGCCGGCGTCGGCGTGCGCGGCCTGATCAACATCCAGTTCGCCCTCGCGTCCGACACGCTGTTCGTGCTGGAGGCCAACCCGCGGGCGTCGCGGACCGTGCCGTTCGTCTCGAAGGCCACCAACACGCCGCTCGCCAAGGCGGCGTCGCGCCTCATGCTCGGCGAGTCGATCGCCGAGCTGCGGGCCGCCGGCGTCCTGCCGGCCACGGGCGACGGCGGCATCATCCACGAGGACTCGCCGATCGCGGTCAAGGAGGCGGTGATGCCGTTCAACCGGTTCCGCACCTACGACGGCACCTACGTCGACACGGTGCTCGGTCCGGAGATGCGGTCCACGGGTGAGGTCATGGGCTTCGACGCCGGCTTCGGTCCCGCGTTCGCCAAGAGCCAGGCGGGAGCGCAGAACGGTCTGCCGACGTCCGGCAAGGTGTTCGTGTCGGTCGCGAACCGCGACAAGCGCAACGTGATCTTCCCGGTCAAGCGTCTCGCCGACCTGGGCTTCGAGATCCTCGCGACGAAGGGCACCGCCCAGGTGCTGCGTCGTCACGGCGTGCAGACCTCGGAGGTGCGTAAGCTCGCCGAGGAGCCGCTCGCGGGCGAGACCCGCTCGACGATCGTCGAGAAGATCCACGCCCAGGACGTGCAGCTGATCATCAACACGCCGCACGGCGTCTCGTCGGGCGCCAACGCCCGCATCGACGGCAACGAGATCCGCACGGCGGCGATCGCCGAGGGCATCCCGTGCATCACGACGGTGCAGGGTCTGGCTGCCGCGGTGCAGGGCATCGAGGCGCTGATCGACGGCGGTCTCGAGGTCCGCTCGCTGCAGGACTGGGCGGCCGTGGGGGAGTCGAGGCAGGCGATCGACGCCGGAGCCCACGCATGAGCTTTGGTCGACGGCTGCAGGCGGCGCGGCAGGCCTACGGGCCACTGTGTGTCGGCATCGACCCCCACGCCTCGCTGCTCGAGGAGTGGGGCGTCGGTGACTCGGTCGAGGGGCTGGAGCGCTTCGCGGAGGTGTGCGTGGAGGCGTTCGCCGGACAGGTCGGCCTCGTCAAGCCGCAGTCGGCGTTCTTCGAGCGCTTCGGCTCGCGGGGCGTGGCGGTGCTGGAGTGGCTGCTGCAGGCGTTCCGGCACACCGGCACCCTCACGGTGCTGGACGTCAAGCGTGGCGACATCGGCAGCACCGCGGCCGCGTACGCCGCGGCCTACCTCGACGACGACGCGCCGATGGCCGCCGACGCGGTCACGGTGAGCCCGTTCCTCGGGTTCGGCTCGCTCGAGCCGTTCTTCGCCGAGGCCGAGCGCAACGACGCCGGCGTGTTCGTGCTGGCCCTGACCTCCAACCCGGAGGGACCGGAGTTCCAGCACGCGGCTGCGGCCGACGGCCGCACGGTCGCCGGCTCGGTGCTGGCGCAGCTGGCGGCCCTCAACGCCGACACCGCACCCCTGGGGTCCTTCGGCGCGGTCGTCGGCGCGACGATCGGCGAGACGACCGAGGACCTGGCCATCGACGGACCTCTGCTGGTGCCCGGCTTCGGCGCGCAGGGGGGCACGGTCGAGGACCTGCACCGACTCTTCGGAGCCGTGTGGGACCAGGTGCTGCCGTCCTCCTCGCGCGGCGTGCTGCGGGCCGGGCCCGATCCCGAGGCCCTCCGCGCGTCGGCCCGGAAGGTCAACGCTCAGCTCGTATCCTCGTGAGCGTGCGCGTCGCCTCCCGTCTGTCCTCCTGCGTGGCCGTCGTGGCCACGGCGACCCTGCTGACGTCCTGCGGCACCAGCGCCTACTGCACGACCGTGGAGGAGCAGCGGGGCGCCCTCGACGACGTCGCGATGACGACGGCGTCGCTCACGGCGCTGGGGGAGGCCCTGCGCGCGATCGAGAAGCAGGCTCCCACCCACGTGCAGGACGACTACGCCGCGGTCGCGGAGTCCGTCGAGGCCCTGCTGGCCGCCGAGTCGGTGGCCGGCGTGCCCGTCGAGGAGCTCACCCACGGCGACGTCGTCGACCTGTCCGAGGGCGACACCACGGAGCTGCGCAACGCCTACCAGGCGTTCAACGACACGGCCACCCAGCGGCGCGCGATCGCGGACGACGTGACCGACGACTGCGACATCACGTTGAAGACTCCCGGTGCGTAGAGCGCACCGGTCGGTGACAGTAGGATCGTCGCCACCGACGGACCTAGACGAGGTGACAGCGTGGCTCTTCCGAAGTTGACCGCCGAGCAGCGACAGGCTGCGCTGGAGAAGGCCGCCGCCGCGCGCCAGCTCCGGGCCGAGATCAAGCACCGACTCAAGACGTCGGGTGCCTCGATCGCCGACGTCATCGCGGAGGCGCGGGCCAACGAGGTCGTGGCGAAGCTGCGGGTCGTCGACCTGCTGCAGTCGATGCCGGGTGTCGGCAAGGTCAAGGCGCAGGAGATCATGCGGCGCATCGGCATCGCCGACAGCCGCCGCCTCCGTGGTCTGGGTGCGAACCAGATCCAGGCGCTGCTGCGCGAGTTCGGGCACCGTGACTGAAGCCGCACCTGCCGCTTCCTCCCGTCTCGTCGTGCTCGCCGGACCCACCGCGGTCGGCAAGGGCACCGTCACGACCTGTGTGCGTCGCGACCACCCCGACATCTGGGTCTCGGTCTCGGCCACGACCCGTGCCCCACGGCCCGGTGAGGTCGACGGGGAGCACTACCACTTCCTCGACGACGCCGAGTTCGACCGGCTCGTCGAGACCGGCGGCCTGCTGGAGTGGGCCGTGGTGCACAAGGCAGCCCGGTACGGCACTCCGCGGGCCGCCGTCGAGGCCCAGCTGCGCACCGGTTCCCCCGCCCTCCTCGAGATCGACCTCCAGGGTGCGCGCCAGGTGCGCGCGGCCATGCCCGACGCCCTGCTGGTCTTCCTGGCCCCTCCGTCGTTCGAGGAGCTGGAGCGCCGGCTCGTCGGCCGCGGCACCGAGTCGCCCGAGGAGCGCGCCCGTCGGCTCGAGACCGCGCGCGAGGAGCTGGCCGCCGAGGGGGAGTTCGACGTGACGATCGTGAACACCGATGTCGAGTCGGCGTGCGAAGAGTTGGTAGAGTTGCTCCGATCGGCCCCTGACGCGGGCTGACCCCGTTCTGCAGGTCGACCTGCGCCCGGCAGGTGCACCCAGCACCTGCACCCCGACTCCGACCACTGTGAGGTCCTTGTGTCCACCACGCGTTCCGTCGCCCACGGCATCACCAACCCGCCCATCGACGACCTGCTCGAGAAGACCGACTCGAAGTACAAGCTGGTGCTCTACAGCGCCAAGCGCGCCCGTCAGATCAACGCGTACTACGCGCAGCTCGGCGAGGGCCTGCTGGAGTACGTCGGCCCGCTGGTCGACACGCACGTGCAGGAGAAGCCGCTGTCGATCGCGATGCGCGAGATCAACGCGGACCTGCTGACGGTCGAGGACATCGACCCCGAGGCCGTCGACGCGGCCGCCAAGCCCAAGGCCTGATCCACTCCGCACGAAGGTGACGCGATGAGCGAGATCGTCCTCGGCGTGAGCGGGGGAGTCGCCGCGTACAAGGCGGCGCTCCTCGTACGGCTGTTCACCGAGCACGGTCACGGCGTCACCGTCGTGCCGACCGAGCCCGCCCTCGAGTTCGTGGGCCGGGCGACGTGGGAGGCCCTCTCGGGCCGCCCCGTCCAGACGGGCGTGTTCGAGAACGTCCACGAGGTGCCGCACGTGCGCCTCGGCCAGCACGCCGACCTGGTCGTCGTCGCGCCCGCCACGGCCAACACCGTGGCGAAGGCCGCGGCCGGCATGGCCGACGACCTCCTCACCAACACCCTCCTGACCGCACGGTGTCCCGTGCTGGTCGCGCCGGCGATGCACACCGAGATGTGGGAGCACGCCGCGACGCAGGCGAACGTCGCCACCTTGCGCAGCCGCGGCGTGGTCGTCCTGGACCCGGCCGTCGGGCGTCTGACGGGCGCCGACACGGGCGCCGGGCGTCTCCCCGAGCCTGAGCAGATCTACGCCGCCGCTGTCGCGCTGCTGGCCGGGCATCCACGTGACCTCACGGGGCGCCACGTGGTCGTCACGGCCGGAGGCACGCGCGAGTACCTCGACCCCGTCCGCTTCCTGGGCAACCGTTCGTCCGGCCTCCAGGGCGTCGCGCTCGCCGAGGCCGCGGTCGCCCGAGGGGCGTCGGTCACGCTCGTGGCCGCGAACCTGTCCGTGCCGCCGCCGGCCGGTGTCGAGCTCGTCGAGGTCGTCTCGACCGAGGACCTCCGCCAGGCCACGCTGAAGCACGCCGCGTCGGCCGACGCGGTCGTCATGGCGGCGGCGCCCGCCGACTTCCGGCCCACGTCGTTCGCCGACGCCAAGATCAAGAAGCGCCCCGACGGCCAGGCGCCCACGATCGAGCTGGTCGAGAACCCCGACGTCCTGGTCGAGGTGGTCCAGCAGCGTGCCGCGGCGAGCAGTCCCGTCGTGGTCGGCTTCGCCGCCGAGACCGGCGACGCCAACGGCAGCGTCATCGACCACGCCCGCGCCAAGCTGGCCCGCAAGGGCTGCGACCTGCTCGTCGTCAACGACGTCAGTGGGGGCAAGGTGTTCGGGCAAGCCGACAGCGAGGCGGTCATCCTGTCGGCCGACGGCAGCTCGCGCCCCGTGCCGTTCGGGCACAAGTCGGCACTTGCCCACGAGATCTGGCACGAGGTCGCGCAGCAGCTGTCCTCGTGACGCCCCGCCTGGGACGGCCGCACGGGCGTCTCACGTGAGGGACACCTCGTCCCAGGTGATGGGATAACGCACCGTCACATGAGACGTTGTCTAGACTGTGCGAGGCCTCGGCGTCGTACGCGAGCGCCTCGTGCCACGGGGTGCGCCCCCACACATGCCGTGCCTCAACCAGATCAGGAGCATTGTGAGCCGACTTTTCACGTCCGAGTCCGTGACCGAGGGTCACCCGGACAAGATCGCCGACCAGATCAGCGACAGCGTCCTCGACGCCCTGCTGGCGCAGGACCCGAAGAGCCGCGTCGCTGCCGAGACCTTCATCACCACGGGCCTGATCGTGGTGGGTGGCGAGGTCACGACCGAGGCCTACGCCGACATCGCGCGCATCGCGCGTGACCGCGTCCTCGAGATCGGCTACGACTCCTCCGTCAAGGGCTTCGACGGCGAGACCTGCGGTGTGCAGATCACGCTCGACGCGCAGTCGCCCGACATCGCGCAGGGCGTCGACACCGCCGAGGAGGGCCGCGTCGGCGGTGCCACCGACCCGCTCGACCTGCAGGGCGCCGGCGACCAGGGCCTGATGTTCGGCTTCGCGGTCGACGAGACCCCCGAGCTGATGCCGCTGCCGATCACGATCGCGCACCGTCTGGCCGAGCAGCTCACGGCGGTCCGCAAGGACGGCACGCTGCCGTACCTGCGTCCTGACGGCAAGACCCAGGTCACCATCGAGTACGACGACGACGACAAGCCGGTCCGCGTCGAGGCCGTCGTGGTCTCGACCCAGCACGAGGACGGCGTCGACCTGGAGAACCAGCTCCCGAACGACATCAAGAAGCACGTCATCGACACGGTCCTGGCGCAGTACGACATCGACTCCAGCGACTACAAGCTGCACATCAACCCCACCGGGCGCTTCGTCATCGGTGGCCCGATGGGCGACGTGGGCCTGACCGGCCGCAAGATCATCGTCGACACCTACGGCGGCTACGCCCGCCACGGCGGCGGCGCGTTCTCGGGCAAGGATCCGTCGAAGGTCGACCGCTCGGCCGCCTACGCCATGCGCTGGGTCGCCAAGAACGTCGTCGCGTCCGGCCTGGCCACCAAGGTCGAGGTGCAGGTCGCCTACGCGATCGGCGTGTCCAAGCCGGTCGGCTTCTACGTCGACACCTACGGCACCGAGACGGTCCCGGTGGAGACGATCCGCGCCGCCGTGCTCGAGGTCTTCGACCTGCGTCCCGGCGCGATCGTGCGCGACCTCGACCTCCTGCGTCCGATCTACGCGCAGACCGCCGCGTACGGCCACTTCGGCCGTCCGGGCCTGCCGTGGGAGAACACGGACCGCGCGGACGCGCTCCGCAAGGCCGCCGGCGCCTGACCTGCCGCACGCAACGGCCCCCGTCCCCTCGTGGGACGGGGGCCGTTCGCATCCGTACCCCTCGCGAGAGACTTTGTTACCCCTCGCGAGAGACCTTGTTGGTGCACACGAGGAACAGAAGTCTCTCCTGTGCACCAACAAAGTCTCTCGCGAGCGGTCAGGTCGGTGGGGGCTGGTAGAACAGCCGGGTGACTGACGACGGGCAGCTGGATCTGGGGGTGCTGCCGGACTCCGTGGCCGCTCCCGCGCCAAAGCCCGTCGCCGATGCGCGGAAGGCACCGCCGGAGCCCGCGCCCGAGCTCTCGGTCGCGCGGGTGCAGGTCGACACCGGCCTGGCCCACCTCGACCGCCCCTTCGACTACCTGGTGCCCGCCACGCTGCACGAGACCGCCGTGCCCGGATGCCGGGTCAAGGTCCGCTTCGCCGGTCGTCAGACCGACGGCTACCTGCTCGAGCGCGTCGCGGCGTCCGACCACGAGGGAGTGCTCGCACCGCTCGCCAAGGTCCTCTCGTCCGAGCCCGTCCTCGCCCCCGAGGTCCTCGGCCTCGCGCGATCGGTCGTCGACCGCTGGGCGGGCACCGTCGGCGACGTCCTGCGACTCGCGATCCCGCCCCGTCACGCCCGCGCGGAGGCCGCGAGCCGGCCGGTACCGCCGACCGACGACCTCCCGCAGGTCGACGCCGGCCGATGGGCCGTCGTGCCCGGTGCCGCGTCCTACCTCGGTGCACTCCGCGACGGCCGTCCGGCGCGCGCCGTGCGTAGCGTGCTGCCGACGGAGGATCCCGCGCACGTGGTCGCCCAGGCCGTCCTGGCCACGCTGCACGCGGGACGCGGATCGATCGTGTGCGTGCCCGACGCCGCCGACCTCGCCCGGTGGGACGCGACGTTCACCGAGGTCCTGGGGCCGGGCCGCCACGTCGTCCTCGCGGCCGGGCAGGGCCCTTCGCCGCGGTACCGCGCGTTCCTCGGCGCCCGGCGCGGTGACGTGCAGGTCGTGCTCGGCACCCGGGCCGCCGCCTGGGCTCCGGTGCACCACCTCGGCCTCGTCGCGACGTGGGACGACGGCGACGACCTCTTCGCCGAGCCTCGCGCACCGTACGCGCACACCCGCGAGGTCCTGCTCACCCGCGCGCACGAGCAGGACGCCGGCGTCCTGCTCGCCGCCCACGCCCGCAGCGCCGAGGCGCAGGCGCTGGTCGACTCCGGCTGGTGCGTCGAGCTCGAGATCGACGACGCGGTGCGGCGCTCCGCCTGGACCCGACCGGTCGTCACCGACGGCTCGACCCACGGGTCCGCCCCGGCGCGACTGCCGTCAGAGGTCTTCGGGGCGATCCGCGAGGCCGAGGGGCCGGTCCTGGTGCAGGTGCCCCGGCGTGGCTATCGGGCCTCGCTCTCGTGCCAGGGCTGTCGGGAGCCCGCGCGGTGCTCGGCGTGTGCAGGGCCGCTCGCCCAGCTCGCGTCGAAGGCCCAGCTCGTCTGCCGGTGGTGCGCCACGCCGGCGCCCGACTGGTCGTGCCCGCACTGTGGCTCTCGGCGTCTGCGGGCGCCCGTCGTCGGTCAGCTGCGCACGGCCGAGGAGTACACGCGGGCCTTTCCCGACCACGAGGTCGTCACGTCCGGTGGCGAGACCGTCCTGGCCGACGTCGAGCCCGGCCGCCGCATCGTCCTGGCGACGCCGGGCGCGGAGCCGCACGTGGCCGGCGGGTACGACGTCGTGGTGCTGATGGACACCTGGCTAGCCCTCGGTCGCGACGACGTGCGCGTGGTCGAGGAGGCCCACCGTCGGTGGTTCAACGCCCTCGCGCTCGCGGCACCCGGCGGGCGGGCGATCGCGGTCGGCGACCCGGGCGCCCTGCAGGCGCTCGTGCGCGCCGACCCGGTGGGTCTGGCCCGTCGCGAGCTCGAGCAGCGTCGTGAGACCCACCTGCCTCCGTTCGGACGTCTCGCGACCCTCGAGGCCTCGCCTGACGTGCTCGGTCCGCTCGCCGACCGCACCTGGACCCCGCACACCGAGGTGCTCGGTCCGGTGCCCGCCGATCCCCGCGACCCCTCGGTCGTCCGCCTGGTGCTGCGTGCCCCGCGGTCCGAGGGTCCGGCTCTCTCGGATGCGCTGCGCCAGGTCAGTGCCGAGCGCAGCGCCGCCAAGGCCACGCCGGTGCGGGTGCAGGTCGACCCGCTGGCCTTCTGAGCCCGTCAGTCGAGGCCGGGGAAGGCGGCGGGGGAGCCACCCCAGGCCAGGCGCGCCGCCTCGGCCACCACGAGCTGGTCGATCGCCTCGGTGCGGTCCGACCCGGTCGTGGAGCCGATGACGGCGCTCCAGGCGGCCGCGAGGCGGGCCTCCACGTCCTGGGCGCGCAGGCGCGCGGCAGCCTCGTCGGCGATCGTCGCCGGCGCGTAGGCGACCTGCGGCGGAAGCGCGTCCTCCACGACCGCCAGCAGACGGTCGCGCTCGGTGCGGTGCGCCGCGAACGAGGCCTCGGCCTGGTCGCGCAGCGGGGCGAACCCGCCACCGATGAGTCCGTACGTCCACACCGCCTCGTGCTCCAGGGCGAGCACCTGCTCGAGCTGGCCGGTCACGCGACGACTCCCGAACCCATGAGCGACAGCGCGGCGGCGATCGAGCCGAGTGTGCGGGCCAGGTCGGGCGACACCGCCGCCTCGGACTGGTCGCGGCGCACGCTCGCGGCCGCGGCGAGCGTGGCGCGCGCGCTGGCCAGGTCCGGCGCCGGAGCCACCGTGGAGGTCGCCGCGCCGCCGAGCGCGTCCAGGTGCTCCTCCAGCAGGGGCACGAGCGTGGCGGAGAGGGAGCCGACGACCGCGACGAGTCGAGCCTGGTCCTCGGCGGCCTCCGACAGCAGGGCGGTGTCACCCTCGGCGGGTTGGGGCACCGGGTCGAGACCCAGCTCGCGGGCCACGTCGTCCAGTCGTCCGGTCGCGGCGACGCCACCGACCGCGACGACACCGACCGCCGCGGCACCGCCCAGCAGCAGGGTTCGTCGGCGCGTCACGGTGGCAGGTTAGCCGACCGGGAAACGGTAGGGTGGTCGAGACACCTGCTCGCAGGTGCCGACAATCGAACCCCACAATCGGATCTCGGCACCGCGACCACCCCGTGACCCATCTGGGCGAGGAGAAGACGCGATGGACGACCGGATCACCGATGTCGTGCGCGACGTGGTCGGGGCTCACGGCCTCGATCTCGACGACGTGACGCTGGGCGGCGGCCAGCGCCGCATGCTGCGGATCGTGGTCGACGCCGAGGGTGGCGTGGACCTGGACGCGCTCGGCCCGCTGACCCGCGAGATCTCGCTCGCGCTCGACGAGGACCCCGCCGCCCAGAAGGCCGTCGGCTCCGGGGCGTACACGCTCGAGATCACCTCGCGCGGAACCGATCGACCGCTCACGCTGCCGCGTCACTGGCAGCGCAACCGTGGCCGCCTCGTCGCGATCACGCCCATCGACGGCGACCGGTTCACCGGACGCATCCGTGAGGCCGACGACGACGCCGCGACCGTGACGGTCGCCCAGGTGGACCGCCAGGTGCACTACTCCGAGATCCGCACCGCCGTGGTGCAGGTCGAGCTGAACCGAAAGGACGGCTGAGATGGACATCGACATGACAGCCCTGCGCGCCCTCGAGCGCGAGAAGGACATCTCCTTCGACGTCGTCGTGGACGCGATCGAGCAGGCCCTGCTCTCGGCCTACCACAAGGTGCCCGGTGCACTGCCGCAGTCGAGGGTCGTCCTCGACCGACGGACGGGCCACGTCGCCGTCATGGCGCGCGAGCGCCTCGAGACGCCCCCGGCCGAGCCGGCCGATCCCGACTCCGACTCCGCCGGCGAGCCCGCGGCCCCGCCCGCGCCGCGGTTCAGCGAGGAGTTCGACCACACGCCCGACGACTTCGGTCGCACAGCCGCGTCGATCGCGCGCCAGGTCATCATGCAGCGCCTGCGCGAGGCCGAGGACGACCGCACGTTCGGCGAGTTCTCGGGCAAGGTCGGCGACATCGTGTCGGGGATCATCCAGCAGGGACGTGTGCCCGGCGACGTCCTGATCGACCTCGGCCGGGTCGAGGCCCTGCTGCCCGCCACCGAGCGGGTCGCCGACGAGAAGTACGCCCACGGCGAGCGCATCAAGGCGTACGTCTACGACGTCGAGAAGGGCACCCGCGGCCCCAAGGTCAAGGTCTCGCGCACCCACCCGAACCTCGTGCGGCTGCTGTTCGCGCTCGAGGTGCCGGAGATCGCCGACGGATCGGTCGAGATCATGGCGATCGCCCGCGAGGCCGGCCACCGGACCAAGATCGCGGTGCGGGCGGCCATCCCCGGGGTCAACGCCAAGGGCGCCTGCATCGGCCCGATGGGCTCGCGCGTGCGCAACGTGATGCACGAGCTGCACGGCGAGAAGATCGACATCGTCGACCACTCCGAGGACCCGGCGGAGTTCATCGGCTACGCCCTGTCCCCGTCGCGCGTCACGAGCGTCACCGTCGTCGACGAGTCGGCCCGCGCCGCCCGGGTGGTCGTGCCCGACTTCCAGCTCTCGCTCGCGATCGGCAAGGAGGGCCAGAACGCCCGCCTGGCCGCCAAGCTGACGGGCTGGCGCATCGACATCCGTTCGGACACGGCACCAGTGGAGTGAGCCCGACCGCGGACGAGGTAGACTCGAGAGCGGTCTGGCGCACGTGCATCGGTTGTCGAGAGCGGGCGCCCCAGACCGCACTGGTCCGCATCGTCGCGGTCCGGGCCGACGCCACCACGGTGGTCACGCCTGATCCGCGGCGGTCGATGCCGGGACGCGGGGCGCATCTGCACCCTGATCCCAGGTGTCTGGACCTGGCACGGCGTCGCAAGGCGTTCGGGCGGGCCCTCCGCGTGAAGGGGCAGCTCGACCTCCGCCTGATCGACGACCTGGCAGGCCCAGAAACCGGCACCGGGACCACCAGAACCTGACCAAGAGGGGCCCAGCCCCCCGACCGGAAGCGGAGCACTCTGCTCATGAGCACTCGATGAGTTCGTTCCGATGAATTTGCACGTCAACCTGGTCTGATCTGCCCTTCGGGGGCCGGTCAGGCCCCATGAAGGAGAACAGTGGCTGTCAGAGTCCACGAGCTCGCACGTGAGCTCGGAGTCGAGAGCAAGATCATCCTGTCCACGTTGAAGGACATGGGTGAGTACGTGAAGTCGGCGTCCTCGAGCGTCGAGGCCCCCGTCGTGCGCCGCCTGAAGGAGGAGCACGGCGACTCGCTGCGCGCCCAGGGCAGCAAGAAGAAGGCCTCCGCGCCGAAGACCGAGCCCGCCGCGGCCCCCACCGAGACGGTGGAGTCCGGAGCAGGCCAGGCGACCGTGCCCACCGAGCCCGTCGCGACCACGCCGGCCCCGGCTGCCGAGGCACCCGCGACGCCGCGTCCGTCCGGACCCCGTCCGGGTCCGGCGCGCACGCCCGAGCCGACCCCCGAGCCGGAGGCGGCCCAGCCGGCCCCCGAGCCCGTGGCCGAGCCGGCCGCCGAGGCTCCTGCCGCTGCGGCCGACACGTCGGCGTCGCCCACCCCCGGCCCGCGTCCCGGACCCCGGCCCCCGGCCGCTCCGGCAGGCGGCCCCGCGGGAGCGACCCCGCGTCCCGGTGGCCCCCGTCCGACGGCGCGACCGGGCAACAACCCGTTCTCGTCCAAGCAGGGCATGGCGCAGGACCGCCCGCCGCGGCCCCCGGCCGCGCGTGAGGGTGGCGCCGCGCCTCGTCCCGGCATGCCTCGCCCTAACCCGGCGATGATGCCCAAGCAGTCCGGTCTGACCCCGGCACGCCCCGGACCCGGCGGCGGTCGCCCCGGTCCCGGTGGACGTACCGGCGGCCCCGGTGGTCGTCCCGGCGGTGCCGGTGGCGGCGCAGGCCGTCCCGGTGGCGGTGGCGGCGGCGGCTTCGCCGGTCGTCCCGGCGGTGGCGGCGGAGCCCCCGGTGGCTTCGGCGGTCGTCCCGGTGGCGGTCCCGGAGGTCCGGGTCGCGCCGGCCGTGGTGGCACCCAGGGTGCCTTCGGTCGCGCCGGTGGTCCGGTCCGTCGTGGTCGCAAGAGCAAGCGCGCGAAGCGTCAGGAATTCGACCAGATGCAGGCGCCGGCGATCGGTGGCGTGCGTGTCCGCAAGGGCGGCGGCGAGATCGTCCGCCTGGCGCGTGGCGCCTCGCTGACCGACTTCGCCGACAAGGTCGGCGTCGACGCGGCATCGCTCGTCCAGGTCCTGTTCCACATGGGCGAGATGGTCACCGCGACGCAGTCGGTCAACGACGAGACGCTGCAGCTCCTCGGCACCGAGCTGGACTACGACGTCCAGATCGTCTCGCCCGAGGACGAGGACCGCGAGCTGCTCGAGTCCTTCTCGCTGGAGTTCGGCGAGGACGAGGGCGACGACAGCAACCTGGAGGCCCGTCCTCCGGTCGTCACCGTCATGGGTCACGTCGACCACGGCAAGACGAAGCTCCTCGACGCGCTGCGCAACTCCAACGTGGTCGCGAAGGAGGCCGGTGGCATCACGCAGTCCATCGGCGCCTACCAGGTCACCACGGAGCTCGACGGCGTCGAGCGCGCCATCACCCTGATCGACACCCCGGGTCACGAGGCGTTCACCGCCATGCGAGCCCGTGGTGCGCAGGCGACCGACATCGCGATCCTCGTGGTCGCGGCCGACGACGGCGTCATGCCGCAGACGGTCGAGGCGCTCAACCACGCCAAGGCCGCCGGTGTGCCGATCGTCGTGGCGGTGAACAAGATCGACAAGCCCGACGCGGATCCGTCGAAGGCGCGTGGCCAGCTCACCGAGTACGGTCTCGTGCCCGAGGAGTACGGCGGCGACACGATGTTCGTCGACGTCTCGGCCAAGGCGGGCACCGGTCTGGAGGACCTCACGGCGGCGGTCGTGCTGACCGCCGACGCGTCGCTGGACCTGCGGGCCAACCCCGACCAGAACGCCGAGGGCCTCGCGATCGAGGCGCACCTCGACCGTGGTCGTGGCCCGGTGGCCACGGTGCTCGTCCAGCGCGGCACGCTGCGCGTCGGCGACACCCTGGTGGCCGGCTCGGCCTTCGGTCGTGTCCGCGCGATGCTCGACGAGTTCGGCGACCCGATCGACGAGGCCACGCCCTCGCGTCCGGCCCTCGTGCTCGGTCTGACGTCGGTGCCCGGCGCCGGTGACAACTTCATGGTCGTCACCGACGACCGGATCGCGCGGCAGATCGCCGAGAAGCGTGAGGCGCGCGAGCGCAACGCGCTGCTCGCGAAGCGCACCGGTCGCCGGACCCTCGAGGACTTCATGTCCTCGATGGAGAAGGGCGAGACCGACGAGCTGCTGCTGATCCTCAAGGGTGACGGCTCGGGCTCGGTCGAGGCGCTGGAGGACTCGCTGGCGAACATCGACATCGGCGAGGAGGTGGCGCTGCGCGTCATCGACCGCGGTGTCGGTGCCATCACCGAGACCGACGTCAACCTCGCTGCCGCGTCGAACGCCGTGATCATCGGCTTCAACGTCCGTCCGCAGGGCAAGGCCACCGAGCTCGCCGATCGGGAGGGTGTCGAGATCAAGTACTACTCGGTCATCTACCAGGCGATCGAGGAGATCGAGTCCGCGCTCAAGGGCATGCTCAAGCCGGAGTTCGAGGAGTTCCAGCTCGGCACGGCCGAGATCCGCGAGATCTTCCGCTCCTCCAAGATCGGCAACATCGCCGGTTGCATGGTCACGAGCGGCACGATCAAGCGCAACGCCAAGGTCCGACTGCTGCGTGACGGCACCGTCGTCGCCGACAACCTGGACCTGTCGAGCCTCAAGCGCGAGAAGGACGACGCCAGCGAGGTCCGCGAGGGCTTCGAGTGCGGCCTCGTCATCAAGGGCTACGGCGACATCAAGACCGGTGACGTCGTGGAGGCGTTCGAGCTCCGCGAGAAGCCGCGCGCCTGATCCGCGCCCACGTCGGCGACGGTGTGAGGCCGTTCGCGGCCGAGCCTCGAAGCCTGTCCATCCGGGCAGGCTTCGAGGCTCCTCCTTCGTCGTCGCACCTCAGCCAGCGTGGCTGACGAACCAGAAAGAGGCACATCATGGCCGGAGCACGCCAGCACCAGATCGCCGACCGCATCAAGGTCATCGTGGCCGAGCTGCTCGAGCGTCGGGTCAAGGACCCGCGCCTGGGGTTCGTGACGATCACGGACGTCCGGGTCACGGGCGACCACCAGCACGCCTCGGTCTTCTACACCGTGCTCGGTGACGCCGAGGCCATCGAGGGCAGCGGCGCCGCCCTGCGCAGCGCCACCGGCATGCTGCGCTCCGAGGTCGCGAAGCGGCTCGGTCTGCGTCTGGCCCCCAGCCTGGAGTTCTTCCTCGACGCGGTGCCGGACTCGGCCCGCCACATCGACGAGCTCCTCGCGAAGGCACGCAGCTCCGATGCCGAGGTCGCGTCGCGGGCCGAGGGTGCCCAGTACGCCGGCGACGCCGACCCGTACAAGCGCCCGGCCGACGAGGCCGACGACGCGTCCGACGACGACGCCCAGCAGTGAGCAACCCCTCGACGTCCGAGGAGGCCGTGCCGGGGCTCGTCGTGGTCGACAAGCCCTCCGGCTGGACCTCCCACGACGTCGTCGGTCGTGGCCGCAAGCTCGCCGGCACCCGCAAGGTGGGGCACGCGGGCACGCTCGACCCGATGGCGACGGGCGTGCTCCTGCTCGGCATCGGTCGTGCGACGCGCCTGCTCGGTCAGCTGCAGCTGACCGACAAGGAGTACGTCGCGACCATCCGTCTGGGTCGCTCGACCGTCACCGACGACGCCGAGGGCGAGGTGCTCGAGGACGTCGCGGCGGGCCACGTCACGCGTGAGCAGGTCGAGGCGGCGATGGTGCCGTTGCGGGGCACGATCCAGCAGGTCCCGTCGGCGGTCTCGGCGATCAAGGTCGACGGCCAGCGGTCCTACGCCCGCGTGCGGGCGGGGGAGCAGGTCGCGCTGGAGTCCCGTGAGGTCACGGTCGACGACCTCTCGATCACCGACCTGCGCGTCGAGGGCGAGGTCGTCGACGTCGACGTGCACGTCGCCTGCACCAGCGGCACCTACGTGCGGGCGCTCGCGCGCGACCTCGGCGCCGCTCTCGGCGTCGGTGGACACCTGACGATGCTCCGTCGCACCCGGGTCGGCCCGTTCACCCTCGACCATGCGGCGACGATCGACGAGCTGGCCGAGCAGTGGCGCGTCATCAGTCTCGACGACGCCACCCGCATCGCGTTCGACTCCTACGACCTCTCCGAGGCCGAGGCCGCCGACGTGATGTTCGGTCGCACGCTCACGGGCATCGACCTCGGGGCTCCGGGCACGGTCGCGGTCTTCGACCCGACCGGCCGCTTCCTCGCGCTCTACGAGCAGCGCGGCGGCACCGCGAGGCCGGTCGCGGTCTTCGTCTGACGCCTGCGGGCACGCACTAGGGTGACGGACATGTGGTCGAGGATGCCGTCTCCCCGTCGGGTCGCCTGGGAGGTCGCCAGGACGTGGTTCCTCTCGGTGGTCGCCGTCGTCGCCGGCATCATGAGCACGACCAAGGTCCGCAAGGTGCTGCGTGGCAAGCGCGCGCACGGGTTCCCGATCACGCCCCCGGCGACCATCCGCACGCCTCGGGGTGACGCCACCGTCTACACGTACGGCGACCACCTGTTCGAGGACATGGTCGCGGCGATCGAGGCGGCCGAGCACCGGGTCTTCTTCGAGTCGTTCATCGTCAAGGGCGACGCGGAGGGCCAGCGTTTCAAGTCCGTCCTGCAGGCGGCTGCCGCTCGCGGCGTCGAGGTGTTCGTCGTGTTCGACTCGTTCGCGAACCTCGTCGTCCCTCGCCGCTTCTTCGACTTCGGTCCGGCGATCCAGGTGGTGCGCTACCCGGTCTACACGGCGGGCCTGAAGCCGCTCAGCCCGCGCCGCTGGGGTCGTGACCACCGCAAGATCCTCGTGGTCGACGAGACCGTGGGCTTCGTCGGTGGGTACAACATCGGCTCCCTCTACGCGACGGAGTGGCGCGACACGCACCTGCGGGTGACGGGCTCGGCGGTGTGGGACCTCGCGAACGCGTTCATCGACTTCTGGAACATGCTGCGCCCGGAGGCGCCGATCATGGGGACCGGCTCCGACGACTGGGACCCGCGGGTGCGCATCCACCGCAACGTGCCCCGCCAGCTGGTCTTCCCGATCCGGAACATGTACCTCGAGGCGATCGACCGGGCCACGCGGCACATCCACATCACGGCGGCCTACTTCATCCCCGACCACGACATCCTCGAGGCGCTCCTGCAGGCGCGGGACCGCGGGGTCGCGGTCGACATCATCGTTCCCGAGATCTCCAACCACGTCGTGACGGACTGGTTGTCCCGCGGCTTCTACGGCCGGCTGCTCGGCGCCGGGGTGCGCATCCACCGGTACCGCGACCACATGGTGCACGCCAAGACCTGCACGATCGACGGCAGCTGGAGCACGATCGGCACGGCCAACATCGACCGACTGAGCCTGAGCGGCAACTACGAGATCAACGTCGAGGTCGTGGACCCGGCGCTCGCGGCGCACCTCGAGGACATCTTCGCGCGCGACCTCACCAACTGCACCGAGCTGACCCGCGGCGAGTGGGAGCGGCGCTGGATCGTCTCGCGGGCCTGTGAGCTGCTCCTGCGGCCGCTGCGGCCGCTCCTGTAGGCCGGCCGTGGACGGTCCACTGCCCGACGTGCCAGTGCTCCAGGGCACGGTGGTGGGGCTGCGTCCGTTCCGCACGTCGGACGTCGATGCGGTGCTCGAGGCCTCGAGCGACCCGTACATCCCGCTCGTGACGTCAGTGCCGAGCCAGCCGGACCCGGCGCTCGCGGCCGCCTTCGTGCAGCGGCAGCGAGATCGGGCGCGCGCGGGCGAGGGGTGGTCCTGGGCGATCGAGGTCGCGGACGGTCGGTGTGTCGGCCAGATCGGGTTGTGGCCGCGCGAACGCGCGCAGGGCCGCGCGAGCCTCGGGTACTGGGTGCGGCCCTCGGCACGGCGACAGGGGTGCGCGAGCGATGCGCTGGCGACCGCGGTCGCCTGGGCCTGGACCCTTCGCGACCTGCACCGACTGGAGCTCCACGTCGAGCCCGCGAACCTCGGCTCGGCCCGCGCGGCCGAGCGCGTCGGGTTCGAGCGCGAGGGTCTCCTGAGGTCGTGGTTGCCCGTGGGCGACGAGCGGCGTGACGTGGTGGTGATGGCGCTCCTGCGTTCGTGAGAGGCCTCTCATGTCGGCCTCACGCAGGCCTCACCCCTGATCGCGATGGTGGAACCACCGACCACCACCGATCAAGGAGATCACCATGGACACCATCCTCAAGGCCGGCCTCGGCACCCTCGCCGCGGTCGCCGTCCTCGGCGCCGGCGGCATCGCGATGGCTTCGGCCGACACCGAGCCGCCCACGATCTCGCCCGTCGTGCAGACACCGAGCACCGACGACGACGCCGACGACGGCGGCACGCAGGTCCCGAACCCGGTGCCCGCCCCGGCCCCGGTCCCGGCACCCGCTCCGGCCCCCGCTCCGGCGCCCGCCCCCGCCAGCGGCTGGGACGACGACGATGACGACGACCGCTACGACGACGACCAGGACGACGACCGCTACGACGACGACCAGGACGACGACCACTACGACGACGACCAGGACGACGACGGGGACGACGACGGCGACGACGACTGACGTCCGCCGAGCAGGGCTGAGGGCCGGGACCGCGAGGTCCCGGCCCTCAGCCGCGTCCCCCGAGCAAGCGTCAGTCGATGCGGTAGCCGATGCCGCGCACCGTGCGCACGAGGTCGGCGCCCAGCTTCTTGCGGAGGTAGCCGACATAGACGTCGACGACGTTGGAGCCCGGGTCGAAGTCGTAGCCCCAGACGTGCGACAGCAGCTGCTCGCGGGAGAGCACCTGCCCCCGGTTGCGCAGGAGCACCTCGGCGAGCGAGAGCTCGCGAGCCGAGAGCTCGACCTCGCGTCCGCCCACGGTCGCGACCCGACGACGCAGGTCCAGGCTGACGTCGCCGACCTCGATGACGTCGCTCTCGACGCCCCCGGTCCTCCGCAGCCGGAGGCGGACCCGGGCGAGAAGCTCGTCGAACCGGAACGGCTTGGCCATGTAGTCGGCCGCGCCGCCCTCGAGCGCTGCCACGGTGTCCTGCACGGAGTCACGCGCCGTCAGCACGATGACGGGCAGGTCGGGCCGGTCGGCGGTGAGGCGCTCGAGCACCGTGAAGCCGTCCAGCCCGGGGAGACCGATGTCGAGCACCACGAGGTCGAACTCGCCGCTCACGGCGTAGTCGAGGCCGGTGACGCCGTCACGGACGACGGTCGGGGTGAACCCGTGGGCCTTCAGCCCCTTGGCCACGAACGAGGAGATCCGATCCTCGTCCTCGACGATCAGGATGCGCACGAGCCCTACCTTGTCAGACGCCTGTGAAGGCCACGCCGGGCTGGAGCGGCAGCACGAGCGTCAGTCGGGCCCCGACCTGCACCGGGTCGACGCGGACCGTTCCGCCGTGGGCGAGGACGATCGCCTGGACGATGGAGAGCCCGAGGCCGAAACCCTCGTCGTCGCTGCCGGCGCGGGCGAACCGGTCGAACAGGACGTCGGCGACGGCCGGGTCGATCCCGGTGCCGGTGTCGCGGACCCACAGCTCGAGGTGCTCGCCGACGACCGCGGAGCCGATCGCGACGACGTCGCCGACCGAGGTGTGGCGGTGGGCGTTGTCGGCGAGCTGGAGGAGGGCCTGCGTGAGCCGCTGGCCGTCGAGGTCGGCGTGGACGGCAGCCGTTCCGTCGAGCCTCCAGTCGCGATCGCCCAGGCCGCGCGCCCGCTCGAGCACCCCGACCGTGAGGGCCGCAGCGTCCGTGGGCGTCCGACGCACGAAGTCGGGACGGACCGACCGCGCCAGCATCAGCAGGTCCCCGACGAGTCGACCCATGCGGTCGACCTCGTCGGTGACCAGGGCTCGCGTCGCCGCGACGTCCTCCAGGTCGTCGGGGTCGAGCACGTCGAGGTGCCCCCGGATGACGGTGAGCGGGGTCCGCAGCTCGTGCGCGGCGTCGTCGAGCAGGCGACGCTGCGCGGCGAACGCCTCCTCGACCCGGTCGAGCATCGCGTTGAAGGTGCGCTGCAGCTCGGCGACGTCGTCGTGGCCGACGACCTCGAGCCGGGTCCGCAGGTCCTGGGCCGAGACCGAGGACCCGGTGATGGCCTGTGCGGTCTCGCGCAGGTCGGTCAGGGGTCGCAGCAGGCGCCCTGCCAGGGCCGCGGCGACGGCGGTGACCGCGGCGAGCACGACCAGCGCGACGACGGCGTAGGTCGTGAGGAGGGAGCGCAGCTCGCTGCGGGCTGCTGACACGTCCTGCACCACGACGAACGCCGCGGTCGAGGATCCGTCGGTGACCGGTTGCACCACGAGGCGGTACTCCGTGCCGTCGACGTCGATCGTGCTGGCCCCGCCGGACGCGCGCAGCTGCTCCACCGTGCCGGCGAAGCGGTCCGACCCCTGCAGCTCGACGTCGACGTCGCCCGTGAACTGGGGGGTCCCGGCACTGGGGAACGCCCAGAGGGACTCCCGGGCGTCAGGTGCGTTGCGCTCGAGGAACGCCAGGACGACGGCGTCCGGTCCCGTGATCCCGGCGGACGGGGCGCGCTCGGCGAAGCCGGAGAACTCCTCCAGCTCCTGCAGCAGCGCCCGCTCGACCGTGCGGTCGATCCGGCGTGACTCCACGGCGTACAGGGCGAGACTCACCAGCACGAGACCGACGATCGTGAGGGCGGCCACCCCGGCGGTGATGCGGGTCCGGACGGTGGCTCGCCGCCACGGCGCGCGCAGGACTCGCGGCGACTC
Source organism: Aeromicrobium sp. Leaf350 (assembly GCF_916858655.1). GTDB lineage: Bacteria > Actinomycetota > Actinomycetes > Propionibacteriales > Nocardioidaceae > Aeromicrobium. The sequence continues at coordinate 925,491 of NZ_CAKASL010000002.1, read as the reverse complement.
AGTCGTCATCGTCGTCCCCGTCGTCATCGCCGCCACCGTCGTCGTCATCGTCGTCGTCACCGGCCGGCTGGGGGACCGGCGCGACCGGCTGCGGGGCGGGGGCGGGCTCGGGTGCCACGTCGGGCGGAGGAGGGGTGGTGGCCGCCGGCGGCACCTGCACCGGCTCGATGTCCAGGTCGCCCGGCGTCGCCGTGACGAGGCGGAAGGCCACGACCGCCACGATCACCGCAGCCACCACCAGCAGGGCGGCGGGCAGGCGGGACCGGGACGACACGGACCCACTCTGCCGCACACGGTGCCTGCCTTCGTGAGGGGCGCATGAGAGTCCTCTCATGCGCGACGCGAGGGACGCCCGGGCACTCTCACGGCACCTTCATCGGGGCTTCATGGAAGGTCGCGACGATGGGACCACCAGAGCACGAGGCGACGAGTTCGTGTCAGCCTCGCCGGCTGACCTCTGACCACGGCCGGACCTCCCACCGGCCGGCCCCTGCTCCCGGGGGCGCCCGAGGGCCCGAGAACCTACCCCCAGGTCTCGGGCCCTCGGTGTGTGTCTCGCCGCCCAGCGCCCGGCACCCCTGCCGACGGGACTGCTCAGGCGCGGTAGCCGATGCCGCGGACGGTCGTGACGACGTCCGCCCCGAGCTTGCGCCGCAACGAGGCGACGTGGACGTCGACGACGTTCGACCCTCCGGACTCGTCCTCGCCCCACGCCTGACGCCGCAGCTGGTCGCGGGAGAGCGCTCGGCCGGCGTGCCGGGCGAAGGCCACGGCGAGGTCGAACTCCCGAGGCGACAGCTCCACGACCGTCCCGGCGCGCCGGCAGATGCGCGCGGCGAGGTCGAGGTGCACGTCGCCCAGGGTCAGCTCGGAGTCGTCGACGTCGTCCTGGGGCCGCGCCCCCAGGCGCAGACGGATGCGCGCGACCAGCTCGTCGAACCGGAACGGCTTGGTGACGTAGTCGACGGCGCCGCCCTCCAGGGCGGCGATCGTGTCGCGCGCGCTCGTGCGCGCCGTGAGCACCACGACGGGGACGCCCGGGTGGTGCTGGCGGAGGTGGGCCAGGAGGTCGTGCCCGTCGACGTCGGGCAGGCCCAGGTCCAGCAGCACGAGGTCCGGTGACGACGCGACCAGGTCGGCCACTGCGTCGCCGCCCGTGCCCACGACGGTCGGCACGAAGCCCGCGGCCCTGAGGCCGCGGGTCAGGAAGGACGCGATCCGGGGCTCGTCCTCGATCACGAGGATGCTCGTCACGACGCCCCCACCGGAAGGGTGATGCGGAACGCCGCGCCGGGACGCCCCGGCTCGGCGTCGAGGAGCACCAGGTCGCCACCGTGGGACTCGACGATCGCGGTCACGATCGCGAGGCCCAGGCCGTGCCCGGGAGCGCCCGAACGGTCGGCCCGCCCGCGTCCGAAGCGCCGGAAGATCAGCTCCCGGTCGCTGGGGTCCACGCCCGTGCCCCCGTCCCGCACCGTGATCGTCACGCTCTCGTGATCGGCGGCTCCGGTGATGGCGACGGGATCACCGGGCTCCGTGTGGCTGACCGCGTTCTCCACGAGCTGGAGCACGGCCTGGGTGATGCGCTCGGCGTCGATCTCGACGACCCGGCTGGAGGTCACCTCGTGCGACCACGACCGGTCGCCGAGGACGGCGCTCTTCTGGGCGATCCGCTCGACCAGGTCGGCCAGGTCCGTGTGGCGACGCCGCACGAAGTCGGGGCGACGCGCATCGGCGAGCACTCCCAGGTCCCCGACGAGCCGGGTCGTGCGCTCGATCTCCTCCACCACGATCTCGTGGATCTCGGCGACCGTCCGGGCGTCCGCACCCTCGGCCGTCTCGAGGTGGCCGCGCATGACGGTCAGCGGGGTGCGCAGCTCGTGGCTGACGTCGTCGAGCAGGTCGCGCTGGGTCGCGAAGGCGACCTCGAGCCGGTCGAGCATCGAGTTCACGGTCTCCTGGAGGCGGCTCATGTCGTCGCGGCCCGTCACCGTGACGCGTCGGTCCAGGTCGCCCGCCGTGATCGACGCGGCCGTGCGGTGGAGACGACGGAGCGGGCTGAGGATCCGACCCGCGGTCCACCAGGCCGACAACGCCGTGACGATCAGGACGAGCAGGCAGATCAGCGCGTACGTCACCATCAGGTCGTCGAGGCTGTCCATCGCCTTGTCGACGTCGTTGAGCACCACGAGGTGCGCCGCCCCGGCCTCGCCTCGCACCTCGAGCACCGACACGCTGAGCGACTGCCCGCCCTCGCGCAGCATCGTCGAGCCGCCGTCGGGGAGCGAGGCGGCTGAGCTCTCGGCCAGCACCAGCCGGTCCGCCGGTGTGCCGGCGCCGCTCGTGGCCTCGCCGTCGACCACCGCGACGGCCGACACGTCCGGACCGAGAACGGCGTCACGCGCGAACGTCTCGACCAGGTCGGTGGCCGCCGTCTCCGGCTGCTCCTCGAGCACGTCGCGGAAGGCCGTGATGGTGCGCTGGGTGGTGTCGGTCGCGTCGGACAGGACGCGGTGGTCGGCGACCCGGTCGAGCGCCAGCCCGGTGACGGTCAGGGCGATCGTCGTCCACGCCGTCACCGCGAGGGTGAGGCGAGCACGGACCGAGAGGCGGTCGAGCAGGCGGGGAGCCACGCGTCAGCGGTGGCCGCCGTCGTGACGGGAGCCGCCGTCCCGGTCACGGTCGCCCGAGCAGCGGTCGCCGTCGCGCGAGTCGTCGTGGTCGCGGTCGCCGTCCGGCTGCCATCCCTGGCGGGAGTACTGCCCATCGGAGGTGTCGTCGGGGGTGTCCTCCGGGATCGCGGACGCCGGCGGACCCGACGACGCGCCGGAGGACGGGGCGGTGGTCTGACCGCCGCTGCTCGCGGGCGTCGAGCTCGCGGTCGGAGCCGTGGTCGCGCTGCTGGGCGCGGCGGGAGCGGCGACCGGTGCCGCGGAGACGGCCAGCACGGTGCCGGCGTCAGGGTCCGGCTCGGGCGCGGGCGCGGGCGACGGCGACGCCGGGGGAGGCGCCGGGGTCTGCGGCACCGGGGTCTGGGGCCCTGGGGTCTGGGGCACTGGGGTCTGAGGCACTGGGGGAGCGACGTCGTCCGGTGCGGTGGTGCGGTGGTCGGAGCCGGACGTGTCGGGGCTGCCGACCGGCGGGAGGACGAGACGCGACGCGATGACGAGGGACAGGACGACCACGGCCGCCAGTCCCACGAGCGTGACCCATCTCGTCGACCGCATGTCCCCATTGTGTGCCGGGACGCCAACGGGGGCTAGGGGGCCCGGACCATGTCCTTCGGTGTGGCACAGTTCTGCCGTGGCGATCTGGCGTGAGGTGAAGGGTGCGGGCACGGCCCCGTCGACCTCGGCGACCGTCGTCACGATCGGCACGTTCGACGGCGTGCACCTCGGGCACCAGACGTTGCTCGCGCAGGCCCGCGCCGTCGCGGACGCCTCCGGCGAGAAGGTCGTCGCCGTCACCTTCGACCCGCACCCCGTCTCGGTGTTCGCCCCGGACCGCGCCCCTCGCCTGCTCACGGGCATCGAGCGCCGGGTCGAGCTGCTCCTCGCGGGCGGTGCCGACGAGGTGCGCGTGCTGGCCTTCGACCGCGCGATGGCCGCCTGGTCGCCGGACGAGTTCGCCCAGCGGGTGCTCGTCGACGACCTCCGGGCCTCGCACGTCGTGGTGGGCGAGAACTTCACCTACGGCAGCAAGGCGGCCGGCGACGTCGCGTGTCTGGCCGACTTCGGCACGGGGCACGGCTTCGCGGTCGAGGCCGTCGAGCTGGCCGGTGGTTCGGAGGAGTACTCCTCGAGCCTCGTCCGGCGCCTGGTCGACGAGGGCGACGTGGCGGGCGCCGCGGCCGTGCTCGGACGTCCGGCCGAGGTGACCGGCGTGGTGGTCCGCGGCGACCAGCGCGGCCGCGAGCTCGGCTACCCGACCGCCAACGTCCCCGTGCCCTCGGACGTCGCCGTCCCGAGCGACGGCGTGTACGCCGCATGGGTCACCGACCTCGAGCCGGGCGGCGGCGAGCGCTGGGCCGCCGCGATCTCCGTCGGCGACAACCCGACCTTCCAGGGGACCGAGCGGCGCGTCGAGTCCTACGTCATCGATCGCACGGGTCTGGACCTCTACGGACACCGCATCCGAGTCGAGCTCGTGGGTCGACTGCGCGGCATGGACACCTTCGACTCGCTCGAGGCCTTGGTCGAGCAGATGGCCGACGACGTCGAGCGAGCGCGCCAGATCCTGCGCTGACGGGCGGATTCGACCCATCGGGGCCTGCGCTGATAGTCTGAGAGACGCCGTGTACCGGCCGCGGATTCCAGTGCCCCGATGAACATGCCCGGGTGCGCCGCGCTACGAACCCCAGGAGAAGAATGTCGAAGAAGACTGCTGCGCCCACCGTGGCCGAGCTGTCCCGTCCCGAGATCATCGAGCAGTACGCGACGCACGAGGGCGACACCGGCTCTCCTGAGGTCCAGATCGCGCTGCTGACGCAGCGCATCTCGCACCTGACCGGCCACCTGCAGGAGCACAAGCACGACCACCACAGCCGTCGTGGCCTGCTGCTGCTCGTCGGTCAGCGTCGCCGCCTGCTCAACTACGTGCAGAACACCGACATCGAGCGCTACCGCGGCCTCATCGAGCGCCTCGGCCTGCGCCGCTGACACGCCACGGGCGGTCGTCCCACCGGGACGGCCGCCCGCGGTCCATCATGTGAACGACCACAACTGAATTCCACAACTGCATCCAGCACATCCACGGACGAGGAACAGGCCAGCCGTTCGGTCCTCGGTAGTGGTTCTCGGAACGTCGGTCTCACGACCGGTTCCGCGGGCCTCGATCGAAGACCGGAAATTCCCCCACGAAGGGGGAGGGCCATCCCGGCCGCACCGCACGCGAGCATCGCGTCGGCGGCGCCCGCCTGTGCCTCGTCCTCACCAGTGGGCTCTGCCCACGGAAGGGACATCCATGACGGATTCCATCCACACCGTCGAAGCCGTGATCGACAACGGTCGCTTCGGCACCCGCACGGTCCGCTTCGAGACCGGCCAGCTCGCCCAGCAGGCCGCTGGCGCCGTGTCGGCGTTCCTCGACGACGACACGATGCTCCTGTCGGCCACCACGGCCGGCAAGCACCCCAAGGACCACTTCGACTTCTTCCCCCTGACGATCGACGTCGAGGAGCGGATGTACGCCGCGGGTCGCATCCCGGGCTCGTTCTTCCGCCGCGAGGGTCGCCCCTCCGAGGACGCGATCCTCACGTGCCGCCTGATCGACCGCCCGCTGCGCCCGACCTTCAAGAAGGGTCTGCGCAACGAGGTCCAGGTCGTCATCACGGTCCTGGCCCTCAACCCCGACACGCCGTACGACGTGCTCGCGATCAACGCCGCCTCGGCGTCCACGCAGATCTCCGGCCTGCCGTTCACCGGCCCGGTCGGCGCCACCCGCGTCGCGCTCGTCGACGGCCAGTGGGTCGCCTTCCCGACGCACAGCCAGCTCGAGGAGGCCGTGTTCGACATGGTCGTCGCGGGCCGCATCGCCGGTGACGACGTCGCGATCATGATGGTCGAGGCCGAGTCCACCGAGGTCACCTGGGAGCTCGTCCAGTCGGGCGTCCAGGCCCCCACCGAGGAGATCGTGGCCGAGGGCCTCGACGCCGCCAAGGCCGTCATCAAGCAGCTGTGCGAGGCGCAGGCGCAGCTCGCGTCGACCGCCGCCAAGCCGGTCCGCGACTTCCCGGTCTTCCTCGACTACGAGGACGACGCCTACGAGGCCGTCGAGGCCATCGCCAAGGCCCCGCTGGCCGAGGCCGCCCAGATCGCCTTCAAGGCCGACCGCGAGGAGCGCGAGGCCGAGATCAAGGCCGACGTCCTCGAGCAGCTCGGCGAGCGCTTCGAGGGTCGCGAGAAGGAGCTCGGCGCCGCCGTCCGCTCCGTCCTCAAGTCGGTCATCCGCGAGCGCGTGCTGCGCGACAAGGTCCGCATCGACGGTCGTGGCCTCGCCGACATCCGTGAGCTGTCGGCCGAGGTCGGCGTCATCCCGCGCGTCCACGGCTCGGCGCTGTTCCAGCGCGGCGAGACCCAGATCCTGGGTGTCACCACGCTGAACATGCTCGACCTCGAGCAGAAGCTCGACACGCTGAGCCCCGAGACCAAGCGTCGCTACATGCACAACTACAACTTCCCGCCGTTCTCGACCGGTGAGACCGGTCGCGTGGGCTCGCCCAAGCGCCGCGAGATCGGTCACGGCGCCCTCGCCGGCCGTGCGCTGCTGCCGGTGCTGCCGTCGCGCGAGGAGTTCCCGTACGCGATCCGTCAGGTCTCCGAGGCGTTGAGCTCCAACGGCTCCACGTCGATGGGTTCGGTCTGCGCCTCGACGCTGGGCCTGCTCAACGCCGGTGTGCCGCTGCGCGCGCCGGTCGCCGGCATCGCGATGGGCCTCATCTCCGGTGAGGTCGACGGCAAGACCGAGTACGTCACGCTGACCGACATCCTGGGAGCCGAGGACGCCTTCGGCGACATGGACTTCAAGGTCGCCGGCACGCGCCAGTTCGTCACGGCGCTGCAGCTCGACACCAAGCTCGACGGCATCCCGGCCGAGGTCCTGGCCGGCGCGCTGACGCAGGCACGCGACGCGCGCTTCGCGATCCTGGACGTCATGGCCGAGGCCATCGACGAGCCGGACGAGATGAGCCCGTACGCGCCGCGCATCATCACGATCAAGATCCCCGTCGACAAGATCGGTGAGGTCATCGGCCCCAAGGGCAAGATGATCAACCAGATCCAGGACGACACCGGCGCGAAGATCTCGATCGACGACGACGGCACGGTCTTCGTGGGTGCCGACAACGGCGACGCCGCCGAGGCCGCGCGGTCGGCGATCAACTCGATCGCCAACCCGACGATGCCCGAGGTCGGCGAGCGCTACCTCGGTACCGTCGTCAAGACGGTCGACTTCGGCGCGTTCATCTCGCTGCTCCCGGGCAAGGACGGACTGCTGCACATCAGCAAGCTCCGCGACCTCAACGGCGGCCAGCGCGTGAACAACGTCGAGGACGTCGTCAGCGTCGGACAGAAGATCCAGGTCGAGATCGCCGAGATCGGCGACCGCGGCAAGCTGTCGCTGATCCCGGTCGTCGACAAGTCCGAGTCCAACGACGAGCCGTGGGCCGACGCCGCCCCGGCCGCCGAGGAGTCGGCTGACGCCTGATCGGTCGATCTGCACACCGGACCCCGGTTCCCCTCGTGGGAGCCGGGGTCCGGTGCGTCCGGTGTGGGACGATCGGCCGATCATGAGCCCCCTCGATCCCGACCTCCGCGAGCGTGCTGCCGCGCTCGACGCCGCCGATCCGCTGGCACGGTGGCGCGAGGAGTTCGTGCTCGACCCCGACGTCGTGGCCTACCTCGACGGCAACTCCCTGGGGCGACTGCCGCGTCGGACGCAGGAGCGCCTCGCGTCGTTCGTGCGCGAGGAGTGGGGCGGACGCCTGATCCGCGGATGGTCCGAGGGATGGGTCGACCTCCCCGTGGTGGTCGGCGACGCGGTGGGCACGCTCGTGGGCGCGGCTCCGGGTCAGACGATCGTGGCCGACTCGACGTCGGTGTGCCTGGCGAAGGCCCTGCACGCCGCCGTCGGCCTGGTGCCGGAGCGCAGCACCCTCGTGGTCAACGCGGCCGACTTCCCGACCGACCGGTACCTCGCCCGCCGCGTGGCAGCCGACCGGAGGCTCGAGGTCGTCGAGGTGCATCCGTCCGACCCCTCCGGCCTCAGTGCGGACGACGTCGGGGCCGTGCTCGACGACCGGACCGCCGTGGTGCTCCTCAGCCTCGTGGACTACCGCATCGGCTCGCTGCTGGACCTCGCTGACGTCACGGCGCGCGTGCACGCCGCCGGTGCCGTGGTCGTCTGGGACCTGTGCCACTCGGTCGGCGTCGTGCCCACCGACCTGGACGCCGCAGGCGCCGACCTCGCCGTGGGATGCACCTACAAGTACCTCAACGGGGGTCCTGGCGCCCCGGCCTTCCTCTACGCCGCCTCCCGGCACCACCCGCACCTGGACCAGCCGCTGCCGGGGTGGTGGAGCGCCGACGACCTCTTCGCGATGGCCGACGAGCACCGGCCCGCCGCCGGCATCCGGCGCATGCTGACCGGCACACCGCCGGTCCCGGGGATCGTCGCGGTCCAGGAAGGTGTCGCGCTGGCGACGGAGGTGGGTGTCGCCGCGGCGAGGGCGAAGTCGGAGCTGCTCACGGCGTTCGCGATCGAGGCGCTGGACGGCATGGGCCTGGAAGTCGTCACACCGCGCGACCCGGCACGGCGGGGGAGCCACGTCACGGTGCGGCTTCCCGACGCCCGCCGCGCCACCGTGCAGCTGACGGCGCGGGGCGTCGTCCCCGACTTCCGGGAACCCGACCTCCTCCGTCTCGGTCTGGCTCCGCTCACGACCAGCTTCCGTGAGCTGCTGGCGGGTCTCGAGGTCCTCGCGGACGTGGCGGGTTCGTGATGGACCAGGTGGGGAGCAGGCATTCTCTGAAGAGGCGGATGCGGAGATTCGAGCGATGTTTGATGCAGACGTCCAGCTGGAGCCCGACGCGCCGACGGCGTGAACTCGCTCCACGGCGGGACGCGTTGGCCGAGGAGCGGTTCGAGAACTCGAATCACTAGGCTGACGTCCATGACGCGAGTGGCCGTGATCGGCGCGAACGGACGAATGGGATCGACCTCGGCGCAGGCGATCGAGGCCAGTGCCGACCTGGAGGTCGTGGCTCGAGTCGACGTCGGCGACGACCTCGCGGCGATCACCGAGGCCGGCGCGCACGCTGCGCTCGTGTTCTCGACGCCAGACGTCGCCCTCGACCACGTGCGCTGGTGCGTCGAGCACGGCGTGCACGCCGTCGTCGGCACGTCCGGCTTCGACGACTCACGGGTCGCGGCGGTGCGCGAGATCGCCACGGAGCATCCCGGCATCGGCGTGCTCGTGGTGCCCAACTTCTCGATCGGCGCCGTGCTGATGATGAAGTTCGCCGCCGTGGCCGCACCGTTCTTCGAGTCGGTCGAGGTCATCGAGATGCACCACCCGGACAAGGTCGACGCCCCCTCCGGCACCGCGACCCGCACGGCCGAGCTCATCGCGGCCGCTCGCGAGGCCGCCGGCTCCGCCCCGCTCCCGGACGCCACGACCGACGACCCCGACGGCGCCCGCGGCGCGAAGGTCGCCGGCGTCCCCGTGCACGCCGTGCGGGCGCGCGGCTTCATCGCCTCGCAGGAGGTCGTCCTGGGAGACACGGGCGAGATCCTGAGCCTGCGCCACGACTCCTCCACCCGCGAGTCCTTCATGCCGGGCGTGCTCACCGCCCTCCGCTGGGTGCCGGAGCACCCCGGCGTGACCGTCGGCCTCGACGTCGCCCTCGACCTCTAGGTCACCAGGCGGGTGAGGGCGGTCGCGGCGGCGGCGAGGACCAGCATCGGCAGGAACGGGATCCTCGCGAGCAGGCAGGCCACCGCGACGCCGACGCCGACCAGCCGGGCGTCGAGCACGACCTCACGGTCGCCCGCTGCGGTCTGCACGGCCACCAGGGCGGCCAGCAGGCCCACCGGGATCAGCGCCGTCGCCCGCACCGTCAGCCGGTGCTCGAGGATCACGGGCGGCACGGACAACCCGGCCAGCTTGAGCGCGTAGCAGCCGACGCAGACGGTGAGCACGCCCCACCAGAGGTCACCCACGAGCGCGCCCTCCCCACACCAGGCCGAGGACCACGGCCGACAGGCCGCCGAGGATGATCGGCACCCCTGGCGCGGTGATCGGCACGAGGAGCAGGGCCAGCACGACGCCCACCACCGCGACGGCCCGGGTGAGTGCCGAGTCCAGCCGTGGCCACAGCAGCCCCAGGAACGCGGCGGCCACCGCCCCGTCGAGCCCGATCGCCTCAGGATCGCCGATGGCCTCGCCCGCGATCGCGCCGATCGCGGTCGTCAGGTTCCAGAACAGGAAGATCGTGATCCCGGTCCAGTAGAAGCCCAGACGCGCCTGGCGGGACGTGGGTCGGGTCACGCCCATCGCGGTCGACTCGTCGATCACGAGATGCGCCGCCGCCCATCGCCGCCAGCCCCGCACCTGCAGGTGCGGGGCCATGCTGATGCCGTAGAAGACGTTGCGCCCACCGAGCAGGACCGAGGTGAGCGCGCCGGCCAGGGGCGAGCCGCCGGACGCCACGACGCCCACGAAGGCGAACTGCGACGCACCCGTGAAGGCGAGCAGCGACAGGGCGCAGGTCTGCCACACGCTCAGACCCGCAGCCGGACCGAGAGCCCCGAAGGTCACGCCGTAGAGGCCGACGCCGACGCCCACCCCGAGGGAGTCCCGGATGACCGACCGGTCGCCGGCGGGGTCGTGCGCTGGATCGTGCCCAGGGTCGTCCGCAGGGTCGTGCCCTGGGTCGTGATCAGGGCTCATGCGACGGCGGTGTGCAGGCGCACCTGCTTGATCCGACGCCCGTCGGGTGCCTCGAGCTCGCGGAACGCGCCGTCGGACGCCCAGCCGCCGGAGGTCAGGAGGAGGCGGGCGCCGTCGTCGCTCCCCGCCACCCACGTGCGCAGGATCGAGAAGCGATCTGCCGCAGCCGTGTCGGCGGCGGCCTGAACCAGCCGGGTGCCGTGACCGTCGCGGCGGGCACCCGGCACGACGGCCAGGTCGCCCAGCTCGGCGTCGCGCACCGGGTCCGCGTCCGGATCGGATCCGGGGTGCAGCACGCCGTAGCCGACGACCACGTCGTCGTGGGTCGCCACGAGGACGCGGAACCGAGCCTCGGGGGAGTGCGTGAGGGTGCTGCGCCAGCGTTCGGCGTGCTCATCGAGGTCGCCGAAGGCCTCCGTCAGGCCGGCCTCGTCGACCACCCCGAACAGCCCGTCTGACAACCACACCTGCCGCTGCACGGTCGCGAGCGTGGAGGCGTCGTCGGGCCACGCGAGCCGGACGGTGTCGCCCGATCCGGAGGCGGAGGCCCCGGTCACACGAAGGAGTCGATGAGGTCCGACTGCGCGCCGCCGGCGTTGAGCATCGTCTCGGTCATCGACACGTTGCGCAGCGACGGCCAGATCTCGAACGACATGACGATCAGGCCCGGCAGGCCGGCGATCGCGATGGGCCAGCCGCCGGTGTCGGTCACGAAGGCCACGATCACCGCGAGGATCATGGGTGCCTCGCACAGCAGGAGCTTGCGGACCGTCTGGGCGGCGAAGACGCCGACCGCGATGGTGCGGTTCTCCTCCTCGTCGAGGGCCGGGTCGAGCGGCTCGGCCGACAGCCAGACGCGGTCGGCCAGGAAGCCTCCGACCGCGACCGCGGCGAGGAGCCCGACCCACACGGCCCAGTGCGGCCGGTCGGCGTCGGTGCCACCCAGCATCCAGAAGAGGACGGCGAGGAATCCTGCCGTCAGCACGATCTGCAGGAGGGCGAAGTTGCGCAGCTCCCGCGGAGTGGCGTCGTACTCGTTCTGGGCCATGTCGAGATCTTCCCACAGTGGTCCCGTGTCGCCCACCGATCCGGTAGTAACCTCGCACCATGCAGGCGTACCTGGACCTCGTGCAGCGCATCCTCGACGACGGCGTCGAGAAGGGGGACCGCACCGGAACCGGCACGCGCAGCGTCTTCGGGCACCAGATGAGGTTCGACCTCCGTGAGGGCTTCCCGCTCGTCACGACCAAGAAGATCCACCTCAAGTCGGTCGTCGGCGAGCTGCTGTGGTTCGTCTCCGGCGAGACCAACGTGAAGTGGCTGCAGGAGAACGGCATCTCGATCTGGGACGAGTGGGCCGACGAGCACGGCGAGCTCGGCCCGGTCTACGGCCACCAGTGGCGGTCGTGGCCGACGCCGGACGGCCAGACGATCGACCAGCTGCGTGGCGTCATCGCGGCGCTGAAGTCCGACCCGAACTCGCGTCGGCACATCGTCAGCGCCTGGAACGTGGCCGACCTCGACGCGATGGCGCTCATGCCTTGCCACGCGTTCTTCCAGTTCTACGTGACCCCGCAGGACGACGGACCCGGACGCCTGAGCTGCCAGATGTACCAGCGCTCGGCCGACGTCTTCCTCGGCGTGCCGTTCAACATCGCGTCGTACGCGCTGCTCACCCACATGGTGGCGCAGGTCGCGGGCCTCGAGGTCGGCGACTTCGTGCACACCCTCGGCGACGCCCACCTGTACCTCAACCACCTCGACCAGGCGCGTGAGCAGCTCACCCGTGAGCCGCGTGCGCTGCCGCAGCTGCGGCTCGATCCCGCTGTCACCGACATCGACGGCTTCGGCTTCGACTCGATCGAGGTCGTGGGCTACGACCCGCACCCGCTCATCAAGGCGCCCATCGCCGTATGACGGTCACGCTGGTGGTGGCCATGGGCGCGAACCGCGTCATCGGGGTCGACGGGGGGCTGCCGTGGCGACTGCCCGAGGACCTCGCGCACTTCAAGCGCATCACGCTCGGTCACCCGATGGTCATGGGGCGCGCGACGTACGACTCGATCGGCCGCCCCTTGCCGGGTCGCACGACGATCGTCGTGACGCGCCAGGCCGACTGGTCCGCCGACGGCGTCGAGGTCGCCCACTCGCTCGACGACGCCCTGGTGCGGGCCCGCGAGCTCGACGAGGAGGTGTTCCTCGTCGGTGGCGCGCAGGTCTACGCGGAGGCGCTCGAGCGCGACCTCGTCGACGTCCTCGTGGTCACCCGGGTCGCGCAGTCACCCGAGGGCGACGCGGTCTTCCCCGCGATCGACTGGGAGCGCTGGAGCGAGGCGGGCACGGTGCCGCACGACGGCTTCGAGATCGTCACCTACGAGCGCGCCTGACCCGCGCGGCCTCAGCTCAGCAGCGCGAGCTGGCGACTCGTCGCGACGAGCCGACCCTCGGTGTCCCACAGGCGCACGTCCTCGTCGTGGAAGCCGTCGACGATGCGACGCGTCACGACCTCCATCAGCACCCACTCGGAGGTGAAGCGGCGCCAGAAGTGCACCGTGAGCTGGATCGTGGCCGATCCGATCTCGCCGACCTCGGTCGTGACCGGGGGATAGGCGTCGACGATGGCACCGGCGGCGAAGGCGTCGATCGGCCGCTGGTCGGCGGGGCGGATCCAGAACGCCGCCTCCGGGTCACCCGAGGGCGTGCCGGTCATCCACGGGGGCACCGCGGCGTGCCGGGCCGTGTAGCGGTCGGCGATCGGGATCGTGCCGGGCGGCCACTCGGCCATCGGGTCGATGCCGTCCGCGGGCAGCGGGATGCTCGGTGCGACGTCGCCGTCGTGCTGCTGGTCGCCCGCGAGCTCGGCGTCGTGCAGGCTCACGACGGCGTGGGTGATCAGGCTGCCGGCCTGGCTGAGCGTCACGGTGTACGTCGAGACGCGCCTCCCGAGGCGCACGGGGGAGACCGTGAGATCGGCCGGACCAGGCTTCGTGGGCTTGAGGTACGTGACGGCGACCGACAGCGGGTCGGGCTTGTCGGACTCCTCCAGAGCCGCTCGAAGGAGGATGGCGAGGAGGTAGCCGCCGTTGGCGGTTCCCGCCGGGGTGTTCCAGTCGGACGTCAGCTCGACGGAGCGCGTGCCGGGGCCGGTCGGGACGGAGTTCGTCGCCGCATCGAGCTCGTAGGTCATGGTCACATCCTGCCCGGCGCGGCTGGCGACCGTCGCGGGGGCGCCTCGCGATAACCTCGAGTCATGACGTCTCCGCTCGCCTCGACCGGTGCGCCCTTCGGGCGTGTGCTCACCGCGATGGTCACGCCGTTCACGAAGGACGGCGCCCTCGACCTCGACGGCGCGCAGAAGCTCGCCAGCCACCTGGTCGACGCGGGCAACGACGGTCTCGTCGTCTCCGGCACCACAGGCGAGTCGCCCACCACGACCGGCGCCGAGGACGGCCGGCTCCTGGCCGCCGTGCTCGAGGCCGTCGGCGACCGCGCCACGATCGTGGCCGGTGTCGGCACCAACGACACGCGTCACTCCGTCGAGCTCGCCGAGGCGGCGGCGTCGATCGGCGCGCACGGGCTCCTGCTCGTCACGCCGTACTACTCCAAGCCGCCGCAGGCGGGCATCATCGGCCACGTCGACGCCGTGGTGGCGGCCGGCGGTGACGTGCCGGTCATGCTGTACGACATCCCGGGCCGCACCGGCACCGAGCTGGCGCGCGAGACCTACCTCGCGATGAACGACCGCCCGACGGTCGTCGCGGTGAAGGACGCCGTGGGCGACCTGCACCGCGGCGCCTGGATCATGGAGAACACCGACCTCGCCCTCTACTCCGGCGACGACGTGCTCAACCTGGGCTGGCTGGCCGTCGGAGCCGCCGGTGTCGTCAGCGTGGTGGGTCACGTCGCCGGATCGCACTACAAGGCCATGGTCGAGGCGGTCGACGCCGGTGACCTGGCCACCGCCCGTCGCATCGACCGCGACCTCATCGGCCTCGTCGCCGCGCTCATGGGTCAGACCCAGGGCGCCATCGCGGCCAAGGTCGCGGTCCACGAGCTGGGCCTCATCGATTCACCCCGGGTGCGTCTGCCGTTGTCGCAGGCCACCGACGAGCAGGTCGCGAACATCCGCGCCGCTATCCAGAAAGCCACTACGTGAGCCACTTGCACCTCGACCTGACCACCCCACCGCCGCTGCCGGAAGGCGCTCTGCGCGTCTTCGCGCTCGGCGGGCTCGGGGAGGTCGGTCGCAACATGACCGTGTTCGAGTACGGCGGCAAGCTGCTGATCGTCGACTGCGGCGTGCTGTTCCCCGACGAGCACCACCCTGGCGTCGACCTGATCCTGCCCGACTTCGAGCCGATCCGTCACCGCCTGCAGGACATCGTCGCGATCGTCCTGACCCACGGCCACGAGGACCACATCGGCGCCGTGCCGTACCTGCTGCGCGAGCGGGGTGACATCCCCGTCGTCGGGTCGCAGCTCACCCTGGCCCTGGTGGGTCCGAAGCTCAAGGAGCACCGCCTCAAGGAGGTGCCGCGGCACATCGTCAAGGAGGGCGACACCCTGCAGTTCGGTCCCTTCGGCACCGAGTTCGTGGCGGTCAACCACTCGATCCCCGACGCCCTGGCCGTCGCGATCACCACTCCGGCCGGCGTCGCGCTGCACACGGGCGACTTCAAGATGGACCAGCTGCCGCTGGACGGCCGCATCACCGACCTCCGGGCGTTCGCGCGTCTCGGCGAGGCCGGGGTCGACCTGTTCCTGACCGACTCGACCAACGCCGAGGTGCCGGGCTTCACGACCTCGGAGCGCAACATCACCCCCGCGATCGACGCGGTCTTCGCGAGCAGCCAGAAGCGCATCATCGTCGCCTCGTTCGCCTCGCACGTGCACCGCGTGCAGCAGGTGCTCGACGCCGCCGCCAAGCACGGTCGCAAGGTCGCCTACGTGGGTCGCTCGATGGTCCGCAACATGCAGATCGCCCGCGACCTCGGCTACCTGCACGTGCCCGACGGCGTGGTCGTCGACAAGATCGACGCCGCCCCGCCGGAGAAGATGGTGCTGATGTCGACCGGCTCGCAGGGCGAGCCGATGGCGGCCCTGTCGCGCATGGCCAACAAGAGCCACCAGCAGGTCGAGCTGGAGCCGGGCGACACCGTCCTGATGGCGTCGTCGGTCATCCCCGGCAACGAGAACTCGATCTCCCGCGTCATCGACGGCCTCACGAAGCTCGGCGCGAACGTCGTCCACAAGGGCAACGCCCTGGTGCACGTGTCGGGTCACGCCTCTGCCGGCGAGCTGCTCTACTGCTACAACATCGTCCAGCCCACCAACGTGATGCCGGTGCACGGCGAGATCCGGCACCTTCACGCCAACGGTGCGCTGGCGCGCAAGACCGGTGTGCCCAACGTCCTGCTGGCCGAGGACGGCTACGTCATCGACCTGGTCGACGGGCACGCGTCCATCACGGGCGCGTTCGACTGCGGCTACGTGTACGTCGACGGCTCCTCGATCGGCGACATCTCCGACTCCGACCTCAAGGACCGCCGCGTCCTCGGCGAGGAGGGCTTCATCTCGGTCGTCGTCGTGGTCGACTCCACGACGGGCAAGATCGTGACGGGTCCGGAGATCCACGCGCGCGGCATCGCCGAGGACGACAGCGTCTTCGACGGCGTCACGCCCAAGATCGTCCGCGCGCTCGAGGACGCGCTGTCCGAGGGCACGCGCGACTCCCGCCAGCTGCAGCAGGTCATCCGCCGCACGCTCGGCTCGTACGCCGGTCGCACGCTGCGGCGTCGTCCGATGATCGTGCCGATCGTCATCGAGACCTGAGTCGTCCGCCACCTCGGTTCACGCCCGGGGTGGCGATTGTCACGACCTCGACCTCGTCGGGAAACGGGAGCGAAACACGCCGCCCGCACGCTGAACCGGTGGACGCGGGCAGCAGGGTGCGACGACTCGGGGGAGCCGCATCGCCCGCGCGGACGGGGGAGCGGACGTGGTGAGTCGCGTGCTGATCGTCGGCTCGGCCGGGACTCACAGCGCCGAGGGGCGCGCGAACGTGTCCCGGCTGATCAACGCGGTGCGGCGTGAGGCGCACGGACTCGACGTGGCCGACGGCTACGTCGACCAGCAGTCGCCCGCGCTGGCCGAGGTCGTCCGCACCACGGCCGGACCGCGGGCGATCGTGCCGCTCCTGCTGACGCGCGACCCGCTGCCGCTGCGCGCGATGGTGGCGGCGGCCCGGCTCGACCCGTCGGTGTCGGTCACCGCGCCGATCGGACCGGACTGGGTCCTGGCCGAGATCGGTGTGCAGCGCCTCATGGAGGCGGGCGCCCGGCCCGAGGACACGATCGTCCTGGCCGCGGACGCCGTGACCGACGAGGCCGCGCTCGAGGACGTCAGCAAGGCGGCCCGTCTGCTCAGCGCCGTGTGGGGCGGCCGGGTGCACGTCGGCACCCTCGGCGGGCTCGACGCCGACCTCGGTGACGCGATCGACGTGGCCCGTGCGTACGGCAAGCGGGTCGTCGTCAGCTCCTACGTGCTGACCTCCGGATCCGCCCACGACCAGATGCAGCTCAGCGGCGCCGACGTCGTCACGTCGCCCCTCGTGCCCCCGGGGGCGCCCGACCAGCGCCTCGTCGGCCTCGTGCTGGCGCGCGCCCGGTCGCGCTCCGGGTGGATCACCGCCGACGACGGCGAGCACCGCGCCGCCCACGGCTGACCCGGATGTGCTGGCGGACGCCACGCGGGGGTTCGGGGGCTCAATCCTGAGAAAGTCTCGAGTTCTCCTTTAGGCTAGGAACATGGCGACCCGCACGTCTTCCCCGCCGCGCAAGCGGCCGTCCGGATCCCAGGCCCGCAGCCGTGCGAACGGCGGTCGGAGCCCGGCCCGCAAACCTGCCAACCGACGACCCGCCCCGAAGAAGTCGGGCGGGTCTTCCGGTGGTGCCTCCGGAGGCGGCCTCGCCGCGCTCGTGAGCGGGATCGGTCGGATGCTCCGGGCGATCTGGCTCGGCATCGCCACGGCCGTCGGCGCGATCGCGCGCTCGATCGGCAGCAGCGCGCGCGACCTCGACCCCGCGCTGCGGCGCGACGGCGTCGGCCTCGCCGTGCTGGGCGTCGCGATCGTCGCGGCTGCCTCCACCTGGTGGCAGATCCCTGGCCCCGTGGGCCGTGGCGTCCGCCAGATCTGCGAGGGCAGCGTCGGCGTGCTCGCCGGCGCGGTCCCGATCCTGTTCGGCGTGATCGCCTGGCGCACGCTGCGCCACCCGGAGGCCCAGGGCCCCGCCGGCCGCCAGCTCATCGCCTGGACCGCGGTCGTCGGTGGCGTGCTCGGACTCGTGCACCTCGCGAACGGCGTCCCGCGGCCGAACGACATGGCTGCCGTGCGCGACGCCGGCGGCGCGATCGGCTACCTCTTCTCGGCCGTGCCGGTCGACCTGCTGAAGACGCCCTTCGTCGTCGCACCCCTCCTGGTGCTCGTCGTCGCGTTCGGGATCCTGATCCTCAGCAACACCCCCGTCCACGCCGTCCCTGCCCGCTTCCAAGCGGCACGCGACCGCGTGCTGGGCCGCAAGACCGACCCGGAGGCCGAGACCGAGGCCACGGAGCCGCGGCGTCACCCGCGCACGATCGTGCCCGAGGACGAGCCGTACGAGGACCCGATCGTCCCGGACCCCGAGCTCACGGACGAGCCGGCCGCGCCCAAGGGCTCGCGTCGTCCGCGGCCCGAGCCGGTCGAGGACGTCGTGGACGACGAGCCCGTCGAGGTGCCGCCCATGGAGCCCCTGCCGGCGCGCGCCGAGCAGCTCGAGCTCGCGGGCGACATCGTCTACTCCCTGCCCGACAGCACCGTGCTGCGCGAGGGAACGCCCCACAAGGCCCGCAGCAAGGCCTCCGACGACGTCGTGGGCCGCCTCACCGAGGTGCTCGAGCAGTTCAAGATCGATGCCACCGTCACGGGATACACCCGTGGCCCGACCGTCACGCGCTACGAGGTCGAGCTCGGGCCGGCCGTCAAGGTCGAGAAGGTCACGGCGCTGAGCAAGAACATCGCCTACGCCGTCGCCTCCAACGAGGTCCGCATCCTCAGCCCGATCCCGGGCAAGTCCGCGATCGGCGTCGAGATCCCGAACGCCGACAAGGAGATGGTCAGCCTCGGCGACGTCCTGCGCTCCGCGAAGGCGCGGGGCGACCACCACCCGATGGTCGTGGGTCTCGGCAAGGACGTCGAGGGCGGCTACGTCGTGGCGAACCTCGCCAAGATGCCGCACCTCCTGGTCGCCGGCGCGACCGGCTCGGGCAAGTCCAGCTTCGTGAACTCGATGATCTCCTCGATCCTCATGCGCACGACGCCCGACGAGGTCCGCATGATCCTGGTCGACCCGAAGCGGGTCGAGCTGACGGCGTACGAGGGCATCCCGCACCTCATCACGCCGATCATCACCAACCCGAAGAAGGCCGCCGAGGCGCTGCAGTGGGTCGTGCGCGAGATGGACCTGCGCTACGACGACCTGTCCGCCTACGGGTTCCGCCACGTCGACGACTTCAACAAGGCCGTCCGCTCGGGTGCGGTCAAGCCGCTGCCGGGCAGCGAGCGCGTGCTGGCGCCGTACCCGTACCTGCTCGTCGTGGTCGACGAGCTCGCGGACCTGATGATGGTCGCCCCGCGCGACGTCGAGGACTCGATCGTCCGCATCACGCAGCTCGCCCGTGCCGCCGGCATCCACCTGGTGCTCGCGACGCAGCGGCCGTCGGTCGACGTGGTCACCGGCCTCATCAAGGCCAACGTGCCCAGCCGTCTCGCGTTCGCCACGAGCTCGCTGGCCGACAGCCGGGTCATCCTCGACCAGCCCGGTGCCGAGAAGCTCGTGGGCCAGGGCGACGGGCTGTTCCTGCCGATGGGTCACAGCAAGGCGATGCGCATGCAGGGCGCCTGGATCACCGAGGCCGAGATCGTGTCCGTCGTCGAGCACTGCAAGACGCAGCTCGAGCCCTCGTACCGCGAGGACGTGACGGTCGCGCAGCAGAGCAAGCGCGAGCTGGACGACGACATCGGTGACGACCTCGACCTCGTGATGCAGGCCGTCGAGCTCGTCGTGAACACGCAGTTCGGCTCGACCTCGATGCTGCAGCGCAAGCTGCGCGTCGGCTTCGCGAAGGCCGGCCGGTTGATGGACATCATGGAGAGCCGCGGCATCGTGGGCCCGAGCGAGGGCTCGAAGGCCCGCGACGTGCTCATCAAGCCGGAGGAGCTCGACCAGGTGCTCGCCACCATCGGTGCGGAGTGAGCGCGCGCGCATGAACGAGCCCTTCGAGATCCACCGACGCGTCGGCCTGTACGCCGGAGTGGCGACCCTGTGCCTCCTCGTGGCCGCGGGGCTGGGCTACGTCGCCTACGCCCGTCCGGAGCCGTACCTCTGGATCGGCACGGGCGTCCTCGCACTGCTCGCCTTCGTGCTCCTGCGGGGCACCGTCGACGCGCGCACACCCCTGTTCGTCGCCGACGACCACGGCGTGCGCCTGCAGACCGACGACGGCTGGATCGGCCTGCTCTGGGACGAGATGGGCGAGATCCGCGTGGAGCCCCGCTACGGCATCCGCGACGACGCCCGGGTCAAGGTCATCAGCCTCGACGGCCGCAAGGTCTACTCGACGCCCGTGGGCTTCGCGACGACGGTCGGACCCGACCAGGCGATCGCCGAGTTGGCGCGTCGCCGCGGCCCTGCCGCATACTGAGGCGTCCAGCCCCCGCCTGAGAGGCCTTCATGCCTGAGCCGACGTCCGGCCCCGACAGCACCACGCCCCCGAGCAACCTCAACATCGCGAACGCCCTGACCGTCCTGCGCATCGCCGGTGTCCCGCTGTACGGGTGGCTGCTGCTCGTCGACGGCGGCAGCGACATCGAGACCCGGGTGTGGTCGTTCGTGGCGTTCTCGCTGCTCATGATCACCGACCGGATCGACGGCGACCTTGCGCGCAGCCGCGGCCTCGTCACCGACTTCGGCAAGCTCGCCGACCCGATCGCCGACAAGGCGCTCACGGGGATGGCCTTCATCGGTCTGGCGATCATCTTCGACCACTGGCTGTTCTGGGTCGTCGCGATCCTGACGCTGATCCGCGAGTGGGGCATCACCGTGATGCGCCTGTTCATCGCGAAGTACGGCGTGATGCCGGCCAGCCAGGGCGGGCGCATCAAGACGACGGTGCAGGCCGGCGCGCTGGCCCTGTACTCGCTGCCGCTGGAGCTGTGGGACACCACGGCCAGCGACGTCACCACCTGGGTCGCCCACGTGTTCCTCGCCGTCGCCTTCGTCATCACGATGGTCACGGGCGTGCAGTACGTGATCGACGCGCGCAAGCTGCGCGCCGACTGGCTCGCGAGCCAGGACGCCTGATCCCGTGAGCGGCGCGCCCGAGCTCGTCGCGCTGCTCACGGCGCGAGGTCTCACCGTGGCGACCGCCGAGTCGCTGACGGGCGGGGCGGTCTGCAGCGAGCTCGTGTCCGTCCCCGGCGCGTCGCTGGTCGTGCGCGGCGGTGTCGTCGCGTACGCCGCGGACGTCAAGCGCGCGGTCCTCGGGGTGCCTCAGGACCTGATCGACGCCGTGGGCACGGTCGACGCGCGCGTGGCGCGGGCCATGGCCGAGGGCGTGCGCTCGCGACTCGGGGCGGACGTCGGTCTGGCCACCACGGGCAACGCCGGCCCCGACCCGTCCGAGGGCAAGCCGGTCGGTCGCGTGCACGTCGCGACGGCCATGGCCGACGGCACGACGGACTGGGTCCTCGACCTCGTCGGTGACCGGGCGGCCATCCGTCGTGGCACCGTGGACGCCTTGCTGTCGCAGGCGGTCGCTAGGCTGACGACATCGGCAGACAGTTGACGGAAGAACTTCGGGTCGTCCGGCGTTGTCCTCGGTACCACCGCAGCGATGTCGGTACGGTGGAGCAGTCCGAAGATCCAGTGGAGGTGCGGCGATGGCCACGATGCGACAGCTCGTCGGCGAGGTCCTCCGTGCGCACCGCGCGGAGCAGGGCCTGACCCTGCGAGCCCTCTCCGGTCGTGCCCGGGTCAGCCTGGGTTACATCTCCGAGATCGAGCGCGGCCAGAAGGAGCCCAGCTCCGAGCTGCTGGCCGCCCTGGCTGACGCGCTCGAGGTGCCCCTGTCCTCGGTGCTGCGCGACGTCGCCGACCAGATGGAGCTGCACGAGGTCGCCTCGCAGGAGGTGGCGCTCGCGCCGCTGGCCAGCGTGTCGTCCATCGCGGGCGACGGCGTCCGCGCCTCCGCCGCCTGACCAAGACCCGGGCGCGGTTGGCCCGATCTCGACCTTGCTGAGTGCGATGCTGCCGACCTAGCGTCGAACGCAGGAGCAGGCCCGGGCTGACGTCCGGGCAACCATCCGGAGTGTCTGGGTGGGGCTGGTTCATCGGAGATCTCATGAGAGCCACGAAGCGAACGCTGCTCGCGGGAATGATCGCGGTCGCACTTCTCGGCACCGGCTCTATGCCAAGTGCGTCGGCCGTCGTTGATCCGAACCCCGGCGTCGTCGATCCGGGATTGGAAGAACGACTGCTGGCGCTTCCACAGGGATCGAGCATCGAGAGTGTTGTCGCGGCGATGTACCCCGACAACGACCTAGCGCAAGCTGATCTTTTGGAAGTCATCGACCTGCCGGAAAGCGGTCAGTCACGGTCGTCGACCCCCGACCACATGTCCGTGGCCCCGAGGAGTGGGATCGGCAAAGCTTGGAAGATCGCCAAGTGCGTCGCTGCTGTCGGAGTCTTCATCGCCGGGAACGCGCTCCTCATCACCAAGGCATCCAAGTTCGGCGGCGTCGCGAAGGGCGCGAAGCTCATCGTCGAAGCCGGAAATCGACAGGAGCGGTTGAAGCTGCTCATCGCGATCTTCGGCGAAGTGAGTGGCCTGAGCGCCGTTGCCTCGAAGTGCGGCTGAGGGAGGTGAGTCACGTGCTTGAACAGTTCTTCCGTGCTTCCTTCGTCGTCGCGACTGCCCTGCAAGTCGTGGTGGTTGCCGTCCTGTGCGTCCAGGTGGCGCGCGCCGTGCGCTCGCGATCGAGCGACGTGAGCACCGTCATCACGACAGGCGACACCGTGACCGGTGTGCTGATGTTCGCCGGGCCTGCGGTCCTGGTGAGCACTGTTCTCCATGGATGGTTAGCCGTCGACGGCACCGATGTCCTCACGTACGCCAGTGCCTTCGGCATCGTCTCTGCGGCCGTCATCGAATGGGGGCGAGCGCACGACCGGCCTGCGGCTCGGCTGGTGATTCTGCTTCCGCTCGCAATGGGCGTCGTCGCAGGTGCCGTCACTGCGTGAACGCATCGCTCTTCGCGGACGCGGCGCGACCTGTACTGCGGCGACCGGCTTCGCCGCACATGTCATGCTGACGGGGTGCGACACAGCGAGTTCTGGGAGCGGATGGACCTGCACCTGGGGGAGTCCTACGCCCGCGTCTGGGCCGACACCCAGGTCATCGGCGACCTCGACCACCGCACGCCCACCGAGGCGCTCGACGCCGGGGTCGCGCCCAAGCAGGTCTGGCGCGCCGTGCACTCGCGCCTGCAGCTGCCACCCAGCGACCGCTGACGCGACACGCCGGCGTGTCGCGCGCCGCATGCACGTCTTCGAACACCTGTTCCCGTACTGTCGTCCCCAGGTAGACGCACCGAGAGTGTTGTCCACAGACGGGTCGATGAGGCCCACAAAATGTCCGTGGTCTCTCCTAGCGTCGTAGATGCCGCGCCACCCACGACAGAACGGACAACCCATGCCTCCCAGGACCGCAACCGCCCCCGTCACCCGACTGACCGGTGAGGGCAACGGCTCGTCGGACGAGCGCGCCAAGGCCATCGACAACGCCATCGCCCAGATCGACCGCGCCCACGGCAAGGGTGCCGTCATGCGTCTGGGCGAGCGGGGGCGCACCAAGATCGACATCATCCCCACGGGAGCCACCGCCCTCGACATCGCGCTCGGCATCGGTGGTCTCCCGCGCGGTCGTGTCGTCGAGATCTACGGCCCGGAGTCCTCCGGCAAGACGACGGTCGCCCTGCACGCGGTGGCCAACGCACAGAAGGCCGGCGGAGTCGCCGCCTTCATCGACGCCGAGCACGCGCTCGACCCGGAATACGCCCGCAACCTGGGCGTCGACACCGATGCGCTCCTGGTCTCGCAGCCCGACTCGGGTGAGCAGGCGCTCGAGATCGCCGACATGCTGATCCGCTCCGGCGCCCTCGACATCATCGTCATCGACTCCGTGGCGGCCCTCGTGCCCCGCGCGGAGATTGACGGCGAGATGGGCGACAGCCACGTCGGCCTCCAGGCCCGCCTCATGAGCCAGGCGCTGCGCAAGATGACCGGTGCCATCAACGGCTCCGGCACCACGGCCATCTTCATCAACCAGCTGCGCGAGAAGATCGGCGTCATGTTCGGCTCGCCCGAAACCACGACGGGCGGCAAGGCGCTGAAGTTCTACGCCTCGGTCCGTCTCGACGTGCGCCGCATCGAGACGCTCAAGGACGGCACCGACATGGTCGGAAACCGCACCAAGGTCAAGGTCGTCAAGAACAAGCTCGCACCACCGTTCAAGGTCGCCGAGTTCGACATCATGTACGGCAAGGGCATCAGCCGCGAGGGCTCGCTGATCGACGTGGGTGTCGACGCAGGCATCGTCCGCAAGGCCGGCGCCTGGTACACCTACGAGGGCGACCAGCTCGGGCAGGGCAAGGAGAACGCCCGCCAGTTCCTGGCCGACAACCCCGACCTGGCCGTCGAGATCGAGCGCCGGGTCAAGGAGCACCTCGGGGTGGGTGTCGAGGCCGCGGTCGAGGAGACCGAGGACGACGACTCCACCGTCACCGAGGTCGACTTCTGAGCCTCGCCATGACGACGCACTCGGGCGACGAGCCCGCGCGCGAACCGGCGGAGGACTACGCCCTCGCCAAGCAGGTCCTGTACGACCGGCTGGCCGAGCGTCCTCGCAGCCGCGCCGACCTCGAGCAGGCACTCGCGAAGAAGCGGGTGTCTGCCGAGGTGGCGGCCGCGGTCCTCGACCGGTTCGAGAGCGCGGGACTCATCGACGACGCCGCCTTCGCCCGCTCCTGGGTCGAGGGTCGCCAGCGCGGCAAGGGGCTCGCGGCGCGAGCCCTGGCGATGGAGCTGCGCCAGAAGGGCATCGCCGACGACATCGCGCGCGACGCGCTCGCCGAGATCGACCCGGACGCCGAGCGGCAGGCAGCGCACCGGTTGGTGCAGACCAAGATGCGCTCGATGGCGGGGCTCGACCCCCAGGTGCAGACGCGTCGGCTGGTCGGGATGCTGGCCCGCAAGGGGTATCCGCCGGGCCTGGCCTTCGAGGTCGTTCGCACCGAGCTGGGAGCCGAGGCCGAGCCGCTGGAATCGATGTAGGCGGCGTTCGCCGTCAGGACTCCAGCTCGCGCAGCACTGCCGGGTCAGAGCATCCGGCGCCCCAGGCTTCGATCCGGGCTCGGATCTCGCGCCCGAGCAGCCACTGGCCGATCGGCTCGGCGATGCGGCGGAGCCAGGCTGGGCGCACGGCATAGGTGTACTTCCACGTGGCCAGGCAGCCTTCGATGCCGTCGCGCGACTCGGGCACGAAGCGCCAGCCACCGCCGAACGACTCGAAGAACCACGGCCCGTCCACCATCGTCATCCCGACCGACGTCGGAGGGCGGTACGAGACGTACTCGCTCACCATCGACGGCCCCACCCGGGCTCGGGTGAAGGTGCGCACGCCCTTGCCCGGCTTCGTGGCGTGGATGAGGTGCTGGTGCCGGATGAACCGATCCCAGCGGCGACGCGTGTCGCCAGTCGTCTGGGACACCGCGAACGCGATCTCGGGGGAGACGGGCACCCATGTCTTCGCGACGACCTGTGGCATGGCCCTCACGGTAGCCGTGCTACCAGCGAGTAACATTCAGGCATGGCCTCCACGTATGACCTGTACCGCAAGTTCACTGCCCTGCCGCAGGGCAAGCGGCTGTTCTCGATCGCCTTCAGCCAGAAGGCGCCGTACTTCGCGTCGATCCACTTGAAGATCGACGAGATGTCTCCACACTTCGCCCAGATCACGATCCCGAAGCGTCGGTCGGTGCAGAACCACATCGGCACCGTTCACGCGATCGCCGTCTGCAACGGCCTCGAGGCCGCCATGGGGTTGCTCGCCGAGGCCACGTGCCCGAAGGATGCGCGGTGGCTGCCCAAGGGCATGGAGGTCGAGTACCTCGCCAAGTCCACGAGCGACCTGGTCTGCACTGCGGAGTCGACGGCCGAGGACTGGGCGAACGGCCCCGACGTGCCGATCACCGTCAAGGCCACCCGCGACGACGGCACCGTCGTCGTCGCCGGCACCATCAAGCTCTGGGTGACCCCGAAGAAGTAGCCCGCCTCAGGACGCGTAGCTGTAGTCGTCCTCGACGGAGTAGACGGGATAGTCAGGATCGAGTGCGAGCACCCGCACAGGGACCTCGCACCCGATGGGAGCGCCCCACGACATGCGGTAGGCGAGGTCGTCGTCGCTCATGAGGTCGAGCTCGACCGGCTCGCCGGCGGCGAATCCCACCTGCGCCTCGGTCAGCATCGTGGCGAGGGTCTCGACGTCGTCCCTCCACTGCTCGGAGTCGTCGTCGAGGTTGCCGACGGAATCGATCGCCACGAGCAGGGCCGCTACGGCGTCGACGACGCCGGCCAGTCCGGCCGCCGCGTCGGACTGCGGCGCGTAGAAGCTGAGCTCCGACGCCGCGGAGTGGAGCTCGTCGCAGGCGTCCTCCGTCGCGTCGAGGACGTCCTCGTCCTCGACGAAGTACTCCGAGCCGTCGTACTCGTACCCGAACTCGTCGAGCTCGTAGCCGGGATCGAGCTCGGTCAGGTCGCGAAGGACGTCGGCCACGTCGTCGCCGGAGTCGTCCGAGTCCTGCGAGACCGCGACGATCGACACCGTCGTGGCTCCGACGACGGCCAGCACGGCGACGGCGAGGGCGACCCACAGTCCGGGAGACGTGCGTGACCGCGCCGCGGACTGCTGGGGGAGCTGCAGTGGCACCTGCGACGGCGGCGGTGGCACGGGCGGAAGACTCATGGGCACATCTTCGAGCACGCTGGGTTCAGGCGTGACCGGTTCGCCGAATCTGTGGCGCAGTGGGGGCGCACCGTCCTACGTTGACCTCGGAGGAGGGTGCCATGACCACGACGATCGAGATCTCCCGCGAGTCCTGGGATGCCGCTCGGGAGGACGTGGTCGCCGCGGCGCAGCGAACCCGTGACGGTGGGCGGTCCGTGGGGATCACGACCGGGCTGCTCGTCGGCGCAGCCGCGATCGTGGTCGGTCTGGCGCGCGGGCAGGAGCAGGTGGCGTTGTCAGGCGGTGTCGCCCTGGGAGTGACAGCAGGGGCACTGGCGTGGTGGGCCGCTCGGACGTGGATCGGTCACCGCGAGGACCGCGCCACGCTCGAGCCGATCGTCTCAGCACTGGCGGCCGCGGATCTCAGAGTGCGCCCCGACCAGGCCGGCTACCTGCTCAGGGCGGAGTGCTGCTGGTTGATCGATCACCGTTACCTGCGCGCCGACACGTCGGCGCCGGGGCCGGTGGTGCTGCGCGTCGACGAGGTCCCGGTGGTGTCGCTGCGGGACGCGTCTGGCCGGGGCGGAGGTGATCCGAGCGTCGGAGGGGTGGGTGGCTCGAGCTACGACGGACCCTGCGGGCCCGGTGGAGGCGGCGACGGCGGCGGTGGGGGTGACGGCGGCGGAAGCGGCGGTTGACGCCGCGTATCCTTGACGGGTCATGACGAAGACCTACGAGGTGCGCACCTACGGGTGCCAGATGAACGCGCACGACTCCGAGCGGATCAGCGGACTGCTGGAGACGGCCGGGTACACCGCCGCCGAGAAGGCGGGCGGTGCGACACCCGACCTCGTCGTGTTCAACACCTGCGCCGTGCGGGAGAACGCCGACAACAAGCTCTACGGCAACCTCGGCCACGTCGCACAGCTCAAGGCCAAGAACCCCGGCATGCAGATCGCGGTCGGCGGCTGCCTCGCGCAGAAGGACCGCGCGACGATCACCGACCGGGCGCCCTGGGTCGACGTGGTCTTCGGCACGCACAACGTCGGCTCGCTCCCGGTGCTGCTCGAGCGTGCGCGCGTGCAGGAGGAGGCACAGGTCGAGGTCCTCGAGGCGCTCGAGACCTTCCCGTCGTCGCTGCCCACCAAGCGCGACTCGGTCTTCGCGGCCTGGGTCTCGATCAGCGTGGGCTGCAACAACACCTGCACGTTCTGCATCGTCCCGAGCCTGCGCGGCAAGGAGAAGGACCGCCGCCCCGGGGACGTCCTGGCCGAGGTCGAGGCGCTCGTCGCCGACGGCGTCGTCGAGGTGACGCTGCTGGGGCAGAACGTGAACTCCTACGGCGTCGAGTTCGGGGACCGTCAGGCGTTCGGCAAGCTCCTGCGCGCCTGCGGTCAGATCGAGGGCCTCGAGCGGGTCCGGTTCACGAGTCCGCATCCCAAGGACTTCACCGACGACGTCATCGCCGCCATGGCCGAGACGCCCAACGTGATGCCGCAGCTGCACATGCCGCTGCAGTCAGGCTCGGACGACGTGCTCAAGCGGATGCGCCGGTCGTACCGCCGCGAGAAGTACCTCGGGATCATCGACCGCGTCCGGGCTGCCATGCCGGAGGCCGCCATCACGACCGACATCATCGTCGGCTTCCCGGGCGAGACGGACGCCGACTTCGAGCAGACGCTCGAGGTCGTGCGGCAGGCGCGCTTCAGCAGCGCGTTCACCTTCCAGTACTCACCCCGACCTGGCACACCTGCGGCCGACCTCGACGACCAGATCGCGCCCGAGGTCGTGAAGGAGCGCTACCTGCGCCTCGCGGCCGAGGTCGACGACATCGCCTGGGCCGAGAACCGGGCCATCGTGGGCCGTCGGGTCGAGCTGCTCGTCGCCGACACGAGCGGGAAGAAGGACCGCGCCACCGAGCGCCTCACCGGCCGTGCCCGTGACAACCGCCTGGTGCACTTCGTGCCGGCTGGCACCGAGGTGCGTCCGGGCGACGTGGTTGAGGTCGAGATCACCCAGGCCGCGCCCCATCACCTCGTGAGCGACCTGCCCCCGCTGCTCGTGCGCCGCACCACGGCGGGCGACGCCTGGGAGGCCCGCAGCGGCCGCACCGAGGTGCGCGCCGGCTCGCCCGTCGGACTCGGCATGCCGAGCCTGGGCGTTCCCGCACCGCTGCCGCCCGCCCCCACCTGCGCGGTCTGAGGCTCAGACCACCAGCGTCGGGTGCAGGCGTGAGATCGTCACGCGCTGGCGACGGTAGGCCGCCAGCACCGTGACCGACAGGGCCAGCACCGTGAAGACCCCGAGTGCGAAGAAGTCGCGGCCGATCGACTGACCGCCCCCGGCCGTCGCCGCTCGGAACAGGTCGACGACGTACGTCATCGGCAGCAGGTCGTGCAGGAAGCCGAAGAACGCCGGCGCGGTCTCGATCGGATACGTCCCGCCTGCCGAGGTGAGCTGCAGGCACACCACCACGAGGGCCAGGAAGCGGCCCGCGGCGCCGAAGAGCGCGATGAACATCTGGTTGATGGCCGTGAAGACGGCGGCTGCGGCGAGCGCCGTGCCGACGAGCAGCAGACGGTCCGCGGGATGGATGCCGACGACTCCCTCGACGACCGCGACGAGCAACAGGGCCTGGACCGCAGCCAGGGCCAGACCGGGGGCGAAGCCGGCCAGGGCGATCCGGACGCTGCCGGCCGTCGAGGCGATCGCCCGGTCCGAGAACGGACGGAGCAGCAGGTAGATCGCCATCGCGCCGACCCACAGCGCGAGCGCCATGAAGTACGGGGCGAGGGCCGTGCCGTAGTTCTCGACCCCGTTCATGCGGTTGGCGGCATCCTCGATCGGGGTGGCCACCGTGGACGCGAGGTTCTCGCGCTCAGCGTCGTCGTACTCCGGCACCTGGTCGACGCCGTCGTCGAGGCCGGCCGCGAGCTCGGCGGCACCAGCGGCGAGCTGGTCGGCTCCGTCGGACAGCTGCGTGACGCCACCGGCGAGCGCCTCGGCGCCGTCGGCCGCCTCGTTGGCGCCGTCGGCCAGCTGCCCGGTCCCGGTGGCCAGGGCAGAAGCGCCGCCGAAGGCCTGGTCGATCGTGCCGACGAGCAGGGGCACGGCGTTCGCGAGCTGGCGGTTGCCCTCGGCGACCTGGCCCGCCCCGGTGGCCAGGGCGGAGGTCGCGCCGCGGACCTCCTCGGCCTGGGTGCGCACCGTGCCGACGAAGGTCTTCAGCTCGTCGGAGCGGTTGGCTGCCTCGCGGATCAGGCTGCAGTCGATGCCCTCGGGCGCCGCGGCCTCGCACTGGTCGGCGAAGGAGGCCAGCTGAGCGGCGAGCGTGTCGATGTCGGCGGAGGCGTTGCCGGTTGCGTCCAGCAGGGTCTGCGTGACCGACTGCACCGTCTGGTCGAGCTGGGCGCTGCCGGTGGCGACCTGCTGGGCACCGTCGGCGAGGCGCTGGGTGTCGGGACCGAGGGTGCGGGTCTGCGACCGCAGCACTCCGAGCCCGTCGGCGAGCTGGGACGCCCCGGCGTCGAGCTCGGCCGCTCCGTTCGCGAGCTGTCGGTTGCCGTCGGCGAGGCGGAAGGCTCCGCCCTCGAGCTCGGTCGTGCCGTCGGCGAGGCGGCGAGAGCCGTCGGCCAGCTCGGAGGCGCCGTCGGCTGCCTCCTGCAGCGAGGCCCGGATGTCGCTGAACCCGAGGTACACGTTGTCGAGGTAGGTCTCGGTGACCTGGGCGTTGAGGGCCGTGCGCGCCGCGTCGAGGATGCGCTCCGCGATCGTGCCGTTGATGTAGTTGACGCCGTCGTTCGTGCGGAGGTCGAGCTGGCCCTGGACGGCCTCGGCGGGATCGCCCGACGTCGAGGTGGCTGCCGCCGAGAGGTTCTCCGGGATGGTCAGCACGGCCTTGTACTCGCCCGAGGCGAGTCCCGCGCTCGCATCCTCCGCGTCGGTCAGGACCCAGTCGTAGTTGGAGCCGTCGTCGTCGCCGATCAGGTCGGCAGCCAGCAGGCGACCGACCGCGACCGGCTCGACCGAGCCGTCGGGCTGGGTGACCTCGACGATCTCGTCCTCGTTGACGACCGCGGCCTTGACCTGGTCGAGGTTGCCCGTCGGGTCGAGGTTCGCCCAGATGTACAGCGCCCCGTACAGCAGCGGGACGATGCTCACCGCGACGACGGCGGCGCGGGCCAGGCGGCTGCGGCGCAGGCGCGCCAGCTCGAACCAGGGCAGGGCGGGGGAGGGAATCACGGCAGCATCAGCTCATCGAGGGTGCGGGAGGTGTCGAGCTCCACGAGGTGGACACGGTCGGACTGCGGCGGCGCGGCGCTCGGCGAGAGGACGCTCGCCACGAGGGCGATCCCGGACTCGTCCAGCAGGTGCGCCAGGGCGTCCCAGAGCAGGGGCAGCTCGTCACCGATGCGGAGGGCGTCGGCGTCGTCGAGCACGATGACGCGCGGCGACTCCTGGAGCGCGAGGACCACGCCGAACACGGTGCGCTGCAGCGGGGTGAGGCGCGAGACGTGCGTCTCGCCCTCCACGGTCGCGTGCGGAACGCCCCGGACGGCGTGCGCGTGCGCAAGGGCACGGTCGAGCTGCTGCCGCACGGGCGCGATCCGCGAGCGCGACACCCACAGCCCGAAGCGACGGATCGAGAGCCGCTCGGCGATGTGCTGGTCGACCGTCAGGTTGCCGTCCAGCTCGTTGAGACCGGCGGTCTCGGCGAGCGACACGGACCGCCGGACCGCGCGAGCCTCCTGGGGCAGCAGGAACCCGTTGACGCGCAGGCGCCCGTGGTCGTAGTCCATGCGGCCGGCCAGCGTCAGCAGCAGCGCGGTCTTGCCCGAGCCGCTCGGTCCGTGCACGACGAGCCAGTGCCCCTCGGGCAGGTCGATCGCGACGTCGTTGAAGACCGGGCCCAGCGACCCGGAGGTCGTGAGGCCGGCGGCGGTCACCGCGGCGGGCACGGTGCTGCGCGGCCAGGCCTGCAGCTCGACCCGGCGGTGCAGGGCCTCGCCCTCGACGTCGACGTGCGGCAGGACGCGGTCGAGGCGCCGGGGGAGCGACCACGCGCGCTGCCCGAACAGGTGCAGCACGGCCGGCGCGAAGAGCATCCGGATCAGGAAGGCGTCGACGAAGACGCCGATCGCCAGGGCGAACGCGATGGCCTTGATGTTCGGGTCGCCGTCGGGCACGAAGGCTGCGAACACCGCGAGCATGATCACGGCGGCCGCCGTGACGACGCGGGAGCTGCCGACGAAGCCGTCGACGATCGCGCGACGGGCGTCACCGGTGCGGACGTACTCCTCCTTCATGCGTGACATGAGGAAGACCTCGTAGTCCATCGACAGGCCGAACAGCACGGCCATGAGGATGATCGGCAGGAAGCTGATGAGGGGTCCGGGCGCGTCGAGGTTGACGACCGGGCCGAGCCAGCCCCACTGGAACACGGCCACGACGGCACCGAACGCGGTGCCGGTCGACAGCAGGAAGCCGAGGGTGGCCTTGAGCGGCACGACGATGCTGCGGAAGACGATCAGCAGGAGCAAGACGGACAGGCCGACGACGACCAGACCGAACGGCAGGAGCGCCGACTGGAGCCGGTCGGAGATGTCGATGCCGCCGGCCGTCAGGCCCGTCACCTGCACGTCGACGCCGTGCTCCTCCTCCCACTGAGGTGCGAGGTCGCGGATGCGGTCGACAAGGTCGTGCGTCGCGCTGGCGTCGGGGCCGGACGTCGGGAAGACCTGCACGACGCCCGTGTCGCCCGTGCGGTTCGGCGTGGACAGGCCGATCGCGGCGACGCCCTCGAGCCCGCGGATGTCGTCGGTGATCGCGTCGACGACGCCCAGGGGGTCGGTCGAGGTGATGAGGTCCGACGTCACGAGCAACGGGCCGTTGAAGCCGGGACCGAAGTGCTCGTCGATCAGGTCGAACGCCTCACGCTGGGTGGAGTCGTGCGGCGCCGAGCCGTTCGTGGGCAGTGCAAGACGGAGGTCGGGCGCCGGGATCGTCGTGATCGCGAGGCCGACGACGATCAGCACGATCGCCGTCTTCGGGAAGCGGATCACGGCCTGGACCCAGCGCCGGGAGAAGCCTCCGGGCGGGTGCTCCCGGTCGGGCATCAGCCGCTCGCCGGAGCGACCGAGCATCGCGGGCAGGAGCGTCAGGGCCACGGCGACGGCCACCATCACGGCGAAGGCCGCGACGACGCCCATCACCGTCAGGAAGGGGATCTGCGCGATGCTCAGTCCGACGAGGGCGATGACGACCGTGACACCCGCGAAGACCACGGCCGACCCGGCGGTCGCGGTGGCTCGGGCGGCCGCCTCGTCGGGCTCCACGCCGTCAGCCAGCAGCTCGCGGTGTCGCGACACGATGAAGAGCGCGTAGTCGATGCCGACCGCCAGCCCGATCATGAGGGCGAGCAGGGGAGCGGTGCTCGAGATCGTGATGAATCCCGTCGCGGCGTAGGTCAGGCCCACGGCCACCAGCACGCCGACGACCGCGGTGACGATGGGGATGACGGCGGCCCGCAGCGAGCGGAACATGAGGAACAGCACGATGAAGGCGACGATGACGCCGAAGATCTCGACGATCGACAGCTGCGGACCGGTGTTGGTGAACACGTCGCCGCCGAACGCGGTCGTGTAGCCGGCCTCGTCGAGCGCCTCCGCGGTCGCGGTGAGCTCGTCCTTCGCCGACGGGTCGACGGCCTCCAGGCCCACGTCGAACTGCACGAGGACCTGCGCGGCGTCGCCGTCGTCGGAGATGCCGACGTCGTTCCCGTCGGCGTACGGCGAGACGATCTCCGTCACGCCGTCGATGTCCTCGATCTCGGCGATCGCGTCCTCGATCAGGCCCTGCGAGCGCGGGGAGTCGATCGACGTCCCCTCGGGCGCGACGACGACGAGCGAGGCACCGGCACCGCTGAGCTCCGGGAACGTGCGGTCCAGGGCGTCGATCGCGTCCTGCGACTCGGTGCCGGGGATCTCGAAGGAGTTGCGGGTGCCGTCGCCGAGCACGGCGGCGGCCCCGCCGACGGCGAGGATCACCGCGACCCAGCCCAGGATCACGCGGCGGTGGTGGACGTACGCCCAGCGGCCCAGTCCGTACAGGAAGGTCGACACGGCTCGACGGTACGATCCTGTATTCGATACGTCAATGTATCGAGACGGTTTCGGACGTGTCGGTTGAGTCACACCTCCGGCACAGACGTGCAGGTCAGAGGCGGTGCGAGCCTCGGATCAGGTGCGGGCCGCGATCCCCGCGTCGGGGCTCAGCAGCGTGATGGGGACGCTGCACCCGGTCATGACCGCGTCCATGCGGTCGACGATCGGCTCCCCGTCGACCTCGGGCTCGTCGAACGTCGCGTCGGGGTTGCCCTGGAGGTCGACGACGTAGGCGTCGCGGGCGTCGACGATGCGCTGCCAGTCGTCGAGCCAGTCGTCGAACGGCTCGTCGGAGGCCCGCAGGTCGGCGTCGAGCTCGAGCCATCCGGCCAGCACGTCGCGCACGATCGTGGTCTGGGCCTCGATGCGGGCGACCCGGTCGATGTCGAGGCTGTCGACGTCGATCGTCCTGACCTGGTCGAGCGTGGAGCAGCCGGAGTCGATCGCGTCGAGGATCTCGGGATCGTCGACCGAGGCCGGGAGGTCCGAGGCGGACGTCACCACCAGGCTCGTGAAGAACGCGATGATCGCCACGAGGGCCACGACCCCGCCGCCGATCGCGACCCAGAGCCAGTGCCGCGAGACCGGAGGAGGCGGGTAGCGCCAGGCGTCGTGATGCGGCGGGTACGGCGGAAGGGGTTCGACCACGCGGTCATCCTTCCACGTGCGGACCGCTACTTCGGTTCGCCGAGCTTGTCGACGGCCCCCTTGGCCTTGTCGGCGGCCTGGTCGATCTTCGCGGCGTGCTTGCCCTTGGTGGCCTTGTCGGCGGCGTCAGCGGCCTTGTCGATCGCGTCGTCGATCTTGTCGCCGTGCTGCTCGGCGAGGTCAGCGGCCTTCTCCTTGAGCTGCGGGGCGTTCTTCTTGAGCTTGTCGAGCAGACCCATCATGACCTCCTGGGGTGGTTGGTGCCTCCGAGCGTAGTGGGACACTGGCCGCATGACGCCGGACGATCTCGTGGTGGTCGTCGTCGGGCCGACCGGGGTCGGGAAGTCGGACCTCGCGATCGAGCTGGCCCTGCGCCTGGGCGGCGAGGTCGTCAGCACCGACGCGTACCAGCTCTACCGCGACCTCGACATCGGCACGGCCACGGTGCCCCTGCACGAGCGACGTGGCGTCCCGCACCACCTGGTCGACGTGCTCGACCTCCACGAGTCGGCGTCGGTGGCGCAGTTCCAGGTGGCGGCCCGCGAGATCGTGGCCGACTGCCGCGCCCGTGGCGTCACGCCGGTCGTGGTCGGCGGGTCGTCGTTGTACGTCAGGGCCGTCCTCGACGACCTCGACTTCCCGGGCACCGAGCCGGAGGTCCGCGCCCGCTGGGCGGCCCGGCTCGAGGAGATCGGCGCCCCGGCGCTGCACCGCGAGCTGGCGGCCGTCGATCCCGCGGCGGCGGCGCAGATCCTCCCCTCGAACGGGCGCCGCATCGTGCGGGCGCTGGAGGTCGTGGAGCTGACCGGTCAGCCGTTCCGCGCGACGATGCCGCCGCACGCCTCGGTCATCGGCCCGGTGGTGGTCGTCGGGCTGACGGCCGATCGCGAGGTCCTCGACGCACGGCTGGCGGCGCGGGTCGACGCCATGTGGGACGCCGGTCTGGTCCAGGAGGTGCGCGGTCTGGCTGCGCGGGGGCTCGCGGACGCGCCCACGGCGTCGCGAGCGCTCGGCTATGCCGAGGTGTTGGCGCACCTCGGCGGCGAGATCGACGAGGCCGAGGCCCGCGCTCGTACCGTCCTCGGCACCCAGCGCTTCGCCCGCAAGCAGCTGCGCCTCTTCGGGCAGGACCCCCGCGTGACGTGGCTGCCCCACGACGCGCCCGACCTGGTCGAGCAGGCCCTCGTGGCGATCGGGCACCCCGTCCGCTAGCGAGCGATCAGGTCTGGTGCTCCCGACGGCCCTCCAGCCAGGCCATGGCGGGGGTCGCGGACACGCCGTGCACGACGACCGACACGGCGATCACGAAGGCCACGGTCGACCACACGGTGTCGGCGCCGGCGAAGTCCTCCTGCCCGGTCGCATAGGCCAGGTAGTAGATCGAGCCGATGCCGCGGATGCCGAAGAAGGCCGTGACCCATCGCTCCCGCGGAGTGAGGTGGTGGTCGCCCACCCGGTCACGAGGTCGCGACCCGACACGGAGGGCGAGCCACGAGGTGAGGGGACGGACGAGCAGGACGAGCCCGACCCCGAGGAGGGCTCCTCGCCAGCTCAGGGAGGTCAGCAGGCCTCCGGAGATCGCGACGCCCAGCAGCAGCAGGACGACCAGCGTGAGCAGCCGCTCGAGGCGCTCGACGACCCCGTGCATCACGGCGTGGTAGTCGGCCGTGCGGTCCATCGATCGCAGGGTCATGGCGCACGCGAACACGGCCAGGAAGCCGTATCCCTGGGCGACCTCCGCGATCCCGTAGGAGAGGAGGACGGCGGCGAGGACCAGCAGCGGTTCGCCCGTCTCGGCCGTGCGCACGGACCGCACGCGCGACCGGAACGCCGCTCGTGCCAGTGCCCACCCCGTGAGGACGCCGATGACGCCACCGACCGCGATGCGGCCCACGAGGTCCCAGGCGAACCACGTCACGCCGCCGTCCAGCGCGGACTCGGCACTGACGGCGAGGATCGCCAGGTAGACGAACGGGAAGGCCAGGGCGTCGTTGAGCCCCGCTTCGGACGTCAGCGCGAACCGGACCTCGTCGCGCTCGTCCACGGTGTCCTCGTCGCCGTCGTCCGTCGTGGGACCCGCGACCTGGACGTCGGAGGCCAGCACCGGGTCGGTCGGGGCGAGCACCGCCCCGAGCAGGAGGGCGGAGGCCGGTGCGAGGCCGAGCACCCACCAGCCGAGCCACGCCGTCGCGGCGATCGAGAGCGGCATCGCCAGGAGCAGCAGGCGCCACGTCGTGCCCCACCGGCGCCAGGACGCCCAGGACCGCAGGCTGAGCGGGCGGTCGAGCGCCAGGCCGACGCCCATCAGCGACACGATCACGGTGAACTCGGTGAGGTGCTCGATGAACGCGCGATCACCGGCCGGCGTGAGGAGCACCTCCGGAGGTAGGGGTAGAAGCCCCGCCAGCACTCCCAGGCCGAGCAGCACGACCGGCGCCGACAGCGCCGCCGAGCTCAACGCATAGGGGAGCACCACGGCGAGGAGGAGCGAGATGCCGGCCAGCAGGTAGACGAAGTCGGCGTTGACAAGATGTTCGGGGGTCATGGCCCTGTCCGGTGCGTCGCGGGTGCGACGAGCAGGAGCCACGGCGCCCAGAGGGAGTTCCCTCCCTGGTTCCCGCGAAACCCGACGCTGGACGTCGGACCTAGACTGGGGGGATGGACTTCACCTGGCTCAAGGGGCACGGCACGGAGAACGACTTCGTGCTCCTGCCCGACCCTGACGGCCGGGTCCACGGCACGCTCGACGCCGACTTCGTGGCCGCCCTGTGCCACCGTCGCCGCGGGCTCGGTGCCGACGGAGTCATGCGCGTCGTGCGCACCGAGGCGCTCGAGCTCGATCCGTCGCTCGACGTCGCTGGGGCCGAGTGGTTCATGGACTACCGCAACGCCGACGGCTCGATCAGCGAGATGTGCGGCAACGGGGTGCGGGTCTTCGCCCGCTACCTCGTCGAGTCCGGCCTCGTCGACGCCGACGCCCCGATCCGGGTCGGCACGCGCGACGGCGTCAAGGTCGTCACGCAGGCCGGCGACGAGCTGCGTGTCGACATGGGGTTGTTCCAGGTCGGCGACGTCTCCGAGGTAACCGTGGGCTCGCACGCCTGGAAGGCGCGCGAGGTCCACACCGGCAACCCCCACGCGGTGGCCTTCGTCGAGTCGGTCGCAGACGCCGGCACCCTGATCGACGAGCCGGGCTTCGACGCCGGCGTCTACCCCGAAGGAGTCAACATCGAGTTCGTCGAGCGACGCGGAGACCGCCACGTCGGCATGCGCGTGCACGAGCGGGGCTCGGGCGAGACCCGGTCCTGCGGCACGGGTGCCTGCGCCGTCGGCATCGCCACCGCCCTGGCCGACGGAGCCACGCCGAGCGACGGTGCGCCCGTCCGCTACCGGGTGGACGTGCCCGGCGGCACGCTCCACGTCGAGTGGACCGCCGACGACCACCTCGTGCTCGAGGGACCTGCGGTGATCGTCGCCTCGGGCCAGATGGAGTGGCGCGCATGAGCGAGGCCAGCACCACCGACACCAGCAGCACCGACGCCAGCAGCACCGCCCCCGAGGAGATCGGTCTGGAGCTCTCCGAGCGCCAGGCGCTTCGCCGCGTCGCCAGCCTCCGCACCGAGCTGGAGGACATCACCGAGGTCGAGTATCGCCAGCTGCGCCTGGAGCGGGTCGTCCTCGTCGGTGTCTGGACCGAGGGCAGTGCCGAGGACGCCGAGAACTCGCTCGCCGAGCTCAAGCTCCTGGCCGAGACCGCGGGCTCGGAGATCCTCGACGCGATCATCCAGCGGCGCTCGCGCCCTGACCCGGCCACCTACATCGGCAGCGGCAAGGTCGCCGAGCTCCACGAGATCGTGGAGGCCACCGGCGCCGACACCGTGATCTGCGACGGCGAGCTCGCCCCGAGCCAGCTGCGCAACCTCGAGGACCGCGTCAAGGTCAAGGTCGTCGATCGCGTGGCGCTGATCCTCGACATCTTCGCGCAGCACGCGAAGAGCGCCGAGGGCAAGGCGCAGGTCGAGCTGGCGCAGCTGCAGTACCAGACCCAGCGTCTGCGCGGCTGGGGTGGAAACCTCTCCCGCCAGGCCGGTGGCCGGGCCGCCGGCGGCGAGGGCATCGGCGGACGCGGACCCGGTGAGACCAAGCTCGAGACCGACCGTCGACGCATCCAGGCCAAGATGGCCAAGCTGCGCCGCGAGCTCGCCCACCTGACGACCACCCGCGACACGAAGAAGGCCAACCGTCGTCGCCACGAGATCCCGTCCGTCGCGATCGCGGGCTACACCAACGCCGGCAAGTCGAGCCTGCTCAACCGGCTCACCGGTGCCGGCGTGCTGGTCGAGGACGCGCTGTTCGCGACCCTCGACCCGACCACCCGCCGCACCGAGACCTCCGACGGCCGCGTCTACACGCTCTCCGACACCGTCGGCTTCGTCCGGCACCTGCCGCACCAGCTCGTCGAGGCGTTCCGCTCGACCCTGGAGGAGGTCGGCGACGCCGACCTCGTGCTGCACGTCGTCGACGGGTCGCACCCGGACCCCGAGGGTCAGCTGGCCGCCGTGCGCGAGGTGTTCGCGGACATCGAGGCGATCCAGGTCCCGGAGATCGTGGTGGTCAACAAGGCCGACCTCGCCGACCCGGTCACCCTCGCTCGTCTGCTGACCCGCGAGCCGCACGCCGTGGTCGTGAGCGCGCGCACCGGCGAGGGCATCGACGAGCTGCTCGGCGCGATCGAGGCCGACCTGCCGCGCCCCGCAGTGCTGGTCACCGCGGTGCTGCCGTACGACCGCGGCGACCTCCTGAACCAGATCCACCTCTCGGGCGACATCGAGTCGCTCGACCACGAGGCGGACGGCACGCACGTCGTGGCCCGCGTGGGCGAGCAGCTCGCGCACGAGCTGGCCGCCTACACGGTCTGAGCGACTAGCGCCCGCTGCCCTCGAGCGTCCCGGTGACGTCCTCCGGGGGTACGACGATGCAGCGGATCATGCCGTCGTAGTCCCAGTTGTCCCGGGTCGGGTAGAAGTAGCTGACGTCGAGCTCCGAGGACTCCAGCGGGGTGCCGACGAACGCCTCGAACCGCTCGGCGCAGCCGGCCTCGGCGGTCTGGCGGATGTCGGCCTCGCCGGGGTAGGAGATCGACTCGATCTCGATCTCGTCGTAGACCTCTCCCGGGTGCGGCTCGTCGCAGGGGATGACGGTCACGCTGATGCCCTTGGCGCTCGGCTCGGAGACGTCCTCGTCGAGGCAGTCACCCACCCGGACGCTCTCGGGAAGCTGCTCGCCGCCGGAGATGACGTTGCCCTGGCTGTCGCGCTCGGCCGGGATGGAGGTGATGCCGACGACCACCGCGACGACGACGCCGACGATCCAGAGCAGCACGATGACGAGCGACGACCACGCCATCCCGCGGCCGCGGCTCTGGCCGTCACGAGGGCCGACCAGGACGATGAGCGCCAGCACGACCGACGCGATCTGCGTCAGGCAGCACGGCAGGATCGCGAGCACCAGCGCCCACACGGCCTTGGTGCGGGACTTCCCGGCAGCGTCCGGGTCCGGGGGAGTGCCGTACGGAGCCTGGGGATAGCCGTAGGGGCCCTGGGGGTAGCCGGGCTGCGGCGGGTAGCCGTAGGGCTGCGCCGGAGAGGACTGCTGGGGCGGCAGCTGGCCGGGGTACTGCGGCTGCTGCGGCGCGCCGTACGGATCGGGGCTGGAGGGGTCGGACGGCGGACCGACGGTCATCGGGCACTTCCTTGGGTCGTGGCGGGCGCGGAGCCCCCGAGATCGGTGATGTAGCAGGTCACGACACGGTCGGCCGGCCAGCCGGACTCGGTCGGGACGAAGAAGTCGTACAGCAGTGCGGAGTCCTCGTAGGCGATGCCGACCCACCCGCCGAACGCGGCCTGACAGCCGCCCCGAGCGCGGCGGAGCAGCTCCTCCTGGGCCGGGTAGGGGCCGTCGGCCAGCACGAACGCGTGGTACGCCTCGTTGTCGTGCGCCGCGTCGCACGCGCGGAGCAGGACGCCGTCGGGCGTTCCCGTCACGGCGTCGACGGGGCCGTCGGGGTCGAAGCAGTCGCCGACACGCACCT
The DNA here is from genome assembly GCF_916858655.1 of Aeromicrobium sp. Leaf350. Taxonomy (GTDB): domain Bacteria; phylum Actinomycetota; class Actinomycetes; order Propionibacteriales; family Nocardioidaceae; genus Aeromicrobium. Next base: position 885,041 of record NZ_CAKASL010000002.1, on the reverse strand, counting down.
GGTCGAGGCGGGCTCGTCCGGACCGGTCGAGGGTGCCGTCCTCGTTCCAGGTGGCACCGAGCCGCGGCCTCTCGTCGTCGGGGCCGTCGTCACCCGCGAAGCTCAGGACGAGCAGCGCCACGACCATCGCGACGATCCAGACCGTCGAGATCCCGAGGGCGGCCCCGGCGAGCGGCCGTTGCCGATCGTGGCGGTCGCGCTCGGCCAGCACGAGGACCGACAGCGTGATCGCCGCGACCTGCGTCACGAGCAGCGGGACCACGGAGAGGATGAGGGCGACGCGGGACTGTCGGCGCGAGAACGCCGGATCGGTGGCGGTGGCGCCGAGCGGCAGGTGCTCGCTCGCCGCCGAGCTCGGCTGCCCGGGCCCGAAGGGGTCGTGGTGGTCCGTCATGTCGCTCACCGTCCGCTGCCCTGCAGGGTGCCGGTGGTCGGCGATTCGACGGTGACGATGCAGGTCACGGAGCGGTCGAACTCCCAGCTCTCGGCCGTGGGGAAGTAGTAGAAGAGCCCGAGGGTCGAGTCCTCCCAGGCGCGACCGACCCAGGGCCCGTACGCCGCGAGGCACAGCGCGTCGGTCATGTCCTCGGTCGGACCCTCACCCGGGTAGGCGCCTTCGGGGAGGTCCTCCACGTGCGCCACCTGAGCCAGGTGCGGCACCTCGCACCCCACGACCGTCAGCAGACGCTGGAAGCCGACGGCATCGAGGTCCTCGTCCAGGCAGTCGCCGGGGACGAGGTCCTCGAGCAGGATCTCGCCGTGCGTCCCGGGGCCGGCGACCACCGTCGCCGTGCCCGGTCGGTACAGCGAGCTGGCGTCGACGGTGCGCGGCCCGGGAGCCGACACCACCAGGACGATGCCGAGCGCCACCACGAGGGCTGCCGTACCGCCGACGGCGACGCCGATCGCGATGCCGGCACGGCGACGACCACGCTCCTGCTCGTCGCGCGGGCCGGAGAGGACGAGTCCCGCGAGCACGGCTGCTGCGGCGGCTCCGACGACCGGGACGACGGCGAGGCCGAGAGCCCAGGTGGCCCACCTGCGCGACCGTTCCGGGTCGTCGTAGAAGCCAGGGGTGCTCGACATCCGACGGTCCTCTCCCTCGCCAGCTCCACAGGTCGCGGACAGGCTATGACGAGACGGGACCACCGAGGACGCGAATGGCGAAGGTCGTCGTCATCACGTCACCGACCGCTGCCCTCGAGGGTGCCGGTCGTGGGCTCGGGGGAGGAGACGACGCAGGTGATGAAGCGGTCGGTGCTCCAGCTGCTGCGAATGGGGTAGTAGTAGAAGCCCTCCAGAATCGTCGTCTCGATCGCACTGCCGGACCACGTGGTGAACGACGAGGCACACCCGCCGTCGGCGAACCGGAGGATTTCCTCCTCGCCGGGCCACGGCGTGTCCGGGAGCTCGAAGCGGTGGTAGACCTCGGCCTGGTGCGGTTCGTCGCACGGCACGACGTCGACGAAGGCCTGCTCGCCCTCGGGGCCCATCTGCTCGAGGCAGTCCCCGACCCGCAGGTCGAACGTCGAGATCCTGCCCTCGTCGATGACGGCTCCGTCGTCGCCGCGGTCGGGCTCGACCAACGAGGGCAGCACGAGGAGGAACACCGTGATGATCAGCCAGATCGGTGCGATGACGAGGGCGGCGACGGCCTTGCCGCGGCCGTTGAAACGCCCGCCGTACGGCTTGTTCAGCACCGAGATGGCCAGGCAGAAGCCGATCACGTTCGTCAGGACTGACGGGATCAGCGCGAGCACGAGGGCGGCTGTGGCCGTGCCCTCGCTGCGGTCGTCCGGTGGACGGACGGGCCCGGCGGGCCGCTGGCTCCAGTTCTCCGGCAGGTCCGGGTACTTCGGCAGCGAGAAGCCGGCGGATCCGCTGGGGATCGGGGGTATCTCACCCATGGACGTCTCCCTCCGACATCTCCCTCACAGGTTGCCGACAGCGTAGAGCCGCAGGGGGTCGGGCGACGTCGAACTGGCCGTTCCCGAGGGAGTGCCTACGCGTTGCTGCCCTGGAACGTGCCGACGACCTCGTCCTGGGAGACCGCGATGCAGGTGACGTCGCGGCTGCGCGACCAGTCCTCCTCGTACGGGACGATCGGGGCGACGGCGAGGTTGGAGGCGTCGTACGGCGTGCCCACCCACGGCTGGAACTGCGCCAGGCAGATCTCCTCGCCGCGCTGGAACATGGCCTCGAGCCCGGGGTACGGACCGGCCGCGAGCTCCTCGGTGTGGATGATCTGGGCGTTGTGGAGCTCGTCGCAGGGCACGACGGTCAGCGTGCTGATGTCCACGACGTCGTCAGCGGCTGTGTCCGCAGCGGCCTCGAAGTCCTCCGAGACGCAGTCGCCGGTCCGAAGTTCCGTCGGATCGACCTCCCCGCCGCGGGTGATCTCCCCGTCGGCGTTGCGCTCGATGCCGGTGTTCTGCACGACCACGAAGTACGCCCACACCGAGAACGCGCTCCACGCGACGAGGACGACCAGGGACGCCCAGGCCATGCCGCGGCCCCGGCGCAGACCGTCGCGCGGTCCGCACAGCACGATGAGCGCCAGCACGAGCGACACGGTCCCGCCGATGCCGGTGATCGCGATGCCCAGCGCCCAGCCGGCCTTCTGCCGCGACGACGAGAGCTGCGCCATGAGCTCACGTCGCGAGAGCGGTGCAGGCGTGGGTCCCGGAGCGCCGGGCGTCGGTCCGCCGGCCGGAGCAGGCGGCGGCGGAGGCGTGACGACCGAGGTCTGGCCGGCGGGGGCGAAGGGGTTCGGCGGGGGGATCGTGCTCATGGCGATTCCTGGAAGGGAAGGACGAATCAAGGACTTTCGACAGGGTAGGTCGGCAGGGGTTCACCGTCGGCGGCCTCGCTGCAGGTGAGGCGAGCCTGATTCGTCCGTGTGTCGGCGACATGTCATGATGGACTGCTGCCGCGGCCAATGTCGTCCACGGACCATGCACGACCTGTTGACGACGCTGAAGGGGATCCCTCGTGAGCGCCTTGTACTCCAGCCTTCCCGCCGCCCAGGGTCTGTACGACCCGGCCCAGGAGCACGACGCCTGTGGCGTCGCCTTCGTGGCCACGCTGACCGGTGTCGCCTCGAACGACATCGTCGCCAAGGGTCTGACGGCGCTGCGCAACCTCGACCACCGCGGTGCGGTGGGCGGTGAGCCCGACACGGGCGACGGTGCGGGCATCCTCCTGCAGGTCCCGGACCGCTTCCTGCGCGGCGTCGCCGACTTCGAGCTGCCCGAGCAGGGCCGCTACGCCGCCGGCATCGCGTACCTGCCCGCCGACGCCGAGGCCGCCTCGCAGGCCAAGACCGCGATCGAGGCGCTCGCCTCCGACGAGGGCCTGACCGTCCTGGGCTGGCGCGACGTGCCGGTCGACCCGTCGATCCTGGGATCGATGGCGCTCGGGGCGATGCCGAGCTTCTCGACCCTCTTCGTGACCTCTCCCGACGGCTCGCTCGAGGGCATCGAGCTCGACCGCCACACGTACGGCCTGCGCAAGCGCGCCGAGCACGAGAACGACGTGTACTTCCCGTCGCTGTCGGCCCGCACGTTCGTCTACAAGGGCATGCTCACGACCGAGCAGCTCGACGCGTTCTACCCCGACCTGCTCGACGAGCGCATGGAGTCGGCCCTCGCGATCGTGCACAGCCGGTTCTCGACCAACACGTTCCCCAGCTGGCCGCTCGCCCACCCGTTCCGCTTCGTCGCGCACAACGGCGAGATCAACACCGCCCGGGGCAACCGCAACTGGATGCGGGCGCGCGAGGCGCTCCTCGCCAGCGACAAGATCCCCGGCGACATCTCGCGCCTGTTCCCGATCTGCGACCCCCACGGCAGCGACACCGCGTCGCTCGACGAGGTGCTCGAGCTCCTGCACCTCGGCGGCCGCACGCTGCCGCACGCGGTCATGATGATGATCCCGGAGGCCTGGGAGAACGACACCGTCATGGACCCCGCCCGTCGGGCGTTCTACGAGTTCCACTCCTCGATCATGGAGGCGTGGGACGGTCCCGCGTGCGTCTCGTTCACCGACGGCACGCAGATCGGCGCGGTCCTGGACCGCAACGGCCTGCGTCCGGGCCGCTTCTGGGTGACCGACGACGGTCTCGTCGTGCTGGCCTCCGAGGCCGGCGTGCTCGACCTCGACCAGTCCACGATCGTCCGCAAGGGCCGCCTCGAGCCGGGCAAGATGTTCCTGCTCGACCTCGACGAGCACCGCATCATCGAGGATGACGAGATCAAGGGACAGCTCGCCTCCGAGCACCCCTACGACGAGTGGCTCTACTCGGGCCTGGTCCGCTTCGAGGACCTGCCCGACCTCGAGCACATCGTGCACACGCACGCCTCCGTGACCCGCCGCCAGCAGGTCTTCGGCTACACCGAGGAGGAGGTGCGCAAGCTCGTCGCGCCCATCGCCCGCACGGGTGCCGAGGCGATCGGCTCGATGGGCACCGACACGCCCATCGCGGCGATCTCGGACCGCCCGCGCCAGCTGTTCGACTACTTCAGCCAGCTGTTCGCGCAGGTCACCAACCCGCCGCTCGACTCGATCCGCGAGGAGATCGTCACCTCGCTGGCCGGCACCATGGGCCCGGAGAAGAACCTCCTCGACCCGAGCCCGGCGAGCTGCCGCATGCTGCAGCTGCCGTTCCCGGTCATCGACAACGACGAGCTCGCCAAGATCCGGCACATGAACAAGGACGGCGACATGCCGGGGTTCAGCGTGCACGTCGTGCGCGGGCTCTACGACGTCGCCGGTGGCGGCGAGGCGCTCAAGGCCAAGCTCGACGAGATCTGCGCGGACGTCTCCGCCGCGGTCGCCGACGGCGCACGCATCATCGTGCTGTCGGACCGGCACTCGAACGCCGATCTCGCCCCGATCCCGTCCCTGCTGCTCACCGGCGCCGTGCACCACCACATGGTGCGCGAGAAGCTGCGCACCCAGGCCGGCCTGATCGTCGAGACCGGTGACGTCCGCGAGGTGCACCACGTCGCACTGCTCATCGGCTTCGGCGCCACGGCGGTCAACCCGTACCTGGCGCTCGAGACCGCCGAGGACCTGGCCCGCGAGGGTGTGTTCGTCGAGGGCGTCGAGCCGAGCAAGGCCGCGCGCAACGTCGCGTACGGCCTCGGCAAGGGCGTGCTCAAGGTCATGAGCAAGATGGGTGTCTCGACCGTCTCGTCCTACACCGGCGCCCAGATCTTCGAGTGCATCGGCCTCTCGCAGGCTGTCGTCGACGCCTACTTCACCGGCACGTCGAGCAAGCTCGGCGGCGTCGGTCTGGACGTGCTCGCGGCCGAGGTCGCGGCGCGTCACGCCGTCGCGTACCCGACCTCGGGCATCGTCGGTCCCCGCCAGCTCGAGGTGGGCGGCGAGTACCAGTGGCGTCGTGAGGGCCCGGAGCACCTCTTCGACCCCGAGACGGTCTTCCGCCTGCAGCACTCGACCCGCACCGGTCGCTACGACGTCTTCAAGCAGTACACGGCCCGCGTCGACGACCAGTCGGAGCGCCTCATGACGCTGCGCGGCCTGTTCGCGTTCAAGGACGGCGAGCGCCCGTCGATCCCGATCGACGAGGTCGAGCCGATCAGCGAGATCGTCAAGCGCTTCTCCACCGGCGCGATGAGCTACGGCTCGATCAGCCAGGAGGCGCACGAGACCCTCGCGATCGCGATGAACCGCCTCGGCGGCAAGTCCAACACGGGCGAGGGCGGTGAGGACCCGGAGCGTCTCTACGACCCCGAGCGTCGCTCGTCGATCAAGCAGGTCGCGTCGGGTCGCTTCGGCGTCACGTCGGAGTACCTGACGAACGCCGACGACATCCAGATCAAGATGGCGCAGGGTGCCAAGCCGGGCGAGGGCGGGCAGCTGCCCGGCCCGAAGGTGTACCCGTGGGTCGCCAAGACCCGCCACTCCACGCCCGGCGTGGGCCTCATCAGCCCGCCGCCGCACCACGACATCTACTCGATCGAGGACCTCAAGCAGCTCATCCACGACCTGAAGAACGCCAACCCGGTCGCGCGCGTGCACGTCAAGCTCGTGTCCGAGGTCGGCGTGGGCACGGTCGCGGCGGGTGTCTCGAAGGCCAAGGCCGACGTCGTCCTGATCTCCGGCCACGACGGCGGCACCGGCGCCTCGCCGCTGACGTCGCTCAAGCACGCCGGCGGACCCTGGGAGCTCGGCCTGGCCGAGACCCAGCAGACGCTGCTGCTCAACCTGCTGCGCGACCGCATCGTCGTGCAGTGCGACGGCCAGCTCAAGACCGGGCGCGACGTCGTCATCGCTGCCCTCCTGGGTGCCGAGGAGTTCGGCTTCGCGACGGCCCCGCTCGTCGTCAGCGGCTGCATCATGATGCGCGTCTGCCACCTCGACACCTGCCCCGTGGGCGTCGCGACGCAGAACCAGCAGCTGCGCGAGAAGTACTCCGGCAAGGCCGAGTACGTCGTGAACTTCTTCGAGTTCATCGCGCAGGAGGTGCGCGAGATCCTCGCCGAGCTCGGCTTCCGCACGATCGAGGAGGCCGTGGGTCGCGCCGAGGTGCTCGACACGCGGCGCGCGGTCGACCACTGGAAGGCGCAGGGACTCGACCTCTCGCCGATCTTCCACGTGCCGGAGCTGCCCGAGGGTGCCGCGCGTCACTGCATCACGACGCAGGACCACGGTCTGGACGTCGCCCTCGACCAAGAGCTCATCGCGCTCAGCGGCGACGCGCTGGAGAAGGGCGAGCCCGTCCGGGCCCAGCTCCAGATCCGCAACGTGAACCGCACGACCGGCACGATGCTCGGTCACGAGGTCACCAAGCGCTATCGGGGCGAGGGCCTGCCCGACGACACGATCGACATCACCTTCACGGGTGCGGCCGGTCAGTCGTTCGGTGCCTTCGTGCCGCGCGGCATCACGCTGCGCCTCGAGGGGGACGGCAACGACTACGTCGGCAAGGGCCTGTCCGGCGGACGCCTCGTCGTGCGCCCGCCGCGTGACGCGACGTTCGTCGCCGAGGAGCACATCGTGGCCGGCAACGTGATCGGCTTCGGCGCGACCGGCGGCGAGATCTTCCTGCGCGGCCGGGTGGGCGAGCGCTTCTGCGTGCGCAACTCCGGTGCCCGTGCGGTCGTCGAGGGCGTGGGCGACCACGCGCTCGAGTACATGACCGGCGGACGGGTCGCGATCCTCGGCCCGACCGGGCGCAACATCGCGGCCGGCATGAGCGGCGGCATCGCCTGGGTCCTCGACCTGGACGAGTCCATCGTGAACCGCGAGATGGTCGAGACGCGTGCGGTGCCCGAGGAGAGCGCCGAGGAGCTGCACGCGATGGTGCGCAAGCACGCGGAGGAGACGGGTTCGACCCGCGCGGGGGAGCTGCTGGCCGACTGGCCCGCGGCGCTCGAGCGCTTCGTCGAGATCATGCCGGTCAACTTCCGCAAGGTGCTCGAGGCGCAGGCCGCCGCCCAGGCCGAAGGGCTGTCCGATGACGAGACGACTGCACGCATGATGGAGGTGGCCGCGAATGGCTGATCCCCGGGGATTCATCAACACGCCGCGCGAGGTGGCCGGACGTCGTCCGGTCGAGGAGCGGGTCAACGACTGGAACGAGGTCTACCCGGGTGGTCCCGGCAAGGCCCTGCTCCCGATCATCTCCGAGCAGGCGGGACGGTGCATGGACTGCGGCATCCCGTTCTGCCACCAGGGCTGCCCGCTCGGCAACCTGATCCCGGAGTGGAACGACCTGGTCTGGCGTGACGACTGGGACGACGCGATCGACCGTCTCCACCGCACGAACAACTTCCCGGAGTTCACGGGCCGGCTGTGCCCGGCACCGTGTGAGACGGCGTGCGTCGTCGGCATCAACCGGGAGCCGGTCACGATCAAGAACGTCGAGGTCTCGATCATCGACAAGGCCTGGGAGATGCACAACGTGCGCCCCCAGCCGCCGGAGTTCCTGACGGGCCGCACGGTCGCCGTGATCGGTTCGGGTCCCGCCGGGCTCGCGACCGCGCAGCAGCTGACGCGGGCCGGCCACACCGTCGCGGTGTACGAGCGCGACGACAAGCCCGGCGGACTGCTCCGTTACGGCATCCCGGAGTTCAAGATGGAGAAGGAGCAGGTCGACCGTCGCGTGCAGCAGATGCAGCGCGAGGGCACCGTGTTCCGCACGGGCGTGCAGGTCGGCGACACCCTCACGGGCAGCCAGCTGCGGGACCGCTACGACGCCGTCGTGATCGCCACGGGTGCCACGGTGCGCCGCGACCTGCCGATCACCGGGCGCGAGCTCGGCGGCATCCACCAGGCGATGGACTTCCTGCCGCAGGCCAACCGCGCGGCGCTCGGCGAGGAGGTCGAGAACCAGATCCTGGCGACCGGCAAGGACGTCGTCATCATCGGCGGCGGCGACACCGGCGCGGACTGCCTCGGCACGTCGATCCGTCAGGGCGCCAAGAGCATCACCAGCCTGGAGATCATGCCGCAGCCGGGCGAGGACCGCCCCGAGAACCAGCCGTGGCCGACCTACCCGATGACGTACCGCATCGCCTCCGCCCACGAGGAGGGCGGCGACCGCGTGTACGCCGTCTCCACCAAGGAGTTCATCGGCGAGGACGGCCAGGTCAGCGGCCTGCGCATCAGCGAGGTCGAGATGGTGGACGGGAAGTTCACCGAGGTCGAGGGCACCGAGCGGGTCATCCCGGCCCAGCTCGTGCTCTTCGCGATGGGCTTCACCGGCCCGGAGACCGAGGGCGTCGTCGCCCAGCTCGGCGTCGAGCTCGACGAGCGCAGCAACGTCAAGCGCGACAAGAACTACATGTCGAGCGTGCCTGGCGTGTTCGTCGCCGGTGACTGCGGCCGGGGTCAGTCGCTCATCGTGTGGGCCATCGCGGAGGGCCGCGGTGCTGCCGCCGGCGTCGACGCGTACCTGCAGGGGTCCACGACGCTCCCGTCCCCGATCCCGCCGACCGCCCGCCCCCTCGTCGTCTGACGTACCGCTCGCGAGAGACCTTGTTCGTGGTCACGAGAGACTTTGTTGTCTCCTGTCCACAGACAAGGTCTCTCGCGAGGGGTAACAAAGTCTCTCGCGAGCGGTCATGGGCGTCGTGACTGTCGGGTAATGAGGGCGGGTCGATAGGCTCGGGGGGTGCGTAGAGCCAAGATCGTTGCCACCCTCGGCCCCGCGGTGAACACCGCGGAGCGAATCCTCCAGCTCGCCGAGGCGGGCATGGACGTCGCCCGCCTGAACATGAGTCACGGCGAGCAGTCCGACCACCAGGACAACCTCGAGCACGTCCGCGCCGCGGCCGCCCAGACCGGCAAGGCCATCGCGGTCCTCGCCGACCTGCAGGGTCCGAAGATCCGCCTCGGCCGGTTCTCCGGCGGCCCGGTCGACCTGGGCCTCGGCGACCGGTTCACGATCACGATCGACGACGTCGACGGCGACCAGACGCGCTGCTCCACGACCTACAAGGGCCTGCCGGGCGACGTCTCGCCCGGCGACGAGATCCTGATCGACGACGGCCGCGTGCGCCTGCGGGCCCTCGAGGTCAACTCGACCGAGGTCCACACGATCGTCGAGACCCCGGGCGTCATCAGCAACAACAAGGGCCTGAACCTCCCGGGCGTCGCGGTCAGCGTGCCGGCGATGTCGCCCAAGGACATCGACGACCTGCGCTTCGCGCTGCGGCTCGGCGTCGACTTCATCGCCCTGTCGTTCGTGCGCTCGGCACGCGACGCCGAGGATGTCCGCCGCATCATGGCCGAGGAGGGCATCCACCGCCCGATCATCGCCAAGATCGAGAAGCCCCAGGCCGTCGAGGCGCTCGACGACATCGTCGACGCGTTCGACGGATTCATGGTCGCCCGTGGCGACCTCGGCGTCGAGCTGCCGCTCGAGGACGTCCCGATCGTGCAGAAGCTCATCGTCGAGAAGGCGCGGCGCAACGCCAAGCCCGTCATCGTCGCGACCCAGATGCTCGAGTCGATGATCTCCTCGCCGCGCCCCACGCGCGCCGAGGCCTCCGACGTCGCCAACGCGGTGCTCGACGGCGCCGACGCGGTGATGCTCTCGGGCGAGACCAGCGTGGGGGAGTACCCCATCCACACGGTGCGCACGATGGCCCGCATCATCGAGTCCACCGAGGACCACGGCCTCCCGCGCATGGCCGCCTACACGTGGCAGGCGCGCACCCGCACCGGCATCGTCTGCAAGGCGGCCCAGCAGGTCGCGGAGTCGGTCGACGCTCGCTACCTCGTCGCGTTCACCACGACGGGCGGCTCGGCCCGCCGCATGGCGCGCTACCGCTCGCACATCCCGGTGCTCGCCTTCACGCCGCACGAGATCGTGCGCAACCAGCTCGCCCTGACCTGGGGCGTCGAGACGCTGCTGGTGCAGGAGGTCGTGCACACCGACGAGATGGTCATGCAGGTCGACAAGGCGCTGCTCGACGCCGCTCGGTGCTCCGAGGGCGAGGAGGTCGTGGTCGTCGCCGGCGCCCCGCCCGGAATCCCCGGCTCGACCAACGCCCTGCGCATCCACCGCATCGGAGACGCGATCAACCGGGTCGTGCCCGCGTACCAGGACATCCAGGCCTGACGAAAGCCTGGACGGCGACCCCGTCCGTGCCCGACGCTGTCGGTCATGGTGACGTCGTCCGACAGGTTCTGGTGGGGCGTGGCCACGTCGGCCTTCCAGATCGAGGGGACGTCGTCGGACGCTCCGCGCGGTGAGTCCGTCTGGGACGAGTTCTGCCGTCGACCCGGCGCCGTCGCCGACGGGTCGGACGCGAGCGTGGCGACCGACCACGTGCGCCGCGTCGAGGAGGACGTCGCGCTGATCGCCGGTCTCGGGGTCGACGCGTACCGGTTCTCGATCTCGTGGCCCCGGGTCGTCCCGGGTGGCCGCGGTCCCGCATCGTCCGCGGGCCTGGCCTTCTACGACCGGCTCGTCGACGCGCTCCTCGCGTCAGGAGTCGAGCCGTTGCCGACGCTGTTCCACTGGGACACCCCGCTCGAGCTCGAGCGGTCGGGTGGCTGGCTGGAGCGGGACACCGCCCAGCGGTTCGCCGCCTACGTGGAGGTGGTGGCCGACCACCTGGGCGACCGGGTGGGTCACTGGATCACGATCAACGAGCCTCGTGAGGTCACGATGCTGGGCTACGCCCTCGGCACCCACGCCCCGGGCCGACAGCTGCTGTTCGACGCCCTGCCGTCGGCTCACCACCAGCTGCTCGGCCACGGCCTGGCGGTGCAGGCGCTCCGGGCCGCCGGGGCCCGGTCGGTGGGCATCGCGATGAGCCACGAGACGGTGCGGAGCACCGGTCTGTCCGACGACGACCGGGCCGCGGCCGACCTGTACGACGTGCTCAACAACCGCCTGTTCGCCGACCCGGTGCTGCTCGGCCGCTACCCGGACGGATTCGCGGACCTGATGCCCGGACCCGTCGAGGACGACCTGACCGTCATCTCCACGCCCGTCGACTGGTACGGCGTGAACTACTACAGCCCAGCCTTCGTCGGCGCCCACACGGGGCAGGGCGGTGACGTCAACGGCATCACGATGCCGGACGAGCTCCCGTTCACCGTGCACGACGTCCATCCCGGCTGGACGGGAGAACGGACGGACTTCGGCTGGCCGGTCGCTCCGGAGGACCTGACCGAGCTGCTCGTGCAGATGAGGACGCGGTACGGCCCGAGCCTCCCGCCCGTCGTGATCACCGAGAACGGCTGCTCGTTCGACGATCCGCTGGTGGACGGCCGGATCCAGGACGACCGCCGCATCGACTTCCTGCGCCGTCACCTCGACGCGGTCGAGGACGCGCGCTCCCTGGGCGTCGACGTGCGGGGCTACGTCGTGTGGACCCTGATCGACAACTTCGAGTGGGCCGAGGGCTACCGCCAGAAGTTCGGTCTGGTGCACGTCGACCGCGAGACCCTCGACCGCACCCCGCGCGCGTCCTACGACTGGTACGCCGAGCACGTGAGGTCGTCGCGATGACGACGCCCACGACCCCCACCCAGGACGTCGGCCGCCGCTGGCTGACCCCGTGGACCCTCGTGATGATGGGCACCTTCGGTGCCTACTACGCGATCGCCCAGGTCGTGCTGCCCGAGCAGGCGGAGCAGATCACGTCGTCGGACGCGGCGAAGGTGACGCTGACGGCGTGGGCCACGGGGGTGGCTGCCGCGGTGACGGTCGTCGTGGCGATCGCGGTCGGCGTGCTCTCGGACCGCACGACGCACCGCCGCGGCCGCCGGTACCCCTGGATCGTGGGTGGTGTCGCGGTGATGGCCGTGGGCGTCGCGGCCCAGGGCTGGGCGACGTCGCCCGTCATGGTCGTCCTGTGCTGGTCGGTCGTGGCAGTCGGGTACGCCAGCGCGGGCTCCGCGGTGCTCGCCGTGGTGCCGGACGACGTACCGGTGACCCAGCGCGCCTACGTCTCGGCCTTCTACGGCATCGCGCTCAGCGTCGGCCCGCTGGTCGTGATCGCGCTCGCCGTGGCCGCGTCCGGCAGCGTCCGGCTGCAGTACGCCGTGGTGGCCGTGGCCTGCGTGGCCCTGGCCGTCCCGTTCGCCCTGCGCTCCCGGAGCGCCGCGCTGGATGCGCGCGAACGTCCTCCGCGTCCCGGTGTGCGCGAGGTCCTCGACGGGCTGGTCGCCCCACTGCGTCATGCCGACTTCGCCTGGGCCTGGGTCGGACGCTTCGGCATCCAGCTCTCCAACGCCCTGGCGCAGGTGTACCTCTTCTTCTACCTGAAGGACGAGGTCGGAGCCTCCGATCCGGACACCGCTCTGCTCGTGCTGACCGTGCTCTATGCCCTCTCGGCCGCTGCCGTCGCGGTGCCCGCAGGGCGGTGGTCGGACCGCACGATGCGGCGCAAGCGGCTCGTCGTGCTGTCGTCGGTGCTCCAGGGAGCCGCCGGGCTGGTGCTGGCGTTCGCGCCGACGATGCCGGCGGCCGCGGTGGGAGCCGTGCTGCTGGGGCTCGGCTACGGCGCCTACGCGAGCGTCGACCAGGCCCTCGTGACGCAGGTTCTGCCGTCGGCCGAGCACCGGGGCAAGGACCTCGGGATCATCGGCGTGGCCAACGTGCTGCCCTACGTGCTGGCGGCGGCGCTCGGCGGCATCGTCATCAACGTCTGGGGCTATCCGACGCTGTACGTGCTGGTGCTCGTCACGGCCCTGCTGGCCGCGGCCTCCGTGCAGCCGATCCGATCGGTGCGCTGAGGCGGCAGGTCCGGGGGACCGGGTGCCGACAGCGGGACTCGAACCCGCACGCCCTTTCGGACAATGGTTTTTGAGACCATCGCGTCTACCATTCCGCCATGTCGGCCTCTCGCGAAGCCCGATAACCTTCTCACGTGACCAGCGCCCAGGAGCCCTCGACCCCGGCCACCCGCGTCGTCATCGCCGAGGACGAGGCGCTCATCCGCCTCGACCTCGCCGAGATGCTCGCGGAGGAGGGCTACGACGTCGTCGGAGAGGCCTCGGACGGCGAGCAGGCGGTCGCCCTCGTGACCGAGCACCGCCCCGACGTCGTCCTCATGGACATCAAGATGCCCAAGCTCGACGGCATCGAGGCGGCCTCTCGCATCGCCGAGCAGCGCCTGGCGCCGGTCGTGCTGCTGACCGCGTTCAGCCAGCGCGAGCTCGTCGAGCGCGCGCGCGACGCGGGCGCCATGGCCTACCTCGTGAAGCCGTTCCAGAAGTCCGACCTCGCGCCGGCGATCGAGATGGCACGCAGCCGCTTCGCCGAGACCAGGGCGCTCGAGGCCGAGGTCGGCGACCTCACCGACCGGCTCGAGACGCGCAAGGCCGTCGAGCGCGCCAAGTCGGTGCTGCAGGAGTCGTTCGGGATCAGCGAGTCGGAGTCGTTCCGCTGGATCCAGAAGTCGGCCATGGACCTGCGGCTGTCGATGCGGGAGGTGGCCGATCAGGTCATCGAGAAGGGCCCCGGACTCAGCCGCTGAGGCCTCCAGGCGGGCGGGTTCCAGCGGTTTGGTTACAACTTGGCTACGTCGTGTGACGACCTTGCGACTGACACACAAATGACACGCCAACGGGTTAGGTTCCTCGTAATCCGCACGCCCGCGATCTGGGGTGTGCGTCCACTGAGAATCCCGGAGGATCGATGACGCGCAGGACGAAGACGTTCCGTCTCGCTGCCGTGGCCGCGACGAGCGCCCTGGTGCTCGCCGCGTGTGGCGGAAGCGACGACGACGGTGGTAACGACGACAGCGGCTCGGTGGAGTCCAAGAGCGATGGTGTCCTGACCATCGGCTCCCTGCTCCCGAAGACCGGCAACCTGGCCTTCCTCGGCCCGCCGGAGATCGCGGGCGTCAAGCTCGCCGTCGAGGAGATCAACGCCGCCGGAGGTGTGCTCGGCCAGCCCGTCGAGTACGTCGAGGGCGACTCGGGCGGCAACGGCCCCGGCGACGCGAACATCGCGCCGGAGGAGGCCGACAAGCTCATCAACGCCGACGTCGACGCCATCATCGGCGCTGCGTCCTCGGGCGTGTCGCAGACCGTGATCGACAAGATCCTCGGCGCTGGCGTCATCCAGTTCTCGCCGGCCAACACCTCGACCGCGTTCGACGAGGACCCCTTCGACGGTGAGGACCTCTACTTCCGCACCGCTCCGTCGGACATCCTCCAGGGCGCCGTGCTCGCCAACCTGCTCCTGCAGGAGGGCAAGCAGAACGTCGCGATCATCTCGACCGACGATCCGTACGGCACCACGCTGACCGAGGAGGTCTCGAAGAACCTCGAGGCCGGTGGCTCGAAGCTCTCGGTCGACGCGCAGTTCTTCGGCTCGGGCAGCGACAACTACGACACGCAGGTCGACGCCATCGCCGGCTCCTCGCCCGACGCCGTCGTGGTCATCGCGTTCAACGAGACCGTCGACATCATCCCGTCGCTCGCCGCTGCGGGTGTCGGTCCGGCCGACGTCCCGACGTACTTCGTCGACGGCAACACGGCCGAGTACAACGACGATCCGGCCGACCCGGAGGACACCTTCCTCCCGGCGGGCTCGCTCGTGGGCGTCAAGGGCACCATCCCCGGTGCCGAGGCTCCGGCGGAGTTCCGTCAGCGCCTGCTGGGCATCGACCCGGCGCTGACCGACTTCACCTACTCGGCGGAGTCGTACGACGCGACGATCGTCACGGCGCTCGCGGCCCTCGTGGCCGAGACCGACGCGGCCGACAAGGTCGCGGCGGAGCTGCCCGGCGTCACGAAGGACGGCACGAAGTGCACGACCTTCCAGGAGTGCGCCGACCTGATCGCCGCCGGTGAGGACATCGACTACGACGGTGTCTCCGGTCCGATCGAGCTCGGCTCGACCGGTAGCCCGACCGCCGCGTCGATCGGCATCTGGGCCTACGACGACCAGAACTTCATCAGCCCGGTGGAGTTCATCTCGGGTCAGATCCCGGATCCGTCGGACGGCTGATCACCAGCATCACCCAGCACCACCCGCAGGGCCTCGGACTTCGGTCCGGGGCCCTGCGGCCTTTTCGGGTGGGGCGGTGAGCAGGCAACCTCATCGGGATGCCAGAGGGTTGCTGGCTCACCGCTCACCGCTCACCGCTCACCGCTCCGGCACAGCAGAAGGCCCCCGCCCACGTCAGCGACGCGGTGCGGGGGCCGTCTGGTGCGGCGAGGAGACTAGGCCGACTTCTGGCCCAGCGTGCCGAGGTACAGCTCGATGACCTTGGGATCGTTCGCGAGCTCGCGGCCGGTGCCGGAGTAGGCGGTCGTGCCGTGATCGAGGACGTAGCCGCGGTCGCAGATCTGCAGACAGCGACGGGCGTTCTGCTCGACCATGACGATCGAGACGCCCGCGGCGTTGATGTCACGCGTCTGGACGAAGACCTCGTCCTGCATGACGGGGGAGAGGCCCGCCGAGGGCTCGTCGAGCAGCAGGACGGAAGGGTTCATCATGAGCGCGCGGCCCATCGCGACCATCTGGCGCTCACCACCCGACAGCCCACCGGCACGCTGCTTGCGACGTTCGCCCAGCGTCGGGAAGATGCCGGTCACGAAGTCGAACCGGTCGCCGAACAGCTTGGGCTCCTGGTAGCAGCCCATCGCGAGGTTCTCCTCGATCGTCAGGCTCGGGAACACGTTGTTCGTCTGCGGCACGAAGCCGATGCCCTTGGAGACGAGCTGGTCGGCGCGCTGGCCGATGATGTCGTCGCCCTTGAGGGTGATGGCTCCGCTGCGCACCTGGACGAGACCGAACAGGGCCTTGAGCAGGGTCGACTTGCCGGCGCCGTTGGGGCCGATGATGCCGACGAGCTCGCCGGGCTGGCAGTACAGGTCGGCACCGTTGAGGATGTCGATCCCGGGCAGGTAGCCGCCCGTGACGTCGTCGGCGCGCAGCACGGCGCCCTCGGCGTCACGCAGGTGCTTCTCCCGCTCCGGGGAGGTCGATGCGTCCGTCATTCCTTGGCCTCTCCCTCGGTCTGCGCAGTCTCGATCTCCTCGGCGACCTCGGCCGCGAGGGCCTGCTCGTCGATCTCGCTCAGGTCGGTGTCGTGGTGGGCGCCGAGGTACGCGTCGATGACGCGCGGGTCGGCCATGACCTGGTCGGGCGTGCCCTCGGCGACGATGACGCCCTGGGCCATCACGATGACCCAGTCGGAGATGTCACGCACCATGTCCATGTCGTGCTCGACGAACAGGACCGTGCGGCCCTCGTCGCGCAGCGACTTCACGTGACCCAGCAGCGACTGCTTGAGCGCGGGGTTCACGCCGGCCATCGGCTCGTCGAGCATGATCAGCTCGGGGTCGCTCATGAGCGAGCGCGCCATCTCCAGGAGCTTGCGCTGACCGCCCGAGAGCGAGCCGGCGAAGTCCTCACGCTTGGCGTCGAGCTTGAACCGGGCCAGCAGGTCGTCGGCGCGCTCGGTGTTGGTCTGCTCCTCGGAGCGCCACAGGGCACGGAACGGTGCGGCCCACATGCTCTCGCCGCGCTGTCCGCCCGCACCGAGCCGCATGTTCTCGATGACGGTCAGGCGCGAGAGCACCTTGGTCAGCTGGAACGTGCGGACCATGCCGGCTCGCGCGACCTTGTAGGCCGCGACGCCCTGCAGGGACTTGCCGTTGAAGCTCCACTCGCCGGTGTCGGGCTTGTCGAATCCCGTCAGCAGGTTGAAGAGTGTCGTCTTGCCGGCGCCGTTCGGGCCGATCAAGGCGGTGATCACGCCGCGCTGGATCTCCAGGTGCTCGACGTCGACGGCCTTGAGGCCGCCGAACTGGCGGGTGATCGAGCTGCCCGACACGATCGGGTCGGGCTTCGGCACACCCGGCTCGGGGGCGAGCCCCGTGAGGCCGGCGCGGCCGGTGGCGTTGGCGGTGGGTGCGGTGTCAGCGGGCATCGATGGCCAGCTCCTTCCGGTCGCCGAAGATCCCCTGGGGTCGGAAGATCAACAGCAGCATGAGTCCGAGTCCGACGACGATGAAGCGCACGAGCGAGGCCTGCGACTGGTCCATCAGCCCCTCCGGGAGGATCGGGTCCGCACCGGAGGTCAGCTGGCCGAAGAACGTGCCCAGCCCGTTCAGCAGGAACCAGAAGATCATCGCGCCGACGACGGGACCGAGGACGCGGGCCGCGCCACCGATCAGCAGAGCGGTGTAGGCGTAGAACGTGACGTGGGTGCCGAAGTCCGACGGGATCGTCGACGCCTGGCGCAGGGCCAGGAAGATGCCGGCGAGACCACCGAAGACGCCACCCAGGATGAGGGCCTGCATCTTGTAGGCGAAGACGTTCTTGCCGAGCGAGCGCACGGCCTCCTCGTCCTCACGGATCGAGCGGAGCACGCGGCCCCACGGGCTGCGCATCAGCAGGTAGACGATGAGGCAGCAGATCGCGACCAGCACCCAGCCGACCGTGGCCGACCAGAGGTCGGAGCGGCTCAGCCGGACGATGCCGATGTCGAGGCCGCCGCCGTACGGGTTGAGGTCGTGGAACGGCTTGGCGAAGCCCGCGATGCCCTGCGAGCCGCGGGTGACGTCCGCGTTGCTGGGGGAGTTGACGATGAACCGGATGACCTCGGCCGTCGCGATGGTCGCGATGGCGAGGTAGTCGGCTCGTAGTCGGAGCGTCGGCACGCCCAGGATCACGGCGAGGACCACCGAGGCCAGGATGCCGATGACCAGCGCCAGGACGAAGGGCACGTCGTAGACGACCGCGCTGACCGCGAGGCCGTACGCGCCGACGAGCATGAAGCCGGCCTGGCCGAAGTTGAGCAGTCCGGCGTAGCCGAAGTGCACGTTGAGACCGATCGCCGCGAGTGCGTAGACGATCGCCGCGGGTCCGACGGCGGCCGAGAGCGAGTCGCGCAGGATGAGCATGAAGTCCATGGGTGTCTTCTCCGCCTCAGCCGATACGTTCCGCGCGGCCCAGGATGCCCTGTGGCCGTACCAACAAGATGATGATCAGGATGACCAGTGCGCCGGCGAACTTGAGGTCGGCGGGCACGCCCAGCAGCGGCAGCAGCTCGACGACGTAGCCGATCACCAGCGAGCCGATGAGGGCTCCCCAGATCGTGCCGAGGCCGCCGAGCGTGACGCCCGCGAAGATCAGCAGCAGCAGGTTGAAGCCCATCGAGTAGCTGACCTGGCGGTCGATCGCGAGCAGCGCGCCGGCGAGGGCCGTGAGCGTCGCGCCGAGGATCCAGACGTTGCGGATCACGCCGTCGACGTTGATGCCGGTCGCCGAGGCGAGGGCGGGGTTGTCGGCGACGGCGCGCGTGGCCTTGCCCATGCGGGTCTTCATCAGGATGACGCAGACGACCGTGATGACCACGAGGCAGATCACGATGATCGAGATCGCCTTGGGCGTCAGGGCGAAGAGCCCCAGGTCGATGCGCTTCTGGACCACGTAGTCCGAGAGCGGGCGGTTCTGCGACCCGATCAGGTACTGGTAGACGCTGCGCAGGAACAGCGACAGGCCGATCGAGACGATCATCATCGCGATGATGCCGACACCCTTGCGCCGAAGTGGTCGCCAGAGGGCTCTGTCACTGAGGTAGCCGAACAGGCCACCCGTCACCACCGCGGCGACCACCGCCGGTATCACGGGGATGCTCAGCGACGTGTTGAGGAAGAAGGTGGCGATCGCGCCGAACGTGACGTACTCGCCGTGGGCGAAGTTCGTCAGGCCCGTCGTGCCGAAGATGAGGGAGAGACCGAGGCCGGCGAGGGCGATGATCAGGCCCTCCTTGGTGCCGTTGGCCAGGGCCTGGAGCACGCGGTCGGCCAGCGGTGTGGACTCTACCTCCTGCGTGCCGATCGGGAAGAGGAGCGCCTGGCGGCCGTCGAGGATGACCGACTTCTCGAGCTCGGGGGAGCCGTCGAGCTCTACACCGTCCGGCAGCGTGTCCTCGTCGAGCACGACGGTGTAGAGGCCGCCGCCGGGGATCGGGAGGTACACCCGACCGTCCTCGTCGGTGACGCCCTCGCTGATGAGCTCGTCGGCGTCGTCGCGGACCTCGAGGGTCACGTCGGCGACGGGCTCGCCGTCACCGCCGTCGGTGCGGTCGACGAGCGTGACGTCGAAGTAGCTGCCGTCCGGAGGTGCCTGCGCGGTGCCGGTCGAGGCGGTGGGTGCGGGCGTCGGGTCGGCGGTGTCGGCGAGTGCCGCGCCCGGCAGGATCATCGCCAGGCCTACCCACACGAGGGCGGCCAACGTCAGTCTCCAACGCACACGGGACTCCTGTCGCATCGACACCGCAGGGTCGCGGCGAACGTCAGCAACCTTAACCGCCGCGGGGGCCGCCGGGGGCGGGTCGAGCAACCCGTCAGGTAACAGTTCGGTTGCGTTCCCGTGCGTCGCCGTTACCCGGCTCGACATCAGGCGCGAAGTGGTGCGCGCGCCTCAGAACGCGGCGACGGCCGAGACCAGCAGTGGAGCGACGACCAGCGCCGGCAGCAGGTCGGCCACCGGGAACCGCGCGAGGTCCAGCAGCCGCAAGCCCACGCCGACCAGGATCAGGCCGCCGACCGCGGTCAGGGCTGCGAGCTGGGCCTCGGGCACGACGTCGCCGAGGAGCAGCCCGGTGACCGTCAGCAGACCCTGGATCACCCCGACGCTCAGGGCGGACGCCATGACGCCGATCCCGAGGGAGGCGGCGAACGCGAGCGAGGCGAACCCGTCGAGGACCGACTTGACGAGGAGCTCGTCCGCCCCGCGCCCGAGCCCCTCGTTGAGGGATCCGAGGATCGTGAGCGGCCCGACGCAGAACACCAGGGACGCCGTCACGAATCCGGTGACGAACCGGTCGTCGCCCTCCGCGCCGAGGCGGCGCCGCAACCATCCGCCGAGGTCGGCCACCCGGTCCTCGAGGCGCACGAGAGAGCCGATGATCCCGCCGATCGCGAGCGACCCGAGCACGATGAGCACGGGAGCCTGCGAGCCGATGGCCCGTTCGAGCGACACGTCGCTCACCGCGACCGCCGCCTGGGCGGCGAGGAGCAGCGTGACCAGCCCGAGCGCCGCGGTGACCGTCGTGCGCACCCTCTCGGGGAGGCGCTGACCGACCAGCAGACCGATCCCCGACCCGATCACGATGGTCAGGACGTTGGTCAGGGTGCCGACACCGATGGGCACGGGCACCTCCGGAAAGCGGGTACGAGCGGACGACGACTCGGCGTAGTCTGGCACCCATGCGACCGCGCTTCCCCCTCACGGTCCGCGAGGCCACCCTGGACGACGCCGCCGAGCTCGTGCGCCTGTGGCAGCACGCCGCCGACGAGGGCGGAGAGGCGGGGGCTGCGCACGCAGCGCTGTGGCACGAGCCCGACCTCGACGAGGCCACGGAGGCGCTCGCCTTCCAGATCGAGCACCAGCACCGCACCGTCTGGGTCGCGCTGCACGAGGACGTCGTGGTGGGCGCCGCCGCGGCGACGATCTCGACGATCACCCCGGTCACGCTCACGCGGGCGCTGGTCGTGACCGACCTCGTGGTCGATCCTGACCAGCGACGGCACGGCATCGCCTGGCAGCTGTTGCTCCGCGTCGCCGAGCACGGCGAGGAGAACGCCTGCGAGATCTACCTGGCGATCATCCCGGGGGCGGCCCGCGAGCCCGCCCGCTACCTGGCCAAGGTCGGGTTCAGCCCCGTCGCGTCGGTCCGCGCCATCACCGCGCCGGCCCTGCGGGCCAAGGTCGCCTCGATGGCGACGGCCTCGCCGGCCGGTCGGATGCTGGCGGTCCGACGGTCGATGCGCCGCCGTGAGGGCCGCACGACCTGACCCCGCGCGGGATGTCCGTGGCGCGCCGTAGGGTGGTCGCCGTGGACCGACTGCTGCTGATCGACGGCCACTCGGTGGCCTACCGTGCGTTCTTCGCCCTGCCCGTCGAGAACTTCGCGACCACGACGGGGCAGCACACCAACGCGGTGTTCGGCTTCACGTCGATGCTCATCAACGTGCTGCGTGACGAGCAGCCCACGCACGTCGCGGTCGCGTTCGACATCTCCCGGCAGACCTTCCGCACCACGGAGTACGCCGAGTACAAGGCCAACCGCGCGAAGTCGCCCGACGAGTTCAAGAGCCAGGTGCCCCTCATCAAGGAGGTGCTCGACGCCCTCGGCATCCGCACCTTCGAGAAGGAGGGCTTCGAGGCCGACGACATCATCGGCACGCTCAGCCTGCAGGCCGAGCGCGCCGGCATGGACGTCCTGATCTGCACCGGCGACCGCGACGCCCTGCAGCTCGTCACCGAGCGCACGACGGTGCTCTACCCCAAGCGTGGTGTCTCCGACCTCGCGCGCATGACCCCGGCCGCGGTCGAGGAGAAGTACGGCGTCGTCCCCGAGCAGTACCCCGACATCGCCGCGATGGTGGGCGAGACGAGCGACAACCTGCCCGGCGTCCCCGGCGTCGGACCCAAGACGGCGGCGAAGTGGCTCTCCACCTACGGCTCGCTCGGCGAGATCGTCGACCAGGTGGCCGACATCCCCGGCAAGGCCGGCCAGTCGCTGCGCGACCACCTCGACGACGTGCTGCGCAACCGCCGCATCAACGCGCTCGTCCGCGACCTCGACCTGGGCGTCGAGCCCGCCGAGCTCGCCTTCAGCACCGAGTGGGACCGCGAGGCGATCCACCGGGTCTTCGACGCCCTCGAGTTCGCCGCCCTGCGCGAGCGTCTCTTCTCCTACCTGGGCGGCGGGGCCACCACCGAGGAGACCGCCGCCAGCGCCGCGGTCGACATCGAGCTGGCCGAGCCCGGCCCGGGCCAGGTCGCCGCCTGGCTCGACGCGCACACGTCGGACCCGGTCGGGCTGGAGGTCGTGGGCGTCACCTCGACGGTCGGCGCGCGGGTCGACTCGCTCGCGGTCGCCACGGCCGACGGCCACGCCCTGTGGGTCGATGCCGCCGAGCTCGACCCGGCCGACGACGCCGCCATCGCCGCCTGGCTCGCCGACGCCGCGCGCCCGAAGGTGCTGCACGACGCCAAGGGGCAGCTGCACGCCCTCGCGGCCCAGGGGTGGTCCGTCGCAGGCCTCACGGCCGACACAGCCATCGCCACGTACCTGCTGCGCCCCGACCAGCGGGCGTACGACCTGGCGGACCTGACGATGCGCTACCTCAAGCGCGAGCTCGTCGACGTCGACTCCTCGGGACAGCTCACCTTCGAGGACGAGACCGACCAGACGGCGGTGCAGCGGGCGCGGGCCGCGCTCGACCTGTGGGCCGAGCTCGAGCCCGACCTGGAGTCCGCGGAGGCGCTGCCGCTGCTGCAGGGTCTCGAGCTGCCGCTCGTCGACGTCCTGCTCGCGATGGAGGACGTCGGCATCGCGATCGACACCGACCACCTCGACGCGCTCCACGCCGAGTTCACGACCCGCATGACCGAGGCGGCCCAGCAGGCCTTCGACGCGATCGGTCGCGAGGTCAACCTCGGGTCACCGAAGCAGCTGCAGGAGGTGCTGTTCGACCAGCTCGGCCTGCCCAAGACCAAGAAGACCAAGACCGGCTACACGACCGACGCCGATGCGTTGCAGTCGCTGTTCGTGAAGTCGGAGCACCCGTTCCTGGCGCACCTGCTCGCGCACCGCGACGTGACCCGGCTCCGGCAGACCGTCGAGGGGCTGCAGAAGACCGTGCAGGCCGACGGCCGCATCCACACGACGTTCGCCCAGACGATCGCCGCGACGGGCCGCCTCAGCTCGTTCGACCCCAACCTGCAGAACATCCCGATCCGCACCGAGTCGGGACGCCGCATCCGCGAGGCCTTCTGCGTGGGCGACGGCTTCGAGACGTTGTTGACGGCCGACTACAGCCAGATCGAGATGCGCATCATGGCGCACCTGTCCGAGGACGCCGAGCTCATCGAGGCGTTCAAGTCGGGGCGCGACTTCCACACCGTCATGGCGGCGAAGGTCTTCGACCGCGAGCCTGACGACATCGACGGTGGTCTGCGGGCCCGCATCAAGGCCATGAACTACGGCCTGGCCTACGGGTTGTCCTCCTTCGGCCTCGGCCAGCAGCTCGGCATCAAGCCGGGCGAGGCGCAGGTGCTCATGGACGACTACTTCGCGACCTTCGGCGGCGTGCGCGACTACCTGTTCGGCGTCGTCGACGAGGCGCGTCAGACCGGCTACACGGCCACCATGCTCGGTCGTCGCCGCTACCTGCCCGATCTGCAGAGCGACAACCGGCAGCGCCGCGAGATCGCCGAGCGCATGGCGCTCAACGCGCCCATCCAGGGCTCGGCGGCCGATCTCATCAAGGTCGCGATGCTCGGAGTCCAGCGTGGCCTCCGCGAGCAGGACCTCAGGTCTCGGCTGCTGCTCCAGGTGCACGACGAGCTGGTGCTCGACGTGGCGCCGGGGGAGCGCGAGACGGTCGAGAAGCTCGTGCGCGAGCAGATGGGCGCGGCAGCCGATCTCTCGGTGCCGCTCGACGTCTCGGTGGGCACCGGCCGCACCTGGCACGACGCCGCTCACTGACCGCCACCGCTAGCCTGGCCGCCATGACCTGGACCAGGGCCTCGACCGCGGCCGGCATCGTCGGACTCGTCCTGGCGAGCGTGTCGGGCTGCGGAGACGACTCGGACGAGGACGTCGACACGGCATCGGTCGACTCGATCCAGTACACCGTCATCGGCCCGTCGACCCCTCCGCAGTTCCACCAGGAGTACGTCGTCGAGATCACCGCCGAGGAGGCGACGATCCGGGTCGGCACGTACGGCACGGTCGACGGCTCCGAGGAGCCCGCCGGCACGGCCACCGTCACCGTCACCGACGAGGTCTGGGCCGACCTGGTCGACGGCGCCGGCTCGCTGCCGTCGGAGGCCGGTGACGACGGCTGCACCGGCGGATCGACCCTGACGGTCGAGGTCGAGCGTGACGACGGCTCGACCAGCAGCACCGAGGTGTACGGCTGCAGCGAGAACAGCGACGATCTCGCCGACGAGCTCGAGGACCTCTTCGAACCGGTCCTGTCACAGTTCGACCTCGACGAGCTCGACCCCCGCGACTGAGGGGGAGGGTTAGTTCGGCTCAGCAGCACCTGCGGGACAAGCGGCATGGACGAAGCGGCGACCCCGGGCACTGTTGTGCGAGCGAGGACCGAGCGAGCCTCGAGGGGCGAAGGGTCGACCTTAACCGTCCGTTCGGACTGGAACCGCAGCGAATTATGGCGATCCGACTCTTGTGTTCGAACGTCTGTTCGAGTAGAATCGGAGCATGAGTTCAGCGGTCACGGTGCAGGCGCTTCGTGAAGCCGCGCACGCCCTGAGCTCTGGTGACCACCGCACCGCGTTGCGGGCGATCCAGGTCGCGCAGGACGCGTTGGATGCGGCGAAGGCGCACCACTTGGCCGAGATGGACCGCACGGCCGAGTTCGAGCTCGACGGGTCCTCCACGATCACCGCCTGGTCCCGGCTCCATCTCCGTCTTGATGCGAAACAGACCAAGTCGCTCATCGCCGCCGATGCGACGATGCGTGACCTGCCGCTGGTCGCGGAGGCCGCGACCGCCGGCCAGATCCGTCTCGAGCACGTCAAGCTCTTCACGTTCGGGATGAAGCACATCAGCCCCGACATCATCGTGAACGCGCAGCCGTGGTTGCTGGATGTGGCTCGCACGAATGAGCCGGTCGAGCTGCGGCGTGTGGTCCGCAAGCTTCGCGAGGCCGTCTATCCCGACGAGCTGGACGAGGCGTGGATCAAGGGCATGGCCAAAGAAGACTTCCAGCTCTCACCCGTTCCGGACGGGTGGCACGTGACGGGCTTCCTCAACACGCTGACGGGCGCGAAGTTCAAGGCCGTGCTCGACTCGTTCTCCATCCCCACAACCGCCAACGACGACCGCAGCTCGGCCGAACGACGCGTGGCTGCCCTCGACCGGACCATGACGGCGATCCTCGAATCGGGTCTGCCGACCAGCAAGGGGATCCGACCCCAGGTCAGTGTCATCGTGCCGGTCGACACTCTCCACGACGCGATGACCACGACCGCCGCGAGTGGTGGCGAGTCGGCCGAGCTTCAAGGCTTCGGCCCCATCGGACCCAAGCTGCTGTCCTACATCACCTGCACCGGTGAGAGCACGCCGATCCTCACCTCCTGCGGAGATGTGGAGCAGGCGCAGATCCTCAACGTCGGCGACACGATCCGCCTCGCCACCCCCGCCCAGCGCAAGGCGGTCATCGCCAAGCAGGCCGGCCAGTGTGCCGCGCCTGGTTGCACGAACACGCACCTGGAGATTCACCACGTGAACTGGTGGTCCCAGGGCGGCAAGACCAACATCGACGAGCTCGTCGGCTACTGCGAGTGCTGCCATGTGCTGGTGCATCAGGGGCTGCTGAAGGTCGAAGCCCACGGTGGCGGTCGGTTCACCATGACCACCCGCGACGGCCGACCCATCGACCTCACCCTCAGACGCACCACCCGCGAACGACTCCGCACCATCCGCAGAAACGCGCAGCAGGCCCGAGAACATCAGGCACCACTCCGCACCTGACGGTAGCTGCCGACCTCTCAGTCCCGCTCACCGTTGACGCGGCGCGCCCCCCAGGCGGTGAGTCGCTCCGCCGGACCGCGCCCGAGCGTCAGCGCCCACGCGGTGCACGCCGCCGTCAGCACGACGACCGAGGACGCCCAGAGCCCGTTGCCGTCGAAGGACGGGGGCCACCCGAAGGCGGTCGGCGCCAGTCCGATCGGCCAGACGATCACGGCGATCGACACGACGTGGGTGGAGTACGCCGTCAGCGGCATCGAACCGAGGGCAGCGACAGGCAGCAGCACCCAGCGCAGCGGTCGCGCCAGCAGGAGGCACAGTCCCAGCACCGCGAGAGCGAAGCCACCGGAGCCGATGATCTCGAAGGTGCCGCCGGAGTGCGGCGTGACGGCGAGGGCGGCCTGGGGAACGTTCGGGAGCCCGCCGACGTCCTGCAGCCGCTGCACGTAGTTCCCGCCCTCACCCGGCACGATCTCGGCGTCGTAGTCGTACTCGAAGCCGGTGGCCGAGGAGTCGCTGACGGACACCCCCTCGGGCAGGCCGTCGATCGCCGTGTTCACGACGTTACCGAGCCCGTAGCCCAGGGCGGCGAGCAGGAGGCCGGCCGCGAGGAGGCGGCCGGCGGTACGCGCCGTGCTGAGCCCCTGCCGGCCGAGGGCCAGCCCGGTCAGCATGAGTGGGATCCACACGGTCAGCGGATAGGTGCCCTGCAGCAGGAAGTTCGCGGCGGGGCCGGACCGACCGAGGGCCAGGGCCTGGACGGTGGCGGCGGTGACGGGGCCGAGCACGGCCACCGCGGCGGCGAGGACGAGCAGGGTGCGTCGACGCAGCCCCAGGAACGGGATAATGATCAGGAACAGCACGCCGTAGACCGACAGGATGACCGCGATCTCCGTGCCGAGGGACTCCAGGACGAGTCCGATGGCGAGCACGACCAGGGCGCGCCCCGCCATCCGCAGCCGCGCGCTGCGCAACGCCTCACCGGTCGGACGGGTCGTGCCTCCGCTCGCCAGGGCGACCGAGACGCCGGCGAGCAGGGCGAACAGGATCGCCGACCGTCCGTAGACCAGCGACCCCCACGTGCTCGGGTCGCGCCAGAGCAGCTCGGGCAGGGAACCGGTGTGCGCACCGATCATGCCCACCACGGCCAGCCCACGGGCCACGTCGATGCCCATGAGCCGCGGCGGACGCCCGAAGGTCGCCCACCGCGATCGTCGTGCCGGTGCGGTGGGTGCCTCCGGTGCAGGTGGCTGGGCGACCATCGTCGGTCAGAGGACCGCGCCGCTGCCGTCCGGACCCGGACCGCCGGCGCCGTAGGGGTTGCCGGTGGAGGCCTTGCCGTCCTCGATGTGCGCGTACGGGTCGGTGACCTTCTTCTCCTTCTCGTCCGGGTTGTCGGGCCAGCGCTCCTCGAGCACCACGGCGAGCGCGGAGGCGGTGAACACGGTCGACAGGATGCCGATCGACAGGCCGAGGAGGAGGGCGATCGCGAAGTCGGTGAGCGAGTCGCCACCGAGCACGGCGAGCGCGGCGAGGATGAACATCGCACCGAGGCCGGTGTTCACCGTGCGGGGGAGCGTCTGCACGATCGCCGCGTTGACGACGTCGCGCAGGTTCCCGGCGCGGTTCGCGAAGCGATGTTCTCGGATGCGGTCGAACACGACGATCGTGTCGTTGACGGCCAGTCCGATGATCGACAGCACGGCCGCCAGGAACACCCCGTCGACGGGCTTGCCCCACCAGGCGAAGATGCCGACGACGGCCAGGACGACCGAGACCATCGAGATCTGCGCGGCAATCGCGAACGTCCAGCGGAAGCGCCAGGCCAGGTAGATCATCTGCACGGCGATCGCGATCGCGAAGGCGATCAGCGCCTTGTTGCGCAGCTCGGTGCCGAGGCTGGCGGTGACCTGCTCGTCGCGCTCGATCTGGGCGCCGGCGCCCAGGTCGTCGATCGCGGCCGTGATCTGGTCGGCCTCGGCGTTCGAGATCTTCTCGACGCGCACCGTCACGTTCTCGCTGACGCCGTCGCTGGAGGACTCCTGCACCACGGCGCGGGGGAAGCCGGCGTCCGAGACGGCCTCGCGGGCGTCGTCGATGTCGACGGCCTCGGTCGTGGAGTACTCCAGGAGGCGGCCGCCCGTGAACTCGACGCCCAGGTCCAGGCCGCGCACGACGATGCCGCCGATCGAGATGATCGCGACGGCAGCCGTCACGAGCAGCCAGGTGCCGCTGCGCTTGATGAGCTGCGGAGGACGCTCGTCCAGGCGACGACGCACGAAGCCGGTCGAGGCGATGCCGCTGATGGCGGCGCGCTTCTGCACGACCTTGCGGTTCGCGGCCCACTCGGCCAGCACGCGGGCGATGACGAGCGCCGAGATCATCGACGCGATCGTGCCGATCGCCAGGGTGACGCCGAATCCCTTGACGGGACCGCTGGCCAGCAGGAAGAGCAGTCCGGCGGCGATGAGGGTCGTGACGTTGGAGTCGATGATCGCCGACCAGGCCTTGGTGAAGCCGGTCGTGACCGCCTTCGGCAGGCTGCGGTCCTTCTCGTCGCGCTCGGCGTACTCCTCCCGCGCTCGTTCGAAGGTCAGCACGTTCGCGTCGATCGCCAGTCCGATGGCCAGCACGAAGCCGGCGAGGCCCGGCAGCGTCAGCGTGGCGCCGATGCCGACGAGCAGGCCGAACGAGATCACGGCGTACGACGTCAGCGCGATCGTCGCCAGCAGACCCATCAGGCGGTAGACGAAGATGATGAACAGGCCCGTCAGCGCGATGCCGATGATGGCGGCCTCGATCGAGGCGTCGATCGCGGCCTCGCCCAGCGTCGCGCCGATCGTGCGCTGCTCGATCAGCTCGACCGGCACGGGGAGCGCGCCGCCCTTGATCAGCGCCGACAGCTCCTGCGCCGACTCGGAGTTGAACTGACCCGTGATCGAGGTCTGGTTGCCGCCGCCGGAGGCGCAGAGGTCCGACTGCACGGTCGGCGAGGAGATGATGCGGTCGTCCAGGACGATCGCGATGCGGCCGACGCCGGGACCGATCGAGCAGGCCTGCTGCACGAGCGACTGCCAGCCGCTCTGGCCGTCGCCGGAGAAGTCGACC
Organism: Aeromicrobium sp. Leaf350; assembly: GCF_916858655.1. Classification (GTDB taxonomy): domain Bacteria; phylum Actinomycetota; class Actinomycetes; order Propionibacteriales; family Nocardioidaceae; genus Aeromicrobium. The sequence goes on along the minus strand of NZ_CAKASL010000002.1, from coordinate 855,966 downwards.
GCGACGGTCCACCGGTTCGACTGGCTGTCGAGCAGCGCGTTGGCGTCCGAGACGCCGTCGCCGTCGAGCGCCGCCGGTCCGAGGTTGAGCGGGATGCCCTGCTCGTCGTCGAGGACCGTCTGGCCCTCGACGGGCACGGCGGCCGGGTCGGCCTCGCCGAGCACCTGGTGGAACGTCAGCTGAGCCGTGCTGCCGATGACCTCGGCCGCCTCGTCCGGGTCCTGCAGGCCCGGGAGCTCGACGATGATCCGGTTCTCGCCCGAGCGCGTGATGGACGGCTCGGAGACGCCCAGCGCGTCGACACGGCCGCGCAGCACCTCGAGCGCACGGTCGGTCGCCTCGGCGTCGGCCTCGACCCGCTCGGAGTCCTGCGTCTCGAGCACGATCTGCGTGCCGCCCCGGAGGTCGAGGCCGAGCTTGGCGGACTGGGTGTAGGTGAGGGCGAAGGCACCGGCGATGACCGCCAGGGCCACGACGGCTCGCCAGAAGGGCGCGCGCTTGGTCATCGATCGGCTTTCGTCGGTCGGGAAGAAGAGGTGACCGACGCAAGGCCGGTGGCCCGAGCATAACGTTCGCCCGTAGCCTCGAGGCATGGCGACTCAGCAGCTCGGTCACAGCGGCATCACGGTCTCGGCGGTGGGCATCGGCAGCAACGCCTTCGGGGCGCGTGTCGACGCCGACGGCACTCGCGCGGTGGTGGACGCGGCGCTCGACGCCGGCGTCACGTTCTTCGACACGGCCGACGTGTACTCGTTCGGGGCCAGCGAGGAGCTCCTCGGCGCCGCGCTCAAGGGCCGCCGCGACGAGGTCGTCATCGCGACGAAGTTCGGCATGGACCTGGAAGGCCTCAACGGCGACGACGGCGGTCGTCGCGGGTCGCCCGCCTACGTGCGCACGGCGATCGAGGCGAGCCTGCGACGGCTGGGTACTGACCACGTCGATCTGTACCAGCTCCACACGCCCGATCGTCAGACGCCGTTGGAGGACACCCTCGGCGCCCTCGACGAGCTCGTGCAGGAGGGCCTGGTGCGGGCGATCGGCAGCTCCAACTTCGCAGCCTGGGAGGTCGCCGACGCCCACTGGCGCGCCACCACGGCCGGTCACACGCCCTTCGCGACGGCCCAGAACGAGTACTCCCTCTACAACCGCGCCGCCGAGGTGGAGCTGGCACCCGCCTGCGTCGCCTACGACGTAGGACTGCTGCCCTACTTCCCGCTCGCATACGGGCTGCTGACCGGCAAGTACCGCCAGGGCGAGGCCGCGCCGGAGGGCACACGCCTGGCCGCGCAGGGTCAGGCGCGTCGCCTCGAGGGTGCCGACTGGGCACGGATCGACGCGCTGCAGGCGTTCGCCGACGAGCGGGGGATCGACCTCCTGACCCTGGCGATGGGCGGACTGGCGGCCCAGCCGGCCGTCGCCTCGGTCATCGCCGGGGTGTCGCGACCCGAGCAGGTCGCCGCCAATGTGGCAGCCGCTGCGTGGACCCCCACGCCGCAGGACCTCGAGGCCCTCGCCGAGATCGGCACCCCCGCGCAGACGCACACGACGTTCGCCACCTGACCCGCCGACCGGCGGTGGCCGGTCGTCGGGTCCCGGCGGGTCTACGATCGCCGCGTGGGCATCCTCCGAGTCGCCAAGCGTGCCGTCGTGGGGCGCAAGCTGCGCAGCACCCAGCTCGGGGAGACCCTGCTCCCGAAGCGGATAGCGCTCCCGGTCTTCGCGAGCGACGCGCTCTCGTCGGTCGCCTATGCGCCCGACGAGATCTTCCTCGTCCTGTCGATGGGCGGGCTCTCGGCGTACGCCTACAACTGGCAGATCGCGCTCTGCGTCGTCGTCGTGATGCTCACGGTGGTGGCGAGCTACCGGCAGAACGTCCACGCGTACCCGAGCGGTGGTGGCGACTACGAGGTCGCGACGGTCAACCTCGGCCCGAAGGCCGGGTTGACGGTGGCCAGTGCCCTGCTCGTGGACTACGTGCTCACGGTCGCGGTGTCGATCTCGTCCGGCGTCCAGAACGCGACCTCGGCACTCCCGTGGCTGCGCGGCCACGAGGTGCTGGCCGCCTCCGCGCTGGTGCTGCTGCTGATGGCGATCAACCTGCGCGGCACCAAGGAGTCGGGCACGGCCTTCGCGATCCCGACCTACGCGTTCATGCTGGCGATCCTCGGCATGGCCGGCTGGGGCTATGTGCGCTACCTGACGGGTGACCTCCCGCTGGCCGAGAGCGCCGAGTACGAGGTCATGGGGGAGTCGCCCTACGACTCGTGCACGGGACTCGCGATGGTGTTCCTGCTCGCGCGGGCGTTCTCCTCGGGGTGTGCGGCCCTGACCGGTGTCGAGGCGATCAGCAACGGCGTCCCCGCGTTCCGGCGGCCGAAGTCCCGCAACGCCGCCACGACGCTGCTCCTGCTCGGGACGATCGCCGTCACGATGCTGATGAGCATCATCGTGCTCGCCGACCTCATGCACCTGCGCTACGTCGAGGACCCGGCCGCGCAGCTCATGATCGACGGGAAGCCGGTCGGTGAGGACTTCGAGCAGCACACCGTCATCGCCCAGCTGGCCGGCGCCCTCTACGGCGAGTCGATCCTGTTCTACTTCACGATCGCCTGCACGGGCCTGATCCTGGTGCTCGCCGCGAACACGGCGTTCAACGGCTTCCCGGTGCTGGGCTCGATCCTGGCTCGCGACCGCTGGCTCCCGCGCCAGCTCGACCACCGCGGCGACCGCCTCGCCTACAGCAACGGGATCGTGCTGCTGGCCCTCGCCGCCGTCGCGCTGATCATCGCCTTCGACGCGGAGGTCACGAAGCTCATCCAGCTCTACATCGTGGGCGTCTTCGTCTCCTTCAACCTGAGTCAGCTCGGCATGATCCGCCACTGGAACCGTCTGCTCACGACCGAGACCGATCCGGCCGAGCGCAAGCGCATGCGGTTCTCCCGCGCGGTCAACGGCTTCGGCCTGGCGATGACCGCGACGGTGCTCGTCATCGTGCTGATCACCAAGTTCCTGGCGGGCGCCTGGATCGCGATCGTCGCCATGGTCGTGCTGTTCGTGCTGATGCGCGGCGTGCGCCGGCACTACGACGCGGTCGCCGACGAGCTCGAGATCGACGACGCCGACGTCACGCTGCCGTCGCGCGTGCACGGCATCGTGCTCGTCTCCAAGCTGCACAAGCCGACGATGCGCGCCCTCGCCTACGCCAAGGTCTCCCGCCCGAGCTCGCTCGAGGCCGTCACGGTCTCCTACGACGCCGACGAGATCATCGCCCTGCAGGACGAGTGGCAGCGGCGTGGCATCGACGTGCCGCTCGTCGTGCTCGACTCGCCCTACCGCGAGCTCGTGCGCCCCGTCGTGCGGTACGTCAAGGAGCGTCGCCGTGCCTCGCCCCGCGACGTCGTCACGGTCTACGTGCCCGAGTACGTCGTCGGCCGCTGGTGGGAACAGCTGTTGCACAACCAGACCGCCCTGCGGCTCAAGGGTCGCCTGCTGTTCGTGCCGGGCGTCATGGTGACCAGCGTGCCGTTCCAGCTCAGCTCGGCCGGACTCGCCCGCCTGCGCTCGGAGCGCCCGCTGGCCGGTGACGTCCGCCGCGGCGTCGAGGTGCAGGGACGCGAGACCGACCGGGATCCCCGTGCCTGAGTTGCTGCCGATCGTGGCCCTGCCGATCGTGGAGGGGGGCCCCGTCGCCCACGGTGCTCGATGGCTCGCTCCGCTCGCGAGTGGGCGCCGGGTGGTGGCGCATGTCTGAGGACCTGCCGATCGTGGAGGTGGGCCCCGTCGCCCACGGGGGCCACTGCGTCGCGCGGCTCGACGGGCAGGTCGTCTTCGTGCGGCACGCGCTGCCGGGGGAGCGGGTGCGGCTCCGGGTCACCGACGAGTCGTCGAGCTTCCTGCGGGCGGATGCGGTGGAGGTGCTGGAGGCGTCGCCCGACCGGGTCACGCCGCCGTGTCCCTGGGCCACGACCTGCGGCGGCTGCGACTTCCAGCACGCCCACCCCGTGGCGCAACGCCGTCTGCTCGGCGACGTGGTCCGGGAGCAGCTGCGGCGGCTCGCCGGGATCGACTGGACCGGTGAGGTCGAGGAGGTCGTGCCCGCACTCGGTTGGCGCACCCGGATGCAGTACACCCGCGGCGGCGACGGCCGGCTCGGGCTGCGGGCGCACCGCTCCCACGACGTCGTGGCGATCGACCACTGCCGCATCGCCCACTCCGATCTCCCGGACACGAGCGGTGCGCCGCTCGAGGCCGAGCGGGTCGAGGCCGTCGTCTCCTCGACGCACCAGCACGCCGTGATCGCCGACGGGCGTCGCGTCGACGGTCCCCGACGGCTGACCGAACGCGTCCACCACCGTCACTTCGGGGTGGCTGCCGGCGGGTTCTGGCAGGTCCACCCGCGGGCGGCGGAGACGTTGGTCGACGCCGTCATGGCGGCCGCCGAGCTGCGACAGGGCGACCGGGTCGCCGACCTCTACGCCGGCGTCGGCCTGTTCTCCGCGTTCGCTGCCGAGCAGGTGGGGACGAAGGGGCACGTCGTGAGCGTCGAGTGGGACCGGACCGCCTCGGCCGAGGCCCGACGCAACCTTACCGACCTGCCCCAGGCCGAGGTCCGCAACGGCGCGACCGAGCGGGTCACCCGGTCCATCGGCTCGGCCGACGTCGTTGTGCTGGACCCGCCGCGCGCGGGAGCGAAGAAGGCCGTGCGCGACATCGTGGGTCTCGCGCCCCGCCGCATCGTCTACGTCTCGTGCGACCCCGCGTCGCTCGCGCGAGACCTCGCCCGGTTCGCGGACCTCGGCTACGACCTGCGCGAGCTGCGCTCGTTCGCCCTCTTCCCGATGACGCACCACGTGGAGTGCGTCGCCGTGCTGGATGCTCGGTCGCAGGGAACATCCGAGGGTTCCGGCGCGTCCTAGCCGGGAGCCGTCGACCAGAGGACCAGACCTGCCATGAAGTACGCGGACGCAGCACGCTGCCCGGACTGTCGCGCGCTCCTCGAGGGCCGCCGCGCATGCGCCGTCTGCGGGTTCGACACCGAGTCGCCCGAGGTGACGCAGATCTGGAGCCACCTCGAGCAGATCGACGAGCTGGTCGCGCAGGCACGCGCGCGGGAGGTCGCGACTCCGGAGCCGGCTCCTGCCTCCGCGACGGTCCCGCCGCCGGTTCCCCCGCCTGTCACGACCCCGCCTGTCACGACCCCGCCCGTCGCGACCCTGCCCCCGCCGTTCCCCGGAGCTCCTGCGACGCCCGCCGCAGCACCCGGGGCCGGCCTCTCCGCCGGGTCGGTCATCCTCGGCCTCGGCGCCACGCTGCTGGTCGTCGCCGCGATCATCTTCGTCTCGTTCGCCTGGAGCGTGCTCGGCATCGGCGGCCGTGCCGCGATCCTCGCGCTGCTCACCGTGGCCGTCGCCGGGGCTGGTGGCTGGGCGTTGGCGCGGCGCCTGCGCGGCTCGACCGAGGCGCTCTGGCTGGTGTTCGCCGGGTTCCTGTCGGCGGACTGGTTCGCCGCCTGCGGGCTCGGCCTGTTCGGCCTCGACGGGCTCGACGGCTGGCAGGTGGCCGTGCCCTGGTGGGTCCTGCTGTGCCTCGCGTCCGCGGCGGTGGGCACGGCGTCGCGTCGCGTGGCCGACCACCCCGTCCTGACCCTCGAGGTCGCGGCCGGACTGTCCCTCGTCCCGGTCACCGCCACGATCGGTGCCGCGCTGGCCGACCAGGACGTGCGCCTGTTCTGGCTCATGGGCATGCTCACCCTGCTCGGCGCAGCCGTCGCGGTCGCCGCGCTGCTCCTGCGCCAGATGGTGTGGGCCGGGATCTCCGGGGCGGTCGCCGCCGTGTGCGGCGTGGTCATGGCGGTCGCCGCCGTCACCGAGGCGGCGGCGAACCGCGACCTCGACGCCTACGTCGGTCAGGTCCACGGTCTGCCCCTGCTCCTGGTGACCCTGGTGGTGTCCGGGCTCGCCGCGTGGCGTCCCGCCCGCGAGGCGGCCGTGGCCGTCGGGGTCCTGCTGCTCGCGCTGCTGGTCGCCCTCCCGCTCGTGGACCCGCTCGACGGTCAGGCGTGGTTGCTGTGGGTCGCCGGTCTGGCGGTCCTGGTCGCCGTGCTCCGTCTGCCGACGGCGGTCGGTCCGAGCGCCGTCGGGCTCGGGCTCGCCGTGGCGACGGGTGTTCTCGGTGTCGTCGTGCTGATGGCCTGGTTCGTCGGACTGGCGCCGATCGGCACGGTCCTCGACGCAGCCGCTCAGGGGCCGCGCGACCTCTCGCTCTTCCACGGCGTGCCCCGGCCGTCGCGTCTCTCGACCCTCGACTGGTGGGCCACGGTCGTCACCGGGTCCGGTCTCGTGGGGGTCCTGCTCGCCGCCGGGCGCGGACACGGCGTGCCGGAGTCGCTGCGCCGCTGCGCTGACGTCGTCGCCGGGCTCGTGCTCGCCGTGACGGTGGCCGCGGTGCTCGCCGACCAGGGCGTGCCGGTCGTCCTGCTCGCCACGCTCACGCTCGTCGTGGGCCTGGTGCTGGTGGTCGTCGCCCGCTGGGTCGGGGTCGCTTGGGAGGCGCTCGGGCTCGCGGTGGTCCTCCTGTCGCCGCTCGTCGCGGCCGCGACGTGGAACGGGTTCATGCTCGTGGCGGCTGTGGCCGTCGTGGTCCTCCTGGTCCGGGCGGTCGTCGGTGCCCGCCTGGACCTCGCTCTGGTCGCGAATCTGGCGGCAGGTGTCTGGATCGTGATGCTCACCCTGCTGGCGGTGCGACACCCCGACGTCGAGCTCGAGGCTCGGGCCTCCGTCTCGGTCGTGCTGGCCGTCGCCCTGGTGCTGGCCGTCGTCGGCTCGGCGCTGCGACAGGCTCCGGTGAGGTGGACGCCGGCCGTCGGACTCGAGGGCGTCGGGGCTGCCGTGGCTCTCCTGACGCTGGCGGTCGGTGCCGGCCTCGGCGACGCCGCGTGGCTCGCGGCGTGGTGCACCGCCGCCGGTGTCACGACGACGGCGGTCGGCCTGCTGGTCACGGACCGACGGTGGGCCCGGATCCCTGGTGCCGTCCTGCTCGGTCTGGCCTGGGTGCTGCGGCTCGCGGCGTCCGACGTCACGACGGTAGAGGCCTACACGCTGCCGTTCGCGGCGGTGGCTCTCGCCGTCGGTGCGCTCGCCCTGCGGCGTGATCCGGCGCTCCGGACCCTCACGGCGCTCGGGGGAGGCCTCGCGCTCGCGCTGCTGCCGACCACTCTCGTGGCGCTCGCTGACCCCGTGTCGCTGCGGGCCGCCGTCCTCGGCGTCGTCGCGCTTGCGCTGCTCGCGGGTGGACTCGCGCTGCGCTGGCAGGCGCCGTTCGTGGCCGGCGGAGGCGTGCTGCTGCTGCTCGCGCTCGTCGAGCTCGCGCCCTATGGATGGGCCCTGCCGCGCTGGGTGCTGATCGGCGGGGCGGGCCTGCTGCTGCTGATCGGCGGCATCACCTGGGAGAGCCGCGTGCGCGACGGACGCGCCGCGGTGCGGTTCGTGCGCTCAATGCGCTGACATCACCCCGTCACGGGGACATGATGGGGGAATGAGCGAGCTCGCCGACGACGTCGAGGCGCAGGCACCGGAGCTGACCCTGCGTCAGCGCCGCCGCGACGCCCTCCTGCAGGACGCCCTGGTGTTCTGCACGGTCTTCTCGGCCGGTGCGCTCGCGTACGCGGTCGTGTCGCTGGTCGTCGACGAGACGGAGACCTTCTGGTCCGTCAGCCTGTCGGACGGCCTGATCCTCAGCGGGCTCGTCCTCGGTGAGCTCTTCCTGCTGTGGAACAACGGCGTCCGGCAGGGCGTCCGCGGGCACAGCATCGGGAAGCACCGCGTCGGCATCCAGGTCGTCGACGTCGGGAGTGGTCAGCCGGTGGGGTGGCTCCGCGGCTTCTGGCGCGGTCTCGTCGTGGTCGGCCTGCTCGACCTGGCCCTGGCCGTGATCCCGGTCGGCCTGCCGACGGTGCTGCGCCGTCTGACGCCCGAGGCCTGGCACGTGGGCGCCTTCGCCTACATCGCCGTGCTCGTGCTGCTGGTGCCGCTGCTGCTGCCGACCGACCGTGGTCTTGCCGACCGCCTGTCCGGGACGACGGTCGTCCTGTCCGCCGACACCACGACGCCGGCGCACCGCTCGGCGCTCCTGGCGGTCGACGTGCTCGGCGTCGCGGGGGTCCTCGCCGTGTTCGTGCTGTACCTGAGCTTCCTCTGGCCGCTGATCGGCCAGATGCCCTCCCTCTGGTGACCGTTCTGTCTTGACGTCGTGTATCTTGATATCAAGACACAATCGAAGTCCCATCCGCCCGACGGGTTAGGTTGACCTGAGCGAGCGGCGACACCGCGAGGCGCGGCAGGATGGGGACAACTCGGCCTCAAGGAGATGCGTCAGATGTCCGTCGACAGCTTCAACGCCAAGGAATCGCTGCAGGTCGGCGATTCCTCCTACGACTACTACCGCCTCGACGCGGTCACGGGTGACGGCGTCGACGTCGCCTCCCTCCCGTTCAGCCTCAAGATCCTCCTGGAGGCGCTGCTGCGCACCGAGGACGGCGCGGACATCACCGCGGACGACATCCGCGCGATCGGCGCGTGGGACCCGAAGGCCGACCCGACGCAGGAGATCCAGTTCACGCCGGCGCGCGTGATCATGCAGGACTTCACCGGCGTCCCGTGCGTCGTCGACCTCGCCACGATGCGCGAGGCCATGGTCGACCTCGGCGGCGACCCGTCGAAGATCAACCCGCTCGCGCCGGCCGAGATGGTCATCGACCACTCCGTCATCGCGGACGTCTTCGGCACGCCCGAGGCGTTCGAGCGCAACGTCGAGATCGAGTACGAGCGCAACGGCGAGCGCTACAAGTTCCTCCGCTGGGGTCAGGGCGCCTTCGACAACTTCAAGGTCGTCCCGCCGGGCACCGGCATCGTGCACCAGGTCAACATCGAGCACCTGGCCCGCGTCGTGTTCACCAAGGACGAGGACGGCGGCCAGGTCGCGTACCCCGACTCCTGCGTCGGCACCGACTCGCACACCACGATGGTCAACGGCCTGGGCGTCGTCGGCTGGGGCGTCGGCGGCATCGAGGCCGAGGCCGCGATGCTCGGCCAGCCCATCAGCATGCTCATCCCGCGCGTCGTCGGCTTCAAGCTGTCGGGCGAGCTGCCCGAGGGCTCGACCGCGACCGACCTGGTCCTGACGATCACCGAGCAGCTCCGCAAGCACGGCGTGGTCGGCAAGTTCGTCGAGTTCTACGGTCCGGGCGTCTCGGCCGTGCCGCTGGCCAACCGCGCCACGATCGGCAACATGAGCCCCGAGTACGGCTCCACGATCGCCGTCTTCCCGATCGACGGCGAGACGACGAAGTACATGCGTCTGACCGGTCGCTCCGAGGAGCAGATCGCGCTGACCGAGGAGTACGCCAAGGCCCAGGGCCTGTGGCACGACGACGACCACGAGCCCCGCTACAGCGAGTACCTCGAGCTCGACCTCTCGACGATCGTCCCCTCGATCGCCGGCCCGAAGCGTCCGCAGGACCGAGTCGAGCTGACCGAGGCCAAGGGCTCCTTCCGCACTGCCCTCGCCGACTACACCGAGCAGGACGTCAACGGGTACGACGAGGCCGTCGACGAGTCGTTCCCTGCCTCGGACGCGCCGAGCAGCAGCGACTCCGGCACGAACGGCGACAAGCCGAACGCGCCGGCCCCCTCGGGTGCAGGCCGCCCGAGCAACGCGCAGACCGTCACGCTGGAGGACGGCACGACGTTCGAGGTCGACCACGGCGCGGTCACGATCGCCGCGATCACGTCGTGCACCAACACCTCCAACCCGTCGGTCATGATCGGCGCGGCGCTGCTGGCCAAGAAGGCCGTCGAGAAGGGCCTCACGCGCAAGCCGTGGGTCAAGACCACCCTCGCGCCCGGCTCGAAGGTCGTCACCGACTACTACGAGAAGTCCGGCCTCACGCCGTACCTCGACAAGCTCGGCTTCAACCTCGTGGGCTACGGCTGCACGACCTGCATCGGCAACTCGGGCCCGCTGATCCCCGAAGTCAGCAAGGCCGTCAACGACGGTGACCTCGCGGTCGTCTCGGTGCTGTCGGGCAACCGCAACTTCGAGGGCCGCATCAACCCCGATATCAAGATGAACTACCTGGCGTCGCCGCCGCTGGTCATCGCGTACGCGCTCGCGGGCACGATGGACACCGACCTGCAGACCAGCCCGCTGGGTCAGGACACCGACGGCAACGACGTGTTCCTGAAGGACATCTGGCCCTCGCCCACCGAGATCGAGGACGTCATCGCCTCGTCCATCTCGTCTGACACCTTCAGCTCGGAGTACGCCGACGTCTTCGCCGGCGACGAGCGCTGGCAGAACCTGCCGACCCCCGAGGGCGACACGTTCGAGTGGGACGAGGACTCCACCTACGCCCGCAAGGCGCCGTACTTCGACGGCATGGAGCTCGAGCCGTCGCCGGTCACCGACTTCAGCGGCGCTCGCGTGCTGCTGAAGCTGGGCGACTCGGTCACGACCGACCACATCAGCCCCGCCGGTGCGATCAAGAAGGACAGCCCGGCTGGCAAGTACCTGATGGAGAAGGGTGTCGAGCCGCGTGACTTCAACTCCCTGGGCTCGCGTCGCGGCAACCACGAGGTCATGATCCGCGGCACGTTCGCGAACATCCGCCTGCGCAACCAGATCGCGCCCGGCACCGAGGGTGGCTTCACGCGCGACTTCAGCGCCGATGGTGAGGTCACCACGGTGTTCGAGGCCTCGCAGAGCTACCAGGAGAAGGACATCCCGCTCGTCGTCCTGTCGGGCAAGGAGTACGGCTCGGGCTCGTCGCGCGACTGGGCGGCCAAGGGCACGGCGCTGCTGGGCGTCAAGGTCGTCATCGCCGAGAGCTACGAGCGCATCCACCGCTCGAACCTGATCGGCATGGGCGTGCTCCCGCTGCAGTACCCGGAGGGCGAGAACGCCGAGAGCCTCGGTCTGACGGGTGAGGAGACGTTCGAGTTCAGCGGCGTCACCGAGCTCAACGAGGGTCGTACGCCCAAGACCGTCAAGGTCACGGCTGTCGGCCCCGACGGATCGAGCACGGAGTTCGACGCGGTCGTCCGCATCGACACCCCGGGTGAGGCGAACTACTACCGCAACGGCGGCATCATGCCGTACGTCCTCCGCTCGCTCCTCTGATCCCCTGACCGCTCGCGAGTGAGCTTGTTGGTGCACACGAGAGACTTTGTTCTCTCCTGTCCACCAACAAGTTCTCTCGCGAGGGGTAACAAAGTCTCTCGCGAGCGGTACGTGTTTAGGGTGGGGGAGTGACGATCCACTCGGAGCACCCGTTCCTGCCGCCGGAGGGCGAGCGGTCGGTCGTGCGCCGGCTGCGCGGCCGGTGGCCCGGCGGTGTCTCCGTCGTCACGACCGGCACCGGCCGGTCGCGCGTAGGGCTCACGGTCTCCTCGCTCCTGGTCGTCGACGGCGACCCGGGAGTCGTGCTCGTGATGCTCGACCCGCTCGCCGACCTCGCGGACGCGCTCGGCCCGGACGTGCCATGCGTCGTCAACGTGCTCGCCTCGCCGCATCGCGACCTGGCCGAGGCCTTCGCCGGCGTGACGCCCGCGCCCGGCGGCCCGTTCACGCTGGGTGAGTGGCACGACGGGGGCCACGGGCCCGAGCTCGTCGACGCGGCCGCCACGGTCCGGTGCCGCGTCGCCACCGTGGCCGACCACGAGACCGGCTGGTCGGTGCGCCACGAGCTGACCGTCGAGGACGTGTCCCTGACCGACGTCGCGGTGCTGCGCCACGAGCGCGGCGCGTACCACTGAGAGCCGTCCCAGCGGGATGGGCGCGGCTCGCTAGACTGAGCGAATGGCCGCGAACGACTCATCGGACGCCGTAGGTGTCCTCGCCGGGATCACCTCCCCGCGCGATCTGGAGAGCCTCGACGCCACCGAGCTGGAGCAGCTCGCGGTCGAGATCCGCGACCTCCTCATCATGGCGGTCGCGGAACGCGGGGGTCACCTCGGTCCGAACCTCGGTGTCGTCGAGCTGACGATCGCGATCCATCGTGTCTTCGAGTCGCCGGACGACAAGATCATCTGGGACACCGGCCACCAGTCGTACGTGCACAAGATGCTGACGGGCCGGGCGAACGACTTCGGCGGCCTCCGCACCGAGACGGGCCTGTCGGGCTACCCCTCGCGGGCCGAGTCCGAGCACGACTGGGTCGAGAACTCCCACGCCTCCACGAGCCTGTCCTACGCCGACGGCCTCGCCCGCGCGCACGAGCAGACGGGCTCCGACCGCCACGTCGTGGCCGTGATCGGTGACGGGGCGCTCACGGGCGGCATGGCCTGGGAGGCGCTCAACAACATCGCGGCCCACCGCGACCGCAGGCTCGTCGTCGTGGTCAACGACAACGGCCGCTCGTACCGCCCCACGGTGGGCGGCCTGGCCGACAAGCTGACCCGTATCCGCACGAGCCCCGGCTACGAGCCCACGCTCCAGGCCATCAAGGAGCGCCTGACGGGTCGCGGCGGCGCGATCGGCCCCGCCACCTACGAGGCGCTGCACGCGGTCAAGAAGGGCTTCAAGGACGCCCTGGCCCCACAGGGCATGTTCGAGGACCTCGGCATGAAGTACATCGGCCCGGTCGACGGTCACGACCGCGTCGCGGTCGAGGCGGCCCTGACGTCGGCCAAGCGGTTCGCGGGTCCCGTGCTCGTGCACGTCCTGACCACCAAGGGTCAGGGCTACGACATCGCGGTCGACAACGAGAACGACCAGATGCACCAATCGGTCCCGTTCGACCGCGAGACCGGCGACGCCCTCGCCGTCGCTCCCGCGGGCTGGACGTCGGTCTTCCGTGACGAGATCGTGCGCATCGCTGACGGGCGCGACGACATCGTCGGCATCACCGCCGCGATGCTGCATCCCGTCGGGCTCGACGCGATGGCCGACAAGTTCCCCGACCGCGTCTTCGACGTCGGCATCGCGGAGCAGCACGCGGTCACGTGCGCCACCGGCCTCGCGATGGGCGGGATGCACCCCGTCGTCGCCGTGTACGCGACGTTCCTGAACCGCGCCTTCGACCAGGTCCTGCTCGACACCGCGCTGCACCGTTGCGGAGTGACGTTCGTGCTCGACCGCGCCGGTGTCACCGGTGACGACGGCGCGTCGCACAACGGCATGTGGGACCTCTCGCTCATGCAGCTCGTCCCCGGCCTGCACCTGGCCGCTCCGCGCGACGGATCCCGCCTGCGCGAGGCCCTGCGCGAGGCGGTCGACGTCGCGGACGCGCCGTCGGTCGTGCGGTTCGCGAAGGGTGCGGTGCCCGACGACCTCGAGGCGATCGAGCGGCTGGACGTCGTCGACGTGCTTCGCCGCGACGACGACCCGCAGGTGCTCGTGATCGGCGTCGGCTCGATGGCTCGCACGGCGGTCGACGCCGCCGAGCTGCTCGCGGCCGAGGGCATCCGCACCACCGTCGTCGACCCGCGCTGGGTCAAGCCGCTCCCGGCCGAGCTCCTCACGCTTGCGGAACGTCACCGGCTGGTCGTGACGATCGAGGACAACGGGCGCCAGGGCGGCGTCGGTTCCACCGTGGTGCAGGCCGTCAGTGACGCCGGTCTGCCGGTCCCCGTGCGCGTGCACGCGGTCGCCCAGGAGTTCCTGCCGCACGCGAAGCGCGACGTCCTGCTCGAGCGTCTCGGTCTCACCGCGGGTGCGGTGGCGGACGACACGATCGCCACGCTGTCCCGGCTCGCCGGGAATAGCGACCACTGAGGGCTGGTTGACGATGAAGTGGTCCCGACGACGTGAAGAGACGCCTGACGGCGTCGCCCTGCCCGACGAGCTCGTGAGCGACGACGGCCCCCTGGAGGAGCCGAACGTCCTGATCGTGGCGCTCGACGGATTCCTGTCCGCCGGCAGCGGCCCTCGCATCGCGGCCGAGCACCTCGTGTCCGGACACGGCGAGGTGATGCACTCCTTCGACATCGACGCGATGTTCGACTACCGCGCACGCCGCCCCACGCTGCGCTTCCACAAGGACCACTACCTCGACTACGACGAGCCCCGGCTGGACGTCGTGCGCGAGCACGACCTCACGGGCCGGCCCTACTACGTGCTGGCCGGCCCCGAGCCGGACTTCCTGTGGGAGCGGTTCGCGGCCGAGGTGCGCGAGGTTGTGGACGACCTCGACATCGACCTGACCCTGAGTCTCGGCGCCGTCCCGATGGGTGTGCCCCACACCCGGCCGATGCTCGTCACGGCGCACGGCACGTCGCCCGAGCTCATCGACCGCACCAATCTCTGGTCCGCCGAGCTCGTCGTCCCGTCGTCGGCCCAGTCGATGCTCGAGTACCGCCTCGGCTCGTGGGGGCACGAGGCCGCCGGCTACGTCGCCCACGTGCCCCACTACCTCGCCCAGGTCGACTACCCGGGCGCCGCGGTGGTGCTGCTCGAGGCGGTCACCGACCGCATCGGTCTGCAGATCGACCTCACGCCGCTGCGGGAGCGTCACGCCGGCACGATGGTCGACATCGAGCAGCAGATCGCCGACCAGCACGGTTCGGAGCTCGTCAGCGGTCTCGAGCAGCAGTACGACGCGTTCACGCGGGGCGCGGCCCAGTCGCTGCTCGCCAGCGACGAGGACCTGCCGAGCGCCGAGGAGCTGGCCGGACAGTTCGAGGAGTACCTGGCGCGTCAGCGCAAGGACGGCGACTCCTAGGAGCCGGTGCTGCACCGCCGGAGGTCGGTAGGATCGCGGCGTGCCTGCATCCTTGACCGAACTCCTGGACCTGCTCGAGCTCGAACAGCTGGAGGTGGGTCTGTTCCGCGGCCGTCAGCCGGCGGAGTCGATGCTGAAGCGCGTCTTCGGCGGTCAGGTGGCGGCGCAGGCGGTCGTGGCCGCGCAGAACACCGTGCCCGAGGACCGTCACCTGCACTCGCTGCACATCTACTTCATCCTCGGCGGCGACCCGAGCATCCCGATCGTGTACGACGTCGAGAACGTCCGCGACGGCGGCTCCTTCACGACGCGGCGCGTCGCGGCCCGCCAGCACGGCAAGATCATCTTCTACATGACGGCGTCGTTCCAGGTGACAGAGCCGGGCTTCGACCACCAGGACCCGATGCCCGCCGTCCCGTCGCCCGACGACGCCATCGGTCTGGGCGACATCGTGAAGGCGCGCGGCGAGCACTACTACGAGCAGTGGAAGCGCGAGTGGTCGTCGTTCGACCTGCGCTACGTCACGGACGAGCGGACGGAGGCCGAGCGGGAGTCCACGGGTCGCCTCGTGGCCCAGCGGCTGTGGTTCAAGGCTTCCGGGCAGCTGCCCGACTCGCGTCTGATCCACAACGCCGCCTTCACCTACATCAGCGACCTCAGCCTGCTCGGCGCCTCGCTCGTGCCCCACGGCGTCTACATCGGCTCGCCGCACGTGCAGCCGGCGTCGCTCGACCACGTGATCTGGTTCCACCGGCCCGTCGCCGTCGACGAGTGGCTGCTGTACGACCAGTCGTCGCCCTCGGCCTCCGGGGCCCGTGGGCTCAGCACCGCTCGGGTGTTCCAGGCCGACGGCACCCTCGTCGCGACCGTGGCCCAGGAGGGCCTGATCCGCCGGCTCTAGCGGCGACCGAGCAGGAACCCGAGACCGGGGACCACGGTGGAGACCGTGGCGAGGAGCGAGGTCACGACGTTCGTGACCGGCGCGAGAGGCGCCGCTGGAGTCGTGACCGGCGCGGGGGGCGGCGCCGACGCCGGCGCGACCACGGGCACGGCCGCTGGGACGGGGAGAGCCGCGGTCAGGTCGCTCTCGGGCAGGACGGGGAAGAGCAGCCGCGACCCGCTCGTGCCGCCGACCTGCACCGTGTTGACGCCGGGCAGGGTCGGTAGCGAGAAGGCGGAGGCGCCCACGATGTCGAGCCGGATGCGGTGACCCTCCTTGAAGCGGTTGGCCAGCGGCCACATCTCCACCTGGTAGAGGCGCGGGGCGAGGAAGCCGGCGAGCGGCGTCTTGACGCTGTAGTCGCCGTAGGGCTGCACGACCGTGCCGTTCTCGTCGGTGAGCGACTTCTCCGGCACGACGTCCGGGAACGACGAGAGCAGACGCCCGACGGTCAGGGGGTGCGCCGAGCCGTCGGGGTGGACGTCCGAGACGATCGCCCAGATGGCGGTCTCGGGCGACGTGCTGGAGAGTCGCACCTCGAGCGAGGCCGGCCCCGCCGCGACGACGTCCTCGGTGAGGGCGGGGGACGTGTAGCTCAGCCCGGGCACGCCGATGAGCCTGCTCGGGTCGGTCAGGCCGGGGATGGCCGCGGTCAGCATGTTCAGTCCGGCCGCCCCGAGCAGCGACGTGGTGGGGGAGTCGGTCACGAGCGGGTTGCTCGGCACCGAGACGTAGGACTGGGCGGCGGACTGCTGCGCGGGTCCGAGGGTCAGACCGCCGTCGTTCGGGCTGGCGGGGAAGGCCCCGCTGCGCGTCGCGTCGAGGTTCAGCGCCGCCCACGTGGTGCCGGGGACCGGCCAGTCGGTGGCGTCGCGGGTCAGGTACTGGCCGTCGAGCATGTCCTGGCGGTCGCCGTCGGACAGCGTGAGCTGCACAGCGGGGTCCTCGTCGATGCCGTTGTCGATGTCGCGCAGGTAGTGGTCGAACCAGGCCTGCATGTCGGCCTCGCCGTTGTCGGTCCCGGCGGGGAAGCCGTCATGGCCACCGGCGAGCAGCAGGTGCGACCCGTTGTCGCGCAGCTCCTGGTAGCCCTCGAAGGCGCCCCGTGACTCGACGTCGAAGATCCCGTTGACGGCCAGGATCGGGAGGTCGTTGGCGTCGCCGCGGAACCCGCGCTCGGCCCAGAAGGTGTCGAGCGTGGGATGCAGGAAGCCGGCCTGCAGGCCGCTGTCGAGCAGGCCGACCACGGAGTCGATCGAGGCGACCGGATCGGTCGCCAGCCGGTTCGGTCCCTGGGCGAGGGCCAGTGCGCCGATGCCGAGGATCAC
Organism: Aeromicrobium sp. Leaf350; assembly: GCF_916858655.1. Classification (GTDB taxonomy): domain Bacteria; phylum Actinomycetota; class Actinomycetes; order Propionibacteriales; family Nocardioidaceae; genus Aeromicrobium. The sequence continues at coordinate 838,982 of NZ_CAKASL010000002.1, read as the reverse complement.
GGCCGCGCCGGGCACGATGTTGCTGACGCCGCCGGGCACCAGGAGGTCGCGGTACAGCTCGAAGGTCCCGGAGCGCAGGGTCGCGGTGTCGACGCAGGGCAGCTCCTGGTGCATCGAGTTGTAGACGATGATCGCGCTCGCGGAGAAGCCGTGGATCCCGAGGCGCCCGTTGCTCCAGGGCTGCTCGCAGGCCCACTGCAGGGTCTCCGCCACGTCCTGCTGGCTGCGCGGGCCGAGGGCGTCGAACCCGCCCGTGCTCGAGCCCGTGCCGCGCAGCTGCACGAGCAGGTGGTTGTAGTTCTCGTCGGGGGTGAACGTCGCGCTGCCCGGTCCGTACGGCGTGAACTCGATGACGGTGGGCCGCGCCGTGAGGGGGCCGGGGCCCGTCAGGGTCGTCTGCAGCTGCACGCCGTCGGACGTCGTGAAGCGGATCTCCTGGGTCTCGGTGGCGGCCGAGGCGGAGGTCGCTGTCGTCACGACGAGCAGTGGGAGCAGCAGGACGGCGGTGGCGGCGATGCGGAGCTGTCGCAAGGAGTTCACGCAAGGTCTAACGCGGGCCTGTGACCTGGGTCACGGCTCGTGAGCGCTTTTCTTGTACGAATGTACCGGTTAGTCGCGGGGGTCCGACTCCCACGCGTCCCGCCGCCGCAGCTGCCAGCGCGCCGCGGCAGACATCGCCAGTCCGGAGGCCACGATCAGCAGCACCCAGGTGAGCGGCACGGCCGGGTCGTCGGCCAGGCTCGTCGAGGCGGACTTGGGGGCGTAGCCCGGCACGAAGGACTCGCTCGTCTCGCCCTCCGGAGCGTCGAGGACCTCGCCACCGTCGTAGCCCGCGCGCGGGTCGCCGGCCGCGGCCGAGGCGTCGGCCGCCTCGAGAGCCGAGCGCACGTCCTCGAGCACCGCGGCCTCCGCCGTGGCGTTCTCGCTGCCGGTCGAGCCGAGGGTGGGCAGCGTCAAGCGTGACGGGTGCTCGACGTCGTTGTGGATCGTGATGACCCCGAGCTGCCCGGCCAGGTTCGTGAGCGGCGAGAGCAGGTGCGGGGTGTCGAACGACTGCACCGAGATGCGCAGCCGGTCGCCCTCGTTGACGACGGCACCGGTGGGGAACACCTCGACGTCGACGGGGACGATCTCACCCGGTGCCAGCACGCGCCGGGACTCCTGCGTGAACGGGTGCCACGGCTGGATGATCTCGCCGTCGAGCACCACGGAGCGCGACTCGTCCAGCTCGGCGAGCGAGATGACCTGCCAGCCGCCGGTGAGTCGGTCGACCACGCCGTCCGGCGTGACGCGCGAGACGCTCACCGACAGCATGCCGTCGCCCGTCGTGCTGGAGGTGTACAGCCGAGCGTTGATCGGGCCGAGGACCTCCAGGTCGCTCGTGAGCGGGGCCGTCTCGAAGACGACGCCGGTCGAGTCGTTGACCGCGGCGTTCTGGTTGCAGGTCTCCCACGCGCCGATGAGGTTGAGGATGCCGGCGGTCCACTGCGACGTGCTGCGGGAGCACAGGCCGGCGACCGGGATCGGCAGGATCTGCGAGGAGCCGGGGACGACCTCGCCCTGCGTGAGCTGTCCGTTCGCCCCGCCGAGGGTCGTGGACGTGCCCGAGAGCTTGAACGACGCCGCGGTCTGGTCGCTCAGGTAGGTGTCGCGGTACTTCCACTCGCCCGAGCCGAGCTCGTGGTAGGTGAAGCTCGGGACGTCGCTGTCGAGCGCAGGGTCGGGGAGGCCCTTGACGTAGTGGTCGAACCAGCGCAGCTGGAGCTCGGCCAGCGTGCCGAGGCCCGCCTCGGCCACCTCCGAGCCGCTGGAGCCCTGCAGGTGGTCCCAGGGACCGAGGATCATCTTGACCGGCACGCCGCGCTCCCGCAGGGCCTGGTAGATCAGCGGGGTGCCGCGCTGGAAGAGGTCGTACTCGCCGCCGATCAGGAAGGTCGGCACCTCGATGTTCGGCACGGAGCGCGTCAGGGTGCTGCGCTCCTCGTAGAACGCGCCGTCGTACGCCTGAGGGCCGCCCAGCGCGGCCTCGGCGAGCAGCTGGATCGACGACGACCCGTTGCCCACGAGGTGGGTCACGAGGTTCTCGACGGCCTGGGGCGAGGTGGAGGGGACGAGACCGGTCAGGTTGACCAGGCCGAGCCAGAGCGGCATGAACCCGGTGTCGAGCTGGCCGCCCGAGGCGACGACGTCGCGGTACACCTCGCCGCCGGGGACCTGCGGGAAGATCGCCTTCAGCCCCTCGGGCTGCTGCCCTGCGGCGAAGAGCTGGCTGATCCCCATGTAGGACGGGCCCGACATCGCGACCGCGCCGTTGCTCCACTCCTGCTGCGCGGCCCACTCGACGATCTCCTTGGCGTCGAGCTGCTCCCGCTCGCCGAAGACCTGCCAGGTGCCGCCGGAGCTGCCGGTGCCGCGTGCGTCGACGGTGAGCTGCACGTACCCACGCTTGACCAGGAACTCCGGGTCGGCCCCGCCGAGCGTCGCGCCCGTGGGACTGCCGATGACGGTCTTGCTGTACGCCGTGATCGTCACGACGACGGGCAGCGGAGTCTGCACCGGCTGGCCGGCCGCGTCGACCGGACGCTTCAGGTCGGCCAGGAGCACGGTGCCGTCCGAGGTGGGGATCTCCAGGTTCGTCTCGACCGCGGTGGACGCGTACTCCTCCGCCCGCGGCTGCCAGCCCGAGTCGGACGGGGGAGCCGCGCTCGCCGTGGTGGGCACGACGAGCGCGGCTGCCGTCAGGGCAGCGGCCGTCAAGAGACGCATCTGGACCTCCGGTGTCCTCGGCTGTGTCGTCGTGACCAACGACACAGTGGACGCGGAGTTACAGCAGGGTCGCGGGGTTGCAGCAGGGCCTCAGCCGAGCGGGGTGACCCGTCCGACCATGTGCGGCACGGCCTTGCGGGCGCCGACGACGCCGAGCTCGATCGTGTCGCCGACCGACCGCGAGCCGAAGACGACCGTGGCCGGCAGCAGCACCGGCTTCTTGAACTCCACGTCGACGCGGTAGGCGTCGGGCAGGCGGTTTGCGAGCGCCGCGAGCGCGTGTGCCTTGGTCCACATGCCGTGCGCGATGTTCGTCGGGAACCCGAAGGCCTTGGCCGTCAGCGGGTACAGGTGGATCGGGTTGCGGTCGCCCGAGACGGCCCCGTAGCGCCGACCGAGGTTGCCCGCGAGCTTCCAGTGCACGACACCTGAGGGGGCCGAGACGCCCTCGAGCGGGGCCGTGGAGGTCTCCGGCGCACCGCCGCGTCCGCGCGCGAACAAGGTGGTGACCTCGCTCCAGACCGTCTCGCCGTCCACGGTGACGTCGGTCAGCAGGTCGATCAGGCGGCCCTTGGGGTGGGGCCGGAGGTCGGTCGCGCGGACCGAGACGTCGAACGTCTCGTCGACGCCGATGGGGCGGTGCTGCGTGATCGCGTTGCGCAGGTGCACCAGGCCCATCGGCGCGAACGGGAACGCCGTGTCGGTCATGAGCGACATGTGCAGCGCGAACGCCGCCATGTGCGGGTACGTGACCGGCAGCGTGTCGCCGCGACCGAACCCGCACACCTCGCGGTACCGCTCGAGGTGGTCGGGGTCCGTCGCGACGCCGCTGCGCACGAGGGTGAGGTCCGGTGCGCCGCCCGAGGCGTGCTTGACCCCCGGGAGACCGCCGACCACGGGGATGGCCGGCAGCGCCGCCTTGAGCATCAGCGGCGCCGTCGAGGGCGCCTTCGTGAAGGTGCGGGTGACCATGGTCAGGAGGCCCCGAGGAGCATCTGGCCGTTGACGCCGACGACGTTGCCGCTGACCGACGCCGAGCCGGGGCTCGAGAGCCACGCGATGGCCTCGGCGACGTCGACGGGCAGACCGCCCTGCGACATCGAGTTCATGCGACGACCGGCCTCACGGATGCCGAGCGGGATGGTCTTGACCATCTCGGTCTCCATGAAGCCCGGGGCGATGACGTTGGCCGTGATGCCCTGGTCGGCGACGCGCTTGGCGAGCGACTGGATCCAGCCGATGACGCCGGCCTTGGCCGAGGCGTAGTTCGTCTGGCCGTTGTTGCCCGCGATGCCGGCGATCGAGGCGATGCCGATCACGGTGCCGCCGCGGTTCACGAGGCCCTCCTCGATGAGGTGGTCGGTGATGCGCTGCGGAGCGCCGACCGAGATCTCGACGACGAGCTGCCAGTTCTCGGGCTTCATGTTGCGCAGGCGCTTGTCGCGCGTGATGCCGGCGTTGTGCACGATGACGTCGACGCCACCGTGGTTCGCCTTGATGTACTCGGCAATGAGCGCAGGGGCGTCGGGCGAGGTGATGTCGCCCACGATGTAGCCACCGCCCAGCTCCTCGGCGAGGGCCTTGAGGTCGTCGGCTAGCGGCGGGACGTCGAGGCCGATCACGGTGGCGCCGTCACGAGCGAGGGTGCGCATGTCGGCCTCGCCGAGACCGCGCGAGGCGCCCGTGACGAGCGCGACCTTGCCGGCGAGCGGCTTCGTGACGTCCTTGACAGGACCGGCCTTGGTGATGCCGGTGGTGCCCAGTCGCACGACCTGGCCCGAGACGTAGGCCGACTTGGGGGAGAGCAGGAACCCGAGCGTCGAGCCCAGCGTCTTCTCGGCTCCGGCGGCGACGTAGACCAGGTTGGCGGTGGAGCCGCCCCCGACCTCCTTGCCGAGCGAGCGGGTGAAGCCCTCGAGCGCGCGCTGGGCGATCGCGGCGCTCTCGGTGGCGGCCTCCTCGGGCAGCGCACCGATGACGACGACGCGGCCGCTGCTGGCGAGCTGCCGCAGGACGGGGGTGAAGAACTCCTGCAGGGCGACCAGGCCGGCGGCGGAGTCGATGCCGGACGCGTCGAACACCAGGCCCTTGTACTTCTTGCCGTCGGCGCGGACGCCCGTGGCGTCGATGCCGTAGGCCTTGAGTGCGGCGGTGACCTCCTTGGCGACCGGGCCGGGCTTCGCGCCCGCGCTGCCGGTGAGGACGCTGCCCTTCACGAGCGCGCCGCCGGCGTACCGGTCGAGGTACGGCGGGTTCGGCAGGCCCAGGTTCTTGACGAGGAACTTGCCGACGGGGTTGTGCGCGAGATCCTGGTAGCGATCACTCACGAGGTGTGTCCTATCTCTCGAATACCGGTGGTATCTGAATGCGACACCTGACTGTAACCTCGTGTGACAACACCGGTCCACTCTGCTCCGACGAGGCACACGTCACGTTCTGGGACCATCATCGACCACACCCGAGGAGTCCCGCCAATGGCCGACACCACGCCCGCCAAGAAGACCCCCGCGAAGAAGGCACCTGCGAAGAAGGCGCCCGCCAAGAAGGCACCGGCGAAGGCCGCCGCCTCCGCGAGCGAGAAGGCCCCCGTGACGGAGACCGCCGTCGCCGCCTCCCCGGCCGCTGACGACGCCCAGCGCGTGCGTCGTGTCGCCGTCATCGGCGGCAACCGCATCCCCTTCGCGCGCAGCAACACCGTCTACACGAACGTCTCGAACCAGGACATGCTGACGGCCGCGCTCGACGGGCTCGTCGAGCGCTTCGGCCTCGAGGGCGAGCGCATCGGCGAGGTCGTCGCCGGCGCCGTGCTCAAGCACGCCCGCGACTTCAACCTGACCCGCGAGACCGTGCTCGGCTCCAAGCTGTCGCCCGAGACGCCGGCCACCGACCTGCAGCAGGCCTGCGGCACCGGCCTCCAGGCCGCGTTCGTGGTGGCCGACAAGATCGCGCTCGGCAAGATCGAGACCGGTATCGCCGGTGGCACCGACACCACGTCGGACGCCCCGCTCGCCGTCAACGACAAGCTGCGCAAGATCCTGATCGAGGCCAACCAGCTCTCGGCCAAGGGTGACAAGAAGGGGCTCGTGAAGCTCCTGACGAAGATCCGTCCGTCGTACCTGGCGCCCGACCAGCCGCGCAACGCCGAGCCCCGCACGGGCCTGTCGATGGGTGACCACCAGGCCATCACGACGCACGCGTGGAAGATCACGCGCGAGGCGCAGGACGAGCTCGCCGCGGCGTCGCACCAGAACCTCGCGGCGTCGTGGGACGCCGGCTGGCAGGACGACCTGGTGACCCCGTTCAACGGCGTGACGAAGGACAACCACCTGCGTCCCGACTCCACGGTCGAGAAGCTCGCCAAGCTCAGGCCGGTCTTCGGCAAGCAGCTCGGCGACGAGGCCACGATGACGGCCGGCAACTCCACGCCGCTGTCCGACGGCGCCTCGGTCGCGCTGTTCGCCTCCGAGGACGAGGCGAAGAAGCGCGGCTGGGAGGTCCAGGCCTACTTCGTCGACTACGAGACCGCGGCGGTCGACTACGTCAGCGGCTCGGAGGGCCTGCTGATGGCTCCGGCGTACGCCGTCCCGCGCCTGCTCGCGCGTCAGGGACTGACGCTGCAGGACTTCGACTACTACGAGATCCACGAGGCCTTCGCGGGCCAGGTGCTCTCGACGCTCGCGGCGTGGGAGTCGGCGGAGTTCTGCCACGACCGCCTCGGCCTCGACGTGCCGCTCGGCTCGATCGACCGCACGAAGCTCAACGTGAAGGGCTCGTCGCTCGCCGCGGCGCACCCCTTCGCCGCGACCGGCGGGCGCATCGTCGCCAACCTGGCCAAGCTGCTGCACGAGGCCGGCCCGGGCAAGCGCGGTCTGATCTCGATCTGCGCCGCGGGCGGCCAGGGCGTCGTCGCGATCCTGGAGAGCTGAGGCTCGATTCTGCTCAGAGGCCCCCGGACCCGTCGCGAGACGGCCCGGGGGCCTCTGCCGTCCGCGGCCGCTCGTCCCTCACCGCCCGGGGTCGGCGTCAGGAGGCGGGGCGCGGGGTGGAGCCGGTGGCCATCGCCAGGGCGCCGTGCACCATGAGGGTGCGCAGGGTGTCGGACGCGACGTCGTCGACGACGGGCATGCCCGTGTTGTGCTCGCGGATCGACCACTGCAGGTGCGCCAGGTTGAGGGCGCCGAGGCCCTGGGCGTAGAGCACGTTCGCGACGAGCGACGGGTCGGTGACGCGGAAGTCGCCCGCGTCGGTGCCCTCGGTCAAGGTCCTGACGAGGTGGCCGAGGCACGCGCTGATGGCGGTGCCCAGCTCGATCAGCACCGCGTCGCCGACCTCCAGCTGCAGCTCGGTGCCGCGGCGGCGCAGCAGCGTCTGGGCGCAGTCGACGAAGGCCGGGTGCTCGACGCCGTAGTCGAAGAAGGCGGCCACGATCGAAGCCAGGCGGCGCCGCGGCGGGTCGGACGGGTCGACCCCGGCGGCGAAGGCGGCCTCGAGCTCGTGCAGGTACTCCACGAGGGTGACCGCGAACAGCTCTTCCTTGCTCGTGAAGTGCCGGTAGATGATGGCGCGGTTGATGCCGACGGCGCGGGCGATGTCCTCGATCTGGGCGTCACGGACCCCGCGCTCGTCGAACAGCGCCCGCGTCGCGGCGATGATCTCGCGCCGCCGCGCCGCTCGCCTCTCGTCCACACCCATGCGGATCACCCTAACGAGGTGCGTCGGCGGGCCGTCCGGCGCACGCCTCCCGTTGCAGGCGGCAGGTCCTGTCGGTGGACGGTCGTAGGCTCTCACCATGAGGCCTGTTTCCGAGCTCAGCCGCCAGGTGGCGCCGTTCCACGTCGTCTCCGACTACGAGCCCGCCGGCGACCAGCCGGCCGCCATCGCCCAGCTCGAGAAGCGCATCGAGGCGGGCGAGCGGCACAACGTGCTGCTCGGCGCCACGGGCACCGGCAAGACCGCCACCGTCGCCTGGCTCACCGAGAAGCTCCAGCGGCCGGTGCTCGTCATGCTGCCCAACAAGACGCTGGCGGCCCAGTTCGCCAACGAGCTGCGCGAGTACTTCCCCGACAACGCCGTCGAGTACTTCGTCTCGTACTACGACTACTACCAGCCCGAGGCGTACGTCCCGCAGACCGACACCTACATCGAGAAGGACTCCTCGATCAACGAGGAGGTCGAGCGGCTGCGGCACTCCGCGACGTGGTCGCTGCTGACCCGGCGCGACGTCATCGTGGTCGCCACGGTCTCGTGCATCTACGGCCTCGGCTCGGCGCAGGAGTACCTCGACCGCATGATCGGCTTCAAGGTCGGCGAGGAGAAGCCGCGCGACGAGCTGCTCCGCACGCTCGTGCAGGCGCAGTACGTCCGCAACGACGTCACCTCCACCCGCGGCACGTTCCGGGTCAAGGGCGACACGATCGACATCTTCCCCGTCTACCAGGAGCTCGCGGTGCGGGTGGAGTTCTTCGGCGACGAGATCGAGCGGCTCATGACCCTGCACCCCCTCACGGGCGAGGTGCTCAGCGAGGACCAGGAGCTCTACGTCGGCGCCGCCACGCACTACGCCGTCGGCTCCGAGACGATGCAGCGCGCCATGGGCTCCATCCAGACCGAGCTCGACGAGCGGCTCGCCGAGCTCGACGCCGAGGGCAAGCTGCTCGAGGCCCAGCGCCTGCGCATGCGCACGACCTACGACCTCGAGATGATGCAGCAGGTCGGCACCTGCAGCGGCATCGAGAACTACTCGCGCCACATGGACGGCCGGGTCGCAGGCAGCCCCGGCAACTGCCTGCTCGACTACTTCCCGGAGGACTTCGTCCTCGTGCTCGACGAGTCGCACGTGACCGTCCCGCAGATCGGCGCGATGTACGAGGGCGACATGTCGCGCAAGCGCACGCTCGTCGAGCATGGCTTCCGCCTGCCCAGCGCGATGGACAACCGCCCGCTCACGTGGGACGAGTTCCTGCAGCGCACGGGTCAGACCGTGTACCTCTCGGCCACGCCCGGCACCTACGAGATGCAGCAGGCCGAGGGCGAGTTCGTCGAGCAGATCATCCGTCCGACCGGCCTGATCGACCCGGAGGTCGTCATCAAGCCCACGAAGGGCCAGATCGACGACCTCATCACGCAGATCCGGGGTCGCGTCGAGCGCAACGAGCGCGTCCTCGTCACCACGCTGACCAAGAAGATGTCCGAGGACCTCACCGACTACCTGGTCGAGGCCGGCATCCGGACGCGCTACCTGCACAGCGAGGTCGACACCCTGCGACGCGTCGAGCTGCTCCGCGAGCTGCGGCTGGGCGAGTACGACGTCCTGGTCGGCATCAACCTGCTGCGCGAGGGTCTCGACCTGCCCGAGGTCAGCCTCGTCGCGATCCTCGACGCCGACAAGGAGGGCTTCCTGCGTTCCGGCCGGTCCCTCATCCAGACCATCGGCCGTGCGGCGCGCAACGTCTCCGGCCAGGTCATCATGTACGCCGACCGCATCACCGACTCGATGGCGCTCGCGATCGACGAGACCAACCGCCGTCGTGAGAAGCAGGTCGCCTACAACCTCGAGCACGGCGTCGACCCGCAGCCGCTGCGCAAGAAGATCGGTGACATCACCGACATGCTGGCCCGCGAGGACGCCGACACCGACCGCCTCCTGGCGGCCACGGGCGACCGCCGACGCAAGGGCGCGCCGGTGCCGCTGGGGGAGCACACCGCGTCCCTGGCCGACCTCCCCTCGGCCGACCTCGCCGCGCTCATCGAGTCGCTCAGCGATCAGATGCATGCCGCCGCAGCCGACCTCCAGTTCGAGGTGGCGGCGCGCCTGCGCGACGAGATCGGCGACCTCAAGAAGGAGCTGCGCGGCATGCTCGCCGCCGACGCCTGAGCGTCGTCCGCCTACGACGAGGCGGTGCGCGCGAGCTCGGGCAGGGCGCGTCGCCAGGCGTCCACCCGATGAGCCGACTGCTCCGGATCGACGAGGATGCTCGTCATGGCACTGCCGGTCAGCAGGTCCATCGTGAGCTGCAGGAGCGTCGCGACCCGGGGGTCGTCGTCCGCGCCGAGCAGCTCGACGACCCGGTCGCGGAGGCCCGCGAGCAGGCGCCGCTGCACCGGCAGCAGGTCGGCGCGAAGCCGCTCGTCGGTGCGCGCCGCGACCCACAGCTCCAGCGCGGCGGCCGACGTCTCGGACCGGAAGTCGCGCCAGACCAGCTCGACCACGACGTCCCACGGGTCGTCGCCCGGTTCCACCTCGGAGGTCAGGAGCTGCAACCGGAGGTCGACGAGGTGCTCGGCGGCCGCCGCCATCAAGGTCGCCCGGGTGGGGAAGTGGTGCAGGAGCGTGCCTCGGGCCACGCCGGCCCGTGCCTGCACGGCACCGAGCGAGGTGGAGCCGTAGCCGCGTTCGCCGAGGCAGGTGAGAGCGGCGTCGATGATGCGGTCCCGTGTGCGTGCAGTGCGCTCGTCCTGGGTGCGCCGGGCTGGGCGAGTCATGCGCGCCAGGCTACGGACGGGTTCGCCCTAGCACGGATGCGACGGGACGGCCGGTCGTCTTGCGCGCTGACACGCCCGTCCGCACCCTCGGATCCGGGGCACGGTGGGGGGACCACCCATCTGCCACCTGGAGGAATCATGACCACCACCGACGAGTTCGTCGAGGCCAACAAGAGCTACCAGCAGGGCTTCGAGGGTCCGCTGCCTCTCCCGCCCGCGCGCAAGGTCGCGGTCGTCGCGTGCATGGACGCGCGCCTCGATCCCGCCAAGATCCTCGGGATCGCCGAGGGCGACGCGCACGTCATCCGCAACGCTGGCGGCGTCGTGACCGAGGACGCCCTCCGGTCGCTCGCCATCAGCCAGCGGCTGCTCGGCACCGAGGAGATCGTCCTGGTCCACCACACCGACTGCGGCATGGTGACCTTCAGCGACGACGAGTTCCGCCAGGGCATCGAGGCCGAGACCGGCATCCGCCCGAGCTGGTCGGCCGAGGCGTTCCCCGACGCCGCAGCCGACGTCGTGCAGGGCATCAACCGCATCAAGGCCAGCCCGTTCGTGCCGAAGAAGGACCACGTCCGCGGGTTCGTCTTCGACGTCGCGACGGGAGCCATCGACGAGGTCACCACTGCCTGAGCAGAGCGTCTGCGGCCCGGCGGGCGTGTCTCGATTCGCCCCGTTCCGCCGGGCCTGTCAGAATACTCCGCGGAGGGGAGTACTCCCCAGCCACCTGTTCGTCATCACGATCGCGCCCCGCGATCCGGCAGGTGGGTCGCCTCGCTGAGGCGGCGGAAGAGACCTCCGGTCAGCACAACCGGAGGACCACACCTTGAACGTCTCTACGCTCGAGTGGAGCATCACGATCGGCGTCACGATCGCGGTGCTGCTGTTCGACATCATCGTCGTCGCGCGGAAGCCGCACGAGCCCTCCATCAAGGAGTGCTCCATCTACCTGAGCATCTACGTGTCGATGGCCGTCGCCTTCGGCCTGTGGGTCATCTACTTCCACGACGGTCCCGGCAAGGACGAGGACTACGGTCTGCAGTTCTTCGCCGGCTGGTTGACCGAGTACAGCCTGTCGGTCGACAACCTGTTCATCTTCCTCATCATCATGGCGAGCTTCAAGGTGCCGAGGAAGTACCAGCAGGAGGCCCTGCTGGTCGGCATCATCATCGCCATCGTGTTCCGCGGCATCTTCATCGCGCTCGGCGCCGTGGCGATCAACAACTTCTCGTGGGTCTTCTACATCTTCGGCGCGTTCCTGCTGTACACCGCGATCAAGCTGGTGGCCGACACCGACCACGACGACGACGCGGACAACGCGGTCGTCAAGTTTGCCCGCAAGCGCTTCCAGCTCTCCGAGCAGTGGGACGGCCTGAAGCTGATCGTCAAGGAGAACGGCAAGCGCGCCATCACGCCGATGTTCCTGGTGATCATCGCGCTCGGCACGACCGACCTGCTGTTCGCGCTCGACTCCATCCCGGCGATCTACGGCCTGACCAAGGAGCCGTACCTGGTCTTCACGGCCAACGTGTTCGCCCTGATGGGTCTGCGCCAGCTGTACTTCCTGCTGGGTGACCTGCTGAAGCGCCTGATCTACCTGTCGCAGGGCCTGGCGTTCCTGCTGGCGTTCATCGGCGTCAAGCTCGTGCTGCACGCGCTGCACGAGAACGAGCTGCCGTTCATCAACGGTGGCGAGCACGTGCCCGTCTGGGAGATCCCGACGCTGCTCAGCCTCGGCGTCATCGTCGGCACGCTGAGCATCACGGCGATCGTCAGCCTCGTGGTCTCGGGTCGCCGGGTCCGCGCGGGCCTCAACCCCGACGGCACCGAGCGCACCCCGGAGCAGGAGGCCCAGGAGGCCGCCGCTGCGAAGGAGCGCGAGGACAACCGCAAGCAGGGCTGAGCGCACCTGCACCACGACGAGGGCCCCGACACCGGATGGTGTCGGGGCCCTCGTGCGTGGCGCGTGTAGCCGAGGTCAGGCGGGTCCCACGGAGGAGATCTCGAACCGGCGGACGTCGGCGTCGAGCACCTGTGCCGTCTGCCCGTCGTCCGGGCCGGAGCCGCGGAACGCCAGGAGCGATGCCTCGTCCTCCCACTGCTCGTGGATGCGGATCAGGCCCGGGTCGACGGAGTCGGCCGTGATGGCGAACTCCAGCTGGCCGGGCGCCGCGTGGGCCGACTCCACGACCGCCCTGCAGCTCGCGACGTACTCGTCGCGAGCCGCAGGGTCGACCCGGAGCCATCCGGCCACGATCAGCACGTCACTCGTCCAGCTTGCTGACGTCCTCGAACTTCGAGCCGTCCTGGCCCGTGGCCTTGTTGATGGCCCAGGTGACGAACCACAGCACGACACCGATGACCATGAGGCCGCCGGCGATCTCGTACACGATCGCGTCGCGGTCGACCCACGGTCCCGCCAGGTACAGGCACAGGACCGCTCCCACGGCCGGCATGGGGCCGGGGGAGGTGAAGAACGTCTTGACGTGCTCGTGCCGCTTGCCGCGCAGCACGAGGCAGGAGACGTTGACGATCGCGAACACGCACAGCAGCAGGAACGAGGTCACGGTGGCCAGGTTCAGCACGATGTCGCTGTCGGCGTCCTGACGGACGTACAGGATCAGGCCGAGCGCCAGCAGCGTGGTGAACCCGATCGCGGTCCACGGCGTACGCCGACCGGGCAGGACGGCGCCGAGCTGGCGCGGCAGGACGTTCTGCTTCGCCATGCCGTAGATCAGCCGGCTCGCCATGAGCATGTTGATCAGGGCCGTGTTCGCGACAGCGAAGACCGCGAGGAACGGGAAGATCTTGTCCATCGGGAAGTCCGGTGCGCCCTGCGAGACGACCGCCAGGAGCGCCCGGTCGCCGTCGGCGTTGATCTGGTTGATCTGGTCGGACGTCAGCACGCTCACGACCGCGACGGCCACGAGCATGTAGAGGATCACCGCGATGCCCAGACCCGTGAGCATCGTGCGCGGGAAGATCTTCTGCGGGTCCTTGGTCTCCTCGACCATGTTGACCGCGTCCTCGAAGCCCACCATCGCGAAGAACGCGATCGACGTGGCGATCGTGACCGCGAGGAACAGGTTCTTGCCCTCGGGGTTCTCGAAGACCGTGATGCGGCTCAGGTCGCCGTCACCGCTCGCGATGACGAAGAACCCGACACCGATGACGATCGTCAGCGCCACGACCTCGACGATCGTGAGCACGACGTTGAACTTCACGCTCTCGCCGACGCCCCGGAGGTTGATGGCCGCGAGCAGCACCATGAACAGCATCGCGACGATCGTGATGGTGCTGTCGCTGAAGCCGTCCTCGGAGATCCAGCCGTTGAGCCGGAGACCGTCGCTCAGGAAGCCCGACAGGGTCGCCGAGGCCGTCGAGGCGCTCGTGATGCCCGAGCAGACCACGGCGAACGCGACGATGAAGGTGATGAAGTGGACCCCGAAGGCCTTGTGCGCGTAGAGCGCCGCGCCGGCCGCCTGCGGGTACTTGGTGACGAGCTCCAGGTAGGAGAGCGCGGTGATCGTGGCCACCACGAACGCCAGCAGGAACGGCAGCCAGACGACGCCGCCGACCACACCTGCCATCTGTCCCGTGACGGCGTAGACGCCGGCGCCCAAGATGTCGCCGACGATGAACAGCAGCAGGAGCTTGGGCCCCAGCACTCTCTTCAGCTCGGTCGGCTGTTCCTCTGTGTCCGCAGCGTGCGCCATGCTTCAACCCCGTCCTGAAGAATGCGTGAATACCTCGATAACCCCCTACCGTGGCCCCGCTCGGCGCGGTGCGCAAGCGTGGGGCGTCACGGGGGAGTGAAGTTTTCGGTGTATCTTGCTGGTCGTGTCGACGCTGCAAGTTCGCGTGCCCGGGGTGGTCAAGCGCATGCTGACTTCGCTGGTACTGCGCCGCATCCGCAAGAAGGGGATCGATCTCTCGACGATCTCGTTCTTGCCCGAGGAGACGAAGATCCCGCTCCAGCGTGACGCCACGGACCCGCTGCCGAAGATCGCAGAGTGGCGTGAGTCCGAGCCGATGCACAAGCTGGACCTCCCGTTCGACTTCACGGCGTACCTCGTCACGGGGCACGAGGAGACGCGGCAGGTCCTCACGGCGCGCGACGAGTACTCCAACGACATCCGGCACCTGTTCTCCGGTGACGGCCCGGCGACGTCGGACGACATCGGCGGCCTCGGTTTCACCGATCCGCCGCTGCACACACGGCTGCGCAAGATCATCACCCCCGAGTTCACGATGCGGCGCCTGGCCCGCCTGGAGCCCCTGATCGAGGAGCGCGTCGAGCGCCAGCTCGACGACCTCGCGAAGGCGGCCGCCGACAACGGTGGCGTGGCCGACCTCGCCCAGCACCTCGCCTTCCCGGTGCCGTTCCAGACCATCTGCGACCTGCTCGGCCTCGACTACGACGACCGCGAGACGTTCGCGGGCCTGGGCAGCGCCCGCTTCGACGCCACCAACGGCGCGGCCGCGGCGTTCGGTGCCGTGTCGGCCCAGCGCGAGTTCCTGTTCGACGCCGTCGCGCGCCAGCGCCTCGAGCCCGGCCCGGGCCTGATCGGCCAGATCATCCGCGACGAGGGTGACGCGATCTCCGACGTCGACCTGGCCGGCCTCGCCGACGGCGTCTTCACCGGCGGCTTCGAGACGACCGCCGGCATGATCGCGCTGGGCACCATGGTGCTGCTGCGCGACCCGGCCTACGCGGCGCTGACCCGCGACGGCTCCCGCGAGGACGTCGACGGGGTGGTCGAGGAGCTGCTGCGCTACCTCGCCGTCGTGCAGGTGGCGTTCCCCCGGTTCGCCAAGCGCGACATGATGCTGTTCGGCACCCAGGTCAAGGCGGGCGACGTCATCCTCGCGTCGCTCTCCGGTGCGAACCGCGACCCGGAGGCCGCGGGGGAGTCCCCGGAGTCGTTCGACCCGTACCGCGTGCCGAAGAGCGGGCACCTGGCCTTCGGGCACGGCATCCACCGCTGCATCGGTGCCGAGCTCGCCCGCATGGAGCTGCGCATCGTGCTGCCGCGACTGCTGCGCCGGTTCCCCGAGCTCGCGCTCGACCGTCCCGAGTCGGAGCTCTCGTTCCGCCAGCTCAGCTTCGTGTTCGGGGTCGAGGAGCTCCCGGTCCGGCTCGATTCATGACCGATCTCGACCGGCTCGAGCGCTGGTTCGACGAGCACGGTCTGCCGTACTTCGTCGGCGACCAGGCCGAGACGGTCGAGCGGTGGCTCTCCAGCCGGCGCATCGTCGCGCTGATCGTCGTCCTCATCGGCCTGGGCGTCGGTGCCGGGATCGCGGTCTCGCGCACCATCGGCGACGCGGGCGACGGGATCCTCTCGGGGGTCGCCGTGTTCGTCGCGCTCCTGGCGCTCTACGCGGGTCGGCTGCTGCGGATGGGCACGATGGTGCGGTGGGCCGTGCGCCGCACGTTCGGCTCCCTCGGGCTCCTGCTGCCCCTGCTGACGCGCGCCCTGCCGCTGCTGCTCCTGGCGGTGACGTTCCTGTTCATCAACGCCGAGGTCTGGCAGGTCGCGGCACTCATGTCACGCACCGTGCTGTGGCTGTCGGCCGGCGCGTTCGCGCTCGTCGCCACGGCCTTCCTGCTGGCCCGGCTGCCGGAGGAGGTGCGTGCGGTCGAGGACGAGGTCGTGGGTGACCGCCTGCAGGACTGCTGCGACGGTACGCCGGCCGCGGAGCTGGCGGGGGGCGTCGACGTCCGGGTGGGCGAGCTCCCTCGCTTCGCCCGCGCGAACCTCGTGCTCGTGCTGCTGTTCAGCCAGGCGGTCCAGGTGCTGCTGCTGACGGCCGGGCTCTTCGGCTTCTTCGTCGTGTTCGGGGCGCTGACGATCCCGCCCGAGACGATCGAGTCGTGGACGGGCCAGCCGGTCTCCGACCTGCCCTCGTGGCTGGGCCGGCGCCTGCCGCTGACCAACGACCTCTTCCAGGTCGCGGTCTTCCTGGCCTCGTTCTCGGGGCTCTACTTCACGGTCTACGCGGTGACCGACGAGACGTACCGCCGCCAGTTCTTCTCGGGACTGTCGACCCAGCTCGAGCGCGCCGTCGCCGTCCACGCCGTCTACCGCGCCCTCCGGGAGAACCCGCCGAGCACCTGACCGCCTACCAGCCGCGCTGGCGCCACTCCGGGATGCTGGGGCGCTCGGCGCCGAGGGTGGAGTCGTCGCCGTGGCCGGGGTAGAAGCGGGTGTCGTCGGCGAAGCGGTCGAAGATCTTGCGCTCGACCTCGTCGAGGAGGGTCGTGAAGTCGCCCTCCGACCAGGTCTTGCCGACTCCGCCGGGGAAGAGCGAGTCACCCGTGAACAGGTGCACGATGCCGTCGGGGTCGTCATAGGCCAGGGCGATCGAGCCAGGGGTGTGGCCGACGATCTCGATGACCTCGAGCTCGCACGAGCCGACGCGGACGCGAGCGCCGGTCGCGACCATGACGTCGGTCACGACGTCGATGCCCTCGGCGTCGCGCTCTCCGGCGATCGTCTCGGCGCCGGTCGCGGAGCGCACCGCCTCGAGGGCGGCCCAGTGGTCCGGGTGGCGGTGCGTCGTGACGATGCGGGCCACGTCGTTCTCGCCGACCTCCGCGAGGATGCGCTCGGCCTCGTCGGCGGCGTCGATGATGAGCCGTTCGCCGGTCAGGGTGCACCGCAGCAGGTACACGTTGTTCGACATCGGACCGACCGCGAGCTTGGTGATCTCCAGGTCGTTGGCGTCCTGCACGTCGGCCGGACCGCCGACCTGGACCTGTCCCGTGTACGTCATGACCCCGATCCTAGGCAGCGCTCGACAAGAAACTGTCACACCCCGTGGTTAGGCTGATCGGGTGCCCACACGTACGTCGTCCCGTCCTGCCCGCAAGCCCGCGCGATCCCCTCGCGAGGGCAGCAGCAGCATCGACCAGATCGTCGTCCGGGGCGCGCGCGAGCACAACCTGAAGGACGTCTCGCTCGACCTGCCCCGCGACGCGCTCATCGTGTTCACCGGCCTGTCCGGGTCGGGCAAGTCCTCGCTCGCCTTCGACACGATCTTCGCCGAGGGCCAGCGACGCTACGTCGAGTCGCTGTCCGCCTACGCCCGCCAGTTCCTGGGCCAGATGGACAAGCCCGACGTCGACTTCATCGAAGGGCTCTCGCCCGCGGTCTCGATCGACCAGAAGTCCACCTCGCGCAACCCCCGCTCGACGGTCGGCACGATCACCGAGGTCTACGACTACCTCCGCCTGCTCTACGCCCGCGCTGGCCGCCCGCACTGCCCCGAGTGCGGCGAGCCGATCGCGCGGCAGACCCCGCAGCAGATCGTCGACCGCATCCTCTCCTCGCCCGAGGGCACGCGCTTCCAGGTCATCGCGCCGGTCATCCGTGGGCGCAAGGGCGAGTACCTCGACCTGTTCCGCCAGCTGCAGTCGCAGGGCTTCAGCCGCGCCGTCGTCGACGGCGAGGTGCACATGCTGGCCGACGAGCCGCCGAAGCTGGCCAAGCAGAAGAAGCACACGATCGACGTCGTCGTCGACCGTCTCCAGGCCAAGCGCAGCGCCCAGCAGCGGCTCACCGAGTCGGTCGAGACGGCCCTCGGCCTGGCCGACGGCCTGGTCATCATCGACTTCGTCGACCTGCCCGACGACGACCCGGAGCGCACGCGGCGCTTCTCCGAGAAGCTGGCGTGCCCCAACGACCACCCGCTGGCGGTCGACGAGCTCGAGCCGCGCTCGTTCTCGTTCAACGCGCCCTTCGGTGCCTGCGCCGAGTGCCACGGCCTCGGCGTGCGCATGGAGGTCGACCCCGAGCTGGTCGTGCCCGACCCGCAGAAGTCGCTCGACGAGGGCGCCATCGCGCCGTGGTCGTACAACCAGATGTCCGACTACTTCCTGCGCATCCTGCAGGCCCTGGGCGACGAGCTCGGGTTCAGCACCGACGTGCCGTACGGCGAGCTGTCCGACGACGTGCAGAAGATCCTGATGTACGGGCGTCCCGGCAAGGTGCACGTCGTCTACAAGAACCGCTACGGCCGTCGGCGCGAGTACGACACCGTGTTCGACGGTGCCGTCGAGTTCGTGCAGCGCCGGCACGCCGAGACCGACTCCGACACCAACCGCGAGCGGCTCGAGGGCTTCATGCGCGAGGTGCCGTGCGGCGCCTGCGACGGCACCCGCCTCAAGCCGGTCATCCGCGCGGTGCTGCTCGACCACCCCGAGCTGGGCCCCAAGAACATCGCCGAGGTCAGCAACCTCTCGATCGCCGAGGCCGCCGTGTACCTGCGCGGACTCGCCATGAACGACCGCGAGCTGCAGATCGGCGAGCGTGTTCTCAAGGAGATCGACGAGCGCCTGCAGTTCCTGCTCGACGTGGGCCTCGACTACATCTCGCTCGACCGCGCGGCCGGATCGCTCTCGGGCGGCGAGGCGCAGCGCATCCGCCTGGCCACGCAGATCGGCGCCGGCCTCGTGGGCGTGCTCTACGTGCTCGACGAGCCGTCCATCGGCCTGCACCAGCGCGACAACCGGCGCCTCATCGAGACCTTGCAACGCCTCCGCGACCTCGGCAACACGCTGATCGTCGTCGAGCACGACGAGGACACCATCGCGGTCGCCGACTGGGTCGTCGACATCGGCCCGGGCGCCGGTGAGCACGGCGGGCAGGTCATCGTCTCCGGCCCCGTCGAGGACCTGCTGAAGAGCCCCGACTCCATCACCGGCAAGTACCTGTCGGGACGCGAGAAGATCCCGGTCCCCGCCGTGCGCCGTCCGCGCCAGAAGGAGCGCGCCCTCACGGTGCGCGGCGCGCGTGAGAACAACCTGCGCGACATCGACGTCGAGTTCCCGCTGGGCCAGCTCGTGGCCGTCACCGGGGTGTCCGGCTCGGGCAAGTCCACGCTCGTCAACGACATCCTCTACCGCTCGCTCGCGCGCTCGATCTACGGCGCCCGCACCATCCCGGGCCGCCACCGCACGATCGACGGCCTCGACCAGGTCGACAAGGTCATCCACGTCGACCAGTCGCCCATCGGTCGCACCCCGCGGTCCAACCCGGCCACCTACACGGGCGTGTTCGACCACGTGCGCAAGCTCTTCGCGCAGACGCCCGAGGCGAAGATGCGCGGGTACCAGCAGGGCCGCTTCTCGTTCAACATCAAGGGCGGCCGCTGCGAGGCCTGCTCCGGCGACGGCACGATCAAGATCGAGATGAACTTCCTGCCCGACGTCTACGTGCCGTGCGAGGTCTGCCACGGCGCTCGCTACAACCGCGAGACGCTCGAGGTGCACTACAAGGGCAAGACGATCGCCGAGGTCCTCGACATGCCGATCGAGGAGGGCGTCGAGTTCTTCGAGGCCATCCCGCCGATCGCCCGTCACCTGCGCACCCTGGTCGACGTGGGCCTGGGCTACGTGCGGCTCGGTCAGCCCGCCCCCACGCTGTCAGGCGGTGAGGCGCAGCGCGTCAAGCTCGCCTCCGAGCTGCAGAAGCGCTCCACCGGGCGCACCCTCTACGTGCTCGACGAGCCCACCACGGGTCTGCACTTCGAGGACATCCGCAAGCTCCTGCTGGTGCTCGGTCGCATCGTCGACACGGGCAACTCGGTCATCGTCATCGAGCACAACCTCGACGTCATCAAGACCGCCGACTGGATCATCGACATGGGCCCCGAGGGCGGCAGCGGTGGCGGCATCGTGATCGCCGAGGGCACCCCCGAGTCCGTGGCCCAGGTCGAGTCCAGCCACACCGGCCAGTTCCTCGCCCCGCTGCTGGACTGACTCGACGTGGCCGATCCAGCGACCTACCGTCCCAAGACGGGGGAGATCCCGACCGAACCGGGGGTCTACAAGTTCCGGGACGCCGATGCGCGGGTCATCTATGTCGGCAAGGCCAAGTCGCTGCGTCAGCGGCTCACGTCCTACTTCGCCGACCCCGACGGGTTGCACGAGCGCACGCGGCGCATGGTCACCACGGCCGCCTCCGTCGAGTGGACGGTGGTGTCGACCGAGGTCGAGGCCCTGCAGCTCGAGTACACCTGGATCAAGCAGTTCGACCCGCGCTTCAACGTCAAGTACCGCGACGACAAGTCCTACCCGTGGCTGGCCTTCACGGTCGGTGAGGAGGTCCCGCGCGTGCAGGTCATGCGCGGCAGCCAGCGCAAGGGGGTGCGGTACTTCGGGCCCTACTCGCACGCGTGGGCGATCCGCGACACCGTCGACACCCTGCTGCGCGTCTTCCCCATGCGGTCGTGCTCGGCCGGGACGTTCCGCAGCGCGCGGGCCGCCGGACGGCCCTGCCTGCTGGGCGACATCGGCAAGTGCGCCGCCCCGTGCGTCGGTCGGGTCACGCCCGAGGAGCACCGCGAGATCGTCGACGACTTCATGGGCTTCATGGGCGGCAGCACGAAGGTCATCACGCGCGACCTCAAGGAGAAGATGCAGCGCGCGTCCGACGGCCTCGAGTTCGAGCTGGCCGCCAAGTACCGCGACGACCTGGGCGCGATCGACAAGGTGCTCGAGAAGCAGACCGTCGTGCTCACCGACGGCACCGACGCCGACGTGCTGGGCTTCGCCGAGGACCCCCTCGAGGTGGCCGTGCAGATCTTCTCGGTCCGGGGTGGTCGCATCCGCGGTCAGCGTGGCTGGGTCGCCGACCGGGCCGACGAGGCCGAGCTGCCCGAGCTCGTGCAGCGCGCCGTGATGACGTTGTACGCCGACGGCTCGCCCACGGCCGTGCCACGTGAGGTGCTGGTCCCGGTCGTGCCGGCCGACGCGACGCTCGTGGAGGAGCTGCTCGGTGAGCACCGCGGCGGTCCCGTGCGCTTCCGCGTGCCGCAACGGGGCGACAAGCGACGGCTGCTCGAGACCGTCGAGCAGAACGCCAAGCAGGCGCTCGCCCGCCACAAGATGAAGCGAGCCGGAGACCTCACCACCCGCAGCGTCGCGCTCGAGGAGCTCCAGGCCGCCCTGGGCCTGCCGGACGCTCCGCTGCGCATCGAGTGCTTCGACATCTCGAACCTGCAGGGCACCGAGATCGTCGCCTCCATGGTCGTCTTCGAGGACGGCCTGCCCCGCAAGTCCGAGTACCGGCGCTTCGTCGTGCGGCACGAGGGCCAGAGCGACGTCGCCGCGATGCACGAGGTGATCGGACGCCGGTTCAAGCGACACCTGGAGGGTCCGCAGGCGGTCGAGCACGGCGACCTGCCCCCCGAGCCGGCCGAGGCGGTCGCCGAGAAGCGCCGCTTCGCCTACGCGCCCTCGCTCGTCGTCGTCGACGGTGGTCCGCCGCAGGTCGCCGCGGCGAAGCAGGCGCTCGACGAGCTCGGCATCACCGACATCGCCCTGGTGGGTCTCGCGAAGCGGCTGGAGGAGGTCTGGCTCCCCGACGACCCCCACCCCGTGATCCTCCCGCGCACCAGCGAGGGTCTCTACATGCTGCAGCGGGTCCGCGACGAGGCCCACCGCTTCGCCATCAGCCACCACCGCAAGCGGCGCAGCACCTCGATGACCGCCTCCGTCCTCGACGAGGTCGAGGGGCTCGGTCCCACCCGACGCGCCGCGGTCATGAAGCACTTCGGCACGCTCAAGAAGCTGCGCGCCGCGTCGGTCGACGACATCGCCGGTGTGCCGGGCGTGGGGCGCACTACGGCAGAATCGATCGCGACGGCACTCGGCGCGGCGGCACCGGCCCCCTCGGTCAACACCGCCACCGGCGAGATCATCGACGACTGACACGAGGAGCGACCCGGTAATGAGCCAGCTGAACGAGGCCGTGGTCGTCACCGGCATGACCGGAGCCGGACGCGGCACGGCCGCGAAGGTGCTGGAGAAGCTCGGCTACTACGTGATCGACAACCTGCCGCCGGTGCTGCTCGACAGCACGATCGACACGATCGAGAAGGCCGCCGACATCGACCTGCTCGCCGTCGTGGTCGACGCCCGCTCGCGATCGTTCTTCGGGGAGCTCGACGAGGCCCTGGTCCGACTGCGCCAGCGCGGCGTGCCCACGCGCGTGCTCTACCTCGAGGCCAGCGACGAGGTCCTGGTGCGGCGCCAGGAGGCGGCGCGTCGGCCGCACCCCCTGAGCCTGGAGGGCCGACTGATGGACGGCTTCGTCCAGGAGCGCGCCCTGCTGCGGCGGGTCCGCGCCGGCGCCGACCTCGTCGTCGACACCACCTCGCTCAACGTGCACCAGCTGGGCCAGCGGCTCCGGGCCGCGTTCGGCGAGCCGGGCTCGCGGGGCCTGCGAGCCTCGGTCATGTCCTTCGGCTTCAAGTACGGCATCCCGATCGACGCCGACATGGTCGCCGACATGCGGTTCCTCCCCAACCCGTACTGGGAGCCCGAGCTGCGCCCGATGAGCGGCCTCGACGCCCCGGTGCGGGAGTTCGTCCGCAGCCAGCCGCGCGCCGAGGAGTTCCTCGACCAGTACGAGCAGCTCATCTCGCTGTTCACCGACGGGTTCCTGCACGAGGACAAGCACTTCCTGACGCTCGCGATCGGCTGCACCGGCGGGCGGCACCGCTCCGTCGCGATGTCGGAGGCCTTCGCCGAGAGGCTCCGCGCGCACGGCGTCAGCACCCTCGTGGTGCACCGCGACCTGGGACGCGAATGAGCACGCCCGCACCGGCGGGCCTGCTGCGCGTCGCCGCACTGGGCGGAGGTCATGGGCTCGCCGCAAGCCTCACGGCCCTGCGTCGTCTGACGCCCGATCTCACGGGCATCGTCACGGTCGCCGACAACGGGGGCTCCTCGGGACGCCTGCGCGAGGAGTTCGGCATCCTGCCGCCCGGCGACCTGCGCATGGCGCTCGCGGCCCTGAGTGGCGACGACGAGCACGGTCAGCGCTGGGCGAGCGTCCTTCAGCACCGGTTCGCCGGTGAGGGTCCGCTGGCGGGGCACGCGATCGGCAACCTGCTGATCGCCGCGATCTGGGAGCGCCTCGGCGACCACGTCGCCGGGCTCGACCTCGTCGGCGAGCTGCTCGGCTCGAAGGGGCGCGTCCTGCCGATGGCGGCGGTCCCGCTGCACATCGAGGCCGACGTGCACCTGGTGTCGGCCCCCGACCGGCTCACGATCGTGCGCGGTCAGGCAGAGGTCGCCTCGGTCGACGGGCAGGTCGTGAGCGTCCGGCTCGACCCGCAGGACCCCCCGGCGTGCCCGGAGGCCGTCGCGGCGGTCCACGACGCCGACTGGGTCGTCGTGGGGCCGGGCTCGTGGTTCACCAGCGTCATGCCCACGCTGCTCGTGCCCGGGCTGCGCGACGCCTTGGTCGGCACCCGGGCCCGCCGCGCTCTCGTCCTGAACCTGCGGGGCGACCGTGAGACCGAGGGGCTCAGCGCCACCGACCACCTCGAGGTGCTCTCGGCGCACGCTCCTGAGCTCGCGATCGACGTCGTCCTGGCCGACTCCAGCGTGGTCGACGACGCGGGTCACCTGGAGGCCACGGCCCGTCAGCTGGGGGCCCGGCTGGTGGTCGACGACGTCGCCCAGTCGCTCGGCAGCGACCAGCACGACCCCACCAGGTTGGCGAAAGCGTTCGGACGGTTTCTGACCCCGGCATAGAGTGACCCGCATGGCGTTGACGTCCCAGGTGAAGTCCGAGCTCGTGGCCACCACCGTGACGAAGGCTTGCTGCCGCAAGGCCGAGGTCGCCTCGATCCTCCGCTTCGCCGGTGGGCTGCACCTCGTCGCAGGCAAGGTCGTGATCGAGGCCGAGCTCGACAGCGGTGGAGCCGCGCGGAGGCTGCGCAAGGACATCGGTGACATGTACGGCCACCAGAGCGAGGTCGTCGTCATGCAGCCCAACGGCCTGCGCAAGAACACGACGTACGTCGTGCGCGTGAGCCAGGGAGGCGAGGCCCTCGCCCAGCAGACCGGCATCATCGACGGCTCCGGCCGCCCGATCCGCGGACTTCCCCCGGCCGTCGTCGGCGGCTCGTCGTGCGACGCCGTGTCGGCCTGGCGCGGCGCCTTCCTCGCCCACGGCTCGCTGACCGAGCCGGGACGCTCCTCGGCGCTGGAGATCAGCTGCCCCGGGCACGAGGCCGCGCTCGCGCTGGTCGGGGCGGCCCGCCGGCTCGGCATCTCGGCGAAGTCCAAGGAGGTCCGTGGCTCCGACCGCGTCGTGATCCGCGACGGCGAGGCCATCGGTGCCCTGCTGACCCGGCTCGGCGCCCACGAGACCCTCCTGTCGTGGGAGGAGCGGCGCCTGCGTCGCGAGGTGCGAGCCACGGCCAACCGCCTGGCCAACTTCGACGACGCGAACCTGCGCCGGTCCGCCCGGGCGGCCGTCGCCGCCGGCGCCCGTGCCGCACGAGCGCTCGAGATCCTCGGCGACGACGTCCCCGACCACCTCAAGCTGGCCGGCGTCCTGCGCGTCGAGCACCGTCAGGCGAGCCTGGAGGAGCTGGGTCAGCTCCACGTCCCGCCGCTGACGAAGGACGCGATCGCCGGACGCATCCGCCGGCTCCTCGCGATGGCCGACAAGATCGCCGCCGAGCAGGGCATTCCCGACACGGAGGCCACTCTGGAGGACCTTCCGGAGTCGTGACCGACTCCCTCGTCGAGCGCCTGCGCTCGGCCGGCTGCGTCTTCGCCGAGGAGGAGGCCCAGCTGCTGCGGGCCGAGGCCACCGGCGCGAGGCTCGACGAGCTCGTCGCGCGTCGGGTCGGGGGAGAGCCGCTCGAGACGGTGCTCGGCCGTGTGGACCTCGACGGTGAACGCCTGCAGGTCACCGCCGGCTGCTTCGTGCCGCGCCGCCGCACCCTGCTGCTGGTACGTCTCGCCGTCGAGGCGCGTCCGTCCGTCCTCGTCGAGGTCTGCTGCGGCGTGGCACCGGTCGCCGCCCTGGCAGCCCGCCGGCTCGACGGCCTCGAGGTCCATGCAGCCGACCTCGACCCGGTGCCCCTCGTCGCGGCGCGCGTCAACCTGGGCGACCGGGGGCGCGTGCACGAGGGCGATCTCATGGCGCCCCTGCCGGCGGACCTGCAGGGACGCGTGGACGTGCTGGTCGCCAACGCTCCCTACGTGCCGACCGCGGAGATCGCCCACATGCCGTCCGAGGCACGCCTGCACGAGCCACGGCTCGCCCTCGACGGGGGAGCGGACGGCCTCGACCTCCACCGGCGCATCGCGCACGCCGCACCCGGCTGGCTGAGGCCGGGGGGAGTGCTGCTGATCGAGACCTCGGAGCGACAGGCCCGGGCCACGGCGGCCGCGTGCGCCGAGGCCGGGCTGGCAGCCGAGATCGTGCGCGACGACGAGCTGGACGCCACCGCGGTCAGGGCGGTCTCGGACTTCGATAGGCTGACCCCTGATCCAGGTCCACCCCACTTCAGGAGCATCACGCCGTGACCGTTCGCGTTGGCATCAATGGCTTTGGCCGCATCGGCCGCAACTTCTTCCGCGCGGCTCGTGCCGCGGGCGGCGACATCGAGATCGTGGCCGTCAACGACCTCACCGACAACAAGACGCTCGCGACCCTCCTGAAGTACGACTCGATCCTGGGCCGCCTCGACGCCGACGTCACGTACGACGACACGTCGATCACCGTCGGTGACCAGAAGATCGCCGCGTTCGCCGAGCGCGACCCCGCGAAGCTCGACTGGGCCAGCGTCGGCGTCGACATCGTCGTGGAGTCCACCGGCTTCTTCACCGACGCGACCAAGGCCAAGGCCCACGTCGACGGCGGCGCGAAGAAGGTCATCATCTCGGCGCCCGCCAAGAACGAGGACATCACGATCGTGATGGGCGTCAACCACGAGCTCTACGACGGCACGCAGCACACCGTCATCTCGAACGCCTCGTGCACCACGAACTGCCTGGCGCCGCTGGCCAAGGCCCTCAACGACGCCCTGGGCATCGAGCGTGGCCTGATGACCACGATCCACGCCTACACGCAGGACCAGAACCTGCAGGACGCGCCGCACAGCGACCTGCGCCGTGCCCGTGCCGCCGCGATCAACATCGTCCCCACCTCGACGGGTGCGGCGAAGGCCGTCAGCCTCGTGCTCCCCGAGCTCGCGGGCAAGCTCGACGGCTACGCGCTGCGCGTCCCGGTGCCCACGGGCTCCGCGACCGACCTGACGTTCACGGCCAGCCGCGAGACCACGGTCGAGGAGGTCAACCAGATCATCAAGGACGCATCCGAGGGCGCGATGAAGGGCTTCCTGGTCTACACCGACGACCCGATCGTCTCCAGCGACATCGTGACGGACCCGGCGTCGAGCATCTTCGACTCCGGCCTCACGAAGGTCATCGGCGACCAGGTCAAGGTCGTCTCCTGGTACGACAACGAGTGGGGCTACTCCAACCGCCTGGTCGACCTGGTCAAGCACGTCGGCGCCTCGCTCTGATCGGCGAGGGAGCTCCGACCGTGCAGACCATCGACGACCTGGGCGACCTCACCGGCAAGCGCGTCCTGGTCCGCAGCGACCTGAACGTGCCGCTCGACGGTGCGACGATCACCGACGACGGCCGCATCCGTGCGAGCCTGCCGACCCTGAAGCGGCTGGCCGACGCGGGCGCGAAGGTCCTCGTGACCGCTCACCTCGGGCGCCCCAAGGGCACGCCGGACCCGGCCTACACGCTGAAGCCGGTCGCCGAGCGTCTCGCGGAGCTGCTCGGCAGCCCGGTGCTGTTCGCGGGCGACACCGTGGGTGAGGAGGCGCGCCACATCAGTGCCGCCCTGACCGACGGCCAGGTCGCGGTGCTGGAGAACGTCCGCTTCAACGCGGGCGAGACCAGCAAGGACGACGCCGAGCGCGGCGCGTTCGCCGACGAGCTCGCGTCGCTCGCCGACGTGTTCGTCTCCGACGGCTTCGGCGTCGTGCACCGCAAGCAGGCCAGCGTCTACGACGTCGCCACGCGGCTGCCTGCTGCGGTCGGCGGGCTCGTGCAGGCCGAGGTCGAGGTGCTCCGTCGTCTGACCGACACCCCGGAGCGTCCCTACGTCGTCGTCCTCGGTGGGTCGAAGGTCTCCGACAAGCTCGGCGTCATCGACAACCTGCTCGACAAGGCCGACACGCTGCTCATCGGCGGCGGCATGGTGTTCACCTTCCTCGCGGCCCAGGGCCACGGGGTCGGCTCGTCACTGCTCGAGGCCGACCAGCTCGAGGTCGCGCGCGGCTACATCAAGCGCGCGGCCGAGCAGGGCGTCGAGCTCGTGCTGCCGACCGACGTGGTCGTCGCGCCGGCGTTCTCCGCCGACGCCCCGGCCACCGTCGTGGCCGCCGACGCGATCCCCGACGACCAGATGGGCCTCGACATCGGCCCGGACTCGGCGAAGGCGTTCGCCGAGCACGTCCGCGGGGCCCGCACGGTGTTCTGGAACGGCCCCATGGGCGTGTTCGAGTTCCCCGCGTTCGCCAACGGCACCCGAGCCGTCGCGGAGGCGCTGACCCAGACCGACGGCCTGTCGGTCGTCGGTGGTGGCGACTCGGCCGCCGCCGTGCGCCAGCTGGGCTTCGCCGACGAGGCGTTCGGCCACATCTCCACCGGCGGCGGTGCGAGCCTGGAGTATCTCGAAGGCAAGACCCTCCCGGGTCTGGCCATCCTGGAGGAGACGTCATGACCCGCACGCCCCTGATGGCCGGCAACTGGAAGAGCAACCTCAACCACCAGGAAGCCGTGGTGCTGGTCCAGAAGCTCGCCTGGACGCTGCAGGACAAGAAGCACGACTTCGAGAAGGCCGAGGTCGTCGTGGTCCCGCCGTTCACCGACATCCGCAGCGTGCAGACGCTGATCGACGGTGACCACCTCTCGATCCGCTACGGCGCGCAGGACGTCTCCGAGCACGACGGCGGCGCGTACACCGGCGAGATCTCCGCTGCCATGCTGGCCAAGCTCGGCTGCTCCTACGTGGTCGTCGGGCACTCCGAGCGGCGCGAGCACCACGCCGAGAGCGACCAGGTCGTCAACACCAAGGCGGTCAAGGCCATCGCGGCCGGCATCACGCCGATCGTGTGCGTCGGCGAGGGCCTCGAGGTCCGTCAGTCGGGCGAGCACGTCGCGTACACGCTGGCCCAGGTCGACGGCTCCCTGGCCGGCCTGACGGCCGAGCAGGTCGCCGACCTGGTGGTCGCGTACGAGCCCGTCTGGGCCATCGGCACGGGCGAGGTCGCCACCCCGGACGACGCCCAGGAGGTCTGCGCGGCGATCCGATCGCGTGTTGCGGAGACCTTCTCGTCCGAAGCCGCCGAGTCGTTGCGTATCCTGTACGGAGGATCGGTCAAGGCGGCGAACGTCGCGTCGATCATGGCCCAGCCCGACGTGGACGGGGCCCTGGTCGGTGGCGCAAGTCTCCAGGCGGACGAGTTCGCGGGCATCGCCCGCTTCTACGCACTGCCCTCGACCGGCGCCTGAGCCCGATCCCACCCGTTCCCCGAAACCGGAAGTCACCTCCGTGATCCTGATCTTCTCTGCCGTGCTGGTGATCTGCAGCCTGCTGCTGATCCTGCTCGTGCTCATGCACAAGGGCCGGGGCGGAGGCCTGTCCGACATGTTCGGCGGCGGCGTCTCGAGCTCGCTGGGTGGTTCGTCCGTCGCCGAGCGCAACCTCGACCGCATCACCGTCGGCATCGCCGTCGTGTGGTTCGTCTCGGTGTTCGCCCTCGGCCTTCTGCTGAAGGTGAGCAACTAGTGGCCACGGGAGCAATCCGCGGAAGTCGTATCGGCTCCGGACCCATGGGTGAGGCGGAGCGCGGCGAAGCCGCCCCCCGCCAGCGCATCCAGTACTTCTGTGCGAACGACCACGAGACGTCGCTGATGTTCTCGATCGAGGCCGAGGTGCCCGAGTCGTGGGACTGCCCGCGCTGCGGCCTGCCGGCGAGCGTCGACGCCGAGAACCGCCCCACGGCCAAGAAGACCGAGCCGTACAAGACGCACCTGGCCTACGTGAAGGAGCGCCGCTCCGAGGAGGAGGCCAAGCAGATCCTCGACGAGGCGCTCGACCTCCTGCGCACGCGCCGCAAGTCAGGCGACCTGATCTTCTAGAGCTGGTCGGTCGGGATCCTCGAGGCCGCGGCGGCGTCGACGATCCAGGCCGTCTCGGCGCGCCCTCGCACGCCGCGGGCCGGGGTCTCGTGCACGGAACCCTCCGGCGCGAGGGCCCGGGCGATCGCCTCGGCCTTGCCGTCGCCCGAGGCGACGAACCAGACGGCGTCGGCGGCGTTCAGCGTCGGGAACGTGAGCGAGA
Organism: Aeromicrobium sp. Leaf350; assembly: GCF_916858655.1. GTDB lineage: Bacteria > Actinomycetota > Actinomycetes > Propionibacteriales > Nocardioidaceae > Aeromicrobium. Next base: position 809,550 of record NZ_CAKASL010000002.1, on the reverse strand, counting down.
TGCGCTCGGCCGGCGGCTTCGGCGATCCGAAGACCTCCACCGCGCGGCGCTCGACCTCGTCGAGCTGCTCGAAGCCGGGGAACAGGGAGGCGACGTGCCCGTCGGGGCCGACGCCGAGCAGCACGACGTCGAAGGCGTCGGGCAGCGTCGCGGCGTAGGCGTCGGCGGCCTCGGCCAGGCTCAGGTCGCACCCGTGGGCGGGTGCGGCGTGGATGCGCTCGTCCGGGACCTCGAGGCGGTCGAGGAACGCCTCGCGTGCCTGCTGGTCGTTGCGGTCGGCGTGACCCTCGGGGACGAAGCGCTCGTCGCCCCACCACAGGTCGACCCGCGTCCAGTCGACGTCGGGGTTGGCGCCCAGGAGCCGGTAGGCGTCGTTGGCGATCGTGCCACCCGTCAGGGCGACACGCGGCACGACCCCACCAGTCTGCAGCAGGGCGAGGCGCGTCTCGAGCGCCTGGGCCAGCGTGGCAGCGGCGTCGTCGACGACAGCGGCGGAGCTCATGCGAGGGCCTCTCGGAGACGGGCGAGACCGGACTCGACGTCGGTCAGGTGGAGCCGCAGCACGGGGCGGCCGCGGTCGGTGAGGACGTGACCGTCGCCGACGGCCTGTGCGGTGATGAACTGGCCGAAGGAGAAGTCGCGGCCGGGCACCTCGAGGTCGGGGGCCGGCGTGCCGGTGACCTGCAGGAACGATCCGGTCGGCGTGCCGCCCTTGTGGTACTGCCCCGTGGAGTGCAGGAAGCGGGGTCCCCACCCGAAGGTGACGGGTCGGCCGATCTTGAGGCTCAGCGGCGAGCGCACCTGGGCGAGGCCGGCGTGCGTCCAGCGGTCGAGGTAGACCTGCAGCGCGAGGTAGCCGAGCGGCTCCCGCACGGAGGCGAAGAGCTCGGCGAGCGCCTCCTCGACCGTGGTGGCCGTCGTGCCGAAGAGCTCGATGTCGCCGTCGACGGTAGCCGGCGACGGCAGCTCGACGTCGTCGCCCAGGAGACCGCGGGCGGCCTTCTTCGCGCTCTCGACGTCGGGCTGGTCGAAGGGGTTGATGTCGATGATCTCTCCGGCGACGGAGGTCGCGATCTCCCACAGAATCATCTGCGACCCGAGCGGGAGGTCGACGGCCGCCGCGTAGCCGGACGGCGCGTCCGGCACGACCTCGGTGCCGATCGCGACGACCAGGCAGTCCGGGGTGATCGCGCCGAGGGCGTCCGGCGTGGTGACGACCGGCAGGATGCCGCGGTCGTGCTTGCCGGTGGACTCCGCCACGAGCTGCTCGATCCAGTCACCGATGCCGGTGCCCGTGTGGTCGACCAGCACGAGCTTGTCGACGTCGTTGTCGGCGGCCACGCCCAGCAGCACGCCGAGCCGCAGCGCGAGGTTCTCGACCGAGTCGGTGAGGTAGTCGTCGTGGACCGCCGCAGCCTGCTCCAGCAGGCCTGCGAGAGGGACGCCGGCCAGTCCACAGGGCACCAGGCCGAAGGCCGTGAGGGCGGAGTAGCGGCCCCCGACCTGCGGGTCGGCGCGGAAGACCCGGTATCCGGCCGCGGTCGCGTACTCGTCGAGGGGGGAGCCCGGGTCGGTCACGATGACCAGGTGGTCCTTCGCCGAGAGCCCGGCGTCCTCGTAGGCCTGCTCGAACGTGCGACGCTGGCTGTCGGTCTCGACGGTGCCACCGGACTTGCTGGCGACGACGACGACCGAGGTGGCCAGTCGGTCGCCGACGGCCTGGCGGACCATCGCGGGATCGGAGGAGTCGAGCACCGTGAGCTCGACACCGGCCGTGGCGCAGATGACCTCCGGGGCCAGCGACGACCCGCCCATGCCGCACAGCACGACGTGGTCGAGTCCCGAGGCGCGGAGGTCGTCGCGGGCAGCGGCGATGCGGGGGAGCAGGGGGCGGGAGGTCTTGGCGAGATCGACCCAGGCCAGACGCTTCGCGGCCTCCTCCTCCGCCCCGCGGCCCCACAGCGTGTGGTCGCGGGCGGCCAGGCGGGACGCGAACCGGTCGTCGACGAGCCGGCGCAGGACGGCCTCGTAGCTCTTGACCGGGGCGGCGACGTGGACGACGCCCATGCTCAGGCCTCGTCCAGCGCGTCGCTCACGGTCTGCACGAGCTCCGCCCAGGAGTCGTCGAACTTCTGCAGGCCTTCGTCCTCGAGCTTCTTGACGACCTCGTCGTAGTCGATGCCGGCCTCGGCGAGCTGGTCGATGACCTGCTGCGACTCGGCCTCGGTACCGGTGACCGTGTCACCCCGGACCTCACCGTGGTCGGCGAAGGCCTGGAGAGTCTTCTCGGGGACCGTGTTGACGGTGCCGGCCACGACGAGGTCGCTCAAGTACAGCGTGTCAGGCAGGTCGGGGTTCTTCACCCCGGTGGACGCCCAGAGCGGACGCTGCGGACGAGCACCCTGCTGGGCGAGTGCCGCGAACCGCTCGCCGCCGAAGACCTCGGCGTAGGCCGCGTAGGCGAGGCGGGCGTTCGCCAGCCCTGCCTTGCCGCGCAGCGGGCTGTCCTCGGGAAGGCGCGCATCGACCTCGGAGTCGACGCGGCTGATGAAGAACGACGCCACCGAGTGGATCGTCGACAGGTCACGGCCCTCGGCCGCGGCCTGCTCCAGGCCGTAGAGGTAGGCATCCATCACGGCGCCGTAGCGCTCGATGGCGAAGATCAGGGTCACGTTGACGCTGATGCCCTTCGCGATGGTGGCGGCGATCGCCGGCAGGCCCTCCTCGGTCGCCGGGATCTTGATCAGGAGGTTGGGACGGTCGACCCGTGCCCACAGCTTCTGGGCGAGGGCGACCGTCGAGTCGGTGTCGCGGGCCGCGCCCGGATCGACCTCGATCGAGACCCGGCCGTCGACGCCGTCGGTGCTCTCGTAGACGGGACGGAGGACGTCGCAGGCCTCCTGGACGTCGGTCGTCGTGAGCTCGAAGATCGTGTCGTCGACCGCGGTGCCGGCCGCCTTCAGCTCGGCCACCTGGGCGGCGTAGCGCTCACCGTTGGCCAGGGCCGCCGCGAAGATCGTGGGGTTGGTCGTGACACCCACGACGCTGCTCTCGGCCACGAGCTCGGCCAGGTTGCCCGAGGCCAGGCGCTCGCGGGAGAGGTCGTCGAGCCAGATCGAGACGCCGGCGTCGGACAGGGCCTGCAGTCGTGCGTTCATGGTGCTCCTTGGCGATCAGAGAGGGATCAGTGGGAGGAGGTGTCGGGCAGCACGGGTCCGGACGGACGGGCGAAGACCGGGACACCCCCGGTGTGGGCGGAGGCCTCGATCGACTCCTTGGCCGCCGCGGCGACGGCGTCGGCGGTGATGCCGAACTCGTCGTAGAGGCGCTGGTAGTCGGCCGAGGCGCCGAAGTGCTCCAGACCGACGATGCGGCCGGCGTCGCCGACCACGTCGCGCCAGCCGAACGAGACACCCGCCTCGACGACCACGCGGGCACGCAGGGCCGGCGGGATGACGCTGTCGCGGTACGCGGCGTCCTGCGCCTCGAACCACTCGCGCGACGGCATCGAGACCACGCGGGCGTCGATGCCCTCGGCCGCGAGCTGCTCGCGCGCCGCGACGGCGAGCTTCACCTCGGAACCGGTGCCCACGAGGACGACGTCGGGCTCGCCGTTGGCCGCGTCGACCAGGACGTACGCGCCCTTCGCGGTGAGCGAGGCGTCGCCCCACCCCTCGCCACGGGGGAAGACCGGAAGGTTCTGGCGGCTCAGCGCCAGGGCGGCCGGCGCCTGGTGCTCGAGGATCTCGCGCCACGCGGCGACGGTCTCGTTCGCGTCGGCCGGTCGGACCACCGCGAGGCCCGGGATCGCGCGCAGCGAGGCGAGGTGCTCGACCGGCTGGTGGGTCGGTCCGTCCTCGCCGAGGCCGATCGAGTCGTGCGTCCACACGTACGTGACCGGCAGCTGCTGGAGCGCGGCCAGACGGACGGCGGGGCGCATGTAGTCGCTGAAGACCAGGAACGTGCCGCCGTACGGACGGGTGGGACCGTGCTGGACGATGCCGTTGAGGATCGAGCCCATCGCGTGCTCGCGGATGCCGAAGTGCAGCACCCGGCCGTACCAGTCGCCGGAGAACTTGCCGGTCGAGCGGCGCGGCGGCAGGAAGGACGGCTCGCCCTTCGGCGTGGTGTTGTTCGAGCCGGCGAGGTCGGCCGAGCCGCCCCACAGCTCGGGCAGCTTCGGTGCGGCGGCCGTGAGGAACTCGCCAGAGGCGACGCGGGTGGCGACGCCCTTCTCGTCGGCCTCGTAGACCGGCAGGTCGGCGTCCCAGCCGTCGGGGAGGGTGTGCGACTTCAGGCGGTGGAGCAGCTCGTCGCGCTCGGGGTTGGCGGCCTTCCACGCGGCGTACTGCTCGTCCCAGGCGGCGCCCGCCGCAGCCCAGCGGTCGCGGGCCTGGTGCACGTGCGCGAGGACGTCGTCCTCGACGATGAACGTCTGGTCGGTGGGGAAGCCCAGGAGCTCCTTGGTGGCCGCGATCTCGTCGGCGCCGAGCGCGGACCCGTGCGAGGCGCCCGTGTTCTGCGCGTTCGGCGCGGGCCAGGCGATGATCGTGCGCAGCACGATGATGCTGGGGCGCGAGGTCTCGGCCTTCGCGGTCTGGATCGCGTCCCAGAGTGCAGGCACGTCCTCGTGGTAGCTGCCGGTCGAGGTCCAGTCGACGGTCTGGACGTGCCAGCCGTACGCGGCGTAGCGGGCGGCGACGTCCTCGCTGAAGGCGACGTCGGTGTCGTCCTCGATCGAGATGCTGTTGTCGTCGTAGATCAGGGTCAGGTTGCCGAGCTCCTGGTGGCCCGCGAGCGAAGACGCCTCGGCCGAGACGCCCTCCTGCAGGTCGCCGTCCGAGGCGAGCACGTAGACGTGGTGGTCGAACGGGCTCTCGCCGGCCGGGGCCTCCGGGTCGAACAGGCCCCGCTCGCGGCGGGCCGCCATCGCGAAGCCGACCGCGTTGGCGATGCCCTGGCCGAGGGGGCCGGTCGTGACCTCGACGCCGGGGGTGTGCTTGTACTCGGGGTGACCGGGGGTCTGGCTGCCCCAGGTGCGCAGGCTCTTCAGGTCGTCGAGCCCCAGGGGGTATCCCGCGAGGAAGAGCTGCACGTACTGCGTGAGGCTCGAGTGACCGCACGACAGGATGAATCGGTCGCGACCGATCCAGTCTGGATCGGCGGGGTCGTGCCGCATGACCTTCTGGTAGAGCAGGTAGGCGGCCGGAGCGAGGCTCATCGCCGTTCCGGGGTGACCGTTCCCGACCTTCTGCACCGCGTCCGCGGCCAGAAGTCGTGCGGTGTCGACCGCACGGGAATCGAGATCGGACCAGTCGAGCGTGGTGCTGTCGACGGAGGGGGCAGAGGTCACGAAAGAGCTCCTCGAGAAGGCGGAACGTGGGTCGCCCCGTTCTGGGCGACGCCGTCACGTCGAGCCTACTCGGGTGGCTTAGACTTTGACGTGTGAGTCTCGTCGATGCGGAACAGCAGAAGGTCGAGACGTCGTCCCGCGACGTCGTCGGTGCCTACATCGCTCTGATGAAGCCCCGCATCATCGAGCTGCTCCTCCTGACGACGGTGCCGGTGATGTTCCTCGCCGCCCGGGACGTACCCGACCTGTGGCTCGTCGTCGCGACCGTCGTCGGCGGCACGCTGTCGGCCGGCAGCGCCAACGCGCTCAACTGCGTGGTCGACGCCGACATCGACCAGAAGATGAACCGCACTAAGCGTCGCCCGCTCGTGCGCCACCAGGTCTCCACCCGGAGCGCCCTGGTGTTCGGCCTGGTGCTCGGTGTCGTCTCCACGCTCTGGCTCGGGTTCTTCGTCAACTGGCTCTCGTCGCTGCTCGCCCTGACCGCCAACGTCTTCTACGTGGTCGGCTACACGATGCTGCTCAAGCGCCGCACGTCGCAGAACATCGTCTGGGGCGGCGCCGCCGGTTGCTTCCCCGCGATGATCGGCTGGACCGCGGTCACGAACGAGCTCGCCTGGACGCCCGTCGTGCTGTTCCTGATCGTGTTCTTCTGGACGCCGCCGCACTTCTGGTCACTCGGCATGCGGTACCGCGAGGACTACGCCGCGGCCGACGTCCCGATGCTGCCGTCGGTCACGAGCTCGCGCGAGGTCGGTCGCCAGATCGTGGCGTACTCCTGGATCATGTTCGCGACCTCGCTGGCGCTGTGGCCCGTGGCCGGCATGGGCTGGTTCTACCCGGCCACCGCGATCGTGCTCGGCATCGTGTTCCTCGTCGAGGCGTACGACCTGCAGAGCCGCGCCCGCGACACCGAGGACCTCAGCATCATCAAGCCGATGCGCCTGTTCCACTTCAGCAACGCGTACTTGGCGCTGCTGTTCGTGGCGGCGGCGGCCGACCCCTTCATCCACGGCGCCCTGATCGGCTGACCGTCGTGATCCCGTCGGACTGGGTACCGCGACGGCGGTCCGGTGACGGCGAGACGATCGGCTACGTCGAGATGGTCGGTGATGACGTGGTGCCGCGTGGCCTCGTCGGCAACGCCCTGGCAGGTCCGACCCCGGACTGGGACGTCGCGGAGCAGGTGGTCGACGACGTCGCGATGCGCCAGCTCGGCGAGAAGTGGGTGCTCACGACCGACGAGGGGCACGAGCTCACGGTCGTGGTGCTGGAGATCGATCCCACACGGGTCGTGGTCGGCCACGCTGCCTCCGCTCAGGTGGTCGGCCGTCCGGCCGAGGACGGCTGGCGGATCGAGGTGCCGACCGACCGCCTGCGTCCGCTCTGAGCCTCAGAACGTGATGCGCCAGCTCGCGACGTCGATCGCGAAGTACGAGACGACCAGCGCACCGGTGTAGATCGTCGACACGGCAGCCGCGGCCGCGATCTTCACGACCACGGACCGGCCGACCGTCGCGCCGAAGCCCACCGCTGCGGCCCAGCCGAGCACCGCTTCCGCCGGGGGGACGTAGACGGCCACACCGAGGATCCGCGCCGTGTCGCCCGTCGGCTCCCAGAGGCCGACGACCGGAGCCAGCAGCTCGGCGACCGCGAACACCGCGAAGGCGGCCACGGCGGCCCGGCCCGGCCGCAGGTCCGCCGCCACGAGGGCGATGAAGAGGGGCGCGACCCACATCAGAGCCATCGCCACCGGGACGATGTCGTCCATGCGCGGGCCACCCTGGTCGGGGAAGGCGAGCGTTCCGAGGACGTCCGCGAGGATCCAGTCGGGCAGCACCTGGAACACCGACACGAGGCTGAGGAACCCGACGAGCGGCAGCAGGTCGGTCCGCCGGCAGGAGTACGCGAGGCCTGCGACGTACGCCACGACCGTGGCGAGCACGGCCCAGCCGCGAGCGGGGGTCTCCAGGGAGAGCGCGATCGTGCCCAGGACGGCCAGGCCCACGTGGGGCAGGACCAGAGGTCGCAGGTCGCGGCGCGTGCCGGGGGTGGTCGTGGTGTCGGTCGTCACACCGGGATGCTAGCGGCCTGCTGAGGAGCGGGCTGGTCCTTTCGGACGTCGACGGCCCGGACCAGCACCCAGGTGGCGGCCGCCATGAGCACCGCGGCGCCGACGAGGTGGGCGGCGACCAGCGCGATCGGCAGGTCGTTGAAGTACTGGACGTAGCCGATCAGGCCCTGCGCCAGCTCGACGCCGAGGAGGGTCGCCACCGGAACGAGCAGTCGGGTGCGTCGCACGACCACCAGCAGCACGACCGTGACGGCGACCAGCGTCCACACCGAGAGCGCGTGGATGCGGCTCCACAGCTCCGGGTCGAACCCGTTGCGCTCGGTCGAGGCGTCGCCGGCGTGGGGGCCGCTCCCCGTGACGACCGTGCCGAGGACGATGGCGAGCCAGGCGACCAGGTACGTCAGCAGGGCCAGGCGGTGTCCCGCGCCGGTGGCGGCGCCCTGCGGGCGAGCGGTGACGCGGTGGAGCAGCAGCACCGACCCGGACACCAGGGCCATCGACACGAGCAGGTGCGCGGAGACGATCCAGGGGTTGAGCCCCGTCAGGACGGTGATGCCGCCCAGGATCGCCTGCGCGGGGATGCCGAGGGCCAGGACCGTGGCGAGGCGGCGGACGGTCCGGTTCGTGCCGCTCCAGCGTCGGACGGCGACGAAGGTGCCGATCGCGACGACCACCAGCACGTACGTGAGCAGCCGGTTGCCGAACTCGATGGCGCCGTGGATGCCGAGCGAGCTGTGCGGGACGAAGGACTCCTCGGTGCACCGCGGCCACTCGGGGCACCCGAGGCCTGAGCCCGTGAGCCGCACGACACCGCCGGTGAAGATGATGACCGAGTTCGCGACCACGGACGCCCACGCCCAGCGCTCGACGTGGTCGAAGAGACGCAGGAACGTCACCCAGAGTCGTTGCCAGAGCGGCTGGTCCATCGGTGTCACTCCCACTTGAAGCTGCGGATCGTGGCGAGTCCCGCGACGGCGGCCCAGCCCAGGAGCACCAGGAGGGGCACCAGGCCGGAACCGCCGGCGAAGACCTCGCGGAGTCCCTCGCCGAGCGCACCCGACGGGACGATCTCCATGACCTGACGTGCTCCCTCGGGGTACCGCGACAGCGGCACCATGAGCCCGCCACCGACGAGGAGGAGCACGTACACGAGGTTGGCGACGGCGAGCGTGGCCTCGGCACGCAGGGTGCCGGCGATCAGCAGCCCGAGAGCACCGAAGGCGACCGTTCCGGCGATGACGAGCAGGACGGCCCAGATCCAGGCGACGGCACCGCCGTGGGGCTCCCATCCGAGGGCGAGCGCGGTCGGCACGAGGACGGCGAGCTGGATCGCCTCGACCGCGGCGACGGCGCCGACCTTGCCGAGCAGCAGGACCGAGCGGGGGAGCGGTGACGCCCCGAGCCGCTTCAGCACGCCGTAGCGGCGGTCGAAGCCGGTGCTGATCGCGAGCGAGGTGAAGGAGGTCGAGAGGACGGCCAGGGCCAGCACGCCCGGCGCGATGATGTCGATCGTCCGTCCGGGGCCGAGGTCGACGACCTGGTCGGCGCGCGTGCCCATCACGAGCAGCAGCAGCGGGATGACCAGGGTCAGCAGCACCTGCTCGCCGTTGCGGAGCATGAGCTTGAGCTCCATGCCGGCCTGCGCGCGCAGCATGGCGCCCAGGGGAGCGGAGCCGGGCTTTGGCGTGACGTCGAGGCTCATCGCAGGCTCCTCCCGGTGAGGTCGAGGAAGCGGTCCTCGAGGGTCTGCCGCTCGACCAGGATCGACTCCGGGAGCACGCCGCGACCCGCGCACCAGGCGGTGAGGGTCGCGAGCATGGCGGGATCGACGTCTCCGGCGACGACGTAGGAGCCGGCGACACGCTCCTCGACCTTCGTGCCGTCGGGCAGCGCCTGCATGAGGTCGACGACGTCGAGACCCGCTCGAGCGGTGAAGCGAATCGTGTTGCGGGCGGACTCGCGGGTCAGGTCGGCGGGCGTGCCACTGGCGATCACGCGACCTGAGTCGATGATGTGGATGGTGTCGCTGAGGTGCTCGGCCTCGTCCATGAAGTGCGTCGTGAGCACGGTCGTGACGCCGTGGTCACGGAGCTCGGTGACGAGCTCCCAGGTGGCGCGACGGGCCTGAGGGTCGAGACCGGCGGTGGGCTCGTCGAGGAAGAGGAGCTCCGGACGGCCGATGATCGCCATCGCGAGCGAGAGGCGCTGCTGCTGTCCGCCCGACAGCCGCCGGTAGGGCGTCCGTCCGCACGACGCGAGCCCGAGGCGCTCCACCAGGGCGTCGACGTCGAGCGGGTGGGCGTGCAACGACGCGATGTGGCGGAGCATCTCGTGCGCGCGGGAACCCGACCACGCGCCGCCCGACTGCAGCATCACGCCGATGCGCGGGCGCAGCGAGGGGTCGCGTGGGTCGAGGCCGAGGACCGACACCGAGCCGGACTGCACGGCCCGGAAGCCCTCGCAGGTCTCGACCGTGGTGGTCTTGCCCGCGCCGTTGGGGCCGAGGATCGCGGTGACGGAACCGACCGGGACGGTCAGATCGAGGTGGTCGACTGCCTGCGTCTCGCCGTAGGTCATGACGAGATCGCGGATCTCGACGGCGGGAGCTGGCACCGGGACAGTCTAGGTGGGCCACCTCGGACCGACCGACGAGAGGCAGGCCTTGCCCGGTGGTCCTCACGATGTGTGCCCTTCGAGGGGTTCTGCAGCGCCATCAGCACCCCCGCGCGCACACATCGTGCAGACGGACCCCGCGGAACGCACACATCCCGCGGCGGGGATGGTTCGCGTCGGCGCGCCGCCCTAGGCTGACGGACGTGGACCTTCCTGTGATGCCGCCGGTCACGCCGATGCTCGCGAAGTCGACGCCGCGCGTGCCGGCTGCCGATGCCGTCGACGGTGGCTACCTCTACGAGCCCAAGTGGGACGGGTTCCGGTGCCTGGTCTTCCGCGACGGCGACGAGGTCGAGCTGACGAGCCGCTCCACCAAGCCGCTCACGCGGTACTTCCCCGACGTCGTGGCTGCGGTGCTCGAGCAGCTGCCCGAGCGGTGCGTGCTCGACGGTGAGCTCGTGGTCACGCAGGGCGACCGGCTCGAGTTCGACCTGCTGAGCCAGCGCATCCATCCCGCCGAGTCGCGTGTGAACGAGCTCGCCGTCACGATGCCGGCGAGCCTGGTCGCCTTCGACCTGCTCGCCGAGGGCGACACCTCCTACCTCGATGCCCCGCTGCAGGAACGCCGCGCACGCCTCGAGCAGCTGCTCGAGGGTGCCGCGAGCCCGATCCATCTCACCCGGGTGACGCACGACGCCGCCGAGGCCGAGCAGTGGTTCTACCAGTTCGAGGGAGCCGGCCTCGACGGTGTCATGGCCAAGCAGCTCGCCTCGCCGTACGTGCCCAACGGCCGCACGATGCTGAAGGTCAAGCACGCGCGCACGGCTGACGTCGTCATCGCGGGCTACCGCCTGCACAAGACGTCGACCGACGACCAGCCGCTGCTCGGCTCGATGCTGCTCGGGCTCTTCGCGTCCGACGGGTCGCTGCACCACGTCGGGGTGGCGGCATCGTTCACGGCCGCTCGTCGCGCCGAGCTCGTCGACGAGCTCGCCCCTGACGTCGTCGACCTGGCCGACCACCCCTGGGCCGAGATCGAGATGGGCCAGAACCGCTGGTCCTCCGGGAAGGACCTCTCCTTCGTGCCCCTGGCGCCGGTGTGCGTCGCCGAGGTCGGGTACGAGCACATGGAGGGTCCGGGGGAGCAGGCCCGGTTCCGGCACACGGCGCAGTTCAAGCGGTGGCGGCCTGATCGCGAGCCCGACTCGTGCACGTACGCCCAGCTGGAGGAGGTCGTTGGGTACCGGCTGTCGGAGGTGCTGCGATGAGCATCCACGACGACGCCGTGGTGCACCCGTCCTCGGCCGAGGAGTGGGGTGCCTGGCTCGCGCAGAACCACGCGAGCGCGCGAGGCGTCTGGGTGCGCATCGACGACCGCACGGGTCGCGACGGTCGCCTGTCGTACGAGGACTCGGTGTGCGAGGCGCTCCGCTGGGGCTGGGTCGACGGCCAGACGCGATCGGGTGCTGAGCTCGGGTCGCAGATCCGGTTCACGCCTCGCCGGTCCCGCAGCGCGTGGGCAGCGACCAACAAGGCGCGGGTCGCGCGCCTTGAGGCCGAGGGTCGCCTCCAGCCGCCTGGTGTGGCGGTGATCGCCGCGGCCAAGGCCAACGGCATGTGGTCGGTGCTCGACGGTCCCGAGGCGGGTCTCGAGCCCGCGGAGCTGACCGTCGCGCTCGACGCCCAGCCCGCGGCGCGCGACTTCTGGGACGGGCTGTCGGTCAGCGCCCGCAAGTACGCACTGACGCAGATCGCCCTGGCGCGCAAGGACGAGACCCGTCTGGCCCGCATCTCGAAGACCGTCGACCAGTGCGCCGCCGGCGTGCGACCCGACCGCTGAGGAGGAACGAGTCGTGGACCATCACTACGCCGTCGACGTGGCCTGGCAGGGCAATCGAGGCACCGGCACCAGCGGCTACCGCGAGTACGGCCGCGACGTGCTCGTGCGTGCCTCCGGCAAGCCCGACCTGGCCGGCTCTGCTGACGTCCCCTTCCGGGGCGCTGCCGACCGCTGGAATCCCGAGGAGCTCCTGCTCGCCGCCCTGGCCCAGTGCCACCTGCTGTCCTACCTGCACTCTGCGGTGCAGCACGGCGTCGTCGTCGTCGGCTACACCGACGACGCGGTGGGCACGATGGAGCAGGTCGGTCAGGGTGGGCGCTTCACGTCCGTCACGCTGCGACCTCGGGTCACCATCACGGACGCGGCGATGACCGACGTGGCGCTGGCGATCCACGCCGAGGCGAGCGAGAACTGCTTCATCGCCGCCTCGGTGAGCTTCCCCGTCCTGCACGAGCCGGTCGTGGCGGTCGCGGACGACGTCAGCTGACGCGTTCGGCGATCCCGGGATAGCTCGTGATCAGCCCCGCGGCGTCGTACTGCAGCTCGCAGGCGAAGTCGAAGGTCGCCGAGGTGTAGGCGTACCGGCCGGCGTCGTCGAGCCGCGTGTAGGTCTGCTCGAGACGTTCGACGCGCAGGTCGTCGGCGCGGATGAAGGCAGCCGGCACGCTCACCGTCTCGCCGATCCGGAGCCCGAGACGGCGAACGGGGAGGAGGTTGGTCACGCTCGACGACTCGAGGTCGACGTCGATGCAACCGTCCAGGTCGGGACGAGTGGCCCCTCCGACCAGCCAGCCGTCGGTGCGGCGCTCGAGCACCACCTCGAGGTCTCCGGTGGCGGTACGGGCCGTCGCGCGCACGTGGCGGGTGCGCCATGCCTCGTCGGTCGCGACGTCGTAGCCGACCGACCACGCGCGCCCGGCTTCGACCGCCGTGGTGTGCCCGCGCAGTCGATGGCCTGTGACGAGGGCCGAGTGGAACAGGACCTCGAACCGGTCGCGGGCCCCGACGTGGCGCCAGGTCGCGTGGTCGGGGAGGGCGAGAGGAACCACGGCCTAGTACCGGCCGTCACCGTCGGCGAGGCGCCGCAGCTGAGCGATCAGCGCGTCGGACGGCTCGATCTCATCGGTGCTCAGCCCACGACGGATGTCGTCGGGCAGCGTGGCCACGCCGTCGGCGTCGAGCGACTTGACCTCCTCGTGGAGGTCGAGCATCAGCCCGTCGAGCGCGTGGGCCGTGTCGGCGGCGTCGCGGAGGCGGTCCGCGAGGTCGGCCGGCACCGCGCCGCGGTACTTGTAGTGGATCTTGTGCTCGAGGCTCGCCCAGAAGTCCATCGCGATGGTGCGCAGCTGCACCTCGACCGTCACCGGGAGCGGCCCGTCGGTCAGGTGGACCGGCACCTCGATGAGGGCGTGAAGGCTGCGGTAGCCGTGGGGCTTCGGTTCCTGGATGTAGTCGCGCACGTCGAGCACCGTGATGTCGCTCTGCGACGTCAGCAGCTCGAACACGTGGTAGACGTCCGACACGAAGCTGCACGTGACCCGCACGCCGGCGATGTCGGTGATGGTCTCGCGGATCGAGGAGAACGTCGGCTCCGAGCCCTTGCGCTGCATCTTCTCGGCGATGCTGTCGGGGCTCTTCAGCCGGGACGCGATGTTCTCGATCGGGTTGCTGTCGTGCATCAGGGTGAACTCGTCGCGCAGGATCGTCAGCTTCGTGACGACCTCCTCCATCGCGAAGCGGTGGGGGAGCATGAAGCGCATGAAGTCCTGGCGCAGGGCGCGCATGTCGTCGAAGCGCACCAGTGCATCGTCGTCACCGCGGGCGACACGGGGCTGAGGAGTCTGCACCCCCACAGGGTAGGCCGGTCGGCTGAGAAGTGCCTCGGGGCCAACCTGTGCCTAGGCTCCCGCGCATGTCCGCGACCCTGACTCTCCTGTGAACTCGCTCGAGCGGCTCTGGCTCGTCGAGGGGAGTACCTCGTGAACGAGGTGCTGCCTGGAGTGCGGTCGAGAGGCCGCCGGAACGCCTGAACCTGCTCCGGCAGGTGAACATCACGATCTGAGCCCGGGATTTCCGCCCCTGGTGGACCCCGGGCTCAGTATCGTGAGCGCATGGATTTCCAGGTGTTCTGGTGGTCGCTCGCCGCCGCAGGGTTCGTGATCGAGGCCGTGGGCGCGTGGGGCATCTACGACCTCTCCAAGCTTCCCGAGCCCGCCTGGCAGGCCGCCGGCAAGGACCGCGTCACCTGGATGATCCTGTTCGCGGTGCTCGGACCGTTCGTGCTGCCGTTCTACGTGCCGGTGCGGGCCGCCGTCCGGCGTGCTCAGGCGGAGCTCCCGCCGCCCGTCCCGTGGGGCCATCAGCCGGCACCTCCCGGGGTGTTCGTGCACTCCCACCACGAGTGAGGTCGCGGTGACGAACGAACCCTCGCCGCGTGCAGGCGACGACCTTCCCGAGTGGGCCACGGCTGCTCCTGACCCGGTGCACCTCGCCGACGCCGGCCACGGACCGCTCGTCGTGGGCGGGATCCTGCTCCTGCTCGTCAGCGTCGTCCTGGTCGGCGTGGAGGCGTGGCACCTGCTCGACGGCATCCCGGACGCCGAGCCAGAGACGGTGTGGGAGCGGCTGGGGTGGCCGATGGTGCCGGGCGTGGTCGGGCTGTTCGCGCTGCTCGAAGTCTGGCGCCGCAACCGGTCCATCGACCTGTGACGGACGAGTCCGCGGCGCGGCGTCGCGTGCGACTCGAGACCACCGTCCTGGGTCTTCTGGTCGTGAGTGCACTGGTGCTGCTCGTCGTGACGGCGCTCGGTGGACTGTCCGGGTCCACGGCGACGATCCTCGGTCTCGCCGTCGGCGCCGCGCCGTTCCTGCTGAACCTCGGGCAGAAGGAGCGGGAGAAGGAGGCGGCCGATCGCGACGTGGTGCTCCCACAGGGAGTCACCACCCCTCCCCGGATGCCGTTCGCCGTGTCGGTCGTGCTGTGGCTGGCGCTGGCGGCCGTGCTGGTCTACACGTTCTTCGGCCTGCTCTCCGCAGGTCAGCGGTCGGCGTTCGAGCCGTTCGCGCCGGCGGTCGCGCTCGTGGGCCTCGTCGGTCTCCAGATGGGCCGTGTCGACGCGGCGCGCCGGAAGCTGTACATGGCTCCGCGTCTGCCCGTGTCCAGGTAGGTCGCGCCCGCGCCGCCCGTCGTGGCTACCGGTTCAGCTCGGCGAGGACGGCCATCACGAAGGCGTCGACGTCATCGTCGGGAGCTCCTCGCCGCGGGGCGCGGAAGTACGGGACGGGAACGGCCTCGTCCCCCGCCTCGATGACCAGGTCCGACCGCACGGTGAAGCTGCCGACGACCTCGCTGCGGAGCGTGTCGAGGTTCTCCAGCCGGTAGGCCGCCGCCTCGATGGAGCTCGAGGTCACCTCGACCGAGCTCGGCCCGGCTCCGAACGGGTCCTCCCACTCGCCTCGACCCCGGGCGACGACGCGGACGAGGCGCTTGGGCAGCAGACCCGTGTACACGACGGCCGACCCGCCCTCGGGCAGTTCCTGCCGCTCCGCCATCTCCGCGAGCGGTGCCGCTGCCCCGGAGGTGGCGACGAGGTAGGGCGCCCAGACCGACTGGTGCGTGATGCGACCGTCCGGACCGAGTCGTCGCAGCCGATCCCTGACGTCTTCTCCTGCGATCTCCACGACCACTCCTCCCGTGCCCCGACGTCGCCACGCTATCGAGGGGAGGTGCGTCAGCGCTTCTTGCCCTCCGCGGAGGCCTTGAAGATGGTCAGGACCCTCGCGGCTGCCGCGCCGACGATGGCGACCGGGAGCGTCACGTAGGCCCAGGCGCGATCGAGCGTGCCCTGCTCGACCAGCACCAGCACGACGACGACGGCCGCGACGACCAGCACGATCGCGATCATCGCGAAGCGCCACGACCCGTGGCCGAAGCCGAGCCGCCCGCGCAGCGGGTGCCGATGGACCTTCTCGCCGGTCGCGTCCGGCACCGGGCTCCGATGCGTTCGATCTGGATCCTTCATCGCCGCCTCCTGTGCGTCACCGAGGGAGTACCCGGCCCCGGAGGGTTGAAGCGGATGGTCGCGATCACGCCGGACGGAGCTGGTGCGCGCCCAGCCATGCCAGGTGCGCCGTGACTCGGCCGGATCCGTCGGTGAGGGGGGAGGTCCAGACGACGTGGGCCTCCCAGCCCTTCACCCCGCGGCACCATCCCAGGATGAGGCCCGGGTACTCCAGCACGGCATGCTTCGAGCGCAGCTCCGTGAGATTGACCCAGACGTGCGCGTGCTTCGGCACGGTCGGCACCTCGATGCCGGAGCCATCGGCCTCGACGGCTCCGTAGCCGGATCGTGTTCCATCGGGGGCCTCCACCGCACCATTAGAACACGCGTTCGAGCGTTCGTGAGAGATGTGATCTTCTCGACATGGACGGGCGTGTGTTGATCAGCGTCGCTACGTTCTTCGAGTGATTGACGATGAACCCAGCGGTGCTATCGCTGATGCTCGAGCGGTCGTGAGTGAGTGGCTCGACGAACCGGGAGACCCGCTGGAACAGCTCGAGAAGCTGCGGCTGCTCCGGGGAGCGATGGGCGAGCTGGAGGCCGCCATCTCTGCCCGCCACGCCGCCGCTGTGCGAGGCCTGATCGAGGTTCACGGCACCACCGTCGCGGCACTTCGCCTGAAGGTTCATCCTTCCGAGCTCTTCGCGCTCGCCCGCGAGGCCTGAGGCCCGAGGCCTGCCGTCCCTCGTCCTGGCCCGGATCCGCATCGGCGGCGTGCTCGATGCTCCCGCGACGCCCACCCTGTGTGCTCAAGGTGGACGCCAGTGATGACGTACCCCTGTCGCGACGGCCCAGACCGATTCGGGCTCCCGGGTCTTCGCGCCAGCGTCGCTGGCTCACGTCACTCGGACTCCTTGCGCGCCTTGCTCGGCTGCACACGCTTCGGCTCGCCCGGCATCTTCGGATAGTCCGGGGGATAGGGCATCTCGGTCGGGTCCTCGGCCCAGAGGTCGAGCAAGGGGGTGAGGTCGTGGGCGACGTCGTCGATCTCGGCCCAGGCGTCGCCCTGGGAGGCGAGGAGGTCCGGGACCGTGCCGAGGTGGAACTGGCGGGGGTCCTCGATGCCGGGCAGGTCGTCCCACGACACCGGGAACGAGGCGGGCGCCCCGGGCTTCGGACGCAGGCTGTAGGCGCTGGCGATCGTGCGGTCGCGGGCGTTCTGGTTGAAGTCGACGAAGATCTTCGAGCCGCGCTCCTCCTTCCACCACGCGGTCGTCACGCCGTCGTGGCGCTTCTCGAGCGCACGTCCGACGGCGATCGCCGCGTGACGCACCGAGGTGACGGTCCAGCGCGGCTGGATGCGCACGAACACGTGGACGCCGCGGTTGCCGCTGGTCTTCACGAACGCGCGGACACCGAGCTCGGCGAGCAGCTCGCGGGTGGCGAGCGCAGCGTCGACGGCGTCGTGGAAGTCGGTGCCGTCCTGCGGATCGAGGTCGATGCGCAGCTCGTCGGGACGGTCGACGTCGGCGCGGCGCATCGCCCACGGGTGGAACGTGATGGTGCCCATGTGGGCCGCCCATGCCAGGTCCGCGGTCTGAGTCGGACAGATCTCCTCCGCGGTGCGGCCGGACGGAAAGTACACCTGCACCGTCGGCACGTGCGAGGGAACGCCCTTCGGCACCCGCTTGGAGTAGAAGGCGTCGCCCTGACCCTGCGACGACGTGAGCCTCATGCCCTCGCGGACGCCCTTGGGCCAGCGCTCGAGGGCGGTCGGCCGGTCGCGCAGGGCTCGCAGCAGACCGTCACCCACTGCGACGACGTACTCGACGACCTGCAGCTTGGTGAACTCCGGTGTCGTGTCCGTCGCCTCGAACACGACCCGGTCGGGACTGGACACGCGCACCGCGATGCCATCGGCATCGATCTCCGTCGCCTTGGCCGCCATGGCCAGCAGCCTACGCGCGCAGGCGGGGCAGATGAGGTCTGCCTCACTGAGGCGAACCTTCGTTGAACGGGCGGAATCAATAAGGACACACTGGCGTTGTGAAAAACATGGCGACAACTGACGGACCGGCGGGGAGTGTGTCTCACGACGACTCTCCGACGCGTGCGCGCGTCGCCGAGGCGATCCTGCGGGGAGGCCCCTCCACGGCGGCAGCCCTCGCACGCGAGCTCGACCTCACTCCGGCCGCGATCCGGCGTCACCTCGACCACCTGGTGGGCGAGGGCATGCTGGAGCCGCGTGAGCAGCGGATCCTCGGCCAGCGTGGTCGAGGCCGTCCGGCGAAGGTGTTCGCCCTGACCGACGCGGGCCGTGGCCAGTTCGCGCACGCCTACGACGAGATCGCGGTCGACGCCCTGGCGTTCGTGCGCGACACCATGGGCGACGACGCCGTGAAGCGGTTCGCGTCCCACCGGCTCGACGACCTCCGTGCACGGCTCGCCGTGCGCCTGGCCGACCTCGAGCCGTCGGCACGACCGGCCGCCCTGGCCGACGCCCTCAGCGCCGAGGGCTTCGCGGCGTCCACCAGCAACACCCCCGCCGGCACGCAGATGTGCCAGCACCACTGCCCGGTCGCGCACGTGGCCGAGCAGTTCCCCCAGCTGTGCGAGGCCGAGGCGGAGATGTTTGCCGGCCTCCTCGGCACCCACGTGCAACGACTGGCGACCATCGCCCACGGAGACGGCGTGTGCACGACGCACCTGCCCGACCCGGCCACCCCCACACACTCCACCTCGTCCCCCCACGCAGAGAAGGTGACGTCATGACCACCACGTCCCACGAGAACTCCGGCGCGGCTCCCTCCATCGAGGAGCTCAACCCCGGACTCAAGGATGTCGGCCGCTACGAGTTCGGCTGGTCCGACAAGAACGACGTCGGTGCGACGTCGAAGCGCGGCCTCAGCGAGGAGGTCGTGCGTAACATCTCGAACCTCAAGAGCGAGCCGCAGTGGATGCTCGACCTGCGTCTGAAGGGCCTGAAGCTCTTCGAGCGCAAGCCCATGCCCACGTGGGGCTCCGACCTCGGCGGCATCGACTTCGACAACATCAAATACTTCGTGCGGTCGACCGAGAAGCAGGCCGCGACGTGGGACGACCTCCCCGAGGACATCAAGAACACGTACGACCGCCTGGGCATCCCCGAGGCCGAGAAGCAGCGCCTCGTCTCGGGCGTGGCCGCGCAGTACGAGTCCGAGGTCGTCTACCACTCGATCCGTGAGGACCTCGAGGAGCAGGGCGTGCTCTTCCTCGACACCGACACGGCGCTGCGGGAGCACCCGGAGATCTTCCAGGAGTACTTCGGCACCGTCATCCCCGTCGGCGACAACAAGTTCTCCGCGCTGAACTCGGCCGTGTGGTCGGGTGGCTCGTTCATCTACGTGCCCAAGGGCGTCCACGTCGACATCCCGCTGCAGGCGTACTTCCGCATCAACACCGAGAACATGGGTCAGTTCGAGCGGACGCTGATCATCGCCGACGAGGACTCCTACGTCCACTACGTCGAGGGCTGCACCGCGCCGATCTACTCGAGCGACTCGCTGCACTCGGCCGTCGTCGAAATCATCGTGAAGAAGGGCGCCCGCGTCCGCTACACGACGATCCAGAACTGGTCGAACAACGTGTACAACCTGGTCACCAAGCGCGCCGTCTGCGAGGCCGGCGCCACCATGGAGTGGGTCGACGGCAACATCGGCTCGAAGGTCACCATGAAGTACCCGGCCGTCTACCTGATGGGCGAGGGTGCTCGCGGCGAGACGCTGTCGATCGCGTTCGCCGGCGAGGGCCAGCACCAGGACGCCGGCGCCAAGATGGTGCACGCCGCACCGCGCACGTCCAGCTCGATCCTGAGCAAGTCCGTCGCCCGTGGCGGTGGCCGCACGTCGTACCGCGGTCTGCTCCAGGTCAACGAGGGTGCCGAGGGCTCGGCCAGCACGGTCAAGTGCGACGCGCTGCTCGTCGACCAGATCAGCCGCTCCGACACGTACCCGTACGTCGACGTCCGTGAGGACGACGTGACGCTGGGTCACGAGGCCACGGTCTCCAAGCTCAGCGACGACCAGCTCTTCTACTTCATGTCGCGCGGCATGGAGGAGGACGAGGCCATGGCGATGATCGTCCGCGGCTTCGTCGAGCCCATCGCCCGCGAGCTCCCGATGGAGTACGCGCTCGAGCTGAACCGCCTCATTGAACTGCAGATGGAGGGTGCTGTCGGATGACCGTCGTTGACAACATCAACGAAGTGCTGGAGCTCGACCACGTCGAGTCGCACCTGCACCCGGAGCCGTCCTACGACGTCGCCACGCACCCCGTGCCGACGGGGCTCGAGGAGATCTGGCGCTTCACCCCGCTCAAGCGCCTGCGCGGCCTGCTCGACGGTGAGCCCAGCGACGCCCACCTCACGTGGGAGCAGCAGCTCCCGGAGGGCGTCACGCTCAGCGAGATCAGCACGGAGGAGGCCCAGGGCCTCGCCGTGTCGGCCCCGCTCGACCGGCTGGGCGCCCTTGCGGCAGCCAACGCCGGCGGCGCCGTGCTGCTCGACGTGCCCGCCGACCTCGTGGTCGACGAGCCCATCCGCATCACGCTCAGCGGCGACTCGGTCGACAGCACGGTGTGGGGTCACGTCGTGATCCGCGTGGGCCTGCACGCCAAGGCCACCGTCCTGATCGACCACGTGGGCAGCGCCGTGTACGACGCGTTCACGCAGGTCGTCGTCGGCGACGGCGCGCAGCTCGACCTCGTCACCATCAACGACTGGGCCGACGATGCCGTGCACGCCGAGCAGATCAACGTCCGTGTCGGTCGCGACGCCACTGTGCGCGCCTTCGAGTTCACGCTCGGCGGCGACCTGGTGCGCACCAGCACCAACGTCGACTACGCCGGGGCGGGCGGCAGCGCCGACCTGTTCGGCGTCTACTTCGCCGACGCCGGTCAGCACATCGAGCACCGCCTCTTCGCCGACCACACGGCGCCCCGCACCCGCAGCAACGTGCTCTACAAGGGTGCGCTGCAGGGCAAGGACGCGCACACCGTGTGGGTCGGCAACGTGCTGATCCGCAAGGTCGCCGAGGGCATCGACACCTTCGAGCAGAACGACAACCTGGTCCTGACCGACGGCGCCCGCGCCGACTCGGTGCCGAACCTCGAGATCGAGACCGGCGACATCGCCGGCGCCGGTCACGCCAGCACCACCGGGCGGTTCGACGACCAGCACCTGTTCTACCTGCAGAGCCGCGGCATCGAGGAGGACGAGGCCCGCCGCCTCGTCGTCCACGGCTTCTTCAACGACATCATCCGGCGCATCGGCATCCCCGACGTGCAGGAACGTCTGGTCAAGGCGGTCGAGCACGAGCTGGCCGATGTCTGAGTCGACGTTCGCAGCACCGCTCGCGGACGTCCCCGACGGGGGCGTCCTGGCCGTCGAGGTCGAGGGCACCGAGATCGCCCTGGTCCGCCAGGGCGACGAGGTCTACGCGATCCGCGACGAGTGCTCGCACGCCTCGATCCCGCTCTCGGAGGGCGACGTCAACGTCGATCCCGCGAAGGGCCCGTCGATCGAGTGCTGGCTGCACAGCTCGACGTTCTCGCTGCGCACCGGCGAGCCGCTGAACTTCCCGGCCACGGAGCCGGTCCCGACCTACCCCACCACCATCGAAGGCGGCCGTGTCTACGTCGCCCTCCCCGAGGAGAACTGACATGAGCACTCTCGAGATCAAGAACCTGCACGTCTCGGTCGAGACCGAGGACGGCCCGAAGGAGATCCTGCGCGGCGTCGACCTGACCATCAAGTCGGGCGAGGTCCACGCGATCATGGGCCCCAACGGCTCGGGCAAGTCGACCCTGGCGTACTCCATCGCCGGCCACCCCAAGTACGACGTCACCGACGGCGAGGTCCTGCTCGACGGACAGAACGTCCTCGAGCTGAGCGTCGACGAGCGCGCCCGTGCCGGCCTGTTCCTGGCGATGCAGTACCCCGTCGAGGTCCCCGGCGTCTCGGTCGCGAACTTCCTGCGCACCGCGAAGACCGCGATCGACGGCGAGGCCCCCAAGCTCCGCACGTGGGTCAAGGACGTCAACGCGGCACTCGAGCGGGTCACGCTCGACCCCACCTTCGCGCAGCGCAGCGTGAACGAGGGCTTCTCCGGTGGTGAGAAGAAGCGCCACGAGATCGCCCAGCTCGAGCTGCTCAACCCGAAGTTCGCCGTGCTCGACGAGACCGACTCGGGCCTCGACATCGACGCGCTCAAGGTCGTCTCCGACGGGGTCAACCGCTACAGCGAGCAGGGCGACCGCGGTGTCCTGCTGATCACGCACTACACGCGCATCCTCAAGTACATCGCGCCCGACTTCGTGCACGTCTTCGTCGCGGGCCGTCTGGCAGAGACGGGCGGGCGCGAGCTCGCCGACGAGCTCGAGGCCAGCGGCTACGACAAGTACGTCAAGGCCAGTTCTGCGGCTGACGCCGCGGGTGCTGCGGCGGTCTGACATGTCCGCCACCTACGACGTCGCACGGGTTCGGGAGGACTTCCCGATCCTGCAGCGTCGCCTGGCCGGGGACCTGCCGCTGGTCTACCTCGACAGCGCCAACACGTCGCAGAAGCCGCGGCAGGTCGTCGACGCCATCGACGCTCACTACCTGGCGCACAACGCCAACGTGGCGCGCGCGATGCACCAGCTCGGCGCGGAGGCCAGCGAGGCCTTCGAGCTCGGCCGCACCAAGGTCGCCGGCTTCATCGGCGCGAGCCGTCGCGAGGAGGTCGTGTTCACCAAGAACGCGTCCGAGGCGATCAACCTCGTCGCCCGCGTGCTGGGTGACGCGGGTGCCGTGGGGCCCGGTGACGAGATCGTCATCAGCCAGATGGAGCACCACTCCAACATCGTGCCGTGGCAGCTCCTCGCGGAGCGCACCGGAGCGACGCTGCGCTGGTTCGGCATCACGCCGGAGGGTCGCCTCGACCTCGAGGACGACCCGATCACCGAGCGCACCAAGATCGTCGCGGTCACGTGGGTCTCGAACATGCTCGGCACGATCAACCCGGTCGCCGAGGTCGTCGCCCGCGCGAAGGCGGTCGGCGCCTACACGTTGATCGACGCCTCGCAGGCCGTCCCGCAGATCCCGGTCGACGTCGCCGCGCTCGGGGCCGACTTCGTGGCGTTCACCGGTCACAAGATGGTCGGTCCCACCGGCATCGGCGTGCTCCACGGCCGGTACGACCTGCTCGCGTCGCTCCCGCCGTTCCTCGGTGGTGGCGAGATGATCGAGACCGTCACGATGGAGCGGTCGACCTTCGCGCCTCCGCCGGCACGGTTCGAGGCCGGCACGCCGCCGATCGCGCAGTCGGTCGGTCTCGGTGCCGCCGTGGACTACCTGACGGCGCTCGGCATGGAGAACGTCGCCGCGCACGAGCAGGCCATCACGGCCTACGCGCTCGAGCGCCTCGTCGAGATCGACGGCCTCACGGTCGTGGGTCCGAAGGAGGCGGTCGACCGCGGGGGAGCGATCAGCTTCACGCTCGACGGCGTCCACCCGCACGACGTCGCCCAGCTGCTCGACAGCAAGGGAGTCGCGGTGCGGGCGGGCCACCACTGCGCCAAGCCGGCTCACGCCCACTTCGGCGTGCAGTCCACGACCCGCGCGTCGTTCTACCTCTACACGACCGAGGCCGAGATCGACGCGCTCGTCGACAGCATCTGGCACACCAAGAAGTACTTCGGAGCGTGACCATGACCAACAGTGCCAATTCCGACGCCATGAACGTGGACTCTCTGTACCAGGAGATCATCCTCGACCACTACAAGCACCCGCACGGGGCCGGACTGCGCGACGGCGGCGACGCCGAGGTGCACCACGTCAACCCCACCTGCGGCGACGAGATCACCCTGCGGGTGCACCTCGACGGCGACGTCGTCCGCGACGTCTCCTACGACGCCGAGGGATGCTCCATCAGCCAGGCCTCGGCCTCGGTGATGAACGAGCTCGTCGTGGGTCACTCCGTCGCCGACGGCTTCGCGACGCTCGATGCCTTCCAGGCCCTCATGCAGGGCAAGGGGCAGGTCGAGCCCGACGAGGACGTGCTCGAGGACGGCATCGCCTTCGCCGGTGTCGCCCAGTTCCCCGCGCGCGTGAAGTGCGCGCTTCTCTCCTGGATGGCCTTCAAGGACGCGGCCACACAAGCCACGGGGGCCCAGGCCGCCGGAAAGGACGCATCATGACCACCGACCACACCGACCTTCCCGAGGTCGACACCGCGGCTCCCGCCGCCGGAGCCACGACCAGCGAGGACGTGCTCGAGGCGATGAAGGACGTCGTCGACCCCGAGCTCGGCATCAACGTCGTCGACCTCGGCCTCGTCTACGGGGCGCACGTCGACGAGCACAGCAACACCGTGCTGCAGATGACCCTCACGTCCGCGGCCTGCCCGCTGACCGACGTCATCGAGGACCAGACGCGCTCGGCGCTCGACGGCATCGTCAACGAGTTCCGCATCGACTGGGTCTGGATGCCGCCGTGGGGCCCGGACAAGATCACCGACGACGGCCGCGAGATGCTGCGCGCCCTCGGCTTCAACATCGGCTGAGGTTACCCAGGCTCTCGCCGTCCACAGCGCCCCGACTTCGGCTTCCCGCCGAGGCCGGGGCGCTGTTGCGTGGATGTGTGAGCCTTGCTGCCGATCTGAGGTAGCCGGTTCCCCGATCTAGGGATCTCGCCCGATGTGGGCGCCTACCTCAGGCTTCCAGGATCGAGACATGATCATCGATCCCCAGACCTTCGTCCAGGTCGAGGCGCAGCGCCGTCTCGCCGACACGCCCCCGCCGCGGACGCGCGTCGAGCGGGTGGTGCGCCCCCGGCGTCACCGCCACCACCGCGGACCCGTGCTGCGGCTCGCCGCGTGGGCCACCGGCCGCACCGCCTACATCTGAGCGTGGACACGGCCGACTCGTCAGTCCCGTCGGCCATCATGGAGGACATGGCGACCGAGCGTGCTCCCTCGACACCTCTCGTGGGTCGCCGTCGTGAGCTCGACCAGCTGCTCGCGGCGTGCGGCGTGACCGATGTCGAGTCCCGTGACGTCGTCCTGCTCGGGGGTGACGCCGGCATCGGCAAGACCCGGCTGCTCCGTGAGCTGAGCATCCGGGCTCGTGACGCCGGGCACCGCGTCCTCGTGGGCCACTGCCTCGACCTCGGTGACAGCGCCCTGCCGTACCAGCCGTTCGCCGAGGCTCTCGCGTCGCTGTCCGACGACGAGCGGGAGGACCTGGGCGGCCGCTTCCCGGCGCTCGGGCCCTTGCTTCCGTGGTCTGCGGCCAACCCGGGAACCGGCGTGGAGCGGGCCGAGCTCTTCGCGTCCGTCGTCGCCGCTCTCGACTCGGTGGCGGTCGACCAGCCCCTGCTGCTCGTCATCGAGGACGCGCACTGGGCCGATGCCTCGACCCGGCACCTGATTCGTTACGTCCTCGCGCAGGGCTTCCACGGTCCGGTGCACCTGGTGGTCAGCTATCGCGCGGACGACCTGCACCGCAGGCACCCGCTCCGCCAGGCGCTCGCCGAGTGGGTGCGGCTGCCCGGGGCACGTCGTCTCGAGCTCGAGCCGCTGGCCGATGCCGACGTGGCCGTGCTGGCGCAGGAGCGAGTCACCGGCGGCCTGACGAACGACGAGCTCCGCGCGGTGGTGCAGCGGGCCGCGGGCAATGCGTTCTTCGTCGAGGAGCTGCTCGATGCCGGCGGCGACGACCACACGGCGGCCCTCCCGGAGACGCTGAGCGACCTCCTGCTCGTGCGCCTCGACCGCCTCGACGAGCCGGCTCGTCGTCTCGTGCGGGCGGCGTCGGTCACGGACGGCCGGGAGGGCTTCGCCGCTCTGGCGGCAGCCGCCGCGCTGACCGAGGACGAGCTCGACGCTGCGCTCGGCTCTGCCGTCGACCACAAGGTGCTGAGGCGCACCGGCACCGACGACTACGGCTTCCGGCACGCGTTGCTCGGCGAGGCGCTGCGTGACGACCTGCTGCCGGGGGAGCGGCGTCGCATCCACGCCGCCTTCCTGGCGGCGCTCGACGACACCGCTCCGTCGGCCACCGTGGCACGCCACGCCCTCGCTGCCGGCGACCGCGAGACCGCGTTCGCCGCCACGGTGCGGGCCGCCGAAGCCGCCGGCCGGGTGGCGGGCTACGACGAGGCAGCCCGCCACTACGAGCAGGCACTCGCGCTGATCGACGCCGCCCCGGCCGGCACCGACGAGGTCGACCTCGTGATCGATGCCGCCAACGCGCTCGTGACCTCGGGCGAGCTGCTGCGGGCGCTCGAGCTCCTGCGCGACCACCTGGCTCAGCTGCCGGACGACGTCGGCCGTGACGGCCACGGTCGCCTGCTCGTGGCGATCGGCAACACCACGTACTACGCCAATCTCGACGGCGACGCGGAGGAGGCGAGCATCGAGGCGGCGCGGGTGGTGCCTGACGAGGTCACGGTGCTGCGCGCCGAGGTGGCCGCCCTGCGGTCGCGCACCCTCGCCGGTCGCCGGCGCGACGACGAGGCAGCGGCCTGGGGCGAGCAGGCCCTGGCCATCGCGGAGCAGATCGGTGCCGAGGCCGTGATCTCGGACGCGAAGTCCACCCTGACCCGCCTCATGGTCCGCTCGGGCGAGGACCCCGCGAAGGCCAAGCTCGCCTTTCGCGAGCTCATCGACGGCTCGAGGGCTTCCGGACACGTCCTGGGCGAGCTGCGGGGCCTGCACCAGATGGCCTTCGTGCACTTCAACGACGGTGAGCTCGACGAGGCCGAGTGGGCCTTCGCCGAGGCCATGCGACGAGCGGAGCAGACCGGCTGGGCGTGGGGCCCCTACGGCTTCGACGGGCGGTTCTTCGGCGCCTTGCTCGCCTACATCCGGGGCCGGTGGGACGAGGCTCTCGAGCTCTGTGACGTCGGACCTGCCGCGCCCTCGATGATGGCCGCCTACCTGGGCGCCATCGCCTCGCTCGTCGCCGCCGGGCGGGGCGACCTCGGCCAGATCGAGCGCACGCTCCCGATGCGATCCATCTGGCGGCACGAGGTCGCGTCGTCGGTGCACAGCTCGGCGGCCCTGATCGACCTGCATGGCGCCGCGGGTGACCTGGCGGCCGCACGTCAGACCTACGACCAGCTGGTCGAGCTGCAGACCCGCGCGTGGGACGAGCCGCTCTTCCCCGGACGCGTCCGCCTGGCGGCACTGCTGGCCGGGCAGCACGCCGCCGCGGCACCGGGTCTCGAGCGGTCCGAGCGGGCGGCGCTCCTCGAGCACGCCACTGAGCTCGCTGCCTCGGTGGAGGCCGTCGTCGGCGACAACGCCACCTTCGGGCCGGAAGGCCAGGCGTGGCGCCGGCGGGCCCATGCCGAGGTCGCCCGGCTTCGATGGGTCTGCGGGGTCGACGCCTCGTCCGCCGCCGAGCTCGTCGAGCTGTGGCGTGGCGTCCATGCCGCCTTCATCGCCCTCGACGACCCGTACGAGTCGGCGCGTTCCGCAGCACGCCTTGCGGCCGTGCTCCTCGCGACGGGCGATGATGCCGAGGCCACCGCCCTCATCACCTCGGCACGCGCCGCCGCCGAACGTCTCGGGGCGAGGCCGCTGATCGACGAGCTCGACCTCCTGTCACCCCGAGCTGCCTCGACCGACGTCGTCCTGACCCCGCGCGAGCACGAGGTGCTGCAGCAGGTCGCCCTGGGCCACAGCAACGGCGAGATCGGGACGCGGTTGTTCATCAGCACCAAGACGGTGTCGGTGCACGTCTCCAACATCCTGGGCAAGCTCGGCGCCTCGAGCCGAGCCGAGGCCGCCGCGATCGCCCGTCGCCGAGGTCTCCTGGACGCCTAGGAGCCGGAGCTCTGGGCGAGGAAGGCAGCCGCGATCGACGTCATGGCGGTCGGGTCCAGGCTGCCGCTGCTCGTCGAGACCGTCATGTAGACGATCTCGTCGGCGCTGGGCTGGATCGTGAGGGTCACCGAACGGCTGGAGGCGCTGATGACGGCGTCCACGGCACCCTCGACCGTCACGGTCTCCGCGCCCGAGCTCCGACTCAGCTCCACGGTTCCCGTCGGGTCGTCGTTGGACGAGCGGGACAGCTGAACCGTCGCGAGGTGGTCGCCGAGGTAGGCACACCGGACGCTGGTGCCGCTGCGGCCGCCCCGAGCGAGCTGGATCGTGTCGACCCCGTCCTCGATCGTCGCGTCGTCGGCGGGAAGGCACGCGCTGTCGACCTCCGTCGTGAGTGCCTGCGACTCGAAGTCGTCCGGGATCGCCGGGAGGTACGCCTCGAGGAACTCGATCATGGCGTCCTCCGACACCCGGTTGGCGGGGTCGGTGTTGCCGGGGGAGTCGTTGCGCAGCAGCACCTCGTGGTCACCCACGCGCACACCGATCGAGATGGTGAGGGTCTCGCCGCCGAAGGACTGTTCACTGCGGAACGCCTCGTCGCCGAGGTCGTCGACGGGTTCGGTGCCGCTGTTGCCGCCGAGGATCTCGACCCGGTCCTCGAGCGTCTCGTCCGAGTCGACGACCTTGATGCCGAAGCTGACCGAGTAGACGTCGCCCACCGTGCAGCCGTCGTAGGTGAGGTCGCCGATCAGCAGCGTGGGAACGAGGTCCTCACCGTTCGGGTTCAGCGGGTCCGCCACCGACCGGTCCACGATCGTGCACGCGCTGACCTGTCCGGTCGTGCTGCGTCCGCCGTCCGTCGCCGTGGTGGACGGCGGAGACGGGTCGTCGTCGGTGCTGCCCCCACAAGCGGTCAGGAGCAGAGCAACGGCCAGTGCCGTGACCGCTCTCGCTGAGGTCTTGCGCATCGTCGGCCCCCGCTCGCTGGATGGTCACGACATCCTGCCACGACCGGGGCGGTCAGAACCGGCCGCCGCGACTCCGGCCACCACGGGAACCGGAGGACCGTCGACTCGACGACGAGCGCCTCGAGGACGAGGAGCGGCGCGACGACGACCGACGCGACGACGACCGCCGACTCGAGCCCCCACCGCTCCAGGCGCCGCTGCTGCCCCAACCGCCACCCCAGCCGCCGAACGAGGACGACTGGTCTGCCTCAGCCCGGTTCACGTCCGCCCGCGCCAGGCTCTCGGCCGATGCGGCGAGCTGGTCGGCCTGCTCCGCCTCGGCGAGCGCGGCGACCGGATCGGCGACCTGGGTCTGCTGCGCGGCGGCCAGGTGACGCCCGGCCTCGGACAACCGTGTGCGCGCCTCGGCGCCGATCGATCCGGCCCGGGCGTCCACGTACTGACTGACGCTCTGGATCCGGGTCTCGACCCGGGACACCGTGCCGGCGAGCGCAGCACGAGCCTGCTCGACCCGCGCGACCTCGGCCATGACGGGTGCGAGGGCCGAGGCGAGCGCCGTCTCGGCGTCCTGCAGCGCCGCCACGGTCGCCAGAGGATCCTGGTCGGAAGCCCGCGACGTCTCGGCGACGCCTCGCGCCCGTGTGGCCGCCGTCGTCACGCTCGGGTCGTCGGCGCCGTGCTCCGCCGCATCGACGAGGAGGGCGTCGATCTGGGTCAAGCACTGCGCGATCGTGGCAGGAGCGGCCTGGAGCGCTGCGTCCGCGCCGTCGACGGCGTCGAGCAGGGTCGAGGCATGGCCGAGCGCGGCTTCCGCCGAGCGGGCGTGGGCCACGGCGGCGGCGCGATCACCCTCGATCGCCGCCTGCCCCCTGGTCACGTCCTGCTGCGCCTGGGCGAGGAGCCGTTCGACCTCCTGAGGATGATCGTCGACCGAGCCGAGAGCGCTGACCGGATAGCGCGCCGCCAGCCCCTCGAGGGTTGCACGAGCCGCAGGCAGCCTGGTCCCGACCTCGGCAGCCCGGGTGGCCAGCTCCGTGAGCATCTCCGGCGCACGTCGGTGGAGGTCGCGCAGGGCCTCGAAGGCTTCGATCTTCGCGTCCAGCGTCTCGTTCGCCCGGGTGCAGAGCGCGATGATCTCCTCGGCGATGGTCCGTCGTTCCTCGTCCGACTCCGGGACGTCGTCGTCGAGGCGCTGACGGAGCTCGAAGGCCTGGGTGACGAGGGCACGAGAGTCGGTGAGCGCCGTCTGGAACTCGAGCGTGCCCTGGGTGCCGAACTGGGCCTGGGCGAAGGACAGCTCCTGCTCGGACGTGCGGATGGCGTCGTCCGCCGCCACGAGGGCCGAGCCACTGCGCTGCTCGATGTCGGCCAAGGACGCTGCAGCCGCCCCGCGACGTCGAGCACCCCGCCACAGCACGGTGGCGCCCGCCCCGCCGCCGACCACGGCCACGACCCCGAGGGTGATCCAGAGCCCCGGGCCGCGTTCGCCGGCGTCGACCAGGCCGTCTGCGGTGGCGATCGCGGCACCGGCCCAGTCGCTGTCGCGCAGGTGGGGGAGCAGGTGGTCGTCCACGACCTCGTCGACCTGGTCGTCGGACAGCGCGAAGCCGTCGGCGACCGACAGGCCGTAGGAGCGCTCCTCCGTCGCGATGGCGAGCAGGACGTCCTCCTCGCCCAGACGTGAGAGCGAGGCCGTCAGATCGGCCCACTCCGACCCGTCGACGCCGTCGAACGTCGGGACGACCACGACGAACAGCTGGTAGCCGGTCGCGGCCTGGTGCTCGTCGAGCGCCCGCCGCACCTCGTCGGCGCGGTCGTCCAGGACCCCTTCGGGGTCGGTCACCGGGCCCGACACGTCGAGCGGTGGCTCAGCCAGCGCGGCCGGTGGCCAGGCCACGACGAAGAGGGTCGTCAGGACGAGCGCGGCGGTGGCCGCGAGTCTCGAGGCGAAGGGCATGGGGTGAGCCTAGGTCGCGACGGCTCCGCCCTCAGGAGTCCTGGTCGTCGAAGCCGTCGTCGGGAGTCCACGTCACGGAGCGGTCGTCGTAGATGTCGTTCTGGAACACGACCTCGCCGTCCTCCACCTCGGGCTCGTCGCAGGCGAACTCCCCGAGCTCGTCGTCGAGCTCCCACGTGCGCAGATCGGATGTGACGAGTGCTGCACCCTGGTCGGGAGCCTGCTGCTCGAAGGCGTCGTCGACATAGCAGCCGAGCGCGACGGCGACGGTGGTGCCGTCCGTACCGGCGCCGACCTCGAGGCAGCCGTCACCGGCCACGAAGATGGGCCGCGGCTCGGTCCAGGCCTCCGGGTCGCGCGGATCGGAGTGCTGGACGAGGACCTGACGGATGTCGTCGGGATCGATCCAGACCACGAGCTCGGCTCCCGAGTCCAGCTCGAGCTCCACGAAGGCGTTGTCACGGTTCGGGTGGACGTCTCCGCCGTCCTCGCTGTACTCCTCCGGATCGGGCGCCTGCAGCTCGGAGGCGTACGCGAAGGGCTTCTCGTCGTCGTCCGCGGCGTCCTCCGAGCACGCCGTCAGGGCACTGACGAGCACGAGGACGGGAAGCAGGGCGAGGAGAGGGTGTCGAACAGCACGCATGCCGCAGCGTACGACGCGGGTAGGATGGTGGGGTGATCATCCAGCGCGAGTGAGCCGGCCGACGCCCCCGGCCCTGTTCTTCCTCCTCGAAAGTTCCTCATGATCACCGTCAACGACGTGACGCTGCGCTTCGGTGCGCGCGTCCTGATGTCCAACGTCTCCTTCCGGGTCGACACCGGCGACAAGATCGGCCTCGTCGGCCGCAACGGCGCCGGCAAGACCACCCTCACGCGCATGCTCTCCGGCGACGGCCAGCCGTCCGAGGGCTCGATCACCCACCGCGGCAAGATCGGCTACCTGCCGCAGGACCCGAAGATCGGCGACCTGTCGACCACGGCGCGTGATCGCATCCTCGGCGCACGCGGCCTCGACGAGGCCCTCGACCTGATGCGCAAGGCCGAGATCGACATGGGCTCCGCCGACTCGGCGACCGCCGAGAAGGCGATGCGCACCTACGGGCGCGCGCAGGACGCCTTCGCCGCCGGTGGCGGGTACGCCGCCGAGGCCGAGGCCGCCACGATCTCCGCCGCCCTGGGTCTGCCCGATCGCGTGCTCGAGCAGCCGCTCTCGACCCTGTCCGGCGGACAGCGTCGCCGCATCGAGCTGGCGCGCATCCTGTTCAGCGACGCCGAGACGATGCTCCTCGACGAGCCCACGAACCACCTCGACGCCGACTCGGTGACGTGGCTGCGTGGCTTCCTCAAGAACTACTCCGGCGGCCTGGTGATCATCAGCCACGACGTCGAGCTGATCGAGGAGACCGTCAACAAGGTCCTGTACCTCGACGCGAACCGCGCGACGATCGACATCTACAACATGGGTTGGAAGCACTACGTGCGCCAGCGCGAGGCCGACGAGGTGCGCCGCAAGCGCGAGCGCGAGATCACGACGAAGACCGCCGAGCGCCTGCAGATGCAGGGCAACAAGATGCGCGCCAAGGCCAGCAAGGCCACCGCTGCCCAGCAGATGCTGCGTCGCGCCGAGGACATGATGGCGGGCCTGGAGGGTGTGCGTCAGTCCGAGAAGGTCGCCAAGATCGACTTCCCGAGCCCTGCGGCCTGCGGCAAGACACCCCTCATGGCCGAGGGCCTGTCGAAGTCGTACGGATCGCTCGAGATCTTCACCGACGTGAACCTCGCGATCGACAAGGGCAGCCGCGTCGTGGTGCTCGGGTTCAACGGCGCCGGAAAGACGACGCTGCTGCGCATGCTCGCCGGCGAGCTGGTCTCGGACTCCGGCGAGATCCAGCCCGGCCACGGGCTCAAGATCGGCTACTTCGCCCAGGAGCACGAGACGCTCGACCCGGACCGCACGGTGCTGCAGAACATGCAGGCCAGCGCTCCCGACCTGACCGACACCCAGGCACGGAGCGTGCTCGGCGCCTTCCTCTTCACGGGCGACGACGCCGACAAGCCGGCGCGAGTGCTGTCCGGCGGCGAGAAGACGCGTCTCGCGCTGGCGGGGCTCATCGTCTCGAGCGCCAACGTGCTGCTGCTCGACGAGCCGACCAACAACCTGGACCCCGCCTCACGCGAGGAGGTGCTGTCGGCGATCCGGCGGTACCAGGGCGCGATCGTGCTGGTCTCGCACGACGAGGGCGCCGTGCAGGCGCTCGAGCCGGACCGGGTCCTGTTGCTGCCGGACGGCGACGAGGACCTCTGGAACGACGACTACGCCGACCTCATCTCGCTGGCGTGACCTCGCGGTCGGCCGCCGCCGGCGAGGGGTTCGCCCTGGCGGCCGCCTTGCGTCGCTCCTGGCGTTCGGCCCGGGCGAACCACCCGTAGCCGACGATGGCGAGGGCGGCGAAGAACCACCACTGCAGCCCGTAGAAGAAGTGCGGACCCTGACCGAGGTCGGGGCGGGGCTCGACGTCGACGCCGTCGGTCGCCGGGTCCTGCAGGTTCAGGTAGCCGTCGCGCAGGTCGTACGGCACGTGCTCGGCGAGACCCTCGCTCGAGATCGCGCGGACCTGGCCGTCGTTGACCCGGACGGCCTGTCCGGTGGCGGTGCTGTCGACGCGGATCCAACCGCTCACGTCGACGGATCCGTCGGGCGGCTCCGGGATGTCGTCCGGGGCCGCGTTGGTGCGGAGCGTCTCGACGAAGCCGCGGTCGACCATCAGGGCCGTGCCGTCGTCCAGCACCAGGGGCGTCAGGACGTCGACCCCGGGGCGTCCGTCACGACTGACGTACTTGACCGTGACCTGGTGGTCGAGGTCGAACGTGCCCGTGGCGCTCACGACGGTCCACTCCTGCTCGGAGCGCACGTCGGAGCCCTGCGGCACGACGTCCTCCAGGGGCACGGGATCCTCGGAGAGGTGCTCGCGCACGAGCTCGTTGCGCACCTGACGGTCCTCGAGCTTGTGGAACTGCCAGATGCCCAGCTGGATGCAGACGCCCGACAGCACGACCACGAAGACGGCGAATCCCACCCAGCGGGCGGACAGGAGGAACCGGAGCTCACGCATCAGCAGCTCCGACGGGCACGGTCTCGCGCCAGAACCCCCG
Source organism: Aeromicrobium sp. Leaf350 (assembly GCF_916858655.1). GTDB lineage: Bacteria > Actinomycetota > Actinomycetes > Propionibacteriales > Nocardioidaceae > Aeromicrobium. The sequence continues at coordinate 775,745 of NZ_CAKASL010000002.1, read as the reverse complement.
GGCGGACAGGAACGAGGTCAGCGACGCGTCGTGGTCGGGGCACGCGAGCCAGACCTTGCGGCGGTCCGGCGTGTGCAGCTTGGGGTTGTTCCAGCGCACCTCGACGGTGGCCCCGGCCGTGCATCCCTTCGCCGAGCAGGTCAGCTCGTCGCCTGAGTCAGCGGGCACAGCGTCAGATCTCGGTGCGCTCGGGGCGGGACGCGATGGAGCGGTGCTCCATGGGCACGAAGTCCGAGCCCTTGGCCGGACCGGAGCGCACTCCGGCGTTGGCGAGCACGACCGAGACGTACGGCAGGAACACGGCACCGACGACGAGCGTCCAGCGCAGCCAGCCGTCCGCGATGCAGGCGCCGACGAAGCAGACGGTGCGCAGGGCCATCGACAGCGCGTAGCGACGCTCCTTCGCGCTCAGCCCCTGGCTGGCACGCTCGGGTGCTGACGTGATGACCTGCACCTCGTCGTCTCGCTTGTTCACCCCTTCAGGGTACGCCCCCTGACGTAGGGGCATCATGGACGGCATGAGCAACCGCACCTACCGCATCACCGAGATCGTCGGAACCTCGCCCGACGGCGTCTCCGAGGCCATCGAGAACGGCATCGCCCGTGCCGGCCAGACGCTCCGCCACCTCGACTGGTTCGAGGTCGAGGGCATCCGCGGCCAGATCACCGACTCGGTGCCGTCGCACTACCAGGTCACGATGAAGATCGGCTTCCGCCTGGAGGACGACGAGTGAGCCTGAGGCTCCTCGCGGTCGCCTCCCTCCTGGGTCTCGCCCTTGCGGCGTGCGGAGGCGGTTCGACCGACGGGGAGCCCGAGGGAGGCTCGTCCGGCGACGACTGGGGCTTCGACAGCGCGGCCGACGACGGCTCGGAGGACGGCAGCGACGGCCCCGGCACGGACGGCTCGACGGCCGAGCAGCCCACCGGCACCCCCGCGGATCCGGCGAACTACACGGACTCGTACTCGGGCCACGCCTTCGCGACGCCGACCGGCAACATCATCTGCTACGTCAACGTCGCGGCTGACCAGTGGGGATGCGTCATCGGTGAGCGGACGTACACCGAGCCGGCCGGTGCCGAGGACTGCTTCGCGAGCTTCGGCAAGGGGTTCGTGTCGGTCCAGGGCGGTCCGCTGCAGCCGCAGTGCCGTGGCGGCGTCCTCGCGGAGGCCGAGAACGGTGCCGGAGCGATCCTGCCCTACGGCAGCACGCTGACCGTGGGGTCGGTGACCTGCCTCTCGGAGCAGACCGGTGTGACGTGCGTCGACCAGCGCTCGGGACACTCGCTGTTCATCAGCAAGGCGAAGTACGAGATCAGCTGACGGCACCGGGTGACGCGGGGTCGTCGGAAGCGTCGGCCTCCTCGACCTCCTCGCGCGTGATGCCCATCAGGTACACGATCGTGTCGAGGTAGGGCACGTTCACCGACGTCCGTGCCTGGTCGCGCACGGTGGGCTTGGCGTTGAACGCGATGCCCAGCCCTGCTGCGGCCAGCATGTCGAGGTCGTTCGCCCCGTCGCCGATCGCCACGGTGTTCTTGACCGGGATGCCGGCCGATGCCGCGAACTCGCGCAGCGCGACCGCCTTCCCGGCGCGGTCGACCACCGTGCCGAGCACCCGGCCCGTGATCACGCCGTCGACGACCTCCAGGTCGTTCGCCCGGAAGTAGTCGATGCCCAGCTCCTCGGCGATGCGCGCGATGATCGGCGTGAACCCGCCGCTCACGAGGGCGAACCGGTAGCCCAGCCGCTTCAGCGTGCGGATCATCGTGCGAGCGCCCGGGGTGTAGACGAGGGAGTCGTACACGTCGTCGAGCGCCGTGGCCGAGACGCCGGCGAGCCGGGCGACGCGCTCGTGCAGGGACGCGGCGAAGTCGAGCTCGCCCCGCATGGCCCGCTCGGTCACGGCGGCCACCTCGGCCTCGCAGCCCGCGTGCGCGGCGAGCATCTCGATGACCTCGCCCTGGATCAGCGTGGAGTCGACGTCCATCACGACGAGGCGCTGGGCGTGACGCCGGATGCCGTTCTCCTGCACCGCGACGTCGACGCCCTGCTCGAAGGCCGTGCGTGCGAGCGTCGCCTGCAGGACGTCGGGATCGGCGCCGCTGACCTCCATCCGGATCGCGGTGACCGGGTAGCGAGCCATGCGCACGATGCGGTCGATGTTGCCGCCGTCGGTGCGGATCTGCTCGGTGATCGCGGCCATCGCGCGGGGGAGGAGCGGTGCTCCGAGCACCACGACCTGGGCACGACCGATGCGGCGCGGACGGTTGTCGCCCGTGCCGCGCTCGAGGGAGGCGGCGAGGCCGAGCTCGTCGCCGAGCGCGCGGACGGCGTCGTCGAGCCCGGTGTCCTCGGGGTCGGTCACGAGCACGCTCAGCACCAGCTGGCCGCGCACCACGAGCTGCTCGACGTCGATGACCTCGATCGAGAAGGTCTCGAGCACGCCGAACAGACGCGTCGACACACCCGCGCGGTCCGGACCGACCAGCGTCACGAGGACGGTCGGACCGGTGAAGTGCAGGGGGAGGTGGGGGACGGGCCCATGGCTGGTCATCGGCACGAGGCTAGCGCGATAGGTTGGTGCCTGAGCACGGCCACACCCGGAGGGACAATGACGAGCGCCATCAAGCTGACCGACGTCTCGGTGATCCGCTCCGGGTCCGTGCTGCTGGACCGGGTGGACTGGAAGGTCCGCGAGGGCGAACGGTGGATCGTGCTCGGCCCGAACGGCGCCGGCAAGACCACGCTGATGCAGATCGCCAGCGCGACGACGTTCCCCAGCTCGGGCGAGGCGAAGATCCTCGGCCAGGTGCTCGGCAGCGTCGACCTCTTCGAGCTGCGCACCCGCATCGGCCACACGAGCCTGACGGTCGCCGACCGCATCCCGCCCGCCGAGTCCGTCCGCGACGCGGTGCTCTCGGCCGCCCACGGGGTCACGGGTCGCTGGCGCGAGCAGTACGACGAGATGGACACGGCGCAGGCCGACCAGATCATCGGCGAGCTCGGCATCGCCCACCTCTCCGGTCGCACCTTCGGCACCCTCTCCGAGGGCGAGCGCAAGCGCGTGCTGATCGCCCGGGCCCTGATGACCGACCCGGAGATGATCGTGCTCGACGAGCCGGCCGCCGGGCTCGACCTCGGAGCGCGCGAGGACCTCGTCGCGAGCCTCGCGAACCTCGCGTCCGACGACGCCGCACCGGTGCTGGTCCTCGTCACGCACCACGTCGAGGAGATCCCGCCGGGCTTCACCCACGTGCTGATGCTGCGGCAGGGCGGGGTCGTGGCGCAGGGTCCCCTGGAGTCGACCCTCACGGCCGCAAACCTCACGCGCGCCTTCGGCACCGACCTGGAGCTCTCCGTCCTCGAGGGCCGGTACTCGGCCCGCAGGGTGCGCTACGGTCGACGCGCCGCCCGACGTGAGGAGTGAGCCGTGACTGACTGGGTGAACGAGAACCTGTGGGTCGTCTGGATCGGGGTCGCCTCGGTGCTGGCCGTCGCGGAGCTCCTGAGCCTCGACCTGGTGCTGCTGATGTTCGCGATCGCAGCGCTGGCCGCCGCGGCAGCCTCGCCCTTCATGCCCGCGTGGGCCACGATGATCGTCTTCGGTGTCATCTCGATCCTGCTGCTCGCGGTCATCCGCCCGCGCTTCAAGCGCAAGCTGCACTCCGGCCCCACGCTGTCGGTGGGGCACCACAACCTGGTCGGCCGTCCGGCCGTCGTCGACGAGCCCGTCACCGACGTGTCGGGCCGCGTCATGATCGACGGCGAGCTCTGGACGGCTCGTACGGCCACCGCGGAACACCATGACGTCGGCGAGCGTCTGACGGTCGTGTCCATCGAGGGGGCCACGGCGTACGTGGCCGGAAAGGTTGCACCGTGATCGGATCGGTAGCCCTGATCGTCGCGTTCTTTTTCCTGGCGCTGGCGATCGCCATCGTCGCGATGTCGTTCAAGATCGTCCCGCAGCAGCGGGCCGGCATCGTGGAACGGCTCGGCAAGTACCGCACGACGCTGGACTCCGGACCGCACCTCATCGTGCCGTTCCTGGACCGGCTGCAGTACATGATCGACCAGCGCGAGCAGGTGCTGTCGTTCCCGCCGCAGGACGTCATCACCGAGGACAACCTGACGGTCTCGATCGACACCGTCATCTACTACACGGTGAACAACCCGGTGTCGGCGACGTACGAGATCGTCAACTACATCGAGGCCATCCACCAGCTCACGATGACGACGCTCCGCAACATCATCGGTGGCATGTCCCTCGAGCACGCGCTGACCGGCCGCGACCAGATCAACCGCACGCTGGGCGCCGAGCTCGACGCAGCCACCACCCGCTGGGGCATCAAGGTCAACCGCGTCGAGCTCAAGAGCATCGACCCGCCGCCGACCATCATCGACGCGATGGAGAAGCAGATGCGCGCCGAGCGCGACCGCCGTGCCGTGATCCTGACGGCCGAGGGTCAGCGCCAGTCCGCGATCCTCACGGCCGAGGGCGAGAAGCAGTCGCAGATCCTCACGGCCGAGGGCGAGAAGCAGGCCGCCATCCTGTCGGCCGAGGGCGAGAAGCAGGCCGCGATCCTGCGGGCCCAGGGTGAGGGCCGCGCGATCGAGACCGTCTTCCAGGCGATCCACGACGGCAACCCCGACCAGAAGCTGCTCTCGTACCAGTACCTGCAGACCCTGCCGAAGATCGCCGGCGGCGAGAACGCCTCGACCTGGATCATCCCGGCCGAGCTCACCGCGGCCCTCGGTACGCTGGGCGGCGTGATCGGGACGGTGCCGGTCGACGGTGGCGGCTCGAAGAAGCGCATCGACCTGGACGCCCCGATCGAGGACGTGACCTCGTCGGTCGACACCTCCGAGGCCGTCGAGGCGGCGCTCGAGGCGGCCCGCCGGGCCGAGAACCCGGCGGCGACCCTCGACGACGACGTGGTGCCGCCCTCCTCGGTCGAGGACGACGACGGCCCGCCGCCGCCTCCGCCCGCGCCGACCGCGTGACCGAGGCACGCTCCCGGTTCGACGACGCGGAGCGTGCCGCGGTCTACCGCGTCATCGACGAGCGCCGCGACATGCGGCACTTCGCCGGTGGGGCGGTCGAGCCGACGGTCCTGCGTCGCCTGCTGCAGGCGGCGAACGCGGCTCCGAGCGTCGGACTCATGGTGCCGTGGCGCTTCGTCCGCGTGGTCGACCCCGCACGTCGCGAGTCGATCGCCCGGCTCGTCGACCTCGAGCGGGAGCGGACCGCCTCCGCCCTCGACGACCGCGGTGCCGAGTTCCTGCGGCTGAAGGTCGAGGGAGTGCGCGACTGCGCGGAGCTGCTGGTCGTCGCGATCACCGGTGACCGGGAGCGGCACGTGTTCGGTCGCCGCACGATGCCTCACATGGACCTGGCCTCCGTGGCGTGCGCGATCCAGAACCTGTGGCTGGCGGCGCGGGCCGAGAACCTGGGCATGGGCTGGGTGTCGCTGTTCGAGCCGGACGAGCTGGCGGCCCTGCTCGACCTGCCCGCGGGCGACGAGCCCGTGGCCGTGCTGTGCCTCGGCCCGGTCGACCGCTTCTACGAGCGGCCGATGCTCCTCGAGCAGGGATGGGCGGAGCCACCCCCGCTCGAGGAGCTGGTCGACGAGCGCTGACCGGGCCCGTCGCCTGTCTCAGTGCTGGTACGTGCCGTGCACGATCGCGCGGCCGAGGGTCTTGAAGGCCAGGTTGAAGCCGACGACCGCCGGGGACGCCGAGTCGTCGACGCCCAGCTTCTCCTCGCCGACCGCGTGCACGACGAAGTAGTAGCGGTGGACCTGGTCACCCTGCGGCGGAGCGGCGCCGGTGAAGGCCGCGCCGCCACCGTCGTTGCGCACGTGGAACGCGCCCGCGGGAAGCGTGTCGTCACCTGCGCCGGCTCCGGCAGCGAGGCTCGTGACGTCGGCCGGGATGTCCACGACGACCCAGTGCCAGAAGCCGGAGACGACCGGCGCGTCCGGGTCGAAGCACGTGACGACGAAGGACTTGGTGCCCTCCGGGGCGCCCGACCAGCTCAGCTGCGGCGACGTGTCGCCGTGGGCGTTGACCTGGTCGTCCTTCAGCGGGGCGCCGTCGGAGACGTCGTCGCTCGTGACGGAGAAGGTGGGGACTGCCGGAAGCAGCGTGTACGGGTCCGGGGTGACCGGTCGCTCGAGACTCATGCCACCTAACCTAACGGCGTGGCGCACATCGTTCGAGTGACGTCCGGCGACGACCGGCTGCGTGACTACACCAGCCTGCGGGACACGAGCCTGCGCAAGCTGCTCGAGACCGAGCGGGGCATCTACGTCGCCGAGGGCGAGAAGGTCGTCCGGCGAGCCATCGAGGCCGGCCACGAGCCTCGGTCCTTCCTGATGGCGCCCCGGTGGGTCGAGTCGCTGGGTGACGTGCTGGCGCGCACCGACGCGCCCTGCTACGTCCTCGACGAGGACGTCATCGAGGGCCTCACCGGCTTCCACGTGCACCGGGGAGCGCTCGCCGCCCTGCACCGCCCGCCCCTGCCGTCGGCCCAGGAGGTGCTGGCCGGGGCGCGCCGGATCGTGGTGGTCGAGGACCTGGCCGACCACACGAACGTCGGCGCGATCTTCCGCACCGTCGCCGCGCTCGGGTGGGACGGCGTCCTGCTCTCCCCGCGCTGCGCCGACCCGCTCTACCGTCGCGCGATCAAGGTCGCGATGGGTGCGGTGTTCCGTCTGCCCTACGCCCGCCTCGACGACTGGTACACGGCGCCCGACCTGCTGCGGGACGCCGGCTTCACGACCCTGGCCATGACGCTGGGCGAGGGTGCCGTCCCTCTGGACGAGGTGCCCACGGACGGTCGGCTCGCGCTCGTCGTCGGGTCGGAGGGCCACGGGCTTTCGCCCCGCTGGGAGCACGAGAGCGTCGTGCGCACGACGATCCCGATGAATCCCGACATCGACTCGCTGAACGTGGCCGCCTCGGTCGCGATCGCGTGCTGGCAGCTCCGGCCGTGAGCACGCAGCGCGGGTAGCGTCGGAGGCATGAGCGACTCCCTGGTCTGGTCGATCGTGCTGGCCGCAGCCCTTCTCCTGCTCGGGTGGGGCGTGTGGCGCTCGGCGCGGGCCCGCGCCCAGCACCCGGCTCCCTTCGGGCCGCCCCCGCGCACCGTCGCGGACGCGGCGACGACCCAGCGGGTCTCCGACCTGGTGGCGGCGGGGCGCACGATCGAGGCGATCAAGGCGCTGCGCGAGGCGACCGGGCTCGGGCTGGTCGAGGCGAAGGAGCGGGTCGACCGCTGGGAGACGGGCGCCGCCGCGACCGAGGCCGCGGTCGATCGCACGGAGCTCGACGCCGAGGTCCTCGCCGTGCGCTCGCAGCACGGTGAGATCGCCGCGATGAAGCGCCTCAGGGAGCGCACCGGGTGGGGTCTGGCCGATGCCAAGGCCTACCTGGACGGCCTGGGTCGGGGCTGACGGGGTCGGCACTAGGCTCGCCGAATGATGCGGCAGCGCGTGGCCCGGACGATCGCCCGACTGATGCGCTACCGGATGGTCGGCAGCGTTCCCGAGCGCGGCGTGCTCGTGGGTGCGCCCCACACCTCGAACTGGGACTTCGTGACGATGCTCCTGGTGATGTGGCACGGTGGCGCGCACCCCCGGGTGCTCGTCAAGCAGGAGCTGTTCACCGGGCCGGTCGGCTGGCTCGTCCGACGGTTCGGTGGAGTGCCGCTGGACCGCAAGAACCCGGCCGGGGTCGTGCAGGCCTTCGTGGACGAGGCCGCGAGCAACCAGGAGTTCCGCCTCGTGATCGCGGCCGAGGGCACGCGGTCGGCGGGGGAGTACTGGAAGTCCGGCTTCCTGCGCATCGCCCGTGACGCCCAGGTGCCGGTCACGCTGGCCTTCTTCGACCCGCCCACGCGGACGATGGGCTTCGGACCGTCGTTCGTGCCCAGCGGCGACTTCTCCGCCGACATGGACGTCGTGCGCGAGTTCTACGCTGACATGCAGGGCATCAAGCCCCAGAACCGCACGCAGCCGCGGCTCCGCGAAGAGGACTGAGCGCACTCGGGGCGGGCGCGCGTCAGCGCATGAAGCTGTGGGTGTGGGCGCGCAGCGTCGTCTCGTCGAGCTCGCGGTCGGCGTAGACGAGCCGGACGGCCGTCTCGTCGGCGTTGCCGAGGTCACGGCCCCGCCACACGAGCTCGAGCCCTGCGGACTCGGCGGTGCGGCGGCTGGCCTCGTTGCGCTCCAGCAGCTTCGCGGTGACCGGCACGGTGGAGTCGGCGGCCTGCGCCGCGGCGACCCCCTCGCGGGCGAGCGCTGATCCGTACCCGCGGTGCCAGTGCTCGCGGTGGACGCGGTAGCCGATGTTCCAGGCCACCCGGTCGTGCAGGAGCCGCGCGCCGCCGTGACCCACGAACACGCCGTCGTCGGTGAACGCCGCCCAGTTGCTCAGACCGTCGTCGCGCCATCCGTTGACGAAGAACTCCACGAGGGCCTTCGTCTGCCCGACCGACGTGAACACCCCGCTCGGCTGGTGCTCCCACACCCCCGGATCGGCGTAGAGGACGTGCATCTCCTCCCAGTCGCCGGTCTCGATCGGGCGCGTGATCACGGGCGGCTCAGGCCTCCGCGATCGGGGTGACGGGCCAGTCGTCGGGGTAGAGGTCGTCGAGCTCGGCCTGCATCTTGTCGAGCTTCTTGCGCGCACGGCCCGCGAGGCGGTCGCCGAAGACGGTGCCGAAGAGGTGGTCGGTCTCGTGCTGGAGGCAGCGCGCGAGCAGCCCGCTGCCCGTGAACTCCACCGGCTCGCCGAACTGGTCGACGCCACTGACGTGGGCCGTGTCCGGTCGCGCCAGGGGACCGAACGCGCCGGGGAACGAGAGGCAGCCCTCGTCGTCGTCGTCGAGCCGGCGGGCGTCGCCCTCCGGCAGCGTGAGCACCGGGTTGCACACGACGCCCGTGACGACCTGGTCGTCGTCGTCGGGGCACTCGAAGACGAACACCTTGACGTTCTCGCCGACCTGGTTCGCCGCGAGTCCGACACCGCGGGCGGCGTACATCGTGGCGACCATGTCGCGCACGAGCGTGTGGAGCTCCTCGTCGAAGACCGTGACGTCCTCGAGCTCGCGGTGCATCACGGGCGTGCCCCACCGGGTGATGGGACGGACGGATCCGCCCTCGGGGAGGGGGCGGGACTGCGGGTGGGTCACGGTGCTCCTAGCGGGCGAGTGGCGTCCGGGCGACGCTCCACGGTATCCGACGTCACGCTCGTGGTCCGCGGCGACGGTGGACCCCGGGACGACGCTGGGATACGCTCGGAGTGGCAAAGTGCAAACGAGAGTTACAACTTCGTCTACACTGGCTCCGACGGCGGGCACCTCGTCCGACCTCGCACCATCCCCCAGGAGATCTCGTGGCCTCTCGCAAAGACCCCATGGGCATCGGCCTCGCGGTGCTGAACCGCATCGCCAGCTCACCCGCGATCGACCGGCTCGGCCTGCGCAAGCAGACCGAGTCCGCCGTCTACCACGGCACCCGCGCCGGCTTCCAGGCCGCGGGCGGTGCCGCCCGCACCTTCAAGCGCGTCAAGGGCTCCGGCAAGCCGGCCCGACAGGGCAGCTCGGGGGACTCCGGCGTCTTCGACCTGACGCCCACCGAGGACCAGCAGATGATCGTCGGCGTCGTCGCCGAGTTCGCCGCCGAGGTCCTGCGCCCCGGCGCCGAGGCGGCGGAGAAGACCGACGACACGCCCAAGGAGGTGCTGGCCCAGACCACGGAGTTCGGGCTCAGCCTCCTCAACGTCCCCGAGGCGCTCGGTGGCCTGTCCGAGGAGCGCTCGGCCACGACCGGCGTGCTCGTCGCCGAGGCGCTCGCCTACGGCGACATGGGTCAGGCCGTCGCGTGCCTCGCCCCCTCCGCCGTCGCCACGGCGATCTCGCTGTGGGGCTCCGACGAGCAGCAGCAGACCTACCTGCCCGCCTTCACGGGTGAGGACGTCCCGGCCGCCGCCCTGGTGTTCAGCGAGCCCACGCCGCTGTTCGACCCGTTCGCGCTCAGCACCACGGCCACGAAGAGCGGCAACGGGTACACCCTCAACGGCCTGAAGTCCGGAGCCGTCCGCGGCACCGAGGCCGAGCTCTTCATCGTCTCCGCCGACCTGGACGGCACGCCCGCCCTCTTCGTCGTGGAGGCCGCCGCTGACGGCGTCAGCATCGCGGCCGACCCGTCGATGGGCCTGCGGTCCGCCGGCCTGACCCGCCTCAAGCTCGACGACGCCCCGGCGGCCCTCCTGGGCGACGGTGCCGAGGACGACTACCGCGAGGCCGTCCGCCTCGCCCGCCTCGGCTGGTCGGCGCTCGCACTGGGCACCGCCAAGGCCGTGCTCGACTACACCAAGGAGTACGTCGTCGGCCGCGAGGCGTTCGGCGAGCCGATCGCCTACCGCCAGTCGGTCGCCTTCATGGTCGCCAACATCGCGATCGAGCTCGAGGGCATGCGTCTGGTGACGCTGAAGGCCGCCTCGCGGGCCGAGCAGGGCCAGTCCCACGCGCGTGAGGTGGCCCTGGCCCGCAAGCTCGCGTCCGAGTACGGCATGAAGATCGGCACCGACGGCGTCCAGCTGCTCGGTGGTCACGGCTTCGTCAAGGAGCACCCGGTGGAGCGGTGGTACCGCGACCTGCGGGCCGTCGGCCTCATGGAAGGAGCCGTCCTCGTCTGAGGACAGGAGACACATCATGATCAATCTCGACACCCCCAAGAAGTTCCGCGCCTTCGTCGTCCAGGCCAACCAGGTCGCCGACAACTTCCTGCGCTCGAACTCCCGCAAGTACGACCTCGCCGAGCACTCCTACCCCAAGGAGCTCGACCTCCTGGCCTCGCTGGTCGACGGCATGAGCGACTCCGGCCAGGGCCAGGGGGCCGGCGCCGCCGGCGTCCGCCGTGGCGAGGACGACACCGACGGTGCGAAGTCCAAGAACAAGGTCAAGAACGGCACCAACATGAGCTCGGTGCTCTCGGTCATCGAGATGTGCTGGGGCGACGTCGGCCTGCTGCTCTCGATGCCGCGCCAGGGCCTCGGCAACTCGGCGATCGCCTCGGTCGCGACCGACGAGCAGCTCGAGCGCTACAAGGGCACGTGGGCGGCCATGGCGATCACCGAGCCGAGCTTCGGCTCCGACTCGGCGGCCATCAAGACCACGGCCGTGAAGGACGGCGACCACTACGTCCTCAACGGGGAGAAGATCTACGTCACCTCCGGCGAGCGCGCCGACTCCGTCGTCGTCTGGGCCACGCTCGACAAGAGCCTGGGACGCGCGGCGATCAAGTCGTTCGTCGTCAGCAAGGACACCCCGGGCATCCGGGTCGAGCGCCTGGAGCACAAGCTCGGCATCCGCGCGTCCGACACCGCCGTGATCCTCCTCGACAACTGCCGGGTGCACGAGTCGAACCTGCTCGGCAGCCCCGAGATCGACGTGAAGCAGGGCTTCGCGGGCGCCATGGCGACCTTCGACAACACCCGTCCGCTCGTGGCCGGCATGGCCGTCGGCTGCGCCCGCGCGTCACTCGAGCTCATCCGTGAGCTGCTCGAGAAGGCCGGTGTCGAGATCGACTACGACCGTCCGGCCGTGGCGCAGTCGTACGCGGCGGCCACGTTCATCCAGATGGAGGCCGACTGGGAGGCGGCGCTGCTGCTGACGCTCGAGGCGGCGTGGCTCGCGGACAACCGCAAGCCCAACTCGATGGAGGCCTCGATGGCCAAGGCCAAGGCCGGGCGCGTCGGCAACGACATCACGCTGCGGTGCGTCGAGCTGGCCGGCACCCTGGGCTACAGCGAGACCGAGTTCCTCGAGAAGTGGTCGCGCGACTCCAAGATCCTCGACATCTTCGAGGGCACGCAGCAGATCCAGCAGCTCATCGTGGCGCGCCGTCTGCTCAACCTGTCGTCGACGCAGCTCAAGTAACCCGCAGGACGCGCAGCTCGGGCTCGGCGTTCGACTCGGTAGGTTAGACGCATGTCAACCCCCGACGTCGATCTCGAGCTCGAGCTGACGCGTCTCGTGCAGCGCGTGCGCCGGCGGTCGATCCAGATCGTCTCGGGGCTGCACCGCGACCTCGACTACGGCACGTACCTGTTCTTCCTGGCCATCTGCGACGCCCCGGGGCAGGTGCGCGGTGCCGACCTCGCCGAGTCGATGGGCGTGCACAAGTCGACCGCGAGCCGCGCCATCGCCGCGCTGGTCAAGTACGGCCTGGTCGAGCAGCACCCCGACCCGAGTGACGGCCGCGCCCGTCTGCTGGTGCCGACCGACGAGGCCGCCTCCCGCCTGCGGGCCTACCGCATCGAGACCCACGAACGTCTCGTGCGGCTGCTGGACGACTGGGAGCCGAGCGACATCGACGCCTTCTCGGGCGCGCTGCGCCGGTTCAACGACAAGGCGGAGACGTTCTGACGTGCTGATCCACCATCTCGCCCTCCGTGCCGACTGGGCCGACGCCCAGGCCACTGGCGCGTACACGTGGTCGACCCGCGGCGTCACGATCGCCGAGGAGGGGTTCCTCCACGGGTCGCGACCCGACCAGGTCGAGGGCGTGCTGGCCCGGTTCTACGCCGATCTCGATCCGGCCGAGCTCGTGCTGCTCGACATCGACACCGACCTGCTCGACGTGCCGTGGCGCTTCGACCCGGTCGGCGACGACGAGTACCCGCACGTCTACGGACCCGTGCCGGTCGCCGCGGTCGTCGCCGCCCGCGACGTGCCGTCCTACAGCGACAAGTAGGTCTTGATCGCCGTGCGCTCGTCCATCGAGCGGTAGCCGTCGGCGACCTGGTCGAGCGGCAGCGTCTGGTCGAAGACCTTTCCGGGCTCGATCGCCCCGGACAGGACGTCCGGCAGCAGCTCGTCGAGGTAGGCCCGCACGGGTGCGACGCCGCCGCGCAGGCCCGTGTTCAGGTAGAACATGACGGGCACGTTGAGCTCGACGTCGTGCGGCATGCCGACGTAGCCGACCGTGCCGCCGGGGCGGACCGCTCGGAAGGCCTGCTTCATCGAGTCGGTGGTGCCGACGCACTCCAGCACCGCGTCGGCGCCGATGCCGCCGAGGATCTCCTTGACGGCCTCCGCGCCCTCCTTGCCGCGCGTCTCGACGATGTGGTCGCCGCCGAAGCTGCGGGCGACCTCCTGGCGCGGCGCGTGACGGGACATCGCGATCACGGTGGACGCACCGAGACGCTTCGCGGCGAGCACGGCGGACAGGCCGACCGCACCGTCGCCGACGACCGCGACGGTGCTGCCCGCGGTGACTCCGGCCGAGATGGCGGCGTGGTGGCCCGTCGGGAAGACGTCGGACAGGGTCAGCAGGTGGGGGAGGAGGGCCTCGTCGACCGGGCCGGGGACCGTCACGAGCGTGCCGTCGGCCCAGGGCACACGGACGAGCTCGGCCTGGCAGCCCGCGTAGCCGCCGCCGTTGACGCAGGAGGTCTGGACGCCCGCGGCGCAGTGCGCGCAGGTGTTGTCGCTGTAGAGGAACGGCGCGATGACGAAGTCGCCGACCTGCACGGCGGCGACGGCCGAGCCGACCTTCTCGACGACACCGATGAACTCGTGGCCGATCTGGCTGGGCTCCTTGGCGGCGTTGACGCCCCGGTACGGCCACAGGTCCGAGCCGCACACGCAGGCGGCGACGACGCGCACGACGGCGTCGGTGTCGTCCTGCAGGTCCGGGTCGGGGAGCGTGTCGAGACGGATGTCGCCGGGGGCGTGAAGAACGGTGGCTCGCATGGGGCCATTCTGCCCGTCGGGACCCGACCGCGCGCGTGTGACAGGATCGGAACATGACCTCCAAGCCTGAAGTCGATTTCATCCCCGGCCCCCCGCCCACCGAGCTGACCGTCACCGACCTCACCGTCGGTGAGGGCGCCGAGGCCGTTCCCGGCGGCGTCGTCGACGTGCACTACGTCGGTGTCGAGTTCGAGACCGGCGAGCAGTTCGACGCGTCCTGGGACCGCGGCCAGTCGGCACGCTTCCCACTCCCGAACCTGATCGCCGCCTGGCAGCAGGGCATCCCCGGCATGAAGGTCGGCGGCCGCCGCCAGATCGTCGCGCCCCCGGAGCTCGCCTACGGCCCCGCCGGCGGCGGACACCGCCTGTCGGGCAAGACCCTGGTCTTCGTCATCGACCTCCTCGACGTCGCCTGACCCACCCAGATGTGACGACTTTGGGCCCGTTCTGCACGTGAGAACGGGCCCAAGGTCCACAATTCGGGAGAGCGCGCCCGCTGTCCACAGGTGACACCTTGGCGCTCCCGTGACTCCGCTGCCGGCGCGACGCTCGAGGGATGGATCCCTCCCGCCCCTTCACCGTCGCGCAGGCCGCTGAGCTCGGCCTGACCCGCAAGCAGCTCAGGTCTCGACGGTTCCGACGTCTGCTCCGCGGTGTATACATCTCGGCCGATGTGGAGCCCACCTTCGCGCTGTGGATCCAGGCCGCACTGCTGGTGCTGCCCGGCGACGCGGTCGTCAGCCACACCTCGGCCATGAGGCTCTACGGCTTCGAGGGCAGGAGGCGCGGCATCCTCGAGTTCTCCACGAACACGTCGGCCCACACGTCGCTCCCCGAGATCGTCCTGCACCGGCGTCGCTGGCAGCTGCATCCACGTGAGGTCGACGGGTTCTGGACCACAGGCCCGGATCGGACCTTCGTCGATGTCGCTGCTCGCACCGCGTTGCCCGAGCTGGTTGCCTTCGGGGACCACTTGGTGCACGCCGGGCACACGACGACTGATGATCTCCGCTGGTACGCGGACTCACGTCACCTGGACGGTGTTCGCAAAGCCCGGCGCGTGGCACCCCTGGTCCGCAAGGGCGCGGAATCCCCGCCGGAGTCGACCCTCCGCGTGATGCTCCGGTTCGGACGCCTTCCGGAGCCTGAGGTGAACGGTGTCGTGCTCGACGAGGACGGCGGATTCCTCGCACGGGGCGACCTCGTGTATCGCCGGTGGAAGGTCATCGTCGAGTACGACGGACGCCACCACCTGACCGACCTGCGGACGTGGGTCCACGACCTGCGTCGGCGCGAGCTCCTCGAGGCGGCCGGGTGGACGGTCATCGTGATCACGGCTTCCGACCTCAGGACGCCGGCAACGGTGCCGTCGCGTGTCTATGCCGCCCTGGTCGCCCACGGCTACCGGGGCCCGTCACCCGTCATGAGCTCGCAGTGGCTGCGCTGGTTCTCCCGGTGACCTGCACGATATGACCAGTTTGGGCCCCCTTTTGACCAAGGAACGGGCCCAAACTCGACAAATCTGGGCGGGTCAGGGGGTGGGGAGGGTGTCCAGCTGCTTGCGCATCCGCTGGAGGCTGATGGGGTGCGCCGTGCCGAGCTTCTGGGCGGTCAGGCTGATGCGCAGCTCTTCCAGGGACCACCTGACCCGCTGCACGTCTGGCGACAGCTTCTGCCACTCGGTCAGCGACGCGGTGCGACGGTGGAACTCGGCCTCCAGGTCCTGCGCCTCGAGCAGGGGATCGGGAGTGCCGGCGATCTGGAGGCGCGCCGCGGCCGCCTGCAGGTAGACCGGCAGCCGGTGGATCCGCTCGACCCCGAGATCGCGGATGAAGCCGCGGTACACGAGCCAGGACAGCTGCACCGCCACGTCCTGCCCCGCCTCGTCGGAGCCGGGCCGCACCTCCCCGAGCCGTTCGTAGGAGCGGATCACGTGGGTCAGCACGCGCTGGGTGACGTCGAAGACCTCCGGCTTGACCGCCGCCGTGAGCGCCTCGAACGCCGCCTCGTCCGCCACCGGACCCCCGTGCGTCACGACCAGGTGGTCGATCGCCGCGAGCCAGCACGCCTCGATGACCTCGGCCGCGTCACGGTAGGGCCCGGTCTGCAGCGTCAGCTTCGCGCGGACGTCGAGCGTGCGCCCGATCGCCGGGACCACCGACGGCAGGTCGAACGACACGAGTCGCGCCTGTCCACGGATGCCCGCAGCCCGTTGCTCGGCCGCGTTGTGCAGGACCTTCAGCCCGACGCTCGCGCCCTCGTCGACGACCGCCGGGTACCCGGTCTGACGCCCGGCCGTGACCTCGACCGGCACCGTGCCGAACACCCAGGACCGCTCGCCGGTGCGCTCGATGCCACCCGTGGCGTCCTGCAGCTGCTCGCGCAGACGCGGACGCAGCCGTTCGCGCAGCTCGTCGAGGTCGTTCCCGCGAGCGACCTCCCCGGTGCCGTCCAGGACGCGGAACTTCACGCGGAGGTGGTCGGGCAGGCCGGAGAGGTCGAAGTCGTCGGCGGTGACGGCCGCCCCACCGCGAGCCGTCAACGCCCTCGCCAGCTCGGTGGTCACCGAGCCCCGCGACGGATCCAGCTGGGCGTAGACCTCGCCGGCGACCTGCGGGGCGGGCACGAAGCCGCGGCGCAGCTGCTTCGGCATCGACCGGATCAGCGCCTCCACGAGCTCGCGCCGGTGCCCCTCGACCTGCCAGCCGAAGGCGTCCGCGTCGAGCGACGGAAGCTGCTCGAGCGTCACGTCGACCGTGACGCCGTCGTCGACCGTGCCGGGCTCGAACGTGTACGTCAGGCTCATGGGGGCGCCGTCGGAGAACCACTCCGTGGGGAACTCCTCCGCGCCGGGGGCGTCCTGCCGGACGAGGTCGGCCGTGCTGAGGTCGAGCAGGTCCGCCCGATCGCGTCGTGCCTTCTTCCACCAGCCGTCGAAGTGGCGCGTCGAGACCACGTCGGCCGGCACGCGTTCGTCGTAGAAGCCGTAGAGGGTCTCGTCGTCGACCCGCAGGTCGCGGCGCCGCACGCGTGACTCCAGCGCATCGACGTCCTCCAGCAGCTGCTGGTTGTGGCGCCAGAAAGCGTGATTGGTGCGCCACTCGCCCTGCACGAGCGCGTGTCGGATGAAGAGCTCCCGCGCGAGCGGTGCGTCGAACCGGCCGAGCGGCACGAGGCGGTCGGCCACGACGGGCAGGCCGTAGAGGAGCACCCGCTCCCGCGCCATCGCCGCACCGCGCTTGGTCGACCAGTGCGGCTCGGCGTACTGGCGCTTCACGAGGTGCTCGGCGGCCTCCTCGATCCACTCGGGCTGGATGCGTGCCGCGGTGCGCGCCCAGAGCCGGGTGGTCTCGACCAGCTCGGCCGCCATGACCCACGCCGGCGGCTTCTTCGCGAGCCCGGAGCCGGGGAACACCATGAAGCGCGCCCCGCGCGCCCCGGCGAACTCGCGTCCGTCCGCCTCGCGCAGGCCGATGTGCGAGAGCAGCCCCGTGAGGAGCGCGCGGTGCACCGTGTCGGGATCGCTCGACGGCTCGCCCGCCTTCATCCCCAGGTCCTTGACGGTCCGTCGCAGCTGCGTGTGGACGTCCTGCCACTCCCGGATGCGCAGGTAGTGCAGGTACTCGCTCTTGCACATGGCCCGGAACTTCGAGTGCGACATCTCGTCGCGCTGCTCCCGCAGGTAGGTCCAGAGCGAGAGCCACGACAGGAAGTCGGAATCGGGCTGACGGAAGCGCGCGTGCTTCTCGTCAGCGGCCTGCTGCTTCTCGAGCGGGCGCTCACGCGGGTCCTGGATCGACATCGCGGCGACGATCACCAGCACGTCGGCCAGGCAGCCGAGCCGGTCGGCCGCGACGATCATGCGAGCCATGCGCGGGTCGACCGGCAGACGCGACATGGTGCGGCCGAGCCGGGTCAGGCGCAGGCTGCCGTCCTTCGCGTCGACGACCGCGTTCAGCTCGCGCAGCAGGTTCACGCCATCGCTGATGGAGCGCGAGTCCGGCGGGTCGAGGAAGCCGAACTCCTGGATGGGACCCAGGTCCAGGGCCGCCATCTGCACGATGACCGAGGCGAGGTTCGTGCGCTGGATCTCCGGGTCGGTGAACTCCGGGCGGCCCTCGAAGTCGTCCTCGGCGTAGAGGCGGATGCAGATGCCGTCGGCCACCCGTCCGCACCGACCCGCGCGCTGGGCGGCGCTGGCCTGCGAGATCGGCTCGATCGGCAGCCGCTGCACCTTCAACCGCTGGCTGTATCGCGAGATCCGGGCCAGGCCGGGGTCGATCACGTACCGGATGCCGGGCACGGTCAGGGACGTCTCGGCCACGTTGGTCGACAGGACGATGCGCCGACCCGGGTGTGAGGCGAAGATCTTCTGCTGGTCCTGCGCCGAGAGACGTCCGAACAGCGGGAGGATCTCGGTGTTGCGGTACTTCTTCCCGCTCAGGTGCTCGTCGACGTCGCGGATGTCGCGCTCGCCCGGCAGGAACACCAGGATGTCGCCGTCGCGCGGCAGCTCCTCCACCGCGGACGAGATGCCGTCGAGCAGGTCGCCCGCGTCGGGGTCGCTCAGCGGCCGGTACCGCATCTCGACCGGGTACGTGCGACCGCTGACCTCGATCACGGGAGCGTCGAACAGCGCCGCGAATCGGTCGACGTCGATCGTCGCCGACGTGATGACGACCTTCAGGTCGGGGCGGCGGGGGAGCAGCTGCCGCAGGTAGCCCAGCAGGAAGTCGATCGACAGGGACCGTTCGTGCGCCTCGTCGACGATGATGGTGTCGTAGCGCCGCAGCTCACGGTCGTGGTGGATCTCCTGCAGCAGCAGGCCGTCGGTCACCAGGCGGATCTTCGTGTCGGAGGAGCTGCGGTCGTCGAAGCGCACGGCGTAGCCGACCTCGGTGCCGAGCTCGACGTCGCACTCGTCCGCGATGCGCTTGGCCACCGAGCGCGCGGCGATCCGTCGCGGCTGCGTGTGGGCGATGCGTTCCCGGCCGACGCCGAGGGCGATCTTCGGGAGCTGGGTCGTCTTGCCGGAACCCGTCTCGCCGGCCACGACCACCACCTGGTGGGACGCCATCGCGTCGGCGATCTCGTCGCGCCGGGCCGAGATCGGCAGCGCGTCGTCGAACTCGATCCTCATCGCGGACAGTCTGTCACCGCAGGCCCAGGGCCTCGCCGAGGGTCAGGTACCCGACGAACGCGACGACGTCGAGCAGCGTGTGGGCGATGACGAGCGGCAGCACACGGCCCGTGCGCTGGAACCACCAGCCGAACACCAGGCCCATCACGACGTTGCCGAGCGCCTGGCCGAACCCCTGGTAGAGGTGGTAGCTGCCGCGGAGGAGGGCGCTCGTGACGATGATCGGCCAGGGGCCCCAGCCGAGGTCGCGCAGACGGGTGAAGAGGTAGCCGACGACCACCACCTCCTCGAGGAGGCCGTTCTGCAGGGCAGCGACCACCAGGATCACCGCCGTCCACCAGTAGACGGTGTCAGGCGCGACGACGATCTCGGCCGTGACGCCGAGCGCCCGGCCTGCGAAGTACAGGCCGAGGCCGGGGACGCCGATCACGAGGGCGAGGAGCGCACCGACCGCGGTGTCCCGGCCGGGGGATCGCCGGTCGAAGCCGATCGAGCGGCCCGCGAGCAGGTAGAGGGCCAGCGCCACCGGCACGAGGGCGAACACGATCGAGAGCACCTGCAGGGTCAGGTCGAGCCACTGCTGGTCGGCGCGCGAGGCGTTCAGGCTGGCGGTGGACTCACGCAGGCCGCCGTTCGTGAGCTTCACGACGAGGCTCAGGACCGCGTAGACGGCGGACTGGCCGAGGGACAGGCCCAGGACGATCCAGATCTCGGCGGTGACCCGGCGCCGGTCCTGCGGGGGCGCCGTGCTCACAGGTCGTCGGTGCCGAACGTGTCGCAGGAGTCGATCGTGCCGGACTCGTAGCCCGCGAGGAACCAGCGCTGGCGCTGCTCGCTCGAGCCGTGGGTCCAGGTGTCGGGGTTCACCGTGCCGCCGCCGAGCTCCTCCTGGATGTGGTCGTCGCCGACGGCCTCGGCAGCCGACAGGGCCGAGTCGATGTCGTCGCGGGTCAGTGGCTCGATCAGGGTGACGCCGTCGGCGTCTTCCGTCGTGGACGCGTGGTGCGCCCAGACGCCCGCGAGGCAGTCGGCCCGGAGCTCGATCCGCACGCCGGCGCTGGTCGGGCCGGTGGAGCGGTCCTGCTGCCCGGCCTGGAGGTCGCCGAGGATGTTCTCGACGTGGTGCCCGTACTCGTGCGCCACGACGTACATCTGCGCGAGGTTGCCGCCGTCGGCGCCGAAGCGGCTCGTGAGCTCGTCGAAGAACGTGGCGTCGATGTACACCTGCTCGTCGGCCGGGCAGTAGAACGGACCCACCGCCGCCGTGGCCGACCCGCACGCGGTCTGCGTGGAGCCGGAGAAGATCACCGTCTTCGCCTCGCGGTACGCCTCACCCGTGCCATCCAGCAGGGCATCGCCCCAGTAGTCCTGGACGCTGTTGACCGTGCCGACGATGCGGCAGACGTCCGAACGGTTGGCGTCGGCTCCGGTCTGGCACTCCGAGACGTCGACGCTGCTGCCGGAGCCGCCCTGGAGCACCTGCGACGGGTCGAACGGCAGGGAGCCGGAGCCGCCACTGCCGCCGAGGAAGAGGTAGACCAGCAGGAGCACGACGCTGCCGATGCCGCCGCCCGCGATCGCGCCGCCCTTGCCGCCCAGCACCTGGCTGGTGTCGAGGCGCGCCTTGTCGTTGAAGCTCACGGCTCGGAGTCTACGCAGCGACGAGCCGAACAGCGGGTCCGTCGATACGCTGCGGGAATGCCCGCCGAGACGACGACGTCGTTCGCCATGCCCGCCGAGCTCTCGGCCAAGGATGCCGAACGCCGTCGATCGCTGCGTCGCATGCGGGTCGTCGCGACGTCGCTGCTCGTGGTGGCCGCGATCATCTTCGTGCTGACCCGTGACGGCGAGGGCTGGCTCGGCTACGTCAACGCGACGGCCGAGGCGGCCATGGTGGGGGCGATCGCCGACTGGTTCGCGGTCACGGCGCTCTTCCGGCACCCGCTCGGGCTGCCGATCCCGCACACGGCGATCATCCCGCGGCGCAAGGAGTCGCTGGGGGAGAGCCTCCAGGACTTCGTGGTCGACAACTTCCTCCAACCAGGGGTGGTGCGGGAGCGCGTCCTCGCGGTGGGGGTCGCGGACCGCGCCGGCCAGTGGCTGCAGGAGCCGGGCCACGCCGAGCGCCTCGTGCGCGCCGGTTCGCGCATTGCCGCCCACGGGCTCGACCGCATCAGCGACGAGGACGTCGAGTCGCTCGTGCGCGACGTCATGGTGCCGAAGCTGAGCGCCGAGCCGATGGGGCCCGCGATCGGACAGATGATCACCGAGATCGTCAAGGACGGTGCCCACACGGGCCTCGTCGACCTCGTGGCCGAGGAGCTGCACCGCTGGCTGCTGAGCAACGAGGCCGAGGTCGCACAGATCGTGGAGCAGCGGGCACCGTGGTGGACCCCGCAGTGGGTCGACGACCGCGTGGCGTCGCGGCTGCACCTGGAGGCGGTCCGGTGGGTCGCCGAGATCCGCGACGACCCGCAGCACCGTGCGCGTGCGGCGTTCGACCACTGGCTGGGCCAGCTCGCGCACGACCTGCAGTTCGACGAAGCCACCCGCGAGCGCGCCGACCGCCTCAAGGAGCGCGTGCTCCACCAGCCGCAGGTCGTGCTCACGGCGGTGTCGCTCTGGACCTCCCTCAAGGGCGTCCTGAGCGAGGCGCTGACCGAGGACGGCCTCCTGCGGCGGCGTGCGGTCGAGGAGGTCGAGAACCTCGGTCGGCGGCTGCGCGAGGACGACCGGCTCGCGGCCCGCGTCGACGACCTGGCGGCCGACGTCGCCTCGTACACCGTCGAGCGCCACGGGCACGAGCTCGCGACCGTCATCTCGGCCACGGTGTCGCGCTGGGACGGCGTCGAGACCGCCCAGCGCATCGAGCTGCACGTCGGCCGCGACCTGCAGTTCATCCGCATCAACGGCACGGTGGTCGGCGGCCTCGCGGGGCTCGTCATCCACACGCTCGCTCACCTCTGACCGTCAGGAGACCCCATGACGACCCCCCGATTCACGCTGGTGCGGTTCCGCGAGGGCTACGACGCCGACGAGGTCGACGCCTTCGTCGCCACGGTCGAGGCCGAGATCGGCCGTGCGCGGCCCGACCCGGCGCTGGCCGACCGGATCCGCTCCGCCCGCTTCAAGCCGCGTCGTCTGCGACCGTCCTACGACATGGGCGAGGTCGACCAGTTCCTCGACGGACTGCAGCGCCGAGCGGCCGAGGGTCGATGACCCGGACCCGATTCGGAAGCCCGACGGTCGTTTGCTAAGATCGCACGCGCTGCCGAAGCCGGTCAGGCGGGAGCAGCGAGTCACACGTCCGGGTGGCGGAATGGTAGACGCGCTAGCTTGAGGTGCTAGTGCCCTTAATGGGGCGTGGGGGTTCAAGTCCCCCCTCGGACACAGCGAAACCCCGCAGATTCTTCGGAGTCTGCGGGGTTTTTCCGATCTAGGCGCTGCGGAAGACCGAGACGGCCCAGTCGCTCTCGCCGGTGAACGGGTCGAGGTTCCAGGTGCCAAAGCGGTGCTCGAGGTGCCAGCCCACGTCGGACGCGTCCTGGTCGAGCGCCTCGACGGTATAGGCCCGGTCGGTGTGGAAGCCGAACACGACCCGGCCGCGGGGGGCGATCACGGTCGCCATCGCTGCCAGGATGGCTCGCTCCGTGCCGGGCTCGACGTACGTCATGACGTTGCCGGTGCACACGATCACGTCGAACGGCCCGCCCACGTGTGGGGTCAGGTCGACCAGGTCCAGGACCCGCAGGTCCGTGCCCGGGTGCTGCTCGCGCCCGGCCTCGACCAGGATCGGGTCCGCGTCGACGCCGATCACCCGGTGGCCACGCACGGACAGGGCGTGGGTGATCCGTCCTGCGCCGCAGCCCGCGTCCAGGACGGTGCTGCCAGGCGTCGCCATCGCATCGATCAGTCGGGCCTCGCCGTCGACGTCCTTGCCGTCGGAGGCGATGTCGATGAAGCGGCGCGCATAGGCGTGGCGTTGCCGTTCGGTTCGTTCCGCGAACCACCGCGTCGGGCGCGGCTCGTCCAGGACCTCGATCTCGACGACCTGGACCTCGGTGTCGTCGGGCATGTCCGGGTAGTAGCCGGCGCGCAGCTCCTGGGCGAACGCCGCCATGTCGGTACCGATCGGCTGACGCGCGTCCGCGGCCGAGAGCGTGGGGAGCGGATGAGTCTCGACTCCCAGCACCCGGCCGGTGAGGGTCGGCGCCGTCGGGCCGTCCCCGAACACGAACGTGGCCGGGCCCACCGCGACCTGCTCCTGCCAGCGGACGGTCGTGACCTTCTCACCGGACATCACGGCAGCGTGGTGCCTCACGTGGAAGCGGATGACCTGGGTCGGGCGAGAAGACATGCGTCAAGTCTCCCGCGCCAGCGCCCACCGGCCCTAGGGTGTGCGCATGACGGGATGGCGGTTTCTGGCACGGATCGCAGCCGGCGTGCTGCTGGTCGCCGTGGTGTGGACGGGGTTCACCACCCTCGGGGAGGCGGGAGGCCGTGACTGCGGGAACGCCTTCGCCCCGGACTACTCGGCTGCGCCCGACGCCGGGAGCCTCGACGTCACCGACGACTCGTTCGACGAGATGGGCTTCGCGCAGGACTGCCGAGACGACGTCGCGACGCGGCGGTTCGTCGTGCTGGTCCTGGCGATCGCCGGGACCGGCATGCTCGCGATCGGGGTGTCGAGCCAGGAGCGACTCGGGGACGACGCCGCGTCCGCCTAGCTCGCGGCCGCCCTCAGGGTCGCGGCGATCACGGCCGGCGTCTCGGCCGGGTCGATCACGTCGTCGATCTCGAAGACGCGCGCGACGTTGAGAGCCTTGGCGTGCTGGCGCAGGTCGGCGGTGTGCTTTGCGACGGCCTCCTCGCGCTCGTCCTCGGGCATCTCCGCCAGCTCGTGGGCCATCGCGAGGCGCACCGCGCCCTCGAGGCCCATGGCGCCCAGGTGGGCCCCGGGCCAGGCGACGGTCAGGTGCGGCCGGTGCGTGCTGCCGCCGAGCATCGCCTGGGCCCCGAGGCCGTAGCCGCGACGCAGCACGACTCCCACGAGCGGGACCGTGAGGCGTGCGCCCGCCGTGACCATGCGCGATGCCTCGCGCACGAGGCCGGTGCGCTCCGCCTCCGGGCCGACCATGAAGCCCGGGGTGTCGACGAGCGAGACGACCGGGAGCCGCCAGCGCTCGCAGAGGTCGAGGAAGTCGGCGGCCTTCGTCGACGCTCCCGTGGTGAGGGCCCCGGCGAGTTGGGTCGACTGGTTGGCGACGATCCCGACCGGGAGCCCGTCGATGCGCGCGAACGCGGTGACGAGCTCGGGAGCGAACGCCTCCCGCAGCCACAGCACGGACTCAGGGTCGGCCAGCGCCTCGACGACCGGACGGACGTCGAATCCCTCGCGGTCGTTGTCGGGCAGGGCCGTCCGCAGGGCGTCGGCATCTGCAGGGGCTGAACGGCCGGCGGGCCCTGCCAGCAGCGACAGCACGTGGCGGACGACTCCCACGGCGTGCTCCTCGTCGTCCACCAGGACGTCGAGGACGCCGTTCGGTGCCTGGTCGGCCACCGGACCGATCTCCTCGGGTGCGAACTCGCCCAGCCCTCCGCCGGCGATCATGGCGGGCCCGGCCATGCCGAGGTTCGCGTCCGGGGTGGCGATGCGGAGGTCAGCGCACCCGGCGATGACCGCGTTGCCCGCGAAGCATCGGCCGGACACGACCGCGATGCGCGGCACGACCCCCTGCAGCTCGCCCCAGAGGGCGAACGACCCGACGTCCAGCGCCGAGACGAGCGGGATGTCCGTGTCGCCGGGCCGGCCGCCACCACCCTCGGTGAAGAAGACGGTCGGCAGGCGCATCCGTCCGGCGAGCTCGATCAGGCGGTCCGACTTGCGGTGGCCGCGCATGCCCTGGGTGCCGGCCATGACGAGGTAGTCGTAGGACAGCACGGCGCACGGACGGCCGTCGATCGTGGCCGTGCCGCCGATGATGCCGTCGGCAGGAGCCTCGACGACGAGATCGGCGAGGTCGCGCCGGTACTCCTGGGCAGGCGTGACGAACCGCCCGTACTCCACGAGCGACCCGGCATCGACGAGGTCGGCGATGTTCTCGCGCGCGGTGCGGCGTCCCTTGGCGTGCCAGCGCTCGACCTTCTCGGGTCGAGCAGCGTCCGTGGTCAGGAACCGGCGCGCGAGGACCTCGGGCAGGCCCTCGGCGGGCACGTCGTCGTCGAGCATGGCGCCATCATGGCGCACCGGTCAGTCGTACGGGACGACCCGCGCGTCGACGTCGGCCTGGATCGTGGCACCGACGCAGTCCGGGTGCGGCTCGTCGCGACCCGTGTAGATGACGTCGACGTCCAGCTCGCCGCGCTGCTCGATGCGCTTGCCGACCAGGTGGTTCTCGAGCTTCGCCACGACGCCGGCGCGGCTCGCGCCTGTGCACTCGGCGCCGCCGCCGGTGATGCGCAGCGACTTGATCTCGATCGAGGAGATCTCGACGGCCTCGCGCTCGCGGTTCTCGACCGTGTACACGACCGTGACCTCGTCGCCCTCCGGCACCTCGACCGGCGGAGCCTTCTCGACCATCATCTCCGTGCCCTCGGCGCTGTCGCTGCTGCCGCTGTCGCCGAAGAGACCGGGTGCGAAGACCTGCTGCAGCACGAAGGCGACGACCGCGACCGCGATCACCACCCAGCTGATCGGCTTCTTCAACCAGTCACCCAGGTTGGGCGTGTTCGGTGTGTTGCTCTCGGTCATGGATCCCCCGTCCAACGGCCAGTGTCGCGACCAGTCTGTCGCATCCGGTCAGTCGAGCAACGAGAGCATCACGGCGGTGATCACGAAGGCCGCGACCAGGACCCCGGCGGCGAGCGTGGGACCGAGCGTCCCCGGGGGCCTCGGGTCCTGTGCCTCGAGCCGACGGTGAGCGTGCCGGTATCGCTGCGTGCCGTAGACGATCGCCGCCACGCCGGTCAGCATCAGCGGGAGGCCGGACAGGATGCTCCCGACGGAGATCGCGTCCGGATCCGCGAACCGCATGACGACCAGGCCGACGACGAGCACTGCCGCCCCGGTGCGCAGCCACGCCAGATGGGTGCGCTCGTTGGCCAGGTGGTCGCGCCAGGTGTCGTCCTGCATCAGCTGATCGGCGAGCCCAGGTCGTAGTACGGGCGCCAGGACGCGGGAAGCGCCTCGATCGGCGGCACCTGCCCGCCGCCCAAGCGCACCAGAGCCGCGAAGCTCGTGACGTGGCGCAGCACGCGGCCGTCGCCCTGGTAGACCGAGGGATCACCGGCGAACTGCACGAAGCTGCCGGAGGCCAGGATCGGCGCGCCGGTCCCGACCCGAGCGACGGTCTCGCCGCTCCACGAGAGCAGGGTGAGCGCGCGGTTGCCGTTGAGCTGCACCAGCTGGGCGTAGGACCTGACGTGGTGGAGCACCCCCTGGTCCACGACGTAGACCTCCCCGCGTCCGGGCGTTTGCACGAACAACGGTGCCGCGACACTTCCGGAGCGCGGGAAGAACTGGCACGCGTCGGCCGCCAGGGCGAGCGGCGTGAGCCCGCCGGTGCCTCCGGTCACGGTCGCGAGTCGGCCGCCGGAGACGGCGTACGTCGTGCCGTGACAGGTCAGGGTGGGGGCCAGGCTGCCGGGGACCTGCCCGTTGCTGGCCAGCGCTCCTGCCGCGAGAACCTCGTACCCCGTGGCACCGGCGTCGTAGGCCAGACCGAACGACGGCACGTGCAGGAGCCGGAGCTCGTCGACCGCGAGGTAGACCGCGTTCTGGTCCGAGGAGCGGACGAGGGTCATGGGAGCGAGCAGGGACGACGTAACGGGGACCGACCCGGCGGTCCCGGCCGGCAGCGCGACCACGTACGACTGTCCGCGACGGCTGAGCGCCTGTTGCAGGGCCGACCAGGACACGACGTGGTGCCGCTCGCCGGGCGTGACCAGGAAGACCCGTCCGTCACCCTCCGCGACGTGGAAGTCGCCGACGGCGGCGCCCGCGGTGAACGCATCGACCTGCGGGCCGCCAAGCGCCGGGAGCACGGACGCGTCGACGGCGAGGTTCGTGGCGGCCGCGGCTGACATCTGGTGGCGGCTGCCGTCCTTCTGCAGCACCCACACGGTGCCGTTGCGGGCGTCCTTCACGACGCGCGTCGCGACCTGCCCGAGCGGCACCGCGTTGAGGGTGGCCGCAGCGACCGGTCGGACCCCTCCGAGCCGCGACTGCAAGGCCTCGTACTCGGCGAAGGAGGCGATCCAGTGGCGGGACGTGCCGGTCGCCAGCCAGATCTCGGCCTGACCCGGGGCCTGCACGAGGCCCGGGTCGAGCGTCACGGACGGGGGACCGCCGGTGCCGGTGCAGGTCACCGTGACGGTGTACGCGCCCAGGCTGGCGTAGTCGGAGTAGACGCCCGCGCGTCCGACGCCGTCGATGCGGATCCAGCGCGCACCGGAGGTGGAGGCGACGTCGAGCGAGGCGTCCAGGCCCGTCGCCACGGGGGGGAAGGCGTTCGTCTGCCCGGACGTCGGGTTGGCGCTGGTGAGCGTCGTGCCGTTGGACGCGAGCAGCTCGAGACCGATGTCGAGGTTGCCGCCCGACCAGGTCGAGCGGGCCTCGACCACGAGCCGGCCCTCGCACGACCCGATCGCATAGGTGTCGGCATCCGCCCGGGTCGAGATGAATCCCTGCACCGTCGGGCCCGTGAGGCCCGGGGCGTTCGTCACGCTGCCGGGAGCCTCGTCGGCGCGGGGCGACAGCCCGAACGACGCGAAGGTCGTGATGTCGTCGCTCGCCTGGTTGGTCGAGCGCGTGGCACCCGTGTAGCTGTGGTCGGTCCACTGCGTCACGGCGCGCCCGTACGGGGCTCCCATGATCGGGCCCCAGTTGTCGTGGCCGCCGTAGTAGGCCGAGGAGGTCGCTCCCGCGTGCCCCAGACCGAAGGTGTGTCCCACCTCGTGGCTGATGACCAGGGCCATCGACGCCGGCGTGCGGCTGTTGACGTTCCCCTTGATCCACGCGGGGTGGTAGCGCTCGGTGGTCTGGTTCGCGGTGCCGACGAAGGCGATGCCCGCGCAGCCGCTGCCACACTCGGCCGGGAACTGGGGACTGTTCGTGACCAGGGCCCGGGTGCCGTACGCCTGGTCGCTCTGGCTGCTCCGCACGAGTGCGGCCGTGCCCGGGTCCTGCGTCGTCACGTCGACGTCGAAGGCGGCGTAGTCCTCGGCGACGTGCTGCCAGACCTCCTGGACGAACCGGCGCTCCTCGTCGTTGAACGTGGCGTAGTCGCCGTCGAGCGAGTAGCCGATGTGGAACTGCGCCGGGACGCCGAACTGCGTGTTCCACTGCGTGCCGCTGACCGTGTGGCCGTCGAAGTCCAGGTAGATGGTGCGGGACGATCCGGCCTTGCTGTGCAGCGTGAAGGTCTGGTCGAGCGGCGCGACGGGTGCGAGCGCCACGGCGGGCTCCGTGGCGGTGGCTGCGGCCTCGTCGTGAGCCTCGTGCCCCTCGGACTCCTCGGCGTAGAAGAGCGTGCCGTCGGGAGTGACGCCCAGGGTCGGGTCGTCGAACGCCGCCGTCATGTCCTCGACCGAGAGGCCTCGGGCGGCCGCGAGGTCGGCGATGTCGTCGCCCAGGCGCTCCACGGCCTCGGCCCCGCGCACCGGCTCCGTCAGGTCCAGCGCGAGCGGATCCGCGGGTGCGGGCGCGGGCGAGCCGGGGTCCGGCGCCGTGACGAGCCCGGTCTCCGGCGTGGTGCTGTCCCAGGTCTCCGAGCGTGCAGTGGCGTCGTCGTCGTCCGTCAGGTCGGCGCTCACGGGGGCGACGACGAGGGCCGCCAGGACGACCACGGCGAGGACGCCACCACTGCGTCGA
Organism: Aeromicrobium sp. Leaf350; assembly: GCF_916858655.1. Taxonomy (GTDB): domain Bacteria; phylum Actinomycetota; class Actinomycetes; order Propionibacteriales; family Nocardioidaceae; genus Aeromicrobium. The sequence goes on along the minus strand of NZ_CAKASL010000002.1, from coordinate 746,971 downwards.
GCGTTCATCGGCCTGCTCCTCCAGCTGCGCGGGGCGGACGTGCCGCCGGCGGTGACCCGATGCGACCCGACCACGACAGAGCCGTGCCACCCTCGGGCCGTGCCACGATGCTGAACTCGCCGTCGTGCTTCCGCGCGCGCATCTCGAGGTTCGACAGGCCGCTGCGGCGCGACATGGGGCCGGGGCCGACGCCGTCGTCGGTGACCGACACCGAGATGCTGCCCTCGCTGACCGCGACCTCGATGTCGATCGAGCGGGCCTCGGCGTGCCGGACCGCGTTGGTGAGCGCCTCGCTGATGACGGCCTCGACGTCGTGCGAGAGCTCGTCGTCGGTCAGCAGGTCGATCGGACCGGCGAAGACGATCGTGGGGCGCCGCGCCAGGTGCTCACCGAGCCGCTCGACGATCGAGACGATGCGCGACCGCGGGGTCGAGCCCGAGCGTTCCGAGTCGTGGTTCAGCGCGAAGATGCTCTGTCGGATCTGGGTGATGGCGCCGTCGATCTCGTGCACGAGGTCCGACAGCCGACCGCCGGCGGGACCGTCGACCTGGGACGCGGTGGCCTGGAGGCTGAGACCGGTGGCGAAGAGCCGCTGGATCACGTGGTCGTGCAGGTCGCGAGCGATGCGGTTGCGGTCCTCGAGCATGACCACGCGCTGGCGGGTGCGCCGCACCTCGGCACGGTCCATGATCACGCCCAGGTGGCTGGTGAAGGACTGCACGACCTGCACGTCGCGGTCGCCGAACACCGCTCCGGCCTCGAGGTTCGCCACGCACAGGACGGTGCGCTGACCGGTCGACTTCGCGAACGGGACCACGACGAGGTTGGCAAGCGTCGGCTCCTCGGCCTCCGCGTTGTCCAGGACGAGCCGGACCCGGTTCAGGACGACGGCGTCGCCGTCCAGGCACGGGGCGAAGCTCTTGTCGACGGCCCTGATGCGGGCGTGGGCCAGGGCCGGGGTGTGGTCGCCGACCTCTTCTTCCACGACGAGCTCGTCAGCGACCGGGTCGATCGTGCAGACCACGGCCATCTCGGCCTCCAGGACGCCCCGCACGCGCTTGAGCAGCTGAGGGATGTGCTCGCCCTCGTCGTCCATCATGACGCCACGCGCCGCCTCGGCCAGCTCACGCGACCAGCGCTCGCGCCGGACCGACTCGTCGAACTGGCGAGCGTTCTCGATCGCGATGCCGGCCGTGGCGGCGAGCGCCTCGGCCAGCTCGACGTCGTCGGGCGAGAAGGTGCCGCTGCGACTGTTGGCGAGGTAGAGGTTGCCGTAGATCTCGTCGCGCACGCGGATCTGGGCCCCGAGGAAGCTCTCCATCGGCGGGTGTCCCGCAGGGAAGCCGACCGAGCGGGGGTCGTCGCCCAGGGCGGTCAGGCTGACCGGTCTGGCCGCGTCGATGATCGCGCCCAGCAGTCCCTTGCCCTCGGGCTGGCGCCCGATCGCCGCCTCGGTCTCGGCGTCGATGCCCGAGTGGATGAACTTCTCGATGCGGCGGTCGTCGCCGAGGACTCCCATCCCGGCGAACTCGGCGTCGATCAGCTCGGTCGCCATCTCCACGATGCGTCGCAGCACGGAGTCGAGGTCGAGGTCGCTCGTGATGGCGTGGTTGACCCGGATCAGGTCGCGCAGGCGTGACTGGGAGACCATCATCTCCTCGGCGCGCGAGACCATCTGCGCCAGCAGGGTCTCGAACTCCAGACGTGGACCCTTCACGTCCCAGATGTCATCCACGACGTCATGCTAGGTCGATCCGGGATCAGTCGCGGGTCATACGGGGAGCAGGCGGGAGATGAATCGCTCGAGCTGCGAGATCGTGCGGCACTCGTGCATCTCCACGACCTCGGCGTACTCCGGCGCGACCGAGTCGCCGAGGCCCCACGAGCCGGAGTGCTCGGGGTTGAGCCAGAAGCACCGCTTGGAGCGCTGGGCGATCTCGTGCAGCGCCTCGAGCCGCAGGGCCTGGTTGTTGTTGCGGGCGTCACCGAGGACCAGCACGGAGGTGCGGGGACCCACGGCGTCGAGGTGGTCGGCCACGAAGTCCAGGAACGACTCGCCGTAGTCGCTGCTGGTGTGCCACTTGGTGATGCGCGCCTCCTCGGAGATGCGCCGGCGGACCTCGCCGCCCTCGCGGACGATGTCGGTGACCTCGTCGACGGTGTTCACGAAGGCGAACACGCGGACCTTGCTGAACTGCTCCCGCAGGGCCTGGACCAGCAGCATCGTGAAGCCGGAGAACCCGGCGACCGAGCCGGAGACGTCGCACAGCAGCACGAGCTCGGGGCGGGTGCGGTGCGGGGGAGCGTGGACGGGGCGCATCGGCACCCCGCCGGTACCCATGGCGCGGCGCATCGTCCGCCGGATGTCGATGCGGCCTCGGCGCGAGCGACGACGGCGGGCGGAGAGCCGGGTGGCCAGCTTGCGGGCCAGCGGCTGGACGGCCTGGCGCAGCTCCTCGAGCTGCTGCGCGTTGGCCGAGAGGAAGTCGATCTGCCCGGAGGTCTTGCGCACGGCGTGCTGGGTGACGAGCTCGCGGCCTCGGACCTCCGCGGTGCGTCGACGGGCCTCGGCCTCGACCATCGTGCGGAACAGGTCGATCATGCGGCGTACCTCGTCGCGGGTGAGCGAGTCGGCGACGTCACCCCCCATCAGCCCGGCCGAGGAGCCGCCGGTGCCGGACCCGCCGCCCTGACCGCCGCCCTGGCCCGCCCCTTGTCCGTTGCCGCGCTGCTCGCTGCGCATGGCCTCCGCGGCCGCGGTCAGCGTGCGCGGGTTGAGGCGGTCGAGCGTCTGGTAGGCCGACCATCCGCCGGCGCTGCTCCCAGCCGTGGCGACGTTGCCGAGGGTCTCCACGGCCAGCTCCGCGAGCTGCTGCATCATCCGCGTGTCACCCTCGGCGATCGCCATCAGCAGCAGGTCGCGCAGGTCCTCGACCGACTCCGCGTCGATCTCGGTCGCCGAGGCACCGAGACCCACGCCGGCGGGGAAGTAGAGGTCGAAGGTCATGTCGAAGACGTCCCGCTGCCCGCCACGACGGACGAGCGCGCTCGCGAGGCCCTCGCGGAGCCGCCGACGGTCCTCGAAGCCCAGGGCTGCCATGACCGCCGCGGCGTCGACCGTCTCGCTCGTCCCCGCGGGGATGCCCTTGCCCCGCAGGGCGTCGACGAACTCGACCAGGCGCTGGGCCAGGTCCTGCGGGGCCTGGTCGGTGGTCATACCAGGATCGACGGGAGGTCGAGCTTCGTGCGCGCCTTCGCGATGTCGTCGGTGTGCTTGAGGATGACGCCGAGGCTGTCGCTGACGACCTGGGCGTCGAGCGACGTGGCGCCCAGGGCGACGAGGGTGCGTGCCCAGTCGATGGTCTCGGCGATCGACGGCGCCTTGCGCAGGCCCAGGTTGCGCAGGGCCTCCACGACCCGCACGAGCGAGGTCGCGAGCACCTCGTCCAGCTCGGGCACCTTGAGCCGCACGATCCGCTGCTCGAGCTCGGTCTCGGGGAAGTCGACGTACAGGAACAGGCAGCGACGACGCAGCGCCTCGGAGAGCTCGCGGGTCGCGTTCGACGTCAGGACGACGAACGGGCGCTGCACCGCCGTGATCGTGCCGAGCTCCGGCACCGTGACCTGGAAGTCGCCGAGCACCTCGAGCAGCAGGCCCTCGATCTCGACGTCGGCCTTGTCGGTCTCGTCGATCAGCAGGACCGTGGGTCCCTCGTTGCGGATGGCGCGCAGGAGCGGCCGGGGGAGGAGGAACTCCTCGCTGAAGATGTCGGAGCGCGCCTCGTCCCACGACTCCTCGCGGCCGGCGGTGATGCGCAGCAGCTGCTTCGCGTGGTTCCACTCGTACAGGGCCCGGGCCTCGTCGACGCCCTCGTAGCACTGCAGGCGGATCAGCTCCGAGCCCGTCGCTGCCGCCACGGCGCGCGAGAGCTCGGTCTTGCCGACGCCGGCCGGGCCCTCGACGAGCAGGGGCTTGCCGAGCTGGTCAGCCAGGAACACGGTCGTGGCGACGGCCTCGGAGGCGAGGTAGCCGACCTCGGCCAGACGGGTCACGACGTCGTCGACGCTGGCGAACGCGGGCGCGACCGGGGTGTCGAGGCCGGACGGTGGGGTGCTCATGAGGTCCTTTCCGCGCGGCGCACATCGCTGCCGCTGCCTACCATCGTGCCGTGGACGGAATCGAGATCGTGCGTGAGGTGCCCCTGTCGCCCGCCGAGGCGTGGGCGCGGGTGACCGACTGGCCGCGTCATGCGCGTGCGGTGCCCTTGACCCGCATCACCCGGACCGCCGACGGGTTCGTCGCCCGGACGGGGGTCGGCCGGCTGGGCTTTGACGACCCGATGCGCGTCGTCGAGTCCGATCCGCCGTGGCGCTGCCGCCTCGTCAAGGAGGGCAAGGTCGTGACCGGCTGGGCCGAGATCGTGGTCGAGGAGATCCCCTCCGGCAGCCGCGTCACGTGGCGCGAGCTGGCTCACGTGCGCGGCGTTCCCCGGGTGTTCGCGGGCCTCGAGCGGCGATCGGCCGAGGTGCTCTTCTCACGCGTCCTGGACGAGGTCCTGGGCTGAGCGTTCCCGCCAGGTCGTGCGTACGATCGACGTATGTCCGCGTCTGCCGAGTCCGAGGTCCTGGAGATCTGCCGCGACCTGATCCGCATCGACACGTCCAACTTCGGTGACGACTCCGGGCCGGGCGAGCGCAAGGCCGCCGAGCACGTCGCGGCGCTGCTCGACGAGGTCGGCATCGAGTCCGAGATCATCGAGTCCACCGCCGGCCGGGCGAGTGTCGTCGCCCGCTGGGGCAACCAGGACTCCCCGCGTCCCGGTCTGCTGATCCACGGCCACCTCGACGTCGTGCCGGCGCAGGCCGCGGACTGGCAGGTCGACCCCTTCGCAGCCGAGGTCGTCGACGGCTACCTGTTCGGCCGGGGAGCGGTCGACATGAAGGACTTCGACGCGATCACGCTGGCCGTCGTGCGCGACCGCCAGCGCAGCGGTCGCATCCCCGACCGACCGATCACCCTCATCTTCACCGCCGACGAGGAGGCCGGAGGCGTGCTCGGCGCCCAGTGGCTGGCGCGGCACCGCCCCGACGTCCTGGAGGGCTGCACCGAGGCGATCGGCGAGGTCGGCGGGTTCTCGACCGAGATCGGTGGTCAGCGCCTGTACCTGATCGAGACCGGCGAGAAGGGCATCTCCTGGATGCGTCTGACGGCCAAGGGCACCGCCGGGCACGGCTCGATGAAGGCTCCCGACAACGCCCTCGTCCACCTCTCCCGCGCCCTGGTCGCGCTGGGCGAGCACGAGTGGCCCGCCGAGCCCGGACCCTCGATGCAGGCCCTGTTCGCCAAGGTCCGCGAGCTGACGGGGGAGACGAGCACCGATCCCGACGAGATCCTCGCCCACTTCGGGCCGGCGGTGCGCATGCTCGGGGCCGGGGTGCGCAACTCGACCAACCCGACCATGCTCGAGGCCGGCTACAAGCACAACGTCATCCCCGGGGAGGCGGTCGCCTACGTCGACGGCCGCTACCTGCCGGGGCACGCCGACACCTTCCTGCCGGCCGTGCAGGACGTCGTCGGCAGCAAGGTGCTCGTCGAGCCGCACATCACCGACATCGCGCTGGAGTACCCGCTCGAGGGCGACCTGGTCGACGCCATGACGGTGGCCCTGCACAAGAACGACACCGGCGCGCACATCGCGCCGTTCGTGATGTCGGGCGGCACCGACGCGAAGGCGTGGAGCCTCGCCGGCATCACGTCCTACGGCTTCGCGCCCCTGCGCCTGCCGGCCGACCTCGACTTCACGGCGCTGTTCCACGGTGTCGACGAGCGGGTGCCGGTCGACGCGCTGGAGTTCGGCTGCCGCGTGCTCGACGACTTCCTCGACATCGCCTGACGCCGACTCACACGTACGTCGGTCGCATCCGGATGATCTTGCGGCGCAGGCGCACCGTGCGTTGACCCGTGCGGTCCTTGTGCAGCCGGTGGAGCTCCCAGCCCTGGTACTCGGCCGCCTGGGTCAGCATGTGGCACACCGCCGAGCGCGACTTGGTGCGCGAGATCGTCAGGTCCCAGAACTCGTACTCGACCATGGTGTCCTCCTTCAGACCTGGCTCGCCGACACGTCGTCGAGCGCCAGGATGATCTCGGGTGGAAGGGCGACCGACTCGGCCGCGAGCAGCTCGGTGAGCTGAGCGGTCGTGCGGGCACCGACGACCGCCGACGCGACGGTCGGACGGTCGCGGACCCAGGCCAGCGCGACCTGGGCCGGCGTGTGTCCGAGCCCCTCGGCGGCGCGGGCGACGGCCTCGACGACCGCGCTCGGGCCGGGCTGCAGGTACTCGGTGAGCCAGCGTCCCCAGCCGTCGTCGGCACCGCGGGAGTCGGCGGGCGTGCCGCGCCGGTACTTCCCGGTCAGGACCCCGCGACCGAGCGGCGACCACGCCAGGAGACCCAGCCCCAGGTGGTCGAGGGCGTCGACCAGGCCGGTCTCGGGGGAGCGGCGCAGCAGGGAGTACTCGACCTGGGTGCTGACGAGCCGGTGTGCGGACGGGCGGCCGGCGAGACGTTCGTGCGCGAGCGCCGTCTGCCAGGCCGAGAAGTTCGAGAGCCCGACGTAGCGCGCCCGCCCGGAGTCGACCGCGTGCTCGAGGGCCGCGAGGGTCTCGTCGAGCGGGGTCGAGTCGTCCCAGCGGTGCACCTGCCACAGGTCGAGGTGGTCGGTGCCCAGGTCGCGCAGGGACTGGTCGAGCTGGGCCAGCACCGTGCCGCGGGAGGCGTCGACGACGGCGCCGTCGGTGCCGGGACCGAGGCCGCACTTCCCGGCGAGCAGCACGCGGTCGCGGACGCCGCGGTCGGCCAGCGCCGCCCCGAGGACCTGCTCGCCCTTGCCGTCGCCGTACACGGGAGCGGTGTCGATCAGGGTGCCGCCCGCGTCCAGGAAGCCGTCGAGGAGCTCGGTCGCCGTGTACTGGTCGACCTGTGAGCCCCACGTCATCGTGCCGAGCGCCAGACGGGAGACCCGGAGGCCCGAGTGGCCGACCCGACGCTGCTGCATGCGCACAGGCTAGTCAGCACCTGGTAGCAGGGCCGGTAGGCTCGCGGACGTGGATTTCCTCCAGTCGCTCGTGCTCGGTCTGTTGCAGGGTCTGACGGAGTTCCTTCCGATCTCCAGCAGCGCGCACCTGGCCATCTTCCCCAAGTTCTTCGGTTGGTCCGATCCGGGCGCCGCGTACACCGCCGTCGTGCAGATCGGCACCGAGATCGCGGTGGTCCTGTACTTCTGGCGCGACATCTGGACGATCGGCTCCGGGTGGGTGCGCGGCGTGTTCTCCCGCGAGGCGCGACAGGCCCCGGAGTGGTCGATGGGCTGGTTCGTCATCATCGGGTCGCTGCCGATCGTCGTGATCGGCCTGGTGCTCGAGGACCTCATCGACAGCGAGTTCCGCAACCTCTGGGTCATCGGCACGATGCTGATCGCCCTGGGCATCGTGCTCGGCGTGGCGGAGCGGGTCGGCCGCAACGCCAAGCCGATCGAGGAGCTCACGTGGGGGCACGCGGTGATGCTCGGTCTGGCACAGGCCGCGGCGGTCGTCCCGGGCGTGTCGCGCTCGGGCGCCACGATCAGCATGGGGCTCTTCCTCGGCTACGAGCGGGCGGCGGCGACGCGCTACGCGTTCCTGCTCGCGATCCCGGCGGTCGTGGGTGCCGGTGTCTACAAGCTCAAGGACATCCCCGGCGGCGACAACACGTACGGCTGGGGGCCGACGATCCTCGGCACGGTGGTGGCCTTCGTCGTGGGCATCGCGGTCATCCACTGGCTGCTGCGCTACGTCAGCACGCGCTCGTACGCCCCGTTCGTGGCCTACCGCATCGTCCTCGGCTCGATCGTCCTGATCCTGCTCGGCACCGGCGCGATCACCGCCGACATCGCCATCAGCGGCTAATGACCGCTCGCGAGAGACTTTGTTGGTGGTCACGAGAGACTTTGTTGTCTCCTGTCCACCAACAAGCTCGCTCGCGAGGGGTAACAAAGTCTCTCGCGAGCGGTAGTTAGAGCCAGCCGGACTTCTTGAAGCGGCGGTAGGTGTAGAGGCAGAGACCGCCCATCAGGGCGAGGCACAGCGGGTAGCCGGCCGTCCAGGAGAGCTCCGGCATGTGCTCGAAGTTCATGCCGTAGACGCCGGCGATGGCGGTCGGGATGGCGAAGATCGTGGCGCCGGCGGCGAGCTTGCGCATGTCGGCGTTCTGCTGGACGCTCAGCTGTGCCAGGTGCGCCGTGAGGGCGTTGTCGAGCAGGTGGTCGATCGTGTCGATCGCCTCCGCCGCGCGGCCCAGGTGGTCGGCGATGTCGCGGAAGTACGGACGCGCCTCGGCCGGCTCGGCCGTCTCGGAGAACCGCACGACCGGCTCCTTCAGCGGCACCACGGCGCGGCGGAACTCCAGCGCCTCACGCTTGAGCCGGTAGATCCGGGTCGAGTCGCTCGTCAGCTCGGCGGAGAACACCGACGACTCGACCTCCTCGACGTCGACCTCCAGCTCCGAGGCGACCTGCTCGTAGCGGTCCACGATCGTGTCGACCACGGCGTACAGCGCGGCCGTGGGGCCGTGCGAGAGGGCCTCGTTGCGGCGCTCGGCCCTCCGGCGTCCCTCGACGAGCGACGGCCCGCCGTGGCGCACGGTGAGCAGGTAGTTGGCTCCGAGGAACAGGTTGACCTCGTGCGTCTGGATGTCGTCGTCGCTGTACGAGACCATCCGCATCGACATGATCAGGTGGTCGCGGTACCGCTCGATCTTGGGCCGCTGGTGGGCCTCCAGCGCGTCCTCGACCGCCAGCGGGTGCAGACCCAGGACCTTACCGATGCGGTGCATCTCGTCGACCGTCGGGTTGTTCATGCCGATCCAGAGGAAGTCGTCCTCACCGAGGCCGGCGAGCGCCGCGACCAGGTCGTCGCTGTGCTGGCCGGTGTCCTCCCGGGCCCCGTCGCGGTACACCGCGCAGTCGATGATCACGAGGACATCGTGCCAGCGATCGAACCGGACGGGCGTCGCACCGCCGGGAAAGCGCGGCCGATAGGCTCCACCCATGCGCAGCTGGTCGGGTCCCGTGGTGCCGTCCCTGGCCTCCGAAGGACTCGGAACCGGGCCCGCGCCCGTCGTGCACGACACCGCCCACGAGTCGCTGCGGCCGCTCGACGGCGAGGGCGAGGCCCGCCTCTACGTCTGCGGGATCACCCCGTACGACGCCACGCACCTGGGCCACGCGGCCACGTACCTGACCTTCGACCTGCTGCAGCGCGTCTGGCGCGACCAGGGTCGCGACGTGGTCTACACGCAGAACGTGACCGACGTCGACGACCCGCTCCTGGAGCGCGCGACCGCCACCGGCATCGACTGGGTCGAGCTCGCCGAGCGCGAGACGCAGCTGTTCCGCGAGGACATGACGGCCCTGCGCATCCTTCCGCCCCGCCACTACATCGGCGCCGTCGAGTCGATCGACCTCGTCGTCGAGCTCGTCGGACGCCTCGAGAAGGCCGGCGCGGTGTACGCGGTCGACGACGACCTGTACTTCGACGTGCACGCCGACGCGGCCTTCGGATCGGTCTCGGGCTGGGACGACGAGACCATGCGCCGGATCTTCGGCGAGCGCGGAGGCGATCCCGAGCGCGCCGGCAAGCGCGACCCGCTCGACTGCCTGCTGTGGCAGGCGGAGCGTCCGGGCGAGCCCGCCTGGGACACGCGACTCGGACGCGGCCGCCCGGGGTGGCACATCGAGTGCGCCGCGATCGCGCTGGCCCACCTCGGCACGAGCTTCGACGTGCAGGGCGGTGGCTCGGACCTGGTCTTCCCGCACCACGAGATGTCGGCCTCCGAGGCCGCCGTCGCGACCGGCGCACCGTTCGCCCGTGCCTACGTGCACGCCGGCATGGTCGGCTACGAGGGCGAGAAGATGAGCAAGTCCAAGGGCAACCTCGTGCTCGTGTCGCGGCTCCGCGCCGACGGTCACGACCCCATGGCGATCCGGCTGGCCCTGCTCGCCCACCACTACCGCAGCGACTGGGAGTGGTTCGGCCCGGAGATCACCGCGGCCGAGGAACGTCTCGCGGCGTGGCGAGCAGCGGCATCCCGCGACTCCACGGCACCTGCGGCGCTCGTCATCGATGCGGTGCGTGCAGCGCTGGCGGACGACCTGGACGCCCCGGCCGCGCTCGCTGCCGTCGACGCGTGGGCGGGGGAGTCCGGGGACGACGCCGAGGCGCCCCAGCAGGTGCGCACGGCGATCGACGCGCTGCTCGGCGTCGAGCTGTAGCTAGCGGTCGTCGCCCGTCTGGCGACGGCGGAGGTAGCGCTCGAACTCGCGGGCGATCGCGTCGCCGGAGGCCTCGGGCAGGTCGCTCGTGTCGCGCTCGGACTCGAGTGCCTTGACGTACTCGGCGATCTCCTCGTCGTCCTCCATGACCTCCTCGGCGCCGCGCTGCCACGCGTCGCTGAGCTCGTCGAGCACGCCCTGGGGGAGCGGGATCGAGAGGACGTCCTCGACCGCGCCGAGCAGCGCGAGCGTGGCCTTGGGGCACGGCGGCTCGGCCAGGTAGTGCGGCACGGCGGCCCAGAGCGACACGGTCGAGAGACCGAGCTTCGTGGCCTCCTCGTTCAGCACCGAGTTGATGCCGACCGGGCCGCTGTAGTGCGAGGACTCCACCCCCGGGACCACGCGCGCCGACATCCCGTTGCTCGAGCCGCTGACGGGCACGGGGCGGGTGTGCGGCGTGTCGGCCAGCAGGGCACCCAGCGTGATGACCTCGGAGACCCCGGCCAGCGAGGCGATGCCGAGGATCGTGCTGCAGAACCCCCGCCACTTGTAGTTGGGCTCGCTGGCGCGCAGCAGCAGGACGTCTCGCTCGGCGCCGCGCGGCCGGGCGACGTAGATCGTCGGCGTCGGCCACACGAGGACACCGTTGTCGTCCTCGTCGCGGCGCAGCACGGGTCGGTTGACCTGGAAGTCGTAGTACTCCTCCGGGTCGAGCTCGACCAGCACCTCCGCGTCCCACTCGTCGACCAGGTGGGCCACCGTGCCCGAGGCCGCGTCGGCGGCGTCGTTCCAGCCCTCGAAGGCGGCCAGCAGCCAGGGGTCGCGCAGCGGCGGGATGTCGTCGAACGTCACGAGGCCACCCTAGGACCGCTCACTCGTCGTCGGTCCGGTACCCGAGGTTCGGCGCGAGCCAGCGCTCCGCCTCGGCGACCGTCCAGCCCTTGCGCTCGGCGTACTCGGTGACCTGGTCACGCCCGATGCGGCCGACGACCGTGTACTGCGACTTCGGGTGCGAGAAGTACCAGCCGCTGACCGAGGCCCCCGGCCACATGGCCATGGAGTCGGTGAGCTCGATGCCTGTCTGCGCCTTGACGTCGAGCAGGTCCCACAGGAGCGCCTTCTCGGTGTGGTCGGGGCAGGCGGGGTAGCCGGGTGCGGGCCGGATCCCGACGTACTTCTCGGCGATCAGCGACTCGTTGTCGAGCTCCTCGGTGGGCTGGTAGCCCCAGAACTCCTTGCGGACGCGCTCGTGCAGCCGCTCGGCGAAGGCCTCGGCCAGGCGGTCGGCCAGCGACTCCAGCAAGATCGCGCTGTAGTCGTCGAGGGCCGCCTTGAACTCGTTGACCTTCTCGGAGCTGCCGAGACCGGCCGTGACGGCGAAGGCGCCGACGTAGTCCTGCAGGCCCGTCTCCTTCGGAGCGACGAAGTCGGCCAGCGACTTGTGGGCCACCCCGGCCCGGTGCTCGGTCTGCTGTCGCAGGTGGTGCAGCGTCGTGCGCACGTCGTCGCGGTGGCCGTCGGCGTACACCTCGATGTCGTCGTGACCGACCTGGTTCGCCGGGAACAGGCCCACGACGCCGCTGGCCGAGATCCACTGCTCCTCGATCATCGTGTCGAGCATCTCCTGCGCGTCCTCGTACAGCTTGCGCGCGGTCTCGCCCGTGGAGGGGTTGTTGAGGATGTCGGGGAAGCGCCCCTTCATCTCCCACGCGTTGAAGAACGGCTGCCAGTCGATGTACTCACGCAGCTCGGCCAGCGGGTAGTCGGTGAAGGTGCGCACGAACGCGCCGTCGGCGTCGAGCTCGGGCGGCACGGGCGGCTCGTAGCCCTCCCACTCGATGTCGACCTGGTTCGCGCGCGCCTTCTCGATCGACAGCAGCGGCTTGGCGTCGGAGCGCGCCGCGTGACGCTCGCGCAGCGAGTCGTAGTCGGTCTGCAGGTCCGAGAGCAGGCCCGGACGCTGGTCGTCGGACAGCAGGGCCGCGACGACGGGAACCGAGCGCGACGCGTCCTTCACCCAGACGACGGGACCGTGGTACTTCTGGTCGACCTTGACCGCCGTGTGGGCGCGCGAGGTCGTGGCGCCACCGACGAGCAGCGGGATGTCGAAGCCCTGTCGCTCCATCTCGGCAGCGAAGTTGACCATCTCGTCGAGCGAGGGCGTGATGAGCCCGGACAGGCCGATGACGTCGGCGTCGTGCTCCTTGGCCGCGTCGAGGATCTTCTGCGCCGGGACCATGACCCCGAGGTCGATGACGTCGTAGTTGTTGCACTGCAGCACCACGCCGACGATGTTCTTGCCGATGTCGTGGACGTCGCCCTTGACCGTGGCCATGACGACCTTGCCGTTGCTGCGGCCGGCGTCCTCGGGACTCTTCTCGTCCTCGATGAACGGGATGAGGTGCGCGACGGCCTTCTTCATGACGCGCGCCGACTTCACGACCTGCGGGAGGAACATCTTGCCCGCGCCGAACAGGTCGCCGACGACGTTCATGCCGTCCATCAGCGGGCCCTCGATGACCTCCAGCGGCTTGCCGCCGCGCGCGGCGATCTCGAGCCGGAGCTCCTCGGTGTCGGACTCGGCGAACTCGTCGATGCCCTTGACCAGGGCGTGCGTGATGCGCTCGCCGACGGGCAGCGAACGCCACTCGGCGGCCGCGACCTCGGCCTTCTCGCCCGTGCCGACGTACTCGCCGGCGATCTCGAGCAGACGGTCGGCCGCGTCGGGGCGCCGGTTGAGGATGACGTCCTCGATGCGCTCACGGAGCTTCTCGTCGACCTCGTCGTAGACCACGAGGGCGCCGGCGTTGACGATTCCCATGTCCATGCCGGCCCGCGTCGCGTGGTACAGGAAGACCGCGTGGATCGCCTCGCGCACGGCGTTGTTGCCGCGGAAGGAGAACGACACGTTCGAGACGCCGCCGGAGATCTTGACGCCCGGCAGGTTCTCCTTGATCCAGCGCGTGCCCTCGATGAAGTCGATGCCGTAGGTGGCGTGCTCCTCGATGCCCGTGGCCACCGCGAAGATGTTGGGGTCGAAGATGATGTCCTCGGGCGGGAAGCCGACCTCCTCGGTGAGGATCCGGTAGGCGCGGCCGCAGATCTCCTTGCGGCGTTCCACGTCGTCGGCCTGGCCCTCCTCGTCGAAGGCCATCACGACGACCGCGGCACCGTACTTGCGGCACAGGCGCGCCTGGGTGACGAACTCCTCCTCGCCGGCCTTCAGCGAGATCGAGTTCACGATGCACTTGCCCTGGACGTTCTTCAGGCCCTCCTCGATGACCTCCCACTTCGAGGAGTCGACCATGATCGGGACCTTGCAGATGTCGGGCTCGCTGCTGACGAGGCGGGTGAAGCGCCGCATGGCCTCGACGCCGTCGATCATGCCCTCGTCCATGTTGATGTCGATGACCTGCGCGCCGTTCTCGACCTGCTGCCGCGCGACCGACAGGGCCGTCGGGTAGTCGCCGTCGCGGATGAGGTTGCGGAAGCGGGCCGATCCGGTGATGTTGGTGCGCTCGCCGACGTTGACGAAGAGCGAGTCCTCGGTGATGTTCAGCGGCTCCAGGCCCGACAGGCGCATCGCGGTCTGCACCTCGGTGCGCTCGCGCGGGGCGACGCCCTCGAGCGCACCGGCGATGTCGGCGATGTGGGCCGGCGTGGTGCCGCAGCAGCCGCCGGCGGCGTTGATGATGCCGGCCTCGGCGAACTCGCGGAGGATCTCGGCCGTGGTGTGCGGCTCCTCGTCGTACTCACCGAAGGAGTTGGGCAGGCCCGCGTTCGGGTAGGCGTGCACGAAGCAGTCGGCGATGCGCGACAGCTCGGCGATGTACGGCCGCAGCTCGCGCCCGCCGAGGGCGCAGTTGAGCCCGACCATGATCGGACGCACGTGGCGGACCGAGTTCCAGAACGCCTCGGTGACCTGGCCGGTCAGCGTGCGGCCGGAGGCGTCGGTGATGGTGCCCGAGATCGCGACGGGCCAGCGCCGGCCGGCCTGCTCGAAGAAGGTCTCGAGCGCGAAGATCGCGGCCTTGGCGTTCAGCGTGTCGAAGATCGTCTCGACCAGGAAGAGGTCGACACCGCCGTCGACGAGGCCCCTGATCTGCTCGCCGTAGGCGTCGACCATCTCGTCGAAGGTGATGTTGCGGGCGGCTGGGTCGTTGACGTCGGGCGAGATCGAGCCCGTGCGGTTCAGGGGGCCGATCGCGCCGGCCACGTAGCGCGGCTTCTGGGGATCGCGAGCCGTGTACTCGTCGCACGCCTCGCGGGCCAGGCGCGCCGAGGTGACGTTGAGCTCGTAGGCGAGGTCCTCCATGCCGTAGTCGGCGAGCGAGATCCACTGACAGTTGAACGTGTTGGTCTCGAGGATGTCGGCGCCGGACTCGAGGTACTCGCGGTGGATGCCGCCGATGATCTGCGGCTGCGTGATGCTCAGCAGGTCGTTGTTGCCCTGGATGTCGGACGGCCAGTCGGCGAACCGCTCACCGCGGTAGCCGGCCTCGTCGGGACGATCACGCTGGATCGCGGTGCCCATGGCGCCGTCGATGATCGCGAGCCGCTCGGAGAGCAGCGCCGTCAACGCCTCGGTGGCGTCGGGGCGCCACTCGTCGGTCGGGGTCACGGGAGTGCTGGTCACGGTCATGCGATTCCTCGGATCCAGAGAGTGGACTGGGGAACCTCCAGCCGGCAGCGGGCTCGCATGGGCAATGAGGTCGAACGGGTTCATTGTGCCACGCAGGACCAGGTTTCGAGGCGAGTCGCCGTGGTGTGGACGCGTGATGCCGGGAACATTCTCGGTGCCCCGCTCCTCTGAGTTCACGAACACGCCACCCCGGCACGACACGACCACCGGTCCACCTCAGGACCCCGATCGGGAGGAACCACGATGGCCACCGACGAGACCCGCTACGAAGCCTCGAACCCGCAGACGGCACCCGCCCGCCTGCAGGAGCTGACGGGCGACCCCGACCTCTGGCCGCTCATCGCCGCCAACCCCAGCGCCTACGACTCGCTCGTCGCCTGGCTCGGCGAGAACGGCGGCCCGGAGGTGCAGTCCGCGATCGCGTCCCGCGGCAGCGCCGCAGCCGCATCGTCCGCTGCACCGCCTGCGGCACCCGCACCGCAGGGTCCCGGCCTGCCTCCGCCCGGTGGCTACGGACAGGCGCCCAGCGGCTACGCCGCTCCCGGTGCTCCGCAGTCGGGTTCCGGCGGCTCGAAGAAGGGCCTGTGGATCACGCTCGGCGTCCTGATCTTCCTGATCGTCACCGGCGGCATCGGCACCGGCGTCTGGGCGCTGACCCGCGGCGACGACTCCACCACGTCGTCCGACGACGAGAAGAAGGACTCGGACGACACGACGACGACGGACGACGACAAGGACGACAAGGACGACGAGCCGACCACCGAGGTCGACTGCGACACGCTCGACGACCTCGAGGACGCTGCCGGCGACCTGACGCTCTACTACCCGGACCTCGACGACGAATCCGACCTCGAGGACGCGGTCGCCACGATCGAGGAGTTCGCCGACGTCGACGACACGACCATCGCCGATGCCGTCGAGGTGCTCCTGGCCTACGCCGAGGAGCTGCAGGACGACCCGGACGCGGTCTTCAGCGAGGCCTGGTCCGACGCCATCGATGCCGAGTACGAGATCGTCGACTACGTCGCCGAGGAGTGCTGAACCCGGCTGTCCGCCGCCGCCGCCGATCCACCCGGGTCGGCGGCGGTGGCATGTGTGCTTGCTCGCACCCTGACATCCGGTCACGCCGAGGGCGTGACTGCACTAGGCTCATCTCGTTTCACACTGCGACTACTTGCTTCTCGAGGGGAACCACCGATGGCCACCGACGAAACGCGCGCTGAGGCGAGCAACCCGGGCACGCCCGCGGCACGCCTGCAGGAGCTCACGAACGATCCCGAGCTCTGGCCCCTGATCGCCGCGAACCCGAACGCCTACGACAGCCTCCTGGCGTGGCTCGGCGAGAACGGCGGACCGGACGTGCAGTCCGCGATCGCGTCGCGCGGTGGCGCGGCCGAGCCGACGTCGGTCCTGCCGCAGCAGGCCCCGCCCGTGACGCCGCCTCCCGGTGGTCCCGGTCTGCCCCCGCCGGGTGGCTCGGCGCTGCCGCCTCCCGGCGGCTACAACCAGGCCCCGGCCGGGTTCCCGCCCCCGGGCGGCCCGCAGGGTGGTTCGGGTGGCTCGAAGAAGGGCCTCTGGATCACGCTCGCGGTGCTCGTGTTCCTGCTCGTGGGCAGCGGCATCGGCGTGGGCGTCTGGGCGCTGACCAAGGACGACGACTCCGACACCCGTTCGGACGAGGACACCTCGGACACCGATCCCACCGACGACCCGAGCGACGAGCCGAGCGACGACACCGATGACGACGACACGTCGGGCGACATCGACTGCGACGCGCTCGACGACGTCTCCGACGCCGGCTTCGACATCGTCTACTACATCCCCGACGTCGACGACCAGTCGACGCTCGACGACGCCGTCGCCGTGCTCGAGGACTTCGAGGGCACCGACGACGCCGACGTCACGGACGCGATCGAGCTGATCCTCTCGTTCGCCTCGACGGTCCAGGACGACCCGGACGCGGCCTTCGGCGACGAGTTCCTCGAGGCGTCGGACGCCCTGGGCGACATCGACGACTTCATCTTCGAGGAGTGCTGACGGGTCCTTCCCGCTCGCGCGAGAGCCCGCCGACCGCCCCACGGGGCGGACCCGGCGGGCTCTCGGCGTTCTGACAGGATCGAGGCGTGGCCATCGACGCGTTCACCTCAGGCCTGCCGGCTGCCGTTCTCTGGGACCTCGACGGGACCCTGGTCGACACCGAGCCCCTCTGGATCGCTGCCGAGCACGAGCTCGCCGCCCTGGTCGGGGGATCGTGGACGGCCGAGGACGCCCTGCAGCTCGTGGGCTCGGACCTGCTGACCTCGGGCCGGATCCTGCAGCAGCACTTCGAGACCACGATGACGCCGGAGGAGATCGTCGACTTCCTCGTGGTGCGGGTCTCGCGCGGGCTCGCCGAGGGCACGCCGTGGCGCCCCGGTGCCCGTGAGCTCGTGCTGGCGTTCGCCGACCGCGAAGTGCCGCAGGCCCTGGTGACGATGTCGTACGCGGTCATGGCCGACCCGCTGGCCGCCACGCTCCCGCTCGCTGCCGTCGTGACCGGTGACCGGGTGACGCACGGCAAGCCGCACCCCGAGCCGTACCTCGCCGCCGCCCGGGCGCTGGGCGTGGACGCCGCAGCGTGCGTCGCGGTCGAGGACTCCGAGACCGGGGCCACCTCCGCCACCGAGGCCGGCTGCCACGTGCTGGCGGTGCCGCACATGGTGCCGGTCGCCCCGCACCCACGGCGCCGATCCGTGACGTCGCTCGAGGGGCTCACGCCCGAGTCGGTCGCCGCGCTGTTCTAGCCGAGCGGTTCCAGGCGGGTCGTCGGCATCGGCAGCACCTGACCGCCGCCCTCGGGGCACAGGTCGCGGTGGGCGCAGAAGCGGCAGAGCCCACTGGGCCGTGGACGGAAGTCGCCGGCCGCGAGGGCCGCGTCGATGGCCGACCAGATGGCGAGCAGCTTGCGCTCGGTGGCCAGCAGGTCGGGCTCGGTGGGCACGTACCGGAGCACCTGGCCGTCGCCGAGGTACATGAGCTGCAGCAGGGACGGCATGACGCCGCGCGTGCGCCAGACGACCAGCGCGTAGAACTTCATCTGGAACAGCGCCTTGTCCTCGTAGCGCTCGCCCGGGGACCGTCCGCTCTTGTAGTCGACGATGCGGATGCGACCGTCGGGTGCGACGTCGATGCGGTCGACGATGCCGGCCAGCACGAGCCGGTCGTCGACCGCGCCCTCGACGCGGACCTCGCGCTCGGCGGGCTCGAGCGTCTGCGGGTTCTCGAGGCGGAAGTACGTCTCGAGGAGGGCGTCGACCGAGGCGAACCATGCGTCGCGCTCGGGGTCGACCGCCTCGGGCGCGGTGAACAGGTCGACCAGACGCGCGTCGTCGGCGACGACCCGCTCCCACGCGGCCGGCACGAGCGACTGGGCGACCTCGGGCGTGCGTCGCTCGGCCGGCTGGTCGAAGAGGTCCTCGAGCACGGCGTGGACGAGCGTGCCGCGAGCGGCCACGGGTGACGGCGGCTCGGGCAGGCGGTCGATCGTGCGGTACCGGAACAGCAGCGGACAGGTGAGGAAGTCGGACGCCCGGCTGGGGGAGAGCCGGCGGCGCACGACGACGGGCTCGTCGTGCGCGGCGCCGAGGTCCGTTCCGGTGGTCATGCCCTGCACGCTAGTCGGCGGGTCCGACAAGGTCCCGAACCGCCACGGTCGCCGCGATAGGTTGACGCCATGTCGACATCCGGATCGCTGCGTCTCGGGCGCGTGTGGTCCGTGCCGATCCGCATCCGTCCCGGCGCCGTGCTGATGGGTCTGGTGCTGGTCGGCCTCTTCGGCCCCCGGCTCGACGCGGCAGGGTTCTCGAACCCGTGGCTGGTCGCGGTGCTCGCCGTGCTCTCGCTCTACGTGTCGGTGCTCCTGCACGAGATCGCCCACGTCGCCGCGGCGCGCCGGTACGACCTGCCGGTCCACTCGGTCACCCTGCACCTGCTCGGCGGCGAGACGCTGCTCGAGGCCGACAGCGCGACGGCCCGCGAGGAGCTCGTGACCGCGGCGTCGGGACCGCTCGCGTCAGCGGTGATCGGTGGCGCCGGGCTGGCCGCGGGAGCGGCACTCGGCGACGGCCAGGCGGGCGAGATCGTCATGACGCTGGGCCTCATCAACCTGCTGGTGGCCGGCATCAACCTGCTCCCGGCCCTCCCGCTGGACGGCGGACGCGTCGTGAGGGCGATCGCGTGGGCCGTCACCGGCCGGGAGCGTTCCGGCATCGTCGTGGCGGGCTGGACCGGCCGCTTCGCCGCGCTGGCGAGCTTCGCGCTGGGCGCCTGGCTGCTGCTGCAGGGCGGTCGCACGGCGTGGCTCGACCTCGCGCTGTGCGCCATGGTGGGCCTGTTCATGTGGGCCGGCTCCTCCCAGGCGCTGCGCATCGCCGACCGCGCGGCCCGCATCGACCGGCTCCAGGCACGCCGCATGTACGACTCCACCCGACCCGACCCCGAGTGGCCACGCCTGCACGTCGACCTGACCGGCGACGAGCTGCTGCGCGCGATGAGCCACGAGCCCGCCGATGCCTACGCCGTCGTCGACGGTGACGGCGAGGTCCTCGGCACCTTGCGCACCCGCACCGTCAACCGCCAGTACCGAGCAGGAGCCCGACGATGACCACGCCCGACCCCGCCGCGCCGACCCCGACCTGGATGCGTCGTGGCCCCTTCGCCGAGGGGGAGTGGGTGCGCCTGAACGACGCCAAGGGGCGCAAGCACAACATCCAGCTCGTGGCGGGCAAGGAGTTCTCGACCAAGAAGGGTCAGCTCCGCCACGACGACATCCTGGGCCGCCCCGAGGGCGTCGTGATCGAGGCCTCGCTCGGTGGCGAGTACCAGGTCTTCCGCCCGCTGCTCTCGGAGTACGTCGTCTCGATGCCCCGCGGCGCCGCGATCATCTATCCGAAGGACGCCGCCCAGATCGTCACGTGGGCCGACATCTACCCGGGGGCGCGGGTGGTCGAGGCCGGTGCCGGCTCAGGGAGCCTGACGGCCTGGCTGCTGCGCGCCGTGGGCACCGAGGGCAGCGTCGGCTCGTACGAGATCCGCGAGGAGTTCGCCGAGGTCGCCCGCAAGAACGTCGGCCAGATCATCGGGGACCACCCGGCCTGGACGCTCACGGTCGGCGACGTGCGCGAGGTCATGACCGAGACCGAGATCGACCGTCTGGTCCTCGACATGGTCGACCCCTGGACCTGCGTGCCGCTCGCCGCCGAACGGCTCGTGGCCGGTGGCGTCGTGTGCGCCTACGTCGCGACCACGACGCAGCTCTCGCTGTTCGTCGAGACGCTGCGCGAGCACGGAGAGTTCACCGAGCCCCGCGCCTGGGAGACCCTGGAGCGCGAGTGGCACGCGGAGGGCCTCGCCGTCCGGCCCGCGCACGGCGCCGGGTCGCACACCGCCTACCTCGTCACCGCACGTCGCATGGCCCACGGCCAGCGCGCCCTCGCCAAGACCCGCCGGCCCGCGCCTGGCGCCTACGGTCCCGACTACTCCGGGCCCCGTCCGGCGGGCTTGCCCGAGGCCTGACGCCGGCCGCGTCATCGAAACGTCACACACGGTGTGAGATCGACACTGTGGTGCAACGTTGCGCGGGGTAGTGTCAACCGCACGAGCAGGAGGTGTCACATGTCCGACGACGATGCCCGCCCCATGAACTCCGGATCGGCGGCAGCCGAGGCCGAGCTGGCCTACCTGCGCGCGGAGGTCGAGCACCTCCGTCGCCGCGCCGACGGAGACGTCTCCACCGACGCGCGCCTCCGGGAGGTCGAGGCCAAGTTGTCCGCCACCTCGGCGCAGAACGAGCGGCTCATGAGCACGCTCCGCGAGGCGCGCGACCAGATCGTGACGCTCAAGGAGGAGGTCGACCGTCTGGCGCAGCCGCCGACCGGTTTCGGCACGTTCCTGCAGCTCAACGACGACGAGTCGGTCGACGTGTTCACCGGCGGCCGCAAGATGCGCGTCAACGTGAGCCCGGCGGTCGACCGCGACGCGCTGCAGCGTGGCCAGGAGGTCATCCTCAACGAGGCCATGAACGTCGTCGCCGCGCTGGAGTTCGAGAACATCGGCGACATCGTCATGCTCAAGGAGATCCTGGCGGACGGCGAGCGCGCCCTCGTGCTCGGCAACGCCGACGAGGAGCGCATCGTCCGCATCGCGCACAGCCTCGCCGACGTGCGGATCCGCGCGGGCGACTCGCTCCTGCTCGACTCGCGCTCGGGGTACGTCTACGAGCGCATCCCCAAGAGCGAGGTCGAGGAGCTCGTGCTGGAAGAGGTCCCCGACGTCGACTACACCTCGATCGGCGGCCTCGGCAACCAGGTCGAGATCATCCAGGACGCCGTCGAGCTGCCGTACCTGCACCCCGAGGTCTTCGTCGAGCACGAGCTGAAGCCGCCGAAGGGCATCCTGCTGTACGGCCCGCCCGGCTGCGGCAAGACCATGATCGCCAAGGCGGTCGCGGCCTCGCTCGCCCGCAAGGTCTCCGAGAAGACGGGCCAGGAGGGGCGCAGCTTCTTCCTCAACATCAAGGGCCCCGAGCTGCTCAACAAGTACGTCGGCGAGACCGAGCGGCACATCCGTCTGGTGTTCCAGCGGGCCCGCGAGAAGGCCAGCGAGGGCACCCCGGTCATCGTGTTCTTCGACGAGATGGACTCCCTGTTCCGCACGCGCGGCTCCGGCGTCTCGAGCGACGTCGAGAACACGATCGTGCCGCAGCTGCTCAGCGAGATCGACGGTGTCGAGGGCCTGGAGAACGTGCTGGTCATCGGTGCGTCGAACCGCGAGGACATGATCGACCCCGCGATCCTGCGCCCCGGCCGTCTCGACGTGAAGATCAAGATCGAGCGCCCCGACGCCGAGGCCGCCCGCGACATCTTCAGCAAGTACCTGACCTCGCGCCTGCCGCTGCACGCCGACGACGTCGCCGAGTTCGGCGGCGACCGCGACGCCACCGTGCACGGCATGATCCAGCGCACCGTCGAGCGGATGTACACCGAGACCGAGGAGAACCAGTTCCTCGAGGTCACGTACGCCAACGGCGACAAGGAGGTCCTGTACTTCAAGGACTTCAACTCCGGCGCGATGATCCAGAACATCGTCGACCGGGCCAAGAAGATGGCCATCAAGGACCTCCTCTCGGCCCAGCAGCACGGCATCCGGGTGCAGCACCTGCTCCAGGCGTGCGTCGACGAGTTCAAGGAGAACGAGGACCTGCCCAACACGACCAACCCCGACGACTGGGCGCGGATCTCGGGCAAGAAGGGTGAGCGCATCGTGTTCATCCGCACCCTCGTCTCGGGCAAGTCCGGCGGAGAGCCGGGCCGCTCCATCGACACCGTCGCCAACACCGGCCAGTACCTGTAGGTGGCACTGGAGATCCGCGTCGTCTCGTACGGGAGTGACGACGCGCAGCTGCTGACGGCCGAGGTCCAGGCGGAGTACGGCCGGCGGTACGGCGGCGAGGGTGACATCTCGCCGATGGACCCCGCGCAGTTCGACGCGCCCGACGGGCTGTTCGTGATCGGCTACGTCGACGGGGTGCCGGCTGCGTCGGGCGGATGGCGGCGTGGCGGCCCCCTGGGCCACGCCGACGCCGAGATCAAGCGGATGTTCGTCCGACCGCAGTTCGCGCGTCAGGGTCACGCCCGCACGGTGCTGGCCGAGCTCGAGCGCACCGCCCGCGAGGCAGGCATCACCCGCCTCGTGCTGGAGACCGGCCTCGCCCAGCCCGAGGCGATCGCGCTGTACTCCTCGAGCGGGTACGAGAACATCACGCCGTTCGGCTTCTACGCGGCCTACGACGACTCGGTCCACTTCGGGAAGGTCCTAGGGTGAGGTCATGACGGTCCGCCGGGTCCAGGGCAGCGAGGTCGAGTACGGCATCGCGGTGCAGGGTCAACCCCACGCCAATCCCATGGTCACCTCGACGCACGTGGTCAACTCCTACGCCTCGGCGAACCACCTGACCCGCCGGGCCCGCTGGGACTTCGAGGAGGAGAGCCCGCTGCGCGACGCGCGGGGCTTCGACCTCGGCCGCGCCGACGCCGATCCCTCGCAGCTGACCGACGAGGACCTCGGGCTCGCCAACATCATCCTCACCAACGGCGCCCGCCTGTACGTCGACCACGCGCACCCGGAGTACTCCAGCCCCGAGGTCACGAGCCCGCGCGACCTGGTGATCTGGGAGAAGGCCGGCGAGGAGGTCATGCGGTCGGCGGCCGAGCTGGCCAGCCAGATCCCGGGCCACGGCACGGTCGTGCTCTACAAGAACAACATCGACAACAAGGGCGCCTCCTACGGCTCGCACGAGAACTACCTGATGGACCGGGCCGTGCCGTTCGACCAGATCGTGACGCACCTGACGCCGTTCTTCGCCTCCCGCCAGGTCGTGTGCGGGGCCGGCCGGGTCGGGCAGAAGCAGGACGGCAGCAGGCACGCCTTCCAGATCAGCCAGCGCGCCGACTACTTCGAGGTGCCGGTCGGGCTCGAGACCACGCTGAAGCGGCCCATCATCAACACCCGCGACGAGCCGCACGCCGACGCCCGCAAGTACCGCCGGCTCCACGTCATCATCGGCGACGCGAACTGCTCCGAGACCTCGATCTACCTCAAGCACGGCACGGCGTCGCTGGTGCTGGCGCTGATCGAGGCAGGGCGCACGGTGACCGACCTCGCCCTCGAGACGCCTGTCGCCGCCCTGCACGAGATCTCCTACGACCCCACGCTGCGCACGACGGTCCGTCTGGCCGACGGGCGCACCGTCACGGCCCTCGACCTTCAGGGGGAGTACCTGCAGCGCGCCCGCCGGCTCGTGGACGACACCGGTGACGCCGACGAGCAGACCCTCCACGTCCTCGACCTCTGGGAGGACGTCCTCACGCGGCTGGCGCGCGACCCGATGGACCTGTCGACCGAGCTCGACTGGGTCGCCAAGCTGGCGCTGCTCGAGCGCTACCGCGAGCGCGACCAGCTCGACTGGGACCACGCGAAGCTGCACCTGGTCGACCTGCAGTACCACGACGTCCGCACCGAGCGCGGCCTCTTCCACCAGCTCGTCCGCACGGGCCGCATGAAGCGCCTGGTCGACCCGGCCGAGATCACCGCGGCCATCACCGAGCCGCCCGAGGACACCCGTGCCTGGTTCCGGGGCAAGTGCCTGCAGCACTTCTCGGACGACATCGCGGCCGCGTCCTGGGACTCGGTCATCTTCGACCTGCCCGGCTACGCCTCGCTGCAGCGCGTTCCCACCATGGAGCCCCTGCGCGGCACGCGGGAGCACGTCGGCGCCCTGTTCGACTCCGGCCCCACCGCGACCGAGCTGTTCCGCGCGCTCACCGGCAACGGCTAGACGCGTCTGTTCGTCACGCGGGCGCAACCGTTCTGGGTCTAGGGTGAAGACATGTCCGAGCAGCAGCACAAGAGCAACCGTCCGTCGCGTGATGCCGACGAGCAGGTCGAGGCCGCACCGGTCGACACCGAGGCCAAGGCGAAGCTCGACGACGACGTGGATTCCATCCTCGACGAGATCGACGACGTGCTCGAGGAGAACGCCGAGGAGTTCGTGCGCAGCTTCGTGCAGAAGGGCGGGCAGTGATGCTGCCCGACGCCTTCCGCACGGCAGGCTCGGCCTCCTTCACGGAGTTCCTCGCATCGCACGCCCCTGACCAGCTGCCGCGCGCCCGTGCCGAGCACACCGGCGCCCTCGAGGGGGTCACGCACGGCACCACGATCGTGGCCGCCACCTTCCCCGGTGGCGTCGTCATGGCAGGTGACCGCCGCGCCACGATGGGCAACGTCATCGCCCAGCGCGACATCCAGAAGGTCTTCCAGACCGACGAGTTCTCCTGCGTCGGCATCGCCGGCACGGCCGGTCTGGCCGTCGAGATGACCCGCTTGTTCCAGGTCGAGCTCGAGCACTACGAGAAGATCGAGGGCACGGTCCTGTCGACCGACGGCAAGGCGAACCGCCTGGCCACCCTGATCCGCGGCAACCTCGGCATGGCGATGCAGGGCCTGGCCGTCGTGCCCCTGTTCGCGGCCTACGACCTCGACCTCGGCGTCGGCCGCATCTTCGCGTTCGACGTCACGGGCAACCGCAACGAGGAGCGCACGTTCCACTCGGTCGGTTCCGGCTCGTTGTTCGCCCGCGGCTCGCTCAAGAAGCTGTACCGCGACGACCTGACCGAGCGCGAGACCGTCACGGCCGCCGTGCAGGCGCTGTACGACGCGGCCGACGACGACTCCGCGACCGGCGGACCCGACCTCGCGCGCCGCATCTTCCCGATGGTCGCCGTCATCACCGCCCACGGGTTCCACGCCTACGGCCAGGACGAGACCGCGGCGATCGCCGACGAGATCGTGGCCGCCCGACTCGCTGCGCCGGACGGCCCGTCCGCGCCCCTGATCTGAGAAGAGGAGCGCCGCCGTGACCCAGCCTTTCTACGTCTCGCCCGAGCAGCTCATGAAGGACCGGGCGGACTTCGCCCGCAAGGGCATCGCCCGGGGCCGCTCCGTCGCGGTCGTCCGCTACGCCGACGGCATCCTGTTCGTCGCCGAGAACCCGTCGCGTGCGCTCCACAAGATCAGCGAGATCTACGATCGCGTCGGCTTCGCGGCCGTGGGCCGGTACAACGAGTTCGAGAACCTGCGCATCGCCGGCGTCCGCCTGGCCGACCTGCGGGGGTACTCCTACGACCGCCGCGACGTCACGGGGCGCGGGCTCGCGAACGCCTACGCACAGACCCTCGGCACGATCTTCTCCTCGGGCGGAGAGAAGCCGTACGAGGTCGAGCTCTTCGTCGCCGAGCTGGGCGACACGCCGGACGGCGACCAGGTCTACCGCCTCACGTACGACGGCTCCGTCGCGGACGTGCGCGGGTGGGGCGTCATGGGCGGCACCACCGAGCCCGTCGAGCAGTGGTTCACCGACCACTACACGCCCGACCTCGACCTCGCCGGAGCCCTGACTCTCGCGCGTTCGGCCCTCGGCCACGACGACACGGCGCCGCGAGACGTCCCTGCCGAGTCGCTCGAGGTCGCGGTGCTCGACCGCACCCGCAGCCAGCTGCGCAAGTTCAAGCGGCTCTCCGACGCCGCCGTCGCCGAGCTCCTGGGGGGATGACGACCATGGACCGGCGCATCATGGGCATCGAGAACGAGTACGGGGTCACCTGCTCGTTCAAGGGGCAGCGCCGGTTGTCGCCCGACGAGGTGGCGCGCTACCTCTTCCGCCGCGTCGTCTCCTGGGGTCGCAGCAGCAACGTCTTCCTGCGCAACGGCTCGCGCCTGTACCTGGACGTCGGCAGCCACCCCGAGTACGCCACCCCGGAGTGCGACGACGTCGCCGAGCTCGTCACGCACGACAAGGCGGGGGAGCGCATCCTCGAAGGCCTGATGCTCGACGCGCAGCAGCGGCTGCGCGACGACGGCATCGAGGGTGACATCTACCTGTTCAAGAACAACACCGACTCGGCGGGCAACTCCTACGGCTGCCACGAGAACTACCTCGTCGGCCGCGGCGGGGAGTTCGCGCGGATGGCCGACGTCCTGATCCCGTTCCTCGTCTCGCGCCAGATCATCTGCGGCGCCGGCAAGGTGCAGCAGACCAGCCGCGGCACGATCTACTCGGTGAGCCAGCGCGCCGAGCACATCTGGGAGGGCGTCTCGAGCGCCACGACCCGGTCCCGGCCGATCATCAACACCCGCGACGAGCCCCACGCCGACGCCGAGCGCTTCCGCCGGCTGCACGTCATCGTGGGCGACTCCAACATGAGCGAGACCACGACGCTGCTGAAGGTCGCCACGACCGAGCTCGTGCTGCGCATGATCGAGGCCGGGGTCACGATGCGTGACCTCACGCTCGACAACCCCATCCGCGCCATCCGCGAGATCTCGCACGACATGACGGGGCGCCGCAAGGTGCAGCTGGCCAACGGTCGAGAGCTCTCGGCCCTGGAGATCCAGGCGGAGTACTTCGGCAAGGCCAGCGAGTTCGTCGATCGTCACGGTCTCTCTGATCCCGTCATCGAGCGCACGCTGGACCTGTGGGAGCGCACGCTCAAGGCCGTCGAGTCCGAGGACCTCTCGCTCGTGGAGCGCGAGATCGACTGGGTCATCAAGCTGCGGCTGCTGGAGCGGTACCGCGAGAAGAACCAGCTGAGCTGGAGCGACCCGCGCATGGCCCAGCTCGACCTGGCCTACCACGACATCCGTCGCGACCGCGGTCTCTACTACCTCCTGGAGCGCAAGGGCGCCGTCGCCCGGGTCACGAACGACCTCGACGTCTTCCGGGCCAAGTCGGTGCCACCGCAGACCACGCGAGCTCGGTTGCGGGGCGAGTTCATCAAGCGGGCGCAGGAGCGCCGCCGCGACTTCACGGTCGACTGGGTGCACCTGAAGCTCAACGACCAGGCCCAGCGCACCGTGCTCTGCAAGGACCCCTTCAAGTCCGAGGACGACCGCGTCCAACGGCTCATCGACGGCATGTGACGCGCTGCGGTACGGAGTGTGCCGGGTGATTGGCTAGGGTGGTCCGCGGTCGACCGTCCACGACGCGTCGTTCGCCCTTCTTCTCCGACCCCAAGCCGAGGACGTGCATGTCGACGCTCGACGATCTGCAGCGGGAGGTCCGCGCCAACGACGCCTCGAGCGACGGCGCCTTCCCGGCCGCGTCCTACGGCGCCATGCTCAAGCAGTCCCTGGCTCCGGCCGTGGGCGCGAAGGGCCGGGTCGTCTCCGTCGTGCCCGTGCAGGTCAGCGTCGACTCCGAGAACCGGCCGACGCCGTACCCCGGCAAGACCGTCTCGACCGAGGACGGCCTGGCCGCGTTCCTGAGCGACCGCCTGGTGGTGTGCTGGTCCCGCGAGGGCGAGCGCAACGTGTTCACGACGCACGCCATCAGCTACGACGACCTGAAGAAGGTCACCAGCACGACCTTCGAGCGTGACGGCCAGGAAGCCGTCGGCATCACGATCCGCGACCGCATCACGTGGACCATGCTGTTCTCGACCACGGTCGACGCCGACGTCGTCGCCGACTTCCACGAGAAGGCCGTCGACCTGCTCGAGACGGCTCTCGAGGCCCGCCGCATGAAGGCCGAGCCGAGCTCGACCACGTCCCCCCAGAAGTCCACCCCGAGGAGCTCCGTGTCCCGCCGCAACCTTGTCCTGACCGTCTCGACCGTCGCGATCATGGCGGTGATCGCCGCCCTCCTCGTGTGGAAGCCGTTCGGCGGGGGTGCCGACGACTCGCTCCCGGGCGTGACCGTCAGCGAGGGCGACGTCCCCGAGATCACCGTCGAGGAGCCGCTCGAGGTCGAGGAGCCGGAGACGGCCGTCCTGTCCGAGGGCGACGGCCCCGAGATCGACGCGAAGGACTACTTCCGCGCCGACTACATCATCGCCGACGGCGAGACGGGTGAGACGGTCGACTCCTCCTTCGGCGAGGGCGCCAACGGCGCACCCGCGGCCGCGATCGTCTTCCAGAACGTGGAGGCCTCCGAGGCGGAGTCCCCGCAGACGGCCCCCGGCCTGCCCGAGCCCATGATCTCGGCGCTCGAGGGCACCAAGGTCGGCTCGAAGGTGCTCGTCGGCATCACGGCCGGCGACTTCTTCGGCGACGCCGCCGCGCAGGTGGGCTACGAGCCCGGCCAGACGCTGATCTTCTACTTCGACATCACCGACTCGATCGACGTCAGCGCCGACGTCACGGCGCCCGAGGGCGACGAGGAGGAGCTGCCGGCCGGCATCCCGACCCCCGTCGTCGACGGTGACTCCGTGACCGGCGTCGACGGTGCGGCCGCTACCGGCCCCGCTGCCCTGGGTGTCTTCACGGTCGTCAAGGGCGACGGTGCCGAGGTCGAGGCCGACGACTTCGTCTACGCGAACTACGTGGGCCAGATCTACCCCTCGGGTGCCGTCTTCGACTCCTCGTTCGAGCGCGAGTCGCCGTCGCTGTTCCCGCTCTCCGGCGTCATCCCGTGCTGGACGGGGCAGCTGCCCGGCCAGACGATCGGCTCCCGCGTGGTGCTGACCTGCCCGTCGGACAGCGCGTACGGCGACGGTGGCGGTGCCGGCGGCCTGATCGCTCCCGGCGACTCGCTCACCTTCGTCATCGACATCGTCGACACCGTCTGAGGTAGGTCGCCATGGCCGAGCGCAAGTCCGAGCGGTTGATGAACCTCATCTTCCTGCTGCTCTCGACCCGCCAGTTCCTCACCAAGGAGCAGGTGCGCGCGGCCATCGACGACTACCGGGCGAGCAGCGACGACGCGTTCAACCGGATGTTCGAGCGCGACAAGGGGGAGCTGCGTGATCTCGGGATCCCGCTCGAGATCGGCAGCTTCGACCCGCTCCACGAGGACATGCAGGGCTACCGCATCCCGCGCGACGCGGCCGAGCTGCCCGACCTGGAGCTCACGGCCGAGGAGTCGGCCGTGATCGGTCTCGCCGCCCAGGTATGGGAACACGCCGGGCTCGCGGGGCAGTCGGGTGACGCGTTGATCAAGCTGAAGGCCGCCGGCGTCGCGATCGACACCAGTGCCGTCCCGCTCGCCCAGCCGCGCATCACGGCGGGGGAGCCGGCCTTCGACGCCGTCTGGGACGCCGTCCGCGCGCACCAGCCCATCCGCTTCCCGTACGGCCGCACCGGCGAGGACCCGGTGCAGCGGCACCTGCAGCCGTGGGGCGTGCTCTCCTGGCGTGGCCGCTGGTACGTCGGCGGTCACGACGTCGACCGGGGCGAACCGCGCCTGTTCCGGGTCTCCCGCATCCGGGGCGACGTGACCCCGGCCGGTCCGGCCGACTCCTACACCGTCCCGCCCGACACCTCGGTGCGCGACCTCGCCGCGTCCTTCACGGTCAACGACCCGGTGGGCGAGGCCGTGCTGCACGTCCGTCGCGACCGCGCCCTGCCCCTCCGGCGCCACGCGCTATCGGTCACCGAGCTGGACGACGACCTGGACGAGGTCGTCGTCGGGTACCGCTCGACCTGGGAGCTCGCCAGCACCGCAGCCTCCTTCGCACCGCACGTCCTCGTGGTGTCACCGCCGGAGGCACGGGCCATGGCGGTCGACGTGCTCCGCGCCTCCGTCGAGGCGAACGCGTGAGGCCCTCAGCGCGCGACGTGCAGCGTCGACTCGCGCTCGTGCCCTACCTGCAGAGCAAGCAGGGCGTCTCGGTCGACGAGGTGGCGCGCGAGTTCGGGGTCAAGCCCCGCGTCATCCGCAAGGACGTCGAGCAGCTCATGATGACCGGCGTCGGCTCGCTCGGCGGCGAGATGATCGACATCGACCTGTTCGCGTTCGAGGACGACGACCGGATCTACATCTCCAACGCCGACTTCATGACCCGGCCCATGCGCATCAACGCGGGGGAGGCCTCGGCGCTCATCGTGGCCCTGCGGGCCCTGCGTGACGCCACGAGCGGCGAGCACGTCGAGGTCGTCGACTCCGCGCTCAGCAAGCTCCAGACCGCCGTCGGCGGGCAGTCGCCCGAGTCGGTCGCCGTGGTGCTCGAGGCGGTCGACCAGAGCATCCTCACGACGGTGCGCCAGGGTCTGGGCGCGGGCCGCCGGCTCGAGATCGTCTACACGACTCCCTCCCGCGACGCCATCACGACGCGTCAGGTCGACCCGATCGCCACCTTCGTGCGCGAGGGACACGAGTACCTCGACGCCTGGTGCCACCGGGCCGGTGGCCAGAGGTTCTTCCGCCTGGACCGCATCGAGCGCGCGGAGGTGCTGGACGTCCCCGTCGAGAACCGTGCCGTGGCGCCCCGCACCGCCGGAGACGGGTTCTTCGCGGCCGGAGACGGCGGTCTGCGTGTCGAGCTCGCCGTGGCGCCGGGCGCGCGCTGGGTGGTCGAGCACTACGACGCCGAGATCCTCGACGACACGGGTGAGACCTGGATCGTCTCGCTGGTGGCGAGCGACGAGGCGTGGGCGCGCCGTCTGGCGCTGCGATCCGGCGGTGCCGTACGGGTCCTGGCACCGGACTCAGCACGCGCACAGGTGACGGAGCACGCCCGCTCAGCCCTGGCGGCGTACGATGGGCTCACGCCCGCAACCGAGGAGCTGTGATGTTCAAAAATATCGGCCCGACCGAGATCCTGCTGATCCTGGCGGTCGTGCTCCTGTTCTTCGGTGCCGCGAAGCTCCCCGAGCTCGCCCGAGGCAGCGGCCGCGCCCTCCGCATCTTCAAGTCCGAGATCAAGGGTCTCGAGGACGACGACCAGCGCCGCGAGGCCGAGAAGCCCGAGGCCGACGAGACGCCGCGTGCGCGTCAGGTCGAGATCACGCGCGTCGACGGTCCCGACGACAAGCACTGATCCGCCTTGGGGCGCGGGAAGGGCGCCGGCCAGGCGCCCGGCGGCACCATGCCGCTCATGGAGCACCTGCGTGAGCTGCGCACCCGGATCTTCCGCGGTGTGCTCGCGATCCTGGCGGCGACGGTCCTGGGCTTCGTCTTCTACTCCGAGCTGCTCGCGTTCC
Source organism: Aeromicrobium sp. Leaf350 (assembly GCF_916858655.1). Taxonomy (GTDB): domain Bacteria; phylum Actinomycetota; class Actinomycetes; order Propionibacteriales; family Nocardioidaceae; genus Aeromicrobium. The sequence goes on along the minus strand of NZ_CAKASL010000002.1, from coordinate 715,510 downwards.
TGACCGAGCCGTACCGGCAGATCGAGCCCGACCTCGAGGCGCAGGGCATCGACACCAACCTCGTCATCACCGGCATCGGCGGCGCCTTCCAGTTCCAGCTCAAGATCGCCCTCGTCGCCGGCATCGTGCTCGCCAGCCCGGTGTGGATCTGGCAGATGTGGGCGTTCGTGCTCCCGGCGCTGCACCGCAACGAGCGGCGCGGCGCGCTGATCCTCACCGGCATCGGCGTGCCGCTGTTCCTCGCGGGGGTCGCCCTCGCCTACGTGATCCTCCCGAAGGCCATCCTGGTCCTGATCGGCTTCGTGCCCGACGGCTTCGAGAACCTCGTCAGCGGAGCGGAGTACTACGACTTCATCATCCGGATGATGCTCGTGTTCGGCGTCGCCGCGGAGATCCCGCTCGCGGTCGTGATGCTGAACCGGCTCGGCGTCGTCAGCGGACGCGCGCTCGTGCGCGCCCGCCCGTGGACCGTGGTCGCCATCTTCGTCTTCTCCGCCGTCGCGACGCCGAGCACCGACCCGCTGACGATGCTGTTCCTCGCGATCCCGATGACCCTGCTCTACCTGGTCTCGGAGGTCATCGCACGACTCACCGACCGGCGCCGCGCGAAGGCCGAGCCGGACGTCCCCGACGACGAGGCGTCGCCGCTGTGAGGCACGCGGCCCTGGTCGTGAACCCGATGTCGGGCAAGCACCGCGGCGAGGCGATCGGCGAGCAGGCGACGCGCCGACTGCGGTCGGCGGGCTGGACGGTCGACCGCGTCACCGGTGACGACGTGGTCTCGGTGCGGTCGTCGCTGGCCGCCGTGCTGGCCGGCGGGGCCGACACCGTCGTGGTCACGGGCGGGGACGGCGCGCTCCACGGGATCCTCGACCTGCTGGTCGAGGCCGACGCCACGCTCGGCCTGCTGCCGGCCGGGACGGGCAACGACCTCGCGCGCGCCCTCGAGCTGCCCTACCGCGACGCCGAGGCGTGCCTCGACGTCCTGCTGAGCAGCACGCCTCGTCGCATCGACCTCGCCCGGGTCGACGGGGCGGGGGAGTCCCGGCTCGTCGCCACGGTCGTGGCCTCCGGCTTCGACTCGAAGGTCAACGAGCGGGCGAACGCGATGACCTGGCCCCGCGGCAACATGCGCTACAACATCGCGATCGTGGCCGAGCTGCGCGCGTTCTCCCCGATCCCGTTCACGCTGGAGCTCACCGACGCCGCGGGGGAGTACTCGACCGTCGAGACCGACGCGATGCTCGTCGCGATCGGCAACGGCCCCTCGTTCGGAGGAGGTCTGCGCATCGCCCACGGCGCCTCGCTCTACGACGGCCTGCTCGACGTCTGCCTGATCCGCCCCGTCAGCCGGACGCTGCTGATCCGCACCTTCCCGAAGCTCACGAAGGGCACGCACGTCTCGATGCCGGAGTTCGAGCGGTACCGCGTCCGGTCCGTGCGCATCGACGCCCCGGGGATCGTCGCGTACGGCGACGGCGAGCGCCTCGGGGCGCTGCCCCTGACGGCCGAGGTCCTGCCCGGGGCACTCTCGGTGCTCGCGCCTCCCACGCGCGTCTGAGCGACGTCCGTAGGCTGGGGTCATGCCCAGTCCGTCGGAGGCCTACGCGCGGTCGCGGGCCGAGCGCCAGCACCCCCACCTCACTGAGTTCCGCGGCCACCACTCCTTCCCGCTCGACGACTTCCAGGTCGAGGCGTGCCGCGTGGTCGAGGACGGCCAGGGCGTGCTCGTGGCGGCCCCCACCGGGTCGGGCAAGACGATCGTGGGCGAGTTCGCGGTGCACCTCGCGCTCGCAACCGGCCGCAAGTGCTTCTACACGACCCCCATCAAGGCGCTGTCGAACCAGAAGTTCCACGACTTCGGCGAGCGCTACGGCACCGAGAACGTCGGCCTGCTGACGGGTGACAGCAGCATCAACGGTGACGCCCCGATCGTGGTCATGACGACCGAGGTCCTGCGCAACATGCTGTACGCCCGCTCGCGCACCCTCGAGGGCCTCGGCTACGTCGTGATGGACGAGGTGCACTACCTCGCCGACCGCTTCCGCGGCGCCGTCTGGGAGGAGGTCATCATCGGCCTCCCGGAGTCGGTCAGCATCGTCTCGCTCTCGGCCACGGTCTCCAACGCCGAGGAGTTCGGCGAGTGGCTCACCGAGGTGCGCGGCAACACCGTGACGATCGTCGAGGAGAGCCGACCGGTGCCGTTGCACCAGCACGTGCTGGTCGGCCGCAAGCTGTTCGGGCTCTTCGAGGAGGGTGCCGCGAGCCCCGAGGGCGGCCCCGTCGTGAGCCGACAGCTGGAGCGGTTCGCGCGCGACGACTGGCAGCTGAGCCGCATGCAGAAGGGGCGTCCCAAGAAGGGCGGCCACCGACCGCGCACCCGCCACACCACGCCGTCCCGGCTCGACATCGCCATGAAGCTCGAGCAGGAGGGCCTGCTGCCGGCGATCGACTTCATCTTCAGCCGAGCCGGCTGCGCCGCGGCCGTGCAGCAGCTCCTGGACGCGCGCGTCATGCTCACGAGCGCGGAGGAGCGCCTCGAGATCGAGAGCTACGTCGACGAGGCCTGCGCGCACCTGCCCGACGAGGACCTCCACGTGCTCGGGTTCCACGAGTTCCGCGAGGCCCTCGGTCGAGGCGTCGCCGCCCACCACGCCGGCATGCTGCCGACGTTCAAGGAGTGTGTCGAGCACCTGTTCAGCCTGGGCCTCGTGCGCATGGTGTTCGCCACCGAGACCCTCGCGCTCGGCATCAACATGCCCGCGCGCTCGGTCGTGATCGAGAAGCTCAGCAAGTGGAACGGCGAGGCGCACGTCGACGTGACGGCGGGGGAGTACACCCAGCTCACCGGTCGCGCCGGTCGGCGCGGCATCGACGTCGAGGGCCATGCCGTCGTGCTGTGGCAGGCGGGCTTCGATCCGCGCCAGGTCGCCGGGCTGGCCTCCCGCCGCACGTATCCGCTCAACTCCTCGTTCCGGCCCTCGTACAACATGGCGGTCAACCTGGTGGCCCAGGTGGGTCGCAAGACGGCTCGCGACCTCCTCGAGCAGTCGTTCGCCCAGTTCCAGGCCGATCGCGGGGTCGTCGGCCTCGCCCGTCAGATCCACAAGTCCGACGAGGCCCTGGAGGGCTACGCCGAGGGCGCCACGTGCCACCTCGGCGACTTCATGGAGTACGCCGACCTGCGGCGTCAGATCGGTGACATCGAGAGCGAGGGCTCGCGGGCCCGCAAGGCCAAGGCGCGGGAAGGCGTCGCCTCGTCCCTGCTGGCGCTCAAGCGAGGCGACATCATCGAGGTCCCGCGCGGCAAGTGGGCCGGGTCGGCCGTCGTCCTCGACCCGGGCCACGCCGCCGACCGCGAGGGCCCGCGGCCGTTCGTGCTCACCGAGGGCCGGCACGCGCGCCGGCTGGCGGCGGTCGACTTCACCGGGCCGGTCGAGCCGCTCGGCCAGATGCGGGTGCCCAAGAACTTCAACCCGCGCAGCCCGCAGTCCCGGCGCGAGCTCGCCACGACGCTGCGCAGCCGCGCTCCGCTGCGTCGTGACGCGGTGGAGCGCCAGGGCCGCTCGCTGCACACCGGCGGCTCCGGGCCGACCGACGAGGACCCGCGCGTGACCGAGCTGCGCCGGCTCATCAAGGCGCACCCGTGCCATCAGTGCCCCGACCGCGAGTCGCACGCCCGGTGGGCCGAGCGGTACCAGCGGCTCGAGAAGGAGACCCTGCAGCGCCGTCGCACGATCGAGCAGCGCACCAACACCGTGGCGCGCGAGTTCGACCGCGTCTGCGAGGTGCTCGACGAGCTCGGCTACCTCGAGGGCGACACCATCACCGACACCGGGCGCCGCCTCCAGCGCATCTACGGTGAGCTCGACCTGCTCATCAGCGAGTGCCTGAACCAGGGGGTGTGGAACGGTCTGACGCCCGCCGAGCTGGCCTCCGTCGCGAGCGGTCTCACGTACTCCTCGCGAAACGTCGACGACGCGCCGCCGCCGCAGTTCGTGACCCAGAAGTCGCACGACGTCGCGACGCGCATGGGGCAGATCCATCTCGACCTGGCCGCGCTGGAGCGTCGTCACCGTCTGCGCTTCCTGCGCGACCCCGACTTCGCCTTCGCCGAGGGCGTGGGCCTGTGGGCCGACGGCGCACCGCTGCACGAGGTGCTGAGCGTCACCGGGCTCGCCGCCGGCGACTTCGTGCGTTCGGTCAAGCAGCTGATCGACGCCCTCGCCCAGATCGCCGTCGCTGCCGGCGACGACACGGCGCTGCGATCGACCGCCCGCAAGGCGCTCGACGCCCTCCGCCGCGGCGTGATCAGCTACAGCTGAGCCAGGAGGCGCTCGACCGGGCTGGCGACGCCCCAGCGCTCGCCGAAGGCCCGCAGCCCGTCCGCGTCGGGCTGCGGGAGCGGATCGGGCACGGCGACGTCGAGATCGGCCCGCACGGTCACGACGGTGCGCGCCGCGGCGATGTAGTCGCGTGACTCCAGGAGGGACGCGCGGGGACGGGGCTTGATCGACGAGGCGTCGTCCTCCGCGGCGGCGAGGATGCCGTCGAGGTCGGAGAACTCGTTGACGAGTGCCGCGGCGGTCTTCTCGCCGATGCCTGCGACCCCCGGCAGGCCATCGCTGGCGTCGCCGCGCATCACGGCGTAGTCGACGTACGTGGCGGGGTCGATGCCGTACTTCTCACCGATCCACGCCGCGTCGACGGTGTCGAGCTTCGCGACACCGCGAGCCGTGTAGAGGACCCGCACGGAGCGCGAGTCGTCGACGAGCTGGAAGAGGTCCCGGTCGCCGGTGACGACGTCGACGGGACCCTTCCAGGTGTGGGACAGGGTGCCGATCACGTCGTCCGCCTCGGCGTCGGGTGCTCCGACGACCGGGATCCCCGCGAGGGCGAGCACCTCGGCGATCAGCGGGACCTGCGGTGCCAGGAGGTCAGGGGTCTCCTCGGCGTCGGCGCTGCCGTCGGCCAGGCGCTGGGTCTTGTAGCTGGGCACGAGATCGACGCGCCACTGCGGTCGCCAGTCGTCGTCCCAGCACGCCACCACGGCGGCCGGCGCGTCGTCCTCGCGGGCGATCAGCGTGGCGGCGAAGTCGATCATTCCGCGCACGGCGTTGACGACGGTGCCGTCAGGACCCTTGAGGGAGTCCGGGATCCCGAAGAACGCGCGGTAGTAGAGGCTCGCGGTGTCGAGGAGCAACAGGCGTCCGGGCATGCCGCGATCCTAGGCTCTTTCAACGGTGTGATGTACCTCACACTCGCCGTGACTGTCGGACCGCGGGAACGTCCGGCCCGAGAATGGGGGGCATGACCGCCGTGCTCCGCAGGACCACCCACGCCACCGTCGGTGTCATCGTCGTGCTGCTCCTGACCGCGATGGTGGTCGTCGCGTTCCGCGGCCTGGACGAGGACGTGCTGACGTCGCCCGCACCGGCGGGGGAGGACGGCGCCGGTAGCGACGACGTCGCACCCGGCGCGGACCCGGTGCCCGGCCTCGAGGGCACGCCCGTCGCACCCGGGGCGACCTGGGACGCAGCGGACGACCTGGCGCTCGTCTCGCAGGACGTCACGCTGTCCGAGGTGGGCAGCCCGTCCCACCCCGCGACGACCGTCTCGAGCACGACCCCGGCACCCCGTCCGACGACGAGCACACCCCCGGTCACCACCCCTCCGGCCACGACTCCGCCGGTGGTGACGCCCCCGCCGACGACGCCTCCACCGGTCACGCCGCCGGTGACGCCTCCGCCGGTCACCCCGCCCCCGGCACCTGCCCCGACGTCGGTCGTGAACGTCTCGGTGCTGTCGGGCGGCAACCTGGTCTCGGTGTCGGTGAACCCGGGCGGATCGAACCTGCTGAACCTGAACCTCCTGCAGCCATGACCCGCTGGGTAGGCTCCTCGCATGCAGCGACTGGAGCGTGCCCGTGACCTCGCCGGAGCCTCCGGCATCGACGCCCTGCTGGTGACGCCCGGCGCGGACCTGCGCTACCTGTCCGGGTACGCCGCGAAGCCGCTGGAGCGGCTCACGTGCCTGGTCGTGCCGGTCGGTGCCGACCCGTTCCTGGTCGCCCCGAACCTCGAGGTCGCGGCCGCGGAGGCCGCAGGTGTCGACGTCGAGATCGTCGGCTGGAACGAGACCGACGACCCCTTCGCGATCCTGGCGGCCCGGCTCGGCGACGTGCAACGGATCGCGCTCGACGACGAGATGTGGGCCGCCCGTGTGCTCGCCCTGCGTGCGGCGCTCCCGAGCACCGAGCAGGTGCTCGCCGGACCCGTGATCTCCCAGCTGCGCATGCGCAAGGACCCGGCCGAGGTCGAGGCGCTGCGCGAGGCCGGCGCCGCGATCGACCGCGTCCACCGGCGCATGGCCGAGTGGCTGCGCCCCGGTCGCACGGAGCGGGAGGTCGGCCACGACATCGCACGCGCGATCGTCGAGGAAGGCCACGAGACGGTCGACTTCGTCATCGTCGGCAGCGGCCCGAACGGCGCCTCGCCCCACCACGAGGTCTCCGACCGCGTCATCGAGGCCGGCGACCCGGTCGTGGTCGACATCGGCGGCACCACGCCGGCCGGCTACTGCTCCGACAGCACGCGCAACTACCTGGCCGGCGGTGAGGTGCCCGCGGCCTACGCCGAGGCCTACGCCGTCCTGCACGAGGCCCAGGAGGCCCAGCGGGCGTACGCCCGTCCCGGCGTCACGGCCGAGTCGATCGACCGGGTCGGGCGCGACATCATCGCCGACGCCGGCTTCGGCGAGCTGTTCATCCACCGCACGGGTCACGGCATCGGCACCCAGACCCACGAGGAGCCCTACATCGTCGAGGGCAACGACCTCGTGCTCGAGCCGGGCATGGCCTTCTCCATCGAGCCGGGGATCTACCAGCCCGGCCGCTTCGGCGCGCGGATCGAGGACATCGCGGTGTGCACCGAGGACGGTCTCGCCGTCCTCAACGACACCGAGCGCCAGCTCGTCGTGCTGGGCTGAGCGGGTCCACGACGTGAGGTTCCGCACCGCTGCGCTGCTGGTCGTGCTGTCGGGCCTCGTGTCGTCCTTCGCCTTCGAGCCGCTCGCGCTCCCGTACGTCATGGTGCTGGCGGTCGCGCTGCTGTTCGCGGTGGTGCTGCGTGTGCCGGACCTGCGCTGGAAGGGCGTGATGGCCCTCGGGTTCCTGTGGGGGCTGGCCTTCTTCGGTCCGTTGATCTGGTGGATGCGGGCCGTGAGCGACGGCGCGTACGTCGCGCTCGTGATCGCCGAGGCCGTGCTGCTGGGCGTCGTCGTGCTCGGGCTGCACGCCGTGGCCCGCCTGACCTGGTGGCCGGTCCTCATGCCTGCCGTCTGGGTGCTCGGCGAGCAGGTGCGCGGCTCGTTCCCGTTCACCGGGTTCCCCTGGGGGCGCCTCGTCCACACGGCTCTCGACACGCCCCTGGAGTCCTGGGTCCGACTCGTCGGCATGCCGGCCACCTCGTTCCTGATGGCGGGCCTGGCGGCGGCGCTGCTGGTCCTGGTCGACCTCGCCGCCCGTTTCCGGCTCGTCGCTGCCGCCACGATCGTCGGGGCGATCCTGCTCGGCGGCCTGCTGCCGACCGGCGTCGCCGGGTCGGACGGCGATGCCCGATTCGCCCTGGTGCAGGGCGACGTGCCGGGGGAATTTCTGCAGTGGCCGCGGGGGGCGATCTTCAAGCTCCACGCGGAGGAGACGCAGCGACTCGTCGACCGCATCGAGGACGGTGACACCGACGCCCCCGACGTCGTGCTGTGGCCGGAGAACTCCACCGACAGCGACCCGCGCGAGAACGCCGAGGAGTCGGCTCGGCTCGACCAGCTCGTGGCCGACCTGGGGGTGCCGATCCTGGTCGGCGGCATCCTCGACGGCCCGACGGACGACACCGCCGAGAACGCCGGCCTGGTCTGGACCGAGGACGGTCCGGGCGAGAAGTACGTCAAGCGCAAGCCGGTGCCCTACGGCGAGTACGTGCCGTTCCGGGACGCGCTGGGCGGCCTCGTCCCGCGCATCGACCGCGACATCCCCCGCGACCTGGTGGCGGGCGACGAGCCCGGCGCCCTCACGGTCAACGGGCTCCGCCTCGGCGACACGATCTGCTACGACATCGCCTATGACGGCGTGGTCGACCAGGCCATTGCGGACGACGCCCAGGTGCTCGTGGTCCAGACCAGCAACGCAGCCTTCACCGGCACCTCCCAGCCGAGTCAGCAGTGGTCGATCTCCCGCCTGCGCGCGATCGAGACGGGCCGCTGGGTCCTCGTGCCCTCGACGAACGGCATCTCCGGCGTGATCGACGCCGACGGGGAGGTCGTGGCGCAGGCGCCGCTGCGGCAGCCCGCCACGATCGAGACCGACGTGCCGCTGGCCGAGGGCTCCACCCCGGCCGCCCACCTCGCCGGTCCGGCGGGCTGGGCCGTCATGATCCTGGGTGTGGTGGGATGGACCCTTGCCCTGGTGTCGAGACGACGGGAGGACGCGCGGTCGTGACCACCTTGGTCGTCGTGCCCACCTACGACGAGGCGGAGTCCTTGCCCCGACTCCTCGACGGCCTGGCCGTCCATGCGCCCGACTGCGACGTGCTGGTCGTCGACGACGCCTCGCCCGACGGCACCGGTCTGATCGCCGACCGTCTGGCCCGTCTCGACCCCCGCGTCCACGTGCTGCCCCGCTCCCGCAAGCAGGGACTCGGCGTCGCGTACCGCGCGGGATTCGCCTGGGCCCTGGCGCGGGAGTACGACGTCGTCGTCGAGATGGACGCCGACGGGTCGCACCGTCCGCAGGACCTGCCCGTGCTGCTGGCGCGCATCGACGAGGGGGGCGCGGACCTCGTGCTCGGCTCCCGGTGGGTGCCGGGCGGCGGGGTCGTCAACTGGCCCTGGTACCGCCGGCTGATCTCCCGGGGTGGCACCTGGTACGCGCAGAAGGCGCTGGCCATCTCGGTCACGGACGCCACCGGTGGGTTCCGGGCGTTCCGTCGGTCGACCTTGGAACGCCTTCCCCTGGACCGCATCGCGTCGCAGGGCTACTGCTTCCAGATCGACCTGGTCCGCCGCGTCTTGGCCCTGGGCATGACGGTCGAGGAGGTGCCGATCACGTTCGTCGAGCGCACCCGCGGCCGCTCGAAGATGAGCGGGTCGATCGTGCGCGAGGCGCTCTGGCGCGTCACCCTCTGGGGTGTGAAACGCCGAGCCAGGCGGATGCGATCCGTCCTGACCCGGCGCTCGTAGACCGGTCGTCGGTCAGCGGCTCGAGGCCGCCTTCTTCTTGGTGCGTCGGTGCAGGTGCGGCGGGCCGATCTCACCGGCGCGCAACAGCTCGATGCGCTCGGTGAGGATCTCCTCGAGCTCGTCGACGGAGCGACGCTCGAGAAGCATGTCCCAGTGCGTACGCACGGGCTTCTCGTTCTTCGCTTCCGGCTCGGCGCCGTCGACGAGGCGACCTACGATGCCGCTCTTGGGGTCTTCCCACTGCAGGGGGACCTCGGCCTCCTGCGCCATCGTGACGGTGAAGGTGCGGCCGTCGGGCAGGACGTACTCGACCTCCTGCCGGGGCGCCATCTCGACACCGCGCTCGTCCTCGAAGCTCTGACCGCCCAGTCGCGCACCGCGCAAGGCTCGCTCAGCCATGATCGGACTCCTCTCGTGTCGTCTCTCGCGTCAACGTACGGGACCTGCGTGAGATTCCCCTGAGGGTGCACCCCCGGCGCAAACGCCTGTGACCTTCCATTCAGCCCGAGGTCGCGCGGTCCCGCACGTCGGACGGAACGGCGAGCAGGGCCAGCAGGCCGGCGCCGAGCACGATCATGATGCCGAGGATGCCCCACCGGTCGTCGCCGCCGAGGAACACGCACAGCCCGAACAGGGCGGGGGACAGGAACGAGGCGGCCCGCCCCGTCATCGCGTAGAAGCCGAAGTTCTGGCCCTCGAGGCCCGGAGGCGTCAGCCGGATCAGGTAGCTGCGCGCCGCGGACTGGGCCGGGCCGACGAACAGGCAGAGCATCAGGCCGAAGATCCAGAACATCGTCGAGCCCGAGACGAACAGCAGCACGACGCCCGCGACCAGCATCGAGGTGAGCGACACCACGATGACGACCCGTGGGCCGCGCAGGTCGTCGAGCCGACCCGCGGCGAGCGCTCCCGCCGCGGACACGACGTTCGCGACGATGCCGAAGATGATGACGGTGTCGTCGGTGAACCCGTAGACCGTGACCGCCAGGATCGCGCCGAACGCGAAGACCCCCGCGAGCCCGTCGCGGAACACCGCGCTGGCCACCAGGTACTGCAGCACGACGCGGTCCTCGCGCCACATGCGCTTGAGGTCCCGGGCGACGTCGCGGTACGACTGCACGATGCCGACCTTCGCGGCCGGGCTCGCGTCCGCGGGCAGCTCCGGCACGAGGAACAGGACGGGCAGGGCGAAGACGGCGAACCAGACCGCCGCCAGCACGGCGACGATGCGGATGTTCAGGCCGTCCTCCGTCGAGACGCCCAGCAGGCCGCCGTCGCCCGTGATCAGGCCGAAGAAGCAGATCAGCAGCAGGACGATGCCACCTAGGTAGCCGAACGCCCAGCCGATCGCCGAGACCCGGCCGACGTTGCCGGGGGTCGAGACCTGTCGCAGCATCGCGAAGTACGGCACTTGCGACAGCTCGAACATGATCTCGCCGATCACCAGCAGCAGGAGCCCGAGCCAGAGGTACGACGGGTCGTCGCGGACGAAGAACATCAGCGCCGTCATCGCCACGACGCCCGCGGTCAGGAGCGCCAGCGAGCGTCGTCGACCGCCGCCGGCGTCGGAGCGTCGTCCGGTGACCGGAGCGAGCAGCGCGATGACGACCGATCCGGCCGCCACCGACCACGCCAGCCACGTGCTGGCCGAGATCGGTCCGTCGAGGTCGTCACCGACCCCGTCGACGAGATAGACCGAGAACACGAACGTGATGATGACCGCGTTGAACGCGGCCGACCCCCAGTCCCACAGGCTCCAGGCCAGCACCTGCCGGCGGGTGGTCGCGGTGGCGACGGCCTCGGTCATCGGTTCCCCCAGGTTCCGCGCGCGACGAGGGTGTCGCGCAGCACGTCGGTCCGGTCGGTGAAGATGCCGTCGACGCCGAGGTCGACGAGCCGCTCGATCTCACGCGACTCGTCGATCGTCCACACGAGGACGCCGGCACCGGTCGCGTGGGCGGCCTCGACGAAGCGACGCGTGACAACCGGGATGCCCTTGCGGCGCGCCGGCACGCTGAGCCAGCGGTAGTCGACGCGCCGGCGGGACGGCGGGACCAGCAGCGCCTCGACCACCTCGCGCCGGGAGGCGGCCGTCTCGACGCCGGGCAGCCGGCGACGGATCGCGAGGGTGCGCCGGTGGTCGAAGCTGCCGAGACAGACCCGATCGGTGGCCTCGAGCCGCTCGATGACGCGGCAGGTCTCCTCGACCGCGTCGGCGGCCTTGACGTCGATGCTGAACCACGCGTCGGGGTGGGCCTCGAGCAGCTCGTCGAGCCGGGGGATGCGAGCGCGGCCACCCAGGCGGAGCTCGTCGACCTGCGCGGAGTCGAGGTCGCCGACGTGCAGCCGCTGGCCGGTGAGCCGGCGCAGCTTCACGTCGTGGCACACGTAGGCGACACCGTCGCGCGAGCAGACGACGTCGGTCTCGAGGTGGCGGTAGCCGAGGGACGCCGCGTGCGCGAAGGCCTCGAGCGAGTTCTCGATGCCGACGTTGTCCGCGGTGAGACTTCCACCGCGGTGAGCGATCGCCAGGGTCACGGCCACCACGCTAGGCGGTCGCCGGGTCAGATGTCCCGGAAGGTCTCGATCCGCGCGCCGAGGGCGTTCAGACGCTCGGCGAGGTCCTCGTAGCCACGGTTGATCACGTAGACGTTGCGCAGCACCGACGTGCCCTTGCCCGCGAGCATCGCGAGCAGGATGACAACCGCCGGGCGCAGGGCCGGCGGGCACACCATCTCCGCGCCGCTCCAGTGCGTCGGCCCCTCGACCAGGACCCGATGGGGGTCCATCAGCGTCACGCGCGCACCGAGCTTGTTGAGGTCGGTGAGGTAGATCGCCCGGTTCTCGTAGACCCAGTCGTGCAGCATCGTCTGCCCCGTCGCGGTGGCCGCGATGACCGCGAAGAACGGCAGGTTGTCGATGTTGAGCCCCGGGAACGGCATGGGGTGGATCTTGTCGATCGGAGCCCGCATGGGGGAGGGGTGCGTCGTGATGTCGACCAGACGCGTGCGGCCGTTCTCGGCGAGGTACTCGTCGCTCTGGTCGTACCGGAAGCCCATGTCCTCGAGCACCGCGAGCTCGATCTCCATGAACTCGATCGGCACGCGACGCACCGTGATGCTGGACTGCGTCACGATCGCGGCGGCGATCAGGCTCATGGCCTCGATCGGGTCCTCGCTCGGCGCATACTCGACATCGCGGCTGATGCGCGTCTTGCCGGTGACCCGCAGGGTCGTGGTGCCGATGCCCTCGATCTCGACGCCGAGCTCGGTCAGGAAGAAGCACAGGTCCTGGACCATGTAGTTCGGGCTGGCGTTGCGGATGATCGTGACGCCGTCGACGCGCGCGGCGGCGAGCAGCGCGTTCTCGGTGACGGTGTCGCCGCGCTCGGTCAGGACGATGGCCTTCTCGGGCACGTGCGGCGTGGCGTCGGCGTGGTAGCTGCCCTCGGTGGCGACGACCTTGAGGCCGAAGTGCTTGAGGGCGGTCATGTGCGGCTCGACCGTGCGCGTGCCGAGGTCGCAGCCGCCGGCGTACGGCAGCTCGAAGGTCGTCTCGCGGTGGATCAGCGGGCCGAGGAACATGATGATGCTGCGCGTGCGCCGGGCGGCCTCCTCGTCCATCGCGTCGAGCTTGAGCTCCGCCGGGACGACGAGCTCCAGGTCGTTGTCGGTGTTGAGCCAGCGGGTGCGGACGCCGATCGAGGACAGCACCTCGAGCAGGCGGTTGACCTCCTCGATGCGCGCGACCTTGCGCAGCACCGTGGTGCCCTCGTTGAGCAGGCAGGCGCACAGCAGGGCGACGCCGGCGTTCTTGCTGGACTTCACGTCGATGCTGCCGTGCAGCTCGGTGCCGCCGTGGACGCGCAGGTGGCTCGGGCCCGAGGACCCGACGTTGACGAGGCCGGAGTCGAGGGCGTTGCCGATGCGCGCCACCATCTCGAGGGTCAGGTTCTGCTGGCCCTTCTCGATGCGGTTCACCGCGCTCTGGCTGGTGCCGAGGGACTCGGCGAGCTGCGCCTGGGTCTTGTTCGCGCGGACGCGTGCGTCGCGGATCATCGTGCCGATGCGCTCGAGGTAGTCGTCGGTCATCTGATCAGCGTATCTCGTATGTGAGATACGACAAATCACCCCTCCGCGCGGCGAGGCGGGGTCAGCAGCAGGGCCACGACGACCCCCAGCAATGCGACCGCGCCACCGACGAGCCCGAGGGCCCCGACCTCGACCACGGGGTCGAGCAGGTCCAGCAGCTCGGCCGTCACGACCTGTCCGGCGATCATGCACAGACCCAGGACGAGCACGCCGTACGTCTGCACGGCGACGGCCGCGATCATGATGAACCCGATGCCGAGCACGCCGCCCAGGTAGTACCAGCCCGCGGTCGGCAGCGCCCCGACCCGACCGTCGACGAGGAACGAGACGGCCAGGAGCACCAGCAGCGCGGTCGTGCCGACGAGGAAGTTGTTCCAGGTCGTCGCGGGGGACTGGACGACGGCGGAGACCCGCCCGTTCAGCGCCTGTTGCACGGCCTGGGCGGTACCCGCGACGAACGCGAGCGCCGCGAGACCGACCGTCAGCCAGGTGGCTCCGGCGTCGAGCTGCTCGATCGCCTTCAGCAGCACCGCGACGATCGCGCAGGCTGCGGCGACGGTGCGTCCGACCGAGACGGCCTGGACGCCCCCGGGACCGAATCCGAGGTGATCGACCGCGAGCGAGCTCAGCGACTGGCCCGCGGTGAACGCGACGATGAACAGCGCCACGCCGATCGTGCCGACGGCGATGCCCTGGCTGGCGACGAACAAGGCCCCACCGAGTCCGCCGACGAGCTCGTACCAGCGCAGCCGACGCGAGGAGCGCGCATGGGCGAGCCGCCGCATCGAGCGGCGACCGGACTCGGTGGTCACGACGATCAGGGTCATGACGGCGAGCCCGCTGCCGAAGCTGATGACGGCGGCCAGCGTCCCGGCCCGCAGTCCGGTGCCGATCTCGCCGGCGAGGGCCCCGTTCACGCGGGACTGGAAGGCCACCAGGGCACCGGCGAGCACCATGAGCGGGACCATGAGGCCCCGGGGGAGAGTCAGGTTCACGCGGTCGTGACCTCGGTGCTCCCGGTCTGGCCGAGGCCGCGCATGTCCTGCACGCCACCGTGGTTCGAGACGTGGCCCCAGTACATGCCGTGGGCGAGATCCGAGACGGTGCGGTCGTGGATCGGGAAGACGGTGCGCGGGGCGACCCGGGTCACGAAGTCGACGGTCTCGGACACCTTGGCCCATGGAGCGGCGAGGGGGAGCGCGAGCACGTCGACTCCCTCGGGGGCGGTCGCGTAGCTGTCGCCCGGATGGAACAGGGTCACTCCCTCGGCGACCAGGAGCACACCGACGTTCGCGATCCGCGGGATCGTGCGCAGGATCTCGGCGTGGACGGCACCCGCCGCACGGATCACGAGGCCTCCCAGGTCGAGCTCGTCGCCGTCGACGTGGGCCTGCCAGGGCGAGCCCATCTCGTCGGCGGTCGCCGGGTCCGCCAGCAGCACGGCGCTCGTGTTCGCCTCGAGCAGCACGGACACACGTTCGCGGTCGAGGTGGTCCGGGTGCTGATGGGTCACCACCACGGCGTCGAGCTCGGTCAGCCCGAAGGCCTCGTCGGTGCTGAAGGTGCCCGGGTCGACCAGGACGCGGCGACCGGCCGCCTCCACGAGCACGGCGGCGTGTCCGAAACGGGTGATCTGCACCCGCCCATCATGCGCTCAGGCGTCGAGCCGCCCGACGTCCGGGGCGTCAGCGCCGAAGTAGCGGTACATCTGCTCGTCCCGGTACGCCCGCGCCCATCGGTCGATGCGTCGTCGTCCCGCCGCCGTGCGCATGAGCACGCGGTACCGCCACAGGTTGCCGGGCAGGACCATCGCGGTCGCCCACGGCAGACGCGCGGGCAGCCGGAGGTCGGCCAGGCCGCGCCGCCCCAGGAAGGGGCGCAGCATGCTGAGCAGCCGTCGCGGCGCGTACCAGCGTTGGAACCTCGCGAACCGGCGGAAGTGCAGCTGGGTCTGGGCCTCCACGATCGACTGCGAGAGCAGGGCCCCGGCCTCCGTGACGTCGTCCTGGGCCAGCAGCACGTGGTAGTTGAGCCGGTGCTGCTCGCGCTCGGCGTCGAAGAGCCAGTCGTCGTCGACGCCCATGAGCCACCCGACGTACTTCCACAGGTGCATGACAGCGAGGGACTCCTCCCGCGTCACGCGCACGCCCAGGGCGCGCACCCCCAGCAGGAGCGCGCCCGTGAACAGGCCGAGGGTCGCCGCCTGGTCGGTCTGGTTGATCGGCCGGCCCCAGTGCGCCGAGTCCCAGTCGGGGTGGTCGTCGTACCGGTGGTTCACCAGGGCGTGCATCAGGCGCACGTGCGCGGTGAGCTTCCACCCGGCCCCGTCGCGCAGCATCGCGTCGTGCTCCGTCACGGCGATGCTCCACTGCTGCGTCTCGGCCAGGCGACGCCGCGTCATGTCGCCCGTGAGGCCCCCGGTGGCGACCAGGAGGTCCGTCGGTCCGCCGAAGCGGTAGCCGCCGATCAGCGACAGCTGCAGCAGGACGTCGCCCGCGTTGCGGCCGAGGCGGCGGTACACCTCGCCGCCGCGGTTCATCAGGTCGACGTCGACCCAGTCCGGGGTCTGCTCGAGCGTCGCGAAGAACTCACGCAGGGCCGGCGGCGCATCGGGCACGGCCTCGATCCCGTGAGCCAGCGCCCGATGGAACTGCTCGAGCCGCACCCGGTCCGGGCCCTTCGAGCGCACTGCGGCCGCCAGCCGGGCACCTGGCTCGTCGACGGCCCAGTGCCGCTCGCCGATCCGGGTCATGAGGTCCTCGTCGACCTCGCGCACCCGACCGACCACGCGGAGGAGCTTGCCGATCTGGGCGCCGCGGTCCTCCGCGGCCCGGAATCGGGTCGGTGGAGCCGTCCGGACGAGCTGGTCTGTCATGCCGGGAGCGTGACACGAGCAATGACTCGCATACAATTCGCGTATGACCTCTCCCGCACCCGGACTGCGCAAGGCACCTCGCCAGGAACGGTCACGGCTCATGGTCGAGCGCATCGTCGCGGGTGGACGCCAGGTCCTCGTCGAGCACGGCTACGAGCGCACGACCACGAACCGCGTGGCTGAGGCGGCCGGCATCAGCCCGGGTTCGCTGTACCAGTACTTCCCGAACAAGGAGGCCGTGCTGGCGGCCGTGGTCGACGCGTACTCCGCCGAGATCGCCGACCAGCTCGCCACGGTCGTCACCGATCGCTTCGCCCTGCCGCCACTGGAGCTCATGCGGGCCTCGTACGACGAGCTGCTCGACATCCTGATCGCCAACCGGGAGTCCGTGCGCCTGATGACGCGCGAGCTTCCCCGTGCTCGCGTCGCGCCGCATGTCGAGCAGCTCGAGCGCCGGGTCAGCGACCTGGTCGGCACGTACCTCTCGGTCGCCCGGCCCACCGACCGCGTGAGTCCCGCGACGTCCGCCTGGATCCTCGTGCGCATGGTCGAGCACCTGTGCGTCCAGTTCGTGCTCGACGAACCGCCCTTCGACCGCGAGACGCTCGTGGACGAGCTCGTGCGGCTCAGCGCCGGACACCTGGCCTGATCACCCAGCCGATCGAGGTCCGGCACCGAACCACCGTCATGGGACTGCTCGCCGACGCCCAGGCCCTGATGATGGGCGCCTCCGCACGCATGACGGTGCACTACGGCCGCGACCGGGTCTTCGCCGGCGGCGACCTGCCGGACCCACGCCGGTTGATCGTCCCGACCCGCCACGGGCGCATCCGCTGCGACGTCTACGCCGATCCGACGCGGACGGAGCCCGCGCCCGTCCACGTGCACCTGCACGGCGGCGCCTTCCTGATGCGCTACCCGAAGATGGACGACTTCTGGTGCCGCTACCTCGTGGCCGAGGCCGGTGTCACGGTCGTCAACGTCGACTACGACATCGCTCCTCGACGGCGGTACCCCGTGGCTCAGGAGCAGGCGTACGACGTCCTGGCCTGGGTGCAGAAGCAGGCCGACGACTGGGACCCGACCCGCACGACCCTCAGCGGGTTCAGCGCCGGCGGCAACCTGGCCGCAGCCGCCTGCCTCCAGGCCGTCGACCTGGGCACGCCGCTCCCGCGGCTGCAGCTGCTCGGCGTGCCGTCGCTCGACGTGTCCACGACGGACAAGCCGGCGCCGGCCGGGGCGATGATCTCGCCCGCCGTGATCGACCTGGTGCGGCGGACCTACTTCCGCGACGAGAGCCGGCGCACCGAGCCGTACGCATCGCCGCTGCTGGCACCCGACCTCACGGGGCAGCCGCCCACGCTGGTCGTCACGGCCGGACGCGACCGACTCCGTGCCGAGGCCGTCGCCTACGTCGCCCGGCTCGCCGAGGCGGGGGTGCCCGTCGACCACCTCGACCTGCCCGACCGCGACCACTACTTCCTGGACGGACCGCGCGAGCGGGCCCACGACGTGATGCGATCGATGGCGACAGCGGTGCGGGACGCCTGACACAGTGGGCGCATGACGTCCGAGCGCGAGGTCCTCACCTGGGAGCTGTTCGGCACCGCGAGCCGCGAGCTCGCCGCCACCGTGCACGCCGACGGCTTCGAGCCGGACGTCGTGCTCGGGATCGCGCGTGGGGGACTCGTGCCCGCCGGCGCCATCGCCTACGCGCTCGACTGCAAGAACCTCTTCGCGCTCAACGTCGAGTTCTACACCGGCGTCGGGACCACGCGTGACGCGCCGATCATCCTGCCGCCGTACCTCAACGCGGCCGATCTCGACGACAAGCAGGTGCTGGTCGTCGACGACGTCGCCGACAGCGGCCGCACGCTCGAGCTCGTCGTCGACTTCTGCCGCGGCCACGGTGACGACGTGCGCACCGCGGTGCTCTACGACAAGCCGGGCTCCGTCGTGACTCCCACGTACTCCTGGCGCACGACCGACCGGTGGATCAACTTCCCGTGGTCGGAACCGCCCCTGGTCGACCGGACGGGCATCGTCGACGTGTGACGTCCGGCGGACGGGGTGAGACTGAGGACATGGCTCCCGACACGACACCCGTGAAGACCACCGACGTCCTCGACGCAGGACTCGACGACTGGGTCCTGGCCGAGCGATGGCTGCACGCCCGCTTCACGACGTCCGACTTCGCCGCAGGTCTCGCGCTCGTGAACGCGATCGGTGCCGCGGCCGAGGACGCGAACCACCATCCGGACGTCACGCTGCGCTACGGCCACGTCGACGTGCACCTGCGCAGCCACGACGCCGGGGACCTGACGTCGCGGGACGTGGACATGGCGCGCCGCATCTCCGAGCTGGCCGCCGAGCACGGCGTGACGGGCACACCGTCAGCCGTCCGTCTGCTGTCGCTCGCCCTGGATGCTGCTGACATCCCGGCTGTCGGGCGCTTCTGGTCGGCCGCCTTCACCGGCGCGCCCGACAACGTCGACGAAGACGACGTCGTCGACCCGGACACGCACGAGCTGGTGATGTGGCTGCAGCAGACCGATCCCCACGCCGAGCCGCGCCAGCGGTTCCACCTCGACCTGTGGGTCGCGCCCGACGCCGCCGAAGCCCGGATCGCGGCGATCGTGGACGCCGGGGGAGTCCTGGTCAGTGACGACGAGGCGCCGTCGTTCACGGTGCTCGCCGATCCGGAGGGCAACAAGGTCTGCATCTGCACGTGTCTCGACCGCCGGCCGTGAGCGGGGCCCAGTGCGAGGGAATCTTCGAGCCGCCCGAGCGTTGACCACTGCGTGAAGAAGATCGGGTTCCTGTCCTTCGGCCACTGGTCCGACACGCCGCACTCGCAGACGCGCACCGCCTCGGACGTGCTGCTGCAGTCGATCGACCTGGCCGTCGCCGCCGAGGAGCTGGGCGCCGACGGCGCCTACTACCGCGTGCACCACTTCGCGCGGCAGCTCGCCTCCCCGTTCCCGCTGCTGGCCGCCGTCGGTGCCCGCACGTCGCGCATCGAGATCGGCACCGGCGTGATCGACATGCGCTACGAGAACCCGCTCTACATGGCGGAGGACGCCGGGTCGGCCGACCTCATCTCCGGCGGCAGGCTGCAGCTGGGCATCAGCCGCGGATCACCCGAGCAGGTCGTCGAGGGCTACCGGTACTTCGGGCACGTGCCGTCGGAGGGCCAGACCGACGCCGACCTGGCCCGCACCCACGCCGACGTCTTCATGCAGGTCATCAGCGGTGAAGGCTTCGCGCAGCCGAACCCCCGGCCGATGTTCCCGAACCCGCCGGGCCTGTTGCCGATCGAGCCGCAGTCGCCGGGTCTGCGCGACCGGATCTGGTGGGGCGCCGGCAGTCGCGCGACGGCCGAGTGGACGGCTGAGCAGGGGTACAACCTGATGAGCTCGACCCTGCTCACCGAGGACACGGGCGTGCCGTTCCACGAGCTGCAGGCCGAGCAGATCCAGCGGTTCCACGACGCCTGGAAGACCGCTGGCCACGAGCGCACGCCGCGCACCTCGGTGAGCCGCAGCGTCTTCCCGATCGTCGACGACCGCGACCGCGCGTACTTCGGCGGCTCGGGCAGCACCGACCAGGTCGGCTACATCGACGGGGGAGTGGCGCGCTTCGGCAAGACGTACGCGGCCGAGCCGGACGTGCTGATCGAGCAGCTGCGCGAGGACTCCGCGATCGCTGCGGCCGACACGCTCCTGCTCACGGTGCCCAACCAGCTGGGCGTCGACTACAACGCTCACGTGCTGGAGTCGCTCCTGACGCACGTGGCCCCGGCACTCGGCTGGCGCTGAGCGACCAGGAGTCCCTGGGCGCGTGCACCCGGATCCGTCCGCGTGCGCGCGTCGAGCACGGAGAACCCGGCTCGCTCGAGGCGTTCGCTCAGGGCGTCCACCGACCAGTAGTAGGCCGTGGTCACGGCGTGGTCGAACGGCTCTTGCGCGGGACCGTCGAAGAATCCGATCGCCAGGGTCCCGCCCGGCCGGATGCAGCGGGCGAGCTCTGCGAGCGGCTGGTGGAGCAGGTCCGGGTGGGTGTGGATGAGGGAGAACCACGCGAGGACGCCGCCCAGGCTCGCGTCCTCCACTCCGAGGTCCTCGGCGCGTCCGGCGCGGCACCGCGACGACGGATAGCGCGCTCGCGCATGGACCAGGAACGCCGCGACCGGCTCGACGCCCTCGACGTCGGCACCGGCCTGGTGCAGGAAGCTCGTCCACTGGCCGGGTCCGCACCCGACGTCGATGATCGGGCCGTCGACCGACCGGGCCCACGCCAGGAGTGCGGCGCGGTCGGTCTCGGCGGCGTGCTCGATCATGCCCACGACCTCGACGTACTCCGCGGCTCGTGCCGCGTACGCCTCGCTCACGACGTCAGACATCACGCGGCGTGGACGAACTCGACGGCGAAGGCGGGCTTCGGAAGATCACTCTCGCGGTCCAGGAGCTCGAGCAGGATGCCGTGTCCCTTGCGGGCGTGGTCGCGCTTGCACCGGTGCTTGAGGTTGAGCCCGGTCGTGCGGCCCTCGGGCCAGGGGATGACGTGGTCGAGCTCGCACTCGTCGGCCGGCACGAGACATCCGGGTGTTGCGCAGGTGCCGGACCGGAAGGCCAGGGCGCGCCTGAGGACGGCCGGCGGACTGTAACCCGCGTACTCGTGGGCGAGGACGTCCTTGGTGATCGGGTGGAGCAGCATCCGGTGCCAGAACGCATCTCCGGCGAAGGCCGAGTGGAGCAGCCAGTCGGTCGGCACCTGCCAGGAGCCGTCAGCAGCCTCGGCGGGCCCCTCGACCGCACCGGTGAGGACCGAGGCATCGATCATGACCGCGACGTCGCACCGCAGGCCGACGGCGGCGGGCAGCTCGTCGGCCGGGGCCGAGGTGAGCAGGTGGGTGAGGAGATCGGCTCGACGCTGCTCATGGGTGCGGTCGATGCCGTCAGCCTTGTCGGTGGCCTTCATCGCCGTAGCCGTTCGCTGCAGGCGCTTCTGGATCGCCGCAGCGTGGTGCGAGGGCAGATAGGCGTGCAGCCACGCCATGCCGTCGTCGGTGTGGTCGACGACGACGTGCCGCTTGGCTCGCTCGGCGTTGGCGCGCTCGGTGAACAGGTCGGCCTCGACGCGGGCGACGAAGCGTCGCAGCCAGCGCCGCAGCTCGGTCACGGTGTGCTCGCGGGCATAGGGGGCGGCTTCGTCGTCGAGGCGCTGGATCGAGTCGTCGCGCTCGAGCTTCTCGATGGTCAGCGAGATCTCGCGCACGCGCACGGCGTCGATGTGCCCGGCCTGGAAGGCTGCCCAGGTCCTCGGTCCGTGCTCGATGGCACGGTCGGCCGAGGCGAGCCGATGGACGACCTGACCCTCGGACATCTGCAGCTCGCGGGCGATCTGCAGATGGATGGCCATCCGCTCCAGGCCCTGTCGCATCGGCGAGGCGTCGCGCCTCAACCGGGTGAGGGCGTTGTCGCGGAACGTGACCATCGCCGTCCACTCGCGGGCCTCCGCCTGGGCCCGCTCGCGGCGCGCCTGACTCAGCTCGCGCAGCGTGCCGGGAGGGGGAGTGGACATGCGTCCATCATACTCGAACACATGTTCGAGGACAACTGTTCTCGCCGGACTTTCGGCGGTTTTCCGGTGGTTTTCCATCGTCGCGGCGCGTTCGGATCCTCGGCCTGTCGGCTCGGTGGTCGGTCTCGCTAGGCTTCGCGGGTGACCATCCACGCGACGCAGGTGGGGGAGAGCGGCACGCGTGTCGTCTTCCTGCACGGTCTGTTCGGGCAGGGCAAGAACTTCACGCAGGTCGCGAAGGCCCTCCAGCCCGAGCTGACGTCCCTGCTGGTCGACCTGCCGAACCACGGGCGGTCGTCGTGGACCGACCACGTCGACTACGTGGAGATGGCCGACACGGTGGCCGAGTTCCTGCGCGACGGCTTCGGCGCGGACGGGCCCGTGCACCTCGTGGGCCACTCGATGGGCGGCAAGGTCGCGATGGTGCTCGCCCTGCGGCACCCCGACCTGATCGACCGCCTCGTGGTCGTCGACATCACGCCCTCGTTCAGTGACGGTGCGGGCGAGTTCGAGCACCTGCTCGGCAGCCTGGCGTCGATCGACCTGGCCACGATCGACCGGCGCAGCGAGGCCGACGAGGCGCTCCGGGAGAAGATCCCGAGTCCCACCATCCGGGGCTTCCTGCTGCAGAACCTGCGCGCGGGCGACGACGAGCGGTACACGTGGCAGGCGAACCTGGACGTGCTGCGGCGCGACCTGCCGACGATCGGCGGCTTCCCCGAGATCGACGCGACCTTCGACCATCCCGTGCTGTGGGTCGCGGGGGAGACGTCGCCCTACGTCCAGGAGGAGCACGAGGCGCGGATGCGAGAGCTGTTCCCGCGCACCCGGCTCGTGACGATCAAGGGTGCGGGGCACTGGGTGCACTCGGAGCAGCCGGCGTCGTTCGTGTCGGCGCTGAAGGTGTTCCTCACCGCCTGAGTGGTCACCGTCGCATGGCGCAACCGTCCGACGAGCGATATCTTGGCGCGGGTATGACGGGGGTGCACATGACGACGGATCAGGTTCTCGCGGACGGCGACGTCCAGCTGAGCCACGACCTCGTCGCGCGCGCGCTCGACCAGTGGCAGTCCGAACGGCCCGACCTCGACGTCAGCCCGCAGGGCGTGATCGGACGCGTGCAGCGGCTCTCGGCGCGGCTCAGCGACGAGATCGCGGCGGAGCACGCGCACCACGGGCTCGACGACGACGAGTACGACGTTCTCACCACGCTGCGGCGCACGGGGGAGCCGTACGAGATGACGTCCGGCGAGCTCGCACGGCTTGCCGTCGTGACGACGGTCGAGATGGACCGTCGCATCGACCGGCTCGCCGAGACCGGCCTCGTGACGCGCACGGGCGACGCCCTCGTCGCCCTCACGCTCACCGGACGCTCGGTGGCCGACGAGGCCTTCACGGCCCACGTCGCGAACGAGCACCGGCTGATCGGGCCGCTCAGTCCCAGCGAGCGCGCCGACCTCGAGCGCCTCCTGGCCCGCTGGATCGAGGCGCTCGAGGGCCCCGACCACGTGTCACGCTGACGCTCGAGCAGCGTCCTACGCTGGCAGCATGGACCCGGACCTGCTGATCGACCGCAGCCCTCTGCCCGACGGACTCGACGAGCGGCTGCGCCGACAGCTCACGTTCGTCGCCGAGGCCGACCTGCTCAAGTCGGTGCTGCGCGCCTCGCCCCTGGCGGCCGCTGACCGGCGCGAGAACGACGCCGAGCACTCCTGGCACCTGGCGCTGATGGTGCTGCTGCTCGCGGAGCATGCCGACGAGCCGATCGACGTCGGCCACGCGATGACCCTCGTGGTGATCCACGATCTCGTCGAGATCTACGCGGGGGACAGTCCCGTGTTCGACGCGACCGCGGTGGTCGACCAGGTGGAGCGCGAGGAGGCCGCGGCCGACCGGCTGTTCACGCTCCTTCCGGACGACCAGGCCACCCGCGTCCGCGCCCTCTGGGACGAGTTCGAGGCGGGCCGCACCCCGGAGGCGCGCTTCTGCAAGGCCATGGACCGGTTGCAGCCGATGCTGCTGAACTGGCTGAACCACGGCGGCACCTGGCAGATGCCGGGCGCGACGGAGACGACCGTGCGCGCCCGCGAGGCCGGTGTCGTGGCGGGATCCACCACGCTCGGGGACGCCGTCGGGCGCCTCGTGGAGCAGGGGATCGTCAGGGGCTGGATCCGTCGCGACGGCGCGACCTGAACCACGTCCACGCCCCGGTGCACCAGAGCGCCCAGAGAATCAGCAACGGCTGGACGAACAGCCTGACCAGCCGGGCGCCGTCGGTGTCGAGTCCGAAGGCGTCGTTGCCCTCGACGTACTGGGCGATGTTGCCGGGAAACACCGCGAGGAAGAACGCAGCGACGACCCAGCCCACGAGGGGCCGATGACGCGTCGGCACCACGAGGGCGAGCGCGAGCGCGACCTCCACCACGCCCGAGGCGAGCACCACGAAGTCGGCACCGAGCGGCAACCAGTCGGGGACCTGCGCTTGGAACGTCTCCCGGCCCCAGAACAGGTGCGACAGCCCCGCGAAGCCCAGGAACGCGGCCAGCAGCCATCGTGCGACCGACGCCGCGAGGTCATTCATGTCGACCACGCTAGCGGCGACGACAATGGGGCAGTGGCCATCTCTGCTTCACCGTGGACGTCGACCGGTCCGTCGCGGACGCGTGTGAGTCTCGTCCTGGTGCCGACGGCGACGCTCCACGCCCTGGGGGCGGGCACGGCCGACGACGAGACGCTGACACCGTTCCTGCGCGGCCCCGACTGTCGTTGGCTCTGGCGGTTCCGGAGCGAGCAGATCGCTCGCTCTCCGTCCGACCACCCGTGGATCACGCGCGTCGTCGTCGACACGACGTCCGGGCATCCCGTGGGGCTGGCCGGATTCCACGGACCGCCCGACGAGCGCTGCATGGTGGAGGTCGGTTACCGGACCGACCCGGCCTGGCAGCGTCGCGGCTACGCCAGGGCTGCGCTCGAGGTCCTCATCTCGACGGCGACGGCGACCGACGGTGTCGACGTCGTCCGGGCCACGATCAGCCCCGAGAACCTGCCCTCACGACGGCTCGTCGCCCAGTACGGTCTGGTCGAGGTCGGCGAGCAGTGGGACGACGAGGACGGCCTCGAGACGATCTTCGAGCTGCCCGTGTGACGTCGTGATCAGTCGAGTGACGATCCCGCCGGCTGCCACGGCTGCACGCCGCGTCACGTTCGTCATCATGGGCTGCTCCGATCGATGGAGGAACTACCTGGACCGCAGGGCGGCCTGATGGCACCCTGCAACGACCCATCGCGCTCCCCTCACATTCCCCCGATAATGCACATTATGTCAACTAGTGCGTCCTCCGGGACCCTGAGAGGCTTCCCCCATGACCGCTCTCGTCCGTCCGACGGTCGAGCTCTACGACACCTGGGCGGCGTGTGTCGGTGAGTTCGAGAACGAACCGGGACACATCCACGCGTCAGCCACGTGGCTGATCGACCGCGAGCCCGAGACGACGCGTGAGTACTGCGCCGAGCTCGTGGCCGCCATCGAGGCGAATGCCGACGCGAGTCGGGTCCAGCCCGAAGGCATCGTGCCCGCCGACACGTACTGGGTCACCGACGACGGAGACGACGGTGACCGTGTGGTCGTCGGATTCCTCCAGCTGCGCCACACGCTCACCGAGCGACTCCGTGAGATCGGCGGTCACGTGGGCTACAGCATCCGGCCGTCCTACCGGCGCCGCGGCCACGCTGGACGAGCGCTCCGCCTCTCGATGGAGCGCGCTCGAGACCTGGACCTCGGGCGGCTGCTCGTGACGTGTCACGACGACAACCCGGCCTCGGCGCGGACGATCGAGCGAGCCGGCGGAGTCCTCGAGGACACGCGCAACGGCGTGCGCCGGTACTGGATCGACCTGTGAACGCGAAGATCGACTTCAAGCGCACGATCCCCTCCTACCGTGCGCGGCGCGACGTGCCGGAGATCGTGGACGTCCCGGACCTGCAGTACCTGATGGTCGACGGCCACGGCGACCCGAACACGTCGCCGGAGTTCACCGCTGCGGTCGAGGCGCTGTACCCGCTCGCCTACACGCTGAAGTTCGCCAGCAGGTCCGAGCTCGGGCGCGATCACGTCGTGATGCCGCTGGAGGGACTCTGGTGGGCCGACGACATGACCTCCTTCACGTCGTCACGCGACAAGGAGACGTGGGACTGGACCCTCATGATCATGGTCCCGGACTGGATCGACCACGACCTGTTCGCGACGGCGGTCGACAAGGTCGCGACGAAGAGTCGGCCCGAGCGCCTGGACGACGTGCGTCTGGAGACCCTGGTCGAGGGGCGGTGCGTCCAGGCGCTGCACGTCGGCTCCTACGACGACGAGGCCGAGCTGCTGGCACGCATGCACGACGCCTTCATCCCCGAGCACGGCCTCCGGATGACGGGCCGGCACCACGAGGTGTACCTGAGCGACGCTCGTCGCGTCGCGCCCGGGAGGCGCCGCACGATCCTGCGCCAGCCCGTCCGACCCGCCGACTGAGCGTCACTCCCCCTGGAGCTGCATCTCCGCCCGCAGGGCGACGCTCGTGAGCCAACCACCGATCACGACCGTCGCGAGGTACACCCCCACGGCCGTGACGAACTGACCCGTGGCGAACAGCAACGACACGCCGAGCACCGATCCGACCAGGACGATCACCAGTCCGACGGCGAACGTGACGTCCGCGTTCCACTCCTTCATGACTCCCCCGTTTCGACAGACGTTCTCAGGAGGAGGACGATCCGCGTCCCTTCATGATGACGCGGATCCGCCGATCGGCAGTCCGGGGAGACCGTCGATGCTCAGGGCGTTCTTGCGCGCCCGGTACTCCTCGAGCCCGTCCGGCCCCTTCTTCTCGGCGTGCTGGCGGATGAGGTCGCGCTCCCCCGCCATCTCCATGACGGGCACACCCCACCCGCACGAGTCGCTGATGCGCGTGACGTCGACCGTGATCACCGCCCGCGTGCTCGGGTGCTCAGGCTTGAGGGCGACGACCTCCTCGAACTCGGGCTCCCCCGGCAGGTGCACGAAGCCGTGACCGTGCAGTCGCACGATCCGCGGTCGCTGGCCGAACGAGCTGAACATCAGGCACACCCGAGCGTTCTCGCGCACGTGGGCGATCGTCTCGACACCGCTCCCCGTGTAGTCGACCCAACCGACCCGCCGCTCCCCCAGGACGACGAACGCGTCGTGACCCCGGGGTGACATGTTGACGTGTCCGTCGGCGGCGAGCGGCGCCGTCGCGACGAACCACATCGGCTGCGCCTCGATCCACGTGCGGAGCTTGGCGTCGATGCTGTCGAAGAGCTGGCCCATGACCCGAGCCTAGAACGACCTCACGCCTCGCTCGAGGTGCCCCGCTCCCCCGTTCTGGGGTCAGAAGAGGTCGACCTCGCCCGCGCGCGCAGCATCGCGCAACCGCTCGTCGCGGGTGGCCAGCGGCAGCGCGAGGCGCTGCGCCAGCAGCAGGTAGGCGGTGTCGTAGGCCGTCAGGTCGTGGACCCGTGACGCTCCGATCAACGAGAACGCCGACGACGTCTCGACCTCCTTGATGGGATGCGCCTCCAGAATCTCCAGGCAGTCTCGCGACTGATTCGCGGCGATCCGACCTCGTCGTTCTCCCTTCCGCAGCGCGTTGCACAGCTCGTAGCGCCACAAGGTCGGAACGAACGCGACCGTCCCCTGCGTGAACGCCTGCCGGATCTCCTCCGTGTCGGTGCCGGACTCATCCGAGTAGACCAGCGGCAATGTGCTCGAGACGTCCAGAACGAAGCTCACCACCGGCGCCCTTCCTCAATGAGCTCCTTGATCGTGACGTCGGGGCCTAGCGTGATGCCCTGGCTGAGCTCGCGTAGCGCCTCGACCGCCTCGGCGGGCGTGAGTGCTCGCCGAGGCGGCGGGGTCAGGTGAGCGACCTCCTTGCCGTGGCGGGTGATGACGATGGTCTCGCCCTGCTCGACGGCTGCCAGAAGCTTGGACAAGTGGGTCTTGGCCTCGTAGGCCCCGACGGAGACAGTCATGATTTCAGACTAGTCGCCGACCAGTTCACTCGGCCAGCGTCATCATCTCAACCCCGCAGCAGGGACACGGCGATCACGACCATGACCACGGCGATCGCCCCGTCGAGCACCTGCCAGGACCGGGCCGTGCGGAGCACCCCGCTGAGGTGGCGGGCACCGAGGCCGAGGCAGGTGAACCAGGTGACGCTGCCGGCAGCGGCGCCGAGGGCGAACCACCAGCGGTCGTCACCGTGGGACGTGGCGACCGATCCGAGCAGGAACACCGTGTCGAGGTACACGTGCGGGTTGAGCCAGGTCAGCGCGACCGCCGTCGCAGCCACGGTCGTCCTGCGCGTCGTCGTGCGCGCGCCGACGGCCACCGAGCCGGTGGGAACCCCGACCTCCTCTCCCCCGTCCGTGGGAACGAGCTCCCCGCCGCCGACGAAAGCTCGTCGGGCCGCGAGGGCCGCGTAACCGAGGAGGAACGCAGCACCCGCCAGCCGCGCGGCATCGACGAGCCACGGCACCGCCTCGACGAGCCGCCCCAGCCCGGCCACGCCGGCGGCGACCAGCACCGCGTCGGACGCCGCGCAGATCGCGATCACCAGCCCGACGTGCTCCCGGCGGATGCCCTGGCGCAGCACGAAGACGTTCTGCGCGCCGATCGCGAGGATGAGCGAGAGCATCACGAAGAAGCCGGGAATCACGGTGATCACGCCCCCGACGCTAGTGATCAGGCATCATGAGCACCAGCAACTATTCGTCACGTACATGAAGCGGAGCTTCAGATGGATGCCCTCCTGGCCCTGACCCTCGCTGCCGTCGCGGACGAGGGAACGCTCGACGGTGCCGCGCGACGCCTCCACCTCACGCCGTCGGCGGTGAGCCAGCGGGTCAAGACGCTCGAGGACCAGGTCGGGCACCGGTTGCTCGTCCGTTCGCGACCGGTCCGCGTGACGGAGGCCGGCGAGGCCGTCGTGCGGTTCGCGCGTCGCTACGAGGTGCTCGCCCACGAGGCGTCGGCCCAGCTGGGCGCGGCCGCACCGTCCGCGCGCACCCGCATCACCGTCGCGGTCAACGCCGATTCCCTCGCGACCTGGCTCCTGGCACCCGTCGCGCGCTTCACGGAGGCTCACGACGTCGAGGTCGAGATGGTACGTCTCGACCAGGACCGCACGGTCGACCTGCTCGAGTCCGGCGCCGCGCTCGCTGCCGTCACGTCACAGGGCGCGCCCGTCAACGGGTGCCGGTCCACTCCCCTGGGCCACATGGCCTTCCACGCGATGGCAGCCCCCGGGTGGGTCGAGCGGTGGGCTCCCACCGGGATCGACGCCGCGGCGCTGTCGAGGGCGCCGCGCGTCGACTACGACCGCGACGACACGCTCCAGCTCGAGTGGCTGCGGCACCACGGCATCGACGGACACGACGCGCCGCGGCACTTCGTGCCCTCGACGCACGACATCGCCCGCGCCGTGGAGCTCGGCCTGGGCTGGGCCCTGGTCCCCGCGCGTCAGGCGCGCGACCTCGAGGCCGAGGAGCGGCTCGTCCCCCTGGGCGGGCCGGTCGTCACCACTCCCCTGTTCTGGCAGGCGTGGAAGGGCGGGTCGTCACTGCTCGCCTCCTTGACCGACGAGATCGTCGCCGAGGCCCGCCGCGAGCTGCAGCCCGCCTGAGGCGGACCGTGTTCCTGCTGCTCAGAGGCGCTTGAGTGCGGACTCTGCGGCGTGGAAGCCGCACATGCCGTGGACCCCTGGGCCCGGCGGGGTGGCCGCGGAGCACAGGTAGAGGCCGTCACCGAGGCGATAGGGGTCGAGGGCGATGCGCGGACGCATCACCACCTGGCGCGCGGAGTTGGCGCCGACGTTGATGTCGCCGCCGACGTAGTTCGCGTTGTACGCCTCCATCGCCTGCGTGCCGCGCACGACGGTCGCGACGATGCGCTCGCGGAACCCCGGCGCGAACCGCTCGATCTGTGCGAGCAGCGCGTCGGTGGCATCGCCCGTGTAGCCGTGGGGCACGTGGGCGTAGGCCCAGATCGGGTTGATGCCGCCGGCCGACCGGCTCGGGTCCGCGAGGTACTGCTGACCGACCAGGAGGAACGGGCGGTCCGGCATCTCACCCCGGCTCGTCGCGGCCTCGGCAGCGACGATGTCCGCCGACGACCCACCGACGTGGACCGTGCCCGCTCGCCGCGTCCCGGGGTTGGTCCAGGGGATGTCGCCCTCGATGGCGAGGTCGACCTTGTGGATCGCGGGGCCGTACCGGTACCGACCCAGCTGGCGTCGCACGCGCGGTGACAGGCGGTCACCCAGGATCTGCACCGCCGCCGTCGGCGACGTGTCGAGCAGGATCGACTCCGGCGTGCGGCCCACGAGCTCGCGGACCTGGTCGTACGACGTGACCTCCACGCCGGTGCGCACGGTGCCCCCGAGCGACTCCAGCAGGCCGACGAGGGCCGTCGAGATGGACCCCGTGCCGCCGCGCGCGACGGGCCAGCCGGCGGCGTGTCCGGCCGCCGTCAGCATCAGACCGATCGACGAGGTCAGCGGCAGGTCGAGGCGGCCGAACGCGTGCGCCGACACCCCCGTGAACAGCGCCTTGGCCGGTTCGTCGTCCCAGCGCCGCGCGGACCACGTGGCCGGGAGCAGGGCCTGGACCCCGAAGCGACCCAGGGCGACCGGGTGGCGGGGCACGTGCACGATCGGGCGGAAGACCTCGCCCACGAGCTTGTCGAAGTTGCGCGCCTGCGCGCCGAGCGATCGGGACCACCGCGGGCCGTCGACGCCCAGCGACTCGACCGTGGTCGCCATGTCCCGCGAGAGCAGCCCGGCGCGTCCGTCGTCCAGCGGGTGCGCCAGGTCCACCTCCGGCCAGTCCCACTCCAGACCGAAGCGGTCCAGGCCGAGTCCGGCGAGGAACGGCGACACGACGCCGGTCGGGTGGAAGGCCGCGCAGTCGTCGTGCAGCACGCCCGGCAGCGTCAGCTCGCTCGTGCGCGTGCCGCCGCCCGGGCGGTCCGCGGCCTCGAGCACCGTGACCTGGATGCCCGCCTGCGCGAGGCGGATCGCCGCAGCGAGCCCGTTCGGGCCACTTCCCACCACGACGGCGTCAGTCATGCGACCTTCCTACCTGATGCACCCGGCTCACCCGACGGGCGCCGAGTCGCCGGACACGCGTCCGGCACCCGGGGTGTACCCCGGCATGACCCAGTCCACCTGCAGAGCGACCGGTCCGTTCGGCAGCCACGGCTGCTGGGCGACCGCCTCGGCCACGACCCAGCGTCCGCGCTCGACGACACCGAGGGCGGCGTCGATGACCCGGTACCGCTGGAACGGCTCGTGCACCGCCTGCGACTCGACCCACATGACCCGCAGGTCTCCCGGCGCGAGGTTCAACCGACGCTGGATCGCGGCGATCAGTCGTTCGTCGTGCAGGTGCCCGCACCCGAAGTTCCATCCGAGGATCGAGTTGCACACGAACTCCGCCTCGCGGATGACGTGTGCGTCGACGTCGTCCACGTGCCGGTACATGACCGAGTAGAGCCCGCGCCCCTGGCTGTGCATCGCGCGCCAGGCGAGCGTCATCTGCATCGTGATCTCGGCGACGTCCGGCTCGAACCCGAAGGCCTGCAGCTGCTCGACCTGGTTCTTGGCCGGCTTGGTGAGCTCGTTGAGCCGCTCCTCGACGCCCGGCTTCATCGCCCACGTGGCCGAGGCCCAGTTGCCCGCGTACTGGCGCATCGCCGGGAGGAACGAGACCAGGTCCGGGCGCAGGTTGCCCAGGACGGGGAAGAACAGCAGCGCCGCCACGATCAGCGGCAGCATCCACGGCTCCGAGAAGTCGGTCAGCCCGTAGCCGTCGCCGTTCGGGTACCCGACGAACAGGAACACCGCGAGGTAGCCGAACAGCACGTTCCACTCCAGCGGCACCGCGAGCGGGAAGGCCGTCAGGATGAACAGGTGGAAGAACGCCATGAAGGCGGCCGCGGCGAGCGCGACCTCCGGCGAGGTCGTGAACAGCAGCACGAGCGGCACGCCGAGCTCGACGGTGGTCCCGCCGACGTGGCCCATGAACCACGCGAATCGTGAGGGACGGAGGTCCTCCCCCTCGACGTCGCGGTAGTGCATCCGCCGCATCGCCCGGGTCGGCATCGTCGGCGCGTTCGACATCATCGGCGGCACGACGTTCG
Source organism: Aeromicrobium sp. Leaf350 (assembly GCF_916858655.1). Classification (GTDB taxonomy): domain Bacteria; phylum Actinomycetota; class Actinomycetes; order Propionibacteriales; family Nocardioidaceae; genus Aeromicrobium. The sequence goes on along the minus strand of NZ_CAKASL010000002.1, from coordinate 683,520 downwards.
AGAAGTGGTGGCCGAACTTCGAGAACCCCGCCCCGAGCCACACGCTGACGATGAGCAGCTTGTAGGCGATGATCATGTCGGTGAACGGCAGCGTCGCCGACAGGACCATGACCGGCAGGTACTGCTCGCCGCGCGCCGCCAGGAAGATCACCTTGTCGCGCAGGCCCATCAGCACGAGCAGTGCCAGCGTGAGCACCCACAGCTCAGCGCTCACGAGACCCGCCGAGCCGGCGCCGAGCGCCGCGTCGAGGTCGTCGTCCTGCACGCCGGGAAGGACCAGGGCCACCACGAAGCTCGCCAGGAGCGCGGCGTAGAGCAGCACGTCGAACAGCGTGCGCGTGTCGCCGGACGTGCCGGGGACCTTCCCGGCCCACGGCGCCATGCGGATCGTGCCAGGACGCAGCCAGTAGAACGCGCCGCCGGTCATGGGCTTGAAGTGGCCGGCCAGCGGCCCCCACGTCCCGGCGACACCGAACGTCTCCAGGAAGATCGTCCAGAGAACGAGCTTCTGGTAGACGATCGGCTCGTCCCACCAGCTCGTGAACTCCCCCAGCCCACCGAGGTCCGACGTCCACGAGACCACCAGCAGTCCCCCGAGGCCGTAGAGCACCACGACCTTGAGGATGTAGATCACGTGGAAGACCTTGGGCGACCCGAACCCGTTGTCGGCCCAGAAGAGGGTGAGGATCCTCATCCGCTCCTGGAAGGGCTTGCGGAGGAACTCCTCCGGCTCGACGGGAGGTGAGGTCGGCGTCATGAATCCCATGCGCCGACGGTAGGTCCCGCCGACCTGACCGGACTTGTGCCCTGAGCACGAACCCATGCCCTACATTTGTGTCCCACGTCACTCCATCGGCCGCCTTCCGCCCGGAATGGTGGCGCGCATGACACAGCGCCTTGTCCCACGAGCACGAAGCGGAGCCACCGTGAGCCCGACCGACGGCCCCCTGCAGACCCGCGCGGAAGCCCTGATCGCGGACCTCGGGGCCCACATGGCCGGCCAGATCACGGTGCTCACGACGACGCTGCACGAGCACATGGCCACGCGCATCGCGCCGCTCCAGGGCGACGAGCAGCTGCTGCGCCTGCTCGAGGCCAGCATCGAGTCGAACATCGAGAGCCTCGTGCACCTCCTGCGCTACGACATCCCGGTCGCCGAGTCGCACGCCCCGGCCGCCGCCCGGGAGTACGCGCGGCGCCTGGCCCAGCGCGGCATCGGGGTCGCCGCCCTCATCCGGGCCTACCGGCTCGGGCAGGAGCTCGTGACCTCCTGGGCCTTCGCCCAGCTCGACGCGATGGAGGACGACACCGCCGTGACACTCCTGGCCGGCCGGCTGTTCTCCGAGCTGACGTTCCGCTTCATCGACGCGGTCTCCGAGCAGGTCGTCGAGGAGTACGAGACGGAGCGCGCCCGCCGTCAGGCGCAACGCAACACGATGCGGGTCGCCATGGTCGACGAGCTCGTGGCCGGGCGTCCCGTCGACGTCAGCGCGGCCGAGCAGGCGCTCGGGCACCGCCTGCGCCAGCACCACGTCGCCGCGGTCGTCTGGGCCGAGGCCGACGCCACCGACGCGAACCCCGTCGCGAACCTCGAGCACGCCGTCGACGTGCTCACCAAGGCGCTCGGCGTGACCCAGACTCCCCTGTTCCTCCCCCGGGAGCGCACGCTCGGATGGGCGTGGATCCCGGTCGGACGCGGCGACGGCACCGCCGATCTCGGCGTGACGGTGCTGCCGGCCGGCGTGCGCGTGGCGCTCGGCCGAGCCGCATCCGGCGCCGAGGGCTTCCGCACGAGCCACGTCGAGGCGCAACGCGCGGTTCGCCTCGCTGCGGCCGCCGGTACCCACGCGTCCACCATCACGGCGTACGGCGAGGCCGACGTCCGCACCGCGGCGCTCCTCGCCCAGGACCTGGAGTCCACCCGCCATCTCGTGGCCCGCACCCTGGGTGGTCTCGCGCTCGACTCCGACGGCGCCGCCCGGCTGCGGGAGACCCTGCGGGCCTTCCTCGCGCACCGCGGCAGCTTCCTCGCGACCGGCGAGCACCTGCACCTGCACAAGAACACGGTCAAGTACCGCATCGACAAGGCGGTCGAGGAGATCGGCCACCCGCTCGAGGACGACCGCCTCGAGCTGGAGATGGCCCTCGTGGCCGCCGCTCAGCTGGGGCCCGTGGTGCTCCAGTCCTGACCAGACGGCGACCGACGCACGAGCACGAGACCGACCGTCAGTGCCGCCGCTGCGACGAGGGCGAGCCAGGCGCCGAGGCCGACACCCGACTCGGGCAGCCCGTCCGGCGTGGCGCGGACGACGCCGGAGCCGGACAACGACGTCACGGAGGTCGTCGCGGTGCTGACCGCGGTGGCGGGGGTGGACCCGCCTCCCGTGGTCGTCGAGCCCGCACCGCCGGGGCCGGTCGTCCCGGTCGACGACCCGCCACACCCTGCCGCGAGCACGTAGCACTTCAGCGGCGGCTCGGCCGCCACGTTCTGCGTGCCGGCGACGTTCACCAGCGGGACAGGCACGAGCAGGACGTTGGGGACCGCGCTCAGCACCTGGAGGATGCGGGGATCGAGAGGATTGAGCCCCGGGATGAGGAGCTGGAGGCAGACGGACCGGTTGATCCTGGCAGGGTCGGCCGGACCGTCGTGGTTCAGCGCATCCATCACGAGCGCGTGGGCCACGGGGTCGATCGTCCCGACCGCGAGGTGCTCGTAGACCGAGAGCGGGCAGATGCTCTGCGTCGTGACGTTCGTGATCCGGCCGGCGCCGGTCCGCAGGGCCGAGCTCGGAGCCGGGCCCGACGTCGGGAGCACGACCTCGTCGGTCAGCGTGTAGATCGCGGTGTAGTCCGTCCCGGCGAAGGTCTCGGCACCACTGTTCAGGGCAGCGGTGAAGGCCGAGGTCGAGCGCTGCTGCCAGACCGCCTCGGTGCAGGTCAGCACCGCCGAGCAGATCGGGTCGATCAGCGTCGTGCCGTGGTTCGACGGCGCCAGGCCGATCTGGTCGGCGACCATCGCGCGCGTGTCGGGCCAGAAGCGGAGCGCCCAGCGCGGCGCCATGCCGCCCTGGCTGTGACCGAGGACCGCGATCGGACGGCCCGTCTGCGCGTAGGTCTCGCGGATCGCGTGGACGATGTACTCCCCGGCCTCCTGGATGTCGTCGAGGGAGTGGTGCGGCAGCGTGACGGTGCAGTAAGGGCGTCCCTCGGACTCGAAGAAGCGGCCGTAGTTCCAGCTGAAGGTCTCGGCCGGGGTGCCACCCGTGGGCGGTACGAAGAGCAGGGCCTCGAGCGGCGAGGAGAAGTCGCCGACACACGCGTACGAGGCGTCCAGCTCCGCCTGCGGGATCGTCAAGGCGGGACCGGGCCGGTCGACGGGCGCGTACGCCTCGTCGGCCTGGGCCGGCGCGTGGGGCGCCAGAAGAACGCAGGAAGTCAGGAGCAGTCCGGCCAGGAGTCGTCGCACGACACGGTTCAACGAGCGCGCCGCGTCCGGGTGACGCGGATCACGGCAACGCCTCAGCGCACGACGATGCGGACCTCGACCTCGCGGTCGCGGTCGCCCGCGAGCGCCTGCAGCTTGGTCTCGAGCCCGTCACCCACGAGCTGCTCGAGCAGCTGGATCACACGGTCGGTGACACCACGGACCGTGCTGACGGTGACGGGCCCGAGCCCCTCGACCGTGTGGCGCACTCCGAGGTCCAGGCTCGTGACCTCGCCGAGCACCTCGTCGGCGGCGACCTGACGCGCGATGTCGGCCAGCGTGCGACCGTCGGCCTCGATGCCCGAGATCGACAGCGTGTCGCCCGAGACGCGGATGACCGAACCGTCGAACGTGTCGAGCGCGTGGACCATGCGGTCGGCCTGGACCTTCGTCGAGACGGTGGCGTTTCCGTGCGGGTGCATCGGTCCTCCTGGGCGTGTCACGGGTCGTCCGCGGTGGTGCGGCCGACACGTTCCGTGAGAGGCGCGGGGCCGCACGGATGTTCCCGGATCAGGCGCCGCCGTGGACCCCGGCAGGGTACGCCGTGTTCACGACGTCGGCAGCCCACAGGCACCACGTCGGGTCGCCGTAGTCGCTCGGAGCCGCCGAGTCGGTGATGTAGACCCCCGCGAGCTCTCCCGACGGCCCGTCGACGTCGACCTCCGTGCCGCCCTCGTGCGGCGCGGCGGCCGCGACGAGCAGGAGCTGCTCGATCATCGGTCCGACGACCGGGTTCCAGGTGGCGAAGTCGGCCGGCACGTCCTCCGGCAGGGCGCCGCCGAGCGACACCTCTGCCAGGTCGATCGCGTCGTCGCGCACCAGGACGTAGACGTGCTCGGGAGCCGCGTCGACCGGGGTCGTCGCGACGACGTCGACGACGGTCTGCCAGTGGGCGATCGCGACGTCGGTGATCAGACCGTCGATCCACACCTTCGCGCTGGGCAGCCCCTCGGCCGCGTGCTCGACCTGCACGACGGTGCTCGGGAAGTGCCCGAGCAGCGGGTGGTCGGCGATCGCGCCCATGACCTCCGACACGCGCAAGCCTTCCGCGTCGACGCCCGTGATGGTGAGGAGACCGCCGTTGACGGTCACGAGGGCCTCGGGGTACTGCGCCAGTGCGGTGAGGAAACCCCCTGCGCGGCGTCCGGGATCGCCCGACTGCTCGCGGAGACTGATCGTCGGGACCTGCGCACCGTCGGTCGACCCGGCGTCGCTCTCACGACGCACGCTCCCGCCGAAGTCGTCGGCCTCGACGCGCGGCCCCAGCTCCTCCGCCGTGCGGAGCACCTCGGCCAGCTCGTCGGCATCGATCCCGTCGTCGACGACGACGTCGACGCCCAGCACCCGGTAGTCGGTGTCCTGCTCGGTCACCTCGGCCTCCACAGCCACGACACCCGGCAGTGACGCGACCTGCTCCTGGAGGTCCTCGACCGAGACGGATCCGCTGTCGGCCGTGCCGTTCGCGCACCCGAGCACCGTCGCCAGCACGGCGACCGCGAGCAAGCGGCCCAGGGCATCGCGCAGCATCGTCATGCCAGGAGAGAGCGCTGCGGGAGCCGTGATGTTCCGACGCACGGGCTCACGGGCCTGCTCTACCCTGAGCGCGTGAGCTTCCACGACCGACCGAGGACCGTCTGATGGCCGGCGGGATCGTCGCCCTGCTCGACGACGTCGCCGCCCTGGCCCGTCTTGCTGCCGCGTCCATCGACGACGTCGGTGCCGCCGCCGGCCGCGCCAGCGCGAAGGCTGCGGGAGTCGTCGTCGACGACGCCGCGGTGACGCCGCGCTACGTCCAGGGCCTCGCGCCGGAGCGGGAGCTGGCGATCATCGGCCGCATCGCCAAGGGCTCGATCATCAACAAGCTGCTCTTCATCCTGCCGGCGGCGCTGCTGCTGAGCGAGTTCCTGCCGTGGCTGCTGACCCCGATCCTCATGGTCGGCGGAACCTACCTCTGCTTCGAGGGAGCCGAGAAGATCTGGGAGAAGCTCTCAGGTCACGGGCACGGGACCGACGAGCCGGCCAGCGTGTCCGGCCCCGAGCAGGAGAAGACGGTCGTCTCGGGTGCGGTGCGCACCGACTTCATCCTGTCGGCCGAGATCATGGTGATCTCGCTCAACGAGGTCGCCGACGAGTCCTTCTGGACGCGCGCGATCATCCTCGTGATCGTGGCCCTGGGCATCACGGTCCTGGTCTACGGCGTCGTCGGCCTCATCGTGAAGATGGACGACATCGGCCTGTCGCTGACGCGGCGCGCGTCGTCGGCGGCGCAGGCCGTCGGCCGTGGTCTGGTCAGGGCGATGCCGATCGTGCTGCTCACGCTCTCGACCGTCGGCGTGGTCGCGATGTTGTGGGTCGGTGGTCACATCCTGCTGGTCGGCACCGACGACCTCGGGTGGCACGGCCCCTACGGACTCGTGCACGACATGGAGCACGCGGTGCACGACGCGACCGGCGCTGCCGGCGCGGTGCTGGGCTGGCTGACGAACACCGCGGCGTCCGCCGTCGTCGGTGTCGTGGTGGGTGCCGTGGTGGTCGCGATCCTGCACCTGGTCCCCCGCCGGTCGACCTCGTCACACTGACCGCTTCTGACTTGGGAGTAACGCCGGGCGGTTCCTACGCTTGGTCCGTGACCGCAGTCCAGGTTGACCAGTCCCCCACCGTCCCCGTCTCCATGGCCCGTTCGTGGCGCCTGGTCTCGGCCGCCTCGATCGACGCCTGCGCGCCCGACGAGCTGTCGGCCGCGGACGTCACGGTGCTCGACCTCGAGGCCGGGTGCCCCGACGAGCTGAAGCCGCAGGGCCGCGACGCGGTGCTGCGCCACGCCGACGCGGGTCACCGGGTCTGGATCCGCGCCAACGGCGCGACGACCACCGACTGGGCGACCGATCTGGACCTCGCGGCGAGCCACCCGAACGTCGAGGGCGTCGTGCTGGCGATGGCCGAGACCGGTGACGAGGTGCGCGCCTCGCTCGATGCCTGCGGCAAGCCGGTCGTCGCGATGGTCGAGACGGCGCGGGCGTTCGTCGGCTTCAGCGACATCGCGACGTCCGGCACAGCGCGCATCGCCTTCGGCACGGGCGACTTCCGCCGCGACCTCGGCATCGGCAACGACCCGACCGCCCTGCTCCACGCGCGCTCCCAGCTCGTGCTGATGAGCCGCGGACACGACCTCCCGCCGCCGATCGACGGCCCCACGGTCGTCGACGACGCCGACGTCGCCCGCACCGACTCGGTCCACGCCCGATCGCTCGGCATGACCGGACGCATCTGTCTGACGCACACCCACACGCAGGTCGTGAACGAGGTGTTCGCCCCGAGCCCGACCGACGTGCACGCCGCTCGGTCGCTGCTGGCATCGCCGCCCGAGGGCTACGCCGGCGCCATCGCGCCACGGCTCGCCCACGCCCGCCAGGTGATCCATCGCGCCGGCGTGTTCGGCATCGACGCGCACTGAGACCGCTTGTCCGGCGCACCTGCGCCGCCTAGCGTTGTCACCGGTGGTGATGACGATGCCGGAGCCGAACGACGAGCAGGAGCGCCCGACCCGGGAGCGACGTCCTGAGGACACCGTCCTCTGGGTCGACCAGCAGATTCGCGCGGCGATCGACCGCGGCGACTTCGACGGGCTGCCCTACACCGGCAAGCCGCTCCCCGACCGTCTGACGTCGCAGACCGACCCGGACTGGTGGCTCAAGGGCCTGGTGGAGCGCGAGAAGATCACCGGCGTCCTGCCCGAGGCGCTGCAGCTGCGCAAGGACGACACCGAGCTCGACGCCACGCTGGACCGACTGGCCCGCGCCGCTGACGTGAGGGACGCCCTCGAGACGTTCAACCAGCGGATCGTGGAGGCTCGGAGGCAGCTCGCGGGCGGTCCGCCGGTGATCACTCCCCTGCGGGACGTCGAGGCCGAGGTCACGGCATGGCACGCACGACGCCGAGCGCGGATTGCGGTCGCACCGGTCCTCCCGGCGGCCACTCCTCGGCGCCGCTGGTGGCGCCGCCGGTCGGCCTAGACGAACGGGCTGGTGTCCCCGGCGCCCTCACGGACGATCTCGGGCACACCGTCGAGGAAGTCGACGACGGTCGTGGGCGACGGGCTGACCTCGCCGGAGTCGACGACCGCCTCGACGTCGTGGTCGAGCGTCTCCTTGATCGTCCACGCGTCGGTCATCGCCTCGGTCTCGCCCGGCAGGATCAGCGTGCTCGTGAGGATGGGCTCGCCCAGCGCCGCGACGATCGCCTGGGTCACGGCGTGGTCGGGGATGCGGGCGCCCACAGTCTTCTTCTTGGGGTGCAGGAGCCGCTTCGGGACCTCGCGCGTGGCCGGGAGGATGAACGTGTACGGCCCGGGCGTCGCGGACTTGATCGCCCGGAACACCGTGTTGTCGACGTGCACGAACTGCCCCAGCTGCGAGAAGTCGTGGCAGATCAGCGTGAAGTGGTGCTTGTCGTCGAGCTGCCGGATGGAGCGGATGCGGTCCAGGGCCGCGGCGTTGCCGATCTGGGCGCCCAGCGCATAGCCGGAGTCGGTCGGGAACGCGATCAGGCCACCACTCGTCAGCAGGTCGACGGCCTGGTCGACCGCACGCTGCTGCGGGTTCTGCGGGTGGATGTCGATGAAGCGAGCCATCCCCCGACCGTACGCCAGGCGTCGTCAGCGGGCGATGACGGAGAAGACGTTGCCCGAGGGGTCGGTGAACCACGCGATGTCCGGTCCGTAGCCCCGCATCACCCCGTGCTCGTCCTGCGGCGCGCCCTCGTACGTCACGAAGTCGATCCCGGCGCCCGTCATCTCCGCGACCGCTGCCCCGACGTCGTCGACCGGCAGGTTGAGGATCGTGAAGCTCGCGGGCTCGTGGTCGTCGCCCTTGGGGTAGAAGATCACGTCGTGGCCACCACCGAGGTGGATGACTCCGATGCCCATCTCGCCCTCGGAGGCGTCGAGTCCGAGCACGTCCCGGTAGAAGGTCAGGGCCGCCGGGACGTCGGCGACGGCGAATCCGCTGAACGGCTGGTGAAAGGTCGGCATGAGTCCAGTGTGACCCACCTCACCAGAATCCGTCCCGTGATGCGGACGCGCTCGGCCGGGAATGGGTCGTCTCGGGGCCCGGTTCTACTCTTGACACCAGTCGATCGTCGAAGGAGTGTGCCATGGCTGCCGCCAGCCTCACCCTCGCCGAACGCCGTGAGCGCCAGCAGCGCCACGACGCCGAGCGGGCCACCCACCTCGCGGATCGCGAGCACCTGCTCGCGCCCCGCCGCAGCAACGCCGAGCTCGAGGCGCTCGCCCACGAGGCGGAAGCACGCTTCGACTCCCCCGACACCACCAGCGACGACGTCCTCACGTGGGTCGGCGACACGTTCGGACTGCGCACCGCGGTCGCGTGCTCGATGGCCGACGCGGTGCTGCCGGCCGTCGTCGCCGAGCACATCGACTGGGTCGACACGCTGTTCCTCGACACGGGCTACCACTTCGCCGAGACCCTCGGCACGCGTGACGCCGTCGAGTCCTCGATGCGGCTGACGATCGTCGACGTGCTCCCCCGCAAGACCGTCGCGGAGCAGGACGCCGAGCACGGCGCCGAGCTGCACCGGCGCGAGCCCGCCCTCTGCTGCGAGATGCGCAAGGTCGAGCCGCTCACCCGCACGCTCGCGGGCTACGAGGCCTGGATCACCGGCGTGCGCCGCGACGAGGGCCCGACGCGGGCGAACACGCCGTGGGTCACGTGGGACGCCAAGAACGGCCTGGTCAAGATCAACGCCCTTGCGTCGTGGACGTTCGACGAGGTGCTGGACTACGCCCGCGACCACGACATCATCGTCAATCCCCTCGTGAACGACGGCTACCCGTCGATCGGCTGCGCCCCGTGCACGCGTCGCGTCGCCCCCGGCGAGGACCCCCGTGCCGGTCGCTGGGCGGGGTTCGACAAGACCGAGTGTGGCCTGCACACGTGAGCCCCGAAGGAACCATGACGACCGTCGAGCAACGTCGACTCACCCATCTGCAGTGGCTGGAGTCGGAGTCGATCCACATCATCCGCGAGGTCGTCGCCGAGTTCGAGCGGCCCGTGCTGCTCTTCTCCGGCGGCAAGGACTCGGTCGTCATGCTGCACCTGGCGGTCAAGGCCTTCTGGCCGATGCCGGTGCCGTTCCCCGTGCTGCACGTCGACACGGGTCACAACTTCCCGGAGGTGCTCGCCTTCCGTGACGCGACGGTCGAGCGTCTCGGCCTGCGCCTCGAGGTCGCGAGCGTGCAGGACTACCTCGACGACGGTCGCCTGCGCGAGCGCGCCGACGGCACGCGCAACCCCTTGCAGACGCAGCCGCTCCTCGACGCGATCGAGGGCCACAAGTTCGACGCCGTGTTCGGCGGCGGTCGTCGCGACGAGGAGAAGGCCCGCGCCAAGGAGCGGATCTTCAGCCTGCGCGACGAGTTCGGCCAGTGGGACCCGCGCAACCAGCGTCCCGAGCTCTGGAACCTGTACAACGGTCGCCACACGCCTGGCCAGCACGTGCGCGTGTTCCCGATCAGCAACTGGACCGAGCTCGACGTCTGGCAGTACATCGGCGCCGAGAAGATCGAGCTGCCGTCGCTGTACTACGCCCACGACCGCGAGGTCTTCGAGCGCGACGGCATGCTGCTCTCGGTCGGCGAGTTCGCCCAGCCCAAGGACGGCGAGACCGTCTCGACCCGCACGGTGCGCTACCGCACGGTCGGCGACATGTCCTGCACCGGCGCCGTCGACAGCCCGGCCGTCACGGTCCAGGACGTCATCGCCGAGGTCGCCGCCACCCGCGTGACCGAGCGAGGCGCCACCCGGGCCGACGACCGCATCTCCGAGGCCGCCATGGAAGACCGCAAGAAGGAAGGCTACTTCTGAACCGGCGCACCGTCCTCATGAAGTACTGGAATTGCAGCTGTTTCGTGACGGACTGAAAGAGCTCTCGGGCACTTCTAATGATCTCCTGAACTTCTAAGGTGCCTCATCCGTCGCGGAGGTCAGGACAGCGTCTGCCTGCCTCGTGAGTCCTGCTGCGAACCCGAGACTCGAGGCGCTCTTACTAGTACTTTGCTTCGGTGGCGAATAGATCGAAGATTGTCGACCTACGCGAGGTCCTCGAGTGGATCGAATCCGGGAAGACTTACGCCTGGATTCGCGATGAGTACCTCCGCAAGTACGACGTTGAGACATCGATGTCCATGTGGCGGAACGTTCGGCAGCAGCACGGCATCGCGCGGAGGATCGAACGCGACGACGATCTAATCCCCTGGGAGATCCGGCCGGAGCACCGACATCGACACGCGGTCTCGATGCTTCGGATGGAAAACCGCTTGCGGCGCGGACTGCCCGTGTCGCCCACCCGGCAGCGGATGCATTCTCCCTGGAAGGCCAAGCTGCTGCGTGAAGGCTTGGTCGTCCACTACGACCCCGAATCCGAGAAGGGATTTTCTTATGTCCCGAAGCGACCCGAAGTTGACCTCGACCTCATTCGCGAGCCTGACTCGAAGACCACGAGGCGTCGCAGGGATGACGGTCAACCCTAATCTGTCTCGTCTGCTCGCCTAAGACAGTCGGTCGCAGCAGTGTGGGCGCGGATCGGTCCTGCCGGTACTGACCCTGGCGAAGCCATAGGCTTACTGCATGGCGTTCTCGGGCCCTCTTCGATCGGCGGCGAACCGCATCGCCGTCGCTGTTGGGTTCACGGCCGGGATCGCATCCTTTCTGTACGGGCTCTCAGATCAGGCACGGCAACCGTGGGCTTGGATCTTGGTCGGCGTCGCAGCCGTTGCAGCGGCTTCCGCTCCGATCGTTTCGTTCGCAGCGACGGTGGTGAACCGTTACAACGCACACGAACGCACAGTTCAGCGCTTGGGCGAGGCGGAGAGCGCTGCATCCGTCCTTGAGTCTCAGGTCACAACATTGCGCGAGGCCCTGCCGAGGCTCTGGGAGCGCGGAATTCGGGAAGGCTGGTCTCGCACCGTTGGCGCTGTGGGTTCAATGAACTTTGGTCTGAAACCTCGACATTTCGACATCCAAGGCGGGGCGGTCCTGGTGTCGGCTGACCTGCTCGACACGGAACCGGGCCGGGCAACCCTGGTCGAAGAGCTGAATGAGAAAGCACGCTTCGCGCTTGTGCACCTCGACACGGACAAGCCGATCGCAATCCTCGCGGTCGAAAGCGTGACGGACAAGATTGTCACGCTACGAGCAACCCAGTTCGTGCGGCTGGATTCGTGGGATGGCCTGATCAACCAGGCGGTGGTTGGCTCAGCGGTACCACCTGGCCTCGGTCTCCGAAGTAGCTCTCTTGACGACTACAAGATGCTCGAAGATTCCACCGATCTAGAAGCGCCTGGAGGCGACGATGTCTGAGAACGTAACGATCGATTCTCTAGTTGCGGAGATTCTCGACGCCCACAGAATCGCCTTGAACAAGGGCGCCAACTTCGGAGTCACTGAGGGCTCGTCAGTCGTCCTCTACCGCGAAGTTTCTGTGAGCGACCCAGAGACGCTCGAGCAGCTCGGTGTGGTGAAGTTGGTGAAGCTACGTCTGCGAGTGGCCTCCGTGTACGAGAAAATGTCGGTTGCCGTCGTCTCTGATCGGTCCGAAGCAAGCGTCGGCGCGACAATCGGACTGTCCGTGACGGCAGAAAGCCGCACTCTGGTTACCATCAAGGACGCGTCCGAATGGGGCGCCTCGAAGAAGCCGGGCGTTGAGGTTCGCGTTGGTGAGCACGCGGAAATCCGACTGGCGGACCCGCTGGTCTGAGCACCGATTCGATCAGCGCATACCGTCCAGTCTCACGGAATACATCCACATGATGGGCAGGGGCCCGCTCGACTTAGAATTGTTGTATGGCCCTCGAATTGCTTACGCCTGATGCTGCACTTTTGAAGAAGCAGTGGGGCTACTTCTGATGGGAACCCTCCTTCGTCTGGCGACGGCCGGATCGGTCGACGACGGCAAGTCCACCCTCGTGGGTCGGCTGCTGTACGACTCCAAGTCCGTCCTCGCCGACCAGTTCGACGCCGTCGAGCGGGTCAGCCGTGACCGTGGACTCGAGCAGGCTGACCTCGCGCTGCTGACCGACGGTCTGCGCTCCGAGCGCGAGCAGGGCATCACGATCGACGTGGCCTACCGCTACTTCGCGACGGCCGAGCGGTCGTTCATCCTCGCCGACTGCCCCGGGCACGTGCAGTACACGCGCAACACCGTCACCGGCGCGAGCACCGCCGACGTGGTCGTGCTGCTCGTCGACGTGCGCAAGGGTCTCCAGGAGCAGACGCGGCGCCATCTCGCGGTGGCCTCGCTGCTGCGGGTCCCGCACGTCGTGGTCGTGGTCAACAAGATCGACCTGGTCGACTTCGACGGCGCCACGTACGACCGCGTCTCGGCCGAGGTCAACGCCTCGGCCACGGCCCTGGGACTCAGCGACGTCATCACGATCCCGGTCTCGGCCCTGGCCGGCGACAACGTCGTGAACCGCTCCGAGCGCACCCCCTGGTACGACGGCCCGAGCTTCCTCGAGGTCCTCGAGACGCTGTCGCCGGCCGGTGAGCCGCAGTCGGAGCCGCTGCGCTTCCCGGTGCAGCTCGTCATCCGTCCGCAGCAGGCCGCCGGCGAGCGCTTCCGCGACTACCGCGGCTACGCCGGTCAGATCGCGTCCGGTCTCGTCCGCGTCGGCGACCCGGTCACGGTGCTGCCGAGCGGCCGCACGAGTACCGTCGCGGGCATCGACACCGCCGACGGCGAGCTGCAGGAGGCCTACTCCCCGCAGTCCGTCACCCTGCGCCTGACCGACGACGTCGACGTCTCCCGCGGCGACCAGATCGTCACGTCGCGCAGCGTCCCTGCCGTCACGCAGGACGTCGAGGGCACCGTGGCGTGGCTGTCCGACCGCGAGCTGCGCGCCGGCACGAAAGTGCTGCTCAAGCACGGCACGTCGACGGTGCAGGCCATGGTCAAGCAGGTCGGCGGTCGACTCGACCTCGACGCGGCCGAGCTGCAGCCGGCCGACACCCTCGGCCTCAACGACATCGGGCACGTGACCCTGCGGCTGGCCGCGCCGATCGCGGCCGAGGAGTACCTGCACTCCCGGGCCACGGGTGCGTTCCTGCTGATCGACGCTCACGACGGCGCCACGCTCGCCGCCGGCATGGTCGGCGACGCGCTGCTCGCGACCGCCGCGGTCTGACGTGCCCTCCGGCAGCCTTCCCGTCACCGTGCGCCTGACCGGGCGACGAGTGCTGGTGGTCGGCGGCGGACACGTCGCGACCCGGCGCACGCACGCGCTGGTGGAGGCGGGAGCCGACGTCGTCGTCGTCTCGCCCGAGGCCAGCGCGCGCATCGGTGAGCTGGCCGACCTCGGGGTCGTCACGTGGCACCGTCGCGGCTACGAGACCGGTGACCTGACCGGCGCCTGGCTCGTGCAGACCGCCACCGACTCCCCCATCGACGACGTCGTCGCCCGGGACGCCGAGGAGCGTCAGGTCTGGTGCCTCAAGGGCGGCGACCCGGACGCGGCGACCGCCTGGTTCCCGGCGATCGCCGAGGTCGACGACATCACCATCGCGATCAGCGGAGGTGGCGACGCCCGTCGCGCGTCGCAGCTGCGTGACGCGGTGGCCGCGTCGCTCCAGGGCGGCGAGCTCCCGTTGCGGCACCGCACGCACCATCCGGGCGGGTCGGTCGCCCTCGTGGGCGGCGGGCCGGGCGACCCCGGCCTCCTCACGTCGCGTGGTCGCCGGCTGCTGGCCGAGGCGGACGTCGTCGTGGTCGACCGCCTCGGGCCGGTGTCGTTGCTCGACGAGCTGTCGCCCGAGGTCGAGGTCGTCGACGTCGGCAAGCGACCGGACCACCATCCGGTGCCGCAGGACGAGATCAACCGGATCCTGGTCGAGCACGCGCAGGCCGGCAAGGTCGTGGTCCGCCTCAAGGGTGGCGATCCCTACGTGCTCGGACGCGGTGGTGAGGAGCGACTCGCCTGCGAGGCCGCCGGCATCCCGGTCGAGGTCGTGCCGGGCGTCACCAGCGCGATCTCGGTCCCGGCCGCGGCCGGCATCCCCGTGACCCACCGCGGTGTGGCCACGGGGTTCACGGTGCTGACCGGTCACGAGGAGCTGGGTCAGCTGCCGGTCGGCGGCGACCACACGATCGTGATGCTGATGGGCGTGCGACGCCTGGCCACGACCGCCACCGAGCTCGTCGAGGCGGGACACGACCCGCAGACCCCGGTGGCCGTGATCGAGCGCGGCTGGACCGACGAGCAGCGCGTCACGGTCGGCACCCTCGCGACCATCGCGGAGGCGGCAGCGGCAGTCGGAGCGAGGGCACCGGCCGTGACGGTGATCGGCGACGTCGTGCGCCTCTCCCCCGACTGGCCCTGACCACCCACCCCAGCCACCAAGATGTGTGGACTTGCGCCCCGTTTTCTCTGACGAGCTGGGGCGCAAGTCCACACATCTGGCGGGGTGAGCCGTCAGTCACCCTTGACGTTCACCAGCTGCCGGAGGGTGTGCTGGACCTCGACGAGCTGCTCGGCATCGGCCATCACCTGGTCGATGTCCTTGTAGGCCGCCGGGATCTCGTCGACGAACGCCGCCGAGTCCCGGTACTCGATGTCGCCCATCGCGGCCCGCAGGTCGTCGACCGTGAACGTCTTCCGGGCCCGGGTCCGGCTGTACTCCCGGCCCGCACCGTGCGGTGCGGACGCGAGGGACGGCGCGAAGCCCTTGCCCGTCACGACGTAGGACGCCGTGCCCATCGAACCCGGGATGAGCCCCCGCCGCCCGACGTCGGCAGCGATGGCACCCTTCCGGGACACCCAGACCTTCCGGCCGTAGTGCTTCTCCTGGGAGGTGTAGTTGTGGTGGCAGTTGATCTCGTCGAGCCGCTCCAGCTCGTCGACACCCACCCACGCCGCGACGCAGGCCTGGACCCGGTCCATCATCTCGGCCCGGTTCTGCAGTGCGAACTCCTGCGCCCACCGCAGCTCCCGCACGTACGCCCAGAACTCGTCGGACCCCTGGACCAGGTAGGCGAGATCGGGGTCCTCGAGCTCGATCCACCACTGCTTGCAGAGCTTCTGCGCCACCGCGATGTGGTGCTGGGCGATCTTGTTGCCCACGCCCCGCGAACCGGAGTGCAGGAACATCCAGACCCGGTCCTGCTCGTCGAGGCTCAGCTCGATGAAGTGGTTGCCGGAGCCCAGCGTGCCGAGCTGCCGCTCCCAGGACCCGGTGTACCGAGCAGGATCGAAGCCGGCCTTCTCCGCTGCCGCCGCCAGCTCGTCGAGCCGCTCCCGGGTGTGGTCCCGCGTGACGGCATCGTTGTAGCCACCGGCCGAGACGGGGACGACTGCCTCGATCGCCTCCCGGACCGCGGACCGGTCCGACGGCAGGTCGTCGATGGTCAGGGGCGTGCGGACCGCCATCATCCCGCAGCCGATGTCCACCCCGACCGCTGCCGGGATCAGGGCACCGTCCGTGGGGATGACCGAGCCGACCGTCGCGCCCTTGCCCAGGTGGGCATCGGGCATGAGGGCCACGTGCGGGAACACGAACGGCATCCGTCCCGTCCGGGCGGCCTGCTGCTCCGTGTTCTCGTCGAGGATCGACGCCCAGCTGACGAGCGTGGGCGTGAGGTGCTTCATGAATCTTCCTTTCCGTGAGGGCCGGCGCGGGTGCGCCGACATGAAAAAAGCCCCGACCACAGGTGTGGTCGGGGCGTGTGACGAGGCGTCAGTGTGACGCCGGTCCACGACATGACCGACCGCTCCCGCTGCGGCGGGAGTACTCGGGGAACGACACGTGCTGCTTCGCAACCATGGGGCTGGACATGAACGGCGCTCCTCTCGGTCGGTCGAGTGCCGGGACAGCGAGGGACACTAGCGGATCTGTGCCGCTCCTGTCACCCCTCCCCTGTCAGCCCTGCCCCGACTCAGCGACGCTCAGGGGCGGGCCAGCCAGGCGTTCAGGGCGCGCTCGCCGCGGCGCATGACGCGGCGGTGGGCGGCGGCGAACACGGGACGCAGCACCGGCTCGGTCCAGCGCATCCAACGGCGGGTCGTGGCGACGGTCCAGTCGATCCGCACCTGGGTGGCACCCCCGACCTCGCTGAGCTCGACCCGCCCCGACCCGGACAGGTCCCCCACGGCGTCGAACGCGATGACGTGGAGCTCGAAGGTACGCAGGGAGTGCAGCCGGAAGCGCAGTCGGTAGCCGAGCGCGCTCCTGGTCTCGACGTCGATCAGGTCGGACCGGCGCCCACGGACCCGGAGGTCGTCCCACCACTCGAAGGGATCCGGCTGGTCGACGAAGCGCTCGAACACCGTCCAGACCGCGGACGGCGGCGCGTCGACGCGCCAGGTCGAGACCAGGACGTACGGCGCGCGGTCCACGAGTTCATCCCCCGGATCGGCGCCGCGTGTGGCGCACCCACCACAGTCCCACGAAGGGCAGCACCAGAGGCACGAAGCCGTAGCCGGCCCCGAAGTCGCTCCAGACCGTCGCGTCGGGGAAGAGCTCGCCGTCGACGAGGGTCAGCACGCCGACGCCGAGGACACCGGCGAGCTCGAACCCGATCGTCGCGACGGCGAGCTGCCGCCGATCGGTGGCCAGCGCGTACGTGGCGACGACGTAGACGATGCCGGCCACGGCCGACAGCGTGTACGCGACCGGGGCCTCGGACGCCTTCGCGGAGAGCTGGTAGATCGAGCGTGCCGCCGCCGCCAGGGCGAACACGGCGTACAGCGCGACCAACGCACGGCCGAAGCCGCTCGAGGTGGGGGTGCTGCGCGACGACTCAGACATACGCTCCCTGCCAGATACCGAGCACCCGGATGACCAGGACGGCCACCGTCAGCATCGCCACGACCACGACGCCTGAGCCCCAGCGTGACTTCTCGGCGACGCCCCAGAGGATCGCGGCGGGTGGGATGACGAGCGTCGTCACGAGGTAGGAGATGAAGAGCACGCCGTCGACGTCCCGCTCGGTGCCGGCGAGGGCGATCGAGCCGCCGACGAGCAGCGCGATCAGCAGCAGCTCCAGCACCGAGACGACGTAGAACAGGCCGTTCGAGAACGGCGCCTCCCGCCACAGGTGCCACCCGGCGTAGGCCGCGGCGACCAGGGCGTACGCCGTGACGGCGTAGGCGACGGGATCGTTCACACCGGTCCTCTCACGGGGCGCTGACGGTGCCGATCGGCACCGCCGGGCCGCTCACGCGAGGGCCCGGATCTCCGCCACGGAGTCTGTCACAAAGCCGTTCCAGGCCGACACACGGCGGAACATGAAGTGCCCGACACCGCGCAGCGAGGTCCACTCGACGCTCGTCGCCACGGAGCGAGCCCGCTCGGCCCACACCTTGCTCAACGGCGCCGACGTCCACCGGTCGCGCGTTCCGTGGATGATCCGCACGTCGCGGTCGGTCACGCCGGCGATCGGCTCGCCCTCCGGCAGCCACGGCGCCAGTCCCACGACGCCGATCACGCCCTTCTCGTCGGCCACGCGACACGCCGTCCGCCCACCCATCGAGTGCCCGACCAGCACGATCGGCACGCCCGGGTGGCTCTCCCGGATCTCGGCGAGCGCCTGGCGGGCGTCACCCACGGGCGACGGGGCCGCCGGGTCGTTCCAGCCCCGCGCACCGAACCGGATCAGGTACGTCACGACGGTGCCGTCGAAGCCTCCGACGCGCTTGGCCATCGCGTTCATGCGCCACCAGCTGGCGTGCTTCTTCTCGACGGGCTCGAGATTGTTCTGCTGTCCGCCGTGCAGAAACAGGACGACGCATCGCGCATCGGACGTATCGTGGAGTCGGTCGAGGACGTAGGGCACGCCCGACATCGTCACACGGTGGATCGACGTCCGCAGACCGATGATCGCGTGATCCACACCACCGAGAATCCGCGCCGGATCCGACCCATCCACCCTTGCTGCAGCAGCGAAATACCCATGAAGCGTCAAGAAAGGCCCTCCGATGCCCCCCACGTCCGTACCGTCGTCGCCCGACGACAAGCGCCACCTGTCGTCCGTCGACGACGCCCCGGCGCTGGACCTGGACGACCTCCTCGTGCGCACCGCACGCGGCGACGACCAGGCCTTCGCCGCGCTGTACGACGCGCTGGGCTCGTCGGTCCACGGTCTCACCCGCCGGTTGCTGCGCAACCCGGCGCGGGCCGAGGAGGTCACCCAGGAGGTCTTCCTCCAGGTGTGGCGGACGGCCACCCGCTTCGACCCGGAGCGTGGCCGTGCCAAGACGTGGGTGCTCGTGCTGGCCCACCGCCGTGCCGTCGACGCCATCCGCCACGACCAGGCCGCCTCGGACCGCGAGGACAACTACGACTGGGTCGGGGGGCCCGACCACGACGTCGTCAGTGAGGAAGTCATCGTGAACCTGGAGCACGAGCAGGTCCGGCGCTGCATGGACGGCCTCACCGAGCTTCAGCGGGAGTCCGTCAACCTCGCCTACTACGGCGGGTACACCTATCCCGAGGTCGCCGAGCTGCTCGACGCGAACCTCGCGACCGTCAAGACCCGAATGAGGGACGGCCTGATCCGTCTCCGCGACTGCATGGGGGTGACCGCATGACCATCGACCTCCACTCCCTCGTGGGCCCCTACGCCCTTGACGTCCTGGAGCCCGACGAGCGCACGGAGTTCGAGGCTCACCTCGACTCCTGCCCGACCTGCCGCGAGGAGGTCGACGGGTTCATCGCCACGGCCGTGCGCCTCGGCGAGGCCGTCGCCCAGGACCCGCCGGACGCCCTGCGCGCCCGCATCCTCTCGGCCGCCGCCACGACGCCCCAGGAGCGACCCACGGTCGTGCCGATGCGCCGCAAGCGGCCGCTGCGCTCGCGAGCCGTCGGTCTCGTGGCGGCCGCCGCCATGGCCGTGGCTGCCGTCGGTGTCACCGGGTACGTGCTCGAGCACCAGCAGCTGCAGGACTACCAGGCGCAGCAGTCCGACGTGGAGGCCGTCATGACGGCTGCGGACGCCCAGATCGCCGACACCGAGCTCAGCGGCGGTGGCACGATGCGCCTGGTGCACTCCTCGAAGCTGGACGCCGCCGTCGTCACCGTCAGCAGCCTGCCGACGCTGTCGGACCGCGTGTACCAGCTCTGGACGATGCGAGAGGGCGTGCCGACCTCGGCCGGACTGCTCGAGAACTCGGACATGACCTACGTCTCGGACGTCGACGGCGCTGACCAGATGGCGGTGACGGTCGAGCCTGCCGGTGGTTCGGCGAAGCCGACCTCGCTGCCGATCGGCACCGTCGCGCTCTGACAGGATGGGAGACGTGCAGTCCCCCATCGTCCTGATCAGTCCCGCGATGGCCATCGGGTCGCGCTACTACGCTCCCCTGGTCGACGCGTTCGAACGTCGCGGCTGGGACGCCCGGGCCCTGCCGCGGCGCGGCTTCGAGGACGACCTCCCGCGCGCCTCACGGCGCGCGGACTGGTCGTACGCCGACGAGATCGGTGACCTCACTGACGCGATCCGCGCCGCCCGCGGTGAGGTGGCCGACCGTCCCGTCATGGTGCTGGGGCACAGCCTCGGCGGCCAGATCGCTGCGGGTCAGGCGCTCGGCAGCGCCGACGCGGACGACCGCCCCGACCTGTTCGTGGGCATCGGCACGTCGACGCCGTACTTCCGCCGCTACCCGCACGCAGGCATCCCGGTGCTGGCCGCGGGAGCGATGGCGTGGCCGCTGACGGTGGCCTTCGGCTACCTGCCGAAGCCGGCATTCGGTGGCCCGGGCGCGCGCACGCTCATGCGCGAGTGGGGCGCGTGGGCCGTCACGGGTCGCCCGCCCTTCCGGGTCGACGGACGCTTCGACGTCCCGACCCTGATCATCAAGCTGCAGGCCGACCCGTACGCCGTCTCGGCCGCGACCGACGACTTCGTCGACCGCTTCTGCGACCCCGAGCTCACGACGCGCTGGACGTACACGGCCAAGGCCGCCGGGCCGAACGGCACGACCGACCACGTCCGCTGGGTGCGCAGCCCCGAGGTCGTGGTCGACCGCATCGTCGACTTCTGGGCTCAGGCCTCTGCGAAGGCCTCGATCGGCGGGCAGGTGCAGGCCAGGTTCCGGTCGCCGTAGGCCTGGTCGATCCGCGCGACCGGCGGCCAGTACTTGTCGTCGGTGGACCCGGACGGGAAGACGCCGTCGGACACGCTGTAGCCGTGCTTCCACTCCAGCAGCTCACGGGCCGTGTGGGGCGCGTTGACGAGCGGGTTGTCCTGCGCGTCCAGGTCACCACCGGCGACCTGGTCGATCTCCGCGCGGATGGCGAGCATCGCGTCGCAGAAGCGGTCGAGCTCGGCGAGGTCCTCGGACTCCGTCGGCTCGATCATGAGCGTGCCCGCGACAGGGAAGCTCATGGTCGGCGCGTGGAACCCGTAGTCGATGAGGCGCTTGGCGACGTCGTCGACCGTGAGGCCCGCAGCCTTCGTGAGCGGACGCAGGTCGAGGATGCACTCGTGCGCGACGAGGCCGTGGTCGCCGGAGTACAGCACCGGGTACGCCTCCTCGAGGCGCTTCGCCACGTAGTTGGCCGAGAGCACCGCCACCGACGTCGCCTGCGTGAGCCCCTCGGCCCCCATCAGCGCGATGTAGGCGAACGGGATCGGCAGGATGCCGGCCGAGCCGTACGGCGCGGCGCTGATCGGACCGAGTCCCTCGCGGCGCCCCGCGTCGGGGTGCAGCGGGTGCGTCGGCAGGAAGGGAGCGAGGTGCTCGCCCACCGCGACCGGACCGACGCCGGGGCCACCGCCGCCGTGCGGGATGCAGAACGTCTTGTGCAGGTTCAGGTGCGACACGTCGCCGCCGAACTCACCGGGGCGTGCGTGGCCGACCAGCGCGTTCAGGTTGGCGCCGTCGACGTACACCTGGCCGCCGTGCGCGTGCACGACGTCGCAGAGCTCGGTGATGCCGTGCTCGTACACGCCGTGGGTCGAGGGGTAGGTGACCATGATCGCGGCCAGCTCGTCGGCGTGCTTCTCGCACTTGGCACGCAGGTCGTCGAGGTCGACCTCGCCGTCGTCGGTCGAGGAGACGACCACGACCTTCATGCCGGCCATGACGGCGGACGCGGCGTTGGTGCCGTGCGCCGAGCTCGGGATCAGGCAGATCGTGCGCTGCAGGTCGCCCCGGCTGCGGTGGTACGCGCGGATCGCGAGCAGGCCCGCGAGCTCGCCCTGCGATCCGGCGTTCGGCTGGATCGAGACCTGCGCGTAGCCGGTCAGGTCGGCGAGCCAGCCCTCCAGCAGGTCGACGAGCTCGATGAAGCCGGCCGCGTCCTCGGCCGGGACGAACGGGTGCAGCTCGGCGAAGCCGGGGTAGCTGATGGGCTCCATCTCGGCCGTCGCGTTGAGCTTCATGGTGCAGGAGCCGAGCGGGATCATGCCGCGGTCGAGGGCGTAGTCGCGGTCGCTGAGCTTCTTCAGGTAGCGCAGCATCTGCGTCTCGCTGCGGTGCTCGGTGAACACCGGGTGCGTCAGGATCTGGTCGGTGCGCAGCAGGCCGGTCGGCAGTGCGGATCCGGGCGTTCCCGCCTGGGCGTCGACGCCGAAGGCCGTGAGCACCGCGATGACGTGCTCGCTGGTGGTCGCCTCGGAGGTGCTGATGCCCACGTGGTCGGCGTCCAGCGGCCGCAGGTGGACACCCGCGGCCCGGGCCGCGGCGACGATCTCGGCTGAACGACCGGGCACGTGTGCCGTGACGGTGTCGAAGAAGGCGTCGGAGGTGAGCTCGACTCCCCCGGCGCGCAGGCCGCCTGCGATCGTGGCGGCGTGTGCGTGGGTGCGGGTCGCGATCTCCCGGAGGCCGTCCGCGCCGTGGTAGACCGCATACATCGACGCGGCCACGGCCAGGAGCACCTGCGCGGTGCAGATGTTCGACGTGGCCTTCTCGCGACGGATGTGCTGCTCGCGGGTCTGCAGCGCGAGGCGGTAGGCCGGGCGACCTGCGGCATCGACGGAGACGCCGACGAGGCGGCCCGGGAGGTGACGCTCGAGGCCCTCGCGCACGGCCATGAACCCGGCGTGGGGTCCGCCGTAGAACATCGGCACGCCGAAGCGCTGCGCCGAGCCGACGGCCACGTCGGCACCCATCGAGCCGGGCGAGGACAGCAGCACCAGTGCCAGCGGGTCGGTGACCACGACGGCCAGGCCGTTGGCCGCATGCGTGGCCTCGATGACGCCGCGCGGATCGACGATCGCTCCGTCGCTGCGCGGGTAGGCGATGATCGCGCCGGCGCAGTCGTCGACCGGGAGGCCCTGCGAGAGGTCGGCGTGCACGAGCTCGATGCCCATCGCCTCGGCCCGGGTCGCGACGACCGCGATGGTCTGCGGGTGCAGCCCGGTGTCGATGACCACGGGAGCCGTCTCCCGGCCGCGCACGGCGCGGCGCACGAGGGTCATGGCCTCGGCAGCCGCGGTTCCCTCGTCCAGGAGGGAGGAGTTCGCGGTGGGCAGACCGGTCAGGTCGCCGATCAGGGTCTGGTAGTTGAGCAGCGCCTCCAGGCGCCCCTGCGAGATCTCCGGCTGGTACGGCGTGTACGCGGTGTACCAGGACGGGTCCTCGAGCACGTTGCGTCGGATGACCGGCGGCGTCAGCGTCGGGTGGTAGCCCGTGCCGATCATGGCGACGCCGGGGTTGTTGCGCTCCGACAGCTCACGGAGACGGCCCAGCACCTCGTGCTCGCTCTGGCCGATCGTGGCGACGGCGCTGGCCTGCTGCGTGCGGATGCCGGCCGGGACGGCTGCGGCCATCAGGGCGTCGAGCGAGTCGAAGCCGACGCGGCTCACCATCGCCTCGATGTCGGCAGGGCGGGGACCGATGTGGCGGTCGACGAACGAGGTCACAGAACGCTCCAGATGGGGTCGAGGGGCTGAGCTCCCCTCCCCTTCTGTCGGCAGACCTCCAGAATTGCTTCGTCCGTGTGGTCCTGGGTGCCTGAGAGGTTCCGGGGAGGAATTGCCCCTTCGGCGCTGCCCTGGGTGGGTCAGTCTCTCCCACGCGGCGTCATCAGCCAGGCCAGCCTAGCAAGGTGACCCGGCGCCAGGGCGCCGAACGCGCGGGAGGTGCGTCACGCGGGGTGCAGGCACGGCAGGCCAAGGCCCGGGGCGGTACCGGACAAGCAGGCACGGACAACCCAGCGTGGCCCGGGCTCCGGTCATCCAACCGTTCTCCGCCAGATGTGTGCGTTTATCGGGGTCTGGCGGCCTCACGTGCAGATGTGTGCGCTAACCGGCCCCGATCGACCGATGTGAGGTCGTTAAGTGCACACATCGTGCAGGCACCCCGGGAAGGGCTCAGCTGGCGCCGCGGGCGCGTCGACGGGCGGAGAGCTCGTCGGTGGCGGGGGCGTCGGCGGCGGTGCGCTCGCTCGGGAGCTCGTGGAGCGAGCCCTCGATCTCCTTCCAGACACCGCCGATGGCGATGCCGAAGACGCCCTGGCCGCCACGCAGGAGGTCGATGACCTCGTCGGCGGAACGGCACTCGTAGACGCTGGCGCCGTCGCTCATGAGCGTGACCTGGGTGAGGTCGTCGGTGCCGCGCAGGCGGAGGTGGTCGATCGCGGTGCGGATCTGCTGCAGCGAGACACCGGCGTCGAGCAGGCGCTTGATGATCTTGAGCAGGAGGATGTCGCGGAAGGAGTAGAGACGCTGCGTGCCCGAGCCGGTGGCCGAGCGGACCGTGGGCTCGACCAGCTTCGTGCGGGCCCAGTAGTCGAGCTGGCGGTAGGTGATGCCGGCGGCGGAGCACGCCGTGGGGCCGCGGTAACCCGTGTCGACGGGGATGGGGGCCACGTCGTCGTCGAACAGCAGACCTTGGTCACCGGCTGCAGCCGCAGCGGCGTCGTCGCGCCCTGAGGAATCAGGTGCGGCGTCGCGGGGATCGATCATGGCACGGCCCTTCGATGGCGTCGTTACGGGGAAGACTACCCCGGCGTAATGACATCGGGGAGATTTCGACAGCAACCTCAAGTTAAGGGTGAGGGTTAGGGTCGTCAAGGACCGCTGCGGCGTGTCGCGGCTCGACCGCGTCACCGACGACGGTCCCGCTACGCGAAGTCCTCGGGATCGACGTCGTCGAGGAACTCCCGGAAGCGCTCCACCTCTTCCTCCTCCTCCGACTCCGGCACCATCGCCGCCGCGTCGAGGACGTCCTCGGCCACGAGCACCGTCGCCTCGCACCGCAGCGCGAGGGCGATGCCGTCCGACGGCCTCGCCTCCACGACCGCCCCGGAGGCGAAGTGCAGCTCGGCGAAGAAGATGCCGTCGCGCACGTCGACGATCTCGACCCGCTCGAGCTCGTCGCCGAGGGCCGTGACGGTCGCCGCCATGAGCTCGTGCGTCAAGGGCCGGGCCGTGGGCGTGCCCTGCAGCGCGAACGCGATCGCGGAGGCCTCGACCGCACCGATCCAGATGGGGACCACCCGCGTGCCGCCGACCTCGCGCAGCAGCACCAGGGGCTGGTTGGCGGGCATGTCGACCCGGACACCGACGACCTCGACCTCGCGCATGAGGATCAGCCTTGCAGGAGCGACCGAAGCACCAGGGTGTGGAGTCGGATCGAGCCCGCCGCCAGCGCCGCCGCCGTGGCCTGGGCGTCCTCACCGGACCGCGGGCCGACGACCTGGTCGACCAGGTCGGCCTCACGCTGCGCGGCGGTGCGGACCTGCCGCAGGTGACGCGGCTCGACCCCGAGCCGGGCGAGCTCGGCGACCGCGCTCGCGATCGCGAGGTCGTCGCCGTCGTAGTACTGCTGGCGCGCACGACGCACGATGAGTCCGTGGGCCTCGATGTCGACCAGCAGGTCGTCGCCGATGCCGGCCTGCTCGAGCAGGTCCTCGCGCGACAGGCGGGCGCGGCTCGGGCGCTCGCTGAAGGTCTCGGCCGTGGGCAGGCCGTCCTCGGCCAGCGCCAGGTGGCGCCCCGTCTCCTCGCCCGGTGCCCGCCCGTTGTCGAGGTCGTCGAGCACCTGACGGATGTGGCTGAGCGGCCAGAACGCGTCACGCTGCTGCCGCAGGATGAAGCGGAGCCGCTCGACGTCACCGAAGCTGAACTTGCGGTAGCCCGACGGCGTGCGCTCGGGCTCGAGCAGACCCTCGGACTCCAGGTAGCGGATCTTCGTGATGGTCAGGTCGGGGAACTCCTGCTGGAGCTCGTCGAGGACCTTGCCGATACCGAGTCGTTCGAAGGAAGCGGCTCCCCCGCTCATGCGCGACCGGGGGTCGCGCCGTCGAAGAACAGCAGGCGGAACTTGCCGAACTGGACCTCGTCGCCACCGGCGAGCACGATGTCGCGCTCGATGCGGTCGCGGTTGACGTAGGTGCCGTTCAGGCTGCCCTTGTCGGAGACCACGAAGGTCTCGCCCTCGCGGCGGAACGTGGCGTGACGACGCGAGACGCTGATGTCGTCGAGGAAGATGTCGCTCTCGGGGTGACGACCGACCGTGATCTCGTCGGCGTCGAGCAGGAAGCGCGCTCCGGCCTCCGGGCCGCGCTGCACCAGCAGCATGGCCGAGCCGGTCGGCAGCTTCTCGACCGTGGCGAGGTCCTCGGGGGACATCTCCTCGGTGTCGTGGTCGACGTACGGGATGTGGGTCGTGTGCTCGATCGAGTCACGCGGGTCCGGCTCCGGCGCACCGTCTCCTGGCGTCGTCATGTCCAGGGCCCTTCCTGCAGCGAGGTGCACGCGCAGCGCGCGTGCCGTTCGAGAGTCAACCTAACACTCACGGGCGTCACGCCGAGGTGAGTCCGGCGTACTCCTCGGGAGTCAGCAGACCTTCCGTGGCGTCGTCGGCGACCCGGACCCGGAACAGCCAGCCCTCGCCGTACGGATCGGAGTTGATGACCTCCTCACCGCCGTCGAGCGCGTCGTTGCGGGCCACGATCTCGCCCGAGACGGGGCTGAAGATGTCGCTGACCGACTTGGTCGACTCGAGCTCGCCGACCGTCGAGCCGGCCTCCACGGAGTCGCCCACCTGCGGCAGCTCGACGTAGACGATGTCGCCGAGCTGGTCCTGGGCGAAGTCGGTGATGCCGATCGTGACGACGTCGCCGTCGACGCGCACCCACTCGTGCTCTTCGCTGTAGTGCAGGTCCTCGGGAATCACGGGCGCTCCTTCAAGCAGTCCGAAAGCGGGGCAGGTGACTGGGCTGGTGCCGGTCAGGAATCGTTGCGAGCGTACTCGGGCGACACGGCCTCAGCCAGCGCCGTGATGGTGACGACGTCGAGTCGCTCGACGGAGAGTGTGCCACCTCTCGACTCGACGCGGTCGGAGATCCCGCCTCGGAAGTCGATGGCCGGGGCGAGGGTGGCCGGGTCGCCGATCGCCTCGATCACGTAGGGGGCCTCGACCTGCTTGCCGGACACCAGGACCTGGCCGCTCTCGTCGCCGTCGGCGAACCACGTCTGGGCCACCACGCGGGCGTGGCCGTTGATGACGATGGCCTCCGCGCCGGCGTCGCGCAGCTCCTGCACGGCGTCGAGCAGCAGCGAGGCGCCGATCGTGCCGGTCGGGTCGGTGATGGTGAGCCGGACGCCCGGCCCGGTCGCGCCGACGGTGCCCGCGAGGATCGACAGGTCGTCCAGACGACGCTGCGCCTCCTTCTGAGCGGTCTCGGTGGCGTTCGTGGACGAGCGCAGGTCGTCGCGCGTCGCGGTCAGGTCCTCGATCTGCTCGGTCAGGCGCCCGTTGGTGGCGTCGAGGGTCTTCAGGAGCTCGACGAGCTCGACGCTGCGGAGGTTCTGGTAGCTGTCGGCCTCGTCCTGGCCGAGCTGCACCGTCACCGTGAAGGCCAGCAGGGCGAGCAGCACGGCCGACAGGATCTGGCGCGACGGCCGCCGGACCGCCGGCGTCTCGTCGGCGTCCGCGTCGACCTCGTCCGCGTCGACCACCTCGTCGTCCGGCTCGCTCGCCGGATCCGGGCGCTCAGGCATGGAAGACCCTGCGGCGGATGGCGGCGGCGTTGGCGAAGATGCGGATGCCGAGCACGACCAGGACGCCGGTCGAGAGCTGCGAGCCGACGCCCAGCTGGTCGCCGAGGAAGACGATGAACGCGGCGATCACGACGTTGGAGACGAAGGACACCACGAAGACCCGGTCGTCGAACCGCTTCTCCCCCACGGCCCGCAGGGCGCCCACCACCGCGTCGAGCGCGGCGACGATGGCGATCGGCAGGTAGGGCTGGAGCGCGACCGGGACCTCCGGCTGGAGCACGAGCCCCACGGCGACACCGACGACGAGACCGAGGACGGGGATCATGAGGCTCCTTCCTCGGCCGGCACCGGGGTGGCGCGGGTGATGGTCGTGCGGTGGTCGGGGGCTGCGGGCAGCACCTGATCGTCGGCATCGCTGACGTCGTACGTCAACTCGTCCTGGCTCTGGCGCCGCTCCCAGTATCCGTCCTCGCCGCTCGCGTCGAGCCGCTCACGGATCGTGTCGCGGTCCCCGACGACCTCCAGCACGTACGGGGCCCCGATCGAGGTGAAGTTGATCGTGATGGCGCCGCCGGCTGCGCGGAGCGAGGTCAGGGCGCCCCAGCGCTGTCCGTTGACCGCGATCGCCTCCGCTCCACCGATCCAGAGCTCGTTGACCAGGGCCCGCAGCTCGCCGTCACCGATCGCGACGCCCGAGGCCGGGTCGATCGTGATCCGGACGCCGTCTCCCGTGACGCCCGAGGCCCCCGCCGCGAGCTCGTTGCCGAGCTCTTCCGGCGTCTTCTCCTGGACGCCGCGCAGGGCGTCGACCTCGGACTCCAGGGAGGCGACCTGGGCGAGGAGGTCGACCTGCAGGCTCTGGCCCTGCTCGATGTCGGACAGCAGCGCGTCGCGCGTCTCGCTGCGCGAGGGCCGGTCCTGCGCGTACTGCACCGCGGTGATCGTGACCATGAGCATGAACAGGGCGAGCACGAGCGCCGTGGCCGCCGTGTTGATGCCCCGCGAGCGCGAGTACCGCCCCGGGCGGACGACGTAGTAGTCGTCGTCGAGGGCCCGCTCGGCGATCTGGTCGAGCAGGCCCGTGGCCTCGCGGCTGTAGGGCGTGCGCTCGCGCCGGGCCTGGTCCGTCGGGGCCGGCTCCGTCGCGGTGGTGTCGGGCGTGGTGGACGGCATCTCGATCAGCCGCGGGGGCGCTCGCGGCGGGTCGGCCGCTCGTCGGGCTCGAGCCGCTCCGTGGCCGTCATGAGGCGGCGCACCTGGAACGCGTAGAGCACACCGCCCCACCAGTAGAGCCCGACGCCCCAGATCGCGAAGGCCCAGCCGAACACGTTGGCCAGGTCGGCGACCGTGCCGGCGCCGTCGCCGAGCAGCAGCAGCGGGAACGCGTAGAGCAGACCCGCCGTCGCCGCCTTGCCGAGGAAGTGCACCGGCAGCGAGCTGTACCCGCGGGTACGCAGGAACGGGATGAGGCTGAACAGGAAGACGTCGCGCAGCGGGATCGCGACGACGAGCCACCACGGGATGATCTCGCGCAGGCCCAGACCCACGACGACCGCGAGGATGTAGAGGCGGTCGGCCACGGGATCGAGGATCGCCCCGATCTTCGAGGTCTGGCCGAGCGTGCGCGCGAGCTTGCCGTCGAGGTAGTCGGTCACGCCGGAGACGATCAGCACGAGCAGCGCGAGCTCGTCCCACTCGGGTCCGAGGACGAGCCACAGGAACACGGGAACCAGCAGCAGCCGGACGAAGCTGAGTGCGTTCGGCACCGTCAGCACGCGATCCTCGGTGTTCATCACCGCAACCCTAGGCCATGGGCCCGTCGGATCGGTGTTCCACATCGAGAGACACGACGGGGCTCGTGCTGCGTGGTTCGCGGCGAGTGCCAAGATGGAAGAGCACGACATCTGCACACCCAAACTGAACTACCGGGGGGCCTGCCGGCCTTCCCTGAGGAGGACGCGTGGCTGACTACAGCTTGCCCGATCTGTCATACGACTACGGTGCCCTGGACCCGCACATCTCCGGCAAGATCATGGAGCTGCACCACTCCAAGCACCACGCCAACTACGTGGCGGGCCTGAACACGGCCCTCGAGAAGCTCGAGGAGGCGCGCGACTCGGAGAACTTCGGCGCGATCGCCGGCATCGAGAAGAACCTGGCGTTCAACCTCGGTGGCCACATCAACCACTCGATCTTCTGGAAGAACCTCTCCCCCGAGGGCGGCGACAAGCCCACGGGCGACCTGGCCGCCGCGCTCGACGAGAACTTCGGCTCGTTCGACAAGTTCCGGGCGCACTTCGAGCAGACCGCGCTGACGATCCAGGGCTCCGGCTGGGCGATCCTCGCGTGGGACAGCCTCGGTCAGAAGCTCCTCGTCGTGCAGCTGTACGACCAGCAGGCCAACATCCCGGCCACGCTGATCCCCATCACGCAGCTCGACATGTGGGAGCACGCGTTCTACCTCGACTACCTCAACGTCAAGGGCGACTACGTCAAGGCGTTCTGGAACATCGTCAACTGGGCCGACGCCCAGGAGCGCTTCACCGCTGCCACCAGCGGCGGTCAGATCATCTTCTGATCCGACCAGCACCCGAACGGCCCGCACCGAGAGGTGCGGGCCGTTCTGCGGTCCCGCCGAGATGTGTCGACTTCGGCCCCATGCCACCGCGAGAAGTGGGGCCAAAGTCGACACATCTTGAGGGAGGCCTCTCGCTACCGGTCGCGGTCGGCGAGGGCCTTGAAGCGTTCGTTGTAGGCCTTGAGCTCGGCGTCGTCGTCGCGGTCGGCCGCGCGGTCGACGCGCTTCTGCTCGCGCAGGTCGGAGCGGAACCACTG
The DNA here is from genome assembly GCF_916858655.1 of Aeromicrobium sp. Leaf350. Lineage (GTDB taxonomy): Bacteria > Actinomycetota > Actinomycetes > Propionibacteriales > Nocardioidaceae > Aeromicrobium. Next base: position 653,240 of record NZ_CAKASL010000002.1, on the reverse strand, counting down.
CACGAGCAGCGCGAGCATCACGATGAGCAGCGGCACCTCGCCGAGGGCCCACGAGATGCTGCCGCCGAGGTACTGGTCCTCGAGGAGGTCGGTGCGGAACGGGCGGTCGAGCGCGAGCCAGTACGACTCGCCCGTCGGCACGCTGGCCGACATGATCACGATCGAGAAGAACGCGTGGAACGGCAGCGTCACGAGCAGCAGGCCGAAGCGCGCGAGCGGGACGAGCCGGCGCGGCGACGGGTCGACGCCGATGATGACGTAGTAGAAGAGCGTGCCCACCGCGAGGAAGTGCAGCTCCATGCCGACGTGGCCGAGGATGCTCCGCATCAGGGTGTCGAACAGCGGCGTGAAGTACAGGGCGTAGAGGCTGCCGATGAACAGGACCGGCCCCACGATCGGGTGCGTCAGGAACGTGGCCACCCGCGAGTGCAGGGCCGCGGTCAGCATCCCGCGCGGAGACACCTCTCCGGGCTGGCGCGGACCGGGCAGGGCGCGCAGCGCGAGGGTCACGGGAGCACCGAGCACCAGGAAGATCGGTGCCACCATCGAGAGCAGCATGTGGCTGACCATGTGGGCGCTGAACATCACGTGCGAGTACGTGCCGAGGCCGCCCATCGTGGCCCACGAGACGACGACCATGCCGAGGACCCAGGCGATCGTGCGTCCGACCGGCCAGCTGTCCCCGCGGCGGCGCAGCACGAGGATGCCCGCGACGTAGAGGGCCGTGCCGAGCCCGACCACCGCCATGCCGATGCCGCTCGGGTAGAAGCTCGTCAGCATCCGCTCCAGCGTCGGCGCAGCGGGCATGGGACCACCCAGCAGGTCCTCGGCCGGCGTCAGGAGGACCTCGCCGGCCGGCGGAGGCGTGCGCGAGAGCGCCACGGCGATGCCGATCGTGCCGAGCATCACGAGCAGCTCGGTGCCGGCGAGGCGCGCGAAACCGGATCCGGCGGCGACGATCCGGCGACGTTGCCACCAGCCGAACGCACCCAGCACGACGAAGGCCAGGGCCTTGACCATCACGACGCGCCCGTAGGCCGAGCCGACGAGCTCGTCGATCGACGTCGCGCGGACGGAGGCGTTCAGGACGCCGGAGACGCCGACGACGACGAAGCACCACAGGGCCAGGGTCGAGTACCGCGCGACCGCGGCCTCGAGCCGCCGGCTGCCACGGCGCGCGATCCAGCCGAGGGCCACGAGTCCACCGACCCAGACGGCCACGCCCGCGACGTGCAGGTAGAGGCTGACGGAGGCCAGCGAGTGCGACCCGCCGGACGCGGCGTGTCCCGTCAGCGCGGCCGGCAGCATCACGACGAGCCCGAAGGCGCTCCATCCGGCCAGGGCACGGACCCCGATCGTCCACCGCAGCACGACGGCGAGGACCAGCGCCCCGGCGGCCTGCAGGACGATGCTGCGCCCGATCTCGCTGTCGCGCGTGACCGCCGTGAGCACGTTGCGGTCGAGATCGGTGAGCGGCACGGCGAACAGGTCGGCGGCCGTGGCGAAGTACAGGACGACGGTCGAGACGACCCAGACCCACGCGGCTCGACGCGCCACCCGGACGGCGTCGACGGCGAGACCTTGGGCGTCGTCCTTGGACGAGGGCAGCAGCACCGAAGCCGCGACGAGGAACCCGACCACGGCGATGCCGGCGACGTCCGCCACCAGCGAGGCGCCCGGGACCAGCCAGCCGACGAGCGGTCCTGGGTCCGGCAGGCCCACCGCGGCGGGCTCGGGCGCGGAGCCGCCGAGCACCATCGCGACGACGAGCGCGGTGAAGGCGGTCGTGGCGCCGACCGCGACGGCGAGCCCGGGCCCGGTCGAGGGTCCTCGCTTCTGGTCCTGGGGCTTCTCGACCTCCGTGGCGGTCATGCGTCGACCTTGCGGCGGCGCATGAGCAGCAGTCCGACCAGCGCCAACCACGGCAGCGCGACCAGCCCGACCCACGTCCACGTCGAGGAGGTGACCTTCTCGACCGGGCTCGACTCGACCTCGGCTCCGCTCGTCACGTCGAACTCGAAGGCACCCTCGACCGGGTGGCCGTCGGCGGAGATGGCCCGGTAGTCGACGCGGTACGTGCCCGCGAGGCCCGGGTCGTCGACGGTCTGCACCAGGTCGGCGCCGTCGACCGTCGCCTCTCCCTCGGCCACGATCGCGCCGTCGGGGGCCTTCACCACGACGTACGAGGGACGGTTCATGGTCTCGTTGAACGTCAACCGCACCGCAGACGGCATCGCCTCGACCGAGGACCGCTCACCCGGGTTCGTCGACACGAGGCCGGCGTGGGCCGAGGCCGACGTGGAGCCGGCCATCACGAGGACCGCGACCACGGCGACGAGGGCTGGGAGTGCGGGCAGGAGCCGGCGACGGACGGGGATCATGGCGCTGACGACAGTACCTGTCGCGTCCGAGCCGTCCGGGGCCAGTGTTAGTGTCCGGCGCATGTGGGACCCGGGACGAGGAGGCCTGCGCGCGCTGCGTGCCGGGCTGACCGGTCTCACCGTCTCCGCGGTCGCCGTCACCTCGCACGTGGTGGGCGGCGGCACCCACACCTCCTGGCTCGCGGTCGTGCCCGCGACGGTCGCCGTCACCCTGGTCGCCGCCGTCCTGGGCGGCCGCCGACTCGGACCGGCCACCCTCGTCGGCCTTCTCTCCGGCGCACAGGTCGGTGTCCACGCGCTCTCGCACTACCTCCACGGCCAGGCTGTCTGGCACGACCTCTCGATGGTCGGTGCCCACCTCGTGGGCGTCGCCGTGACCGCCCTGCTCCTGGCGCGGGGCGAGCGGCTGCTGTGGCGTCTCCACGCCTGGCTGCGGCCGAGGCGGCTCGGCACCGTGCCGACGCTCCCCGTGACGGTGAGGTCCCTGCCCGTCGCGATCGTCGTGCCGCGTGACCTCTCCCCCCTGCTCGACGGCGCCGTCTGCCGTCGTGGTCCTCCCCTTCCGGTCGTCTGACGCTCCCGGTCCCGCCGCCATCGGCAGGACCGTCGTCGCTGCGCGCCCGCTCCACGCCGTGGAGCGCGGGTCGGCGACGTCACGACCCACCAATTCTGTGAAGGACCACCCATGAAGACCTCAGCTCTCCCTGCCCGGCTCGCCCTCGGCGGCGCTCTCGGACTCGGTGCCACATTCCTGACGGCCGGCGCCGCGTCGGCCCACGTGACCGTCACCCCGTCCACGACCAGCTCCGGGGCGTACTCCGTGCTGACGTTCAGCAACGGCCACGGCTGCGACGGCTCCCCCACGACGCGGATCAGCATCTCGATCCCGGACGGGATCTACGCCGTCACGCCGACCCGCCACGCCGACTACTCGATCGAGAAGGTCATGGAGACCCTCGACGAGCCGATCGACGACGGGCACGGCGGTGAGTACACCGAGCGCGTCGCGGAGGTCGTCTACACGGCCACCACGCCGCTGCCGGACGGCTACCGGGACGCCTTCGAGCTGCAGCTCAAGCTCCCCGACGGCGAGGCCGGCGACCAGCTGGAGTTCCCGACCATCCAGACGTGCGAGACGGGCGAGACGGCCTGGATCGACGAGACGGTCGAGGGCGAGCCCGAGCCCGACGCCCCGGCCCCGGCGTTCGCGCTGACGGCCGCCGACTCCGGCACGGGTCACGGCTCCGACGAGGCGACCGGCTCCAGCACCGCCGCGGTCTCGACCGACGACGACTCCGGGACCAGCACGGTCACGTGGGTCGCGCTGGCGCTCGGCGCGCTGGGCCTGCTGCTCGGCGGAGCGGCGTTCGTCAGGAGCGGCACGAAGGCGTGACCGTCCTCGCCACGACGATCCGACGGGCACGGCTCATGGCCGTGCCCGTCGGGCTGCTCCTGCTCGCTCCCGTCCTCGCCGCGCAGGTCCTGCTCGCGTCGCCCGCCGCGGCGCACGCCTCCCTGGTCTCGACCTCTCCCGACGACGGTGAGGTCCTGGCCGAGTCGCCGGCCGAGATCGCGCTGACGTTCACCGAGAACGTGCGCCTCACCGACGGCATCGAGCTCCTGGCCGGCGACGGCTCCCCCGTCGAGGCCGAGGTCTCCGGCGCGGACGAGGTCGTCACGATCACGCCGTCCGCGCCCCTGGCCGACGGCACCTACGTCGTGGGCTGGCGGGTCATCTCCGCCGACAGCCACCCGATCGCCGGTGGCTTCAGCTTCTCCGTCGGCGCCCCGTCGGCGACTTCCGTGGACGTGCCGACGGCCGAGACCCCGCGCGACGTCGACCTGCTCCGCAAGTCGGCCGAGGCGCTGCGCTACGGCGGCGTGCTGCTGGCGGCCGGGCTCGTGCCGTTCGCCCTGCTCGTCGCGCCCCGCACCCGCACCTCACCGGCCGCCGCCCGCCGCCTCGTCCGCACCGCCGTCGTCGCGGGGGTCGTCGCGGTCGTCGCGGCGCTGCAGCTGGTTCCCCTCACCGCGCTGTGGCAGGCCGGGTCGCCGCTCAGCGAGCTCGGCACGGTGCTGGCCGACCCCCGGACCTGGCAGGACGACAGCTTCGCGGCGGCCGGGGTCATCTTCCTCGCACTCGTCGTCGCCGGTCTGGCGGCGGCCCGCTCGGCCCCGGCCCTGGCGGTCGCCGCGGCCACGGTGGCCACCTCCTCGCTCGCGATCGTCGGACACACCCGGACGTTCGGTCCCGTCCCCGTGGTGCTGACGGCCGACGTCGCCCACGTGGCGGTCGCCGCGACCTGGGCCGGTGGTCTCGCAGGCCTGGTGGTCCTGTTCACGCTCGGATCCCAGGTCCGAGCCGACGTCGTGCAGCAGGCGGTCCGGCGATTCTCCGCCGTCGCGCTCTGGTCGGTCGTCGTCCTCACGATCTCGGGCGCCGTGCTGTGGTGGCGCATCCCGGCCACCGTGACCGACCTGCCCGACTCGTCGTACGGGGTGCACCTCGTCGTGAAGGTCACGCTGGTCGCGATCATCCTGGTCGTCGCGGCCTTCAACCTGCGACACCTGCGCGGGCGCCGCACGGTCGACCTCAGCGTGCTGCGCCGCACGGTCGGCGCCGAGCTCGTGGTGATCGGCCTGGTCGTCGCCGTGACCGCCGGCATGGTGACGCAGGTGCCTCGCAGCTCCGAGGCCGCGGCGGCCACGGCCCCGGCAGCGGAGGAGCCCGAGGCACTCGAGCTCGACCTGGGCGACGGCACCACTGCCACGCTGGTCCTGACGCCGGGACGGGTGGGCACCAATGCGGCGCAGCTGACCGTGACCGGTGCCGACGGTGCGCCGGTGTCGGCGGTCGAGCCGGTCCAGCTGTCCGTCGGCATCGAGGAGTTCGAGCTCGGACCCTTCCGGCACGAGCTCGTCGAGGTGTCGCCCGGCGCGTACGAGGGCAGCATCGACCTGCCCATCCCCGGAACGTGGCGGATCGAGGTCGGCGTGCGCACGTCGACCTACGAGCGCCCGTCCGACTCCGTCGACGTGGAGGTGGCTGAATGAGGAGCGTTCTCGCTCGAGGATCCGTCCTCGCCGTCGTGCTCGGGATCCTGCTGGGCTGGACGGCAGGTCCCGCGTCGGCCCACGTCCTGCTGGAACGCGCCGTTCCCCTGGGCGACGGGTCGGTGGAGCTCGCGATCACCTTCGACCACAGCTGCGACGCCTCACCCACCGTCGAGCTCGCCGTGGAGGTCCCGGATGGCTCCGAGCTCGTCTCCGGCACCGGCCCCGCGGGGTGGAGCGCGACCGCTGAGGGGTCGCGGATCGTGTTCACGGGTCCGGGTATCGGCAACGGCGAGAACCCTCGCTTCAGCGTGGTCGCGCGTCTCACGGGTTCCGTGGGCGAGACCCTGCTGTTCCCGACCCGGCAGACCTGCGCTGACGGCGGAGGGTACGACTGGGCCGACGCCACGGAGTCCGAGGAACGACCGGCGCCGCGCCTGATCGCGACGGAGGCCGTTCTCGCAGAGGTCACCCAGACCGCACCCGCCGCGGCGCCGGCGTCCGACCTGCCCGACGAGGGTGCGAGCCTGACGCAGGTCGCGGTCGGCATCGCCGCGGCAGCACTGATCGCATTCGCGGCGTCACACCTGGCCCTGCGCCGGTCCGCGCCGGGGCCCGGTGCCAGATCTGGCAGGGGCCGTTAGCGTGGGGCCATGGCCGAGCATCTGACGACCCAGTCCGTGATCGAGCTCGACGACGCGTGGGGGGCGCACAACTACCACCCGCTGCCCGTCGTGATCTCCGAGGCCGAAGGTGCGTGGGTCACCGACGTGGAGGGGCGTCGCTACCTCGACTTCCTCTCCGGGTACTCCGCGCTCAACTTCGGCCACCGCCACCCGGCCCTGCTCGCGGCGGTGCGCGACCAGCTCGACCGGCTCACGCTGACCTCGCGCGCCTTCCACAACGACCGTTTCGGTGCGTTCTGCCGCGATCTGGCCGAGCTGACCGGCACCGAGATGGTGCTGACGATGAACACGGGCGCCGAGGCCGTCGAGTCGGCCATCAAGGTCGCCCGCAAGTGGGCCTACGAGGTCAAGGGCGTCGCGTTCGACTCCGCCGAGATCATCGTGGCCTCCGGCAACTTCCACGGTCGCACGACGACGATCGTGTCGTTCTCCGACGACCCGGTCGCCCACGACAACTACGGGCCGTTCACCCCGGGCTTCGTCACGGTGCCCTACGGCGACGCGCGGGCCGTGCGCGACGCGATCGGGCCGAACACGGCGGCCGTGCTGATGGAGCCGATCCAGGGCGAGGCCGGCGTGGTCGTGCCGCCGGATGGGTTCTGGGCCGACGTCCGCTCCGCGTGCGACGAGAACGACGTGCTCATGATCGCCGACGAGATCCAGTCGGGCCTGGCCCGCACGGGCGAGCTGTTCGCACTCGACCACGAGGGGGTCCGCGCCGACCTGTACACGCTCGGCAAGGCGCTCGGCGGCGGCATCATCCCGGTCTCGGCCGTGGTCGGACGCCGCGACGTGCTGGGCGTGCTGAAGCCGGGCCAGCACGGCTCGACGTTCGGCGGCTACCCCGTGGCGGCCGCCGTGGGCCATGCGGTCGTGGACCTCCTGCGCACCGGTGAGTTCCAGGAGCGGTCCACCGAGCTCGGCGCCCACCTCCACTCCCGCCTCGGGGAGCTCGTCGGCCACGGGGTCGCCGAGGTCCGCGGGCGCGGCCTGTGGGCCGGCGTCGACATCGATCCTGCGGCCAAGACCGGGCGCGAGGTCTCGATGGCCCTGCGCGACCAAGGGGTCCTCTGCAAGGAGACCCACGAGCGCACGCTGCGCATCGCCCCGCCGCTCGTCATCACCCGCGAGGAGATCGACCACGCGGTGGACGCCCTGGGCGCCGCGCTGCAGGCGTAGGGCTGGCAGAACCGGACCGGTGGCGGTTGGAGCCGACAAGCGGCACGGACCAGGGTCAGGACGCCCCGCCCACGGTCATCAGCGGCACGGTCACCAGACGGACGACCGAGCTCCCGGGTTCGCGGTCGCCCCCACTGCCGCAAACCCCGGAACTTCATGGGCTGACGACCAAGGTCGGGGGTTTGTGGTCGTCTCAGCAACCGCAAACCCTTGATCTTCGTCGTCAGTCGGTTCCGCGGAGCATCGGGTGACCGCGTCCGGTCCCTGCCTGCTTGTCACGCGCCACCGGGAGCGGTCGGGTCAGGCGCGGGAGCGGGCGCGCTTGCGGAGGAGGCCGAGCGGGAAGGGCTCCTCCGGCTGGCCGGAATCGATCGCGGCCGCGTAGTGGCCGACGAGCTCGCCGCAGATCGAGGACCAGCGACGGTCCTGCACGGCCCGGCGCGCTGCGGTGCCGAAGGCCCGACGCTTGGACTCGTCGCCGGTCAGGTCCCGCACGTGGTTCGCGAGGGCCGTCAGGTCACCGGGCGCGTAGAGCCAGCCCGTGCGGCTGTGGTCGACCAGGTCGAGCGGACCGCCCTTGGCCACGGCGACGACCGGGACCCCGGCGGCCAGACCCTCCTGGATCACCTGGCAGAACGTCTCGGTCTCGCCCGGGTGCACCATGACGTCCAGGCTCGCGACGTGGCGACCGAGCTCGTCGCCGTGCAGCATGCCCGTGAAGTGAGCGCCCGGCAGAGCCGCCGCCAGCTTGTCGCGGTCAGGTCCGTCACCGACGACCACGATGCGCGTGCCCGGCACGCCCGCGAGGGCCGCGAGGTCGGTGACCTGCTTCTCGGGAGCCAGGCGCCCGACGAAGCCGACCAGACGCTCGCCGTTCGGCGCGAGCTCCCGGCGCAGCGCCTCGTCGCGGTGCGCGGGCGAGAACCGTGCGGAGTCGACGCCGCGACGCCAGATGCGCACGCGCTGCACCCCCTGGGCCTCCAGCGCGGCGACCGAGCTCGTGGACGGGGCCAGCGTCAGGGCAGCCCGGTCATGGATGTCGCAGACCCGACGCCACAGGAGGCGCTCCGCCCACGGCATCCCGTACTCGGCGGCGTACGCCGGCACGTCGGTCTGGTAGATCGCCACGGTCGGCACGCCGAGCTCACGGGCTGCGAGCGTCGCCCGCCAGCCGAGCACGAACGGCGACGCGAGGTGCACCACGTCGGGACGGAACTCCTGCAGGAGCCGCTGGATGCGGACCACGCCACCCGTGGCGACCCGCACGTCCGGGTACATCGGCAGCGACCACGACGGGACGGCGACGACCTCGGCCCCGTGGACCTCGGTCGGCACGTCCCCCGCACCGCTGTCGGGGACGATCACGAGCACGTCGTCACCTCGACGTTCGAGGTGCTGCAGCACGTGCAGCACGGAGGTGACGACCCCGTTCGTCTGGGGGAGGAACGACTCGGCGACGATGGCAATCCTCATGCCTTCACGCTCGCCCCGGTCTCTGACGGGATGCCGACGTCGGGGTGTCGTGTCGCTGAACGTCGGGTGCGCCGACGTGTGACCGTCGCCACGCCCCGCCCAGCGGCGGAGCCTCACGGACGGGCGTCGTAGTCCTTGCTCTGAGCCGGCAGGGGCTGCGCCAGGGTGTCGAGCAGGCTCTCGAGGTCGTCGTCGAAGGTCACCAGCTCGGCGTGGGCGGGCGTCAGGAAGCCGGCCTCGACCATCGAGTCGACCAGGGTGGCCAGCGGGCGCCAGAACCCGGCCACGTCGTAGAACGCGCTGCGCTTGGCGTGGATGCCGAGCTGGGTCCAGGTCCACTGCTCGGTGATCTCCTCGAGCGTGCCCATGCCGCCGGGCAGCGCGAGGAACGCCTCGGCACGGTCGGCCATGATCGCCTTGCGCTCGTGCATCGTCTCGACGACGTGCAGCTCGGACAGCCCTGCGTGGGCGACCTCCCGCTCGTCGAGGGAGCGCGGGATCACGCCCACGACCTCGCCGCCGGCGGCCATCGCCGCGTCCGCGACGGCACCCATTAGGCCCACACGGCCGCCTCCGTAGACCAGCGTGATGCCGCGCTCGGCGAGCGTGCGCCCGACCTCGACGGCAGCCTGCTCGTACGCCGGGTCGGAGCCGAATCGCGACCCGCAGAACACCGCGACCGACGCCAGCGTGCTCATCGGTCCTCCCCCGTCAGTCGCTCGACGATCTCGCGCGTCGCCGTCGGCGGTCCGGCGGCCGACCAGAGCAGTCCTCCGACCTCGCGCTGCACGGCGCTGCAGCCGGCACCGGCCACGATCGCCGCACCCGGGAGCCAGTCCCACGCGGGCGTGCTGTGCTGGAACCAGGCCCCGATGCGCCCGGTCGCGACGCCCACCAGGTCCATCGAGCCGGACCCGAGCATGCGCAGCGTCGCGGCGCCCGAGGCGGCGCGCAGGAACGGCTCGCGCACGTTCTCGTGGCCGATGCCGCTCGGGTGCAGGTAGCTCGCGACGCTGAGCCCGGCCAGCTCGGCGTCCTGACGCCCGTCGAGCGGCTGCCCGTTCGCGGTCGTCGGGAGGTCGGGGCCGCCGACCCACACCGTGCCGGTCGCGTGGTGCGCGACCGCGCCCAGCACCGCGACGTCGCCATCGGTCAGCGCGATCGCGGAGCACCAGTAGTCGGAGCCGGAGGCGAAGTTGTAGGTGCCGTCGACCGGGTCGATGACCCAGCGTCGCCCGGACGTGCCCGCCGCCTCGGTGCCCTCCTCGCCGAGGAGTCCGTCGTCGGGGCGCTCACGCGTCAGGGTCTCGACCACGAGCCGCTCGGCGGCGTGGTCGGCATCCGTGACGACGTCGGAGACCGACGTCTTGCGGGCGACCTCGAGGCCGGTGGTCCGCATCTCGGAGGCGAGCCGAGCCGCCTCGGTGACGAGTCGGGCGGCGAGCTGGGCGTCGTCGATCAGGGTCACGGCCAGACCTTAGCCGGTCGCTCCCTGCACCGACCCGCGTCGGGTCTAGCCTGACCGGATGGTCATCGCCGGTCTGGTCCTCGCGGGGCTCGCCGCCGCGCTCCACGTGTACATCTTCTGGCTCGAGTCCCTCGTGTGGACGGGCCCCCGCGCCCGGGCCACGTTCGGGGTGCGCACGGCCGAGGAGGCCGAGATCACCCGGCCCCTCGCCTTCAACCAGGGCTTCTACAACCTGTTCCTCACGATCGAGATCGTGGTCGGCACGGTCGTGCACGCGTCGGGGAACGAGGCCGTCGGGCTGACCCTCGTGCTGGTCGGCGCGGGGTCGATGGTCGGCGCAGCGCTCGTCCTGCTGCTGTCGTCGCCCGACAAGGCACGGGCAGCCGTGGTCCAAGGCCTGCTCCCCCTGGTCGCGATCGTCCTGCTGGTGCTCGGCTCGCTGTGACCCGTCACGCGCTGACGCGCCGCCACCGGTAGTTCGACTCCTCGACCTGCTCGCGTCGCTCGAAGGTGAGCAACTCACCGGCGCGCACCAGGACGTTCTCGGCAGCCGCAGCGGCGGTCACGCGCTCGCGCAGGTCGTCCCACTCGCGGCGCCCCTGGGGGAACTTCATGTAGTCCCGGAAGGACTCGAGCTGGAGCTGCGCACCCGAACCGGCCGGGACCAGACGCACCTCGACGTCCCCGTGCTCCACGAACTTCGCCGTGTAGGCGCCTCCGCCCAGCGCGCGGTACCGCTTCGGCTTGGTGGCGACCGCCGTCTCGACGACCCGCGCCGCCGTCGACTCGTCCGTCTCGAGCACGAGGGTCTCGCCGAGCGCTGCCAGGGCGCCGGGCAGCTTTCCGTCGGCGTAGGCCTCGCTGGCGCGTGTACCGACCTCGTTGCCCCACCCGCGTGCGCGGCGCCGGATCTTCGGCAGGAACCACACGAACGCCAGAAGCACGGCGGCGAGCACGAAGTACAGGACGTCGTTCATGGATCCTCCGAGAGGCAAGTCTGTGCATCAACTGTGCCTGGAGGCTACCTGCTGTTCATCGACGGCGGCGACCCGCTGCGGGAGCTGCCTCTCCCCCGCTGACCTCGGCCGACCCTCGGCGGCCCGCCGTGATGGCGAACCCGAACGCGGTCGCGAGCACGTACATGAGGATCGAGTAGACCGCGGCGGGGATCGCCACCTCCGTGCTGTCGAGCACGCTCAGCGCGATCGTGAGCGCGATCGTCGTGTTGTGGATGCCGATCTCCATCGAGCTCGCGACGGCCTGGGCGTGATCGAGCCGGAGCACACGCGCACCGAGGTAGCCGAGGCTCAGACTGATCAGGCAGAACAGGCCGGCCACGATGCCCACCTGCTCGACGTAGTCGCCGATGTTCTCGCGCTCCCCCAGGATCGCACCCACGGACACGGCGACGAGCACGACGATCGAGAAGATCCGCACCGGCCGGTCGGCACGGGCCGCGACAGCGGGGTTGCGACTCCGCACCAGCATGCCGATCGCGACCGGCACCAGCACGATCGCGATGACCTGCACGACCTTGCCGAGCTGCAGCCCCAGCTCGCCGTCGGCGTCGAAGTAGCCGATCGCGACGTTCGTGATCAGCGGGATCGTCACCGCCGCCAGCACCGAGTTGACCGCGGTCAGCGTCACGTTCAGCGCGACGTCGCCGCGGAACAGGTGGCTGAAGAGGTTGGCCGTCGTGCCGCCCGGGGACGCGGCGAGCAGCATCACCCCGACCGCGAGGAGCGGGTCGAGGTCGAAGGCCGTGACGAGGCCGAAGGCCACGAACGGCAGCACGAGGATCTGCAGCACGAGCGCCACCACGACCGCCTTGGGCGAGCGCGCGACCCGGACGAAGTCGTCGGTCGTCAGGCTCAGGCCGAGGCCGAACATGATGACGGCCAGCGCGATCGGGAGTCCGGTCGTGATGAGTGCCGAGTCGTTCATCCCGGCAGCCTAGATGAGACGCAGGTCACATCGCGTGACGGCTACTCGGCTCCGAGCCTCATGCGCGATGGGCGACGACTGGCACCGAGCCGTTCGGCGACCGGCAAGGCCGCGCACATGACCCGCAGGACGTTGCCGCCGGCCAGCATCTCGCACTCCTCGTCGGTCCACCCCCGCCCAACCAGCTCGGCGAACAGGGCCGGGTAGCCCGAGACGTCAGGGAGGTCGTCGGGGAAGTCGGGCGTCCCGTCGTAGTCGCCACCGATGCCGACGCCCTCGATGCCGAGGATGCTGCGGGCGTGCTCCAGGTGGTCGGCGACCTGGCTCAGGGTCGTGCGGGGCGGCGGGTCCGACCGGATGAACTCCTGGCGACACTCCTCCCGCGAGCCGCGGGTGCCGCCCGCGAAGCCGCGGTGGCGCAGGTGCTCCTCGAGCCGGACCGACCAGGCGTGGTACTCCGCCGAGACGAACTCGGGGACGAAGCTCACCATGCAGAGCCCGCCGTTGTCCCGCAGCCGGTGCAGGACGTCGTCGGGCACGTTGCGGGGGTGGTCGACGAGCGCACGACAGCAGGAGTGGCTGAAGATCACGGGCGCCTCGGTCACGTCGAGCGCGTCGTTCATGGTCTCGGTCGAGACGTGGGACAGGTCGACCAGCATGCCGATGCGGTTCATCTCCGCGACGATCTCGCGGCCGAAGCGGGTCAGCCCGTGAGCGACGGGCAGGTCGGTCGCGGAGTCGGCCCACGGGACGTTGCGGTCGTGGGTCAGGGTCAGGTAGCGGACACCGAGCATGTGCAGCGTGCGCAGCGCACCCAGCGAGTTGCCGATGGAGTGCCCGCCCTCGGCGCCGATCAGGCACGCGATGCGCCCCTCGGCCTGTGCTCGCTCGACGTCCTCGGCCGACACGGCCAGCGCGAAGTCGCTCGGGTACGCGGCGATCATCTGGTGCACGAAGTCGATCTGCTCCAGCGTCGCGACGAGTGCGCCGTCGTCGGCGAGGTCGGTCGGCACCCACACCGACCAGAACTGGGCACCGACGTGGCCGGCGCGCAGACGCCTCAGGTCGGTGTGGGTCAGGTCGGCCGTGTCGTGGAGGTTCAAGGTCTCCAGGTCGTAGTCGGCCACCTCCCGCGCGACCCACGGCAGGTCGTTGTGCCCGTCGATGATCGGCCGGCGTCGCAGGATCGCCGAGGCCCGGGCGAGGCGCTCGGCGTGGGTGGTCGAGGTCATGCGGCTCCTCCGGTGAGGGGGACGGGGTCGAGGGGGACAGGGTCGATGGCGGGCCTGGTGACCCTGCTGGTGCTGACGAACGGCGACGTCATGGCGCGCACGAGCGCGCTGTAGTCGAGCCGGAAGCTGATCTCGTCGCCGACCGCGACGTCGTGGTCGCCGACGTCGAGCACGAGGTGGTCGCTGCTCGCTGCCAGGACCGTCATGCCGTCCGGGGGTGTCGCCCCGTCCGGGTCGACGTCCTGCCGGCCGATCGCCGCGATGGCCTGACGCACGAGACCCGGCCCGCCCCGCAGCGGGGTGTCCCCGAACGCGTTCTGGCCCGTCGCACCCCACGCCTGGGCCGGCTTCGTCTGCACCTCGATGACCTCCGCGACGAGCGTGAAGGCATCGGTGCGCAGGCCGACGATCGGCTGGCGGTGGAGGGGCTCCGTGCCGAGCAGGATCGACTCCCCCAGGCGGAGCTCGTCGATGCGACCGACGTCGTTCGTGCCGAGGGCCCAGTCCAGGTTGGCCGAGTTGCCGCCGGTGACGATCGTGAGCGGGCGACCGACCCGCGCCTCGACGAGCTCGACGAGGGCCGACAACTGGTCCATCTTGTCCTGGTCGGGGACGATGCCGCTGCGGCAGGCGAGGTTCGTGCCGAGGCCGGCGAGGCGCAGCCCGGGCAGCGCCGCCACGACCCCCGCCAGGTCGACGACGTCGACCGTGGCGATCCCCTCGCGCAGGTCACCGAGCTCGACCATCAGCACGACGTCGTGGGTCACGACCTGGTGCAGGGCCGCGGTGGACAGGGCGGCCAGGACGACGGCCTCGGTGTTGAGGCTGACGTCGGCGGTGCGCACGACCCGCTCGGCCTGGCTCAGCATCGGCGACCGGATCAGGGTCAGGGGTGCCGCCGCACCGGCGGCGCGCAGGCGAGCGAGGTTCTCGATGCGGGAGTCACCGATGCCGCTGGCCCCGCCGAGCACCATCGCCGCGGCGACGTCACGCGATCCGAGCGTCGCCTTCGCGACGCCCGTCACGCGGATGCCGCGCGGCGCGAGCCGGTCGACGAGCGAGCGGGTGTTGTGGGTGACCAGGTCCAGGTCGACGTCGAGCCGCGGCGCGGTCACCGCGCGCCCGGGGCGACGCGCGCCTCGAGCTCCGGGAACGCCTGCAGCACCATGTCGACGAGCTGGTCGAGCGGTCGCGTCAGCGGATCGGTCGCCGGCAGACCGAGCTCACGCTGCAGCGTGTCGATGGCCTCGCCGATCTCGGCGTCGTCGGCCATGCGCTCGTGGTTCACGGTGATGCCGATGACCGTGGTGTCGGCGAACGCCTCGATGAGCCTGGCCTCGCTGGCCGCCGTGGGCATCGCGACCATCGGGAAGTCGCCCAGGACCTCGCGCCGCGGCGCGTGCTGCACGATGACGCCCTGGGGCCGGCTGCCGCGCAGGATGTGGCCGGAGGTCAGGTACGCCGGGTGGCTCAGCGCGCCCTGGCCCTCGACGACGATGACGTCGGGGTCCTCGCCCTCGAACGCCCGCACGACCTGGTGCTCGACCTCGCCCGAGCAGAACTGCGGCACGAGCGCGTCGAGCGCCACCCCGTACTTGCCGCCCTGGATCAGGGTGGTCTGTCCGGTGCCGACCATGACGGCCTTGATGCCGGCCTCGTTGAGCGCCTGCACCAGGAGGGTCGCGGTCGTGCGCTTGCCGATCGCGCCGTCGGTGCCGAGCACCGCGATGCGCGGGCACGTGACGTCGAAGATCCGGCCGGAGAAGAGGTGGAGGTCCTTCTTGTCCTTCGGGCGACGCACGTCCGTGATCGTCACGCCGGCCAGGAGCGCAGCGGCCACGAACTCGGCGTCGTCGTTGAGGAACTCGTGGAGACCGTTGATGACGTGCATGCCGCGCGTGATGCCGTCGAGCAGGACCAGGCGCTGGGCGTCGGACAGCAGGCCGTCGGCCGGGGCCACGCCGCAGATCAGATAGTCCGGCACGAAGCCGGCGTCGGCGATCGCCTCGGCCAGGCTCGCGAGGACGGGGATGCCGTTCCGCGTGCCGTCGAGGAACATCCCGGCATCGGCGCCAGCCTGCCGGCTGTCGATCACGCTGAGGATCTCGTACTTCTCGGAGTGACGGACGAGACCGTTCGCCGTCTTCCCGTCCTGCTCGCCGAACTGGCCCTCGCAGTAGGTGATCGCGGTGGAGCCGACCGGCAGCGAGATCGCGGCGTCGAGCGCGGAGCGCACCAGGTCGTCGACGTCGGCGTTGGGGACAGGGGAAATCACGGGGTCTCCTCGAGAGGGTGATGGTGAACCATCAGAGGAGGCGTCAGAAAACGAGAGAAAGGCCAGAGCTGGCCGGACGGTCGACGAAAGAGTCTTCCCTGAGTGCGGCACGATGCCGACACCCTCAGGGTAGCAGTGCCAGCAGCCCCGAGATGCTGCTCGATCAGGCCGTGGGGACGTCGACGGTCACGACGAGACCGCCGCCGGCGCGGGCCGTCAGCACGAGGTCGGCATGGTGGACGCGGCAGATCGAGGTCACGATCGCCAGCCCCAGGCCGCTCCCCCGGCCGGCGTCGCTCGTGCGCGAGGCCAGGCGGACGAAGGGCTCGGTCAAGGTGCCGACGACGCCGGGCGGGATGTCGGGTCCGGAGTTCTCGACCGTGAGCCGTGCCCGACCGGCCGCCGGCTCCAGCACGACGTCGACGAACCCGGCCGTGGTGCGGTTGTGGATCACCGCGTTGCGCACGAGGTTCGCGACGAGCTGGTGCAGCAGGACGGGATCCCCGGCCACGGTGCTGGGAGCGGTGCGACACGTGAGCGCGATGCCGTCCGGCACCTCGGCCACGGCTGACCGGACGACCGGCTCGAGGTCGACCGGTTGGCTCGCGAGCGTGCCCCGGTCGATGCGGGCCAGGGCCAGCAGCGCCTCGATGATCGCGATGGAGCGCTCGTTCGTCTCGTCGAGACGCGCCAGCGTCGCCTCGTCGACCCCTTCCGGATCGGCCCGGGCGACCTCGAGCATCGCCTTCGTGACGGCCAGGGGCGTGCGCAGCTCGTGGGACGCGTTCGCCGTGAAGCGACGCTGCTCCTCGAAGGAGTCCTCGAGCCGGGCGAGCATCTCGTCGAACCCGTCGGCGAGCCGGCGGAGCTCGTCGTCGGTCCCCGGCAGGTCGATGCGGTGCGACAGGGACCCGCCGGCAGCCGCGCGCACGGCACGATCGATCGGCTCCAGCGGACGCAGCATCCGGCCGGCGAGCACCCAGCCGCCCGCGACGCCGACGACGAGCAGGAAGAGCATGCCCCGGGCGAACCACGGCAGGGTCGCCTCCACGAGGTCCCGGCGGCCGGGCGAGTAGTCGCCGTCGATCGTCTGCAGGTTGCCGGCCGGGAGGTAGTGCAGCACGAGCAGCACGAGCCCGGCCAGCAGCGCACCACCCGCCACCAGCAGGAAGCCGGCATAGCTCAGGGTCAGACGCATCCGCAGGCTCAGGCCGCGAGGACGCGTCGTCACGCGTCGCCCTCCCCGAAGCGGTAGCCCACACCCGGCACGGTCTGGATCACGCCGGGCTCGCCCAGGCGCTTGCGCAGGGTCGAGATGGTGATGCGCACCGCGTTGGTGAACGGGTCCGCGTTCTCGTCCCAGGCGCGCTCGAGCAGGGCCTCGGCACTGACGACGCCGCCGCCCGAGCTCATGAGCACCTCGAGCACGGCGAACTGCTTGCGGGTCACCGCGACGTAGCGCCCGTCGCGGTAGACCTCACGGCGGAACGGGTCGAGGCGCACGCCAGCCGCCTCCATCACCGGGGGCGTCGCCTCGGCCGGTCGTCGGGCGAGGGCCCGCAGGCGCAGCACCAGCTCCCGCAGCTCGAACGGCTTCGTCAGGTAGTCGTCGACCCCGAGCTCGAACCCCGTCTGCTTGTCGTCGAGCCGGTCGGCCGCCGTGACCATGATGATTCGCGTCCCGGCACCGGACCCGACGACCTCGCGCGCGACGTCGTCGCCGTGGACCTGGGGCACGTCGCGGTCGAGGACCAGCGCGTCGTAGGTGTTGACGGCCAGCAGGTCCAGGGCGGACGCGCCGTTGTCGGTGACGTCGGCCGCGATCGACTCACGACGCAGCACGGTGCGGATCGCGTCGGCGAGGTACGGCTCGTCCTCGACCACCAAGACACGCATGCCCGCCATGCTAGGAGTCGCGACCTGTCGTGGGCGTATCGAAATTCGGCGACGCGTCGGCAACACGCGCTGCCGTGTGCTGGGCGCATGACGATCCACGCACCACGCCCCGTCCCCGCTCCCGCCCGGACCGTGCGCCGACGCCGGCCGACGCTCGGCCTGCTCGTGCTGCTCGTGCTGCTCGTGCTCGCCGTGGCCGCAGCCGGCTTGCTCGCCCTCCGCGTCGACGCGACCGGCTCGGTCCTGCCGCACGCAGGGTCGCTCTCGGGCGACGCCGACGGCGACCTCCCCGACGAGGGCGTCTCGCCCACGGACACCGACGTCGTGGGGGTCTCGCGCCTCGACCCGGACCTCCTGGACGCCGTGCAGCGGGCCGCCGTCGACGCGGCGGAGGACGGCATCGAGCTGCGGATCACGAGCGCCTGGCGGAGCGCGGCCTACCAGCAGCAGCTGCTCGACGAGGCGATCGCGTCCTACGGCGATCGCGAGGCACGTCGGATCGTGCAGACGCCCGACCGTTCCCGGCACGTGACGGGCGACGCCGTCGACGTCGGACCGACGGACGCGGCGTTCTGGGTCCTGCGCCACGGCTCGGACTACGGCCTCTGCCAGGTGTACGCCAACGAGGTCTGGCACTACGAGCTGCTGACCGAGCCCGGCGGCACGTGTCCTCCCCTGCAGTCCGACGCGTCGTGACCGGGTCCTCGCGACGTCAGGGGCTCACCACTAGGGTTCTGCCATGGCGCAGCGGCTTCGACACTCGACCTTGATCCTGCCCCTCGACGAGGGCGTCGACAACCAGGCCGTGGACCGCCACATGAAGCTCTGGACCGACGAGGGCTGGTCGTTGCAGCACTTCAGCACGACCGCCGACCCGCGGAACCACTCGTTCCACTTCATCTGGACGCGCCCCGCCTGACCAGCCCCGCCTGATCGTCCGGTCCCGCGTCGCGGTCCGGACTAGGCTCGAACAGGTGACCACTCTCCAGGACTCGACGCCGACGCCGCGGGGTGCTGCGCTCGTCGACTCCTTCGGGCGGGTGCACACCGACCTGCGCATCTCGCTGACCGACCGATGCTCCCTGCGCTGCACGTACTGCATGCCGGAGCAGGGCAACACCTGGCTGACCCGGTCGAGCCTCATGACGCCCGACGAGATCGAGCGCGTCGCGGCCGTCGCGGCCGGGCTCGGAGTCACGTCGATCCGGCTCACGGGCGGTGAACCCCTGCTGCGCCGCGACCTGGTCGACGTCGTGCAGCGGTTGTCGGCCCTGCGCTCCGGTGGGCAGCCGCTCGAGGTCACCCTCACGACGAACGGGATCGGACTGCCGGCCCGCCTCGACGAGCTCTGGGCCGCGGGTCTGTCCCGCGTGAACATCAGCATCGACACCCTGCGGCGCGAACGCTTCCTCGAGCTCACCAAGCGCGACCGGCTCGCCGACGTGCTCGAGGGCATCCATGCGGCCGCGGCGTCCGGCCGCCCCCTGAAGCTCAACGCGGTCGCGATGCGGTGCGTCAACGACGACGAGATCGTCGACCTGGTCGAGCTGGCCACGTCGGTCGGCGCGCAGATGCGCTTCATCGAGCAGATGCCGCTCGATGCCGGGCACGTCTGGGACCGCGACTCGATGCTGACCCGCGAGGAGATCCTCGAGGCCCTGAGCCGGCGGTGGGACCTGACCCCCGTCCCGGGTCGCGGGGCGGAGCCGGCCGAGCGGTGGTGGCTCGACGGCGGGCCGCACGCCGTCGGGGTCATCGCCTCCGTCTCGGCCCCGTTCTGCGGTTCGTGCAACCGGTTGCGGATGACCGCGGACGGCCAGCTCCGCAGCTGCCTGTTCGCCACCGAGGAGCTCGACCTGATGCCCGCGCTGCGCGCGGACGGTCCGGCGCCGTCCGAGGCGTCCGGCGACCTGGCCATCGAGGCGGTGCTGCGCGCGGCGGTGCGGGGGAAGAAGGCCGGGCACGCGATCGACTCCCCCACGTTCCTCCAGCCGATCCGCGGCATGAACGCGATCGGCGGCTGACGTGATCGAGGTCGAGGAGCACCTCGCGCGGGTCCTGGCCGCGACCCCGCGTCTGCCGGCCGAGACGCTCGACGTCCGCGAAGCGACGGGTCGCACGCTGGCCGCGGACGTCGCGGCGGTGCATGACGTGCCCGCGTTCGAGAACTCCTCCATGGACGGCTTCGCCGTGCGGTTCGCCGACGTCGCCTCGGCGACCGAGGAGCGACCAGCCGTCCTCGCGGTCGTCGCCGACGTGCCGGCCGGGTCCGAGCTCGACCCGCCCCTGCTGCCCGGGCAGGCGGTCCGGCTCATGACCGGCTCCGCACTGCCGAGCGACGCCGACACCGTGGTGCCGTTCGAGCACACCGCCGAAGGCCTCACCGCAGAGGTGCCTCGGCACGTCACCGTGGAGTCCGCGCCTCGCGCCGTGGGCGTGTTCGTGCGCCGCCGGGCCGAGGACCTCGCGACCGGCGACGTCGTCATGCGGGCCGGCACCCTGCTCGGGCCCCGCCAGGTCTCCGGCCTGCTGGCGGCCGGAGTGACCCGGGCCGAGGTCGCCCGGGTGCCACGGGTCGCGGTCGTGGCGACCGGCAGCGAGCTCGTCACCGACGGGTCGCCCCTGGGGCGCGGCCAGGTGCCGGAGTCGAACGGGGCGATGGTCGCGGGCCTGAGCCGCGAGGCCGGTGCCGAGGTGGTCCACGTGGGCACCGTCGTCGACGAGGACGCCGCGGTGCTCGAGGTCGTGCGCCGGCTCACCGAGGCCGGGGCCGACGTCGTGGTCCTGACGGGGGGCGTGAGCGCCGGCGCCTACGACGCCGTGAAGTCCGCCCTCGGCGGCAGCGGGGCGATGCAGTTCGACGCCGTGGCGATGCAGCCCGGCAAGCCGCAGGGCTTCGGTGCGTCCCCCGACGGTCCGCTGCTGTTCGGGCTGCCGGGCAACCCCGTCAGTGCCGCCGTGTCGTTCGAGGTGTTCGTCCGCCCCGCCCTCCTGGCGATGCAGGGTCGCCCCTCGACCGTCCGGCGGATGGTGCGGGCCACGGTCTCGGGCGGGTGGCGCTGCCCGCCGGCGAGGCGCCAGTACGTCCCGGTCGTGCTCGACACGTCCGACCCGGCCTCCTGGAGCGTGCGACCCACGTCGTCGGGCCACTCCGGCTCGCACCTCGTCGCGTCCCTGGCGCACGCCGACGGGTATGCCGTGGTTCCCGCGGCGACGACCGAGGTCCGCGTGGGCGACGTCGTCGATGTCATGCTGGTGACATGACGCAGCCCGCCCCTCGAGCCGCGGTCATCACGGTCTCCGACCGCGCGTCCGCCGGCACCGCCGACGACCGCAGCGGCCCTCTGGCGGTCGAGGCCGTCGTCGCCGCGGGGTTCGACTGCGCCGCGGCCGTCGTCGTGCCCGACGGGGCCGAGCAGGTCGAGCACGCGCTCCGCGACGCGATCGCGTCCGGCGCCCGGCTCGTCGTGACCACCGGCGGCACCGGCGTCGGGCCCCGTGACGCGACGCCGGAGGGCACGGCACGGGTGCTGACCCGGCTCGTTCCGGGCATCGTGGAGGAGATCCGCCGCCTGGCCACCCTCGAGACCCCGGGTGGCATGCTCTCGCGCGGTCTCGCCGGCGTGGTCGACGGGCCCGGCGGGTCCTCGGCGCTCGTGGTCAACCTGCCCGGTTCCACCGCGGCCGTGAGGTCGGCGATGCCCGTCCTGCTGTCGGTCGCGTCCCACGTCGTCTCCCAGCTCGACGGCGGCGACCACTGATGCAGGCGGACCAGTGATGCAGACCGGGGTGCTGATGACGTCCGTCTCGGACGCTCCTCTCGACGTCGCCCACCACCTCGCACTCGTGGGCGATCCGGGGGCCGGCGCGGTGGCGACCTTCATCGGTCAGGTGCGCGACCACGACCCCGAGGCCAGCGGCACCGTCGCCCGGCTGGAGTACGAGGCGCACCCCGACGCCGGTGCGACGCTGCGGGCCATCGCCGCACGGGTCGCCGGGACGCACCCGGTCCGCGTGGCCGTCTCCCACCGCGTCGGGGACCTGTCCGTCGGCGACCTCGCGGTCGTCGTCGCGGTCGCCTCCGCACACCGCGACCTGGCGTTCACCGTGTGCCGTGAGGTCATCGAGGCGGTCAAGACCGACCTCCCGATCTGGAAGCGCCAGGTCACCACCGACGGCCACGGCACGTGGACCGGGATCGGCGACGTTCAGCCGCCGGCGAACGGCGGCAGCACGTCGGCCAGCTGAGCCTCGTCGAGCCGGTGGTCGTCGCGCTGACGCGCACCGTCGACGAGCAGCGCGCAGTGGCCCAGGATCGGCCCGAGGGCCGGGTGGTCGCGGACGAGGGCGGCCCGGAGGGCACCGACGGTCGGCTCGTCCCGCGTCTCGGACGCCACACCGGCGGCCTCCCGCGCTGCGGCGAAGTACCTGACCTCGATCACGCGGGCTCCCCCGGCCGGCGCCAGTCGCCGGAGCGTCCGCCGGCCTTCGCGACGATCCGGACGTCCGTCAGGCTCGCCGTGCGGTCCAGACCCTTGACCATGTCGATCACGGCGAGCCCGGCGACGGAGACCGAGGTCAGTGCCTCCATCTCGACACCCGTGCGGTCCGCCGTGCGCACGGTGGCCTCGATCTCGACGCCGTCGGCGGTCACGGTGAGGTCGACCGTCGCGCCATGGACGCCGATGACGTGTGCCAGCGGCAGGAGCGTGGGCGTCGACTTCGCGGCCTGGATGCCGGCGATGCGCGCGACGGCCAGCACGTCTCCCTTCGGCACCGAGCCCGACCGCAGCTGCTCCACGACGTCGGGAGAGCACCGGACCGTGCCCCTGGCCGTGGCCGAACGCACGGTCGGCACCTTGGCCGTCACGTCGACCATCCGCGCGCGACCGGCGTCGTCCAGGTGCGGGAAGTCCATGCCTGCAGTGTCCCAGACAGGGCGACGAGCCGGTCAGGTCCGGCGAGCCGCGTGCACCCGCACCTCCACGGCCTTCACGGCGAGATGCACCCGGGACCCGGGCACGAGGCCGAGCTCGACGACGGCAGCGGGCGTGACCTCGGCGGAGATCGGCAAGTCACCGACCCGCGTCCGCACCCGCACGCGGTCGCCGAGCGGCTCCACGTCGGTGACCAGGGCCGCGAGGGAGTTCCGCGGACTCCCGGTCGGAGCCTCCGCGTGCACCGCCACCGCCGACGGCGAGAAGACGGCCACGACGTCGGCCCCGGCGTCGGGCGAGCGCTCGACCGGCAGCCCGGTGACGGTCGCGTCGGCATGGGTGACGGCGAGCCCGTCCCAGCGTCCGGGAACCAGGTTGAGACCGGCGAGACGGGCGGCGAACGCGCTGCGCGGTCGGGTGAGCACCTCCGACGTCGACCCGGACTCCACGACCCGGCCCTGCTCGAGCACCGCGACCCGATCCGCCAGCAGCAGCGCGTCGAGCGGGTCGTGCGTCACGACCACGACCGAGCGGTCGGCCAGCACGGCGTGCAGGACCTGGCGCACCGCCGGTGCCACGTCGACGTCCAGGGCCGCCATCGGCTCGTCCAGCAGCAGCAGCTCCGGCTCGGCCGCGAGTGCCCGCGCCAGCGCAGCCCGCTGGGCCTGCCCACCGCTCAGGCGGGCCGGACGCCGATCGGCCAGGTCCTCGATCCCGACCCGCACGAGCCACGTCCGTGCGAGGTCGCGCGACGCGGCACGGCCCGCTCCCCTCGACCGCGGGCCGAAGGCGACGTTGTCGAGCACCGACAGGTGCGGGAAGAGCAGGGGTTCCTGCGCGAGCAGCGCCACTCGGCGTCGGTGTGGTGGCACGCCCGTCAGGTCGCGACCCCCGAGCGTCACCCCGCCTCGGCTCGGCGCGACGAGCCCGGCCACGACGTCCAGGACCGTCGACTTCCCGGCGCCGTTCGGTCCCAGGAGCGCGACGGTCTCACCGGGGGCGACCTCGATCCGTGCCGCGACGTCCCGCGTCGCGACCTCGACGTCGCAGACCAGGCCCGCGCGACCCACGGCGCTCACACGGCACCTCGGCCTGGACGCGCCACGGTGATGACGACGACCGCGACCACGACCAGGACCAGCGAGAGCGCGACGGCCGCATCCGGGTCGGTCACCCGCTCGAGGTAGATCTGGGTCGGCAGCGTTGTCGTGGTGCCCTGGAGCGACCCGGCGAACGTGATCGTGGCGCCGAACTCGCCCAGGGAGCGGGCGAAGGCCAGCACCGTGCCGCTCAGGAGCCCCGGCAGCACCAGCGGCAGGCTCACCCGACGGAACACCGTCCGCGGCGGTGCGCCCAGGGTCGCCGCGACGACCTCGTACCGCTGGCCCGCGGTGCGCAGGGCGCCCTCGAGCGAGATGACGAGGAACGGCAGCGCCACGAAGGTCTGGGCCATGACGACGGCCGCGGTCGAGAAGGCCACCTCGATGCCGAGGACCTCCAGCGTCGAGCCGAGCAGACCCCGCCGACCGAACGTGTAGAGCAGGGCGATGCCGCTGACGACCGGCGGTATCACCAACGGCAGCAGGACGAAGGCCCGCACGACGGGCTGCCCCGGAAAGCTCGTCCGGGCCAGGACGAAGGCCATCGGCACGCCCATCAGCACGCACAGGGCGGTGCTGGTCGTGCTCGTGCGGAGGCTGAGCCAGAGGGCGTCGCGTGCCGACGGCGACGAGACGAGCGAGCCGAAGTCGCCCCACTCGACCCGGCTCACCATCGCGACGAGCGGCAGCAGCACGAACACCATCCCCAGCAGCGCCGGGACGTACAGCCAGCGCGGCAGGCCGACGTGCGCGCGCGCCGTCACGGCTTCCCGAAGCCGGCGTCCGCCAGGACCTGCTGGCCGAACGTCGCCAGCACGAGCTCCATGAACTCCTGGGCGAGGTCGGCGTGCTCCGAGCCCTCGACGACGGAGATCGGGTACGTGTTCACGACGGAGTCCGACTCGCGGAACGTGATGCCCTCGACCGCGTCGCTCGCGGCCTTGACGTCGGTCACGTAGACCAGACCCGCGTCGGCCTCACCGGACGCGACCTTCCCGAGCACGTCCGTGACGGACTGCTCCTGGCTGACGGGCGACAGCTCGACACCCGCCTCCTCGGCCACGGCGGCCGTCGCGCTCCCGCACGGCACCTCGACCGCACAGGTCACGAGCTTCACGTCGTCGCCGGCCAGGTCGTCGAAGGAGGAGATGTCTGCCGGGTTTCCCCGCGGCACGACGATCTCGAGGGTGTTCGTCGCGAAGTCCTCGGGACCGACCGCCAGGTCGCCGAGCTTGTCCATGTTCTTGACGTCGGCCGAGGCGAACACGTCGGCCGGCACGCCGGACTGGATCTGCGCGACCAGGTCGGAGGAGCCGCCGACGTTGAGCGTCACGGTCACGGCCTCGTGCTCGGACTCGAACTCCTCGACGATCTCGGTGAACGTCCCCTTCAGCGAGGCGGCGGCGTGCACCGTCAGCGTCACCTGCTCCACCTCGGTGGGCCCGCCCTCGTTCGCTCCGTCCTCGCCGGAGCCACACCCGCCAGCGACGAGCAGCACCGACGCCGCGGCGGCCACCAGCCACCGCCGTTGGGTCATCGTGTCCCCCCGTCCACGGGCGATCCGCAGCCGGACGGGTCGTAGCCGCCGAGCAGACGTGCGCGGCGGACGAGGGCCTCGCTGCTCAGCACCTCGAGCAGAGCGGTCGCGGCCGGGAGGCTCACCCACTCCTCGGCGAGCCAGAGCTCGACCGCGTGGGTCTCGAGCGGGGCGAAGGCGAGCCCGAGTGCCAGTGCGGCCGGTTCCATCAGCACCCCGGCCTCGCCCGCGCCGTGAAGCACGCGTCGGGCGACGTCGACGTGGCCGGTACCGATCGGTCCCGGGAGGTCGACGTCCGCGCCCGTGCCGCGCAGGGCCCGCGCGAACGCCTGCTGCGTCCCTGCGCCGGGATCACGCTGGACGACGACCGGGCGTCGCTCGGCGATCTGCTCGATCGGCGGCACGCTCCCGGCGCCCAGCGCCGCGAGTCCGACCTGCCACTGGGCGACGTGCCAACGGCGCACGGGCAGCGGCGGCTCGGGGAGCTCTCCGGGACGCGCGTGCACCAGCACCCCGTGCACCCGTCCGGCCGCGAGGGCGGCGATCGAGCGACCCGTCGAGGCGTGTGTGCCGAGCACGCGGTGCCCGGCGCGGTCGACCAGCCCGGTCAGCAGCCCCATGACGGGGTCGCAGCCGGCCAGCACCAGGTCGGCCGGTGCTCCGCCGGGCAGCCACGCCACCTCGCGCCCGTCCCAGACGCCGTCGGCCAGCGACCACGACTCGGATCCGTCCGCCCCGTACCCGCGCGGAACCGACACCAGGGTGTCGCCGACGAGGGCTCCGACGACGGCGGTGCCGGGTGGGCGCACCTCGCCCAGGACGTCGACCGCGGCCGAGGCGCGCGGCGCGAACAGGCGCTCCACCGTGGTGTCGAGGGCCCGGGCCAGGCCGAGCGCGGCCGAGACGCCCGGGTCGTGGCGGCCCGACTCGACGGCACCCACGAGCTGGCGGGTCACCCCGGACCGCCGGGCCAGCTCGGCCTGCGACCAGCCGCGAGCCCGTCGCTCGTGCTGTACCCGGCGCGATGCCTGGATCCTGTCACTCATGCCCGGATCGTATCCGCTCAGAAACTTTTTCGACATCGACCCATCCGCTCCCCCGGGGGTGCCGAAACACAGGTGTACGCACGATCAGTCAATCGAAGGACATTCTCATGAGCACCATCCGCACGCACAAGACTCGCAAGGTCATGACGGGCCTGGCGCTCGCCGCCGTCATCTCGCTGCCGCTGGCCGCTTGCTCGTCCACCGACGACAGCGACTCCGGCTCCAGCTCGGACTCGAACTCGGTCGCCGAGCCGGTCGCCCGCATCAACGCCCTCTCGGGTGTCGACACCGGCATCCTCCTGGACGCCGGCTTCGCCGAGGCCCTCACGACCCTGGGCCTGACGCCCGGCACCGTGGGCACCGCGACCCTCGCCGACGGCTCGATCAACTTCCCGATCACCGGCGGCAACGTGACCTACTTCGAGCCCGGCACGGCCAAGCCGTACGTCATCGGCCAGGTCCAGCACGAGGGCTCGGGCCTGTCGCTGACCGCCGGCGACACCGTCGTCGAGCTGACCAACTTCAACGTCGACCCCGGCATCTCGCGGGTCTACGGCGACGTCTCGGTCAACGGCGAGACCGTCGTCACCAGCGCCTTCCTGTTCCAGCTGCGTGGCGCGACGCTGAAGCCGCTCCAGACCGAGGGTGACACCGCCATCCTCGAGGGCACCAAGGTCTTCATCTCGCCCGTCGCTGCCGGTCTCCTCAACGAGACCTTCGGCACCGACGCCGTGACCGACCAGCTCCTCGTGGGCGTCGCGAAGATCACGGTCAACACGACGCCGGCTGCCTGAGCCGACGACTGACTGACCGGTAGCGCCCCGCCTTCCTCACGGAAGTGCGGGGCGCTGCCCTTTCGTGGCACTAGGTTCGGGACCAGCCGGTCGCGAGCTGCAGATCCTGTGGCGTGAGAACGAGGAGGTGCGGTCATGAGGCTCCCGACCGTCGACGACGTCGAACGTTTGATCCCCCGGCCGGACGACTTCACGAGCCGCGCCCGAGGCACGGGCCTGTCGGCCCGCGTGGGCATCGTGCTCGGCGTGGCCTTCGGCATCTGCTTCCTCACCGGGCTCTGGAGCCACGTCCAGTACGACCCGCCCGGCTGGCTGCCCATCGGTCCGCAGCCGACGCAGCTGTACCGCATCACGCAGGGCACCCACGTGATCACCGGCATCGCCTCGATCCCGCTGATCCTCGTCAAGCTCTGGTCGGTCTTCCCCCGACTCTTCATCCGTCCTCCGCGGGGTCCCCGCGCGCTGCTCGTCGAGGCCCTCGAGCGGGCGTCGATCGGTGCCCTGGTGGGCGCCTCGATCTTCATGCTCGCCAGCGGCCTGCTGAACATCGCGCAGTGGTACCCGTGGGACTTCAGCTTCCGCGCGACGCACTACGCCGTCGCCTGGGTCGCGATCGGCTCGCTGCTGGTGCACATCGCGGTGAAGCTGCCGGTCATCCGCCAGGCGCTGGGTGCCCCCCTCGACGAAGGCACCGACGACGGCCCGAACGACTCGCCCGACGAGCGCCCGACGGACGACGACTTGCTCACCCGGCGCACGGTCCTCGGGGGCGCGCTCGTCTCGGCCGGTCTCGCCGCGCTGCTGACCGCCGGCCAGACGGTCCCCTTCCTGCGCAAGATCTCCGTCTTCGCGGTCCGTGACGGCGAGGGTCCGCAGGGTCTGCCGATCAACCGCACCGCGAAGGCCGCCGGCGCCGACGAGACGGCGATGGATCCGAACTTCGTCCTGGAGCTCATCGTCGGCGGCACCACGATGACCTTCGACCGCGAGCAGCTGGCCGCCCTGCCGCAGCAGACCCACCGTCTGCCCATCGCCTGCGTCGAGGGGTGGAGCCGCAACGCGGAGTGGACCGGCGTCTCGGTGCGCGACCTCATCGCGCTGGCCGGAGCCGATCCGCGCTCCGACATCGTCGTGCGGTCGCTGCAGACCAAGGGCGCGTTCGGGGTCTCGGTGCTCCCGAAGCAGTTCGTCGAGGACCCCCGCACGATGCTCGCGCTCGAGCTCAACGGCGAGACGCTGAGCCTCGACCACGGCTACCCCTGCCGCATCATCGCGCCGAACCGTCCGGGCGTGCTCCAGACGAAGTGGGTCCAGCAGCTGGAGGTGCGCTCATGAGGGCCGTCCGTGCTCTCCTCCTCGTCGCCGGCGTCGGGTTCGGGCTGTGGGGCGTCTGGCTCATGCGCGACTTCACGAGCGACCGTCTGCTCTCGACCGGCACCTGGCTGGCCGGCGGCATCCTGGTCCACGACGCCGTGCTCGCCCCCCTCACGGTCGGCCTCGGCATCGTCGCGTCACGCCTGCTCCCCCATCACTTCCGTGCCGTGACGGGCCTCGCGTTCCTGGTGTGGGCGACCCTCACCGTCGTGTTCCTCCCCGTCCTCAGCGGACAGGGCGGCAAGCCCGACAACGACACGATCCTGAACCGTCCGTACCTGCTGAGCTGGCTCGTGCTGACCGGCGTCCTCGCAGGAGCAGCGGTCGTCGCCGGACTGCGTCGTCGGGCCCGTGCAGCCGGACGCACCGCGGCCGACGCCGGATGACATGCTCTGAGACGTGACTGCTCCCAGCGCCGAGGTGGCCGTGATCGGCGGATCCGGCTTCTACACGTTCCTCGAGGACCCGGTCCAGGTCGAGGTCGACACCCCGTACGGCCCCCCGTCCGCGCCGATCTCGATCGGCTCGGTGGACGGCCGCGACGTCGCGTTCCTGCCTCGGCACGGACCGAACCACCAGTTCCCCGCGCACCGGGTGCCGTACCGCGCCAACCTCTGGGCCCTGAGGAGCCTCGGGGTGCGCCAGGTGCTGGCGCCGTGCGCTGTCGGAGGGCTGCGCCCCGAGCTCGGCCCCGGCACGTTCGTCGTGCCCGACCAGCTCGTCGACCGCACGTCGGGCCGCACGCAGACCTACTACGACGAGGGCGCCGTGCACCTGTCGTTCGCCGATCCGTACTGCCCGCGGCTCCGCGGTCACCTCGTGGAGGGCCTGGCCGGCCACGACCCGGTCGACGGCGGCACGATGGTCGTCATCGAGGGTCCCCGGTTCTCCACCCGGGCCGAGTCGCAGTGGTACACCGCGCAGGGCGGCAGCATCATCAACATGACCGGGCACCCGGAGGCGGTCCTCGCGCGCGAGCTCGCGCTCTGCTACGCCACCGTGGCCCTCGTCACCGACCACGACGCCGGCGTCGACTCCGCCTCCTCGGTCAGCATGGACGAGGTCTTCCGCGTCTTCGCCTCGCACACCGACACCCTCAAGGACGCCCTGCGCTCGGTCGTCGGCGGCATCGGTGACCGCACGTGCGACTGCGGGTCGGCCCTCGACGGGATGACGCTGTCGATCGAGCTGCCGTGAGGATCCTGCTCACCGGGGCCGCCGGCTTCATCGGCACCCACATCGCGGAGCAGGCCCGGGCCCGCGACCACGAGGTCGTCGGGCTCGACGCGTACCTGGCGGCCGCCCACGGGCCCGACGTCGCCCCCGATCCCTCGATCGCGCGACGCGACCTGCGGACCGACGACGTCGACGACCTGCTCGCCGGTGTCGACGTCGTCTGCCACCAGGCCGCGATGGTGGGCAACGGTGTCGACGCGCAGGACCTCCCCGCCTATGCGGAGCACAACGACGCGGCGACCGCCCGACTCCTGGCCGCCATGGCGCGGACGGGCGTCGTCGACCTGGTGGTGGCCTCGTCGATGGTCGTCTACGGAGACGGCCGCTACGCGTGCGAGCGCGACGGCGACGTTCCCCCCGCGGTCCGGCGCGACGACGACCTCGAGGCAGGTCGGTTCGATCCGCGGTGCCCGCAGTGCGGCGGCGAGATCACGTGGCGCGAGATCGACGAGTCGACGCCCTTCCTGCCGCGCACGAGCTACGCCGCGTCGAAGGTGGCCCAGGAGCACTACGCGGCCGCCTGGTGCACGCTGCAGGGCGCCCGGGCGATCGCCCTGCGCTACCACAACGTGTACGGCCCGGGGATGCCCGCGGACACGCCGTACTCCGGTGTGGCCGCGATCTTCCGGTCGGCGATCGCCCGCGGCGAGGCCCCCCGCGTCTTCGAGGACGGCCGACAGGTGCGCGACTTCGTGCACGTGCACGACGTCGCCCGCGCGAACGTCCTCGCACTCGAGCAGGTCGGGCAGCACCCGACCGGACTCACCGCCTACAACGTCGCGTCAGGACGCACCTTCACGATCGGCGAGATGGCGGCTACGCTCGCCCGGGCCGCCGGTGGCGACGAGCCGGTCCTGACGGGTGACTTCCGCCGCTTCGACGTGCGCCACGTGGTCGCCTCCCCCGACGCGGCGCGGGAGGGTCTGGGCTTCACGGCCGAGATCGCGCCCGAGGACGGCCTCGCGCGGCTCGCGACCGACCCGCTCCGGACGCGCTGACGCGCCTACCAGCGCGTCAGCAGCAAGTGCTGCACCAGCAGGGCGATGACGACCTGCGAGGCGAGCAGCGGCGGGTGCCAGCGCCGCGGGAGCAGCAGGGGCAGGGCGACGACCCAGATCGTGAACGGCATCCAGATGCGCTCGACCTCGGCCTTGCTCATGCCCGAGAGGGTCGCCGCCAGGATCGTCAGCAGTGCCGCGGCGGCGAGGGCCGCCAGCACCGTGCGGTCGCGCGGGCTCTCCGCGGCGTCGTCGCCCGGGACCACGTCCGAGGTCTCCTCCATGCGCGAGTCCGCGAGGAGGAACCGGGGGCCGACGGCGCCGCGGAGGGCTTGCACGCCTCGCGGGAAGGCGGCCCACACGGCGAGGCCGACGGTGAAGGTCCACGCCGCGACGTCGGCCCACACCCAGTACGAGTAGGCCCGCTCGGAGGCGATGCCGTCGTAGTAGCGCTCCCGCAGCACCGGGTACGCCTCCCACCAGTGGAACCCGGCCGCGGTGAACGCCGCTGCCACCACGAGGGCACCACCGAGCGCCCACGGCAGGGCCCGCCACGAGCGTCCGATCCACAGCACGGCGAGCGCGAGGATTCCCAGCAGCACCAGCCCGTACGACAGGTACACGCAGAACCCGAGCAGCAGACCAGCGCCGATCCCGGCGGCAACACGGTGGCGTGGGACGCGGGTGGCGATCGCGAGCAGGCACAGCCCCCACGCCGCCACCGCGGTGAAGACGGCGTCACCGTTGACGCCCATGTAGACGGCCACCGGAGCCAGCACGATCCACGGAAGGGCCGCGCGCGCGAGCTTCTCCGACGCGAGGACCTTGAGGGTGACCAGCACGGCGACGATCGCGGTGCTCCCGACCGAGACGACGACGACGCCGATCCAGAACGGGTCGGTGATGCCGAGCCGGTCGAGCAGGACGAAGAACAGCAGCGCGCCCGGCGGGTGACCGGCGACGTGGGTCTTCCAGTTGTCCGGGGAGTCCATCGGGATGTGCTCGATGAAGGTCCGGAGCATCGGCAGGATGGCGTCCACGCGTTGGGCGTCGAAGACGTACTCGCCGGGGCGCTCCTCCACGTCGAAGACGCGGGAGAGACCGTCTGGGCCCTCGGTCATCGCGACGGCCATGGTCCAGGCCCAGGTGGCGACGTAGGCCAGCACCAGCGTCCGGCGCCACGACAGGGTGGCGGCCAGGCGTGGCAGCACCAGCACGAGGACGATGCCGATCAGCACCGCCGGGATCGTCAGCAGGCCGATGCGGGGATCCCAGTCGGCGTGCAGGGGCGGCCAGTTGACCTTGACGTCCTCACCGGTCCAGCGAGGCACGTAGACGGCCAGGGCGACGAGCACGGCACCGGCAGCGGCGGAGATCAGGGCAGCCCGGCGGGAGTACAGGCGGTCTCTCACGGACTCCAGCGTAGGGGGGCCACCACCCGGCTGCCGGTCAGGTGGAGGGTGACCAGAATTGTCGCCGCGCGACCAATACGAGGAAGCCGTAGCGTCGAATCATGGGTATGAGGACCTGTGACGTCGTGATCCCGTGTCGTGACGAGGCCCTGGCCCTTCCGACCGTGCTCGCCGACGTCCCCGACGGCTGGCACGTGATCGTCGTCGACAACGGATCGACCGACGGCACGGCCGACGTGGCCCGGTCGCTCGGCGCCACGGTCGTCGAGGAGCCGCGTCCCGGCTACGGGGCCGCAGTGCACGCCGGAGTACTGGCGGCGACCGCGGAGCACGTCGCCGTGATCGACGGCGACGCCTCGATGCGCCTGGCCGACCTGGTCCCGATGCTCGACATCGTGCGCGGAGGTGGCGCGACGATGGCGATCGGTCGCCGACGCCCGATCGAGCGCGGGGTCTGGCCCTGGCACGCCCGCGCCGGGACGCTCGCGCTGGCGACCATGATCCGGCGCCGCAGCGGCTTCGGCATCCACGACCTGGCCCCCATGCGGGTGTGCCGCCGTGAGGACCTCCTGGCGCTCGGCGTCGAGGACCGACGCTTCGGCTACCCCCTCGAGCTCATGCTCAAGGCCGCGGCCGCGGGCTGGACCGTGCACGAGATCGACGTCCCCTACGGCCACCGGGCCGCCGGGACCCGCTCCAAGGTCTCCGGGTCCGTCAAGGGCACGGCGCGCGTGATCCACGACTTCGCCGGGGTGTTGCGATGAACCCGACCCTCCTGGTCGTCGCGAAGGCCCCCGTGGCCGGATTCGCCAAGACCCGTATCGGTCGCGAGCGCGGCCACGCCCAGGCAGCCGAGGTCGCGGCCGCCTCGCTGCTCGACACGCTCGAGACCGCGATCGCCGTCGGCTGGCCCGTCGTCGTCGCAATGACGGGCGACCTCCACGACGCCGCTCGCGGCGACGAGATCGCTGCCGCACTCACCGCCACCCGGGTCGTCCCGCAGCGCGGCGAGACGTTCGGCGAGCGCCTCGCGAACGCGCACCTCGACGCGGA
Source organism: Aeromicrobium sp. Leaf350 (assembly GCF_916858655.1). Classification (GTDB taxonomy): domain Bacteria; phylum Actinomycetota; class Actinomycetes; order Propionibacteriales; family Nocardioidaceae; genus Aeromicrobium. Next base: position 620,165 of record NZ_CAKASL010000002.1, on the reverse strand, counting down.
CTCCGGCCACGGAGTGGTGCAGGTCGGGATGGACTCCCCCCAGGTCACCGTCGACGACTACGAGCAGGCCGGGGCGGCGGTCCTAGACGGGTCCACCGTGCTGGGCCCCGCGTCCGACGGCGGCTGGTGGCTGCTCGGCGTGCCCCGCGGCCAGGACGCCCACGTGCTGCCGGCCGTCCCGATGTCGCAGGACGACACGGGCGAGCAGACGGCCCGGGCCCTCGGCGGCGACGTGCACCGCCTGCGCACCCTCACCGACCTCGACACCTGGGCCGACGTGCTCACCGTGGCCGACCAGATGCCCGGCTCCCACCTGGCCCGGGCCGTTGCAGCGACGGTGCTTGCATGATCGACACGAGCAGCGCGTTCGACGGGATGTTCACGGCAGGTTCGGGGCGGTTCGTGGGCTCCGACGGCCGCATGGAGCACCTGGCCGTGCGCCAGTGGGCGGGTCGCACTGACCGCGCGGACCGTCAGCTCTTCACCGACCTCTGCGCGGGACCGACGATCGACCTCGGCTGCGGGCCGGGTCGCCTGATGGGCGACCTGGTCGACCGCGGCATCCCGGCCCTCGGGATCGACGTCTCGGCCGAGGCCGTCCGCCAGACGCGGCGCCGTGGTGCGCAGGCGGTCATGCTCGACGTCTTCGACGACGTGCCCGGCACGGGTGGCTGGCGCCATGCGCTCCTGGCCGATGGCAACATCGGCATCGGCGGCGACCCGGTGCGCCTGCTCCGCCGCGCGCGCGACCTCCTGGACGTCGACGGCACCGTGCTCGTCGAGGTCTCGCCGCTCGGCACCGGGCTCGTGCGCGACCACCGCCGCCTCTGGGTCGAGGGCCGTCTCTCACCGCCGTTCGCCTGGGCCGTCGTGGGCCTCGACGCGATCGACAGCGTCGCGCGCGACGCCGGCCTCCTGGTCACCGACGTCCGCACCGCCGCGGGCCGCCACGCCGTGACCCTCACCCCTGCCTGACCGGCACCAGGGCATCCCGCGTCACACGGCGATCACCGCGTCACCCTGGCCCAGCCGGGTACTTCAGGTGCATGAGCCATGACGAGACAGACACATCCGCAGAGGCCCGCCGAGGCCTTCTCGCCAACGTCGCCGGAAAGGCCAAGGAGGTCGCCGGTGCCGTGACGGGCAAGGACGACCTCGTCGAGGAGGGGCAGATCCAGCAGGCCGAGGCGAAGAACCGCAAGGAAGCCGTGGCCGAGGAGGCCCTGGCGGACGCCAAGCGCGACGAGGCGGCTCGCGAGCTGCGCGAGACGACCCACGAGGCCGCCACCACCAAGGAGGCCCAGCACGACCGGGCCGATGCGGCGCAGCGCGCGGTCGAGCGCGAGAAGCAGGCCGAGCACCAGTCCGCCGAGCAGCAGGCAGCGCAGCAGGAAGCCGTGGAGAGCCGCGCTGCGGAGCAGCAGGCCGAGGCCGTCGCGGCGGACCACCGACGCGAGGCCCAGGCGCTCGCCTCCGACGCTGCCACCACCGAGCAGCAGGCCGCCGAGGACCAGGCGCGCCTCGAGCGCGAGGCCGCCGCCGCCGAGCAGCAGGCCGCCCGGCTGCGTGACCAGACCGAGACCCAAGGATGACCATGATCAGCACCCTCATCGCCCTTCCCTACGAGCTGACCCGCCTCCCGCTGGCGGTCGTGGACCGCAGCGTCTCGACCCGTCTGAGCGAGACCTCCACGGTGCGAGTGACGCTCGACCGCGCGATCGGCACGTCCGACCGCATCGCCGGCGGACTGCTGCACAACGCCTCGATCAGGGCCCGCGGCACCGAGCGCCTCGACTGCTCGGCCTCGCTGCTCCGGGCCGAACAGCTCGACGACGAGGCCCGGGCCCGTCGTGAGACGGCGCGCGACGTCGCCGAGGCGGGTCGCCGGGAGGCTGCCGAGAAGCGCAAGGCGGCCACGCAGCAGGCCGCCTCCGCCCCGGCCGAGGCCCGCAGGACCGAGGAGCAGGGCAAGCAGAAGGCCGCGGCGGACGCCGCAGCCACCGCCGCCGAGAAGAAGAAGGCCGCCGACGAGAAGGCCGCCGCGCGTACCGAGACCGTCGAGCGGCGCAAGAAGCGCACGGCTGCCGCGGCCGAGGCCACGAAGGCAGCGGCTCGCCGCGACGCCAAGGAAGGTCTCCAGGACGCCCGCGAGTCCCAGGAGGCCGCTGCCGAGGCTCGTTCCGATGCCGAGGTGCTGAGCGACGTCGCCAAGGCCAAGAAGCAGGAACGCCAGCAGGACTGACGTCCCGACGAGGAGAGGGGCTGCTTCCGCCGCCGGCGGAGACAGCCCCTCTTCTGCGTGTTCATCGGTCGGGCTGACAGGATTTGAACCTGCGACCCCCTGACCCCCAGTCAGGTGCGCTACCAAGCTGCGCTACAGCCCGTGAACCGTCGGACACTCTATCGCAGTCACTCGGGCACCAGGGGCAGCACCCTCCGCGAACGGAACCTCCGCTCGGCGCCGTCGACCGGATCGGTGAACGCGAGCTCGTGCGCCAGGAGCTGCAGCGGTGAGCGGAAGTCGTCGACCTCGACGTCGAGCACCTCGGGATACAGCGGATCGCCCACGATCGGGAGTCCGAGCCCGGCCAGGTGCACGCGGAGCTGGTGGGTCTGCCCCGTGCGCGGCGTGAGTCGGTAGACCGCCTGCTCCCCCACCACGTGGTCCAGCTCCACCAGCGTCTCGGCGTTGACCGGGGCGTCCGGCACGACCTCGACCTGCCACGCGCCGCGGGCCTTCCGCAGGTGGTTCCGCACCACGAGAGGCAGCCGGAGCCGCGGATCGTGCCGCGCCAGCGCCAGGTACGCCTTCGCGACCGCCCGCTCCTGGAACAGGCTCTGGTACGCGCCGCGCCAGCGACGCTCCGTCGTCAGCACGAGCACCCCCGAGGTGATGCGGTCGAGCCGGTGCGCCGGCGAGAGCTCCGGCAGCCCGAGCTCGTCGCGCAGACGCACGACGACGCTCTGCGCCACGTGCCGTCCGCGCGGGATGGTCGAGAGGAACGGCGGCTTGTCGACCACCACGAGCCGCTCGTCGCGGTGCAGCACGTCCAGCGCGCCAGGAACGACCGGCTCCTCCCGCAGGTCGCGGTGGAACCAGATGAACGTGTGCGGCCGGTACGGGTCGTCCTCACGCACCGGCGACCCGTCGTCACGCACGAACCGTGCGTCGACCAGCATGCCGCCGACGTCGACGCGGTCGGGCAGCCGGTGTCGCAACCACTCGCCCATCGACTCCCACGCGGGAGGCCCCGGCGAGCGGTCGGGGGTGCGGACCCACGCGGGTCCGAGCCCGTGGCGAGCGGGCAGCGGCGGCCGCGGCGGCATGCGACTCCCCTAGCGGCGCTTGCGCTTCTCGCGGACGCGCTGCGTGAGGTGGATCGGCGTCCCGGCGAACCCGAACTCCTCGCGCAGGCGACGCTCCACGAAGCGCAGGTACGTGTCCTCGAGCTTGCCGGAGGTGAACAGCACGAACGTCGGCGGCGCGGTCTGGGCCTGCGTGCCGAACAGGATCTTGGCCTGCTTGCCGCCTCGCACGGGGTGCGGGTGCTCGGCGACGAGGCGACCGAGGAAGGCGTTGAGCTGCCCGGTCGAGACGCGGGTCTCCCACCCCTCGATCGCGGTGTCGAGCGCCCGGACGAGCCGGTCGACGTGCCAGCCGGTGCGCGCCGCGATGTTGATGCGCGGCGCCCACTGCACCTGCACGAGCTCGCGATCGATCTCGCGCTCGAGGTAGAAGCGGCGGTCCTCGTCGACGAGGTCCCACTTGTTGAACGCGATCACGAGGGCCCGGCCGGTCTCGCGGATCGACTGGACGATCCGGATGTCCTGCTCGCTGAGCGACTGGCTGGCGTCGACGATCATGACGGCCACCTCGGCCCGCTCGATCGCCGACGACGTGCGCAGGCTCGCGTAGTACTCGTGGCCCGAGGCCTCGCGCACGCGCTTGCGGATGCCGGCGGTGTCGATGAAGGTCCAGGTGCGGCCGCCCAGCTCCACGATCTCGTCGACCGGGTCGACGGTCGTGCCGGAGGCGTCGTCGACGACGACGCGCTCCTCACCGGCCAGCTTGTTGAGCAGGCTCGACTTGCCGACGTTGGGCTTGCCCACGATGGCGACGCGGCGAGGCCCGGTGGGCAGCTCGCCGTCCCACTCCGGCGCCTCGGGGAGCGCGTCGAGGATCGCATCGAGCATGTCGCCGCTGCCGCGGCCGTGCAGCGCCGAGACGGGGTACGGCTCGCCCAGGCCGAGGTTCCACAACGAGGCCGCCTCGGCCTCGGTGCGCTGGTCGTCGACCTTGTTCGCCGCCAGCACGACCGGCTTGCCCGAGGCGCGCAGGATCTTGACGACGGCCTCGTCGGCGTCGGTGATGCCCACGGTCGCGTCGACCACGAACAGCACGGCGTCGGCGACGGAGACGGCGATCTCGGCCTGGGCCGCGATGCGCTCGGCCAGACCGCGCGCGTCAGGGTCCCAGCCGCCGGTGTCGACGACGGTGAAGTTGCGGCCGTTCCAGGTCGCGTCGTAGGGCACGCGGTCGCGGGTGACGCCGGGGACGTCCTCGACGACGGCCTCGCGTCGTCCGATGATGCGGTTGACGAGCGTCGACTTGCCGACGTTCGGGCGCCCGATGACCGCGAGGACCGGGGTGGGTCCGGTGGGCTGGTCGAGCTCGATGTCTGTCATGTGAAGGTGTCCTGCTGGGGAGGCGGACCAGGAAGGTCGCGCTGGAGGGTCTCGGTGGCCCACTGGACGTGGGCTCGCATCGCATCGGCGATCTTCTCGCTGGTCGCGGAGACCGATGCAGCGTCGCGCGGCCACGGCGTGGCTGCGAAGGTCAAAGGACTACCGTAGACGACGTCCACACGTTGCCCGGGACTCGGCTTGGTCTCGATGCCCGCACCGGGCTCGCGGGTGCCGATCACGGCGACCGGGACGACCGGGCTGCCGGTGGCCAGCGCGAGGTACGCGGTGCCCCCGTAGACGTCGTGCACGAGGCCGTCGCCCCGCTTGCCCTCGGGGTAGACGAGCAGCACCTGGCCGGCCCGCAGGACCCGCAGCGCCGAGCGCAGGGCACCGGCGTCGGTCCGTCCCCGGTGCAGCTTGATCTGGGCTCCGAGGCGCAGGAGACGGCCCGCGTTGCCCTCGAAGGACTCGTGCTTGACGAGGGCGTGCACCGGCCGGTCGGACGTCAGCACGGTGACCGGGCCGTCGAGCCAGCCGATGTGGTTGCTGGCCAGGATGACCGGCCCTGCCTCCGGCACCTGGCCGATGCCCCGGACGTGGACGTCCCAGCGCCGGCCGACACGGCTGCGCAGCAGCGGCCGCAGCAGCCGGTGCGGCCACTCGCGGAGCCCCGAGCGGACCGGGCCCGCCTGGGCGATCGTCGTCACCGGCGCTCCTGCGCGAGCGCGACGATCCGGTCGATGACCTCGTCGAGGGTCAGGAAGGTCGTGTCGATCTCGACGGCGTCGTCGGCCTTCGCCAGCGGTGACGTGGCGCGGGTCGAGTCGATCTGGTCGCGACGCAGGAGCGAGGCGGCCGTGGCTGCGGTGTCGGTGCCGCCCTCCTCGGCCGCGCGCCGGGCGGCACGGGCCTGCGGGTCGGCGACGAGGTAGATCTTGACCGCGGCGTCGGTGGCGACGACCGTGCCGATGTCACGGCCCTCGACGACGATCCCGGCGTCGGCGGCGGCGATGGTCCGACGCTGCAGGTCGACCAGGTGCGTGCGGACCTCCGGCACGGTCGAGACCGGGCTGACGTGACGCACGACCTCGTCGCTGCGGATCTCCACCCCCACGTCGACGCCGTCGGCGAGGATCGTCGGCGCCGACGGGTCGGTGCCCGAGGCGATGTTGACGTCCGCGACGGCAGCGGCGACCGCGGCGGCGTCGTCGGTGTCGACGCCCCGCTGCAGAAGCGCCCAGGTCACCGCCCGGTACATCGCCCCGGTGTCGAGGTAGGCCAGACCCAGGCGCGTCGCGACACCGCGCGCGGTGCTGGACTTGCCGGAGCCGGACGGACCGTCGAGGGCGACGACGAGAGGCAGGGACACAGAACTCCTATCGGTACGCGGACCAGCCGCGTGCGGTGAGGGACGACGTGAGGTGGTCGGCCCGCTCGGCCGCGACCTCGACCTGCGCCAGACCCACGGGACGACCGTACTCGTGGTCGATGCGGAAGTCCTCGATGTTGACGCCGGACTCGCCGATGTCGGTCATGAGCTGCGACAGCACGCCCGGGCGGTCCTCGACGGGCACGAACACCGAGGCGCTCTCGGTGCGGACCTCGCCGTGCTTGCCCGGGATGCGCTGCGTGCCCGCGCGACCGGCGTCCAGCACGTCGGACAGACGTCCGGTGAGCACGTCTCCCCCGGCGGCGAGCGCGTCGAGCACCCGGTCGAGGTCGCCGCGGAGCGACTGCAGCAGGGCCGTGACGGCAGCGGCGTTGCTGTCGAGGATCTGGAGCCACATGCCGGTGGCGCTGCCGGCGATGCGCGTGACGTCGCGCAGGCCGGGGCCGGCCAGGTCGATGTGCTCGCGCGGTGCGCTGGCGAGCAGCCCCGCCGTGAGCACCGAGACCAGGTGAGGGACGTGCGAGACGAGGGCGACCGCCTCGTCGTGCTGGTCGGGGGTGAACGGGGTCGGCACGGCCTCGAGCGCCTGCACGACCGAGGTCACCAGGGCGACGGCCTCGGGTGCGGACTCCGGGAGCGGGACGACCGCCCACGGCCGACCCTCGAACAGCAGCGCCGAGCCGGCCGTGGGTCCGGAGCGCTCGGTGCCGGCCATGGGGTGGCCGCCGACGAAGCGTGCGGCGCCCGGAGTGCCGGTGACGGCCTCGGTGACCGGTCGCTTGACGCTCGCGACGTCCGTCACCACGGCGTGCGGGAACTCCTCGAGCGCCGCGAGCGCGGTCTCGGCCACGGCCGCGGGCGGCACCGCGACGACCACGAGGTCGGGGGCGACGGCCGGCTCGACCGTGCCCGCTCCGACGCTCGCCGCGACCTCGGCGACACCGGGCACCGCGTCACGCAGGTGCACCCGCACGCCACGGGCGGTGAGAGCGAGGGCCGCCGAGGTGCCGATCAGCCCGCAACCGATGACGAGGGCCGTGCTGGGGAGCGCGCCGGCGTCCTGCGTGGGAGGCGTCGCGGTCATGCCTCCACGCTATCGAAGAGCGCCCCGAGCTCGTCGCGCGTCAGGTCGCGGGTGCGCCCGCTCTTGAGGCTCCCCAGGTGCAGCGGGCCGAACGCCGTGCGCGTCAGCTCGATGACCGGGTGGCCCACGTGGTCAAGCAGGCGCCGCACGATGCGGTTGCGCCCCATGTGCAGGTCGAGCTCGACGAGGGACCGGTCACCGCTGACGTCCTTAACCTGGAAGCGGTCGACCTGGGCCCGGCCGTCGTCGAGGTCGACACCGGCCTGCAGCCGGGCGCCGAGCGTGTCGGCGACCCGCCCCTCGACCAGTGCGACGTAGGTCTTGGTGATCTCGAACGAGGGGTGCGCCAGCTTGTGGGCCAGGTCGCCGTCGTTGGTCATGACGAGCAGTCCGGAGGTGTCGGTGTCGAGCCGCCCGACGTGGAACAGACGGTCGTCCCGGTCGCCCAGGAGCGTGTTCAGGTCGGCGCGCCCGCGCTCGTCGCTCATCGACGTCACGACGCCTCGCGGCTTGTTGACGAGCAGGTACGCGTGCTCGCTGGGCGGCGGGAGGCGACGTCCGTCCACCCGGATGACCGCGCGCAGCGGGTCGACGCGCATCCCCATCTGGTCGACGACCTCGCCGTCGACCTCCACGCGTCCCTCGAGCATGAGGATCTCGCAGGCGCGGCGGCTGCCGAGACCGGCCTTCGCCAGCACCTTCTGCAGGCGGATGCCCTCGTCCGAGGGGCCCTCAGTCATGCGTCGCCGCGTCGTCGGTCGCTGCGTCGTCGTCGGCCGCCGCGGTCGTGGCCGGCTCGGCCTCGGCGACGGGAGGCTTCGCCGGTGCGAAGAAGTCGTCCTCGACCTCGTCGAGCTCGGGCAGCATCGGCGCGATCTCGGGAAGCTCGTCGAGGCTCCCCAGGCCCATGCGCTCCAGGAAGTAGCTCGTGCTGCGGTACAGGATCGCGCCGCTCTCGGCGTCGGTGCCCGCCTCCTCGATGAGCCCGCGCGAGACCAGGGTGCGCACGACGCCGTCGACGTTGACGCCGCGGATCGCCGAGATGCGCGATCGACTGATCGGCTGGCGGTACGCCACGACCGCGAGGGTCTCGAGCGCTGCCTGCGTCAACCGGGCCTGCTGCCCGTCGAGCACGAACCGCTCGACCGCGGCCGCGACCGTCTCGCGGGTGTAGAACCGCCATCCGCCGGCGATCGAGCGCAGCTCGAAGCCGCGCTCCTGCTCGTCGTACTCCGCCGCGAGCGCCGCGAGCGCGTCCTCGACGTCGGTCGGCGGGTGACCCACGGCCTGGGCGAGCGTCAGGTGGTCGAGGGGCTGGTCGGCCACCATCAGCACGGCCTCGAGGGCCGGACGCAGCTCGAGCATCTCGAGCTCCAGCTCGTGGGGGCCCCGAGGGAGGTTGCGCTGGGGCAGGCTGGCGTCACTCATCGGGGGTGTCCTTCTCAGACGGGTCGGCGGAGGTCTCGGGGGCGTCGAGGTCGGCGTCGAGCAGCTCGGCCGGGACGACGTGCGCCTCACCGGTGTCGGGCGGTGCGTCGAACTCGATTCCGACCTCGACCTCGCCGTCGTCGCTCCCGGTCCAGCGCAGGTGAAGGTCGCCGAGCGGGGTCGCCTGCTCGAACGCGACCATGCCCTCGCGGAAGAGCTCCAGCAGGGCCAGGAAGCGGGCGACGGTCGTCATCAGATCGGGTGAGTCGGACGTCAGCGTGCGGAACGTGAGGCTGCGCTCGCGGCGCAGACGGTCGACCACGACGTGGGCCTGCTCGCGCACGCTGACCTGCGGCGCGTGCAGGTGGGCCAGCGACAGGATCATCTCGGGCTTCGGCGTGAGGGCCGCCGCGGCGAGTCGGGCCAGGTCGTCGGGCGTGGCCGAGATCAGGATCTCCGGCAGCAGCTGCGCGAAGCGCGGCTCGAGCGGCACGGCCCGCGGGTAGCGCCGCTGCTCGGTCTCGAGCTTCGCGGCGATCTGGGCCGCGACCTGCTTGAACGCGCGGTACTGCAGGAGGCGGGCGAACAGCAGGTCACGCGCCTCCAGCAGGGCGAGGTCCTCCTCGTCCTCCACCTCGGCCTGGGGCAGGAGGCGAGCCGTCTTCAGGTCCAGCAGCGTCGCCGCGACGAGCAGGAACTGGGTGGTCTGCTCCAGGTCGCCCCCGAGCTCGCCGATGTAGGCGATGAACTCGCTCGTGACCTCCGAGAGCGCGACCGCGGTCACGTCCATCTTGTGCCGGCTGATGAGCTGCAGCAGCAGGTCGAACGGACCCTCGAAGCCGTCGATGCTGATCGAGAACCCGGCCTCGGGTGCCGGCTGGGTCAGGGCCTCGGGCTCGCTCACCGCTGGTCCGCGGCGCCGTCGATCCGGCGCACCAGGTCGCTGTCGGTGCCGTTCGCCTCGAAGTCCTCGAGCGCGGCGGCGAGGGCCGCACGCACGATGCGTCCGCGGTCGACGTTGCGCCCCACGGCCGATCGCACCGCCAGGCGGGTCTGCTCGAGCGCCAGGAGCTCCTCGGCGGTGACGTACACCGTGATCTTCTCGTCGTGCTTGACGCGTCCGCTGGCCGCCGGCTTGGCCGGCTCGGCCGCCTCCGGCTGCGGGGCCGGCGCCGGGTCCGGGGCGGACTTCGCGGTCGAGCGGAACAGCTCGTCGGCGCCCGGCATCGCCGGACGTCGACCGGTGCCGGTCGGCTTCTTCACACCGTCGGGCATCGCACCAGCACTTCCCGCGCCAGCTGGCGGTAGGACGCGGCGCCCGGCGACGTCGTGGCGTACTCGGTGATCGGCTCGCCGGCGACGGTCGAGTCGGAGAACTTCACGGTGCGGCGGATGACCGTGTGGAAGACCAGGTCGCCCCATCCCTGCACGAGGGTCTGGAGCACCTCGCGGCCGTGCAGCGTGCGGCTGTCGAACATCGTGCCGAGCAGACCGACGATCTGCAGGCGCGGGTTGGTGCGCTCGCGAACCTTCTCGATCGTCTCCTTCAGCAGCGCGACGCCCCGCAGCGCGAAGTACTCGCACTCCAGGGGGATGATGACGCCGTCGGAGGCCGTCAGCGCGTTGACCGTCAGGAGTCCGAGCGAGGGCTGGCAGTCGACCAGGATCACGTCGTAGTCGTCGCGCACCTCGTGCAGTGCTCGCGCGAGCGCCTGCTCGCGCCCCACCTCGGTCACGAGCTGCATCTCGGCGGCCGAGAGGTCGATGTTGGCCGGCGCGAGGTCGAGACCGGGCACCGACGTCGGGTGGATGATGTCGCGCAGCGTCAGCGAGCGGTCCATCAGCACGTGGTAGATGCTCTGCTCGAGCTCGTGGGCGTTGAGGCCCAGGCCGACCGTGAGCGATCCCTGGGGGTCGAAGTCGACCAACAGCACCTTGCGGCCCGCCTCGACGAGCGCGGCGCCCAGGCTGATGGTCGTGGTGGTCTTGCCCACCCCGCCCTTCTGGTTGCACATCGACAGGACCGTCGCCGGACCGGGGCGCCGGGGCTGCGGCTCGCCGAAGCTGGGAGTCGGACGCCCCGTGGGTCCGGTTTCCTCACTCATGCTGTTCCTGTCCCGTCCGATGTCGACAATCTTGCTCACCCTACCGCCGCTGCCACGACCCTCCACACCGTTCGCGGCAACACGTCAGGGTACCCGTCGCCGGGCCCCGTCCGGGTCCCGCCCAGGCGTCAGCGCTGGGCGCGGGGATGGGCCGCCGCGTACACCTCGCGGAGCCGGTCGACCGTCACGAGGGTGTAGATCTGGGTCGTCGTGACGGAGGCGTGCCCGAGCAGCTCCTGCACGACGCGGACGTCCGCCCCGCCGTCCAGCAGGTGGGTCGCGAACGAGTGGCGCAACGTGTGGGGCGAGACGTCGACGCCGACGCCGGCCTGCCTCGCGGCGCGGGTCAGGACGGTCCACGCGCTCTGGCGGGACAGGCGCCCGCCGCGGGCGTTGAGGAACAGTGCAGGCGTGGAGACCGTGGCCGAGACCAGCAGGGGGCGCGACGTCGTCAGGTACGCCTCGATCGCGGCGAGCGCGTAGCTGCCGACCGGGACGATGCGCTGCTTGCCGCCCTTGCCGCGCAGCAGCAGGGCTCCCTCGTCGCGGTCGAGGTCGTCGACGTCGATGCCGACGGCCTCCGAGATGCGGGCTCCCGTGCCGTAGAGGATCTCGAGCAGCGCCCGGTCACGGCGCGCCAGGGTGGTGCCCGGGGCGCCAGCAGCCTCCAGGATCGCCTCGACCTGGTCGAGCGGGAGCGCCTTCGGCAGCCGTTGGTCGGGACGCGGTGGCCGGACCTCGGCCGCGACGTCGACCATCACGAGCTGCTCGCGCAGCCAGAACCGGTGCAGTCCCCGCACCGTCACGACGTGCCGCGCCACGCTGGCGGGCCCGAGCGGCGGGTGGTCGTCGTCGCCCGTGCGCAGCACCGCGACGAACGCCTGGACGTCGGCCTCCTCGACCTCGGCGGGCACGGCCCGACCGATGGTCCCGAGGTGCTCGAGGTAGCGCCGCAGGTCGCGGCGGTACGACGACAGCGTGTTGTCGGCCAGCCCGCGCTCCACCCCGAGGTGGGCCAGGTAGTCGAGGATCGCGCGCTCGAGGTCGCCCTCGGTCATCGCCCCACCGAGGTCGTCACGCGGGCCCGTTCATCGCGTCCGCCGGGCGTGCTCGGCCAGGATCGCGCTCACGGCGAGCCCGTTGGTGATGCGTCCGTCGAGCACGGCCCCGACCGCGTCGGCGAAGGGCAGCCACCACTGCTCCATGTCGGCCTCCTCGGCCTCCCGCTCGGTGCGCTGGTCTTGCGGCACCGGCGACAGGCCCGTGGCCCGGTAGACCGTGAGCTTCTCGCTCGTGTAGCCCGGCGAGGAGCGGATGACCAGGAGGTGCTCCCAGTGCGCCGCCTGCACGTCGGCCTCCTCCGCGAGCTCCCGCGCCGCGGTGTCCTGCGGCACCTCGCCCTCGACGTCGAGGACCCCGGCCGGAAGCTCGACCATGCGATGGCCCACCGCGTGGCGGTACTGGGAGACCAGCAGGAGCCGGTCGTCGTCGTCGAGGGCGAGCACGCCCACCGCGCCGCGCGGCTGCACGACCGCCCGTGGGTGCTCCCCGCCGGACGGGTCGACGATCGTGTCGCGCCGCAGCGAGACGTAGACGGTGTCGTAGAACGTCTCCGACCCTGTGACGGGCCAGGCCGCCTCCTGGTCGGCCAGTCCGGCCGGTGCGAGCCGACCCGGCAGCGTGGGGTGCGCGCTCACTCGGCGACGGCCGAGTCGGACGCCGGGACCTCCACCGGGAGGCGCGTCTCCCGCTGGCGTCGCAGCGCCGCCTTGACGAGTCCGGCGAACAGCGGGTGCGGACGGGTCGGACGCGACTTCAGCTCCGGGTGGGCCTGCGTGGCCACGTAGTACGGGTGCACCTCGCGCGGCAGCTCGACGAACTCCACCAGGGTGCCGTCCGGCGAGGTGCCGCTGAAGGAGAGTCCCGCGGCCGCGATCTGGTCGCGGTAGCCGTTGTTGACCTCGTAGCGGTGCCGGTGGCGCTCCTCGACCTTGTCGCTGCCGTAGACCTCGGCGACGATGCTGCCGGGCGTCAGGGCGGCCGGGTACGAGCCGAGGCGCATCGTGCCGCCCAGGTCGCCGGCGCCCTCGACGAACGCCTGCTGCTCGGCCATCGTGGCGATGACGGGAGCCGCGGTGTTGGCGTCGAACTCCGTCGAGCTGGCCTCGGCGATGCCGGCCTCGTGGCGGGCGAACTCGATGACCATGCACTGCAGGCCGAGGCAGAGCCCGAGCGTCGGGATGCCACGCTCACGCACGTACTTCAGCGCACCGATCTTGCCCTCGATGCCCCGGATGCCGAAGCCACCGGGCACGCAGACCGCGTCGACGTCGCCGAGCATGCGAGCGGCACCGGCCTCCGTGGCGCAGTCGTCGGACGGCACCCAGCGCAGGTGCACCTTCGCGTCGTTCGCGAAGCCACCGGCGCGGAGCGCCTCACCGACCGAGAGGTACGCGTCGGGCAGGTCGATGTACTTGCCGACCAGCGCGATCGTGATCTCGTCGGCGGGCTCGTGCACGCGGCGCAGCAGGGCGTCCCACTCGGTCCAGTCGACGTCGCGGAACGGCAGGTCGAGACGGCGCACGACGTAGGCGTCGAGGCCCTCGCGGTGCAGCAGCTTCGGCACGTCGTAGATCGACGGGGCGTCGCTGGCCGTCACGACGGCCTCCTGGTCGACGTCGCACATCAGCGAGATCTTCCGCTTGACGCCCTCGGGGATCTCACGGTCCGAGCGGCACACGATCGCGTCGGGCTGGATGCCGATCGAGCGCAGGGCGGCCACCGAGTGCTGCGTCGGCTTGGTCTTGAGCTCGCCCGAGGGTCCGATGTACGGCACCAGCGAGACGTGCAGGAAGAAGACGTTGGTGCGGCCGATCTCGTGACGCACCTGGCGGGCCGACTCCAGGAAGGGCTGGCTCTCGATGTCGCCGACCGTGCCGCCGATCTCGTGGATCACGACGTCGACGTCCGTGCCGCCCATGGCGAGCATGCGGTCCTTGATCTCGTTCGTGATGTGCGGGATCACCTGGACGGTGTCGCCCAGGTAGTCGCCGCGACGCTCCCGTGCGATGACCTCGGAGTAGACCTGTCCGGTCGTGACGTTGGCACGACCCACCAGGTCCTCGTCGAGGAACCGCTCGTAGTGACCGATGTCGAGATCGGTCTCCGCCCCGTCGTCGGTCACGAAGACCTCGCCATGCTGGAACGGGTTCATCGTGCCGGGATCGACGTTGAGGTACGGATCCAGCTTCTGCATCGTGACGCGCAGACCTCGCGACTTCAGCAGGCGACCCAGGCTCGAGGCCGTGAGCCCCTTGCCGAGCGACGACGCGACGCCTCCAGTGACGAAGACGTGCTTGGTGACGGTGTTCCCGTACGACCTGTTGGCTTCCGACCCGCTAGCGGCCAAGGCGACTCCCGTGGTTCAGTGCCCCGTCAGGGGCCGGATGGACAATCCACCACGGGATTCCAGCCTACACCCCGCGAGCCCCCTACTGAGGCAGCTGGCCGTCCGCGCTGCGTGTCGTTCCCCACGACCCGTTCTGTCCGGCGGCCGAACGCACGAGGGCGAGCACCGACACGAGTCGCCCGGCGGCCAGGTCCGTCACGTCGACGGTCGAGAACGAGCCGGCACCGTCGCTGGAACGCACCTGGTCGAGCACTCCCCCGTCGACGCTGGTCGTCGAGGGTCCGACGAGGGCCGCGCCGGCGCCGGAGGTCGAGAGCTGCGAGGTCACCGCGGCGAGGATCTCGCCTCGCGCGCTGTCGGCCGACGTCGGGCCGATCACGACGAGCGCCAGGTCGGCCCGCTGGGTCGGCGCGCTCGGCAGGTCGATCAGACCGCCCTGCTCGAAGGCGGAGCGGATGGTCGAGGCCTGCTCGTCGAGCTCCGGGTCGCCCGTCAGCGCCCGCGCGAGCGCCGCACCGATGCGGCTGTAGCTGTCGTCGCCGGACTGCACGCCCGGGACGTCGGCCGCCGACTGCTCGGCGATCTGCTCGGCGAACTGACGGTTGGCCGAGTCGAGCAGCTTCGTCGTGAGGGTGACCTCGCCGACGACGGTGCCGCCGGCGTCGGAGATGCGGGCCGTGAGGTCGTCGACCTCCGAGGACCGGGCGCCCGGGGTCGTCACGACCACGACGCGGCGGTCGGTCAGGCCCTGCCCGACGAGGCCGGAGGACGCGTCGGCGAAGGCGTTCTCGAACGCCTGCTCGGCGGCGTCGGCCCGAGAGTCTCCCCCGCCCGCGCCGGCGTCGTCGGAGTCGACGAAGGCGACGCCCAGGGCGACGCCGACGGCCAACGCGAGGAAGACCGCCGCGAGCGAGACGACGTGGTAGCGGAAGTTGATCACGACCTGAGTCCTTCGATCCAGGAGCCGAGGTCGCCGAGCTGGTCGGAGACCCACCCGGTGACGTCGCCTCCGGTGGTGGTGAGCGAGAGCGCGACCGCCATGGCGACGATCGCGCTGAGGATGAGAAGGACGATCGGCCAGGCCGAGATGCGTCCCGTGGTCACGTGGGCGACGACCTTCGCGTCGACGAGCTTGGCCGCCGAGCGGAGGCGCACGACGAAGGCCGGACCGACGAGGCCGGGGCTCTGCCCCAGGAAGTCGCCCAGCGTCGGTGCCGCACCGGCGTGCACGATGACGGAGGCGCCGTTCGCGTCGGCCAGCAGGATCGCCAGGTCGGCGTCCTCGCCGTCGGCGACGAAGCGGACGACGTCCTTCTGGTGCTTCTCCAGGCGTTCGGGCGTCTGGATCTGGCCGGAGGCGGTCGTGACCACGAGCTCGCGGGTCGAGTCGAGCACCGCGGAGCTGAAGCCCTCGACCGAGCCGACGACGACGTCGGGCTGGTAGCCCGCCTTCAGGATCAGGTCGGCACCCTTGCCGGCCCCGACCATGACCGGGTCGCGGTCGAGGACGAAGCGCTTGAGCGCCTTCAGGTCGGCGGCCGCGTCGAACGAGTCCGAGACGACCACGACGGCGCGGCCCTTGAGCCGGGTCGACAGGCGCGGCACCCGTGCACCGTCGAGCAGCATCGCGTGCTCGCGACGCAGGTGCTCGGAGGCGTTGACGGACAACGTGTCGAGGCGGGTCGTGAAGTCGCTGGAGGCCTCGGAGTAGTCGGCACGGACCTGGTCGCCGTCGCGCGCGATGCCGCTCGCGACCAGCACACCGTCGCGGAAGATCTTGCCCTCGTGCACGCGCACCAGGTCGCCGCTGCGCAGCCGGGTGACCACGCCCTCGCCCGCCTGGTCGACGAGCGGGATGCCGGCCTCGGCCAGCAGCTCGGGCCCGACCGAGGGGAACTTGCCGGTCGTCGACGCGGCGACGTTGACGACCGCAGCGACCTTGAGCTTGACGAGCTCGGCGGCGTCGTCGGCGTCGAGGTCGGTGCGGTCGATGATCGCGACGTCGCCGGCGCGGACGCCGGCGGTCACCTCGGCGCCGCCCCGCGCGATGCGCGCGGGGCCGGACACGCCGGGGGCGTCGGAGGAGCGCCCGCCGCCACGCTTGAAGATGGACATCGTCGTCCATCGTGCCACGGGGGCCCCGGTCATCCCGGGACCCGGACGGGCGGGTGTGTCAGGCGTGTCCGGCGAGCTCGAGGAGCTCGCGCGCGTGCTGCTGCGCGGCCGAGGAGTCCTCCAGGCCGGCCAGCATGCGGGCCAGCTCGTCGACGCGGTCCTGCCCCGTGAGCCGGACCACGGAGCTGCTCGTGACGTTGCCGTCGTCGTCCTTGAGCACGCGGAAGTGGTGCCGCGCGAAGGCCGCGACCTGCGGCAGGTGGGTCACGGCGAGCACCTGGGCGTTCTCGGCCAGCACGGCGAGACGGCGACCCACCTCGACCGCTGCCCGACCGCCGATGCCCGCGTCGACCTCGTCGAAGACCAGCGTAGGGACGTCGGAGCGGTCGGCGAGCACGACCTCGAGCGAGAGCATCAGGCGCGAGAGCTCACCACCGCTCGCCCCCTTGGTGAGCGGTCGGGGGGCGGCGCCGGAGTTCGCGGCGAAGAGCAGCTCGACGGTGTCGGCGCCCCACGGCCCCAGCTCGGCCGTGCCGATCTCGACCACCAGGCGGGCGGACTTCATCGACAGCGCCTCGAGCTCCGACCCGACCTCGGTCGCGAGCCGCGCTCCGGCCTCCGTGCGGACCTCGGTGAGCCGGGCCGCCAGCTGCAGCAGCTCGGCGTGCAGGGCGTCGCGCTCGGCCTCCAGCGCGGCGACGGTGTCGTCATCAGCCCCGAGGTCCAGGACCCGGCGCCGCGCGTCGTCGGCCCAGGCCAGCACCTCGTCCAGCGAGGGCCCGTACTTGCGCTGCAGCTGACCGAGCCGCGAGCGGCGCTCCTGGATCGTGGCCAGACCGGCCGGATCGAGGTCGACCGACGCGAGGTAGCCCGCCAGGTCGGCCGCGAGGTCGGTCAGCGAGACCGAGAGCTCGCCCACGCGGACGGCCAGGGCCTCGAGCTCGGGATCGTGGGCCGCCTGGGCGTCGAGCTCGGCGGCGGCCTGCGCGGCCAGCGGCGCGGCTCCCTCGGGCCCGACGGCCTGCTCGACGTCACCCGTCAGCAGGTCGTGCGCGACCTGCGCCGCCCGAGCCAGGGACTCCGCGTGCGCCAGCCGCGACTCCACGGCCTCGAGCTCGGCGTCCTCCCCCGCCACCGGGGCGACCTCGTCGATCTCGGCCAGTCCGTGCTCGGCGGCGTCCAGCTCGCGCGCCCGTTCCTGGGTGGCGGAGCGCAGACGCTGGAGCCGGTCGTCGATCTCGCGCCACCGCCGGTGGGCCGGGACGTAGCGCTCGAGCAGGGTCGCGACCGCGGGGCCGGCGAAGGCGTCGAGCGCGGCCCGCTGGTGAGCCGGGCGGCCGAGCCGGTGCTGGTCGGACTGTCCGTGCACCGCCACGAGCTCGTCGGTCAGCTCGGTCAGGAGTCCGGCCGGCACGGAGGTGCCGCCGGCGTAGGCCCGCGAACGGCCCTGGGCCGAGACGGCCCGCGCGATGACGAGCTCGTCGTCGTCGACCGCTCCCCCGGCGTCGTCGACCTTGCCGGCCAGGCCGGCGCGCCCGGCGACGTCGATGATGGCCTCGACCCGTGCCTGGTCCGACCCGTGGCGCACGAGACCCGCGTCGGAGCGCTCGCCCCGCAGCAGACCGAGCGCCGTGACGACCATGGTCTTGCCCGCGCCCGTCTCACCCGTGATGACGGTGAACCCGGCGTCGAGCGGAAGCTCGGCGTGCTCGATGACGCCGAGCGATCGCAGCTCGAGATGGCGCCACATCAGGCGCCACCCCCGGAGTCCTCGTCGACGACGGCGGCCATGCGACGCGCCGCCTCGCCTCGCCACCCCTCGACCGGGAGGTCGAACTTGCGGACGAGCCGGTCGGCGAACGTCGCCTCCCGCAGGCGGGCCAGGCGCACGCTGTGGGCGCCGCGGCGCACCTCGACCCGGGCGCCTGAGGGCAGATCGGCAGCACGACGTCCGTCGCACCAGAGCACGCCCTCGCCCCGCTGGTCGACGATCTCGATCGCGAGCGTCGAGTCGGGTGAGACGACCAGGGGCCGGGCGAACAACGCATGGGCACTGATCGGCACCATGAGCAGCGCGGCCACCTCGGGCCAGACGATCGGCCCACCGGCACTGAAGTTGTAGGCCGTGGACCCCGTCGGGGTCGCGCAGACGATGCCGTCGCACCCCCAGCGGGAGACGGGCCGACCGTCGATCTCGACGACGAGCTCGACCATGCGCTCCCGGGACTGCTTCTCGACCGTCGCCTCGTTGAGCGCCCAGTTGCGGGCCACGACGTGCTTGCCGACCAGCACCTCAACGTCGACGGTGAGGCGGTCCTCGACGGTGTAGGTGCGGTCGATCACGCCGCGGACGACGTCGGCGGCGTCCTCGGCGTCGGCCTCGGCCAGGAACCCGATGTGGCCCAGGTTCACGCCGAGGATCGGGGTCTCGTGGTCGCGGCACATCTCGGCCGCCCGCAGGATCGTGCCGTCACCCCCGAACACCACGGCGAGCTCGCAGCCGGCCGACGCGGAGGTACCCGGATCCACGGGATCCATGTCGGTCAGCCCGGCTGCTCCGAGCCGCGCTGCCTCCGGACCGAGCACACGGATGGCCATGCCGGCGTCCTGCAGCTCGCGAGCGACCGAGACCGCCAGGGTGTCGGCCTCCAGACGGCTTCCGTGCGTCACGACCAGGACGGTCCTCATGAGCCCACCTCCAGCGGGCCGTCGGCGACGGCCCGCTCGGCCGCGACGGGGTCGACCGGGGCGGCATCGGTGCGCAGCCAGCAGAAGTACTCCACGTTCCCGGCCGGCCCGGGCAGCGGGCTGGGAGCCAGGGCACGGGTGCCCCACCCCTCGACCTGGGCGGCGTGGCAGACGTCGATCACGGCCTGCGCGTGGAGCTGCGGATCTCTCACGACCCCATTCTTGCCCAAGCGTTCACGTCCGACCTCGAACTGCGGCTTGACCATGAGCACCAGGTCGCCGTCGGACCGCGCGCACGCGGTCAGTGCGGGCATCACCAGGCGCAGCGAGATGAACGAGAGGTCGGAGACGACGAGGTCCACGGGACCCCCGATCGTCTCGGGCGTCAGGGTCCGGACGTTGGTGCGGTCGTGCACGTGGACCCGGTCGTCGTTCTGGAGCTCCCACACGAGCTGGCCGTACCCGACGTCGACGGCGACGACCTCCCGCACCCCGCGGTGCAGGAGCACGTCGGTGAACCCGCCCGTCGAGGCGCCGGCGTCGAGACAGCGCCGACCCTCGACCGTGAGGCCCTGGGGCTCGAACTCGGCCAGCGCGCCGAGGAGCTTGTGCGCTCCGCGAGAGGCCCACGACGGCCCCGCGGGCTCACGCACCACGACGGCGGCGTCGGTGCCCACCTGGGTCGCGGCCTTGGTGGCGACGGAACCGCCCACGGTCACCGCGCCCGACTCGATGAGTCCGGCAGCCTGGTCCCGCGACCGGGCGAGTCCGCGGCGCACGAGCTCGGCGTCGAGCCGCACGCGTCGGGTCACGGCGATTCGGGCACTTCCGCGCGACCTGCCTCCGCGAGGGACGTGCGCACGACCTGGTGGATCGCGTCGAACACGACGACGTGCTCGGTGACCGGCTGGTCGGCCAGCAGGGAGAGGGCCGACAGCGCCTCGTCGATGGCGGCGTGCCCGGTCGGCTCGACGGCCGGTGCGACCACCTCGTCGGACACCTCGCTGCCGTGCTCGATCGCGTCGTTCATGCCCTCATCCTCACATCCGGGACGGTCGCCGGGGTACCTCGGTCGCGTGTCGCCCACGCCAGGGCCACGATCGCGCGCAGGGCCGGGACGCTGTCCTGATCGGCGCCGTTCACCTCGATACGGCCGCCCACGACCTCCGCCGTCGCCGGGCCGCACGTCGCGCGGTCCTCGTCGACCTCGACCGGCGGGTGCACCGCGAGCAGACCTCGCAGGTCCGCAGCGACGTAGCCGGGGCGGGCTCCGACGGGCAGGCAGGCGATCTCGTCGAGCGTGCCGACCCCGGTGAGCACGACCATGCTCTCGATGTCGGCGCCGATGGCTCCGTCGATGTCGGTGTCCGGGCGGTCCCCGACCATGAGCGGCGACGTCGCACCGGTGCGGCGCTGCGCCTCGTCGTAGATGGGGCGCTCGGGCTTGCCGGCAACGACCGGACGGGTGCCGGTCGCGAGGGAGACGGCGTTCACCATGGCGCCGTTGCCGGGCGCCAGGCCCCGCGGGGTCGGGAACGTGAGGTCGGGATTCGAGGCGAACCACGGCAGGCCGGCCGTCACGGCGTAGGAGGCCTCGGCGAGCTCGCTCCACCGGACGTCGATGACCCCGCCCTGCACCACGGCTCGGGGTTCGTCGGAGAGGGCCGCCACGACCCGGAGGCCGGCGTCCTCGAGCGCGGTACGCATGCCGTCGGCGCCGGCCAGGAGCACGGCAGCACCGTCGCCGACCTCGCGACGGACGAGCTCGGCGACGACCTGCCCGGCCGTCACGACCGCCTCGTCGTGCAGCTCCAGCCCGAAGGATCGGAGGTGGTCGGCGACGTCGGCGGCCGACCGCGTCGCGTTGTTGGTGAGGTACGAGACCGAGGGTTCCAGGGAGCCGATCGCCTCGACCGCGTGCGGTACCGCGTCCGGTCCGACGTACACGACGCCGTCGAGGTCGAGCATCACGAGGTCGTGGGCGTCGGCAAGAGAAGACGATGCGCTCGTGGAGAGTCCGTGGCCCCGTGTCATGGGGACGAGGCTAACGAGCCGGCGGCTCCGGCCTGACACGGCGGCATGCCGTGAGGTCGACGCCCATGAACGACTGCGCTCCCCCAGCACCCCGCGCGAAGCGCCGGCGGAGCTCACCCGACACCTCGACCACGTCGCCGGACGACAGACGCCCGACCGTGCGGCGCAGGGCCGCGGTCCACGCCGTCAGCTCGATGGTGTCGACGGTCGCCTTCGACCGCTTGCGGGCCGCGGCACTGCGGGGAACCACGAGCCGCAGGCTCACGAGCTCGTCGCCGCTCGGCAGCACTCGTGTCTCCGGGTCCCCGGACACGCGTCCGCGAAGTCGTACGTCGTTGATCGTCGTCTCGTCCATGCTCCGAGCCTGGACGTGCCAGTGCCCCGCCGCCACACGCCTCGAGGACGTTGTGGACGACGGGGTCCTGGGGACATCGGTGGACGTCAGCGGGGCGGAGCGGTCACTCCAGCTCGGCGACACGCTCCTCGGCGTCCGTGGCCTTCTCGCCGTCGACCGCGACCGTGCGGTGGAACCACTCCACGGCCTCCTCGCGGCGTCCGGCCTCGGCCAGGGCGTCGGCGTAGGCGTAGCGCAGGCGTGCCACCCACGGCGCGCGCGACGCCGAGCTCAGCGGCTCGGTCTCGAGCAGACGGATCGCCGCCTCGACCTGACCGAGGTCACGCCGGGCACCGGCGATGACGATGCTCAGCTCGATGTTGCCGGCGTCGTCGAGGTTCTTGCGGACGTCCGCCGTGTCGTAGGCCAGCGCCTTCTCGGGGCGACGGAGTGCGCGCTCGCAGTCGGCCATCATTGGCGCGTACATCTGCTGTCCGCTCAGCCGCTTGGCAGCACGGAACTCCGCCAGTGCCTCGGAGAACTTCCCGGCGGCATAGGCGGTCTCGCCGCAGGCCTCACGGATCAGGGCGTTGCGGTTCGCACGAGCCTTGGCGGCCAGGGCGTGGAGGTACGCGGTCTCGGGATCGCTGGCCATCAGCAGGCCGGCCATCACGAGGTGACGCGAGACCCGCTCGGCCAGCTTCTCCGGCAGACCCTGGAGCGCCTGACGAGCGTGCTTGTCGAGATCCTTGGCGCTGATGTCGTCAGGGATGTCGGGGCCGTCGTAGATCTTCTGGTCGGCGGAACGCTCTTCGCGACCCGGGCGCTCACGCCACGGGCGGTCGCCTCCGGCACCTTGGGGCCGGCCTCCCTGGGAACGGCCTCCGCCTGACTTGCCGCCGCGGCCTCCGGTGCCCTGCTGGCGACGGTTGTCGGCCGGACGGCCTCCCTCGGAGCGCTCGCCCGAGCGACCTCCGGAGGACGAGCGACGATCACTGCCGCCGCTGCTGCTGCCACCGGCGCGCGGGCGGTCTCCACCGTGCGAACCACCGGGACGTCCTTGGCGATCGCCACGTCCTGGACGGGAATCCACCATTGTCCTACCTCCGAAATTGCAGATGAAATGCAGCGAGGCCGCTCCCGAAGGAGCGGCCTCGCGCTAAAAATTGTCCGGCGACGTCCTACTCTCCCACACCGTCTCCAGTGCAGTACCATCGGCGCTGAAGGGCTTGACTTCCGGGTTCGGAATGTAACCGGGTATTTCCCCTTCGCCATGGTCGCCGAAACTCTATTGAGCTGACAAAACCAAGCGAGACGCTGCCACCGATCAATGATCGGCGCAGTTCTCATGGTTCCCGGCCGTAGCTCAGGAACCTCACAGTGGACGCGACTTCGTAGTGGTGAAACAAGCCCTCGGCCTATTAGTACCGGTCGGCTGCATGCATTGCTGCACTTCCACCTCCGGCCTATCAACCCAGTGGTCTGCTGGGGGCCTTACCTGGTTAATCCAGTGGGTAACCTCATCTTGAAACGTGCTTCCCGCTTAGATGCTTTCAGCGGTTATCACTTCCGAACGTAGCTAACCAGCAGTGCTCCTGGCGGAACAACTGGCACACCAGAGGTTCGTCCACCCCGGTCCTCTCGTACTAGGGGCAGCCTTTCTCAAGTTACCTACGCGCGCGGCGGATAGGGACCGAACTGTCTCACGACGTTCTAAACCCAGCTCGCGTGCCGCTTTAATGGGCGAACAGCCCAACCCTTGGGACCTGCTACGGCCCCAGGATGCGACGAGCCGACATCGAGGTGCCAAACCATCCCGTCGATATGGACTCTTGGGGAAGATCAGCCTGTTATCCCCGGGGTACCTTTTATCCGTTGAGCGACGCCGCTTCCACATGCCAGCGCCGGATCACTAGTCCCGACTTTCGTCCCTGCTCGAGCTGTCACTCTCACAGTCAAGCTCCCTTGTGCACTTACACTCGAAACCTGATTGCCAACCAGGCTGAGGGAACCTTTGGGCGCCTCCGTTACATTTTAGGAGGCAACCGCCCCAGTTAAACTACCCATCAGGCACTGTCCCTGATCCAGATAATGGACCTAGGTTAGATATCTAGTACAACCAGAGTGGTATTTCAACGTTGACTCCACCTGAACTGGCGTCCAAGCTTCACAGTCTCCCACCTATCCTACACAAGTTGAACCAAACACCAATACCAAACTATAGTAAAGGTCCCGGGGTCTTTCCGTCCTGCCGCGCGTAACGAGCATCTTTACTCGTAGTGCAATTTCGCCGAGTCCATGGTTGAGACAGCGCCCAAGTCGTTACTCCATTCGTGCAGGTCGGAACTTACCCGACAAGGAATTTCGCTACCTTAGGATGGTTATAGTTACCACCGCCGTTTACTGGGGCTTAAGTTCTGTGCTTCGCTTGCGCTGACACGTCCCCTTAACCTTCCAGCACCGGGCAGGAGTCAGTCCGTATACGGCGTCTTTCGACTTAGCACGGACCTGTGTTTTTAGTAAACAGTCGCTTGGGCCTGGTCTCTGCGACCTTCAACGCTTCTAGGAGCAAGTCCTATAACGAATCCGGTCCCCCTTCTCCCGAAGTTACGGGGGCATTTTGCCGAGTTCCTTAACCATGGTTCACTCGATCACCTTAGTATTCTCTACCTGACCACCTGAGTCGGTTTGGGGTACGGGCGGCTCTGAATCTCGCTAGATGCTTTTCTCGGCAGCATAGGATCACTCACTTCGACTAAAACGTCTCCGCATCGGCTCTCAGGCATGTGAGTGACGGATTTGCCTATCACTCGCCCTACGACCTTGCCCGTGGACTACCATCGCCACGGTTGAGCTACCTTCCTGCGTCACACCATTGCTTGCTTACTACCAGATCGGGTCGTGCGCTCTGCCGGCCAGTGACTCCGAAGAGTCTGAAGGCCGGTTTCGGGCACTTAGCATCACTGGATTCTGCATGGGCGATTCAATGCCGGTACGGGAATATCAGCCCGTTGTCCATCGACTACGCCTGTCGGCCTCGCCTTAGGTCCCGACTTACCCAGGGAAGATTAGCTTGACCCTGGAACCCTTGGTCATTCGGTGGAGGAGTTTCTCACTCCTCATTCGCTACTCATGCCTGCATTCTCACTCGTGTGGCATCCACGGCTGGGTTACCCCGCCGCTTCGCTCGCCACACGACGCTCCCCTACCGATCCATACGGCTGGACCACGAAGGCCTACCTATTATATGAATCCCATAGCTTCGGTGGATTGCTTGAGCCCCGCTAAATTGTCGGCGCGGAATCACTTGACCAGTGAGCTATTACGCACTCTTTCAAGGGTGGCTGCTTCTAAGCCAACCTCCTGGTTGTCTCTGCGACTCCACATCCTTTTCCACTTAGCAATCTCTTTGGGACCTTAGCTGATGGTCTGGGCTGTTTCCCTCTCGACTATGAAGCTTATCCCCCACAGTCTCACTGCTGCGCTCTCACTTATCGGCATTCGGAGTTTGGCTGAGTTCAGTAAGCTTGTAGGCCCCCTAGCCCATCCAGTGCTCTACCTCCGACAAGAAACACGCAACGCTGCACCTAAATGCATTTCGGGGAGAACCAGCTATCACGGAGTTTGATTGGCCTTTCACCCCTATCCACAGGTCATCCCCCCAGTTTTTAACCTAGGTGGGTTCGGTCCTCCACGCGGTCTTACCCGCGCTTCAACCTGCCCATGGATAGATCACTCCGCTTCGGGTCTAGATCCAGCAACTCAATCGCCCTGTTCGGACTCGCTTTCGCTACGGCTACGGCTCTACGCCTTAACCTTGCTACTGAACGCTAACTCGCAGGCTCATTCTTCAAAAGGCACGCTGTCACAGTTCCGAAGAACCGCTCCAACGGATTGTATGCACATGGTTTCAGGTACTATTTCACTCCCCTCCCGGGGTACTTTTCACCTTTCCCTCACGGTACTAGTCCGCTATCGGTCATCGAGGAGTATTTAGGCTTAACGGGTGGTCCCGCCAGATTCACACCGAATTTCAGGGGTTCGGTGTTACTCGGGGTGACGCAAAAGAGCCATGAGCTTACGTGTACGGGGGTCTCACCCTCTGTGCCGCGACTTTCCAGTCGCTTCAACTTCACTCATGGTTTGTGACTCTTTGCTGATTCGGCAGAATCGGCCATGCGGCCCCACAACCCCCCAGTGACAACGCCTGCCGGCTATCACATCACTGAGGTTTAGCCTCTTCCGGTTTCGCTCGCCACTACTTCCGGAATCACGGTTGTTTTCTCTTCCTGTGGGTACTGAGATGTTTCACTTCCCCACGTTCCCTCCAAACGCCCTATGTGTTCAGGCGCAGGTACCTGGACTTTCCTCCAGGTGGGTTTCCCCATTCGGACATCCCCGGATCACAGGTCGGTTGTCACCTTCCCGGGGCTTTTCGCAGACTCCAACGTCCTTCATCGGCTCTCGATGCCAAGGCATCCACCATGTGCACTTAGTAGCTTGTTGTTCATTACTACAAAGATGCTCGCGTCCACTGTGAAGTTCTCAAGATACGGCCGGTACCGTCCCAATGATCCACGCCTACGAGCTGGTGCTCGTGGTTCGAGGGGTGGGCGGTCCGAGAGATCAGCGTAAAGCCTGATCCCTCAGGACCCAACAGTGTGCCTGATTCGATGACGTCGTGCTCCGAGGTTCCGTCCTGGCAAGCCAGGTGTACTGGCGGAGGTTGATCATCACCGAGCCAAATAGTCGACGTCCACTAGTGAGCTGCACTGCGCAAGACATTCGCCTGCGATCAGCGCGCCTGGACCAGGTCCGAAGGCCTGGCCAGTTGCTCCTTAGAAAGGAGGTGATCCAGCCGCACCTTCCGGTACGGCTACCTTGTTACGACTTCGTCCCAATCGCCAGCCCCACCTTCGACGGCTCCCTCCACAAGGGTTGGGCCACCGGCTTCGGGTGTTGCCGACTTTCATGACGTGACGGGCGGTGTGTACAAGGCCCGGGAACGTATTCACCGCAGCGTTGCTGATCTGCGATTACTAGCGACTCCGACTTCATGGGGTCGAGTTGCAGACCCCAATCCGAACTGAGACCGGCTTTTTGGGATTCGCTCCACCTTGCGGTTTCGCAGCCCTTTGTACCGGCCATTGTAGCATGCTTGAAGCCCTGGACATAAGGGGCATGAAGACTTGACGTCATCCCCACCTTCCTCCGAGTTGACCCCGGCAGTCTCCTATGAGTCCCCACCATTACGTGCTGGCAACATAGGACGAGGGTTGCGCTCGTTGCGGGACTTAACCCAACATCTCACGACACGAGCTGACGACAGCCATGCACCACCTGTATACCGACCACAAGGGGGGCTACATCTCTGCAGCTTTCCGGTATATGTCAAACCCAGGTAAGGTTCTTCGCGTTGCATCGAATTAATCAGCATGCTCCGCCGCTTGTGCGGGCCCCCGTCAATTCCTTTGAGTTTTAGCCTTGCGGCCGTACTCCCCAGGCGGGGCGCTTAATGCGTTAGCTGCGGCACGGAGACCGTGGAAGGTCCCCACACCTAGCGCCCAACGTTTACGGCATGGACTACCAGGGTATCTAATCCTGTTCGCTCCCCATGCTTTCGCTCCTCAGCGTCAGGTAATGCCCAGAGAACCGCCTTCGCCACCGGTGTTCCTCCTGATATCTGCGCATTCCACCGCTACACCAGGAATTCCGTTCTCCCCTGCATCCCTCTAGTCTGCCCGTATCGGAAGCACGCTCAGGGTTAAGCCCTGAGTTTTCACTCCCGACGCAACAGACCGCCTACGAGCCCTTTACGCCCAATAATTCCGGACAACGCTCGGACCCTACGTATTACCGCGGCTGCTGGCACGTAGTTGGCCGGTCCTTCTTCTGCAGGTACCGTCACTTTCGCTTCGTCCCTGCTGAAAGAGGTTTACAACCCGAAGGCCGTCATCCCTCACGCGGCGTTGCTGGATCAGGCTTTCGCCCATTGTCCAATATTCCCCACTGCTGCCTCCCGTAGGAGTCTGGGCCGTGTCTCAGTCCCAGTGTGGCCGGTCACCCTCTCAGGCCGGCTACCCGTCGTCGCCTTGGTGGGCCGTTACCCCGCCAACAAGCTGATAGGCCGCGAGCTCATCCTCCTCCGCCGGAGCTTTCCACTTCCTGCCATGAGGTAGGAAGTCATATTCGGCATTAGCCATCGTTTCCAATGGTTATTCCGATGAGAAGGGCAGATTGCTCACGTGTTACTCACCCGTTCGCCGCTCGTGTACTCCCGAAGGAGCCTTACCGCTCGACTTGCATGTGTTAAGCACGCCGCCAGCGTTCGTCCTGAGCCAGGATCAAACTCTCCGTTGAAGTTTTTCCCAGCCGAAGCTGGGTAACAACTTGAGTTGATACTGACAATTTTGATTGCTGACAATCTAATTGTCGGAATTGTCCTCGACGACATTGGACCGAAGTCCTCCGTCGACGGGGGTTTTGTACTGATAATTCGTCGACTTTTGGCACACTGTTGAGTTCTCAAGGATCAGACGCTCACCTGCGGTTCACCCTGGAAGGGCTACCCGCTCGGGGCAACTGTTCTAACCTACACGCTCTGTCTCCGCCCGGTCAAACCGGGTTCGTTTCCCGTGTCACTCTCCGTTGTCAGCGGCCAGTTTCCGGATCTGCCCCAGAGTCAATGCTCCGGGAGGCGTTCCTGGCGTTGGCCGTTTCGGTTTGAGTGGCTGCTAGCTCCGATCGCCCGGCGTTCCCGCCTTGCGCTCCGTCGTGCTGAGCAACAAGAAGAACATTACGCGGCTGTTTCCCGAACCGTCAAATCGAGATGGCGTGACGCCGGTCACAGAATTTCACGGATGTAGTTTCACGCCTGCAATTTGGCGCTTTCCGCGCCGGACGACGAGCCAGGAACCGTGCAGCGGCGTGGTGGCGCCCAGCGTCTGCTCCGGATCGTCCACGCGCACGTTGTTCACGTAGGCGCCCCCCTCGGTCACGGCGCGACGGGCCGCGGAACGGCTGTCGGACAGTCCGGCCGCCACCAGGGCGTCCGTGATGGTCGCCTCCGCCGACAGCTCGGAGACGCCCGCGCCGGCGAGGGCCGCCGCCAGGGTCGACTCCGGGAGGTCCTCCAGCTGCCCTCGCCCGAACAGGGCCGTGGCGGCCAGCTCGGCGGCGTCGGCCTCTGCCTCCCCGTGCACGAGCGTCGTGAGCTCGCGGGCGAGCCTGCGCTGGGGCAGGCGGCGTCCCGGGGCCTCGGCGTGCTCGGCCATCAGGGCGTCCACCTCCTCGACCGGCAGGAAGGTGAACTGCTTGAGGTACTCCCCCACCTTCGTGTCCTCGGCCTGGATCCACGCCTGGTGGAACGCGTAGGGGCTCATGAGGTCCGGATCGAGCCAGATCGTGCCGGACTCCGTCTTGCCGAACTTGGTGCCGTCGGCCTTGGTGATGAGCGGGGTGGCCAGTGCGTGGGCCTTGCCGCCGTCGGAGCGCCGGATCAGCTCGACGCCGGCCGTGAGGTTGCCCCACTGGTCGCTGCCGCCCGTCTGCAGCACGCAGCCGTGTCGGCGGTACAGCTCGAGGAAGTCCAGCGACTGCAGCAGCACGTAGCTGAACTCGGTGTAGCTGATGCCGGACTCGAGGCGACTGCTGACGACGTCGCGGGCGAGCATCCGGTTGACCGGGAAGTGCTTGCCGATGTCGCGCAGGAAGTCGATCGTGTTGATCTGGCTGGTCCAGTCGAGGTTGTTGACCACCGTGGCCGCGTTCTCGCCCTCGAACGAGACGAACTGCGAGACCTGCTCGCGGATGCGTTCGACCCAGCCCGCGACGGTCTCGGGGCTGTTCATGACGCGCTCGCCGGACTGCTTCGGGTCGCCGATCAGCCCCGTCGAGCCGCCGACCAGGACGAGCGGGCGGTGTCCCGCGAGCTGGAGCCGCCTGGCGGTCAGGAGCTGCAGCAGGTTGCCCACGTGGAGGCTCGGCGCCGTCGGGTCGAATCCGACGTAGTAGGTGATCGGTCCGTCGTCGAGTGCCGCGCGCAGGGCGTCGGCATCGGTCGTGTGCGCGAGGAGGCCGCGCGCGTCGAGGTCGTCGAGGACGTGGGTCATGCTCGCGAGACTATCGAGGCGCGCGCGGGGATCGGCGGTAGGCCGAGACGGTCGGGTCGCCGGCGATCCAGAAGCGCCAGGGCACGTCGGCAGCGAGCGAGACGCCGACGCGAGGGCCGGCCACGACGTCGGGGTCCTCGACGCGCTCGCCGAGGCCGAACCCGTCCCCCTCGGTGACGGGCGTGCCGAGGTCGGCCAGCGTGATGCCGAGCGCCTGGGCGAGATTCCCTGGCCCGCGGGCCAGGCGTGGATCGGCGACGGGGCCGCGACGCTCGCGCGCGAGCTCGAGGCCCTCGACGACGCGGCCCGCCCTGAGCAGCACGGCGGCCGCCTGCTCGGTGGGTCCCGTCACGACGTTCGCGCAGTGGTGGATCCCGTATGAGCGGTACACGTACAACCGGCCGGAGGCGCCGTACATGATCTCGGAGCGTGGCGTGCGCGTGAAGGCGTGGGAAGCCGGGTCCTCGGTGCCGCCGTAGGCCTCGACCTCGGTCAGCACGACCGTGACGCCGTGGGCGGTGAAGGTGCGCCCGAGCAGCTCGCGGGCCCGCACGTCCACCGGGCCGTCGAGGCGGACCCGAGCCGTTGCGTCCATGCCCCCACTGTGCCGGACACTGGACAGGTGGAGACGAAGCGCCCGGTCCGCGTCGAGGTGACGTGGGGGCACGCGGACGACGAGCAGCTGCTGCGGCGCGCCGTGGCCACCGCTCTGGGCACCGGCCTCGACCAGGTGGTCGAGAGCCGGGTGTGTCCGGCCTGCGGCGCCAGCGACCACGGACGGCCCGTCGTGCGCCTCGCCGGTCCGGCACCGAGCCCTCGCGCCGGGCACGTGAGCCTCTCGCGCCACGACGACGTCGCGGTCGTCGCGTGGTGCGAGGACGCCGCGGTGGGGGTCGACGTCGACGGCCCCGGCCGCGAGGGATGGGTGCAGCACGAGGCGCGCGGCAAGTGCGCCGGCAGCGGCATCACCGCGCCGCCTCCGGAGCACCTCGTGGCCCGCTCGCTCACGACCCCACCCGGGTGCGTGGCCGCCGTCGCCGTCGACACCGACGGCCCCTGGGAGGTCGTCGTCAGGTGAGCGGCGGCAGCGCCGTGTGGTCGAGCCATGCGCCGAAGAAGTCGGCGCCGTCGACCCCGGTCGTCTCCGCCACCAGGTCGACGAAGTCGTCGGTCGTGACGTTGGCGTGCCGGAACCGCTCCGACCAGGTGCGCAGCAGCTCGAAGAAGGCCTCGTCGCCGAGCCTGAGTCGCAGGGCGTGGAGCATGAGCGCGCCCCGCTTGTAGACCCGGTCGTCGAACATGTCGTCCGGCCCGGGGTCCGACAGCACCAGGTCCTGACGCAGGCCGGACAGGAGGTCGTGGTGCTCCTGCGCCTGCGCGTCTGCCGTGAGCCCCCCGGACTCCTCCGACCAAAGCCACTCCGCGTAGCAGGCGAAGCCCTCGTGCAGCCAGATGTCGCGCCAGTGCTGCAGCGTCACGCTGTTGCCGAACCACTGATGGGCCAGCTCGTGCGCGATGAGGCGCTGGGCGGCCCAGTCGCGATCGGCGAGGTTCGACCCGAAGATCGACAGGCTGTGCGCCTCGAGCGGGATCTCGAGCTCGTCGTCGGTCACGACCGCCGCGTACGTGTCGAACGGGTACGGGCCGAAGAGCCGACTGAAGGCCTCGACCATCGCGGGCTGGTCGCCGAAGGCGTCGGCGACCTGGGACTTGCGCCCCGGCGGGCACCAGGTCGTGAGCTCGACCCCGGCGGCCTTGCCCGTCAGCGCCACGTAGCGACCGACCTGCACCGTGGCGAGATAGCTGGCCATGGGCGACGACTCCGTGTACGACCAGCGGACCGTGCTCCCCCGCCGACGCGTCTGGCCGGCTCGACCGTTCGCGACGGCGGTGTAGCCCTGGGGCACCGTGATCTCGAAGCCGTAGGTGGCCTTGTCGTCCGGCCGGTCGTTGCACGGGTACCAGCTGGGTGCCCCGTGCGGCTGCGAAGCGACGATCAGGCCGTCGGCGAGCTCCTCCCAGCCGGCCTCGCCGTCCGGCCCGGGCATCGGCTGCGGCGACCCGTGGTAGGCCACCTGGACCGTGAAGTCGGTGCCGGCCGGGATCGTGCGCCGGGGCCTCACCACGAGTCGGTGCTGGCGCTGCGTGAACTTGGCCGGGGCGGCGCCGTCGACCTTGATCTTCGAGACGCGCAGCCGGTAGAGGTCGAGCGCGAAGTCGTCGAGGTCCTCGAGCGCGTGGCAGGACAGGGTCGCGACGCCGGACAGCGAGTTCGTGACGAGCACGATCGTCAGGTCCAGGTCGTAGTGCCGCACGCGGAACGTCGGATCACCGTGGTGCGGCACGTAGACGTCGTTGCCCCGGGGGCCCCGCAGGCGACTGAGCGGACCCCTCATCCGGCATCGACCCACGGGCCGATGGGGTTGCCGATCCAGCGGGTCTTGGCCGGGACGCCCTCGCCCCGCATCACGAGCGAGACCGGTCCGACGGTGGCGTGGCGACCCAGCGACGCGGCCGGGAGCACGACGCCGTGAGGTCCGAGGGTGGCTCCCGCAGCGAACCTGACCGTGTCCATGCTGAGTATCCGATCATGGAACAGGTGGGTCTGCACCACGCACCCTCGATTGACCGTGCTGCCGGCGTCGAGCCGGACGAGGTCGGTCTCGGGCAGCCAGTAGGACTCGCACCAGACGCCGCGCCCGATCCTTGCGCCCAGCGAGCGCAGCCACGCGTTGAGCAGGGGCGTCGCCAGGACGTGCCGCGTGAACCAGGGTGCGGCGACGACCTCGACGAAGGCGTCCGCCAGCTCGTTGCGCCAGACGAACCCGCTCCACAGCGGATGACCGCCGGCGCGCACGCGACCGACGAGTGACCACTTCGCGAGCGTCGACACGGACGCCGCGAGCAGGCCCGCGCCCGCGAGCACCAGGCCGCCCACGAGCGCTGTGACGCCGACCGACGTCCGGTCCAGCAGGAGGAGCAGCGCGGCGACGACGAGCACACCGATCCAGGCCGACACCCAGACCGCGGTGATGCGACAGGTCTCGACGAGCGCCCGCAGGACCCGCAGACGTCGCGCCGGGGCGAACGTGCGGGAGGCGTCGCTCTCGCCCGCCGACCGGCGCAGCTGCGTGGGAGGGCTGCCGAGCCACGAGGACCCCGCCTTCGCGGTGCCGCGTCGAGGAGCCGCCGACAGCACGGCGACCAGCCCGCCCTTCGGCACCTTGCGGCCCGGAGCGGTCATCCCGGAGTTGCCGACGAAGGCCCGGCGACCGATCTTGACGCGTTCGACCCGCAACCAGCCACCGCCGAGCTCGTACATCCCGAGCATCGTGTCGTCGGCGAGGAAGGCGCCGTCGTTGACCGTGGTGAGGCTCGGGATCATCAGCACGGTCGACGCCTCGACGTCGTCGCCGATCTTGGCGCCGAGCAGCCGGAGCCACGTCGGGGTGAGGAAGCTGGAGTAGAGCGGGAAGAGCCAACTGCGGGCCTCGTCGAGCACGCGAAGGACCGTCCACGCGCGCCAGGCCTGCGAGCCGTGGATGGGATGCGTGCCGGGCTGCAGGCCGTGCGACTGCAGCCGCACGACGGCGATGATCGCGCCGGCGAGGAGCACTCCAGCGGCGAGGGTCACGAGAGGCACCGCGATGCCCGCCGTCAGCAGCGCCGACCCGAGGTCGTCGGGGAACCCCGCGACGGCGACCCAGGCCAGGGCAGCCACGGCCACGCACAGACCCGGAAGCGCAGCGAGCGCAGGTGCGGTCACGGCGTACGCAACCATCCAGGCGGGACTGCGGCGGGCCTTGGTCGACACCGCCGGACCTCGCGCCGGGCCGACGGCCTCCGCCGGCGCCCCGGACCAGTACTCGCCCTCGGGCACCGGTCCGAACACGGCGGATCCGGGCGCGATCTCGGCGCCCGCCCCGACGCTCGCTCCCCCGGCCAGCGTGCTCCGGGTGCCGACCCGGGCGTTCTTGCCGACCGTGACCCGACCGAGGTGGAACGTGCCGCCGTCGACCCAGTGGCCGGCCACGTCGACCTCGGGCTCGAGCGAGCAGTGCGCACCGAGCGTCAGCAGGCCCGTCACGGGCGGGATCGTGTGGAGGTCGACGCCACGCCCCACCGAGCAGCCGAGCAGCTTGGCGTACACGGTCGTCAATGCGGCGGAGGACAGGCTGGTGGCCCCGACCTCGTCGGCGAGCCGTTCGGCGAACCAGACCCGCACGTGGGTGGCCCCGCCTCGACGATAGGTGCCCGGGCGCACTCCGAGGAGGACGGCGCGGACGAGGGCGGCAGCCACGAGGATCCGGCCCGGCGGCAGCACGAGCAGGACCCAGAGGACCGCCACCCAGGCCCAGGACAGGTCCGGCAGCCACGCCGCGTCGAAGGCCGACCGGGCGGCGAGCACGCCGACCCCCGTCCAGGCGAGCCACCGCAGCCCGCCCACCGTCCGGGCGACCACCGTGGCGACCGAGAGGGCGATCTGCGACCCGACCGGCACGGGGTGGACCGTCTCGTTGGAGCGCGAGTCGCGACCGCGCAGCGACTCCAGCACCGTGGCGAGGTCGCCGAGCGTCGGGTGCTCGTAGACGTCCGCCACGGTCAGCTCGGGGACCTCCTCGCGGACCCGCGCGACGAGCTGGGCCGCTGTCAGGCTCCCGCCGCCGAGGTCGAAGAAGTCGGCGTCCGCCCCGTCGGGGCTGGCCCCCAGGAGGTCGCGCCAGATCTGGGCCAACCAGGTCGCGCCCGGACCGAGATGGGCCGTGGCCGACTCGTCCGCAGGGAGCGGCCACGGCAGCGCGTCGCGGTCGACCTTGCCTGACGTGCGCGTGGGGATCGTGTCGACCTGGGCGAGCCGCGGCACGAGGGCCGCCGGCATCGTCGCCCGCAGGTGCTGGGTCGCCGCGGCGCTGTCGAACGCGTCGTCGACGCGCACGTAGCCGACCAGGACCGTGTTGCCGGCCGCACTCTTGCGAATGGCCGCCGCAGCGGCCACGACCCCCGGAAGGCCCAGCAACGCGCTGTCGAGCTCGCCCAGCTCGATGCGGCGGCCACCGATCTTGACCTGGTCGTCGGCCCGGCCCGTGAAGAGCAGGCCCTCCGGGTCGTTCACGACGACGTCGCCGCTGCGGTACGCGCGGTCCCAGCCGAGCGTCGGCATCGCCGCGTACTTCTCGGCGTCCTTGGCCGGGTCGAGGTAGCGGGCCAGGCCGACCCCGCCGATGATCAGCTCGCCGCTCGCGCCCTCGGGCACCGGGCGGCCCTCGGCGTCGACCACCGCGAGGTCCCAGCCGTCGAGCGGCAGACCGATGCGGACGGGTCCCTCGGGACCGAGCCGGGCGCCGCAGGCGACGACCGTGGCCTCGGTGGGGCCGTAGGTGTTCCAGACCTCGCGGTCCGGCGTGGCGAGCCGGGCGCCGATCTCGGGCGGGCACGCCTCGCCGCCGAGGATCAGCAGGCGAACCCGGTCGAGGGCCGAGGTCGGCCAGAGCGACACGAGGGTCGGGACGGTCGAGACGACCGTGATGCCGTTGGCGACGAGCCAGCCGCCGAGCTCGGCGCCGCTCTTGACGAGCGAGCGCGGAGCGGGGACGAGGCACGCGCCGTGGCGCCAGGCGAGCCACATCTCCTCGCAGGACGCGTCGAAGGCGACCGAGAGTCCGGCCATCACGCGGTCGCCCGGCCCGAGCGGGGCGTCCGCGAGGAACCAGCGGGCCTCCGCGTCGACGAACGCGGCCGCGTTGCGGTGCCGCACGGCGACACCCTTGGGCGTGCCGGTCGAGCCGGAGGTGAAGATGATCCAGGCGTCGTCCTCCGTGGTGGGGAACGCCCGCTCGTCCTCCGTGAGCTCACGGGCCGGACGGCGCAGCGCGACCTGGAGCCCGTCACCGACGACGGCGGCGACCGCCGCCTCGCCGAGCACCGTGCGCGCGCGCTCAGCGGGGTCGTCCACGTCGACCGGGACGTAGGCGGCCCCTGCGACGAGGACCCCGGCGATCGCGGTGTACAGGTCGACGGTCCCGGAGTCGATGCGGACGCCCACACGGTCACCGCGCCCGACCCCGAGTGCGTGCAGCTCGTCGGCCAGGAGCGAGGCACGCTCCCAGAACTCCGCGTAGGTCAGGACCTCGGCCCCGTTGTCGACCGCGGGCGACTCGGGGACCGTCTCGGCCGTCGTGCGGAGCACCTCGACGAGAGTGCGGGGCGACGGGGCGGTCGCGGATCGAAGCAGCGGCGAGGCCGCGGGGTCGGTCACCGGCCGATGCTCCCACGCGCAGGTGAACGCCCGGTGACGGGAACAGGCGCGTCGATCGTGCTGTTGGACGAGTCATGAGCAATGTGGTGAAGGTCGACGTGTGGTCCGACATCGCCTGCCCCTGGTGCTTCGTGGGCAAGCGTCGCTTCGAGCAGGCCGTGGCCCGCTTCGACGGGGAGGTCGAGGTCGAGTACCACTCCTTCGAGCTCTCCCCCGACACGCCCGTCGACTACGCGGGCACCGAGGCGGAGTTCCTGGCGAAGCACAAGGGGATGCCCACGGCCCAGGCCGAGCAGATGCTGGCGCAGATGACCGAGCTCGCCGCGGGCGAGGGGCTGGCGTACGACTTCGGCTCCCTGCAGCACGCGAACACGGTGCTGGCCCACCAGGCCCTGCACCACGCCAAGGCCCACGGGCTGCAGGCCGAGCTCAAGGAGCGGCTGCTCGCCGCGTACTTCGAGCAGGGCCGCAACCTCAACCACGCCGAGGAGCTCGCCGACCTGGCGGCCGAGGTCGGCCTCGACCGTGACGCGGTGCTGAAGGACCTGGCCGACGGCACCTACCTGACCGCCGTCCGGGCCGACCAGGAGCAGGCGATCGAGTACGGCATCGGCGGCGTCCCGTTCTACGTGTTCGACGGTCGGCTCGCGGTCTCGGGCGCCCAGTCCCCCGACGTGTTCGTGTCGGCCCTGGAGCGCGTCGTCACCGAGGCCGGAGCCAGCGCGTGAGCGGCCCGTTCGAGCTCGTGGGCGACGCCGACGCCCCGGTGTGCGTCGACGGCGTCTGCGCGATCCCGGGGGCCGACGCGGAGGCGTCCGAGGACGCCCCCGCTGCCGACTGAGCTCAGATCAGGTCGGCCTCGGGGTCGGGCTTGACCGCGAGGACCGGGCAGGGCGCGTCGAGGATGATGCGCTGCGCGACGCTGCCGAGCAGCATCTTGCCCACCGGCGAGCGGTGGCGGATGCCGACCACCGCCAGCGAGGCCCGCGTCGTGCGGATCTCGTCGACCACGGCCGTCGGCACGTCGTCGACGACGCCGTGGACCACCCGCACCTCCAGGCCCAGCCCCTTCACGGCGGCCGTGACCCGGGCGATCTCCTCGTCCGCGGCGTAGCGCCGGTCGACGTAGGCGTCGCCGCGCGTCACGTTCACGACCACGAGGTCCTCGTGCTTCTGCTCCGCCTGCGCCGCCCCGTGGGCGAGCGCCGCGGCGCCGTACTCGTCGGCTGACCAGGCCACCACGACCGTCATGCGGACACCTCTTCCTTCTTCTCCGGACCCGGGGCGGCAGCGCCGGCGCGCCGGCCCGCCACGATCGTGCCGACCAGCAGCAGCGCCATCACGACGTAGACGACGACCGCGACCGGCTCGCTCCACAGCGTCGAGACGTCGCCCTGCGAGATCGCCAGTGCCTCCGCGAGCTGGTTCTCGACGCGGGGGCCGAGGATCACGCCGATGATGAGCGGCAGGACCGGGAGGCCGAACCGCCGCATCGCCAGCCCGAGCAGACCGAGCACGCCGAGCAGGGCCAGGTCGAACGCGTCGAAGTTGACGCTGAAGGCGCCCAGCGAGGCGAAGAACAGGATCCCTGCGTACAGGTAGGGACGCGGGATCTGCAGCAGCTTGGCCCACACCGGCGCCAGTGGCAGGTTGATGACGAGCAGCAGCGTGTTCGCGATGAACAGGCTCGCGAGCAGGCCCCAGACGAGCTCCGGGTTGGAGTCGAGGAACTGCGGACCGGGCTGCAGGCCGTAGCTCTGGATGGCCACCAGGATGACCGCGGCGGTGGCCGTGGTCGGCAGGCCGATCGCGAGCAGCGGCACGAGCGTGCCTGCGGCGGACGCGTTGTTGGCCGCCTCCGGACCCGCGACGCCCTCGATCGCACCGTTCCCGAACTCCTCGGGATGCTTCGTCAGCCGACGCTCGGTGATGTACGACAGGAAGGTCGGCACCTCGGCGCCACCGGCAGGCAAGGCACCGAACGGGAACCCGAAGGCGGTGCCGCGGAGCCAGGGCTTCCACGAGCGACCCCAGTCGCTGCGGCTCATCCAGGGCTGGCCGACCGGGATGATGTCGAGCGGCTTGCGGCGCAGGTGCGCGGCCACCCAGAGCGCCTCGCCGATCGCGAAGATCGCGACCGCGACGACCACGATGTCGATGCCGTCGGCCAGCTTCGCCTCGCCGAACGTCAGGCGCGCCTGGCCCGTCGTCGTGCCGATCAGTCCGATCGACAGGCCCAGGAACAGGGCGATGAACCCGCGCAGCTTCGAGGTCCCGAGCACCGCGGTCACGGCGAAGAGCGCCAGCAGCATGATCGCGAAGTACGAGGGCGCCCCGAGCTTCACGACGAGGTCGGCGATGTTGGGCGCCAAGATCACGAGCAGCACCGTGCCGATCGTGCCGGCGACGAACGAGCCGATCGCCGCGGTGGCGAGCGCCTGGGCGGCGCGCCCCTTCTTGGCCATCTTGTTGCCCTCGAGGGCGGTGACGACCGAGGACGACTCCCCCGGTGTGTTGAGCAGGATCGACGTCGTCGAGCCGCCGTACATGCCGCCGTAGTAGATGCCGGCGAACATGATCAGCGCGCTGCTCGGCTCGACGCTGTAGGTGACGGGCAGCAGCAGCGCGACCGTCATGGCCGGTCCGATGCCGGGCAGCACGCCGACGGCGGTGCCCAGCAGCACGCCGATCACGGCGAACAGCAGGTTGGTGGGGGTCAGCGCGGTGGCGAACCCTTCGAGGAGGAGATCCATGTCAGAGCACCCCGTCCAGGACGCCGGCGGGGATCGGGATGCCGAGGCCCACGTAGAAGCCGTACCAGGTCAGCAGCGAGAGCGCGGTGCCGATCGCGACGTCGAGGATCAGCGTGCGGCTGCCGAGGACACGAGCGGTCCCGGCGAACAGGAACGCACCGACGATCGCCCAGCCGAGCCAGCTGATCGTCAGCACGACGATCACGAAGACGACCCCGAGCTTCGCGACGGTGGCCCAGTCGCTGCCCTGCGTCAGGTCGATGTCCTCGCCGTCCTCCGCCTCCGCGACGTCGCCACGCCAGGTGGCGACGGCCAGCAGGGCGGCCAGCGCGACGAGCACGCTGCCGATGACGAAGCCGAAGGCGTACGGCTGGACCGGCTGGTCCGCGAAGCCCTTCTCGAGCCCCGCCGCGTCGACCAGGACCACCACGCCGACGACGAGCAGGAAGGCCGCGAGGCCGTACTGCGCGGTGTCGACGACCCTGCCGCGGGAGGGCCCGCTCTCCTCGAGCCTCTGCTCGGTGTGCGCGCTCATGCCAGCCCCAGCTCCTTCAGCGTCGACTCGACGCGGTCGTTCTGCTCGATCAGGAAGTCCTCGAACTCCTGGCCGACCATGAAGTTGTCGATCCATCCGTTGCGCTCGAGTGCTTCCTCCCACTCGGGCGTGTCGTGCATCTCGGTCACGAGGTCGACCAGCTCCTGCCGCGCCTCCTCCGAGATCCCCGGCGGGGCGAGGATGCCGCGCCAGTTGAGGAACTCCATGTCGACGCCGCCCTCGCGGAGGGTCGGCGCGTCGACCGTGTCGAGGCGCTCGGCGCCCGACACCGCCAGGACGCGCAGCTCACCACTCTCGATCTGGCCGGCGAACTCGCCGAGGCCGGACATGCCGACGTCGATCTTCTCGCCCAGGAGCGCCGTCGTGAGCGGTCCGCCACCGTCGTAGGAGATGTAGTTGACGTCGTTGGGGTCGATGCCGACGGTCTGGGCGAGCTGCATCGGGAACAGGTGGTCCGGGCCGCCGGGTGACGAGCCTCCGCCGACCGTGATGCTGCGCGGATCGGCCTTCCAGGCCTGGACGAGGTCGTCGAGCGTCTGGAACGGCGAGTCGGCGGGAACCAGGATGCCCTCGGCCTCGGCGACGAGGCCGGCGATCGGCGTGGCCTTGTCGACGGTCGCGTCGGACTTGTTGGTGAACACCGCTCCCACGACGCCGAGCCCCATCAGGAGCATCACGTCCTCCGAGCCCTCCTCGTTGAGGAGGCGCTGCATCGCGACGGTGCCGCTGGCGCCGATGACGTTGTTGATCTCGAAGCGGCCGGTCAGGCCCTCCTGCTCCATCGTCTGCGCTGCGGCGCGTCCGGTGAGGTCGTAGCCGCCACCGGGGCTGTTGGGGATCATCATCCGCAGGCGCTGGTTGTCGGGGTCGCCGCCGTCGCGGGTCACGCCACACGCAGAGACGGTGGCGACGAGGACGGCGGCGAGGGCCAGCGCGAGTGCGCGGCTCCATCGACGTGATGTCATGGTTCCTCCTGGGTCGGGACCGATCCTGCGCGAAGATGTGGTCTGCGTCACTCTTGTGGACGCAAAGGAGGTTGTGGTCGTTGTGGTCGTGCGTCGGACGCGGTTGACGCTGGCGGGTCAGGTGCTGGTCCTGCAGCTCGTGGTCATGACGGTCGTGCTCGTCGTCGTCGCGATGATCTCGGTCCGCCAGAGCACCACGACGTTCCAGGAGGAGCGCGGCAGCGCCATGCGCTCGGTGGCCGAGTACATCGCGAACGTGTCGGTCGTGCGTGACCAGGTCGACGAGATCGGTGCCACGCGCGCCCTCGCACCGACGGTCGACCGCGGCCTCCAGCTCTCCGGAGCCACGACCGTCGCGATCGCCCGCATCGACGGCACGGTCGTCGCCTCGTCCGACCCGAGCGAGGTCGGCTCGCGCACCGAGCTGGGCGACAGCCGCATCGCGGAGGGGCGGGGCTGGAGCGGCGACCTGGAGGTCGACGGCAACCGTGTCGTCGCGGCTCACGCCCCCGTGATCGCCGACGACGGCACCCTGCTGGGCTTCACGATCGCGACCCAGGAGTACCCGCGGCTCTGGGACCGCCTCACCGACGACGCCACCGACCTGGCGCTCTTCCTCGGCATCGGCGCGCTGGCCGGAGGCCTGGGGACGTGGTGGGTCTCGCGCGTCCTGAAGCGCCGCACCCGCGGCCTGGGCAGCGCGGAGATCGCGACGCTCGCCGACCACCGCGAGGCGTTGCTGCACAGCATCGGCGAGGGGGTCGTGGCGGTCGACACCGACGGCCGGGTCACGCTGCTGAACGACGGCGCCCGGGCGCTGCTGGGCCTGAGGGGCGACGTCGTCGGCCGCCGGGTCGCGTCGCTCGACCTCCCGGCCGACGTGCGCACGCTGCTGGGCGACCACGACGACGCGCACGACGAGGTCGTCGTGGTGGGCGATCGGGTGCTCGTGGCGAACCGCCGAGCGGCCCGGAGCCAGGGTCGGGGCATCGGTAGCGTCACGTCCATGCGCGACCGCACCGAGCTCGTCTCCCTCCGCAACCAGCTGAGCTCGAACCTGTCGATCAGCGACACGCTGCGGGCCCAGACGCACGAGTTCGCGAACCGGCTGCACACCATCTCGGGCCTGGTGGAGCTGGAGGAGTACGACGAGCTCGCGCAGCTGCTGGGGTCGCTGACGCGCGAGACCGCCGACCTCGACGCCAGCATCCGCGACCACGTGGCCGACCCCGCCGTCGCGGCGCTGCTCGTCGCCAAGTCCTCGGCTGCGAGCGAGGTCGCCGTGCGCCTCGTGCTCGACGACGCCTCGACCCTGCCCGAGCTCGACCGCGACCTCTCAGCGGACCTCACGACCGTCATCGGCAACCTCGTCGACAACGCGATCGACGCGTGCCGCGGGCACGATCCGGCCGAGGTCGTCGTGCGCATCGCGCGAGCCGGCGCGGACGTCGAGGTCGTCGTGACCGACACCGGTCCGGGTGTTGCCCCTCAGCTGCGCGACTCGATCTTCGTGCGCGGGTTCTCGACCAAGCCTGAGGTGCTCGGCGGCCGGGGCATCGGACTGCCGCTCGTGCGGCTCATCGCCACGCGCCGAGGTGGCACCGTCGAGCTCACCGACCCGGCCGAGGGCGGCGCCCGCTTCGTCTTCACCGTCCCGCTGCTCACGAGCACGCCGGGGCAGGTGCTGGCATGACGGGCCGGGACCTGCGCGTGCTCGTCGTCGACGACGACTTCATGGTGGCGCGCATCCACGAGAAGTTCGTCGAGCGCACCCCAGGCTTCGAGGTGGTCGGCACCGCCCGCACGGGCGCCGAGGCGATCTCGCAGGTCGAGCACCTCGTGCCCGACGTGCTGCTGCTCGACGTGCACCTGCCCGACTTCGACGGTCTCGAGGTGCTGCGCCGTCTGCGCGGCGACGGCCACGAGGTGGGCGTGATCATGGTGACCGCGGAGCGTGATGCCGAGGTCGTGCGCGCCGCACTGCTGGGCGGCGCGCAGCAGTACCTCGTCAAGCCGTTCGAGCACCCGGCCCTCGCCACCCGTCTGGAGGCCGTCCGGGCGTCGATGGAGGCCCTCGGCGCGCTCGAGGACGTCGACCAGGGCGCGGTCGACCAGGCCTCGATCGACCGGGCCTTCGGCGCGACCCTCATGGCGACCTCCCTGCCCAAGGGCCTGAGCCAGGAGACC
Source organism: Aeromicrobium sp. Leaf350 (assembly GCF_916858655.1). GTDB lineage: Bacteria > Actinomycetota > Actinomycetes > Propionibacteriales > Nocardioidaceae > Aeromicrobium. The sequence goes on along the minus strand of NZ_CAKASL010000002.1, from coordinate 578,064 downwards.
GCGGCGGCCGTCGTCGAGGCGCTGCGGGTGCGCGGCGAGCTGTCGGCCCGCGAGGCCGGCGACGCGGTCGGCCTGTCACGCGTCAGCGCACGCCGCTACCTCGAGCACTTCGTCTCGGTGGGCCGGGCCACGGTCCGCCTGCAGTACGGCGCCACGGGCCGCCCCGAGCGCCGCTACTCCCCCAGCTGAGGGGGCGCCGGCTGCGCCCGGGCCTCAGACCCGCCCGCGCAGCTCGGCGAGCTGCTCGGTGACGCGCACCAGGGCGGTGCCGCCGCGGCTGTCGCGCGAGGCGATCGAGCCCTCGACCGTCAAAACCTCGCGCACGCTGTGCCCGTCCCGGGGCGCCAAGTGGGGCGAGATTGCGGCGAAGTCGTCGTCACTGAGCTCGTCGAGCTCGATCCCCCGCTGCTCGCACGCCTGCACGCACGCACCCGAGAGCTCGTGGGCGACCCGGAAGGGCACCCCCTGACGCACCAGCCACTCCGCCACGTCGGTCGCGAGGGCGAAGCCCTGCGGTGCGAGCTCGGCCATGCGGTCGGTGTGGAACGTGAGAGTCGCGACCATCCCGGTGAAGGCCGGCAGCAGCACCTCGAGGGTGTCGACCGAGTCGAAGACCGGCTCCTTGTCCTCCTGCAGGTCACGGTTGTACGCCAGCGGCAGCGCCTTGAGGGTCGCGAGCAGACCGGCGAGGTTGCCGATGAGACGACCGGCCTTGCCCCGCGCCAGCTCGGCGATGTCGGGGTTCTTCTTCTGCGGCATGATGCTCGACCCGGTCGAGTACCCGTCGTGCAGCGTGACGAAGCCGAACTCCTTGGTGTTCCAGAGGATGACCTCCTCGGCGAGCCGGGAGACGTCGATGCCGATCTGCGCGGTCACGAACGCGAACTCCGCGACGAAGTCGCGCGACGACGTGCCGTCGATCGAGTTGGGCGTCGAACCCGTGAAACCGAGGTCGGCGGCGACCGCTTCTGGGTCCAGGCCCAAGGACGTGCCCGCAAGGGCCCCCGAGCCGTACGGCGACTCGGCTCCGACCCGGGCGTCCCACTCGCGCAGACGGTCGAGGTCGCGTACGAGCGGCCATGCGTGGGCCAGGAGGTGGTGCGAGAGCAGCACGGGCTGCGCGTGCTGCAGGTGCGTGCGCCCGGGCATGGCCGCACCCAGGTGCGCTTCGGCCTGGTCGGCCAGGGCCCGCACCAGGTCGCCGACCAGGCGGGCGACGATGCGCGCGTGCTCGCGCAGGTAGGCACGGAACAGGGTCGCGACCTGGTCGTTGCGCGAGCGGCCGGCGCGCAGCCGTCCACCGAGCTCCGGGCCCAGGCGCTCCATCAGGCCGCGCTCGAGCGCCGAGTGGACGTCCTCGTCGCCCGGCTCGGGCCCGAAGGCGCCGGAGCGGACGTCGGCCTCGAGGGCCGAGATACCCGCGATCATGGCGGTGAGGTCGTCGGCGGTCAGGAGCCCCGCAGCGTGCAGGACCCGGGCATGCGACCGGGAACCGGCGAGGTCGTACGGCGCGAGGCGCCAGTCGAAGTGGGTCGAGCGCGACAGCTCGGTCAGCTCCGGTGAGGGCCCGCTGGCGAATCGCCCACCCCACAGCCGCGAGTCGGCGGCCTCGACCTCTCCGCCGGTCTGCGTGTCGATCTCGGTGCTCTTCGGCGTGGCGTCGTCAGTCATCGGTGGGCACCTTACGGGCGAGGTCGGTGAAGAAGGAGGCCAGGTCGTCGCCGCCCGACGGGTCCCGGCAGATCATCATGACGGTGTCGTCCCCGGCGATCGTGCCGAGGATCGCGGGCATCGACGTGTGGTCGATGGCCGAGGCGAAGTACTGGGCGCCACCGGGCGGCGTGCGCAGCACGACGAGGTTGGCCGAGGCCTCGGCACTCACCAGCAGCTCGCGGCAGATCCGGGCCAGCCGCGCCTGGGACGCCGCGCTGTCGGTGGCGGGCTGGGGCGTGCGGTCGCCGCCCTCGGCGGGCACCGCGTAGACGAGTCCTCCCCCGGAGTGACGCACCCGCACCGCGTCGAGCTCGACGAGGTCGCGCGAGAGGGTCGACGGCGTCACCGTGACGCCGCGTTCCTCCAGCAGGGCCACGAGCTCTCCCTGCGATCGCACGGGATGCCGCTGCAGCAGCTCGATCACGAGCTGCTGGCGTCCCACTTTCGTGTCGGGCACGCTCATGAGTGACGCTCGCTCACGATCGCGCCTTCTCCAGCAGCCAGGTCAGGACGGCCTTCTGGGCGTGGAGGCGGTTCTCGGCCTCGTCCCAGACGACGCTCTGCGGGCCGTCGATGACCTCGGCGGCGATCTCGAGGCCCCGGTACGCCGGGAGGCAGTGCAGCACGATCGCATCGGGCTTCGCGAGGGCGAGGGCCTCCGCCGTCAGCGAGTACGGGCCAAACACCGCGAGCCGCTCGGCCTTGGTGTCCTCCAGGCCCATCGAGACCCAGGTGTCGGTGATGACGACGTCGGCACCCGTCAGCGCGGCGACCGGGTCGTCCGTGATCGTGATCGACCCACCCGTCTCGGCCGCGATCCGCTGCGCGTCGGCGACGACGTCGGCGGCGGGCTGGTAGCCGGCGGGCGACCCGATGCGCAGGTGCATGCCCGCGGTGGCGCCGCCCAGCACGTAGGAGTGGCCCATGTTGCAGGCGCCGTCACCCACGAAGGCGACCTGCAGACCTGCGAGGGCTCCCTTGTGCTCGATGACGGTCTGCCAGTCGGCCAGGATCTGGCACGGGTGGAAGTCGTCGCTGAGCGCGTTGACGACGGGCACGCCGGACAGCGCCGCCATCGTCTCGAGGTCGGTCTGGTGGTACGTGCGCCAGACGATCGAGCTGACCATCCGACCCAGGACGCGGGCCGTGTCCTCCACCGACTCGCCCCGACCCGCCTGGGTGGTGCCGCGGTCCATGACCAGCGGGGACCCGCCCAGGTCGGCGATGCCGACGGCGAACGAGACGCGGGTGCGGGTCGAGGACTTGTCGAACATGACCGCCACGGTCTGCGGGCCCTCGAGCGGCCGGCGGCTGTAGGGAGCGGCCTTGAGCTCGGCGGCGAGCGCCAGGACCTCGGCCTGCTCGGCCGGGCTCAGGTCGTCATCGCGCAGCAGGTGCCGCACCGCGGCCGTCATGCGAGCACCTCGTCGAGCACCGCCGAGATCGTGGCGACGGCGTGCGCGGCCTCGTCCTCGGTCAGCACGAGAGCCGGGGCGAGCCGCAGCCGGTCGGGGGTCGGGGCGTTGACGATCAGGCCGGCGTCGTAGGCGGCGGTGACGACGTCGGCGGACCGCGGTTCCGTGAGCACGACACCGCGCAGCAGGCCACGGCCCGTGACCTTCTCGACCCGGGCGTGCCGCTCCAGGCCGTCGGCCAGCTGGTCGCCGCGGGCGACGACGTGGGCCAGCAGGCCCTCGGACTCGATCGTCTCGATGACCGCGAGGGCTGCCGCGGTGGCGACGGGATTGCCGCCGAACGTCGTGCCGTGCTGTCCGGGACCGAGCAGCGTCGCGGCGTCGCCCAGGGCGATCATCGCCCCGATCGGGATGCCACCCCCCAGGCCCTTCGCGAGCGTCACGAGGTCGGGCACGATGCCCGCCGCCGTGTGCGCGAACCAGTCGCCCGTGCGGCCGACACCGGTCTGCACCTCGTCGACCCAGAGAAGGGCGCCGTGGCGGGAGGTGATCTCCCGCGCCGCCCGGAGGTAGCCCTCGGGGGCGTCGACGACGCCGGCCTCGCCCTGGATCGGCTCCACGACGAAGGCCGCGACGGAGTCGTCGACGGCTGCCTCGAGCGCCGCGACGTCGCCGTAGGGCACGAACGTCACGTGACCGGGCAGCGGCTCGAACGGCTCGCGGTACTGCGCCTTCGACGTCAGCGCCAGCGCACCCATCGTGCGGCCGTGGAAGCTGCCCTCGGTGGCGACGACCTTCGTCCGGCCCGTGCGGCGGGCCGCCTTGAACGCGGCCTCGTTGGCCTCGGCGCCCGAGTTCGCGAAGAAGACTCGACCGTCTGCCCGAAGAAGACTCAGCAGCTTCTCCGCGAGCCGCACCTGCGGCTCGGAGATGAAGAAGTTCGAGACGTGGCCGAGTGTCTGCAGCTGCGTCGTGACGGCCTCGACGATCGCCGGGTGGGCGTGTCCGAGGGAGTTCACGGCGATGCCGCCGAGCAGGTCGAGGTAGCGGTTGCCGTCGACGTCCCACACCGTGGAGCCCTCGCCGCGCGCGAGCACCCGCGCGGGCACGCCGAAGGTGTTCATCACGGCACCCTGGTAGCGCTCCGTCAGCTCGGCCCCGGTGACGGGGGTGCCGGCCCAGCCGGCCGGCCGCTCCGCCGTGCTCACGGCTGGTCCTTCTCGACGCTCGTGGAGTACAGCGCCGTGCGCACGCGTGTCTCGGCGCCGGGCACCACCTGCGTGCCGACGCCCTCGTCGGTGAAGATCTCGAGCAGCACGGCGTGCGGCTCGCGGCCGTCGATCACGGTCGCGCGCTCGACGCCGCCCTGCACGGCCTTGAGGCAGGCGGTCATCTTGGGGATCATGCCGCTCGCGAGCGTCGGGATGAGCTCCTCGAGGCCCTCCGGGCTGATCTCGCCGATCACGTCGGTCGAGCTCGGCCAGTTCGCGTAGAGCCCCTCCACGTCGGTCAGCACCAGGAGCTTCTCGGCGCCCAGCGCCACGGCGAGGGCGGCAGCAGCCGTGTCGGCGTTGACGTTGTGCACCTGGCCGTCCTTGTCGGGCGCGACGCTGGACACGACCGGAATACGACCCGCGTCGATGATGTCCTGCACGGCCTCGGGACGGACGTCGACGACCTCGCCGACCAGACCCACGTCGACCGGCACTCCGTCGACGAGCGGCATCGTGCGCTCGGCCGTGAACAGCCCGGCGTCCTCGCCCGAGAGCCCGACGGCCATCGCGCCGTGGCGGTTCAGCAGTCCGACGAGCTCACGTCCGACCTGACCCGTCAGCACCATGCGGACGACGTCCATGGTCTCGGGGGTCGTGACCCGCAGGCCGCCACGGAACTCCGACTGGATGTCGAGCTTGTCCAGCATCGTGCTGATCTGCGGCCCGCCGCCGTGCACGACGACGGGCTTGAAGCCGGCGAGGCGCAGGAAGACGATGTCCTCGGCGAACGCCTGCTTGAGCGTGTCGTCCGTCATGGCGTTGCCGCCGTACTTCACGACCAGGATCTTGTCGTGGTACTTCTTCAGCCACGGCAGGGCCTCGGCGAGGATGCCGGCCTTGACGGTGGCCTTCTTCCAGTCCTCGGGGTGCCACTCGTCGGGCGAGCCGTCCGTGCTGGTGGGAGTCGATTCGTACTCGCTCATGAGCTGTAGGCGGAGTTCTCGTGGACGTAGGCCTGCGTCAGGTCGTTCGTCCAGATCGTCGCCGCCTCCTTTCCTGCCTTGAGGTCGATCGTGACGCTGACGGAGCGCTGCTCCAGGTCGACGGTGGTGGGGTCCTCGGCGGGGCCGCTGTTGCGGCACACCCAGACGCCGTTCAGGGCGACGTCGAGGTCGGCCGGGTCGAAGGCCGCGTCGGTGGTGCCCACGGAGGCCAGGATGCGGCCCCAGTTCGGGTCCTTGCCGAAGATGGCGCACTTGAAGAGGTTGCTGCGGGCGACCGAGCGACCGACGGCCAGCGCGTCCTCCTCGGTCGCGGCGTTGACCGTCTCGATCGCGATCTCGTGGTCGGCGCCCTCGGCGTCGGCGAGGAGCTGCAACGCGAGGTCGCGGCACAGCTCGGTCAGCTGCTCGGTGAACTCCGCGAGGTCGGGCGTGACCTCGGACGAGCCGCTGGCCATCAGGAGGACGGTGTCGTTGGTCGACTGGCATCCGTCGGAGTCGAGCCGGTCGAACGACTGGCCCGTGGCCACGCGCAGCGCGGCGTCCAGGTCGGTCGCCGAGAGGTCGGCGTCGGTCGTGATGACGACGAGCATGGTCGCCAGGGCGGGGGCCAGCATGCCGGCGCCCTTCGCCATGGCGCCGATGGAGTACGAGGCTCCCCCGACCGACGACGTGCGCACGGCCTGCTTGCTGACCGTGTCGGTCGTCATGATCGCCGTCGCGGCCGCCGCTCCCCCGTCGCCACTCAGCGCGGACGCGGCCTCCCGCACGCCACCGAGCAGGTCGTCACGGTCGTTGAGCAGACCGATGAGGCCCGTCGAGCAGACCTGGACGTCGATCGGACCGACGCTCAGGAGCTCTCCGGCGAGCTCGGCCGTCGCGTGGACGATCTGGAAGCCCTCCGCACCGGTGTAGCAGTTCGCGCCGCCGGAGTTGAGCACCACGGCCCGGGCGCTGCCCGTCGTGATGGCCTGCTCGCTCCACAGCACCGGGTTCGCCTTGCAGCGGTTGGACGTGAAGACGGCCGCGGCCGAGGAGATCGGTCCGTCGTTGACCACGAGGGCGACGTCGGGCGCGCCGCTGGTCTTGAGTCCCGCGGTGACGCCGGACGCGCGGAAGCCGAGGGGTGCAGTCACGCTCATGGGGCCACGCCTTCGGTCGGGAGGCCCGTGGTCTCGGGGAGACCCAGGGCGAGGTTCATGGACTGGATGGCACCGCCGGCGGTGCCCTTGACCAGGTTGTCGATCGCCGTGACGGTCACGAGGCGGCCGACCTTCTCGTCGACGGCGACCTGCAGGTGGACCTGGTTCGAGCCGAGGGTCGCGGCCGTCGTGGGCCAGACGCCCTCCGGCAGCAGGTGGATGAACGGCTCGGCGTCGTACGCCTTGACGTACGCCTCCCGCACGGCCGCCACATCGGTGCCGGGACGCAGGCGCGCCGTGGCCGTGGCGAGGATGCCGCGGGACATCGGCACGAGGGTCGGCGTGAACGACAGGCTGACCTCAGCAGCACCGGCACGGGTGAGGTTCTGCACGATCTCGGGGATGTGCCGGTGGGACCCGCCGACCGCGTACGGCACGGCGGACCCGAGGCCCTCGGACGCCAGCAGGTGCGGCTTGGCCGCCTTGCCCGCGCCGGAGTAGCCGTTCGCGAGGACCGCGACGATGTCGGTGCTCTCGACCAGGCCGGCCGCGACCGCCGGCTGGAGCCCGAGCGTCACCGCGGTGACGTTGCAGCCCGGCACGGCGATGCGCGAGACGTCGGCCAGCGCCGCGCGCTGCGTGACCCCGTCGCCCGTGAACAGCTCGGGCAGTCCGTAGGGCCAGGTGCCGGCGTGCTCGCTGCCGTAGTACTCGACCCAGTCGGCGGCGTTCTCGAGCCGGTGGTCGGCTCCGCAGTCGATCACGAGCGTGTCGGGACCCAGCGCGGCCGCGACCTTGCCGGACTCCCCGTGCGGCAGTCCGAGGAAGACGACGTCGTGACCCGCGAGGGTCTCGGGCGTCGTCGCCTCGATCACGCGGTCGTGCAGGGCGACGAGGTGCGGCTGGTGCTCGACCAGGCGCGATCCGGCGCTCGAGGCAGCGGTGAGGGCGCCGATGCGGACGTGGGGGTGCTGGAGGAGGAGGCGCAGGACCTCGCCGCCGGCGTACCCACTCGCGCCGGCGACGGCGACGGTGTACGTGGTGCTCATGTTCTCAACCCTTGCAGAAGTGGTGGGTGTGTGCGCTCAGTCGGCGCCGAGCTCCATGGCGGCGGCGTCGAGGGCCTGGTCGGCCTCGGCGGTCGCGGCCGGGTTCGCCTCGATGCGGACGGCACCGCCGGCCGGGAGCTCGCCGAACAGCGTGCCGTTCTCGACGAGCACCTGGCCCTGGTCGAGCGGCTGCTCGGCGTACATCTCGAGCTTGGCCCGCGAGTCCGCGATGTCGAGGTTGCGCATCGTCAGCTGGCCGATGCGGTCGGTCGGACCGAACACGGCGTTGTCGGTGCGCTCCATGGAGAGCTTGTCGGGGTGGTACGAGAAGTTCTCGCCCTGGGTGTCGAGGATCGAGTAGTCCTCGCCGCGCCGCATCCGCAGCGTGACGCTGCCGGTGACGAGCGAGGCGATCCAGCGCTCGACCGACTCGCGCAGCATCATCGCCTGCGGGTCGAGCCAGCGACCCTCGTACATCAGGCGACCGAGGCGGCGACCGTGCTGGTGGAAGTTGGCGATCGTGTCCTCGTTGTGGATCGCGTTCACGAGCCGCTCGTAGGCGATGTGCAGCAGAGCCATGGCCGGCGCCTCGTAGATGCCGCGGCTCTTGGCCTCGATGATGCGGTTCTCGATCTGGTCGGACATGCCGAGGCCGTGACGGCCGCCGATCGTGTTGGCCTCGTGGACCAGGGCCACGGCGTCGCCCTCGAAGGTGTTGCCGTTGATCGCGACCGGGCGGCCGGCCTGGAAGGTGATCGTGACGTCCTCGGTGTCGATGTCGACCGACGGGTCCCAGAACTTGACGCCCATGATCGGCTCGACGGTCTCGAGCGAGACGTCGAGGTGCTCCAGCGTCTTGGCCTCGTGCGTCGCGCCCCAGATGTTGGCGTCCGTCGAGTACGCCTTCTCCTGGCTGTCGCGGTACGGCAGGTTCCGCTCGGTGAGCCACTGGCTCATCTCGGTGCGGCCACCGAGCTCGCTGACGAAGTCGGCGTCGAGCCACGGCTTGTAGATGCGCAGCGCGGGGTTGGCCAGGAGGCCGTAGCGGTAGAACCGCTCGATGTCGTTGCCCTTGAAGGTGGAGCCGTCGCCCCAGATGTCGACGCCGTCCTCGTGCATGGCCCGCACGAGGAGCGTGCCGGTGACGGCGCGGCCGAGCGGCGTCGTGTTGAAGTAGGTGCGGCCGCCGGAGCGAATGTGGAAGGCGCCGCACGCCAACGCGGCCAGGCCCTCGTCGACGAGCGGCTTCTTGATGTCGATCGCCCGCGCCAGCTCGGCGCCGTACTGCATCGCGCGTCCCGGGATGCCGGAGATGTCCGGCTCGTCGTACTGGCCGATGTCGGCGGTGTAGGTGCAGGGCACGGCTCCCTTGTCGCGCATCCACGCGACCGCCACCGAGGTGTCGAGACCTCCGGAGAAGGCGATGCCGACCCGCTCGCCGACGGGCAATGACGTGAGTACCTTGGACATGCCTCACATTCTTGCACACCCATGCAAGACCTTGCAGTCGGGGTTCTTCCGTCAGACAGTCACCTCCCCGCCGTCAGCTTTTCGGCCCGCCCCCTCGTCGACGCAACCAGGAGACAGAGACCGACGCCGCCAGGACCGCTGCGCCGGAGAGCCCCATTCCCGACCAGAAACCGTAGCCCTTCGGCATCACGAAGAATCCCACCAGGGCTGTGAGCACGACGATGCTGAAGACGGCGGCACATTCGAGGAGCCGAGTCTTCAGCATGAGACCACCTTCCAGCCGACCACCGCGTAGACGGCCGGCGGAACACCCATGAACCCGCCACCACCCCGCAGGCGTACCGCTCGCGAGAGACTTTGTTGCCCCTCGCGAGAGAGCTTGTCTGTGGTCAGGAGACAACAAACTCTCTCGTGACCACGAACAAGGTCTCTCGCGAGGGGCAACGAGTTCGGCACACCGGCCGGGGTGGCGGGACTGCCCGCCACCCCGATGCCGCGCCAGGTCAAACGGCGGCCGATCCCAGTCGCCGCTGGAGCACGCGCTCCCCGACGATGACCAGCATCACCGCACTCCAGACCCACACGAGGTCGCCCCACGGTCCGACGCCGTCGTCGACGAGCCACGCCATGGCGAACACGAGCGCGACGATACTGGCACTCAGAGCCACACGACCCCGTCGATAACGCCGATGCCAGACAACGTCGGATCGATCGGGGACGGGATGACTTGAGCCCCACCAACCGTCGATCTCAAGAATCGCAGCACCGATCGCGGTCGAGACAACGAGGACCCAGAGGGTTGCTCGACCGTCGAAGGCCAGGAGACCCACCACGCCGACAACCACCAGTGCAAGCAGCTCCAACTGGATGCGGGAAGTCCGCCTCGACAGCGACCTGCCGATCACCTCAACCGCGCCCACGAACTGCACCTCCCTCACACCATGACTTCGTCCGCCACGCAGACGACCTGGAGATTCGCGTCAGCACGAGACCACCTTCCAACCGATCAGAGCGTTGACCGCCGGGGGGATGCGATTGAACTTGAGCTCCACGCACTTCCCCTGCGAGGAGCCCATGTTGAACGTCGACTTCACGGAGTTCACCACAGGTCTCAGCACCACAGCGCACCCCACCTTGAGTGCAGGGTTCGGGACGATGGCGCAGATCGCCTTCGTCACCGCTGAGACCCCTGACAGTCCAGCAATGTTTCGGACCTCCCCCTTGGAGAACGTCACACACGTCGCCGTGTAGAGGTTGCAGTTCTTGATCGACGGGTCGGCCGTGATCGGGTAGGCGTAGTCGCCGCTCGTGTGGTCGACGACCTGGATGACGGAGCTGCCCCGCACCTCGAAGTGGGTGGGGACGGCGGCGCCATTTGCGTCGTAGGCCCAAGGCGCCTCGATGAGACCCAGGTCCCGCCCCGACTCGCTGGTCAGCGCGACCTCGCCCGAGTTCAGCAGGGTCGGCAGCACTCCGCCTTCGGAGGCGAAGGTGAACTGGAACTCGGTCGGCGCATCTGACGCGGCCACCTCGACCACGATCTGGACGCCATCGCTCAGCGGGCTTACCGAGAGGCTCACGCCGGAGGCCGGGTCGTCCGTGACGTACCTGCCATCCTCGAGCCGCAAGGGGCCCTCGACCGGGAGGCCGATGGCCACGTCGTCGCTCCCGCCGTCTCCAAGGACGACCTGTCCGCGGAGATGGAGTCCCGCACCGGCGAGGAGGCGAGCGGGACCGGTTCTTGCACGCGCTCGTCGAGGACTTCAGGGTTGGCGACCGAAGCGGGCTCCGGCTCGGGCGGTGTCGCAGCGACGGCCGGAGCGACCACCACCATGACGCTACTGATAAGTATCACGATCGAGCCAACTAGCTGGCTTTTCCGTTGTCGCTTCATGGCGTCCGCCCTCATGCGTCGTGGATGTCGCAAGCAGCATGCGCCTGTCCTGCATCACTCCACAACGACCCGACGCCACCCCGCAGGCATACCGCTCGCGAGAGACTTTGTTACCCCTCGCGAGAGAGCTTGTCTGTGGTCAGGAGGCAACAAACTCTCTCGTGACCACGAACAAAGTCTCTCGCGAGCGGTAAGGGGTGCGAGGGGTGATTAGCGGAGCGTGGCGGAGTGGTGGGTGGCGGCGGCCTGGACGGCGGCGTCGCGGGCCGCCTTGATGTCTGCGTCGGTCAGCGTGCGGTCCGGGGCGCGCAGGCGCAGCGAGAACGCGAGCGAGCGCTGGCCCTCCGGCACCTGGTCGCCGGTGTAGACGTCGAACAGGCGCACCGACTCGATCAGCTCGCTCGCACCGGCCAGCGTCGACCGGAGCGCCTCGGCCTCGACCTCGGTCGCGACGAGGAACGCCAGGTCCTCCTTGGCGACGGGGAACGCCGAGAACGACGGCTTCGGGCCGATCGCGGGCGAGGCCGCCAGCAGCTGGTCGAGGTCGATCTCCAGCACGCCGACCCGACCGGGCAGTCCGTGCTCGGCCGCCACCGCGGGGTGCAGCTCGCCGGCGTGACCCACGACGGATCCGTCGGCGAGCACGAGCTCGGCGCACCGGCCGGGGTGGAACGGGGCGACCTGCGCCGCCCGCACCTGCACCTCGACGTGCAGCGTCCCGGCCACACGGCGCGCGATGGCGACCGCGTCCGACCATGCGACGGCGCGCCCCGGCCCGTCCCAGCCCGAGCGCTCACGCTCGCCGACCAGGACCGCGCCCACGTGCTGGGGCTGGTAGGGCAGCGCCGCGTCGAGCGCCGCGATCTCCTCGGGCGTCGGACGCCGGTCGACGCCGTAGATCGGCGCCGCCGCAGCATCCGGTGACGGCAGGAAGACACGGCCGATCTCGGTGATCTCGACGACGTCGTGGCCGCGGCTCACGTTGAGCGAGGCCGCGCGCAGCAGACCCACGAGCAACGTGGTCGTGAGCCCCGGCTCCTCGGCGGACAGCGGGTTGGCGAGCAGCACCTGACGACGTCGCTCGTCGTCGGCCGGCAGGCCCAGGCGGTCGAGGTCGGCCGGACCCACGAAGGGCAACGTCGTGACCTCGGTCAGACCGGCACCCGCCAGCACGTGACCGACGCGTCGCCGCAGCACCTGGTTGCGGGACAGCCCGCGTCCTCCGGTGGGCGTGGGCAGCACCGACGGAACAGTGTCGTACCCGGCCGAGCGGAGTGCCTCCTCGACGAAGTCGTAGGGGTCGTTGAGGTCGAAGCGCCAGGTGGGAGGCGTGACCGTGAACGTCTCGCCGTCCACCTGCACGGCGCAGCCGTTGCGCTCGAACACGTCGCGCGCGAAGTCCGGCGTGATGTCGACGCCCGAGATGCGCGTCGGCAGGTCGACGGCGAACGACACGGGCACCGACGCGGGCACCGCGCCGACGTGGGTGGCGCCGGGCTCGACCGTGCCGCCGCCCAGCTCGGCGAGCAGCTCGGCCACCCGGGCGGCACCGGCGAGCGTCAGTGCGGGGTCGACCCCGCGCTCGTAGCGCTTCGCGGCCTCCGACGGCAGCTTGTGCCGCCGCTCGCCGCGGAAGATCGTGACCGGGTCCCAGAACGCGGCCTCCACGACGACGTCGGTCGTCTCGGGGCCGATCTCGGTCGAGGCTCCGCCCATGACCCCCGCGAGGCCGATGATGCCGGAGTCGTCGACGATCACGAGGTCCTCGGGCGTCAGCGTGCGCTTCACGTCGTCGAGCGTCGTGACCGTCTCCCCCGCCGCGGCCCGGCGCACGACGATGTCGCCACTGACCTTCGCGCGGTCGTAGCAGTGGTTCGGCTGGCCGAGCTCGAGCATGACGTAGTTGCTGATGTCGACCGTCAGCGAGATCGACCGCATGCCGGCCTGCGTGATGCGCCGGACCATCCAGTCGGGCGCCGTGCGCGTGGGGTCGATGCCGGTGACGACGACCGTCGTGAACACCGGACACCCCTCCGGGTCCTCCACCCGCACGGGGTACCCGCCCTCGCCGACCGGCAGCGTGACCGCGTCGGCCGGGTCGGAGAACGGCAGGTCGAACGCCAGGGCCGTGTCGCGAGCGACACCGCGCAGGCTGAGGGCGTACGCGCGGTCGGGGTTGACCTCGAGGTCGAGCGTCTGGTCGGCGAGCCCGAGCAGCTCGGTCGCCGAGTCGCCCGGCTCCGCGGACCCGGGCTCGAGCACGAGGATGCCGGCCGCGCTGGTCTCGTCGTCGGGAAGCCCCAGCTCCGTGGTCGAGCAGATCATGCCGTCCGACACGTGGCCGTAGGTCTTGCGCGAGCCGATCTCGAAGCCGAGCTCGGGAAGGAACGTGCCGGGCAGCGACACGACGACGAGGTCGCCCACGGCGAAGTTGTGCGCACCGCAGACGATGCCGCGGGAGGGCACGTCCTCGCCCGGCGCGTCGGGCACCGACGCCTCGTTCTGCGCCCCGACGTCGACCCGGCACCAGTTGATGGTCTTGCCGTTCTTCTGCTGCTCGGGCGAGATCGCGAGCACGCGACCGACCGTCAGCGGGCCGGAGATGCCGCCGCCGATGATCTCCTCGAGCTTGAGGTCGTACATCGTCAGGCGGTCGGCCAGCTGCTCGGTCGTGACCTCGGCCGGCAGGTCGACGAGAGTGCGAAGCCACTCGACGGGCACGCGCATCAGAGACCAACTCCGAACGGCTCGGTGAAACGGACGTCGCCGTCCCAGAGGTCACGCAGGTCGGCGATGTCGTAACGGCTCGTGACCGTGCGGTCCAGGCCCATGCCGAAGGCGAAGCCCGAGTACCGCTCGGGGTCGACGCCGCACGCGACCAGCACGCGCGGGTTCACGACGCCGCAGCCGCCCCACTCGATCCAGCCCTCGCCGCCGCACGTGCGGCAGGAGCCGACCTGGGCCGGGTCGTTGTGGCAGACGTAGCAGAGCAGGTCGACCTCGGCGCTCGGCTCGGTGAACGGGAAGTAGGACGGACGGAACCGTGTGGTCATGCCGTCGCCGTAGACGGCCTGGGCGAAGTGGTCGAGCGTGCCCTTGAGGTGCGCCATCGACAGGCCCTCGTCGATCGCGAGGCCCTCGACCTGGTGGAAGACCGGCATGTGCGTCGCGTCGGCCTCGTCGGTGCGGTAGACCCGCCCGGGGCACACGACGTAGATCGGGGGCGTGCGCGTCAGCATGGAGCGGGCCTGCACGGGCGACGTGTGCGTGCGCAGGACCTTGCCGGAGCCCTCCGGGGCGTCGTCCTCGGCCGCGACCCAGAAGGTGTCCTGCATCGTGCGTGCCGGGTGATCGGGCCCGAGGTTCATCGCGTCGAAGTTGAGCCACTCGGCCTCGACCTCCGGCCCCTCGGCGACCTCCCAGCCCATCGCGACGAAGATGTCGCCCACGAGCTCCTGGATCGTCGTGATGGGGTGACGCGCGCCCACGACCTCCCGGTCGACCGGCAGCGTCACGTCGACCGTCTCGGCCGCGAGCTGCGCGGCCGACTCGACCGCCTCGAGCTCCTCGGTCCGCGCCGCGACGGCGCGGTTCACCTCGCCTCGGGCCTGACCGATGCGCTGGCCGGCCTCCTTGCGCGCCTGGGGCGGCAGCGCGCCGATCTCGCGGTTCGCGAGCGCCAGGGGCGACCGGTCGCCGGCGTGGTCGAGCCGGGCCTGCTTGAGGTCGGCCAGCGTCGACGCCGCAGCGACGGCCTCGAGGGCCTCGCGGGTGACGCGGGCGACCTCGTCGGGGTGCAGGGGCGTGACCTCGACGGGGTCGTAGTCGGAGTTCGGTGCGGACACGGAAGTCGAGTCTAGTGGCGACGGGCCGACCGGCCGCGACGGCTCAGTCGGTGAGGGCGTCGGGCTCGTTGACGGGCAGCCACACGTCGATCTGCGCTCCCCCGCCGTCGGCGTCGTCGATCGTCACCACACCGCCGTGCTGGGTCACGATGCCACCGACGATGTACATGCCGAGACCGCTGCCCGCACCGGGTCCGGCCTTCCAGAACCGGCTGAAGACCCGCTGGCGCGACTCCTCGGGGATGCCGGGCCCCTGGTCGACCAGACGGACCCGCACCCCGGCCTCGCCGTCGCGCTTGGCCTCGCCGACCTCGACGCGGCGCAGGCCGTGGCCGTGGCGCATCGCGTTCTCGACGAGGTTCGTCATGACCTGCACGATGCGGTCGGCGTCGCCCCACACGACCTCGACCGGGGAGATCGCGGTGGCCCACGACGGCTCGCTGCCCGCTGCAGACACGCTGCGCAGGACGCGGTCGACGAGCTCGTCCAGCCGCACCGGCCCCCGCTTCAGGGTCAGGCGTCCGGAGTCGATGCGGGCCGCGTCGAGCAGCTCGGTGATGAGCCTCGTGAGGCGGTCGGCGTCGGCGTCGACCGTCTCGAGCATGAACTGACGCTGCTCGTCGGTGAAGCGGTCCCACTTGCTGAGGAGCGTCGCGGTGAAGCCCTTGATGCCCGTCAACGGAGAGCGGAGCTCGTGCGCGACGGTCGCGAC
This sequence comes from Aeromicrobium sp. Leaf350, assembly GCF_916858655.1. Lineage (GTDB taxonomy): Bacteria > Actinomycetota > Actinomycetes > Propionibacteriales > Nocardioidaceae > Aeromicrobium. The sequence goes on along the minus strand of NZ_CAKASL010000002.1, from coordinate 562,609 downwards.
CAGGTCGGAGCGCTCGCGGTCGCGCTGGTTGCGGGCGCGGGCGCTGCGGATGCCGACGACGACCTGCTGCACCGGCCCGGCGGGACGATCACGCTGCAGCGACGCGGTGATCAAGTACTCGGAGCCGCGCGGCGAGTACCAGGACTGCTCGGAGATCGCGGTGCGGGTGTTGAGGCCGTCGTAGGGCCTCATGCTCGCCATCCACGTGTGCCCGTTGAGGTCGTCGAACGGCAGGGCGTCGTCGAGCGGCATGCCGATCATCTCGTCGCCGTGAGCGCGGGCCAGCTTGCGCACCCGCTCGTTGACGTACGTGACCCGTCCGTCCGGACCGGCCACGATGAGGCCGTCCGGGAAGTCGGCGAAGTCGTCGTGGCCCACGGACTGACCCTAACCCGGCCGGAGACCTACGCCCGCTGAGCGCGAGCGCTCGCGTACAGGCAGACGGCGGCGGCCGTGGCCAGGTTGAGGCTCTCGGCCTGCCCGAAGATCGGGATCGACACGACCGTGTCGGCCAGCGCTCGGCGCTCCGGGGGCAGCCCCCAGGCCTCGTTGCCGAGCAGCCAGGCCGTCGGGGCCGCCAGGTCGAGATCGGCGTCGAACAGGCCCGCGTCTCCCCCACCGTCGGCTGCCAGGACCCTCAGCCCCGCGGCGCGCACGGCGTCGAGGGCCGTGGCGACGTCGCGCTCCACGACGACCGGCAGGTGGAACAGGCTGCCCGCGGTCGACCGCACGACCTTGGGGCCGAGCGGGTCGACGCAGTCGCCGGCGAGAAGCACGGCATCGGCGCCCACGGCATCGGCGCACCGGATGACGGCGCCGGCGTTGCCCGGGTCGCGCACGTCGGCGCACACCACGACCAGGCGCGCCCCGGCCAGGTCGGTGCCCTGCAGGTCGCGCACCACGCTGCGGCACCGGGCGACCATGCCCTGCGGCGCCACCGCGTCGGCGACCTCGGCGACGACGTCCTCGCTCACGACCTGCCAGTCGGGTGAGGCCGCGACGATGTCGGCGTAGCGCTCGGTGGCCTCCGCGGTGGCGAACACCTCGAGCACGACGCCCGCGGCGACCGCCTCACGCACGGCCTGAGGGCCCTCGGCGACGAACTCGCCGACCTTGGCCCGGAACGCACGAGTAGCGAGCCGCCGAGCATGTCTCACGCGCCCGCTCTGCGGGGTCAGTGCGTGGGACGGCTCAGGGCTCGCCACGGGTGCAGGTTCGACGGTCGCGTCAGGCGACGGCGTCGTCCTTGGGGGCGTTGACGTCGGCCGGCAGGCTGTCCTTGGCCAGCTTGACGAGCGCGCTGAACGCAGCCGGGTCGCTCACGGCGAGCTCGGCCAGGTTCTTGCGGTCGACCTCGAGCTCCGCGGCCTTGAGGCCCTGGATGAAGCGGTTGTAGGTCATGCCCTCGGCACGGACCGCAGCGTTGATGCGCTGGATCCAGAGGCGACGGAAGTCGCCCTTCCGCGCCTTGCGGTCGCGGTAGTTGTAGACCAGGGAGTGAGTGACCTGCTCCTTGGCCTTGCGGTACAGGCGCGACCGCTGACCGCGGTAGCCCGAAGCGCGCTCGAGGGTCTCGCGGCGCTTCTTCTGTGCGTTGACAGAACGCTTGACGCGTGCCATCTGGAACTCCTTAAAACGGGGGGTGTGGGGACGAGCGAGCGGTCAGAGACCGAGCAGCTTCTTGACCTTCTTGGTGTCGGCCTTCGACACGTCGGTCGTGCCGGCGAGGCGACGGGTCCGGGTCGAGGACTTGTACTCCAAGAGGTGACGGCGGTTGGTCTGCTCGCGGCGGAGCTTGCCCTTGCCGGTGATCTTGACGCGCTTCTTCATTCCCGAGTGGGGCTTGAACTTCGGCACTATGCCTCCATGTCTGGGTCGAGGTTCTCGGAACGTCGACGGGGCTTCTTGGGTGTTGCGGTCTCCTGGGCCTGCTCGCGGTGCGCCTTCTCGAAGGCCTCGTCGGCCTCCTTCTGCGCGGTCCGCTCCGCCGTGACCTTGGCCTTCTCGGCCTTGACCTCGGCCTGGGCCTCGGACTTCTTCTTCAGGGGGCCGAGCACCATCGTCATGTTGCGGCCGTCCTGGCGCGCGTTGCTCTCGATGAAGCCCAGGTCCTCGACGTCGGCGGCGAGCCGCTGGAGCAGGCGGTAGCCCAGCTCGGGGCGGTGCTGCTCACGACCACGGAACATGATCGTGATCTTGACCTTGTCGCCGGCCTTGAGGAAGCGCACGACGTGACCCTTCTTGGTGTCGTAGTCGTGCGCGTCGATCTTGGGCCGGAGCTTCATCTCCTTGATGACGGTGTTCGTCTGGTTGCGCCGCGACTCGCGAGCCTTCTGGGCTGCCTCGTACTTGAACTTGCCGTAGTCCATGAGACGGCAGACGGGCGGACGCGCGGTCGGCGCGACCTCGACGAGGTCGAGGTCGCTCTCGGCGGCCAGTCGCAGGGCATCCTCGATACGGACGATGCCCACCTGCTCTCCGCCGGGTCCGACGAGCCGGACCTCCGGTACGCGGATGCGGTCGTTGACGCGAAGCTCGGTGGTGATGGGTCCTCCTGGGGGTCGTGGTGAGGGCCCGAAAACAAAAGGCCCCCGTCAGAAACGGAGGCCACCAGGGGACGCGCAGCGCCACCGCCGTAGCGGTGCACGACACGGGTCGTGGGCCGGACGGATCCGGCCGAACCCCAGGACGGTGAGCCCTGCAGGTGGGAGATGGCCTCCACTTCAGTGCAACAGCGTAGCAGCGCCCATGCTTCCCGCACAAAATGCGGTCTGCTCGCGGCGGGCTCACAGAGCCGTGACACCGGTGTCGCCGACGCGAAACACCCGTGACGCACGATGGTCCCATGCCCTGGCGCGTACGCACGACCCTCGACGACCGACCCGGCATCCTGGCTGAGGTCGCGCAGGCCTGCGGACGCGCCGGCCTGAACATCGTCTCGATGCAGGTCTTCGGGATCGCCGACCGCGTCACGGACGAGTTCGTGGTCGACGGCCCGCTCGACGAGGTGGCGGTGGCCGAGGTCTTCGCCCAGGCCGGCGGCACCGACGTCGCGGTGACGCGGATCGACGACGGGGTCATCGTCGACGCCCCGACCCGCTACCTCGAGGCTGTGCACCAGGTGCTCGAGGAGGGGCGCGACGTCGAGGAGGTCCTGCGCGAGCTGCTCGCCACGGAGCCGCCGGACGTCGCCGACTACGCCGGTCACGACGTGCTGGACCTGGTGCGGCGCGGTGGCACGACGCTGCGCATCAGCCGCGCGGTGCCCTTCACCCCCGCGGAGCGCTCCCGGGCGCAGGCCCTGCTCTCGCTCGTCAGCGACGCCGGAGCCGACCTGCCGCTCATCGCGCCGTCGACGACCCATCCGATCCCGCTCGTGCGCGAGGCGACGCTCGCCGACATCGACGCGGTCGCGGCGCTGCACAGCCGGTGCAGCGTCGAGACCCTCTACGCGCGCTACCAGACCCCGCTGCGGATGCCGATGACCACGCGGCTCGCGCGACGGCTCGTCGTGCCGGAGCAGGGGGTGGCGCTCGTGGCCCAGGCCGGGCTCGACGTCGTGGGACACGCCGTGCTGGAGCCGGGTGAGCCCCGCTGGACCGCCCAGGTGCTGGTGGAGGACGCCTGGGCGCACCGCGGCATCGGCACGATGCTGGTCCGTCAGGCCGCGGCCGCCGCTCGCGCGGCGCACTCCGAGGCGCTCACGTTCCTCTCGGCCGGATCGAACGACGCCCTGCTGCGGTCGGTGGGGAGCGCGGGATTCGTCGCGCGGGTCGAGCGCCGCGACGAGGTCGTCCACATCACCGTCCCGCTGCGCGGCTAGGAGCTCAGGCCTGGGGGCGGACCCACGCCGTGCCGGCGGCGGTGCGGGCCAGGACGTCGCCCACCGCGAGGTGCTGCAGGTCGTCGGTCTCGACGACCTGCCAGTGGGGCTGGCCGAGGTCGAGCACGATCGCCGACGCACCCTCCGCGAGCGCCGACTGGGCCGCTGCCTGCCCGTGCACCGGGACGGGACGCGACTGCGGGTTCCAGGCCTCCATCGCCGCGACGCTCGTGAACGCGAGCAGCGCCTGCCGACCGTCGGCTCCGGTCATCAGCACCGCCGCCATGTCGGCGTTCTTGTCGCTGCCTTCTGCCGCCCGGGGCCCGGCACCCCCGCCGGGGCCTTCCGCCGCCCGCTCCCCCAGCACCGCCACGATCGGCACGAAGACACGCGCCTTGCCGAGCAGCGCCAGCAGCGCGTCGCGGTCGCCGAGCGCGGGACGGAGCGCCGGATCGACCTGGCCGTCGTCGCCGGGGAACGCCGGCTCGGCCAGCGAGCGGTCGTGACTCATGCCGCCCAGGCGCGCAGCTGGGTGATGACCTCGCGGCCGTCGCCGTCGGACGACTGGATCGCGAACAGGATCACGCGGTCGTCGTCCTTCGTGACGAGGGTGGCCCACGGCGCGCCCGACTTCATCGAGATGCCCTCGACCTGGTCCCACGTCAGGTGGTGACGGCGGTAGCCGTTCAGGACGTCGATGCCCTCCGCGTCAGCCTTGACGCTGCTGCGTCCGACACCGTGCAGCAGGGCGAGCACCGCCAGGAGCAGGATCCACATCGTGATCTTCTCCGAGAGCGAGAAGTAGACGTAGTCCGGAAGCGCGCGCCCGATCGCGACGATGCAGACGATCATCAGCACCGCCACGCCGTAAGCGACGATGCGGGGGCCCTGCGGGCGGACCACGAGTCGGTCGTCGGTCGTCATGGGCGTCAGATCCTGCACGCGAGGATGTCGGTGACGAGGATGCCGCGGGCACCCAGCGCGTAGAGGTCGTCCATCACGCGCTGCGCACGGTCGCGCGGGACCATCGAGCGCACCGCCGACCAGCCCTCGCTGTGCAGCGGTGACACGGTCGGCGACTCGATGCCGGGCGTGAGGGTGACCGCCTGCTCGACCTGCTCGGTGCGGATGTCGTAGTCCATCATCACGTAGGAGCGGGCGACCAGGACGCTGTCGAGGCGCCGCTTGAAGACGTCGAAACCAGCGGGGTCGTCCGACCCGGACCGACGCGCGAGCACCGCCTCGGAGTCGAGGATCGGGTCACCGAAGACCCGCAAGCCCGCCTGGCGCAACGTGGTGCCGGTCTCGACGACGTCGGCGATCGCGTCGGCGACGCCGAGACGGATGGAGGACTCGACGGCCCCGTCGAGCCGCACGACCGAGGCCTCGATGCCGCGCTCGGCCAGGTGGGCCTGGACGATGCCGCGGTACGAGGTCGCGATGCGCCGACCCTGGAGGTCCTCGACGGTGTCGATGCCCCCCTCGGGCGCGGCGAAGCGGAAGGTGGAGGCGGCGAACCCGAGGGCCATGACCTCGTCGGCCTTGGCCCCGGAGTCGAGCAGCAGGTCGCGGCCCGTCACGCCGATGTCGAGGGTGCCCTCGCCGACGTAGATCGCGATGTCACGCGGGCGGAGGTAGAAGAACTCGACGTCGTTCTCGGCGTCGACGCAGACCAGGTCCTTGGCGTTGCGGCGCTGGCGGTAGCCCGCCTCGGCCAGCATCAGCGCGGCGGACTCGGCCAGCGATCCCTTGTTGGGAACGGCGACCTTCAGCATGGGTGAACTCTTTTCGGTGGGGGTGACGTGCGGCATCGGCATCGGGGGTCTCCCCCTCACAGATGCGCGTACACGTCGTCCAGCGAGATGCCCTTCGCAATCATCATGACCTGCGCGTGGTACAGCAGCTGGCTGATCTCCTCGGCGGCCCGGGCGGCGTCCTCGTGCTCGGCAGCCATCCACGACTCGGCGGCCTCCTCGACGAGCTTCTTGCCGATCGTGTGCACGCCGGCGTCGAGCTCGGCGACGGTGCGCGAGCCCTCGGGGCGGGTCGTGGCCTTGTGGCTGAGCTCCGCGAACAGCTCGTCGAACGTCTTCATGGCGCCCCCAGTCTAGGGGGCGGTCGAGACGAGCCCGCGCAGCACCTGCCACGCACCCAGCGCGGCCTCGGCCGCCTCACGGCCCTTGTCCTCGCGACTGCCCGGGAGACCGGCTCGGTCGAGGGCCTGCTGGTCGTCGTCGCACGTGAGCAGGCCGAATCCGACCGGCACGCCCGTGTCGAGCGCGACGCGGGTCAGCCCGTCGGTCGCCGCGGTCGAGACGAACTCGAAGTGCGGGGTGCCGCCGCGGATGATGACGCCGAGCGCCACGACGGCGTCGAAGCCGGCCACGGCCGCCCCCTGCGAGACGAGCGGGAGCTCGAAGGAGCCGGGCACGCGGATCAGCTCGACCTCGGTCACGCCCGCCTCGGCGAGGGCGGTCTGCGCGCCGGCGATCAGGCCGTCCATGACCTCGGTGTGCCACAGCGACGCGACGATCGCGACGCGAGCGTCGCTGCCGTCGACCGCGAGGGAAGGTGCTCCGTGTCCGGCCACGATCAGGCCTCCTCGGTCGTCGCGATGGGGAGCGGCAGGTCGTGACCCATCCGCTCGGCCTTGGTCGTGAGGTACCGCAGGTTGTGCTCGGTCGGGGCGATGTGCACGGGGATGCGCCCGGACACCTTGACGCCGTAGCGCTCGAGGGCCGCGGACTTCTCCGGGTTGTTGGTCAGCAGGCGGACCGACCCGATGCCGAGGTCGCGCAGGATCTGGGCGGCCGCGGCGTAGTCGCGCTCGTCCTCGCCGAAGCCGAGCTCGAGGTTCGCGTCGACCGTGTCGCGGCCGCGCTCCTGCAGCTCGTAGGCCTGCAGCTTGTGCAGCAGCCCGATGCCCCGACCCTCGTGGCCACGCAGGTAGACCACGACGCCGGCGCCCTCGTCGGTCAGCGCCGCGAACGAGGCCTGCAGCTGCGGACCGCAGTCGCAGCGCTGCGAGCCGAAGACGTCGCCCGTGAGGCACTCGCTGTGCACCCGGACCAGCACGTCCTCGACGTTCTCGTGGCCGGCGCCGGCGAGGTTGCCGACCTCGCCGTGCACGAGCGCGATGTGCTCGGCGCCGTCGATGCGGTCGCGGTAGCCGAGAGCCTGGAACGTGCCGAACTCGGTGGGCAGCTGCGTGCTCGCGAGACGCTCGACCTGCTGCTCCTCGCGGCGCAGGTGGATCTGCAGGTCCTCGATCGAGACCAGGGCCAGCCCGTGCTCGTCGGCGAACTCCCGCAGCTGCGGCAGACGCTTGAGCGTGCCGTCGTCGTTCATGACCTCACCGATCACGCCGGCCGGCGTCAGACCGGCCAGGCGGGCCAGGTCGACCGCGGCCTCCGTGTGGCCGGGACGCTCCAGCACTCCCCCGGGCTTGGCGCGCAGCGGGACGATGTGGCCCGGCTGCGTGATCTCGAAGGGCTCCGTCGCGGAGTCGGCGAGCACGCGGCACGTGCGCGCGCGGTCGGACGCCGAGATGCCGGTCGTCACGCCGTCACGGGCGTCGATCGAGACCGTGTACGCCGTGCGCAGCCGGTCGCGGTTGTGCGGGGTCATGAGCGGGATCGCGAGGCGGTCGAGGATCTCGCCGGTGATGGGCGCGCAGACCAGGCCGCTGGAGTAGCGCACCAGGAACGCCATGAGCTCGGGCGTCGCCTTGCTCGCGGCGAAGATGATGTCGCCCTCGTTCTCACGGTTCTCGTCGTCCACGACCACGACCGCGCGGCCGGCACGGATGTCGTCGATGGCGCGCTCGATGGGGTCGAGGGCGATGGTGATGTCCGGGGTCTGGGTCATGACGCCTCGGGTCCTTTCCGGTGGCCGAGCATGCGCTCGACGTACTTGGCCAGCACGTCGACCTCGAGGTTCACGAGGTCGCCCTGGCGGAGGTCGCCGAGCGTGGTGTCGGCGAGGGTCGTGGGGATGAGCGAGACGGAGAACCAGGACCCGCCCGCGGCCGGGTCGTCGTCCACGACGTCGACCACGGTGAGCGAGACGCCCTGGACCGTGATCGAGCCCTTCTCGACGAGGTACCGGGCGATGTCGTCCGGCAGCGTGAACCGCAGGACCTCCCAGTGCTCGCTCGGGGTGCGGTCCAGCAGCCGGCCGGTGCCGTCGACGTGACCCTGCACGAGGTGGCCGCCGAGGCGGTCCCCGGCCGCGAGGGCACGTTCGAGGTTGACGCGGGAGCCGACGGCCAGCCCGCCGAGCGACGTGCGGTCGAGCGACTCGGCCATGACGTCGGCGGTGAAGGTGTCGGTGGTGGGGTCGACGACGGTCAGGCAGCAGCCGTTGACGGCGATCGAGTCGCCGTGCCCGGCGTCGGAGGTGACGACGGCGTCACGCACCGTCAGACGCACGGCGTCACCCTGCTGCTCGATCGCGCTGACGGTGCCGATCGACTCGACGAGTCCGGTGAACATCAGACGTAGGTCTCCCTGGGAGCGGCACCGGGGGTGCCGATGATGCGGATGTCGTGACCGACCGTGCTGAGGTCGGTGATCTCGATGGGTCGCAGGTCGGCCAACGTGGCCGCCTCGCCCTCGAGCGCGGCGCGGCCCGAGCCCAGCATCGACGGCGCGATGTAGCCGATCACGCGGTCGATCAGGCCGGCCTTCCAGAAGCCGCCCGCGAGGCGAGGACCCCCTTCGAGCCAGGCGTGCTTGATGCCGTTCTCGCTGAGCTTCGCGAGGACCTCGTCGGGCTCGCGCGACTGGATGAGCAGCGTCGGTGCGACGCGGTCGAAGACCCGGTAGTAGTTCGGGATGCGGGTCTCGCCCACCACGACGCGCAGCGGCTGCAGGTCGTACGGGAGCGGCAGGTCCTCGGCGTCGCGCACCGTCAGACGCGGGTCGTCGGCCAGCACCGCGCCGGTGCCCGCCACGATCGCGTCGCACTGGGCGCGGAACGTCTGCACGTCGCGACGCGCGTCCGGGCCGGTGATCCACTTGCTGGAGCCGTCGGGCGCGGCGCTGAGCCCGTCCATCGTCGCGGCGTACTTCCACGTCACGAAGGGTCGACCGTGCACGACGGCGAAGCGCCATGCCCGGTTGTGCGGCTCGGCCTCGTCGGCCAGGACACCGGTCTCGACGTCGACACCGGCGGCCCGCAGGACCTCGGCACCTCCCCCGGCCTCGGCGTGCGGATCGGTCTCGGCGATCACGACGCGCGCGACGCCCGCTGCGATCAGGGCCTCGGTGCAGGGTCCGGTGTTGCCGACGTGCTTGCACGGCTCGAGCGTGACGACGGCGGTGCCGCCCCTCGCACGGTCGCCGGCGGCGGCCAGCGCCTCGATCTCCGCGTGCGCGCCCTTGCGGACCGTCGCTCCGACCCCGACCTCGCGTCCGTCGGCGTCGAGCACGACGCACCCGACGGTCGGGTTGGGCAGACAGTTGCCGCGCTCACGCGCTGCGTCGATCGCGCGGCGCATCGCCTGCAGCTCGATCTCGCTCGCCATGGGTACCTCCGGTCGGGCTCACCGTTTCCGGGGCGACGGGAGGGCGGAGGACGGCGGCCGTCCACGGTCGACGCACACGGCGCCGACACTCGACTCTTCCCATCCGGACTTTCACCGTCGGTCCCGGAGTTCCACCAGGTCAACCGCGTCCAGGTGGACACGGGTCGCGGACTGTCACCGCCGGCTCGGAATTACACCGACCCCAGAGTCTTGTGAGCGATTTCTCGTTCTCCGAGATTCTACTCAGCCCGTTCCAGGCGCCGACCAGTGCCCACGAACCGAGACGGTCAGGCCCCGCAGGCCGCGGCCGCGGAGCTCCGCAACGCCTCGACCATCGCGTCGGGGTCGTCGGCCCCGAACACCGCCGAGCCGGCGACGAAGACGTCAGCACCCGCCTCGGCGCAGCGCTCGATCGTCTCGAGCGACACCCCGCCGTCGACCTGCAGCCACACGTCAGCGCCGCTGGCCGCGATCAGCTCACGGGTGCGACGGATCTTGGGCAGGCACAGGTCGAGGAACTTCTGACCGCCGAACCCCGGCTCGACCGTCATCACGAGCACCATGTCGAGCTCGGGCAGCAGGTCCACGTAGGGATCGATGGGCGTCGCCGGCTTGAGCGCCATCGAGGCACGGGCGCCCTGGGCGCGGATCTCGCGGGCCAGGCGCACCGGCGCCGCGGCCGCCTCGACGTGGAACGTGATGCTGCCCGCGCCGGCCTCGGCGTACGCGGGAGCCCAGCGGTCAGGATCGGCGATCATCAGGTGCGCGTCGATCGGCTGCGGTGCCGCCTTCGCGAGCGACTCGATGACGGGCAGCCCCAGCGTCAGGTTGGGCACGAAGTGGTTGTCCATGACGTCCATGTGCAGCCAGTCGGCGCCGGGGATGCGGGCGGCCTCGTCGGCGAGGTGCGCGAAGTCGGCGTTGAGCAGGCTCGGGGTGATCTGGAGGCCCATGGTGGGCAGCCTAGTGGTGCCCCGCCACACCCCCAGGCGGGGTCAGCGCTTGCGCAGCAGGGCCACGAACATCGCGTCGGTGCCATCGCGGTGTGGCCACCAGCGGTCGACGCGCTCGAGCACCGCGACGCCTCGCCCGACCGTCTCGATGACGTCGAGCGTCTCCGACGGCGACGGCGAGCAGGTCGCGTAGGCGATGACCCCGCCCTGACGCAGCAGCTCGATGCCGCGCCGCAGCAGCGCCTGCTGCAACGGCACCAGGGCCTGCAGGTCCTCGGGGGTCCGGCGCCAGCGCGCCTCCGGCCGGCGGCGGAGCGCACCGAGGCCCGTGCAGGGAGCGTCGATCAGGATGCGGTCGAACGACCCCGCCTCCCACGGGCCCTCCCGGCCGTCGTGACACGTGACCTCGACGTCGGGCAGCGCCCGGAGCGACTGGCGCACCAGCTCGGCCCGGTGGGGCTGGACCTCGTTGGCCACCAGGTGGGCGCCGCGCTCGGCGGCCAGGGCACCGAGGAGAGCCGCCTTCCCGCCCGGACCCGCGCACAGGTCGAGCCACCGCGTCCGCGGCGGCTCGAGCGGCAGGTCGACGAGCGCCTTCGCGACGAGCTGCGAGCCCTCGTCCTGGACGGCAGCGCGGCCCTCCCGGACGGCCGCGATCTGCCCCGGGTCGCCACCGTCGAGCACCACGGCCCACGGCGAGAGCAGTCCCGGCGTGCCGGGCAGCTCGGCGACGGTGGCGAGCCGGGGTCGCGCCACGAGGGTGACCTTGGGGGCCACGTTGTCGGCCGCGAGCAGCTCCTCGATCTCGTGGGACGCGTCGACCGCGAGCAGCGCACGGCGCAGCTCACGCACGACCCACACGGGGTGCGAGTACCGGACGGCCAGCGCCTCGTCGGTCGCCAGGCCCTGCGTCAGCAGCTCGATCCACGCGTCGAGGTCCCGCTCGGCGACGCGGCGCAGGATCGCGTTCACGAACCCGGCCGGCTTGTGGCCGACGACGCGACGAACCAGGGCCACGGAGGTCGAGACCGCGGCGTGGTCGGGCACGCGCATGGCCAGCAGCTGGTGGGCGCCGAGACGCAGCACGTCGCGGACGGGAGGGTCGAGCTGACGCGGGGCGAGGTGGTCGATGATCGCGTCGTAGGTGCCCTGCCAGCGGATCGTCCCGTGCGTCAGCTCGGTGGCGAACGCCGCGTCACGACTGTCGAGGTTCTCATCGCTCAGCAGCCGCGGGAGCAGCAGGTTGACGTACGCGTCGTCGTCCCGGACCGCCGCCAGGACGTTGAACGCGACACCGCGCGCCAGGTCGCTCACGACAGGTACCCGGCCGGATCGGTGAGGCCGCGGCCCCAGTCGGCAGCCGCCATGGGCTTCTTGCCGTGCGGACGCACCGTGCCGAGGACGACGTCGGTCGTGGTGGTGCCGACGCGCACCTCCTTCTTGCCGAACACGATCTGCCCGGGCTCGAGCGTCGACTCCTCGGCGATCGTGACGGGCTCGATCTTGACCCGAAGGTCGCCCAGCTCGGCCCAGGCGCCGGGTGCGGGCGTGCAGCCACGGATGTGGCGGTCGATCGCGAAGGCCGGGCGGTTCCAGACCACGCGCGCGTCCTCCGTCGTCAGCTTGGGCGCGAGGCTCACGAGCTCCTCGTCCTGCTGCTGCACGCCGATGTCGCCGTCCTCGATGTGGTCGAGCGCGTCGACCAGCAGCCTCGAGCCCTCGACCGCCAGGCGCTCCAGGAGCGTGCCGGCGGTGTCCTCCGGCCGCACGAGCTCGGTGATGACGCCGAGCACCGGCCCCTCGTCGAGCCCCTCGGTGAGGCTGAAGACGCTGGCCCCGGTCACCTCGTCACCCGCCATGATCGAGCGCTGCACGGGCGCGGCACCCCGCCACGAGGGCAGGACCGAGAAGTGCAGGTTGACCCACCCGAACTCGGGGATGTCGAGTGCCGCGCGACGGATCAGCGCGCCGTAGGCCACGATCGGGCAGCAGTCGGGGGCGATCTCGCGCAGCCGGTCCAGGAACTCCGGGTCGGACGGCGTCGCGGGCTTGAGCACCTCGATGCCGTGCCTCTCGGCGACCTGGGCCACCGGCGAGGCTGCCAGGGTGCGCCCGCGACCGGCACGGGCGTCGGGGCGGGTCACCACCGCGACGACGTCGTGGCGGCTGGCGATCAGGGCCTCGAGCGAGGGGACGGCGGTCTCGGGGGTACCGGCAAAGACGATTCTCATCGCGGCCGAGTCTAGGGACTCCGCGCTGTGGCACGATCCCCGCATGAGCTTCCAGGCGTACATCGACGCGATCGAGAAGAAGACCGGCAAGATCCCGCAGGACCTCGTCGACGAGGCCCACGCCCGCGGTTTCGGGCCCGACACGAAGTCGGGCGAGATCATCACCTGGCTCGCCGACGAGTACAGCCTCGGGCGCGGGCACGCGATGGCCCTCGTGCACGTCGTGAAGAACGGTCCGCAGATCTCCGACAAGCACGTCGGCACGGACGGGACCCACAGCGACGAGTCGAACCTGCTGCGCCTGGACGGCATCGCCCACCGCTAGCGGTTCAGTGCTAGCGATTCAGGGAGTCGTCAGGTACCCCACCAGGTCGGCGACGGCGACGTCGCGCCGCTCGCCCGAGGCGCGGTCCTTGACCTCGACCAGGCCGTCGACGTAGCCGCGGCCCACGACGACGATGGTCGGCATGCCGAGCAGCTCGGCGTCCTTGAACTTCACGCCGGGCGAGACCTTGGGTCGGTCGTCGAACAACACCTCGATGCCGGCGGTCTCCAGGTCGGCGACGACCTGCTCCGCACCGGCACTCGTGACGTCGTCCTTGCCGGCGAGCACGACGTGGACGTCGTACGGCGCCAGCTCCTTCGGCCAGACGATGCCGAGCTCGTCGTGCGAGCCCTCGATGACGGCGGCCACGGCCCGGGAGACCCCGACGCCGTAGGAGCCCATCGTGATGGTGGCGAGCTTGCCGTCCTCGCCCTGCACCTGCAGCCCGAGCGCCTCGGCGTACTTGCGGCCGAGCTGGAAGATGTGGCCCATCTCCATGCCGCGAGCCAGCTCGAGCGGACCCGAGCCGTCGGGGGCCGGGTCACCGGCGCGCACCTCGGCCGCCTCGATCGTGCCGTCGGCCGTGAAGTCGCGACCCGCGACCAGGTCGAGGACGTGGTGGCCGGGCTGGTTGGCGCCCGTGACCCACCGCGTGCCCGGGACGACCCGGGGGTCGAGCAGGTACCGGATGCCGGTGCCGCTCTCGGTGCCGAGCGAGCCGGGTCCGATGTAGCCCTTCACGAGGCCGGGATGCTGCCTGAAGGCGGCCTCGTCGAAGGGCTCGACCTCGGCGGGCGAGACCTGCGTCTCGAGTCGCTTCGCGTCGACCTCACGGTCGCCGGGCACGCCGATCGCGAGCGGCTCGGTGGAGCCGTCCGGGTGCCTCAGCATCACGAGCACGTTCTTCAGCGTGTCGGCGGCCGTCCAGGGGCGGTCGTCGCGGGGGAAGCGCTCGTTGAGGTGGTCGACGAGCGTCTCGATCGTGGGCGTGGAGGGCGTGTCCTCGACGTGGGACTCGGGGAGTCCGTCGAGCGGGATCGCCTCGGGCACCACGGTCGTGACGGCCTCGACGTTCGCCGCGTAGCCGCCGGGCGAGCGCACGAAGGTGTCCTCCCCCACGGCCGTGACCGCGAGGAACTCCTCGCTCGCCGAGCCACCCATCGCGCCCGAGTCGGCCTGGACGATGACGTACTCCAGGCCGAGGCGGTCGAAGATCCGGATGTAGGCGTCGCGGTGGTTGCGGTAGCTCGTCTCCAGGCCCTCGTCGGTGACGTCGAAGGAGTAGGAGTCCTTCATGACGAACTCGCGGCCGCGCAGGATGCCCGCGCGGGGTCGCGCCTCGTCGCGGTACTTCGTCTGGATCTGGTACAGCGTGACCGGGAGGTCCTTGTACGACGAGAAGAGGTCCTTGACCAGGAGCGTGAACATCTCCTCGTGCGTGGGGCCGAGCAGCATGTCGGTGCCGCGCCGGTCCTGCAGCCGGAAGAGGTTGGGCCCGTACTCGGTCCAGCGGTTCGTGGCCTCGTAGGGCTCACGCGGCAGCAGCGCCGGGAAGCGGACCTCCTGCGCACCGATCGCGTTCATCTCCTCGCGCACGATCTGCTCGACCTTGCCGAGGACCTTCAGGCCCAGCGGCAGCCAGGTATAGATGCCCGGGGCCGCGCGGCGGACGTATCCGGCCCGGACGAGCAGCCGGTGGCTCGCCACCTCGGCGTCGGCCGGGGCGTCGCGGAGCGTTCGGACGAACAGCTGGGTCATGCGCATGCCGACGACCCTACTGACCCGCTTCACTGGGGCGAGCGGGCAGCCTTGCGCGCGATGGCGATCAGCGGGACCTGCAGCGGCAGACGGGCCACGGTGCCGATCTTGAACCACGTGGGTGCCTTCGTGCTACGGAGCACGTCGGCGGTCATCTGCACGTTGGCCGGGAACACCGAGAGCAGGAGCAGCGCGGCGATCCGTCCACCCCAGTGCCGGGTCTGCGGGCGGGCGAGCAGCACGGCCGAGCCGACCTCCACCACGCCCGACGCGTAGACGAGCTCCTTCTTGTACGGCAGCGCCTTCGGCACGATCTTCTCGAAGGGCTCGGGCTTCACGAAGTGGAGCACCCCGGCGATGCCGAGCAGGACGGTCAGGAACGTGATGTCACGGTTGCGAGCCATGGCGCGACTGTAGTGGTCACCGGCAGCGACGGCAGCGGTGCGCAGGCAGGGGGCCTAGAGCAGGACCGTGGCGAACGTGTCGTGCTGGCGGAAGCCGGCCCGCAGGTAGGTGCGGTGCGCGCGCTCGTTGTGGCGGTTCACGTAGAGGCTCACCGTCGGCGCGACCTCGTCGCGGACCAGGTTCACGACGCCGGCGACCGCCGGTGCCGCGAGGCCCGAACCACGCAGGGCGGGGTCGACCCAGACGCCCTGCAGCTGGCACGTGCCGGGGCCGGTGGCTCCGATCTCGGCCTTGAACAGCACGCGACCGTCCTCGACGATCGCGAACGACCACCCCTGGGCGATGAGCTGGGCGACCCGCGCCCGGTAGAGGTTGCCGTGCGTCGCCTCGGGGTCGACACCGACCTCCTCGGTGAACATCTGCACGCAGGCCGGGTACAGCAGGTCGAGCTCGTCGACCATGACCCGCCGAACCCGAAGGTCGGGCGCGATCGTGGGAGCGTGGTCGATCAGCAGGAACGGCTGGTCGGGCCGCACGGAACGGGCGGGGCCCCACTCGGGCTCGAGGCTCGCCCACAGGCGCAGCACGGCATCGCGCGGTCCGGCGATCGAGGCGGGACGCACGGGGCTGGCACCGATGAGCTCGGCGAAGGCGTCGACCGCGACGTCGTCGGCCTCCCCCGGCACGACGTTGGCGCCGCAGTGGCACACCGACCGCAGACGCCCGTCGACGAAGAACCCGAGCACCTGACCGCCGAGCCAGCGGGGCTCCAAGCGGGTCAGGTCGCCGCGGTGGCGCAGGAAGACGTTGACGTGCGGATCGGCCTCGATGACACGACGGAACTCCGGCAGGTCGTACGGCGTCAGCGGCCGTACCTCCGTGCGAGTGCCGAGCACGACGCGCTCCTCTGGTGGACCGACGCCACCAGGACCGGCCCGGCAGGGGCGCCGAGCGCTGGGCGGCACGATGAGTACAGCCTAGGTGACGGTGACCTGGGCCGCGCCACCCTCGACCGGCTCCATGTCCTCGGCGATGCGCATGGCTTCCTCGATGAGGGTCTCGACGATCTTGCTCTCGGGGACGGTCTTGATGACCTCGCCCTTCACGAAGATCTGTCCCTTGCCGTTGCCGGAGGCGACGCCGAGGTCGGCCTCACGGGCCTCACCCGGACCGTTGACGACACAGCCCATGACCGCGACGCGCAGCGGGACCTCCATGCCCTCGAGGCCGGCGGTGACCTCCTCGGCGAGCGTGTAGACGTCGACCTGGGCTCGTCCGCACGACGGGCAGGAGACGATCTCGAGCTTGCGCGGTCGCAGGTTGAGCGACTGCAGGATCTGGATGCCGACCTTGACCTCCTCGACCGGGGGCGCCGACAGCGAGACGCGGATCGTGTCGCCGATGCCCTTGCCGAGCAGGTAGCCGAAGGCCACCGAGCTCTTGATCGTGCCCTGGAAGGCCGGGCCCGCCTCGGTGACGCCGAGGTGCAGCGGCCAGTCGCCCCGCTCGGCGAGCATCTCGTAGGCCTGGCTCATGATGACCGGGTCGTTGTGCTTGACCGAGATCTTGAAGTCGTGGAAGTCGTGCTCCTCGAACAGCGAGGCCTCCCAGACGGCGGACTCGACGAGCGCCTCCGGGGTGGCCTTGCCGTACTTCTCGAGCAGCCGCTTGTCGAGGGAGCCGGCGTTCACGCCGATGCGCAACGAGACGCCGGCGTCGGCGGCCGCCTTGGCGATCGCGCCGACCTGGTCGTCGAACTTGCGGATGTTGCCCGGGTTCACGCGCACCGCGGCACAGCCGGCGTCGATGGCCGCGAAGACGTACTTGGGCTGGAAGTGGATGTCGGCGATGACGGGAATCTGCGACTTGCGCGCGATCGCCTCCAGCGCGTCGGCGTCGTCCTGGCTGGGACACGCCACCCGCACGATGTCGCAGCCGGCGGCGGTGAGCTCGGCGATCTGCTGCAGCGTGCTGTTGACGTCCGAGGTCAGGGTCGTCGTCATCGACTGCACCGAGACCGGCGCGTCGCCGCCGACGTCGACCGTTCCCACCTTGATCTTGCGCGAGACGCGCCGCGGCACCAGCGTGGGCGGCGGCGCTTCCGGCATCCCCAGATCGATGTCCATGCTGACGAATCTAGCGCGGACGACCTCAGGTCACGCTGACGGGATTGACGATGTCGGCGTAGATGAGGATCACGCTCATGACGATCAGCGTGATGCCGACGACGTAGGCGACCGGCAGCATCTTGGCGACGTCGACCGGGCCCGGATCAGGCTTGCCGTGCAGGCGCGCCCAGCGCGACCGCGCGCCCTCCCACAGGGCACCGGCGATGTGACCGCCGTCGAGCGGCAGCAGCGGCACGAAGTTGAACAGCGCGAGGAACAGGTTGAGGCTCGCCAGCAGGGTCAGGACGCGCTGGGCCCGCTCCGCCCAGGTGGGCTCGTCGACCGTCACGAGCTCGCCCGCGACCCGGCTCGCGCCGACCACGCTGATGGGGCTGTCGTCGGCCCGCTCGGCGCCGAAGGCGGCCCGGACGACGTCGACCATGCGCGAGGGCAGGTGTGCGATCGCCTCGGCCGTGCGCTTCGTGGTCTCCCACATGACCTCGCCGACGTAGAGCGGGCCCTGGCGCTGGTAGGTGAACTCCGGGGAGACACCGAGGAAGCCGACGTCCTCGACCCGCTCGGGGTCGTCGACCGCCAGACGCTCGATCACCGAGGTCGTGACCGGCACGGTCGCGGTGGAGCCGTCGCGCACGTAGGTGATCGTGGAGGTGTCCGAGCCGTTGGCCCGGATCAGGCTCGTCAGCTCGTCCCAGGACTCGACCGGCGTGCCGCCGAACGCGGTGATCTCGTCGCCCGGCAGGAGCCCGATCTCGCTGGCCGGGGTGGGCGGGTCGTCATCGGTGCACGCGCGCCCGGCCTCGGCGTCGCTGATGGCGCAGTCGGAGACGGACGACACGGTCGTGGTGGGCTGCTCGACACCGAACCCCATGATCACGACGGCGAACAGGAACGCCGCGATCACGACGTTCACCATGGGCCCGCCGGCCATGACGATGACCTTCTTCCACCACGGCAGCTTGTAGAACAGGCGCGGCTCGTCGGCGGTGGTGATGGTCTCGTACTCGGCCTCGCGCGCGTCGGTCACGAGCTGCGTGAACAGCCCCGTGTTGGACGAGCGCACGGCGTGCGGGTCGTCGCCCGGCCCGGGCGGCAGCATGCCGACGAGCTTGACGAATCCGCCCAGCGGGACCGCCTTGAGCCCGTACTCGGTCTCACCGCGTCGCGTCGACCACAGCGTCTTGCCGAAGCCCACGAAGAACTGGGTGACCTTCACGCCGAACTTCTTGGCGGGGTACATGTGGCCACACTCGTGCAGGGCGATCGAGATCGCGACGCCCAGCAGGAAGGCGATGACGCCGAGGGCGTAGATCACGGCGGTCATGCGGTCTCGATCCTGTGTCGGGCGCTGGACCGTGCCCACGCGTCAGCGTCGAGCACGCCCTCGAGCGTGAGGTCGGTGGCCTGGGTCCCGGCGGAGGCACAGTGCTCCTCCACGACCGCGGCCACCGTGTCCACGATGCCGAGGAAGTCCAAATCGCCGGCGACGAAGGCGTCGACGCAGACCTCGTTGGCCGCGTTGAGCACGGCCGGGGCCGTGCGCCCGAAGCGTCCGGCGCGCCGCGCGAGCTCGACGGCCGGGAAGGCGACGTCGTCGAGCGGCTCGAACAGCCAGGTGACGGGCGACGTCCAGTCGCAGCCGTTCGCCGCGCCCGGCACGCGCCGCGGCCAGTCGAGGCCGAGCGCGATCGGCAGACGCATGTCGGGCGGCGACGCCTGCAGCATCGTCGAGCCGTCGACGAACTCGACCATGCTGTGCACGACCGACCCGGGGTGGACGACGACGTCGATGCGGTCGTAGTCGATGCCGAACAGCAGGTGGGCCTCGATGACCTCGAGCCCCTTGTTGACGAGGGTGGCCGAGTTGATCGTGATCACCGGACCCATGTCCCACGTGGGGTGCGCTGCCGCCTGCTCGGGCGTGACGTCGGTGAGCTCCGCCCGGGAGCGCCCGCGGAACGGGCCGCCGCTGGCGGTCACGAGGAGGCGCCGCACGTCGGCCGGGTCCTCCCCCTTGAGCGCCTGCGCCAGCGCGGAGTGCTCGGAGTCGACCGGCACGAGCTGACCCGGCCTCGCCGCCGACATCACTAGGTCGCCGCCGACGATGAGCGACTCCTTGTTGGCCAGGGCGACGGTCGTGCCGGTCTCGAGCGCGGCGAGCGTCGGCCCGAGCCCGACGGCCCCGGTCATCGCGTTCAGCACGACGTCGCACGGGGTGCGGGCGACCTCGGTCGCCGCGTCGCGCCCGGCCAGGAGTCGTGGGATGCGGTGGTCGCCCTGCTCCCAGCCGCGACGCTGGGCCTCGGCGTAGAGCGCGAGCTGCACGTCCTGGGCCGCCGTGGCCTGCGCCACCGCGACGACCTCGACCTGGTGCGCGATCGCCTGACGGGCCAGGACCTCGGGCTGTCCCCCGCCTGCGGCGAGGGCCACGACGTCGAACCGGTCAGGGGTCGCCTCGACCACCTCGAGAGCCTGCGTCCCGACGGACCCGGTGGAACCAAGAATGGCGACACGCTTGCGCATGTCGCCATTCTGGCTCACGGGTACTCTCTGCCGCCCGGAGCCCGGCACCCCCGCCACCAGTTCCCCCGAAGCGGTGACGGGAAGTTCTACTTGACCTCGGCCCGCAGGACCGACCAGACGCCGACGATCATCGGGATCACGAACCAGATCGAGCCGGAGACCGCGAGCTGCGCCCACTGCTCCCCGCTCAGTCCGCCCTCGAACAGCGGGGTCTGCGCGAAGCCGAAGTCGACCCACGGCTGCAGGTCGCGGAACCAGTCCTGCAGCTCGGCCAGGATGCTGAGGATCGCCGGCAGCACGAACGAGTACACCAGGTACGCGACGACCGCGGCGGCCGAGTTGCGCAGCAGCACGCCGAACATGAAGCCGATCAGCAGGCCCAGGACGTTGCCGAGGAACAGGTAGAACAGGTCCAGCGGCTCGAGGTTCCACACCGGGTCGATGCCGTTGACCGCGGCGCCCACCACGTTGCCGAGGGCCCCCACGGCGAAGGCGAACAGGATCGCGACGATCGCGACGATGATGGAGGCGACCGCCTTGGCGCCGATCACCGCGCCCCGGTGGGGCGCCAGCGTGAAGGTCACCAGGCCCGAGCGCTGGCTCCACTCCGACGTGACCGCGAGGGCGGCGATGATCGGCAGGAACAGCGCGAGCGGCGTGCCGAACGCGGCACCGAAGAGGCCGAACGTCAGCGACTCGTCAGGCACCACCAGGATCACGATGATCGCGGCGATGACCGAGATGATGAGGCTGCTGGCGATGAGCCAGAAGCCCGACCGGGTGTTGAACATCTTGCGCAGCTCGACCAGGACCAGCCGCGTGAACGGCACGCCGGGACGCTGCGTGTGGATCGTGACGGGTGCGGTGGGGGTTGCGGCGCTCATGCGACACCTCCGGTGGTGACGACACCCTCGCGCTGGGTGGTGGCGGTCAGCTGCAGGAACATGTCCTCGAGCCCGGCGCTGTCGGCGCCACGGAGCTCGACGAGGGCCAGGCCCGCAGCTGCGGCGACCTGACCGATCTGGGCGGGCTCGGCGTCGACCGAGAGTCCGTCACCCTTGGCGCCGGCCGTGAAGCCGGCCTGGGCCAGCGCGGCGGCGAGCGCGGCGTTGTCGGCGGCCTGCACGTACGCACCGGCCCCCTCCAGCAGCTCGGCCTTCGTGCCCTGGGCGACGATCTTGCCGTTGCCGATGACGATGATCTCGTCGGCGATGATCTCGATCTCGTGCAGCAGGTGCGAGGAGAGCAGCACGGTGCCGCCCTGGTTCGCGTACGCCCGCAGGAGGCTGCGCATCCAGTGGATGCCCGCCGGGTCGAGACCGTTGGCCGGCTCGTCGAGGATCAGGATCTTCGGGTCGCCGAGCAGGGCGTTGGCGATGCCGAGGCGCTGGCGCATGCCGAGCGAGTAGTTCTTGACGCGGCGCTTCGACTCCGACGGCGAGAGGCTGACGAGGTCGAGCATCTCGTCGACGCGCGACTTCGGCAGGCCCATCGTGAGGGCGCTGAGCGTCAGGATCTCGCGACCCGTGCGGCCCGCGTGCTGGGCGGAGGCGTCGAGCAGGACGCCGACCTGGGTCCCCGGGTTGGGGATGTCGCGGTAGTTGACGCCACCGATCGTGGCCGACCCGGAGTCAGGGATCGTCAGGCCGGCCATGATGCGCATCGAGGTGGACTTGCCGGCGCCGTTGGGGCCGAGGAAGCCCGTGACGGTGCCGGGCTTGCAGGAGAAGGAGACGTCGTCCACGGCGCGGAAGGCGCCGTACGTCTTCGTGAGGTGTTCGACGGTGATCATGGACCTCACTCTGCCGTCGCCGACCGGCCGAGCACATCCGTCACGGGTCCACGTCTGCCCGCCGAAAGTATGAACCTGCCCGAGCCTCATGGCCGGTCTGCCCAGCCGGCGCCTCACCTAGGCTGACCAGGTGCGTCAGCTCCTCCCCAGCGACCGGCAGCCGGTCTTCTCCCCGCTGCCGATCTCGCGCTGGGGGCACACCTGGCGCATCCTCCTGGTCATCGTGCTGGCGGCCGCCTCGTGGATCGAGGCGGGGATCTGGCAGTGGCAGAACCTGCGCTGGTGGTTCTGGGTCGACCTCGCGATCGGGGTCGCGATGACCGTCGTGGCGCTCGGTCGCCGCCGTCACCCGCTGACGGTGGCCCTCGTCACCAATGCCGCCACGTTCATCTCCTTCTCCTCCGGTGGCGCCGCGACGCTGGCGCTGTTCTCCCTCGCGACCCGGCGTCGCTGGCGCGAGATCGTGCCGGCCGGCCTCGTCGGGCTGGGCGCCGGGCTGGTCAGCCTGCGCAGCGCCCCCGGCTCGCAGGAGGACGACTTCATCGTGACGGGCCCGGCCCTCGTGGCGATCCTGGGCATCATCATCGCCTGGGGCATGTACGTCGGCTCGCGGCGCGAGCTCCTCGGCACCCTTCGCGAGCGTGCCGAGACGGCCGAGTCCGAGCAGGCCGCGAGGGTCGCCCAGGCGCGCACCGGGGAGCGCACGCGCATCGCCCGGGAGATGCACGACGTCCTCGCCCATCGCATCTCGACCGTCACGATGCACGCCGGAGCCCTGACCTACCGTGAGGACCTCACCCCGGCCCAGATGCGGGAGACCGCCGGCGTCATCCAGCAGAACGCGCACCAGGCGCTGGTCGAGCTGCGCGAGGTGCTGGGCCTGCTGCGTGAGGGGCCGGGCGACGCCGCACCCGAGCGGCCACAGCCCGATGCCACGGCCGTGCACGACCTCATCACCGAGGCTCAGTCCACCGGCCTGCGCGTCGAGGCGTCGATCGACATCGACACCGGCGCCGTGCCGCAGGCCACGGGGCGCACCGTGTACCGCGTCGTCCAGGAGGGCCTGACGAACGTGCGCAAGCACGCGACCCACACCGCCGCGGAGATCTCGATCACCGGCGCGCCGGGAGAGGGCCTGAAGGTCGTCGTCCGCAACAAGCTGCCCATCGGTCAGCCCGTGAACGCGCTGCCGCCCTCGGGCCTCGGCCTGATCGGCCTGCGCGAGCGGGTCGAGCTCGCCGGTGGTCGGCTCGAGCGGCACGTCACCCCGAGGCGCGACTTCGTCCTCTCGGCGTGGATACCGTGGCCCGCATGAACGCGGTCAAGGTGCTGCTGGTCGACGACGACGCACTGGTGCGCGCCGGCCTGGCCCTCATCCTCGGCGGGTCGGAGACGATCGACGTCGTCGGTGAGGCCGGCGACGGCCGCGAGGCGGTCGACCGGGTGCGCCGTGGCGGGGTCGACCTGGTACTGATGGACATCCGCATGCCCGTGCTGGACGGCATCGAGGCCACGAGCACCATCCTGGCCCTGCCGGACCCGCCCAAGATCATCGTGCTGACGACCTTCGACGCCGACGACTACGTCGTGCGGGCGCTCGCGGCGGGTGCCCACGGGTTCCTGCTGAAGGACACGGCCCCGGCGGCGATCGTCGACGCGGTCAGCCGGGTCTTCGACGGCGAGCCGATCCTGTCGCCCACCATCACCGCCCAGCTGATCCGCCAGGTCACCGACGCAGCGCCCTCCTCGGCCGTCGACGCGGCGCGGGTGCGGGTCTCGGCGCTGACCGAGCGCGAGCTGGAGGTCGCGATCGAGGTGGGCCGCGGTGCCTCCAACGCCGAGATCGCCGATCGGCTGCACCTGAGCCTGGCCACGGTGAAGGCACACATCGCGCACATCTTCACGAAGCTCGGCGCCACCAACCGCGTGCAGGTGGCGATCAGCGTGCACGACGCCGGCCTGCTCTGAGAAGCCAACTGCCCGGCCCTGACCTAGCGTGGAGGCATGAGCCGCCCCTCCCCCGTCCTCGGAGCCCTCGACGCCGTCCTCGACAAGGTCGTGCCCGCCGGGTACTCCTCGATCGGACCGGCCCTGCGTCGCCGCTGGTGGCCGGCTGACCCGCCTGCGCACGCCCTCGTCGGCAAGCACGTGCTGGTCACGGGCGCCAGCCGCGGACTGGGTCTGGCAGCAGCGACCGACCTCGCTCGGCTCGGTGCCGTTGTGCACCTGCTCGGACGCGACCAGTCGCGCCTCGACGAGGCCGCGGCGGGGCTCCGGCTCGCCGTGCCGAACGCCGACGTGCGGCCCGAGACGTGCGACGTGAGCGACCTCGACGCCGTGCGCGCCTATGCAACACGCACGCTGGAGCAGGTGCCGGCCCTGCACGCGCTCATCCACAACGCCGGGGTGATGCCGGAGGAGCGCAGCGAGTCCGCGCAGGGCATCGAGCTGACCCTGGCCACCCACGTGGTCGGCCCGCTGCTGCTGACCGAGCTCCTGCGTCCGGCGCTCGCCGCTGCCGACGACTCGCGGGTGCTGATCATGTCGTCCGGGGGCATGTACTCCGCGCCGCTGAACGCGGCGCTGGCCGACGACCTGCAGTACCGGGAGGGCACGTACCGCGGCATCCGCGCCTACGCGCGCACCAAGCGCCTGCAGGTCCTGCTGGGCGAGCAGCTCGCCACCCGTCTGGCGGGCGACGGCGTCGTGGTGCACAGCATGCACCCGGGCTGGGCCGCCACCGAGGGCATCGCCGAGAGCATGCCGGGATTCGCCCGCGCGATCCGGCCGATCCTGCGTGACGCGAGGTCCGGGGCCGACACCCTCGTCTGGCTCACCGCAGCGCCGGAGGCCACCGCCACGACGGGCCTGTTCTGGTCGGACCGGCACCCTCGGTCGACGACCTACCTGCCCTGGACCACCGAGGACCCCGTCCTGCGCCGGAAGGTGTGGGACGCCGTCGCCGCCCTGGCCGGCATCGACCACGCCCCGGCCTAGACCTGCAGCCCCATACCTGCAGCGCTAGACCTGCAGCCCTAGACCTGCAGGGTCGCGCCCGCCAGGAGGGCGTCGAACACGTCGGGGTGCTGCTCGCGCCAGACCTCGACGCCGTCCAGGTCCACCGCGGGGGCCGGGAGCGGGTCCGTGCGGCCGATCTGGCGCAGCGACTCCCACGGCACCTGCTCCTCGCCGACGGCAGCCACCACGGGGTCGCCGCCGAGCGTGGCACCTCCCGTGCCGGGCACGACCTGGAGTCGCACGGCGGCCAGCACGGCGAGGACGCGGTCGCGCCCGGTGAGGTCGAGGTGGAGCGGGTCGCCGTCGCCCAGGCCCAGCAGCCGCAGGGCGCCGGCGAGCGAGGCCACCTGGTCGAGCAGCTGCGCGAACGTCAGGCTCCCGCGGCCATCGACGAGGGCGAGCTCGTCGGCCCGGCCGTGCACGACGTGGTGGTCGAGCGTCAGGAACGCCAGGCCCGAGGTGCGCGACATCAGACGCCCCGGAAGACCGGCCGGCGCTTCTCCGCCCGGGCCGCGGCGGACTCCTTGACGTCCTCGGACGCCCAGACGTCGCGGAAGCTCTGCTCGATCCGGTCGTCGTCGTGGTGCGTGCCGTTGAGCACGAGCTTGTTGTGCGCGATCGCGAGCGGGGCCAGCTCGGCGATCTCGCCGGCCCAGACCAGGGCGTCGTCGAGCGTCCCGGCGCGGTCCGCGAGCCCGCAGTGCAGCGCCTCGTCGCGGTCGAGCGACTCCCCCGCGATCATCAGGCGGCGGGCGCGTCCGGTGCCGGCGAGGTCGGCCAGGGTGCGGATGGTCCAGGCGTCGACCGCCATCCCGTTGCGCACGGTGGGGACGGCGAACTTCGCGGACGCGTCCGCGACCCGCAGGTCGCACGCCATCGCGAGCTGCGTGCCCGCTCCGATGGCCGGTCCGTTCACGGCCGCGACGATCGGGACCGGGACGGCGGCGAGGTGGTGCAGCATGCCGTACAGCGCATCGAGGAACTCGTCGCCGTAGACGCCGCCGAGGTCGGCGCCGGAGCAGAACGACGACCCCTCACCGGTCACGACGACGGCACGGGCACCCGTGCCGACGGCCTCGTCGACCGCGCCGTCGATGGCCAGGCACAGGTCGGTGTTCAGCGCGTTGCGCCGATCGGGACGGGTCAGGGTGAGGACGGCGACGTCGCCGTCGCGGCGCGCGTCGAGGACGCTCGTGTCGAGATCCGGCATGGCGATCACGCTAGCGGGACCACCCACCGGACCACCCCCGGGCTCTACTCGGTGGCGGCGAGCTGGCCGCAGGCGGCGTTGATCTCGTCGCCGCGGGTGTCGCGGATGGTCGTGCTGATGCCCTTGGCCTCGAGCCGGCGGACGAACTCGCGCATGTCGTCGCTGCGGGAGCGGGTGAAGACCTGGCCGTTGAGCATGGGGCCGCTGTCGGTCGGGTTGAGCGGGATGAGGTTGACGTGGACCCAGCTCCAGTCGCCGTACGCGTTCAGGACGTCGGCGAGCAGGTCGGCACGCCAGGCCTGGTCGTTGATGTCGCGCATCATGGCGTACTCGATCGAGACGCGGCGCTTGGTCTTCTTCGCGTACTCCCACGCCGCCTCGACGGTCTCGGCGACCTTGAAGTGCGTGTTGATGGGGACGAGCTGGTCGCGCAGCTCGTCGTCGGGCGCGTGCAGCGACACCGCGAGCGTGACCGGGATGCCCTCCTCGGTCAGCTGCTTGATGCGCGGCACCAGGCCGACGGTGCTGACCGTGATGTTGCGGGCCGACATGCCCAGGCCGTCGGGCGCGGGAGCCACCATGCGGCGGACCGCGCCGATGACCGCCTTGTAGTTGGCCATCGGCTCGCCCATGCCCATGAAGACGACGTTGGAGAGTCGGCCGGGGCCACCGGGCACCAGACCGTTCGCCATCGCCGCGGCGCCGTCGACGACCTGGTCGATGATCTCGGCCGTGCTCATGTTGCGCTGCAGGCCGCCCTGGCCGGTCGCGCAGAACGGGCAGGCCATGGCGCAGCCGGCCTGGCTGGACACGCAGATCGTGGCGCGCTCGGGGTAGCGCATCAGCACCGACTCGACCAGCGCACCGTCGAACAGGCGCCAGAGCGTCTTGCGCGTCGTGCCCTTGTCGGCCTCCATCGTGCGGACCGGGTCGAGCAGCGTCGGAAGCAGCGCGGCCGCGATCGCGTCACGGTTCTTCGCCGGCAGGTCGGTCATGTTCGCCGGGTCGCGCTCGAGCCGCGCGAAGTAGTGGTGGGCGACCTGCTTGACGCGGAACGCGGGCTCGCCCAGCTCGGCGGCGGCAGCGACGCGCTCCTCGGCCGAGAGGTCGGCGAGGTGGCGCGGCGGCTTCTGACGCCTCCGCGGCGGAGCGATCACGAGCGGCAACGCGCGCGTGGTGGCGGGCTCCACCTGCTGGTCGGACATTCCCCCAGTGTCTCATCCGACCCCCAGCGCGGCCGAATCCTGCACCGGTGGCTGAGGGCGCGGAACTAGCTAGCGCTGACGGAGGGAGTCGACGAAGTCGAGCTTCGCGAGCACCTTGGGCGGGATCACGAACGGGTAGAGGTCGTCCGAGCCCATGCTGCGGTTGATCTGGTTGAGCGCGTTCGACAGCGGCACCCACACGCCGGTCACGAGGTCGCTGAAGATGCTGAACGCATCGGGCTCCACCGTGATGAGGCCGTTCCAGCGGGCCGTGTCGACGGTGTCCTGGATGTGCAGGGTGTGCGCGAACGACTCCGCGAAGTCCTCGAACGGGTGCATCGTCGCGTAGGTGCTGATGTAGCTCTCGGCCCAGTCCGCGGGCGGGCCCTCGTTGTAGTGGCGCTCGATCTCGTCGGCGTAGGAGATCTCCTCGTTGCCGAACAGCTCGCGCGCCTGGCCGATCCGGTCGCCGCGGACGTGCTGGGCCTCCATGTAGTGGCCGACCTCGTGCCGCAGGTGGCCCAGCATCGTGCGGTAGGGCTCGGCCAGCTCGGCCTGCACCTTCGCGCGGTGGGCGTCGTCACCCTCGGCGAGATCGATCGTGATCAGGCCGTCCTCGTGGCCGATCACGACGTTCTCGTCGACGCTGGACAGCATGTCGAACGCCAGCCCCTGCTCGGGGTCCTCGTCGCGCGTGACCCACCCGAAGCCGAGCCGCGTGAGCTCGATCAGCAGGTGCCGCTTGGCCGCCTCCGCCACGGGGAGCTGCGCCAGGCCGATCGCGTCGTCGTCCGCGGGCCGGGTGCGCGTGAGCGCGCACGACTCGCACGGCTCGCCCTCGATGCGGGTCAGCCAGGTGCAGCCCGAGAGGTTGAGGTTCGGGCACACGTGCCAGACGTAGCCCTCGGCGTCGACGTACTTGCCCTCGTCGTCGACCACGACGATGTCGGCCGTCTCGCGCCAGTAGCCGAGCGCGGACCCGCATGCGACGCAGAGGCTGTTCTCGAGGTAGAGGCGGTTGTCACAGGTCGAACAGCTGAAGTTGCGCACCCGCTCAGTCTGACGGGTGCGGCCCGGTTCCGCGCTCCGGGAGGAGCCTGCGTCAGACGGTCGTCTCGTCGCCGGAGTACAGGAAGCTGGCGTCGTCGATGAGCCACCGGCCGTCGGTGAGCACGAGGTCGTAGGTGTACGTGTCGGAGGTCTCGCGCTCGCGACCGTCGTCGAGGTACTCCCAGCTCTCCTCGGTCGTGATGCGGGCGGTGTCACCCGTGATGCTGACCTCGACGATCTCGATGTCGTACGTGCGCCAGAAGTCGGCCGGCTTGCCGTCCTCGATCTCCTCGAGACCCTCGTAGAACCCGTCGCACGTCGAGTAGTCGGCCTCGGCCTGGCCGTAGTCGGCGCGGAACGCCGCGGTGGTCGTGTCCTGGAACGACGAGCAGTCGCCGATCTTGAACGCCCGGTCCCACAGCAGCACGGCCTGGCTCGGGTCGGGAACCCCCGCCGGCAGTGCACGCCCGTCGCGGCTCGCGAGCCCGGCGACGAGACCCAGCACCACGCCGAGCACGAGCATCGCCAGGCACACCAGGGCCGTGGCGTACGGCCAGAGCGGGCGGGCATGCATGGGGAACATGCTGGCAGATGCCGGGTCACTCGTGGGACGACACACGGTGGAGGGTCGACTCAGACGGGCGCGACGTCGACCTCGACGTCCAGGAGCGAGGTCTTGGCCTCGCTGTAGATGACGCCCTTCACCGGGGGCACGTCCGCGTAGTCGCGGCCCCAGGCCGTCGTGACGTACCGCTCCCCCGCGAGCTGGTCGTTCGTCGGGTCCAGCGCCAGCCACGTGCCCCCGGGCACCCACAGCGACACCCAGGCGTGCGACGCGTCCGCCCCGACGATCCGCTCCTTGCCAGGCGGCGGGTCGGTCGCGAGATAACCGCTCACGTACCGCGCGGCCAGCCCGTGCGACCGCAGGCAGGCCAGCGTGAGGTGCGCGAAGTCCTGGCAGACGCCGGCCCGCGCCTCGAAGAGGTCGTCGATGGTGCTGGTGACCGTGCTGGCGCCCTGCTCGTAGGTGAAGTCGGTGTGGATGCGGTGCATCAGGTCCATCGCCGCCTCGACCAGCGGGCGTCCGGGCCGCAGGGACTCCGCACCGTAGGCGTGGGCCAGCGGGGCGTGAGGGACCAGCTCGGAGCGCAGCACGAGCTCGGTGGCCGACCACGCGTCGACCACGTCGCGGCGCCCTGCGGGCCGGCACGCCTCCCAGGGCTGGGCGTCGGCCTCCTCGTCGCGGACCTCCGTCAGCACCTCGACGTCCGAGACCGCCTCGACCTGCAGCACGCGGTGCGGCTGGTCGACCTGGAAGTACGTGCGGGTGTTGCCGTAGTGGTCCGAGGTCGCCCACTGGTCGGTCGCGCCGGGATCGACCGTGACGTCGTGCTGACCCACGTGCTGCCAGGGCAGCTCGCGCGGCGTGACGTGGGCGATGCCGTAGCTGTCGCTGACGTCCTCGTCGTAGGTGTAGGTCGTGGTGTGGCGGACCCGGTACCTCACGGTGCCACCTCCCGGGTCGGGCGCGTGAGGTCGAACGAGCGCGGGGTCGGCGCGGAGGCGAGGTGCACCTCGAGGACCGCGTCGGCGAAGCGGGAGAGCAGCCCCCGCACCGTCGCGACGGCCTGCTCCAGGTGCGGGCGTCGCTCGCCCTCGATGACGACGAGGCTCGCGAGCTCCAGGCTGGCCAGCTCGCCCTGCAGGTCGGCGAGCAGGCGCTCGGGCCGGGTCGAGCCGGTCGAGGCGGGCAGCGCGCGCAGCAGCTCGGCGGCGCGGTCGACGTTGAACGAGATCGAGCGCGGGTTGTCGGCGTCGAACATGAGCAGCTCGACGACCCCGGCGGGGCGCACGTAGCCCCGGTAGCGCCGACGGTGGGTCACGGCGCTCTCGGCCACCATCAGCACGGTCGTGAGGACGTCGCGGTCGACGTCGATGCCGCGTCGCTCGGTGACCGTGCCGTCGAGCAGGCGGACCACCTGCTGGCACCGCTCGACCGCGCGACCGACCATGATCATGCGCCAGCCGTCGTCGCGCATCATGCTGTCGCACACGCCGTGCAGGGCCGAGATCGCCGTCAGCATGCGGCCGGCCGTGTCGGTCACCTGGTGGCTCAGCGCCGAGTCGGCCAGCGTGCCGGCCGCGCGGTCGATCGCGCCGAAGACCCGCCAGACGTCCGGCGAGAGCTGGTCGCGCACGGCCTGGGCGGCGTCGCGCAGCGAGGCGACGGACTGCGCGACGCTGCCGGGTCGGAACGGGTCGAGCAGCAGCGAGCGCAGCTCGTCGTCGAAGGCGTCCTCCTCGAACGGCGAGGGGCTGAGGTCGCGCAGCTTCCGCGTCAGCACGCGCAGGGTCTGCCCGCCGGCCGACCACGGGCGCGACCGGAAGTCCTGGGCCAGGCCGTGCGCCGAGATCACGAGGCGCAGCGTGTCCTCCGCGCGCTCGGCGTAGCGTCCGAACCAGAACATGTCCTCGAGGACTCGCGGGACCATCGCCGCCGGAGCGCGCACATTGGTCATCGGCAGCACCTCGAGGAGGCGCTGGTCGGGCTCATCGGGCCGTGCCTTGAGCACCCAGACGTCCTTGCTGCGCGGCACGCGGCCGGTCTCCATGATCGACCCGAGGCCGCCCAGCAGCGTGCGGTACGCGGAGCCGTGGCGCACCGTGAAGGTGCGGATCACGACCGGCTCGGGCTGGACGCCGAAGGGGCCCAGCGCGGGCGCCTGCGAGTGGTGCGGACGTTCCTGCGCGACGAACCGGTGGGGCTCGGCCTCGACGCGGCGCAGCAGGTCGTCGCCCTCGAGCGCGCCGGTCGGGTCGGTCCGGTCGATCGTGCGCACCGTGAGCTCCTCGAGCCGCGGTCGTACCTGCTCGAGCTCGTCCGGGTCGCCCAGCCAGTACGAGCGGATCGACGGGAGCCGGAGCGGCTCGTCGAGCAGCACCTCACACGCCCGGGCCAGGAACGGCGCCAGCCCGAGGTTCTCCACGACGCCGGAACCGAGACCGTTCACGACGCGCACCGTGCCGCGACGCACCGCCTCGACGAGGCCGGTCACGCCCAGGTGGGAGTCGCCCCGCAGCTCGAGCGGGTCGGTGTACGAGGCGTCGACGCGGCGCACGATGACGTCGACCCGCTCGAGGCGCCCGAAGGCGCGCATCCAGACGATGCCGTCGCGCACGACGAGGTCGCTGCCCTGCACCAGCGGGAAGCCCAGGCTCGAGGCCACGAAGGCCTGGTCGTAGGCCGTCTCCGACTGCGGGCCCGGCGAGAGCAGCACGACCCGCGGGTCGCTCGCCTCCCCCGGTGCGGCATCGATCATCGCGGCCCTGACGGCCTGGAAGAACGGCGCGACGCGGTGCAGGCCGGCGCCGCGGTAGAGCTCGGGGACGACGCGGCTGATCACGCGGCGGTTCTCCATCGCGTACCCGATGCCGGACGGGGCGCCGGTGCGGTCGGCCAGCACCTGCCAGTCACCGGTCGCCGTGCGCGTGACGTCGCTCGCGCTGACCAGCAGCGGGTGCTGGTCGACCGGACCGCCGCGCAGCTCGCGGAGGAACCCGGCGTGACCGAAGACGAGCTCCGGGGGGATCACCCTCGACGAGAGAAGCGTCTGCGGCCCGTAGAGGTCGACCAAGATCGCGTTCAGCAGCTCGGTGCGCTGCGCGAGCCCCACCTCGAGCGGCGCCCACTCCTCCGCCGAGACCACGATCGGCACGGGGTCGAGCCGCCACCACGAGGGCGACTCTCCCGGCCGCGAGTACCGGACGCCGTCGTCGCTCAGGAAGCGGACGACGTCACCACTGATGCGCTGCAGCTCCTCGCGCGTGAGCCCGATCGCGGCACCCGCGAGCGCCTTCCACGCAGGCCGCAGCGAGCCGTCGGGGGCGACGACCTCGTCGTACCTGGGTGGGCCGGCGGTCAGCGTCGGCTGGGCGACCGCCGCCGAGTAGTCCTGCAGCACCGTCAGTCGCGCTCCCGCTGAGCGCTCCGGGCGCGCTGGCCCGTGAGCTCGTCGGCCGGAACCCGACGCAGGTCGAGCGTGCGCGGGTACTCCGGAGCCATCGCCCGCGCCGCCCGCTCACGCGCCGCGGCGACGTCGATGCGACCGGGCGTGTGGCCGAACGGCTCGAAGCGCGTGGCCCGGCGGGCCTCCGCCTCGGCCGCGTTCACCGGCGGGTGCTCGTAGGCGCGACCGCCGGGATGCACGACGCGGTACGTGCAGCCTCCGAGCGAGACCTGGGCCTGCGTGTCGACGAGGTCGAAGCGCAGCGGCGAGTGCACCTCGATCGTGGGGTGCAGCGCCGACCACGGCTGCCACGCGCGATAGCGCACGCCGGCGTAGTACTCGCCGGGCGTACCGGTGGGGGTCAGTGGCACGGGGACACCATGGCACGTCACGAGGTACCGATCGAGGTCGACTCCCCGCACCAGGACCTGCAGTCGTTCCACCGAGGAGTCGACGTACCGGGCAGTGCCGCTGCCAGTCGCCTCCTCCCCCAGGACGTGCCACGGCTCGATGGCGCTGCGGAGCTCCAGCTCGACGTGCGTGCCCCGTGCCTCGATGAGGGTGCGACCCAGCCGCGGGAACCGGAACTCGACGAAGGGGTCGAGCCAGGTGCGCTCGAACTCGATCCCGTCGGCGCGCAGGTCCTCGACGACGCGACCGATGTCAGCGACGGCGCCCTGGGGCAGCAGGAAGTCCTCGTGCAGCGCGGTCCCCCAGCGCACCAGCGGATCGGTGTTCGGCCGTCGCCAGAACATCGAGACGAGCGAACGCACCAGGAGCGCCTGCACGAGGGCCATCTGCGGGTGCGGCGGCATCTCGAAGCCGCGCAGCTCCAGCAGCCCGAGACGACCCCGGGAGGAGTCGGGGCTGTAGAGCTTGTCGATGCAGAACTCGGCACGGTGCGTGTTGCCCGTGAGGTCGGTCAGCAGGTGCCGCAAGATGCGGTCGACGAGCCACGGCCGGGCCGGGAGGTCGCCGTCGTCCTCGCCATCGGCAGAGCCGTGGGCCAGACGCGAGAGCTCGCGCAGCGCGATGTCCATCTCGTACACGGCCTCGGGTCGACCCTCGTCGAAGCGCGGCGCCTGGCTCGTGGGGCCGATGAAGCGCCCGGAGAACAGGTACGAGAGCGACGGGTGCCGCTGCCAGTACGTGATGAGGCTGCCGAGCACGTCCGGCCGGCGCAGCAGCGGCGAGTCGGCGGGCGTGGGCCCGCCGAGGGTCAGGTGGTTGCCGCCACCGGTGCCCGTGTGGGACCCGTCGAGGTCGAACTTCTCGGTGCCCAGGCGGGTGCGCCGGGCGGCGTCGTACAGCGTGTCGGTCAGGTCGCGCAGCTCGCCCCACGTGCGCGTCGGCTGCAGGTTGACCTCGATGACGCCCGGGTCCGGCGTGACGACGAGCTGGGTGAGCCGGGAGTCCGGCGGCGGCGCGTAGCCCTCCAGCACGACGGGCGTGTCGAGGTCGGAGGCCACCTTCTCGATCGCCGCGACGAGCGTCGCGTAGTCCTCGAGCCGTTCGGTCGGCGGCAGGAAGACGTACACGAAGCCCTCACGGGCCTCGACCGTCAGGGCCGTGCGCGGGGCGTCGTGGGGCTCGACCCTCATGGCGCTCGGCAGCACGGTCGACAGCGGCGGTCCGGCCTCGAGGTAGGACGGGTCGCCCGAGGGCTCCGGCGGCTCCCACGAGACGGCGTCCAGGGGAAGCCGCAGGCCGACGGGCGAGTCGCCGGGCGCCAGGACCAGGCGGCCGCGGCGGAAGGTCCAACGCGGGCTCGTCCAGGTCTCTCCCGTCACGACCGGGACGACCCAGCCGGACGGCTCGGGCACGCCCGCGTCGAGTCCCGCCGCCCAGGTCGGGTCGAGGTGCTCGGGGACGTCGGCCGGCGGCTCGCCGTCCGGGCTGCGGAGGGCGGCCGTGAACGGGACGAGCGGGTCCTCCCACGCCGGGATCACGCGGTCGTCGCCGATGCCCACGGCCGCGGCGAAGGCGCGCGCGAGCGCCTCGGCCCGCGTCGGGGCGTCCGGGAGCGCCTCGGACTCCTGCCACGGGTCGGCGAGCAGCTCGGGACGCGACCAGAGGTCCTCCCCGTCGGTGCGCCACTGCAGGGCGACCTGCCAGCGAGGCAACGGCTCCCCCGGGTACCACTTGCCCTGGCCCCGGTGCACGACGCCGCCGCCGGCGTACGTCTCACGCAGGCGTGCCGCGAGCTCGCCCGCGAGGCGGCGCTTGTCGGGGCCGTCGGCGTCGGTCGTCCACTCGGCCGCCGTCATGTCGTCGATCGACACGAACGTGGGCTCGCCACCGGTCGTGAGCCGGACGTCGTCGGCCAGGAGCCGCTCGTCGACGAGCTCGCCGACTGCGTCGACACGAGCCCAGGCCTCGTCGGTGTACGGCAGCGTGACCCGGGGATCCTCGTGCACCCGGCGCACCACGTTGGAGAACGAGAACTCGACCTCGGCCGGCTCCATCTGGCCCGTGATCGGGGCGGCCGACGCGGGGTCGGGGGTCGCCGACAGCGGGATGTGGCCCTCCCCGGCGAACAGCGCCGACGTCGGGTCGAGACCGATCCAGCCGGCGCCGGGCACGTAGACCTCGGCCCAGGCGTGCAGGTCGGTGAAGTCCTCGACCGCACCCGTGGGTCCGTCGAGGGCCTGCGCCGCCAGCAGCGGGTCGGTCTTGAGCTGCACCAGATACCCGGAGACGAACCGCGCCGCCAGGCCGTACTGGCGCAGGAGCGAGACCAGCAGCCAGGCGCTGTCGCGGCACGATCCGATCGCGCGGGTCAAGGTCGTGTCGGGGGTCTGAACGCCGGGCTCCATGCGCACGGAGTACTCGACGTCGTGGTGCACGGCCGAGTTCAGGCCGACGAGGAAGTCGACGATCGGCACGCCGTCCTCGGGCAGCGCCGGGAGCGCCGACCGCCAGCTCGTGACGACCGGGCCGGGGCCCTCACCTGCTGACTCGGGCACGGGCGCGAGGTACGGGGCCAGGTCGGCGCGCAGGCCGGGCTCGTAGTCGAACGGGAAGCGCTCGGCGTACTCCTCGACGAAGAAGTCGAAGGGGTTGATGACCGTCAGGTCCGCGATCAGCCCCACCGTGACGTCCAGGTGGTCGACCGGCTCGGGGAACACGAGTCGGGCCATCCAGTTCCCGAACGGGTCCTGCTGCCAGTTGATGAAGTGGTTGGCCGGCTCGACCTGCAGCGAGTAGGCCTCGATCGGGGTGCGCGAGTGCGGTGCGGGCCGCAGGCGCACGACGTGCGGACTGAGGCGCACGGCGCGATCGAAGGTGTACGTCGTGCGGTGCTCGAGTCCGACCTTGATCGCCATGTGTCCACCCTGCACGACGCGCGTTACCTCCGCGTGTCGGGGGGAAAGGCAAGCCCGAACCGGTCCACCGGTGGTGGCGACTCAGGCGACGTCGACGAGGTAGTGCAGGACGACCCAGGCCACGGGGGCCACCATGATGAGGGAGTCGAGGCGGTCCATCAGGCCGCCGTGACCCGGCAGCAGGTCGCCCATGTCCTTGATGCCGATGTCGCGCTTGATGAGCGACTCCGACAGGTCGCCGAGGGTCGCCATGACGACGCTGGCGACGCCGAGCAGCACCCCGACCCACCAGTGCCCCTCGAGGGCGAGCACCACGACCGCCACGCCGGCGCCGATGCCGAACAGCAGCGAACCGGTGAAGCCCTCCCAGGACTTCTTCGGGCTGATCGTCGGCGCCATGGGGTGCTTGCCGAACAGGACGCCGGCGATGTAGCCGCCGGTGTCGGAGGCGATCGTTGCGACGATGAACGCCACGATGCGCCACGGGCCGTCGTCCTCGGCCAGCATGAGCAGCACGAAGACGCCCATGAGCGGCAGGTACGACAGGACGAAGAGCCCCGAGCTGACGTCGCGCACGAAGCCGTCGGCACCGTCGGTCAGGCGCCAGACGAGGGTGGCGATGACGGTGAGCGCCATCGCGAACGAGGCGGCCTCCATGTCGGTGTAGTACGACGACAGGAGCATCGCCGTGCCACCGACCGCGACCGGCAGGATCGGGATGCGGATGCCGGCGGTCGCGAACGCGCGCTTGAGCTCCCACATGCCGACGAGCAGCGCGACGACGACGACCGCGACGAAGAGGTCCTTGACGAAGAACAGCGACGCGACGACGGTCGCACCGAGGGTGACGCCCACGCCGATCGCGGCGGGAAGGTTGCGCCCGGCGCGCCCGTGGTCCTTCAGGGGCGCGACCGGGTCCGGCGGCGTGTCACCCGCGGACGGGGTCGAAGCCGCTGCACTCGAGTCGGTCATGGATCGACTCAGACCTCGAGGAGCTCGGCCTCTTTGCCCTTCAGCAGCTCGTCGATCGTGTCGACGTACTTCTTCGTGAGGGCATCGAGTCGCTTCTCCGCGCCGGTGTTGTCGTCCTGCGAGATCTCGGACTCCTTCTCGGCCTTGTCGAGCGTCTGCTTGGCGTTGCGGCGCACGGCGCGGACGGAGACCTTGCCCTCCTCGCCCTTCGTGCGGGCGAGCTTGATGTACTCCTTGCGGCGGTCCTCGGTGAGCTCCGGCAGGGTCACGCGCAGCACCTTGCCGTCGTCGGAGGGGTTCACGCCCAGGTCGGAGTCGCGGATCGCCCTCTCGATGGCAGCCTTGGCGCTCACGTCGTACGGGCTGATGATGACGGTGCGCGGCTCGGGGACCTGGAAGCCCGCGAGCTGCTGCAGCGGAGTGGGCGTGCCGTAGTAGTCGGCCGTGATCTGCGCGAACATCGCAGGGTGCGCCCGACCGGTCCGGATCGCCGCGAACTCCTCGCGGGTGTGCTCGACGGCCTTGCCCATCTTGTCGTCGGCCTCGCGGAGTGTCTGGTCGATCACGGTGCTTCTCCTGTAGTCGTTGCGGATCCTGCGTGGACCAGCGTGCCGATCCTCTCACCCCGCAGGGCGCGGGCGATATTTCCTTCGCCCTCCATCCCGAAGACGATCATCGGGAGCTTGTTCTCCATGCAGAGCGCGAACGCGGCCGCGTCGACGACCTTGAGGCCCCGCTGCAGGGCCTCGTCGAACGTGACGTCGTCGTACTTGCGGGCGTCGGGGGTGGTGCGGGGGTCCGCGTCGTAGACGCCGTCGACCCCGTTCTTGCTCATGAGGACGATGTCGGCCTTGATCTCGAGCGCACGCTGCGCCGAGACGGTGTCGGTCGAGAAGTACGGCATGCCGGCGCCAGCGCCGAAGATCACGACGCGCCCCTTCTCGAGGTGGCGCACCGCGCGGCGCGGGATGTAGGGCTCGGCGACCTGCGACATCGCGATCGCGGACTGCACGCGGGTCTCGACGCCCTGCTTCTCGATGAAGTCCTGCAACGCGAGGGCGTTCATGACAGTGCCCAGCATGCCGATGTAGTCGGCGCGTCCGCGCTCCATGCCTCGCTGGCTCAGCTCGGCGCCGCGGAAGAAGTTGCCACCGCCGACGACGATCGCGACCTCGACGCCGTCACGCACCGCCTCGGCGACCTGGGCCGCGATGCGGTTGACGACATCGGGGTCGATTCCGATGGCACCGCCACCGAAGACCTCACCGGACAGCTTGAGAAGGACGCGGCGAGCCATGGGACGAAATCCTATCGGACGCAGGAACGCCCCCGCCGGTGGCGGGGGCGTTCCTGGAGGGCCTGAGGGACTCAGGAGCCGATCTCGATGTGGGCGAAGCCGCTCAGCGTGACGCCGGCCTCGTCCAGGACGGCCTTGACCGTCTTCTTGTTGTCGGTGACCGACGGCTGCTCCAGCAGGACGACGTCCTTGAAGAAGCCGTTAACGCGACCCTCGGTGATCTTCGCGATCGCCTGCTCGGGCTTGCCCTCCTCGCGGGCGGTGGCCTCGGCGATCTCGCGCTCCTTGGCGACGACGTCCGCGGGGACGTCCTCACGGGTCAGGTAACGAGGACGCATCGCGGCGATCTGCATCGCGGCGCCGCGGGCGGCGTCGACGTTCTCGCCGGCGAACTCCACCAGCACGCCCACCGCGGGGGGCAGGTCGCTGGCGCGGCGGTGCAGGTACGTCGCGACCTGGCCGTCGAAGGTCGCGACGCGACCCAGCTCGAGCTTCTCGCCAATGACCGCGGCGAGCGAGCTGATCGTCTCGGCGACGCTCTTGCCGTCGTCGAGCGTGACCTTCGCGAACGCCTCGGCATCGGCCGGACGCTCGGCGTCGGCCGCCGCAGCCAGCTTGGTCGCGAGCTCGATGAACTGATCGTTCTTCGCGACGAAGTCGGTCTCGGAGTTGAGCTCGACGATCGCGTTGCCGGAGGCGGCGACCAGGCCCGAGGAGGCCTCGCGCTCGGCACCACGCTTGGCGGCCTTGGCCGCACCCGTGATGCGCAGGATCTCGACCGCGCGGTCGAAGTCACCCTCGGCCTCGGTCAGAGCCTTCTTGGCGTCCATCATGCCCGCGCCGGTGGCGTCGCGGAGCTTCTTGACATCTGCGGCGGCAATCGCCATGTGTCTCTACCTCGTTTCGGAGAAGTGAGAAGTGGAGTGGATCAGGACTCGGTGGTGGCGGCGTCCTCGGCGGGGGCGGCCTCGGCCTCGGCGGCCGGAGCCTCCTCGGCGGGAGCAGCCTCGACCGGAGCAGCCTCGGTGGCGGCCTCCGCAGCGGGAGCCTCCTCCGTGGCGGCCGGAGCGGCGGCCTCGGCGGCCGGGGT
This sequence comes from Aeromicrobium sp. Leaf350, assembly GCF_916858655.1. Lineage (GTDB taxonomy): Bacteria > Actinomycetota > Actinomycetes > Propionibacteriales > Nocardioidaceae > Aeromicrobium. Next base: position 523,971 of record NZ_CAKASL010000002.1, on the reverse strand, counting down.
CTCCTCGGCGGACGTCAGCAGCTCGGCCTCCCACTCGGCCATCGGCTCGTTGGCGCCGAGCTCCTCGCCCGCCGACTCCTCGCCGGTCTTGGCGCCACCGCGGGACACGAGGCCCTCGGCGACGGCGTCGGCGATGACGCGGGTCAGCAGCGCGACGGAGCGGATGGCGTCGTCGTTGCCCGGGATCGGGTAGTCGACCTCATCGGGATCGCAGTTGGTGTCGAGGATCGCGACGATCGGGATGCCGAGCTTCTTGGCCTCGTCGACCGCGAGGTGCTCCTTCTTGGTGTCGACGATCCAGAGGGCCGCCGGCGTGCGCGACATGTCGCGGATGCCGCCCAGGGTGCGCGAGAGCTTGTCGAACTCGCGGCGCATCTGGAGGAGCTCCTTCTTCGTGCGACCCGAGCCCGAGACCTGGTCGAAGTCGACGTCCTCGAGCTCCTTCATGCGCTGGAGGCGCTGGTGCATCGTGGTGAAGTTGGTGAGCATGCCGCCGAGCCAACGCTGGTTGACGTAGGGCATGCCGACGCGGGTGGCCTGCTCCTGGATCGGCTCCTGCGCCTGGCGCTTGGTGCCGACGAACAGGATCGTGCCGCCACGGGCCACGGTGTTCTTGACGAACTCGTAGCCGGCATCGATGTACGCCAGCGACTGCTGGAGGTCGATGATGTAGATGCCGTTGCGCTCGGTGAAGATGAAGCGCTTCATCTTGGGGTTCCAGCGGCGAGTCTGGTGCCCGAAGTGGACACCGCTCTCGAGCAGCTGTCGCATGGTCACGACGGCCATGGTGATCTCTCGTTTCTGGGCACGACGGCCCGATCCTGGTTGACGCACAGACACGGTGCCTGCGCCCTGGTGTCGTGACGGGGCCCACCGAACCCTGAGCTGCGGGGGACGGACCAGGACCTCGCCCGCGGTGACCCTGCTCCGGGCGGGGCCCGGGCAGCATCGGTGCGGATGACGACACGCGAAGTCACCTCCGAGGGAGGTGCTGAGGCCATCGTAGGCCACGAGACCGGGCGGAACGAAATCCGCAGGCGTCCACAGGGCTCCTGCGTCCACAGCGGAGACGGCGGACCTGGCGTCGACCCGCGTCGCGCGCTGACGTGGACCCATGAGATTCCTGCGACCCGCCGTGGCTGCCGTGCTCGTCGCCGCGCTCGCGGGCGGCGCCGCTCCGGCGGCCGGCTCGGACGACGCGTGGACCTGGCCGCTCGCCGGGCGCGCGGTCGATCGCGGGTTCGAGCCGCCCCCGGGGCCGTACGCGGCGGGGCACCGGGGCGTCGACCTGCGCGGCACGCCCGGCGAACCCGTGCTCGCGGTGGCGCCCGGCACCGTGGCCTTCGTGGGCGAGGTCGCGGGGACCCCGGTCGTCACCGTCAGCCACGGCACGGAGAGGTCGACCTACCAGCCCGTGCGGGCGACCGTCGAGGTCGGACGCAGCGTGGACGCCGGCCAGACGGTCGGCACGCTGCTGCCCGGTCACCGCGGCTGTGGATCGTCCGCGTGCCTCCACCTCGGTCGCGTCGAGGGCGAGACCTACCTGGACCCGTCGCTCCTGCTGGCCGGTCGCTATCGCCTCATCAGCCCGGACGGCCCTCCCCCGGCCCCGCCGCGGACGGGCACCGGAGTACTGGCCCTGCCGGTCGACGCACCCGTCACGTCGGCCTTCGGCCTGCGGGTGCACCCCGTCACCGGCGAGTCGCGCCAGCACGACGGTCTCGACCTCGGCGCACCGTGCGGCACCCCCGTGGCCGCCGCCGCCGCAGGAACGGTGCGCAGCGCCGGCCCGTCGGGCGGCTACGGGCTCCGCGTCGAGATCGACCACGGCGGAGGCCGCGTCACCTCCTACAGCCACCTGAGCTCGGCCCAGGTCGCCGCGGGCGGCAGCGTCGCGGCCGGCCAGCCCGTCGCCCGGGTCGGCATCACCGGCACCTCGACCGGCTGCCACCTGCACTTCTCGGTGCACGACCACGGCGCCGCCGTCGACCCGGCCCCGCTGCTGTGAGCCGGCGGCGCCCTCACGCCCGGGGGTGTGCCTGACGGAAGGCGGCGCGGAGGCGTTCGTTGCTCACGTGCGTGTAGATCTGGGTCGTGCCGATCGAGGCGTGCCCCAGCACCTCCTGCACCGAGCGGAGGTCGGCCCCGCCCTCGAGCAGGTGGGTGGCCGCGGTGTGCCGCAGGCCGTGGGGCCCGAGGTCCGCGATGCCCTCGACCTCCCCCAGGCGACGGTGCACGACCTCGCGCACGGTGCGCGGGTCGATGCGCCCCCCGCGCACGCCGAGGAACACGGCCGGGCCGCTGGACTCGGTCACGATCTGCGGTCGCCCGTGCTGGAGCCACGCGTCGAGGGCGTCCTGGGCGGGCAGACCGAACGGCACGGTGCGCTCCTTGCGCCCCTTGCCGAAGACCCGCACCACGCGGCGCCCGGTGTCGATGTCGTCACGGTCCAGACCCACGAGCTCGCCGACGCGGATGCCGGTCGCGTAGAGAACCTCCAGGATGGCGAGGTCGCGAGTGCCGGTCACGGCATCGGTCTCGATGCGCTCGGCCGCCGCGTCCAGGACCGCTCGCACGTCGGTCGCGCTGAGCGTCGCGGGCAGCTCGCGTCGGGCGGCAGGTGAGGCCAGCAACGCCGCCGCGTCGTTCTCGGCCCGGCCGGTGCGGCGGAGCCAGGCGGTGAAGACGCGCAGCGACGTGCTGCGCCGCGCCAGGGTCGAGCGCGCGCGGCCGAGCGACTTCTGCTGCGCGAGATGGCTGCGCATCGTGCGGATCGTCAGGTCGGCGGGGTCCCGGACCCCGAGCCGCTCGGCGTGCTCGGCGAGGCCCCTGACGTCGGTCACGTAGCCGCGGACGGTGTGCGGGGTCAGGTCGCGCTCGAGCGTCAGGTGACGCTCGTAGTCGTCGATCACCCGGTCCCAGGCCGCCTCGTCCTCGCTCACGACACCAGCATGGACGCGCCGCTCGGAGACCGGGGACCGCCACGCCGGGCCCGTCACGCGGGGACGTCGCGCGCGACCACCCACCCGCCGGAGGTCCGTCGGGCACAGCCGCGGCGCTCGAGCATCGAGAGACCTGCTCGCACCGTGCGGACCGGCAGCTCCAGGACGACCGTCAGGTCACCGATGCCGAGCCCGCTCTCGCGAGCGAGGGCCTGGTGGATGAGCCGGGCCTCGTCGGTGAGGGCGTCGCTCGGCGCCTGGTCGGCCCAGCCGAGGCCGTCGAGCTCCTCGGCGACGTCGTCGGACGAGGTCACGAGGACCGCCTCGCCACGCCGGACGGCCAGGTGCGTGCCGCTCGACTGCTGCGAGAGCACGGGTCCGGGGACCGCCATCGAGGCGCGACCGAGCCGGTCCGCCCAGCGCAGGGTGTTGAGCGAGCCGCTGCGTGCCGCCGCCTCGACCACCACCGTGCCCGCCCCCAGGGCGGCGATGATGCGGTTGCGCGTCAGGAAGCGATGTCGCAGCGGCTCGGTGCCCGGTGGGTGCTCGCTGACGATCCAGCCGACCTCGGCGATGCGGTCGAGCAGGTTCGTGTGCGCCCGGGGGTAGGCGACGTCGACCCCGCAGGCGAGCACCGCCACGGTGCGTCCGGACACCCCCAGGGCACCGCGGTGGGCGCAGCCGTCGATGCCGAAGGCGGCACCGCTGACCACCGTCCAGCCGCGGTCGGCCAGGTCGGCCCCGAGGTCGCTCGCGACCTCCGCTCCGTAGGTCGTGCAGGCTCGGGCGCCGACGACGGACACCGCGCGCGTCAGCTCGGGCCGGCCCTCGCCGCGGACCCAGAGACCCCATGGCGCCAGCCCCGGGTCGTCGACGGCGTCGAGGTCGTCGAGCGCGACGGGCCACGCCGACCGCCCGGGGACGACCCAGCAGGCACCGGAGTCGGCGCCAGCCGCGAGGACCCGGTCGGGCGGTGACGACCGGAGGCGCTCCCGCCACTCCCCGGGCACCTCCGGAGTGCCCGACTCGCCGCGGCACGCGGCGGCGACCGCGGTCACGCCGTGCGTGCGGACGACCTCCCGCATCGTCACGTCGAGCGGCTCGGTGGCGATCGACAGCGTCAGCAGGTCGTGCTCGCGGCTCGTCATGCGGCCACCAGAGCCCTCATGGCGGCGTCGAGCGGGAGGTCCGAGCGCAGGCTCAACGCCGTGCGCACGTCGTTGGCGTCAGGTCGGTCGTGCTCGTGCAGGTCGGCGACGCTCCAGGCCAGCCGCAGGACCCGGTCGGCCGAGCGCGGGTTGAGCTTGTCGGCGCGGAGCTGTCGGTCGAGCAGGAGCCGCGCGTCGTCGGTGAGGGGCCAGGAGCGGCGCAGCTCGGGACCCGGGACGTCGGCGTTGACCCGCCACGGCGTGCCGTCGTAACGACGGCGCTGCCGTGCACGCGCCGAGAGCACCATCCCGGCGAGATCGTGCGTGCCTCGGCTCGTGGCGAGCGTCTCGACCAGCTCGGGCCGGCTCGGCGTCGTCAGCGTGCGTCGGATGTCGATGCGGTCGCGGATGGGCCCCGAGATCTTCTCGCCGTACCGCCGCCGCATCGCGGGACTGCACCGACAGGTCGATCCTCGGGTCGCCCCCTGCCCGCACGGGCAAGGGTTCGCGGCAATGACCAGCTGGAATCGCGCGGGATACACGATGGTCTGCGCGGCCCGGGCGACCACGATGCGACCGCTCTCGAGGGGTTGCCGGAGCGCCTCGAGCACGTTGATCGCGAACTCCGGCGCCTCGTCGAGGAAGAGCACGCCCCGATGGGCCAGGCTCATCGCTCCCGGCCGCACCAGGCGGCTGCCCCCGCCGACGATCGCCGCCGCGCTGGCCGTGTGGTGCGGGTCGAGGAACGGCGGGCGGACCAGCAGGGGCACGTCGGACGGCAGGAGCCCGGCCACCGAGTGCACCGCGCTCACCTCGATCGCGTCCGATCGCTCGAGGTCGGGCAGGAGGCCCGGCAGCCGCTGCGCCAGCATGGTCTTGCCCACCCCGGGCGGTCCGACCATCGAGAGGTGGTGCCCGCCCACGGCGGCGACCAGCACCGCGAGGCGGACGTCCTCGTGACCCGCCACGTCGGCGAGGTCGAGCCCGGTGAGTCGTTCGATGGAGCCCCACGGCTGGGCCGACGGCGGGTCGATCGGCGGCACTGGCGGGTCGTCCGGGACCTCGTCGCCCGTCATCATCGCGACGAGCTGACGCAGCGAGCGGACGCCGGTGACGACGATGCCCTCGACCAGCTCGGCCTCGGGGACGTTCACCTCCGGCACGACGATGTGGGTGCACCCGGCCTCCGCTGCCGCCAGCGTCGCGGGCAGCACGCCCGGCACGGCGCGCAGGCGGCCGTCGAGGGCCAGCTCACCCACGAAGGCGGTGCCGACGAGCTCGTCGGCCGGGACGGCGCGTTGCGCTGCCAGCACGGCGATCGCGATGGGCAGGTCGTAGTGCGACCCCGTCTTGGGCAGCGTCGACGGAGCCAGGTTGACCGTGATGCGCTGGTCGGGCCACGGCACTCCGGAGTTCATGACCGCCGACTTGCACCGGTCGCGCGCCTCGTTGACGGTCGCGTCCGGGAGTCCCACGATGACGGTGCGTGGCAGGCCGCCCACGATGTCGGCCTCGACCTCGATCGGCCGACCGGTCAGCCCGTCGAGCGTGACCGAGATGGCACGCCCCGACATCAGGCCACGCCCCGGATCAGGTCGACCTCGGCCGCGCCGCTGCGGGGCACCAGCACGCTGACCAGGTCGATGCGCACGGCGGGCGGGTGCACGTCGTGCGTCTCGAGCCAGGCCTGGGCCAGACGGCGCAGCCGGTTGGCCTTGTGCGTCGTGACCGCCTCGGTGGGTGGTCCGAACGTCAAGTTGCTGCGCGTCTTGACCTCGCAGATCACGAGCGTCGTGCCGTCGCGAGCCACGATGTCGATCTCACCGAACCGGCACCGCCAGTTGCGGTCGAGGATCACGAGGCCGGAGGCCACGAGGTGGTCGGCCGCGATGCGTTCGCCGTAGGAACCGAGGGCCTGGTTGCGCGCGTAGGTCATGCACCGAGCGTCGCTGCGCGCGCGGGCCGGCACGAGGACCCGGAACGGCGCTGTGGACGCCCGAGCCCTGTGGAGGACGAGCATCGCGGACTAGGAGTTGGGCGGCACCTTGAAGTCGGAGTCCTGGAGCTCCTCGACGTTGACGTCCTTGAACGTCAGGACCTTGACCTGCTTCGCGAAGCGCGCGGGACGGTAGATGTCCCACACCCACGCGTCGGTCAGCGTGACCTCGAAGTAGGCGTCGCCCGTCTCGGAGCGCACCTTCACGTCGACCGCGTTGCAGAGGTAGAAGCGCCGGTCGGTCTCGACGACGTACTTGAAGATCTTCACGACGTCGCGGTACTCGCGGTACAGCGCCAGCTCGGCCTCGGCCTCGAACCGCTCCAGGTCCTCGGTGCTCATGTCTGGCTCCCCTGCTCGTTCTGGACGGTCCCGGTCGTGGTGGTCTGGGTCTGCGCCTGGGTCAACGCTCGCACGTTGGCCCAGGTGGCGCGGTGCACGGGGCAGGGACCGTGCTGCTGCAGCGCCGCCTCGTGCAGCGCCGTGTTGTACCCCTTGTGCGTCTCGAACTCGTAGTGCGGGTACTGCTCGTGGAGGTCGACCATGAGCGCGTCCCGGGTGACCTTCGCAACCACCGAGGCCGCAGCGATCGAGGCGGCGACCCTGTCGCCCTTCCACATCGCGAGCCCCGGCACGCCGAGACCGTCGACCGGAAACCCGTCGGTCAGCACGTAGCCCGGGCGCACGTGCAGCCGGGCGAGGGCGCGACGCAGCGCCTCGATGTTGGCGGGCTGGATGCCCATGCGGTCGCAGTCCTGCGGCGAGATCACGACCACGGCGACGTCCACGGCGCGCTCGAGGACGAGCTCGTAGCAACGCTCGCGCCGCGCAGCGGTCAGCAGCTTGGAGTCGGCCAGCCCGGGGATCTCGCGGTCGAGGACCACGGCCGCTGCCACCAGGGGGCCGGCACAGGCGCCACGCCCTGCCTCGTCGACACCGGCGACGGGGGTCAGGCCGCGCCGCTCGAGGGCGCGCTCGTAGCCGTACAGGCCGGCGTCACGACGGATCGTGCGTCCACGCAGACGGGTCGTCATCGCGGGTCAGCCTCGCCCCGGTCAGCTCGGCGGGGAGTCGGGCACGTCGTCGAACGCGTCGACGTCGCCGAGTCCCCCGAGGCGATTGAGCGGCCACACCCGGACCCAGGCGATGCCCACGACGTCGTCGACCTGCACCTGGCCGCCGCCCGGGTCGCCCAGGTGGGCGACCGAGTCGGCCGAGTTGTCACGGTTGTCGCCCATGACCCAGAGGTAGCCGTCCTTGACGACGACGTCGAACTCGCGATTGCGGATGACGGTCGGGTCGAGCACGTACGGCTCGTCGATCGGCTGGCCGTTGACGATGAGGCGGCCGCTGCCGTCGCAGCACTGCACGTGGTCGCCGCCGACACCGATGACGCGCTTGATCAGGTGGTTGCCGGTGGGGAAGAGACCGATCGTCTCGAGCCCCTTCTGCACGAAGTTCGGGTCGGACGGCTCGACCTGACCGGCCAGCCATCCCCCGGGATCGTCGAAGACGACGATGTCGCCGCGCTCGGGCTCACCGGTCCAGAGGGAGACCTTCTGGACGAGGAGCTTGTCGTTGACCAGCAGCGTGGGCTGCATCGACTCCGACGGGATGTAGAACGCCTGGAGGAAGAACGACTTGACCACGATCGCCATGACGGTGGCGATCGCGACCAGGAGCAGGGACTCCTGCCAGATCGGCAGACCGCGCCGCTGACGGTGCTCTTTGCTCGTGGCCACCGGGGAAGCGTAACGGGGCGGGCCGAAGGCCCGCCCCGTGACACACGCTCTGCGCGATCAGATGTCGCGCTTCTCCTTGATCTTCGCGGCCTTGCCGCGAAGGTTGCGCAGGTAGTAGAGCTTCGCGCGGCGCACGTCGCCGCGGGTGGCGACCTCGATCGACTCGATGATCGGGGTGTGGAGCGGGAAGGTGCGCTCGACGCCGACGCCGAAGCTGACCTTGCGGACCGTGAAGGTGCGGCCGATGCCCGAGCCCTGCACCTTGATGCAGACGCCCTGGAAGACCTGGACGCGGGAGCGGTTGCCCTCGACGACCTTGACGTTCACCTTGAGGGTGTCGCCGGCGCGGAAGTCGGGGACGTCGTCGCGGCGGGACTCCGCGGCGAGCTGGTCGACGATGTTGGTCATGATGTGCTCCTCGTGGGTGCCACAGGTCACCGACGGTCGGTCAGAAGATGGTCGCCTCTCGCGCTGGTGGCGAGAGGGAGGTCGGCGTGAGTGGTCGCGACCCCTGTGGCAGAGGCGACCACGCCGAGGGTCAATGTTGCCACACCGCAGCGTTCCCGGAGAAATCGGGGCGTCCTGCGGGTGGACGGCGGAACGCCCGCCGGAGCGTGTCCGACGGGCGTTCCTGATCCAGATCGGGCCCGAGCCCGTTCAGGTGTGTGGGGTCAGTCGAAGGCGTAGCCCTCGCCGTGCAGCACCGTGTCGATGCCGGCGATCTCGTCCTCCTCCTTGGCGCGGAAGCCGATCGTCTTCTCGATCGCGAAGCCGATGATGTAGGCGACGACGAACGAGAACACGATGATCGTGAGCGAGGACAGGATCTGGGCGATCAGCAGGTCCGTCTCGCCACCGAAGAACAGGCTGCCACCCGTGAGCGTCTCCGAGCCGAAGAAGCCGATGTAGACACAGCCGATGAAGCCGGCGACCAGGTGGATGCCGACGACGTCGAGCGTGTCGTCGAAGCCGAGCTTGAACTTCAGGTCGACCGCGAGGGCGCAGACGACACCCGAGACGACGCCGAGCACGAGGGCCCAGACGGGGGTCAGGAAGGCGCAGGCCGGCGTGATGGCGACGAGACCGGTGACGACGCCCGAGGCGGCGCCGACCGCGGTGGCCTTGCCGTCACGGAAGGTCTCGACGACGATCCAGCCGATCAGCGCGGCGGCCGGGGTGATCAGCGTGTTGAAGAAGATCAGCGAGGTCTGGCCCTCGTCGGCGCCGTAGACGCCGGTGTTGAAGCCGAACCAGCCGAACCACAGGATCGCGGCACCGATGAGCACGAGCGGCACGTTGTGCGGCTTCGACTCCTCCTTGGAGAAGCCGACCTTGCGCTTGCCGAGCACCAGCGCCAGCGCCAGGGCAGCAGCACCCGCGGACTGGTGGATGATCGTGCCGCCGGCCCAGTCGAGCGCAGCGCCGAAGCCGAAGACGTCGTTGGCGAGCCAGCCGTAGAAGTTGCCGTCGGCGTCGACGCCGAAGAGCCAGCGGAACGTCGGGAACACGACGAAGGTCGCGAACAGGGCCGCGAAGAGCATCCAGGGCCAGAACCGCGCACGGTCGGCGACGGCGCCCGAGACGAGGGCCACCGTGATGATGCAGAACGCGACGAGGAAGGCGTGGCCACCGAAGAGGTTGCCGGCGTCGCCGCTGCCGGCCGACGTCACGAGGTCGGTCATGCCGAAGTCCTCGAACGGGTTGCCGAAGTACTCGCTGCCGCCGCTCGTGCCGTTGCCGGCGATGCCGGTGCCGCCGTAGAGCACGTAGAGGACCGTGACGACCGCGATCGAGCCGAAGCTCAGCATCATCATCGACACCACGGACTTGGCCTTGACCAGTCCGCCGTAGAAGAACGCGAGTCCTGGTGTCATAAAGAGCACGAGAGCCGTGCAGATCAGCTGCCAGGAAAGATCGACTGACATTTCAACCTCATTTGCCTATTGGGGGAGAGCCATCGTCAGGGCAGCGTCCTTGCTGCTCTCACTGCGCCGTCAGTCTGGCGGCGCGAGATTCCCTCAGGCTTGCCTCAGCATCACGCTGGTGTTACGACATCCGAACCTGTGTGAACAGGAGGTAACGCCGGGCGGTGACGGCGCGTCAAGGCAGGAGGTCGGGGCGACGCTCGCGCGTCCGCTCCAGCGACTGCTCCCGGCGCCAGGCGGCGACGTGGCCGTGGTGGCCGGACAGGAGGACCTCGGGCACGTCACGCCCGCGCCAGGTGGCCGGCTTGGTGTAGACGGGGTACTCCAGCAGGCCGTCGGTGCCGTGCGACTCCTCGGCGATCGACTCCGGGTTGCCCATGAAGCCCGGCAGCAGGCGCACGACGGCCTCGATCACCGCGAGCGCGGCGACCTCTCCCCCGTTGAGCACGAAGTCGCCCAGCGAGACCTCCTCGACGCGCCACCGCGTGCCGGCCTCGTCGATGACCCGCTGGTCGATGCCCTCGTACCGTCCGCACGCGAACACCAGGTGATGCTCATGGCTCAGTCGCTCGGCGTCGGCCTGGCGGAAGGGGCGTCCCGACGGGGTGGGCACGAGGACGACGCAGTCGTCGGTCGTGACGGCGTCGAGCGCCTGTCCCCAGGGCTCGGGCTTCATGACCATGCCCGCTCCCCCGCCGTAGGGGGTGTCGTCGACCGTGTGGTGGCGGTCGGTCGCCCACTGCCGCAGGTCGTGGACACCGAGCTCGATCAGTCCGCGCTCGCGAGCCTTGCCCGGCAGGGACAGGTCGAGCGGAGCGAGGTAGTCGGGGAAGATCGTGACGACGTCGATGCGCATCAGGTCTCCACGACCTCCGCGGCACCCGGGTCGAGCAGGCCGGGCCGGTCGACGACGACCAGGTGGCCGGCGTCGAGGTCGACCTCCGGCACGAGCGCCGTCACGAACGGCACGAGCACCTCCGCGCCGTCGACGTCGACGACCAGGAGGTCCTGGCTCGGCAGGTGGTCGACGCGGACGACCGCGCCGATGGCGGGGCCGTCGGCGCTGCCGACGCGCACGGCGAGGCCGACGAGCTGCCGGTCGTAGTAGGCGTCGTCGTCGGGCACGTCGGCCTCGTCGACGACCGACTCCAGCACCTGTCCGTGCAGGGTCTCGGCGTCGTTGCGGTCAGGCACCTCGGCGAAGCGCACGACGAGCTTGCTGCCCTGCTGCCGCGTGGCGGCGATGGTCAGCGTGCGTCCCCCGGACGCGACGACGGACGAGCCCGGCGCCAGGCGGCGCTCGGGCTCGTCCGTGCGGACGTCGACGGCCAGCTCACCACGGATGCCGTGGGCCCGGCCGATGCGGCCGACGACCACCGAGACGGTCATCGACTCAGACCTCAGCGACGTCGGTCGACGTCGACGAAGTCGATGCGGGCGGCGTCGCCGGCGACCGCGGCGGTCACGGTACGGATCGCCGAGGCCGTGCGGCCCTGGCGTCCGATGACCTTGCCGAGGTCCTCGGCGTTGACGCGCACCTCGAAGAGGTCACCACGTCGGGTCTGCTTGGCTCGCACGTCGACCTCGTCGGGGTGAGCGACGATGCCGGCCACGAGGTGCTCGATGACCTCGACGATGGGTGCAGCCACGATCAGGCCTCGGCGGGCTTGTCGTCGGCGGCGGGCTCCTCGGCCGTGGGCTCCTCGGCGGGGGTCTCCTCGGCAGCAGCCTCGGCGGGCTCCTCGGCCTTGGGCTCCTCGACCTTCTCGGCCTTCTCAGCCTTGTCGGCCTTCTTGGCGGCGGCCTTCTTCGTGGTCGCGTCGGCCTTGGGCTCCGCGTGGAGCTCCTTCAGCGCGGCGTCGAACGCGAGGGCCTTGTCGGCCTTCGCCTCGGGCGACTTCAGGGTGGAGGTGCCACCGATGTCGCCGGTGATCTTGAGGATCGCCGCGACCGACTCGGTCGGCTGCGCGCCGACGCCGAGCCAGTACTGCGCGCGCTCGGAGTTGACGTTGATCGTCGACGGCTCGGTCTTGGGGTTGTAGGTGCCGATCTCCTCGATCACGCGACCGTCGCGCTTGGTGCGCGAGTCGGCGATGACGATGCGGTAGAACGGGGCGCGGATCTTGCCCATGCGCTTCAGACGAATCTTGACGGCCACGGTTGTGGTGTCTCCTTGGTGCTCGGTATGAGTGGACGTCCGTCGCGGGTGGGGAACACACACGTCGGGTGAGTCGAGGGGCCGAGGTCGGTTCGGGTGAGAGGGTCCTCACCGTCCTTCGGACACAAGGAGACATTGTGCCACGCGTCCGCGCGGGCCTCCAAGTCGCCACACGGCCGGGCGCCAGGGGCTGGCACCATGGACCCCATGAGCGACGTGACCGTCCTGCACCACGCCCAGTGCTCCACCTCCCGCCACGCCCTGACGGTGGCCGAGGAGGTCGGCGCCGACGTCGAGGTCGTGCAGTACCTCAAGACACCCCTGACACGGGAGCAGCTCCTCGAGCTGGTCGCGAAGCTCGAGGACTCCCCCGCCGACCTGGTGCGCAAGGACTCCTTCTTCCGCGACCAGGGACTCAGCGCCGACGACTACACGTCGCCCGAGGCCGTGGCCGACCTGCTGGTCGAGCACCCGCGTCTGATGGAGCGGCCCGTGCTCGTGCGCGGCGACCGGGCGATCATCGGCCGCCCGAAGTCGCGCGTCGCCCCGTTCCTGCAGGGGTAGCAGCGACCTCCCCTACTCGACAGGCGCTGCGAACTGGGCCGCGTACAGCCGCTCGTACGCCCCGCCGGCCGCGCGCAAGGAGTCGTGGGTGCCCTGCTCGACGATGTGGCCGTCGGCCATGACCACGATGTGGTCGGCGTCGCGGATGGTCGAGAGCCGGTGCGCGATGACGAAGCTGGTGCGACCCGACCGGAGACGCTCCATGGCCTGCTGCACGAGTGACTCGGTGCGGGTGTCGACCGAGCTCGTGGCCTCGTCGAGCACGAGGATCGCCGGATCGGCGAGGAACGCGCGCGCGATCGTGAGCAGCTGGCGCTGCCCGGCGCTGATGTTGGAGCCCATGTCGTCGATGTGCGTGTCGTAGCCGTCGGGCAGCGTGCGCACGAAGTGGTCGACCGACGCGGCCTCCGCGGCGCGCACGACGTCCTCCTCGGAGGCGTCCTCCGCGCCGTAGGCGATGTTCTCGCGGATCGTCCCGGCGAACAGCCAGGTGTCCTGCAGCACGACACCGAACTGGTCGCGCAGCGCGTGCCGGTCCATCGCCGCGAGGTCGACGCCGTCGAGGGTGATGCGGCCCCCGTCGAGCTCGTAGAACCGCAGCAGCAGGTTCGTGAGCGTGGTCTTGCCGGCGCCGGTGGGCCCGACGATGGCGACGGTCTGACCCGGGTCGGCGGTGAGGTCGAGCCCGGAGATGAGCGGCTCGGCCGGGTCGTAGGCGAACGTCACGTCCTCGAAGGCCACCCGGCCGCGCACCGGCGACGGGAACGGGGCGTCCGCCGGCTCCGGGGACTCCTCGGCCTCGTCGAGCAGCTCGAAGACGCGCTCGGCCGACGCGACGCCCGACTGCACCAGGTTGACCAGGGCCGCGATCTGCGCGAGCGGCTGGGTGAACTGCCGCGAGTACTGGATGAAGGCCTGCACCTCGCCGATGCTGAGCGTGCCCGACGCGACCCGCAGACCACCCACGACCGCCACCAGGACGTAGTTGAGGTTCGACACGAACATCATCAGCGGCTGCAGCGCACCGCTGAGGAACTGCGCCTTGAACGCGGCGTCGAACAGGTCGTCGTTGTGCCGCCGGAACGTCTCGCGCGCCTCGGCCTGGCGGCCGAACACCTTCACGACGTCGTGGCCCGTGAAGACCTCCTCGACGTGACCGTTGAGGCGACCCGTCGCGCCCCACTGCGCGACGAAGTGCGGCTGCGACCGCTTGGCCACGAACCGCATGACGACGGCGACGACCGGGATGGTCACGACCGCGATCAGGGCGAGGAGCGGCGAGATCGTCACCATCATGACGAGCGTGCCCACCATCATCAGCACACTTCCCAGGAACTGGGAGATCGCCTGCTGCAGCGACTGGGCGACGTTGTCGATGTCGTTCGTGGTGCGCGAGAGGATCTCGCCGCGCTCGGACCGGTCGAGGTAGGCCAGCGGCACGCGGTGGAGCTTGGCCTCGACCTCGTCACGCAGGTCGGCGACCATGTGCTGCACGACGGTCGTCGTGGTGCGGCCCTGCAGGTACATGAACCCGGCGCCGATCGTGTGGAGCACCATCACGAGGATCAGCACGAGCGCCAGGGCGCCGTGGTCGATGCCTTCGCCGGGACGCAGGTCGACCGACGAGACGAGCGAGGCGAGCTGGTCGTTGCCGTCGGCCCGCAGGCCGGCGACGACCTCCGACTTGCTCGCACCGGAGGGGAACTGGTTCGACAGGTAGCCCGTGAAGACGATGTCGGTCGCGTGGCCGAGCACGCGGGGCCCGACGACCGCCAGGGCGGTGCCCACGACACCGAAGGCGAGGATCGAGCCGGCCGCGAGGCGGTTGGCCAGCAGTCGCGTGACGAGGCGACGGAAGGTGGGGCCGAACTGCGTGGCCTTCTGCGCGGGTGGGGCCATGCCGGCTCCGGGTCCGCGCATCGGAGGAGCGGCCTGTCGGTTGCTCATGACGCCTCCTCCTCGGTCAGCTGCGAGAGCACGATCTCGCGATAGACCGTGCAGGTCTGCATGAGCTCGGCGTGGGTTCCCGTGCCGGCGACCCTGCCCTCGTCCAGCACGACGATGCGGTCGGCCTGGCGGATCGTGCTGACCCGCTGGGCCACCACGAGCACGGCTGACTCCGCCGTCACCGGTCGCAGCGCGGCGCGGAGCGCGGCGTCGGTGCCGTAGTCGAGGGCCGAGAACGAGTCGTCGAACAGGTACACGGCCGGTCGCTTCACGACCGCACGGGCGATCGCGAGTCGCTGCCGCTGGCCGCCCGAGACGTTGGAGCCGCCCTGGGAGATCGGCGTGGCCAACCCCTCGGGGCGCTTCTCGACGAAGTCGCGGGCCTGCGCGATCTCGAGTGCCTCCCACAGCTCCTCGTCGGTCGCGTCGGGCCGGCCGTAGCGCAGGTTGGAGGCGACGGTCCCGGAGAACAGCAGCGGCTTCTGCGGCACGAGCCCGATCGCCGCCCACACGTCCTCGAGCCGCAGGGTGCGCAGGTCGTGACCGTCGATCTCGACCGTGCCGCCCGTCGCGTCGAACAGCCGCGCCACGAGTCCGAGCAGCGTGGTCTTGCCGCTGCCGGTGGAGCCGATGATCGCCGTCGTCTCGCCAGGGCGGGCCACCAGGTCGATCTGCTGCAGCACGTCCTGCTCGGCCCCCGGATACCCGAAGGAGGCGCCGCGGATGTCGACGCGGCCGCGCGACAGGGTCACGGGCTCCGCGTCCGCCGCGCCGAGCACGCTCGGCTCGGTCTCGAGCACCTCGGTGATGCGCTCGGCCGAGACCTCGGCGCGCGGCCACAGCATGAAGATGAACGTCGCCATCATGACCGACATGAGGATGAGGACCAGGTAGTTCTGGAACGCCGTCAACGTGCCGATCTGCAGGTCGCCGTTGCCGATGCGGTAGCCGCCCAGCCAGGTGGCGAGGGCGACCGAGAGGTTCATGACGAGCATGACGATCGGGAACATCGTCGACATGAGGCGTCCGGCGGCGACCGCGACGTCGCGGTACTCGGCGTTGGCGTCGGCGAAGCGCGCCGTCTCCTCGTCCTCCTTGACGAAGGCGCGGATCACCCGGATGCCCATGATCTGCTCGCGCATGACCCCGTTGATGCGGTCGACGCGTCCCTGCATGAGGCGGAACAGCGGACGCATCTGGCGGATGACCAGGCCGATGCTGAGGACGAGCGCCGGGATCACCACGACCAGCAGTCCCGACATCACGACGTCCTCGCGCAGCGCCATCACGAGTCCGCCGACCGCCATGATCGGCGCGGTCACGAACATCGTCAGCAGCATGAAGCCGAGCAGCTGCACCTGCTGGACGTCGACCGTGGAGCGGGTGATGAGGGTCGGGGCCCCCAGCTCGGCCATCTCGCGGGCCGCGAAGGTCTCGACCCGGTCGAACAGCGCGGCGCGCAGGTCGCGTCCGAGCGCCATCGCGACGCGAGCGCCGACGTACACGGCGGCGACGGTCGCGACGACCTGCAGCAGCGTGACCGCGAGCATCGTGCCGCCCAGGCGCCAGATCAGGTCCGTGTCGCCCTCCACGACGCCACGGTCGATGATGTCGGCGTTCAGGCTGGGGAGGTAGAGGCTCGCGACGGTCTGCGCGAGCTGCAGGACGAGCACCACCAGGAGCGACGCCCGGTAGGGGGCCAGGTAGCGGCGGAGCAGCGGGACGAGCACCGTTGCACGTTACAACCCTCTGCCCACACCCAGGCCGCTAGCACCAAGGCCGCTAGACGACCAGGTCGATGCCGAGCACCACGACCAGGCCCGTCACCGAGAGCACGGTCTCCATGATCGACCAGGTCTTGATCGTCTGGCCGACCGTGAGCCCGAAGTACTCCTTGACGAGCCAGAACCCCGCGTCGTTGACGTGGGAGAAGAAGACCGAGCCCGCGCCGATCGCGAGCACCAGGAGCGAGACCTCCACGCCGGCCAGGTCGCCCGCGACGGGCGCCATGATGCCGGCGGCGGTGATCGTGGCGACCGTCGCCGAGCCGGTCGCGACGCGGATCAGCACCGCGACGAGCCAGGCGAGCAGCAGCACCGAGACGCCCGAGTCGCGCACGAAGTCGGCCATCACCTCGGCGATGCCGGTGTCGACCAGGGTCTGCTTGAAGCCGCCGCCGGCGCCGACGATCAGGATGATGCCGGCGATCGGCGGCAGCGCGTTGTTGAGGACCGTCGCGACGTCGTCGCGGCCCATGCCGGAGCCGCGGCCGAGGGTGAAGATCGCGACGATCACGGCGATCAGCAGCGCCACGAACGGCTCGCCGATGAAGTCGAGCACGGCCCGGGTCGTCGTGCCGTCGTCGACGAGCAGGTCGGCGAGCGCCTTGCCCATCATCAGCACGACCGGCAGCAGCACGGTGGCGAGCGTGACGCCGAAGCTCGGGCGGCGCTCCCGCGTGCTGGTCTCGGGCTCGAAGAGGTCCCCGGCCGGCACCGGCACCCACCGGTCGGCGAACCGCGCGAAGACGGGGCCGGCGACCACGATGGTCGGGACCGCCACGAGGATGCCGAGGCCCAGCGTGATGCCGAGGTCGGCCTTGAGCGCGTCGATCGCCGCGAGGGGGCCGGGGTGCGGCGGCACGAAGCCGTGCATCGCGGACAGGCCGGCGAGCGCCGGGATGCCGAGGGCGATGACCGACCGCTCCGCGCGCTTGGCCACGAGGAAGATCACCGGCATCAGAAGCACGAGGCCGATCTCGAAGAACATCGGCAGGCCGATGATGGCGCCGATCGCGGCCATCGACCACGGCAGCATCCGGGGGCTCGAGCGCCCCACGATCGTGTCGACGATGCGGTCCGCTCCCCCGGAGTCGGCCAAGAGCTTGCCGAACATCGCGCCGAGGGCGATCAGCACGCCGACACCCTTGACCGTGTCGCCGACGCCCGTGCTGAAGCTCGCGACGACGTCGAGCATCTCGCGTCCGGCGATGGCACCGACGACGAGCGAGCCGAGCGTCAGCGCGAGGAACGGGTGCAGCTTGAACCAGGTGATGAGCAGCACGAGCACGGCGATGCCGATGAGCGCTGCGGTGAGCAGCACGCCGGTGCCGGCGACGGCCTCGACCGGATCCCCGGTGGCGGCGACGAAGGACGAGCTGTTCACGGTGTCTCCTCGGGCTCGAGCGCCGACAGCCCGGCGCGCTCCACGAACTCATCGACGATCTGCTCGATCGGCGGCGCGATGTCGAACGACCACCCGCGCTCGTCGTCCTCGAGCGGCTCGAGGGTGCGCTCCTGCGACTCCAGCAGGGTGGCCGGCATGAAGTGGTCGCGCTTCTCCATGCGTTCCTGGATCAGGTCGTGGTCACCCTCGAGGTGCAGGAAGAGAACTCCCTCCGCCCCGCGACGCAGGACGTCGCGGTACGAGCGCTTCAGGGCCGAGCAGCTGATGACCCCACCGCTGTCGGCGTGCTCGGTGAGCCAGCCCGCGACGAGCTCGAGCCACGGCCACCGGTCCTCGTCGGTCAGGGGCGTGCCGGCGGACATCTTCTCGATGTTCGACCGGGGGTGGTAGTCGTCGCCGTCGGCGTACGGCAGGCCGAGCCGGTCGGCGACCGCGCGACCCACGGCGGACTTGCCGGTGCCCGAGATCCCCATGGCCACGACGAGGGGTCGGACCTCGACGGCGTTGTCACCCATGGCCCGGACGTTACGCCCGCTCCGGCCGATCGGCATCGCGGGAGGCGCACCCTGCGAGCCCTACAGCAGGTCCTTGAGCTCCTTGGGGAGCTCGAAGTCGGTGTCGCCGCCCTGGCCGAAGCCGAAGGCACCTGCACCGCCGCCCTGCGAGGGAGCCGGCTTGCCCTGCGCCTCGGCCGCGCGCTTGGCCGGGTTGCCGGAGGTGCGCTTGCCCTTCTTCTTCTGCTGCGGCTTCTGACGGGCGCCGGCTCGCTTGCCGGGCATGCCCGGGAGTCCCTGCATGCCGGGCATGCCGGGGACGCCGCCCCCCTTGGCCATCTGCTGCATCATCTTGGACGCGTCGGCGAAGCGGGAGACGAGCTGGTTGACGTCGCTGACCTGACGGCCGGATCCGGCCGCGATGCGGGCGCGGCGCGAGCCGTCGATGATCTTCGGGTTCTCGCGCTCCTTCGGCGTCATCGACAGGATGATCGCCTTGATCTTGCCGAGCTCCTTGTCGTCCAGGGCCGCGATCTGGTCCTTGAACTGACCCATGCCCGGCAGCATGCCGAGCATCTTGCTCATCGAGCCCATCTTGGAGATGGCCTCGAGCTGCGCGAGGAAGTCGTTGAGGGTGAACGCGCCGCCTGCGAGCTTCTCGGCCGCCTTGGCGGCCTCGTCGGCGTCGAAGGCCTTCTCGGCCTGCTCGATGAGCGTCATGACGTCGCCCATGTCGAGGATGCGCGAGGCCATGCGGTCGGGGTGGAAGACGTCGAAGTCGGTCAGCTTCTCGCCCGACGAGGCGAACATGATGGGCCGGCCGGTGACCTGTCGCACCGAGAGCGCCGCGCCGCCTCGGGCGTCGCCGTCGAGCTTCGTCAGGACGACACCGGTGAAGTCGACGCCGTCGGCGAACGCCTGCGCGGTCTGCACGGCGTCCTGACCGGTCATCGAGTCGATGACGAACAGGACCTCGTCCGGGTCGACCGCGTCGCGGATGTCGGACGCCTGCTTCATGAGCTCGGCGTCGATGCCGAGGCGGCCGGCGGTGTCGACCACGACGACGTCGTGCAGGGTGCGGCGCGCCTCGGCGATCGAGGCCGTGGCGACCTGCACGGGGTTGCCGACGCCGTTGCCCGGCTCGGGCGAGAACACGGTGACCCCGGCCTGCTGGCCGACGACCTCGAGCTGCTGGACGGCGTTGGGTCGCTGCAGGTCGCAGGCGACGAGCATGGGGCTGTGGCCGTTGTCCTTGAGCCACCGACCGAGCTTGCCCGCGAGGGTCGTCTTGCCCGCGCCCTGGAGGCCGGCGAGCATGATCACGGTCGGCGCGGTCTTCGCGAACCGGACGCGACGGGTCTCGCCGCCGAGGATCGTGACGAGCTCGTCGTTGACGATCTTGATGACCTGCTGCGCGGGGTTGAGCGCCTTGCTGACCTCGACCCCGTTGGCCCGCTCGGTGACCGAGGCGACGAAGTCGCGGACCACCGGGACGGCGACGTCGGCCTCGAGCAGGGCGAGGCGGATCTCGCGCACGGTCGCGTCGATGTCGGCCGGGCTCAGCTTGCCCTTGCCGCGCAGCGACGTGAACGCGGACTGCAGGCGGTCTTGCAGAGAGTCGAACACGGAGTTCCTCAGGGAAGGTCGGGATCGTCGGACAGCCCTCCCAGCCTAGCCGAGGGGGTCAGGCCAACGCGTCCGCGACGGCTCCCCGCACCTGCTCGGAGGCCGCCGGGTCCAGCGGGTCACCCGCGTCGTCGACGACGTAGAACACGTCGCGCACCTCGGCCCCGAACGTGCTGACGTGGGCCGAGCGGATCGAGGCGCCGGACGCGTGCACGGCCCGCGCGACCAGGTAGATGAGTCCGCGGCGGTCGAGGGCCCTGACCTCCAGCATCGTGGCGGTCAGGTTGGCACGGGCCACGAGGCGCACGCGGGGGTCGTCGTCGCCCTTGGCCGGCCGGTCGAGCCGCAGGTCGAGGTCGACGTCGCCGGCCAGCACGAGCCGCACGCGGTCGGCCACGATCTGGCGGTCGACGTCCGACCGGGGCGTCTCCCACATCGACACCGCGAACCCGTCGCGCGTGACGGTGCGCAGCGAGTGCAGGTCGATGCCGGCCAGCGCGAGTGCCCCCGCGAGGCGGGCGAGCAGGCCGGGGGCGTCGGGCGCCACGATCGTGAGGAGCGAGCCGCCCTGGTGCTCGACCACCTCGACCCGGACCCCGTCGACTCCCGTCAGCGACGGGAACGGCAGCTGGTCCGGCCAGCCCTCGTAGGCGTCGACCTTCACGTCGCCCTCACCCGTGAGGACCACCCGCACCTTCTCGACGAGGCCGTCGATCAGGCCGCGACGCCAGCGGGAGCGCGCCTCGCTGCTGGTCGCTGCACCATCGGCGTGCGACAGGGCGGCCAGCAGGTCCAGGAAGCTCTCGGTGCGCACGATCTCGGCGACGTTCATGGCCGTCGACGGGTCCTCGATGTCGCGACGCGTGGCGACCGTGGGCAGCAGCAGGTGCCATCGCACGAGGGCGGCGACGACCTCGGCGTCTCCCTCGGTGAACCCCCAGCGGAGCGCGACGTCGCGCGCCATGGGCTCCCCCACCTCGCTGTGGTCACCCTCCCGCCCCTTGCCGATGTCGTGCAGCAGCGCTGCGACGGTCAGCAGGTCGGGACGGTCGACGGTTCGCAGGTGAGCACCGGCCTGGACGCAGGTCTCGATGCTGTGCCGGTCGATCGTGTAGCGGTGCACGGGCGACGACGAGCCCCGCAGGCGGATGTCGGCCCACTCGGGGAGCCAGTGGTCGACCAGTCCGACCACGTCGAGCTCGTGCCAGACGTCGACGAGGCCGGGGCCGGCCGTGAGCAGGTCCACCAGCGCGCGGCGGGCCCGCGCGTCCCACGGCGTGTCCGTCGCCGAGGCCGTGGGCGCCGCCGCGGCCAGGGCTGCGGCCGTCGTCGGGCTGAGCGGCAGACCGGCCTGCGCCGCCGTCGCCGCGGCGCGCAGCGCGAGGACCGAGTCGGCCGGATCGGCACCCGCGGTCAGGACGATCTCGCCGGCGACCTCGTCACCGTCGCGCCCGACACCCGGCGCCACCTGGGCCGTCCGCGCCACGTCGCGCGGCGAGCGGGACGCCGAGAGCGACAAGGTCTGCTGCAGGCGGCGCCAGGTCAGGCGACCGACGTGGTCGAGCCGGCGTCCGGCATCGCGGACCCGGACCTGCAGCTCGGCCCGGGTGACCCCGAGCTCGGCCGCGACGTCCTCGGCGAGCTGCGGGTCGAGTCGGTCGGTCGCCCGTGCGGAGACGGCATGCAGCACGTCGCGCACGTCGAGCAGCTCGCTGCGCAGCGACTCGACCTCGCCGAGGGGCGCGTCCACGAGCCACGTGGCGACGAGCCCGCGCAGCACGACCGCGTCACGCAGGCCGCCGGCGGACTCCTTGAGGTCGGGCACCGCCACGTACGCGAGCCAGCCCGCCCGCTGCTCACGGCGCGAGCGGTCCAGCCGCAGCTCCTCGACGGTGGTCCGCGCCCCGGCGCGCCAGTCGGCGAGCACCTCGGAGCGGAGCCGCAGCACCAGGCCGGTGTCACCCGCCACGGTGCGGGCGTCGAGCCAGCCCATCGCGACCTTGAAGTCGCTGCGCGCCGCCTCCCTCATCCCGGAGGCCGACCTCACGGCGTGGTCGAGCTTGAGCCCCTGGTCCCACAGCGGATACCAGAGACCCTCGGCGAGCCGGTCGACCTCGGCGGTCGGCACCGCGTCGTCGTGCACCAGCACGACGTCGACGTCGCCGTACGGCGTCAGCTCACCCCGGCCGTAGCCCCCGACCGCGACGACCGCCACGCCGGATCCGATCCGCGCGTCGCCCCCGGACGGCACGAGGGCGCTGTACGCCGACCGCACGCACCGGTCGACATCGAGCGTGCGGTCCTGACGCGCGGCCCGCAGGTCCGCGCGCGCGCCGTCAGACAGCGGCTTCGTCGGTCTCGCCGGTGCGGACCCGCACGACCGAGTCGACCGGGATGACCCACACCTTGCCGTCACCGATCTTGCCGGTCTGGGCGGCCGAGGTGATCGTGCCGACCACGGTCTCGACGTCGGCGTCGTCGACGACGACCTCGAGGCGGATCTTCGGCACCAGCGAGACGTCGTACTCCGCGCCGCGGTAGACCTCCGTGTGGCCCTTCTGCTGGCCGTAGCCGCTGGCCTCGGTGACGGTCATGCCCGCCACGCCGGCCGACGCGAGGGCCTCGCGGACCTCTTCCCACTTGTGCGGCTTGATGACCGCGGTCACGAGCTTCATCCTGTGCTCCGATTCTCAGAAGTGCGAGCTGCCGGTGTTCGTGGCGATGTCGTAGGCGGACTCTCCGTGCTCGGCGAAGTCGATGCCCTCGACCTCGTCCTCCTCGTCGATCCGCCAGCCGATCGTGTACTTGATCGCGAAGGCGATCAGGGCCGTGAGGACACCGGTCCAGACGATCGCGAAGGCCGCGGCGCCCGCCTGGTCGCCCAGCGACCCCAGTCCACCACCGTAGAGCAGTCCGTCGATCCCGCCAGGCGCGGACGCCGAGGAGAACAGGCCGATCAGCACGGTGCCGATGATGCCGCCGACGAGGTGGACGCCGACGACGTCGAAGGAGTCGTCGAAGCCGAGCTTGTACTTCAGGCCGACGGCCCAGGAGCAGACCGCGCCGGAGATCGCACCGATCGCGATGGCGCCGACGGGCTCGACCGCACCACAGGCCGGCGTGATGGCCACGAGGCCCGCGACGATGCCGGAGGCCGCGCCGAGCGAGGAGGCCTTGCCGTGCAGGAGCTTCTCGACCGCCAGCCAGGCCAGCAGGGCCGCCATCGTGGCGATGGTCGTGTTGAGGAACGTCACCCCGGTCTCGGTGAGGAACTGAGCGGTGTCGAGCTCGCCGCCGTCGCCTTCGACGAACACGATCGAGCCGACGTTGAAGCCGTACCAGCCGAACCACAGCAGGCCGGCGCCGATCATCGTGAGCGGCAGGTTGTGCGGCTTCATGGGCTCCCGGCCGAAGCCGAGACGCTTGCCGATGATGAGGGCCAGCACGCCGCCCGCGACACCCGCGTTGATGTGCACGACCGTGCCGCCGGCGTAGTCCTGCGCCGGGAAGATCGAGTGCAGGTAGCCGAGGCCGAAGACCATGTGGGCCAGCGGGAAGTAGCAGAGCGTGACCCAGATCGGCAGGAACACGACCCAGGCCGAGAGCTTGACGCGATCGGCGATCGCGCCCGAGATCAGCGCGGCGGTGATGATCGCGAACGTCATCTGGAAGCAGACGTAGATCAGGTCACCGGCCTCGACGCCCTTGAGACCGAAGTGCGTGAACGGGTTCGAGAAGAGCCCACCGAGCAGCTCGTCCTCGCTGAAGGACATCGACCAGCCCCACAGGACGTAGACCAGGCCCACGACCGCCGCGGCGACGTAGGACATCATCAGCATGTTCAGCACGGACTTCGCGCGCGACATGCCGCCGTAGAACAGCGCCAGGGCGGGCACCGTCATGAGCAGGACGAGTGCCGTCGCGACCAGCATGAAGGCGTAGTAGCCGTCCATCGATCCCTCTACTTCCACATCGAGTCAGGTGACGCGACTCTAGGAAGCACACATTTCACGCGCCTGCACGAAGTGTTACGGGCGTGTGACGCGGGGCAGGGACCGGATCAGTCGCCGAGCAGCGCGTCGACGAACTCGGCGGCGTCGAACGGCGCCAGGTCGTCCGGGCCCTCGCCGAGGCCCACGAACTTGACCGGCACGCCGAGCTCACGCTGCACGGCGATGACGATGCCGCCCTTGGCGGTGCCGTCGAGCTTGGTCAGCACGATGCCGGTGACGTCGACGACCTCGCCGAAGACCCGGGCCTGCGTCAGGCCGTTCTGACCCGTCGTCGCATCGATCACGAGGAGCACCTCGGTCACGGGCGCCTGCTTCTCGATGACGCGCTTGACCTTGCCGAGCTCGTCCATCAGTCCGGACTTGGTGTGGAGGCGACCGGCCGTGTCGACCACGACGACGTCGGCCCCGTTGGCGATGCCGGCCTTGACGGTGTCGAAGCCGACGCTGGCGGGATCGCCGCCCTCAGGGCCCCGCACGACCTCGGCGCCGACGCGCTCGCCCCAGGTCTGGAGCTGGTCGGCCGCGGCGGCGCGGAAGGTGTCGGCCGCACCGAGCACGACCCGGCGGTCCTCGGCCACGAGGACGCGAGCCAGTCGGCCCACCGTCGTGGTCTTGCCCGTGCCGTTGACGCCGACGACCAGCACGACTCCGGGCACGCCCTCGTCACCGGTCGTGTGGAGGCGTCGGTCGAGGTCGGTGCCGACGAGGCCGATCAGCTCCTCGCGCAGGATCTCGCGAGCGCGAGCCGTGTCGGTGGAGCCCTCGACCTTCAGGCGGGTGCGCAGGTTGTCGACGAGCTCGGTCGTGGGGCCGACGCCGACGTCGGCGGCGAGCAGCGTCTCCTCCAGCTCGTCCCAGGCGGCCTGGTCGAGGTCGGAGCGGCCGAGGATCGCCAGGAGCCCCTTGCCGAGCGTGGAGTTCGACCGCGCGAGCCGTGCGCGAAGCCGTACGAGGCGACCACCCGGCGCCTCGGGGCGCTCGAGCGTGGCGGTCTCGGCGTGGTCCTGCTCCGGTTCCGGCTCGTCGCCGGTCCCGAGCGCTTCCGGGTGGAGGATCTCCTCCTCGGTCTCGAGGTCGGTCTCGAGCGTCGGGGGCAGCTCGTCGCCCCGTCGCATCAGGAACGTCGCGGCGAAGGCGAACACGACGATCGCGGACAGGGCGATGATCAGCAGGAGCTCGGTCGACACGGTTTCACCCTAGGCGACGGCGGGCGACCGGGCGTCGCGGCGCTCCACGGCGACGACACGGTCGCAGCGGGACAGCACCGCGGGATCGTGCGAGATCAGCACGACGGTGTGCTCCGGCGCCAGCGTGAGGACGTCGTCGACGAGGGCCCGCGCCAGGGGGCCGTCGAGGTGCTCGGTCGGCTCGTCGAGCACGAGCACGCGATGACCGCCGAGGAGGAGCCGGGCGAGCGCGAGCCGCTGGCGCTCGCCGCCCGACAGGCGGTCGCCCTGCTCCCCCGCCGTCCGGTCGAGGTCGAGGTGCAGACCCACGCGGCACATCGCCTCGTGCAGTCGGTCGTCGTCGGCGTCGGGGCGGGCGATGCGCAGGTTCTCCCGCACGGTCGTGTCGAACACCGCCTCGTCCTGCCCGAGCACGCCGACCACCGCCCGCACGTCCTCGGCCCGGAGCTCGGCCAGGTCGGTCCCACCCAGGCGCACCACGCCGTGCCGGGGCGCCACCAGGCGCGCGAGGGTGAGTGCCAGGGTGCTCTTGCCGGAGCCGCTCGGGCCACCGACGCCCACGACCTCGCCCGGGCGAAGCACGAACGAGAGGGGCCTGGTCAGGTCCGTGTCCCAACCGACGGTGACGTCGTCCACCGCGATCGTCGGGTCGTCGGGCACCGGCGCAGGGACGACCGGCGCGCTCACGGCCGGAGCGGCGTCGACCAGGTCCCGGACCCGGCGCTCGGCGGCCTCGACCACCGGGCGTCGTCGCTCGGCGTCGGCCACGGGGTCGAGCGCCTCCGCGAGGGCCAGCGGGGCCAGGAGCACCACGCCCACGAGGAGCGGCGCGATGCCACCGCTCGCCATCGCCGGAGCCAGCACCAGGGCGACCCCGCCCAGTCCGGCCGCCGTCAGGGCCAGCACCACGGCACTGCCACCGCCGCCCGCGTGGGCCTGGCGACGGTCGGCCGCAGCACTGCGCGCGATCTCGCTCCGGGCCCGCTCGACCGCCTCGTCGGCGGCTCCGAGGGCGACGAGCTCGGCGGCGTTCCTCGCCGCCTCGGTCACGTCCGGCGCCAGCGACGAGGCCACCGACCGCCCCGACCACCGCGGCACCGCGAGTCGGAGCACCAGGAGCGTCAGACCCGCCTGGGCGGCCAGCACGCCTCCGGCCGCCGGATCGACCAGCCCCACGACGACGGTCAGGACGACGACGGTCGTGAGCGCCGACCACCACGGCAACCGGATCCGCAGCAGCCGGTCCTGCACGGTGTCGACGTCCTCGACGGCCTGCTGCACGACCTCGCCGTGGCGTCGGCCCGCCAGGCCGTGGGGCGCCAGACGCGCAACGGCGGCGTAGACCGCGACCCGCGTGCGGATCGCCGTCTCGAGCGCGACGTCGTGGGTCAGGAGGCGCTCGGCGTAGCGGGCCGCAGCGCGACCGACGCCGAAGAAGCGCACGCCGACGATCGCGATCATGAGGTAGAGGACGGGGGGCTGCTGCGCTGCCCTCACGATGAGCCACGCCGAGGTCAGCAGCAGGCCCGTGGCCGCGAGCTGGGCGACCGCGGCCAGGAGCACCCCGAGCGCCAGGCGCGCCCTCATCGGACCGGCTCCAGCTCGACGACCCGGTCGGCGGACCTGAGCACCACGGGGTGGTGCGCGACGACGAGCGTCGTGACGCCCAGCTCGCGGATCGTCGCGAGCACGTGCCGCTCACGGTCGGCGTCCAGCCCGGCGGTGGGCTCGTCCAGCAGCAGGAGGTCGATCCCGCCGGAGCGGGCGCGCAGCAGGGCCCGCGCGATCGCCACGCGTCGCCGCTCCCCCGCGGACAGGTCAGCCGCGTCCTCCCGGACGACGCGGTCCGGATCGAGGTCGGCCGCTCCCGCGTCAGCGAGTGCACGGACGACGTCCGCCCGCGAGCCGCTCGCGCCCAGCAGCACGGCCCCCTCGATCGTGCCGGCGGGCACGGTCGGCACCTGGGGCACCCAGGCGACGCGGCGACGCCAGGCCACGACGTCGAGGTCGCGCACGTCGACGCCGCCGACCGTGACGCTCCCCGAGGCCGGCGTCACGAACCCGAGGACGACGTCGAGCAGCGTCGACTTCCCGACCCCGGACGGGCCGGCGACCGCCACCAGCTCGCCGGGCAGCACGACGGCCTCGTCGAGCCCGACCTCGGCGGCGCCGCTCCCGCGATCGACACGCAGTCCGTCGACGACGACGGCCGGCGCGTCCGGGACCGTCGCCGTGCCGGCGTGGCGAGGAGCGTCGAGCAGGTCGAGCGCCTCTCGGGCCGCCGCGACGCCGGCGTCGCTGTCGTGGAACTGCGACCCGAGACGCCGCACCGGCAGGTACGCCTCCGGCGCGAGCAGCAGGACGAACAGTCCTGTCTGGAGGCCGAGCCCGCCGTCGACGATGCGC
Organism: Aeromicrobium sp. Leaf350; assembly: GCF_916858655.1. Lineage (GTDB taxonomy): Bacteria > Actinomycetota > Actinomycetes > Propionibacteriales > Nocardioidaceae > Aeromicrobium. Next base: position 496,637 of record NZ_CAKASL010000002.1, on the reverse strand, counting down.
AGACCGGTCGCCACCGCCACGATCGCCATCGACAGCGTCGAGAAGAGCTCGAGCACGAGTGACGACAGGAAGGCGCTGCGCAGGGCCTCCATCGTCGCGCGCCGGTGCCGCTCCCCTGCGACCCGGATTCCGCGCTCCTGGCGGCTGCCCAGCACCAGCAGCGTCCGCACGCCTCCGACGAGGTCGGAGAAGTGGCGGCCGAGCCGCGCCAGCTCGCCCCAGCGTGCGGACGTGCGGTCCTGCGTCGCCAGGCCCACGAGCACGAGGAAGCCGACGACCAGCGGCACCGTGAGGCCGACGATCACGGCCGACAACGGGTCGACGACGAGCAGCACGAGCACCACGACGGGCGGCACGATCGCCGTCACGACGAGCTGCGGCAGGAAGCGACCGACGTAGCCGTCGAGCGGCTCGAGCCCCGGACCCAGCAGCGTGGTGAGGCGGCCGGACGACGGCCTCGGTCCCAGTCGTCTCGGGTCGAGCACCTCGGCCACGACGGCCTCCCGCAGCTCGGCACGGACCCGCACCGCCGCGCGAGCGGCGACGGCGGCGCTCGCCCACGCGAGCACCGCGCGACCGACCACGCAGCCCACGGCCAGCACGAGCACCCGGGTGTCGAAGCGCTGGTCGACGAACGCATCGTCCACCAGCCGGGCCAGCCACCAGGCCTGCCCGACCAGCAGCAGGATCCCCACCAGCGCCAGGCCCACGCCCGCGGCCAGGATCGTGCGGACCCCGCGCGACCGCCTCAGCAGCCGCGGGTCGACCGGAGGTCCGCCCGATCGTGCCGCCCCTTGCCCGGCACCCCGGCCACTCATGCGGGGATGTGGTGCACGCCGATGCGGCGGCGGAACACCCAGTAGGACCACGCCTGGTAGCCGATGACGATGGGGGTGAACGCCGAGGCCACCCACGTCATGATCTCCAGCGTGTACGGCGTCGAGGCCGCGTTGGTGGTGGTGAGCGTCCCGGTCGCCAGGGTCGACGGCACGACGTCCGGGAACAGCGCCAGGAAGAGCATCGACGAGACCCCCATGATCGCGAGCGCCGTGCCGGTGAACGCCCAGCCCTCGCGTCCGGATCGAGCCGCGAGCATCCCGGCCACGAAGGAGAGGGCCGCGAGGCCGCCGGCCACCCAGACCGCGAGGTCACCGTCGCGAGCGGCGGTCCACCCGACGAAGGCGACCGCGGCGACGGCAGCCACCGCTCCCCAGCGCAGCCCGAGCGCCCGCGCCCGGTGGCGGATGTCGCCGACCGTCTTGAGCGCGATGAAGAAGGCGCCGTGCGTGACGAAGACGCTGAGCGTCACCAGCCCGCCGAGCAGGGCGTAGGGAGTGAGGAGGTCCGCGACCGATCCGACGAAGTCGTGGTCGGCGTCCAGCGGGATGCCGTTGACGAGGCCCGCCAGGGCGACGCCCCAGAGCACGGCGGGCACCGCGGAGCCCCAGAAGATCGCGTGGTCCCAGCCGCGCTTCCACGCGTCGTCGGTGCGCTTGTGCCGGTACTCGAAGCCGACGGCGCGCACGATCAGCGCGACCAGGATCGCGAAGAGCGGCAGGTAGTAGGCGCTGAACAGCGTCGCGTACCACTCGGGGAAGGCGGCGAACGTCGCCCCACCGGCGACGATGAGCCACACCTCGTTGCCGTCCCAGACCGGACCGATCGTGTTCAGCAGGACGCGCCGCTCGCGGTCGTCGCGCGCCAGCACCCGCGTCAGGATGCCGACCCCGAAGTCGAACCCCTCGAGCACGAGGTAGCCGGTCCAGAGGAAGGCGATGAGGACGAACCAGACGGTCGTGAGCTCCATGGTGGTCTCCTTCTCCGGGTTCTCGTCGGGCGGTCAGTAGGCGAACGCGAGGGGCGCGTCCGGGTCGTGGCTCGGCTCGGTCGGTGGGGGGTCGGCGGCCGGCAGCCCCGTGCGGATCGTGCGGAGCATGAGCTTGACCTCGATCACCGCCAGCACGCCGTAGAGGGCGGTGAACCCGATCAGGCTGAACAGCACCGTGCCGGCCGAGACGCTGGGCGAGACGCCGGCCGAGGTCGGCAGCAGCCCGAACACGAGCCACGGCTGGCGGCCCATCTCGGTGAAGATCCAGCCGAAGGAGTTGGCCGCGAGGGGCAGCAGCGGCAGCACGACCGCCCACCGCAGCATCCAGCGGCCCGAGAACGTCGACAGCGACGGCGAGCGTCCGCCACGGGTCGCCCAGAGCATCCAGGTGGCCAGCAGCATCGACACGCCGCCGGCGGTGATCATCGCGCGGAACGTCCAGTACGTGACCGGGATGTTCGGGGCGTAGTCGCCGGGGCCGTAGAGCTGCTCGTACTCGGCCTGCAGCGAGTTGATGCCGCGGATCTCGCCGTCCCACGTGCCCGTCCCGAGGTAGGACAGCAGGTGCGGGATCTTGATCTCCACGAGCGGCTCGGAGCCGTCGAGCGTGCCGACCGTGAGGGCCGAGAAGGCCGCGGGAGCCTCGTCCTCGTACAGGCCCTCGGCCGCCGCCATCTTCATGGGCTGGACCTCGGTCATGACCTTGCCCTGGAAGTCGCCCGAGATCATCGTGCCGAGTCCGGCGACGAGCAGGACGACGGCGCCGAGGCGGAACGACGTGCGGAACGCCCCGTCGTCGTCACCGCCGTCGTCGCCCGGGTGACGCAGCATGCGCCACAGGCTCACGCCGGCCACGAAGGCACCGCCGACCATGAAGCAGGCGAAGATCGTGTGCGGGAACGTCGCGAGCACGACGGGGTTGGTCATGACGGCCATGAAGTCGGTCAGCTCGGCACGACCGCTCTCGGCGTTGAACGCGAAGCCGACGGGGTTCTGCATGAAGGAGTTCGCCGCGAGGATGAAGTAGGCCGACAGCACGGTGCCGAACGCCGCGATCCAGATCGTCGCGAGGTGGATCGCGGGCTTGAGACGGTCCCAGCCGAAGATCCACAGGCCGAGGAACGTCGACTCCATGAAGAAGGCGAGCAGGCCCTCGATCGCGAGCGGGGCGCCGAAGACGTCGCCGACGAAGCGGGAGTAGTCGCTCCAGTTCATGCCGAACTGGAACTCCTGCACGATGCCCGTCACGATGCCCATCGCGAAGTTGATGAGGAAGAGCTTGCCGAAGAACCGGGTGAGGCGGAGGTAGCGCTCGTCGCCCGTGCGGTGCCAGAAGGTCTGCAGGATCGCGACCAGGAAGATCAGGCCGATCGTGACCGGCACGAAGAAGAAGTGGTAGACGGTCGTGATGCCGAACTGCCACCGCGCGATGTCGAGCGCTTCCATCGGGAGACCTCGATCCGACGTCGGAACTACTACCTGATGTAGTAACTACTACAGATCGTAGTACACGGCAGGACCCGCGGACGAGCCGGAACCCAGTGAGTCCTACGTCACGTAGTAGACTTGGACCGTGCCCCGATCCACGACCCGCCCCGGTGAGCTCGAGCGCTCCGTCATGAACGTCCTCTGGGACGCCGACGAGCCGCTCTCCGTGCGCGAGGTCCAGGACGCGCTCGACGCCGACGGAAGCGGTCGCGACCTCGCGTACACGACTGTCATGACGGTGCTGGACCGCCTGGGGGCCAAGCACATGGTCGACCGCGAGCGCGACGGTCGGGCCTTCCGCTACACGCCGAGCCAGACCCGCGAGTCGGCGGCGGCCGAGCTGATCGACGCAGCGCTCGACGCCTCCGGGGACCGCACGTCAGCCCTGGTCCACTTCGCCAGATCGGTCGATCCAGCGGAGGCGGCCGCCCTGCGTCGGGCGCTCGACGAGATGTGACACCGTTCCTGCTGGGCCTCATCGGCATCGCCTTGAGCCTGCCGGTGCCGGCCCTGCTCGGCCGCGCCGACTGGCCCTACCGCTCCCCCGCGGCGGGCATCGTGATGTGGCAGTCCCTCGCACTCGCCGCGATCCTCGCGACGTCCGGCGCGGGTCTCTCGACCGCCCTGTGGCTCGTGTCCGAGGACGACCCCCAGCCGTGGCGGGTGGCCCTGCACGTGCTGCTCCTGCTGGTCGGCGTGCTGATCTGGGCCCGGTTCTGGTGGGCCGTCTGGACCGTCTGGCGCCGCACGGGCGCGCGCCGTCGGCGGCAGCGTCACCTGGTCGACCTCCTCGCCGAGCCCGAGGGCGACGTCTCCGACCGGGTCGGGCCGGCCCTGCGGGTGCTGCAGCACGAGTCCCCCGTCGCCTACTGCCTGCCGGACCGCACCAAGTCCCGCGTCGTCGTGACGAGCGGGGCGATCGAGCACCTGAGCGCCGACGAGCTGCGCGCCGTGCTCGAGCACGAGCGTGCCCACGTGAGCGCCCGCCACGACCTGGTGCTCGAGGGCTTCGAGTTCCTGCGCGCCGCCTATCCGCGCGTCCTGCGCACCGACGCGCCCCTCGAGCAGAGCCGCGTCATGGTCGAGCTGCTCGCCGACGACGCAGCCCGCCGCGTCGCGGGTGACCGCGCCCTCGCCGGGGCGATCGTCGCTCTCGCCGGCTCGCAGACGCCGGCCGGCACCCTGGGCGTGGGGTCGGCGGCCACGATCCGGATGGCGCGCCTGCGCGATCCCCGCAGCGGCTGGTGGGCCGCAGGCCTCGCGTGGGCCATCTCGGTCGTCGTGCTCGTCGTGCCGACCGTCTTCCTCGCGGGGCCCTGGATCTTCCACGCCATCGACGTCCTGCGCGGATAGGGCGCGTCCTCAGACCGCGAGCGGCTCCAGGACGGCGCGGATGAGGTCCGGCACCGGCGTGACGGTGCGATCGGCACCGGTCACGTACACGTGGACGAATCGGCCGACCGCGGCCGGCGTCTCGGCCTCGCCCTGGAACAGGCCGATCTCGTAGACGACGCTCGAGGAACCGAGCCGGGTGACGCGCAGGCCGGCCTCGACGTCGAGCGGGAAGCGCAGCTCGCGCAGGAACCGGCAGCTGGTCTCGGCGACCACGCCGTAGGCGTCGAGCTGGCGCGTGTCGGTGCCGGTGGCCTCGATCAGGTAGCCGTTCACGGCCGTGTCGAAGTACGAGTAGTAGACGACGTTGTTGACGTGCCCGTAGACGTCCTCGTCCTCCCACCGCGTCGTGATCGTGCGGATCACCGGGAAGTCGGACCGGGTGGGCTCCGTCATGCGTTCTCCTGCTCCCGCAGCCGCTGGCTGATGACGGCCGAGACGCCGTCGCCGCGCATGGAGACGCCGTACAGCGCGTCGGCGACCTCCATCGTGCGCTTCTGGTGCGTGATGACGACGAGCTGGGAGTTGGCCCGCAGCTCCTCGTAGATCTCGAGCAGCCGCCCGAGGTTCGTGTCGTCGAGCGCCGCCTCGACCTCGTCGAGGATGTAGAACGGGCTCGGCCGAGCCTTGAACAGCGCCACGAGGAACGCGACGGCGACGAGCGACCGCTCTCCGCCCGAGAGCAGCGAGAGGCGCTTGACCTTCTTGCCGGGCGGACGGGCCTCGACCTCGATGCCCGTCAGGAGCATGCTCTGCGGATCGGTGAGGACCAGACGACCCTCGCCGCCGGGGAAGAGCCGGCTGAAGACGTCCTCGAACTCGCGCTCCACGTCGTACCAGGCCTCCGTGAAGACCCGTTCGACCGTCGCGTCGACGTCCTCGACGATGGCCATGAGGTCGGCGGTGGTCTTCTTGAGGTCGTTCATCTGGTCCGAGAGGTACTGGTGCCGCTCCTCGAGGGCACTGAACTCCTCGAGCGCCAGCGGGTTGACCTTGCCCAGCATCGCGAGGCCGCGCTCGGCGGTGCGCAGCCGCTTGGTCTGCTCCTCGCGCACATAGGGGCGCGGGTCGAGCGGCTCGCCCTCGTCGTCGTGCGTCGGCACGAGGACCTCCGGGCCGTACTCGCCCACCAGGGCGTCGACCTCGAGGCCGAGCTCTTCGAGCGAGCGCGACTGGAGGGCCTCGAGCCTCATGCGCAGCTCGGCGCGGGCCATCTCGTCGCGGTGCACCGAGTCGGTCAGCACCTCGTTCTCCTCGCTGAGCTCGCGCAGGCGGGCGCGCACTTCTCGCAGCTCGGTCTCGCTGCCGGACCGCGACTGCTCGATCTCGGCCCGCAGCGTGGCGGCCCGGTCGATCGAGATGCCGAGGTGCACGAGCACCTGATCGGTCGCGGCGATCACGACACGGGCGACCTCGGCCTCGCGGATCTGACGTGCGCGTCGCTCGGCGGCACGGCGACGGGCCTGGCGCTCGGCCTCGGCCGACTCCACGAGGGCCCGGACCTGCCCCTCCAGGGCGCGAGCCCGCTCCTCGTTGGTGCGCAGCGCGAGACGCGCCTCGGTCTCGGCGCGGCGCGAGGCGGAGGCCGCCTCGGCCAGGGCCTCGAGCTCGGTCGTGTCGGGCTCGGTCTCTGGGGCGGACTCGGCCTGGGCGAGACGGTCCTCCAGCTCGGCGAGCCCCTCCTGGTCGCGCTCGCGGGCCGCCGTGGCCTCCGCGATGGACTGGGCGGCACGCTCGGCCTCGGCCCGCGAGGCCCGGGCCGAGGAGCCGAGGCGTCCGAGGGACTCCGCGACGGCGGCCATCTCGGCGTCCGACTCGTGCAGCTGCTCGAGCACGGCATCGACCGCGGCCTGCGCCTTCTGCCGCTGGTCGGCCAGGGCCTGCTGGCGGAAGCGGAGCCGCTCGAGCTCGTGGCGCGTGCGCTCCAGGTCGGCCACGGACTCGTCGACGGCGGCCTTGACCTCGATCAGGCTCTCGGTGGTCGTGGAGCCGCCCGAGGCGAAGTGGGCACCGAGCATGTCGCCGTCGAGCGTCACCGCGGTGACGTCGGACGCCTGGCGCACCAGGGCTCGGGCGCGGTCGAGGTCGTCGACCACGGCGACCTTGAACAGCAGGCGCCGCAGCGCGGACGTGAGGGTGGCCGGACCGTCGACCACGTCGACGGCATAGGTCGCGAAGTCGGGCAGACCCGGCCAGCCCGAGTCGTCCCCGGAGTCGTCACCGCCGCCGAGCAGCAGGCCGGCCCGTCCGAGGTCCTCGGACTTGAGCTTCTCCATCGCGCTGACGGCCGTGTCGAGGTGGTCGACCGCGACCGCCTCGGCGGCCGAGCCGAGCGCCGACGCGATGGCACCCTCGTAGCCGGAGCGCACGGTCAGCAGGGCCGCGACCGACCCGAGCAGACCGCTGAGCTCGTCGGAGGCCGCGAGCAGCGCACCGGCGCCGTCCTTGCGGGCCAGGCCGATCTCGAGCGCCTCCTTGCGGGCGACGAGGCCCGCCTCGGTGCGCTCGAGCTGCTGGACCTGCGTCGCGATCTCCGCCACCTCGGCGTCGACGCCGTTCAGGGTGGTCTCGGCCGCGGCGAGCTGGTCGTCGAGACCGGACTCACCGGCCGAGAGCCCGGCGATCTGCGACTCCAGCGCCGTGAACTCCTGCTGCGCCGCGTCGGCGCGGGCGACGGCGTCGTCGCGCGACGTCGTGAGGCGGCCCAGCTCGGCCTCGGTGGCCTCGCCGCGCAGCTTGATGGCGTTGACCTGGCCGTGGAGGCGCGCGAGTCCCTCGCGCTGGTCGGCCGCGGCGCGGAGCAGCCCGGCGATGCGGCGCTCCTCGGTCGTGTAGGCCGACTCGGCCTCGCTGCGGGCCGCGACGACCTCCTGCAGGCGGGTGGTGGCCGCGGCGACCTCACGGGCGAGCACGTCGTGCTGCTCCTGGGCGCGGCGCGCGTCGGCCTCGAGCTCGTCAGGGTCGCGGCCGTGGTGCTGGTCGTCGGCCTCGACCGCGGCCAGGCGCACGCGCTCGGTGGCCAGCCCGGCCGTGCCGCGCAGGCGCTCGCGGACGCCCGACAGCGCGTACCAGGCTTCCTGGGCGGCCGACAGGCGCGGCGAGTCGTCGCGCAGGCGGTCCTCGAGCTCGGTCTCGGCACGTCGGGCGTGGGCGATGGCCGCCTCGACCGCGGCGCGCCGCTCCTTGAGCGCCGACTCGTCGGCCAGCTCGGTCGCGATGACCTGCTGCGCGCTGACGACGTCGTCGGCCAGCAGGCGCGCGCGGGCATCACGGACGTCGGCCTGGATCACGGCGGCTCGACGGGCCACCTCGGCCTGCCGGCCGAGCGGCTTGAGCTGCCGGCGCAGCTCGTTGAGCACGTCGGCGAGGCGCGTCAGGTTGCCCTGGGTCGCCTCGAGCTTGCGGACCGCCTTCTCCTTGCGCTTGCGGTGCTTGAGGACGCCGGCGGCCTCCTCGATGAAGCCGCGGCGCTCCTCGGCGGTCGCGCGGAGGACGGAGTCGAGCTGTCCCTGACCGACGATGACGTGCATCTCGCGCCCGATGCCGGAGTCGCTCAGCAGCTCCTGCACGTCGAGGAGGCGCACGGTGTCGCCGTTGATCGCGTACTCGGAGCCGCCGTTGCGGAACATCGTGCGCGAGATCGTGACCTCGCTGTACTCGATGGGCAGGGCGCCGTCGGAGTTGTCGATCGTGAGGACCACCTCGGCGCGGCCCAGCGGGGCGCGCCCGGAGGTGCCGGCGAAGATGACGTCCTCCATCTTGCCGCCGCGCAGCGACTTGGCGCCCTGCTCGCCCATGACCCAGGCGAGGGCGTCGACGACGTTGGACTTGCCGGAGCCGTTCGGGCCGACGACACACGTGATGCCGGGCTCGAGCTCGAGCGTCGTGGAGGAGGCGAAGGACTTGAACCCGCGGAGCGTCAGGCTCTTCAGGTACACAGCGGCTCCAGGGTCACGTCAGGGTCGACCGGGACCGGTCGAACGGGTGGGAGCCACCCTAGTGCGGGTCGGGCTCTCAGTGAGAGACCGGCTCGAGCAGGTCGGCCGTGGTCACGGCGTCGACCTGGTCGTGCAGGGCCTTGAGCAGGCCGTCGTTCTCGATCTTGAGGCGCAGGACCTCGGCCTCGAGGTCGGCGACGCGGCGCTTGAGCAGCGCCGTCTGGTGAAGCTGGGCGGGCGTCGGGCCGCCGAGGTGACCCATGAGTGCCTTGGCCATGGAGATCATCCACGCTTTCTGATGAACACGAGTGAGGTGAACCAGCGATCGCCGCACGACTGCGCCGCGTGATGACGACGGTGCCGGAGCGAGGGGAGCGCCGGTGGGCGCCCGCGGGGCCGGAAGATGAATTCCTGCGTCTCCGAGTGTCCCACCGCGCCTCGGCGTCCGTCAAACCTCGAGGACCCGCGCGCCCCGGGACGACGGCTCTCGTGCGCGTAGGTTGGGCACCATGGCTGATCCCTTCGATCCCGGCGAGCCGGGCTGGTCACCCGTCTCACCCCGGCTCGCCACGGCCCGTCTCCTGATCGGCTCGGTCACGACGCTCGTGGCGGTGGTCGTGGTCGCGGCCCTGCTCGGCATCATCGCCGCGACCACGACACTGCCGCCGTGGTGGGTCGGCCTGCCGGTGGTCCTGGGTCTGCTCGTCCTGGGGTGGCTCGCCTGGTGGGCGCCGCGGAACCAGCGTTCGTGGGGCTACCGCGAGCAGGAGGAGGAGCTCGTGGTGCGGCGTGGGCTGATGTTCCGGCGCGTCGTGTCGGTGCCGTACGGCCGCATGCAGTTCGTCGACCTGCAGCAGGGCCCGCTCGCGCGGCGGTTCGGGTTCGCGAGCCTGAGCCTGCACACCGCGAGCACCAAGACGGCATCGACGATCCCGGGCGTCCCCCACGACGAGGCCCTGCGGCTGCGGCTCCGGCTGACCGAGCTCGGGGAGTCCCGTGGCGCCGGGCTCTGAGGTCGCTCCCCTCGATGCGGGGCGCCGCACCCACCCCCTGACGTCGGTCGTGCTGGGCCTCGGCTGGTCGGCAGCGGCCATCGTGGGGCTCGTGAGCTCGCTCGTCCAGGGTGGCGGGTTCGAGTCGTGGGGCCTGATCGCGCTGCCGGTCGCCGCCGTGGGCGGTGTCGTGGTGGGTAGCATCATCGGCTGGATCAGCTGGCGGTTCACGCTGTTCGTGATCAATGACGCCGAGGTCAAGGTCGACAGCGGCATGCTGTGGAAGAAGTCGCGTCGGGTGCCGTTCGAGCGGCTGCAGTCGGTCGACATCCACGAACCCTTCGTGGCGCGTCTCTTCGGGCTCGCCGAGCTGCGGCTGGACTCGGCCGGCGGCTCCGAGTCGCGGACCGCCGTGCGGTACCTGAGGCTCACCGAGGCCCAGGAGCTGCGCGCCCTCCTCGTGCGGCGGGCGCACGCGAGGGCGACCGGCACCCCGGAGGAGTCGTCGGGAGACGTGGCACCTCCGCCCGATGCGCTCGCTCCCCCGCTCGAGGTCGTCGCCGAGGTGCCGCCCTCGCGGGTCGTGATCGGCACGCTGCTGTCGCTCGACCTGCTCGCCGCCGTGACCGCAGCCGTGCTCGCGGTCGCCGCGTCCATCTGGTTCGCGGAGCCGCTCGCGTTCTTCGGTGGTCTGCTCGGTGCCGGTGGCTGGGCGGTGCAGATCGTCGGCAGTCGGGTGCTCGACCAGTGGGGCTACCGCCTGAGCCGGGTGCCGCACGGGCTGCGGGTCGAGCGCGGCCTGTTCACTCGGACGTCCGAGACGATCCCGTTCGACCGCGTGCAGGGCGTCGCGGTGGTCGAGCCGCTGGTGTGGCGCCAGCTCGGCTGGCGCCAGGTGCTGGTGGCCGTGGCCGGTGCCGGTGGGCAGGGCGAGTCCGGTGAGCAGGACAAGGCCGCCACGGTGCTGCCCATCGCGGACCCGGAGCTCGCCCGTCTGGTGGTCGACCTGCTGGTGCCGGGCGCTGTCGAGCAGCTCGACGAGCGCCACACGCCGCCGCGCTCGGGCTGGGTCTTCGCCCCGATCGGCCGTCGCTTCCGCTGGATCGGCGCCGACGACGTCGCGATGGTCTCGAGCACGGGATGGGTCACGCGGCGCACCAGCATCGTGCCGCACCGCAAGAACCAGTCCGTCGCGGTCGAGCAGGGTCCGCTGCAGCGACGCCTCGGCGTGGCGTCGGTGTCGGTGCACAGCCCCGACGGCCCGGTCGACGTGGCCGGCCTGCACCTGGGCCGCGACGACGCGTTCGCGGTGGCGACCGAGGCGTCGAGGCGGTCTCGCTCGCGGTGACTGCTGCCGTTCAGGCGTCGATGCGGTCGGGATCGAGCTCGTAGGCGCCGGCGACGATGAAGTCCTTGCGCGGCGCCACCTCCGAGCCCATCAGCAGCTCGAAGACGTCGCTCGCCTCCTCGGCGTCGTCGACCGTGAGCCGGCGCAGCGTGCGGTGACGCGGCTCCATCGTGGTCTCCGCCAGCTGGTCGGCGTCCATCTCACCCAGACCCTTGTAGCGCTGCACCGGGTCCTTCCACGACACGTTCTTCTTGCGCAGCTCCGCGAGGGCTCGCTGCAGCTCGGCGTCGGAGTAGGTGTACCGGTACTTGTCCTGTCCCTTCTTGGGGCTCGAGAGCTCGATGCGGTGCAGCGGCGGCACCGCGGAGTACACCCGGCCCGCCTCGACGAGCGGACGCATGTAGCGGAAGAACAGGGTGGCGAGCAGGCAGCGGATGTGCGCGCCGTCGGAGTCGGCGTCGGCCATGAAGATGATGCGTCCGTAGCGAGCCGCGTCGAGATCGAACGTGCGACCGGAGCCGGCGCCCACCACCTGGATGATCGAGGAGCACTCGGCGTTCTTCAGCATGTCGCCGATCGAGGCCTTCTGGACGTTGAGGATCTTGCCCCGGATCGGCAGGAGCGCCTGGAACGCCGAGTCGCGCGCGCTCTTGGCCGTGCCGAGCGCGGAGTCGCCCTCCACGATGAACAGCTCGGAGCGCTCGACGTCGGTGCTGCGGCAGTCGGCCAGCTTGGCGGGCAGGGCGCTGGACTCCAGCGCGTTCTTGCGGCGCTGGGTGTCGCGCTGCTGACGCGCCATCAGCCGGGTGCGGGACGCACCGACGACCTTCTCCATCACGAGCCGGGCCTGCGCCTTGTCGGCGCCGCGCGTGGTGGTGAGGAAGCTGCGCAGCTGCTCGGTGACGACCTTCTGCACGATGCGGGTGACCGCAGGCGTGCCGAGGACCTCCTTGGTCTGCCCCTCGAACTGGGGCTCGGCCAGACGCACCGTCACGACGGCCGAGATGCCCTCGAGCACGTCGTCCTTGATGACGTCGGGGTCGCCGGTCTTGAGCAGACGTGTGCCGCGCAGGACCTCGTTGAACGTCTTGGTCATGCCGCGCTCGAAGCCCTGCACGTGCGTGCCGCCCTTGGGCGTCGCGATGATGTTGACGAACGAGCGCAGGTCGGTCTCGTAGCCCGTGCCCCAGCGCAGCGCGACGTCGACCCCGAGCGTGCGGTCGACGTCCTGCGGCGTCATGTGGCCCTTGCCGTCCAGCATGGGGACGGTCTCGGTGAAGGTGCCCTCCCCCTGCAGCCGCACGACGCCCGTGACGGGCTCGTCGGGGGCCAGGTACTCGACGAACTCGGCGATGCCGCCCTCGTGCTTGAACGACTCCTCCACGACCTCGTCGGTGCGCTCGTCGCGGATCGCGATCTCGAGCCCCGGCACCAGGAAGGCCGTCTGCCGCGCGCGGCGCGTGAGGTCCTCGTAGGAGAACTTGGCGCCCTTGATGAAGATCTGCGGGTCGGCCCAGTAGCGGACCCGGGTGCCGGTGCGGGCCTTCGCGACCTTGGCCACCTTGGCGAGCTCACCGTCGGGTGCTCCGCGCCGGAAGGTCAGCGCCCACGTGGCACCGCCCTTGTCGACCTCGACGTCGAGCCGCTCGGAGAGCGCGTTGACGACGGCCGCACCCACGCCGTGGAGGCCGCCGGACGCGTTGTACGCACCGCCGCCGAATTTGCCGCCGGCGTGCAGCTTGGTGAACACGACCTCGACGCCGGTGAGACCGGTCTTCGGCTCGATGTCGACGGGGATGCCTCGCGCGTTGTCGTGGACCTCGACGGAGCCGTCGGCGTGCAGGATCACGTTGATCTTGTCGCCGAAGCCCGCGAGCGCCTCGTCGACCGCGTTGTCGATGATCTCCCAGAGGCAGTGCATGAGACCGCGGGTGTCGGTGGACCCGATGTACATGCCGGGCCGCTTGCGGACGGCCTCGAGGCCCTCGAGGACGAGCAGGTTGCGGGCGTCGTACGTGCTGATGTCGGGTCTCCTCGTCGTCCCACGTGGCGGTCGTGGCTGATCGTCAGCGTATCCGCGCGGAAGAATGTCACGTGGTTGTGACACGCGTTCGCGCGTGGCTGCCGCAGTCTTGTCGTGATCAGGCAGTATCAATGAGGTACGTCACCAAGACCGGCGAGGAATACCGCCTCGTGATTGGATGTTGGTGGCACTGAAGGCAATTCCCCCCGAAGGAAAGTAGGTCACCGTGACGGCTCTAGCTGAACGCCCCGCGTTGAACGCGACCGACCGCTGCGATCGCTGCGGCGCCCAGGCCTACGTCCGAGTCGAGCTCTCGAGCGGGCTCGAGCTGCTGTTCTGCGCCCACCACGCGCGTGCGTACGAGGACAAGCTGCGCGACGTCGCCGCCTCCATCCACGACGAGTCCGGACAGCTCGCCTCGACTCCTGCGGCGGGCACCGACGCAGAGGTCTGAGACAGACCGCACTCCCAGACACCCACGAACGCCCCGGCCCTCGCTCGGCCGGGGCGTTCGTCGTCTCCTGACGGTTCTCCCCGGTTGTCCCCAGGGCTCTTCGTGGCCGGGGGCGGGTGTCGGTGGGGGCGGGTTGGCTGGTCTCATGTTCGAGGACCTGGCACCGGCGGAGGTGCTCGCCGCCGTGGCGGGCACGGACCTGTCGATGGCCGATCCGGTCGACGTGATGGGTGGCAAGCGGATCGACGCGATCGCCGCTCTGGAGCGTCTGGTGCGTGCGGCGCAGGCCATGCTGGCCGAGCAGACCGCGCTGCTGCTGGCCGAGCGCCGCAGTGCGACGCCGTTCGGGATGGGTGATCCGTTCGTCTCGGTCGCGGCCGAGGTCGCGATGTCCCGCGGCATGTCCCCCAGCTCGGGGATCGCGCTGCTGAACGTGGCCCTGGGGCTGCGGCCGATGGTCAACGTCCGCACGGCCCTGACCAACGGGGTCATCAGCGAGGCCACGATGCGCGCGATCGTGCGCGAGTCCGACACGCTCGACCCGGCAGCCGCCGGTGACCTGGATGCGGCGATCGCCGAGCACCTGCCCGGCCTGACGCCTCGGAGGGCGGCCGAGCTGACGCGCTCGTTCGTGGTCACGATCGACATGGAGGCCGCCATCGAGCGGGAGAAGCAGGAACGCAAGAACCAGTACGTGACCTACGTCGGTGAGGCGCACGGCATGGGCACGCTCATCGCGCGGGGGCCGGCCGAGCAGCTGCTGCTGATCCGCGACTCGCTGCAGAAGCATGCCGACACGCTGCGGGCCAAGGGCGATCCGCGTGATCGGGGTCAGATCATGCTCAACAGCCTGTTCGAGCGCGCCACCGGTCAGGTCGTCCTCGACGGCCCCGATGTCCACCTGGACATCCTGATGCCGATCAAGGCCATCGGCGGCCAGCCGGTCGCGGCCGAGATCGCCGGCCACGGCCCGATCACCCCGCATCTGGCGGCCGAGCTCGTCGACCAGGCCGGCCAGGCGTGGTTCCGGCGCCTGTTCACCGACCCCACCGGCACCCTGGTCGGCCTCGACACGAGAAGACGCTGCTTCACCGGCCTGCTGGCGAAGTGGATCCACACCCGCGACCACCACCGCTGCCGACAGCCGGGTTGCGAATGTCGTTCGAGAGAGATCGACCACATCCAGGCTCACAGTCGAGGCGGACCCACCACCCAGGCCAACGGGCAGGCCGTCTGCACGCTCTCCAACCAGCTCAAGGGGCTCCCCGGCTGGACAGCCGCTCCCGGAACGGATGGCGAGATCACCTGGACCACCCCCACGGGGCACCAGTACGTCTCATCGGCACCGAGACCGAGGCAGCAGGAGTGACCCGGTGGGGTTTTCCCGCAAGCTCGCACGATGTCTCCCGCGCCGCAGCGGCCGCGCTCATAGTGAGCCGACGGCAGTGGTGCCGTCCCGTGAGAGGAGGCCTCATGAAGAAGACGTCTGCCGTGATCATCGCCCTGCTGATGGTGCTCGCGACCGGAGCGCCGGGCGCGGCCGCTCCGTCCCGCACGCTCTACTCCGACTACCCCGGCTGGAAGGCACCCGGCTACTACGGCGTGGCCTACTCCGGCGAGATCTGGCGCGTCGAGCCCGGCGCCGAGCAGGCCTACGCCCTGACCTATCCGCAGTGGGTCTCCGCGGGCCAGCCGGCCCCGATCCCCGCCCAGACCGACTACGTGAAGTACCCGTGGTCCGACCGCATCTACGGCGTCACCTACTTCGGGTCGCACGGCACGCAGTGGCTGTGGGACCACCTCACGGCCGCGCAGTGGTCGGTCGTCGGCAAGCCGAAGCCACGCGCGGCGGGTTTCATCGCCGGGTCCACCTACTACCGCTTCAACGGCACGACCGAGCTCTTCGTCTCCGAGGCCGCAGACCTGCCGGGCCATCGGCTGACCTTCGCGGAGTGGCAGGCGGCCGGTTCACCGAACGTGCCGCCGGAAGCCATGCTCGGCGACGTCTTCCGCCTGTCGTGGGACTCCAGCGGCACCTTGCTGTTCGACGACTTCGACGCCGACGTCTACCCCATCCATCCGCTCACGTACGCGAGCTGGCGACAGCTCGGGTTCCCGACGCCGCAGTCCTACCTGCGCGGCACCGGCGACGTCGCGCCCCACTTCAACGTCTACCGCACCTCGCCGTCCGACCCCACGCTGAGCTACATCAACAACGCCATGGACTACAGCAAGGTGCTGACCTTCGCGGAGTGGAAGGCGCTGGGCTCCCCGCCCCCGGCTGACTACTACCACTGACCCGGGGACGCTGCCGACGTGCGCGGTCGGGCCGCGCGTGCCATCGTCAGGAGGTCCGGTCCCCCGCCGCGCTCGCGCGGCCCGTTCCCCCTGGAGGCATCATGCAGATCGGCGGATCCCTGTTCCTGCTCGCGGTCGGCGCGATTCTCGCGTTCGCCGTCCGCGATTCCATCGACGCGGTCGACCTCACGATGGTCGGCTACATCCTCATCGCCGTGGGCGCGCTCGGCCTGATCATCTCGTTGATCGTCAACGGCCAGCGCCGCGACCGCGAGCCCCCCGTGCGCTGAGCTCGAGCACCAGCGACAGCGGCCCATCCCTCACGGGGTGGGCCGCTGCTGCGTGCAGGCGGCGGTACCCAGCCAGGACCAGCCAAACTGGTTCATCAGGACCATTTACGACTGATCCCTCCGAGTGATCTTTGAGCCATGTATGGCCGACAGGACGCCTGCGTTCCTGATTGCGGGGCACGCGCGTGTGATCCATGTCACGGTGAGAATCGGCGGCCCGCCTGGACCGTCAACTCCCTTACAAGGACAGGTGCAGCAGATGAGAAAACTTGCACTCGTGGCCGCGGGCTTGATGCTGGCGGCCTTGGCGTCCCCGGCTCAGGCACTCGAGCCCCAGGACCCGCGAGCCCTCGAGACGTCGGGGCAGTACATCCCCGACGGCTTGTACCGGGTCGCCTACACCGGAGAGATCTGGCAGGTCGAGAACTTCGACGGTGGCGGCTACACCCATGCCCTCACCTTCGAGGAGTACAGCGCCCTCGAGGACAAGAGCTTCAAGCCCGCGCCCACGGACTACGTCAAGTACCCCTGGTCGCAGAAGCTCTACGGCGTCACGTTCTTCGGCTCCAACCCCGAGTCGTGGCTGTGGGACCCGCTGACGCTCCAGCAGTGGCAGGCCGCCGGTTCACCGGCCCCGCGCAACGCCGGCTACATCAAGGGCTCGGAGATCTTCAAGTTCAGCGGCTCGTCCGAGCTGTTCCTCGAGGAGGACACCTCGATCTACGGTGAGGAGAGCGAGGAGGAGATCCTCGCCTCGATCCCGGCCCACAAGCTCACGTTCAACGAGTGGGCTGCGACCGGCTTCCGCGGACCGGTGGAGCTCACGGCCGAGATCAAGCGCCTCTCCTGGGACTCCTCCGGCGCCATCTTCATCGACTACAACGGCTACGGAGACCAGCTGACCCTCCAGGAGTACCAGTCCATCGGTTCGCCGACCCCCCAGGTCGTCGCCCACCTCCCGGGTGACAACCCGGCGAGCTACAGCGTCTACCGCCAGGAGAACCCGGCCGACGCGCGACTCGTGTACTACAACGGCAACTTCGACTACAAGAAGATCCTGACGTTCAACGAGTGGAACGCCTCGGGTCGACCGACCCCGGGCAGCCCGGTCGGATCCTGCAGCGAGGCCGACGCACCGATCGACGACTGCAACTACTGGGATGCCAGCATCCCCGAGCTCGCGCTCGAGTGATGTCGCCTGACGTGACCTGACGTCACGTCTCGCAGGTGCCCCGGACCGCTTCGGTCCGGGGCACCTGTCGTTCAGCCGAGTGGCACGTCGAAGGCCCCGGTCCAGTGGACCGGGGCCTTCGTCGTGGAGCGGGTGCGACTCAGTCGAGGTAGTCGCGCAGCACCTGCGAGCGCGACGGGTGCCGCAGCTTGCTCATCGTCTTGGACTCGATCTGGCGGATGCGCTCGCGGGTGACGCCGTAGACCTTGCCGATCTCGTCGAGGGTCTTCGGCTGGCCGTCGGTCAGGCCGAAACGCATCGAGACGACGCCCGACTCGCGCTCGCTGAGCGTGTCGAGCACCGCGTGCAGCTGCTCCTGCAGGAGCGTGAACGAGACGGCGTCGGCCGGGACGATCGCCTCGGAGTCCTCGATGAGGTCACCGAACTCGCTGTCGCCGTCCTCGCCGAGGGGCGTGTGCAGCGAGATGGGCTCGCGGCCGTACTTCTGGACCTCGACGACCTTCTCGGGCGTCATGTCGAGCTCCTTGGCCAGCTCCTCCGGCGTGGGCTCGCGGCCCAGGTCCTGGAGCATCTGGCGCTGGACGCGCGCGAGCTTATTGATGACCTCGACCATGTGCACCGGGATGCGGATGGTGCGGGCCTGGTCGGCCATGGCGCGCGTGATGGCCTGACGGATCCACCACGTGGCGTAGGTCGAGAACTTGAAGCCCTTGGTGTAGTCGAACTTCTCGACGGCGCGGATCAGACCGAGGTTGCCCTCCTGGATCAGGTCCAGGAAGAGCATGCCGCGACCGGTGTAGCGCTTGGCCAGCGAGACGACGAGTCGCAGGTTGGCCTCGAGCAGGTGGTTCTTGGCGCGGCGACCGTCCAGGACGATCCAGTCGAGCTCCTCGCGGACCTTCTCGGAGATGCGGCCGCCGGCGGCCAGCTTCTCCTCGGAGAACAGGCCGGCCTCGATGCGCTTGGCGAGCTCGACCTCCTCGCCGGCGGTCAGCAGCGAGACCTTGCCGATCTGCTTCAGGTAGTCCTTGACCGGGTCGGCGGTGGCGCCGGCGACCATGACCTGCTGGACGGGCTCGTCGGACTCGTCGGCCGCGCTCAGCGTGAAGGCGGACTGCTCGTCCTCCTTGATGGTCGGATCGTTCTTGACGTCCTTGACGAACTGGTCGTCGGAGATGTCCGGCAGGATCTTCTTGCCGTTCTCGTCGACCGCGACCGGCTGGCCGACCTCGACCACGACCTCGTCAGCGGTGATCTCGACGGAGATCTCCTGCTTCGTGCTGCCCTTCTTCGCCGGAGCCGCGGAGGCGGCCGCGGCTGCCTTCTTCGCGGGCGCCTTCTTGGCTGGAGCCTTCTTCGCCGTGGTGGTGGCGGAGGCGGGCTTCTTGGCGGGGGCCTTCTTGGCCGGCGCCTTGGCCGAGGTGGAGGAGGATTTCGTCACAGTGTCTTCCGGGGTCGAACGGGACGGATCAGGGCCAGGGCTGGCAGCGGTGTCGTCGGCGGCCGAGGTGGCCGCTCCCGCTGCATCCTTGATCGTCTTCGGGATGAGCCTGCCCACCGTCTTCATGGCTGAAGCAGCTGGATTCACCGGCATGTTTCCACCTCTCGAACGGTTCAAGGGCGCGACGAGGAGACCTCTGGTCAACCTCAGGTCCTAGTCTGCCACGAGCCTGCAAGGCGCGTGACGCCGCCACGGCCTTTCAGGCCGGCAGGGACCAGGCGTGCACGGGTTCGCCCCCGTGCATCCGCTCCCGGTACGCCACCACGAGACGGCGCATCGCACCCTCCGGATCGCTGGAACGGTCGAAGGCGTCGGCCGCGTCGATCTGCCAGGTGGCTCCGTTGACGCCGAGCGCGCACCGACGCTCGATGATGCCGAGATTGCGGTCGCGGACGTCGCCGTCGACGCCGAGCCGGTCCAGGCCCTCGGCGGCCAGGGGCAGCAGGTGGTGCAGCACGAGGTCGCGCACCCGCACGGTGCCGAGGCCCGGCCAGCGCTGCTCGGCCTCGATGCCCCGCCGGGCCGCGGCGTAGAAGTTGTCCGAGGCCACCGCGAACGGCATGCGCGACCACACGGGGCGATCGGCGGAGGCCATCGCCGAGACGAGGCCGTAGAACAGGGCCGCGTTGGCCACGGTGTCGGCGACCGTGGGTCCGGCGGGGAGCAGCCGGTTCTCGACCCGCACGTGCGGTCGCCCGTCGACGACGTCGTAGATCGGCCGGTTCCAGCGGTAGATCGTGCCGTTGTGCAGCCGCAGCTCACCCAGCTGGGGCACCCCGCCCGCCGCCATCACCTCGAGCGGGTCCTCGTCGTCGACGATGGGCAGCAGCGCCGGGAAGTACCGGACGTTCTCCTCGAACAGGTCGAAGACCGAGGTGATCCACCGCTCGCCGAAGAACACGCGCGGTCGGACGCCCTGCGCCTTGAGCTCCTCGCTGCGGGTGTCGGTGGACTGCTCGAAGAGCGGGATGCGCGTCTCGTGCCAGAGCTGGTGGCCGAGCAGGAACGGCGAGTTCGCCGCGGTCGCCGCCTGCACGCCGGCGATCGCCTGGGCGGCGTTCCACACGGCGGCGAACCGCTCGGGCGCGACCTGGAGGTGCAGCTGCGTGCTGGTGCAGGCAGCCTCCGGCATGATCGTGTCGGTCCGCATGTCGAGGCGGTCGACGCCGTCGATGAGGATCTCGATGTCCTCGCCGCGGGCCGCGAGGATCTGCTCGCTCAGCAGCGTGTAGCGCGGGTCGGGCGCGATCGCCTCGCGCGAGAAGTGCTGCTCCTTCACGGTGGGCAGGATCCCCACCATGACCAGTCCCGATCCCGTGGCCGCCGCCTTGCGCTCGGCCTCGTTGAGGTCGTCGCGCAGGGTCTTCTCGAGCTCGGCCAGGCCCTGGCCCGCGATCGGCTTCGGCGGCACGTTGATCTCGAGGTTGTAGCGACCGAGCTCGGTCTGGAAGTCGTCGTCCGCGATGGCCTCGAGCGTCTCCGCACTGGTCATGGCGGCGTCGCCGACCTCGTCGGCGAGGTTGAACTCGATCTCGATCCCCACCTGCGGCTCCCCCACCGAGAAGTCGCGCTCGGTGAGCATCCGCGCGAGCACGTCGAGGCACCGGCGCACCTTGGCCCGGTAGCGCCGGCGGTCCTCGCCCGTGAAGTCCTGGTGGTCGACGTCCTGACCCATGCCGCCAGCGTAGGGCCGGGTCAGGCAGAACGCTCCCGCTGCGACTCCAGCTCCATCGCCTCGGCGATCGTGAGCTGCCCGAAAGCCACGTACTGCTCGGGGGACACCCCACCTTGGACGAGCTGCATCAGGAGGCCCGACATGCGGTGCGCCGGATCGGCCTCGAGGGCCCGCTCGAGCGCAATGACCGCCTGCGCGCCGTCGCCGACCATGTAGGCCGCGAACCCGGCCAGGCACAGCACGGAGGGAACAGGCGGGCCGAGGACGCGCCCGGAGAGGTCGGTCAGGACCCGGAGCCAGTCCTCGGCGTTGTCGAGGTCGATCCGTGCCCAGAGCTCGTCGCGCACCATGACGGAGGTGCACCACAGCGAGACCAGCGCGACCTCCTCGTCCGAGAGCCGCTGCTGGTCGCGGAGCGCCCGGTCGAGGACGGGGTCGATCTCGGCCGTGGCAGCGCTCACCAGGCTCGCGTCGGTGGGGTTCTGCCCGAAGAGCCGGAGCACGCGGTCGAGGTGGACGGCGTACGCCTCGACCATCCGGTCGGCCACGTCGCCGTCGCACGGCGCGAAGCGACGCACGAGCTCACCACGGTCGGCGAGGATCTCCTGACCAGCGGCGACGGCCTGGACGATCGCGAGGTCGTGGCGCGAGGCCTGGTAGCGGACCCCGTGGCGCGGGAACCGCGGCAGCGGCTGCCAGTAGCGGTGCCCGTCGGCCCAGACCACGACGATCGGCTCGATGTCGGGCTCCAGGCGCTCGTAGGCCGCCCGCACCATCGCCTCGGCGCGTTCGTGGTCGCTCGACAGCGCGATGAGCATCGCGCCCTCGGCCCCCTGTCGGCGCAAGTGGTGGAGCGCCAGGTCGGCCGCCACGTCGACGTCGTCGAGCTCCGGGAGGTCGATGCGGAGCCGGAACCCGAAGCGGTTGCGGGGACCGGACGTCGCGACGGCGATGAACGACTCCTCGGGCACGAAGCCGAACAGGATCGGGACGGCGGCGAGCACGTCTCCGACGCTGTGGGCGGTGAAGACGGACTCGGGTTCTGCGCGGCGGCGTCGGCTCATGCCGTCCACGTTCGGCCGTCGCGGCTGACCTCGGGGCGGTCGACGTCGTGCCTGTGGACGGCCGGGGCCTGTGGAGGGAGGGACAATGGACCCATGCGGTCCACGGCCTCGATCCTCCACCTGGATCTCGACGCCTTCTTCGCCTCGGTCGAGCAGCGCGACAAGCCCTCGCTGCGCGGAAAGCCCGTCGTGGTGGGTGGCGTCGGAGCCCGCGGCGTCGTCTCCACCGCCTCGTACGAGGCCCGGAAGTTCGGGGTCCGATCGGCGATGAGCTCGGCCGAGGCGCGGGCGCGATGCCCGCACGCCGCTTTCCTCAGCGGACGCTTCGAGGCCTACCGCGAGGCCAGCGGCATCGTCATGGCTCGCCTGCGTGAGCTGTCGCCCGTCGTGCAGCCGCTGTCGCTGGACGAGGCGTTCGTCGACCTTGCGGCCGACGAGGACTTCGACCCCGAGCGCATCGACGACCTCGTGGCCGAGCTGCGCGCCGACGTCACCCGCCTCACCCACGGCCTGACCGCCTCGGTCGGCGTCGCCTCCAGCAAGCTCATGGCCAAGATCGCGAGCGAGATCAACAAGCCCGACGGCGCCTTCGTCGTTCAGCCCGGCACGGAGGCCGACGTGCTGGGTCCGATGCAGGTCACCGCGATCCCGGGGGTCGGACCCGCGACGACCGAGCGACTGCGCCGCCTCGGCGTGGCGACGGTCGAGGACCTGCGCCGGTTCACGGCCGACGACCTGGGCGCCCACGTCGGCCCGACGACCGCGACGTCGCTCTACCGACTGGCCCGCGCCGACGACGACCGCCCGGTCGAGGCGTCACGCGAGACGAAGTCGATCAGCGTGGAGGACACCTTCGAGACCAATCTCGTCGACCGTGCGCAGCTGACCGCGATCGCGGAGCAGATGGCCCGCCGCGTCGCCCAGCGGCTGCGCAAGAACGGCCTCTCGGGACGCACCGTGACCCTGAAGGTGCGCTACCACGACTTCGAGACGCACACCCGGTCCACGACCCTCAGCGGCCCCACCGACCACGGCGGCGTGCTGGCGGAGACGGCGCGTCGCCTGCTCGACGCGGAGGACCTCGGCGGTGGGCTGCGGCTGCTGGGCGTCGGCGTCAGCGGGCTGGCCGACTGGGTGCAGGACGACCTGTTCAGCGAGCCGGAGCCCGAGGAGGACCTCGTGCCGCTCCCCTCGCGCGACGACCGCAGCCGCAGTCGTGGGTGGTCGCCAGGCCAGGACGTGACGCACGCCGAGCACGGCGACGGCTGGGTCTGGGGCAGCGGGCTCGGACGCGTCACGGTGCGCTTCGAGACCCGGGAGTCGCCCTCCGGCCCGATCCTCACCTTCGCCGCCGACGACCCGGCCCTGTCCCACCGCTCCGCCGTCGTGGGCGGTACGGCTAGCGTCGACCCATGACCGGTACTCCCGACCTGCCCTCCGTCGTGGCACCGCCCGTCGCGGACGTCCGTCCGACCGTGCGCCGCTTCCACGGTGACGAGTTCACCGACGACTACGAGTGGCTCCGCGACGTCGAGGACCCGGACGTGCTCGCGCTGCTCGAGGCCGAGAACGCCTACACCGAGGCGCGGACGGCGCACCTGGCCGACCTGCGCGAGACGATCTTCGGTGAGATCAAGGCCCGCACGCGTGAGACCGACCTCTCGGTCCCGGTGCGGCACGGCGACTGGTGGTACCTCACCCGCACGGTCGAGGGCCTGTCGTACGCGATCCGCAGCCGCTGCCCCGCCACCCCGGCCGACTGGACTCCCCCGGCCGTCGAGGCCGGTGTGGAGGCGCCGGGCGAGCACGTCCTGCTCGACTCGAACGTGCTGGCTGATGGCCACGAGTTCTTCTCGCTCGGCGCGTTCAGCCTGACCGACGACGACGCGATGCTGGCGTACAGCACCGACACGACGGGCGACGAGCGCTACACGATCCGCTTCCGCGACCTCCGCACGGGCGAGGAGCTCGCCGACGAGATCCCGGGCACCAGCGGTGGCGCCACGTGGTCCGCCGGCGGCACGCACGTCTTCTACACGACCGTCGACGACGCCTGGCGGCCTCATCGCGTCTGGCGCCACCGGCTCGGCACGCCCGTGAGCGACGACGTGCTGGTGCACGAGGAGACCGACGAGCGGTTCTTCACGGGCATCGGCCGCACGCAGTCCGAGAAGTACCTCGTGATCGTCGCCTCGTCGAAGGTCACGAGCGAGACCCGGCTCCTGCCGGCCGACGACCCCGAGGGCGACTTCCGCGTCGTGCTGCCCCGCGCCACCGGTGTCGAGTACTCCGTCGAGCACGCGATCGTCGGCGGGCAGGACGTGCTCCTGCTGCTGCACAACGACGGTGCGGCCGACTTCGAGCTCGTCGCCTTCGACCTCGAACCCGTCCTGACCACTCCCCTGTCCTCGGCCCGCGACGGCCGCGTGGTCGTCGCCGCCGATCCGGGCATGCGCCTGGAGGACGTCGACGTCTTCGCCCGCCACCTGTTCGTGTCGTACCGCCGCGCGGCGCTGACGCGTCTCGGCGTGCTGAAGATCGACGCGGAGCGCACGGAGACGGGTGGCTTCGGCGAGATGCGCGAGGTCGACTTCGACGAGGAGCTGTTCTCGTGCGGCCTCGGCGCGAACGCGGAGTGGGACCAGCCACTCATCCGCATCGGCGTCGGCTCCTTCGTGACGCCGTCGTCGGTGCTCGACCTCGACCCGGACACGTTCGAGACGCACCTGCGCAAGCAGGCCGAGGTCCTGGGCGGCTACGACCCGGCCGACTACGTGCAGCACCGCAGCTGGGCCACCGCCGACGACGGCACTCGCGTGCCCGTCTCGGTCGTGGCCCGGGCCGACACGCCGCGGGACGGCACGGCACCCGCCCTGCTCTACGGCTACGGCGCGTACGAGATCAGCATCGATCCCGGCATGTCCGTGGCCCGCCTGTCGCTGCTCGACCGCGGCTTCGTGTTCGCGGTGGCCCACGTCCGAGGTGGCGGCGAGATGGGCCGCGCCTGGTACGACGGCGGGAAGATGGCGCAGAAGCGCAACTCCTTCACCGACTTCGTCGCTGCGGCGCACCACCTGGTCGACGAGGGCTGGACCAGCCACGACCGGCTCGTGGCCGAGGGCGGCAGCGCCGGAGGCCTGCTGATGGGCGCCGTCGCGAACCTCGCTCCCGACGCGTTCCGGGGCGTCCTGGCCGCGGTGCCGTTCGTCGACGCCCTCACCACGATCCTCGACCCGTCGATGCCGCTGACGGTCATCGAGTGGGACGAGTGGGGCGACCCGCTGCACGACCCGGAGGTGTACGCGTACATGAAGTCTTACACCCCCTACGAGAACGTGCAGGCGCGCCCGTACCCGGCGATCCTCGCGGTCACGAGCCTCCAGGACACGCGCGTCAGCGTGGTCGAGCCCGCCAAGTGGGTAGCCCGTCTGCGGGCCACCGCCACGGGCGACGCACCGATCCTGCTGAAGACCGAGATGCACGCCGGCCACGGCGGTGTCAGCGGCCGGTACGACTCCTGGCGCGAGCGCGCCTTCGAGCTGGCGTGGATCATCGACACCGCCGCGGCCCCGGGGTGAGCCGCGACACGCCTCGAATTCCGGCCTAAGAACCGGCTGAGAGGGGAATCCTCCGGGCACCCTGTGCGTTGACCCCCCGTAGAGACACCACCGGGAGGCGCATCATGAGCACGAAGACCGACACCCGAGTTCGCGAGTCCGAGGGCAAGGACAGCGTCGGCATGTACCTGGCCGAGATCGCCCGTACGCCGCTGCTGGACGCCCAGCGCGAGGTCGAGCTGAGCCGCACGATCGAGGCCGGCCTGTTCGCGCACCACCTGCTCGAGACCGGCCGCATCGGCCGCGCCAAGGGCGGTGCGCCCAAGCGCGCCGAGCGCGAGGAGCTGGAGTGGATCGTCGCCGAGGGCGAGCGCGCCATGCAGGAGTTCGTCCAGGCGAACCTGCGACTGGTCGTCTCGATCGCCCGCAAGTACGGGCGCTCCGCGATGCCGATGCTCGACCTGGTGCAGGAGGGCAACACCGGCCTGATCCGCGCCGTCGAGAAGTTCGACTACAGCAAGGGCTTCAAGTTCTCGACGTACGCCACGTGGTGGGTGCGTCAGGCCATCACCCGCGGCATCGCCCAGCAGGCGCGTGTCGTGCGGCTGCCCGTGCACGTCGTCGAAGAGCTCAACCAGGTCACGGCCGCGCGCCGCAACCTCGAGCGCGAGCTCGGCTACGACCCCGACCCCGCCGAGATCGCGATGGTCCTGGACATGGACGTCGACCGGGTCATCGACCTCATCTCGTGGGGCCGCGACCACGTCAGCCTCGACACGCCGGTCGACGAGGACGGCGACACCTCGCTGGGCGACCTCATCGCCCGCGAGCAGGCGCCGGGTCCTGACGAGAGCGTCATGTCCGACGCCACGCGCCAGCTGCTCGGCGGTCTGATCGACCACCTGGGCGACCGCGAGGCCGACATCGTGCGCTCGCGCTTCGGCCTGGTCGACGGACGTCAGCAGAAGCTGGCCGACATCGGCAAGCGTCACGGCATCAGCGCGGAGCGCGTGCGTCAGCTGGAGCGCGAGTCCCTCGCGACCCTGCGTCGCATCGCCGATCCTGACCTGGCGGCCTGACGAGGTCGCTAGCGTCCGACGAGGTCCCGCCAGACGTCCCCCACCCTGGCGGTGAGCTCGTCCACGGAGCCGCTGTTGTCGACGATCACGTCGGCGACAGCGGCTCTGTCGTCCCTGGAGGCCTGCGTCGCGATCCGCGCCTGCGCCTCCTCGGGCGTCATGCCCCGGTCGCGCACGAGGCGCTCGACCTGGACCTCGACGGGCACGTCGACGACCACCACGACGTCGCACGCGGTGTGGGCGCCCATCTCGATGAGCAGAGGGTTGTCGTGCACCACGACGGCCTCGGGGCCGGCCTCGTGCTCACGACGGGCCGCCAGATCGCGGATCGCCGGATGCGTGATGCCCTCGAGGTCGCGGCGGGCCGACTCCTCGGCGAACACGATCGCGCCGAGCGCGGGACGGTCGAGCGTGCCGTCGGCGGCGATCACGCCGTCACCGAAGCGCTGGGCGATGGCCTCGAGCGCCGGAGCCCCCGGCTCGACGACCTCACGGGCCAGCAGGTCGTAGTCGACCACCACCGCCCCGTGCTCGCGGAGGAGACGACTCACGGTGCTCTTGCCGGAGCCGATGCCGCCGGTCAGGCCGACGCGCAGCGCGACAGGAGCCACGGGTCAGCCGGTGGCGGCGTCGCCGGACGTCGTGACGTGCACGTGGTCCATGTGGTTCGCCGTGGCGCTGCCCCGGCTCTCCATGCCACGCCAGCCCGAGCCCGGCTCCCAGATGCGCTGGCGCCAGATGACCTGCGTCACGCCGAGCTTCTCGTGGTTGTCGATCGCGAACTGCGCGATCGCGTCGCCACGGGCCTTGTCGGAGTTCATGATGTCGAGCGCACGGCCCGTCGGGTGGCCGGAGCTGTTGGACCGTGCGGCGCGACCGCCGTAGGTCGTGATCTCGGGGAACTTCGCGCAGACGGCGCGGTACACCTTGATCGTGTCGGGCTGGAGGCCCTTCTCGACACCTGACCCGTGCGAGCACGGCGCCGTGCCCAGGGGCTCCTCGGCGGTCAGCGTGCTGGTGGCGACCCATCGCGGCACGTCGTTGTAGAGCACCTGCGTCCAGTCACCCTCGACGACGCCAGTGACGAGCACCTGGGTGCCGCTCTCGGCCTGGCCGAGGACGACGGCGTCGGGAGCTGCGTCGGAGCGGATGTCGGACGTGTCGGCGACCCAGAGGGCGCCGGCGGCCTGCTGCGCCGTGGCGGCCGGGGCCGCGAGCACGGGACGCTCTCCACCGCGGCTGACCTCGCTGGCCGCGACCGAGACCCGGTCGGGGCCGACCGGCAGGTCAGCGCTCGGGCTCGTGGCCACGGCAGCCGTCGCGATCGCGATGGCGCCGACGCCCAGCGTCGGCAGGACCACACGCCGGATCTGCTGCTGCCAGAAGGTCGAGCCCCGGCGATCTGGGGTCGCTCGTACGTCCGCCCGTCGCTTGCCGGGAGAACCCACTGTCGAACCACCTTCGTACATCGAGGACATGGAACGAGGCGCGGACCGATGTCTCGGCCGCCCCTCGACTGAACCATACTGCCATGCCCCTGGTGAGCCCTGGGGTCGTTTCAGGCGAAAGCACGTGATGCACGTCACGCGATCTCGGTAGTTTTCAGGCCCTCACGCCGTCTCGAGACAGGTGAACTGCTTGCGGTACGCGAGCGGGGCCAGCCCGCGGACCTGGGTGAAGTGGTGGCGCAGGGTCGCGGCGTTGCCGAAGCCGACGCGGGTCGCGATCTGCTCGACGCCGAGGTCGGAGTTCTCGAGCAGCTCCTCGGCGACCGCGACACGCTGCCCGGTGACCCACTGCAGCGGGGTCGTGCCCGTCTCGTCGCGGAAGCGCCGCGCGAAGGTCCGGGGTGACATGTGCGCCTGCCGGGCAAGCCGGTCGACGGTGAGGGACTCGTCAAGGTGCTCCGTGGCCCAGGCGAGCAGCGGAGACAGGGTCTCGGCCTGCTCGGCCCGGACGGGTGCGCGGACGAACTGGGCCTGTCCACCGTCGCGGTGCGGCGGCACCACGATGCGTCGCGCCGTGGTGGCGGCCACGCGGGCGCCGTAGTGGCGCCGCAGGAGGTGGAGGGCCGCGTCGATGCCGGCGGCCGATCCGGCGCCGGTGACGATGCGGTCGTCCTCGACGTAGAGCACGTCCGGATCGACCTTGGCATCGGGGAACGCCGCCTGCAGCCGCTCGCCGTAGCGCCAGTGCGTCGTGCAGCGTCGGCCCTGGAGGAGGCCCGCATCGCCCAGCAGGAAGCTGCTCGAGCAGTGCGCGTAGATCCAGGCGCCGCGCGCGTGCGCCCGAGCGACCGCCTCGGCGACGACGGGCGAGTGGTCGAGGTAGTCGTGCTTCGGCGCGATGCAGACGAGATCGGCGTCCTCGAGCTCCTCGAGCCCGTGGTGCACGACCAGGTCGAAGCCGGCGCGCCCCTTCACGACCCCGGGGTTCTCGGTGCACACCACGAAGTCGAAGACCGGGTTGTCGTCGTCCGGGTGGTACGGCTCGGCCCAGACCTCGCAGATCGATCCGAGTCCGAACGGCTCGACGCCGTCCTGCACGACGGCCACGACCTTGCGCAGCGGGCCCGAGGGCGCGGGCACGTGGCGGGGATCTCCGTACGGCTCGATGTCCATGGACCCCATCGTGCCACAGAGATGGCAGTTATTCGATGGGCGCTGTCATTGCTGCCACTGGTGGCAGGAACTGGCTGGGAGAAGAATTACTGCCATGATCCTTCTCACCGCGCTCCTGTTCCTGTCCTTCCTCGTGCTCGTCGAGGTCGTGCTGCTGCTCGTCCGCGGCGACGGCCTCGGCCACCGCACTCCCCCGCGCAGCCACCATGCAGACGCGTTCGAGCCCGGCCACCGCGTGCGGTGACCGGGCTCGGACGGAACTGCATCAGGGCTGAGGCTGGCTCAGCCGGCGATCACTCGCCGCCGGTGAG
This sequence comes from Aeromicrobium sp. Leaf350, assembly GCF_916858655.1. Classification (GTDB taxonomy): domain Bacteria; phylum Actinomycetota; class Actinomycetes; order Propionibacteriales; family Nocardioidaceae; genus Aeromicrobium. The sequence continues at coordinate 467,586 of NZ_CAKASL010000002.1, read as the reverse complement.
CTTCTCGCGAAGCGCCTGCAGGGCCTCGTCGGACGCCAGCGAACCGGCACCGCCGCCGTCGGCGGCCTCCGGGACCTCCGAGGAGTAGTTGCTGGCCTCGCTGGCCTCGATCGCCGCCTTCTCGGAGTCCGCGATCTGCTTCTTGTGGGCCTCCCAGCGCTCGTGCGCCTCGGCGTACTGCTTCTCCCACGTGGCGCGGGCCTCTTCGAAGCCCTCCTGCCACTCGCCGGTCTCCGGGTCGAAGCCGTCGGGGTAGATGTAGTTGCCCTCCTCGTCGTACGAGGAGGTCATGCCGTAGAGGGTCGGGTCGAAGTCGTCCGCGACCGCGGCCTCGGTCTCGTTGGCCTGCTTGAGCGACAGCGAGATGCGGCGACGCTCGAGGTCGATGTCGATGATCTTGACCATGACCGAGTCGTTGATCTGCACGACCTGCTCGGGGATCTCGACGTGACGCTCGGCGAGCTCGGAGATGTGCACCAGGCCCTCGATGCCCTCCTCGACGCGCACGAACGCACCGAACGGGACGAGCTTGGTGACCTTGCCGGGCACGATCTGACCGATCTGGTGGACCCGGGCGAAGTGCTGCCAGGGATCCTCCTGCGTCGCCTTCAGCGACAGCGAGACGCGCTCGCGGTCCATGTCGACGTCGAGCACTTCGACCGTGACCTCGTCGCCCACGGCGACGACCTCGTTCGGATGGTCGATGTGCTTCCAGGACAGCTCCGAGACGTGCACCAGGCCGTCGACGCCACCGAGGTCCACGAAGGCACCGAAGTTGACGATCGAGCTGATGACACCCTTGCGGACCTGGCCCTTCTTGAGCTCGGTCAGGAAGTTCTGGCGGACGGCCGACTGGGTCTGCTCGAGCCAGGCACGACGCGACAGGACCACGTTGTTGCGGTTCTTGTCGAGCTCGATGATCTTCGCCTCGAGCTTCTGGCCGATGTACGGGTCCAGGTCGCGCACGCGGCGCATCTCGACGAGCGACGCGGGCAGGAAGCCACGCAGGCCGATGTCCATGATGAGGCCGCCCTTGACGACCTCGATGACGGTGCCCTCGACGACGCCGTCCTCTTCCTTGATCTTCTCGATGTCGCCCCAGGCGCGCTCGTACTGTGCGCGCTTCTTGGACAGGATCAGACGGCCTTCCTTGTCCTCCTTCTGGAGGACGAGGGCCTCGACCGCGTCGCCGACGGTGACGACCTCGTGGGGGTCGACGTCGTGCTTGATGCTCAGCTCGCGGGAGGGGATGACACCTTCGGTCTTGTAACCGATGTCGAGGAGGACCTCGTCACGGTCGACCTTGACGATGGTGCCTTCGACGATGTCGCCGTCGTTGAAGTACTTGATGGTCTTGTCGATCGCAGCGAGGAAGTCTTCCTCGTTGCCGATGTCGTTGACCGCGACCTGCGGTGCGGCAGCAGGTGTAGCGATACCAGAAGTCATAGCCGGTGGGCTCCGATGGATGGATGGAATTGGTGGACACGTCGAAGGCCCCGGATCATGGGGACCGAGGTCCCCGGAGAAACACGAGCGCCAGTCTGCTCAGGTCCGAGACGGACGCAGGCCATCAACGCCCCTCCAGGGTACGCGACGCCCCCGCCTCCGGTACATCCGGGGCTGGCCCGAGTTCCCGGGCAGATCGACCCGTCCGGTCAGGCGATCGGAGCGAGGAACGCGGCGAGCGCCCGGACGTACGGCGTGACGTCGGCCACCGCCATCTGCTCGCGGGCCGAGTGCATGGCCAGCTGGGGCGCTCCGACGTCGACCGTGGTGATCCCGGTGCGGGCCGCGCTCATGGGTCCGATGGTCGAGCCGCAGGGCAGATCGGCACGGTGCACGTACCGCTGGAGCGGCACGCCGGCCTGCTCGCACGCCAGCGCGAAGGCCACGGTGCCGCGCGTGTCGGTGGCGTAGCGAAGGTTCTGGTTGACCTTGAGCACCGGTCCCCCGCCCGCGACGATGCGGTGCAGCGGCTCGTGGCGCTCGGCGTGGTTCGGGTGCGTCGCGTGGGCCATGTCGCCCGAGGCGCAGATCGACCCGGCGACGGCGCGGTGCACGTCGTCGCGCGTGCCCCCGGCGGCCAGGACGGTGCGTTCGACGACCGTGGCGAGCAGGTCGGACTGCGCGCCGCGCTCGGAGGTGCTGCCGACCTCCTCGTGGTCGAACATCACCAGGACGGGGCGGACACCCTCGACGGCAGGGGCGTCGATCAGCGCCTGCACCCCGGCGAAGCACGTGGCCTGGTTGTCGAGGCGCGGCGCGGCCACGAAGGAGCCGTCGGCACCGACGCGACGGCTCGGCAGGGTGTCGGTGGTCATGAGCTCGAACCCGAGCACGTCGTCCGGGTCGAAGCCCTCGCGCCGGCCGAGCCACGTCAGGAAAGGCTCGTCGCCCGTGCCCCACACGGCGTCGAGGTGACGCTGGCGGTCCGGGGCGTTCGCGGCGTCGCGGTCGAGGTGGATGGCGAGGTTGGGCACCCGCAGCACCGGCTCGTCGACGTGCACGAGGCGTTCGCTCCCGTCACGCAGGCCGATGCGCCCGGCGATGCCGAGGTCGCGGTCGAGCCAGGTCGTCAGCAGGGGCCCGCCGTACGGCTCGAGCGCGAGGACGGCGAGGTTGCCGAACGTGCGGTCGTGGTGCTGCTTCAGACGCAGGTTCGGACTGTCGGTGTGGGCGCCGACGACGCGGAAGGCATCGGCCGGAGCGGTCGCGGAGACCGTCGACCACGCCGCGAGGGAGCCACCGCGGCGCACCAGGTAGCGACCCGGCTCGGTGGGCCACGGGTCACGCTCGTCGACCTCGACCCAGCCCGCCTCGGTGAGCCAGGCGGCAGCGGTGGCGCAGGCGTGGAACGGCGAGGGCGAGGCATCGATGAACTGCAGCATCCGGTCGACGGCGTCATCGCTCATGGGAGCCGAGCCTAGCGCCGCCGACGCCGCCTGCCTGCTCCAGTGGTGTGCGACGATTTCCGCACGATGACCGAACAGTGGACCGGAGCGGCGCGCACCGTGCTGCGCGACCTCGATCTCATCGACCGGGTCCGCCTCGCGAGCTGGCTCGCGATCCTCGCCCACGCGGCGATCACCGCCTGGGCCCTGGCCGGCAGCTGGTTCTACAGCGACGACTTCATCTTCCTCGCCGATGCCCACGGAACGCCCCTGAGCCTGGACTTCCTGTTCACCCCGCACGACAGCCAGCTCATGCCGATCGGCGTGCTGGTCTCGTGGATCGTGGCCCAGGTCGGTCCGTTCTCCTGGACCGCCGCCGTGGTCTCGAGCGTGGTCCTCGCGACCGTCGCCGCCTGGGCCTGCGCCCGGATGCTGCGAGTCCTGTTCGGCGAGCGACCGCTGGTCCTCGTGCCGCTCGTCTTCTACGCGATCTCCCCCATGGCGATCGAGGGCTGGGTGTGGTGGGCGGCAGCCCTCAACACCCTGCCGCTCCACATCGCCTTCTTCCTCGCGATCACGGCCGTCGTGCAGTGGTGGCGCAGTCGCCGTCCGGTGCACCTCGCCACGACGCTCGCGGCGGTGGCCCTGGCCGCCCTGAGCGGCCCCCGGGGGCTCGTCGCCGTGGTGCCGCTCGGACTGCTCGTGCTGCTCCTGCTCGTGCCGCCTGCGACGTGGCGCACCCCGGGCCGGCTGCTGCGCGACCTGTGGTCGCTCGTGGTGCCGGGCGCAGCGGTGGCCGTCGCCTACCTGCTGGTGTACCGGGCGACGACGCCCTCACCCGTCGCCGTCGACGGGTCGGCCCCGGCGGCGGGCATCACCAGGAACCTCCTCGTGGAGTCGTGGCTGCCCGCGCTGATCGGCGGTCCGCTGCGCTGGAACGAGAACAACCCGCCCATGAACCAGCCGACGGCACCGGTCGTCGTCACGGTGGTCAGCGCCCTCGTCGTGGCGGCGTTCCTCGGGTGGAGCTGGCGCCGCCACCGCCGGGTCACCGTCGCGGCCGTCCTGATCCTGCTCGCCCAGCTCACCGCGACGACGCTGGCGCTGATCTTCGGTCGCGGCCTGCAGCTCGGCACCGACGCGGGACTGATGACGCGGTACCTGACCGACACGCTTCCGGTCACCGTGCTCGTGCTGGGACTGCTGCTGATCCCGCTCGCGACCACCGACGGCGAGGCGGTCGGCGTTCCCGCGGTCCGCTGGCCCCGCTGGGCCACGGTGGTGACCGCCGCGGCCTTCACGGCGATGTGCCTCACCACCACGGTCACCTACATGAACAGCTGGCACGCGGACTACCCGGCTCGCGCCTTCGTCGAGAACGCCCGGGACGGCCTGGCCGAGGACCCCGGCCCCGTCGCCGACATCACGGTCCCCGCCCTCGTGCAGTCGCCCCTGAGCTATCCGAACAACCTCCCGTCGTACCTCCTCGCGCCCCTGGGCGACGCGGTCGACGCCGTGACGATGGGCACCAACCTGCGGGTGCTGGACGACGAGGGCATCCCCCGCACCGCCACGGTCTTCGCCTCGACCTCGGCCGAGCCGGGCCCGGAGCCGGGGTGCGGCTACGCCGTGTCGGACCGGTGGACGCGTGTGACACTGGATCCGGATCGGACCAACTTCTTCTGGTGGGTGTCTGTGGGTTACCTGGCGTCGAGCGATGGTGAGGTCGAGGTCCGCGTCGACGACCGCGACCCGTTCACGATGCCGATCCTGCAGGGCCTGAACACGGGCTTCTTCTCCGGCGAGGATCCCGTCGAGACGGTCATGATGCGCTCCCTGACCCCCGGCCTGACGGTGTGCGTCGACACGCTCGCGCTCGGCGACCTGGTGCCGCTGCCGTGACCGCGCGTCCGACCTTTCCCGGCCTCGACACGATGCGGGCGATCGCCGCGGTCGTCGTCGTCGCGACCCACACGTTCTTCTGGTCGGGCTTCTACTCCCGCGGGACGCTGGGCGTCGCGGCCCACCGCCTCGAGGTGGGTGTCCCGATCTTCTTCGTCCTGAGCGGGTTCCTGCTCGCGTACCCCTACCTGGCCCGCCTGCAGAACGGCGCACGGCACGACGACCTCGGGCAGTACGCCGTCAAGCGGGTCGCCCGCATCGTCCCGGTCTACCTGGTCACGGTCGTGCTGGCCCTGGCGCTCGTGCACCAGGACACGGGCCCCGCCGTCCGCACCTGGTTCTCCAACCTCCTGATGTACGACTACTACCTGAGCGAGAACCTCCCGCGCGGGCTGGCGCAGATGTGGAGCCTGTACATCGAGGTCGCCTTCTACGCGGCCCTCCCGGTGCTGATGTGGCTCGCCGCCGTCCTGTGCGGTCGCCGCTGGCAGCCGCGCCGCCTGCTGCTCCTGCTCGCCGCGCTGACCCTGGTCAACGTGGCCTGGCTGCTGGCCGACCAGTCGCTCCGGGCCCTGCCGGGCTACCTGCTGTGGTTCAGCGTCGGCATCGCCCTGGCCGTCGGGCACCTGCAGCTGCGAGCAGCCACCGGGGATCCCGGTCGGTCCCTGCGCGTGCTCACCGCACTGGCGGCTGCCCCCGGCATCTGCTGGCTCATGGCGATCGCCGCCTTCGCACTGGCGAGCACCCCGCTCACGGGGCCCGCGTCGCTCGCTCCGCGGTCGACCGGAGAGCTCGTCATGCGGCTCGTGCTCTACGCCGCGGTGGCCGGACTGATCGTGCTGCCGAGCGTCCTGGGCCCCACCGACACCCGCTACGCGCGAGCCATGGCCACACCGTGGGCGCGCCACCTCGGGCACATCTCCTACAGCCTGTTCTGCGTCCACATCGTCGTGCTGGAGCTCGTCGCGCCGGCCCTCGGCTTCCGGCTGTTCGACAGCAACCCGCTGCTGCTGTTCGTCGCGGTGCTCGCGATCAGCCTGGTCGCCGCGGAGCTGCTCTACCGACTGGTCGAGAAGCCGGTCATGGACCTCGTCCACCGGCGACGCCGGAGCCACGGCGCCAGGACGGCACCGATCAGCACCAGCACGCACGCCTGAGGGAAGGCCTCGACGCCGGCCCAGCCGGCCGGGTCCCCCCACGGCCGGACCAGGTAGGCGACTCCTCCGGCGACCACGGCCCCCGCAGCCACGGCAGGTCCCGCTGACGTGCCCCTCCAGCTGACGAAGCCCGCCAGGGCACCGCCGACCGCGAGCGCGACGCCGACCCAGCCGCCGAGGAGACCCGCCACGGCGACGAGCACGACCCAGCCCACGTACCCCGCCTGCTCGGTGGACGCGGCCTCAGGCACCTCGACCGGACGCTCGCGACGACGCCACAGCACCGTGAGGCCGACCAGGGCGAGCAGGGCCACCGCACCGCCGGCGAGCCCGGCCCGGAACGGCAGCTGCGGCGAGAACGATGTCGACACCGGGGCGTCCCCGTCGAGGACCCACCCCTGCTGCCAGCCGTTGAGCACGAGAGGCGTCAGCGCGCGGCCGTCCTGGGTGGCCGTCCAGCCGGTGTTCGTGTTGTGGGTCCTCACGAGGGCGTCGGTCGCCGCACCGCTCGACGCGCTCGCTCCGGCCTCTCCGCCCGTGGCGTCCAGCAGCAGCGCGGTCGCCTCGACCGCTCCTGCACCGGTCACCTGCACCCGGTTCTCGCCGGCGGTCAGCTCGATCGGAGCCGGGTCGCACAGCTCCACCCCGACCGCGCGGCCGGAGAGGAGGTCGGAGGGGGAGGTCACGAGCCGGCTCTGGACCAGGCGCTCGCCCACGACGATCGTCGGTCCCGAGCCGCACTCGTACGCGCGCGCCTCGAGGGACGGACTGATGCCGCCGCCGGTCACCCCGGGGACCCCGATCTCGACCAGACCGATCGGGAGGGTCTCGAGCGAGCCGTCGTGGTTGACCGACGTCGTCTCCGTCGCGGACCCGAGCGTGACCCGCACCCAGGTCGCCTGCGACGCCGGGAAGGTGGCTCGTCCGTCCTCGACCTCGACGTCGTGGACCGACCCGTCCGAGAGCTCGATGCGTGCGCTCAGCGGGGTCGCGGCCGCCAGGGCACCGGTCTCGAGGTCGACCGCCGACACCTCCTGGGGCGCGGCCCAGCGGACCGTGACGGTCGGCGCCGGGTCGTCGGGATCGGCACTCCATCCCGTGCCCTCGTCACCGTCGATCAGGCTGGCCGCGCCGGCCTGCGGGGCATCGCTCGCCCGCGAGGAGACCGTGGCCTCGATCGGCAGGCCGCTCTGCACCAGCCGGTCGAGCTCCGGACCACCGACGGCGGCCACCTCCAGGTGGGCGTCCAGCTGCTGCGGCTCGCGCAGGGCCACGACCCGGTCCAGCAGCGAGCCCTCGTCGCCGCGCACCTGCGAGCCCGGCCGGCACTGGGTCACGTCCTCGAACACCAGGCACCCGGTGCCGACCGGGACGTCACGACTCAGCAGGATCGCCGACGGGTCCGCCAGCGACTCCGGCGGTGTCGGCAGGACGAGGGGACGGCTGACGTCCACACCCGAGAGCGTCACGTCGACCAGGTGCAGCGGCCTCTCACCGCTCGACGGACCCGACACGCGGACCCGCGCGACCGTGCCGACCTCCACCTCGGTGGGCTGTCGTCCCTGCACCGTCACGGTGCGGTCGCCCTGCTCGGTCGTCACGACGAGGTCGAGCCGCTCGTCGGACGCGAGGTCGGCCGTGATGCTGGCGGTGCCGACGTCACGCCGCTCCCCGATCTCGAGCTCGACCCACGCCTCGGTGTCGCGGGATCCCGGGTCGGCGCTCCACAGCGTGGTCGGGTCGCCGTCGAAGGCCGCCCAGGTGCCGCGGTCCGACCGCGGGAACGGGAAGGCGTCGACGTCGGACTGGGACGACGACGACGAGATGCGCTCGGCGCCGACGAGCCGCGCCACGGTCTGGAAGGGCGAGCCCTCGTGGTAGCCGTGGATGCGCCGATCGGCCTGGAACGGCTCTCCGTCGGTCAGCGTGGCCGACCGTTGGTTGAACACCGCGCCGATCTTCGTCTCCTGGCTGCGCTGCCCGTCGGTCAGGACGACCGGACCCTCGGTGACCGACGACGGATCGTCGGGGTCGACCAGCACGACGTCGAGCCCCGTGGGCAGTCCCATCACGTCGAAGCCGAAGCGGTCCAGGGTCGCCAGGGTGCCGGCATCGCCGATCACCGTCGGAGCCGTGTCGAGGTCGATGCGTCGCTCGTCCGGGACGCTCGCGTCGAGCTGGAACACCTCGACCGCCGACCGCGTCGTCTGCCAGCCGTGCTCGACGAACAGCGTCTCGCCCGCCTGGCCCTCCAGAGTGGGAGGTCCACCGACCAATGGACCGAACTCCGCGACCCGGTCGATGCCCGGTGTGGAGGCGAGCGTCGCGCGAGCGAGCTCCGGGTTCGGCACGTCCGAGCTCAGGGCCAGGTCGTTGCGCACCACGATCGTGCCGATGCCGGCGCGGCGCAGGGTGTCGGCGAGCGCTGGACTCCCCTGCCCCGTCAGGAACTGGTCCGAGAAGGCGTCGAGCTGCTCGATCGTGCCGGTCGGGGTCAACGGCACCAGGTTGCGCACGATCCACGGCGACTCGGCCAGGGGCTGCAGCGGCTCGTCGCCCGTCCTGCCCCAGAGGTAGTCGCCGAACGGCGAGGCCGGAGCCAGCAGCGTCGCACCGTGCGGATGGTCGGCGAGCCAGTCCGTCGTCTCCTCCCAGTAGGGAGGGATCTCCACGAAGGACCGCTCCGGTGCCAGGGAGGCGGACCAGGCGGGAACTGTCGCGCCCCACACCGCCGCGAGCGCCAGGACCGAGACCCCGACGAGCCGCGCCGCAGCACCGGAGTCGGCGTCGTCGCGCTCGCGTGCGTCCAGGAGGTGCTGCAACAGGAGGCCGGCACCGAGCACCAGCGGCAGGCGCAGCACCAGGTCGAACTTGTGCGTGTTCCGCAGGGGGGCCAGCGTCCCGTCGAGCAGGTCACCGATCGTGCCGGCGCCCCAGCCGGACAGCTCGCTCGCGTGCCCGGCCGTGACGGCGAGCAGACCGATCAGCACGCCGCCGACGAGGAACCGCCGGTGCGGCGTCCCGCGCCGGGCCAGGGCGACGACCCCGAGCGCCAGCACCGCGACGCCGTTGGCGATGAGCACCGGCTCGCTCACGAGCCGTCGACCCGCGTCCGCGTTCCCGTCGACGTAAGGGACCCAGTTCGAGGTTCCGCGGAGGGCGTCGAAGGCCGTCGCCGCGAGGGACGCGTTCGACGCGCTCTCGATGAGGTCCAGGAAGGGCGGGCTGTACGCACCGAGCACGACCAGCGGCACGATCCACCACAGCGTCGCCATCAGCACGCAGACCGGCCACCACAGCATCAGACGCCGCCGCACCCGCCCGGCCGGTCGGGTCAGGATCCACCACGCCGCCAGCGGCACGACCGCGAAGGTCGCGGCCGCGTTGACGCCGCCGACGCAGGCCACCGCGAGGGCCGACAGGGCTGCGCCGGTCCGGACACGACCCGAGGTCGACGCCACCACCAGTGGGATCAGCACCCACGGGGCGACGGCGCTGGGCCAGACCTCGATCGAGGACGCGCCGATGACGCTCATCATGCGTGGCGACAGGGCGTAGAGCAGCCCGACCACGATGCGCACCCACGGGGCGCGGACGCCCAGGAGGCCCGCCAGCTTCACCGCGCCCAGGAACGCCACGACCATCACGAGGCTCCACCACAACCGCTGCACGACCCACGGGTCGAGGCCCAGGGAGTGCCCGAGACCGAAGAACGGGCCCATGGGGAAGAGGTAGCCGTAGGCCTGGTTCTGCAGCTGGCCGAGGGCGCCGTTGGGGTCCCAGGCGCCCGTCGCGCGCCCCAGGAACGACCAGGGGTCGACGACGAGGTCGAGCTTGGTGTCGGTGACGACGCGGCCCGGCGCCTGGACGAAGGCGAGCGCGGTCAGGGCCACGCTCCAGGCCACGAGTCGAAGCCGCCACGTGAGGGCGGGGTCGCGCCCGGTCGGGTCGCTCGGTGCCGGGTCGTTCGGTGCCGGGTCGCTCAGTGCTTGCGCATCACGATCGCGAGATTCCATGTCACCGCCTCGCGCAGCAGCGGGACCCGGACGACCCAGTGGGCCCATCGCGGGAGGTACCGCGGCGCGAGGGAGAGCAGCTCGACGTCGGCGCGTCCCCTCGCCCACCGGATGCCGGGGGCGGCCTTCGCCGGGAACATCGACTCGCCGTACACGTTCTTCGGCGGGTGCCCGTGCTTGCGCTCGTAGCGTCGCCGGGCTCGATGACCGCCCAGCACCAGGTGCCACGGCGAGGTCTCGTGCCCCCCGTGCGGGCCGAACCAGAGCGTGTAGGAGCAGAACACCAGGCCGCCCGGTCGGGCGACCCGCACCAGCTCGTCGGCCATGACCCACGGCTCGGGCACGTGCTCGAGCACGTTGGAGGAGTAGACGACGTCGAAGGAGCCGTCGGCGAACGGCAGCTGCATCCCGCTGCCGATCACGGTGCCGGGCTGCAGCGACCCGAGCCCGGAGAGCTCGCCGACGTCGGAGTCCAGCGCCGTGTACCGCGCTCCGGCTCCCGTGAACGCGTCGGCGAAGTAGCCCGGTCCGCCGCCGACGTCGAGGACCCAACGACCGTCGAGACCGTCCGGAAGGAACGCCGACACGTGGGCGACCGAGTCCTGCGCCAGGAGCCCGTAGAACGCTGCCGGGTCGGTCTGCTCGAGCTTGAAGCCGCGCCAGAGTCGCCACGCCCGCGAGGTCGTGTGGCGGAACGGACGAGCCGCCGCCGGGTCTGGATCGGGCACCGCGACACGATAACCCGACGAGGACCAGGCGGGTGTTACGGTGGTCCCCAGGTCGTGACCTACGTCACGACCGGCGCCGAGTTGAGGGACTCGGATGCGCAGTGTTCTTGAGGGAGAACCCCATCACCATGCACGTGCTGTTCTGCAACTGGCGCGACACGCACCACCCCGAGGGTGGCGGCTCCGAGTTCTACGTCGAGCAGATGGCTCGCGGCCTCGCCGAGCGCGGGCACCGCGTCACGATCGCGGCCGCCGGCTTCGAGGGCTCCCCCGCCGACGAGACGATCGACGGGGTGCGCTTCGTCCGCAGCGGCGCCAAGTTCGGCGTGTACCTGCACATCTTCGCCCGCCTGCTGACCGGTCGCTACGGCCGCGTCGACGTCGTCGTCGACGTGCAGAACGGTCTGCCGTTCTTCACCCGCTGGGCCACCCGCAAGCCCGTCGTGGTGCTCCTGCACCACGTGCACCGGGAGCAGTGGCCCGTGGTCTACCCCGGCCTCGTCGGCCGCGTCGGCTGGTGGATCGAGAGCCGGCTCGCGCCGCGGCTGTACCGCCGCTCGCGCTACGTCACGGTCTCGCAGGCGACGCGGCTGGAGCTGGTCGACCTGGGCGTCGACCGCGACCGCATCGCGATCGTGCACAACGGCACGATCCCCGCGCCGCGCCTGGGCGGCCCGCGCAGCACCACGCCGCGGCTGTGCGTCCTCGGGCGCCTGGTCCCGCACAAGCAGGTCGAGCACGCGATCGACACGCTCGCCGACCTGGCCGACCTCCACCCGGAGCTGACTCTCGACGTCGCCGGCGACGGCTGGTGGGCCGACGAGCTCCGCGCCCACGCCGAGGCCCGAGGCGTGGCCGCACGCGTCACCTTCCACGGCTTCGTCGACGACGCCACGAAGCACCGTCTGCTCGCCGAGGCCTGGGTCATGGCGATGCCGTCGCTCAAGGAGGGCTGGGGCCTCGTCGTCGGCGAGGCCGGCCTCCACGGCACCCCCACCGTCGCCTACGCGTCGGCCGGCGGCACGCAGGAGTCGATCGACCACAAGGACACCGGCATCCTGGTCGACACCCCCGAGCAGCTCACCTCCGCGGTCCACGACATCCTGTCCGACCCGAGCTGGCGGCGCTTCCTCGGTGACGGCGCCCGCACCAAGGCGGCCTCCCTGTCCTGGGAGGCGTCGCAGTCCCGCTTCGCCGAGGAGATCGCCCGCGCCGCTGGCGAGTAGGTCCGCACCTGACCGCTCCCGTCGGATCCGACAAGCGGCATGGACCAGGAGCGGTGGGCTCCGGCTCTCGTTCGCCCTCCGCCCGCCGTGGCGTAACCGGAGATGATGCATTGCGGCAGCGATCACAACCCGCATGCATCATCGCTTCTCGGTCAGTGGCCGGGCATGATGCTTCGGGGTAGCCAGAGGGCCCTCGATGCATCATTGCCGGTCCCCAACGACGGTCAGCCGAACGGCGGCGGCCCGACCGCACCCTCGTCCGTGCCGCTTGTCCCCCACCCACCTACAGTGCGCGTCTGACCAGCCGCCGCACGTCGCCCGTGGCCTGCACGACCTTCCGGCGCCCGGCGGACGGCACCCGGCGCCACAGGGGCGCACGCCGCGACGGCGCCGAGGCGCCCACGGCGTCGCGGGCCGCCCACACGCCGCGCACGTAGGTGCTGGCCCAGACGTCGCGCGAGGGTCGCTCCGCCGTCGCCAGCAGCTTCTCGACGCGGTCGGCGAGCACCTGCGCGGGCGGGAGGTCCCGCCCGCCGAAGTAGCTGTCGCGGAAGCTGTCCGACATCGAGCCGATCTCGTCGGCCGCGACCTGCTCGAAGGTCCGCAGCAGACCGCTGTCGAGGAACACCTGGTTGCCGTACCGCTCGTGGATCCCGAGGTCGGCGACGAGCGCGACGTCGAGTCCGCGGTCGAGCGCCTCGAGGCACGCGGTCGAGGAGACCGTGAGCAGCAGGTCGGTGTCGTCGAGGAGCTGCGTGATCGGGTCGTAGACGATCGCGAAGTTCTCGGGCGTCGGCACTCCCTCGAGCACGTCCTCGGGGTGGTGCTTCATGCGATGGAACGTGTCCTCGCCCGGACGGTGCCGCGGCTTGAGCATCACCGTGCGGTCCGGGTGCTGCTCCGCGTAGGCGATGAGGCGGTCGTAGACGTGGCGGCGCTCGCGCGGAGCTGCGGGCACGGTCGGCTGGTCGGCCCACAGCACCGTCCGGGGCGGGCGCTGAGCACGCGGCGCCGCCGGTCGGCTCGACAGGAACGGCAACCCGGTCAGCACCAGGTTCTCGCTGCCGATGCCCAGCGCGGCGCCGACCTCGGCGAAGTGCCGCAGGTCCGCGCCCGAGTTCACGGCCACGACGTCGGTGCAGGCGCGGTCGAGGTAGCCGGCCGTGATCTTCTCGATGATGATGCCGACCCAGCCGGACACCAGCACCGGTCCGACCTCGCGCGAGCTCTCGAGCTGCTCCGCCAGGTCGTGACAGAGCCGCTGCACGAGCGGACCGGCGAGCGCGACCACCACCACGTCACAGCCCGCGGCATCGCGCACGATCTCGTCCCACGGCCGCAGGTCGACGTGGTCGAACCCGGCGTCGGCGATCTGTGTCGGCGACAGTGCGGACTTCAGGTCCGACGGGGCCACCGCCTCGCACGTGAAGCCCCGCTCGGCCAGCTCGGTGCGCAACGACGAGCACCACTTCAGCTGGGAGTCGTAGGCGGCGATCAGCAGCGCGCGCGGAGTCGTCATTCTCCCCACGGTACGGGCGGATCCGCCGAGGACGCCGTCGTGCCGCGAACCGTTCACCGAACGTTCCCCGATCCCGCCGCGACACGCCGTGAACACGCCGTAAATGCCAGTCCTAGCAAGGATTTCGATGCCTCGTGCGCTCGTTCGCCGCGGGTTGCCGTGCCGTTCATCGCGCGGACGTCGGGCGCTCGTAGCGTGCCGAAACATGACCCACCTTGCCCCGGCTCCCTCGCCGGCAACCCCCGTGGAGTCCACGGGCGGCGTGGTCGCGGTGATCCCCGCCCGGGGAGGCTCCAAGGGCGTCCCGCGCAAGAACCTGCGCGAGCTCGGGGGCGAACCGCTGATCGGTCGGGCCGTGCGCACGCTGCGCGAGGTGCGCGGCATCAACGCGGTCATCGTCTCCACCGACGACGAGGAGATCGCCGACGCCGCCCGCGGCTACGGCGCCCTCGTGATCGACCGTCCCCGCCGGCTCGCCGGCGACCTGGCGTCGTCGGAGTCCGCCCTGCGGCACGCCCTCGACGAGCTCGGCAGCTACGGCTCGGTCCCCGAGGTCACCGTCTTCGTGCAGGCGACGAGCCCCTTCATCGAGCCCGCCGACGTGGACCGCGCGATCTCCGTGGTGCAGCAGGACCTCGCCGACGTCGCCTTCAGCGTCGCCCCCAGCCACGCCCACCTGTGGACGACGAGCGAGGACGGTCCGGTCGGCATCAACCACGACTCCTCGACCCGCCTGCGCCGCCAGGACCGCTCCCCCGAGTTCGTCGAGACCGGCGCGTTCTACGCGATGCGCACGCGCGGATTCCTCGAGCACGACCACCGCTTCTTCGGTCGCCTGCACATGGTGGAGGTCGACCCGGCCGACGCGATGGAGATCGATACCACCGACGACTTCTCGCTCGCCGAGCTCGCCCTCGCCCACCGCGAGGCCAGCCGCCCCACCCCGCTGCGGGTCAAGGCGGTCGTGACCGACTTCGACGGCGTGCACACGAGCGACCGCGTCACGGTCGACGAGAACGGCATCGAGTCCGTCACGGTCAACCGCTCCGACGGCATGGGCGTCTCGATGCTCAAGAAGGCCGGCATCGAGCTGCTGATCCTGTCGACCGAGACCAACGGCGTCGTCGCCGCCCGGGCGGCCAAGCTCGGGGTCGAGGTCATCCACGGCTGCGACGACAAGCCGACCGCTCTTCGCGCCTGGGCCGCCGAGCGCGGCCTCGCACTGACCGACATCGCCTACCTGGGCAACGACGTCAACGACATCGGCTGCCTGCGCCTCGTGGGCTTCCCGGTCGCCGTCGCCGACGCCCACCCCGCCGCGCTCCATGCGGCCCACATCGTGCTCCGACGCCATGGCGGCGACGGAGTCGTCCGCGAGCTCGCCGATCGCGTGCTCGCGGGGACCACGTCACACCATCGAGAGGGACGAGACCATGGCTGAATGGCAGCAGATCGGCAGCGAGATCGTCGGCCCGAAGCGCCCCACCTACGTCATCGGCGAGATCGGCATCAACCACAACGGTGACCTCGACGTCGCCAAGAAGCTGATCGACGTCGCGGCGCTCGCCGGCGCCCAGGCGGTCAAGTTCCAGAAGCGCACGCCGGAGATCTCCACGCCGCCGGCGATGCGGGACACGATCCGGGAGACCCCCTGGGGCGAGATGACGTACCTCGACTACCGCTACAAGGTCGAGTTCGAGAAGGACCAGTACCTCGAGATCGCCGAGTACGCGCACGGCAAGGGCGTCGAGTGGTTCGCGTCGCCGTGGGACGTGCCCTCGGTCGACTTCCTGGAGGACCTCGGCGTCGTGACCCACAAGGTCGCGTCCGCCTCCGTCACCGACCTGGAGCTCCTGCGCGCGCTGGCCGCGACGGGCAAGCCGATCATCCTGTCGACCGGCATGAGCACCCTGGAGCAGATCGACCGTGCGGTCGAGACGCTCTCGACCGACCGCCTCGTGCTGATGCACGCGACGTCGACGTACCCGCTGCCGGCGCAGGAGGCCAACCTCCGCATGATCCACACGCTGCAGCAGCGCTACGGCGTGCCGGTCGGCTACTCCGGCCACGAGCCGGGTCTGCAGATCTCGCTCGCCGCGGTCGCGATGGGCGCGTGCTCGGTCGAGCGTCACATCACGCTCGACCGCACGATGTGGGGATCGGACCAGGCCGCGAGCCTGGAGCCGCACGGCTTCATGAGCCTCGTGCGCGACATCCGCATCCTCGAGATGGCGTTCGGTGACGGCGTCAAGCGCATCATGCCGGGCGAGGAGGCCCCCATGAAGCGCCTGCGTCGCGAGCCGGCACCCGCACCGACGGCGTGACACGCGTCCTGGTCCTCACGGACTCGGACTCCTACGTCAAGTGGGGGGCGGCACTCGCTGGTCGAGTGCCGCCCTCGTGGCACGTCCGCTTCGCCATCGCGCGGGGCTCGGCGGAGCCCTCGGCGCGACAGGTGGCCGAGGCCGTGGCGGGAACGGTCATCGAGCCCGACACGATCGAGCGGGTGGGCCTGGAGGACGTCCGCACGATCCTGCAGACGTGGCGCCCTGACGTGCTGGTGACCGCCGCCCGCGGACTCGCGGTCCAGACCGTCGTCGAGCTCGCCGTCGACAACCGTCCCGACCGCCCCGTCATCGTCAGCGGCCTGCCGGGCATCGCCCTGCCCGTGCTGCCGTACGGGCTCGGCTTCCGACGCTCGGTCGACCTCTTCGTGCTGCACAGCCACCGCGAGGTCCGCGCCTTCGCGGAGGCGAGCCGGGCCCTCGACATCCCGCACCGGTACGCACTCGCGCGGCTGCCGTTCCTCCCGGACTGTGCTCATCCTTCCGCCCAGGGCCCGGCATCCCTGCCGCGCTCGCGGATCGTGTTCGCGGCTCAGGCGCTCGTGCCCGAGACGCGCGAGGACCGCGTGCGGATGCGTGACGCGCTCGTGCGCACGGCGCGTGCCCACCCCGAGCTGGAGGTCGTGGTGAAGGTGCGGGGCACGGTCGACGAGCCCCAGACCCATGCCGACCAGCACCCCTACCCGGCGCTGCTCGCGGAGATCGACGTCCCGCCGAACCTCGTCGTGGAGTCGGGCCCGATGGCCGGCCACCTGGAGCGCGCGGTGGGGCTCGTGACGGTCAGCTCGACGGCGCTGCTGGAGGCCGTGGCCTCCGGCGTGCCGGCCCTCGCCCTGACCGACTTCGGCGTCGAGGCACGCCAGATCAACCTCGTCTTCGAGGACAGCGGCCTGCTGCACGACTCCTCGGAGCTCGTCGCGGGGCGTTTCCACCACCCGGATCCCGCCTGGCAGGCCGACAACTACTTCCACGACCCGGCAGACGACACGTGGCTCACCGAGCTCGCCGCCCTGCTCGAGCAGCGAGAGCGCGAGGGACTGGCCCCGTACCCGACGGCGCCCGACGGGCTGCGCAAGCGGGTGACGATGCTCTTCTACCGCCACCAGGCGTTCGCCGGGGACTCCGGACCCGTCATGCGGGTCGTCGAACGAGGGGTCGTCGCGATCGCGCTCCGCGTGTCGCGCAGCTCGTGGGTGGTGTCACGACGCTTCAAGCCGGCCCGGACCGCCCCGATGGGCGACTCCGGACCGGCTGAGACAGGTCCTGCTGACCGTGGGGCGGGCCCCAGCGTCAGTTCGAGCCGTAGTTGACCGACTGCACGGTGTCGGAGCCAGACCCTCCGTCTGAGCTCGACGCCGTCTGCACGGACTGACCGATGCCGTAGGCCGTGGCACCTGCGAGGAGCAGGCCGACGGCGAAGGCAACGATGGCGATGGAACGCTTCGGAAGTGTCACGTTTTCTCCCTCTCTATGACGGAGATCACGATACCAGTCGCGAGGTCACTCCCCGTACGGCCGCGAGAGTGCGCGGGCCGCGGCGCGCAGGCGCCGCGGCAACCGGCTGAGCGCCAGGAGCAGGGCCAGGCCGACGGTCAGCGCGGCCAGGCCCCAGGCGACCGTCACGGCGGTGCGCACCTCCTCGGTGCCGGCGATGCGTCGGGCACCGTCGATCTCCAGCACGCGCAGGTCGTCCGAGGCCGCTCCGAGCTCGCGTGCACCGCCGACGGCGGCTGGGAGCACGTCGCCCCCGGGCGCCTCGACGTCGACCACGACCAGGCCGATGCCGAGGCGTGCGAGGTCGGCGGTGGTCGCAAGCGGGTCGTCCAGCACAACCGCGACGTCCATCGCTCGGGGGTTCTCGGAGGCGAGCGTGACGCCGGAGACGGTCAGCGCGTCGTCGACGACCGTCTCGCGGTCGAAGTACCGCCCGGCCGGGTCGAGGACGCTGCGCCCGTCGTTCCACGAGGGCGCGCGGTAGGGGTCGAAGGGCAGCACCAGCAGGTCGCCCGGCACCTGACTGGCCTCGATCGTCGCGGCAGCCGAGTCCCAGGAGTCCGGGTACTCGACAGGCGTGAGGCGTCCGCCCACCCCGTTGGCCAGGTCTGGGAGAGCGGCGAGTGGGAGCGCCAGCACCGCGACCACCCCGACCGTCGACCAGCGGACGTCCTCGGCGAGGGCCGCGACGCGCGTGCCGAGGTAGCCGGCACCGTGAGCCAGCGCGAGCGCGTGGAACGGCACGGCGAGGGCGAGGTAGCGCGTGCCGTCGCGCAGCACGCCGGCCGCGCCCTGCCAGGCGATGAGGTCCTCGAGGGTGCCCGGCGCGAGCCAGCCCCAGGCGGCGAGGGCGTGGCCCAGCACGGCGAGGACGGCGAGCGGCACGAGCAGACGACGGTCGGTGCGCCACCAGCGCACGGCGCCGAGCGCCACCACGAGGAGGAGGACGACGACGAGCACCGCCGTGACCACCGACGTGCGTGACGTGGGCACGACCTCGGTGTTCCAGATGCCCCCTAGGGACGCGAGCGCGCCGAGACGTCCGAGCGGTCCCTCGGGCTGGGCGGCGAAGGCCGTCACACCGCCGGGGTCGCTGGTCACGGGCTCGAACCGCGCCACGGTCGCGACGATCCACGGCGCGTTCACGAGCAGGCCCAGCACCGCGATGCGGAGCACGCCGGCGCGCCACCCGGCGACCAGGGCCACGACCAGGCCCATGAGGCCCGTCGCGATCGACAGCGCCGTGCCGGCCAGGGCGAGCGTCAGGACGACGCCTCGCACCGCCTTCGGGTCACGCACCGCGACGACGATCCACGGGAAGCAGGCCAGCGCGACGAGCACGGGCCACTGGCCCAGCACGAGGCGCTCGGCGACGAACGGGTTCCAGAGCGCGTAGGTCGCCGCGACGAGCCGCACCCCGAGACCGCAGTGGTCGAGCAGCCGTGCGGCACCGACGCCGCCGAGGGCGATCGCGCCGATGAGCACGACCCGTTGCAGCACCACGGGGTCGACGACCTCGGAGAGCACGGCGACGACCCCGTCCGAGGGAACGGCCCGTGGGACCGCGCTGCCGACGCCCCACAGGTCCTCGCGCTCCAGCGTCCAGTGCGGGATCCAGACCATGTCGTACGACAGCAGGAATCCGGGGCCGCGCCACGGCAGGGCCACGACGAGGGCGAGCAGCAGGGACCACTGCACCACGACCAGGTCGCGCCACCGCTGCATCACGGCGCTCACCCTAGACCCGGACGTCCTCTACCGTGGGGCCGTGAGCCGAGCCAGGGGGATGCTGTCCGGCAGCACCGCCGTCGCCGCCGGCATGATCGGGTCGAACGTCGCCGTCTACGCCACGACGATCCTGGCCGCCCGGCTGCTCGTGCCGGCCGATCTCGGCGCCGTGACGGCGCTGCTCGGCATCATGCAGATCGGAACGGTCGTCTCGCTGGGCCTCCAGGCCGTGACCGCTCGACGCATCGCGGTCGATCGGGCCCACCAGGACGCCACGATCAACACCGTCGGTCGCGTCGCCCTCGGCGTCGCCGCCGGCACCGGGCTGGTGGTCGGAGGTGCCAGCGCGATCCTGAGCGGGCCGCTCGAGCTGGGGTCGATCTGGCCAGGGCTGCTCGCCGGCGCGACCCTGGTGCCCTTCACGATCGTCGGAGCGATGGCCGGAGTCGCCCAGGGCGCCGAGCGGTGGCGGGACCTGTCCCTCATCTATCTCGCGAACGGCCTCGGGCGGCTGCTGTTCGCCGGCACCGCGATGGCGATCGAGCCGTCGGTGACTGCCTGCCTGATCGGCATGGCGATCGGCGGCTGGGTGCCGGTGCTGATGGGTCTGTCCCAGCTGCGCGGGTCGTCCGACGGCCCGCGGACCAGTCGCCGGCCGTTCGTGCGTGAGGCCGTGCTCGGCTCGCACGCCCTGCTCGCCTACTACGCGCTCAGCAACGCCGACGCCCTTCTCGCCCGGCTGCTGCTGAGCCCGCACGACTCGGGCCTCTACAGCGCGGGCCTGATCCTGTCGAAGGCCGCGGTCTTCCTGCCGCAGTTCGTGACCATCGTGTTCTTCCCGCTGCTCGCCCGCGACGAGACGTCCCGCTCCCGGCACCTGGCCGTGCTCGGCGTGGCGGGCCTCGGACTCCTCGCGACCGTCGCGACGGCGCTCCTCCCCCGGCTCGCCCTGGTCGCCGTCGGCGGCGACCAGTACGCCGAGATCGCCGACCGGCTGTGGATGTTCGTGCTGGCCGGATCGCTGCTCTCGATCGTCAACCTGCTGGTGTGGGAGGCCATCGCGCGCCACGCCCACGGCATCGTGACGTCGGTCTGGATCGCCCTCACCTCGCTCGTCGTGGCCGTCGCCGTGCTGCAGGTCGGGATCGTCGGCCTGGTGGGCAGCGTGACGGTCGTGGCCCTGCTGCTCGTGGCCTTCGTGCTCGTCGCCCCCACCGCGCGGACGCAGGTGAGCACGCCGGGGGCATGATGGAGCCATGCGCATCGCGAACCACGTGGCCGACCTCATCGGCGGCACGCCGCTGGTGCGGCTGAACCGGGTCGTCGCACCCGGTGCCGGCGTCCTGGCGGCCAAGATCGAGTACATGAATCCCGGCGGCAGCGCCAAGGACCGCATCGCCGTCAAGATGATCGACGCGGCCGAGCAGTCCGGTGAGCTGAAGCCCGGCGGCACGATCATCGAGCCGACCTCCGGCAACACCGGGGTGGGCCTGGCGATCGTCGCCCAGCAGCGCGGCTACCGCTGCATCTTCGTGTGCCCCGACAAGGTCAGCGAGGACAAGCGCAACACGATGATGGCCTACGGCGCCCAGGTCGTCGTGTGCCCCACGGCCGTCCCGCCCGAGCACCCCGACAGCTACTACAACGTCTCGGACCGTCTGGTGCGCGAGACCGAGGGCGGGTGGAAGCCCGACCAGTACTCCAACCCGGCCGGCCCGCAGTCGCACTACGAGACGACCGGCCCGGAGATCTGGGCCGACACCGACGGCCGGGTCACGCACTTCGTGGCGGGCATCGGCACGGGCGGCACCATCAGCGGTGCCGGCAAGTACCTCAAGGAGGTCTCCGAGGGCCGCGTGAAGGTGATCGGCGTCGACCCGGTGGGCTCGGTCTACTCCGGCGGCACCGGTCGTCCGTACCTCGTCGAGGGCGTGGGCGAGGACTTCTGGCCCAGTGCCTATGACCCCAGCATCCCCGACGAGATCATCGCCGTCAGCGACGCCGACTCCTTCGACATGACGCGGCGTCTCGCCCGTGAGGAGGGACTTCTCGTCGGCGGCTCCTGTGGCATGGCGGCCGTGGCTGCCCAGCAGGTCGCGGAGCGTGAGGGACCCGACGCGGTCGTGGTGGTGCTGCTGCCCGACGGTGGCCGCGGGTACCTCTCGAAGATCTTCAACGACGACTGGATGAGCTCCTACGGCTTCCTGCGCGAGCCGCTGGACCCGACCCGCTCCCCCACCCCGACCGTGGGCGCGGTGCTGCGCCGCAAGTCCGGCGAGATGCCCGACCTGGTGCACACGCACCCGCAGGAGACCATCCGCGACGCGATCAGCATCCTGCACGAGTACGGCGTCTCGCAGATGCCCGTCGTCGGTCCGGAGCCGCCCGTCGTGATCGGCGAGGTCGCGGGCAGCGTCAGCGAGCGCGCCCTGCTGAGCGCGGTCTACGAGGGCCGTGCGCAGCTGACCGATCCCGTGTCCCAGCACATGGAACCGCCGCTCCCCCTCCTCGGTTCCGGTGAGAGGCTCGACGCGGCCCAGGAGCTGCTCTCGGAGAACGACGCCGTCATGGTGATCGAGGACGGCAAGCCGCTCGGCGTCCTGACCCGCCACGACCTGCTGGGAGTGCACGTATGAGCGACGAGTCGACGGAGCGTCTCGAGGCCGAGGGCTTCGCCACCCGCGCGATCCACGCCGGGTACACGCCTGACCCCGGGCACGGCGCGGTGAACCCGCCCATCGTCGCGAGCTCGACGTTCGCGCAGGACGGCGTGGGCGGCTTGCGCGACGGCTTCGAGTACGGCCGCACGGGCAACCCCACCCGCACGGCGCTCGAGGGGGCCCTGGCGTCGCTCGAGGGCGCCGCCCACGGGCGGGCGTTCGCCTCCGGCATGGCCGCCACCGACACCGCCCTGCGCACGCTGCTGCGCCCCGGCGACCACATCGTGATCCCCGACGACGCGTACGGCGGCACGTTCCGCCTGATCGACAAGGTCTTCTCGCAGTGGGGCATCACCTACACCCCTGCGGCGGTCGGTGACCTCGACGCGATCGCAGCGGCCGTCACCCCCGCGACCAAGGTCGTCTGGATCGAGACGCCCACCAACCCGCTGCTCTCGATCGGCGACATCGCCGCGATCTCGAGCATCGCGCAGAGCGCCGGGGCCCGGTTCGTGGTCGACAACACCTTCGCCTCGCCCTACCTGCAGCAGCCGCTCGCGCTGGGCGCCGACGTCGTGCTGCACTCCACGACGAAGTACGTCGGCGGTCACTCCGACGTCGTCGGCGGAGCGCTCCTGACGTCCGACGAGGAGCTCGACGCGGGCTTCGGATTCCTGCAGAACGGCGCGGGCGCGGTGGCCGGGCCCTTCGACGCCTACCTGACGCTGCGTGGCGCCAAGACGCTCGCGGTGCGCATGGAGCAGCACTGCACCAACGCCGAGGCCGTCGTCGACGACCTGACGCGCCACCCCAAGGTCGCGCAGGTCCTGTACCCCGGTCTGCCCGACCACCCCGGCCACGTCGTGGCGGCGCGGCAGATGCGCCGCTTCGGCGGGATGATCTCGATCCGCCTCACGGGAGGCCGCGAGGCGGCCCTCGACCTGTGCCGGCGCGTCCAGCTGTTCACCCTGGCCGAGAGCCTCGGCGGCATCGAGTCGCTCATCGAGCACCCGGGCGCGATGACGCACGCCTCCACCGCCGGCTCCGCCCTCGAGGTTCCGGACGACCTCGTCCGCCTGTCGGTCGGCATCGAGGACGTCGTCGACCTGCTCGCCGACCTCGACCAGGCCCTGCGCTGAGCGAACGGAACGCGACCCGTCAGCGCCCCAGCTCGCCCGGGACGAGCTCGGGCTGGACGAGTGCCTTCGGCTCGACGTCGACCAGGCCGGGCGTGCCGATGACGGTGGACTCGTCGAGGACGTCGAGCTTGCGCGCCGTGACGAGGACCCGGGACTCCAGGGAGCTGGCGAACCGGTTGTAGCTCTCGACCGTGGTGGTGAGGGACCGCCGCAGCTTGTCGGCGTGGTCGCTCATCGTGGACAGGCGCCCGTAGAGCTCCTTGCCGACCGTGAGGAGCTGACGGGCGTCGTCGCTGAGGGCCTGCTGCTGCCAGGTCAGCGCGACCGTCTTCAGCACCGCCCACAGGCTGACGGGCGAGGCCAGGACGATCCGTCGGGCGAAGGCGTGCTCGAGCAGGGCCGGGTCGCGCTCGAGCGCCGCAGCCAGCACGGGCTCGCTGGGGATGAAGGCGATCGTGAACTCCGGGCTGGTCTCCAGCCCCGTCCAGTACTGCTTCGCGGCCAACGCGTCGACGTGCGCCCGCACGGCTCGGGCGTGCTCGGTCAGCAGGCCGTCGCGGTCGACCACGCCGTCGCCTGACGCCTGCAGGTAGGCCGTGAGCGGTGCCTTGGCGTCGACCGCCATGCACTTGCCGCCCGGCAGGCGCAGCACCATGTCGGGTCGCCGCTGACCGGTCTCGGCCGTGATGGTGGTCTGCGTGTCGAAGTCGACCCGGTTCAGCAGGCCGGCGGACTCCACGAGCGTGCGCAGCTGGGTCTCGCCCCACACGCCCCGCGTGCTGTTGTTGCTCATCGCCGACGCCAGCGCCTCGGCCGCCTCGCGGGAGCGCTCGGCCGTGGCCTGCGTGTGCCGCAGCTGCTCGGCGAGCTGACCGTGCTGCGCGTGCCGCTGCTGCTCGAGGTCGCTGACCGTCTTCTGCATCGTGCGCAGCGTCTCGTGCACCGGTGCGAGCGCCTGCAGCACGAGCCCCTCCTCGGCGTCGACCTGGGCCGCCCGTCGGGCCTCGGCGTGCAGGGCGTCGACCTGCTCGCGCAGCCCCGCGGCCGTGGCCGAGGCAGCCGCGGCCCGGGACTGGACCACGAGCGCTCCGAGGGCCGCGCCCAGCACGAGCCCGATGACGAGTCCGATCACGATGTCCATGGCGTCAGTGTGGTCGTGCGCACCGACAGTTCGGCCCGTCGACACTCGTCGGCGCGGCGGGAACAACCCGGGACGTCGCATGGTTGGACGGGTCGAACCCCTGAAGCGCCTCGGAAGGAGGAGCACCATGACCATCTACATGAAGCCCACCATCACCGAGGAGAAGATCGCCTCGCTGGAGGTCTACGACGCCTACCGGTACGGCGAGGAGCTGCTCTCCTCGCGCTTCCCGCGCGAGGCCGCGATGGTGCTCGCCAAGGTCGTCGACGCCGAGCCGGAGCACGCCGGTGCGTGGGAGCTCGTGGGTCGCGCGCACTTCGCGGCGGCCCACCTCGAGCCGGCCGAGCAGGCCTTCCGCCGGCTCGTGGAGCTCGAGCCCACCAGCGCGTGGGCGCGCACCGCGCTCGGCCTGTGCCTCGACCGCCAGAGCCGTCACCGCGAGGGTGCCGCGCAGCACCGCATCGCGGA
The DNA here is from genome assembly GCF_916858655.1 of Aeromicrobium sp. Leaf350. GTDB lineage: Bacteria > Actinomycetota > Actinomycetes > Propionibacteriales > Nocardioidaceae > Aeromicrobium. The sequence goes on along the minus strand of NZ_CAKASL010000002.1, from coordinate 443,172 downwards.
GGGCCTGGGCGTGACTCCTGGTGACGCCCACCGCATCGAGCTGGTCGATCCTGCGCCCAGCGATCCGACCCTGTGGACCTGACCCAGCTGCTCGAGAGCCGATGGCTCCCGACCGTCGTGGGCGCGGCCCTCGTGGCCGTGCCCACGGCGTGGCACTACACCCGCCACGCCGTGACGCTGGTGCACGAGCTCGGCCACGCCGGCGTCGCCGTGCTGACGGGACGGCGCCTGAACGGGATCCGTCTTCACGCCGACACCTCGGGCCTGACCGTCTCGCGCGGCAAGCCCCGAGGCCCCGGCATGGTCGCGACGGCGGCCGCGGGCTACCTTGCCCCCTCCACCGTCGGCCTCGCCCTCATCGGGGCGGTCCACGCCGGATGGGTGCAGGAGGCGCTCTGGGTCGCGCTCGGGCTGCTGGCGCTGACCCTCGTGTTCATCCGCAACGGCTTCGGCCTGCTGGTCGTGCTGCTCGCCGGCGCGGCCGTCGGCCTCACGGCGTACCGCGCGGACCCGCTCTGGCAGGTGCGGGTCGTCGAGACGGCTGCCTGGTTCTGGCTCCTCGCCGGGCCTCGCACCGTGGTCGAGCTGTTCTCGCACCGCCGGCGCAGCCGCACCGCGACGAGCGACGCCGACGTCCTGGCCCGGCTCACCCACGTGCCTGCCGTCGTGTGGAACCTCCTGCTCCTGGCGCTGACCCTCGCTGCCGTGTGGCCCGCGGTGGAGCGGCTGCTTGACTACGGTGCTGATTGAATCGTGGGCATGTTCGAGATCACCGGCCAGGCCCACGACTCCCGTGCCCGCGCGGGCGTGATCTCGACCCCACACGGCGACATCGCGACACCGGCGTTCGTGCCCGTCGGCACGCGCGCGACGGTCAAGGCGGTGCTGCCGGAGACCATGACCGAGCTCGGCACGCAGGCTCTCCTGGCCAACGCCTACCACCTCTACCTGCAGCCCGGGGCCGACGTGATCGACGAGGCGGGCGGGCTGGGCCGCTTCATGAACTGGCCCGGACCCACCTTCACGGACTCCGGCGGCTTCCAGGTGCTGAGCCTGGGCGCCGGGTTCAAGAAGACCCTCGCGATGGACGCCACGGGCGTGACGTCCGACGACGTCATCGCCGAGGGCAAGGACCGGCTCGCCGTGGTCGACGACGACGGCGTGACGTTCAAGAGCCACCTCGACGGGTCGAGACACCGGTTCACCCCCGAGGTCTCGATGCAGATCCAGCACCAGCTGGGCGCCGACATCATCTTCGCGTTCGACGAGCTGACGACCCTCATGAACACCCGCGGCTACCAGGAGCGCTCGCTCGACCGCACCCAGGCGTGGGCACGGCGGTGCGTGGTCGAGCACCAGAAGCTCACCGAGCAGCGCGCGGGAAAGCCGTACCAGGCGCTGTTCGGCGTGGTGCAGGGCGCGCAGTACGAGGACTTGAGGCGCAAGGCCGCCCGCGACCTGGCCGCCCTCGAGGTCGACGGCCGCGGCTTCGACGGGTTCGGCATCGGCGGCGCGATCGAGAAGGAGAACCTGGGCACCATCACCGGCTGGGTCACCGACGAGCTGCCCGACGACAAGCCCCGCCACCTGCTGGGGATTGGCGAGCCCGAGGACTTCTTCACGGCGATCGAGTCCGGCTGCGACACCTTCGACTGCGTCAACCCGTCGCGCGTCGCCCGCAAGTCGCGCCTCTACGCGGCCGACGGCTGGTTCAACCTCAAGGTCGCCGCCAACAAGCGGAGCTTCGACCCGATCGACGCCGAGTGCGACTGCTACACGTGCCAGAACTACTCCCGCGCCTACCTGCACCACCTCTACAAGACCGGCGAGTACCTGGGCTCGACGCTCGGCACGATCCACAACGAGCGGTTCGTCGTGCGCCTCGTGGACCGCATCCGGGCCAGCATCACCGACGGCACCTACGCCGACCTCAAGGCCGACTTCCTCGGGCGGTACACGCGGGCGTGAGGTTCCTCAGTACGTCGGCTCGCGGCGCTTCAGCCAGCCGATGACGGCGACGGTCAGCGGCATCACGATCAGCTCGACGCCGATCTTGTAGACCACGCCCACGACGAAGTAGTTCCAGAACACGCCCATCGACGTGATGCCGATGGCGCTGGCGGCGATGGCGCAGAACAGGAACGTGTCGGCCATCTCGCCGACGCCGGTCGAGGCGGCGAGGCGGCCCACGAGTCCGCGCTCCTTCGTGCGCGCCTTCATCCTCACGAGGACCCACGAGTTCAGCAGCTGGCCGACGACGTAGCCCGCGACGCTCGCGAGCACGATCTGGGCGACCGGCCCGGCGACGCTCTCGAACGCCGCCTGGTTCTCGTAGAAGCTGGCTCCCGGGGCGATCTCGACGAGCCAGAAGGTGAAGGCGGCCAGGATCGCCATGGCGAAGCCCATCAGCACGGCCCGGCGGGCGGCCTTGAAGCCGTAGACCTCGCTGATGACGTCGCCGACGATGTACGCCAGCGGGAAGAGGAAGGCGCCGCCGTCGGTCACGATCGGCCACAGCTGGACCGATCCGATCGAGAACGAGCCGGAGCCGAACTCGATGCTTTTGGTCGCGGCGATGTTCGAGACCACGAGGACCACGACGAACAGGGCCAGCAGGACGTCGAAGTGCGAGGAGCCGCGGGAGGCGAACCGGGCCTCGGTCGGGGGTGCGGCGGTCGGGGTTGTCACCGCCACATCTTCGCAGGCTCTGGAACAATCGCTCACATGTCCCTGCCGACCCGTACCGACGTCCTCGTGATCGGCGCCGGGCCGGCGGGATCGGCCGCCGCCGCGTGGGCCGCGCGCGCCGGCCTCGACGTCGTCCTGGTCGACGCCGCCGAGTTCCCGCGCGACAAGACCTGTGGCGACGGGCTGACCCCGCGAGCCATCGCCGAGCTCGACCGGCTGGGCCTCGGCGACTGGGTCCGCTCCCACACCCGCAACCGCGGCCTGCGCGCGGCCGGCTTCGGCGTCGAGCTGCTGCTCCCCTGGCCCGGCGGCTCGCTGCCCGACCACGGGTCGGCCGTGCCCCGCACCGAGCTCGACGACCGCATCCGCCAGGTCGCGCTGGAGTCCGGCGTCACCGGCGTCGACCACGCCCGCGCGATCGACGTCGACCGCGACAGCCGCGGACGCGTCACCGCCGTCCACCTCCACCTGGGTCGCGAGCGCGTGCCGCACACGATCTTCTGCGACCGGCTGGTCGTGGCCGACGGCGTGAAGTCGTCGCTCGGCAGCGCGCTCGGTCGCGAGTGGCACCGCGAGACGGCCTACGGCGTCGCGGGACGCTCGTACGTGAAGTCGACCCGCGCCGACGACCCGTGGATCAGCTCGCACCTCGAGCTGCGCGACGCGAACGACGAGCTGCTCCCGGGCTACGGCTGGATCTTCCCCCTGGGAAGCGCCCAGGGGGAGGTCAACCTCGGTGTCGGCGCGCTGGCCACGGCCAAGCGTCCGGCCGACCTGCAGATCCGTCCGCTGATGGAGTACTACGCGACGCTGCGCCGCGACGAGTGGGACCTGGCCGGCGAGCTGCGCGCGCCCAAGAGCGCCCTCCTGCCGATGGGCGGCGCCGTGTCCGGCGTGGCCGGACCCAACTGGATCCTGATCGGCGACGCCGCAGGATGCGTCAACCCGCTCAACGGCGAGGGCATCGACTACGGGCTCGAGACCGGCCGCGTGGGTGCCGAGCTGCTCCTGAACGAGGACCGGCTCGACCTCGCCTGGCCGCACCTGCTCACGACGCACTACGGCGAGGCGTTCTCCATCGCCCGCCGCCTGGCCGGGCTGCTCACGCTCCCCCGGCTCCTCCCCCTCGCCGGACCGGTCGGCATGCGCTCGCACCGACTCATGACCGTCGCCCTGCGCGTCATGGGCAACCTCGTCACCGAGGAGGACCGCGACGTCACCGCCCGGCTGTGGCGCTGGGCCGGCCGTCAGTCGCTGAAGATGGACGAACGCCCGCCCTTCACGGCGTGAAGGACGGGCGCTCGGTCAGCGTCTAGCTGCGACCAGGCTCAGGGAGCCGGGGGCGCGGGCGGCGTGGGGCCGGCCGGCGGAGCAGCGGGCGGGGTCGGACCCGAGGTCGGCGGCGCCGGAGGCGTCGGACCCGCGGGCGGCTGGCCGCCACCGGCGTTGTAGTTCGGGAGCTGCTCGCCGGACTCCTTGAAGCCCAGCGCGGCGAGCACCGTCAGCGCGATCGACGTGATGAAGACGGCGAAGGCCGACCAGCCCGGGCCCACGTCGACGCCGAAGCCGCCGTCGTAGGTGAACGCGCGCAGGATCAGCAGCAGCGTGCCGAGACCCGCAGCAGCAGCGGCGACCAGGTTGATCGGGATGGCGGGCGGCAGCACCTGCGGCGCGAACACCTTCACGGCGATGGCAGCCGTGGCGATGAGGATGAGCAGGACGCCGAGGACGCCGAGGCCGGAGTCCCACGCGTTGACGCCGTCGGAGAAGTCGGCGCCGCCGAGGTCGGCCGAGATCGTGACGAAGGACGGGATGAACGAGAGGATGAACGTGAGCCCACCGGCGACCAAGGCGCCGAGGTTGAGCGGATTGATCTTCGAGAGATCCACGGCTTTACCTGATTTCTTCCTGAGGATGAGGTCGGTCGGGACCTGACAGTACCGCTCAGGACGGCCCGAGTCACGGGTGCTCGCCCCTCGGACGCGGCGTGTCCGACGGACTCGTTACGGTGGGGCGCGTGCTTCGTCTCGCCACTGTGAACGTCAACGGCATCCGTGCTGCCTGGAACAAGAACCGCGGACAGACCTCCGGGCTGTCGGAGTTCCTCGCCGAGCGCGAGTGCGACATCGTCACCCTCCAGGAGGTCCGGGCGCCCGACGAGCTCGTGCGCGAGATGCTCGCTGACACGGGCTACCACGTGGCGCACACCGAGGCAGCGGCCAAGGGGCGAGCCGGCGTGGCCGTGCTGAGCCGGCACGAGGCCACCGCCGTCCGCGTCGGTGTGGGTGAGGGCTTCGACGACGCCGGGCGCTGGATCGAGGCCGACGTCCCGCACGGCGACACGAGCGTCACCGTCGTCTCCGCGTACGTCCACTCGGGCGAGGCGGGCACGCCGCGCCAGGAGGAGAAGTACCGGTTCCTCGAGAACATGACCGTGCGACTGGCCGAGCTGCGAGCCGCCGGTCACGCCGTCATCACGGGCGACCTCAACGTGGCCCACACGCCGCTCGACATCCGCAACGCCAAGGGCAACGTCAAGAAGGCCGGCTTCCTGCCCGAGGAGCGCGCGTACTTCGACCGCTTCTTCGGCGAGCTGGAGTGGGTCGACGTCGCGCGGCGCCTGGCCGGTGAGGTCGACGGTCCGTACACGTGGTGGTCCATGCGCGGGCAGGCGTTCGACACCGACACGGGCTGGCGCATCGACTACCAGATGGCCACCCCGGAGCTCGGGGCGTCGGCCACGTCGGCCGTCGTCGACCGCGCCGTCAGCTGGGCCGAGCGCTGGTCCGACCACGCGCCGCTCGTGGTCGACTACGACCTCTGAGAGCACCCCCGGCGTGTGCGGAGGTCGTTGCCGTGGTTAAGTAGTTGCGTAACGCAACCTCATTGCCATGACAGGAGTCGCATGTCCTCCGAGCGGTCCTCCCTCACCTCACAGCCGGCAGCGGTCTACGCCGTCGCCTTCGCCTGCGTCGTGTCCTTCATGGGCATCGGCCTGGTCGATCCCATCCTCCCCGCGCTCCGCGACGATCTCGAGGCCAGCGAGAGCCAGGTGACGCTGCTGTTCACCAGCTACCTGGTCGTCACCGCCGTCGCGATGCTCGTGACGAACGCGGTCTCGAGCCGGCTCGGCGCCAAGCGCACCCTGGTCGTCGGCCTCGTGCTGATCATCGTGTTCGCGGCGGCCGCCGGCTCCTCCGGCTCGATCGAGGGCATCGTGGCGTTCCGCGCCGGCTGGGGCCTCGGCAACGCGCTCTTCATCGCCACCTCGTTGTCGGCGATCGTCTCGAGCGCCCGCGGTGGGTTCGCCGGGGCGATCATCCTCTACGAAGCCGCCCTCGGGCTCGGCATCGCCGCTGGCCCCCTCCTCGGTGGCGCCCTCGGCAACGTCAGCTGGCGCGGACCGTTCTACGGCGTCGCCGTGCTCATGACGATCGCCCTGGTCGCGATCGTCTGGCGCCTGCCCGACACGGGCCGGCCGCCGGAGCGCACCTCGATCACCGCTCCCCTGCGCGCCCTGCGCCACCGGGGCCTCCTGACGATCAGCATCGCCGCGCTGCTCTACAACTGGGGATTCTTCACGATGCTCGGCTACGCGCCGTTCCCGATGGACCTCGGCATCACGCAGCTCGGCCTGGTGTTCTTCTGCTGGGGCCTGCTGGTCGCGTTCTTCTCGGTCGTCGGAGCGCCGTGGCTGCAGGACCGCCTCGGAACCGCCACCACGCTCTACCTCGCCTTCACGGCCTTCGCGATCGACCTGGCAGCCATGGCGATCTGGACGACCCACGCCGGCATCATGGCGGGCTGCGTCATCGCCGCCGGCATCGCGATCGGCATCAACAACACGCTCACGACCCAGGCCGTCATGTCCGTCTCACCCGTCGAGCGTCCGGTCGCGTCGGCCGCGTACGGGTTCGTGCGCTTCATCGGCGGCGGGCTGGCGCCGTTCGCCGCCGGCCGGATCGTCGAGCACAGCTCGGTCCACGTGCCGTTCGCGATCGCCGCGGTGGTCGTGCTCCTCGCGGTCGGCGTGCTCGCGACGGCGCACCGCATCCTGGCCGAGGCCGATGACGACCTGAGGCACCCGCACGCCGAGGCCGACGAGGACGTCGCGGGCGAGGTCGCCGACGAGTTCGGTGGCGCCGCGGGTGCGATCGACGAGGTCGTCCACACTCGCTGACCCCGGACGCACCCCGACGCCGGCCCGTGAGGACCGGCGTCGGGACACCCCGAGGGCTCTACTTGTTGAACTGCACCGTCATGTTGGTGCCGTTCTGCTTCGTCACGGTGACGGTGAACCCGGTGGCCGGGAGCTTGACGCCGTGGTTGGGCAGCGACTCGTAGAAGTACTTCCCGGTGTCGTCGAAGGTCGGCGCCGCGGCGTCACCGCGGATCCTCGACTCCTTGCCGTTGTGGTGCAGCACCAGGGTGTCGGCCGCCTTCTTCGAGAACGGCGCGTCGTACACCTGGATCCGGGCCCGCCAGGGCGCACCCGTCCACAGGTTGATGTCGGGCACCGGGCGGGAGTCGATGATCAGGTTGCGACCCTCACCCGGGTGCGCGCTCGTGTTGTTGTCGAGCTGGGACGTGTCCCAGTACGAGATCAGCAGACCCTCCTGGTACGCGTAGTGCTCGACCCAGTCGGGCTTAGTGTCGGCGTACCCGAAGTTGTACGGGCCCGTCTTGAGGTACTGGTCGTAGTCGACGTACGACCGGCTGCCCATGATGTAGAAGTGGTCGAACAGCTGGGTGGTCGACGCCCCGACGACGGAGAACCCGTCACCCACCCAGGCTCCGCCCTCGGCCTCGGCGCCGTCCTTCGACACCTCCGCACCGTCGGCGCTCACCACGATCTCGTCGGCGTAGAAGCCCGGGAGGGCCAGACCGCCGTCGGTCTTGTAGTAGAAGCGCACCTGCACCGACTGTCCTGCGTAGGCGTCGAGCGGCACCTCGAGCGGAGCCCACTCGGCCTGCTCGCCGTCGATGCCGGGGCGGCCGGAGGTGTCGTTGCCGATCGGCTCACCACCGATCGTCCCGCCGAGCGCCGTCCAGGTCGCGCCACCGTCGGTGGACGCCTGGAGGTACAGGTAGTCGTAGCCCTCCTCGATCTCGTACCGCACCTGGGCCGAGAGGCTCGCCGTGGTCTTGCCGGTGAGGTCGACCGTGGTGGTCAGGGAGTTCGCGAGATCGTCGCCGGAGCCTGAGAAGAACTGCTTCTCCCCCGCGAACGGGGCGCCGTTGTCGGTCGTGACCTCCTTGTCGGGCAGGGGCACGACCGCGGCCTGGGGACGGTTGGAGTTGTACTCCTGCGGACCGAGGTCCAGCGATCGCGTGTCGTCGTGGGCGACGACCTCGTAGTCGAGCCAGCCGAGCTGCAGCTTCTCCCACGCCCCGAAGTCGCCGGGGCGGGTGCCGAGCGGTTCACCCTCGGCGTTGAGGCGGCTCTGGGCCATCAGGGTCCAGTGCTCGTTGTTGTTGTCGCCTCCACCGGACGTGTCGTACGCGTCGGGCAGGCCCAGGTCGTGCCCGTACTCGTGGACGAAGACCGACAGACCGCCGTTCTCGGGCTGGATCGTGTAGTCACCGACCCACACGCCGGTCGTGCCGACCTGCGTGCCGCCGAGCTTGTTGTCGGCCGGACCGGTCAGGCCGGCGTCGGTCAGGAAGGCGTACCAGCGGTGCGACCAGATGGCGTCCTCGCCGTAGGAGGAGTCACCGTCCTCCTCGCCGGGGCCGGCGTGGACGATCTGGAAGTGGTCGATGTAGCCGTCGGGCTCGTCGAACACGCCGTCACCGTCGAAGTCGTAGCGGTCGTAGACGTCGTACTCCGCGATCGACGCGGCGATCTGCTCGTCGGTCTGGCCCTTCGCCTTCTGGTCGGCGATCCAGGCCTCGAGCGCGTCGGCGACGAGCTGCCAGGTGTCGGCGTCCTCGCGGCCGTAGCGCGCGGTGTTGAACGGCACCTTGACCCAGTCCGAGACCACCCCGTCGACCGTGTAGCGGCCCGAGGACTGCTTCTCGTAGTACGTCTTGACCGACTCGACGCCGTCTCCGGTGCCGAAGTACAGGCCCTGGTAGTGCTCGCGGTTGTAGTCCGCCTGCCACACCGTGGTGTTGTCCTTGGTGCGGTCGGGCTCGGCGATCGTGTTGTGCAGCGGTCCGTCGAACTTCTCCGGACCGGGCGTCTCGGGGTCCGTGTCGGCGTCCGGGTAGTCGGGGTGACGCTCGTCGCCGAACTCGGCGAGGATCACGAAGACCTTGTCGGCGCGCTCCTGGCTGAGCTCGACGTACTGCGCCTGCTTCGGCTTGGCCTGCGCCTCGGAGCGCTTGGCCTGGGGCGCGTCCTCGTTCAGCGCGAGCGCGGCGTCCTGCGGTGCGGCTCCCTCGCCGACCTGCACGACCTGCGTGCCGGCGACGGTCTGCGGTGCCAGCTCGCCGTCGACGACGGCCGCCACGGCCTGCTCGCGCAGCGCGGTGCGCTTGTCCTCCAACGGGTGCGGCAGGTCGGGCTCACTGGCCTTCTCGACTGGCGCGGTGGCGGGCACGCCACCACCACTCGGTGCTGCGCTGACTGACGTGGAGCCCAGGACGGCCATCGATGCCGTCAAAGCCACGCCGGTCGTCGCGATGATGAGTCGCTTCACGAACGGTTCCCCCCTCGGGATGTCCGGTGGGGACCGGGTTGCCCCACCAGGCTGGCCCGCCGGAGTGGGGCGCGTCAGCACTGAGGACAAAGTAAGGAGTTCCTGAGGGCAATGACAGTCTTGACTTTGGTGCCAAGTGACTATACGGAACTAGTCCTTTCGAACTAGGTCGAGCTCCCTGGTCGTGTTACCCAACTTTCATCTGATGACGTGTTCTGAGGGTGCCGCGACGGGCTTCCTGTGCTCTAGGCTGTTCGCCAGTTGCAAGGTTTGACTGTTCGGCGACGATCTCGGGATGCCCCTTCGGTCGGTTCGGTGGAACGTGAAAGCTGCGACCACCGGGCGGAAGTGCCGCCCGGAACTCGCTGAAGGAGAAAGACAATGGCCACCGGTACCGTCAAGTGGTTCAACGCCGACAAGGGCTTCGGCTTCATCGCGCCCGACGACGGCGGCGCTGACGTCTTCGCGCACTACAGCGCGATCCAGACGTCCGGCTTCCGCACGCTGAACGAGGACCAGAAGGTCGAGTTCGACGTCGAGGAGGGCCCGAAGGGCCTGCAGGCCGCGAACGTCCGCGTGCTCTGAGCCACTCACACCACGACGAAGCCCCCCGCCATCGGCGGGGGGCTTCGTCGTTCTCGCTCCGATGCGTGATCGGACCGGTGGTCTAGTGGCCGCTCTCGTCCCAGGCGTGCTCGCCGAACGAGGTGGGGGTGGCGAGGTAGGCCAGGCCCGGGGACGTGTGCACGCGCTCGGGCGCGGGTCGGTGGGCCGGGAACCGTCGCGAGGCGGCGGCGAGGTCGGACTGGTCGACGTCGAAAGCGGTGTCATCCATAACTTGAGGATACCCTCATGTTTGCCGTCCGACCACCCCTACGCGTCGGTAGTGTTGGTCGGAATGTTCCGGCGCGGCGTTCGGTTGACCCCTGCATGAGCACCGTGAACCTGACCCAGGCCACGATCGACGACCAGCTCGGCGGTGAGGGCATCACCCTCGTCGACTGGTGGGCGTCGTGGTGTGGCCCGTGCCGCCAGTTCGCCCCGGTCTACGAGGCCGCGAGCGAGAAGAACCCGGACATCACGTTCGGCAAGATCGACACCGAGGCCGAGCCGCAGCTCGCCGGCGCGGCGCAGATCTCCTCGATCCCCACGATCATGGCGTTCCGCGACGGCGTCCTCGTCTTCGCCCAGCCCGGAGCCCTGCCGGCGCCGGCCCTGGACGACCTGATCGAGAAGGTGCGCGGCCTCGACATGGACGACGTGCGTCGCCAGATCGCGGAGCAGGAGAAGGCCCAGTCCGGCGGCCAGGCCCCCCGGGCCTGATCAGACCGTCAGGAACGACCGCATGCCGATCGATCCCATGTCGATCTGCTCGTTGAAGAACGACAGGTCCTCATCGGGGTCGAGCAGCGACAGCGCCGCCACCATCGGGCGGTAGTGGTCGTCGGTGGGCACGGCGATGCGCGCCGTGTCCCACGTGCGGAACGGATCGAGCAGCTGGTCGACCCGGCGCTCGCGCAGGGCCTCGCCCGTCACGCGGTCGAACTCGGCGGCCCAGTCCCAGGCCTGCGCCTGCGGCTCCCACCGGGCTCGGCCGAGCGCGTGGACGATGTTGCCGCTGCCGATGAACAGCACACCGCGGTCGCGCAGCGCGCGCAGACGAGCGAACATCGCGTGCAGCTCCGGCAGCGGCATCGCGTAGTCGAGGCTGATCTGCAGGATCGGGACGGTCGGCTCGGGCTCGAGGTGCACGAGCACCGACCAGGTCCCGTGGTCGAGACCCCATTGCGCGTCGAGCTGCGCCTCGTAGTCGAGGAACTGCTGCTGGATCGCACGGGCGACGAGCGGGTCGCCCTCGCTCGGGTACGGCACCTGCGACAGCGCGTCCGGGAACCCGCCGAAGTCGTAGATGACCTTGTTGCGCGGCGCGTCGGTGATGTGCGTCGAGCCCGGTGTCAGCCAGTGCGCGCTGATGACGACGATGGCCTGCGCCTCGGGAAGGTTCGCGCCGATCCGGCTCCACTCCCGCGTGAAGGCGTTGTCGCTGATCGCGTGCATCGGGTTGCCGTGGCCGACGAAGAGCACGGGCATCCGTGGGCTCGGCTTCAGGCGGGACTCGAGATCCGCGATCGAGTACTGGCGCATGTCGGGTCCTCGGGCCAGGATCGGGTCACGATCCACTGTAGTTGATGGTTCAACCATACCATGTCGGCGACCGCCATTGGGAGGCGTGCGTCAGAATGGTCGGATGACCACCCGGGACGAGCTGGTGCCCCTGCTGCGCCATCCCGTCCGGTTCGAGGTGGCCGACGAACCGGCCAAGTCGCACTTCGTGATCGACGCCCCCGACGGCGAGCACCAGGTCTCCGCGTTCGACGCCGTCGGGCCGCTCAGCCAGGGCATCCGCCTCGTGAACGCGCACGCCTCCGTGCGGGCCTGGGCGACCCCCGCGATCATCGCGCTGCGCCTCATGACCACAGGTCATCTGCTGCAGCCGCCCGGCTCCTCCGTCGACCAGCTGCGCAACGCCGGCAACGCGATCGGTCCCGACGCCGGCTCCGGACAGAAGTCCGTCTTCGCCTTCCTCGAGGCCCTCGCGGTCGACGCCCCCACCGTGGCCACCACGCCGCAGGAGCCGGCACCACGTACCGTGCTGCCCCGGCAGCGTGAGACGACCTTCTCCTACGCGTTCGAGGTCACCTTCCTTGAGACCCCGACCGACACCGAAGCAGCGGTCGTGCGCCTGCGCATCATCCCCCGCGCCCAGGTCTCCTCCCCCTTCGACGCCTCCGAGCTCACGAGCGGCCCGGAGCGTCCGATCGTGGTCGACGCGCGTGAACCCACGCGCGAGATGCTCGAGCGGGTTGCTCGCTGGTGGGAGCCCGCGGCGCGACTGGCCGAGCCGCACGCCCGCGGTGGTGTCACCGTCGGCGCGGACGCCCTGGCCGAGCTCGGCAGCAGCCGCCTCACGGCGACTCTCCTGGCCAACCGCATCGACGTCCGGTGGCCCGAGTCGCTCGTGCGCCAGCTCGACACGCGCGCCGTGCTGCGGGCCGACGAGTCGCCGCGGCACGACCGGCCGGCCGCATTCACGCACCAGCAGCTCTTCCGCTTCAACTGGCAGGTCGCCGTCGGCGACCAGGTGCTCAGCGAGGCGGAGGTCGAGCAGCTCGCCCGCGACCACCGCGCCGTGATCCGACTGCGCGACTCCTGGGTCATGGTCGACCGCGCCAAGCTGCAGCGCGCTCTCCACGGCGGGTCGACGGAGGTGCGGGCGGGCGAGGCACTCCGCGCGGTCGTGACGGGCGAGATGCTCGTCGACGGCCGGCGCACGGTCGTCGAGACGGTCGGCTGGCTCGACGACGTGCGTCGCCGTCTCTCCACGATGGACCGCGATCTCGTGGCCGCGCACCAGCCCGACGCGCTCTCCGGAGCCCTGCGTGACTACCAGCTCCAGGGCCTGCGCTGGATGAGCCAGCTCACCGAGCTGGGGCTGGGCGGATGCCTCGCCGACGACATGGGCCTGGGCAAGACCGTCATGCTGATCGCGCTCCAGCTGCACCGCGCCGAGCGCGCCGCCGCGCTGGGCGTGCCGCACGGCCCGACGCTCGTCGTGTGCCCCGCCTCGGTCATCGGCAACTGGGAGCGTGAGGTCGAGCGCTTCGCCCCCGACGCCGAGGTGCACCGCTTCCACGGTCCGCGCCGCTCGCTGGCCACGCTGCGCAGCGGCTTCGTCATCACGACCTACGCGACGATGGTCAGCTCCGCCGCCGAGCTGAGCGACATCGGCTGGGACCTCGTCGTCGCCGACGAGGCGCAGAACGTCAAGAACCCGCGCACCAAGGCGGCGCGCGTCCTGCGCGGCATCGAGGGGCTCTCACGGCTGGCGCTCACCGGCACCCCGGTCGAGAACCATCTCGGCGAGCTGTGGTCGATCCTCGACTGGACGACCCCCGGCCTGCTCGGCTCGTGGGAAGAGTTCCGAGCCACCTGGTCGCGACCGATCGAGTCGGGTCGGGAGCCGCACCGGGCCGCCGAGCTGGCCGAGCTCGTGCAGCCCTTCGTGCTGCGGCGGCGCAAGACCGACCCGGGCATCGCTCCGGAGCTGCCGCCGAAGATCGAGACCGACTACCGCGCGAACCTCACGCGCGAGCAGATCGGGCTGTACGAGGCCGCGGTGCGCGAGACGATGGCGGAGATCGAGGCGGCCGAGGGCATGAAGCGCCGCCAGCTCGTCGTCACGATGCTGACCCGCCTCAAGCAGATCTGCAACCACCCCGCCCACTTCCTGCGCGAGGCCGACGGCAAGCTCGAGGGCCGCTCCGGCAAGCTCGCGGTCTTCGACGAGCTGCTCGAGGAGATCGTCGACGAGGGTCGAGCCGCGCTCGTGTTCACGCAGTACACGACGATGGGCCACCTGCTCACCCGCCACCTCACCGATCTCGGCATGTCGCACCGGTTCCTGCATGGCGGCACGGGTGTCCGCCAGCGCGAACGCATGGTCGAGGACTTCCAGGCCGGTGAGTTCAACGTGTTCGTGCTGTCGCTGAAGGCCGCAGGCACGGGCCTCAACCTGACGCGGGCCGACCACGTCATCCACTACGACCGCTGGTGGAACCCCGCCGTCGAGGACCAGGCCACCGACCGCGCGCACCGCATCGGGCAGACCCGAGCCGTCCACGTGCACCGTCTGGTCAGCGAGGGGACGATCGAGGAGTCGATCGCCGAGCTCATCACGAGCAAGCGCGCCCTGGCCGACGCGGTGGTCAACGCCGGCGAGACGGCCCTCACGGAGCTGAGCGACGACGACCTCGCCCGCCTTGTGCAGCTGCGTCGCTAAGCGGTCCGTTCGCCGACGTCAGCCGCGGCGGAACCAGCGCCGCTTGTCCGAGTTGCCCTGCTCGTCCTGGGGCCCCTCTGGCGGCGGGGGCGGACTGTCGACCCGACGGTGTCGCCCCTCGCGTGCGACGCCGGAGTCGACGGGCACACCGGCGCGTCGTCGTCCCTCGTTCACTGTGTCGTTCATCGGGTCTCCCTCCCTCGACGTCTCCCGATCATGCACCGATCGGGGGTCACCGCGGCCGAAGCCGGTCTAGACTCGCCGGGCTGTCGATCGTGAATGAGGTGCCCATGAGCCTGCTGCCGTCCCTGTCACCCGGACCCGTCGGACTGCTCCGTGAGCTGGCCGGGATGCCCGTGACGTTCGCGCGGCTGGCCGCAGGACTGAGTGGACTCACCAACGCCAGCCCCCGCGGGGACGGCCACATGGTGCTCGTGCTGCCGGGCTTCACGGCGACCGATCACACGACCCTGCCGATGCGGCACTACCTGGAGGACCTGGGCTACCGGACCTCCGGCTGGAACCTCGGGTGGAACCTGGGCATCACGCCCGACGACGAGCTCAAGCTCGAGCAGCTCATCGCAGACCTGGCGGACGAGCACGGCCCGATCACCATCGTGGGCTGGAGCCTGGGCGGCGTGTACGCCCGCGAGGCCGCACGACGCCGCCCGGAGCTGGTGCGTGCCGTCGTCACGATGGGCACCCCGATCCGAGGCCGCGAGGGCACGGAGTGGATCGTGCGGTGGTTCCGCCTGCTGAACCCGGCGGCTGCCGACGACCTGACGCCGGAGGGTGCCGAGCGCCACGCCCAGCCCCTCCCCATGCCGATGACGGCCATCTGGTCGCCGCGCGACGGCGTGGTCTCCGGCCCGGCCTGTCGCGTGCGCGAGGAGGACGAGGGACCCCTGGCCCACAACGTCAGGGTCGACGCCGCCCACTTGGGCATGGGCTTCGATCTGGGTGTGCTGCGGGCTCTCTCAGAGGCCCTGGCTGCTACGGCCGCCGTCGCCGCTGCCTGACTGAGACCTGTCTCACGCTCCCGGCCGAGGCGGAACTCTCACTTACACTCGCTCGTCGTCTCATGGGGCACGAGACACGTGCCTGGATGCGGAGGGGTGCCATGTCCGCAGCAGCTCGAAGCCTGACCACGCCGCCCAAGGGAGGCGCCGACCTGGGTCTGCTCCTCGGCCGGGTGGTCGTGGGAGTCGCGTTCGTCGCGCACGGTTGGCAGAAGTGGAGCGACGGGATCGGCAGCACGCAGGCCGGTTTCGACGCGATGGGGATCCCGGCTGCCGACGCGGCCGCGATCGTGCAGGCGTCGCTCGAGGTCGGCGGCGGAGCGCTGCTCGTGCTGGGGGCCCTGACACCGCTGGTCAGCGGGTTGCTCGGGCTCTCGATGCTGGGCGCTGCCTGGTTCGCGCACCGTGACGCGTTCTTCGTGGCCGACGGCGGAGCGGAGTTCGTGCTGGTGCTGGCGGCCGCCTCCTTCCTGTTCGCCCTCGTCGGGCCAGGTCGGTTCAGCGTCGACGCAGCCCGCACCTGATCGCTCAGGCGGCATCGCGAGCGTCATAGACTGACTGCCGGGCCTCGTAGAAGGCGCAGGCGACCACCGACATGTCGATGAGTCCGCGCCGACGCAGGTACTCGAGCAGGCGTCCGGTGAGGGCGATCTGAGCCCGCCGTTCCGAGGGGACCGGCAACAGCCAGCTGGGGTCGAGGAATCCCGGGAGGCAGCACACCAGGCCCTCCAACCCGAAGATGCGGAGCAGCGCTCCACGGGGTGCGAACTGGCGCTCCGCCTCGAGGATGGCGGAGTACTGCCCTCCGATGTACGGCGTGATGTCGACCGAGGCCAGATAGGCGTCGAGCCGATCGACGACCGCGCCGTAGGTACGGACGGTGCGGCGCGTGACGCGGGCTGCTTCGATGGCGAAGAATCGCTCGACGATGTCGATGGGGGCGAGCTCCAGCTCCTCGCGGGGCGGCTCGGCGTCGGGATGGCGGGTGACGGTCATGGAAGGTCCTCTCGTCTGTGTGGTGAGAGAGACGCTAGGAGCCGGCACTGACACGCGGCACAGCCCCGACTCCGCGGGAGTCGGGGCTGTGGAGAACGGCGGGATCAGTCGTCGACGACGGTGACCTCGACCTCGATGTTGCCCCGCGTCGCGTTCGAGTACGGGCACACCTGGTGGGCCTTGTCGGCGAGCGCCTGGGCCTCGTCGTGGGGCAGGTCGGGGATGACGACCTCAAGCTTCACGGCCAGCTGGAAGCCGCCCTCGCCGTTCGGGCCGATCGAGACCTTGGCACCGACCGAGGAGTCACCCAGCGTCGCCTTCTCGGCGCGCGCCACGGCCTGCAGGGCGCCGTGGAAGCAGGCGGAGTAGCCGGCAGCGAAAAGCAGCTCGGGGTTCGCGGCGCCACCCTTGCCACCCATGCCCTCCGGCACGGCGAGGTCGAGATCGAGCTGGCCGTCGCCCGTGCGGACGTGGCCGTCGCGGCCGCCGCCGGTGGCGAGGGCTTCAGCGGTGTACAGGGTTTCCATGGTGATCTCCTTGGGTTGGTTCGTGGTCAGGACTGGAGTGGTTCGAGGTCGGCCACACGGCGGGCCAGGGCGCGGAGCGCGACGAACTCGTCGGCGTCGAGGTCGATGGCGTCGGCCACGCACTGCTGCAGACGACCGACTTCCGCGCTGAGCTCTCGGCCGGCATCGGTGAGGTGCACGTGCACGCGGCGCTCGTCCTCCGTGGACGGACGACGCTCCACCAGACCCTGGACCTGCAGCCGCTTCAGCAGCGGCGAGAGCGTGCCGCTGTCGAGGCTGAGCCGCTCCCCCAGGGCCGAGACGGTGATGCCGTCGTCCTCCCACAGCACCATCAGGGCGAGGTACTGCGGATAGGTGAGTCCGAGCTCGGTCAGCGTGCCGCGGTACGCCGTCGTCAGCCGGCGCGATGCCGCGTACAGCGCGAAGCAGAGCTGGTCGTCGAGGCGTGCCGTGGTCATAAAAGAAAGCATTGCACGCAATTCGATTGTGCGCAACTCATTATCGACGTGGCTGCCGACTCACCAACCGGGCGGCCGCACCACGTTCGCGGGCGCCTCGGCGAACCAGTGCTTGACCTGGTCCTCGTCGTACCCGGCGATGCCGCAGCCGACCTTGGTCAGCAGGAACGTGAGGTGCGGCAGGGCCGCGGCGACGTCGAGGAAGTGGGCAGCAGCCGACCTGAAGGCGGCCTCCCCCTCCATCGTCGGCAGGGCGTACGTGCGACCGGTCAGCCCCTCACCCACGCCCCACTCGGCGCCGAAGCGCTCGTGTGCGACCTTCGCCGCGCCTCCCCCGTGCTCGCCGGTGACGTTGCTGCCGAAGACGAAGACCTCGTCGTCGGCCAGCTCGGTGATGTCTGACGGTGTGGTGCGAACCATTCCCCCATCGTGCGCCGGGATCGGCCGGTGCGCACGCACGACAGCGCCTGCGGTCCGGCCGAAGCCGATCCGCAGGCGCTGTCGGGCTGGCTCAGCTGCAGCCGCTGGTCGAGCCGCAGCCCTCGCACACGTGGCAGGAGCCGGCGGGGCGCATCTTGGTGCCGCAGGTCATGCACAGGGGCGAGTCGACCGCGGAACCGGTGATGACCTCGAGCAGCTCGGCCGAGGTGTGAGCCTGGGCCGGAGCCGCCTTGGCGGTCTCCTCGACGACGTTCTCGACCGGGGTGGCCTCCGCGGCCGGAACCGGGGAGCCCTTCTCGGTCGGCGCCGACTCGACGAGCTCGGCGGCGGTCGTGCCGTCGTTGATCGGCTGGTACGAGCCGGTGTCGAGGTGACGCTGACGCTCGTCGGCCGAGAAGATGCCGAGGGCCGAGCGGGTGTCGAAGTCCAGGTAGTCCAGCGCCAGGCGACGGAACACGTAGTCCATGATCGACTGCGCCATCCGGACGTCCGAGTCGTCGGTCAGACCGGCCGGCTCGAACTTCAGGTTGGTGAACTTGCTGACGAAGGTCTCCAGCGGCACGCCGTACTGCAGGCCGATCGAGGTCGCGATGCTGAAGGCGTCCATGACACCGGCCAGCGTCGAGCCCTGCTTGCCGAGCTTGAGGAAGACCTCGCCCAGCTCACCGGTCTCGTGCGCACCGGAGGTCATGTAGCCCTCCGCGCCACCGACGCTGAAGCTCGTGGTGATCGAGGCGCGCGACTTCGGCAGACGGCGACGGATCGGCTTCTCGACGACGACCGTCTTGACCTCGGTCGCGGCCGTGGCCGACGCGTTGGTCTTGTCGTCCTGCGACTTCTGGCTGGACAGCGGCTGGCCGACCTTGCAGTTGTCGCGGTAGACCGCGAGCGCCTTCAGGCCGAGCTTCCAGCCCTGCAGGTAGACGTCGGCGATCTCCTCGACCGTGGAGGTCTCGGGCATGTTGACCGTCTTGGAGATGGCACCCGACAGGAACGGCTGGGCCGCCGCCATCATGCGCACGTGACCCATGGGCTTGATGGCCCGCTCGCCGACCGCGCAGTCGAAGACCTCGTAGTGCTCGGTCTTCAGGCCGGGGGCGTCGATGACGTGACCGTGCTCGGCGATGAACTCGACGATCGCCTCGATGGTCTCGTTCGTGTAGCCGAGCTTGGTGAGCGCGGCCGGGACCGTCTGGTTGACGACCTGCATGGAGCCGCCGCCGACGAGCTTCTTGAACTTGACCAGCGAGAAGTCCGGCTCGATGCCGGTCGTGTCGCAGTCCATCATGAAGCCGATCGTGCCGGTGGGCGCCAGGACGGAGGCCTGGGCGTTGCGCCAGCCGTTCTTCTCACCGATCTTGAGGTTGTCGGCCCACTGCTTGGTGGCCTCGCGGTGCACGGCGATGTCCATCGAGTGCAGCGTGCGGATGTCGTCGTTGGCGGCGAGGTGCTTGCGCATGACCCGCGTGTGCGGGGCGGCGTTCTGCGCGTAGCCGTCGTAGGCGCCGACGATGCCGGCCAGCTCGGCCGAACGGCGGTACGAGGTGCCGGTCATCAGCGAGGTGATGGAGCCGGCCAGGGCGCGACCGCCGTCGGAGTCGTACGCGAGGCCCGAGGCCATCAGCAGCGCGCCGAGGTTGGCGTAGCCGATGCCGAGCTGGCGGTAGGCCCGCGTGGTCTCGCCGATCGGGTCGGTCGGGAAGTCGGCGAAGCAGATCGAGATGTCCATCGCGGTGATGATGAGCTCGACGCTCTTGACGAACTTCTCGACGCCGAACGAACCGTCCTCGTTGAGGAACTTCATCAGGTTCAGGCTGGCCAGGTTGCAGCTCGAGTTGTCGAGGTGCATGTACTCCGAGCACGGGTTCGAGGCCGTGATGCGGCCCGCCTCCGGCGTCGTGTGCCAGTCGTTGATGGTCGAGTCGTACTGGATGCCCGGATCGGCGCAGGCCCAGGCGGCCTTCGCGATCTTGTCCCAGAGCTCGTTGGCGTCGATCTGCTCGATGACCTCACCGGTCATGCGACCACGCAGGCCGAAGTCGGTCTTCTCCTCGACCGCGCGCATGAACTCGTCGCTGACGCGGACGGAGTTGTTGGCGTTCTGGTACTGCACCGAGGTGATGTCGGAGCCACCGAGGTCCATGTCGAAGCCGGCGTCGCGCAGGACGCGGATCTTCTCCTCCTCCTTCTCCTTGGTCTCGACGAACTCGACGATGTCGGGGTGGTCGACGTCCAGGACGACCATCTTGGCCGCGCGACGCGTGGCGCCACCGGACTTGATGGTGCCGGCGGAGGCGTCGGCGCCGCGCATGAAGGAGACCGGGCCCGAGGCGGTGCCGCCCGAGGAGCGGAGCAGCTCCTTGCTGGAGCGGATGCGCGACAGGTTGAGGCCGGCGCCGGATCCACCCTTGAAGATCAGGCCCTCCTCGCGGTACCAGTTGAGGATCGAGTCCATCGAGTCGTCGACGGCCAGGATGAAGCAGGCGCTGACCTGCTGCGGGCTGGACGTGCCGACGTTGAACCAGACGGGGCTGTTGAAGCTGAAGACCTGGTGCAGGAGCATGTGCGTCAGCTCGTGCTCGAAGACCTCGGCGTCGGCGTCGGTGGCGAAGTAGCCGAAGTCGCGGCCGGCCTTCACGTAGGTGAGCACGACGCGGTCGAGGAGCTGCTTGAGGCTCTGCTCACGCTCGGCCGAGCCGACCGCACCACGGAAGTACTTCGTGGTGACGATCGTGGAGGCGTTGACGCTCCAGAAGTCGGGGAACTCGACGCCCCGCTGCTCGAAGACGTTCTCGCCGGTCTTCCAGTTGGTCTGGACGACGTCGCGACGCTCCCACGTGACGGCGTCGTACGGGTGCACGCCCTCGGTCGTGTAGATGCGCTCGATCTTCAGGCCGGCGCCGGCCTTCGAGGCGTTCTTGCGCTGGGATCCGGTGGATCCGCTGACCGTTTCCGTCATGGGGTGCTCCTGTGCTGAAAAAGGGTGATGGCTGCTGCGTGCGAGGTGGTGCGGCGTGCGGTGACGTGCGGGGTCGACACCACGACGGGTGCCGGCCCTGGACTACGGGGTGGTGCGGCTGGCGGCCTCTTCGGCGAGCTCGCCGTCGGCCGAGCGGGACATCAGGCTGGCGATCTCGGCGGCGAAGTCGTCGGCGGAGTCGAAGGCCTTGTAGACGCTCGCGAATCGCAGGTAGGCGACCTCGTCGAGCTCCTTCAGGGGTTCGAGAACGGCGAGGCCCACCTGGTGGGCCTCGATCTCGGCGCAGCCCGAGGAGCGCAGCGCGTCTTCCACGCGCTGACCCAGCCGGGCGAGGTCGTCGTCGGAGACCGGGCGGCCCTTGCAGGCCTTGCGGACACCGGCGACGGCCTTCTCACGGGCGAAGGGCTCGGTGGCCCCCGACCGCTTGAGGACCATCAGCTGCATCTGCTCGATCGTCGTGAAGCGCTTCTCGCAGGACGAGCAGGTGCGACGGCGACGGATCGAGCCACCCTCGTCGGCGACCCGGCTGTCGAGCACTCGGGTGTCGGTGTTCTTGCAGAACGGACAGTGCATGTCGGGCCTCCTCGGGGGCTGGTTTCGAGCGACGGGCTGTGGATGGATCTGGGGACTTCCTGTGGAGCAGTGGCCCGAACATGTGGGTAACACCGCCTGGGCTGTGCACCTATATGTGGAGAACTACACGCGTGTAAGTCCCAGATGTAGTGGCTACCGTACGTGGTCAACCCAGGCCCGCGCAAGCATCTTCCCGCGCGCCACTGACTATTTTTGGGACGGACGTATCTGTGCAGGTCAGGGCCCTGGAGCCGTCACATCCGTCACACGAGCCTCAGGAGTTCGACCCCGCGATGGCCCGTCCGGACCATGCCGGCGAGCCTCTCGGCACCTCCGCGCCCACACTGGAGGGGTGACTCCCCCACCCAAGACCTGCGCCTCGTGCGGGCGCACGATCGAGTGGCGCAAGAAGTGGGAACGCGACTGGGACTCCGTGCGCTACTGCAGCGACGCCTGCCGCCGGCGCGGCGTGAGCGAGGAGGACCGTCGACTCGAGCGCACGATCGTCGAGCTGCTCGACCAGCGAGCCGCCGACGCGACGATCTGCCCGTCCGACGCCGCTCGCGCCGCCGGCACCGAGGACGGCTGGCGCGACCTCATGGAGCCGACCCGCCGCGCCGCCCGCCGCCTCGTGGACGCCGGGACCGTGGAGATCACCCAGGGCGGACACGTCGTCGACCCGTCGACCGCGAAGGGCCCCATCCGCATCCGGCTCGTGCGCCGCGGCTGATCGACCCCGGAAGGACCTTGTGGACTGTCGGTGTCCGGGTGGACGCTGTCCACATGGCGATCCGACTGAACCCGTACCTCAACTTCTCCACCGAGTCCCGAGAGGCGCTCGAGTTCTACCACGCGGCGCTCGGCGGCGAGCTGACGATCATGACCTTCGGCGACTCCGGCATGAGTGACGACCCGGCCCAGGCGCACCTGGTCATGCACGGCCAGGTCGACACCCCCGTCGGCCTCACGCTCATGGCCTCCGACACCCCTCCGGGCGGTGACCAGCCGCAGCACGGCACCCACGTCAACGTCTCGCTCAGCAGCGACGACACCGACCTGCAGCCCTATTGGGACAGGCTCACCGAGGGCGCCGAGATCGTCGAGCCCTTCGCGCTGGCACCGTGGGGCGACAAGTTCGGCCTGTTCAACGACAAGTTCGGCATCGCCTGGCTCGTCAATCAGGCTAGCCTCGGCTGACCCGAATCCACCGGAATCCCGGCGTTTCAGAGGTTGGACCGCTCGGCTTGCGTAACGCGATCCGCGGCGTAACGTCGAAGGCATGAGCACCCCCAAGTTCACGATTCCCGGACTCACCGACGCCGAGGGCGAGAAGCTGGCAGGCATCCTGCAGGAGCGCCTCCACGCCCTCAACGACCTGGCCCTGACGCTGAAGCACGTTCACTGGAACGTCGTCGGCCCGCACTTCATCGCGGTGCACGAGATGATCGACCCCCACGTGGTCGAGGTCCGTGACGCCGTCGACGAGACCGCCGAGCGCATCGCCACGCTGGGCACCTCCCCCAACGGCCTGACGGGCGACCTCGTCAAGACGCGCACGTGGGAGGACTACTCCCTCGGCCGCGCCACGACCAACGAGCACCTCGGTGCCCTCGATCTCGTCTACCAGGGCGTCATCAAGGACCACCGCAAGGCGCAGGAGGCGGTCGCCGACCTCGACGCCGTGACCGAGGACATGCTGATCGCGCAGCTCCGCGCCCTCGAGCTGTTCCACTGGTTCGTCCGCGCCCACCTGGAGAACACCGGTGGCGAGCTCAGCAGCGCCGGCGCCGGCTCGGAGAAGGCGGCCGCCGACCAGGCCAGCGCCGCCGACACCGTCAGCTGATGCGCTAGCGCGCCGACGCACCACCGCCGCCGCCCTCGACCGCCTCGACACCGAGGTAGTCGAGGGCGGCGTCCGTCAGGGCGAACGCGCGCGTGCGGGCCTGCGGCGCGAGTCGCTGCGCCTCACGCTTCAGGCCGTCGCCGTCGGCCTCCGCGGCTCGCACCGTCGAGGCGTCCTCGTCCACCCATCGCGCGTAGACCTCGGGGACGACCTCGGGATGGAACTGCCACGCGATGGCCTTGGCGCCGTGGGTCTCCTCGATGAAGCACTGCGGGCCGTACCAGGTCGAGCCGAGCACGCGGGCGTGCTGCGGCGGCACGAACGTGTCCTGGTGGAACTGCCCCCACGGACCCGGCGGGCACAGCACGTGGTCGGTCGAGTCGACGCGCACCCAGCCCACCTCGGGCTCCGCCATCCGGTACGAGTGGCCGCCGAGCGCGCGGGCCATCAGCTGCGCGCCGAAGCAAATGCCCATCACCGGCGTGCCGGCGGCCAGTGACTCCCAGACCCAGTCCGACTCCGCCATCACCGCGTGCACGTGCCGCGGATCGTGGGCCGAGCGACTGGAGCCGAGCAGCAGGAGCAGGTCGACCTCGGGCCCCTCGGCGACGTAGTCGGAGCGGGCCGGCAGGTCGCCGCGGTCGACGAACTCCACCGCGGCCCCGTGCTGGCGCAGACGCTCGGTGACGTAGCCGCCCTCGCGGTCGGTCTCGTCGGCGATCACCACTACGCGCATGCCGCCATTCTGTCGTGTCCGCCCAGAACGTCGTCATCCACAGGGGTTCGTCGTCCACAGGGCGCTCGATCTCACCCTCGAGGTCGTCCGTCGCTTCCTACGTTCGGGTCTCACCCGACCGAGAGGAACGACGATCATGAGACTCGTACGACTGCTGGCGGCCACCCTTCTGAGCCTGACCCTCGTCGGCGCTTGCGGCCCCGAGGAGACGGTGCCGACGGACGGACTCCTCAAGCACGTCCGACCCTCCGGTCCCGCCACGGAGCGCGGATCATCCTGGTGGACCGATGCCGCCGGCCCTGGTTGTGGCGCCTCCATGGGCAGCGCCTCGCAGCACGACGGCGACCCCGCCCTGTGCTCGCCGGCGGAGGAGCCGACCGCGCCCCCGACGCCCGCGCCGTGATCCGCTCCCGCGGGTTGTCCACAGTCCGGACGTCGGGTGGCTGACAAGTGCGACCACCGCTGCCTACGTTGCTCGATGCCACGACATCGGGGGATCTCATGGGCCGAACACGCCTCGCACGATTCGCAGCCATCGGGCTGATCGCCGCACTCACCACCGGGTGCACCAGCGACCCCGAGCCGAAAGAACCCGATTCGACAGCATCAGCGACGGCCCTCACGCCGCCAGAGCTCCCCGAGGCCGCCACGGAGGCAACTTCCGAGGGCGCCTCGGCCTTCGTCGGCCATTACCTACAAATGATGAACTTTGCCGCTCACTCCGGCGATACGACTCAACTACGAGAGTTGAGTGGTCCGGAGTGTGGCTCGTGCAGGAGGTACATCGAGGCCGTTGATGCAACCCACAACGCGGGCGGTGAATACCTCGATGGTGACTGGTCAGCCAAGAACCTCGACGTCTCTCAGATGGACGGCTACTGGGCGGTCACCGGAGATGTGACTACGGCTGCAGGTCGCCAGAAAGACAACGCTGAGAGCGACTACAGGGAGACCAGCATGAGCGTGACGCGCATGGAGTTCATAGTCCTTCCAGACCAGCACGGCTGGACTCTCTATAGCTTCGCTGGAGTAGCCCGATGATGGGTACGACGGTCGGCCTTGTCGTTGTGTTGATTCTCGCTCTCACGGGACAGGACTCGAACGTCAGCCCGTCCGATCGAGATGGCGCAGTGATCATCGAGGGTCAGACGCAGACCCTTCCGCGAGCCCACCCTGGCCCCGATGGCGGTTCCTCGTCGATTGGCACATGTCCGGACTATCGGGCTCCGGGGTGCGGCGCCGGCATGGGCGACGCGTATGTCGATGGCTCTCCGGCCACCGGTCCTGGCGGTCCGAGCACTGCATCGGAAGTCCTCCGGGCGGTGGAGGAGGTGGGGCTGCCGGCATTGGCGGTGCGGATCCAGCCGGGGAGCCGGACGCTGGTGAACGCCGAGACGATCTTCTTCACCGAGGCTCCCGAGTTCCGGCACTCCACCGTGCTGCTCGGGCAGGCCGTGGAGATCGTGGCCGTGCCCGCGTCGTTCACGTGGCACCACGGGGACGGCACCAGCCAGGTCACCTCCAAGGCCGGAGCGCCGTACCCGGCGAAGGACGTCACGCACACCTACGCCAAGGTGGCCACCGGCCTGACGCCCCGCGTCGACGTGGGCTACCGCGTGAGCTATCGCGTCAACGGTGGGCCGTCGCTCGAGATCGACCAGCTCATCACTGCAGCCGGTCCCGCCGCTCGCCTGGACGTGGCCGAGGCGCGGCCCGTCATCGTGGCTCCCTGACCCTCAGGGGACGAGGACTGAGTCGCGACGCGACGCGACACCGGGCAGTCGCGGCCTTCCCCAGCGCGTGACTGCCCGGTGTCGGGATCCGGGTCGATGACCCGGGGTCGTGCCGGTCGGCGGGCGTCAGTCTCAACCCAAGGCCCGCCGACCAGATCGTGGCGCCGTCAGTCGGCGTACACCGGAAGGGCGAGCTGCGTGCCCATCTGGAGCGTCTCGCCCTTGACGAGCGAGTTCAGCTGGACGATGTCGTCCATCGTGTCGCGGACGTCGCCGCCCGGGTTGGCCTCGCCGGCGATCGACCACAGGGTCTGCCCCGGCTGCACCGTGATGGTGGTGGTGCCGGTGATCTCGGCGGCGTCGCTCGTGGCGGCAGTGCCCGAGCCGAACACGACCATGAGCGCCGTGACGACGAGGAGCGCGAGCACCGTGAGCAGCACCCGACCGCGGCGCGTGAGGCGCAGGCCGCCCGTCGTCGCGGGACGCGGCGCGCGCGCCGTGCGGCCCGGGACCGCGGTGTGCGGGACCAGAGCGAGGTGACGGTCGCGGGCCTCCTCGGTGCCGCGGGAGTACGGCGCGAGGTCGATCAGCGGAAGCTCGTCGTGGGTGATGCTCATGGTGGTCTCCGTGGGGAAGAGGAGGAAGTTGGTGTGTTCTCTCGAACGTCCGCTCGGGCCTCAGCCGAGGGATGTCATTCGATCGGGGGTTGGTGCGAACGGACGTTCGATCGAACACATGAACGACCATACGGGCAGGGTCGGACAAAAGTGAAGACCTGATTCGAACAAATTTGCGAACGATTGCTCGAGAAGCCTCTGACCTGGGCAAATGGGGCGACTGTGACCTGTGGCACATGCCAGAAGCGGCCGATCGCGCGTCGAACAGAGCCGTGGCGACCGCCGAGAGGCGCGGCGCGGAACTCCCGCCTAGGGTCGAAGACATGTCCGCCGTCACTCGCCTGAAGACCGCCTGGAAGCTCGCGTCCGAACGCAACGCCTCGCTGCTGGCGGCCGGGGTGGCGTTCTACGTCTTCCTGGCCCTCTTCCCCGCGATGATCGCCGGCCTGCTCACGTACGGCCTGGTGGTCAGTCCCGAGACCGTGGCGCGACAGTCCGACAGCATCGCCGACGCCCTGCCCGCGGACGCCGCCTCGGTCATCACCGGCCAGCTCGAGTCGCTGGCTCAGACGTCGTCGAGCTCGCTCAGCATCGGATTCCTCATCGCCGTCGTGCTCGCCGTCTACAGCGCCAGCGGCGGCATGGCCAACCTCGTCACCGCGATCAACGCGATGCTCGGCAACCTGCAGACCCGCAACTTCCTCAAGCAGAAGCTCCTCGCCCTGGGCCTGACCGTCGGCGCCGGAGTGTTCCTCGCCGTCACGGTGACCCTCGTCGCCGTCGCTCCCCCGATCCTCGACAGCCTGATCGACGTCCCGGGCACCCGCGTGCTCCTGGACGTCGGACGCTTCCTCCTGCTGGCCGTGGCGATCGTGCTCGGGTTCGGCCTGGTGATCCGCAGCGCGCCGGACGCCGAGTCGGGCCAGGAGAAGCCCAAGCTGTGGTCGCCGGGCGTCACCGGTGCGGCCGTCGCGTGGCTCATCGCCTCGGTCGGCTTCTCGCTGTACGTCGACAACTTCGGCAGCTACGGCAAGACCTACGGCGCGCTCGCCGGCGTGGTCGTGCTGCTCCTGTGGCTGTGGGCCGGGTTCTTCGCCCTCCTCATCGGCGCCTCCTACGAGGCCGTCGGCGAGGGCGAGCGTCCGCGCGACGCCGAGGCCGACTCCCTCGAGCGCGAGCTCCAGCGGGACGCCGTCGCCGACACGCCCACTCGAACAGATGTTTGATCTCGTCGAACATCTGTCCTAGCGTTGCCCCATGAGCACCGAGGACACCGACGAACTCTCCAACGTCAGTGAGCTGCCTGACGGACCGCCCGACGCCGACGGACTGACCGCGCGTCAGCGTCGCGTCCTGGAGTTCCTGCGCGACGAGGTGGCCCAGCGGGGCTACCCGCCGAGCATGCGCGAGGTCGGTGCCGCAGTCGGTCTGCACAGCACGTCGTCGGTCTCCCACCAGCTCAAGCAGCTCGAGAAGATGGGCTACATCCGGCGCGATCCGTTCCGCCCCCGCGCGATGGAGATCTTCCTGCCCGACGGCATCGGCGCACGCCCGGCCGTCAGCCCCGCGGTCAGCTCGGCCGACGAGACCGTGGTCGACGAGACCGGCATCCGCGACTCGTTGCCCACCGCCACCTATGTGCCGATGGTCGGCCGCATCGCCGCCGGTGGGCCGATCCTCGCCGAGGAGCGGGTGGAGGACGTCTTCCCCCTGCCCAAGTCGCTCGTCGGCGACGGCACCCTGTTCCTGCTCGAGGTCAGCGGCGACTCCATGATCGACGTCGCGATCTGCGACGGCGACTACGTCGTCATCCGTCAGCAGCCCGTCGCCGAGAACGGCGAGATCGTGGCCGCGATGCTCGACGGCGAGGCCACGGTCAAGACCTTCCAGCGCAAGAACGGCGAGGTCTGGCTGCTGCCCGCCAACCAGGAGTACTCCCCCATCGACGGCACCCACGCCACGATCCTCGGCAAGGTCACCGCGGTCCTGCGTCGGGTGTGATCCTCAGGCCTGCGGGCCCGCGTCCCAGGCGCTGCGGAACATGTCGACCAGCGAGTGCCGCACCTCCCAGTCGAGGTCGCGAGCGGCGAGCTCGCCGGCGGCCACGATGCGGGCCGGGTCACCGGGCCGACGGGGGCCGATCTCCGGCGTGAAGTCGATGTCGGAGACCTCGCGGGCCGCGTCCATGATCTGACGCACCGAGACCCCGTCGCCGCAGCCGAGGTTGTAGACCCGCTCCAGGTCGCGACCCTCGAGCAGCGCCCGGGCGGCGACGACGTGCGCCTCCGCGAGGTCGGCCACGTGCACGTAGTCGCGCACGCACGTCCCGTCGGGCGTGTCGTAGTCGTCGCCGTTGATGCGCGGCGTGCGACCCTCGCGCAGCGCCTTGATCACGACCGGGAAGAGGTTGTGCGGGCTGGAGTCGTAGAGCTCCGGCACGGCCGAGCCGACGACGTTGAAGTACCGCAGCGACGTGTGGCGCGTGCCGCCCGACCGCTCGGCGTCACGCAGCAGCCACTCCCCGATCAGCTTCGTCTCCCCGTAGGGCGACTCGGGAGCGGTGGGCGTCTCCTCGGTCACGATGTCGACGTCCGGCGTGCCGTACGTGGCTGCGCTGGAGGAGAACACGATCGCGTCGACCCCGCTGCGGTCCATGGCCTGAAGCAGGCTCACGGTTCCCTGCACGTTCTGCTCGTAGGTGTGCAGCGGACGCTCCACCGAGACCCCGGCGTACTTGTAGCCCGCCAGGTGCACGACGGCCTGCACGTCGTAGTCGGCCATCGTGGCCTCGAGCGCGGCCGTGTCGAGCAGCGACGCCTCGACGAACGGCACGTCGGCCGGCACGAACTCCCGGTGACCGCTCGACAGGTCGTCGACGACGACGCAGTCCAGGCCGGCGAGCCCGAAGGCCCTGACGACGTGCGATCCGATGTAGCCGGCGCCGCCGGTGACCACGATGCTCATAGAGGGCGAGTCTAGGAGGTCGGCAGACACGCGGGCCCCAGGCACGTACGGTGCGTCCATGGATCGCCGGCTCGTCGCAGGTCTCGGTGTCGCCGGCATGCTGACGCTGGTGGCGTCGTGCAGCGTGCCGAGCGTCGGTGAGATCGCGATCAGCCGCGACCCCGACGGTGGCTTCGTGGCGCACGTGCGCATCTGCGACGGCTCAGATCGGGTCGATGGCCTGACCCTCTACGACTCGGACGACACCACGATCGACGTCGAGCCCGTGATGGGGCTGTCCGACCGGTCCGCCTGGAGGATCGGACCGATCATTCATCGACACGCGGGCATGGGGGCCGTCGTCCCGGACGGGGAGCTCACCGTCTACGGCTGGACGCGCGACAACACCGGCTCGCTCGACGGTCCGGGCGCCGACATCCAGACGTGGCTCGGGCTCGGTCCCGGCGACCTGATGCACCTGGAGGTCGTCGACCACGACGGTCTGGACCTGCTGGAGTCGACGATCAGCCGCGGCAAGACCGCCGACGAGTGGTTCGACGAGGCCTGCGAGGGCTGGGACTGATCCCGCTCAGACCCGTGCCTCCGAGGCGACCTGGTCGAGACGCTTGAGGGCGCCGATCACGGTGGCCTTGTCGGTCGTGCGCCACATCGGCGGCAACGAGGCCGCCAGGTAGCTGCCGTAGCGGGCGGTCGCGAGGCGGGAGTCGAGCACGGCCACCACGCCGCGGTCGTCGACGCGACGGATGAGGCGGCCGGCACCCTGGGCGAGCAGCAGCGCGGCGTGACTGGCGGCCACCGACATGAAGCCGTTGCCGCCGTGCTTCTCGACGAGCCGCTGCCGAGCCCCCATGAGCGGGTCGTCGGGTCGCGGGAACGGGATGCGGTCGATCAGCACGAGCTGGCACGTGGCGCCCGGGACGTCGAGCCCCTGCCAGAGGCCGAGCGTGCCGAACAGGCAGCTGTGCTCGTCCTCGACGAAGCGCTGCGTCAGCTCGCTGAGATGGGCCTCGCCCTGGACGAGGATCTCGAGGTCCGGGAGCCGGTCGCGCACGATCTCGGCCGCAGCCTCGGCGGCGCGTCGCGACGAGAACAGCCCGAGGGTGCGCCCGCCGGCGGCCTCCACGAGGTCGACGAGCTCGTCGGCGAGCTGCGTGCTGGGGCCCTCGCGGCCCGGGGGCGGGAGGTGCTTGGCGACGTAGAGCACGCCCTGCTTGCCGTAGTCGAACGGCGAGCCGACGTCGATGCCGGTCCACTCGTGGTCGCCGAACCCCAGACCGACCGACCGCACCACCGCGTCGAAGCTGCCCCCGAGGGAGAGCGTGGCGCTGGTCAGCACCACCGTGCGGTCGGAGAAGACGCTGTTGGCGAGCATGCTGGCGACGTCGAGCGGCGCCAGGTGCAGCCGGGCGCCGGAGCGTCCCTCAGCCGCCCACAGCACGTCCGAGGCGCTGCTGGCCGCCATGCGCTCGGCCACCAGACGCACGTCGTCGACAAGTCCGCGTGCCTGCTGCCGGGCGGCGTCGGGCTCGCCGCCCTTCTCGGAGCTGAAGTCGGACATGCAGGCGCGGGCGGAGTCGCGCACGAG
Source organism: Aeromicrobium sp. Leaf350 (assembly GCF_916858655.1). GTDB lineage: Bacteria > Actinomycetota > Actinomycetes > Propionibacteriales > Nocardioidaceae > Aeromicrobium. The sequence continues at coordinate 412,528 of NZ_CAKASL010000002.1, read as the reverse complement.
CGAGAGCACGTCGAGGAGCTCGTCGGTGGGCCGGTCGATGCGACCCGGCTCGGTGCGGGTCAGCACGTCGGCGAGGGCGTCGGAGGCGTCGGCCAGGTCGTCGGCGGCCCGTCCGCCCTTGAGATGGCCGCGGGCCCGCCGGGCCGCTCGCTCGACGACGACCGGCTCGAGCTCGACCGTGGCGGCCTGCGTGACGCGCGAAGCCAGTTCGTGGGCCTCGTCGATCACGACGACGTCGTGCTCCGGCAGCGTGGGGACGTCGCCCTGCGCATCGATCGCGAGCAGCGAGTGGTTCGTGACGACGAGCTGGGCCGCGTGCGCCTTGGCCTTGGCCTTCTCGGCGAAGCACTCGAGCGCGAAGTCGCACTTGGAGGCGCCGAGGCACTCACGAGCCGTGACGCTGACCTGACGCCAGCCGCGGTCGGTGTGCGAGGGCGCCGACTCCCGGTCGCCCGGACCCGCGTTCTCGGCCTGGTCCTCGGCCCACTCGCGCAGCGAGACGACCTCGGCACCGAGCGTGCCCTCGGGGATCTCGACGAGCGTGCCCTGGTCGTCGGGCACACCGACCCGCAGCCGGTGCAGGCACGCGTAGTTCGAACGCCCCTTCAGCACGGCGTGCGACGGGACCTCGTCGAGCACGTCGGCCGCACCGCTCAGCAGGGCCGGGATGTCGCGCTGCACGAGCTGGTGCTGCAGGCCCAGCGTGGCCGTCGCGATGACCACGCGCTTGCCGTGCAGCAGGCTCGGGACGAGGTAGCCGAGGGACTTGCCGGTGCCGGTGCCCGCCTGCACGAGCAGGTGGCGGCCGTCCTCCATCGCGGCTGCGACGGCCTCGGCCATCTCGACCTGGCCCGGTCGCTCGACGCCTCCCACGGAGCCGACGGCGGCGTGGAGCACGTCACGGACGCGGCTCGTCTCGGCTTCGGGCATGCGCGTCACCCTAGCCGCGGACCGGCGGGCCGCGGCGTCGTCGTCCACATGGTCAGGGCGTGTCGGGGCGACGCGGCGCGTCGGCGTCGGCCGAGGGGGAGTCGTCGTCGACGGAGCTGTCGACCTCGACGTCGTCCGAGGTCTCGGCGTCGGTCGTGTCACCCGACTTCTCGACGTCGCCGCCTGCCGCGCCGCGCGAGCGGAGGAAGAGGAACGTCGCGACCGCGAACACGATCAGCGAGGTCCAGACGTTGAGGCGCCAGAACCCGATCTCGTTGACGTCGTCGATGCGCAGCTGCTCGATCCAGAAGCGCCCCGCGGTGTAGAGCATGACGTAGAGCCAGAACGCCCGGCCGCCCGTGAAGCGGTACTTCTTGTCGAGGTAGACCAGCAGCGCCGCGGCTGCGAGGTTCCAGAGCAGCTCGTAGAGGAACGTCGGGTGGAACGTCGCGTACTGGATGTAGTCGAGCGGACGGTTGCCCGGATCGATCTCGAGCCCCCACGGGAGCGTCGTCGGCTTGCCGAAGAGCTCCTGGTTGAAGTAGTTGCCGAGCCGGCCGACCGCCTGCGCGACGAGCAGTCCCGGGGCGACCGCGTCGGCGACCGCCGAGAACGACACGCCGGAGCGCTTCGCGGCGATGATCGCGCCGATGGCACCGCCGGCGATGGCGCCCCAGATGCCGAGACCGCCCTGCCAGATCTTGAGCGCGTCGATCGCGCTGCGCCCCTCGGCGAAGTAGAGCTCCGGGTCGGTGGCCACGTGGTACAGGCGGGCGCCCACGATGCCGAACGGGATGGCCCAGATCGCGACGTCGGCGATGACGCCCTCCTGGCCGCCGCGCGCCTGGAACCGGCGCTCACCGATCCAGATCGCGAGCAGGGCACCGATGATGATGCCGAGCGCGTAGGCACGGAGCGGGAAGGGACCGATCTCCCAGACGCCCGTCTCGGGGCTGGGGATGTAGGTCACGAAGTTCACGATCGCTCCATTCCGGCACGCAGGTCTCGGGTCAGGGCCGCCAGCGCGTCGAGGCCCTGCTGCTCGTCCTCGGCGTCCAGGAGGCAGCGTACGAGGGCGCTCCCCACGATGACGGCGTCGGCGAACGCGGCCACCTCGGCGGCCTGGGCGCCGTTGCTGACGCCGAGGCCCACGCCGATCGGCTTGTCGGTGACCGCACGGAGGCGGGCGACCAGCTCCGGCGCGAGGCTGGAGGTCTCGGTGCGCTGGCCCGTAACGCCCATCACGGCCGTGGCGTAGATGAATCCGCTGGCCGCCTCGGCGGTCAGCGCCATGCGCTCGTCGGTCGACGACGGCGACACGAGGTAGATGCGGTCGAGACCGTGGGCGCGCGAGGCGCGGTCCCACTCGGCGCCCTCGTCGGGGATGAGGTCGGGCGTGATGAGGCCGGCTCCCCCGGCGTCCGCGAGCAGGCTGGAGAAGAGGTCGACGCCGCGGCGCTCGACAGGGTTCCAGTAGGTCATGACGACCGTCGGCACCCCGAGGGCCGCCGTGGCCCGCACGACCTCGATGACGTCGTCGACCTTGGTGCCGCCCGCCAGCGCGGTCTCGGCGGCGGCCTGGATCGTGGGACCGTCCATCACCGGGTCGCTGTAGGGCAGCCCCACCTCGACCAGGTCGACACCGTTCTCGACCAGGGTGGCGATGGCGCGCTTGGACTGCTCGACCGTCGGGAAGCCGGCCGGCAGGTAGCCGACCAGGGCGGCGCGGTTCTCGGCGCGCGTGCGCGCAAAGAGGTCGTCGATGAGCGTCACGGGCGGTCCTCGGCCAGCAGGCCGAAGTACTCGGCCGCGGTGTGCACGTCCTTGTCGCCACGGCCCGAGAGGTTCACGAGGATCGTGGCGTCAGGACCGAGCTCCTGGGCGAGGTCGATCGCCCCGGCCAGCGCGTGCGCGGACTCGATCGCCGGGATGATGCCCTCGGTCTTGCAGAGCAGGGCGAAGGCCGACATCGCGGCGTCGTCGGTGGCCGGCACGTACTGCGCGCGGCCGGTCTCGGCGAGATAGGCGTGCTCGGGCCCGACGCCCGGGTAGTCGAGGCCGGCACTGATGGAGTGCGACTCGATCGTCTGGCCGTCGTCGTCCTGCAGCAGGAACGAACGGGCCCCGTGCAGCACGCCGACCTGACCGCCGGTGATGGTGGCGGCGTGGCGGCCGGTCTCGACGCCGTCACCACCGGCCTCGATGCCCACCAGGCGCACCTGCTCGTCGGGCACGAACGCCGTGAACATGCCGATCGCGTTCGACCCGCCGCCGACGCACGCCACGACGGCGTCCGGGAGGCGGCCGTCGAGCTCGAGCACCTGGGCGCGCGACTCGTCACCGATGCCACGGGTCAGCTCGCGCACCATCGACGGGAACGGGTGCGGCCCGGCAGCGGTGCCGAAGAGGTAGTGCGTCGTGTCGACGGTCGTGACCCAGTCGCGCAACGCCTCGTTGATGGCGTCCTTCAGCGTGCGGCTGCCGGTCGTGACGGGGATGACCTCGGCGCCCAGCATGCGCATGCGGGCGACGTTCAGCGCCTGGCGCTCGGTGTCGACCTCGCCCATGTAGACGGTGCACTCCAGGTCGAGGTACGCGCAGGCCGTGGCCGAGGCGACCCCGTGCTGCCCGGCACCGGTCTCGGCGATGCAGCGCGGCTTGCCGATGCGCTTCGCGAGCAGCGCCTGGCCGATCACGTTGCGGATCTTGTGGGCGCCGGTGTGGTTGAGGTCCTCGCGCTTGAGCAGGATGCGGGCACCCACCGCAGCACTGAAGCGGTGCGCCTCGTACATCGGGCTCGGCACGTTGGCGTACTCGCGCAGCATGCGGGCGAGCTCGGCCTGGAAGACGGGGTCGACCTGCGCGGCCTCCCACTCCCGGGTGATCTCGTCGAGCGGGGCGATCAGTGCCTCGGGCATGAAACGACCACCGAAGCGGCCGAAGTGTCCGGGGCCGTCGGGGAGGACTGCACTCACCAGCGTCAGCTCCTGTGCTGCAGGGCGGGGTGCGAACCGGCGGCGACCAGGTCGGCGACGGAGGCTCGCGGGTCGTCGTCGCGCACGAGGGTCTCGCCCACGAGCACCACGTTGGCACCGTGACGGCCGTACTCGATGACGTCGTGCGGACCGCGCACGCCCGACTCGGCCACCGACACGGCGGTCGACGGGATGCGCGGGGCGAGGCGCGCGAACGTGCCGCGATCGACCTCGAGGGTCTTGAGGTTGCGGGCGTTGACGCCGATGAGGTCGGCTCCCGCACCCACGGCGCGGTCGACCTCCTCCTCGTCGTGCACCTCGACGAGCGGCGTCAGGCCGATCGAGACGGCGCGCTCGATCAGGCTGACGAGCGCGTTCTGCTCGAGGGCGGCCACGATGAGCAGGGCCATGTCGGCGCCCGCGGCACGGGCCTCCCACAGCTGGTACGAGGTCGTGATGAAGTCCTTGCGCAGCACCGGGACGTCGACCGTGCCACGCACCGCGCGAAGGTCGTCGAGGGTGCCGCCGAAGCGGCGCTGCTCGGTGAGCACGCTGATGGCGGCCGCGCCGCCGGCCGCGTAGTCGGCCGCGAGCGACGCGGGATCGGTGATCGTCGCGAGGGCGCCCTTGCTGGGGCTGGACCGCTTGACCTCGGCGATGACCGAGACGCCCTCGGCACGGAAGGCCGGCATCGGGTCGCGCGCCTCGGGCTGACGTGCCGCCTTGGCCTTGAGGTCGTCGAGCGTCGTGACGGCCATGCGCTCCTCGAGGTCGGCGGCTGCGCCGGCGAGAATCTCGTCGAGTACGGACATGGCACCTCCTCGGGCTTCGGTCGATCGGGCCACCTCGTGGCACGAGGGGCTCGCCTTAGCGTAAACCCGCGCCGGGGTCGTTCCCGCACGGGTGCCCTGGGGCGGGATCTCCACTACTCTCCCGTGCATGTCGACCAGCGATCCGAACAGCAACGCCGGCCTGCCCAGCTACGGCTCCACGCCGCCTCCCACGGGTGGCTACCCGCCCCAGGCACCCGGCGGATACGGGATGCCGGCCCAGAACAACAGCAAGGCCGTGGTCGCGCTGGTCCTCGGCATCCTGGCGTTCGTGTGCTGTGGCCCGTTCACCGGCATCCCGGCCTTCATCGTGGGGCGCAAGGCGAAGCGCGAGATCGAGCAGTCGCAGGGCACCCAGTCAGGTGCCGGGCTGGCCACGGCCGGCTGGATCCTGGGCCTGGTCTCGTCGATCCTGTTCGTCCTCGGAGCCATCCTCTGGGGCATCCTGCTCGCGACGGGCAGCGCCGAGTTCACGTTCGAGACGTACTGACGGCCATCTGCGGAGCGGATGCCGACCCACGCGACGTCCACTAGTCTCCCGAGCATGTCGACCAACGACCCGAACAGCTCCTCGGACCTTCCCAGCTACGGCTCCACGCCGCCTCCCGAGGGCGGCTACCCGCCCCAGGCTCCCGGTGGCTACCCGCCCCAGGCTCCGGGTGGGTACGGCGCTCCGCAGAAGACCAACGGCAAGGCCACGGCCTCGCTGGTCCTCGGCATCGTCAGCTTCTTCTGCTTCGGCCTGGTGACCGGCATCCTCGCCATCGTGTTCAGCCGCATGGCGACGCAGGAGATCCGCAGCTCCAACGGCACGCAGAGCGGTGAGGGACTCGCCAAGGCGGGCTTCATCCTCGGCATCATCGGTCTTGTCCTTTGGGCGGCGTACCTGCTCCTGGTCCTGACCGGCGCGCTGGACAACGCGTTCGCCTGATCCACCCCACGACGAAGAACGGGTGCCGGACCTCGGTCCGGCACCCGTTCTTCGTTCGTCGGCGGCTCAGCGCGGCTGGGGCGCCGTGTAGAACGCGTTGCTGTCAGGCCGCCAGAGGAAGACCAGCACGGCGACGCTGACGACGAGGCTGACGATCCCGAGCAGCAGGAGCGCGACCGGCTGGCTGCCGAACAGGCCGTAGATCCCGAAGAGGATGCCCAGACCGGTCAGCACCGAGTAGACGATGCGGGCCCAGTTGGCGCCCTTGTTCAGGAAGTAGATGAACAGGATCGCGATGCCGACGCCGAACGCGATGCCGACGACGGCGCCCACGATGACGCTGACCCGCGCGGTGTCGTCGCTGATCGTGCCGTCGCCCCCGTTGACGAGGTCGTGGACGAGGTCGTCGAGAAAGACGATCGTGAGGATCGTCGAGAGCACGCTGAGGCCGACGTTGACCCAGATCAGCTTGACGGCCGTCTGGACGGACGCGGGGGCCGGTCCCTTCGTCGGCGGGACGTACGGCTGCTCGGGTCCAGCGGGGTAGGGCTCCATCGGACGGTCCTCTCGATCTCGGGAGTAGGGCCATGCGGCCCGGCCCGATCGTCTCGCAGAAGCTGGGCGGATGCACCTCTTCGCGCCTGCTCGACACCGCGATCCACTACGGTCCTGCCATGTCGACGCACGAGCCGGACCAGCCCGAGCAGCCCGAGCAGCCCGCCCCGCCGAACCCCTACGCCCAGCCCGACCAGCACGCCCAGCCGCCGCAGCAGCCCTACCCGCCGCAGGGCTACTACCCGCCGCAGGCCTACGGGTACCAGCAGCCGATGTATCCGTACTACGTCCAGCGCACCACGAGCCAGAAGGCGATCTGGGCGATGGTGCTCGGGATCGTCTCCATCTTCGGCACGGCGTGCTTCTACATCGGCGGATTCGCGATGGGCATCCCCGCGATCGTCCTGGGCGTCATCGCCCGCAAGGAGATCGCGGCCTCCAACGGTCAGCAGGAGGGCGGCGGGTTCGCCGTCGCGGGCCTGGTGACCGGCATCGTCGGACTGGTCCTCAACCTGCTGATCGTCGGGTTCCTCATCCTCGTCTTCGCGACCGAGGGCTTCGGCGACCCGTCCTGGGACTACTGAGCGGAGCGACGGGGCGTCAGGGCCGGAGCCCGACGCCCCACGGGGTGTACCGCAGGATCGCGAAGGCGGCCATGCAGACCGCGGCCGCGATCGCCCACGGCTTCGACAGCCGGATCCAGGGGACGTCCTGACCCTGCCAGCGGCGCACGACCCAGAGCACCCAGGCCACGCCCATCACGACCACGAAGACCACGGCGGCGGCGTTGCTGCTGAGGGCGGCCGCGACGTCGCCGCGCGTGAGGTCGTTCATCGCGCGCAGACCACCGCAGGCCGGGCACGGCTCACCCGTGACCAGCAGGAACGGGCAGAAGCCCCAGGAGCCCGAGGCGTGAGGATCGCGGAAGTGCAGAGCCACGATCGCAGCAGCACCGGCGGCGCCGATCGCGAGCGGCACCCGGACGAGCTCGGCGCGCGAGCGCTCCGCCCGAGGCGACCCGGGCGGTGAAGGCGGCAGGACCGCCTGCGACATCGTCAGTGGCTCTTCGCGCCGCGACCGGACTTGGACATGATCAGACCGACCGGGCCGGCGAGGACCGCGAGCACGCAACCGATCGTGAAGACGACCCAGTTGGGCTCGGGCACGAGGCCGATGCCACCGATCGTGGTGCCGAGGAGGGCGAGCAGGACGGCGGTCCAGGCAGCGGGCGAGGATCCGTGCGACATGGGCGAATTCTCCTGGCGGTATCGATCGGGAGGACGGGGTCAGCCTACCGGTCGCCGGTGGGGTCCTCGCGGTCAGCATCCGACTCGGTCGGGTCGACTCCCGCGTCCATCGCCTTCCAGAGGTCGGAGCCGTCGGGATCGGCAGCGACCGGTGCCGTACCCGCCGTCGGCGCGTCGTAGCGGCTGCTCATGGTCGGCCAGGCCGCCCCGTAGCGGATCACGAGCAGGCCGAGCAGCGCGGCCACAGCGAAGGCGGCGGCCGCGAGCCAGGGGCCCTGGTGGGTCACCGACGTGACGTCGACGCCCTGGCCGAACGCCACGCTCTCCTGCACGGCCGCGTCGACGACACCGTCAGGATCGGTACGGGTCGCGACGACGCCACCGACGGCCGAGACCACGATCAGCGCCCCGACGACCCGGCGGAACCAGCCGCTGGAGGCCAGCACCGCCAGCGCTGCGGCCACCACGACGATGGCGAGGCCCGGCACCAGCGGGCTCACGTCCGAGCCCTTGGTCAGGATCGTGGCGCCGGCGCCCTGGCCGTCACCCAGCGTGGTGGTGACCCACGTCCGGCGTCCGGCGACGAAGGCGCCGCCCCCGGCGGCGAGGACGCCGAGCACGGTCGGGCCGTACCAGCGACGGGGGTTCGAGAGCGCCACGTCAGAGCAGCCGGTCGGCGTCGAAGCAGGTGGTGGCGCCGGTGTGGCACGTCGGACCCGCGGGCACGGCCGTCACGAGCACCGTGTCGCCGTCGCAGTCCAGGCGCACTTCCCGCACGGCGAGCGTGTGGCCGGACGTCTCGCCCTTGACCCAGTACTCGCCCCGGCTGCGGCTCCAGAAGGTGGCGGCACCGGTCGTGAGCGTGCGGTGCAGTGCCTCGTCGTCCATCCAGCCGACCATGAGCACGTCGCGCGAGTCGGCGTCCTGGACGACGGCGGCGACGAGCCCGTTCGCGTCCCGCTTCAGCCTCGACGAGATCGCAGCATCCAGTGAAGTCACGGTGCCAGTGTCCCAGCCGGGGTGACGCCCCCGCCGAGGGAGGCCTGGGCGACCCAGCTGGCGTGAAGTCGCTGGTACACCCCTCCGGCGTCGACGAGGTCGGCGTGGGATCCGTCCTCGACCAGACGTCCTGCGTCGAACACCAGCACGCGGTCGGCGTTCTCGGCGGTCGAGAGGCGGTGCGCGATCGTGACGCTGGTGCGGCCGTCGAGCAGCACCTCGAGCGCGCGGGTGGCCCGCAGCTCGGTCTGCGGGTCGACGGCGCTGGTGGCCTCGTCGAGCACGAGGAACGCGGGGTCGGCGAGCGCCGAGCGCACGAGCGCGACGAGCTGGCGCTCCCCCGCCGACAGCGACTCGCCCCGCTGGCCGACGCGGGTCTCGAGGCCCCGCGGCAGCGCCTCGAACCAGTCGACCAGGCCGAGGTCGCCGATCGCGGCGACGAGCTCGGCGTCGGTCGCCGAGCGGCGTCCGTACCGGAGGTTCTCGGCGAGGGAGGAGTCGAACAGGAAGCCCTCCTGCGGCACCATCACGACGTGCCGGCGCAGGTCGGCGAACGAGACCTGGGCGATGTCGGCCCACTGGTCGTCACGCCCGAGAGAGACGGTGCCCTCGACGGGGTCCATGAGGCGGGTGAGCAGCTTGGCGAACGTGGTCTTGCCCGACCCCGTCTCCCCCACGACGGCGACGCGCTGTCGCGGCTCGATCGTGACGTCGAGGTCGGCCAGCACGGTGGGGCCCTCGGGATAGGCGAACCGCACGGCGGAGAAGCGCGCCCCGAGGTCGCCCGTCGGCAGGGCGGCGACGCCCGGCCCCGGGTCGACGACGTCGGCCGGCGTCTCCAGCAGCTCGATGACACGACGCCACGACGCGACCGCGTTCTGCGCCTCGGTGATGACCTGCGTCGCCATCTGCGCCGGACCCACGAACAGCGTGATGAGGAAGATGAACGCGATGACCGTGCCCATCGACAGGTCGCCGACGACGCCCAGCCAGACGCCGACGCCCAGCGCCGCGGCGTTGGCGACGCCGCCGACCAGGATGGCCGACGCGAACGTCACCGAGACGATGGTCTGGGCCTTGACGTTCGACCGGTAGTTGGTCTGGATGGCGTCGTCGATGCGCTGCTGGGTGCGGCGCTCGATCGCGTAGGAGCGCACGACCGAGGCACCGACGACCGGTTCGGCGATCGTGGTGAGGAGGTCGGCGACCGTCTGGCGCACGCGGTCGTACGCGATCGACATCCGCTCGGCGAAGATCTTCAGGCTCAGCGCCAGCGGGATGAAGACGCCGATCACGACGAGCGTGAGCTGCCACGACAGGAAGGCCATCACGACCGTGGCCACCAGCATCTGGCCGGCGCTCAGCACCAGGATCATGCCGGTCGACTGCAGGAACAGCGAGATCTGGTCGATGTCGGAGGTCACCCGGGAGACGAGCGATCCCCGACGCTGCGTGTTTTGCGTGAGCATCGACAGGTCGTGCACGTGGCGGAAGGCGCGCACGCGCAGCTGCGTGAGACCACGCTCGGTGCCCGTGAAGATGCGGACCTTCGCGGCCCAGCTCGCGACCCCCGAGACACCCAGCAGGACGGCCGCGAGCACCACGACCAGCACGATGCGACCGGAGTCGACCCCACCCTGCGTGTCGCCGAGGCCGGAGTCGACGGAGCGCTGGACGACGATCGGCACGAGCGAGCTGCCGGCGGTCCCGAGCAGGGCCAGCAGCACGGTGCGCCGCCAGCCCTCGACGATGGCCGGGCTCAGCGAGAGGCCGCGCCGGATGATGCGGAGGCTGCCCTCGCGCGGGTCGGACTTCTTCTTCTCACTCATGGTCGACCTCCTCCCGGGCCTGGTCGTACGCATCGACGAGGTCGCGGTACGCCGCGGACCTCTCGCGCAGCTCGGCGTGGGTGCCGCGGTCGGCGATCCGCCCGTCGGCCAGGTGCACGACCTGGTCGGCCAGCGCGATCGTGGCCTTCCGGTACGCCACGACCAGGACGGTGGGGCCGCCCTCGCCCTGCGACCGCTCGGCGAGCGCCCGCAGGATGCGCTGCTCGACGGCGGGGTCGAGCGCACTGGTGGCGTCGTCGAGCACCAGCAGCCGCGGGTCGCGCACCAGGGCGCGGGCCAGGGAGAGTCGCTGGCGCTGGCCGCCCGACAGGGACGTGCCCCGCTCCCCCAGCTGCGTGTCGAGCCCCTGGGGCAGGGCCTCGACGAAACGGTCGGCCTGCACCGTGCGCAGGACGTCCCAGACGGCCTCGTCGCTGATCTCGGCGTCGAGCGTCACGTTGCTGCGCACGGTGTCGTCGAAGAGGAAGGTCGCCTGCGGCACGAGCGCGACCGCTGCCGCGAGCTCGTCGTGGTCGATGTCGGGCGCCGGTCGGCCGTCGAGCAGGACCTGGCCCTCATCGGCGTCGAGGAGCCGGGTGACGAGCGACGCGAGCGTGCTCTTGCCGCTGCCCGTGGACCCCACGACGGCCGTGACGCTGCCGGGCGTGATCTCGAGGTCGAGGTCGGCGAGCACCGGCTCGCCGGGCTCGTAGGCGAACCCGAGACCCTCGGTGCGCAGCCCGACGGGGCCGGATCCGGGCAGGTCAGCGGTGCCGTACGGGAAGCGGGTCGGGTCGTCGAGCACGCCCCGCACGCGGTCCCAGCCGACGACCGTGCGCGGCAGCTCGGCCAGCACCCAGCCGATCGCCCGCACCGGCATCGCGACGATCGTGAACAGGTAGGCGATCTGGACGACGTCACCCGGGTCGGTGGCGCCGGACTCGATGCGGCCGATGCCGAGCAGCACGACCAGCAGCACGCCGATGCTGGGCAGGGCCTCGAGCACCGGCTCGAACACCGCACGCACGCGCCCCACGGCGATGTTCGCGTCGCGCAGCTCCTCCGACGCGCTGGCGAACCGGGCGGTCTCCTCGTCCTCGCGGCCCAGCGACTTCACCACGAGTGCGCCGTCGAAGGACTCGTGCGCGACGGACGAGACGTCACCGCGCAGGCTCTGCGCCTGGGCCATGCGGGGGCCCTGACGGCGCTGGTAGACCACGTTGAGGACGAACAGGAGCGGGAAGACCACCAGTCCCACGAGCGTGAGCACCAGGTCGGCGGCCAGCATCGTGGCAACTGCGACGACCAGCATCGCGATGACGCCGATCGCCATCGGCAGCGGCATGAAGACGCTCCAGATGGCCTCGACGTCCGCGTTGGCGTTGGACAGCAGCTGACCCGTGGGGTGCGCCTGGTGCCAGGAGACCGGAAGCCTCAGGTACTTCCGGGTGACGCGGCGACGATCGCCCGCGACGAGGCGGTAGAACACGATGCCGCCGACGAGGCGCCGCCCGACGACGCCGATCATCCGCAGGATCGACACGCTGATGAACAGCAGGACGCCCGTGACGAGTGCGCCGGTGGCCACGTCGCCGTCCTCGAACGACGGCCGGATCACGTGGTCGGTGGCCCAGCCGAGCACCCAGGCGTCGGCGACGGTCGTGGCGCCGAACAGCACCGAGAACACGATCGACAGCGTGAACAGGGCCTTCTGACGGCCGATGCCGATGCCGAGCACACGGAAGCCCCGACGGGTCAGGTCGGTGGTGTCAGTGCCTCCGAGGTTGTCCAGGGAGGTCGTCATCGAACGGTGTGGCCGGCGGCGCGCAAGGTGCTCTTCACGTCCTGGATGGTCAGGCTCCCGAAGTGGAACACACTGGCGGCGAGCACGGCGTCGGCGCCGGCCTCGACCGCTGGGGGGAAGTGTTCGAGCTTCCCGGCGCCGCCACTGGCGATCAGTGGCACTTGTGTAACGCTGCGGACCGCCCGAATCATTTCCAGGTCGAAGCCCTGTCTCGTGCCGTCGGCGTCCATCGAGTTCAGCAGGATCTCGCCCGCGCCCAGCTCACTGGCCTGACGCACCCACGCGACGGCGTCGATCCCGGCGCTCTGGCGACCTCCGTGGGTCGTGACCTCGAAGCCGCTCGGCTGGTCGGGCGCGCGGCGTGCGTCCACGCTGAGCACGAGCACCTGGTTGCCGAACCGCCGCGAGATCTCGCCGATCACGTCGGGGCGCGCGATCGCGGCGGTGTTGATGCCGACCTTGTCGGCGCCGGCGCGCAGCAGGCGATCGACGTCGTCGGGCGTGCGCACGCCGCCGCCGACGGTGAGCGGGATGAAGACCTGCTCGGCGGTCTGGCCGACGATGTCGTAGGTCGTGCTGCGGTCGCCGCTGGAGGCCGTGATGTCGAGGAAGGTCAGCTCGTCGGCACCGGCGGCGTCGTAGACGCGCGCCATCTCGACGGGGTCACCCGCGTCGCGCAGGTCGACGAAGTTGACGCCCTTGACGACGCGGCCCGCGTCGACGTCGAGACACGGGATGACACGGACGGCGAGGCTCACACGGCGCCCTTGGTGAGCGCGAGCGCCTCCTCGAGCGTGAACTGGCCCGTGTAGAGCGCGGTGCCCGCGATCGCGCCCTCGACCCCGAGGTGCACGAGGCCCGAGAGGGCCTTGATGTCGTCGAGCGTGGTGACACCGCCGGAGGCGACGACCGGGCGGTCCGTGCGGGAGCAGACGTCGCGCAGCAGGTCGAGGTTGGGGCCCTGCAGCATGCCGTCCTTGTTGACGTCCGTGACGACGTAGCGGGCGCAGCCCTCCCCGTCGAGGCGAGCGAGGGTCTCGTAGAGGTCGCCGCCGTCGCGGGTCCAGCCGCGGGCCGCAAGGGTCGTGCCGCGGACGTCGAGGCCGATCGCCACCCGGTCGCCCCAGGTCGCGATGGCCTTCGCGCACCACTCGGGCTGCTCGAGCGCGGCGGTGCCGATGTTCACGCGCCGGCAACCCGTCGCCATCGCGGCCTCGAGCGACTCGTCGTCGCGGATGCCACCGGACATCTCGACCTGGATGTCGAGGCGGCCGACGATCTCGGCCTGCAGCTCGCGGTTCTGGCCGTGGCCGAACGCGGCGTCCAGGTCGACCAGGTGGAGCCACTCGGCGCCGGCCTCCTGCCATCGCAGCGCAGCCTCGATCGGGTCGCCGAACGCCTTCTCCGACCCGTCGACGCCCTGCACCAGCTGGACGGCCTGACCACCCTTGATGTCGACGGCGGGCAGCAGCTCCAGGTAGTCACTCACGCCCGCGAGCCTATCGCTGAGCCCTCCCGCCCCCGCTGGGCGGTGAGCCGAGGGTGGTGGGTTGTCGGTGGGCGGTCGTAGCGTCGGCGGCATGACCACCGTGATCCTCGTGCCCGGGTTCTGGCTGCAGGCCGACTCGTGGAACGACACCCTCCCACCGATCGTCGAGGCCGGCCACACCGCGGTGCCGCTGACCCTGCCGGGCCTGGAGTCCGCCGAGGCCGACCGGTCCGGCGTCGGGCTGGCCCAGCACGTCGCCGCCGTCGTGGCCGAGATCGACCGCCACGACGAGCCGGTCGTGCTCGTGGGGCACAGCGGCGGCGGCACCGTCATCCACGCGGCCGTCGACCAGCGGCCCGACCGCGTGGCCCGGGCCGTCTACGTCGACTCGGTGCCCATCCCCCACGGCCTGGCCACCAACGCGAACCTGCCCGCGGCGGCCGCTGACACCCCGCTTCCGCCGTGGGACCTCTGGGGCGGCACCGACGCCAAGGACCTCGACGGTCTCGACGACAGCGCGCTCGCCGCGTTCCGTGCACGGGCCGTGCCCCACCCCTCCGCGGCCGCCACCGACGTGCAGCAGCTCTCCGACGAGCGACGCTACGACGTCCCGGCCACGGTCATCCTCTCGACCTTCACGCAGCAGCAGATCGACGAGTTCGTCGCGGCGGGCGAGGACGAGGTGGCCGAGCTCCCGAAGGTGCGCGACCTCACGTACGTCGAGCTCCCCACGGGCCACTGGCCCCAGTTCTCGCGTCCCGACGACCTGGGTCGGGCCATCGCCGACGCGATCAGCTGAGTGCCGTCACCACCAGCACGACGGCGACCACCATCTCGAGGCCTGCTGCGACCCGGAAGGCGGTCGTGCGCGAGAGCATCCAGACGACTCCCGGGCCCACCAGGGTCAGCGCGATGCCGACCCACATGACCGTCCGCCACAGCACGTAGTCGCCCGAGGCCACCGGGTCTCCGTCGAAGCTGGTGCTCGACAGCCCGCCGATCACCACCAGGAACGGGCCGGACACCCACACGACCAGCAGCACCAGGGCCACGGTCTCGCGCACCACCGAGCGAGGACGCGTCGGCTCGGGCTCGCTCATCCGTGAAGCGTAGGCCGCGATCGGCTAGAGCGTCGCGATCCAGTTCTCGAGGAGTCGGCGGCCTGCGTCGGCGGACTTCTCCGGGTGGAACTGCGTGGCCCACAGCGGACCGTGCTCGACGGCCGAGACGAAGCGATCGCCCTCGTAGCCGGTCCACGTGACCTCGGGCTGCTTGACCGGACCACCCGGCGTGATTTCCCACGACCTGACGCCGTAGGAGTGCACGAAGTAGAACCGCTCGTCCGCCAGGCCCGCGAACATGCGCGAGCCCGCGGGCGGCTCGACGGTGTTCCAGCCCATGTGCGGCACGATCGGCGCCTGCAGCCGCTCGACGGTGCCAGGCCACTCACCGCACCCGGCCGTGCGCACGCCGTGCTCGATGCCCTCGGCGAACAGGATCTGCATCCCCACGCAGATGCCGAGCACCGGACGGTTCGCGATGAGTCGACGCTCGATGAGCCGCTCGCCGTCGACCGCCGACAGCCCGTTCATGCATGCCTCGAACGCACCGACGCCCGGCACGAGCAGTCCGTCGGCCTCGTACGCCAGGGTCGGGTCGGCGGTCAGCGTGACGGTGCAGCCGCGGGCCTCACCGGCACGCTCCACCGCGCGCACGGCGGAACGCACGTTCCCCGACCCGTAGTCGAGGACCGCGATCGAGACCGGCACTACAGCGCACCCTTCGTGGAGGGAATGCCCGTCTCGCGCGGGTCGATCTCGACGGCCTCGCGCAGCGCGCGCGCCAGTGCCTTGAACTGGCACTCGGCGATGTGGTGCGGGTCGCGCCCCGAGGTCAGTGTCATGTGCAGCGTGAGACCCGCGTGGTGCGCGATCGACTCGAACACGTGTGAGGTCAGCGAGCCGGAGTACTGGCCACCGATCACCACGGTGATCTGTCGCTCGGGCTCGCCGGTGTGCACGAAGTAGGGGCGTCCGGACACGTCGACGGTGCACGTGGCGATGGCCTCGTCGAGCGGCACGGTGGCCGTGCCGTAGCGACGGATGCCGGACTTGTCGCCCAGGGCCTCGCGCAACGCGTCGCCGATCGCGATCGCGGTGTCCTCGACCGTGTGGTGGGCGTCGATGTGCAGATCGCCCTCCGTGCGCACGGCGAGGTCGATCAGGGAGTGACGCGACAGCGCGGTGAGCATGTGGTCGTAGAAGCCGACGCCCGTGGAGATGTCGTGGTGTCCGGTGCCGTCGAGGTCGACCTCGACGACGACGTGGGACTCGGAGGTCTTTCGCTCGATCCGAGCACGGCGGGGTCCGCGCTCGGGGGCGGTGTCGGCGCTGTGGCTCATGTCGTGGTCACCTCCTGGAGGGCTGTGTGGAACGCATCCATCTCGTCCGGCGTGCCGATCGAGACGCGCAGCCATCCTAGGGGGCCGGTCTCCCGGATCAGGACGCCGCGGTCGACGAGGGCCTGCCAGACGGCGTGCCGGTCCTCGAAGGTCCCGAACAGGATGAAGTTCGCGTCGGACTCGGCGACGCGGAAGCCCGCATCCCGCAGTCGCTCGGCCGAGCGGTCGCGCCCGACGCGCAGCGCGTCGACCTGGGCCAGCAGCTCGTCGGTGTGCCGCAGCGCCGCCTCCGCAGTGGCCTGCGTGACCGACGACAGGTGGTACGGGAGCCGCACGATGCGCAGCGCGTCGACGATGGCGGGGTCGGCCGCGAGGTATCCGAGCCGGCCGCCGGCCAGCGCGAAGGCCTTGCTCATCGTGCGTGTCACGACGAGCCGCGGGAACTCCGCCAGCAGCTCCAGCGCCGACGGCGTCCCTGCCCTCCGGAACTCCGCGTAGGCCTCGTCGACCACCACGAGGCCAGGGGCCGCCTCCAGAACGGCCCGCGTGTGAGCGGGATCGAGCGAGGTGCCGGTCGGGTTGTTGGGCGAGGTGAGGAACACGACGTCCGGGCGCTCGGCCTCGATCAGGGCCACGGCGGACTCGGCATCGATGCCGAAGTCCTCACGACGCTGACCCGCGACCCAGCGCGTGTGGGTGTTGCGCGCGTACTCGGGATACATCGAGTAGGTCGGCGCGAACGACAGCGCCGTGCGCCCGGGGCCCCCGAAGGCCTGGAGGATCTGCTGCATCACCTCGTTCGAGCCGTTGGCGGCCCACACCCCCGCCGCCTCGATGCCAGGGGTCTCGCGCGACAGGTAGGCCGCCAGCGCGGTGCGCAGGCCCCACGCCTCACGGTCCGGATAGCGGTTGAGCCCCAGCGTCGCGGCCCTGACCGACGTGGCAACGTCGCCGGCCACCGTCTCGCTCGGGCCGTAGGGGTTCTCGTTGGTGTTGAGGCGCACCGGCACGTCGATCTGCGGCGCGCCGTACGGCTCCTCCCCCCGCAGCTCGTCACGCAGCGGGACCCACTCAGGCACGCTCATTGGGAGATCCGGACGGTGACCGCCGCGCCGTGCGACGGCAGGTTCTCGGCCTCCGCCAGCGTCACGACGTGCGGACCGACCTCACGCAGCGCGCCCTCGGAGTACGTGATGACCTGCATGTTCTTGCAGAACGCCCGCACCGACAGTCCCGACGAGTGGCAGGCACAGCCCGCCGTCGGCAGCACGTGGTTGGAGCCGGCCGCGTAGTCACCGAGCGACACCGGGCTGAACGACCCGACGAACACCGCACCGGCGTTGACGATCAGCTCGGCGACGGCCGAGGCGTCCTCCGTCTGGATCTCCAGGTGCTCGGCGGCGTACGCGTTGGCCACGTCGACGGCCTGGTCGACGTCACGCACCAGGACCGTGGCGGACTGCGGGCCCGACAGCGCGGTGCGGATGCGATCGACGTGCCGGGCAGCGGTCACCTGGGCGGGCAGGGCGGCGTCGACACGGTCGGCGAGGTCCTCGCTGTCGGTGATGAGCACCGAGGCGGCCATCGGGTCGTGCTCGGCCTGGCTGATCAGGTCGGCGACGACGAGCTCGGCGTCGGCCGAGACGTCGGCGATGATCGCGATCTCGGTCGGGCCGGCCTCGGAGTCGATCGCGACGGTGCCCTGCAGGTACCGCTTGGCGGCCGCGACGTAGATGTTGCCCGGGCCCGTGATCAGGTTGACCGGGGCGCACTCGCCTCCGCCGTACGCCAGCAGCGCGAGCGCCTGCGCGCCTCCGGCGGCGTAGACCTCGTCGACGCCGAGCAGCGCGCACGCCGCCAGGATCGAGGGGTGCGGCCAGCCGTCGTGGTGCTTGCTGGGCGGGCTGGCGAGCGCGATGCCGGTGACGCAGGCGACCTGGGCGGGCACCGTGTTCATGACCACGGTGCTGACGAGCGGAGCCAGGCCGCCCGGGACGTAGAGACCGACGCGCTGCATCGGCACGATGCGGCGCTCGACGACCGCGCCGTCGGCGACGGTCGTCGTGACGCTGTGCTCGAGCTCGGCCTCGCACGTGACGCGCAGCCGCTCGATCGAGACCTCGAGCGCGGCCCGGATCTCGGGATCGAGACCCTCGAGCGCGGCGGCCAGCACGTCGGCGGGAACCCGCAGCTGGGACGGTCGCACGCCGTCGAACCGCTCTCCGGCGTCCAGGACGGCCTCGACGCCGCGTTCACGGACGTCCTCGCAGATCGGACGGACCGCCTCGAGCGCCTGCTCCACGTCGACCTCGGCCCGCGGCACCGCATGGCCGTAGACCGACGCCCGTTCCTGGGGCTCGGGGGTCAACTGGCGCAGGTCGAGACGTCGCATCACGGGCTGAAGTCTACGGAAGCGGCGGCGTAGGCTGCGCCCCGTGTCAGACGCACCCTCCCTGCGCCAGCCCGTCGTGGCCGGACTCGTGGCCGCCCTGGTCGGGTTCACGTCCTCCTTCGCAGTCGTGATCGCGGGTCTGCGGGCCGTCGGGGCCGACCAGGCGCAGGCGGCCAGCGGCCTGCTGGCGCTGTGCCTCGTGTTCGGTCTCGTGATGCTCGTGCTGGCCACCTGGACCCGCCTGCCGCTGTCGTTCGCGTGGTCGACGCCCGGCGCCGCCCTGCTCGTGAGCACCGGGACCGTCGAGGGCGGCTGGGCCGCCGCGGTCGGCGCCTTCCTCGTCACCGGCGTGCTCCTCGCGCTGACCGGCCTGGTCCCGGCCCTCGGTCGCCTCATCGGGCGCATCCCGGTGCCCCTGGCCCAGGCGATGCTCGGCGGGGTCCTGCTGCAGCTCTGCCTCGCCCCGTTCGTCGCCGTGGCCGACTCCCCCGCCCTGATCGCCCCGATCCTCGTCGTCTGGCTGCTGGCGACCCGCTGGGTCCCGACCTGGGCCGTGCCGATCGCCTTCGGTGTCGCCCTCGTCGTCATGGCGACCGACCTCGCGGCCTCCGGGGCGTCCGTGCCGCGCAGCGAGCTGGTGCCCGCCCTGACCTGGACCTCGCCGACGTTCACCGTGGCCGCCGTCGTCGGTATCGCCGTGCCGCTGACCGTCGTGACGATGGCGTCGCAGAACATCCCGGGCGTGGCCGTGATGTCGTCCTACGGCTACCGCGTGCCCTGGACGCCGAGCATGGTGGCGGCGGGTGCGGGCACCGCGGTGGTCGCTCCGCTCGGCGGGCACGCGATGAACCTCGCGGCCCTGTCGGCAGCCCTGACCGCGGGAGACGGTGCCGGCCCGAGAGATCGCCGTTGGATCGCGGCGGCTACGGCCGGCATCGCGTACCTCGTGCTTGGACCGTTGTCCGGAGCCCTGGTGGCGCTCTCCGAGGCCGCCGCCCCCGGGATCGTCGAGTCCGTCGCGGGGCTCGCCCTGCTCGCGGCCTTCGCCGCGGCGCTCAAGGGCGCCCTCGACGACGCCGAGCACCGCACCAGCTCGGCCGTCGCCTTCCTGGTCGCCGCCTCCGGGCTGACGATCCTGGGCGTCGGCGGCGCGTTCTGGGCCCTCGTGCTCGGGCTCGCCGTCCGCTGGGGCATCGAGCGGCCCCGCACGGAGGAGCCCGTATGACGAGCACCGGCACCCCGGCCACCGAGGCGGTCCGCGCTGCGGGGGTCGCTCACACGCTGCACACGTACGAGCACGACCCGCGCGCGACGTCGTACGGCCTGGAGGCGGCCGAGGCGCTCGGGATCGACCCCGACCGGGTCTTCAAGACCCTCATGATCGACGTCGACGGCGCGCTCGCCGTCGCCGTCGTGCCGGTCAGCTGCACGGTCGACCTCAAGGCTGCCGCAGCCGCCCTCGGCGGCAAGAGGGCCTCGATGGCCGACCCGAGCGCCGCCCAGCGGGCCACCGGCTACGTGCTCGGCGGCATCTCGCCGCTCGGCCAGAAGCGACGGCACCGCACGGTCGTCGACGAGACGGCCGAGCTCTGGGACACCGTGCTGGTCTCCGGAGGCCGGCGCGGGCTCGACCTCGAGCTGTCAGCGACGGACCTGATCGCCCTCACCGAAGGGATCGTGGCGGGCATCGGCCGCTGAGACGGCCGCCTGCCACCGGAGCTCGTCGTCCTTCGCCTCGGCACGGGCCGCCGGGTTGAGCGCGACACCGGGCAGCAGCCCGGCGATGGTCGCGATGGGCCAGGCGAGGAATGCCGCCGGGAACGTCAGGGCGAGGACGTCGGGCACGGTGTCGCCCTGCGCCAGTCCGGTGACCGAGCTGGGATCGGGCGGGCCCCACAACAGGCCGAGCTGCCAGCTGATGAGGGTGGCGACCACGCCGGCGACCGCAGCGATCGGCACGAGCGGCCACGACACCGGTCGGGCCAGCACGCCCAGCAGGAACCCGAGCACCAGGCCTCCGACGACGGCGACGAACACGAAGGTCAGCGTGACGCCGAACTGGGCCGCGACGGCCACCTGGTCCATCTGCAGCCCCTGCTCGGCCACGGTCCAGCGCGCCGGGTCGGCGATCTGCGACCAGGCCACGGCGCCGGCGACACCGGCGAGCACCGTCGTGACGAGCGCGGTCAGCGGCCACCTCATGCGAGACAGTTCGGGCCGAGGAGCTCCTTGAGGTCGGCGATGAGCGCCGACGACTGCGTCACGCGATAGGCCTTGTCCAGGCGCATGACACGGGTGCCCGAGGAGCCGACGAGGCGCAGGTGCACCTCGCTCGCCCCGGGGTGGGCACCGAGAACCTGCTTGAATCGCGCGATCATGTCTGCGGTACAGCGTGCCACCGGCATGGTGACGGCGATGGGCATCTCGCTGCCGCCGGTGCTCATGGCCGGCATCGTGACCTCGGTGGCCATCAGGTCGATGCCTTCGTCCTTGCGCCGCACGCGGGCCTTGACCGCGACCACGGTGTCGTTGCGGAGCACGTCTGCCGCCAGCGCGTAGGCGGCCGGGAAGACCATGACCTCGATCGAGCCCTCGAGGTCCTCGATCGTGACCGAGGCCCACGTGTCGCCCTTCTTGGACAGGCGTCGCTGGACCCCGGTGATGAGTCCGCAGAGCTTGACCATCGAGCCGTCGGCCCGCTCGGTGTCGGTGACCAGGTCGACGATCGAGACGTCGCGGCTGGCCTGGAGCACGTGCTCGAGCCCCAGCAGCGGGTGGTCGGAGACGTACAGGCCGAGCATGTCGCGCTCAAACGCCAGCAGCTGGGTCTTGTCCCACTCCGGCACGGGCGGGATCGTGATCGTGACGCCGCCACCGGAGTCGTCGTCGAGCCCGCCGAACAGGGAGTCCTGACCGATCGCGGCGTTGCGCTTGAGGTCGAGGTGCTGGTCGACGGCCTCCTCGGCGATCGTGACCAGCGCACGGCGGCCGTGCTTCATCGAGTCGAACGCCCCGGCCTTGATGAGCGAGTCGAGCACGCGCTTGTTGCAGACCGTGAGCGGCACCTTGTCGAGGAAGTCGGCGAAGTCGACGTACGCGCCCTTCTCCTCGCGCGCCTCGATGATGCCGCCGACGACGTTCTCGCCGACGTTGCGGATGGCGGTCAGGCCGAAGCGGATGTCGGTGCCGACCGAGGCGAAGTTGGCCTGCGACTCGTTGACGTCGGGCGGCAGCACCTGGATGCCGAGGCGGCGGCACTCGCTGAGGTAGATGGCGGACTTGTCCTTGTCGCCGCGCACGCTCGTGAGGAGTGCCGCCATGTACTCGGCCGGGTAGTTGGCCTTGAGGTAGGCGGTCCAGTAGCTGATGACGCCGTAGGCGGCGGAGTGGGCCTTGTTGAAGGCGTAGTCGGAGAACGGCAGCAGGATCTCCCACAGCGCCGTGATGGCCTGCTGGGAGTAGCCGCGCTCGAGCATGCCGCCCTGGAACCCGGCGTACTGCTTGTCGAGCTCGGACTTCTTCTTCTTGCCCATGGCGCGACGCAGGTTGTCGGCCTGGCCCAGGCTGAACCCCGCCAGCACCTGAGCGATCTCCATGACCTGCTCCTGGTACACGATCAGGCCGTACGTCTCGCCCAGGACCGTCTCGAGCGGCTTCTCGAGCTCGGGGTGGATGGGCTCGATCGGCTCGCGACCGTTCTTGCGCCGCGCGTACTTGTTGTGCGAGTCGGCGCCCATCGGGCCCGGACGGTAGAGGGCACCGACGGCCGAGATGTCCTCGAACTTGTCGGGGCGCATGCTGCGCAGCAGGGCACGCATCGGACCGCCGTCGAGCTGGAAGACCCCGAGCGTGTCGCCGCGGGACAGCAGGTCGTAGGTGGCCTGGTCGGTGAACTCCAGCTCCTCGAGCACGACCTCCTCGCCCCGGTTCAGGCGGATGTTCTCGAGGGCGTCGTCGAGGACCGTGAGGTTGCGCAGGCCCAGGAAGTCCATCTTGACCAACCCGAGCGCCTCGCACATCGGGTAGTCGAACTGCGTGATGATCGCGCCGTCCTGGTCGCGCCGCATGATGGGCACGATGTCGATGAGCGGCTCGCTGCTCATGATGACGCCGGCCGCGTGCACGCCCCACTGGCGGATCTGGCCCTCGAGGCCGAGCGCGGTGTCGTAGATCGTGCGGACCTCGGCGTCCTGCGAGTGCATCTCGCGGAACTCCTTGGCGTCGTTGTAGCGCGCGTGCTGGTCGTTGAAGAGGTCGCCGAGCGGCACGCCCTTGCCCATGATGTCGGCGGGCAGCGCCTTGGTGATCTTCTCGCCGAGCGGGAAGTCGTAGGAGAGCACGCGCGTGGCGTCCTTGATGGCCTGCTTGGACTTGATGCGGCCGAACGTGGCGATCTGCGCGACGCGCTCCGAGCCGTACTTGCGCGAGACGTAGTTGATGACCTCGCCGCGGCGACGCTCGTCGAAGTCGATGTCGAAGTCGGGCATCGACGGGCGCTCGGGGTTGAGGAACCGCTCGAAGATCAGGCCGTGGGTCAACGGGCAGAGGTCGGTGATGCGCAGCGCGTACGCCGCGATGGAGCCGGCGCCTGAGCCACGACCCGGGCCGACGCGGATGCCGTTCTCCTTCGACCAGTTGATGAAGTCGGCGACCACGAGGTAGTAGCCGCAGTAGCCCTTGGTCTTGATGACGTCGAGCTCCATCTCGACGCGCGCGCGGACGGCGTCGGTGAGCGCGTCACCGGGGTAGCGGGCCTCGATGCCTCGCCACACCTCCTCGACGAACCAGGACTCCTCGTCGTGGCCTGCCGGGACGTCGGCCTTGGCCATGTAGCCGCCGGTGTTCTCGCTGAACTCCATGTCGCAGCGCTCGGCGATCAGGAGCGTGTTGTCGCACGCCTCCTTCATGCCGTAGGAGTCCTCCCAGAGGGAACGCATCTCCTGGGCCGACTTGATGTAGTAGCCACCGCCGTCGAAGGCGAAGCGCTTGCCACCCTGCGCGTACGTGGGCTCGGAGAGGCGGCTGCCGGAGTTGACGCAGAGCAGCGCCTCCTGGGCGTCGGCGTCCTCGGGGTTGTTGTAGTGCGAGTCGTTGGTCGCCACCGGCGGGATGCCGAGCTCCTTGCCGAGGCGCAGGAGGTCGTCGCGCACGACCTTCTCGATCGAGAGGCCGTGGTCCATCAGCTCGAGGAAGAAGTTCTCCTTGCCGAAGATGTCCTGGAACTCGGCTGCGGCGGCCCGGGCCTCGGCGTACTGGCGCAGGCGCAGGCGGGTCTGGATCTCGCCCGACGGGCAGCCCGTGGTGGCGATGATGCCCTTGGCGTACTGGTTGAGCAGCTCGCGGTCGGCGCGCGGCTTGAAGTAGTAGCCCTCGAGGCTCGAGCGCGACGACATGCGGAACAGGTTGTGCATGCCCTCGGTGCTCGTGGCGAGCATCGTCATGTGGGTGTACGAGCCACCGCCCGAGACGTCGTTGCCGCCCTCCTCCTCGGAGTCGCCCTTGCCCCAGCGGACCCGGCGCCGCTCGGAGCGGTGCGTGCCGGGCGTGAGGTACGCCTCGAGGCCGATGATGGGCTTGACCCCGTGCTGGCGCGCCTTCGACCAGAAGTCGTAGGCGCCGTGGAGGTTGCCGTGGTCGGTCATCGCGATGGCCGGCATGCCGAGTCCGGCGGTGCGCTCGAACAGGCCGTCCAGCAAGGACGCTCCGTCGAGCATCGAGTACTCGGTGTGGACGTGCAGGTGCACGAAGGACGAGTCACTCGGCATCGCGTGGACGGCCTCCTCGACACTGGCGCGCGACGGTGGTCGCGGCGGGGCTCACGGCAAGGGTGTCAGCCTAGTCGAGGCCACTGACGGGATGCGGGCGCCACGCCTGCGGCGGGCGCCGACCGGGCGTTCATGCCCGACGCATCGCCTCGAAGTCGGCCACGACGGCGGCGACCTCGGCCGCGTGCCGCTCCTCCGTGGCGAGCAGCAGGTTCTGCAGCTCGGCGATCTCGGCCGAGCTGCGGCGCTCGGACTCCGAGAGGTGCCGCTCGACGGTGTGGATCTGGACGTCGCGCGTGGCGAGCTGGGCCCGCAGGTCGTCCACCTCGCGGAGTCGGCGGGTGGCGTCGGTGAGGTCGTCCTCGCGGTCGGACAGCGTCCGCAGCAGCACGCCGACCCGCGACTCGAGGTCGGCGATCGTGTCGCGCGAGCGGGTCAGGTCGGCCGTGACCTGGTCGGCCCGGCCGGCCTGCGCGATGAGCTCGGAGATGCGGGTGTCGCGCTGCTGCACCTCGGTGCGCAGGGTGCTGACGACCTCGGCACGGCGGGCGAGGTCGGCGCGGAGCTCGGCCACGACGGCCTCGCGGTCGGTGTCGCCCGAGCGCAGCTCGGCGAGCACGGTCTGCTGCTCGGCCATCCGCCGCTCACGGTCGCCGAGCCGGGCGCGGAGGTCCTCGATCTGCTCCTGCTGGTCGGCGAGCCGACGCTCGCGGTCGGCCAGTCGGACGCGGAGGTCCTCGAGCTCGTGGGAGCCCGCCGTGGCGCCGGCCTGCTGGGTGTCCAGCTCGGCCCGGAGCGCACGGATCTGGGCGTCGCGGTCGACCAGGAGCGACTCCCGCTCGTCGAGGAGGCGCTGGACGCTGTCGACGGCCGCACCGCCGTCGACCATCGCGGTCTGGGCACGCTGCAGGTCGCCGTCGCGCTCGTCGAGACGTGAGCGGAGGTCGGCCGCCTCGCCGCGCACCCGCGCGAGCTGGGCGTGCAGGTCGGTCTCGGCCCGGCGCATGCCGTCCAGCTCGGCGCGGAGGCGATCGACCTCGCCGTCGACGACGGGCTCACCGGCCCGTCGTGCCCCGTTGGTCGGGGCGGGCGCGGGGGTGCGCGCGAGGTCCGCCGGGGCCGCATGGCGACCCGGGTCGGTGTCGTGCAGGCGCGACTCGGTGTCCTGCGGCTCGTCCAACGCCATCAAGGCGCGTCGCAGGATCAGGTCGTCGGCGTTCACAGGCTGGTTCACGGGTGCTTTCTCGGGTCGTCCCTCCCCTGGCCCATGGTAGGGCTCGGGTGTCAGGTCTGTCGGTAGGTCGACAGAAATTCGCCGAGCCGGCCGATGGCCTCGGCCAGGTCGCGCGACCACGGCAGCGTGACGATGCGCAGGTGGTCGGGGTCGGGCCAGTTGAACCCGGTCCCCTGGGTGATGAGGATCTTCTCCGACTCCAGCAGGTCGAGGGCGAACTGCTGGTCGTCCTTGATCTGGTGCACCTCGGGGTCCAGCCGCGGGAAGACGTACAGCGCGCCGCGCGGCTCCACGACCGAGACGCCCGGGATCTTGCGCAGCTCGGACACTGCGGTGTCGCGCTGCTCGAGCAGGCGTCCGCCGGGCAGGATCAGCTCGCGGATCGACTGGTAGCCGCCGAGCGCCACCTGGATCGCGTTCTGCGCCGGCACGTTGGGACACAGCCGCATCGAGGCCAGCAGCGTGATGCCCTCGAGGTAGTCGCGGGCGCGCTCCAGCGGTCCGGTCACGGCGAGCCACCCGGCCCGGTAGCCGCACACGCGGTACGCCTTCGACAGGCCGTTGAAGGTCAGCGTCAGGACGTCGGGCGCGAGCGTGGCCAGGGCGTGGTGCACCGCGTCGCCGTAGAGGATCTTGTCGTAGATCTCGTCGGCCATCAGCACGAGGTCGTGCTTGCGGGCGAGCTCGACCATGCGCTCGAGCGTCTGCTGGCTGTAGACCGCGCCGGTCGGGTTGTTCGGGTTGATCACGACGATCGCGCGGGTGCGGTCGGTGATCTTCGCCTCGAGGTCGTCGAGGTCGGGGTTCCAGTCGTTGTCCTCGTCGCAGCGGTAGTGCACCGGGGTTCCGCCGGCCAGGTTCGTGACCGCGGTCCACAACGGGTAGTCCGGGACCGGGATCAGCACCTCGTCGCCGTTGTTGAGCAGCGCCTGCAGAGCAATCTGGATGAGCTCCGAGACGCCGTTGCCGATCCACACCTGGTCGATGTCGAGCGGGGGGAAGCCCTCGATGAGCTGGTAGTGGTGCACCACGGCGCGACGCGCGGACTGGATGCCGCGGGAGTCGGAGTAGCCCGCCGAGCCCGGCAGCCCGGCGATGACGTCCTGCAGGATCTCGGCCGGCGCGTCGAAGCCGAACGGCTGCGGGTTGCCGATGTTGAGCTTGAGGATGCGGTGCCCCTCGGTCTCGAGCCGGGCGGCTCGGGCGCTGACGGGTCCCCGGATGTCGTAGAGGACGTCTCTCAGCTTCTCGGACTGGCGCACCACACTCATGTCGCCATTGTGGCAGCACCCCCGCCGCTCCCCGTGCCCGCGCAGGAGGCCACCTGCGAACCCGTGGCCTCCTGCGGGGACCTCAGCGGCTGCTGGCGATGCGGTACTGGCGCACCGACAGCGGCACGAAGACCACCAGGATGAGGGCGACCCAGATCAGCGTGTAGAGCACGGGGTTCTGCATCGACCACGCGTCGGGCACCGGCACGGCGGCCGAGGTGTTGCCGAAGAGCTCGCGCACCGCCTGGGTGACCGCCGAGACCGGGTTCCACTCCACGACCGTGCGCAGGCCGTTCGGGAAGGACTCCAGCGGCACGAAGGCGTTGGACACGAAGGTCAGCGGCATGATGACGAGGAACGAGGCGTTGTTGATGACCTCGACGCTCGGCACGAGCAGCCCGATGTAGCCCATGACCCAGCTGATCGCGTAGGCGAACAGGATCAGCAGCGCGAACGCCGCCAGGGTGTCGAGCACGCCCTCGCGCGCCCGCCAGCCGACCAGCAGGCCGGTCAGCGCCATGATGACCAGCGACAGCACGTTGTAGATGATGTCGCTGGTGGTGCGGCCGACCAGGACCGCCGAGCGCGACATCGGCAGCGACCGGAAGCGGTCGATGATGCCCTTCTGCATGTCCTCGGCCAGACCCGCGCCGGTGAAGGTGGCACCGAACACCACCGTCTGGGCGAAGATGCCACCGATCAGGAACTCCTTGTAGTCGAGCCCGGCGCCGGCGTCGATCGCGCCGCCGAACACGTAGGCGAACAGCAGCACGAACATGATCGGCGAGAGCAGGACGAAGACCAGGATCTCGGGGACCCGCTTGATCTTGATGACGTTGCGCTTGGCCACGACCCAGCCGTCGGTCGCGACGCGCAGGGGGCTCGTGCGGGTGGTGCTCATGAGCGGACCTCCTCGGTCTCGGAGTCGGACGCGTCGTCCTCGGCGGCACGTCCGGTCAGGGTCAGGAACACGTCGTCGAGGGTCGGCCGCCGCAGTCCGACGTCGAGCAGCTCGACGCCCTCGTCGCGGAGCGCCTGCAGCGCCTGCATCAGCCGGCCCGCACCGTCGTCCTCGACGGCGGCCGTGACGGAGCGTCGTGCGGCGTCGCGCTGCACCTCGCCGTGGGCCACACCGGCGAGCGCCCGCGCGGCGTCGTCGAGCCTCGCCACGTCGGCCACGACGGCCTCGATGCGCTCGCCACCGGTGTGCGACTTCAGCTCGTCGGCGGTGCCCCGGGCGATC
Organism: Aeromicrobium sp. Leaf350; assembly: GCF_916858655.1. GTDB lineage: Bacteria > Actinomycetota > Actinomycetes > Propionibacteriales > Nocardioidaceae > Aeromicrobium. The sequence goes on along the minus strand of NZ_CAKASL010000002.1, from coordinate 384,633 downwards.
TCCTTGCCCTGGTCGATCACGACGATGTCGTCGGCCAGGAGGTCGGCCTCCTCGAGGTACTGCGTGGTGAGCAGCAGCGTGGTGCCGTCGGAGACGAGGTCGCGGATGACGCTCCACATCTGCTGCCGGCTGCGCGGGTCGAGGCCCGTGGTGGGCTCGTCGAGGATCAGCACGGGCGGCTCGGCGACGAGCGCCCCCGCGAGGTCGAGACGCCGACGCATGCCGCCGGAGTAGGTCTTGGACGGGCGGTCGCCGGCGTCACTGAGCGCGAACCGGTCGAGCAGGTCACGCGCCCGCGCCGAGGCCTTCTGCCGGCTCATCCCGTAGAGCCGCCCGACCATCTCCAGGTTCTCGAACCCGGTCAGGTGCTCGTCGACGGCCGCGTACTGGCCCGACAGGCCGATGCGGGCCCGCACTCCCATCGGGTCGGCCAGGACGTCGATGCCCGCCACCTCGGCAGAGCCCTCGTCAGGCCTCAGCAACGTGGCGAGGATGCGCACGGCCGTGGTCTTGCCCGCACCGTTCGGGCCCAGCAGGCCCAGCACGGTGCCCTCGGGCACGACGAGGTCGAGCCCGGCCAGGGCGGTGGTGTTCTTGTAGCGCTTGACCAGTCCGGTCGCGCGGATCATGTCAGCCATACGGACAGACTGCCGCAGTGCGCGGACAGTTTCCTGCGGTTTCGGGGTGGATTCCGCGGAGCACGGTTGGCGGGGGCGGGGTCGGGGTCGAGGCGGGGCCGGGATCCGACCGCTGCTCGTGGATCCGACAAGCGGCCACGGACCACACGGCGGGGCGGACCGGCGATGATGCGTTGCGGCAGCTCCAGCCACCGAAAAGCCTCATTCCCCGCCTCCGACGACGAAAGTCGAGGGAATGCGGTTGCCACAGCAACCACGACCCCTCGAGTTCCGTCGCCCGGCAGCGCGCGGGCACGACGTCACCCCTCCGCCGCTGTCCTTGCCGCTTGTCGGATCCGACCAGAGCGTTCAGACGACCGCGGTCAGCCGACGCGGCCGAGTCGCTCAGTCCAGGTCGCGGATGGTGTCGAGCGCGTGCTGGAGGTCGGCGGGATAGTCCGACAGCAGGTCGACGGGCTCGCCGGTGCGGGGGTGGACAAAGCCGAGGCCGACCGCGTGCAGCCACTGGCGCTCGAGGCCCACCTTCTTGGCGAGCGTGGGGTCGGCGCCGTACAGCGGGTCGCCGACGCACGGGTGCTTGAGCGCGCTGAGGTGCACGCGGATCTGGTGCGTGCGACCCGTCTCGAGCTTGACGGTCAGCAGCGAGGCGTAGCGGTGCGCCTCGAGCGTGTCGTAGTGGGTGATGCTCGGGCGGCCGTCGGCCCGCACCGTGAACTTGAAGTCGTGCTTGGGGTGCCGGGCGATCGGGGCGTCGATCGTGCCGGTGTGCGGATCGGGGTGGCCCTGCACGAGCGCGTGGTAGGTCTTCTCGACCACCCGGTCGCGGAAGTACTGCTTCATCACGGTGTAGGCGTGCTCGGACTTCGCGACCGCCATGAGGCCGCTCGTGCCGACGTCGAGCCGGTGCACGATCCCCTGACGCTCGGGGGCGCCCGAGGTCGAGATGCGGTAGCCCCGGGCCGCGAGCGCGCCGAGCACGGTCGGACCGGTCCAGCCGACACCCGGGTGGGCGGCGACGCCGACGGGCTTGTCGACCACCACGAGGTCGTCGTCCTCGAAGACGATCGTCAGGTCGTCGACCGGGATGGCCTCGACCTGCACCGGGGCGACGGTCGGGATCGTGGCCTCCAGCATCGCGCCCTCCCAGACGCGGTCGGACTTCGCGGGCGCCGAGCCGTCGAGCACGACGTGACCGTCGGCGACCAGCTCGGCGGCGCGGGAGCGCGACAGACCGAGCAGTCGCGCCAGGGCGACGTCGACCCGTTCTCCCTCGAGACCCTCGGGGACGGAGATCACCCTGTGTTCGCTCACGGGGTCATTCTCCCCGATGATCGCCCACGCTCGGACCGTCGGTGTCCGCATCGTCGTCCGAGGCCCGGTGCAGGGTCTTGGCGCCGCGCTGCGTGTCGGTGAGCCCGTCCAGGCCCACGCCCTTCCAGGACTGCCACAGGATCAGCACCGCCGCGACGGTCAGGTAGATGTCGGCGACGTTCCCGACGAAGAGCCCGCCGTAGTCGATGAAGTCGACCACGTGCCCGTGCAGCGGCTCGGGCTCGCGCAGGAGCCGGTCGGTCAGGTTGCCCGTGGTTCCGGCGAGCAGCAGACCGAGGGCGACGGTCCACCCGCGGTCCTGCAGACGCGGTGCGAGCCGGATGACCATGACCGCGACGCCGATCGCGATGAGCGTCAGCACGATCGTCATGGAGTCGCCGAGACCGAACGCCGCTCCGCCGTTGCGCAGGAAGCGCAGCTCCAGGACGTCGGGCACCAGGCGGATCGGGTCGCCGTCCTCGAGCCGGGCGACGGCCCAGACCTTGGTGAGCTGGTCGATCGCCCAGGCGGCCACGACCCCGATGGCGAAGCCGATCAGCAGGCGTCGGTGCGACCCTCTCGCGCCGGCACCGCTGCCCCCGGGGGCCTCCGTGCTCAGCGACGCTCCTCGCGCTGCTTGCACGGGATGCACAAGGTGGCGCGCGGGAAGGCCATCAGGCGGTTCTTGCCGATCGGCTCGCCACAGGACTCGCACTTGCCGTACGTGCCGTCGGCGAGGCGGTCGAGCGCCTTCTCGGTCTGGTAGAGCAGCTCGCGCTGGTTGGCCGCGAGGGACATCTCGGCGTCGCGCTCGAGGCCCTTCGAGCCGACGTCGGCCTGGTCGTTGCCCGCACCCTCGACCCCGTCGTCGAGGATGTCCTGCAGGTCGCGGGCGGTCTGCTCGAGCTCGCCGCGCAGACGATCGCGATCGGCCTCCAGCTCGGTCTTGACCTCGGCCAGCTCGGCATCGGACCAGGGGTCCTCGTCGCTGCGGACCAGGAGCGTCGTCTTCGGCATGCGCCGAACAGTAGAAGCCTGCGCCAACCCTGGCAACTCGGCTCCCCGTCGGGCTCCGAGCACCGCTCCGTAGAATCGCGCGTGTGACCTCTCCCGCCTCGCCCGACACCGGTTCCGCCACCCGCTATCGCGCGGTTCCTGCACAGATCGACCTCCCGGGGCTGGAGCGCGAGATCCTCGACCTCTGGGAGCAGCAGGGCACCTTCGCCGCGAGCCTGTCCGAGCGGGCCGACGCGCCCCGCTGGACGTTCTACGAGGGACCCCCGACCGCCAACGGCGTGCCGGGCACGCACCACGTCGAGGCCCGCGTCTTCAAGGACGTCTTCCCGCGCTTCAAGACGATGCAGGGGCACCTGGTCGAGCGCAAGGCCGGCTGGGACTGCCACGGCCTCCCGGTCGAGATCGCGGTCGAGAAGGAGCTGGGCTTCAACGGCAAGCCCGACATCGAGGCGTACGGCATCGCGGAGTTCAACGCGAAGTGCCGCGAGGCCGTGCTGCGCAACGTCGGCCAGTTCGAGGACATGACCGACCGCATGGGCTACTGGACCGACATGGCCCACCCCTACCGGACCATGGACCCCGAGTACGTGCAGAGCGTCTGGTGGGCGCTGCGCCAGATCTGGGACAAGGGCCTGCTGGTCGAGGACCACCGCGTCGCCCCGTACTGCCCCCGCTGCGGCACCACGCTGTCCGACCACGAGCTGGCGCAGGGCTACGAGACGATCGTGGACCCGTCGGTCTACGTGCGCTTCCCGCTCACGAGCGGCCCGCACGCCGGCACCGACCTGCTGGTCTGGACCACCACCCCGTGGACGCTCGTGTCCAACACGGCGGTCGCGGTGCACCCCGACTACACCTACGCCGTCGCCAGCAACGGCGACGATCGCGCGATCGTCTTCGAGGGACTCGTGGCGAGCGCCCTCGGCGAGGGATGGACCGTCGAGGAGACCTTCACGGGCCGCGACATGGAGCGCTGGACCTACCAGCGTCCCTTCGAGCTCGTCGAGGTGCCCGACGCGCACTACGTCGTGCTCGCCGAGTACGTCACGACCGACGACGGCACGGGCCTCGTGCACCAGTCCCCCGCGTTCGGCGCCGAGGACATGGCGGTCTGTAAGGCGTACGGCCTGCCGGTCGTCAACCCGATCGAGGCCGACGGCCACTTCCAGGCCGACGTGCCCCTCGTGGGTGGCGCGTTCTTCAAGGAGGCCGACGCCACCCTGGTCGCCGACCTGAAGTCGCGTGGCCTGCTGCACGCCAAGCTCGACTACGAGCACTCGTACCCGCACTGCTGGCGCTGCCACACGCCGCTCATGTACTACGCGCTGCCGGCCTGGTACATCCGCACGACGCAGATCAAGGACCAGCTGCTCGCCGAGAACGAGGCCACGTCCTGGTTCCCGGAGACGATCAAGCACGGCCGCTACGGCGACTGGCTCGACAACAACATGGACTGGTCGCTGTCGCGGTCGCGCTTCTGGGGCACTCCCCTGCCGATCTGGCGCAACGACGCCGACCCGTCGAAGGTCGTGTGCGTCCAGTCGCTCGCCGAGCTCTCGGAGCTGACCGGCCGCGACCTGGCCGATCTCGACCCGCACCGCCCGTACATCGACGACGTGACCTTCGAGGTCGAAGGCGAGTCCGGCACGTACCGCCGCGTGCCCGAGGTCATCGACGTCTGGTTCGACTCCGGCTCGATGCCCTTCGCCCAGTGGGGCTACCCCCACGCCCCCGGCTCGGTCGAGAAGTTCGAGCGCGCCTACCCGGCCCAGTACATCTGCGAGGCGATCGACCAGACCCGCGGCTGGTTCTACTCGCTGATGGCCGTCGGCACGCTCGTGTTCGACAAGTCGTCCTACGAGAACGTCGTGTGCCTGGGCCACCTGCTGGCCGAGGACGGCCGCAAGATGAGCAAGCACCTCGGCAACATCCTGCTGCCCATGCCGCTGATGGACGAGCACGGCGCCGATGCCCTGCGGTGGTTCATGGCGTGCTCCGGCTCGCCGTGGTCGGCGCGCCGCATCGGCCACGTCACCCTCACCGAGATCGTGCGCAAGGTGCTCCTGACGTACTGGAACACGGTCGCCTTCCACGTGCTCTACGCGCGTGCGGCCGACTGGTCGCCGGGGCAGGACGCGCCGGCCCCGGCCGACCGCGACGTGCTCGACCAGTGGGTGCTCTCGCAGCTGCAGGTGCTGACCGCCGACGTCACGACCGACCTCGAGCAGTTCGACACGCAGTCGGCGGGCGCCCGCATCGCGCGCTTCGTCGACGACCTCTCGAACTGGTACGTCCGTCGCTCGCGGCGCCGCTTCTGGGCCGGCGACCCCGCCGCGCTCGCGACGCTGCACGAGACGATCGACGTCCTGACCCGTCTCATGGCCCCGCTCGTCCCGTTCATCACCGAGCGCGTCTGGCAGGACGTCGTGCGGCCGGTCGACCCGTCCGCGACCAGCTCGGTGCACCTGGCGGCGTGGCCGGTCGCCGACCCGAGCCTGGTCGTCGAGGGCCTCGACGCCCGCGTGCACCTGGCCCGGCGCATCACCGAGCTCGGACGCGCGGCCCGGGCGGAGGCGAAGGCCAAGGTCCGCCAGCCCCTGCGCCGTGCGCTCGTGGCGTCCTCCGCCTGGCGTGCGCTGGGCGAGGACCTGCGCGCCCAGGTCTGCGAGGAGCTCAACATCGGCCGCCTCGACGCGCTCGGCGAGGACGGCGGCGCCCTGGTCGACCACTCCGTCAAGGGCAACTTCCGCGCGCTGGGCAAGCGCTTCGCCAAGCAGACGCCCCGCGTCGCGGAGGCCATCGCCGCCGCCGACCCGACGGCGCTGGCGACGACGCTGCAGGCCGGTGGCCCCGCGACGGTCGAGGTCGACGGCGACACCGTCGAGATCACCCTCGACGACGTCATCATCTCGGAGCGTCCTCGCGAGGGCTGGTCGGTCGTCAACGACCAGGGTGAGACGGTCGCGCTCGACCTCGAGCTCGACGACGACCTGCGCCGCGCCGGGCTGGCCCGCGAGGTCATCCGCGCCGTGCAGGAGGCCCGCAAGTCCTCCGGCTTCGACATCACCGACCGCATCACGCTGCGCTGGAACGGCTCGGACGCTGTCACCGACGCGTTCGCCGTGCACGGCACGGAGATCGCCGAGGAGGTCCTGGCGACCGAGGTGACCCGTGACGACGCCGAGGGCCTGACCTTCACCGAGGACGAGATCGACCTGGCGTTCGCCGTGACGAAGGCCTAGCAGCAACGACGAAGGGCCCCGACCAGCGAGTGCTGGTCGGGGCCCTTCGTCGTTCAACCCTGGTGCGGCTCAGACGTCGTCGTCACCCAGCAGCGAGCGCATGCGGCGCGGCTGCGGCTCGGCGGGGGCGCTGCTCGGGTTCGAGCTCACGCCGTTGCCGTTGGCGGCCGGGGCCGCGTTGGCCTCGGGGGTGTTGTCCGACGACGCGAGCTGCTCGAGCTGCGTCTGGAAGTAGTTCTTCAGACGGGCGCGGTACTCGCGCTCGTAGGCACGCAGGTGCTCGACCTCGCGCTGGGCCTCGTAGCGCTCGCGCTCGATGCTGGCGAGGGCCTGCTCGCGACGCTGCTTGGTCTCGTCGTCGAGCTTCTGCGCGCGGATGCGGGCGTCGGTCTCGAGACGGTCGGCCTTGCCACGCGACTCGGTCTCGAGGCGCTCGGCCTTGGCACGGGCCTCGCCCACGATGCGGTCGGCCTCCTCCTTCGCCGCCTCCATCAGCTGGTCGGCGTTGGTCGAGGCGATCTCGAGCAGGCGCGCCGCAGCCGAGGACGCGTCGGCGACCGACGGTGCTCGCGTGGCGACCGGCTCGGCCGCGACCGGAGCCGGCTCGGGAGCCGGCGTGGGCTCGGGGATGACGGGGGGCGCGGTGACGGCGGGCGCCGGCGGCTCGTGCACGGGCGGAGCGACCTGCGGGATGAGTCCCGTGGGCTCGCCGGTCGACGCCGCGGCCACCTTCGCTCGCAGCTCGTCGTTCTCCACGGTCAGGCGCTCCAGCTCGGACTCGACTTCGTCGAGGAACTGGTCCACCTCGCCCATGTCGTAGCCCTCGCGCAGGCGCACGGGCGTAAAGCGCTTGTTGCGCACGTCCTCGGGAGTCAGGGGCATCAGTTCACCTCAGGGTCGGGTTGAGACTTTCGATCGATCCTACGCTACCCGTGGGTCGGCCACTCCTGCCACACCCGTCCCACTGGTGACTCAGACGGTGGTGGCGCGCACCACGCTGATGAGGATCTGGATGACGATCAGCAGGATCAGCGGAGACAGGTCCAGAGCGACCTGTCCGAGCCGCAGCGGGGGGATGACACGACGGATCGCCCGCAGGGGCGGATCGGTCACGACGTAGATGCCCTCGCACAGGACGGCGACCCAGCCACGGGGCGCCCAGTTGCGTGCGAAGACCTGGATCCACTCGATGACGAATCGCGCCAGGAGCAGGACGATCGCGATCCAGAGGACCAGCAGGACGATGTCGGCGACGCCGGCAGGCATACGTCGGCGTCAGTTGTGGTCGTAGAGGCCACCGCCGGCGATGCGCTGCTTGTCCTCGTCGGACACCACCACATTCGCCGGGGTGAGCAGGAAGACGCCCGCGGTGACGCGCGTGATGGCACCGTGCACCGAGAACACCAGGCCGGCACCGAAGTCGACCATGCGCTTGGCATCGGCGTCGTCCAGCTCGGTCAGGTTCATGATGACCGGGACGCCGCTGCGGAAGTTCTCGCCGACGACGCGTGCGTCGTTGAACGTGCGGGGCGTGACGGTCTCGATGCGCGTGACGTCGGAACCGACGGCCGCGACCTCGCGGCGGCGACGGTCGTCGATGTTGGCGACGGCAGCCGGCCGGATGACGGCGGGCGTGCGCGCAGGGCGCGACGGCGCAACCTCGGCACGGGGCTCCCGCTCCCGGGTCGGGGTGGGCTCCTCGTCGTACATCTCGTCGTAGTCGGCCTGCTCGACGAGGCCGAGGTACTCGCCCATCTTTCGCATTGCGCCAGCCATGACTGCCCCTCAGGTGTGTGGTGCGGCGGGGCCGCACCGTGGTTCGTGGTGGAGACCTGAGAATTCACTCAAATCACATCAGTGACATTACCCGAGCGGTGCCCGTTCGCCGAGGATCGCGCGCCCGACACGCAGGTGTGTCGCGCCGGAGGCCACGGCGGCCTCGAGGTCGCCACTCATGCCGGCCGAGATCGTGGTGGCGCCGGGGTGGTCACCGCGGAGCCGTTCGGCGATCGACGCGAGGCGCTCGAAGACCGGCACCGGGTCGATGCCGATCGGCGCCACGGTCATGACCCCGCCGAGGCGGAGCCACTCCGTCGCGGCGACCGTGTCGGCGAGGGCAGCGAGGTCGTCCGGGGCGGCGCCTGATCGGCCGTCGGAGGGCTGGTCGAAGTCAGGGCCGAGGTCGACCTGCAGCAGGACCTCGAGGTCACGCTCCGCGGCCACGGCACCGCGGCCGAGCGACGCGACGAGCTTCGCGCGGTCGACCGAGTGCACGACGTCCGCGTAGCGCGCCACGGCGCCGGCCTTGTTGGTCTGCAGACCGCCCATGAAGTGCCACCGCACGGCGGCGTCGACGCCCATCTCGCTCACTGCCGCGGCCTTCTCCCCCGCCTCCGGGTGACGGTTCTCGCCGACCTCGGTGACGCCGAGCTCGGCGAGGAGCACGACGTCGGCGGCGGGATAGGTCTTGGTGACGACCACGAGCGTGAGCTCCGAGCGGTCGCGTCCGGCGTCGGCGCAGGCCGCAGCGATGCGCTCCTCGACCGCGGCCAGGTTGGTCCGCAGCTCCTCGAGCCGGTCGCTCATCGCACGACCACCACGACCCCGTGGCGGCCCGCGGCGTCGCCGTCACGGCGGTGCGAGTGGTGCCGGCGATCCTCGATCGTGCAGCCGCCGAGGTCGACGACCTCGACCCCGGCCGCCTCCAGCTGGGAGATCACCCCGGCACCGATGTCGAGCGCGGAGGTGTCCCACGACGTGCGTGAGCGGGTGCCGGGCACGGCAGCGTCGACCTCGGCCGCCATCGCCTCGGGCACCTCGTAGCAGCGACCGCAGGCGCGCGGGCCCACCCAGGCGCGCAGGCGCACGGACCCGGACTCGCGCAGGGCGTCGACCGCAGCCGGCACCACGCCTGCCACGAGCCCCACGCGCCCCGCGTGCACGACGGCCCCGCGGGCGGAGTCGAGGTCGAGGATGCCGATCGGCACGCAGTCGGCCGCGCGCGCGACGGCGGCTCCCGGGGCGTCGACCAGCACCGCGTCGGCGTCGGTCAGCTCGTCGTCGAGCTCACCGCCCCGGATCGGGAGCGTGGCCCCGAGCGTCGCGACCGTGCGGCCGTGCACCTGGTGCACGGCCCCGACCGTCTCGACGCCGAGCTCGCGGGCCAGCCGCGGGTACGACGCCGGGTCACGCAGGTCGAGGCTGGCGTCCGTGAACGCCACCTCGACCCCGTGCGCCAGGCGCTCGTGCCGGAGGAACACTCAGCGCAGGAAGTCGGGGATGTCGAGGTCGTCGTCGTACTCGACCTCCACCGGCTCCAGCGGGCCGTCCAGGTGCGGGTCGGGCTTGAGGTAGTCGGACGCCTTGGTGGGCGTCGACTCCGCAGCGGCTGCAGGAGCGGCCGCCGCAGCGCCACCCTCCTTGAGCAGGGCCGGCTGCGACGCGTCGCGCACCTTGGGCTCGCCGCCGTCGAAGCCGGCGGCGATGACGGTCACGCGGACCTCGTCGCCGAGCGCGTCGTCGATGACCGCACCGAAGATGATGTTCGCCTCGGGGTGCACCGCGTCGGCCACCAGGCCGGCCGCCTCGTTGATCTCGAACAGACCCAGGTCGGACCCGCCCGCGATCGACAGCAGCACGCCGCGCGCACCCTCGATGGAGGCCTCGAGCAGCGGGCTCGAGACGGCCATCTCGGCCGCGACCGCGGCACGCTGCTCACCGCGGGCCGAGCCGATGCCCATCAGCGCCGACCCGGCGTCGGACATGACCGACTTCACGTCGGCGAAGTCGAGGTTGATCAGGCCCGGCGTCGTGATGAGGTCGGTGATGCCCGAGACGCCCTGGTGCAGCACCTGGTCGGCCTGCCGGAAGGAGTCGAGCAGGCTCACGTTCGGGTCGCTGATCGACAGCAGCCGGTCGTTCGGGATGACGATGAGGGTGTCGACCTCCTCGCGCAGCGCCTGGATGCCGGCGTCGGCCTGGCCCGAGCGGTTGCGACCCTCGAACTTGAAGGGCCGCGTGACGACGCCGATCGTGAGGGCGCCGAGCGAGCGGGCGATGCGCGCGACGACCGGCGCACCGCCGGTGCCCGTGCCGCCGCCCTCGCCGGCCGTCACGAAGACCATGTCGGCGCCCTTGATGGCCGCCTCGATCTCCTCGGCGTGGTCCTCGGCGGCGCGCTTGCCGATGTCGGGGTTGGCGCCGGCGCCGAGCCCGCGGGTCGAGTCGCGGCCGACGTCGAGCTTGACGTCGGCGTCGCTCATGAGCAGTGCCTGGGCATCGGTGTTGATCGCGATGAACTCGACACCCTTGAGCCCCACCTCGATCATGCGGTTGACGGCGTTGACGCCGCCACCGCCGATGCCGACGACCTTGATCACGGCGAGGTAGTTCTGGACCGCCATGGTGTTCCTTCCGGGCGATGTCCACCGAGGCGGTGGAGGTGCGGCTGGGGTTCGAGTGACTGGTGGGAGGTGGCCTAAACTGTGACCCTCACGTGGAGAGTTATAGTTATGTCAACCTCGTGCTGGTCCGACGGTACGTGTCTGCGCCTGACCGCATCGGGACGACACGCCGAGCACTCCCACGCTGATTGGCGGGTCTGCGTCTCACTCGCGCGTGGTGGGCTGCTCGGGGGCGCTGACGTCGTACTCGGTGGCCTGCACCGACGCCAGCAGGGCCGTGATGACCTCGAGCTTGCGCTCGGAGTCCTCCGAGCTCCCCCACCGCACGCTGCGACCGTCCAGGAGGTGCAGCGTCACGGAGTCCTGGCTCTCGGCCTCGCCGTACGCGACCTGGGCCAGCAGGTCGGGCGCCTTCTCCCGCAAGGTCGAGACGACCGACCCGAGACCCTCCAGCGACTGCTGGCGGTCGCGCGGGTCGTTGGTCTCGATGCGGATCTCGGTGAGCTGGGGCGGCTCGTCGAACGACCGGAAGTCGGCTCCGAAGCGGTCGACGCCCCGGATCTCGCCCTGCGCCTCGATCCAGGCCACGGCCGTGCGCTCGGTGACGCGGATCGTCACGGTCCCGGGCCACGAGCGCGAGACCTCCGCGGACTCGACCATGGTCAGGGTTCGCACCCGCTCCTCGATCGCGTCGAGGTCGAGGCGCGCCAGCGGCCGGCCGAGCGGGACGTCGGCGGCGGCCTCGACCTCGGCCTCGCTGAGCTGCTCGGTGCCCGTGACCTCCACCTCGTCGGCCGCGAGGAGCGACGAGAACGCGACCACCCACGCACCGGCTCCGAGGACCAGCAGCACGACGAGCACGATCAGCACGCGCACCGCGCGGTGCAGGCGCGCCTGTCGGCGGCTCCGGCCGAACAGGCCTCGGGTGTCGGACATCGGCGTCAGCCCCCGGTGGGGGCGGCGCCGAGCCTCTCGAGCACGCGCGGCCCGACCGTCGTGATGTCACCGGCACCGAGGGTCAGCAGCACGTCACCCGGTCGCACCAGGTCGACGAGCACCGTGTCGAGCGTGTCGATCGGCCCGCCCTCGCTGGCGGGAGTGCCGACCACGGCGGAGACCACGAGTGCAGACGTGACGGCGGGGTCGGGATCCTCGCGAGCGAGGTAGAGGTCGGCGACCACCACGCGGTCGGCGCTCGAGAGGGCCGCGCCCATCGCCCGACCGAAGATGCGGGTGCGGCTCACGAGGTGCGGCTGGTAGGCCACGACCAGGCGGTCGTCGCCGGCCACGGCACGCGCGGCGGCCAGGTCGGCGGCGATCTCGGTGGGGTGGTGGGCGTACGAGTCGTACACCCGGACCCCGCCGGCCTCGCCGAGCAGCTGCATGCGCCGCGCCGCGCCTGTGTAGGTGGCGAGGCCCGCGGCCGAGGCCAGGAGGTCGGCACCGAGCCGGTGGCTCGTCGCGAGCGCCAGCAGGGCGTCGCGGGCGTAGTGGGCGCCGACGACCCCGAGGACGACCTCGACCCGCGCACCGCCCGGCCCGGTCGCGGTGAAACGCGTGCCGGCGGCCGAGATCTGCAGGTCCGAGCCGTGCCAGTCGGCGGCCGGGTCGCCGAAGCCGCAGGTGAGGACGTCGAGCCCGCGAGCCGTGCCCGTCGCGACCAGCGCGGCGGATCCCTCGTCGTCGACGTCAAGCACGAGGAACTCCCCCACCGTGCCGACGAACTCCTCGAAGGCACCCGCGTAGGCCTCCGGCGTGCCCCAGACGTCGAGGTGGTCGGCGTCGACGTTGGTGACGATCGCGCCCGCGGGGCGGTAGACGAGGAAGGCACCGTCGGACTCGTCGGCCTCGACCACCAGGTCGTGGCCGCCACCGAGGCGGGCGTTGGTGCCCAGCCGGGCGACCTCCGCGCCGATCGCGAACGAGGGGTCGACACCCGCCTCGAGGAGGGCGCAGGTGAGCATCGCGGTGGTGGTGGTCTTGCCGTGCGTGCCGGCGACCGCCGTGGTGCGGCGCCCCGCCATGAGCGAGGCGAGCCCCGCGGAGCGCGGCCACAGCCGGACCCCGGCCTCGCGGGCGGCGACGACCTCGGGGTTGTCCTCGCGCACCGCGGTGGAGACCACGACGGTGTCGGCGCCGGCGACGTTCTCGGCACGGTGGCCGAGGTGCACCGTGATGCCCTCCTCGGAGAGCGCTCGGGTGATGGCCGAGCGCGCCTGGTCGCTGCCGCTGACCTCGACCCCGTGCTGCCGCAGCAGGCGGGCGATCGCGGACAGACCGGCGCCGCCGATGCCGACGAGGTGGACGTGGCGGAGTGCCGAGGCGGGCTCGATGACCTCCGGGACGGGAACGCGCATCAGGGGATCCCGGCCGACGACCCGGCGGCGAGCACCATCTCGGCCAGGCGACGGTCGGCGTCGCGCGGGAGCTCGTGCTGGGCGGCGTCGCTCATGGTCGCCAGGCGGTCGTGGTCGCTCAGCAGCGGCACGACGACCTGCTCGACCCAGCGCGACGTGAAGGCCTCGTCGTCGATCAGGAGGGCGCCGCCGGCCTGCACGACGGGGTGGGCGTTGACGGCCTGCTCGCCGTTGCCGATCGGCAGGGGGACGAATGCGGCGGGCAGGCCCGTGACCGCGACCTCCGTGACGGTGTTGGCTCCGGCGCGGCACACGATGAAGTCGGCCGCCGCATAGGCGAGGTCCATGCGGTCGACGAAGCCCTCGACGACGTACGGCGCGTCGCCGTCGCGGCGGTCGGGCAGCGCCTCCTCGACGCGACCGGCCACGTGCAGCACCTGGATGCCCGCCGCGGCGAGCTCGCGGGCAGCACCGGAGACCGCGAGGTTGATGCGACGGGCACCCTGCGACCCTCCGGTCACGAGCAGCGTCGGGCGGTCGGGGTCGAGACCGAAGAACTCGCGGGCCTCGGCCCGCAGGGCGGCACGGTCGAGCTGCGAGATCAACCGGCGGATCGGCAGGCCGATGAGCCTCGCGTGCGGCAGGTGCGTGTCGGGGAAGCTGGTCGCGACGTGGGTCGTGAAGCGGGCACCGAGCTTGTTCGCGATGCCGGGCCGGGCGTTGCCCTCGTGCACGACGATCGGCACGCGCTTGCGCGCAGCGAGGTAGGCCGGGACGGACACGTAGCCGCCGAACCCGCACACGACGTCGGGCTGCACGCGCTCGATGATCTCGCGCGCGGCAGCCACGGAGCGGCGCAGGCGGACCGGCACCTTCGCCAGGTCGGCCCCGGGCTTGCGCGGCAGCGGCACGGGCGGGACGAGCTCGAGCGGGTAGCCGGCCTGCGGGATCAGCGTGACCTCGAGACCGCGCGGCGTGCCGAGGCACGTGACCTCCGCCCCGGACTCGCGCAGCACCTCCGCGGTCGCGAGCAGGGGCGAGGTGTGTCCGGCGGTTCCACCGCCGGCGAGCAGGACCTTGAGGGTCATCGTGCCGCCCCCGTGAAACAGCAACGATACGGAGCCATCACGCTGACAATCCGATGGTTCACTCGCTGGCGCTCGTTCATCGTGCCTTCCGCTGTCGTGAGGCGAGGGCGCGCTCGGCGCCCGGTTCGGTCAGGGCGCACCTGGCCAGCAGGCCGAGTGCGGTCATCGTGACGAGCAGGCTCGACCCGCCGTACGACATCAGGGGCAGCGTGATGCCGATGACGGGCAGCAGGCCGAGGACCATGCCGATGTTGATCGCGGCCTGGACGCTGATCCACACCGTGATGCCGATCGCGAGGTAGTGCGCGAACTGGTCCTTGGTGCGCAGCGCGATGCGGACCCCGGTGACGACGAGCACGACGAAGAGGATCAGCACGATGAGGGTGCCGAACAGGCCGAGCTCCTCGCCCACGACCGCCAGGATGAAGTCGGTGTGCGCGTTGGGCAGGGCGCCCCACTTCTGGCGGCTGCCACCGAGGCCGACGCCCCAGAAGCCGCCCGTGGCGAGCGCCATCATGGAGTGGATGGCCTGGTAGCCCGTGCGATCGGGGTCGGACATCGGGTCGAGGAAGTTCATGAGGCGGTCCATGCGGTGCGGCGCCGTGGCGACCAGCAGGACCAGGGCCACGCCGAGCAGGGCGACACCGCTCGCGACGAGCTTGCGCGGCAGCCCGACCGCCAGGAGCATCCCGAAGATCACGGCGAACAGCACGAGCGCGGTGCCGAGGTCCTTCTGCAGGACCACCAGGCCGGCGACGAAGCCGGCCACGGGCAGGACCGGCATCAGCATCGCGTGGGTCGAGCGGCGACCGTGCAGCGCCTTCTGCCGGTTGGCGTAGAGCGCCGAGATCCAGATGATCAGGGCGAGCTTCGCGAACTCCGACGGCTGGAGCCGGAAGCCCCCGACCAGCGGCAGCCAGTTGCGGTTGCCGCCGACCTCGACGCCGATGCCCGGCACGAGGGTCAGCAGCATGAGACCCAGCACGGCCACGAGCAGGATCGTCGCCAGCTTCTTGATGACTGCCAGCGGCATCTTCAGGGCGATGTACGCCCCGCCGAGCCCGAGGACCGCGAACAGCCCCTGCTTGATGACGATGCCGTAGGAGTTGCCACCCGAGCGGTAGGCCAGCACCGAGCTCGAGCTCAGCACCATGACCAGGCCGAGCCCGACGAGCAGCGCCGAGGCACCGAGCACGAGCTGGTACGACGCGAGCGGACGCTCCAGCACACGACGCAGGGCCTCGGCGGGCCGACGTTCGGTGGAGGTGCTCACGAGGTGCTGCTCCTGGTGCGCGCTTCAGGCGGGGTGCGTGGGGAAGGGTGCGGTCCAGGTCCGGTCAGGAGCGGGTGAGGCGCCTGGCGGCCGCAGCGAACGCTTCACCGCGGTGGGCGTAGCTGCGGAACTGGTCCATGGACGCGCACGCGGGGGCCAGCAGCACCGTGTCGCCCTCGCGGGCGAGCGACGCCGCAGCCCGGGCGACCGCGTCCATGAGGTCAGTCTCTACGCTCTCGACCTCGATCACGGGCACATCGGGCGCGTGTCGCCGCAGGGCCTCGGCGATGAGCTCGCGGTCGCGGCCGATGAGCACGACGCCCCGCAGGCGGTCGGCCACGTCGAGCACGAGCTCGTCGAACGTGGCTCCCTTCGCGAGTCCGCCCGCGACCCAGACGACGTCGTCGCTCGAGCGGATCGCCGCACGGGCCGCGGAGACGTTGGTGGCCTTGGAGTCGTCGATCCAGCGGACTCCGTCGGCCTCGGTCACGAACGCCATGCGGTGCGCGTCGAGCCGGAAGGCCCGGAGACCGTCGCGCACGGCGCGCTGCGACACGCCGTGGGCGCGCGCCAGGGCCGCGGCGGCCAGGGCGTCCGCGACGACGTGCGGGGCCGCGGGGACCCCGTCCCGCTCCAGGTCGGCGAGGGTGCCGATCTCGGCGGCGCTCGTGTGGCGGTCCTCGACGAACGCGCGGTCGGCGATGACGTCCTCGACGAGCCCGATCATGCTCGGGCCGGGCATCGCGAGGGTGAAGCCGACGGCGCGGCAGCCCTCCACGACCTCGGCGTCCATCACGAGCTGCTCGGTGACCGGGTCCTGGGCGTTGTAGACGCAGGCGACCTGCGTGTTCTCGTAGATGCGGCCCTTCGCGGCCGCGTAGGCCTGCTCGTCGCCGTGCCAGTCCAGGTGGTCGGGCTCGACGTTCAGCACGACGGAGGCCTCGCACGAGATCGACGAGCTCCAGTGGAGCTGGTAGCTCGACAGCTCGACCGCGAGGACGTCGTACGGCTCGGGGTCCATCACGGCCTCGAGGACGGGGCGGCCGACGTTGCCGACGGCGTCGCTGCGCAGCCCCTCGGCCAGCAGGATCGCGTTCAGCATCTGCACCGTGGTGGTCTTGCCGTTGGTGCCCGTGACGGCGAGCCACGGTGCGGCCCCGGGTCCGCGCAGCCGCCAGGCCAGCTCCACCTCGCCCCAGACCGGGACGTCGTGGGCCGCCGCCTCGACGAGCAGGGGGCTCGACGGCGGCCAGCCGGGCGAGGTCACCACCAGGTCGACGTCGCCGAACGTCACCCCGGCGTCCGGGCCCATGCGCACGTCGACGCCGAGGATCTCCAGCAGCGTGGCCTGCTCGCGCTGCCGGCCCTCAGGCACCGCGTGGTCGACCACGACGACGTCGGCACCCAGGTGCTGCAGCGTGTCGGCCGCCGCGTACCCGCTGGCACCGAGCCCCGTCACGACGGCGCGCACGCCGGACCAGGAGGACTCCCGGCCGAGCGTCCGGGGGTCCTTGCGGGGAACGAGGCTCACAGTCCGGTGACCCATTCCCAGTAGAAGATGCCGAGGCCCGTCGCGACGCACAGGCCGCTGATGAGCCAGAATCGCACCACGATCGTGATCTCGGCCCAGCCCAGCAGCTCGAAGTGGTGCTGCAACGGAGCCATCCTGAAGATCCGTTTGCCGCCGGAGAGCTTGAAGTACCCCACCTGCAGGATCACCGAGGCCGTGATGATGACGAACAGGCCGCCGAGCACGACGAGCAGGAGCTCGGTGCGGGTCATCAGCGCGAAGCCGGCCATCGCGCCGCCGAGCGAGAGCGAACCGGTGTCGCCCATGAAGATCTTGGCGGGCGAGGTGTTCCACCACAGGAAGCCGAAACAGGCTCCCGTGAGGGCCGACGCGACGATCGCGAGGTCGAGGGGGTCACGGACGTCGTAACACTTCGCGCCGCCCTCGATCGCGCAGCTCTGGTTGAACTGCCAGATGTTGATGAGCACGAACGCGCCGAACACCATGACGGACGCCCCGGTCGCGAGGCCGTCGAGCCCGTCGGTCAGGTTGACGCCGTTGCTGGTGCCCGCGATCAGGATCAGCACCCACACGACGAGCAGCACGGTCGGCAGCTCCCAGCCGGCGAGGTCGCGCGTGAAGCTGATCGCGTGGGTGATCGGCGTGTCGCCGTCCTCGTTCTCGAACCGGATCGCGAGGAGCGCGAAGACCAGGCCGACCGCCACCTGACCGATCATCTTGGCCTTGCTGCGGAGCCCGAGGCTGCGCTGGCGCGAGATCTTGATGTAGTCGTCGAGGAAGCCGATGGCACCGAGCCCGACGAACAGGAAGAGCAGCAGCAGCGCGGAGGCACTGGGCACGTTGCCGACCTGGAGGCGTCCGGCGGCGTAGCCGAGCACGACGCCCACGATGATGACGAGGCCACCCATGGTCGGCGTGCCGCGCTTGACGTGGTGCGAGGTGGGTCCGTCGTCGCGGATCAGCTGCCCGTAGCCCTTGGAGACCAGCACCTTGATGGCCAGGCGCGTGCCGAGCAGCGTGCTCATCAGCGCGACGGCTCCGGCGATCAGGATGGCCAGCATCGGGGGTGGTGTTCCTCTCGATCGAGCGACAAGCAGGTCCAGTGGTCCCCAGGCAGTATGCCGGGTCCGTCAGCGAAGGGCGTCGGCGACGCGCTCCAGACGGCAGCTCCTCGATGCTTTCACGAGCACCACGTCGCCGCGACGCAGGCTGGCCCGGAGGTGGCTGACGGCCTCCGTGACGTCGGCGACGACCGTGCCGATGGAGCCTGCGGCCTCTGCGATGGGCGCCGCCTCGGGTCCCACCGCGACGACGGCGCGCAGCCCGGAGCGGGCCGCGAGCTCGCCGACCGCCCGGTGCAGCCCCTCCGACTCCGAGCCGAGCTCGAGCATGGGTCCGAGGACGGCGACACCGCGCTCCCCCGCCGCAGCGGCGAGCCAGCTGACGGCGGCGGCCATCGACTCCGGGTTGGCGTTGTAGGCGTCGTCGACCACGACCACGCCGTCGTCGGTGACGTGGCGCGCCATGCGGTGCGGGGAACGGGCGGCGGCCGAGGCCAGCCGCTCGGCGGCGACGGTGAAGTCGATGCCGACCGCGACGGCCATGGACACGGCAGCAGCGGCGTTCGCCCCGTGGTGCAGGCCCAGCTGCGGCAGCACGACGTCGACCGTGCGGCCACCGTGCTCGAGCGTCAGGGCCGGGAACCCCGACGGATCGAGCTCGAGCCTCGTGAGCCGGACGTCGGAGGTCGGGTCCTGGCCGAAGCCGAGGACGTGAGCCCTCGTGCGGCCAGCCATCGCGCGGACCCGCACGTCGTCGAGGTTGAGGACGGCGGTGCCCGTCGGCGCGAGCGCCTCGACGATCTCGCCCTTCGCGCGCGCCGTGTCGTCGAGGCCGCCGAACTCCCCGACGTGGGCCGAGCCGACGTTGAGGACGGCCGCGACGTCGGGCGGGGTGATGGCGCAGAGCGTCGCGATGTGGCCAATTCCCCGCGCTCCCATCTCGACGACCAGGAACCTCGTCGCGGGCGTGGCCCGCAGGACCGTCAGCGGCACGCCCCACTCGTTGTTGAACGATCCCTGCGGGGCGACCGTGGGGCCCTCGGCCTCCAGGAGGTGCGCCAGCAGGTCCTTGGTGCTGGTCTTGCCGGCCGAGCCGGTCAGGGCGATTGTCGTCAGCCCGCCGGCCGACAGGACGTCGTGCACGTGTCTAGCCAGGCGTCCGAGCGCGGCCGTCACGTCGCTCACCACCACCAGCGGCATCGTGGAGCCGGGGAGCTCGCGCTCGACGAGGGCCACGGCCGCGCCGCCCGAGGCCGCCGCGGCGACGAAGTCGTGGCCGTCGGCGTGCTCGCCCGACAGGGCGGCGAACAGCCCGCCCGGCTGCACTTCGCGGGAGTCGATCACGGCGGGCGCCGTGACGGCGGTCGAGCCGTCACCGACCACCCGGCCGTCGACGACGCGTGCGAGGTCGTCGATCGTCAGCGGGATCACGCGGGACCACCCCGACCCTCGAGCACCGCTCGGACGACCTCGCGGTCGTCGAAGGGGTGCACCACTCCGTCGATCTCCTGCCCCGTCTCGTGCCCCTTGCCGGCGACCACGACGGTGTCGCCGCGTCGCGCCAAGGAGACGGCGTGGGCGATGGCCTCGGCCCGGCCCCCGATCTCGATCGTCTCGGCGGGTCCGGCAGCACCCGCCAGCACCTCGCGCCGGATGCGTGCCGGGTCCTCCGACCGGGGGTTGTCGTCGGTCACGACCAGGACGTCCGCGAGCTCGGCAGCGGCCGCACCCATGATCGGGCGCTTGCCGGCGTCGCGGTCGCCGCCAGCCCCCAGCACGACGATCAGCCGCCCTGCCGTGACCGGCCGCAAGGCGTGCAGGACCGCGGTGACCGCATCGGGCTTGTGGGCGTAGTCGACCACCACCGTGAAGTCCTGCCCGGCCTCGACGTGCTCCATGCGTCCCGGCACCCCCGGCGACGACGCGAGCCCTGCGGCCAGCTCGTCGAGGTCGCGGCCCTCTCCTGCCAGGGCGACGAGCACGGCCACGGCATTCGAGACGTTGAAGGCACCCGGCAGCGGCACGGTGACGTCGACGGCCTCGCCGTGCGGACCCACGAGCTGCAGCTCGGACCCGAGCCGGTGGGAGCGCACGTTGACGGCACGCCAGTCGGCGGGCGACCCCTCGGTCGAGTAGGTCGTCATCGGCACCCCGGCGGTGCGCGCCAGCTTCCGTCCGTGCTCGTCGTCGAGGTTCACGACGCCTCGGCGGGCGTGCTCGGGCGTGAAGAGCATCGCCTTGGCCGCGAAGTAGTCGTCGACGTCGACGTGGAAGTCCAGGTGGTCGCGCCCGAGGTTGAGGAACACGGCCACGTCGAAGGCGAAGCCGTCGACGCGCTGCTTGACCAGCGCGTGGCTCGAGACCTCCATCGCGCACGTGCGCACGCCCTCCTCGCGCATGACGGCGAACAGGGCCTGCAGCTGGGGCGCCTCTGGCGTCGTCAGCGAGGAGGCGACGGGGCGGCCGAGGATGCGGGTGCCGATCGTGCCGACCACGGCCGACGGCGAGCCCGCCGCGGCCTCGGCGAGGTAGGTCGAGGTCGTCTTGCCCTGGGTCCCGGTGACGCCGAGCGACGTGAACGACCGGGTCGGGTGGTCGAAGAGCTCCGCGCTGAGGCGGCCGAGGGCGGCCCGCGGGTCGTCGAGCACCACGACCGGGACCTCGGTCGCGTGCGGGCCGATCTCCGCCGCACCGGCGGGATCGGTGAGGACGGCGACGGCGCCGGCCGCTGTCGCGTCGGCGGCGAACCGGGCTCCGTGGGCACGCGCACCGGGCAGCGCCGCGAAGAGGTCCCCGGGCACGACCTGGCGGCTCCCCAGGCTGATGCCGCTGATCTCGACGCCGGCCGGGGCCGTCGCGGTCGGATCGACCGTCCGGAGAAGGTCGGACAGGTCTCGTCGGGGCGACTCCTGCGGTCGGTCACGCATCAGATCAGCCACCGCTCGAGACTACCGGTCGGCCGGACCGACCGAGCGGCGCCTGAATTGTCGAATTCGTCGATAAACCGTATTCTCGCGTTTATGGCAAAACGCACGATTGCGAAATACTTCTCCGACCTCAGCGGTCAGGAAATCGAGTCGAATTCCCCGACGGTGCATTTCGCGTTCGACGGCGCGAGCTACGAGATCGACCTGACCGACGCCGAGGGAGCCGAGCTGCGTGAGGCCCTGGCGCCCTACGTCGCCGTCGCCCGCCGGGCCTCCGGCACCCGTGCCGCGCGCAAGGCCAGCAGCACCGGTGGCCCGAGCCCGAAGGACGTCCGCGCCTGGGCCGTTGAGCAGGGCCTCGACGTGCCCGCCCGCGGCCGCATCCCCGCGACCCTCACCGAGGCCTACGAGTCCGCCCACTCCGGCGGCTGAGCGCTTTCGAGGCACGCGACCACGCCCGCTTGACTTCGTCCTGTGGTGACGGACAAGCGGCATGGACCAGGCGCGGTGGGCTCCGGCTCTCGGTTGCCTGCGGGCCGTCCGCCGCCACAACCCTCAGATTGCGTCCCAGCGGACCGGGAATGAGGCATTGCGGTAGCTCGGGCAGCCGAGGCGCATCATCGCTCCCCCGCCGCCCTCGTCTGTCCCTGCCGGCTTGTCCTCAGCCGCCAGAGGCCGCCGTCTACCAGGTCTGCGGAGTGCCCGGGTTCGCGGCGCCGGTCGGCAGGATGCCGAAGCGCTGCAGGGCCATCGACATGATGTCGCGGAAGACCGGGGCGGCCGTGCCGCCGCCGCTGGCCGCGGCCGTCGGGTTGTCGATCACGACGTAGGTGAGGAAGCGCGGGGCGTCGGCCGGGGCGAACCCGACGAACGAGACCGTGTGCTCGCCGCTGACGTAGCGACCCGTGTCGGGGTCGACGCGCCAGGCGGTGCCGGTCTTGCCGGCCACGCGGTAGCCGGGGATCTGTGCGACCGGGGCCGAGCCGTCCTCGGTCACGACGGCCTCCATCATCGTGGTGACCGACTTGGCCGCCTCCGGCGAGATGATCTGCTGCGGCTCGTCCTGCGCCGTCGCCGTCGTGGTGCCGTCGGGCGCCTCCAGACCGCTGACGACCGTCGGGTCGCAGATCTGGCCGCCGTTGGCGATCGCGCCCACGGCCCGCACCATCTGCATCGCGGTGACGGAGATGCCCTGGCCGAACGAGATCGTCGCGTGGTTGGCCTTCGACCAGCCGGCCGGATCGGTCAGGATGCCCACCGACTCACCCGGGAGGTCGATGCCGGTCTTCTGCCCGAAGCCGAACTTGCTCAGGTAGGAGTGCATCGTCTCGTCGTCCATCTGCTGGGCCGCGAGGATCGTGCCCAGGTTGGAGGACTTCGCGATGACGCCCGCAGCGGTCAGCTGCAGCACGCCGTGGTCCCAGGCGTCGCCGATCGTGAAGCCGTCGATCGTCATCTCCGCGGGCACCCGGATCGGGGTGGTCGGCGAGATCTTGCCCTGGTCGGCGAGCGCCGCCATCGTGACCGTCTTCATGACCGAGCCGGGCTCGTAGACCGTCTGCAGGCCGCGGCTCACGGTCATGGCGTCGGTCAGGTCGGTCTTCGCGTCGGCGTCGAACGTGGGCACCTGCGACATCTGCATGACCTCGCACGTCTGCACGTCGAGCGTCACGGCCAGGCCCCAGTCGGCACCGGCGGACTGCACGGCCTGCGAGAGCACGTCGTCGGCGTACCACTGCAGGTCGCTGTCGATCGTGGTCGTGACGTCGCTGCCCGGCACCATGTCGGTGACCTGGCTCTCGGCGAGCGGGATCTTCTCCCCCGTCGGCGAGACCGAGTAGGTCGCGGAGCCGTCGGTCCCCGACAGCAGCTCGTCGTACTTCTGCTCGAGTCCTCCGACACCGTCCCCGTCGGCGTTCAGGCGGCCGATCAGGTTCGCCGCGACCGAGCCGTTGGGGTAGGACCGCAGGCTCTCGTGCTGGACGAAGACCCCGTTGAGGTCCTCCTCCTCGAGCTGGTCCATGACCTGGTCGGCCTGCCAGGCCGGGATGTCCTTGACGACGTACACGAACCGGCTGTCGGGCTTGCGCAGCTGGTCGATGACGTCGAAGTAGTCGATGTCCGAGCCCAGCACCTCGCGCAAGATGCCCGCGATCTGCGGCGCGTGCTCGCCCGTCAGCTTGGGGTCGGCGGTCAGCGTGATGCCGTCGTAGCTCGTCGCGAGGGCGACGCCGTTGCGGTCGAGGATCTCGCCACGCTCCGCGGGCACGACGGTGGACCGGGTGCCCGCGTCGCTCGCCATCGCGGCGTACGCGCTGGTGTCGAAGCCCTGGATCTGCAGGAGGCGTGCACCGAAGGCGAGGAAGACGGCCAGGACGATCACGAGGCTCATCCGCACCCGCTTGCGCACGATGCCGGCGCGCCGGGTGCGCGTCGAGGCCGCGCTCATGGCTGGGTCCCAGCCGGGGTCGGGACGCCGATGATCTCGCCCGTGTCGGGCTTGAGGAAGACAGGGGTCGCGTTCGGCACCATGCCGAGCGCCGTCGCCGCGGCAGCCAGCGAGGCCGGGTTGCTGAGCCGGTCGGCCTCGTACTCCAGCTGCTGCTGCTGCACCTCGAGGCTCTGCGCCTCGGACTGCAGCCGCGCGAGCTCGAACGCCTGGTCCTGCAGCGCCGTGCTCATGACGACCAGGCCCACCAGGCCCGCCGAGAGCATCGTCACCACGACCACCACGAAGGGTGCACGGCGTGCGCGGGCGCGGGCCGGTGCGACGATCCGGAGGGCGCGCTCACGGGCCGCACCGGCGCGGGACAGGTCCCGGGTCGGAGCGGCGGCAGTGCGGGCGGACGACCGCACCGTCGACCGCGCAGGCGAAGCGCTCATGCCGCCACCGCCTGGAAGTGCGTCAGGGTAGGCGGCAGCGTCATGAGGAGACCCACGTTCACTCGCTGGCGCTCGCTCATGCCGCCGTCCTCTCCACGGCCCGCAGACGCACGGAGGCGGCGCGGGGGTTGGCCTCGATCTCGGTGGGAGACGCCGTCTCGGCGCCTCGGGTGAGCAGACGGAACCGGGGGCGCTGGTCCTCCGGGACGATCGGCAGGTCACGCGGCGCGGTGCTCGTCGTGACGGTCGCGAAGCCGCGCTTGGTGATGCGGTCCTCCAGCGAGTGGTACGACAGCACCACGACTCGCCCGCCCACGCCCAGGACGCCGAGCGAAGCCGGGAGCGCGCGCTCGTACACCCGCAGCTCGTCGTTGACCTCGATGCGCAGCGCCTGGAACGTGCGCTTCGCCGGGTTGCCGCCCGTGCGACGGGCCGCCTGCGGGATGCTGTCGCGGACCAGCTCGACGAGCCGGGCGCTGGTGCTGAACGGCTCGATCGCGCGAGCCCGCACCACGTTGTCGGCGATGCGCTTGGCGAACTTCTCCTCGCCGTAGACCCGCAGCACGCGGGCCAGGTCGCGGGCGTCGTACTCGTTCAGCACGTCGGCCGCGGTCAGCGGTCCGCTCGCGTCCATCCGCATGTCGAGGGGTGCGTCCTGGGCGTACGCGAAGCCGCGCTCGGCCTCGTCGAGCTGCATCGAGGAGACCCCGAGATCGAAGAGGATGCCGGCGACCGACGTGACGCCGGCGTCGGCGACCACCTCGGCGATGTCGTCGTAGACGGCCTCGGCCGCGGTGAACCGCGCGCCGAACGGGGCGAGCCGCTCGGTCGAGAGACGCAGCGCGTTCGGGTCCCGGTCGATGCCGATCACGCGAGCCTGCTCGAAGGTCCGGAGGAAGGCCTCGGAGTGCCCGCCCAGACCCAGGGTCGTGTCCACGACCACGGCTCGCTCCCCTGCGGCCTCGACGGCAGGCGCCAGCAGCTCGAGCACACGCTCGAGCGCCACCGGCACGTGGGTCGGGGTGGTCATGGCCGCTCCTGGGGGAAGTCAGGTCGTACGGGGAAGAGGTGCTGCGGGTGCGGCCGTGGGTCCAGACCCCCGGCCGTGCAGGTCTGGCGCCGGGGAAGTGCGCCAGAACCGCTCGGTCGGAGATCTCGCTCCACGGACGGGGTCGTGGTCAGAACAGGTCGAAGTCGTCCTCCTCGCCGAGGTTCGCGAAGGCCTCGTCCTGCTCGGAGGTGAACTGCGTCCAGCGCTGCTCGTCCCAGATCTCGATCCGGTCCATCGCACCGATCACGGCGCAGTCGCGCTCCAGGGAGGCCCACTCGCGCAGCAGGCCCGGGATCGCGATGCGTCCCTGCTTGTCGGGCACCTCGGTCGAGGCGCTGGCGTACAGCGAACGCTGGAAGAAGCGCACCTGCCGGTTCGTGAACGAGGACGCCCGCAGCTTCTGCGTGAGCTCGGAGAACGTCTCGGGCTTCCACCCGTAGATGCAGTTCTCCTGACCCTTCGCCAGCACGACGCCCTCGTGGAACATCGCGCGGAACTTCGCCGGCAGGAAGATCCGGCCCTTCTCGTCGAGCTTCGGGGTGAACGTGCCGAAGAACTGCGCGGACTCGACGGTCACGGCGCACCTCCTCGACATCGCGTCGCGTCACCGCGACTGCTCCCTTTTGCTCCACAGTACTCCACTTTGCACCACTCGGGGTCGGATCTGCGGGCATGACAGGACGTTCGACGTCGGCGTGTCGCCGCGACGACGGCGCAAGGGGCCCGGGAACACGCGAAAAACCCGTCCCGGGAAGGGACGGGGAGGACCGTGGAGGGGCGATGGACGCAGAACGCCCCCGCCGACCGGGCTCAGCCGGTCACGGGGGCGTCAGGTGGTGCGGGGTGGAGCGCGGGGTCAGCGGCCGCCGTCATCGTCGCGACGGTGCTGCCAGCGCTGCTCCATGCGCTCGACGAAGTTGCCGGAGCGTTGGGGCTTGGCCGACTTGCCACCGCCGCGCGGCGCCTTGGGGCCTCCGCGACCCGCGGGGCCCGAGTCGGAGCCGGAGCCGAGGCCACGACGCCAGGCGGTCACGACCAGGTAGCCGCTGCCGATCATCAGCACGAAGCCGATCACGGCGAGCCACGTGTAGGTGAGCATCGTGCCGTAGAACAGGACACCGAGGCCGGCGAGGAAGCCGATGCCGGCGACCACGGCGATCCGCCGGTTGCGGGCCTCGAGTGCGGACCCGCGCAGTGTCGAGGCAAAGGCCGGGTCCTCGGCAGCGAGCGACTGCTCGAGCTGCTGGAGAAGTCGGGCTTCCTCGTCTGACAGCGGCACGGTTTGCCTCCTGGGCGAATGGCTTTGGTCAAAGTCTAGGTCCCCATCGGTCAACGGACCACCCGGATGCCCGACTAAGGTGCTCGCATGGCTCGGATCGTGGTCGTCGGAGCGGGATTCGCCGGGCTGTCAGCGGCCGCTCGGCTCGCCAAGGCACGCCACGAGGTGACCCTCCTGGAGGCGTCCGACCGCCTCGGCGGTGCGCTCCACGGGCTCGAGATCGACGGGCACCGCTGGAACCTCCACCCCCAGACGGTCACGACCCCCGGCGTCTTCCGCGACCTGTTCCGCAAGTCCGGTCGCACGATGGAGGCCAGCCTCGGGCTCACGCCGGCCGGCCCGCACCGGCACGTCTTCACCGACGGCTCCGTGCTGGACCTCCCCCACGGTCGCCGCAGCGAGCAGCACGACGCCGTCGAGGAGCTCGCCGGGTTCGACACCTGGTCGCCGTGGGTCGACTCCCTGGCCGAGGTCTGGGAGGTGCTGCGCCGCCAGGCCTACGACCAGGTGCTCACGGGGCCCGACGCGTTCGACCGCGAGGCACGCCGCCTCCTGCACCCGCGCCGGATGCTGTCCTCGTTCGGCAAGCGCAGCTTCGGGGACCCGCGCCTGCTCAAGCTCGTCCTCGACCCGGTGCGGCACGCGGGCCTGGACCGCGGCTCGACCCCCGCGTTCGTCTCGGTCTGGCACTACGTGGAGCGCGCGTTCGGGCACTGGTCCTTCGACGGCGACTGGCTCGGCCTCGCCGCGGCGCTCGAGAAGCGCATCACGGAGCGCAAGGTCGACGTGCGCCTGAACACCCGGGGGCTCGCCCTGGTGCGCGACGGCGGCCAGGTGGTGGCGGTCGAGACCGAGAACGGTCGCCTGGAGTGCGACACCGTCATCTGGTGCAACCGCTCGGTGCCCGCGGGTGAGCAGCGGGCGCCCGGCATCCCCGCGGTTCCCGCCTCGCGCACGCTGCTGCGGCTCGACGGCGACCCGCCCGAGCTGGCGCACGAGACCACGATCCACGCCAACCCGCCCGTCGTCGCCCACCGCACCGCCCCGGGGTTGTGGACGCTGGAGCACCGCAGCGGCGAGAACGTCCTCACGGCCCTGGCCCGCGTCGGCGTCGACCTGCGCGATCGGGTGATCGAGCGCCACGACCTCCGCCCGGCCCAGGTCGTGGCGCACGTCGACGACGGGTGGACCTGGACCGGTTGGACCTCGATGTTCCGCCGACCCGGCGTCGCCCCGCGCGGCGGCCTGTTCCACGCCGGTGCCCACGCGCACCCGGGTCCGCGCCTCGAGCACATCGGCATGGCGACGGCCGCGATCGCCGCCGCCCTGGGCGACGTCCCCCGCGTCCCCCGGAAGCAGGACCAGGTCTAGAAGTCCGACCGGCCCGGCTCATCCGCGGGTCATCGGCAAGATGTGTGCACCAACCGGCCGCTATGGCGCAGATCGAGGTCGGTTAGCGCACACATCGTGCGGCTGAGGGCTGCCGTGGCGCGCCGCTGCTGTCCATGCCGCTTGTCCGGCACGTGCGCCGGGCAGCTCCAGCCGAAGCGCCCTAGAGCACGCCGTCGGCGCGGAGGGCGTCCCAGATCTCCCGCGTGGCCTTGGAGCGGTTGAGCGTGATGAAGTGCAGGCCCGGTGCTCCGCCGGCGATCAGGTCGCGGCACAGCTGCGTGGCGAGCTCGATGCCGGCCGCGCGGACCTTGGCTGAGTCCTCGGCGAGCGGCTCGATGACGTCGAGCACCTCACGCGGCATCTCGGCGCCCGACAGCTCGGCCATCCGGGCCACCTGGCCGAAGTTCAGGATCGGCATGATGCCCGGGATGATCGGCATGTCCGAGCCGTGCGCGCGCACGCGCTCGACGAGGTCGAAGTAGTCCGAGGCGCGGAAGAACATCTGCGTGATGGCGAACTCGGCGCCGGCGGCACCCTTCTCGGCCAGCACACGGGCGTCGTCGTCGAGCGATCCCGCGTCGGGGTGGCCCTCGGGGAAGGCGGCGACACCGACCGTGAAGGTGCCACGCTCGCGCGCCATCTCGACGAGCTCGATCGCGTAGGTCATGCCGCCGGGGTGCGACTCCCACTCCGCGCGCGGACCGCCCGGCGGGTCACCGCGCAGGGCCAGGACGTGCTCGACCCCCGCCTCGGCGTACTGGCGCAGGACGTCGTCGACCTCGTCGCGGGTCTGACGCACCAGCGTCAGGTGCGCGACGGGGCACAGGCCGGTCTCCTGCGAGATGCGCGAGGTGACGCGGACCGTGCGGTCCTGGCTCGTGCCGCCGGCACCGTAGGTGATCGACACGAACGTGGGCTGCAGGGCCTCGAGCTCGGTGATGGTGTCCCAGAGGACCTCCTCGCCGGCGTCGTCCTTGGGCGGGAAGAACTCGAAGGACACGGTCGGCTCGCTGCTGCTCAGGTGGTCGAGGAGCTCGCGGTTCCGGTCGGGCACGAAACGGTCAGGCACGGGGCAACGGTATCGTCCGCCGCGTGAGTCCGACGGACAACTCCCCCCTCGATCTCGTGACCGTTGACACGGCACTGGCCGAGTTCGTCGACCGACAGCGGGCGCGTTGGGCGGGCGTCGATCCCGAGCTGACCGGCTTCATCGACGCCGCGGCCGACTTCGTCGCGGACGGCAAGCGCATGCGACCGTTGTTCTGCCTGGCCGGCTGGCGGGCCGCGTCGGGCACCCCGGCCGACTCCCCCGCTCCTGCGGGCGTGGTCACGGCCGCGGCCGCGTGGGAGTGGCTCCAGGGCAGCGCCCTCGTCCACGACGACCTGATGGACGCCTCCGACACGCGCCGGGGTCGGCCGAGCGTGCACCGGGCGTTCGAGCAGCGCCACCGTGACGAGCTGCGGGTCGGCGACCCGGTGGGCTTCGGCGCCGGCACCGCGATCCTGCTCGGCGACCTGATGCTGTCGTGGTGCGACGAGATGCTGCGTCACGCGGCCACGGTCGACCCGTCCCTCGCGAGCGGCGAGGGCGCCCTGCGTCTCGCCGAGGCCTTCGCCGTGCTCGACACCTGCAAGAGCGAGGTGACCTTCGGGCAGTACCTCGACATGGTCGCGCAGACGCGGGCCGAGGTCGACGCGGACGCGGCGATGCTGGTCGTGACGTTCAAGTCGGCCAAGTACACGATCGAGCGCCCGCTCCACCTGGGCGCCGTCCTGGGCGGGGCCGACCAGTCCCTGCTCGACCGGCTCAGCGCCGTGGCGATGCCGCTCGGTGCCGCGTTCCAGCTGCGCGACGACGTCCTCGGCGTGTTCGGCGACCCGGCGACGACCGGCAAGCCCGCAGGCGACGACCTGCGGGAGGGCAAGCGCACCCTGCTCGTCGCACGAGCCCTCGCCCGCCTGCCCCTGCAGGACGCAGAACGGCTCTCCACCGTGCTGGGCACCCCCGAGGGCGTGGGCGAGGCGACCGCCCTCGTCCTGGCCAGCGGAGGGCTCGACGACGTCGAGGCCGCGATCGATCGGCACGCCGCCGAGGCGACCGCAGCACTGTCCGCGCTGCCCGACGTGGCACGGGCGACGCTCGAACCGCTCATCGAGCGCTCGGTCCGCCGAGATCGCTGACCCACTCACTAGACTCGCCCGACAGGGCCGTCTGACCGTCGGCTCATCGGATCGCGCTCGCGGCAAGGAGGTGGCGGCATGGCAGTCGTGGGTGACGACGCGATGATCGGCCAGCTCGTCCACGGCCGGTACCGCATCGTCGAGTTCATCGCGCGCGGCGGCATGGCCAGCGTCTTCCGCGCCCAGGACACCCGCCTGGACCGCGAGGTCGCCGTCAAGATCATGCACCAGGGTCTCGGCGATCCGGAGCAGTTCACCGAGCGGTTCCAGCGCGAGGCCAAGTCGGCGGCGCGACTCAACCACCGCAACGTCGTGGCGGTCTTCGACCAGGGCAGCGACGGACCGATCACGTACCTCGTGATGGAGCTCGTGCCCGGCCGCACCCTGCGCGACGTCATGCGGCACGAGTCCCCCATGCCGACCTTGCGGGCCCTCGACCTGGTCGAGCAGGTCCTCATCGCTCTCGTCGCGGCGCACGACGCCGGCATCGTTCACCGCGACATCAAGCCCGAGAACGTGCTCATCACGCCCGATGGCAACGTGAAGGTCGCCGACTTCGGCCTCGCCCGCGCGGTCAGCGCATCCACGACGGCGACGGGCAAGACCCTGATCGGCACCGTCTCGTACCTCGCGCCCGAGGTGGTCGTGAACGCCGGCACGGACGCCCGGTCCGACGTCTACGCGGTCGGCGCCATGACCTACGAGATGCTCACGGGGGTCAAGCCGCACCACGCCGACACCCCCATCCAGGTCGCGTACAAGCACGTCCACGAGGACATCGGTCCCCCGTCGGACGCCCGACCCGGACTCCCCGACTACGTCGACGCCCTCGTGGCCCGCGCCACGAGCCGCGACCGCGACCGCCGCTCGGCCGACGCTCGGGTGCTGCTGCAGCAGCTGCGCCAGGTGCAGCACGCGCTGCGCGAAGGCGTCGAGGACGACCCCGAGCTCGCTGCAGACCTGCGCCCCTCCCTGGTCCCCCCGCCGTCGGTCGACGGCGACGAGGACACCGCTCCCGTCGGGCCGGCCTCCGGCGCCGGTGAGGGCGTCGACACCGAGCTGGTCGCCGGGTCCGCAGGCGTCGGCACGTCGACGATGGTGCTGGGCGGCGCGACCGCTCGCCCCCCGGCGCCTCCCGGCCAGGACCCCAGCCGCGGAGCGCCGTCGCCGCCGCGTCGTCCCGAGCCCCGCACGGCCGCTCCCCAGCCGCCCGGCAACGACCGCCAGCACTCCAAGCGCGGCCGGGTCCTGCTGGTCCTGGCCCTCCTGCTGACCCTCCTGGCGGGCCTCGGCGGCTGGTACTTCGGCATCGGTCGCTACGACCCGGCGCCGAGCCTGGTCAACATGTCCGAGCAGCAGGCCAAGGCGGAGGCCGAGGAGGCCGGGTACTCGTTCTCGGTCGACTCGCGCGACTTCTCCGAGACCGTGCCGCTCGGCACCGTGATCTCCACGAGTCCCGGCCCCGGCGACCGCATCCTGCCCGGCGACACGATCGACGCCGTGATCTCCAAGGGCCCCGAGCGCTACGTCGTGCCGGACCTGCGCGGTCAGACGCCGGAGGCCGCCGAGACGATCCTGGCCGACACCAAGCTCGAGCTCGGTGACGTCGCGGAGTCGTACGACCAGGAGGTCCCAGCCGGCCAGATCATCGGCGTCCAGGGCGTCGCCGTGGGCGACCAGGTCAAGCGCGACACCGCCATCGACGTCATCGTCAGCCTCGGTCGTGAACCGCTCGACGTGAACGACTACACCGGTCAGAGCAAGGACGCCGCAACGTCCGGGCTCACCTCCGACGGGTTCGTCCCCCAGGTGCAGGAGCAGTTCAGCGAGACCGTCGCTGCCGGCATCGTCATCAGCCAGAACCCCAACGGCGGCCAGGCCCTGCGCGGCGACCCGGTCACGATCGTCGTCTCGAAGGGCCCGGAGCTCTTCGCGGTTCCGAATGTGGTCGGCATGAAGAAGGACGAGGCGATCAGGACCCTCGAGGCCGCCGGATTCGTTCCCGATGCCGCCTCCTTCGGCAACAACCGCAACTACACGGTGATCGGCCAGACGCCCAGCGGCGGCTCGCAGCAGAAGAAGGGCACGACGGTCAGCTTCTTCGGCGTCTGACCTGGACGATCGTCTAGGATTTGTCCATGGACGAGACCCCGCGGATCGCACCCGGTGGACTGCGCGAGCTCGGGCTCGTGAACCACGGCATCAGCACGATCGCCGGCAAGGTCGTGGGTGGGCCCCGGCCGAACATCTTCACGACCCTCGGTCGCCAGCGCGGCCTCTTCCGCGCGTGGCTCTGGTACTCCGGTCGGCTCATGCCCGGCGGCAAGCTCCCCCGTCGAGAGACCGAGCTCGTGATCCTGCACGTCGCCTCCACCCGCGAGTGCGCCTACGAGCTGAACCACCACCGCCGCATCGGCCGCCGGGTCGGCCTGACCCGTGAGCAGGTCGACCGCGCCGGCGACCGCGACTGGACCGGGTGGACCGACCGCGAGCGCGCACTCCTCGAGGCCGCGCACCAGTTCGTCACGACGCGCGACATCGACGACGCCGCGTGGGCCACGCTCCGCGACCACCTCGACGAGGCGACCGCGATCGAGTTCTGCCTGCTCTGCGGTCAGTACGACTCGCTCGCCACGACCCTCATGACCCTCCGCGTCCAGCCCGAGGCCTGACGAGCGTCAGTCGGTCGCCTCGCCCAACATCTGGGCGACCAAGAACGCGAGCTCGAGCGACTGCGCGCGGTTGAGGCGCGGGTCGCAGAGGGTCTCGTAGCGCGTCGACAGGTCGGCGGCCGACAGCCGGTTGCCGCCGCCGATGCACTCGGTGACGTCGTCGCCGGTCAGCTCGACGTGCACGCCGCCGGGCCACGTGCCGAGCGAGCGGTGCACCTCGAAGAAGCCCCGGACCTCGTCGATCACGTCGTCGAACTCGCGCGTCTTGTAGCCGTTGTCGGTGGCGAACGTGTTGCCGTGCATCGGGTCGCAGACCCACGCGGCCTCGATGCCGGCAGCGGTGACCTTCTCGACGATGCCCGGGAGGCCGTCGCGGATCTTGCCCGCGCCGAAGCGGGTGATGAAGGTCAGCTTGCCCGGGATGCGGTCGGGGTTGAGCTTCTCGGCCAGCGCGATCGCGTCGTCGGCCGACGTCGTCGGACCGAGCTTCACGCCGACCGGGTTGGCGATGCGGCTCAGCAGCTCCACGTGGGCGCCGTCGAGCTGCCGCGTGCGCTCACCGATCCACAGGAAGTGGGCCGACACGTCGTACGGCTGCTCGGTGCGCGAGTCGATGCGCGTGAGGGCGTGCTCGTACTCGAGCAGCAGGGCCTCGTGCGAGGAGTAGAAGTCGACCGTGTGCAGCTGGGCGGGATCGACGCCGATCGCGTCCATGAACGACAGCGCCTTGTCGATCTCGCGGCCCATCGACTCGTACCGCTGGCCCAGGGGGCTGCTGCGGACGAAGTCGTTGTTCCACGAGTGCATCTGCCGCAGGTCGGCGTAGCCGCCCTTCGTGAAGGCACGCGCGAGGTTCAGGGTGGCCGAGGACGCGTTGTAGACGTCGACGAGGCGCTGCGGGTCGTGCGCGCGACTCGCCGGGTCGAAGTCGAAGCCGTTGACCGCGTCGCCGCGGTACGCGGGCAGCGTGACGCCGTCGCGGGTCTCGGAGTCGGAGGAGCGCGGCTTGGCGTACTGGCCGGCCAGGCGGCCGACCTTGACCACCGGCACGCTGGCCGCGTACGTCAGGACGACGGCCATCGACAGCAGGACCCGCAGCTTGTTGCGGACGTTGTCGGCGGTGACGCCCTCGAAGGTCTCGGCGCAGTCGCCACCCTGGAGCAGGAACGCCTCGCCCCGTGACACCTGGGCAAGGCGGTCGCGCAGGGCGTCGCACTCGCCGGCGAACACCAGCGGCGGCATGCGACGCAGGGTGTCGACGGCCGCGTCACGCGCGACCGGGTCCGGGTACGTGGGCTGCTGCGCCGCGCCGATCGCGTGCAGGTCAGCCAGGGTGGGGATGCTCACGCGCCCAGGATATCCGCCGGGCGAACCGGCCGACGCCGCGGCTCAGCGCCCGCTGCCCAGCTCCTCGTGCACCTCGGCGGCCTCGGCGTCCTCCTTGGCCTTGCTGGCGAGCTTCTTCGCGTCCTGCGCGTACAGGTCGACGTACTCCTGGTCGGAGAGCCGCATGATCTCGTACATGATCTCGTCGGTGATGGCGCGCAGGATGTAGCGGTCGCCCTCCATGCCCTCGTAGCGGCTGAAGTCGAGGGGCTGACCGAAGCGCACGCCGGGACGGATGCGCTTGCCGAAGACCTTGCCGGGCGGCGCCACGACGTCGGTGCCGATCACCGCGACGGGGACGACCGGCACGCCGGACTCCAGCGCGATGCGGGCAACACCCGTGCGGCCCCGGTACAGCCGGCCGTCGTGCGACCGGGTGCCCTCGGGGAAGATGCCGCACATCTGGCCCTCGTCGAGCAGGCGCAGCTGGGTCTTGATCGCGCCGGCGGCGGCGGAGCCGCTCGTGCGGTCGATCGGGACCTGGCCGGAGCCGGAGAAGAACGTCTTCTGCAGCCAGCCCTTCACGCCCGGCCCCTCGAAGTACTCGGCCTTCGCGACGAACGTGACACGGCGCGACAGCACGAGCGGCATGAAGAGCCAGTCGCTGTAGGACAGGTGGTTGCAGGCCAGGATCACGCCGCCGTCCTTCGGCACGTTCTCCAGTCCGTCGGCCCACGGTCGGAACACGACGCGCAGCAACGGTCCCAGGGCAAGAAACTTGAGGAACCAGTAGAACAACGCGGCCTCCTTCGGCGGGTCCGCGCCGACTCTACTCCGACGTGACGTCCGCGACATACGATGGCGTCATGGCGAGCCGATCAGCAGCATCCAGCACCGCGGTGCGATCCGAGGCGTACCCGCTCGTGCACGACGGCGGGTCGGTCGGATTCCTGCTCAGTCACGGCTTCACCGGCTCCCCTGTCTCCATGCGTCCGTGGGGCGAGCACCTCGTCGAGCAGGGCCACTCCGTGCGCGTCCCGCGCCTGCCCGGCCACGGCACGACGTGGCAGGACATGAACCGCACGCGGTGGGAGGACTGGTACGCCACCGTCGAGCGCGACCTGCTCGACCTCCGCGAGCGCTGCGACCACGTCGTGGTCGGCGGCCTGTCGATGGGCGGCTGCCTGGCCCTGCGGCTGGCCGAGCAGCACGCCGACAAGGTCGACGCCGTCGTCGTCGTGAACCCGGCCGTCGCGTCGCTCCGCAAGGACATCAAGCTCGTGCCGCTGCTGCAGCACGTGCTGCCCTCGATGCCGGGCATCGGCAACGACATCAAGAAGTCGGGTGCCGACGAGTACGGCTACGACCGCACCCCCCTGAAGGCGCTGGCGTCGATGACGCAGCTCTGGAAGGACGTCCGCGACGGGCTCGGGTCGATCACCGCTCCACTGCTGTTCTTCCGCTCCACCGACGACCACGTCGTCGATCCCCTGAGCCGCGAGCTCGTGCTGGCCGGCATCTCGTCGAGCGTCGTCGAGGACGTCACCCTGCACGACAGCTTCCACGTCGCGACGCTCGACCACGACGCGCCGTTGATCTTCGAGCGCACCGACGCCTTCGTGCAGCAGCACGTCACGGGCGCGCCCACGGGAGGGTCCGGTGCCTGACGACGCCGACCGCATGCGCACGCGCTTCGACGAGATCGTCGAGGGGCTCGAGCTCGAGCTGCCCGACGACCTGACACCGGCCGAGCCCGTCCGCCCTCCCGAGCCGAGACGGGCCGAGGTACCGCCCGAGCTCGAGGTCGAGTTCGACGACCTGCCGGACGAGCAGTTCTACCGCGACGTCGAGCCGCTGCACCTGCCGAAGATGGCCTGGCCCACGACCCTCGCGTGGGTCGCGGCGGTCGGCGTGCCGGCGCTGCTGGTGGTCTGCACCATGATCGGCGTCTTCCTGCCGCGCGGCGTGGTGCTCGGGGCCGGCTTCATCGCCGTCGCCGGGGCGACCTACCTGTTCTCGCGGCTACCCGCGCGCGGCCGGCCGGATTCGCCGGACGACGGCGCCGTGCTCTGACCCTGGCCATGTCGGCCGCACCCACGAGTCCGGCGTCGGGCCCCAGGTGGGCGCGCACGATGCGGGCCTCCGACCGGAAGCCGCGTCCGACGAGCTGATCGGCGTGCGCCGCGCGCGCCGGACCGAGCAGCATCTCGTCGGCGTCGCTCAAGCCACCGCCGATCACGAACAGGCCCGGGTCGATCGAGGCCGAGAGGTTCGCGAGTCCGACGCCCAACCACCGTCCGACCTCGGCGATCCACTCCAGGGCCGTCTGGTCGCCGGCGGCGGCGAGGCGGGTGACGTGGGTGCCGTCGACCTCGGTGGAGGCGGGGTCGTCGAGGCGGGCCAGCTCGAGCAGGCGAGCCCCCGCAGGGGTACCGGCGGCCACCTCGGCGGCGGCGCGGCGCGTGAGCACGCGGCCGGAGGCGTACTGCTCCCAGCAGCCCCGGTTGCCGCACTCGCACGGCAGCCCGTCGGGCACGACCTGCTGATGACCGAACTCGCCGGCCATCCCCTGGGCCCCGCGGTACGGGTGCCCGTCGATCACGATCGCCCCTCCGATGCCCGTGCCCAGCGTGACCGTCACGACGTCCGGCACGTTCTGGGCGGCGCCGAAGCGCCACTCCGCCCAGGCGCTCGTGTTGGCGTCGTTGTCGACCAGGACGGGCAGTCGGGTGCGGCGGGCCACGCGGTCACGCAGCGGCTCGTTGCGCCAGGCGAGGTGCGGCGAGAACATGACGGTGGACTGCGAGACGTCGATGAAGCCGGCCGCACCGATGCCGACGGCCTTGACCGGGTACTCCGCCCGGAGCTCCTCGGTGAGCTCGGCGATCGCCGTGAGCACCAGCTCGGCATCGGTCGACGGGGTCGAACGACGTCGACGGGCCAGGATGCGGCCGTCCTCGTCGACGACCCCGGCCGCGATCTTGGTGCCGCCGATGTCGATGCCGACGGCGAGCCGATCAGGCATGGACGTCGCTCGGGCGACCGACGGGGATCCCCGCGAGGTCGGAGGCGCCGACCAGGCCCGCCTCGTTGCCGAGCTCGGCCGCCACGACCCGTGGGCCGGGCCGGTCCGTGCCACCCGTGATCGAGGCCGCGAGGCCCTCGCGCACCGGATCGAGCAGCAGGTCCCCGGCCTCGGCCACCCCGCCGCCGATCACGACGACCTCGGGATCGAGCACCGCCACGAGCGTCGCGATGCCCTCGCCGAGGTCGCGGCCGAACTCCGCGAGCAGGTCGCACGCCTCGGGGTCGCCGGCGATGACCAGGCGGGTGATCTCCGGGCCGGACACGGGTCCGCCGTCGGCGGACGTGAGCCGCCCCTGGGCGCGTCGCACCAGGGCCGTGCCACTGGCGTACTGCTCCAGGCAGCCGTGAAGTCCGCAGCCGCACAGCAGGCCGTTCCGCTCGAAGCGGACGTGCCCGACCTCGGCGGCGATGCCATGGGCGCCGCGCACGAGCTGGCCGCCCACGACGAGCCCGCCACCGACACCCGTGCCCACCGTGACGGCGAGCATGTGGTGGGTGCCGCGGCCGGCACCGAAGCGGTACTCGCCCCACGCAGCGGCGTTGGCGTCGTTCTCGACCACGACGGGGACGTCGAGCAGGCGCGCGACGTCCTGGCCCAGCGTGGCGTCGTTCCAGTCGATGTTGGGGGCCGTCAGCACCGTGAGCCGGTCGGCCGAGATGAATCCAGCCGCACCGATGCCCACGCCCGCGACCGTCTCACCGTCGGCCACCTCGGCCACGAGCTCGGCGATCGCGGCGGGGATGTCGGGCGCGTCCGGGGTGGAGCGCCGGGCCGAGCGGTGGATCACTCCGTCGCCGTCGACGATGCCGGCGGCGATCTTCGTGCCCCCGACGTCGACCCCGATGCGCAGTCCGCCCTGCTCGCTCATGGTTGCTCCTCCCGGCTGCCGGTGGCCTTCTCGACCGCGTCGCGCACGACCTTCAGCAGCTCGGCGCCCGCCACCAGCACCTGCGCCACGACCTCCGGGTGCTCCTGCAGGTAGTCCGCCGCCTGGCAGAACGGGCACCACCCGTGCGGGCACGCATGGCTCGACGCGCTGGCGGCATCGGAGGCGGGCTCGCCGCCGGTCACGACCGCAGCGAACAGGCGCGCCGCTTCCTCGGCGAGGCTTCCGACCGGCTCCTCGGAGTCAGGCACCGGCGGCCTCGACGTGCTGCTTGAGCCCCTTCAGGGCGGAGTCGATCACGACCTTCTCGGCCTTGCGCTTCAGCATGCCCAGCAGCGGGATCGAGACGTCGACCCGCAGCTGGTAGGTGACCTTGGTGCCGCCGTCAGCGGGCTCGAGCACGTACGTGCCGTCCATCGAGGTCAGGACCTCTCCGGCCTCGACGATCTCCCACGAGACGCTCGCGTCGCCGTCCCACGTGTACCCGAGCGTGTACTCGTCGCGGATCGGCGTCGCGTCCAGCGCGAAGCGGACGGTGCCGGGGCGGCCGTCGGCGTCGGTCGTGAGCACCGCGCTCGATCGCACGCCGGTGGCCCAGTCGGGGTACGCCGCGAAGTCGGCGATGACGGCCATGACGTCGGCCGCGGGTGCGGCGACGACGATGTCACCCGAGGTGCGCGCCATCGTGAAACTCCTGACTCGTGGTCCTGGGTGGTCACTCTATCGGCGGGCTCGAGCAACGGGGGCGCGCACTCCGAGTAGCCTGCCGGAGTGAGCTCCGATCCCTTTCTCGGCAACCTGACACTCGACGTCATCGACCGCCTCGGGGAGCCCGACTCCCCCGCTCTGTCCCGCCGCACGGCGAACGGCTGGAGCGAGGTCTCGATCGGGACGTTCCACCGTGAGGTCACGGCCGTGGCCAAGGGTCTGGTCGCCAGCGGCGTCCAGCCCGGCGACCGCGTCGCCATCCTGTCCAAGACCAGGTACGAGTGGACGCTGCTCGACTACGCGATCTGGTGGTCCGGTGGCGTGACGGTGCCGATCTACGAGAGCTCGTCCACGGCGCAGATCGCCTGGATCCTCGGCGACTCCGGAGCGGTCGCGTGCGTCGCGGAGTCGTCGGCCCACGTCGAGCGCGTCAACGCCGCGAGCCCCGAGGCCCCGGACCTCCGCTCGGTCTGGTCGCTCGAGTCCGATGCCGTCGCGGCCCTGACCGCGGCCGGGCACGACATCAGCGACGCCGAGCTCGAGGCGCGTCGCTCCACGCTCACGCCGGAGACGCCCGCCACCCTCATCTACACCTCGGGCACCACGGGTCGCCCCAAGGGCTGCGTGCTGACCCACGGCAACTTCCGGGCCGAGCTGGCCGGCGCGCTGGAGCGGCTCCCGCAGCTGTTCAGCGTCGAGGGCGCCTCGACCCTGCTGTTCCTCCCGCTCGCCCACGTGTTCGCGCGGATCATCCAGATCGGCTGCATCCGGTCCGGTGCGGTCCTGGCCCACACGGCCGACATCACCGACCTCACGACGCACCTCGGCGAGTACCGGCCCACCTTCGTGCTCGCCGTGCCGCGCGTGTTCGAGAAGGTCTTCAACACCGCCAGCACCCGCGCGTGGGCCGACGGCAAGGGCAAGATCTTCGACAAGGCCGTCTCGGTCGCGATCGCGGTCAGTCGTGCGGAGTCCGACGGCCGCAAGGCGTCCCTGGCCCTGCGCGGCCAGCACGCCCTGTTCGACCGGCTCGTGTACGCCAAGCTCAGGGCCGCGCTCGGCGGCCGCGCCGAGTGGGCCATCTCCGGCGGCGCGCCGCTGGGCGAGCGGCTCGCCCACTTCTACCGCGGCATCGGGGTCTCCGTGCTCGAGGGCTACGGGCTCACCGAGACCACGGCGGCCCTCACCGTCAACACGCCCGACGCGCACCGCGTGGGGTCGGTCGGCCAGCCCTTCCCCCGCACCGAGGTCCGCGTCGCCGAGGACGGCGAGCTCCACTTCCGTGGCCCGCAGGTGTTCACCCGCTACTGGAACAACGACGAGGCGACGGCCCAGGCGCTCGACGCCGACGGCTGGTTCGCCACGGGCGACCTCGGTGACGTCGACGCCGACGGCTTCGTGCGCATCACGGGTCGCAAGAAGGAGATCATCGTGACCGCCGGCGGCAAGAACGTCGCCCCGGCCGTGCTCGAGGACCGCGTGCGCTCACACCCCGTCGTGAGCCAGTGCCTCGTGGTGGGCGACGGCAAGCCGTTCATCGCGGCGCTCGTGACGATCGATCCCGAGGGCTGGGAGGGCGACCTGGACGCGCCCGAGCTCAAGGCCAAGGTGCAGGAGGCGGTCGACGACGCCAACACCCTGGTCTCGCAGGCCGAGTCGATCCGCAAGTTCGTCATCCTCGACGAGGACTGGACCGAGGAGAACGGCTACCTGACCCCGTCGTTCAAGGTCAAGCGCACCGCGGTGCTGCGCGACTTTCACGACACGGTCGAGGCGCTGTACGTCAGGTAGTCCTGCCACTCGGTCGTGAGCTCGGCGAGCGAGGTGTCAGCCGCTGCGAGCGCCTGCTCGAGCGGCGTGCCGGCGATGACGGCGTCGTAGACCTGCAGCACGGTGGCGTCGCCTCCGTGCTCGCGCCCGAGGACGTCGACCGCCAGCCAGGCACCCTGGTAGGCCGCGCCCGACGTGGGGCCGGCGAGGTCGGCTGCCGCGGGCAGCGCGCCCGGTGCACCCGCGCCCGCCACCTGCTGCAGGAGCGCCCCGGCGGCGATGCTCAGAGGCGTCGTGTCCTCGCGCAGCGCCACCCAGTCGGCGAACCCCTCGACGATCCAGGGCTCTGCCGTGGACCCGACCGCGCCGGTCATCGCGTGGGTCAGCTCGTGGGTGACGACGAGCTGACGACCCCGGGCGTCCATGCGGTCGAACTCGCCGGGGTTGAGCACCACGACGGGCACGTCGCCCCCCGGCAGGTCGATCGCCACCCCGGCCACCGGTCCCAGCGCGTCGACCGTGCGGCCGAGCACGGCCGCTGCCAGGTCTGCCGTCGGCGGCACGACCACGACGGCAGGACCGGCCTGCCCCGTCAGA
The DNA here is from genome assembly GCF_916858655.1 of Aeromicrobium sp. Leaf350. Lineage (GTDB taxonomy): Bacteria > Actinomycetota > Actinomycetes > Propionibacteriales > Nocardioidaceae > Aeromicrobium. Next base: position 343,952 of record NZ_CAKASL010000002.1, on the reverse strand, counting down.
CGCGCGACCTGCGCCTGCGCGACCTCCACGAGTGCGGGCGCCTCGGGGATGCCCGCACCGTCGACGCCGTCGACGGTCACGAGCGTCACGCTGCCGGCCGTCTGCAGCGTCAGGCTCCCGCTGAGCCACAACGGAAGGGGGTCGGTGCCGGCACCGTCCGCTCGAGGCTCGAAGCCCAGCAGGTCGACCGTCTCGGCTCCTGCGGACGGCCGGACCCTGAGGCCGAGCGTCGCGGTGACCTCGTCGGACGCGCCCAGGACCGCGCCGGGTGCGACCGTCCATCGGACGCGGACGACGGCCGACCTGCTGCCGTCGCTGCGGTCGGCGGCGTCGGCCAGGCTGACGAGGGCCACGTCGACGCCGTCGACCCCGAGCGACTGGCGGGCCTGCCAGGTCGTCGCCGCGAGGTCACTGCCTCCCGGTCCGAACCCCTCGGCCCAGGTCGACGGGTCGACCGCGTCGGCCAGCGACACGAGCTGCGATCGCAGGCTCGTGTCGAGGTCGGACTCGTCGCCGCCGGCGGCAGCGTCGTCCGACGACCACGGTTGCTGCCAGACCAGGAGCACCGCGACCAGGGCGACCAGCACCGCGGCCGCGACGACCGTCGGCGTGAGGCGACGCGGCGTGGTGCTCACGGGCGAGCGAAGCGGGTCAGCCGACCCGGCCCGCCTTGGTGAAGTTGCTGCGCAGCGACGCGACACGCACCGAGCTGCCCGAGCTGGGTGCCTCGACGACCTGGCCGTTGCCGAGGTAGATGGCGACGTGCGACATGTCGCCGTAGAAGACGAGGTCGCCCGGCTGGATGTCGCTCATCGAGATCTGCTGCGAGGCGCCGTACTGGGTGCGAGCGGTGCGCGGCAGCGAGACGCCGGCGGCCGCGAACGACGCCTTGGTCAGGCCGGAGCAGTCGTAGGAGTCGGGGCCGTTGCCGCCATAGCGGTACGGGGTGCCGATGCGCGAGAGGGCGAAGTCGATGGCCGAGCCGGAGAACCCGCTCGGCGCGGCGGCCGGGTTGGCGGGGATCGAGGCGTTGTTGGCCGTGTCGAACTGGGCCCGCTGCGCCTCGTCGAGGGCGGCGAGCTGCGACTGCGCGGCGTCGTAGGCGTTCTGGACCTCGGCCTGCTTGGCGTCGGCGTCGGCCTTGTCGGCGTCGAGCTGCGCCTTGAGCTGCTGGAGCTGGGACTGCCGGCTCTGCAGGTCCGCGGAGGTGGCAGAGAAGGACTCCAGCGCCTCGACCTGCGTGGAGTTGAAGGCCTGGACGGCGCTGAGGCCCTCCAGGAACGTCTCGGGATCGTCGCTGCCGAGGAGGCTGGCGGTGGCGCCGAGCGGGGTGTCGATCTGCTGCTGCACGATCACGGCACCGAGGGCGGCGCGCTGCTCGTCGTAGGTCGACTGGATCGTGGCGATCTCGGTGTCCAGCGCGGCGATCGAGGCCTCGGCGGCCTGGATGTCGCTCGTGAGCTGGTTGACCTCTTCGTTGACGGCGGCGGCGGTGTTGAACGCCTGCTCGACCTGCGCGACGGCGTCGGCGCGATCAGGCTCGGCCTGGGCCGTTCCGCCGACGAGGCCGGCACCGAGCACGATGGCCGTCAGGGCCACGAGGAGGCGACGAGGGGTGTTTCGGGCAGGGTGGTGAGTGGAGGCCACGCACTTCTCCAGACGATCGGACACCGTGCCGCCTCGGGCGTCTTCCCCACGCCCGTCCAGCACGATGGTGCGTCCGACGCCGATCGGGGGGATCGGCGTTCTCCGGACGCACAAGGAGTCACCTTACGCGCCCGACGGTGGGGTCTTCAAACTTCAGGCGGAATCGGTGCGGCGCTCGGGGATGCCGACGACGAGACGCAGCGGCGGCACGAGACCGCCCGCCGCGAGGGCGTCGAGCGCTGCCTGCTCGTCCGCCGCGATCTCGATGCCGACGGGCGGTCCGCCCAGCAGCACCGTGACGACGCAGTCGCCGCAGGCGGCCGGACTGCGCACGACGCACCGGTCGCAGTCGATGCCGACGGGCTCGTGGGGTTCTGTGTTCATGTCGGCGACGCTAGGTCGCCCCTCGGACAGTTTCGCCTGGCGACGGGCCGTGACCAGGACGCACGGAACTGTCCGAGCCGGCGCCTACCGTGACGCTCCATGAAGGACGCGCGATGGCATCAGGGCGCGATCGACGACCTCGGACGGCTGCTCTCGGACATCACGTTCTGCGTCGTGGACCTCGAGACCACGGGCGGTTCGCCCGCCGGAGGGTCGAAGATCACGGAGGTCGGCGCGGTCAAGGTGCGCGGAGGCGAGGTCCTCGGCGAGTTCCAGACGCTGGTCAACCCCGACGAGTCGATCCCCGCCTTCATCACGGTGCTGACCGGCATCACCGACGCCATGGTCATCAGCGCGCCCCGCATCGCCGAGGTGCTGCCGAGCTTCCTGGAGTTCGCGCACGGCACGGTGCTCGTGGCCCACAACGCCCGCTTCGACACCGGGTTCCTCAAGCACGCCGCCCGCGAGCTCGAGATCCCGTGGCCGAAGTTCGAGGTGCTCGACACCGTCGTCCTCGCTCGCCGCGTGCTGCTGAAGGACGAGGTGCGCAACGTCAAGCTGTCCACCCTGGCCGCCCACGTCGGCGCCACCACCACCCCCAACCACCGCGCCCTCGACGACGCCCGAGCGACCGTCGACGTCCTCCACCACCTGATCGGCCGGCTCGGCTCGTTCGGCGTGCACTCGCTCGAGGAGACCCGCGACTTCACCTCGACCGTCACGGTCGAGCAGCGGCGCAAGCGCCACCTCGCCGACAAGCTGCCCCACACCCCCGGGGTCTACCTGTTCCGCGACCGGCGCGACGAGGTGCTCTACGTCGGCACCTCCGGAGACGTGCGCACGCGGGTCCGCTCGTACTTCACGAAGGCCGAGACCCGCACGCGCATGGGCGAGATGGTCAATCTCGCCGAGCGGGTCGAGGCCGTCGTCTGCGCCACACGGCTCGAGGCCCAGGTCCGTGAGCTGCGGCTGATCGCCCGGCACCGCCCGCCCTACAACCGGCGCTCGAAGTTCCCCGAGCGCACGACGTGGATCCGCCTGACGAACGAGCCGTGGCCCCGACTCTCGATCGTCGGCACGGTCACGGCCGACGCGGTCCACGTCGGCCCCTTCCGTGGTCGGGCTGACGCCGTCAGCGCCCTCGACGCCCTGCACGAGGAGTTCCAGGTCCGCCAGTGCACGCAGCGCCTCGGCCGCGCTCCTCGCTCCTCCCCCTGCGTGCTGGCCGCGATGGGCCGCTGTCTCTCGCCGTGCGACCAGTCGGTCACGCCCGAGCGCTACGGCGAGGAGGTCGAACGGCTGCGAGCCGCGCTGGAGTCCGACCCCGAGGCCGTCGTGACCCGGCTGGGCCAACGCATGAGCGCACTCGCAGGCGAGGAGCGCTACGAGGACGCCGCGGTCGTGCGCGACCGCCTCGCGGCCCTCGTGCGCGGCGTCACGCGCACCCAGACGCTCCTCGAGGTCACCCGCGAGCCCGAGATCGTCGCGGCCGCCCGGCGGGCCGACGGCTGGGAGATGCACGTCGTGCGGCACGGTCGGCTGGCCGCTGCCGGGGTGCTCCCCCACGGACGCCCGTACGAGCCGTGGCTCGACCAGCTGCTCGCGACGGCCGAGTCCGTCGAGCCGGGCGACGGGCCGGTGCCGGCCTGCACCGTCGAGGAGGTCGAGGTCGTGCGCCGGTGGCTCGTCTCCCCGGGCGTGCGCATCGTGCGCGGCGGCTGGCACGCCACCTTCCCGGGCGCGGGCCGGCACGTGCGCTGAGGCAGGAGCCTCAGAGACCGATGCTGAAGGCGGCGTCGAGGTCGTGCTGGCTCACGGTGCGGAAGGCGATCTGGGTCTGCGTCGCCTCGACGCCGTCGACCGTGTTGATGCCGTCGGTCACGGTGGTGGCGACCGCGTCGATCGAGCGCACGCGCACCATCGCCACGAGGTCGAGGTCACCCGTCACGGAGTAGACCTCGCTGACGCCCTCGACCTGCGAGATGGCGTCGGCGATGCTCGACAGGCGAGCGACGTCGGCATGGATGAAGACGATCGCGGTGATCACGTCAGCAGCCTACGCCGACAGCTCGGCGGTGGCGGCCGCCCACTTCGTCAGCACCTCACGGGCCGCGCCGGAGTCGATCGACTCGCGGGCGCGCTCGATGCCGGAGGCCAGCCGCTCGGTCAGCGTGCCCGGCTCCGCGGCGTGCGCGGCGATGCCGGCGCCGGCGTTGAGCAGCACCGCGTCGCGAGCGGCACCCTCCTCGCCCTCGAGCACGCGCACGAACACGTCGGCGTTGTAGGCGACGTCCCCACCGGCCAGGGCGCCGGCCGGAGCGAGGGCGAAGCCCAGGTCGGTCGGGTCGAGCGTCTCCTCCGCCACCTCGCCGTCTGCCACCACCCACACGCGCGAGGTGGTGGTGGTGGTCAGCTCGTCGAGGCCGTCGTCGCCGCGGAACACCAGCCCGTCGCAGCCGCGCTCCGCGAGCACGCCCGCCATGAGCGGCGCCATGCTCACGTCCGCGCAGCCGATCGCGATCGCCGACGGCGACGCCGGGTTGGTCAGCGGGCCGAGGAAGTTGAACGTCGTGGGGATGCCCAGGGCCGAGCGAGCAGGACCGATGTGGCGGAACGACGGGTGGAAGACCCGCGCGAAGCAGAACGTGATGCCGGCGCGGTCGTAGACGTCGACGATGCGGTCGGCCGGCACGTCGAGCCGCACGCCCAGCGCCTCCAGGACGTCGGCCGAGCCGCTCGTGCTCGACGCCGAGCGGTTGCCGTGCTTCACGACGCCGGCGCCGGAGCCTGCCGCCACGACCGCCGACATCGAGGAGATGTTGACGGTGTTGGCGAGGTCGCCGCCGGTGCCCACGATGTCGAGCACCCGGTCGGTGACGGTGAGCCGCACGGCCGACTCGAGCATCTGGTCGGCCAGGGCCTGCAGCTCGGCCCGGGTCTCACCCTTCGTGCGCAGCGCCACCGCGAAGCCGGCGATCTGCGGGTCGGACGCCTGCCCGTCCAGGATCTCGCCCATGGCCCAGCGGACCGCGTCGGGCTCGAGGTCGCGACGCGCCGTCAAGGTGGACAGCACGTCGGGCCACGTGAAGGTCATGAGGTCTGTGCGACGACGGTGCGGAGCACGCCGATGACCGTCTCCGCGAAGGTCAGCGGATCGATCGGGTGGCTCGCGACGGCATCGGCCCGCGACCAGTGCGCGAGCCAGGCGTCGCCCGGCCGCCCCGTCACGACGACGACGGGCGGGGCGTGGAAGATCTCGTCCTTGATCTGTCGAGCGATGCCGAGTCCGCCGACGGGAACGGACTCGCCGTCGAGGATCACGAGGTCGACCTGGTGCGACGCGCGCTTCTCGTCGAGGTGCTGGAGGACGACGGCCTCGGTCGCGACCTCCACGAATTCCAGGGCTGGCAGATCGGGGTGGGGCCGCGGTCCGAGCGCCTGCAGCACGGAGTGTCGGACGTCGCGGTCGTCGCTGTACACGAGGACACGCAGGGGTCGGTCATGAGCCACGTTCGGATCGTACATAATGATCGCGTGGCGACTACTTCTGCGATCCCCGCGTCCCGACTTCACGGCCAGGAAGGCCGCCCGTCCATGGTGACGGTCGGCACGATCATCTGGCTGGCGAGCGACCTGCTGTTCTTCGCGGCACTGTTCGCCGCGTACTTCACGGTCCGCAACGTGACTCCCGAGCTCTGGGCGCAGGAGACCGAGCTGCTCAACGTTCCGTTCGCCACGGCCAACACCACGATCCTGGTGCTGTCCTCGGTCACCTGCCAGTTCGGCGTCTTCGCCGCGGCACGGGGCAAGGCCGGCCGCAGCGGCTCGATCCTCAACGTCGGCCAGTGGGGCATGCGCGAGTGGTTCATCCTCTCCTTCCTCATGGGCTCGATCTTCATCGGCGGCCAGGCCACCGAGTACGCCGAGCTCGTCGAGCACGGCCTGACGCTCGACTCCTCGGCCTACGGCAGCCTCTTCTACCTCGCGACCGGCTTCCACGGCATCCACGTCGTGGCCGGTCTGCTGTGCTTCCTGCTGGTCATCGGACGCACGTTCGTGACGCGGAAGTTCACGCACGAACAGGCCATCTCGGCGATCGTCGTGTCGTACTACTGGCACTTCGTGGACGTGGTCTGGGTGGCGCTCTTCGCCTCCATCTACCTCCTGCAGTGAGCAAGGCTCACCTAACCCGTTCTACCCGCCCTCGCGGGGTTAGTCTTGGTCCACGACACGCTGTAGTAGTCATGACATGGAATTGAGGTTCCCGGTGCGCACCTTGTCGACCCGGCGGCGGCATCCCCTGGCCAACGTCCTCGTGATCCTCGGGGCGCTCGCGGTGGCCGCCGTGCTCTACATGGCGTTCGCGCCCAAGGGAGCCACGGCGGAGACCTCGTCGCTCGACGATATCGAGGCCGGCCGCGACCTGTTCGTGATCGGCTGCGCGAGCTGCCACGGCCAGAACGCCGAGGGCATCACGACGACGAGTGACGGCAACTACGGTCCGTCCCTGATCGGCGTCGGCGCGGCCGCCGTCGACTTCCAGGTCGGCACGGGCCGCATGCCCATGGCGCAGAGCGCTCCGCAGGCGCCCCGCAAGAGCGTGGAGTACACCGACGAGGAGATCACCCAGCTCGCGGCGTACATCGCCTCGCTGGCGCCCGGCCCGGCGATCCCCGAGGACGAGTACCTCGAGTACGAGAGCGCCTCGGCCGAGGAGATCAGCCTCGGCGGCGAGTTCTTCCGCACCAACTGCACCGCCTGCCACAACTCGGTCGGCGCCGGCGGCGCCCTGCCCGACGGCCGCTACGCCCCGACGCTCGAGAACGTCAGCGCGAAGCACATCTTCGAGGCCATGCAGACCGGCCCGCAGCAGATGCCGGTCTTCTCCGACGACGTCATCACGCCCGAGGACAAGCGCGCCGTCATCTCCTACATCAAGGCCGTCCAGGAGCAGCCCAACTACGGCGGCTTCGGCGGCGGCGGCATCGGCCCGGTGGCCGACGGCGTCTGGGTCTGGCTGTTCGGCATCGGAGGCCTCGTGGGCTTCGCGATCTGGATCTCCGCTCATGGCACGCGTTCGAACAAGAAGCCGAAGGGGGCCGAGAAGTGACCGACCTCGACCAGCACACCTCGAACCTCCCCGCGGCCGAGCCGATCGCCGACCCGGGTCTGCCCGAGCACACCTACCGCGTCACCGACGTCGACGAGTCGCAGGCGCGTCGCACCGAGCGCCAGATCTCGCTCATGTTCGGCATCGCCACGGTGCTCGCCCTGGGCTTCGCGGTCGCGTACTTCACGATCGACTTCGACCAGACGTTCCTCGGCTGGTCGGCGCAGAACTTCGCCCTGGGCTTCACGTTCGGCGGCGCGCTGCTGCTGATCGGCATCGGCATCATCCAGTGGGCCAAGAAGATCATGCAGGACCACGAGATGGTCGAGATGCGTCACCCGGCGAAGTCGTCCGACGACGACCGCCTGGCGGTGCTCGAGGACCTCAACGCCGGCATCAAGGAGTCGCAGATCGGACGCCGTCCGCTCATCCGCAACTCCCTGCTCGGCGCGGTCGGCGCGCTCGCCATCCCCGGCGTCGTGCTGCTGCGCGACCTGGGTCCGCTCCCCCACGGCCAGTCCCACACGGTCTGGAAGAAGGGCATGCGGGTCGTCAACGACATCTCCGGCCTGCCGATCCGTCCGGCCGACCTCGAGGTGGGACAGCTCGTCAACGCCGAGCCCGCCGTCTTCTTCCCCGCCGAGGGCGAGGAGGAGGCCGAGATCCACGGTCACGAGCTGCTCGCGGCGAAGTCGAAGGCCGCCGTCATCGTCGTGCGCATGCGCCCCGACGACATCACCCCCGACGCCGAGAAGGCGAACTGGGGCATCGACGGCATCCTCTGCTACTCCAAGATCTGCACGCACGTCGGTTGTCCGATCTCGCTGTGGGAGCAGCAGACGCACCACCTGCTGTGCCCGTGCCACCAGTCGACCTTCGACCTCGCCGACAACGGCAAGGTCATCTTCGGGCCGGCGTACCGTCCGCTCCCCCAGCTCCCGCTGGGCCTGGACAGCGAGGGCTACATCATCGCGATGAGCGACTTCCTCGACATCGTGGCCCCGAGCTACCCCGAGCTGGCGCGTGACCAGAAGAAGCTCGACGAAGAGAACAACCGGGACGGTGCGTGATGGCGACTGACACCTACACCGACATCCAGGACACGAAGGTCGGCCAGAAGGCCGCCGGACCTGTCGGATGGATCGATGACCGACTTGGCGTGGCCGGCATGGCACGCAAGAACATGCGCAAGATCTTCCCCGAGCACTGGTCGTTCATGCTCGGGGAGATCGCGCTGTGGAGCTTCGTGGTGCTGCTCATCAGCGGCACGTTCCTGACGCTGTGGTTCCAGCCCAGCATGGGTGAGACGGTCTACAACGGCTCCTACGAGCCCCTCAAGGGCATCGAGATGTCGCAGGCGTACGCCTCGACGCTCGACATCTCCTTCGACATCCGTGGCGGCCTGCTCATGCGGCAGATCCACCACTGGGCCGCCGCCCTGTTCGTCGCGGCGATGATCGTGCACATGCTCCGTGTGTTCTTCACGGGTGCGTACCGCAAGCCGCGCGAGGTCAACTGGCTCATCGGCGTGGGCCTGCTGATCCTCGGCATGGTCGAGGGCTTCGCGGGCTACTCGCTCCCCGACGACCTGCTCTCGGGCACGGGCCTCCGCTTCGTGGACGGCCTGATCCGCTCGATCCCGCTGGTCGGCTCCTACGTGGAGTTCTTCCTGTTCGGCGACGAGTTCCCCGGCGAGCTCATCATCCCCCGCCTCTACATGGCGCACATCCTGCTGATCCCGGCCCTGATCCTGGGCCTGATCGCGGCGCACATGCTCCTGCTCGTCTACCACAAGCACACGCAGTGGCCTGGGCCCGGACGCACCAACGACAACGTCGTCGGCTACCCGATGCTCCCGGTCTACGCGGCCAAGGCGGGCGGCTTCTTCTTCGTCGTCTTCGGCTTCACGGCGCTGTTCGCGGCCATCATCCAGATCAACCCGGTCTGGGCGTACGGCCCGTACAACCCGTCGGAGGTCACGGCCGGTTCGCAGCCTGACTGGTACATGGGCTTCTCCGAGGGCATGGTCCGTCTGATGCCGGGCTGGGAGAGCACGTTCTTCGACCGCACCTGGAGCTGGAACGTCGCGATCCCCGGCCTCGGTGGTCTGGGCATCCTGTTCACCTCGCTCATGCTGTGGCCGTTCATCGAGCGCTGGATCACGCAGGACAACCGCGAGCACCACCTGCTCGAGCGTCCGCGGGACGCTCCGACGCGCACGGCGCTCGGCGTGGCCGGCATGACGGCGTACGGCGTCGGCTGGGCCGCGGGCGGCAACGACATCATCGCGATCCAGTTCGGGCTCGACATCTACACGCTGACGTGGATCTTCCGGATCGGCCTGTTCGTCTTCCCGGTCATCGCGTTCCTCATCACGCGTCGGATCTGCATCGGTCTGCAGCACCGTGACCACGACAGCGTGCTGCACGGCTTCGAGACGGGCGTCATCGAGCGGTCGCCCTCGGGCGGCTACAGCGAGCGTCACGCCCCGCTGCCGGTCGCGACGCAGTACACGCTCACGACCCGCGAGCGCCTCCCCGAGCTGGAGGCGGCCGAGACGGTCGACGCGAACGGTGTGGCCTCTCCGGCCGGGCGCAAGGACAAGCTGCGCGCTCGCCTGCGGCACTTCTACTACCAGGGCGTGCTCGACAAGCCCACGGTCGAGGAAGTGCACCACGCCGAGGAGCACCTGGGCGACTTCCAGGGTCACCCGAACCAGATCGGCGACGAGTTCGGTGGCGTCTCCGACGCGGGTGTTCCCAAGTCGCACTGACCCCAGCGTCACCACGGTCGAAGGCCGGCTCCCCCACCGGGGAGCCGGCCTTCGCCGTTCCCCACCCCACCCCCGGGCGGTGAGCTAGTCGCCTGTCCCGACCCCGGGCGGTGAGCTCGTCGCCCATCCGGCCCTGCGAAGGACGACTCACTCACCGCTCCCCCGGGAAAAGGGGACTAGCTCACCGCTCCCGGCCCTGCGGGCGACCAGCGGCCCGCACAGAACCGCCCACCGACCACCGCCCCGGGCGGTGAGATAGCGACCAGTGCCGAGGCCGGGCGGTGAGTGTGGGACCTGTCCAGAGGCTCCACTGGTCCCACACTCACCGCCCGGCGCCGGCACTGGTCCGAGACTCACCGCTCCCCCGGGCTGGTGGTTGGGCGGTGAGTGAGAGGCGGCTCGCGGGTCCGGGCGGTGAGCCTGTGACGTCTCAGGGGCGTTGAGACGTCCCTAGTTCATCGCCCTGCGAGCGCAGACGCCTCTATCTCACCGCTCGGGGCGGCGCGAGGGCGAGGGTCAGGCGGCGGGGGGCTGGTAGAGGGCGGAGCCCTTCTGGTACTCCTCCCACGGCACGTTCCAGTCGGTCCAGCCGTTGTTGGCCTCGAGCTGACGGGTGCCGTTGACGAAGTTGACGACGTCACCGCGCAGCGCACTGGCGAAGACCGTGCCCGCGTTCTCGGTGCTCATGCCGACGCAGCCGTGGCTCACGTTCGCGCGGCCCTGCTGGGCGACCGACCAGGGCGCGGCGTGGATGAACTCCCCCGAGTACGTCAGGCGCATCGCCCAGCGGACGCCCTCGACCCGGTAGTAGTTCGGGTCGCTGCTGTCGACGCCGGTCGTGGCCGCATCCATGTCGATCGACTCGTGCTTCTCCATGATGATCTTCGTGCCGATGCGCGTCTGGTGGCTCGAGTCACCTGTGGTGATCGGGTACGACGCGGACGCCTGGCCGTCGCGCTCGACCGACATGGTGTGTCCCGCGATGTCGACCGTGAAGATGTTGGAGGCGCCCACCGTGAAGTCGATGACGCGGCTCTCCTGCCCGTACATGCCCTCGCCGGCCGGGACGCTGTTGAGGTCGAGCTGCACCTGTACGGACGAGCCGGCCTGCCAGTACACCTGCGGGCGCCAGTGCGCCTCGGAGTCGTTGAGCCAGTACCAGCTGCCCGCCTGCTGGGGCGTGCTGACGACGTTCATGTGCCGCTCGAAGGCGGCGTGGTCGGTCACTGGGTGGTCGAAGAGCACCACGACCGGCATGCCGACGCCGACGGTCTCGCCCGCGAGCGGCGCGACGGAGGGGAAGATCTCGTTGGCCTCGGCCACCGCCACGGACGTGAAGGTGCGGCTCAGCTCGACGGGCTCGCCGTCCTCGCCCGTGGCCACAGCGGCGAGGGTGTAAGTCGTACCCGGCTCCAGGCGGTCCGCCGCGGCCCAGACGACCTCGCCCTGCACCGGAGCCGGCTCGTCGGTCGGCGCGGCGCTGGCACCGGAGGTCGTGTCGCTGCCGCCCTCGGTCATCGGCGCGCCCTCGATCACGGTGCCGTCGGCGGCCGTGAGGCTGACCGAGTCGAACGTGCCGTGGTCGAGACCGACCTCGACGACGGTGGAGACGTCCACGTCAGCGGCGGCGTCGTCGACGTTCGCGGTGAGCACCGCGGCAGCCTTCGCGTCACCGCGGCCGGACTCGGACGAACCGCTCGTGCAGGCAGCCAGGACCAGCAGCGTCGCCAGCAGGACGAGGGAGAGCTTCTTCACCCGACCATGCTACGTGGCAGGTGTCAGTGCTTGTGGACGCCGCGGTAGAACTCGAAGACCCAGCCGACCAGCGCGACGGCACCGACGCCGGCACCGATGATGAAGAGCCACCAGCCGAACACGACACCCAGCACGATCGTCGCGAACGCCAGGGCCGCGAACAGCGGCCACCAGCTGGAGGCCGGGAAGAAGCCCAGCTCGCCCGCTCCGTCGATGATCTCGGCGTCACTGCGGTCCTCGGGACGCTCCGGGATCTGCCGGGCGACGACCGCCAGGTAGAAGGAGATCAGGACGCACAGCAGGGTCGTCATGACGAGCGCCACCGAACCGGTGACGTCGCCGGACAGCACCCAGTAGATCGGGGCGATCAGGGCGAAGAACACGCCGCACGACAGGATCGTCCAGAGCTCGGCCTTCATCGATCAGGACTCCTTGGACTCGGTGGTGCCGGGCTTGCCGTTGACGTCCGGTGCGTCGGCGAACGCCGACTGCTCGTCCGGGTTGTCCTGCAGCTCGAGCGCGGCGATCTCCGGGTGGTGCAGGTCGAACGCCGGGCTCTCCGACCGGATGCGCGGCAGCGAGTGGAAGTTGTGACGCGGCGGCGGCGAGCTCGTGGCCCACTCCAGCGAGCGACCCCAGCCCCACGGGTCGTCCAGGCCGACCTTCGGGGACTTGCGGGACTTCCAGACGTTCAGGAAGAAGGGCAGCATCGAGGCGCCCAGCAGGAAGGCACCGACCGACGAGATCTCGTTGAGCGTCGTGAAGCCGTCGCTCGGCGAGTAGTCGACGTAGCGGCGCGGCATGCCCTCGACGCCCAGCCAGTGCTGCACGAGGAAGGTCAGGTGGAAGCCGATGAACAGCAGCCAGAAGTGGATCTTGCCCAGCTTCTCGTCGAGCATGCGCCCGGTCATCTTGGGCCACCAGTAGTAGAAGCCCGCGAACATCGCGAACACCACCGTGCCGAACACGACGTAGTGGAAGTGCGCCACCACGAAGTAGGAGTCGGAGAGCTGGAAGTCCAGGGCCGGCGAGGCCAGGATGACGCCCGTCAGACCACCGAAGAGGAAGGTCGTGAGGAAGCCGAGCGAGAAGATCAGAGGGGTGTCGAATGACAGAGATCCCCCCCATAGCGTGCCGATCCAGTTGAAGAACTTCACGCCGGTGGGCACCGCGATGAGGAACGTCATGAAGCTGAAGAACGCCAGGTCGACCGCGCCCGTGACGTACATGTGGTGAGCCCAGACCGCGACCGACAGGGCGGCGATCATCAGCGTCGCTCCCACGAGCCCGACGTAGCCGAAGATCGGCTTGCGGGCGAAGACCGGCAGGATCTCGGTCACGATGCCGAAGAACGGCAACGCCAGGATGTACACCTCTGGGTGTCCGAAGAACCAGAACAGGTGCTGCCACATGATGGGTCCGCCGTTGGCGGCGTCGAACACGTGCGCACCGAACATGCGGTCGGCGCCCAGGGCCAGCAGCGCGGCACCGAAGATCGGGAAGGCGATCAGGGCCAGGAGGCTCGTGACGAGCGCGTTCCAGACGAAGATCGGCATCCGGAACATCGTCATGCCGGGCGCGCGCATGCAGAAGATGGTGGTCGTGAAGTTGACGGCACCGAGGATCGTGCCGACACCCGACATGTACAGGCCCATGACCCACAGGTCACCGCCGACGCCGGGCGAGTTGATGCCGTCCGACAGCGGGGCGTAGGCGAACCAGCCGAAGCTCGCGGCACCGCTCGGGGTGAAGAAGCCGGAGACCGCGATCAGCGAGCCGAACAGGTACAGCCAGTAGCTGAACATGTTGAGCCGCGGGAACGCGACGTCGGGCGCACCGATCTGCAGCGGCATGATCACGTTCGCGAAGCCGAAGAACAGGGGCGTCGCGAACATCAGCAGCATGATCGTGCCGTGCATCGTGAACAGCTGGTTGTACGTCTCGTCGTCGACGAACGTGGTGCCCGGGCGCGCCAGCTCGGCGCGGATCACCAGGGCCATGACGCCGCCGATGATGAAGAACGCGAACGACGTGACCAGGTACATGTTGCCGATGACCTTGTGGTCGGTCGTCGTCAGGCAGTTCACGATCTTCTGCGGGATCGTCTTCTCGACATGGCCGTGCGCCGGAGCCGCTGCGTGAGCGTCACCGATGTCGAAGGTCGCGGTGGTGGCCATCAGTCCTCGGCTCCTTCGGGATCAAGTCCGGCGATCGTGTCGGCCTCGGCGGCGCCCGTGGGACGGCCGGTCTGGCCGTCGCTCTCGAGCTCGGCCAGGTGGGCGTCGTACTCGGCCCGCGAGACGACGTTGACCTTGAAGATCATCCGCGAGTGGTACAGACCGCAGAGCTCCGCGCACCGTCCGGTGAACGTGCCCTCGCGGGTCGGCGTGACGTCGAAGGAGTTCACGCGCCCGGGGACGACGTCCATCTTGAAGTAGAACTCGGGGATCCAGAACGAGTGGATGACGTCGGGCGACTTGAGGTCGAAGCGCACGGACTCGTCGACCGGGAGCCAGAGCTCGGCCGGCGCGTCGGGCGTGCCGAAGTCGTAGACGTCGACGCCCGAGGTGGCGTCTTCCTCAAGGTAGTTGAACGCCCACTGCCACTTGGAACCCACGACCTCGATCGTGTGGTCGGGCTCGTCGACCTTCTCGAGGATCGCGTTCTGGGCGGTGACCGTGTGGAAGAAGAAGACCGCCACGATGATGACCGGCGCGAACGTGTACAGCGCCTCGATCGGGAGGTTGTAGCGCACCTGGATGGGGATCTCGTCGTCACTGCGACGGCGGTATCGGATCATGCACCAGACGAGCAGGCCGAAGACCAGCACGAAGATCACCGCGGTGGCGATCCACGCACCGAGCCAGAGGTCCCAGACCTCGTCGGTTCGGTCGCTTCCGGCCACCGGCAGCGCCAGGCGCTTGATGTCGGAGTCGTCGACAGGAGAGCAGCCGCTCAGCACGACTGCCACAAGGGCGAGAACCGCCAACTTCAATCGACCCACGGGGCGCCTTTCTGGTTCAAGATCGTCACGTGATGACAGGTGCACACTACTCCAGCGGATGCCTGTCACCGAGGTAAGGGCAGCCTATCTACGACAAGATGTCGGACACGGCTCGCGACACCGCGACGGCCGCACCGACGCGCTCCGCCGCGGGCTCGCCGTAGGCGCTCTGCAGGCGGGCCAGGAAGGCCTCGCGATCCAGCGTGTACTCCTGCGTGCCCGTGGTCTCGACGACGCTGGCGGCGATGGTGCAGCCGATCTGCGCGCACGTCGTGAGGTCGAGTCCGGCGGCCAGTCCGGCGAGGAATCCGCCGCGGAAGCTGTCGCCGACACCCGTGGGGTCGACGGCCTCGACACCGGCGATCGCCGGGACGTCGAAGCGGGTGCCGTCGGTGTCGATGACGGTCACGCCGTCCTTGCCCCGCGTGATGACCTGGACGCCGACGGCGGCCTTCACCTCGTCGGCGGACCAGCCCGTCTTCTGCTCGACGAGGGCGGCCTCGTAGTCGTTGGTGAACAGGTAGGCCGCACCCTCGATGAGCTGGCGGATGAGGTCTCCGTCGGCCCAGGCGAGCTGCTGCGACGGGTCGGCCACGAACGGCACGCCGATCTCGCGGGCGGTCTGCGTGTGGCGCAGCATCGCGCCCGGGTCGTCGGGCCCGATCAGCAGAAGGTCGATCGGCGCCTCGGCGTGCAGCGCGGCGACGTCGATGCTGCTGGCCTCGGCCATGGCGCCCGGGTAGAACGTGACGATCTGCGCGTGCGCCTCGTCGGTCGTGATGGTGCACAGCGCGGTGTGCAGGCTCGGCGAGACGTGCACCCGCGAGCAGTCGACGCCGGCCGACTCGAGCCAGCCCTGGTAGCCCTGCTCGGCGAAGTCGCGGCCCACGGCGGCGACCAGCGTCGGACGCTGGCCGAGGTTCGCCAGAGCGAAGCTGATGTTGCCGGCGCAGCCGCCGCGACGGATGTCGAGGTCCTGCACGAGGAACGAGACCGACAGCTTGTCGAGCTGGTCGGGCACGAGCGAGTCGGAGAACCGACCGGCGAACGTCTGCAGGTGGTCGGCCGCGATGGAGCCGGCGATGGCGAGATGCATGGGAGCGAGCCTAATGCGTGCCGATGACGGTGACGTGGCGGCCCGGTCACAACGCAAACGGCTCCCCGCACCACCACGAGGGTGGAACAGGGAGCCGTCGGCTCGTGGCGTCGATCAGTGGAAGGAGTCGCCGCAGGCGCACGAACCCGTGGCCATGGGGTTGTCGATCGTGAAGCCCTGCTTCTCGATCGTGTCGACGAAGTCGATGGACGCGCCGTGCAGGTACGGGAGGCTCATGCGGTCGACGACCACGTTGACGCCGTCGAACTCACGGATCTCGTCGCCGTCGAGCGTGCGCTCGTCGAAGAAGAGCTGGTAGCGCAGGCCGGAGCAGCCACCGGGCTGCACGGCGATGCGCAGGGCCAGGTCGTCGCGACCCTCCTGCTCGAGGAGGCTCTTGACCTTGGCAGCCGCGAACTCGGACAGCGTGATGCCGTCGGCCGGGGGGCTGGACTGGATCTCGACGTCGGTGGTGCTGTCGACGCTCATGTCATCTCCTGCGAGGTGGGGTACGGGTGTCACGAATCTGGTGCTCACGGGGGTCAACCGCGTGCTGCACGATTCTGTTCCCGCTTGTCCCCATCGTACGCCCCAGGCGTGACAGGACGGCTCACGGCGACCACGTGCGAGCCACGCGCGCGGCGAGGTCGGCCAGGTGGCGGGCCGGATCGCGCAGCGCCGCCTCCTCCCCCACGACGTCGGCGACCGCGTAGGCGGACTCGACGCCCATGGCCCGCATCTCGCGGGCGCCGACGTCGACCCGCCCCGCGAGGACGATGCACGGGCGGGCCCGCTGGGCTGCCGCCTCGGCGACCCCGAAGACCGCCTTGCCCGATCGCGACGTGATGTCGTACGCGCCCTCGCCCGTCACGACGAGGTCGGCCTCCGCGACGTGGGCGTCGAGGCCGATCGCGTCGAGCACGACGTCGGTGCCCGGCACGAGGGAGGCGCCCAGGACCGCGAGCGCGAAGCCCAGGCCCCCGGCGGCGCCTGCACCGGGCTCCTCGGCGACGCGACGCTCGTGGGGGGCGCTCCCGCACACGGCCTCGACGAAGGCGTCGAGGATGCGGTCGGCACGCCAGATCTGGTCGTCGTCCATGCCCTTCTGCGGTCCGAAGGTGCGTGCAGCGCCGAACATGCCGAGCAGGGGCGCCGTCACGTCGACGGCGGCGACGAGGTCGATGCCCGCCAACGCCTCACGCACGGCCGAGAGGTCGACGTCGCCGACGCCCTCGAGGCCCTCCGGACCTGCGTCGAGGCCCACGTCGGCGGTGGCGCCGAGGGCGGCCAGCATCCCGGCTCCCCCGTCGGTCGTGACCGATCCGCCGAGTCCCACCACGACGCGGCGTGGGCGGAGGCGGGTCGCCGCGAGGATCGCCTCGCCGACGCCCACGCTGGACGCCCGCATCGGTTCGACGGTGGGCTCCAGCCCGTGACCGCACGCCTGCGAGGACTCGAGGTAGACCGTCCCGGCGGCCTCCACGAGCTCGATCGGCACCGGCGTGCCGAGCGGACCGCGCACGACCACGGCCTCGAACCTGCCCCCGAGCGCCTCGGCGAGCACGCCCGCGAATCCCGGACCGCCGTCCGCCAC
Organism: Aeromicrobium sp. Leaf350; assembly: GCF_916858655.1. GTDB lineage: Bacteria > Actinomycetota > Actinomycetes > Propionibacteriales > Nocardioidaceae > Aeromicrobium. The sequence goes on along the minus strand of NZ_CAKASL010000002.1, from coordinate 326,589 downwards.
CGGGACGCACGTGACGACGTCGTCGGGGGCGTGCCGCTGCCAGCCCTCGGCGATCGCCGCCGCGGCCTCGGCGGAGCTCAGCGTGCCGGCGAACTTGTCCGGCGCGACGAGCACCCTCATGTCGGGCCCACGTCAGGCCGGGGTCACGGCGTCAGGGCCTTCTCGGCGGCGGCGAGGAGCACGCAGGTCGCGAGCGCCTCCATGGCCGCCTCGACGTCGGCGAGCGACGGCAGAGTCGGGGCGATGCGGATGTTCTGGTCGCGCGGGTCGGTCTTGTACGGGAAGGACGAGCCCGCAGGCGTCAGCGCAAGGCCGACGTCCTTGGCGAGCTGGACGACCCGGTTCGCCGTGCCCTCGGTGACGTCGAGGCTGACGAAGTACCCGCCCTTGGGCTGCGTCCAGGAGGCGACGTCGTGCGGTCCGAGCCGCTCGGAGAGCACCCGCTCGACGATCGCGAACTTCGGCTCGAGGATCGCGCGGTGCTTCTCCATGTGCGCGAGCACTCCGTCGGCGTCGCCGAAGAAGCGGGCGTGACGCAGCTGGTTGACCTTGTCGGGACCGATCGTCCGGAAGCCCAGGTGGCCGAGGTACCAGGAGACGTTCTCGGGCGAGCCGCCCAGGAACGAGACGCCGGAGCCGGCGAACGTGATCTTCGAGGTCGAGGCGAACACGAGCGGACGGTTCGGGTGTCCCGCCGCCGAGGCGAGCCCGAGGATGTCGGGGGTCTTGACGCGCTCGGCCGTCAGGTGGTGCACCGCGTACGCGTTGTCCCAGTAGATCCGGAAGTCCGGGGCGCCCGTCTCCATCGCCGCGAGCTCGGCGGCGACGGCCTCGCTGACCACGCCTCCGCTCGGGTTGGCGTAGGTCGGGACGATCCAGATGCCCTTGACCGCCGGGTCGGCCGCGTGCTGACGCACCTGGGCGACGTCCGGGCCGTCGTCGTTCAGGTCGACCGGGATCAGGCGGAAGCCGAGGTGCTCGGCCAGCGCGAAGTGCCGGTCGTAGCCCGGCGAGGGGCACAGGAACGCGATGTCCTGTCCCGCCCACGGCGTCGGCGACTCGGGCGTGCCGTGCAGCAGCGCGAAGGCCAGCGTGTCGTGCATCAGCGAGAGGCTCGCGTTGTCGGCGGCGAGCAGCTGGTCGACGGGCACGTCGAGCAGCTCGGCGAAGATCGCGCGCAGCTCGGGCAGGCCGTGAAGTCCCCCGTAGTTGCGGGTGTCGGTGCCGTCGGCGGCCCGGAAGTCGTCACCAGGCAGCGTCAGGAGGGACTGGGAGAGGTCCAGCTGCTCCGGGGAGGGCTTGCCGCGGGTGATGTCGAGGGACAGTCCCGCGGATCCGAGCTCCGCGTAGGCGGCCTCCTGCTCGGACTTGAAGGCGGACAGCTCGTCGGTGGTCAGTGACGTGAGGCTCACGCTCGCCAACCTACAAGGCGCCCACGGCTCCCGACAGGGGTCCCTGGGCCTCAGGACAGGTGGGGCGCGCCCCACAGGGCGAGCCAGCGCGAGAGGTCCGACTCGACCGGCACGTCGTTCGCGACGGCGCCCCGTACCTGCAGCTCGAGCGCGTTGTCGCGCTTCTGGTCGCCGCGCGGCGCGAACGGGTAGAACGTGCCGCGCTTGAAGAGGTAGACGAGCCCGAGCGGTCCCCCGTCGGGCGCCGTGAACACGACGGTCGAGCACAGCAGGGAGCTGCCGAAGCCGGCCTGGTCGAGGCCGGAGTTGACGGCGTGGAGGTCGGTGCACAGGCCGGGCGCGTCGCCCGGACGCGTGACGGTGATCCAGTGGAAGCCGAAGTCGTCGTCCGAGCGCTCGACGGTGGCGGCACCGTCCAGGCGCACGAGCTGCTCGGCCTCGTCGACCGAGACGTTGTCGGCGTTGCCCTCGACGTCGCGGAAGCACACGCCGCCCGAGCCGGTGAACGTGAAGCCCTGCGCCTCGAGCGACAGCACGGCCTGCGGCACCTGGAAGAGGATGTCGAGGTCGGCCTGCGGAGGCTTGCTTCGGCCGAGGATCGAGTCGAGGAAGCCCATCACTGCTCACCCAGCTCGGCGCTGATCTGGGCCAGCTGGGCCAGACGCTTCTCGAGCGGCGGGTGGGTCGAGAACATCGCCGAGACTGAGTCGCGGTTCAGCGCGGGGGCGAAGAAGAAGGCGCTCACCGCACCCGTGTCGCGCAGGTCGCGCGAGGGGATCTGCGCCATCTCGCCGGAGATCTTGCTCAGGGCCGACGCGAGCTGCGAGGGACGGCCCGTGATGTAGGCGCCGGAGCGGTCGGCGCTCAGCTCGCGGTAGCGCGACAGCGAGCGCGTCAGCACGAAGCTGATCGCGTAGACGACGATGCTGACGAGGAAGACGATCAGGAACCCGATGGCCCCGTTGCGGTCGCGCCGCCCGGCGCCCAGATACATGCCCCAGCGGGTGATGAAACCGGCGAGCAGACCGAGCGTGGAGGCGACGGTCATGACGGTGACGTCGCGGTTCGCCACGTGCGCCAGCTCGTGGGCCAGGACGCCCTCGAGCTCGTCGGCCGTGAGCCGCTTGAGGATGCCGGTCGTGACGCACACGGCCGAGTGATTCGGCGTGCGTCCCGTGGCGAAGGCGTTGGGGATGTCGGTGTCGGCGACGGCGACGCGCGGCTTGGGCATGTCGGCCAGGGCGCAGAGGCGGTCGATCATGGCGTGCAGCTCGGGAGCCTGGTGCGGCTCGACGACCTGGGCGCGCATCGACTTCAGCGCGAGCGTGTCGGAGAAGTACCACTGGCCCCAGGCCAGGCCGAGCACGATGGCGAGCACCAGCACCGCGGCACCCGGGGAGCTGCCGAGGGCGAAGAACAGCACCAGGCCGAACACCACGTAGAGCAGGCCGAGACCGAAGGTCACGCCGCCCATGCGCAGCGTCAGTCCGCGGTCACTGCGGAAGCGACTTCGGGCCACGGCCGTCTCCTTCGTCGAGGGATGGCTGGGAGCCGGCCTCGAAGGCCTTCTCCCAGTTGGCGGCGTCGGTGGGGTCGGCCAGCTCGTCGTAGGCCGCGGCGGTGGCCTCGGCCTCGCGGGTGTGACGCTCGACGTCGTCCAGGTCGCCGGCGATGGCGCCCTGGTCACGGTTGATGCGGTGCATCTCGGTCTTCGCCGTGGCGGCAGACTCGCGGGCCACGAGGGTGTCCTTGCGGATGCGGAAGTCCTCGATCTGCGTCTGCACCTGGTCGGCCGTCGCCGTGAGCTTCTGCTCGTCGGCCTGCAGGGTGGCGTGCCGCTCGGCGAGGTCGGCGATCGCCTTCTCCATCGTGACCTTGCGGGTCAGGGCGGACCGCGCACCCTCGTCGTCGCCGGCGGCGACCCGCTCGGCAGCGGTGGCCTCGAGCTGGTCGGCCTGCTGCTTCAGACGGTTGAGCTGCAGCTCCACGCGGCGGCGGTTGGTGGCGAGGTCGGCCAGGGCCCGGCGCAGCTGCGCGAGTGTGCCCTGCTGGTCGCGCACGGTGGTGTCCATGCGCTCGCTCCACGCCTCGTTCCCGTCACGACGTGATCGGCTGATGCGGCGTACCCGGTCCCACAACCCCATGGCGGCAGCCTACGGGGCTCGGCGAAGCCTGCGCCGGGACGACTCGTGCGCGACAGATAAGGTGACGCCGTGACCGACCACGAGCAGACGCCCGAGGCCGGCGGCAAGGGCCGCCCGACGCCGAGCCGCAAGGACGCCGAGATCGCGCGTCGCCAGGAGCGCAAGCCGGCGATGACGCGCAAGCAGCGTGCCGAGCAGGACCGCAAGCGGCGCCAGGAGATCCGCACCAAGCAGCGCGAGGCGCTGAACACGGGCCGCGGCGAGTACCTCCCCCCGCGCGACCAGGGCCCCATGAAGGCCCTCGTGCGCGACCACGTCGACCGTCGTCACAACATCGCGGAGTTCCTGCTCCCGATCCTGGTCTTCATGCTGCTGTTCAACATCGTGGGCCCCAACTTCCTCAACGCGGCCGCGGTCGGCTCCGTCGTCGCGGGACTGTGGTCGTTCACGATCATCGGCACGGTCTTCGACGAGATCCTGCTCGTGCGCAGCCTGAAGAAGGAGCTCCGCTCCCACTTCCCCGACGCGACCTACAAGGGCACGACCTCCTACGCGGTCCTGCGCAGCAGCCAGATCCGTCGTCTGCGGCTGCCGAAGCCCGTCATCAAGCGCGGCGAGCCCCTCAAGAACCGCTACTGAGGTTCACGGCACGGCGGGGTTGCTAGTCCCCCGGGCTGAGGGACATGGGGCCGTAGACCTCGGTGCCGTCCTCGAGGAGGCGCACCTGCGCGACGCCGTCGTCGACGAGGTCGGGGAACGCCTCGCCGATCCACGACTCGGCGTCGCCGCGGGCGTCGAAGGTCTCGGACGTGCCGACGGTGTCGCCGTCGGCGTTCTCGTAGGTCCAGCTCCAGGCCATGGGGGTCTCCTTCAGCTTCCGCTGGTGGTCGCGGTGACGAACGGGGGCTTGACCACGGTGAACGCCTCCGAGCGCTTGCGCACGTCGACCGTGACGGCGGCACCGTCGGGGACGCCGGGCTCGATCAGCGCGAGGCCGATGCCCTGGCGCAGCGTCGGCGAGAAGGTGCCGGAGGTGACCTCGCCGATCGCGGTGCCGTCGGCGTCGCGCACGACCATGCCGGGGCGCGGGATGCCGCGGCCGTCGGATCGCAGGCCGCGGAGGGTGCGGACGGTCTTCTCCTCGCGCTGACGCTCGAGTGCCGCCTTGCCCCAGAACTCGGGCTTCTTCCAGCCGACGGCCCAGCCCGCGCGCGCCATGACCGGGCTGATCTCGTCGGAGAGCTCGTGGCCGTGCAGCGGGTAGCCCATCTCGGTGCGCAGGGTGTCGCGGGCGCCGAGCCCGCACGGCGCGATGCCGTGCGGCTCCCCGGCCGCGAGCACCGCGTCCCACACCGCGCCGGCACCGTCGAACGGGACGACGAGCTCGTAGCCGCGCTCGCCCGTGTAACCGGTGCGGCAGACGGTGAGCTCGTGGCCGTCGATCGTCGCGGAGTCGAAGGACATGTACTCGTGGTCGACGGGCAGGCCCAGCGCGGTGAGCACCTCGTCGCTCTTGGGACCCTGGATCGCGATGACGGCGAGCTCGCGGTGCTGGTCGACGACCTCGATGCCCTCCGGAGCGGCGGCCTTCAACCGTGCCACGACGGCTGCGGTGTTGGCGGCGTTGGGGATCAGGAAGACCTCGAAGTCGCTGCGCAGGTAGACGATCAGGTCGTCCACGGTGCCGCCGTCGTCGGAGCAGCACAGCGTGTACTGGGCCTTGCCGGGCGCGATGCGGCCGAGGTCGTTGGTCAGGCACGCGTTGACGAACTCGGCGGCGCCCGTGCCGCGCACGACGGCCTTGCCGAGGTGGCTCACGTCGAACACGCCGACGGCCTCCCGCACGGCGGTGTGCTCGCTGACCACACCGGTGTACTCCAGGGGCATCTCCCAGCCTCCGAACTCGGCGAGCTTGGCGCCGAGGGCGACGTGGCGATCGTGCAGGGGCGAGTGCAGCAGATCCATGCCGGTCAACCTACTAGCGGGTCAGGCTAGGTTGAGGACATGGCTGCCGCTCCCCAGAACAGCACTGCCCGCACCGACCTGCCCGGCGTCTCGCTGAGCACGGCCCAACCGCTCACCGCGAAGGCCGACGTGCTCGTCCTCGGCATCCGCGGCGACGGGGCCGACACCGGTGACCGCGAGGGCGTCTCCGAGGCGCTCGACCTGCTCGGCTTCGCCGGCAAGGACGACGAGGTCGTGGTGTTCCCCGCCGGCGACGCCGTCGCCGCGAAGGTCGTCGTGGCCGTCGCGCTGCCCGCCGAGCCCACCGCGGCCGACCTGCGTGCCGCCGCGGCTCGCGGCGTGCGACGCGCCCCGAAGGGCTCCGTCGCGGTCGCGCTGCACCCGGCGAGCATCGAGGAGACCGTGGCCGTGGCCGAAGGCGTGCGCCTGGGTCGCTACCGCTACACGGCCTACCAGACCCCGTCCCCCGACTCCCCCGCTCCCGTCCCGGCCGAGCACGTCGTGCTCAGCTCGTTCGCGCGTCAGTCGGCCGCGACGCACGCGGTCGAGGACGCGGCCGTCGTGACCGAGGCCGTCGCGCAGGCTCGCGACTGGGTCAACACGCCCCCGGGCGACCTCCGTCCGCCCACGTTCGCCGACTCCATCGCCGAGCTCTCGGCGAGCGTCGCGGGGACCGCGGTCAAGGTCGACGTCTGGGACGAGAAGCGTCTCGCGAAGGAGCGTTGCGGCGGCATCCTCGCCGTCGGCCGCGGCTCCGAGACCCCGCCCCGCCTCGTCACGCTGACCTACGCCCCGCGCGGGGCGAAGCAGCACCTCGCGCTCGTCGGCAAGGGCATCACCTTCGACTCCGGCGGACTCTCGATCAAGTCCGGTCCCGGCATGTCGACGATGAAGATCGACATGGCCGGCGCCGCCGCGGTCGTCACCGCGACCCTCGCGATCGCAAGGCTCGGGCTGCCGATCAAGGTCACGGCGTACGCGTGCCTGGCCGAGAACATGCCCAGTGGCACGGCCACCCGTCCGGGCGACGTCCTCACGATGCGCAGCGGCGCGACGGTCGAGGTGCTCAACACCGACGCGGAGGGACGCCTGGTCCTGGGCGACGGTCTCGCTCTCGCGACCGAGGGCACGCCCGACCTCGTGGTCGACGTCGCCACGCTGACGGGCGCCTGCGTCGTCGCGCTCGGTGAGCGCACCAGCGGCATCCTCGGCAGCGACGACGCCACGATCGAGCGCCTCGCCTCGGCCGCCGGCACCGCGGGCGAGCCGATGTGGCCGCTCCCGATCCCGGCCGAGATCGGCGCGGCGGTCAAGACGTCGAAGATCGCCGACCTGCGCCAGCACAACCCGAAGCCGTACGGCGGCACGCTGTTCGCCGCGGCCTTCCTGCGCGAGTTCGTCGGCGACACTCCGTGGGCCCACCTCGACATCGCGGGCCCGTCGTTCAACGACGGCGCTCCCTACGGCGAGATCCCCAACGGCGGCACGGGCGTCGCCGTCCGCACCCTCGTCCAGCTCGCGCGGGACCTGGTGGGCTGAGCGTCTGATCCGGCCGCTCCGGGTCGCTCACGACAAGCGGACACGGACTACCCGGCGGGGCCGGGACCGGAGATGATGCATTCGGGCGCCCCTGGCAACCCCGATGCATCATCGGCGGTCACCGGACGGTGGGCCGGACCCGGCTGGGTCGTCCATGCCGCTTGTCGCCCGCCGCGCAGGGCGGTCGGGGAACGCAGGACCTAGCTGTCGAGCCCCAGCGCGCGGGCAGCGCTCTCGACCTTGTCCCACGCGTCGCGCTTGCCGCCACGACGATCGGGGTGGGCCTTCGAGCGGGCCTGGCGCCAGAGGTGCACGAGCTCGTCCCTCGAGGCGTCGTCGGCCAGGGGGTCGACCCCGGCGATGACCTCGAGGGTCATGACGGCGGCCTTCTCCTGCGGCGTCAGGTCGGGAGCGGGCGACGGGTTCACCGTGGCACGCGCCGTCGGGTTCTGCCGCTGGCGCTGGTCGAAGTCGCGCATGCGCTGCGGGTAGCCCACGCGGTTGGTGTCGTAGACGGGGATCTCGAGCTTGCGCGCCAGGTCGGCGGCGGCCTTCGCCGACGGGATGCGCCGCCGCGTCCACTCGCCGTCGCTCGCGACGAGCACGACCGTGATCTGCGTGACCGAGGTCGCCGGCTCGACGAACGCCTCGACGCCGGAGCGCGAGCGTGCGAACTCCCGGAGGTGGTCGAGGTCCGCGCGACTTGCGTCACGGTCCGACACAGCAGCACCCGATGCCGTACGCGAGGCTCTGCGCCTGCTCCACCAACCCATGGCAGACAGTGTGCCGGACGGGCGGTCGAGAAGTGACTCCGGAGTAGGTGCGAGAGGCCTCCAGCCCCCTCGCGCGACGTCACCGACGGAGTGCAAAGATGGCTGTCAGGTGAGTGATCACCACTCGACGACGACGCTTCAACGGAGGACATCGTGGCGGACGCCCCGAACGGCCCTGGCACCTACGACATCGTGATCCTGGGCGGCGGGAGTGGCGGGTACGCCGCTGCGCTGCGCGCCACGCAGCTGGGGCTGACGGTGGCCCTGGTCGAGAAGGGCAAGCTGGGCGGCACCTGCCTGCACAACGGCTGCATCCCGACCAAGGCGCTGCTGCACTCCGCGGAGGTCGCCGACGCGGCCCGCGAGGGCGAGACCTTCGGTGTGCAGTCCTCCTTCGAGGGCATCGACATGAAGGGCGTCAACGCGTTCAAGGACGGCGTCGTCGAGCGCCTCTACAAGGGCCTGCAGGGCCTCCTGAAGTCGTCCAAGGGCCTCACGGTCGTCGAGGGCGAGGGCAAGCTCACCGCCACCAACCCCGACGGCGGCGGCACGGTCGAGGTCAACGGCGAGTCCTACACGGGCAAGAACGTGATCCTCGCGACCGGCTCCACCGCCCGCACCCTGGGGCTCGAGATCGGTGGCCGCATCGTCACCTCCGACGAGGCCCTCACGATGACCGAGGTCCCCGAGCGGGTCGTCATCATCGGCGGCTCCGTCATCGGCGTCGAGTTCGCGAGCGTCTGGAAGTCGTTCGGCGCCGACGTCACGATCATCGAGGGCCTCAAGACCCTCGTGCCGCTGGAGGACCCGTCGCTGAGCAAGCAGCTCGAGCGCGCGTTCCGCAAGCGCAAGATCGCCTTCAAGACCGGCGTGAAGTTCAAGGGCGTCGAGCAGACCGACAACGGTGCCACCGTGACGCTGGAGAACGGCGACACGATCGAGACCGACCTGGTGCTCGTCGCCGTGGGCCGTGGCCCGCGCAGCGAGGGCATGGGCTACGAGGAGGCCGGCGTCACGGTCGACCGAGGCTGGGTCCCCACCGACGAGCGTCTCGCCACCAACGTCAAGGGCGTCTTCGCCGTCGGCGACCTGGTTCCCGGCCTGCAGCTGGCCCACCGCGGCTTCGCGCACGGCATCTTCGTCGCCGAGGAGATCGCGGGCCTGAACCCGCAGCCCGTCATCGACTCCGGCATCCCGCGCGTCACCTACTGCGAGCCGGAGATTGCCTCCGTGGGCATCACCGAGCCGCAGGCCAAGGAGAAGTTCGGCGACGACAACGTCGAGATCGTCGAGTACAACCTCGGTGGCAACGGCAAGTCGCAGATCCTCCAGACCGCCGGCAGCGTCAAGCTCGTCCGCGAGAAGGATGGTCCGATCGTCGGTGTGCACATGATCGGCACGCGTCTCGGCGAGCAGGTCGGCGAGGCGTCGCTCATCGTGAACTGGGAGGCGTACCCCGAGGACGTCGCGCAGTTCATCCACGCGCACCCCACCCAGAACGAGTCCCTCGGCGAGGCCGCACTGGCTCTGGCCGGCAAGCCCCTCCACTCCCACGCCTGAGCCGGCAGAAGGAACACATCATGGCCACCGAAGTCACCCTGCCCGCACTTGGCGAGAGCGTCACCGAGGGAACCGTCACCCAGTGGCTCAAGGAGGTCGGCGACACCGTCGAGGTCGACGAGCCCCTGCTCGAGATCTCCACCGACAAGGTCGACACCGAGATCCCCTCCCCCGTCGCCGGCACCCTGCTCGAGATCAAGGCCGCTGAGGACGACACCGTCGAGGTCGGCGCGATTCTCGCGATCATCGGCGACGCCGACGAGTCCGGCAGCGACGACGCCCCCTCCGAGGAGCCCGCCGCCGAGGACGAGGCTCCCGCCCAGGAAGAGGCTGAGCCCGAGGAGACCGAGGACGCGGCGGTCGAGAAGCCCACCGAGGACGCGACCGACGAGCCCGAGGCCGCGGCACCCGCCAACGAGGCGGACGAGCCGGCCGAGGCCCCCCAGGCCGAGACGAAGCCCGCCTCCGGTGACACCGAGGGCACCTCGGTCACCCTGCCCGCGCTGGGCGAGAGCGTCACCGAGGGAACCGTCACCCAGTGGCTCAAGGAGGTCGGCGACACCGTCGAGGTCGACGAGCCCCTGCTCGAGATCTCCACCGACAAGGTCGACACCGAGATCCCCTCCCCCGTCGCCGGCACCCTGCTCGAGATCAAGGTCGCCGAGGACGAGACCGTCGAGGTCGGCGCCGAGCTGGCCATCATCGGCTCGGGCGACGCCAAGCCCGCCGAGCCGAAGGCCGAGGAGAAGGCCCCCGAGCCGGAGCCCGAGAAGGAGCCCGAGCCGAAGGCGGAGGAGAAGGCCCCCGAGCCCGAGCCTGAGCCGGAGCCGAAGGCCGAGGAGAAGGCGCCTGAGCCCGAGCCGGAGCCCGCCAAGGCCGAGTCGTCGAGCACGAGCTCCTCCAGCAACGAGGGCGAGGGCTACGTCACGCCGATCGTCCGCAAGCTCGCCAAGGAGCACGGCGTCGACCTCTCCGGGGTCACGGGTTCCGGCGTCGGAGGCCGCATCCGCAAGGCCGACGTCCTGGAGGCTGCCGAGAAGTCCAAGGCCTCCGCGCCCGCCGCGGAGGACAAGCCCGCCGCCGCAGCACCGGCCGCCAAGGCGCAGGCCCCCGAGCCGTCCGCGCTCCGCGGCAAGACCGAGAACCTCTCGCGCCTGCGCAAGGTCATCGCCTCGCGCATGGTCGAGTCGCTCCAGGTCTCGGCGCAGCTGACGCAGGTGCACGAGGTCGACGTCACCGAGGTCGCCCGTCTGCGCACCAAGCACAAGAACGCGTTCCAGGAGCGCGAGGGCGTCAAGCTCACGTTCCTGCCGTTCTTCGCCAAGGCCGCCGTCGAGGCACTCAAGGCGTACCCGCAGCTCAACGCGGCGCTGGACGTCGAGGCCGGCACGGTCACGTACCCCGACGGCGAGCACCTGTCGATCGCGGTCGACACCGAGCGGGGTCTGCTGGCGCCGACCATCCGCGACGCCGGCGACCTGTCGATCGCGGGCCTGGCCCGCAAGATCGCGGACGTCGCGGATCGCACGCGCACCAACAAGATCAAGCCCGACGAGCTGTCCGGTGGCACGTTCTCGATCACGAACCTCGGCAGCAACGGGGCCCTGTTCGACACGCCGATCATCAACCAGCCGCAGGTCGCGATCCTGGGTGTCGGTGCGGTCGTCAAGCGTCCGGTCGTCACCACCGACGAGCAGGGTAACGACAGCATCTCGGTGCGCAGCATGGCCTACCTCGCGCTGACGTACGACCACCGCATCATCGACGGCGCCGACGCGGGTCGCTTCCTGCAGGCGGTCAAGCAGCGCCTCCAGGGCGGCCAGTTCGAGGCCGAGCTCGGGTCCTGACCCATGGCTGACGCGCTGCGGATCGTCGTCGGAGGGGCTTCCGGGTTCCTCGGCGGCCCGCTCGTCGACGAGCTGCGTGACCGCGGACATGCAGTCACGCGGCTCGTCCGCGGCACGGCGCACGACGCGGACGCGTCTCACTGGGACCCCTACGGGTCCGACCTCGACCAGCGGCTGATCGACGACGCCGACGTCGTCGTCAACCTCAGCGGCGCGCCGATCCAGCGGTGGCCGCGCACGGCGAAGTACCGCGAGGAGATCCTGCGGTCACGCCTGGCGGCGACGTCCACCCTGGCTCGCGCGGTGGCCCGCTCCAAGCGGCCCGCCGCCCTGCTCTCGGCCTCCGGCATGTCGTACTACGGCGCCGACCGTGGCGACACGCTGCTGCCGGAGTCGGGCTCGGCCGGCGACGGCTTCCTGGCGTCGGTCTCGCAGCAGTGGGAGGCCGCCACCGCCCCGGCCGTCGAGGCAGGCGCGCGCGTGTGCCTCCTGCGCACCTCGCTCGTGCTCGACGAGTCCGGTGGCGCGCTGAAACTGATGGCCATCCCGTTCCGTCGCTACGGCGGAGCGGTGCTGGGCTCGGGCGACCAGTACATGTCGTACATCTCGCGCGTCGACTGGGTGCGCGCCGTGGTCCACCTCGCGGAGGGCACCGCCTCCGGACCGGTCAACATGGCGACGGCCGACCCGGTCACCAACCGGCAGTTCACGGCGGCGCTCGCCGAGGCGGTCGACGCCAAGGCGTTCCTCAAGGCTCCGGCTCCCGTCCTGAAGCTCGCCCTCGGCGGCTTGTCGGACGAGCTGCTCGGCTCGTTGCGCCTGGAGCCGCTCGCCCTCTCGCAGTCGGGCTTCACGTTCGAGGCACCCGACATCGGGTCGACGCTCAGGCTCGGCCTGAAGGACTGACCGGCCTCAACCCCCCAAGGTCCCACCGGCGTAGCGCCAGCGTCCGTCGACGTGGTGGAGCACGACGGAGCGCCGTGACCAGTCGTCCTGAGGAAGGTCGGTGAGGCCGCCGAACGTGTCGACCGCGCGGGTCGGCGCGAGGCGGTCGACCACCTCCAGCACCACCTGCCCGGCATCGCCGGCGGCCACGGTGCACGAGCCGACGACGAGCATCGCCGACTCCAGGACCATCCCGCGGTCGCTCCACTGCCGCAGAGCCGCGAGGTCCGGAGCGGCCGCGGCGTCGTCGACGAACAGCTCGGCCAGGCCCTCCGGCGACACGGAGCTGATCGCCTGGCTGCGCTGCAGGTCGAGCCCGGCCAGCGCGAGGCACTCCGGCCCGCCCGACGCAGCCCCGAGCAGCGACAACAGGTAGGCGACGGCGGTGAGGCCCCAGGGATCCATCCCCCGAGGGTGGGCCGCGACGCAGCCACGACCAAGCGCCCATCCACAGGCAGGGTGGCAAGCGTACGCTGGACGACGTGAGCGAGCTGCTGGTGCGCGACGACTGGTTCGGTGAGAACGCCCTCGACTACCAAGAGGCGTGGGACCTGCAGCGTGCGCTGCTCGACCAGCGCGCGGCGGACGAGATCGGCGACACGGCCCTCTTCCTGGAGCACCCGCCGACCTACACGGCGGGCCGTCGCACCGAGCCGTTCGAGCGACCGCAGGACGGCACCCCCGTCATCGACGTCGACCGCGGCGGGAAGATCACCTTCCACGGTCCGGGCCAGCTCGTCGGCTACCCCATCACCAAGCTGCCGTCGCACGTGCTCGTCGTCGACTACGTGCGCCGCGTCGAGGAGGCGCTGATCCGCGCGGTCGCCGACCTCGGCGTGACTGCCGGTCGGGTCGAGGGTCGCTCGGGCGTCTGGCTCGCCGCCACTCGCGGCCGCCAGGAGCGCAAGGTCGCCGCGATCGGCATCCGCGTCTCCCGCGGCATCACGATGCACGGCTTCAGCCTGAACGCGAACGTCGACCTCGGCTGGTACGACCGCTTCGTGCCGTGCGGCATCGCCGACGCCGGCGTCACGACTCTGTCGGCCGAGCTGGGGCGCGACGTCACGGTGGCCGAGGCGGCCGCCGCAGTGCGTCCGCACCTGGTCGAGCTGCTCCGCTGGGAGCCGTACGTCTCGAGCCCCGACGTGGACCGTGAGCACGAGCACCTCGCGGTGCCCGTGCTCACGCGCCGGGTCTGACTCGGACTCAGTCGGCCGAGAGGCTCAGCGCCTCGCGGTAGCCGAGCTTGTTGCCGGTCCGCAGGAGCGAGCGCTCGTAGATCCGCACGCCCAGCTTGACCAGCAGGATCGCGGCGACGATCGTGCCGCCGATCGCGACGCCCAGCTGCCACACGGGCACGGTCTCCGTCGCGAGCCGCATCGGCATGACCATCGTGGCCGAGATCGGCAGCATCGAGAACACCTCGGTGATGGAGTCGTTACCCGCGAACACCGCGAAGTACGGCAGGAACAGGAGCCCCTGGATGGGCAGGGTCGTGGAGTTGATGTCCTGCACCCGGGCCGCGAGCGAGCCGGCCACGGCCCAGAGGGTCGCCATCGCGATGAAGCCCAGCAGGAACAGCACCAGGAACCACACGAGCGACCAGCCCACGTCCCCGATGAACGCGGTCTCCCCCATCGCGATGCCCGCACCGACGCCGGCGACCACGACCAGCAGCACCTGGGACAGCGCGAGCACCGTGTTGCCGGCGATCTTGCCCCAGAGCAGGGCCCGGATCGGCACGGCCGCGGCGAGGATCTCGACGACCCGGCTCTCCTTCTCCGAGGTGACGCTCTGCGCGATCTGCAGGCCGAAGATCATGACGGTCAGCAGGAACAGCACGACCATGACGGTGGCGATGGCCGTGCGTGCGCCGTCGTTCTCCGGCGCGGGCTCGAGGACGCTCGTGGTGGTCGTCGTGCCGGCGCTCAGCTCCTCGAGGTCGATGTCCTGCGCCGACGCGTTGTTCTGCAGCACGGTCTGCGACACGGCTGCGGTGATCGCCTGCTCGGTCACGCTGTCGACCGAGGTCAGGCCGATGATGCGGTAACCACCGTCGTCGTCGGGCACGAGGGCGGCATCGACCTTCTCGGTCTCCACGGCCCGCTCGGCCTCGCCGACAGAGTTGTACTCGGTCGGCTCGAACGAGGTGTTGTCGTTCTCGGCGATCGCTCCGCCGTCAGCGGTCTGGACGATCGCGGAGGCCTCGGGCCCGACCACGCCGATCTGCTCGGTGCTCGCGCGGCCCGACAGGAGTGACGCGGCCACGACGGCGCCGGCGACGATCACGACCGTGACGGCCACGCCGATCAGGAAGGACTTCTCGCGGACGCGGGTCGTGATCTCGCGCTCGGCGACAAGGCGCCAGGCGCCGCGGACAGGTGTCGTGGTGCTCATCGGATGACCTCCCGGAAGATCTCGGACAGGGGCTGGCGGGCTCGGCTGATCTCGACGATGGGGCCGCGCTCGACGGCTGCGCGGGTGAGCTCGGTCGGCGAGATGCCGTCGAGGTCGACGAGGGCGGTGCTGCCGTCGACGTCACGCACGGTGATGCCGCGCAGGTCACGCAGCCAGGCGGCGTCGCTGCCGTCCATCACCACGCGGTAGCGGTCGGCGCCCTGGCCGCGCAGCTCGTCGACGGCTCCGTAGGCGACGAGCTTGCCGCCGGACAGGATCACGAGGTCGTCGCAGAGGCGCTCGACGAGGTCGAGCTGGTGGCTCGAGAAGAGCAGCGGGAGGTCCTTGGCCTCGCGGCGCAGCAGGTCGACCATCGCGTCGACCGCGAGCGGGTCGAGGCCGCTGAACGGCTCGTCGAGCACGAGGGCGGACGGCTGGTGGATCAGGGCCGCGGCGATCTGGATGCGCTGCTGGTTGCCCAACGAGAGATCGTCGAGCAGGTCGTCGGCGCGGTCGATGATGCCGAAGTGCTCCAGCAGGTCATCGGCGCGCGCCGTGGCATCGGTGCGATTGAAGCCGTGCAGCCGCGCGAAGTAGACGAGCTGCTCGCGGATCTTCATCCGCGGGTACAGCCCGCGCTCCTCGGGCATGTAGCCGAAGGTGCGGCGCGTGTCGGCCGTGATGGGTTCCCCGTTCCAGAGCACCTCCCCACCGCTGGGCGCGAGGACACCCATGATCATCCGCATGGTGGTGGTCTTGCCAGCGCCGTTGGCGCCGACGAAACCGGTCATGCGGCCGGGTCGGACACTGAAGCTCACGTCGTCGACGGCGAGGTGGTCGCCGAACTGACGGCTGAGGGAGGTGACGTCGATCATGGTTCCAACCTAGGAGGAACGGCGCCGTGCCACATCGGCCGCGAGAGCGGTTCGTGACGTCACCCGTGCCGCCGAGCTGCCTCATCCTTTCGACGGAGGGAACCCACCGATGGTTGCCGCCAGGGTCGGCCGACCGCGACCGGCTTCGCCGGTGTCTACTGCATCAGGCCGGCGCGGTAGGCCGTGATGACGGCCTGCACGCGGTCACGCGCGTCGAGCTTGGCGAGCACGTGCGAGACGTGGGACTTGACCGTGGCGGGGCTGACGAACAGCTCCTGTGCGATCTCGGCGTTGCTCATGCCCTTCGCCATGGCGACGAGCACGTCGCGCTCCCGCTCGGTGAGCTCGTCGATGCGCGGGTCGGCGGTGACGCTGCCGCGCGCTGATCGCGCGATGACGCGCTCGGTGACCTCGGGAGCCAGCAGCGAGTGCCCGCCCGCGGCCAGGCGGATGGCGCTGATCAGGTCGTCGGCCGGGCAGTTCTTGAGCAGGAACCCGCTGGCGCCGGCGTCGAGCGCGTCGAACAGGTACTGGTCGTCGTCGAAGGTCGTGAGGATGACGACCTTCGTGTCGGGGTGGGCCTCGACGACGCGACGCGTGGCCTCGATGCCGTCGACCCCGGGCATCTGCACGTCCATCAGCACGACGTCGGGCTGGAGGGCCTCGACCTTCGCGACCGCGTCGGCACCGTCGCTGGCCTCACCGATGACGTCGATGTCGTCCTCGACGCCGAGGATCATCGTGAAGCCCTTGCGGATGAGGTCCTGGTCGTCGACCAGCAGGACCGTCGTCATCGTGTCTCCCTCATGTGGTGGTGCTCAGGCCGTCTCGCGGGGCGCGCGCACGCGCACCCGGTAGCCGCCGTGGGGTCGGTTGCCGATCTCGAGCTGCCCGCTCAACATCGCGGCTCGCTCGCGGATGCCCGCCAGGCCGAAGCCGCCGTGCTCGGAGGTGGACGTCGGGGCGTCGCTCGCACCGATTCCGTCGTCGACGACCTCGACCTCGACGGAGTCGTCGAGGTACCGCAGCGTCACGAGGACGCGCTTGGCGCGGGCGTGCCGCCGGGCATTGGTGACGGCCTCCTGGGCCACGCGGAACAGGTTGAGCGAGATCGTCGCGTCGATGTCGCGTCGATCGCCCACGAGCTCGACCTCGACGCGGGGCGTGCCGTGCGGCTCGGCCAGCGTGAGGATGTCGCACAGGCCGGGCTGCGGCTCGCGGGAGGAGTCCTCGTCGCCCTCGCGCAGCAGCCCCACGAGCTGGTGCATCTGCGCGACGGCCTGGCGCGAGGCGGACTCGATGGTCTCGAGCGCGTCGGCCGCGCGGGCGGGGTCGCGCTCGAGCACGCGGCGCGCGCCGGTGGCCTGGATGCCCATGCCGCTGACGTGGTGCGCCACGACGTCGTGGAGGTCGCGGGCGATGCGCACGCGCTCGGCCTGCACGGCCTGACGACGCTCGGCCAGCTGTCGCCCTCGCTCACGCTCGAACTGGGCCTCGAGCAGGCCGCGGCGACGCGCGCTCATCCAGGCGGCCTGGCCCCAGGCGATGGCGCCGAAGAAGTAGAGGATGTTGATGGCGGTGCCGTAGACGATGATCGCGGCGTTGCGCGATAGGAACGAGACCCCCTCGCCGCCGGGCAGCATGTCGGCGCGCGAGTAGTCCCAGGCGATCCAGGCGAACATCCCGACCACGACCAGCACCGTCGTGACGTGCAGCGCGCGCGAGTGGCGTGACCAGGCCCAGGCGGCGTAGATCGAGGCGAACAGCGTCATCTGCACGGTGATGTTGCCCGTCAGGTCGCTGAACCGGATGCCCACCACGGCGAAGATGACGGCGCCGCTGACCATCACCGCGAGGGGGAACCGGCGCCGGAACGCGAGCAGCGCTCCCCCAGCGGCGAACCAGAGGTAGGCCTCGTTGCCGTGCTCCGGCGAAGCGGAGCCCGCGGCGCTGCGATACACCGACAGCGAGAGGATCGAGAGCAGCGTGAGGACGACGCCCACGACGAGGTCGTTGCGCAGCTGACGGGGTGTCGGCAGGGGCCGCTGCCAGTCGCGTGTCAGCCAGGTCACGATCCGAGACTACGGGTTCCGGCCGACGTCCCGCGGCTGGAGTGCAGGCGTACAGTTGAGCGCGTGACCATCGCACCTGACGGACGCAAGATGCTGCGACTCGAGGTCCGCAACGCGGAGACCCCGATCGAGAAGAAGCCCGAGTGGATCAAGACCCGCGCCAAGATGGGTCCTGAGTACTCCGAGCTCATGGGGCTGGTGAAGGGCGAAGGTCTTCACACGGTCTGTCAGGAAGCCGGTTGCCCCAACATCTACGAGTGCTGGGAAGACCGCGAGGCCACGTTCCTCATCGGCGGCGAGCAGTGCACGCGCCGGTGCGACTTCTGCCAGATCGACACCGGCAAGCCCTCGGCCCTGGATCGTGACGAGCCGCGCCGTGTGGCCGAGAGCGTGCAGAAGATGCAGCTGCGGTACTCGACCATCACCGGCGTCGCCCGCGACGACCTGCCCGACGGTGGCGCGTGGCTGTACGCCGAGACGGTCCGCAAGATCCACGAGCTCAACCCTGAGACCGGTGTTGAGAACCTGATCCCCGACTTCAACGGCATCCCCGAGCTGCTCACCGAGGTCTTCGAGTCGCGCCCCGAGGTCCTGGCCCACAACCTCGAGACGGTGCCGCGCATCTTCAAACGCATCCGCCCGGCGTTCCGCTACGAGCGCTCGCTCGACGTCATCACCCAGGCCCGCGACTTCGGCCTGGTCACCAAGAGCAACCTGATCCTCGGCATGGGCGAGACCCGCGAAGAGGTCTCCGAGGCCCTCCAGGACCTCCACGACGCCGGCTGCGACCTCATCACCATCACCCAGTACCTGCGCCCCTCCAAGCGCCACCACCCCGTCGAGCGGTGGGTCAAGCCCGAGGAGTTCGTCGAGCTCTCGCAGGAGGCCACCGACATCGGCTTCGCCGGCGTCATGTCCGGCCCCCTGGTCCGCTCGTCGTACCGCGCCGGCCGCCTCTACCAGCAGGCCATCGAGGCCCGCGAGGCCGCCCGCGCCTGACCGCCACCCCCGGTGGTTGAGGTGCGAGTGCCGCCCGCGGCGCGAGCCTCGAAACCTCCATCTGCGGCCGCACTGAGCGCTGTCTGGGCCACCACCTAGACTGACCTCATGTCTGCAGGTAATCCCGCCCCGGCCACTGGTCGTATCGCCCAGATGCGTCAGGCCTACCGCATCACCAAGGCCTCCGACCCCAACATCGGGCTGATCCTGCTGCTGTGGTTCCTCGTCGTCGGTGGCCTGATGGCGACCGCGAGCATCCTGTTCATCAGCAACGGCGTGCTGAGCATCGTCCTGGCCGTCGTGTTCGGCCTCCTGTCGGGCACGCTCGCCGCCCTGATCGTCTTCGGCCGTCGCGCAGAGCGGGCCGCGTACGCGCAGGTCGAGGGACAGCCGGGCGCCGCCGCCAGCGCGCTGCAGATGCTGCGTCGCGGCTGGAACGTCAAGCCGGTCGTCGCGTTCACGAAGAACCAGGACATCGTGCACCGCGTCATCGGCAAGCCCGGCGTCGTGCTCGTGGGTGAGGGCAACTCCAACCGCGTGAAGTCGCTGCTGGCCTCCGAGCGTCGCAAGCACCAGCGCATCCTCGGCGACGAGGTGCCCGTGCTCGAGGTCGTCGTCGGTCGCGAGGAGGGGCAGATCCCGCTCCCCAAGCTGAACCGTCATCTGCAGAAGATGAAGAAGAACCTCAAGCCCGCCGAGCAGACCTCGATCATCAACAAGCTCAAGGCGCTCGACGCGATGCGCCCCGCCGCGCCCATGCCGCGTGGCCCCGTGCCGACCTCGATGAAGGCGGCGCGCAAGATGATGCGCGGCTGACCGTGATCCGTCGGGTGATGGTGCTCGCCGCCGTCATCGTCGCCCTCGCCGCCTGTGGTGGCACCGCGTCCGAGCTCGAGCCCGGCGAGATGACCTCACAGAGCTACGTGGACCTCATCTCGCAGGACGACCTCACCATCAAGGACGTCGAGGACGCGGGTGCCATCGTGTCCGAGGACCTGGAGAGCACGTTCGTGGACGAGGGCGGTCTCGCCGCCAGGGACGTGAACCAGTGCCGATACGCGCGGACGCTGGACCTGAGCAAGGACGACGACGAGCAGTACCGAGGCACGGCCCGCTTCTGCTTCGACGAGCAGGGACGCTCGGTCGCCGTCGAGCGGAACCCGCTGGACGAGGGCTGACCTGGACGGGGGCTGGCTCAGCCCTTCGGCACCCGCACGACCCGCGATCCCGCGGCGAGGTCGTGCAGCCCGCGCTTCTCGTTGGTCATGAGAATGGCCGGCAGCACGAGGCACAGCAGCGCCGTGCGGAGCGCCGCGCGCGGGAGGCCGATGGGGCGTCCGTCGCGGTTCTCGATGCGCAGCCCGACGAGCCGCTTGCCGATCGAGAAGCCCAGCAGTCCGGTCAGGATCGTGATCTGTCCGAAGAAGAACGCCGTGATGATGACGTTCTCGGCGATGTCGGCCGGGGGGTAGCTGACCCCGGTGAACAGGGACGCGGCGAGGGCGGCGACGATCCAGTCGATCAGCAGCGCCAGCAGTCGCCGGCCGAGGGAGGCTTCTCTGTCGTCCACGTCGGAAGCCTAGCGAGGCGCGCGCAGCCGGTCGGGCGGGGCCGGACGGTCACATGTAACTTGGCCGAAACAAATCGTTGACGGTCGGGAAACTGCTTCTGCCTACATTCGTCATCAGGCAGGGGCTCCGCGCTCCTGGCACGTGAAACCCGACTACCTGAGCCGCGGGAGCGGCCGAGGAGGCCCAATGTTCGGCAATGCCGACGAGTTCTTCAAGTTCGTCAAGGACGAGGGTGTCGAGTACCTCGACGTCCGCTTCACCGATCTTCCCGGCATCCAGCAGCAGGTCACCCTGCCGGCGTGGACGTTCGACGCCGACGCCGCAGAGAACGGCGTGGCCTTCGACGGCTCGTCGATCCGTGGCTTCCAGAGCATCGACCAGTCCGACATGGTGCTGTTCCCGGACTTCGGCACGGCGTACCTCGATCCCTTCAAGCGCCGCAAGACGCTGGCGATGGAGTTCTTCGTCCACGACCCGATCACGGGCGAGGCCTACTCGCGCGATCCCCGCAACGTGGCCCGCAAGGCGGAGGCCTACCTGGCCACCACCGGCATCGGCGACACGGCGTTCTTCGCCCCTGAGGCCGAGTTCTACATCTTCGACCGCGTCAGCTACGGCACCAGCGCGAACAAGTCGTTCTACGAGATCCAGTCGGCCGAGGCTGCCTGGTCGACCGGCAACGAGATCGACGACAACCGTGGCTACAAGGTCCGCTACAAGGGCGGCTACTTCCCCGTCGCGCCGACCGACCAGACGGCCGACCTGCGCAACGACATGATGACCAACCTCTCGAACGCGGGCCTCGTGCTCGAGCGTGGTCACCACGAGGTCGGCACGGCCGGCCAGGCGGAGATCAACTACAAGTTCGACACGCTGCTCAAGGCGGCCGACGACGTCATGAAGTTCAAGTACCTCGTGCGCAACACCGCGTGGGCGAACGACAAGACGGTCACCTTCATGCCGAAGCCGCTCTTCGGCGACAACGGCTCGGGCATGCACGTGCACCAGTCGATCTGGAACAACGGCGAGCCGCTGTTCTACGACGAGGCCGGCTACGGCGGACTCTCGGACCTGGCGCGCTACTACATCGGCGGCATCCTGAAGCACGCCCCGAGCCTGCTGGCGTTCACGAACCCCTCGGTCAACTCGTACCACCGTCTGGTGCCGGGCTTCGAGGCCCCGATCGCGCTCGTGTACTCGGCCCGCAACCGTTCGGCCTGTGTGCGCATCCCGATCACCGGCTCGAACCCGAAGGCCAAGCGCATCGAGTTCCGCTGCCCCGACCCGTCGAGCAACCCGTACCTGGCGTTCTCGGCGCTGCTGCTCGCCGGTCTGGACGGCATCAAGAACAAGATCGAGCCCGCCGCCCCGATCGACAAGAACATCTACGAGCTCCCCGCCGAGGAGTACGAGGCCATCGACATGGTCCCGACCTCGCTCAACGCGGTGCTCGACAACCTCGAGCAGGACCACGAGTTCCTGACGGCTGGCGGTGTCTTCACCCCCGACCTGATCGAGACGTGGATCGACTACAAGCGCACCGAGGAGATCCTCCCCGTGCAGCTGCGGCCGCACCCGCACGAGTTCGAGCTGTACTACGACATCTGAGTCGTCAGTAGCGAGAAGCCCTGCCACATACGCTGTGGTGGGGCTTCTTGCTGCAATGGCAGACATTTGGGCTGTCCATCGTTTTCCATCATCGACCACCACTTGCCGTGGTCTCGTGCGCCGACGGTGCGCCAGCGATGGGAGCGGCTTCGGCGGGCCTCCGGCCCTGGCCGAATGCCGCTTCCATCGCCATGCGCGCCCGGTCACCGGACGAGGGCATGACATGGGTGTAGACCCGAAGCGTAAACCCCGGATCCGCGTGGCCGAGGTACTCGGAGACAGCTTTGATGCTCACTCCCCCTTCGAGCCACATCGATGCGCAGGTGTGCCGGAGTGCGTGCATTCCGTTAGCTCGGCCCCTCGGGACGCCGGCAGCATCCAGGGCTGGACGCCACACGTGGGTGTTGAAGTAGTTCTTGTTCAGCGGTTTCCGATGCCGGCTGTAGAACAGCAGACCACCGAGGGACGGCCCGGTTGAGAGGGCTCCCTCGAGCGGCTCCTGTCGATCCAGATGAGCGGCGAGCTCCTCGAGAACCCACGTCGTCGCTGGGACGATCCGCGTCCTTTGGTACTTCGGCAGCGCCGGGAGAGGCAGTCCCGCTTGGAGCGTGATCTGTTGATGTACTCGAATCTCGGCACGGTCAAAGTCGACGTCCTGCCGCCTCAGCCCGAAACACTCCCCCTGGCGAAGTCCACACGTGGCAGCAACGACACCAAGCGCGCGGACTTCGGCCGGAAGCTGATCGAGAACCGCCTCGACGCGCGCGGCTTCCCACGGCTGAACTTGCCGAGGCTGGGACTTTGGGAGCTTCACCAGCCGCGATCGCACCGGATTCGAATCGAGAAGTCCTTCTTCCACGGCAGCCGCAAGAGCGGCTCCGAAGTTGACGAAGATCAACCGGACATAGCCGGGCGAGAGCGTGCGGCTGAGCGTGATGAGCCAATCCTGAACGTCGACCGGGCGGATGTTCACGAGCGGAACGTCCGCCCACGTCGGGAGCACATGCACTCGAAAACGCATCTCCACAGCGGCGCGTGAGGTCTCACTGAAAAGCTGTCTCCGAAGCCATGCCGACGCATACTCACCGAACGGGATGCGGCCTCGATTGCGATCCACATACGAGCCTTGAAGCAGGCGACCGGCGAGTTCGACCTGGAATCGTTCCGCATCGGACTTGCGATCGAACGAGCGATTCCGCGATTGGCCGGCAGGATCCCGGTACCGGACTTGCCAGCGCTTCCCAGTTCCGTACCGAGCGGACCGAGTCTTCCGACCGGTTGCCCGGTCCGTGATGTGCCAACGGTCAGAGATCGATGCCACCGCTCCCCCCTACGCCATGTCCGGAAGGAACGTGTGCCGCCGAAGCCATGCAGCCACGTCTCGCGGGTCGTACCGGCAGCGCCTACCCACGCGGAAGAACGCCGGAACGGTTCGCTTGTGGTTGAGCTTGTAGAGCGTCGACACAGGTATGGAGAGGAACGTCGCCGTCTCCTCAAGAGTCCAGAGCCGGTCGGGCAGCGAAGGGCTGCTCATCACGCCAGCCCCAACTCAAGCGCCTTGCGAGAAAGACGATCCCCGAACGCGATGCCGGTGCGATCTTCCTCCAGCGCCAGGAGCCTACGGACCCTGGACATCGTGTCCTCGAGCGAGCCGGCTCCGAGAAGCGCCCCGGCCGAGGTCAGGTAGCCCTGCAGAGCGGGAAGCAGCTGCCGGATCGATCCTGCGCGGGCCTGCTCGTACACGCGCTCGAGCCCGATTGCCGATCCACGAAGCTCGGCCTGTTGAATGTGCGTCCACTCCGGCGACAGAGGCCATCTCGACCTGGTGGCGTCCGACGAGACCGAGCGAAAAGTGAGCCACTCGTCGGTCAAGTACGCCCAGAGTCTCGGCAGCTCCCGCAGTACATCATCGGGAGCGCTCAGACCGACTTGCCTGATGACCTGACGCCGTACCTGAAACTCGACTCGCAAGACCCGTTCAGTTGGCACGAACGACTCGCCCCAAACCGTTGGCCACCAATCTGTGCCCTTTTTTCGGGACTCCTCGGTCTTGTCGTAGATGCGAGCCATCACCGACTTGCCCGATCCGAACGCGAGGCCGGTCATCTCAGCGTCGCGCTCGTACACCTGGCGGTCGCGTGCCCGGCACACAAACTGGTCCCGATCCTCGGCGTCCAGATCCCAGCCCTGCGAGTCCATGAACAGATCGACTCGGCTGACGTTCCAACGGACGGTACCGGCGATACCTTCAACCAACTCCGTGAACCATGCCGTGGCCGCCTCTATCCCCACGGCATGGATGAAGCTAGCGCGAGGCTGAACGTAGACGGGCGGCAGCGACTGACTGGGGGTGCAGGCAAGAATGCCGTTGCTGTGCTCAAGTGCGAACGCGTACTTCTGAATACCGCGCCCGCTTACGGCGAACCTCGCGTCGCCAAGATGAATGTCTGTTGCTTGCCCCGACTCGCCCGCGTCAGCCCGAGCAGCCGCGAGGTCCTCGAGGAACGGGATCGGCAGAACGCACGCACCCGTGAGGTAGAAGGCGTCCACTCCAGACGCCAACTCCACGAACGCATCGAGTCTCATATGTGAGACTCTAGAGATCCGATCGCACCTTGTCTACATTATGCGACTTCAGTCGTCGTCGGGCGTCGCTTTCGCTCTCGTTGACTCCACATGCTCCCGGTACGCCGCGAAGTCGATCGTGAGGCCAGGAAAGTCGAACTCATCGGGGTGCATCTTAAGATACTTCCGGCAGGCCGCGATCTTGCGGTAGATCGAGGCTCGACTCATGCCCAGCTTCTCGAGACCTTCGAACCCACCCTCGAGCTGCCAAACGACTGCGAATCCGATCAAGTCCGCGACCTTGTTCGCCGCGTAGCTTCCGAACAAGACACGAACGCCAGGATCGAGAATCTTGTGAGCCTGACGCTCGTATGCCTCCCACGCCTGCCGGGCTATGCCCCGGCCTTCGGCAGAAGGCATCCGGTCGGATCTGAAGTCGCTCACCGACCCACCGTACCGATCGTTGCAGTCAAGACACTGAAGGTCTGCCAGGTGTGAGGTCGCGGCTGATCGCTGAGAAGGTCGGCTTCAGGTTGTCCGGGATCTTGGTTCGCAACGCCACCACCGCTGACGCTTCGATCCCGTAGCTAGCCGGAGGCGGCCAGGGGGCTAGCAGTAGGGAACCAGCAGAGCGACCAATCTCCGAGAGGACAACTTGGCGGGCGCCATAGTCATCAGCAGACTGGGATGGCAACTCTTCAAGGAGACCTGAGTCAATCAGGGGTTGATCAGCCATGTTATGGCTCAAGCCCGGAGCAGATCCGGCGATTCTTGACCTGACGTAGTCCACAACCGCGATACAGAAGTTGAAGTAAGACCCATCGGGCACTTCTTCCAGCTTCCGGAGCGCCAAGGACATATCTTCGTCACCCTTCGGCCAGGCCGCAGGCGGGAATCTCCTTACGCGGGTAACGCGGAATGCCTCGTCGGAGGCCAGGTCGGGCTTCGGGGCACCGAGCGAGACCGACGGAGTCGATTCAGCGACCGGAAGCGGTGCGGTGATTGGGGCCGGCTCCTGCAAGTCGGACTCGGAGTCACCGCCTTCCAGCTCTCCGGGATCAACATCGTGATTCTTCAGGGCCTCAATCGAGTCCTTCTCACGGGAGAGTCGGAGCATCTCCTGATGCTGCGACTGCACCATCGTGTGCGTGTCCTCGATGCGCACACGTGCATCACTGATGAGCCCCGCCGTCGCCGAATAGAGGTCCTCGGCGCGCCGAAGCTGCTCACTACCTTGCCAAGTTTGGACGGTGTAAACGATCAACTGGCACACGAAAGCAATCACAGCCAACGACAATGCGACTGTGTTTAGTGCTCCCGCGTTGTTCGTAACTGCGACCGTGCTCACAACCGCGATGGCCGCCAAGTTGAACAACAGGCTGCCGATAGCGATCGTCCGCCACCTGATGGTCATCCGACCGTGATCATCTGAATCCGTCACCAGTCCACCGATCGCTGTCGTCGCCGAAAGTCTCCAGCGAAGCCTACGCCCGCGCGAGGACGCGCGAGGAGTTTGAGATCGGCATAGATAGGAGCCCGGCGCGATATTCGGTTCACACAGGCACGCAGTTTGCGGGTGCTGTGTTACAGGAACGCACCCGCAGGACGAGGCGCTGACCGTGCGCGGGCTGGGGCAGGCCGCGCCCCTCCACACGCCGCAAAGAACGCGGCGCGCGGAGCCTCTGCGCACCCGAGACGCCCCACCCCATCCCGCGCACTCACACGTCGAGCATCAGCCGCTCGACTCGATCGATGAAGCTCTGAATCTCAAACGGCCGTAATTCAACGGCAGGATCGAGGAACCGAACCTCATCGGCCTTTTCAGATGTGATCGCACGCCACTTCTCCAGCGAGGCCAGACGGTGCTCGCGGCAAAAGCCAAGAATCGAAACATCCGTGAAGGATTCGTCGCCAGCGACGTAGACCGCGGCAGCGCCCCAGAACCTTGCTACACGCCGGAAGCAGATCAAGCAGGCCTCGGGGTGTTCAAGTGTGGCGCTCACATGCCCCCCAACCCATCGTCGCCGCCGCCTCTCGTGCGCCGACGGTGCGCCAGCGAGTAGATGCTCGCCACATCACTGCAGGTCAGGAAACGATTCATCTCGCGACACTCCTCTACTACGACATCTGAGTCGTAGGGACTGAGATTGCGGCGTTTTCCTCACGCAGGATCACCCGCAGTCCGCGAATAGTCCGCAACGATCGGCACCTGGGCCGCGATCACGTCATCGATCGCGGCCCAGGTGCTGTCGTAGGACTTAGCGCGGAGACATGTTCCGCGTCACCACTCCGGCTCCGGTCGTACTGGTCGGTGCTCGAGGTTCGGCTGCGGCTGCACCACGGGTCCGACGCTGGTGACCCAGGCGGGGTCGACATCCTGTGCCTTCGCGACGTGCAAGGTGATGTCTGCCTTGAGGGCGTTGCCCCGAAGCGTTGCTCGGCCGACGGGCACGTTCCCGGACGCGTGAACGTGCTTCACCAAGGGCAGCAGGTTGTCAGAGGAGACCTTCGACAGAACGCCGACCGCCTCACCGTCGACCCTGACCTGGACAGTTTCGACGGCGCTGCGCGGCCGGATGTCCGTGATGGCATGCAGCGTCGCCGCTAGAGAGACCTCCCCGCCGGCAGGATCGAGCCATGGCGTGATGGCCTCCATGTGCTCGTCCTCTTTGGTGACTTGGATTGCGCTTCCCACCGGCAGATGAATGCCAGCCGGGACGTCGTTGTCAGGGAAGATCCCGTTAGCGTCAGGAAGGCGCAGCGATACGCGGGCACGGATGGTCCCGGTGTGGTCGATGCGAGCCCACTGCCGGGAGTCGACCACAAGACTGAGACCGAGCTCTCCGAGCGCGGAGACGTGCGGGAAGTAGGGGTCAGCATCTTCGCGGGAGAGGTAGCCGACGTGCAGACCGCTGACGAAGATCGCGACCGCACGGCCGTGATACGTGTTGCTTGGATCCGCTGAGAGCACGGCGCCATGGGCAAGCTCTAGGCCACGATCACCATGGAGCGGGTGGCCGCGGAAGAGCCGAGCCAAGTTCTCGCGTCTATAGGATTCGCCCACCACCTCGACGTTCCGCGTTCGCGTGGACCATGCCTCGTACAACTCGCCCCGTGGTGGCGGTGGGCCATGTCGGTCCACGACGTCAGCGGAGTACGCGCGAGGGCTCGGCGGTGGCGGCGGGGTCACAAGCGCAGGAGGTGGAGGCTGGCCGTTCCTGCTCGCCTTCGCCGCCTTGTGTGCGGCGAGTTCTTCCGGCGTCACGCTCCTTACCTGCCGCACGATGAACCAAATGAGCCCGACGATCGCCGCGATGCACAAGAACCCGAGGAACGCATCCATGACCGGAGCGTAGAACGCGACAGGGTCGACCGGACACGTCCGACGCAACGCAGGGCGCCGATCCCCCGTGGAACGGAGGGGCGCCCTGCTGGGTCAATCATACGCCGATACGGCTGGCTCCGAACGTGACGACAGGGTGCCAATCCCCCGCGGAGCGGAGGGGCACCCTGTCGAGTTCAGTGCACCGAGGAGCAGCGGGTGCGCTTCTCGGTTTGGTGTCAGGCGGTGCGGGCGTTCCTGCGTGAGCGCCCGACCACGAAGGCTGTCGCGCCGGCCATGACCAGCGCCGCGCCACCGAGGAGACCGATCAGACCCGGGCCACCGGTTCCCGGCAGCAAGCCGCCGCGGTCGACCTGAGCAGCAGGACCAGCAGGCGGTGCGGCCGCTCCAGGCCCAGCGGCAGGCGGAATGACCTGGATGACGACGGACCCGGTCAGCCCCGTGACCGGGTGGGTCCCGGTGATGGTGTGCGGTGATGCTGTCGGGAACGTGACCTGGTTGCCGACGACCACGTCGGTTGCGACGTTCGAGGTGAAGACCACGTCGTCAGTGACATTCTCGATCGGCTCGCCGTCGGCATCGAGGGTCGAGGCGGTCAAGGTGACGGCGCCGCCCTGGTCGACCGACGGCGCCGAGGCCGTCACGAGCAGCGTCACGGCTGCCGGGAGATCGACGTCGATCGACACGCTGGCGGTCGAGGTCGCTCCGTCGTTGTCGGTCAGCGTGTACTCGAGCGAGTCGGTCCCCACGAAGCCGGTGTCGGGCGTGTAGGTCACCGTGCCATCGTTCTCCAGCACGGCGTCACCGTTGGTCGGGGCGGTCGCGATGGCGACTGCCGTGCCGCGGTTGGCGATGGGCACCTCGGTCAGGTCGTCCTGCGTCGCCAGCTCGGCGGGCGTCGGCCGGACGGACGCGATGACACCGGAGTCCCAGGTCGCGTCGTCGTTGGCGAGGACGTCGATCGTGATGGGCTCGTCGCGGGTCGTCGCGTCGGTGTCGTCGACCGTCGTCGGCGCTGCGTTGACGTAGAGACCGACGATGCCCTCACCCGGAGCCGTCGTGCAGGTAGCGGTGGTGCCGAGGTACTCGTAGTAGCGTGAGTCAGCGCGGGCCTCGATCACGGTGCCGTCGGCGTTGGCCGGCACGACGAAGTTGGTCGACGCGATCGTCGCGCCCGTTGTGTGCCCTGGAATGGCTCCGCCCTCGACCGTGGTGTTCTGCGTTCCGAGGCTGAAGGCGACGCGGTTGACTGTCGTCGGAATCTCGCCGTCGGTGAGGACCAGTGACAGGTCTACCCCGTCGCCGGTGTTCACGTCGTTGTCGCCGTCAGGGCTGGGGTCGAAACTGGCCCGTGTCCCGAAAGCCGGAACGCTGTCGTAGTACCCGCCGACACACTGCGCCTGCCCGTAGGCGAACAGTGACGATGTCACCGGCGGGGCAGCCCCGGCACCAGCCCCTGCCACTACGAAACCCAAGGACGCCAGCGTTGCCACAGCAACACGAAGAACACGCACGAAAACTCCCACCAGCAGTGACTACCTATGAACAGCCGGAGCATAGCCTCTTACAGGCGCACCGTCGGCCGATCGGCTGCAACATCGCGAGGAGTCTTGAGGGTCATCGGTGGGAGAGGCTGCGAGGCGAAGTCTGGTTCAGCAACGCGACAACGCCCCGGGACAAAGTCGGGGCGTTGCGGATCCTGGCGAAGGGATCGAACTGACGGTTCGAGAAGGAGGGCCCCGGCATCGCCGGGGCCCTCCTTGCCGTTGCGCGCGAGCCTTAGCCCGCCAACTCCGGCACCAAGGGCGTGTCGCCCACCACCCAGCCGGGCCCGTGGCGGAGCGTCTGGTCGCGCCCTCGGAGCGGCTCGTCGCAGTGGGTGCACTCCAGCCGCGCCTGCAGCACGTGACCGCACGCGTCGTGCACCGTCTCGACCGGGGCACCACCCGGCGCGAGCCACTTGTCGCCCCACTGTCGAAGCATCTGGAACGTCGGCCACAGCTCACGACCCATCGGCGTCAGCAGGTATTCGTGCCGCACGGGGCGCTCCTGATACGGCACCCTCTCCATAAGCCCGTGCTCGACCAGTGAGTCGAGTCGCTGGGCCAGGACGTTGCGGGCGACGCCCAGACGGGTCTGGAACTGCTCGAACCGCGTGATGCCCATCAGCGCGTCACGCAGGATGAGCGGGGTCCACCACTCCCCCATGATCTCCAGGCTCTGCGCCACGGAGCAGTTCATGTCCGAGAAGCTCGTCCGTCTCATCCCCCGAGAGTAGTGGGTTGCGTGAAGAAACGCACGTGCCCTACTGTCCGTTGCGTGACGCAACTCAGCGAGTCGACCCGCACCCATCGGTTCGTGATGCCGATCGTCGCTGTCGGCGTCCTGCTCTCCGGATTCGACCTCTTCATCGTGAACGTCGCGATGCCGGACCTCGCCCGCGACCTGGGGATCGGGCCGCTCGCCGAGCTGTCGTGGATCCTCAACGCCTACACCGTCGCGTTCGCCGCCCTGCTCGTGCCCGCCGGACGCGCCAGCGACCGCCTCGGCGCCAAGCGCGCCTTCCTGACCGGCCTTTCCGTCTTCGTGATCGCCTCCGCGCTCTGCGCCGCGAGCCCCGGTCTCGGCCTGCTGATCGCCGCCCGCGTCCTCCAGGCCGTCGGTGCCGCCGTCATGATCCCGGCGTCCCTGGGCCTTCTGCTGGCCACCACCCCCCTGGAGCGCCGCGGCAGCGCCGTACGACTCTGGGCCGGGCTGGGCGGGGTGGGTGCCGCGCTCGGTCCTGTCATCGGCGGGGTGCTCGTGGCGATCGACTGGCGCTGGGTCTTCCTCGTCAACGTGCCGGTCGGTCTGGTCGCGATCGTCGTCGGATGGCGGACCCTGCCCCACGTGCCCGGCCACGCCGGTCCGCCCCCGCGCCTCGGCGGCTCCCTGCTGCTCGTGGCCACGGTGGCTGCCGCGGTGTCGGCGCTGGTCAACGGCCCGGAATGGGGCTGGGGCTCGACCACGACGATCGCCTTCGCCATCGGTTCCGTCGTCGGGGCGGTCCTCGTCGCGGACTCGACCCTGCGTGGCAGGGATCCGATCGTCGACCTCGCGGTGCTCCGCGCCCCAGCGTTCGTCTCCTCGACCGTGACGCTCCTGGTGTTCCACGTCGCCTTCGGGGCGATGCTGCTGTCGGTCGTGCTGTGGATGCAGGGCGTGTGGGACTTCTCGGCCCTCCAGGCAGGGCTGGCGATCGCGCCCGGGCCCCTGCTGGTGCCGTTCGTCGCCGTGCTCGCCGGTCGGCTGGGGGGATCGCTCGACGTCCGCCTGCTGGTCGTCGCCGGGGCCACCGTCTTCGCTGTCGGCGTGGCGTCGTGGGCCGCACTCGTCGGTGCCGACACGTCGTACGCCGGGACGCTCCTCCCGGGCATGATCCTGACCGGGGTGGGAGTCGGACTCGTCGTGCCCGCCTCGATGGCCCGTGGCACCGCGCACCTGCCCGCCCACCGGTTCTCGACCGGCTCGGCCGTGCTGTCGACGGCGCGACAGGTCGGCATCGCCCTGGGCGTCGCCGTGCTGGTGGCCGTCCTCGGACCGACCCCCGACGACGCAGCCTTCGCGACCGCCTGGTGGGTCACGGCAGGGGTCTCCCTGGCAGCGGCAGCGACCACGACCACCAGGAGCGCGCGATGAGCGTCAGCACCGACCCGTCCATCGCCGACGTGCTCGCGGGCACGGTGACCGACCTCGGCCCCTTCCACGGATTCGGCGGCCTGCACGGTGGCTTGATGGCGGGTCTCCTGCTGCGCGAGGCGCGCCGACGTGCCGGATCCGGACGCGTCCCGGTCGAGACCACGGTCCACTTTCTGCGTCCGTCACTCACGGTCCCGGACCTCACGGGCGATCTGCTGCTCGACGGACGCAGCACGGCAGTCGCGACGACCTCGGCCACCTCGAGCGGCGCCGTGACCGCGACGGCGACGTCCGTGCTGAGCACGCCTCGCGCCGGCTCGACCCCGGGCGTGACAGCAGGAATCCCGGAAGACATCGTGCCCCTCGACCAGGCGGAGCTGTTCGTCATTCCTGCGGAGTTCGTGCCGATCTCGACCCGGATGCAGGTCCGGCCGGCCACACCCGCGCTCCCGTTCACCGGCGCGCCACACCCTCGGCTGTCCGCCTGGATCCGACTCACCGAGCCGGTGCCCGACCCGTACGAGCGCCTGCTCCTGCTGGCCGACACGCTTCCCCCGTCCTACGCCGCCATCCTCACAGAGATGCATCTCGTCCCGTCGGTCCGCATCACGGTCAGGTTCACCCCCGCCGTCGCGACCACCGCCTTCGAGTGGGTGCTCGTCAGCGCCGAGACGGTCGAGGCCGACGACGACGGATGGCTCAGCGAGGAGCTCAGGATCTGGGCCGCCGACGGCACCCTCCTGGCGACCTCGACCCAGCTCCGCGCCGTGAGGTGAGACGCGCGATGACGGTCACGACCGCCCACCACCGATCGTGGCCGCGGCCTGGACGCCGACCGCGACCATGTGGTCGACCAGCTCGTCGCGCGTGAGGTCGAGACGGCCCTGCAGCCACAGGGCGACGACGTGGGTCGAGCCCGAGACCAGCAGGTGACCGGTGACCCGGTCTGCTGGCACGATCGGATCGCCGGCAGCGAGCTGCTGCAGGAGCTGGTCGACGAAGCCCTCGACCGCCCGGTCCCGGGTGGCCAGCAGAGCAGCATTGCCGGCCGACTCGAGATACAGCCGCGCGACCCGCGGATCGTCCATCGCGTCGATCGCGCCGCCCACGGCCGCTCGGACCAGCTCCTCCGGCGTGGCGCCTGCCCTCAGCGCCACTGACGCGATGGCTTCCCCGACCCGGTCGAAAACCTGCTGCAGAGCCGCGGACAGCAGCCCGTCGAGCGAGTCGAAGCTCTCGTAGACGTAGCGCTTCGCCACTCCGGCGCGCACGCTCACGGCTCCGACCGTCAGGGCGACGACGCCCTGGTCACCCACGGTGTCGAGCGTGGCCTCCAGCAGCTTCTGTCGGCGGTCGGAGCGACGCGCCTCCTCCGAGACTCCCCCGTACATCCGGGCCGGTCCATCGGTGGGCATGGCCTCATCTTGACAGCGCCAACCGGTCGTGCCAAGTTGATCAGGAACTGCTACGACACAGTTCCTGATTGGAGCTCCCATGGTGTGCTGCATCGCCGCGATCGCCGTTCTCGCCGCGTTCGGCAAGGTGACCCGTCGCCCGTGGGCCTGGATCCGAGGCCGCGACGTCGCTCCGCCCGAGGGCACCATGCCCCCGCCCGCGCGGTACGACGTCGTGCCGACCGACACCGGACGGGTGGCGGCGCGATGACCGCACCCTCCCTGGACCGTGTGCAGACTCAGCCGGTATCGGCACCACCCCTGGACGATCACGCTCCGACCCTCTCCCCCGTCACGCGTCGCGCCATGGGTCGGATGCTCGGCCTGTACGCCGTCGTCTGGACCGTCGCCACCGGCATGGTCGCCACCGGCCGGCAACCGCTGGTCGACATCGGCGCGAGCCTGTACCTCCCGGGCGGCGCACACCTGGCACACGGACACGTCCTGCACGCCGCCGTGGTGCTGGCCGGCTTCGCCGTCTGCGTCCTGCTGTGGTGGATGATCGGCGCGTTCGCCGCTCCCCTGGCCGCGTGGGTGCTCGACGTGGTCGTCGTGTCGTTCGTCAGTCACGGCGAGGCGAGCGGCGTGGGCCTCGTGCTGGTGGCGGCGTCGCTCCCGGCACTGGTCCTCGCCTCGTACGTCGGGCACGCCGTCCGGCACTGCCGACGACTCCACCGAGCCGGGCGGCTCAACGAGCGCCTCGCCACGCAGTCGTTCTCCGTCGCGACGATCCCCTCGCAGACCACCCTGCCCGTCCGGGAAGCCTCGCCCGACGACCTGACGCGACTGAGGTTCGCCCTCGACCTCGCGCTCCAGCCGCTCGACGAGTTCGCCGGGTTCGACCGTCGCGACCAGTTCCGCGAGGCGGCCCTGCGGTACCAGCTGTGCATCCTCGGCTACGCCCTGTCGGCGTTCCAGTACAACTACACGCCGGCGTTCGGTGGCTACCTGACCGAGGCCCACGCTCGTTCCATCGCCAAGATGAGCGACCGTCGCGTGTGGGGCTACTGGGCACTGGAGAACGCCTGGGGGCGGTTCTCGCTCGGCCGCGACCCGGTCGAGAACGACGACAACATCATGCTCACGGGCTGGCAGGGCGCCTCGGTCGGCATGTTCGAGACGCTCTCCGACGACCGGTTCTCCCGGCCCGGCTCCCTCACGTACCGCTGGTCCGACCAGGAGGAGTACGCCTACGAGTTCGGCTCCCTCGCGTCATCGATCCGGCGCAACATGGAGCGCTCGGAGTACACGCTGTACTCCTGCGAGCCGCGGTGGATCTACCCCGTGTGCAACACCTTCGGCGTGAACACCCTGGCGCTGCACGACCGCCTGCGCGGCACGACCTACTTCGACGAGCTCCAGGACCGGATCCGGCACGCCTACCTCGAGGAGTTCCACCGTCCCGACGGACGGGTCATCGGCGTGCGGTCGGAGACCCTCGGACTGTCGTGGAGTCCCTGGTCCGGCGACGGCGTGTGGCTGCCCACGACCTACTGGATGCACCCGACGATGCCGGACCTCGCCCACCGCTCGTGGTGGCTCATGCGCGAGACCGTCCTGCAGGAGGACGACGGCCGCTTCTCGCTTCCGCCCAGCCTGGCCAACCGGTGCGACTCGGGGTCGTACGTGTTCGGCAAGGCCACCTTCGGTCAGATCCTGCTGGCGATGGCTGCCCGCGAGATCGGCGACGAGCAGGTCGCCGCCAGCGTCCTGCACCACCTCGACCAGGACGAGTCGATCGAGCGCTCCGGCGGCGCTGCCCGCTACACCGGTGTCTCGACGCAGGGAAACCTCTACGCGCTCATGGCCCGGTTCGGACGTCACGCCGGAGTGCGCGACCTCGTCCGCCACGGCCTGCCCGAGACGTGGCAGACCGGCCCCCGGCTCGCCGAGGCCACCTACCCGGACGTGCTCGTGGCCAAGGCCGTGACCGATGGCCGGGCGCTGGACTGCGTGCTGCTGCCCGGCGACGGACCGGTGCGCACCCGCGTCCAGGTCGACCGGCTCCGCGCAGGTGCCCGCTACCTCGTCCGCGGCGCCACCCCGACCGAGGTCGTCGCTGACGACCAGGGCACGGTCGTGCTCGACGTCGACCTCGGCGGTCGGACCGAGCTCACGGTGGAGCCGGCATCGTGACGCGCCTCTCCGGCCGAGGGCTCCGGCGCCGAATCGCTGCCCTCGACCCCGACCGCGACGCCGACGAGATCGCCCGACTCTCCCTCGTGACCCTGCACGGGCATCCGACGCTGGTGTACGCGCTGTTCACGGTCGCCTTCATGAAGCAGGTCGCGGTGCCGACAATGGCCCGGATCCTGTATCGCCGTGGCACCGGCGACATCGTCGTCGAGACGATCCGGCGCAACGACGACACGCTCGTGTTCTTCGGCCAGCTCCTCGACCACGGCCCGGGCTCGCCGACCGGACGGGAGTGGATCGAGCGCCTCAACCGGATCCACGCCCACTTCCCACTTCGCAACAGCGACTCCCTCTACACCTTGGCCACCCTCGCGCTCGACGCCGAAGCCATCACCGCACGTGCGGGCATCACCCTCTTCTCGCCGTCAGAGCTCGAGGCCCACTGGCAGTTCTGGCGCTCCGTGGCCGAGCACCAGCACCTGACCGACATCCCGGACACTCGCGAGGACCTCCGGGCCTGGGCCGCCGACTACGAGGCGACCGAGTACGCGACCACCCATGACGGCCGGGAGATCGCGACCGCGCTCGTCACCGGCTTCGGCGAACGGTGCCTCCCGCGAGCCCTGCGCCGCTGGGACGGACAGATCATCGCCGCCCTCTGCCCACCCCGACTGCGGGAGGTGCACGAGCTCCCCGCCCCCTCGATCGTCGTCACCTCGCTCGTCCGCGTGGCCCTCCGCCTCTACGCCCTCACCGTGGACGTTCGCCGTGTCCCGGCCGAGCGCTCGATGGCACAGGACTTCGGTACCGCCCGCTACGGCGAGCGGCCGCCCGAGGACGTGGGATACCAGCGTCACCCCACCCAGGGCGCGACCCGGAGCAGGTCGCATCGCTGATCGCGAGATCGTGTTCTAAAGTGCCGCCTCATGGACAGCTTTCGGGATCGGTTCGGTGATGTTCCTCGCGGCCTCAGCGGCGCCGGAACGTTGGAGGAGACGATGCAGTACGCGGTCGAGGCGGCGACCCAGCTGATCGCGGGATGCGAGTGCTCAGAGATCTCCGTCGTCGAGAACAAGAAGTCGTTCGTCACCATCGCCACCACGAGCGACGCCGTCCGCCGCAGCGCGGAGATGCAGCGGGAGCTGAACGAGGGACCCATCCTCGACGCCCTGGGCGACTCCGAGATCATCTACGTCGCCGACCTCAGCGACGACGAGCGCTGGCCCGTCTGGGGACCCAAGACCTACGACCTCGAGCTCCGCAGCATGATCGGCATCCAGCTCTACGTCGGCGAGCGGACCTACGGGACCATGAGCTTCTACTCCGAGGAGGTCGACGGGTTCTCACCCACCGACCGTGACGCCGCGTACGTGTTCGCCTCGCAGGTCTCCGCCGCGATCGCCTCCGTCAAGAACACCGAGAACCTTCAGGCCGCGCTGGCGAACCGACTCGTCATCGGACAGGCGCAGGGCCGGCTCATGCAGCGCTTCGGCGTCACCGCCGACCAGTCCTTCGCGATCCTCACCCGTGCCTCGCAGGACCGGAACCGCAAGCTGGTCGACATCTGTCGCGCGATCGTGGTCAGCGGGCCCGAGGCCACGTTCGGCGAGTAGGACCTTCTCGCCGTCACGATCGCCGTGCGGCCCCGCGACGGCGGCGCGGCTTGGCGGGTCGAAGGTAGATCGCACACGCGATGCTGACCGGGAGGCCACTGACGCCCACCGCGAGCGCCCACCAGGGTCCGGAGCCGTACCCCCACCACGCGACCAGGAGCAGGACGACGGCGAGTATCGCGGCGCCGGCTCGTGCGTATCGATACCTGACCTCGACCGACTCTGGGGCACTGATGTTCACCCGGACAGCATCCGCCCGATCGTGCCCTGCCGCGCGTCGAGCACTGCGTCACCACGGCCCTGGGCTCAGGTCGTGCTCGCCAGGTCCGACGTGATGGACGCGGCGGCCGCGAGCAGGTGCTCGAGGTACTCGGCGGCGGGGTCGTGCGCCGTGGTCGAGGAGACGTTGACGGCGGCGACGACCTCGGACCCGCGACGGATCGGTGCGGCGACCGAGCGCAGGCCGGGTGCCAGCTCCTGGTCCGTCGCGGCCCAGCCCTGCTCGGCCGCGACGCGCAGCGCATCGCGGACAGCAGCCTCGTCGCCGGCGGGGCGCTCGGCCGTGCCCGAGAGGTCGGCCCCGGCGAAGTAGACGTCGAGCTCGGCGGGCGGGAGCGCGGCGAGCAGCACACGGCCCATCGAGGTCGCGTGCGCCGGGAACCGCGTGCCGACGGTGATGCCCACGCTCATGATGCTGCGGGTGGCGGCACGGGCCACGTAGACGATCTCGGCACCGTCGAGCACGGCGACCGACGACGACTCCCCCACGCGTGCGGTGAGCACCTGGAGGTGCGGCTGGGCGATCTCGGGGAGGCCGAGACCCGAGAGGTAGGCCGTGCCGAGACGAAGCACCTGCGGGGTCAGCGCGAACTCGCGTCCGTCCGACCGCACGTACCCGAGCTCGACCAGCGTCAGCAGGAACCGGCGAGCCGCCGCCCGGCTCAGACCCGTGGTGGAGGCGACCTCGCTGAGGGTCATGCGCGGACGGTCGGCGTCGAACGCGCGGATGACGTCGAGCCCGCGGGCGAGCGACTGGACGAACTGGTCGCTCGCCGCCGGTCGCTCCACGCGCTCGAGCATAGTGACCGTCAGCCCTTGGCCCGGCGGAGCGGGACGTCGAGGCGTTCGGCCAGCTCGTCGACCGTGAGGCTCCAGGTCTCGAGCACCGTGACGCCGTCGGGGCCGACCTCGAACAGCGCGAGATCGGTGTAGACGCGGCTCACGCAACCCACCCCGGTGAGCGGGTAGGTGCACGACGGCACGAGCTTGGAGGAGCCGTCCTTCGCGAACAGCGTCATCATCACGAGCACGTCCTTGGCGCCGATCGCGAGGTCCATCGCGCCACCCACCGCGGGGATCGCGTCGGGGGCGCCGGTGTGCCAGTTGGCGAGATCGCCGTGCTCGGAGACCTGGAAGGCACCGAGGACGCAGACGTCGAGGTGGCCGCCGCGCATCATCGCGAACGAGTCGGCGTGGTGGAAGTACGAGCACCCGGGCGTCTCGACGACCGGGACCTTGCCGGCGTTGGTCAGGTCGGGGTCGATCTCGTCGCCCTCGGCGGCGCGGCCCATGCCGAGCATGCCGTTCTCGGTGTGCAGCACGACGCCGCTGTCGGCGTCGAGATGGTCGGCCACGAGCGTGGGCTGCCCGATGCCGAGGTTGACGTACGACCCGCTCGGGATGTCACGCGCGATGATCGCTGCGATCTCGTGCTTCGAGAGCGGCTCCCGGTCGGTGTGCTCGATCGTGCTGGTGGTGGTCATGCAACGGCCTCCCGGATCGCGGCGAGGTCGAGGACGTGGTCGACGTAGATGCCGGGCGTCACGACGTTCTCGGGATCGAGGGCACCGGTCTCGACGACGGCCCGCACCTCCACGATCGTGCTCGCCGCGGCGGTCGCCATGACCGGACCGAAGTTGCGGGCCGTCTTGCGGTAGACGAGGTTGCCCGTCCGGTCGGCGCGATGGGCGGCGATCAGGGCGACGTCGCCCTTGATGGGCAGCTCGAGCACGTAGTCGCGGCCGTCGATCGTCCGGGTCTCCTTGCCCTCGGCCAGGGGCGTGCCGACGCCGGTCGGGCTGAAGAACGCCCCGATGCCGGCTCCCGCGGCGCGCATGCGCTCGGCGAGGTTGCCCTGGGGCACGACCTCGAGCTCCAGGGCGCCGGAGCGGTAGAGCTCGTCGAAGACGTACGAGTCGCTCTGGCGAGGGAACGAGCAGACGACCTTGCGCACGCGGCCGGCCTTGAGCAGGGCTGCGAGACCGGTGTCGCCGTTGCCGGCGTTGTTGCTGACGACCGTCAGGTCCGCGGCGCCGTGGCGGATCAGCGCGTCGATCAGCGTCACGGGCATGCCGGCCATGCCGAAGCCGCCGACCAGCACCGTGTCACCGTCACGCACGCCTGCGACCGCGGCGTCGGCGTCGTCGTGGAACGCGGTGCGGCTCATCGAGTGGCTCCCGAGTTCTCGAGGACCACGGCCAGACCCTGGCCGACGCCGATGCAGATCGCGGCGACGCCCCAGCGATCGCCGCTCTCGCGGAGCCGGTGAGCCAGGGTGCCGAGCACGCGGGCGCCCGAGGCGCCCAGCGGGTGGCCGATCGCGATGGCGCCACCCTTGGCGTTGACGATCTCCGGGTCGATCTTCCAGGCGTCGACGCAGGCCAGCGACTGCACGGCGAAGGCCTCGTTGAGCTCGACCGCACCCACGTCGGACCACGAGATGCCGGCCCGGGCGACGGCCTGGTTCGCGGCCTCGACCGGCGCGAAGCCGAACCGCTGCGGGTCCAGCGCCGTGGCGCCGCGACCCGCGACGCGCGCCAACGGGTCGACGCCGACGCCGGCCTTCTCCGAGCCCATCACCAGCGCTGAAGCGCCGTCGTTGAGCGGCGACGCGTTGCCGGCCGTGATCGAGCCGTCGGGCCGGAACGCGGGCTTGAGGCCGGCCAGCTTCTCGGCGGTCGTGCCGACGCGGATGCTCTCGTCACGCTCCAGCTCCACCCCCGGCACCGCGACGACGAGGTCGTCGTAGAACCCGGCGTCCCAGGCCGCGGCCGACAGCTCGTGCGAGCGGGCCGCGAACGCGTCCTGACGGTCGCGCGAGATGGAGAGCTCCTCGGCGAGCTGCTCGTTGCACTCCCCCAGCGAGATCGTCCACTCCTTCGGCATCTGCTGGTTCACGAGTCGCCAGCCCAGCGTGGTCGAGACCGCCTCGACGTTGCCCGCCGGGAACGCGCGCGACGGCTTGGGCAGCACCCACGGCGCCCGGGTCATCGACTCCACGCCACCGGCGATCACGACGTCGGCGTCGCCGGACTCGACCGTGCGCGACGCCATCATGGCCGCGTCGAGGCTGGAGCCGCACAGACGGTTGACCGTCGTCGCGGGCACGCTCGTCGGCAGTCCGGCGAGCAGCACGGCCATGCGGCCGACGTTGCGGTTGTCCTCGCCCGCGCCGTTGGCGTTGCCCCACACCACGTCACCGATCGACGCCGGATCGAGGTCGGGGGTCTTCGCGAGCACACCGGACAAGGCGGTCGCAGCCAGGTCGTCGGGGCGGACCCCGGCGAGGGCGCCGTTGAATCGGCCGAAGGGCGTGCGGGCGGCGGCGTAGACGTAGGCGTCAGTCATCGTTCCTCGTGTTCGTGATGCGAACGAGCGTTCATCATGCGAACAGCCTACGCGGGAGTGACCGAACCGACAACCCTGCGAGGCCCTCCTCTCGGAATCGTCCCGCCCCGCCGCCGGTTGACCCCGACGTGACTTCCCTCTTCGAGCCCCTGACCCTCCGCGGCCGCACGGCCCGCAACCGCATCTGGCTCTCCCCCATGTGCCAGTACTCCGTGCCGAAGCAGGACGGCGTGCCGACCGACTGGCACCTGGTCAACCTCGGCCGACACGCGACGGGTGGCTTCGGGCTGGTCACGACCGAGGCCGCCGCCGTCGTGCCCGAGGGGCGCATCAGCCCCGAGGACGCCGGCATCTGGAACGACGATCAGGCCGACGCCTGGGCGCGGGTCGCGAGCTTCGTCCAGTCGCAGGGCGCACTCGCCGCGATCCAGATCGCGCACGCCGGTCGCAAGGCCAGCACGTACGCTCCGTTCGCCGACGGCGACGGATCCGTGCCGGAGGCCGAGGGCGGCTGGGAGACCCAGGCGCCGTCCGCCGCCGCGTTCGAGGGATACGACGAGCCCACCGAGCTGACGACCGCGCAGATCGCCGACCTCGTGCAGGCGTTCGCCGACGCCGCCGTGCGCGCCGACCGCGCCGGCTTCGACGTCCTCAACGTCCACGCCGCCCACGGCTACCTGCTGCACGAGTTCGTCTCGCCGCTCGCCAACCACCGCACCGACGAGTACGGCGGATCGTTCGAGAACCGCACCCGCGTCGTCGTCGAGGTCGTCGACGCCGTGCGCGCCGTGTGGCCCGACGACAAGCCCCTGTTCGTGCGCATCTCGGCCACCGACTGGGCCGACGGCGGCTGGGACGTCGAGCAGTCGACCCGCCTCGCCGCGGTCCTGAAGGAGCACGGTGTCGACCTCGTCGACGTCTCCTCCGGCGGCGCCGTCGCGCACCAGCAGATCACCGTCGAGCCGGGCTACCAGGTGCCGTTCGCTGCCGATATCCGCAAGGGCGCCGACCTCCCCGTCTCCGCGGTCGGCCTCATCACCGAGCCCGCGCAGGCGCAGGCCGTGCTCGACGACGGCTCCGCCGACGCGATCATGCTCGCCCGTGTCGCGATCCGGGAGCCCTCCTGGCCGCTGCGCGCCGCGCACGAGCTCGGCATCGCCCCCGCCGACGCCCCGTACGCGCCCCAGTACGAGCGCGGAGCCTGGCGCAAGGGCTGACCAGGCGCCCGGAGGTCGGCAGCGACGACGCTCGGGAACTCCGCCGACGACCGCGCCGTTGAAGGTGTCGACGCCCGAGGAGAGTCCATGACGTCATCCACCGCCCGCCGCACCACCATCACGACCTCGCTCGTGG
Organism: Aeromicrobium sp. Leaf350; assembly: GCF_916858655.1. GTDB lineage: Bacteria > Actinomycetota > Actinomycetes > Propionibacteriales > Nocardioidaceae > Aeromicrobium. The sequence goes on along the minus strand of NZ_CAKASL010000002.1, from coordinate 285,113 downwards.
CCCTGAGTCTCCTCGTGCTGGGAGTGTTCGTGGCCCTGGAGGTCCGCGACCAGCCCGAGGTCCAGGAGTCCACCGGCAGCACGGACCCGCGCATCGTCCGCGACGACAGCCACGTGCTCCAGGAGGCACCGGCCGGGTCTCCGGTCGTCGTCGAGTTCCTCGACTTCGAGTGCGAGGCGTGCGGCGCGCTCTACCCCGCCATCGAGCAGCTGCGCGAGGACTTCGCCGGCGAAGTCGAGTTCGTCGTCCGCTACCTCCCCCTGCCCGGCCACCTGAACTCGCGCAACGCCGCCCACGCCGCGGAGGCGGCGGCACGGCAGGGCAGCTTCGAACCGATGTACCGGATGCTGTTCGAGAACCAGGCCATCTGGGGTGAGAGCCAGGACGACCAGTCGCCCCTGTTCCGCAGCTACGCGGAGGAGCTCGGGCTCGACCTCGCCCAGTACGACCGCGACGTCACCAGCGACGACGTCGCGGCCCGGGTGGAGGCGGACTTCCAGGACGCCCAGTCCCTCGGCCTCAGCGGCACACCGAGCCTGTTCCTGGACGGTGATGTCCTCCAGCCGCGCACCTTCGGCGACTTCAGCGACGCCCTCGCCGCCGCCGTGGCCGCGAGCTGAAGCTGCACGCCCTCATCGAGGAGTCCGACCGCTCCTCCGCTCGCCTGCGCTGCCTCGAGCTGTCGAAGGCCCTACGAGTCAGCCCGCAGCAGCCCGGCGGTAGTGGAGGGCCACGGCACCGTTGCTGAGCGGCTGCGCCGAGACGAGGTCGAGGCGCCGACTGCTGGGCAGCCCTCCCTGGTAGAGCGTCGGACCGTGGCCGGCGACGACGGGGTGCAGCAGCAGCCGGTACTCGTCGACGAGGCCGAGGCGATCGAGCTCCGTCGCGAGCAGGCCGCTGCCGAGGAGCACCCCGCCAGGGGTGCGGTCCTTGAGGTCCTGCACCGCCGTCCGGAGGTCGCCGTCGAGGTGGTGACTACCGGACCAGGGGAAGTCGCTCCGTGTCGATGACACGACGTACTTCAGCTTGGCCTCCAGCTTGACGGCCCAGTCGACCAGCGCCGGGGGTGCGTCGACATCGCCCCGGGCGACCGACGGCCAGTAGCCCTCCATCATCTCGTACGTGGTGCGCCCCCACAGCATGGCGCCGCTCTCGTCCATCAGCCGGGTGAAGAGGGCGTGCGTCTCGTCGTCGGCGATGCCCTCCTCGTGGTCGACGCAGCCGTCGAGGGTGACGTTGATGCTGAAGGTCAGAAGTCCCATGAGCCGATTGTGCCGCGAGGGGGCTCTGTAGATCTGCAGTTCCCGCCCAGATCAGTATCGTCGTGAGCGCCACCGCCCTGGTCGAGACCCCGTGACGCTCGAGGAGCACTGCATGACGGAGCTGAAGCGTGTCCTGGTCACCGGCGCCAGCGTCGCCGGACCCGCAGCCGCCTTCTGGCTGGCGCGCGCCGGCTACGACGTGACGGTCGTGGAGCAGGCTCCCGAGCTGCGGCCCGGCGGTCAGAACATCGACATCCGCGCGAGCGGGCGCGACGTGCTGCGCCTGATGGACCTCGAGGACGCGGTGAAGGACCGCAACACCGGCGAGATCGGCACACGCTTCTACGGCGAGGACGGCACGGTCGTCTCGGAGTTCGCCGTCCAGGACGGCGACGGGCACGAGGGTCCGACCGCCGAGCTCGAGATCCTCCGCGGCGCCCTGGCCCAGATCCTCGTGGACGCCTGCCCGAGCGAGGTCACGTGGAAGTTCGGCGTGAGCGTCGTCGCCGTCGACGGCCAGGCGGACGGCGTCACCGTCGACCTCTCGGACGGCTCCACGGAACGGTTCGACCTGCTCGTCGTCGCGGAGGGCGTCGGCTCCCACACCCGCGCCCTCGTGTTCGGCGACGAGCCGCGCGAGAAGCCCCTCGGCATGTACATCTCCTACGCGACGATCCCCCGCACCGCCGACGACGACCAGTGGTGGAACTGGCTCATCGTCCCCGGGGCGCGTCAGGCCGGGCTCCGCCCGGACGACGAGGGCACCACCCGGGCCATGCTGAACTTCCGGACGGACACGCCGGTGCTGGAACGCCTGCGCGGGGCCGAGCTCGTGGAGGCCCTCCGCCGGGAGTTCGCCGACCTCGGCTGGCAGGTCCCGCGGATCCTCGACGCCCTCGCGGACTCCGACGACCTCTACGTCGACTGGTCGCGCCAGGTGATCGCGCCCACGTGGCACCGCGGCCGGGTGTGCCTGCTGGGCGACGCCGCCTGGTGCGTGACCTCCCTCGGAGGTGGCGGCACCTCGCTCGCCATCACGGGTGCCTACGTGCTCGCCGCGTACCTGACCCAGCACGAGGACCACGCGGACGCCTTCGCCGCCTACGAGGACTGGATGCGCCCGATCGTCGAGGACGCGCAGGACCTTCCTCCCGGCGTGCCCCGCATCGCCACCCCCACCAGCCGCGCCGGGGCCGAGCTCCTCAAGTGGGGCACCCGGCTCGCCGCGCTGCCCGCGGTCCAGACCGTGGCGAGCAAGCTGACCTCGGGCCCGACCGCCGACCGCGAGCTCCCGACGTTCTCACCGCGCCCCTGACGCCTCGCCACCACCGTCGAGCATGCGCCGCAGGTAGCCGGCACCGTGCTCCATCTGCGTCGGCGAGTAGCACCGGTCGCGCTTCGCGAGCGCCTCGTCCTCGGACGAGACGAGCAGGCGTGCGCCCGGAGCAGCGGACATCGCCGCGAGCTGCATGCGGCACGCCTTCTCCAGCAGCACGGCCGCCAGCACGGCCTCGTCGCAGGACGACCCGACCACCACGATGCCGTGGTTGACGAGCAGCAGGGCGTTGCGCGCCCCCAAGGACGTGGCGACCGCCCGACCGAGCTCGGCGTCCCGGATCAGGTCGCCCGTCGCCGTGAACCTGGCGACGTCCGGCGGAGCGAACAGCGTGGCCTCGTGGGCGATCGCGACCAGAGGGACCCCGAGCGAGGCGAAGACGACCGCCGCCTCGGGATGGGTGTGGAGCGAGCACGTCACGTCGGGCCGGGCCCGCATGACCTCGGTGTGGATGTGGTGCTCGAGATGGACCGACCCGTGGCCGTCGAGCAGCGAACCGTCCCAGCCGACGAGCTGCACGTCCTCCGGCTGCACCTCCTCGAACCCGATGCCGGAGCGCTTGATCCAGATCCCCTGGCCCGCGGGGTCGCGCAGGGCGACGTGCCCCCAGACGAGGTCGGAGTGTCCGTGGCCGGCCAGGACCCGGCCGGCCACGGACACCTCACGCCGACACTCGTCGTCAGTCACGCAGGAACTCGCCCACGATCGCGTTGAACTGCTCCGGCTGCTCGAACATGGGCCAGTGGCCCGCGTCGGTGATCAGGTCGAACCGACCGTTCGGGAGCAGCTCGCTCGCTCGGCGACCGACCTCGGCCGGCGTCGTCGGGTTCTTGTCGGACCACAGCACCAGCACCTCGTGCTCGATCTTCACGAGGTCGTCCTCGGTCAGCAGGTAGGCCCGGTTCTCCTCCGACGGCTGCTCGGCCACCAGCTTGGGCATCGCCTCGCGGCTGTCCGGGAGCGTGTAGATCCGGTGCCGGGCCTGCACGAGCTCGTCGGTCACCGAGGCGGGATCGGCCATGAGCCACTCGAGCCGGGTGCGGACGCTCTCCAGCGTCGGGGCGTCCACGGCCTTCTTGGTGACGCTGCCGACGCGGGCGTGCACCTCGGCGCTCTGCGCCCGGCTCGCCTCGTCGTCCAGCAGGATGCCCGCGCCCGTCGCGAACACGATCTTGCCCAGGCGGTCGGGGTTCGTCCTGGCCGTGTGGAGCGCCGTCCAGCCTCCGAGGCTCTGGCCGACCATGTGCGCCTTCTCGATGCCGAGACCGTCCATGAAGGCCAGGAGGTGCTCGGTGAACAGCGGCGCGTGATAGGTCACGTCCAGCGGCTTGTCGCTGAAGCCGTGGCCGATGGCGTCGATGGCGTGGACCTGCAGTCCCAGCTCGGCGAGCGGGACGACGTTGCGGACGAATCCTTCGACGTGGCCGGTCAGCCCGCCGATCATGATGACGTGCTCGCCCGAGGTGCCGGCCTCCAGCGAGCGGGTGCGCCAGGGTCCGGCCTGGTGGTAGCGGATCTCGGCGCCGAGGGCGCTGCTCCAGAAGGTCATGTCAGTTCTCCAGGTAGGTGAGGATGTGGCGGTTGACGGTGGACGATTGCTCGTAGTGCGGCCACTGCTTGGCGTCGGCGACGGTGGCCAGGGTCGAACCGGGTGCGGCGTCGAGGCAGCGCTCGAAGACCGCCGGCGGGATGTGGCCGTGCTGGCCGCGGATGAACAACAGCGGCCTCGCCAGCGACGTGAGCTGGTCGGTGGAGACGAGATGGCGGGAGTTGTCGGCGTTGCGGACCGCGCGGTGGACGTCGGTGGCGCCGGGGATCGCGTAGAGGCGACGGCGCAGCTCGACCATCTCGTCGTCGATCGTCGACGGGTCGTGCAGCAGCTGCGCGAACCGGCGTCGGACGCTGTCGGAGCTCGGGTCGTCGAAGGCCTTGCCTCCCTCGGCGAACGCCTGCTTCACGCGGGGGTCGGCCATGCGGTCGCCCTCGGGCTGGAGACCGGCCGGCTCGATCAGCGCGATCTTGCCGAACGCGTCCGGCGTCCGGCTCGCGGCGTGAAGTGCCGCCCAGCCGCCCAAGGACTGACCGACCAGGTCGAACCCCCGGCCGTCGTCGAGGTCCTCCGCCACCGAGGCGACGTGGTCGGTGAGCTCGCCGACGTCGTAGGCGACCCCGGCCTGCTCCGTCAGCCCGTGGCCCAGGAGGTCGATCGCGACGACCGGGCCCCGCTTGGCGAGCACGCCCAGGTTGCGGGCGAACGTCTCGAGGTGCCCGCCCCGACCGTGCAGCATCAGGACGGGCCTGGCGGTCGACGCCGGGTCGCCCATCGTCACGGTGCGCGTCAGCACGCCCCGGACGTTGATGCGCCGGACGACCGCGGTCTGGAAGGCGTCCCAGAGGAGGCTCACCGGAGATGCGTCCGCAGGAACTCGAGCGTGCGGTCCCACGTCAGCCGAGCGGCGTCGGGATGGTGGTTCGGGTGGGTCTCGTCGTGGTACGCGTGTCCGGCTCCCTCGTAGCGGTGGAAGTCGGCTCCCTGCGCCGCCGTGGGACACGCCTGCTCGAGCAACGAGATCTGGTCCTGCGGGATCGCCTCGTCCGCGCCGCCGAAGTGGAACTGCACGGGCGCCTTCAGCGTCGCGAGCAGCGGGATCCGTGAGTCGGGCTCGCCGGTCGGCGAGTACTCAGGAGGCAGCACGGGGATGCCGTAGAGCGAGACGATCGCGTCCAGGTCCGGCGTCTGGCTCCCCCAGACCAGGACGGTCCCGCCGCCGAGGCAGAACCCGAGCGCGGCGGCCCGGTCGGGCAGCGCCTCGGGCAGCGACCGGGCGAAGTCCAGGCCGGCCTGGAGGTCGGGCACGGCGCGACTGTCCCGCGCGGCGAGGAACGCCATCGACCGACGCTCGTCGACGCTCGAGAAGTTCTGCGGCGGCATGCCCCCGAAGCGGCTGAAGAGGTCGACCGTGAGGCTGACGAATCCCTCGCTCGCAAGGGCGCGGGTGACGCCCTGACGGTGCGGGGTCACGCCGAGGTTCTCGTGAGCGGTGATCACGACCGGGAACTGGCCGGGCCGGTCAGGGACGGCGAGGAAGCCCCGCACGAGGTCCGTGCCGGAGGTGAAGTGGACCCACCCCGCGCGCACGCCCTCTCCCGTCGGCTGGATGTTGACCGTCATGGCAGCTTCCTTCCTGCGCCGGACGACTCCGCGTCCTGCGCTGACTTGATGGCTCGTTGGACCAGCCCACTGAGGTTCTTGCCGAGCTCGTTCAGCCGCGTGGCCGACGCCCTGGCGGTGGGCAGGATGATGGAGACGGCCCCCAGGGGTCGTCCCCCCAGTCCCACGGGGACGGCGATCCCCGAGACACCGGCGATGTACTCGTCGGACTCCGACGCCCACCCCCGCTTGCGGGCGCGGTCGACGTGTCGCCGCAGCTCGTCGGAGTCCGTGATGCTGCGGTTGGCGCGCTTCACGAGGTGGATGTTCGGGAGCAGCAGCTCCACCTCCTCCTCGGGGAGCCCGGAGAGCACGGCCTTGCCGATGCAGCCGGACCCGAGCCCGGACCGCTTGCCGACCGGCGACGTCACGTTCAGCTCGTGGGTCGACTCCCGCTTCTGCGTGATCAGCACCGTGTTGTCGATCCAGTCGACCTCACCGAGCAGCAGCGCCTCCCCCGTGTGGTCGGCCACCGTCCGGATCACGCCGGCGCTCAGCCGGCTCAGCGTGCTCGTGTTCGACACGAGGCCGCCCAGCTCGAGCAGGCGCGATCCGAGGGCGTACGCCCCCTTCTCGTCCTGCCGCAGGAACCCGCGCTCGACGAGCGTGCGCGCGATCCGGTGGGTGCTGGAGAGCGGAAGGGCCACCGCGTCGGCCAGCTCGCCGAGCATGAGGGCGGGGTTGGCCGCGGTGAACGCGAGCAGGATGTCCGCTGCGCGTTCGACCGACTGGACGGGCGGCACCGAGCTCTGGCTCGGTGCCGCCGACTTCAGCACCATCGGTCAGCCGCAGTACGACGGCGCGTCAGCGACGTTGTCCTTGGTGACGACCGTCAGCGGGATCTCCCCGATGGCCGGCTCCGGGGCATCCGCCTCGAGCTGGTCGACGGTGGTCTCGAGCGCCTTCTTGCCGAGGTCGGCCGGCGAGCTGGCGACGAGCATCGCGAACTGGCCCGACTCGACGGCCTCGAGGCCCTCGGGAGTTCCGCCGTTGGCGATGATCTTGATGTCGTCACGTCCCGCGTTGGCGAACGCGGTCGCGGCGCCGAAGGCCATCTCCTCGTTCGGCACGAAGACGTAGGACACGTCGGGGTTGGACTGCAGGAGGTTCTCCGCGACCTCCTGGGCCTTGGCCCGCTGGAACATGCCGGGCTGCTCGAAGACGACGTCGACGCTGTCGGGCAGCGCCTCGCGGAATCCCTTCACGAACAGGTCGGAGGCAGCGCCGGGCGCGCCCGCGATGATGGCCGCGTCGACGTCGTCGCCGGCCGCGTCCTCCTCCAGCCACTGCGCCGCGAGCTCGCCGTTGTGGAAGACGTCCGAGAGCTCGGCGCCGAGGATCTTGGTCTTGTCGGGCCCGCTCACCGAGGTGAGGAAGATCGGGATGCCCGCGGCGTTCGCCTGCGCCACGGCGCCGGTGAGCGAGTCGATGTTGACGGTCTGCAGGATGATCGCGTCGACCTGACGGACGATCATGTCCTCGATGTTCGACTGCTCCTTGCCGGGGTCGCGGGCCGAGTTGGCCGAGATGACCTCGACGGACGCACCGTCGGCGGCCTTCGTCAGGCCCTCCTCGAGGCAGGTGTGGAAGTCGAGCGTGTCGGAGTTGACGAACCCGATCGTGTACGAGTCCTCGCTCGACCCACCTCCTTCGCCGGAGTCGGTGCCGCACGCGGCGAGCGAGCCACCGGCGAGGGCCATGCACGCGAGCACGCGGGCGGTGAGGTTGATCTTCATGATGGTGCCTTTCTTCGGGGGTCTGGTGTCAGTGCGCGCTGCGGTGCCGGAGGTGGTTCACGATCGCGGCGACCAGGAGGACCACGCCGACCGAGACCGGCTGGTAGAACGAGTCGATCTGGAGCAGGTTGATCCCGTTCGCGACGACGCCGAGCAGGACGACGCCGAGCACCGTGCCGAGCACCGTGGCGCTTCCGCCGTAGAGCGCGGTCCCGCCGATCACGACGGCCGCGACGACGGTGAGCTCGAGGTGCAGACCGGCCGTTCCGGGGCTGGCTGCGCCCAACCGGGAGAGCAGCATGATGGCCGCGACCCCCGCGAGAACTCCGTTGAGCACGTAGAGCGAGATCGTGTGGCGCATGACGGCGATGCCGCCGAGCCGCGCGGCGACGTGGTTGCCCCCGATGGCGAGCGCGTCGCGACCGAACCGGGTCCAGCGCAGGACGACCGCGGCCGCGGCGCAGACCACACCCGCAATGACCAGCAGCAGCGGGAGCCCGAGGACCTCCCCCGTCCCGAGCCACGTGAGCTGGTCGCTGATCGAGATGGCCTGACCCTGCATCGCGACCAGCGCCACGCCGTCGAGGATCGTCGCGGTCGCGAGGGTCGTCACGAAGGGCGCCACCCCGAAGAACGTGATGACGAACCCGTTGACCAGCCCGAAGACCGCACCGAGGGCGAGCCCGCAGACCATGGCGACCGGCGTGCTGGTGCCGTTCGCGATGAGCTGGGCGGCGACCGCGGTGATGACCGCCACCTGGCTGCCGAGCGAGAAGTCGAGCCCACCGGAGGCCATCAGGAGCGTCAGACCCGCCGCCAGCACGCCGATCACGGCCACCTGACGCAGCACGTTGATGATGTTCGGCGTGGTGGCGAACACCTCGGTCGAGACCGAGAGGTACAGACACACGGAGACCAGGACGGCGAGCAGCCCGCCGTGCTGGACCAACCAGTCCGGGACGGCGACGCGGCGGCGCGAGATCGTGAGCGCGGTCATGAGATTCCTCCGAGTAGTGCGTGGTTGATGTCGTGATGGTTGGCGTCGTCGGCGTCGTGCTCGTCGATCACCACGCCGCCCCGCAGGACGATGACGCGGTCCGCGAGGCGCAGGACCTCGTCGACGTCCGAGCTCGCGAGGAGGACGGCGACGCCGTCGGCCGCCATGGCCTCGATCAGCTCGTGGATGTCGGCCTTGGCGCGCACGTCGACGCCTCCGGTCGGCTCCTCGAGGAGGCAGGCCCGGAGCCCCTCGCCCGAGAGCCACTTCGCGAGCAGCACCTTCTGCTGGTTGCCGCCCGACAGGCTGGTCACCGGCGGATCGGCGTGCAGGGTCACGACGTCGAAGCGCTGGCGGAGCTCGAGGGCCTCCCGGCGGATCCGCGACCAGCTGATGAGTCGTCGCCGCGAGACGGGGGCCAGCGCAGCGATGTTCTCGTTGACGGTGGCGAGCGGGTTGAGGCCCGATCCGAGGCGGTCGCCCGACACCGATCGCAGGCCCTGCTGGAGCGTGCGAGCGATGCGGCGAGGGTCCACACGATCGCCGTCGAGGGTCACCGTTCCGGCGTCGGCCGGAGCAAGACCGCTGAGGTGGCGGAAGAGTGCCGTCTGGCCGTCACCGGCCGGCCCGAGCACGGCCACGATCTCACCGGCACCGACCGTGATGTCGAGCGGCTCGAGGACGCCGCGGACGGCGAGGCCCGTGATCGTCAGCATCGGGCGTCGCTCTCGGCGCGGGCGCGAGGGTCGCTCGACCACCACGTCGGAGCCGACCATGGCCTCCACCAGGTCGCGCATGGTCAACGAGCTGGTGGGCGACGTCAGCGCCACCTCACCGTCCCGCAGGACCGTGACGCGGTCGCTGAGCTGCATGACCTCCTCCAGGTGGTGGGAGATGTACACGACGGCGCGCTTGCGCTCGGCCAGACGACGGACCAGGTCGTGGATGAGGGCGGCATCGGCGCCGCCGAGCGACGCCGTGGGCTCGTCGAGGATGATCACGTCACCGCCGCGGCGGACCTCGCGGGCGATCTCGACCAGGGTCTGCTGACCCGGACCGAGCCGGTCGACCCGCGTGCGCGGGTCGATGTCGATGCCGAGGTCGGAGAGCGCCTCGCGAGCGCCCTCGACGACGCGCCGCCAGTCGACGGCCCCGGATCGACGCGGCAGCTCGCCGAGGAAGATGTTCTCGGCGACGCTCAGGGACGGGACGAGCGTGCGCTTCTGGTAGACGGTCGAGATGCCGGCCTCGCGGGCGCCTCGCGGCCCTGCGTGGTGCAGGTGCGTGTCGCCCAGCTGCACGGAGCCGGCGTCGGCCCGGATGGCTCCGCTGAGCACCTGCACGAGGGTCGACTTGCCGGCGCCGTTCATGCCCAGCAGCGCGTGGATCTCGCCCGGCGCGGCGTCGAAGTCGACGTCCTGCAGCGCCACGGCGCCGCCGAAGCGCTTCGCGATCCCCCTCATGGCGAGGGCGCGGGGCTGCGAGCTCATGAGTCGGCCCTGTCCAGCAGGCTGGTCGAGTGGGTGTACATCTGCCCGTGCGGGATGCCCAGGAGGACCAGCAGGTTGCGCAGTGCCACTGGGTTCATGCCCAGCTCCAGGAGGGCGGTCGCGTCGAGCTGCTCGACGGCGCGGGCCTCGGTGTCGCTCACGTCGTAGCGGCTCATGAAGGTGCGGGGGTCGCCCAGGAGCTCGTCGACGTGACCGTCGAGGTGCTCCAGGTCCCACGTCATCTTCGTCAGGCCGAGGACGCTCATGCGCCGACCTCCATCCGGACGATCCCGATGCCGATGGCCCAGTCCGGCATCGGCTCGTAGGCGTAGGTCTCGGCGCCGGTCGCACCAGCGCAGGCGAGGGCGGCCACCCACGTCCGGATCTCGAGGGCGCCGTTGCCGGCCTCCTCGAGCACCTCCTCGTCGGACAGGGACACGATCGCGTCGAGATCGCCCTCGTCGACGGTCGCGAGGAACCGGCGGTCCCAGGCGTCGTTGACCTGACCGAACTGCGGCAGACCGACCCAGTGCGAGACACCACCGGTCGCGATGACGGCCACGCTCACGTCGCCGGGCAGCGACTCCACGGCTGCGCGCAGCGCCGAGCCCAGCTGCGCCGCACGGTCCAGCGTCGGCAGCGGTGCCGTGTTGCAGTTGACGAACAGCGGGAGCACCGGACGGTCGACGAGCCCGAGCCGGATGATCGGCACCATGAACGCGTGGTCGAGCAGCATCTCGTGGCTCCGCGACACGTCGAAGCCGTGCCGGACGAGGTCCGCGAGGATCGCGGCTCCCGTCTCCGGGGCACCGGCCACGGTCCCCTCCGGGTTGCCGTACTCCCCCCACGCGTCGTACGACTCGGCCAGACCCAGGCAGAAGGTCGGGTAGTGCTCGAGCCGGAACGTCTCGTAGTGGTCCGTCGCGATCACCAGGACCACGTCGGGGTCGGCCTCGGAGATCTCGGCCGCCATGCGGTCCCACGCAGCGTGGAGCCGCACCGACGACTCCGGATGGGCGTCGGGGTTCTTGAGGATGGCACCCACGTGGGAGGTGGCTCCCGCGAAGACGAGGCGCCCCATCAGCCGACGACCTCGATGTCGTGGGCCACCGGCGCGCCGGGGCGCGCGACGTCGGTCGACAGCAGCGTGCCGCACGACGGGCACGCGTACTGGCGCACCTCGAGCTTCTCGGACAGACGGGTGGCGAGGCTGACCTCGTGCACCTCCCTGATGCGACGCTCGCCGGCACGCTGACGCCACGGGCCGCTGCCCTCGGCGAGCACGTGACCGCACCGGCACCGCGTGAACTCGGCTCCGTCCGTGCCGGCGGCGAGCTCCAGCGCGTGGCCGAGCGGGCGCACCCGCTCGAGGTCGCCCGGAGCCGTCACGTCCTGCTGCTCGGCGCGGGACCAGGAGCGACGATCCGTGCGGATCTCCTCCCGCCGGCTCGCCGTGGCCGCGTCGTCGAGATGACCGTCGGCGTCGAGGACCGCGCCGTAGAGACGCACGGCAGCCTCGGGCGAGATCGCCCGCGTCCGCAGGTCCTCCTCGAGCGCACTCGTCGCACGGGCGATCGGGTCTCCCCAGCCGCCGCCCGACTGGTGCACCGAGGCCAGGACGTCACCCGTGCTGAGCGGGAACGCGCCCTGACGCCCGTGCATCGTGGGGCGCTCGCCCTCGATCGCGTGGACGTCCTGGGGCACGGACCCCTCGGCGAAGGTCGCCGCGACACCGCTGTCGACCACCAGGTCGCGGATGTTCTGCGTGCCCGGCAGGCCACCGAAGATGCCCGTCGAGTTCGGGGCCTCCCAGCCGTGGCCGTTGCACGTCGCCTTCAGCGAGGAGCCACGGTGCACGAGGAAGGTCGAGCCCATGCTCTGGCCGCCGCGGTACTCGCCGGCTCCACCGGAGTCGGTCACGAGACCCCGCCGCAGGTACAGCAGCGGCGTCTCGAGCTCCATGTCCTCGGCGTTCGAGATCTTCTGGCGCTCGATGTTGTGCTGACCCTGCGTCCAGACTCCGTCGCGATGGGCGTAGGCGCCCCCGCCGGTCGCCAGGCAGTCGAGGATCACGTGGGTGAACGGGTCACCGTGCGCGTTGACGCCGCTGAGCACGAACTGGTCGGGACCTCCCGCGGGTGCAGCCTGGGCCTCACCGATCAGCTCGTCGGAGCAGGCCACCAGCTTGGACAGGGCCTCCACGGCCGTCATCTCCACGAGCCAGCCCGCCTCGAGCGCACCGCCCGAGACCGCGGCCGGACGCTTCGCGTTGCAGATCAGTCCCTCGGGGGCGTGCACCTCGACGGCCCGGAACAGGCCCTCGTTCCAGGGCGCGTCGTACGCCAGGGTCGGCAGCAGGGCGGCGTTGATGCCCGCCATGAGCCCCGACGACGTGCAGTTGATGTAGCCCTCGACCTGGGGTGAGGAACCGGAGTAGTCGAAGTGCAGGGTGTCGCCGGTCTTGGTCAGCACCAGGTCGACCTCGTAGACCTCGTTCAGTCCTCCGTCGTTGTCCAGGTAGGCCCGGCTCCGCACGACCGCGTCGGGCAGCGTCTCCAGACGGTGGCGGAGGCGGCGGTCGGACAGGTCGATGAGTCCACCCATGACGGCCTTCACCGTCTCGACGCCGTAGCGCTCGGCCAGCTGCGTCATGGCACGCACGGCGGTGTTGTTGGCACCGATCAGGCCCCGCAGGTCGAGGTTGACCGCGGGAGCTGCTCGCGTGTGGGCCATGATCAGGTTCCACACGTCGCTGCGGATCTTGCCGTCGGCGATGAGCTTGGTGGGCGTGAGCTGCAGCCCCTCCTGGTAGCACTCGGTCGCGTCGTTGCAGAAGCTGCCGGGGCGCGAACCGCCCACGTCGGGCATGTGGCACATCGCGCCGGTCCACGCCAGCAGCTCGCCGTCGAAGAAGATCGGCGCCACGACGCCCATGTCCTGCGCGTGGATCGATCCCTTCCAGGGGTTGTTGACGACGAACATGTCGCCCGGGTTGATGCCCGGATCGTCCTCGCAATCCTCGATCACGTGGCGGGTGATCAGCGCCATCGAGGCCGAGTGCAGCAGGATCGTGCGTCCCATCGCGGCGACGGAGCCGTCCGGCAGGTAGAGGCCGACGTTGAAGTCGTTCGCGTTCACGACGTGCGGCGACCCGGAGATCGCGGCCAGGGTCGCGCCCTGCTCGTCGGTGATCGCGAGCAGACGGTGACGGATGACCTCGAAGGTCACGGGGTCCACGTCGACCGACGGGCCCACCGGATCGCTGGGACGGTCGAGGATCTCGGTGTTCATCAGTTTCCTTTGCAGTTGATGACGATGTTGGTGCGCGCGTCGACGTGCAGCTCCTGGCCGGGGCCGACGACGATGGTCGTGCCCTCGAACTCCAGGACCGCCGGACCGATGAGCTGCGCGCCGGGGCCGACCTTCTCGCCGCGCAGGACGGGGACGTCCACGCGACCCGCGTCGGCGAAGGTGACCTTGCGGGTGCCGATCCGTGCGTCCTCGACGGTGCCGCTCGGCGGGTCCTCCCCGTCGTCGAGCCCGGCGACGGCGACGCGCCCCTCGACCCGGAGCGTGTTCAGCTCGAGTCCCGCGCTGCGCAGGGCCGTGCCCTTGCCGTAGATGCGCTCGTACGTCTCGAAGAACTCCTCGACGACCGCGCGGAGCGTCTCCACCGTGACGGGCCCGTCCGGCAGCACGACGGGCAGCTCGTGGGTCTGACGGCGGAACTTCAGGTGCACGGACCGGCTGAACCAGGCTCCGCTGTCGCGGTCGAGGTCCTCGTGGCAGCGGGCGACGAGGTCGTCCAGGTTGCGCGTGAGCCGGGCCAGGTCGATGTGGGCGGCCGGGTCGTCCGCGCCCGCAGGGGTGCGCTGCAGGTCGGTGACCTGGAGCGAGCGGAAGCGGTCGGCCGTGACCGTGCCGTAGGCGGAGTGGACCGTGGAGGTCGGCGGCACGACCAGCGTGTTGATGCCCGCCGCCTGCGTGTAGGAGCAGGCGTGGGTCGGGCCCGCACCGCCGTAGGCGAAGACGGCGAAGTCGCGAGGATCGCGCCCCTGCTCGACCGTCACCTTGCGCAGCAGGTCGGCCATCTGGTTGTCCGCGACGGTCCGGATGCCGAGCGCGGCCTCCTCGACGGTCATGCCGAGCGGCTCGGCGATGTGGGTGCGGATCGCCTCCTCGGCGAGGTCGCGGTCGAGCTTCATCCGGCCGCCGAGGAAGTACTCGGGGTCGATGATCCCGAGCACCACGTCCGCATCGGTCACGGTGGGCCGCAGGCCACCCCTCGCGTAGCAGGCCGGGCCGGGGACGGATCCTGCGCTCTCAGGGCCGACCACCAGCGCGCCGACCTCGTCGACCCAGGCGATCGAGCCGCCGCCGGCGCCGATGGCCGTGACCTTGATGCGCGGGATCGAGAGGTGGTAGTTGCCGACCTCGCTCTGCCGCTCCACGAGCGGCTCGCCGTCCAGCACCAGGCCGACGTCGAAGCTCGTACCGCCCATGTCGCTGGTGATGACGTTCTCGAAGCCCAGGGTCTCGGCGAGCTTCGACGTGGCCAGCACGCCGCCGGCGGGGCCCGAGGTCAGCAGCGACGCGGCGCGGTAGGCCGCGTCGATCGCCTTCATCACGCCGCCGCCCGAGTCCATGACCGAGAGCTCGCCGACGAAACCCGTCTCGTGGAGCCGTCCCTCGAGGTTCTCCATGTAGTCCCGGATCACGGGGCCCAGGTAGGAGTTCACGACCGTCGTGGCCGTGCGCTCGTACTCCCCGATGACCGGGGCCACCTCGTGCGACAGCGTCAGGTAGACCTCGGGCCACTCGGCCTCGACGATCTCGCGCACGCGGGCCTCGTGGTCCGGGTTGAGGAACGACCAGAGGAACGAGACGGCGAGCGCCTCCACACCGGCGGCTCGCAGTCGCGCGATCGCGTCGCGGACCTGCGACTCGTCCAGCGCCACGAGCGCCTCGCCCGAGGAGTCGATGCGCTCGTCGATCTCGATGATCAGGTCGCGGTCGACGATCGGGGTGGGGTTGCTCCGCTGGCTGTAGTGGCCGGTGTTCGCCCCCATGCCCACCCACGACGTCATGCTCCGCTGGATCAGCATGGTGTCGCCGAAGCCCGCGGTCGTCAGGAGAGCGGTCCGTGCACCCTTGCGCTCGATGAGCGCGTTGGTCGCCGCCGTCGTGCCGTGGGCGAAGTACCGGATCTCGGAGGCGAACTGCTCGAGCGGCTTGCCGACGGCATCGGCCGCGAGCCGCAGGGCGTTGAGGATGCCTTCGGAACGGTCGCTCGGAGTGGTCGGGGACTTGAACAGCCGGGGGCGGCTGCCCTCCTCCAGGAGCACCAGGTCGGTGAAGGTGCCGCCGATGTCGGTGCCGATGAGGTACCCCCCGTGGGGGGTGGATGCTGAGCTCACAGTCGTGTCTTTCGCCGGGGGTCGGGAACGCGTGCTCAGCCTCAAGCGCACGAGAATGTGACGCAAGGCACATTCCGCGTAGCGGAAAGCAGGGGGGTCTCCATCCCCACTTTCGAGCATGCGCCGCAGTGACACCGACCAGGCGAAAGCACTGTCATTGCAGCGCTTTCGCGGATCTGATGCATTGCGCGGCTCGTGTTCCGGAAATGTTTCCTCACGCGTCTCGACGCCGATCGGCGCCGGCCAGGCACCGACTCGCGTTCCGCAGAACGGAAATCGACGCCCCTCGGATTCTGGTAGACACGGACCCATGGAGCAGCCGCCGCAGCGACCCGGCGTCCAGTCGGTCGATCGGGCGCTCGACATCCTCCTGGCGTTCAGCTCGGAGCACCCGGCACTCACGCTCGGGGAGCTCGCCGCGGCGGTCGGCCTCCCGGGATCGAGCACCCACCGGCTCGCTCGCAACCTGGTCCAGCGCGGGTTCATGCGGCAGGAGCACGACGGCCGCTACTCGCTGGGCGCGCGTCTCCTCGAGCTCGGCGGCCTCGTGTCGAACTCGAGCGTGCTGAGCACGATGTGCCGCAACCTCCTGGAGGAGCTGTCGGCCGAGCTCGACGAGACCGCACTGCTGGCCGAGGTCGACTGGATCGACTCGACGGTGACCATCATCCACAAGTGCGAGGCCGACCAGACCCTGCGCGCCACGTCCCCGGTCGGGCGCCGATCGGGCATCGGCTCGGGATCGCTCGGGATCGCGATCCTCTCGAGCCTTCCGGAGACCACCTTCGAGACGTTGGCGCCCCAGCTCTACCTGGCGGCCCGGACACCGCACAGCCTCACGGAGGTCGACGACCTCCGGACGGCGGTCGCCCTGGCGAGACGCAAGGGGTGGGCGGCTCGGCGCAACGACTACATCGACGGCATCTCCGGCGTCGCCGTGCCGGTCAGGATCTCGGACATGACCCTGGGAGCCATCGCGATCGTGGTCCCGACCGTGCGCGGCAGCCACCGCCGCCTGAGCGAGATCGGCGCCCTCATGGCGCGACTCGTCGGCGACGCCCAGGCGCGGTACGAGTCGACCCAGTTCCGCTGAACGGAACTCCCTCCTCGTCGACTCCCCCACCTGGTCGGAGACTGACACCTGACACCCGCACGAGGCAGGAGAGCCGCATGACCCTGACGGCATACCAGATCGAGGCCGCCGACCGACTCGACCAGGCGCGCACCGGCATCAAGCCGACCGCGCCCGTGCGGGACGTGCTCGGCTCGACGGACGTGGACAGCGCCTACGTGGTCCAGGCTGAGCTGACCCGTCGCCGCGTCGAGGCCGGTGGTGTGGTCGTCGGGCGCAAGATCGGCCTGACGTCACCGGCGGTGCAGAAGCAGCTCGGCGTCGACCAGCCCGACTTCGGCGTGCTGTTCGCCGACATGCACGTCGCCGACGGCGGCACGGTGCCGACGGCGACCCTGCTGCAGCCCAAGGTGGAGGCGGAGGTCGCCTTCCTCCTCGGTGCCGATCTCGACGGTCCGCTCGACCTGGCCTCCGTGCGCGCCGCCGTGACCCACGCGGTACCCGCGCTCGAGATCGTCGACAGCCGAGTGGACGACTGGGACATCACGATCGTCGACACGGTGGCCGACAACGGCTCGAGCGCGGCCTTCGTGCTCGGCGAGACCGCTGTCCCGATCGCGGAGGTCGAGCCTCGCGAGGTCCAGATGCAGCTCACCGTCGACGGTGACGTCGCCTCCTCCGGCGACGGTGCCGCCTGCCTGGGCGACCCGTTGGAGGCCCTGCTCTGGCTGGCCCGCGCAGCGCAGGACCTCGGCGACCCGCTGCGTGAGGGGCAGATCATCCTGTCCGGCGCCCTCGGACCGATGGTGCCGGTGACCCCGGGCAGCACGGTCCGCGCCGTCATCACCGGCCTCGGCGACGTCTCGGTCGCGTTCGACCAGGAGGTCCGTTCATGAGCACGACGAAGGTCGCCGTGATCGGTTCCGGCAACATCGGCACCGACCTGATGCTGAAGGTCATCCGTCTCTCGGACACCCTCGAGATGGACGTCATGGTCGGCATCGACCCCGAGTCCGACGGGCTCGCCCGCGCGCAGAAGAACGGGGTGCGCACCACCGCCGAGGGCGTCGCCGGGCTGATCGCGATCGACGGCTTCGACGACATCGACATCATCTTCGACGCCACCTCCGCCAAGGCCCACGAGGCCAACGCGACGGCACTCGCGCCCTACGGCAAGCAGCTCATCGACCTGACCCCCGCGGCCATCGGCCCGTACGTCGTGCCGCCGGTGAACCTCGAGGAGCACCTCGATGCGGACAACGTGAACATGGTGACCTGCGGCGGACAGGCGACGATCCCGATCGTCGCCGCGATCGCCCAGGTCGTGCCGGTCGCCTACGCCGAGATCGTGGCGTCGATCGCCTCGCGGTCGGCCGGGCCCGGCACTCGCGCCAACATCGACGAGTTCACCGAGACCACCTCGGCGGCCATCGAGGCCGTCGGCGGCGCCGGTCGCGGCAAGGCGATCATCATCCTGAACCCGGCCGAGCCGCCGCTGATCATGCGTGACACCGTGCTCGCCCTGGTCGGCGACGCCGACGAGAGCGCGATCCGCGAGTCGGTCAGCGCGATGGTGGCCAAGGTCGCCCAGTACGTGCCGGGCTACCGCCTCAAGCAGGAGGTCCAGATCCGCAAGCTCGAGGGCGACGAGCCGGTCCACACGCTCGTGCCGGAGGGCTCCGCGCCGGTCACGACGCAGGTCTCGGTGTTCCTCGAGGTCGAGGGCGCTGCGCACTACCTCCCGGCCTACGCCGGCAACCTCGACATCATGACCTCCGCCGCCCTGCGGGTCGCGGAGTCCAAGGCCGCACGCACGCAGGGAGACGCCCGATGACCCAGGTCTTCATCCAGGACGTCACGCTCCGTGACGGCATGCACGCCATCCGCCACCGCATCGACCCGAAGGACGTCCGCCGCATCGTCCGTGCCCTCGACGACGCCGGGGTCGACGCCCTCGAGGTCGCCCACGGCGACGGCCTGGCCGGCGGCTCGCTGAACTACGGCCCGGGCAGCCACACCGACTGGGAGTGGCTCGAGGCCGCCGCCGACGAGGTGAAGAACGCCCGGCTCACGACGCTCCTGCTGCCAGGCATCGGCACGATCCACGAGCTCCAGCGCGCCTGGGACATCGGGGTGCGCTCGATCCGCATCGCGACGCACTGCACCGAGGCGGACGTCTCGGCCCAGCACATCGCCTATGCCCGCGAGATCGGCATGGACGTGTCGGGATTCTTGATGATGAGCCACATGGCCGAGCCCGCGAAGCTCGCCGAGCAGGCGAAGCTCATGGAGTCCTACGGTGCCCACTGCGTCTACGTGACCGACTCCGGTGGACACCTCACGATGCGTGCCGTCGCTGAGCGCGTCACGGCCTACCGCGACGCGCTCGACCCGTCGACCGAGATCGGCATCCACGCCCACCAGAACCTCAGCCTCTCGGTGGCGAACAGCGTCGTCGCGGTCGAGAACGGCGTGACCCGGGTCGACGCCTCGCTCGCCGGTCTCGGCGCCGGGGCGGGCAACTGCCCCATCGAGCCGTTCATCGCGGTGGCCGACCTCGAGGGCTGGGAGCACGGGTGCGACCTCGCCGCCCTGGAGGACGCCGCCGACGACATCGTGCGGCCCCTCATGGACCGCGCCGTGCAGGTCGACCGCGAGACCCTCACGCTCGGCTACGCCGGTGTCTACTCCAGCTTCCTGCGCCACGCCGAGAACGCCTCCCGCCGCTACGACGTCGACGTGCGCGACATCCTCACCGAGGTCGGGCGCCGCAAGCTCGTCGGCGGCCAGGAGGACATGATCGTCGACATCGCGCTCGATCTCGCCGGCTCACCGTCCTGATCCGGGCGTCGAGTCAGCGACGCCGTGCGGACCGGCGACCGTAGGTCGCACCGATGCCCAGCGCGGCCGACCTCACCGCTGCCGCATGGGTCGCGGGGTGGAACCGGGTCACGGGTCCGGCGACGCTGACGGCAGCGATGACCGCACCGGTGGCATCGAGCACCGGAGCCGCGACACAGACGACGCCGACCGCCGACTCCTCGTACTCGAAGGCCACACCGCTGCGGGCGCACTCGTCGAGCTGCTCGCGCAGGAGTCCCGGTGAGACGACGGTGCGCGGCGCACGGCGCTCGAGCGGACCCGACAACAGGGCGTCCTGCTGCTCGCGCGGCGCGTGCGCCAGCAGCGCCTTGCCGATCGCGGTGGCGTGCAGGGGCATCCGGCCGCCGAGCCGGGACGGCGCCGCGGCCTGCTGGTGCCCCGACATCTTCAGCACGTAGACGACCTCGTCCCCGTCGCCGACGCCGAGATGCACCGTCTCGTGGGTGCGCTCGTACAGGTCCTCCAGGAACGGGGTCGCGACCTCGATGAGGTTGCGACCGACCGACGCCCGCATGCCGAGCTCGAAGACCAGCATCGACAGGCGGTACCGGTCGTCACGGCGGTCGATCAGTCCCACAGCCTGGAGGTCCGAGAGGTGGCGGTGCAGCGTCGCCTTCGGCAGGCCCGTCGCAGCCTGGAGGTCGGAGAACGTCAGTGCGGTGCGGTCGACGGTGAAGCTCTCGAGGATCGCCATGGCCTTGCCGAGCACGCTCGGGGGCGGGGGCGACTCGTCAGACGCCATCGCCGGACTCGAAGATCGCCACGGTCTCCTCGATGTGGGCCTGCATGGCGACGCGGGCGATCTCGGCGCTGCCGGTCCGGATCGCGCCCCGGATGACGTCGTGGTCGTGGTTGCGATGGTCGACGGCGTTGCCGATGGCGACCTTGCCACCGACGGTGCTGATGAAGAAGTCGCTCATGTCCCACATGCGCTCACTCAGCTCGGCCATCACGCGCGAGTGAGCCATTCGGTGAATGGCCAGGTGGAACTCCCGATTGCGGAATCGGTACTGCCGGGATCGCTGCTCCGCCGGCATCTCGTCCGAGAGCTCGGCGATGGCGTTCCAGGCCCCGTCGAGCTCTGCGATCTGGGCGTCGGTCCGCCGGCTCGCCGCGGCTGCGGCGATCTCGCCCTCGAAGCGTCCGAAGAGCTTGAAGAAGTCTCGGATCTCGCGCGGGGAGTACTGCGCGACGCGGCAGCCGCTCTGGGGGACGATCTGGACGATCCCGATCGCCTCCAGGCGGCGCATGGCTTCCATGACCGGCTGCTTGCTGACGTCGAACTCTGCCTTGACGTCCTCGATCGAGATGCGTGACCCGACGGCGTAGTCCCCGTCGAGAAGACGCTCCTTGAGCACGTCGAGGACGGCGACCGAGAGGCGCTGGCCCCGGTCGCGGACCGGTCCGGCATCACTCATCGGAGGTCACCACATCGAGCGAAGCTCCGTGTGCGTCGTCGCAGTTCGACCATGACCATGCCTCATTGTGTCGCGAGCTCGCGCTCCGACCGCTTCAGGTCACCATCGAGCACGTCGGCGTGTCCCAGCTTGCCGGGCATGAGCGACACCGAGGCGACAGAGATGACGGCGACGACCACGAGGTAGAGGACGACGAGGTCGGTCGAGTCGTTGACGGCGAACAGAGCAGTGGCGATGGTCGGTGCGAAGGCGGCGCCTGCGACCTGAGAGATCGTGTAGCCGACGGAAGCGCCGCTGTACCGGACCTCAGGAGCGAAGGCCAGGCTGAACAGGGACCCGGTCACTCCACCGGCGGGCGCCATGGCGATGCCGAACACCAGCGTCAGGGCGATCGCGAAGTTCACCGGGTTGGCCGTATTGATCAGCTCGAAGGCCGGGACGATGACGACGAGCATCGAGACGGCACCGAGGAGGTAGATCGTCTTGCGTCCCCATCGGTCCGAGAGGGCGCCGAAGACGGGGTACAGGAGCGTGGCGATCACCGCGGCGACGAACACGCCCATCAGGACCTGGTTGCGGTCCATGCCCAAGCCGTTGCTGCCGTAGCCGACGAGGTACGACATGCAGATGTAGGCGAAGACGCCCTGCGACAGATAGGTGCCGGCGACGAGGAAGATCTCCTTCGGGTGGCGCCGGAAGGCCTCTGCGACGGGCAGCTTGACCTGCTTCTCCTGCTTGCTGCGGACGGCCTCGAACTCCGGGCTCTCGTCGACCGATGCGCGGATGACGAGGCCGACGATCACCAGGATCGCGGAGGCGAGGAACGGTAGGCGCCATCCCCACGACTCAAAGGCCTCGGGCGAGAGCTTCGAGGCGAAGTAGAAGGCGATCGTCGCCAGCCCGACGCCTGCGGGAGCGCCCATCTGCGGGAAGGCGCCAAAGAATCCGCGGCGACCCTTCGGGGCGTGCTCGACCGCCATCAGGGTGGCTCCACCCCACTCACCGCCGACCGCGAAGCCTTGGATCAGCCGCAGCAGCGTCAGCAGGATCGGCGCTGCGATCCCGATGGTGGCGTAGGTCGGCATCAGGCCCATGAGGACCGTGGCCGAACCCATCAGCACGAGCGAGATGACGAGCATCTTCTTGCGACCGACCCGGTCTCCGTAGTGGCCGAAGACCACGCCACCGACGGGGCGCGCGAGGAAACCGACACCGAGCGTGGCGAACGACAGCAGCGTGCCGACGAGGGGACTCGAATCCGGGAAGAAGAGCGTGGGAAACACCAGCGCCGCGGCGGTGCCGTAGATGAAGAAGTCGTAGTACTCGACCGTGGTGCCGATGAAGCTGGCGAGGGCGACCTTGACCGGCGAGGTCTTGGTGGGCCGATCTGCGGTGGTGGTCATGATGGTGCTCTTTCGGTCGGTCCGAGCTCAGTCGAGCGTGACGGTGGTGAGGGCGAAACCGGCGATGAGTTCCTTGATCGGCCGGTAATACGAGTGGGTGACGGTGTACGAACCGGCCGCTGACATCGCCGCGTAGCCGGCGATCCAGGTGCGCACCTCGTGCGAGGAGTTGCCGGCGATGCGGGTCATCTCGTCGGGCGACCACGCGTCGAGTGGCGTCAGGTCACCGGAGGCGACGATCTCCAGGAACTCGCGGTCCCACTCCGGTGCGAGCTCCTGGATCGTGGCGGTCCCGGCGGCGAAGTCCTTCGCCGCCTGGATCACGCGCTGCTGCCGTACAACGCGAGCCTCGGGGCTCAGAGGCCCGCCCTCACCCATGAGCATCCTGCGCTGCTGCTCGGTGGCCGTCGCGATCCGCGGCACGGGCGGGTCATGCGAGAGGCCACCCGATGCGATGAGTAGGACCTTCTGGTCCAAGGTCGCGAGGTGGCGCCCGACGGACTCACCGAGCTGCCGGACTCTTTGTACCGGCGTGAAGGGAGGCGCGACCGAGTTGATGAAGATGGGGACGAATGGCTTGGCCGTGATGTCGCCGTAGACGATCTCCATCGGTTGGACGGCGCCGTGGTCGACCTCCATCTGCAGCGACACCGACAGGTCGATGCCGTCGGCGATGACGGCTTCGGCGAGCGAGCGAGCGAGGTCTTCCGGGACATTCAGCGGGCCGGCCTGGCTGCCGTAGTCACCGATGCTCGTTGCGGCGTAGCCGATGCAGAACGCCGGCATGAGGTTGTAGAAGAACCCGTTGTAGTGGTCCGGTCCGAAGTTGATCACGACGTCGGGGTCGTAGTCGGCGACGAACTTCCGAGCGATGTCGAAGTTCTGCTCGAGCTCGTCGGCGACCTCCTTGTCGAGGTCGGCGTACTCCAGGAGCGGACTGTGGCTCGTGGCCAGGAGGGCAAGCGTCACGACGGGTCACCGCCGTCTCGACCGAGCAGGAAGTCGAGGTGGATCCGGTTGAACGTCGGAGCATCCTCGTACTGGGGCCAGTGGCCGCACTCCTCCATGACGGCCAGCCGGCCGTTCGGGATGAGCTCGGCGATGCGGCGTCCCTCGTCGACAGGGCCGGACGGGTCCTTCGTGGTCCACACGACGAGCGCCTCGGCCTGGATGGCCCGGAGGTCGTCGTCGGAGATCATGTTCCGCTTGCGGGTCTCGAGATCCTGCAGGGCCATGTTCGACTCGGCGGCCTTGAGCCAGTCGGACTGCTCGAAGATCGCCTGGCGCGTGCGGATCAGGTCGTCGGTCACCATGGTGGGATCGGCCATCAGCCATTCGAGGCGAGCCTTGACCCGCTCCCAGGACGGATCCTTCGCCGCCTCCATCGACAGGGTGTAGAGCCGCTCCATCACCTTCGGGTTGGCCATCGTGCCGCCCATGGTGTTGAGCACGATCTTGTCGACACGCTCGGGGTGGAGCTGGGCGAACTTGGCGGTGACCCAGCCGCCGAGGGACTCTCCGCTGAAATTGGCCTTCTCGACGCCGAGGGCATCGAGGATGGCGCTGACCTGGTCGATGTAGTGGGGGATCTCCAGGGGGTGGTCGGGCTTGCTCGAGTAGCCGTGTCCGATGAAGTCGATTGCGTAGACGTTGAAGTGCTCGGCGTGGACCTGCAGGTTCCGGACGTACGCCTCGGCGTGACCGGTGATGCCGTGCAGGAAGAGCAGGAGCGGCTTGGAGGGGTCACCTGCGTGCAGGTACCGGGTGCGGTAGTTGCCGGCCTGGAGGAATCCCTGGCTGAACTCGACCTGGTTCAGGTCGTTCCAGACGCTCGTGTAGGGGCGCGTGGTCATGTGGGGTGCTCCTCAGCGGGATTCGGACGTGGTCTGCGGGACGGTGATCGGTCGCGCACGGGTGCTGTAGTCGGGGTTGTCGGTGGCGCTCGTGGCGTCGTGACGGTGAGGTCGGTCGAGCACGCTGGACAGCGCGTCCTCGAGCTGGTGCAGGGCATCGGTGTCGTCCCAGACGGCGTCGGTCTGTCGCCAGGCGATGTATCCGTCGGGGCGGACGAGAAGCGCGCCGGCTTCGTCGATCTCCCGGACCTGGCGCCAGTAGCCGTACGGATCTGTTGCGCCAGGCGTCCCGACCACGACCGTGCGAAGGAAGGGGAGGTCGAGCTTCTCGGCGGCGGTGACCCAGGCGGCTCCCGACAGACCCGTCAGGAGCGTCATTCGGCCGTGGCCGACGACGTCGAGGGTCGAGACGCGCTTGCCTTCAGTCCCGACGAGCCATGCGTGGGGGATCTTCGCGCCCGGCCGGGTCGTGGCCTGCAGGTAGAGCTCGCGGTCGCGGGCCCACACCTCGTCACCGTCTGCCGGGACCACAGCGGTCGAGATGTAGCGCTGGTTCAGCTCCACGCCCTGGGCGTTGAACTCGGTGTTCTTGAGTTCGAGCGCCTTGTAGAGCTGCTCGCGTGCGGCAGCGCCCTCCGGCGTCGGTGCCTTCAACTTCTCAAGCCCGGCGGTGACGGGGTCGTCAGCGTCACGGTCGAAGAACTCGCGCAGGCCTGCGTAGTCCTTGCGGGACTGATTGGCGCGAGCGACGATCTGCTTGCCCACGGGGACTCGCTCGTCGCCGTAGGTCTCGAGCAGGTCAGCGCCGGCGTAACCCTTGACGCTGTAGGCGACCTTCCACGCGAGATTGAAGGCGTCCTGCATGCTCGTGTTCGAGCCGAGTCCGCTGCTCGGAGGGTGACGGTGCACGGCGTCGCCGCCGCAGAGGACGCGACCCCTCGAGTACTGCGTGGCGTGCTGTTGGTTGACGTACCAGAGCGACTTCGTGACGATGTCGATCTCGAGGTCGGGGTCTCCGACGAGCGTCCGGATCTGCGCCTTGACCACGTCGTCGTCGAGGTTCGGCTCACCAGCGGCCATGTCGAATCCCCACCCGGCGATCCACTGGTTCCACGGCTTGATGGCCCGCAGGAGACCCATGCCGATCTCTCCGAAGCCGGCCTTGGAGTTCATGACCCAGTGCAGGATGCTCGGCCGGTGCTCGACGTAGCGGCTCAGGTCGGCGTTGAAGAGGATGTACGCGGTGCCGGCTCGGGCGAGCTCGCCCTCGAAGGGCAGCTCGATCTGCTCCGCGATGACTGAGCGCGCACCGTCGAAGCCGAGCAGGTAGCGGGCGCGCTGGGTGAACACGTGGCCTGAACGGTTGTCGCGAAACCTGACGGTCACGCCGTCGGCGTCCTGCTCGTGGTCGAGGTACTCGGTGTCGAAGCTGACGATCGCGCCGCGCTCGGCTGCCTTGTTGATGAGGATCGGCTCCATCAGGGGCTGCGGAATGTCGAGCATGGTGCACGGGCTGCCGGTCAGGTAGTCCCCGGAACGGCCGTCGCCAGTGCCCCACGTCTGCAGGCGGACGATCTCCTCACCGGCCAAGCTGGTGGTAAAGAGGGTGTCGCCCATCTGGTCCCAGGGTGTAGCGAAGCGTCGCGCCTCGCCCTCGAGCCCGAGGTCGCGGAGCACCTCGACGGCCCGCTGGTTGGTGATGTGCGCTCGAGGCGAGTTCGCCACCCACGGGAACATCGAGACCGCGTGGACGCGCACGCCATAGGTGGCGAGAGCCACGGCGGCGATCCCGCCTCCGGGGCCCAGGCCGACGACCACGACATCGGTGTCGTAACCGCTCCCGTCGTCGGGGAACGGCTCGAAGATCGGGCTGGGCAGCTGCTGCGTCATGGATGGCTCCGCGTGTCGGCCGGTCAGGGGGTGAGGGAGGTCGAGGTGATCGCCGTCACGTCATCTTTCTAGCATGCTAGTTTGCGCGATGGCAATACCCCGCCATGCCTACAGTCCGGCCAGGGACAACGACTATCGACTGCTATTGCAGAGCAACTGGCACCTTCCGTGTGACGGATCGCAGGAATGGGGTTGTGGTCCCGGTCACAACGCTCTACCGTGACTGGCACGCCAGTTATCGAGAAGGCGTGACTGACACCACCCCCGCAGCCCGGTTCGGTCACCGCGAGCGGCGTTTCCTACCCACTCCAGAACGGACAGCACCATGGATCTCAACGCCTCCACCACGGCGTTCATCGCCTGCCACTTCGAATACGACATCGTCGGCCCCGACGGAGCCTTCGCCCCGTTCTTCCGTGAGCAGATCGAGCAGCGCGGCGTCCTGTCCGTTGCCAAGCGTCTGGTCGAGGGCGCCCGCGCCAAGGACGTCCGGGTCGTCTACACCCGGGTCGCGTTCCAGGCCGGCCACATCGACCTCGTCACGAACATTCCGCTCCTCGGCGCCGTGGGACAGCAGGGCTCGCTCCTCGACGGCAGCCACGGCGGCGACATCGTCGACGAGGTCAAGCCCGGCGGTGACGATTGGGTCGTCACCAACCCCAAGGTCAGCGGGTTCGCCAGCAGTGATCTCGATGCTCGCCTCCGAGAGGCCGGCATCGACACGGTCGTCCTCTTCGGCGTCGCGACCAACCTCTCGGTCGAGAGCACTGGCCGCTCCGCAGGCGACCTCGGCTACCGCGTGGTCGTCGTCTCCGACGCATGCTCAGCCGCATCGGACGCCGCCCACGACGCGACGCTCGAGACGTTCGGCCTCCTCGGTGAGGTCGCCACCGCTGACGACGTCCTCGCCGCCCTCTGAACCGCACCGCTCACCCAAGGAGAATCCAGATGACTGACATGCTTGCGGCCCGCCTCCACGAGATCGGTGGAGCCATGCAGCTCGAGAGAGTCCCTCGCCCGACGGCCGGCGCCACCGACGTCGTCGTGAGGGTCGAGGCCTGCAACGTCGTCCCGAACCTGAAGAACGTGCTCGCGACGTACGCCGAGTGGTTCCCGTACCTGCCCCTGCCGAAGCTCCCGGCGATCTTCGGACTCGACTCGGCCGGGGTCGTCACTGAGGTCGGCGACCAGGTCTTCGACGTGCAGGTCGGGGACCGGGTCTACGTCAACCCCGGCGTCTCGTGCGGGTCCTGCCGAGCATGTCGCCGGGGCGAGGAGCCGAACTGCGACCGTTACACCTTCATCGGATACTTCTCGTTCGGACCCGACGGCCAGAAGATCTTCGACGCCTACCCCTACGGCGGCCTCGGCGAGTACCTGACCGCTCCGCAGCGCAACGTCGTCAAGCTCCCCGACAACGTCTCCTTCGAGGAGGGTGCGCGATTCGGCTACCTCGGCACCTCATACTCCGCGCTCAAGAAGGCCGGCGCGGGCCCGGGCAAGACCGTCCTGATCGACGGTTCCAGCGGCACTCTCGGCATCGGTGGGGTCCTGAACGCGCTTGCTATGGGCGTCACCAAGGTCTTCGGCACGGGCCGCAACGCCGACCTGCTCGCGGACGTGAAGGCGATCGCACCCGACCGCATCGAGGTCCACGCCACCGGAGACGGCGATCTCGGCGAGTGGGTCCGCGCGAACAACGACGGCTACGGCGTCGACATCGTCATCGACGCCCTCGGCCCTGGGGCTCCCGCCGAGACCTTCCAGGAGGCCATCGGCGCCCTCGCCCGCGGAGGCGTGGCGGTCGACATCGGCGGCATGATGGAGCATCCCCCGCTCAACCTGTTCGAGATGATGTGCAGCCAGCAGTCCGTGCTCGGAAGCCTGTGGTTCACGACAGGTGAGGCACAGGAGATGTCAGACCTCGCCGGTAGCGGGGCGCTCGATCTCTCCGTGCTCGAGCACCACGTCTTCCCGCTCGAGAAGATCAACGAAGCACTCGACGAGGGTCTGCCCGCGCGCCATGGAGGCTTCACGAACTTCATCTCGAAGCCCGAGCACTCCGGCTGACCAGACCGGCAGGGGCTAGCGACCTCGCTTGCTCCTGCCGGCCTGCCAGGACGGCGTGATCAGGAACAGCACGCCCGCCAGCGCCAGCAGGGCGGCCGGTACCCAGTTGCCGGTCGCGGCGTTGACGGCGGCGGCCACGAGCATCAGCACGCCGGCCAAGAACCAGATTCGCTTGTCGTTCATGAGCCGACGGTAGATCGGAACCAGGGGGCGCGCCCGTCGACCGCGCGCCATGCGTGCCGCGTCCGTAGGCTCGACGGGTGACGACGACTCCGGAGACGATGCGGGTCGCGAGCGGCTTCGCGACCGACCTGCCCGAGCTCGCCGTGCCCTGGCAGGCCGAGGAGGCCCCGGACGCTCGGGTCGTGGTGCTGAACGAGGCCCTGGCGACCGAGCTCGGCATCGATCCGCAGGAGCTGCACGGATCGACGGGTGCTCAGCTGCTCACCGGCAACCTCCTGCCGCCCGGGTCCACCCCCGTCGCCCAGGCCTACGCCGGCCACCAGTTCGGCGGGTACTCACCGCGCCTCGGCGACGGTCGGGCGCTGTTGATCGGTGAGCTGACCGATCGCGACGGCACGCTCCGCGACCTCCACCTGAAGGGATCGGGACGCACCCCGTTCTCCCGTGGCGGCGACGGCCGCGCCGCGGTCGGGCCGATGCTGCGCGAGCACGTCGTCAGCGAGGCGATGCACGCCCTCGGCATCCCGACGACCCGGTCCCTCGGGGTCGTGGCGACCGGACGAGCGGTGCGCCGCGAGACCGACCTGCCGGGTGCGGTCCTCGCCCGCGTGGCGAGCAGCCACCTGCGGGTGGGCTCGTTCCAGTACGCGGCGTCGACGGGAGACGTCGACCTCCTGCGGCGTCTCACCGACCACGCGATCGCGCGTCACCATCCCGCCGCCGCGTCCGCCGAGCACCCGGCCCTGGCACTCCTCGAGGCGGTCGCCCGCGCCCAGGCCGACCTCGTCGCCCGCTGGATGCTCGTCGGCTTCGTGCACGGCGTCATGAACACCGACAACATGACGATCTCCGGCGAGACCATCGACTACGGGCCGTGCGCGTTCCTCGAGGCCTACGAGCCCAGCACCGTGTACAGCTCGATCGACACGGGCGGTCGCTACGCGTACGGCAACCAGCCGGTCGTCGCCGAGTGGAACCTCGCCCGCTTCGCCGAGTCGCTGCTCCCGCTGATCTCCGACGACCAGGACACCGCGGTGGCGCTCGCGACGGAGGTGCTCGGCACCTTCCGCTCGCAGCACGGCACGTCCTACGCGAGAGGTCTCCTCACGAAGATCGGGCTCACCTCGCCCACGGACGACGGCGCCGCCGTCGAGCTCGCCGAGCAGCTGCTCGCCCTGCTGCGCGAGAGCCACGTCGACTGGACGAGCGGGTTCCGCGCCCTCGGCGCCGCGGTACGCGGCGATGCCGAGCCGTTCCGCGGACTGTTCCTCGACCTGCCCGCGGCGGATGCGTGGCGGATGCGCTGGCGACAGCACGGGCCCGACGCTGCTCTGATGGACCGCACGAATCCGCTCTACGTCCCGCGCAACCACCTCGTCGAGGAGGCGCTGCAGGCCGCGACGGCTGGTGACCTCGGCCCGGTCCTCCAGCTCGTCAGCGTGCTGCAGCGCCCCTTCGACGAGCGGCCCGGCCTGGAGCGCTATGCCGCGCCTGCACCGCAGGACTTCGGGCAGTACACGACCTACTGCGGCACCTGAGAGGGCGGCCACGGTCCGGCGAGGGCCGAGGTCGGCAGCGCCGGGCTGCGGTGGCCGTCACGACCCACGGTGGTGCGCGCGGCCACCAAGGCGTTGAGCACCGACTCCTCGGTGGCCTGGACGACGGCCTCGTAGAGCGGGTCCATCGCTCCCCAGGGCAGGAACTCCAGGTTCCTCAGCTCTGAGCCCTGGTCGTGGATGGAGCTGTCGAGACTGCCGGGGTTGGCCGTCGAGAACGCCAGGAAGATGTCGCCGGAGAAGTGACTTCCCGTCGTCCCCGTGCGGGCCAGGCCGAGCCCGACCCGGCGGGCGAGGGCCTTGCACTGCCCCGGCAGCAGGGGTGCGTCCGTCGCGACGATGCCGATGCACGAGCCCGCGCCGGGCGGGGCGAGCCAGGAGTCGTCCTCCATGGGGTTGTCGTCGAGCAGGTCGCGCCCGACCCGCCGCCCACAAACGACGAGCTCCTTGCGCGACCCGAAGTTGGCCTGCAGCAGCACGCCGACCGTGTACTCCGACCCGCCCATCCGGACGCGGCGTGAGCTCGTGCCGGTGCCGCCCTTGAAGGCGTAGCAGTTCATGCCCGTGCCTCCGCCGACCGAACCCTCCTCGATCGGGCCGCTCGCGGCGGCATCGAGCGCAGCCACCGCGTGCTCCGGCTGGACGTGGTCGCCGTTGATGTCGTTCAGGTAGCCGTCCCACGTCTCACCCACCACCGGCAGGTGCCACGCGGGCTTGAGGGCGGGGTTGGTGCGGAGCGACCACCCGAGGATGCCGCGGTGCGCCGCCCCGACCGAGTGCGTGTTGGTGATCCCGATGGGCAGCGACAGGCTCCCGGACTCCTCGAGCCAGTGGCTGCCGGTGAGCTCGCCGTTGCCGTTGAGCGAGTGGAAGCCGGCGGCGCACGAGGTGCCGACTCCCTCACGGCCGCGGGGCAGGATCGCCGTGACGCCCGTGCGGACGGGTCCCTCCCCCTCGCGCAGGTCGCCGTCCCCGGCGACGAGGGTCCGGAAGCCGACCTCCACGCCGGCGACGTCGGTGATCGCGTTCCACTCCCCCGGCTCGCCCTCGAGCGGAAGACCGTGGTCGCGGGCCCGCCGCGTGTCCTGGGGGCTGCTGCTCATCAGATGTCCTCCTCGGGTGCACCGGCCAGCATGGTCCACCGATCCGCGTGACGCGGCCGCAGGTAGACCTGGTGGTAGACGAAGCCGAGACCGAGCGCACTGAGAGCGATGACGATCTGCCACGGGTTCACGTCCCACACCTGGTAGGTCACGTAGGCCAGGGCGACGATGATGGCCAGCGGCGGCAGCGGGAACAGCGGCATCCGGTACTGCGCCCCGGCGGTCGACCCCGTGCGACGCCCGACGAGAGCACTCGTCGCGACGAACACGTACACCACGATCAGCGTCGCGCCGGTGGCCGTGATGAGCGAGCCGATGGGCACGAACGCGGCCAGCGTGGCGGCGACGACGCCGATCAGGATCGTCGCGAACGGCGGGGTCTGCAGCACCGGGTGCACGTAGGCGAGGCGACGACCCACGGCGTCGGGGAAGGCCCGATCACGAGCGGCGCTGTAGAGCGTGCGTCCGCCCTGCAGGATGATCGCGACGGTCGCGTTGATGATCGCGACGGCGATCGCCAGGCTGACCGCGACGTTGACCGCCTCCGACCCGCGCGTGGTCATGAAGTACTCCATCGGGTTGCCCGCACTGACCAGGTCGGTCAGGTCGGGGGCACCCAGCAGCACCGCGGCCAGCGGGAGCATCTCGGCGACGACGGTGACGCCCAGGCACACGAGGATGACCTTCCCCATGACCTTGCGTGCACCCTGCGTCTCCTCGGCGAAGTAGATCGCCGCCCCGTAGCCGTTGTAGGCGAACAGCGCCGTGGCGGTCTGTCCGGCGATCAGGCCGAGACCCACGCCGACCAGGGTGCCGTCGTCGCCGATGGTCTGGGCGTCGAAGAGGGTGCTGACGGGACGCGACACGTTGACGAAGCCCAGGATGGAGACGACGACGATCGCCGCCATCTCCAGCGCCAGGAACACACCGGTGATCCAGGCGTTCGTGCGGATGTTGAGGATCGCCACCCCCGAGCAGACCAGGATCACCGCGACGCCCACCCACTTGGAGTCGGCGCCGTCGAACGCGGCCGCCAGGTACTCCCCCGTGCCGAGCGCGATGACGCCGATGATCATCGTGAGGCTGAACGCGTTCATGAGGAACAGCGAGAAGCCCGCCGCCTTGCCGAGCACGCGGCCCGCGAAGGAGTACTCCCCGCCGGCGATCGGGAACGCGGACGACAGCTCGGCGTAGCAGAGCGCCATGCAGGCGGCGACGGCCGCTGCCATGAGGAAGGCCAGGAACGACGCTCCCCCGACCGCGGCGATGACGGTCGGGATGATGATGAAGACGCTCGACGCCGGCGTGACGGCCGAGAGCGTGATCAGCACGTTGCCGCGCAGGTTCAGGGAGCGGGACAGCTCCTGCTCGTAGTGCTCGCTCGTCCCGGGTGGGGGCGTGATGGGTGACATGGCTTCCTCGTTCGTTCAGGTGACGCAGGACACGTTGGTCGACTCACCATCCCGGCGTCCCGGAGGTTCTCGGGCGACAGATCGTCAGACGTTGTGACTCGTGCCTGACACTTCGTCGGCAGGGCGGTGCGGCCCCCGCCTCGATGCTTCTGGGAGGCGCCTCGGTCGAGGAGCCCACCACCCCGGAAGGACTCGTCCCGTGACCCGACCTGCCCGCCCCGCCCCTCCGTTCCCGGTCCTCCTCGTGCTGGCTGCGCTGACCCTGGCCGGCTGCTCGTCCGAGCCGGAGGACGACGCCCCGCAGCCGGACGCGACCGCCACCAGCAAGCAGCTCGTCACCGACTTCTACACCCAGGCCTTCGTCGAGGGCGACGTCGAGGGGGCCGCAGCCGCGTACGTCGACGACGACTACGCCCAGCACAACCCGCAGGTCGACGACGGACGCGACGCGTTCGTCGAGGCTCTCGGCCCGTACCTCGCCGAACCGGGCGTCGAGTTCGTGATCGCCCGAGTCGTGGCCGAGGACGACCTGGTGGTGGTGCACGCGCTCAACACCGTCGAGGGCGGTCCCCCGACCGCTGTCGCCGACGTCTTCCGCGTCGAGCGCGGCAAGATCGTCGAGCACTGGGACGTCCAGCAGGAGGTCCCCACCGACTCGGTGAGCGGCCGCGACATGGTGCTCGACTGATGGTCGCGGCGACGGGGCGCCTCGCGGGCAAGGTGGTGCTGATCTCCGGCGGTGGCTCCGGCATGGGGCGCGCCTCGGCCCTGCTGTTCGCCGAGGAGGGGGCGAGCGTCGGCATCGTCGACATCGACGGCGACGCCGCCCAGGCCACCGCTCGAGACGTCACGAGCGCGGGCGGGCGGGCCGCGGTGGCGGTCGCCGACGTCTCCCAGGAGAACCAGGTCCGCAGCGCCGTGTCGTCGATCTCGTCCGAGCTCGGCGCCGTGACGACCCTGTTCAACCACGCCGGCACGATCATCGTGAAGCCGTTCCTCGACCTCACGGTCCAGGAGTGGGACTGGCTGCACGGCATCAACGTGCGGTCGATGTTCCTCATGACGCGGGCCGTGCTGCCGCAGATGCTGGCGAACGGCGAGGGCTCCATCATCTGCACGTCGTCGATCTCCGCCGTCGCCGCGACACCCAACGAGGTGCTCTACGACACCACCAAGGGCGCGTGCCACATGTTCGCGCGCGCCATCGCCGTGGAGTACCGCGACCGGGGGATCCGCTGCAACGCGATCTGCCCGGGGTTCATCCGCACCCCGCACGGCCTGCACGAGATCGAGGCGCTCGGCGAGCACGGCGTCGACACCTCGAGCAGCGCACTCGCCGAGCAGCAGGGGCGCATCGGTGAGCCGGAGGACGTCGCGAGGGCCGCGCTGTTCCTGGCGAGCGACGACTCCCGGTTCGTGAACGGCCACCACCTGTTCGTCGACAACGGGTTCACCGCGGTGTGACCGCCGGCGACCCACCCTCGAGCTCAGCGACGAAGGCCCGGACGTCGTCGACGAGGAGCTCCGGCTCCTCCAGGGCGGCGAAGTGCCCGCCTCGGTCGTCGACGTCCGTCCACCGCACGATCGTGTTGCTCTGCTCGGCCAGATGACGCAACCCGATGTCGTGCGCGAACTGGATCGCTGCCGTCGGGACACCTGAGCTCTCCGGCACGGCGCCCCAGCCCTGCTCCTGCGCGTAGCCGACGTAGGCAGCCGATCCGGCCGACGCCGTCAGCCACCACAGCGTGGCGTTGGCCAGCACGAACTCCTCGCCGAGCACGTCCGTCGCGGCGACCTCGGCCGGGTGGCTCCAGGCCTGGAGCTTGTCGAGCATCCAGGCGAGCTGCCCGACCGGGCTGTCTGCTGCCATCGCCCCGACCAGGCCCGGCCGCGTCGACTGGACCGCGATGTAGCCGAACTCGTTCTGCATGAACTCGCCCACCCGCCGCATCCGATCGACCTCGATCGGCGTCATGCGGGCCGCGGTGTCGTCGTCGAGCTCGCCCGCGAAGGCGCCGAGGGCTCCGTTGACGTGCACGCCGCGCACGCGGTCGGGGGCGAGCCGTGCGATCTCCGGAGCCACACCCGCACCGACATCGCCGCCCTGGACGACGAACGTCTCGTGGCCCACTCGGGTCATCAGCTCGAGCATGACCCGGGCGATGCGATCGACTCCCCAGCCTGCGTCGGACAGGGGCGTCGAGAAGCCGAAACCGGGCAGCGACGGGATCACGACGTCGAAGGTGTCCACCAAGAGATCGATGACCTTCTCGAACTCCAGGAACGACCCGGGCCAGCCGTGCAGCAGCAGGAGGGGTGTCGCGCCCTCGTGACGGGACGGCACGTGCACGACGTGGATCTGCTGTCCGTCGATGTCGGTCAGGTACTGCGTCCGCGCGTTGAGTCGCTCCTCGGTAGCGCGCCAGTCGTGGGTGGCCCACCGGGCGGCGTGGTCACGGAGGACTTCCACCGGCACGCCGGTGTCCCAGCCGTCGCCGGGTAGCGGAGCGGGAAAGCGGGTCCGCCGCAGGCGGTCTCGCAGATCGGCGAGGTCGGCCTCCGGCACGTCGATGCGGAAGGGAATGAGTCGGGCGTCATGTGGGGTCATGGCTCCACCCTCCCCCCTATTCCGGTCACAATACGGCCGGAATCTGGTCCATGATGGAACTATGTCGAGGACGACCGGACGCACGATGCAGCTGCTTAGCCTGCTCCAGGCTCGGCGGGAGTGGACGGGTTCCGAACTGAGGGACCGCCTCGAGGTCAGCGACCGCACGCTCCGCCGCGACATCGATGACCTGCGCGAGCTCGGCTACGGCGTCGAGGCAACGCGGGGCGTCGGCGGCGGCTACCGGCTCGGAGCGGGCGCATCGGTCCCGCCACTCGCGCTCGCGCAGGACGAGGCCGTCGCGATCGCCGTGGGCCTGCGCAGCGCGACCGGTCATCTCGTCACCGGCCTGGAGGAGGCGTCGGCCC
The DNA here is from genome assembly GCF_916858655.1 of Aeromicrobium sp. Leaf350. Classification (GTDB taxonomy): domain Bacteria; phylum Actinomycetota; class Actinomycetes; order Propionibacteriales; family Nocardioidaceae; genus Aeromicrobium. The sequence continues at coordinate 249,845 of NZ_CAKASL010000002.1, read as the reverse complement.
GAGCGCTCGGCAAGCTCGAGCAGTCGCTGTCGAAGCACACGCGCGACCACATCGTCGCCGTCGGACGGTCAATGACGGTCCTCACCTCCCCCGGCGACCCGGTCGACGTCGACCTCGTCGCGGACCTGGCGGCGGCGATCGGAGACACCCGGGAGCTCGACCTCGAATACCGACGAGGCGATGGCACCGATCGCCGCCTGCGCGCGCAACCGCACCGCATCATGCGGACGACCCGTCGGTGGTACCTCGTCGCCTGGGACCCCGAGCTCGGCGAGTGGCGAACGCTCCGGATCGACCGCATCACGTCGGCGCGGACCCTGCGGACGACCTTCGCGGCTCGCGACGTCCCCGAGGACGAGCTGCGCCGTTTCACCACGCGCAGCATCACGACCGATCCCTACCCCGTGCGGGCTACTGTGCGAATGCACGCCCCCGTCGACGTCGTGCGGCGCGCCTTCGGGCCGACCGTCGCCCAGGTCGAGGAGATCGACGCCGAGTCGTCGATGCTCACGGCCGGCACCCGACGCGCCGAGGAGATGGCCCTGTACCTCGGCACCAGCGGGATCGCCTTCGAGGTCGTCGAGGGTGATGAGCTGCGCGAGGCGTTGCTGCGGCTCGCCGACCTCTTCCGAGTCGCCGCGGAGCAGCCGTCCCTGCCCTTCGCGACCGGAGGGAGTCCCACCGACGACGCTTGACCTTGACGCTGGGTCAACCTCCCAGACTCGCGTCATGACCACTTCTCCCCCACTCACCGCCACCGCCATCGCCGTCGCCGGACTCACGAAGTCCTACGGTGACCAGCGCGTGCTGGACGGCGTCGACCTGACCGTCCGGTCCGGCTCGATCCACGCGCTGCTGGGCTCGAACGGAGCCGGCAAGACCACGGTCGTGCGCATCCTGTCGACGCTGCTCAAGGCCGACGGCGGCACGGCGACGGTCGCCGGACACGACGTCGCGACGCAGCCCGCGGAGGTACGTGCCGCGATCAGCCTGACCGGCCAGTTCGCTGCCGTCGACGACATCCTGACCGGGCGCGAGAACCTCGTGCTCATCGCGAAGCTGCGCCACGTCGACGACCCGCGCGGCGTCGCCGACCAGCTCCTGACGCGCTTCGACCTGGTGGACGCCGCCGATCGTCGGGCAGCGACGTACTCCGGCGGCATGCGGCGCAGGCTCGACATCGCGATGAGCCTGATCGGCGACCCGTCCGTGCTGTTCCTCGACGAGCCCACCACGGGGCTCGACCCGCAGGCTCGGCTCGAGGTGTGGCGCACGATCGCCGAGCTCGCCGCCGGCGGGACCACGGTGCTGCTCACGACCCAGTACCTCGACGAGGCCGAGCACCTGGCCGACCGGATCGCGATCCTGCACGGCGGCCGCATCATCGCCGACGGCACCTTCGCCGACCTCCAGGCGCTCCTGCCTCCGACCGAGGTCGAGTACGTCGAGAAGAAGCCCACGCTCGAGGACGTCTTCCTCGCCCTCGTCCGTCACGAGCAGTGAGGACGACCACCATGACCACCACCGCACACCTCAGCGACACGACGACCCTGCTCGGCCGCTCCCTGCGCCACATCTCGCGCAGCCCCGACACGATCATCACCACCGCGATCACGCCGATCGCCATGCTGCTGCTCTTCGTCTACGTGCTCGGCGGCTCCATCTCGGTCGGCCAGGAGAGCTACGTCAACTACCTGCTGCCCGGCATCCTGCTGATCACGATCGCCTCGGGCATCAGCTACACCGCGTTCCGCCTGTTCACCGACGTCTCCACCGGACTGTTCGAGCGGCTCCAGTCGATGCCGATCACCCGCTCCGCCGTGCTCTGGGGACACGTGCTCACCTCGCTCGTGGCGAACGCCGTCTCGCTCGTGCTGGTCGTGCTCGTCGGCCTGCTGATGGGCTTCCGGTCGGGTGCGGGCGTCGTCGCCTGGCTCGGCGTGGTCGGCCTGCTCGCGCTGTTCACGCTGGCGCTGACGTGGCTCGCGGTGATCCCGGGCCTGACGGCGACGTCGATCGACGGGGTGAGCGGATTCTCCTACCCGCTGATCTTCCTGCCGTTCGTGAGCTCGGCGTTCGTCCCGACCGACGGCATGCCCACCGCGGTGGGGTGGTTCGCCGAGCACCAGCCGGTGACCTCGATCGTCAACACGCTCCGCAACCTGCTCGCCGAGCAGCCCGTCGGCGACGACGGGTGGATCGCGCTGGCGTGGTGCGTGGGTCTGCTGCTGGTCGCCTACGCCCTGGCGATGAGAACCTATCGACGACGCATCTCGTGAGCGGCCGCTGCTGGAGGAGGACATCGTGCTGACGATCAGCCAGCTGGCCTCCTACGCCGGGGTGACCGTCCGGGCGGTGCGGCACTACCACGCGAAGGGCCTGCTGACGGAGCCTCCGCGCGACCACTCCGGCTATCGCCGCTACGACGCACGCGACGTCGTGCGGCTGATCCGGATCCGCACCCTCGCCGAGGCCGGGGTTCCGCTGTCGCGGGTGCAGACGATGCTGGACGCGGATCCGGACGCGTTCGCCGCGTCCGTGGCGGAGATCGACCAGCGCCTGCGCGACGAGGTGCGAGAACGGCAGGAGCACCGCCGGCGCATCGCCCGCCTCGCAGCGGGTGACAGCCTCGCGCTGCCTTCGGAGGTTGCTGAGTTCGTGGCCCGCATGCGGGAGCTCGGGTTCCCCGAGCGCGTGATCGAGATCGAGCGCGACAGCTGGATCCTCATCGCGGCGCAGATGCCCGAGGCGATCCCCGCGCTCATGGACATCAAGCGCGCCCAGATCGAGCTCCCCGACCTGCGGCGGCTGTACCTCGACTTCGACTTCGACGGCTTCCTCGCGGTCGACCTCGACGACGCCTCGATGTCGGCGCTGGTCGACCGGGTCGTCGCCTTCGTCGAGGCCGCCAGCGCATCGGCGCACGGACTGGCCGACCCGGAGACCGTGCCGGTCGTCGGCGACGACCTCGTGCGGCTCCTCGACGAGGCCTTCATCGCCACCTTCCCCGGCGCGAGCCGCATGCTCGAGCTGCTCGAGGAGCGCGGCTGGGTCGGCTGGACCGACATGCGCTGGGTCGGACCCTCGCAGGACTAGTGGTCTGCCGCCCGGTGGTCGTCGAAGGCCGTCAGGAGCTGCCGCAGCAGCTCTCGGTCGCCCTCGACACTCACTGTTCCGCCGCGAACGGACTCGTCCAGGTCTGCCCCGTCGAACACCAGGTCCTGCACGGCGCGGACAGACGACATCAGGACGGCATCGGTGTCAGTCTCACCCCGCTTCGCCTCCAGCCGGCCGTCGACGACGGTGAGGACGAACGCGTCGCCCGGCAGCCGTAGCTGCACGGTGCCGCGCAGCGACGACGCCGCCCCGGCGTCGAAAGTGGTGCGCAACGCGGTGACCAGCGCGTCCGGACTCAGCTCCTCGGCCGAATCAGCTTGCGGCGGACGAGGGCTGCCCCAGCGCCCCAGCGCCAGGAGAACCGGCTCGAGCGCCCGGCCACTCTCGGTGAGCTCGTAGATCAGTCCCGCCGCCGGGGGCAAGGCGCGGCGGCGCACCAGCACACCGGAGTCCTCGAGCTCGCGGAGCCGCTGGGTCAGCACGTTCTGGCTCATGCCGGGCAGCCCGCGGTGCAGGTCGGCGAACCGCTTGGGGCCGAGCAGGAGCTCGCGCACCACCAGCAGCGCCCAGCGCTCCCCCACCACGTCGAGCGCACGAGCGATGCCGCACAGGTCCCGGTAGCTCCGCATGCCAGCAGCGTACCTTGCATTCGACACCAGTTACTCCTACTTTAGGAGTACCTCGACCCAGGAGATCCGATGGCACACGTGAACTCAGCCGACGGCACGCCGATCGGCTACGACCGACTCAGCGACGAAGGGCCCGTCGTGGTGCTCGTCGGCGGCGGTCTGGACGACGGCTCCGAGAACCTCCCGCTGGGTGAGCACCTGACGGACGGGTTCACCGTCGTGAGCTACCGCCGTCGCGGTCGTGGCGACAGTGGCGACCACCAGCCGTACGCCCTGGAGCGCGAGGTCGAGGACCTCGCGGCGGTGATCCAGGCCGTCGGCGGACGCGCGCATCTCTTCGGCGCCTCGAGCGGCGGGGCGCTCGCGCTCGAGGCGGCCGCCGCCGGACTCCCGGTCGACCGCCTCGCGATCCACGAGGTGCCGTACCAGGTGCAGGACGCGATGGTCACGACCTGGCAGACCTACCGTCACGAGCTCGACGAGGCGCTGGACGCCGGCGACCCGGACCTCGCACTCCGTCTGTTCATGCGCCTGGCGGGTTCGTCCGAGCAGGACATCGCCGGCGCGGAGGCCGCTCCCGTGTGGCCCGCCCTCCGCGAACTCGCGCCGACACTGCGCTACGACGCGGCGTGCCTCGGCGACGGCCCGGTGCCCGTCGACCGCCTGGCCACGGTGCAGCAGCCGGTGCTCCTCACGACCGGCGTCGTGATCGACCCGCACATGGGTGGACTCCCCCTCGACTTCTTCGGTGCCGCGGCAGACGCTGCAGCGGCTGCGCTGCCCGATGCCCGGCGGGACACGCTCGAGGTCCAGGGACACGTGGCCGACCCGACCGTGCTCGGTCCCCTGCTCCGTGGCTTTTTCGACGGTGCGCGTGACTAGGTTGTCGGCATGACGCCTCGCACTCATCTCGGCCAGGTGGCCACCGTGGTGGTCCCGGTGACCGATCAGCAGCGGGCCCTCGAGTTCTACACCGAGGTCCTGGGCATGACGAAGGTCAACGACTTCACCTACCCCTCGGGCGAGTGGTGGCTGGAGGTCTCGCCCGCCGAGGGAAGCTCCAACCTCTGCCTCGTCGCGGCAACCACGTCGCGACCCGCGGGAGTCGAGACCGGCATCGTGCTGTCGAGCACCAGCGTCGAGCAGGACCGCCGGGCACTCGCCGAGCGCGGGGTCGACGTGAGTGACGCCCTGCTGCCGACCGACCAGGTGACGACCTGGAGCGGTGCGCCGCTGGCGGGTTTCCCCGACCAGTTCCTGCTGCGCGACAACGACGGCAACTCGTTCCTGGTCGTCGCCGCTCCGACCGCCTGACCATGGCAGGCTCGTGCGCGTGACTGCAGGAATCGACGAGCCCGACCGCCGCGGACGCACAGGGCTGCACCTGACCGGCCGTGACCTCACCCGCAACCCCGACATCGTCGTGCGCGACGTGGAGGTGCTGGCGAACGACTGGTACGTGCTGCGGGCGACGACGTTCGACCAGCGTCATTCCGACGGCACCTGGCGGACCGAGCGCCGCGAGACGTACGACCGCGGCGACGGCGCGACGATCCTGCTGTACGACGTCGAGCGTCGGACCGTGCTGCTCACCCGGCAGTTCCGGTTTCCCGTGTACGTCAACGGCCACCCCGACGGGATGCTGCTCGAGACCGCCGCCGGGCTCCTCGACGAGGACGACCCGGTGGCCGCCATCCGCCGGGAGGCGGTCGAGGAGACCGGGGTGGAGGTCGGCGAGGTGCAGCACGTCTTCGACGTCTTCATGAGCCCCGGTTCGGTCACCGAGCGCCTGCACTTCTTCGCCGCCCCGTACCGTCGCGACGACCTCCGCGGGTCGCACCACGGCGTCGCTCACGAGGGCGAGGACATCCAGACCGTGGAGCTCGACGCCGACGACGCCCGCGCCCGCATCGGCACGGATCTCGTCGACGCCAAGACCGTGATGCTGCTGCAGTGGGCCTTCCTCGACGGCCCCTTCGCCTGAGATCATCGACCGTGGTCGGAACGCCGCGCTCCCGCACAGGCACGGCGCTGCTGGCCGCCCTCGTGGCCGTGGCCGTAGCCGTCGACGGATGCTCGTCTGACTCCGACACTGGCACCGACGAGCCGCGCGACACCGTTCTCGTGGCACCCGGGACGACGTGCGACCGCGAGCTCAACACCGACAGCGCGGCGACGACCAACGAACAGGTCGGCGGCCTCCGGAACGACGACTTCAGCGTGCGCTTCTCGCAGACGACCCGGCTCGGCAACGTCGCCCTGGTCACCGGCGACCTGCAGAAGGCGTTCCGTCTGCTCACCGAGGAGTACGGGGTCGCCCTCGTCGCGGAGTACGAGCCTGACGACTCCGGACTCGTGGTCGGCTTCGCGCAGATTCGTGCGCTGGTCGACGAGTACTGCGCCGAGAGCTGACCAGCGGGCGCGACCGTCGTCCCGGTGATGGGATGAGGTGTGCGCCGCGTCCACCTCGTCCTCCCCCACCAGCTGTTCGTGCAGAACCTCGAGGTCGAGGCCGATGCGTTCGTGCTGGTGGAGCACGACCTGCTGTTCCGGCAGTACCCGTTCCACGCGCACAAGCTGGTGCTGCACCGCGCCTCGATGGAGCACCACGCGAGCGAGCTCGCCGACGCCGGGAAGACCGTCGAGTGGGTGCGCACGGACGGCCGGACGAGCAGCAGACTCGCCGTCGCTCGAGCCCTGGAGGGTGCGGACGTCGTCACCTGGCACGACGTCGTGGACGACTGGCTGGAGCGTGACCTGCGCGGTGCAGCCGAGGATGCGGACGTGGAGGTCGAGGTGCTGCCGACGCCCAACTTCCTGACCTCGGCCGAGGACGTCGCCGAGCAGTTCAAGGGCAAGCGGACGCGCATGGCGCACTTCTACTCGTGGCAGCGCCGCCGACTGGAGGTGCTGGTCGACGAGGGCGAGCCGGTCGGCGGCCAGTGGTCGTTCGACACCGAGAACCGCAAGAAGCTGCCCAAGAACCATCCCGTTCCCGAGACCACTCGGCCTGAACCGGACGCGATCACACAGGAGGCCATCGCCTTCGTGCGTGACCGCTTCCCCGACGCGCCGGGCGATCCCGCCCGCTTCGCCTGGGCCGTCACGCGTCAGCAGGCGGACGAGATGCTGCAGGAGTTCCTCGAGCAGCGTTTCCACGAGTTCGGCCCGTACGAGGACGCGATCTCCGGCGACCACGGCTTCGTGTTCCACGCCGTCCTCACGCCCGCCCTGAACGTCGGTCTGCTGGATCCTGCTGAGGTGCTGGACCGGGTCGTCCACCATGCCGAGCGCAACAGCGTGCCGATCGCCTCGTACGAGGGATTCGTGCGTCAGCTGATCGGGTGGCGCGAGTACATGCGCGGCAGCTACGTCTCGCGCGGACGGAAGCTGCGCACCGCCAACGCCCTCGACCACTACCGCGAGCTGCCGCCCGGGTGGTGGACCGCCGAGACCGGGCTCGAGCCCGTCGACACGGTGCTGCGCCGGGTGCTCGACACCGGTTACGCCCACCACATCGAGCGGCTCATGGTGCTCGGCAACGCGCTGTGCCTGCTGCGGGTCGACCCCGACGAGATCTACGCGTGGTTCATGGCGATGTTCGTCGACGCCTACGACTGGGTCATGGTGCCCAACGTTTACGCGATGAGCCAGTACGCGTCCGGCTCCGCCATCACGACCAAGCCTTACGTGTCGGCCAGCAGCTACCTCCGCAAGATGTCGGACATCCCCACCGGCGAGTGGACCGACGTCTGGGACGGCCTCTTCTGGACGTTCGTGCGCGACCACCGCGACGTCTTCGAGTCGAATCCGCGCAGCACGATGATGGTGCGCCAGTGGGACGGCTTCGACGACGCGAAGCGGAGGAAGCTGGTCGCGTCCGCGAGGCCGTGGTTGAAGGACTGACGGTCCGGCGGCGGCCCGTAGGATGACGAGCGCTCATGCCTGCCCCTGAAGATCGCCCCCGTCGCCTGCTGCTCGTGGTGGATGCGCCGTCGCTCCTGCACCGCAACCACCACGCGCGCGCCCACACCAAGATCGTCGACCGGGCCGGGCGTCCCGCGTGGGCGCTGCACGGCATGCTGCGCCAGATCCTGGAGGCGATCGACGGGTTCGCGCCCGACGCCGTGATCTTCGGGCTCGACGACCGGACCGCGTCCGTGCGGCGTGACTTCTTCCCCGAGTACAAGGCGGGGCGGACCGAGAAGGACGCGGCGCTGGTCGAGCAGCTCGACCGCGCGGGCGCGCTGCTCGACGCCCTTGGTCTCGCCACACTCACTCCCCCGGGCCTCGAGGCGGACGACGTCAGCGCCACGGCCGCCACCTGGGCAGGCGACCACGGCTGGGACTGCGTGATCATCACGTCCGACCGGGACGCGTTCGCCCACATCAGCGACCACACGCAGGTGCTGCGCCTGATCAACGGCGGCATCAGCGGATCCCCGCTGCTCAACCCGGCGCGGCTCCTCGCCCTCTACGGCGTGCCGGCCGACCGCTACCTCGACTTCGCGGCCCTCCGCGGTGACGCCAGCGACAACCTGCCCGGCGTCGACGGCATCGGTGAGAAGACCGCAGCGGCCCTTCTCACGCAGGTGGGTCCGATGCAGACCGTCTGGGCCGACATCGACCACCAGGAGGGAGTCGCCGTCGCGGCGACCCTCGACTCCTGGGCAGCCGAGGTCGGATCACGCCGTATGGGCTCCACCGTCGTCCGCCGGCTGACCGCGCCGGGCGCGCGCGAGCGGTTCGACTTCAACGTGCGGGTGATGACGGGCCACGACGACCTCGACCTGGGCATCACCCCCGACATCCCGGGGACACCGGGACTGCTCCCGCTCGACACCCACCGCGTGAACAAGGTGGTCAGCTTCCTCGACGTGGAAGCGACCACCGCGCTTGCGGTCCGCGTCCTCAGCACCGACCCGGCGTCAACCGCCGCCCGCTGAGCGATATGAAGCTCAGGGCACGACGATCGGCGAAGCAGCGCCGATCGCGTCCGCACTGTCGAGTACAGCTAGAAAATCCGACTCCGTCAGCAGCTCGATCTGCTGACCTTTGCTCTGGAGAGCGAACGCCTTCTGCGCCTTGCCTGAGTAGTCAGCACCCGGCCGCAGGTTTCCAGGGTTGAAGCTTCCGAGGACGAGGACGTTGGTGCGCTTGGTCATGTTCTCCTCGGGGCGACCACCAGCGCGCACCACCTCATCCCATGCTTGCTGCCGGACCATCGCGGTCAGTGTCCCCGTGAACACCACGACGCGTCCGTACAGGTATCCATCCGGATCGGCCTCCGGATTGGCTTCAGCCGCGATCAGGTCGCGTCCTCCGCCAGCGGCGATGCTGGCGGAGCCCTCGTACATTCCTGACGCCATCGCTCCGAGCCGGACCCCGTGCAGGCTGGCGATGCCGCCCACATCCGAGGCACCTCCGGCGCCCGCAAGCGCCAGAACAATGTGCACCACAGCGCGAGCGTCCGCCAGGGCATGGTGATGATCGAAGGCGAAGTCACCGCACGCCTCGACGACGAACGGCAGACGGTAGGAGGGTAGAGCGAAGGCTCGGCGAGCAGTCACCAGCGTGCAGAGAAACGTCAGCGAGGGCCACTCGATCTCGTCTGCCACGCAGGCGAAGCGGATGACACCAGTGTCGAAGGCGGCATTGTGGGTCACCACGACGTCTTCCCCAATGAACTCCACGATCTGAGGAAGAACATCACGCCAGGCGGGCGCACCGGACACCATCGCCGCAGTGATTCCATGAAGGCGCACGTTGAAGGGTTCGAAATGGGCGACCCGCTCTGGCGGCCTGATGAGCCAATGTCGTTCGTCGACAATCGCTCCATCGCGCACCTTGACCAGACCGACTGAGCACGGCGAGCCCCGGTATGAGTTCGCAGTCTCGAAATCGATAGCGGTGAAGTCGAGCATCCGGCCCCCAGTTGTCGTGACCTACTGCCGCCGAATCGACGGTGCACGCAGGCTAGTCCGACATTCGCCCGCGCACAGGAAATCGACAGATTCGGTTGGCCCACAGGCCGCCCGCTGAGCCGGGACGCACTCAGCGCTCGCGCGTCAGGTTTCCCACCGCGTCGCGCTTCCAGCGCTTCCCGTCAGCGTCGCGGAACGCCACGGCCGCCACGATGTCGCTGAAGGCGCGGTCGGGCTCGCCGCGGTCCTCGCCCTGGCGGTCGCGGAAGGCTGTCTGCGTCTCGCCGTTCAGCGTCACCACGTCGCGTCCACCACCGGGCACGGTCTGTCGCACGCGGGTCTCGCCGATGAGGTGGTCCCGGTAGTAGTACTCGACGTGCCAGTCGTAGATCGGCTGACTGCTCTGGTTCGCGACGACCAGGCACGGCGCCCCCACTCGCGAGGAGGCGACCAACTCGTCCGGCTCGTGGTACGAGACCCACGCCGAGATCTGCTGCGCCTGGGCCGACCGGTCACGACGGATCGTGCGAGCCAGCGCGACGATCGAGACGACGAGGGCAAGGGTGGCGATGACCGCCGAGGGCCAGTCCGTGTTGCCGAGGTTCACGTGAGTGATGCTCCCACTCACGGGAGCGTGGGTCATGCACCGTCACGACACATCGACGCGATCGACTACTCGTCGGCGGCGCTCAGCAGGAGGGTCGTGCGGCACGGGCAAGTCCGAATTGTCACCTTCTGAGCCTGACCGTTCAGTAGGCAGTTCCGCGAAGGCACCGACCATCTGCCGGCCGGCCCGGGCTTGTCCAACGATAGCGCGGCGAGCCTGGCGAAGACTGTCTGAAGCCCCACCTAGAATCGATCGTATGTCTCGTCCAGCCAGCCTGATAGAGCTGTTCAGCGGTGATTCTCAGGCCCCCCGGGTGGCGGAGTTCTTCGCTGGCATTGGGCTGGCGAGACTCGGCCTCGAAAAGGCTGGGGCCGAAGTCGTGTGGGCAAACGACTTCGATCCGAGCAAGACGCTGATGTACACGTCACAATTCGGCAGCGATCACTATCACGAACGGGACATCGCAGGGATTCTCGGGGACGACGTGCCCGACGTCGAGATCGCATGGGCAAGCTTTCCATGCACTGACCTCTCCCTCGCCGGGAACCGTCGCGGCTTGAGCGGGAAGTCGTCATCGACTTTCTGGCAGTTCACTCGGATCCTCGAGGAGATGGGATCGCGTCGACCGAGCGTGGTAGCCCTCGAAAACGTTACTGGTTTCGCAACCTCGCACGGCGGCGATGACATGACGGCCGCGATCGGCGAGCTCAACCGATTGGGGTATTCGGTCGATGTCGTCACCTTAGATGCGAGGCGCTTCGTACCACAATCTCGCCCCCGCCTGTTCCTCGTTGGTGCGACGACACCCCCGCCAAGTTCTCACAACTCTGGCCGAGAGCTCCGACCGGACTGGCTGCAGACGGCTTTTGGCGATCCGGCGTTGTTAACGCATCAGGCGACTCTGCCGGCCCCCCCGGCACCGATGACGTCTGGCCTCATTCGGGTGATCGACCGTGACGCGGACGACTGGTGGGACGAGCAGCGGACTGAGGCATTTCTGCAATCCCTATCCCCACTGCAGACGGAGCGCGTGCGCGCACTACGCAACGGAACGGAGGTCTCGTTTCGGACTGCTTATCGACGGACCCGCAAGGGCGTCGCGACGTGGGAAGTCCGTGCCGACGACATCGCCGGCTGCCTTCGGACAGCCCGTGGCGGATCTTCCAAGCAGGCTGTCGTAGAAGCCGGCGCTGGGCGGGTAAGAGTTCGGTGGATGTCAGGTCTGGAGTATGCCCGCCTGATGGGGGCCGACGACTACGACCTCAGCTCCGCTCGCCCTTCGCAGGCACTCTTCGGGTTCGGGGATGCTGTGTGTGTGCCTGCTGTCAGCTGGCTCGCGGAGAATTACCTAGTGCCTCTCGCGAGCGGCGCCTTGACCGACGAGATGCCCGTACTGGAACTAATCAATGGCTAGCACAGGTCGATCGTCCGCGAACTACTCAAGTTCTAAGCCCAGCCGGAAATCGCTGCCCGCGAATGATGTGCGGGATTTTCGCACTCTCCTTACCGAGGCGCTGGCGCATCCCGTTCCGGGCAGCGGACGCGTTCGGGAGTCGCAGTGGGGCGTGTACGCCTTCTATGACTATGACGGCGAGCCGATTTACGTGGGGCAGACGAAGGAAGGGCTCGGAGTTCGCGTTAATCGTCACTTGACGAATCAGCGAACGGATGCGGTGGCGATGCGCATCCTCGACACATTCGAGGTGGCGGAGATCGAGCTCTGGCCACTCTGGGATCTCGCTGCAGCGATAGGGAGCCGATCTGCAGCGCAGGTCATCTTGGACGCGACGGAGTACACCGCCTACATCCTTGCGATCGAGGGCAGCAGGTTCCGAGCGATCCTCAACGAGAAAATTCCTCCCGTGAGTGAGCCGGTGGAGATGCCCACTTCATATCGCTTCACGTTGATCTCGGACGAGACTCGCGCTGACCGAGGGCATCCAGATATTCGAATCGCGCGTCGCGCGGAGACTCTGTCTCGACTGGCCGCCGTGGCGCGGGAGCGGGGTGAGGTTAGCGAAGGCCTCCGACGGGTCCTTGTGATTCAGGCCGTTCGACTCGCCTACTTGTCCGCGGTGCGGCTGGCCTACGCGGAAGGTAGACCCGAGCCATCGGCATCTGCAATCTCGGTCGAGGGGCTGGTCGGCTCGGTGCTCTGGGACGCTGAAGAAGACGACGAGCAGTTTGGATAGCAGTCCTGTCGTTTGATCTCTGCGGCGACATTGCCGGCCCGGAGAACGCGCCGGCATTGAAGAACTGCTGTGCGAACCCGGCAAGATGAGTAACAGCAGAGTGGAGCCCTTTCCTCCGCTCGAGGCACCAGGCACGATCGGGGCACGGGCCTCAACGCGGCGGTCCGTCGGGAGGAGCAGTCACCCATGTCCCACGACATCACGACCGTCATCGACGGACTCAGCTTCAGCGAGTGCCCCCGGTGGCACGAGGACCGGCTGTGGTTCTCCGACTTCTACACGTCCGAGGTCTCCTCGGTACTCGCCGACGGCAGCGACCGCCGGCTCGAGGCCACGGTGCCGAACCAGCCCTCCGGTCTCGGCTGGCTGCCGGACGGACGCCTGCTCGTGGTGTCGATGCGCGACCAGAAGATCCTGCGCCGTGAGCACGACGGAGCGCTCCTGCTGCACGCCGATCTCTCGCAGCACGCGCGTGGGCACCTCAACGACATGACCGTCGACGCGCAGGGCCGCGGCTACGTCGGCTGCTTCGGCTTCGACCTGATGGGTGGCGAGCCGTCCGCCGCTGCGCCGCTGCTGCGCGTCGATCCGGACGGATCCGTCACGGAGGTGGCGACCGATCTGTGGTTCCCGAACGGGATCGTCATCACGCCGAGTGGCACGCTGCTCGTCAACGAGACGTTCGGCAACCGGGTGACCGGGTTCGACGTCGCTCCTGACGGCGCGCTGGAGAACCGGCGCGTGTGGGCCGAGCTCGGCCCCCTGCCGACGGAGCGCGAGTTCGAGAAGGTGCTCCCCCAGGTCGTCGTGGCGGCCGACGGCTCGTGCCTCGACGCCGGCGGTGGGCTGTGGGTCGCGGACGCCACTGGCGGTCGCCTGCTGCGGCTCGTCGACGGGGCGATCGACACTGAGATCGAGACCGGCACGCCCGTCTACGCCTGCGCTCTCGGAGGTCCTGACGGCACCACGCTCTTCGCGTGCGCCGCTCCCGACTTCTTCGAGCACGCCCGCCGCGACGTGCGCGAGGCCTCGATCATCGCCCTGACCGTCGACGTGCCTGCGGCCTGATCTGACAGGCTGTCCACAGACGAGCTCGATCGCCGGGAGCGGTTCCCAGCGGCTGGTGCGGAAGTGGGTCGCTGATGACGAACGCAGTGTCGGGGGTTCTCCGGCTACTCGGACCGAAGGTCGCCACGATCGTCGGGCCCGCCGTGGTGGCCTGGCTGGCGCGACCGGAGAACCGGGAACAGGCCGCCGAGGTCATCCGCGGCCTGCAGGCCCGGAGCGCGACCCAACGACTGCTCGCCCGGATCGACCTGGCCGTCGTCTCGTTCCACGAGGTCGCCCAGACCACCGAGGCTGGCTCCGACCGGTTCGAGCTCGCGTCCTCGGCGATCAAGGAACTGCACTCGCTGCGCCTGCGCCTGCAGCTGCCGTTCTCGTCGCTCAAGGCCCGCCGCGACAACCGCCGGCTCGTGGCCTCCCAGCTCGACGACCTGCTGCTCCGCACGAACAGGGCGCTCTGACGCCCGAGCTCGAACTTCGCCGAAACGCCAACATGAGCACGTCGCCGGCTTCAAGCTTTGCAGATGCCAACCCTGCGCCACATCTACGTGAACCCCGAGTTCGAGGCCACCGCGGAGTACACACAGGTCTCGCGGGTTAGCGATGCGCTACTCGCTCACCTGAACGAAGACGATGCTCGCGCGCTGCTGGCGGCCGCGAACCTTCCTGGCATATCGAGCGCGATGGTCCAGAACTCGTTCGCAAAGTTCACCGATGGCCTTGGATTCGTGAGCGAGGCAAAGGGGCTGTTCTCAACGTATGAGAACAAGGCATTGAGGCCAGACTTCTACCTCGATCTCGGGAGCAACGGGATCCTAATGGAGGTGGAACGCGGTAAGACCACCACCAACAACATGGATCTGCTCGATGTCTGGAAGACGCACCTATGCCTGCACGCGGACTACCTCTTCCTGATGGTTCCGCAGGCGCTCAAGCACAACGACACGATGAGCCCGAAGAAGGAGTACGCGTCGGTCGTCAAACGACTGAGCTCATTCTTCGTGCCAGGGAACTTCATCAATGTCCGCGCGCTCCACATTTTCGGGTACTGATCCTCCGGCACCTGAACGAAGTCGAACATCCCCTCACGCTTGCGCGACCATCAGCGCGTGCGCGTTTACGAACTCCTTGAACCAGGCTTCGCCGTGCTCGCGGCCCTAGCCGGAGTCCTTCACGTCGCCGAACGGCAGGTTCGGCCGGGCAAGGTTGAAGCCGTTGATATTCACCATGCCCGTGTCGAACTCGGTGCGAGCCAGTTCGATGGCGCGCTTCTCGTCGCGCGAGAAAGTGCCGCCGCGAAGGCCATGTCGGGTCAGACGTCAACGACCTCAGGCCTCGGTGAGACCTGACGGCGTCAGCTGCCAGACACCACGTTCGATCACCGGCTCGATGAGACCGGCCTCGACCATGCCCTTGCGCTCGAACCGGGCAGCACGCCGCCAGCGCGCCTCGCCCTGCACCTCTTCGTAGTCGCCGTCGCGGAGGCGGGGGGCCAGACGACGTTCGACCTCGGCGAGGATCTCGTCTGCCTCGCCCCGGCCGCCCATGTCCCGCATGACCTCGAGGATCGCGAGACGGTAAGCCGTCGTGGCCGTGCGCTGGGCAGTCGGGACCCGACGAGTCTCGACCCGCGGCTGCGTCGGCTTGGCCCGCCGGGGTGCTGGCGGCTTCTTCAGCTCGGCGGCCTTCGGCACCACGACCGGCTCGGGGCGACCGTGAACGCACTGGTCGAAGGCCAGGTCGCACAGATCGCAGTACTCAGGCACGACCCTAGTGTGCCGCGTGCCTACGAACGGTCGGGTTCGCGGGTCACGCCTCCGCGATCATCAGCGTCTTCACGTTCACGAACTCCGTGAACCCGGCCTCGCCGTGCTCGCGGCCGTAGCCGGAGTCCTTCACGCCACCGAACGGCAGGTTCGGCTGGGCGAGGTTGAAGCCGTTGATGTTGACCATGCCCGTGTCGAACTCGGTGCGGGCCAGCTCGATGGCGCGCTTCTCGTCGCGCGAGAAGATGCCGCCACCGAGGCCGTAGCGCGAGTCGTTGGCGATGCGCATCGCGTCCTCGTCGTCCTTCGCGCGGATCAGCGCCGCGACCGGGCCGAAGAGCTCGTCGTCGTAGGCGGGCTGGCCGGGCTTCACGTCGTCGATCACCGTGGCCGGGTACCAGGCACCGGCGCGATCGGGCTTCTCGCCGCCCAGGAGGAGGGTGGCGCCGTCCTTGACCGACTCCTCGACCTGGTCGTGGAGCTCGTCACGCAGCTGCTCGCGCGACATCGGGCCGAGGGCCGTGCCGTCCTGCATTGGGTCGCCCAGCTCGACGGCCTTCATGGCCTCGACGTAGGCGTCACGGAACTCGTCGTAGATCGCGTCGACGATGATGAACCGCTTGGCGCCCACGCACGTCTGACCGTTGTTGGTGATGCGGCCCTGCACGCTGACCTCGACCGCGAGGTCGACGTCGGCGTCGGAGAGCACGAGGTAGGCGTCGTTGCTGCCCAGCTCGACGACCGACTTCTTGAGGTTCTCCGCCGCCTTCACGGCGACGTGCTTGCCCGCCACGTCGGAGCCGGTCAGGGTCACGCCTCGCACCTTCGTGTGGGCGATGACGTCATCGGACTGGTCGTGATCGATGAGCAGCGCACGGAACGCGTTCTCCGGCAGACCCGCCTCGCGGTAGAGCTCCTCGAGGCGCAGCGCCGTGCCGAAGACCGAGTTGGCGTGCTTCAGCAGCACGGTGTTGCCCGCAACGAGCTGCGGGACGCTGTAGCGGATGACCTGGTAGATCGGGAAGTTCCACGGCTGGATGCCGTAGATGACGCCGATCGGCGAGTTGGTGATGATCGCCCGACCGCCCTCCATGGGCTGGTCCTGGTCGGCGAGGGCGTCAGCGGCGTTGTCGGCAGTCCAGTCGCAGATCGCGGCGCAGAGCTGCACCTCCTGCGCACCCTGGTCGATGGGCTTGCCCATCTCGGCGGTCATCAGCTCGGAGAGCTCGCGCTCGTTCTTGCGCAGCCGCTCACCGATGGCGCGGATCGTGTTCGCACGCTCTTCGATCGGCACCGTGCGCCAGGACCGGAACGCCTGGTGCGTCGCCTCGATGATCTGGCCGACCTCCGCGTCGGTGTGCATCTCGTAGGTCTTGAGGTCCTCACCTGTGGTGGGGTTGATCGTGGTGGTGGAAGCCATGCGGGAGGAGTACCCGTCGACGGAGGGCGCACGCGTGAGGTGACCCTCTTCACGACTACCGTCCGCTCATGGAGAGGGAGACTCCGGCCGGTGACAAGCGCATGCGGCTGCGGTACGACGGCGTGTGCCGTGTCTGCGAGACCGCGCTGCCTGCCCAGACCGAGGCCATCTACGAGCGATCCAGCAAGACCGTCCGCTGCCCCACGCACGAGGCGGCCGTCGCTGGGCCTGCTGCCGGACCTGGACCCATCGACATCGGCGTCCCGGGCGCGTCCGCCCGCCGCGAGTTCGAACGTCGCAAGGCGTCGCGCGAGAAGCGCATCCGGGCGAGGAACCCGCGGATCGGCGGTCTCATCCTCGCTCTGAGCGACGCCCCGCAGAGCACCACCTCGTGGGAGACCGGAGCAGTCGGCGAGGAGCGGGTTGGCCAACGACTCAACGAGCTCGCGAACGACGATCTCCGAGTGCTCCACGACCGACGCGTCCCCGGCTCTCGGGCGAACATCGACCACGTCGTCGTGACCGGCAACGGCGTCTTCGTCATCGATCCCAAGCGGTACCAGGGGCGGCCGAGGCTCCAGGTCGAGGGCGGCCTCATCCGCCCGCGCGTCGAGAGGCTGATGGTTGGCTCACGGAACTGCAGCAAGCTCGTCGACGGTGTCCTGAAGCAGGTCGCACTGGTGGAGAGCCTCGTCTCCGAGGACGTGCCGGTCCGCGGTGTCCTTTGCTTCGTTGAGGCGGACTGGCCTCTCTTCGGCGGCGCCTTCGCCACGCAGGGCGTCGACGTGCTCTGGCCCCGGAAGCTCTACCCGCTTCTCGAGGCCGCCGGCCCCCTCGACACCGGCTCAGTCCGCGAGACTCATGAGCGCCTGGCCCGAGCTCTTCCTCCCGCCTGACGACAAGAATTTGCTCAATAGTTTCCCGATTCCTGTGACGCGCCAATGAGGTACATGAGAACGTTCCGCTGGGCATGGGGAGTGCCCGGGACGGGAGATCTCGATGTTCAGCCGCAAGCTGGCGATGGCGCTGTCCAGCGCCGTGCTCGCCACCGGGTTCGTGTCCGTGCTCGTCGCTCCGACGGCGGTCGCCGCGACCAGCACCGCGCGTGATGTCGTCGCCTCGCTGCCGGGCGCACCGGCCGAGACGCAGGGCTACGACCGTGAGCTGTTCCAGCACTGGATCGACGCCGACAGCGACGGCTGTGACACCCGATCCGAGGTGCTGCAGGCCGAGTCTGCCGTCGCGGTCACGTTCGGGAACGGCTGCACCGTGGCCACCGGCCAGTGGACCTCCCCCTACGACGGCGCGACCTGGACCCAGGCGAGCCAGGTGCAGATCGATCACGTCGTCGCGCTGAGCGAGGCGTGGAAGTCCGGTGCCTACGCCTGGACACCCGAGAAGCGTCGCGCGTTCGCGAACGACCTCGACGTCCCCTACGCGCTCGTCGCCGTGACCAGCTCGGTGAACTCGTCCAAGGGAGACAGGGACCCGTCCGCCTGGCTGCCGCCCCTCGCGGCGGCGCGCTGCCAGTACCTCACCGACTGGGTGCTGGTGAAGTACCGCTGGAGCCTGGCGGTCGACGACGGGGAGCGCAGCTCGATCCAGACCGCCCTCCAGTCGTGCCCCAACGTGGCGGTCGAGCTGCCGCAGCAGGTCGACACCTCGAACGCCGATGCCCGTTGGCCACTCCGCATGACCGCCTACGACGGCGCCATCTACGAGCTCGTGAACGGCTCCCAGCCGACACCGCTCTCCTACCAGCGCTGGCAGAACCACTACGGCTTCCAGTCGCCGTCGCCTGCACCGACGAGCTATGTCCGCTACCCCTGGTCACCGGCAATCTATGCGGTGACCTTCTGGACCACGCAGGAGTCGACCTGGCTCTGGCAGCAGCTGTCCTTCGGGCAGTGGCAGAAGGCCGGACAGCCCGCCGCCTGGGCGGCCGGCTGGATCCAGGGCAGCACTTACCACCAGTGGTCCACCTCGTCGGAGCTGTTCGTGCGTGAACCCGCCGGGATCACGCACAAGCTCAGCTACGCCGAGTGGCAGGCCTCCGGGTTCCGTCGCTTCGACGTGATCCAGAACCAGGGCTTCCAGAAGCTCAGCTGGGCCGATCCGATCGCGCACATGAACAACGTCGCCGGCGGCCAGGGCGGGCCGATCACCTACGCCATGTGGGGCGGCGAGGACTTCCCGAGCCCGCAGCCCGTCCAGCGCTTCCCGGGCGATCGCTTCTCGCGCGACGCCTGCAGCGACCAGGTGATCTACCAAGGTCCGACAATGTTCCGTGCGATCAACTTCAACGAGTACCGCGCTGCCGGTTCTCCGGCTGTGGCGATCGACAACCCGCGAGCCTGCCCGCCCCCGCCCTCGCCGGGAGGTTCGGTGCCACCCGTCTCGCGGTACGACTGCCCGGGGTATGCGCCGATCAAGGGAAACCAGTCCGGCATCTATCACGTGCCCGGCGGTCAGTTCTATGCCCAGACGACGCCGGAGAGGTGCTTCCGCACTCCGGCCGACGCCGCCGCAGCCGGTTATCGTCCGTCGCAGCGCTGAGACTCTGACGAAGTGAGCATCATCCGACGTGCCGAAGTCACACACGCTCGTCCTAGATTCGTCGCACGCGACGGCTTCAGGAGGGTCGATGAGCGACGGAGACTTCGGCGGCTATTACGGGCGAGGACCGACGACGACGTGGGGCCACTACCTCTTTGCGGCGGGGAGCGTGGCGGTAGGTGTTGCTGTCATCGTGATGGCGCCCGACTCGTGGTGGCTGGGTCTGCTGTTCTTCGTCGTGGCTGCGCTTTTCATCGTCATGGCGCACACACGACATCGCATCCAGGCCTGGGCCAAGGAGAAGCGCCGCCGCAAGCCCGGCGATCCACCGACTCTGTACGACCTGGAGTGACACCGCCGGGAACGACGACTGAGTGGCGTCAGACCGGGGGCATCGCGGCGACGACCGTGCCGTCGGCGGTGAAGCCGGCGATCACCACGTCGGGCAGGAAGTTGTCGGTGCCGACCACGGTGGGGACCACGATCCCGGCTCCCACGACCGCGGTCGAGGTCGTCGCGACCCTGACCTCGATGCGCTCGGTCCCATCACCCCCGGCCACCACCAGGTAGGGCGCGGTCTCCTCGGACGTGATCCAGGCCGACCCCACCCAGGCATCAGTGCCGTCGTCGTAGCCGAGACGCGCGACGACGAGCTCCGAACCCGGCTCGCCGGATGCCACGGCCACCACGGCACGCGACCAGCGCACGCCCGTGCCGGTCGCCTCGAGCACCAGGACCAGGGCACCGTCCGGGGCCTCCAGCTCGCCGGCGATGCCGACCTCGGGCAGCTCCAGACGGCCGCCCTCTTGGTCGGACCGCGGCCCGACGACCTCACGCAACCCCGCCCGCAGCGCCTCGGCGCGGTCGGGATCAGTCAGCAGGCTCCAGATCCGGTCGAGGTCGTCGTCGACCCGGATGACGCGTCCCTCGACGTAGACGCCGGGCCGATCGCTGCTCGACGAGACGCTGGTCTCGTCGAGCCGCAGCGCGAGGAACTCGTTGGACTCCGTGGAGCTGATCAGACCGTCGTCGGACTCGGCTGTCAGCTCCGATCCGTCCAGGTCGGCCGCCTCGTACGAGCTCGGCATGCCGGACGCCGCCAGGGCCAGGTTCCCGGCGAGCGGGATGATCGGGCTCGGGTAGCTGCTCAGCTCGCGGATGCCGAGACCGTCCACGTCCTGGCCGTCGTCCCTGATGACGAACGTCGCGACCTTGGATCCCGACCGCAGCACCACGACCGGCACCGATTCCGGCGTGTCGTCGCCGACGGACACGCCGTCGACCACCTCCGCCCGCACCTCGCCGGCCCAGAGCAGCTCGATCGCGCCCTCGGGCTCGGTCCGCACGTCGCGACTGTCACCGCTGCGCCAGGCGTCCGCGGCGGCGTCGACCAGATCGGTCTCGTCGGCGAAGTCACCGCGCGTCGGGAAATCGCGGTCCGACGACTGGGCGACACCCTCGTCGGCCGAGTCGCCCTCCCACGGGGCGACCACGACCAGCGCAATGACCACGGACACGACCGCGATGGCCGCCAGCACGACCAGACCGCGGCGACTCCCCTTGAGCGACATGGGGAGACCGTACGCGGTCAGTGCGGGAGGTCGAGATCCCGCAGGCTCCGAGAGGACCGGCCGGTGAGCCGCTCGACGGTGTCAGTGACAGGTGCGAAGCGGCCTGCGGTGACACGCTCGAACGTGAGCGCGTCGAGCTCGCGGGCGAACCCGGTGGAGTCGCCGAGGGCCTCGTCGATCGACAGGTCGCGGTGCACGACCTGCCGGCCCAGGAGCGTCGAGAGCACCTCGGCAGTCTCCGGAAGCGTGAGGGCCTCGGGGCCGGTGATCTCGTACGTCTGGCCGTCGTGACCGTCCTCCGTCAACGCGACCGCAGCGACGGCGGCGATGTCGCGGGCGTCGATCCAGGCGACCCGCCCGTCACCGGCCGGGAACGGCAGCTCGCCGTCGTCGAGCACGGCGCCCGCGAACAGGCGCGGGTCGGTGAAGGACTGCGAGAACCAGCTCGGCCGCAGGATCGTCCACGGCCGACCACTCCCCCGCACGGCCGCCTCGTTGCGGGGCGACCAGCCGTCCGGTGCGGTGTAGTCGGCGTCCTGCTCCGACAGGAACACCACCCGCGTGGAGGGCTCGGCCTCCGCAAGGAAGGCCTCGATGATCTCGGGCGCGTTCTCCCAGTCGGGGCGCACGAGGTAGACCGCGTCGACGTCGCGGAGTGCCGGCGCCCAGGTGTCGGGCTCGTCCCACGCGAACCGGACCGGCGTGACTCCCGCCAGGCGCAGCGCCTCAGGATCGCGGGTGCCGCCCAGCACCTCCGCGCCTCGCTCCACCAACAGCGCCGACAAGGGCGCCCCGGTCTTGCCACGGACCTGCGTCACCAGTACTTGCGTCATTGCACCACCCCACCACGGCGGATCAAGCCTCCTGGCGTCGCGTCAGCGCGACCACCCCGCTGGCGGCGAGAACCCCCGGCACCAGCGTCGCGAGAGCCCATGGCTCGCTCCGACCAGCCACGGTCAGACCGGTGGCACAGACGCCGGTCAGCACCACGAGTCCGAGGAGGTAGGAAACCGTGGCGCGACGCGAGGCCAGGAGAGCCACCCATCCGAGCACGACGAACACCGCCGCCGGCCGGGTCGTGTGCTCAGCCACCAGGAGCATCGCGACGATGCAGGCGACAAAGGCGACGGGCGCCACGATCGGCATTCCGCCGGTCCAGGACCGCGTGGAGGATGGGATGCGTCGGATCATGATCGCCAGACCGCCTCGGTCGCTCACAAGTACTTCCAGACGATGCCACCCATGCACGACACCGCGCCTACGACGCCCAATCGTCGGACCACGAACTTGACGGCCTTTTTCCAGCTCGTGAGCTGCTCCACGATGGCTGCCCAGAAACCGGTCGCTGCAACTGACACGCCCAGGCAGGCCGCCACGACTTCCTTGATCTTCTTCGGAATCACCCCGCGAGCAGCGGTTGCAGGCTCGTCTTCCGCCGTTCGCTCGACCAACGACCCTGCCGAGGTCACCGCCGCGAACGACTCACCGCTGTCGCGAAGTGCAACGGTGTCGGTTGGGAGGGGAGCTCGACCAGCCGTCGTGAGCCCCGCGTTGATCATCAGCAGCTCGCTCGCGGAGACCGGCAGATCGGCCACGTTCGCGCCCTCGTCTTGGGCTGCCGCCGGGACCGCGGTAAGCAAGGTTGCAGTCACAGCTCCTGTGAGGGTGCTACTCAGCACGGTCTTCGTCCACGTTCGCATGACATCTCCTCGATTGTTCATTCGCCCGGCCGGTCACAAGACGCCCTCCACGTCATTCCGCCACCGTAAGGAGAGGTTCGCCACCACCAGCGCCACGAACGTCATCTGACTGCGGTGCGCGGCAGTCGGCGGGATTTCCACAGCCCCTGTCGGCGACTTCGGGCGTTGTCCGAGGGCGCTTCTAGGTTGGAAACATGGCGAAAAGGACTGGTCCGTGGGTGGAGGTCACCCGTGCGCGCGCCCGTGCCGAGTTCGCCGAGTGGGACTGGCTGCTCAACGAGTACGAGGCCGGGGTCGCCGCCATCCACGACACCTCCTCGTGGCGGCAGCGGTCGGAGGAGATGGGCGTGGTGAAGGACCTCGCGCTCGCCACCGGCCTCAGCGACCGGCAGGTCGAGGCCCGCGTGTCGGCGATGCGCATCGCCCGCGACCAGCTGCCCATGACCTGGCTGGCGTTCCGCAGCGGGCACCTCGACTCGGTCCGCACCGTGCAGCTCAGCAACGCGGCCGCGAAGCTCGAACGCCCCGACTCGCACATCCCGCTCGACCAGCGCGGGTCGGAGTACGCCGCCACCCACACCGCGGCAGAGCTCCGTCGCTGGCTCATCCGCTTCTGCGCCAAGATCGAGCCGCTCGAGACCATCGAGGCCGCCGAGAAGGCGTACAGCCTGCGCCACGTGAAGGTCGACCACGACGGCGACGGCATGGCCTGGATCGGCGCCTTCATCCCCTCGCCCATCGCCCAGGCCGCCGACAACCGGCTCACCCAGGCGGCACGCCTGCTCGACGACCCCGACGACGACCGAACCCTCGCCCAGAAGCGCGCCGACCTCCTCGGCTCCTGGCTCAGCAACGGCGACGCCTCCGTCTGCGAGCCGCGCGTGCACATGGACATCGCCGTCACCGTTCCCGTCGAGGCGCTCGCGGGCCACACGCAGATGCCGGCCGCCGCCGACGACCACAGTTGGACCATGCCCGTCGACTGGCTCGCCCAGCTCGCCGCGACCGCCAACCCGCTCTGGCACCGCATCGTCCACGACCCAGCGGGAGGCGTGCTCGACCACACCTACCTGGGCCGATTCGCGCCCACCGTCCTTTCCACCGCCCTCGCGTTCCGCGACGGCGTCTGCACCACCGACGGCTGCACCACGCCGGCCCGGCGATGCGAGAAGGACCACCTGATACCCCACCCCGAAGGCCCCACCGCCGGGCACAACCTCGACTGCAAGTGCAGACGCTGCCACCGCATGAAGGGCAGCGGCGTGCTCTCGTCATCCGGCCTCACCCGCCGGCGACACAGTCAGCCCCGTGCCCCCGACGACCCAGAACCAGCCGTCTGCAGCTCGCTGCTCGACCACCACCTCGCCGAGAGCATGGTCGAGGCCCTCAACAGCACCCTGCGCACCGCCGCCTGACGTGCCGGTCCCGAACCTCCTTCACCCCGACGACGTGTTCGCGTCACCGGCCGGACCCCTGGCGGCTAAAGTGCTGCACGTCCACCGAGGGGAAAGGGCACGCATGCAGCAGGAGCGTCGCGCGTCGCTCCTGACTGTCCTCGGCCTCGCAGCCCTCACCGTCGCCCTCCGCCTCCCGTTCCTCGGAGCGCCCGCCGGGAACGACGAAGCCGGCTACCTCATCGTCGGCGACTCCTGGGGGTCCGGCAGCTCCCTCTACGGCGACTACTGGGTCGACCGCCCGCCGCTGCTGCTGTGGATCTTCGACGCCGCCGGCGACCTCACGACCATCCGCCTGCTCGGCTGCCTCGCCGCCGCGGTCACGGTGCTGGCCGTCGGTGCGACCGCGGCCGTGGCTGCCGGACGCCACGCAGCGCCCTGGGCCGCCGGCACGGCCGCCGTCCTGTGCGCCTCGCCCTGGCTCGGCACCGTGCGGGTCAACGGCGAGATGCTCGCCGCACCCTTCGTCGCCCTCGCCCTGCTCTGCACCGTGCTCGCCCTGCACCGACCGCGCGACGCGTGGTGGGCCGCCACTGCCGGAGTGCTCGCGACCTGCGGACTGGCCGTCAAGCAGTCGACCGTCGACGGCTTCGTCTTCGCCGTCGTCGCGATCAGCGTGCTGGCCCTGACGCAGCCGAGCGACCGACACCGGTCGCTCCGCGTCCTGGCCGGCGGAGTCGGTGGTGCTGTCGCGACGACCGCACTCCTCGTGCTCGGCGCCGCGCTGCGTGGCACCGATCCCGGCGAGCTGTTCGAGGCCCTGATCGTCTTCCGGGTCGACGCCGGCCGGGTCATCGGTGACGCGGCCAGCGAGGCCACGACCGAACGCTTCCTCGTGCTCGTCGGTACCTGGGCCGTGAGCGGTCTCGCGATGGTTAGCATCGCCGTGCTGGTGCTCGCGGTCAGGCGTCGACGGGAGCCCGTGATCGTCGCCACCGCCGCGACGATCCTCGCGGTGAGTGCCGTGGCGGTGCTCGGCGGCAGCTACTGGGCCCACTACCTCCAGCAGCTCGTGCCGGCCGTGGCGCTGGGAGCCGGCCTCGTGGCCGCGGCCGTCGCGCCCTGGCTGCGGCGCGCCGGAGCCGTCCTCGTCGTCGCAGGACTCGTCGTCACCATGACGTACTCCGTCGCCGCCGGCAGCCAGGCCAACACCGACGCCCAGGACCTGGGACAGGCCGTCAGGGACGTCAGCGAGCCCGGCGACACGATGGTCGTCGCGTACGGACAGCCGAACGTGCTGCTCGCTGCCGAGATGCAGAGCCCCTACGAGAACCTCTGGAGCCTGCCGATCCGCGTGCGCGACCCCCAGCTGACCGAGCTCGTCGACGTGCTGCGCGGTCCGGACGCCCCCACCTGGGTCGTCGAGTGGTCCGACTTCGACACCTGGGCCGTCGACGCCGAAGAGCTCAAGATCGCCGTCGCCGACCGCTACCGTCCCGTCGCGACGCCCTGCGGTCACGTCGTCTGGCTGCGGCAGGACCTCGACCGGGGCACCGTCGAGGAGAGGGACTGCGGATGAGTGTGCGCGTTCTCGCGATGACCGCCTACGCCCTCGCCCTGTCGGCCTGGATCGTGCTGGTCGGTCTGCCGTCGGACCCGTTCCAGATGTTCGTCTGGCTCTGGCTCGCGGCGATCGCCTGGTACGCCGGCGAGCCCGGCGCCAAGCACCTGCAGTTCCTGCGCGACTGGTGGCCCGCGTTCGCCGTCCTCGTGCTCTACCTCTACAGCCGCGGCCTGTCCGACGAGGTCATCGGCATGCCCGTGCACTGGACCATGCCGATCGACGTCGACCGCTGGATGTTCGGCGGCCACCTGCCCACGCAGGAGCTGCAGCACGCGCTGTGCGGCGACCCGTGCCTGCGCACCGACGACCCCCGTTGGTACGACGTGCTGCTCACGACGGTCTACTTCAGCCACTTCGTGGTGGGCCTGGGCCTCGCGTTCGTGCTGTGGGTGCGCGACCGTGCCGCGTGGGCCGGATGGCTCACGCGCTACCTCGCCATCAACGTCGCCGGTCTCGTGATCTACGTGCTCTACCCGATGGCACCGCCCTGGCTCGCCGCGAAGGAGGGCTACCTGACGGAGGCCACCCCGCGGCTCACCGGCCGCGGATGGGAGGTGCTCGGGCTCGACAACTTCCACGTCGCCCTGGCTGCCGTCGGCAACCCGGTCGCCGCGATGCCCTCGCTGCACAGTGGCATCGCGATGCTCGTGGCGCTCTGGTTCATCGCCCGGCTCCGCTCACCGTGGCGGTGGCTGATGCTCCTGTACCCGGCAACGATGGGCTTCGCGCTGGTCTACTACGCCGAGCACTACGTCATCGACCTCATCGCCGGATGGGCCCTTGCCGGGCTCGTGATGGTCGCGGTCGCGCGCTGGGAGCATCGTTCTACGGTGGATGCATGACCTCCGCGCCTGCTCTGACCCTCAACGACGGCAACACCCTCCCGGCCCTCGGCCTCGGCACGTACTCGCTCGACGACGCGGACGGCGTCACCGCGATCCGCTCCGCCCTCGACGCCGGCTACCGCCTCCTCGACACCGCCGTGAACTACGGCAACGAGGAGACCGTCGGCGAGGCCCTCAAGGCGTCGGGTCTCCCCCGCGACGACGTGAAGATCACCAGCAAGATCCCTGGCCGGCACCACGGCTACGACGACGCGATCACCTCCACCAAGGAGTCGCTGCAGCGCCTCGGCCTCGACCACCTCGACCTGCACCTGATCCACTGGCCGAACCCGAGCGTCGGAAAGTTCACCGAGGCCTGGCAGGCGCTCGTCGATCTCCAGAAGCAGGGCCTCGTCCGCTCGATCGGCGTCTCCAACTTCACCGAGGCCCACCTCGACACGATCATCGCCGAGACCGGCGTGACCCCTGCGGTGAACCAGATCGAGCTGCACCCCTACTTCCCGCAGGAGCACATGCGCGCGGTCAACGCCTCTCGCGGCATCGTCACCGAGTCCTGGAGCCCCATGGGCAAGCGCCAGGCCCCGTTCGACGAGGCCCCCGTGGTGGCCGCAGCGCAGGCTCACGGCGTCTCCCCCGGGCAGGTCATCCTGCGCTGGCACGTCCAGCTCGCGGCCCTGCCCATCCCGAAGTCGGCCACCCCGGCCCGCCAGGCGGAGAACATCGACGTGTTCGGCTTCGAGCTGTCGGACGACCAGGTGGCCGCCATCACGGCGCTGGGTCGCCCTGACGGACGTCTGTTCGGCGGCGATCCCGACACCCACGAGGAGATGTGAGTCGGGCAGTCGTGTCCTGAGTCGTCAGACCCCGGGAACGATGCGCAGGTCGCGCGTGACGCCGTCGCCGAGCGCGGCCAGGGCCGCCTGGTAGGCCTCACCGTCGTGCGCGGCCACGGCAGCGTCGACGGAGTCGAACGCGATGACGACCGAGCGCTCGGAACGCCCCTGCTCGTAGTAGGCCTGCGGCAGGCCGCGAGCGAGGAACGTGCCGCCGGCGGCCGTGAGGGCCGGGCCCGCGAGCTCGGCGTAGGCGGCGAGCTTGTCGGCGTCGTGCACCTCGAGGTACGTGCTGATCCAGTAGGCAGTCATGCCTCCATCGTGTCAGGCCGTGCCCGCGCCGAGGTGGGCATGCACGAGCGACACGACCGAGGCGCCCTCGCCCGTCGCCGACGCGACCCGCTTCATCGAGCCCGCGCGCACGTCGCCTGCGGCGAACACCCCCGGCACCGAGGTCGCCAGGTTCGCCGGCGGAAGACCGTCGACCCAGCGCTCCTTGGGCACGTCGCGCCCGGTCAGCACGAACCCGTCGGCATCCTTCGCGACGACGTCGGGCAGCCACTCGCAGTGCGGCTCGGCGCCCAGCAGGAGGAACAGCCCGCCGGCCTCGACCCGCTCGCTCCCGCCCTCCACCTCGGCGATCTCGAGCCACTCGAGGCGCCCGTCACCTCCGCCGTCGACGACGCGGCTCGACGGGCGCACCGAGATGCGTCGGTTCAGGTCGATCTCGTCGACGAGGTAGGACGACATGGTCTCCGCGAGGTCGGGGCGCCGCACGACGATCGTGACCGAGCGGGCGAACCGCGCCAGGTGCACCGCGGCCTGGCCGGCGGAGTTGCCGCCGCCCACGACGAACACGTCGCGACCCTCCATCTCCCGGGCGGCCGACATCGCGGCGCCGTAGTGGACCCCGAGACCCACGAGCTCCTCGAGCGGCTCGACGCGCAGCTTGCGGTAGGCGACGCCGCTGGAGATCAGGACGGCACGGGCCCGCACCTCACCGGTGTCGGTGCACAGCACGTGCGGCTCGTCGCCACCGACCCTCAGCTCCTCGACGACCTGCCCCGCGAAGAACCGGGTGCCAAACCGGAGCGCCTGGTTGCGGGCCCGCTGCGCGAGCCGCATGCCCGAGATGCCCCGCGGGAAGCCGAGGTAGTTGCGGATCATCGAGCTCGTGCCGGCCTGCCCGCCGATCGCCTCGGCCTCCAGCACGATCGTCGACAGTCCTTCGGACGCGGCGTAGACGGCCGCCGCGAGGCCCGCCGGCCCGCCACCGACCACCGCGAGGTCGACGACCTGCTCGACGTCGATCGCGGTGGGCTCGCCGTACACGGCCCGGGCCACGTCGCGCACGCTGGTGGGCTGGATGACGCGGTGATCAGTCGTGGTGACCAGCGGATACACCGGCTCGCCGTCCCACAGGTCCAGGACGTAGCGGCCCGCGTCGGAGTCGGGCTCCCACTGCCGGTTCGGCAGACCCATGCGGTCGAAGAAGTCGCGGATCGCGAGCGTCAGTCCGTCGCGCACGGGCGAGATGATCTTGACCGAGACCACCTCGGGATCGGGCACCGTGGCCCCCCAGTCCGAGAGCAGCTCGGTGACGGCGTAGTGGAACTCCTCGTCCCGGGTGCCGCGCGGCATCAGGAGGAAGGCGTCGAACTCGCCTCGCGCCATCGCCGAGCGCAGGGCGGGAGCGTCGGTGAGGAACCGGTCCCAGTGCGCAGCGATGAGCCGGCGGGCCGTCGGGACCTTCTCGCGCAGCTTCGCGAAGCAGTGCAGCACCTCGGCGTCCGGCAGCACCGACTCGCTCGCGACCAGGGCGACGGTGCCCCCGGCCACGAGGATGTCGCGGGTCGTCACGAGCGCCTCGACGCAGGAGCCCGTCACGCGGACGTCGTACTCCTGCACGTAGCGGGCGAACCCGGCGAGCATCTCGTCGGGATGATCGGGGGCGATGAGCACGATCGCGGGGCCTGAGGTCACGGCACCAGCCTAGGAGCCGAGGTCACGCGCTGTCGTGAGAAAGCGGTCGAGATACGGCGCGGTGACGCTGGCCTCGAGGTGGCGGACGTCGTCCGGCGTGCCGGTCGCGATGACGCAGCCCCCGCGGTCCCCGCCGCCGGGCCCGAGCTCGATCACCCAGTCGGAGGCCGCGATGACCCGCATGTCGTGCTCGACGACCACCACGGTGGCGCCCGTGTCGACGAGTCGCCCGAGCACGCGCACGAGGTCGCGGACGTTGACGGGGTGCAGCCCACCGGTCGGCTCGTCGAGCACGAACACCGTGCCGTCGCGGCGCGGACGCTGCAGCTCGGTCGCGAGCTTGATGCGTTGCGCCTCACCGCCCGAGAGCTCGGTCGCCGGCTGCCCGAGGGTGAGGTAGCCGAGGCCGACGTCGAGCAGCGTCGTCAGCGACCGGCTGATGGCGGGGACGTCGTCGAAGAAGGTCGAGGCCTCCTGCACCGTCATCGCGAGCACCTGGCCGATGTCGCGACCCTCGTACTGCACCTCGAGCGTCTCGGGGTTGTAGCGGGACCCGTGGCAGGTGGGGCACGAGGAGTAGCTCGTGGGCAGGAAGACCAGCTCGATGGCGATGAAGCCCTCGCCCTCGCAGGTCGGACAGCGGCCCTCGGCGACGTTGAACGAGAACCGGCCGGCAGCCCAGCCCCGCTCCTTCGCCTCCGGCGTGGCGGCGAACAGGCGTCGCACCGCGTCGAACAGGCCCGTGTAGGTGGCCAGGTTGGATCGCGGCGACCGGCCGATCGGGCGCTGGTCGATCGCGACGACGCGACGGTCCTCGCCCTCGAGACGCTCGGCCACGGCCGTGAGCAGCGACGACTTGCCGGCACCCGACACGCCGGTGACGGCCGTCATGACACCCAGGGGCAACCGGACGGTCACGTCCTGGAGGTTGTTCGTCGCCAGGTGGTCGAGCTCGCGCCACTCGTCGGGCTCTCGCGCCACGTGCTCGGGCGTCTCGTCGCGGCCGAACATGAACTCGGCCGTGGCCGAGTCGTCCACGGACGCCAACGCGTCCGGCGGACCGCTGTGCACGACCAGCCCACCGAGCACTCCCGCACCTGGCCCGACGTCGACGACCCAGTCCGCGCTGCGAGCGATCGACAGGTCGTGCTCGACGACGAACAGGGAGTTCCCGGACGCCACGAGCTCACGCAGTGCGGTGTACAGGGCCTCGGAGTCGGCGGGGTGCAGGCCGGCCGACGGCTCGTCGAGCACGTAGAGCACACCGAACAGACCGGCTCGCAGCTGCCCGGCCAGGCGCACGCGCTGCAGCTCGCCCGCCGAGAGCGCGGTGCTCGAGCGGTCCATCGACAGGTAGCCCAGCCCTAGCGAGATGATCGCCTCGACGCGGGCGCCGAAGTCCTTCACCAGCGACCGTGCCGCAGACGACGCGGCGGCGCCGTGCCGGTCCGTGCCCCGGGCCTGCTGCTCGAGCCCGTCGTCGAGCAGCTGGCACACCGTCGACAGGGGCATCGCGGCCATCTCGGCGATGTCGACCCCGGCGAACGTCACCGCCAGGGCCGCCGGTCGCAGCCGCTTGCCGCGGCACGTCGGGCAGGGGCCGTCGGCGATGAACGCCTCGAGCTTCTCGCGCTGGGTGGCCGACTGCGTCTTGGCGAGGTTGCGCATCAGGTAGGCCTCGGCCGAGGTCCAGTGGCCGTGGTACGCGCTCGCCTCGCCCTGCTTGTTGCCCTGCAGCAGCATGCGAGGGGTCTCGTCGGTAAACAGCAGCCAGTCGCGGTCGGCCTGCGGAAGCGTGTGCCACGGGGCGTGGATGTCGATGCCGAGCTTCGTGACCATGCGGCGGACGTTGAGACCCACCCAGGCCTTCGTCGCCCACACGCCGATCGCGCCCTCGTCGATCGTGAGCGTCGGATCGGGCACGAGCAGCGCCTCGCTCGTGCGGCGGGCGACGCCGCTGCCCTGGCAGGTCGGGCAGGCGCCGACGGCGGTGTTCGGGGAGAACGCGGAGGCCGGGAGGTGGTCGGCGCCCTCGGGGTAGGTGCCGGCGCGGCTGTAGAGCAGACGCAGCACGTCGGACAGCGAGCTCAGCGTGCCGAGCGTCGACCGCGAGCTCGCCGCACCGCGGGACTGCTGCAGCGCCACGGCCGGCGGGAGCCCCTCGATCGTGTCGACCGCGGGCGCGCCCACCTGCGAGAGCAGCCGACGCGCGTACGGCGCCACCGACTCGAAGTAGCGGCGCTGCGACTCGGCGAAGATCGTGCCGAAGGCCAGGGACGACTTGCCCGAGCCGGAGACGCCCGTAAACGCCACGAGGCAGTCGCGCGGCAGGTCGACGCTGACGTCCTGCAGGTTGTGCTCCCGGGCACCGCTGACGCGGATCCATCCCGACGAGCCGGCGGGCAGAGCAGGTTTGTCGGGCATCTCGCCAACGTAGTCCGGGCCACCTCGCGGCGCGCTCCGAGTGGATCGGCCGGCCTACCCCAGCGCCTTGTCGAGGTTGATCGCGGCGCTGATCATCGACAGGTGGGTGAACGCCTGCGGGAAGTTGCCGAGCTGCTCGCCGGTCGCACCGATCTGCTCGGCGTACAGCCCGACGTGGTTCGCGTAGGTCTGCATCTTCTCGAAGGCGATCTCGGCGTCGCGCAGACGACCCGCCCGGGTCAGTGCCTCGACGTACCAGAACGAGCAGAGCGTGAACGTGCCCTCGTCGCCCGCCACCCCGTCCGGCGACTCGTCCGAGTCGTAGCGGAGCACGAGGCTGTCGGTCACGAGGCGCTCCTCGATCGCCTCCAGCGTCGACAGGAAGCGCGGGTCGACCGGGGAGGTGAACTTCACCAGCGGCATCAGCAGCACGCCCGCGTCGAGCGCGGTGCCGCCGGCGGTCTGGGTGAACGTGTCCCCGTTCCAGGAGTCCGCGTGGATGCGGTCGTAGATCTCGTCGCGGACGCGTGACCACGTCACCAGGTCGCCGGGCAGTCCGCGCTTGTGGGCGATGCGGATGGCACGCTCGAGCGCGACCCAGCACATCAGCCGCGAGGTCGTGTGCTCGCGCACGTCACCACGGATCTCCCACATCCCCGCGTCGGGGCGCTCCCAGTTCTCGGCGACCCAGTCGACGACGCGCGCGACGTCCTTCCACGCGTCGTGGCTGATGCCGGGGCCGTGCTTGTCGAACAGGTAGACCGAGTCGATGATCTCGCCGTAGATGTCGAGCTGCAGCTGGCCGGCGGCGGCGTTGCCGACACGCACCGGGGTGGAGTCGCGGTAGCCGCGCAGGTGGTCGAGCTCGATCTCCTCCGCGGGCGGCTTCCCGTCGATGTCGTACATGACGCGCAGCGGACCGAGGTCGCCATCGGCGTCCTCGCCCAGCCGCTCGGAGAGCCAGCGCATGAAGGCGTCGGCCTCCTCGGTGAACCCGAGCGAGAGCAGGGCGTAGAGGCTGAAGGCGGCGTCGCGGATCCACACGTAGCGGTAGTCCCAGTTGCGCTCGCCGCCGATCTCCTCCGGCAGGCTCGTCGTGGCCGCGGCGACGATGGCGCCGCTCGGCTCGTGGGTCAGCAGCTTGAGCGTGATGGCCGAGCGGTTGACGGCCTCGCGCCAGCGTCCCCGGTACGTCGACCCCGCGAGCCACGTGCGCCAGAAGTCGGAGGTGGTCTCGAACAGCGTCGCGGTGTCGGGCGCCTCGCAGGGGTCGAGCTCCGCGTCCGGCGGCAGGACCTCGAGCACGTAGAGCGCGGTCTCTCCCTGCTCCAGCTCGACGTGGCTGACGACGTCGTCGCCGTCGATCTCGAGCTCGGCCGTCGCGCTGATGCCCAGACGGGTGGTGTCGTCGGTGATCATCAGCCCGCCCTCGACGGGCCGCAGCTCCGCGCTGCCGCGGGCGTAGTCGGGTCGCACCGCCAGACGGGTGCGGACGGTGGCCGAACCGCGCACGACCTGCACCCGACGCACGATGCGCTGCCGGTGATGAGGGTCGCGTGCGCACGAGATGGGCATGAAGTCGTTGACCTCCACCACGCCCGCGTCGGTCAGGAAGCGGGTCGCGAGCACGGCGGAGTCGGGCAGGTAGAACTGCTGGGTCCGGCGCACGGTCTCGTCGGGCTGGATCGTCCAGCTGCCACCGCGCTCCTCGTCGAGGATCGATGCGAAGACGCTGGGCGCGTCGAAGCGTCCCGGGCAGAACCAGTCGATCGTGCCGTCCTCCGCGACCATCGCGGCGCTGCGGAGGTCGCCGATCAGGCCGTGCGCGGCGACGTCGCTGTCGTCGTCAGTCACGCGCGAGGCTCCACCCGGCGGCTCCCGGCAGCTCGTCGGCCTCGGCCGGTCCCCACGAGCCGGGCTCGTACGGCACCGGCGGGCGGTCGTCGTCCAGCACCGGGCCGACGACGCGCCAGAGCTGCTCCGCGTGGTCGCCGCGCACGAAACGGCTCGCGTCACCGGCCGCCACGGCCGCCAGCAGCCGCGCGTACGGATCGAGCGCCTCGCCCTCCTCGGCGGCGTCGACGTCGATGACCCGCTCGGACCCGTCCAAGCCCAGGACGGTCACGACCGAGCGGTTCACCGCGAGGTTCTTGCCCGT
The DNA here is from genome assembly GCF_916858655.1 of Aeromicrobium sp. Leaf350. Classification (GTDB taxonomy): domain Bacteria; phylum Actinomycetota; class Actinomycetes; order Propionibacteriales; family Nocardioidaceae; genus Aeromicrobium. The sequence goes on along the minus strand of NZ_CAKASL010000002.1, from coordinate 216,037 downwards.
GCGCACCACGAACGGAATTCCGGACCACGGGCCGTCCTGCAGGTGGAGGATCGTGGCGGCGTAGGTCTCGACCGTCGAGCCGTCGTCGACGTCGTCCTCGTCGCGGTAGCCGACGTACTGGCCGAGCACCGTGTCGTCGTCCTTCAGCGCGGCCATGGCCTCGAAGACCTCGGCCCGGGCGTCACGCCAGGCCTCCCCCTCCGCATCCTCGGCGGCGATGACACCCACCAGCTGGGCGAGGTGCGTGACGACCATGTCGCGCAGGCAGCCGGTGGACTCGTAGAACCCGGCCCGACCCTCGAGCCCGAGCGTCTCGGGCACGTCGACCTGCACCTCCTGCACGCCGTCGGGCGTCAGGGCGGCGAGGTCGGCGATCGCGGCCGAGCCGAGGAAGTGGTCGATGCGGTACACGCGGTCCTCGTCCACGACGCCGTGCAGCGCGGCGTCGAGCGAGCGACCGGACGCGGCGTCGAGGCCGTACGGCTTCTCCACCACGATGCGGGCTCCGTCGGCCAGCCCGGTGTCGCCGAGCATCGCGAGGAGGTCGACCATCGCGGTCGGGGGGACCGACAGGTAGATCAGACGGTCGACGTCGCCGAGCTCCTCCTCGGCGTCGGCGACCTCCCGGGCGAGGTCCTCGCCGTCGTCGGCGCTGGACACCACGAACGAGATGCGGTCGACCACCGGGTCCACGGAGTCCTTCGCCTCGTCCGGGACGGCATCCGCCGCGGCCTCGCGGAGGTCGTCGACCCAGCCGTCGTCCGGAGCGTGCCGTCCGGTGCCGATGACCCGCACGTCGCCAAGGCGGCCCTGGGCGTGCAGGCGCACGAGCGACGGGAGGAGCTTGCGGGAGAACAGGTCTCCCGTGGCCCCGAACATGACGAGGACCAGCGGGCGCGTCACGCGGCGGAGATCGTGTCGGCGTCGATCACGACGCGGTAGCGGGCGTCCCCGTCGACGACGCGGTCGTAGGCGGCGTCGACCTCGGAGGCGTCGATCAGCTCGATCGTCGCGGTGATGCCGTGCTCGGCGCAGAAGTCGAGCATCTCCTGGGTCTGCGGCAGGCCGCCGACCATCGAACCGGCGACGGCGCGGCGCTGGGTCAGCAGCGAGAACGCGCCGACCTCGAGGTTCTCGCTCGGCGCACCGAGGTTCACCATCGTGCCGCCGCGGTTCAGCAGGCCGAGGAAGCTGTCGAGCGGGACGGCCGAACCCACCGTGTTCACCAGCAGGTCGAACGTGCCGGCGAGCTCCTCGAACACCGACTCGTCCTCGGTGGCGTAGTAGTGCGTGGCGCCGAACGCCAGGCCGTCGTCCTTCTTGGCGTCGGTGCGGCTCAGGACCGAGACCTCGGCACCCAGGGCGGCGGCGATCTTGACCGCGACGTGCCCGAGGCCTCCCATGCCGATGACGCCGACCTTCGAGCCCTCGCCGACGTCGTAGCGCTTGAGCGGCGCGTACGTCGTGATGCCCGCGCACAGCAGCGGGGTCGTGGCCGCGAGGTCGACACCGTCGGGCACCTTCACGACGAAGTGGTCGCGCACGACGACCTCGCCGCTGTACCCGCCGTAGGTGATCTCGCCGTCGTAGCCTTCGGCGGAGTACGTCTGCACGACACCCTTCTCGCAGAACTGCTCCTCGCCGTCGCGACAGGCCTCGCACTCGAGGCAGGAGTCGACGAAGCAGCCGACCCCCACGGTGTCGCCCACGGCGTGGCCGGAGACGTCGTCGCCGACCTCCTCGACGGTGCCGATGATCTCGTGGCCGGGCGTCATCGGGAAGACCGCCTGGCCCCACTCGTCGCGGGCCTGGTGGATGTCGGAGTGGCAGATGCCGGCGTAGCGGATCTTGATCCGGACGTCGTTCGCGCGGAGGTCGCGGCGGTCGATCTCGACGGTCTCGAACGACTTTCCGGCGGCCGGGACGGACAGGGCGGCGGTAGTTGAAGTCACTACTTCACGGTAGGACGGAGCGACGGTGTCCGCAGATCGAGGAGGGCGTGAGGAGTCTCAGACGTCCTCGACGCCGTGGTCGGCGGCGAACGTGACGACCGCGATGTCGTCGGCGGCCACCCCTCCCTGGTGGCGCAGCGCCTCGTGCGCGAACTGTTCGGCGATGACCTGCGGGTCGTGCGGGAGCTCCGCGAGGAGGTCGTGCAGGCGGGTCTCGCCGAACAGGCCCGCGGGGCCGCGCGCCTCCGTGACGCCGTCGGTGTAGAAGGTGACGCTCTCGTCGCGCAGGTCGTGGTGCACCGTCGTGAACGACGGCTCGTCGATGAGGCCCACGGGGGTGCCGATGACGCCGAGCTCGATCACGCGGCCGTCCGTGCCGCGCACGAGGGCGGGCGGATGACCCGCGAGCGAGAGGCACACGGTCCATCCCGTCGCCGTGCGCGTCAACCGAGCCAGCACGACGGTGCAGTAGTGGTCGGTGCCGTCGAGGTGCATGGCGCGATCGAGGTGGTGCAGCAGGTCAGCGGGGTCCGGGTGGTCGAAGGCCAGCGCCCGCACGGTGTAGCGCACGAACGAGGTCACGGTCGCGGCGCGGATGCCCTTGCCGCTCACGTCGCCGAGCACGACCCACCAGTCCTCCGCGCCCACCTGGAACACGTCGTAGAAGTCGCCGCCGACGGTGCTGCCGTCGCCCGCCGGCCGGTACGCCGCCGCGATGCTCAGGGAAGGGATCTCCGGTGGCGCCGGCGGGATCAAGGTCTGCTGCAGGGCGTTCGCGAGCGCCAGGGCCTCGCGGGTCGACTGCTCGGCGCGGGAGGTCGCCGACCGGAGGTCCTGCTCGTAGCGGTGCCGCTCCCTCGTCTCGACGACGACCACCCGGTACTCGAGTCCCGTCGCCGGGTCGCCGCCCGTCACGTCGGCGTTGAGGAGCACCGGCACGCGCGAGCCGTCCGGACGGACCAGGTCGAGCGAGACCTCGCGGACCGATCCGTCGTGCTCCAGCACCGGGCGCAGGTGAGTCTCGGTGTAGATCCGCCCGCCCGTCGACATCAGCGACGGCAGCGTCGCGACCCCCTCGAGCTCTGCGGTCGAGCGCCCGACCAGACGGCGGAACTCCGCGTTCGACCGGTCGACGAGCCCGTCCGCGCCGATCAGGGCGTAGCCGCAGGGCGCGAGCTCGAAGAGGTCGTCCGGGTCGTTCACGGGCGCAGGAACTGCGCGATGGCGGCGATGGTCGCGTCCGGAGCCGTCAGGTGCGGGCAGTGGCCGCGGGTCTCGACGACCTCGTAGGCCGCGCCCGGGATCGCGTCGCGCACGTACTCCCCCGCGGACTCCGGCGCGATGACGTCGTCGCTCGACTGCAGCACCAGCGTCGGTACCGACACGAGCGGGAGGTCGGCGCGGTTGTCGCCGCGGAAGGTGACGGCGGCGAACTCCGCGGCGACCTCGGGGCGGGTGCGGCAGAACGCCTGCTCGAGCTCGCCGTGCGTGGCGGAGTCGGGAGCGCCGGCGACCATGGTGGCGAGGGGGTCCTGCCATCCCAGGTGGTTGCGGCTCATGAGGTCGAGCAGCTCGTCGATGTCGGTCTCGGAGTGACCGCCGACGTAGGCGCCGGCGTCGATGTACCGCGCCGACGGCGTCACGAGCACCAGGCGGCTCACGAGATCGGGGCGGGCGACCTGCAGCAGCACGCCGATCATGGCCGAGACGGAGTGACCGACCAGGGTGACGTCGCGCAGGCCCAGCTCGTCGAGCAGTGCGGCGAGGTCGTCGCGGTACCCGTCGAGCGTGCCGTGCCGACCCGAGTCGTAGGCGTCGTCGGCGGCGTCGCCGGACCCCGGGAGGTCGAGAAGCACCACCTGGTGACCACCCTCGAACGACGGGGCGACGTGGCGCCACATGTGCTGGCCGCACCCGAAGCCGTGCACGAACACGATCGCCGGGGCGCCGGCCGGTCCGCGCACGGACGCGTTCAGCAGGTCCGCTCGGCGCATGAGCCGGATCCTAGCGCGGCGGCAGGTCGGGACTAGCGCTTCCGGCTCACGAGACGAAGCCTTCGTTCTTCAACCACTCGTAGGCCACGTCGACCGGCTCGCGGCCCTCGACGTCGACCTGGGCGTTGAGCTCGATCAGGACCTCGTCGGTGAGGGCTTCGCTGACCGGGGCGAACAGCTCCTCGATCTCCGGGTGCTCCTCGAGGACGCCGTCGTCGATCACGAGGGAGACGTTGTACTTCGGGAAGTACTGGCGGTCGTCCTCGAGCACCGTGAGGTCGAGCGCGAGGATGCGTCCGTCGGTCGTGAAGACCTCGCCGAACGTGCACTCGCCCTTGTCGGTCGCGCTGTAGATCGCGCCCGTCTGGTAGGTCCTGAGATTGTCCTCCGGCACCCCGTTGGGGTCACCGAGCGGGATCTCGTACGTCTCGAGCATGCCGGGGAGGCCGTCGGGGCGGTTGGTGAACTCGGACTCGACGCAGAACGTGCGCTCCTCGACCGGGACGTCCTTGATCTGCGACAGCTTCGTGATGCCGAGGCGGTCCGACGTCTCCTGCGTGATCGCGAAGCCGTAGGTGTTGTTCATCGGCGCTGGGGTCAACCAGGCCAGACCGTTGGTCTCCAGGTCCTCGTCGCGCACGGCGACGTACTGCTCCTGCTCGTCCGGGATCGGGTCCTCGTGACCGAGGTACGTGATCCAGCCCGTGCCGGTGTACTCCCACATCGCGTCGATCTGGCCGTCGAGCTGGGCCTGCCGCGCGGCGGCGCTGCCCGGGATGTTGGTGAGGTCGTTGACGTCGGCGCCCGCGGAGGCGAGCAGGCTGACCGCCATCTTGCCCAGGATGATGTTCTCGGTGAAGTTCTTCGAGCCCACCGAGATCTCGAGCCCCTCGAGGTCGACGTCGGAGACCGCTCCGTCGAGGTCGCCCGACAGGATCGGGCCGGCGGCGGTGCCGAGGCCGCAGGCGGACAGGGTCGCGGTCATCAGCGCGGCCGTGGCGACGGCGGTGCGGCGGATCAGTCGGGTACGGGTCATGTCAGATCCCCTTCGGCCGGGTGGCGAGCTCGAGCACGCGTCCCAGCCACTCGATGAGGAGCGCGATCAGCGCGATGAGGACGGCGCCGGTGACCATGAGCGAGAAGCGGAACAGCGTGATGCCGGTCTGCAGCACCTCGCCGAGCCCGCCTGCGTCGATGAAGCACGCCAGTGAGGCGGTGCCGGCGATCAGCACGAGTGCGGTGCGCACGCCCGACATGATGACCGGGACGGCGAGCGGCAGCTCGACCTTCACGAGGGTCATCGCGCTGGTCATGCCCAGGCCGCGGCCCGCCTCGACGAGCGTCGGGTCGATGCCCTGGATGCCGACGATCGTGTTGCGGAGCACCGGCAGGATGCCGTAGAGGCTCAGGGCCCAGATCGCGGTCCAGAAGCCACCGTCGAGCCACAGGAACAGCAGCACGATCAGGCCGACCGACGGCGCGGCCTGCCCGGCGTTCGCGATGCCGATCACGACGGGCGAGGCGGCGCGGAACTTGCCGCGGGTGAGGAGGATGCCGAGGGGCACGGCGATCGCGACGACGATGAGCGCGGCCACGACCGTGAGCTGCACGTGCTCCCAGCCGAGGGACCGGAGCTCCGACCAGCGCAGCTGCTGGGCCTCGACGGAGTCGAGCTCGGCCGTCTGGCGCCACCACACGAAGATGCCGAACACGATCGCCACGAGCACGGGCGGCACGACGAGCATCAGCACCATCTCGCGCGTGATGACCCGCGCCGAGGTCGCGGGGGCGACGTCGTCGTCGCCGACGATCTCGTCGGTGTCCGGGTCGACCGGGCGCGTCTCAGGCATGGTCCTGGGCCTCGCGCTCGGTCTTGCGCATGTGCTCGGTGACGGTCTCGAAGTCGAGCACGCCGAGGTACTTGTCGCGGTCGCCCGTGACGATGACCTTGGAGTGCGCGGCCGTGAGCATCGTGTCGAGCGCGTCGTTGAGGGTGGCCGCCTGGTCGAGCGTCACGAGGTTCTCGCGCGGCTCGCCCTGCACCTTGCCGTGGCTCCGGACCTGCCGCAGCCACGGCCACGCCACCGGTCGGTCGCGGTCGTCCAGCACGACGATCGTGTCGTCGCCGGCCTGCTCCGCGCGACGCACGGCCGGGCCGGTGTCCTCGCCGATCTTCGCCGTCGTCGGATGGATCAGCTCGAGCGACCGCACGCGGGCGAGCGAGAGCTGCTTGAGCGACGACCCGGCCCCCACGAAGTCGTGCACGAAGTCGTTGGCGGGAGCCGCGAGGATCGCGTCGGGGGTGTCGTACTGGGCGATGTTCGCGCCCTCCTGGAGGATCAGGATGCGGTCGCCCAGCTTGATGGCCTCGTCGATGTCGTGCGTGACGCAGACGATCGTCTTGCGCAGCTCGCGCTGGATGCTGATGAGCTCGTCCTGCAGGCGCTGGCGGGTGATCGGGTCGACCGCGCCGAACGGCTCGTCCATCAGGATCACGGGCGGGTCGGCCGCCAGACCGCGGGCGACGCCCACGCGCTGCTGCTGACCGCCGGAGAGCTCGCGCGGGTAGCGGTCGCGGTACCGGTCGGGGTCCAGGCCCACGAGGTCGAGCAGCTCGTCGACGCGCTTGGTGATGCGCTTGCCGTCCCACCCGAGCATCTTCGGCACGACCGCGATGTTGGACGCGACGCTCATGTGCGGGAAGAGGCTGCCGCCCTGGATGACGTAGCCGATCTTGCGCCGCAGGCTCGTGGCACTGTCCTTGCGGATGTCCTCGCCGTCGATCAGGATCGTGCCCGAGGTCGGCTCGATGAGCCGGTTGATCATCTTGAGCGACGTCGTCTTGCCGCAGCCCGACGGTCCGACGAACGCCACGATCTCGCCCGCGGGGATCGTCAGCGAGAGCGACTCGACCGCCGGCGTCTTCTGCCCGGGGTACTTCTTGACGACGTTCTCGAGCCGCAGCTCGGCACCGCTGATGTCTCCCGAGGCGGCCTGGTCGGTCTGCGTCATGCGCGGATTCCCTTCGAGATGGTGACTCGCCCCAGCAGGAGCATCAGCAGGTCGGCGACGAGGGCGACGAGCACGATGCCCACCGTGCCCACGACCGCGTAGTTGACGGCATTGACGCCGCCGGCCTGCGACAGGCCGGTGAAGATGTAGCCGCCGAGGCCCGGGCCGAGGACGTACGCGGCGATCGCCGCGATGCCCATCGACATCTGCACCGAGGTGCGCACGCCGGCGTGGATGACGGGCCAGGCGAGCGGGATGCGGATGCGGAGCAGGACGCCGGCCTCGGACATCCCGAGACCTCGAGCCGACTCGATCAGCGTCTTGTCGACCTGCGCCAGGCCGACCACCGCGTTGCGCAGGATCGGGAGCGTCGCGTAGAAGGCGACGCAGATGAAGGCCGTCAGTGCACCGATCATCGTGAGCGGCAGCAGGAGGCCGACGAGGGCGAAGGACGGGATCGTCAGGCCGATGGCCGAGACCGTGTTCGCGATCGGGTCGAGGAACCGGAACTTGTCGACCACGACGGCGATGCCGACGGCCAGGACGGTGGCCACGAGCACCGCCTGGAGCACGAGATTGGCGTGCTGGAGAGCGTTGTAGGCGATGATGTCGCCGCGCTCGGAGATGAACTCCCACATGCGTTCGGAATCCCCTCGCCGTGCGTTCTTGGACGATTCACCCAATCACGGGTTCGTCGAGGGCGCGAGGCAACCGAGGCGTCCCGGCGGCCGTCGACACCTCGCAGCACCGGCGTCCTGCCCTGCAATCACGGGATGCGTCCGGCGCTCAGGCCGCTCTCAGAATTCTCGACGAGTCACGCCTGGTCGATGCGCACCAGGTTGCCGGACGGGTCGCGGACCGCCCCGTCGCGAACGCCCCACGGCTGGTCCGCGGGCTCGTCCACGACCTCGGCTCCGTGCTCGACGAGCCGGGCGAACGTCGCCTCGAGGTCGGTCGCCCGGAAGTGGACGCCCCCGAAGGCGCCCTTGGCGACGAGGCCGGCCACGGTCGACCGGTCGTCGTCGCTGCCGTCGACGTAGTTCGACAGGATGATCGCGACGTCGGGCTGGTCGGGCGCCACCACGGTGACCCAGCGGAAACCGTCGTTCGGCACGTCGAGCTGCACCTCGAGACCGAGGGCGCCGGCGTAGAACGCCACCGCCGCATCGACATCGGTGACCTGGACGAAGCACTTGGAGATGGAGAGGCTCATGCGGCCAGACTAGGAGCGCGCGGACGCCGGTGGCTTCTCCGAAACTGCTCGGTACACGGGTCGGGTGCCGTACTTGGCGACGCACGTCGGCAGGGCGTCGAGGTCGCCGTGGTCGCGGGCCCGGTAGGCCGTCGGCGTCTCCCCCACGACCTGCGTGAAGCGGGCGCTGAACGAGCCGAGCGAGGTGCACCCGACCGCGAGGCAGACCTCCGTCACCGTGAGGTCCGGCTGCCGCAGCAGCGACTTCGCCCGCTCGATCCGGCGCATCATGAGGTGGGCGTGGGGCGTCTCGCCGTAGGCGGCGCGGAACCGTCGCGTGAAGTGGGCCGGCGACATCAGGGCCACCCGGGCGACGTCGGGAACCCCGATCGGCCGCGCGAACTCCCGGTCCATGAAGTCGCGGGCACGGCGCAGGTGCGCCAGCTCGCTCAGCTCCGCCGGGGTCACGGGTCCAGCGTAGTGAGGATCGAGCAGCATCCGAGAAGTCGAAGGCTCCCGGACTGTCCGCCTGCTCGGGCAGGATGTCGCCATGGCTGAGACGCACCCCGCTGACACCCACGACCTCATCCGCGTCGACGGAGCGCGGGTCAACAACCTCAAGGACGTCAGCGTCCAGATCCCGAAGCGCCGACTGACGGTCTTCACCGGAGTCTCCGGCTCGGGCAAGAGCTCGCTGGTGTTCGGCACGATCGCGGCCGAGTCGCAGCGCCTCATCAACGAGACGTACAGCGCGTTCCTCCAGGGCTTCATGCCCACGATGGCGCGCCCCGACGTCGACCTCCTCGACGGGCTGACCACCGCGATCCTCGTCGACCAGGAGCGCATGGGCGCCAACTCGCGGTCGACGGTCGGCACCGTCACCGACGTCAACGCGCTGCTGCGCATCCTGTTCAGCCGCCTGGGCGAGCCGCACGTCGGCGGGCCGCAGGCGTACTCGTTCAACGTCGCCTCCATCAGCGGGGCCGGAGCGGTGAAGTTCGAGAAGGGCGGCGAGACCGTCAAGGAGCGCCGCGAGTTCAGCATCCAGGGCGGGCAGTGCCCCACGTGCGAGGGCATGGGCCGGGTCAGCGACTTCGACCTCACCGCCCTGTTCGACGCCGACAAGAGCCTGAACGAGAGCGCGATCCTCATCCCCGGCTACACGATGGACGGCTGGTACGGACGCATCTTCCGCGGGGTCGGCTGGTTCGACCCGGACAAGAAGCTCGGGAAGTACACGAAGTCCGAGATGGCCGACCTCCTGCACAAGGAGGCCACCAAGATCAAGATCGAGGGCATCAACCTCACGTACCTCGGCCTCATCCCGCAGATGCAGAAGTCGATGCTGAGCAAGGACCCCGAGGCGATGCAGCCCCACATCCGGGCGTTCGTCGACAAGGCGGTCATCTTCACCGCGTGCCCCGACTGCGAGGGCACCCGGCTCAACGCCCAGGCGCGGTCGTCCCGGGTCGCCGGCATCAACATCGCCGAGGCCTGCGCGATGCAGATCAGCGACCTCGCCGCCTGGGTGCGCGACCTCTCCGAGCCGTCCGTCGCGCCGCTGCTGAAGGGACTGCGCGAGACGCTCGACTCCTTCGTCGACATCGGCCTGGGCTACCTGAGCCTCGACCGCTCCTCCGGGTCGCTGTCCGGGGGCGAGGCGCAGCGCACCAAGATGATCCGCCACCTCGGCTCGTCGCTCACCGACGTCACGTACGTCTTCGACGAGCCCACGATCGGGCTCCACCCGCACGACATCGACCGCATGAATGCCCTGCTGCTGCAGCTGCGCGACAAGGGCAACACGGTGCTCGTGGTCGAGCACAAGCCGGAGACCATCGCGATCGCCGACCGGGTCGTCGACATGGGCCCGAAGGCCGGCACGGCGGGCGGTCAGATCGTGTTCGAGGGCTCCGTCGAGGAGCTGCGGAGCGCATCGACGCTGACGGGCCAGCACCTCGGCTACCGCGCCGCGCTCAAGGACGAGGTGCGCACCGCCACCGAGCACCTGAAGATCCGCGGCGCCGACTCGCACAACCTCAAGAAGGTCGACGTCGACGTCCCCCTGGGCGTCCTGTGCGTCGTCACGGGCGTGGCGGGCTCGGGCAAGAGCTCGCTGATCCACGGATCGGTCGTGCCGACCGAGGGCGTCGTGGCGATCGACCAGGGCGCCATCAAGGGCTCACGCCGCAGCAACCCCGCCACCTACACGGGCCTGCTCGAGCCGATCCGCAAGGCGTTCGCGAAGGCCAACGGCGTCAAGCCGGCCCTGTTCAGCGCCAACTCCGAGGGCGCGTGCCCCACCTGCAAGGGTGCCGGCGTCATCTACACCGACCTGGGCGTCATGGACACCGTGTCGACCCCGTGCGAGGACTGCGAGGGCAAGCGCTACAACGCCGACGTCCTCCAGTACGCCTACGGCGGCAAGAACATCGCCGAGGTGCTGGCCATGCCCGTCGCCGAGGCCGAGGCGTTCTTCGCCGACGGCGACGGCACGCTGCCGGCCGCCCACAAGATCCTGCAGCGCATGAACGACGTCGGCCTCGGCTACGTGAGCCTCGGCCAGCCGCTCACGACGCTCTCCGGCGGCGAGCGCCAGCGCCTCAAGCTGGCCACGCACCTCGGCAACGACGGCGGCGTCTACGTGCTCGACGAGCCCACGACCGGCCTGCACCTGGCCGACGTCGAGAACCTGCTCGGCCTGCTCGACCGCATCGTCGAGTCGGGCAAGTCGGTCATCGTCATCGAGCACCACCAGGCCGTCATGGCCCACGCCGACTGGATCATCGACCTCGGCCCCGGCGCCGGCCACGACGGCGGCACGGTCGTGTTCGAGGGAACCCCCGCCGAGCTCGTCGCCGACGCGAAGACCCTCACCGGCCATCACCTCAAGGAGTACGTGGCCGGCTGAGGTGCCTCACGCCAGCTTGGCGTCCAGCCCCGCGCGGGCCTCGTCGAGCTCCGAGCGGAGGCGACCGACGAGGTCGGCGACGCTGACGACGCCCTCCACGGCACCGACACCCTGGCCGGAGCCCCAGATGTCGCGCCACGCCTTGGAGTCGGTCGAGCCGAAGCTCATGGCCGACGGGTCGGACGTCGGGAGGTCGTCGGGGTCGAGGCCGGAGGCCACGATGCTGCCCCGCAGGTAGTTGCCGTGCACCCCCGTGAAGAGGTTGCTGTAGACGACGTCGTCGGCGTGGGAGTCGACGATCATCTGCTTGTAGCCCTCGACGACGTTGGCCTCGTGGGTGGCCAGGAACGCCGAGCCGACGTAGGCGAGGTCGGCACCGGCAGCGAGAGCGGCCAGGATCGACCGCCCGTGCGCGAGGGCTCCCGAGAGCAGCAGCGGCCCGTCGAACCAGGTGCGGATCTCCTGCAGCAGCGCGAACGGCGACAGCGTGCCCGCGTGCCCGCCGGCACCGGCCGCCACGGCGATGAGGCCGTCCGCGCCCTTCTCGATCGCCTTGTGGGCGAAGCGGTCGTTGACGACGTCGTGCAGCACGATGCCGCCATAGGAGTGCACGGCCTCGTTGATCTCGGGCCGCGCCCCCAACGAGGTGATGACGATCGGCACCTCGTGCTTCACGACCATCTCCATGTCGGCGTCGAGCCGGTCGTTCGAGCGGTGCACGATCTGGTTGACCGCGAACGGGCCGACGGGGAGGTCGGGGTTCGCCGCGGCGAACGTCGAGTTGCTCTCGCGGATCTCGTGCAGCCAGTCGTCGAGCAGCGCCGCCGGGCGCGCGTTCAGGGCGGGGAACGAACCGATCACGCCGGCCTGGCACTGCGCCGTCACGAGCGCCGGCCCGGAGGCGATGAACATCGGCGAGGCCACGACGGGCAGCGCCAGCCGGCTCCGCAGGACGTCGGGAAGCGACATGGGGACTCCTCTAGACAGGGACAGTGCTTGCTAGCCTACAGTCAGTGTTGACTGCGGATCGAGACCGGTCGGCAGACGAGGAAGGCTCACCATGACGACAGACCGGACCCCGACCGTCGTGCGCGCGTGGCACGCGCTGGTCGCGAACCCCGACGCCGGCGCGCTCCGCGGGCTGCTCGCACCCGACGTCACGTTCCGCTCCCCCGCGGTCCACACGCCGCAGGAGGGTCCGGCGCTGACGTTCGCCTACCTCTGGGCCGCGCTCGCGGTGCTCGGGCCCGGCCTGACCTACCACCGCGAGTGGTTCAACGAGGACTCCGCGGTGCTCGAGTTCACCACCACGATCGACGGCAAGGACGTGCACGGCGTCGACATCGTGTCGTGGGACGCCGACGGGCTCATCACCGACTTCACCGTCATGGCCCGACCGCTGCGAGGGCTCGAGGCCCTCATCGCCGCGATGGGTGCCGAGCTGCAGAAGGGACAGTCCTCGTGACTGATCACGCCTTCGTCGCGGGCGGCACGAGCGGCATCAACCTCGCGATCGCGCGCGCCTACGCCGAGCGCGGCTGGTCCGTCTCGGTGCTCAGCCGCTCCCAGGACAAGGTCGACGCCGCCCTCGCGACGCTCGGAGAGGGCGCGCTCGGCTACGCCGCCGACGTGCGTGACGCCGAGGCCGTCGCCGCCGCGATCGCCTCGGCCGCCGAGCAGCACGGGCCGATCGACGCCCTCGTGTCGGGCGCGGCCGGCAACTTCGTCTCCCCCGCCGCAGACCTGAGCCCCAACGGCTTCCGCACCGTCGTCGAGATCGACCTTCTCGGCACCTTCAACGTCATGCGCGGCGCGTGGGACCACCTGCGCAAGCCCGGGGCCTCGATCGTCAACATCAGCGCCGCCCAGTCGTGGCTTCCCGTGCCCGGTCAGATCCACGTCGGCGCGGCCAAGGCCGGCATCGACCAGGTGACCCGCACGCTCGCGATGGAGTGGGGGCCCGAGGGCGTGCGCGTCAACTCCGTGGCGCCGGGCCCGGTCGAGGGAACCGAGGGCATGCGCCGCCTCGCCCCGACGCAGGCCGCGGTCGACGCCTGGACCGAGGCCGTGCCCCTGCGCCGGTTCGCCACCACCGACGACGTCGTCAACGCGGTCACGTGGCTGACGTCGCCCGAGTCCGCCTACGTGACCGGGGTCGTCCTCAGCGTCGACGGGGGCCTCGCCCTCGGCGGCTCCGGAATGATCCACCGTGCCATGCACGCCGAGTGAAGCCGTGCGATGCACGCCGAGTGAAGGAGAAGCCCCGTGCCTGCTGAGCGACTGATGCCGACCGAGGAGTCGGAGGACCTGATCGCGCTGACGCGCGACATCGTCGACAAGGAGCTGCGGCCGATCGTCGACGAGTACGACCGCGAGGCCCGCTTTCCCCGCGAGGTGTTCCGCACGCTGGGGCGTGCCGGACTGCTGGGCCTGCCGTACCCCGAGGCGGTCGGCGGCGGCGAGCAGCCGTACGAGGTCTACCTCCAGGTCGTCGAGGAGATCGCCTCGGCCTGGGCCGCGGTCGGCGTGGGCGTCAGCGTGCACGCCCTGAGCTGCTTCGGACTCTTCGAGCAGGGTACGGCGGAGCAGAAGGAGCGCTGGCTGCCCGAGATGCTCGCCGGCGACCAGCTCGGCGCGTACTGCCTCTCGGAGTCGCACGCGGGCTCCGACCCGGCCGCGATGCGCACGAAGGCCGTGCGCGACGGCGACGAGTACGTGCTCAACGGCGCGAAGGCCTGGACGACCCACGGCGGGCAGGCCGACTTCTACAAGGTCATGGCCCGCACGAGCGACGAGGGCGGCAAGGGCATCTCCTGCTTCCTCGTCCCGGCGGACACCCCCGGCCTCAGCGCCGACACTCCCGAGCAGAAGATGGGCCTGATGTCGTCGACCACCACGACGATGCTGTTCGACGACGTGCGCATCCCCGTCGAACGTCGCCTGGGCGCCGAGGGGCAGGGCCTGCCGATCGCGCTCGCCGGTCTCGACGCCGGTCGCCTCGGCATCGCTGCCGTCGCCACGGGTGTCGCGCAGGGGGCGCTCGACGCCGCGATCGCCTACGCCAAGGAGCGCGAGGCGTTCGGCAAGGCGATCATCGACCACCAGGGCCTCGGGTTCCTCCTGGCCGACATGGCCGCCGCGGTCGAGTCCGCTCGGGCGACCTACCTGGCGGCAGCCCGTCTCAAGGACGCCGGCCGGCCGTACGGACGTCAGGCCTCGATCGCGAAGCTCGTCGCGACCGACAACGCCATGAAGGTCACGACCGACGCGGTCCAGGTGCTCGGCGGCGCGGGGTACACCAAGGACTTCCCGGTCGAGCGCCACATGCGCGAGACCAAGGTCATGCAGATCTTCGAGGGCACCAACCAGATCCAGCGACTCGTCATCAGCCGCCACCTGGCTAGGTGAGCAGGTCGAGCTCCCGGAGGGCCAGGTTCGTCCACGTCGTGAGGTAGGTGTCGACCTCGGGGTCGCGGGGGTCGAAGGAGTACGTCAGGGCGACGCCGCGCATGCTCGAGTTCAGCACCTCGCGGAGCGAGGAGTAGCGCGGGTGCGCCGTGACCTCGGGGCCGAAGAGCTGGTCGACGGCCTCACGGATCGCGGCACCGAGGGCGTGCTCGCGGGGGCGCAGGGCCTCGGCCAGGGCCGTGTTCTGGCGCGCCGCGAGCCACAGCTCGGTGGCGGCCCAGAAGTAGCCCTGGTGGTACGTCGACCACATGGAGCGGATCGCGGCACGCACGCGCTCGGCGGGCTCGGTGGGCCAGCCGCTGCTGCTGTGCGTGGCCAGCACGCGCCCCTCGGCGATGTGCTGCACCGCGGCGACCAGCAGGGCGTCGCGGTGCGGGTACTGGTGCAGCAGTCGTCCGCGGCTGACGCCGGCCCGCTGCTGGATCTTGAGCGTCGAGGCGCCGCTGTAGCCGTGCTCAATGAGCACCTCCACCGCGGTGTCGAGGAGGTGCTGCTGGGTCACCCGGCTGCGCGCCGCGTAGTCGGAGTACGCGATCTCGCCGTCGGCATCGGGCCCGGGGTCGGACGCCTGCTCGGACGGACTCATCACACCTCGATCCTGGTCGCGAGCTGATCGCGCGACCTGTTACAGTCACCGCTGACTGTACCAGCGATCGTCTGCCTGAACCCTAGAGCGAGGACCCTCATCATGGACATCTCGAACACTGTCGCCCTCGTCACCGGTGGCGCCTCCGGCCTCGGCCGCGCGACCGTCGAGGCCCTCGTGGCCAAGGGCGGCAAGGCCGTCGTCCTCGACCTGCCCGGCGCGGGCGACGAGATCGCCGCTCAGCTCGGCGACTCCGTGCGGGTCGTCGGCGCCGACGTCCGTGACGCCGAGCAGGTGCAGACCGCGATCGACGCCGCCGCCGAGCTCGGCGACCTGCGCATCGTCGTGAACTGCGCCGGCACGGGCGACGCGATCAAGACGGTCGGCCGCGACAACGCCCCGTACCCGCTCGAGAAGTTCCAGCGCATCATCGAGATCAACCTGATCGGCACGTTCAACGTCACCCGGCTCGCCGCGGCCCACATCGCCGGCCTCGACCCGGTCGGCGAGGAGCGCGGCGTCATCGTGAACACCGCCTCGGTCGCGGCGTTCGACGGCCAGATCGGCCAGGCCGCGTACTCGGCGTCCAAGGGCGGCGTCGTCGGCATGACCCTGCCGATCGCGCGTGACCTCGCGAAGCTGCAGATCCGCGTCAACACGATCGCGCCCGGCCTGTTCAACACGCCGCTGCTCGCCTCGCTGCCGCAGGAGGCCCGCGACTCGCTCGGCCAGCAGGTGCCGCACCCCTCGCGCCTCGGCGAGCCGTCGGAGTTCGGTCAGCTCGCCGCGCACATCGTGGAGAACCCGATGCTCAACGGCGAGACCATCCGTCTCGACGGTGCGATCCGGATGGCGCCCCGCTGATCGTTCTGGGCTGAGTCACACCGGCGGCGCCGGGAGCGGGGTGACCTGCTCCCGGCGTTCGTCGTTCGCCAGGACCCAGGCCCACACGTGGGAGATCGCGGTCAGGATCACCACGAACGCCAGCGCCAGCATCAGCGCCCCGCCCGTGCCGAGGCTCGGCTCCGGCGTGCTGCTGTACGGCTTGGTGAGCAGCAGGTAGACGCCCGGCAGGCTCAGCACCGCCGCGATGCCCGGCAGCACCGGCACCGACTCGGCGAGCACGGCGCTCGCGACCAACGACGTCACCAGCAGCAGCGCGAGCATGAGCCCGAACGCGGCGATGTCGCCCCCGTGGTTGCCGATGACGGCGCCCTCCCAGAGGCTCATGGTGTCGAACAGCTCGACGTCGGGCGACGACCAGAGCGGCAGGAAGGTCGCGACGAACGCGAGGATCGCCGAGGTCGTGTAGACCTGGGCGAAGAGGCTGTTCAGGCGGGTCATGACGGCTCCGATCGTGGTGGGTGAACCGGTGGCGGGACCGCTCCCGAGTGGTACGGCCCCGCCATCGGCCCCGATGGCCTGGCCGGCTCCCCGGTGGGCCGGCCCGACAACGCTCAGACGCACCGACCGGCGCAGATGTTCCCGGTCCTCACGATGTCCGTGCCTCCGCCTAGGGTTCAGGCATGCGGATCTGGCACACCTCCGACTGGCACGTGGGCCGCACCTTCCACGGCCACTCCACGCTGGAGTCGCTCGAGACCGTGCTGGCCGAGACGGCCGCCACGGTCGCCGAGCTGGGCGTCGACGTCGTGGTGGTCGCGGGCGACGTCTACGACTCCTCCACCCCGTCGGCCGAGGCCATCGGCGTGTTCAACCGCAGCCTGCGCCTGATCCGTGACGCGGGCCCCGAGGTCGTCGTCACGGCGGGCAACCACGACTCCCCCACGCGCCTGGGCTCGATGTCCGACTTCGTGTCGGCGGCCGGCGTGCACGTCATCACGCGGCCCGAGCAGATCACCTCGCCCGTCACGCTCACCGACGAGCACGGCCCCGTGCACCTCTACGGCATCCCCTTCCTCGAGCCGGCTCGGCTGCGGCACGTGTGGGACGTCGAGCCCCTGCGGTCGCAGGCCGACGCGGTGGGCGAGGCGATGCGCCTCGTGCGGGCCGACGCCGCTCGACGCGGCGGTCGGTCGGTCGTGCTGGCGCACACCTTCGTCGCGGGGGCCGAGGGCGAGTCGTGCGAGTCCGAGCGCGCCATCGTCGGCGGCACCGACGTGGGCGGTGTCGACCGCGTGCCGGTGCCGACGTTCGACGGCGTCACGTACGCCGCGCTCGGTCACATCCACGGCCGCTCGGTGCTCTCCGAGCACGTGCGGTACTCCGGGGCACCGCTGCACCTGTCGTTCTCCGAGGAGTCCAAGCCGCGAGGGGCGTGGCTCGTCGATCTCGACGCCGGCGGGCTGGCCTCCGTCGTGTGGGTCGACCTCGCCGTGCCGCGACGCCTCGTCACCCTCACGGGAACCCTCGACGCCCTGCTGACCGACACGGCGCACGCCCAGCACGAGGGCTCGTGGATCCGTGCGCGGCTCACCGATCCCACCCGTCAGCGCGACGCGATGCGCCGGTTGCAGGCGAGGTTCCCGCACTGCGCGCACCTCGAGTACGTCTCGCTCGCCACGCCGCTCGGCGGCGACCGTGCGTATCGCGAGCTGGTGCACGGCAAGACCGACCTCGAGGTCGTCGACACCTTCCTCGGCCGGGTGCGCGGCGCGGGCCTCGACCCCGCCGAGCGCGACATCGTCGACGACGTCCTGGCCCACGGCGCGACCAAGGACCCCGCGTGAGGATCCACTCGGTCACGATGTCGGGCTTCGGTCCGTACCGCGACGAGGTCACGGTCGACTTCGACGCGTTCGCCGACGACGGCATCTTCCTGCTCACCGGTCGAACCGGTGCCGGCAAGTCCTCGGTGCTCGACGCGCTCACCTACGGGCTGTTCGGCACGGTGCCCCGCTACGGCGGCAAGATCGACGAGGAGATCCGCAGCCGGTACCTCGCCCCCGGGGTGGCCACCGAGGTCACGGTCGAGCTCACCGTCGGCGAGACCCGCTACCGGGTCTGGCGCTCGCCGTCGTTCGCGCGACCCAAGAAGGTCGGCACCGGATTCACGACCCAGTCGGCGCGCATCGAGCTCAGCCGCGAGGCCGCCGGTGGGTTCGAGGTCTTCGAGACCAAGATCGGCAACGCCGAGGCCCACGTGCAGCAGCTGCTCGGGATCGACGCGCACCAGTTCCTCCAGGTCGTGCTGCTGGCCCAGGGCCAGTTCCAGGAGTTCCTGGTGGCGAAGAGCGACACACGTCGCAAGCTGCTGCGCCGGCTCTTCGGCACGCAGCGGTTCGACACCTACGCCGCCACCGTCCAGGATCGGGCTCGCCTCGCCAAGCAGGAGCTCGAGAAGGTCCTCACCACGATCGCCGCGAAGGCGGGCACCCTCGCCCAGCAGTCCGGCACCGAGGCGCCCGAGGTCGCCGGCACCACGGCGTGGGCCGACCAGGTCGTCCGCGAGCAGCAGCGGGTGCTGGACGAGGTCACGACCCGCGCCGAGGCCGACCGGCTCCACCTCGCCACGGTCGAGGAGGCCTTCCAGACCGCCCGCTCCACAGCCGAGCGGCAGGATCGCCGCCGCGAGGCGGGCGCGCGACGGACCCTGCTGCTCGAGCAGCAGGCCTCGGTCGACCTCGACCGTCACGTGATCGCCGCGGCGCGTCGCGCCGCCCTCGCCCAGCAGGCGGTCGTGCGGCACCGTCAGGCCACCGAGTCCGCGATCGCCGCAGACCAGGCCCACGACATCGCCCGCACGGCTCTCGAGCACCGGCTTCCGCAGCAGCCCTCCGGCCTCGACGAGCTCCGCGAGCGCGCCGACCAGCTCGCCGAGCACATCGGCGCCCTGTCCAGCGCCGTCGAGCTCGAAGGCCGCCTGCCGGACCTGCGCACCCGTGCCGCCGCCGCGGAAGAAGCCCTCACGACGTTCGGCCACGACATCGACCACCGTCGCACCGAGCGCGAGCACACCGTCCATCGCCTCGACGGCATCCGTGCCGAGCTGGAGTCGACGGCCGACCTCGGCGCCAGGCACGCCGCGACGGAGGCCGAGCTGCAGCGACTGCGGGAGCGGCAGGCTCGCGCCGCCGAGGCCGACGACCTGCGCCAGCGCCTCGCGACGTCCGAGCGCCAGCACCTCGACCTCGCCGAGACGGCCAACGAGGCCGAGCGGGTGGTCAACGCGCTCCGTCGCCGCCAGCTCGACGGGTACTCGGCCGTGCTCGCTCGTGAGCTCGTCCCAGGCGAGGCGTGCCTCGTCTGCGGCGCGACCGAGCACCCGCTCCCGGCCCAGCCGACCGACGACCACGTCGAGGACTCCCACGTCGCCGCGGCCGAGCAGACCGAGGCCGATGCGCGCAGCGCCCTGTCCGCAGCCTCGGCCGGTCTCGAGCGACTGCGCACGTCCCTGCAGGAGGCCGAGCGACAGGCCGCGGGCACCAGCACCGAGCTGACCTCGTCGGTCGACGAGACCACCACGGCGCTGGCCGAGCTCCGCCTCGCCTTGAGCCACCGCGCCGCGCTCGAGACCGAGTCGACGACGCTCCGCGCCACGCTCGACCAGATCGACACCCACCTCGCCGGCATCGACGCCGAGCGCGAGCGGCTCGGCGGCATCGCCACGGCTGCCCGAACCAGCCTGAGCGACGCCGAGGCCGTCGTCACCGGGGCTCGCGGGGAGGCAGCGTCCGTCGAGGCCGTCCGGGCGTCGTTGCGCGACGACCACGCGGCCGTGCGCGCGCTGGTGGCGGCCACCGAGCGGCTGGAGGAGTGTCGCGACGCCGTCGCCATGACGCAGACCGCGATCGACGAGGCGCTCGCCGACGGCGGCTTCTCCTCGCCCGAGGAGGTCGAGGCCGCCGTGGAGCCGGCACCCGAGGTGGATCGTCTGGAGCGCGTGGTGGCGCAGCACGACGCGGCGCTGCTCGCGGCGGAGAGCACGCTGGCCGAGCCCGGCCTGGCCGACCTTCCCGACGAGCCGGTCGACGTCGACACCCCGCGCGCCGCACGCGACGAGGCGCGAGCCCTCGCCACGGCGTCCGGGGAGGAGCGCGCCTCGCAGCAGGGGCGCCTCGAGTCGTACGTCGCACTGGCCGCGGAGATCACGACCGCCGTGGCGGCCTCGGCCGAACAGCTCACCCGTTACGAGACCGTGGCGGCGCTCGACCAGACCCTGCGCGGCTACGGCGCCAACCAGCTCCGCATGCCGCTCGAGACGTTCGCCCTCGTCGCCGAGCTGGAGGACATCCTGGGCGCCGCGAACCTCCGTCTCGCCACGATGACGGGCCACCGCTACGAGCTGCGGTACTCCGACGACGCGGCATCCGCCGGCACCTCAGGCCTCGAGATCACCGTCCTCGATGCCCACACGGGCGACACCCGCTCCCCCAGCTCGCTGTCGGGCGGCGAGAAGTTCCAGGCGTCCCTCGCCCTCGCGCTCGGGCTCGCCGAGGTCGTCACGTCGCGCGCCGGAGGCCTGCGGCTCGACACCCTCTTCATCGACGAGGGCTTCGGCTCGCTCGACCCCGAGACCCTCGCGGTCACGATGGAGACGCTCGACTCGCTGCGTGAGGGAGGCCGCACGATCGGCCTCATCAGCCACGTCGAGGCGATGAAGGAGCAGATCCCGTCGCAGGTGCACATCGAGCTCACCGCCGACGGGTCGAGCACCATCAGGTCGATCGGCTGAGCCGGGCCGCCTGCTCCACCCGCTCGACGTGGGCGGGCCAGTCGACGTCGTCCGGCATGTTGTCGACGTCGGCGCGCATACCGGTGAAGCCGTCGAGGCCTTCGCGCAGGATGTCGACCTGGCCCGTGTGCCGGGCCAGCTCGACGTTCATGTGCACGAGGATGCGGTGCAGCGTCACCTCGCCACGGTCGCCCCACCACGGCACCCGTCCCGGCGCATCGAGGGGCAGCTCAGCGATCGTCGCGTCGGCGTGCGCCCAGGCACGGTGCCAGAGGTCGAGCACGTCCGCGCGCGTCTCCTCGGCCGGGCACCACAGGTCGATCAGGGGGTCGTCGTCGCTCAGCGGCAGGTCGCCGGGGAACGGCCGGTCGAAGACCAGGCCGAAGTAATCGGCGGCGCAGGCCGCGACGTGCTTGACGAGGCCCAGAAGATTCGTGCCCGTCGGGGTCAGAGGTCGGCGCACGTCGTAGTCGTCGAGCCCCTCGAGCTTCCACAGCAGGGCCTCCCTGACCTGGGTCAGGTAGAGCGTGAGGTGGGCCTTCGCGTCCTCCGTCATCAGCGCACGATACCGACGTACTGGTGCTCGAGGTACTCGGCGATGCCCTCACGGCCGCCCTCGCGCCCGAGCCCGGACTCCTTGACGCCGCCGAACGGTGCCGCCGGGTCCGAGACCACACCCGTGTTCACGCCGACCATGCCGAGCTGCAGGCGCGGCACGAACCGCAGCGTGCGGTCGAGGTCGCGGGTGTAGACGTAGCCGACGAGTCCGTACGGCGTGGAGTTCGCGAGGCGCACCGCCTCGTCCTCGTCGGCGAAGGTCTGCACCGGTGCTACCGGACCGAAGATCTCCTCGGTCACGACGCGAGCGTCCGGCGCCACGCCGTCGAGCACGGTCGCGGGATAGAAGTGGCCCGGCCCGTCGGGCAGGTTGCCGCCCACCACGGCGCGGGCACCCTGCGCCACCGCGTCGGTCACGAGGGCGTGGACCCGTTCACGGCTGCGCTCGTCGATCAAGGGGCCGAGGTCCGTGTCGTGCGCAGTGCCGGAACCGACGACGAGCTCGCCCATCGCCGCGGCGAACCGCTCGACGAACGGCTCCTGCACCGACTCGTGCACGAGGAACCGGTTGGCGGCGGTGCAGGCCTCGCCGATGTTGCGCGTCTTGGCCGCGATCGCGCCGGCGACCGCCTCGTCGAGGTCGGCGTCCTCGAACACGATGAACGGGGCGCTGCCGCCGAGCTCCATGGAGCAGCGGAGCACGCCCTCGGCCGCCGCCGCGAGGAGTCGCTTGCCCACCGGGGTGGATCCCGTGAACGAGAGCTTCCGCAGGCGCGGGTCGGCCAGCAGGTGGCCCGTCGCCGCCGCGGGATCCGCGGTGGTGACGACGTTGACCACCCCCGCGGGCACTCCGGCCTCCTCGAGCACCTTGGTGAGCGCGAGCGTCGTCAGGGGCGTGAGCTCGGCGGGCTTCACGACCGCGGTGCAACCGGCCGCGAGGGCCGGGCCGATCTTGCGCGTCGCCATCGCGAGCGGGAAGTTCCACGGCGTGATGAGCAGGCACGGGCCGACGGGTCGCTGGTCCACGAGCATCCGCAGTCGGCCACTCGGCAGGACGCCGGACCGGCCGTCCACCCGCACGGCCTCCTCGGCGAACCAGCGCAGGAACTCGGCCCCGTACGTGACCTCGCCGCGGGCCTCGGCCAGCGACTTGCCCATCTCGGCCGTGATGAGCCGGGCGAACGCGTCCGCGTTCTCGTGCAGGAGGTGGAACGCGGCCATCAGCAGGTCGGAGCGCTCGCGAGCCGGCACCGCGGCCCAGGCCTCCTGCGCACGGTCGGCGGCATCGAGGGCCGCCGAACCGTCTGCGGTGCCGCCGTCGGCGACCTCGCAGATCGGCTGGCCTGTCGCCGGGTCCGAGACGACGAACCGATCGCCCGACGAGGCAGGCCGCCACACGCCGTCGACGTACAGGTCGCCCGGAGCACCGGCCAGCAGCGCATCGATGTAGGCGGCGACGCTGCTCATGCCGTCGCCTCGCCGGTGTCGAAGCGGATGAGCTGGCGCAGCTCGGCCCCGCTCGCGAGCAGGTCCATCGCCCGGTTGACGTCCTCGAGGGCGATCGTCGAGCTGATGAGCCGCTCGACCGGCAGCTTCCCGTCCCGCCAGAGCTCGACGAACCGCGGGATGTCGCGGGCCGGCACCGCCGATCCGAGGTAGCTGCCCACGATCGATCGCCCCTCGGCCACCAGGGCCAAGGGTGAGATCTCCACGGTCTCCTGGGGTGTGGGCAGGCCGACCGTGATGGTCTGCCCACCGGGGGCCGTCAGGGCGAGTGCGGAGGCGAACACCACGCCTCGGCCGACGGCCTCGATCACGGCATCGGCCTTGACGCCCTGCGCGGCCGCCTCCGCCGGCGTGTACGTCTCGTTAACGCCCAGGTCGCGGGCAGCGGCGAGCTTGTGCTCGAGGGGGTCGATGCCGATGACCCGCACGCCTTCGTGGGCCAGGGCCGTGAGTGCTGCCGCCAGACCCACGCCGCCCAGGCCGACGACGGCGACCGAGGAGCCGGGGCGCGGCCGCGCGACGTTGAGCACGGCACCCCCGCCGGTCAGCACCGCGCAGCCGAGCACGGCGGCGACGTCGGCCGGCACGTCGTCGTCGACCGGCACGAGGGAACGGTGGTCGACCACCGCGTGCGTCGCGAAGCCCGAGACCCCGAGGTGGTGGGCCACCTCGGTGACGCCATCGCGCAGGCGGCTGCCGCCGGCCAGGAGGACCCCGGCACCGTTGGCGACCGAGCCGGGCTGGCACGGCGCCAGGCCGTCGGTCAGGCAGCCCGCGCACTCCCCGCAGCGGGGCAGGAACGTCATGACGACCCGCTGGCCGACTGCGAGTCCGGACACCTGGGCACCGACCGTGACGACGCGACCGGCGGCCTCGTGCCCCAGCAGCATCGGCACGGGCCGCGGCCGGTTGCCGTCGACGACCGACAGGTCGGAGTGGCACACCCCCGCGGCCTCGATGGCGACGAGCACCTCGGTCGGACCCGGTTCGGCCAGCTCGAGGTCGACGACCCGCACCGGGCGGGAGTCCTCGAAGGGCGACGGATCTCCGATGCGGTCCAGCACGGCTCCACGGATCTTCATGCGGGTCCTTCCACGCGACGACACTCGATATGTCTGACGTATCGTAGCGGACCGGCCCGTCACCGTGCGTCCGTCACGATGAGCCCATGACCGGAGCCGCAGGACGCCTCGCGGCCGAGCGCGAGCTGACGCTGGGCCGCATCACGGCCCTGACGCGCGACTTCGACGGGGTGGTCGCCGCGTCGCGCGACTCCAACGCCGACGACGAGCACGACCCGGAGGGCGCCACGATCGCCTTCGAGCGCTCGCAGACCGACGCCCTCCTCGGCCAGGCGCAACGGCACCTCGCCGAGATCGACGCCGCCCTCGAGCGGGTCGCCGCCGGCACCTACGGCGTCTGCGAGCGGTGCGGGTCGACGATCCCCGAGGGACGACTCGAGGCGCGCCCCGTCGCCCGCACCTGCATCAGCTGCGCGGCCACGAGCTGACGACGAACGCCGTCAGGACGGCGCCGTTGACGCAGACCGTGAGCCAGAAGACGGTCCGAAAGGGCTGCTTCACGGTCTTGTGCCGCAGGAGGTGGCGGGCGAGCAGTGCTCCCGGCCAGCCTCCGAGCAGACCCGCGAGGTGCAGCACCCGCTCCGGGGCGCGCTGGGCGCCGCGCCTGGCCGCCAGCTTGTCCGCGCGGTACATCAGGAAGGCGAGGACGCTCACCAGGCCGTAGGCGACGAAGACGGCCAACGGCAGCCGCTGGAGCTCCACGAGGATCGCCAGGGCGATGAAGGTGGCCGTGACGACGCGACCGGCCGTCGGACGGCGACCGCTCGGGAACGCCGAGACGTGGGCGAAGACCCGAGGTCCTCCGGCCGCGGGCGCGATGAAGCCGAAGCCGCGATCGTCGTTCCAGGTCGACAGGACGCCCTGCTGCCGCGCGCTGCTCCCGCTCACGACGACTCAGGCCGTGATGAATCCGCCGAGACGGCCGCGGATGATCTCCTCGGCACCGGCGACCATGCGCTCGATGAGCTCCTTGGCCGTGGGCACGTCCTCGATCAGGCCCTGCACCATGCCGACCGACCAGATGCCGGCGTCGAGGTCGCCGTCCTCGTACACCTTCCGGCCCCGGGCGCCCGCGACGAGCTCTTGGATGTCGGGGAACTGGGCACCCTCGTCGAGCATCTCGACGACCCTGGTGCTGACCTCGTTGCGGGCCACGCGTGCGGTGTTGCGCAGCGGACGGAAGATCAGCTCGGTCTCGCGCTCGGAGGCGTCGACGATGCGCTGCTTCACGTCGGCGTGGATCGCCGACTCCTGCACGCTCATGAAGCGCGTGCCCATGTTGACCCCGTCGGCCCCGAGAGCCAGGGCCGCGACGAGGCCGCGCTCGTCGGAGATGCCGCCCGACGCGATGACCGGGATCGTCAACCTGCTCGTGGCAGCGGGGATCAGCACGAGCCCGGGGATGTCGTCCTCCCCCGGGTGCCCGGCGCACTCGAAGCCGTCGATGCTGACGCCGTCGACGCCGACCTTCTCGGCCTTGAGCGCGTGGCGCACGCTCGTGCACTTGTGCAGCACCTTGATGCCGTGGTCGTGGAAGAACGGGATGTGCGGCTCCGGGTTCTGTCCGGCCGTCTCGACGATCGTGATGCCGGCCTCGGCGATCACACGGCGGTACTCGTCGTACGGCGGCGGGTCGATCGTCGGAAGGATCGTGAGGTTCACGCCGAGCGGCTTGTCGGTGAGGTCCTGGGCGCGGCGGATCTCGCTGAACAACGCCTCGGGCGTGGGCTGGGTCAGGGCCGTGATGATGCCGAGGCCACCGGCGTCGGAGACCGCGGCGGCGAGCTCGGCCCGGCCGACCCACTGCATGCCTCCCTGCACGATGGGGTGCTCGACGCCGAACGCCTCCGTGAACTGTGTACGCAACATGGGATCCTCATCTCGGTCTGGAGGGTCAACTCTCCCAGGCCTCGAAGCCGAGGACGATGAGGCGCATCTCGCGGCGGGCCTTCCGCGTGATCTCCTCCTCGCGGTCGGGGCGCCCCTCCGGCATCTGCACGACCTGCTCGGCGCGGTACACCATGTTGCGCACGAACAGACCCGCCGCCAGCTTGACGTCCTCGCTCGACCACGTCTCGATGTTGGGGAGTCGCGCCAGGACGACGGCCAGCTCCGAGATGAACAGCTCGAGCTCCCGCTGGATGGCCTCCCGCACCGCGGCGGAGCCGCTGGCACGTTCTCGGGCCACGAAGGCGAAGTGCATCCGGTTCTGCTTCACGACCCGCACGAGGACCTCGGCCGAGGCGTCGATGATGTTCTCGAAGACCTGGGGGTCGCGCTGCGCCTCCCGGATCATCGTGCGCAGCGTGAGGAACGAGCGCTCCACCAGCGCCAGGCCGAGCTCGTCCATCGACTCGAAGTGGCGGTAGAAGGCGGTCGGCACGACGCCGGCCTGACGCGAGACCTGCCGCAGGCTGATCTGCGCGAACCCGTGCGTGCTCGAGAGCTCGAGCGCCGCGTTGAGGATCGCCTCACGCGTGCGGCCCTTCTGCTCCTGCCGCGACGGCGTCTCACTCACGGCCACCATCCTAGGGATCTCCTGAGCACTGGTCGCATCGGCGCTGGTCAGAGCCTCGATACGCGTCGGGTGTCTCAGGTCACGAAACACCGAACTTGCCAAGCGGCGCTCATCGGACCACAATTTCAGTGTACGCATGTTCACTGAGGAAGGGAGAGTCCGATGGGAGTCGTCCGCACCGCACTCGCGTCGCGTGCCGTCGGCAGCGTCACCTCGCCGCACCACGTCGACCACTACCTCGAGAAGCTCCATCCCCTCTGGACCGCTGAGGCCGTGCGCGCCCGCGTCGTCGGGATCGAGCGCGAGACCGACAACGCCACGACCGTGACCCTTCGCCCGAACGGTGCCTGGAAGGGTTTCACCCCCGGACAGCACGTCGAGTTCGGCGTCGAGGTCGACGGCGTGCGCAAGGTCCGCGTCTTCTCGGTGTCGAGCTCCGCCGCTGCCAAGGGCCGGAACTTCAGCGTCTCCGTCAAGGCCCACCCCGACGGATTCGTCTCCCGCTTCCTCAACAGCCGCCTCGCCTCGGGCGAGCTCGTCTACCTCTCGCAGGCCCAGGGCGACTTCGTGCTGCCGGCCGGCCTGCCGGACGAGCTGCTGCTCCTGTCGGGCGGCTCCGGCATCACGCCGGTCATGTCGATGCTGCGCACCCTGCTCGACTCCGACGCGATCCGCCCGCGTCGCATCACCTTCCTGCACTACGCCCGCTCCCGCGAGGACGAGATGTTCACCGAGCAGCTCGACGGGTGGGACGACCTGCCCGACGTCGACGTCGTTCGCGTGTACACGCGTGAACCGGAACAGGGCGCCGAGCTGACCGGCCGGTTCTCGGTCGACCACCTCAAGCACCTGGGCATCGATCCCGCCACGACCCTCACCTACGTGTGCGGACCGGCCGGGCTCATCGCCTCGGTCCGCGACGCGTACTCCGAGCAGGACGCGGCCGACCAGGTCCGGTTCGAGTACTTCAAGGTCCCCACGATCGACCCCGCCCTGCTGGAGGCCGCGGCTGCCGCGGCCAGCGGCACCCTGACCTTCGACCGCTCCGGGTCTGAGGCCACCAACTCCGGCAACACGATCCTCGAGCAGGCCGAGGCCGCCGGGCTCACGCCCGAGTACGGCTGCCGCATGGGCGTCTGCAACACCTGCGCCATCAAGAAGCTGCACGGCGCCGTCCGCCACGTCATCAGCGGCGAGATCAACGCCAACACCGACGAGACCATCAAGCCCTGTGTCCACGTGCCCGTCGGCGACGTCGCCGTCGCCCTCTGAGACCTCCAGATTTTCGAGAAAGGTGATCCGATGAGCCACAAGCGCACCACGATCCCGGTCCACTACGACGCCACCGGCCACAACCAGGCGCCCGCGCCGTTGTCCGACGCGACCGGCCGCCAGGCCACGATCGGCCTCGACATCATGAGCCGCGAGGAGCTGGACTCCTTCGGCACCGAGCTCGACGCGGTCCGGCTCCGCACGCTGGAGTCGCTGGGCCAGGCCGACGCCAACTACATCCGTCGCATCATCCGCATCCAGCAGTGGTCGGAGATCCTCGGCCGCATCGGCATCTTCACGCCGTTCTTCTGGCCCACGTTCGTCGCCGGCATCATGCTGCTCGGCCTCTCCAAGATCCTCGAGAACATGGAGATCGGCCACAACGTCATGCACGGCCAGTACGACTGGATGAACGACCCGCTGATCGACGGCAAGCGCTACGAGTGGGACAACGTGGCCCCCGCGCAGGACTGGAAGCACGGCCACAACTACCTGCACCACACGTACACGAACATCCACGGCATGGACAAGGACATCGGCTACGGCCTGCTCCGCATCGACGAGGCGCAGCCGTGGTACCCGAACCACCGCTTCAACCTCCCGGCCGCCACCCTGCTGATGCTGTTCTTCGAGTGGGGCGTGATGTACCACGGCCTCGAGCTGGGTGACTACCTCAAGGGCGACATGTCCAAGGAGGAGTTCCTCGCGCGCAAGAAGCGGGCGCTCGCCAAGACCCGCCGCCAGGTGTTCAAGGACTACGTCGCGTTCCCCGTGCTCGCGCTGGCCCTCGTGCCGATGGTCGGCTGGTGGGCGCCGCTCGCCGTGCTCGGTGCGACCTTCACCGCCAACATCATCCGCAACATCTGGACCTTCCTCATCATCTTCTGCGGCCACTTCCCCGCCGAGGTGCAGACCTTCGACGAGGACGAGGCCAAGAACGAGTCGCGCGGCCAGTGGTACCTCCGCCAGCTCCTGGGCTCGGCCAACATCTCCGGCACCCGTCCGTTCCACATCCTCAGCGGCAACCTGAGCCACCAGATCGAGCACCACCTGTTCCCGGACATCCCGGCGCGCCGCTACCCCGAGGTCGCCCGTGAGATCCGCGACATCTGCGAGCGCCACAACCTGCCCTACAACACCGGTCGCCTGAGCAAGCAGCTCCTGAGCGTCGCCCGCCAGCTCGGGGCCTACGGCGCCAAGCCGTCCGATCCCTATCTCGTCGGCAACAGCCCCGAGAGCAAGGCCCTGCGTCGCGCGAAGCGTGAAGCGGCTCGCGCGTCTGCCGAAGGTGCGGAACACTTGACCGCATGACGGCCGGGAGCGACACCGATCACAGCACCCGGACCCATCCGGTTGCGGACTGACAACGAATTACTGGCATGACGTCTTCTGTCGCAGTGATCGGTTCCGGCATCTCGGGACTGACTGCCGCCTACGCCCTGCGCCAGACGCACCGCGTCACCCTGTTCGAGGCCGAGGACCGCTTCGGCGGACACGCCCACACGCACGACGTGGCCGAGGACGGTCGCACCCACCGGGTCGACACGGGCTTCATCGTGCTGAACGACCGCAACTACCCCGAGCTGCAGCGCCTGTTCGCCGAGCTCGGCGTGAAGATCCGACCCACCGAGATGAGCATGAGCATCCGGTGCGACGGCTGCGGACTGGAGTACGCCGGCGGTCGCGGCGGCAAGGGCCTGTTCGCCCAGCGCCGTCGCCTCGCCGATCCCCGCTACATCCGGATGCTGCTCAACGTGAAGCGCTTCCAGAAGGCGGCGCTGGCCCTGCTCGAGACCCCCGACGAGTCGGCCGACGGCGAGGTCCTCACCTACGGCGACTTCCTGCGTCAGCACGACTTCGACGAGTACTTCCTGCGCCACTACGCGATCCCGGTCGTGGCCTGCGTGTGGTCGTCGAGCAACGACGACGCCCGCCTCTACCCGGCCCGCTACCTCTTCGAGTTCCTGCGCCACCACGGCTTCCTGTCGATCAAGGGATCGCCGCAGTGGTACACGGTCGTCGGCGGCTCCGGCACCTACGTCGACCGCGTGACCGAGGAGATCGGTGACGTCCGGCGCTCCACCCGCATCACGGCGGTCAGCCGCAAGCCCGACCACGTGCTCCTGACCGACCACACCGGCGCCACGCACGAGTTCGACCGGGTCGTCATCGCCACGCACGCCGACGACGCCCTCGCCCTCCTGACCGACGCCACCGACGACGAGGTCCGCACGCTCGGCGCGTTCGGGTACTCGCGCAACGAGACCGTGCTGCACCACGACACGGCGCTCCTGCCGCAGGCCGAGCAGGCGAAGTCGGCCTGGAACTACCGCATGGACGCCTGCGAGCCCAGCGACGCCGCCACGCCGGTGACGTACTGGATGAACCGGCTGCAGGGGCTCACGGACGCCCCGCCGTTCCTCGTCACGCTGAACGGCACCGAGCGCCTCGCGGCCGGCACCACGGTCGAGACGATGCACTACACGCACCCGCTCTACACGCCCGAGTCGGTCGCCGCCCAGCGCGACCTCCCGGCCCTGAACCGCGCCGACACGGTGTTCGCCGGCGCGTACCACGGGTGGGGCTTCCACGAGGACGGCTGCCGCTCCGGCATCGCAGCCGCCCGTGCCCTCGGGGCGACCTGGTGAGCTCCACCGTCGCCCTGCCCTCGCTGCCTGCCCTCGTGCACGGCACCGTCTCGCACGCGCGCAAGGGCCCGGTCGACCACAAGTTCCGCCATCGCGTGTACCAGTGGCTCGTCGACCTCGACGCGATGCCGCGCGTACCGTTCTGGCTGCGCCCGTTCGCGACGTTCCGCGCGGCCGACCACATCGGCGACCCCGGCGCGACGATCCGCGCCAACATCGAGCAGTACTGCTCGACCCAGGGCGTCGACGTCAGTGACTGCCGCATCCTGATGCTCGCCAACGCCCGCGTGCTCGGCCACGTCTTCGACCCGCTGAGCGTGTTCTGGGCCATCGACGACACCGGAGTGCGGTGCATCGTCGCCGAGGTGCACAACACCTACGGAGAGCGTCACGCGTACTTCCTCCAGCCCGACGCAGCCGGCAAGGCGCGCGTCGACAAGGCGTTCTACGTCTCCCCCTTCTACGAGGTCGACGGTCACTACGACCTGCTCTTCGAGCTCGGCGAGGACCGCGTCACGACGACGATCGTCCTCAAGCGCGACGGCCGCACGGCCTTCGCCGCGACCTTCGACGGCGCACCCCGACGGGCCTCGGCAGGTCAGGTGCTGCGCACCGTCGTGACCCAGCCCCTCATGACCCAGCGCACCAGCGTGCTGATCCGACTCCATGGCGTCTACCTCTGGTTGCGCCGTCTCCCCCTCGTCACCCGCCCCACACATGACCCCCAGGAGGGCACCTCATGACCGACTCCACCACGGACCTCGTGCCCACCAACCGCACCGCGCTGCCCGCCCCGGACCAGAACGCCTGGCCCGAGCTGTCGGACACTCCCGACACCCCGTTCAAGGGTCGCGTCGCGAAGTCGCTCATGAAGCGCGCCGTGCGCAAGATGCCGGTGCGCGTGACCTTCCCCGACGGCACCGCGTGGGGCAAGGGTGACGCGACGTCCCCCGAGCTCGCCGTGGCCAGCTCGGCCGGTCTGTTCAACCGCATCGGCGACCAGACCAAGATCGGACTCGGCGAGGCCTACATGGTCGGTGACTGGTCCGCCGGTCCCGACACCGACCTGGCCGAGCTTTTGACGCCGTTCGCGGCACGCCTGACCAAGCTCGTGCCCGCACCGCTGCAGAAGCTCCGCGGACTGGTCGACATCGACCTCCCCGGCTCGGACCGCAACACCACCGAGGGATCGCGCGCGAACATCGAGGCCCACTACGACCTCTCCAACGACCTCTTCACGCGGTTCCTCGACCCGACGCTGTCGTACTCCTCGGCGTGGTTCGCCGACGACGACGAGTCGCTCGAGACCGCGCAGGTGCGCAAGATGGACGGCATCCTCGACCAGGCCGCCGTGACCGAGGGCTCGCGGGTCCTCGAGATCGGCAGCGGCTGGGGCTCCCTGGCCATCCGGGCCGCCCAGCGCGGCGCCACCGTCGTCACGATCACGCTCTCGCAGGAGCAGGCTGCGCTCGCGCAGCAGCGGTTCGAGGAGGCCGGCGTCGCCGACCGCATCGAGATCCGCCTGCAGGACTACCGCGAGGTGCCCGAGGCCGAGACCGGCACGTACGACGCGATCGTGAGCTGCGAGATGATCGAGGCGGTCGGCGAGGAGTTCTGGCCCACGTACTTCCAGACGATCGATCGTCTGCTGGCGCCGGGTGGACGCGTGTCGATCCAGGCCATCACGATGGCGCACCACCGCTACCGCTCGACGCGCCGCTCCTACGGCTGGATCCAGAAGTACATCTTCCCGGGCGGGCTCATCCCGTCGGAGAAGGCGATCGACCTGTCGCTCGCGAAGCACACGGGCCTCAAGGTCACGTCCCGGCGGCCGCTGGGCCGCCACTACGCGCGCACGCTGCACCTGTGGCGCGAGGCCTTCAACGCCAACTGGGACGAGATCTCGCACTTCGGCTTCGACGAGACGTTCCGTCGCATGTGGGAGTTCTACCTCGCGTACTGCGAGGCGGGCTTCGCGACGGGCTACCTCGACGTCGTGCAGATCCAGATGCAGCGCCGCTGACGCTCCCCACTCTCGGGGAATCCTCAGGAAGGCCAGCCAATCCGGGAACCTCCGGGCGGCGAATCACCTCTGAAAGGCGAGCACAGGAGGAGATTCATGGCCAGCATCAGTCGGCTCCCCGCACCGCGGCAGGAGTCCTACGAGTGGCAGTACCTGGGCGCCTGCAACGCGGCCGATCCTGAGACGTTCTTCCCGCCCGAGCACGAGCGTGGTCCGCGGCGTCGTCGCCGAGAGGCCGCCGCGAAGTCCTTCTGTGGCGCCTGCCCCGTGGTCAAGGAGTGCCTCGAGCACGCCCTGCAGGTGCAGGAGCCGTACGGCGTCTGGGGTGGTCTCAACGCCACCGAGCGCGAGCACGTGCTCCGCGCCCAGGCCCACCGCCGGACGGTGCGTCCCGAGATCAAGAAGGCCGGCTAGCTCACTCGCCCCAGAAGACCCGCTCGATGACCGAGCGGGCCTGACGGGTGATGCGCAGGTAGTCGTCGACCATCCGCTCGCTCTCGTCCTGGCGGTAGCCCAACAGGTGCGCGAGCCCCGCCTTCTCGCCGGCCTGCTCGACCATCGACTCCGCGGGCTTGGCCCGCATCAGCACGACCCCGTTGCGAATGCGACTGACCAGGCGCCACGCCTCCTCGAGGATGGCCGCGTCCTCGGCCTGCACGAGCCCGGCGCCGGCCGCGGCGTGCAGCGCGTCGAGCGTGTCGGTCGTGCGCAGGCCCTCGACCTCGTGGCCGTGACGCATCTGCAGGAGCTGCACCGTCCACTCGACGTCGGCGATGCCGCCGCGACCGAGCTTGAGGTGCGTGTTCGGGCTGGCTCCGCGCGGGAGGCGTTCGGACTCCACGCGGGCCTTGACCCGCCGGATCTCGCGCACCGCGCTCTCGTCGAGCCCACCCTCCGGGTAGCGCAGGGGGTCGATGAGGTGGCGGAAGCGCTCGCAGAGGTCGGGGTCGCCGATGACGGGCGAGGCCCGCAGCAGCGCCTGCGCCTCCCACACCGCCGACCACTTGGCGTAGTACGCCTCGTACGACGCGAAGGTGCGCACGAGCGGCCCGTTGCGACCCTCCGGACGCAGCTCGGCGTCGATCTCGAGCGGCGGGTCCTCCCCCGCCACCGACAGCATCTCGCGCAGCTTGGTGGCCACGGCGGTGGCGGCCGTCGAGGCGGCCTTCTCCTCGGCGCCGGGCAGGGGCTGGTGCACGAACATGACGTCCGCGTCGGACCCGTAGCCGGCCTCGCGGCCACCCAGACGCCCCATCAGCACGACGGCCATGCGCGTCGGCATCTCGCCTCGCTCGGTCTCGACCTCGCGGGTCGCCGCCGAGAGCGCCGCCCCGATCGTCGCCGCGTTCACGGCCGAGAGGGCGTGGCCGACCGTCACGATGTCGAGCCGTCCGAGGACGTCGGCCATCGCGACGCGTGACAGCTCGCGGCGGCGGATGCGACGGATCGCGCGGACGGCTGCCTTCGCGTCGCCGGCGTGCCGCTTGGCCCCGAGCTCCATCTCGGTGTGGATGCGCTCGTAGTCACGGGGCACGAGCTCGGCGTCGTCGCCGAGCAGCGCCACGGCGTCGGGGTTGCGCACCATGAGGTCGGCCGCGTACCGGCTCGAGGAGAGCAGGCGCGCGAGCTGCTCGGCACCCTCGCCCTCGTCGCGCAGCTTGCGCAGGTACCAGTGCGACTCGCCGAGGCTCTCGGAGATCGAGCGGAACGCCAGCAGGCCGGCGTCGGGGTCGGGCGACTCGCTGAACCACGCCAGCATGGCCGGCAGCAGCGCCCGCTGGATCGCCTTGCGTCGCGCCACGCCGGAGGTCATCGCCTCCAGGTGCGCGAGGGCGCCCTTGGGGTCGCGGAAGCCCAGCGCCACCAGACGCTCGCGGGCGGCCTCCGGCGAGAGCCGCAGACCCTCGGTCGGCAGTGCGGCGACGGCCTCCAGGAGCGGCTGGTAGAAGAGCTTCTCGTGCAACCGGCGGACGATGCGCCGGTGCGACTGCCACTCGGACACGAGGTTCTCGGCCGGCTGGACGCGATAGCCCATGCTGCGCCCGAGGCGGCTCAGGTCCTCCTCGTCGTCGGGGACGATGTGGCTGCGCCGGAGTCGGAAGAGCTGGATGCGGTGCTCGAGCGTGCGCAGGAACTCGTACGCCTCCTCGAGCGCCGAGCCGTCGCGACGGCCGACGTAGCCACCACGCGTCAGCGCCTCCAGCGCGTCGAGCGTGGTCGGGCTGCGCAGCGACTCGTCGGCGCGACCGTGCACGAGCTGCAGCAGCTGCACGGCGAACTCGACGTCGCGCAGCCCACCGCTGCCCAGCTTGAGCTGGCGCTCGCGCTGCGCGGCGGGGATGTGGTCGATGACCCGCCGGCGCATCGCACGGGTGTCGGACACGAAGTTCTCGCGCGTGCTGGCCTCCCACACCATCGGCTGCACGGCGGCGAGGTACTCGCCCCCCAGCTCGGCGTCACCGGCCGCGAAGCGCGCCTTGAGCAGCGCCTGGAACTCCCAGGTCGTGGCCCAGCGCTCGTAGTAGGCGACGTGGCTCGCGACGGTGCGGGTCAGCGGGCCCTGTGACCCCTCGGGACGCAGGTTCGCGTCGACCTCCCAGATCGTGCCCTCGCTCGTGTGCTCGCTGCAGATGCGCATCGTGGCCGAGGCGAGCCGGTTGGCCGCGCGCAGGGCCTTTTGGTCGTCGGCGCCCTCGACCACCTCGTGCACGAAGATCACGTCGACGTCGCTGATGTAGTTGAGCTCGTGGCCGCCGGTCTTGCCCATCGCGATGACGGCGAGACGCACCAGGTCGGCGTCGCCCTCCTCGGACCGCGCGATCTTCAGCGCGGCCTCGAGCGTGGAAACCGCGAGGTCCGAGAGCTCCGAGGACGTCTCGCGGAACGTCGAGTACGCGTTGAGGTCGCGCGCGATGGTGCAGAGCAGCTGGCGGTAGTACGTGACGCGCAGCTCGGTCGCGTCGGTCGCCTCGGCGAGCTCGGCGCGCATCGCGTCGGCCTCGCGGCGCCGCAGGTCGAGCTGGTCGGCCGCGAGCTCGTCGACGTGCTCGGGGTGTCGTGCCAGGAAGTCGCCCATCGCCTCGCTGGTGCCGAGCACCACGAGCAGCCGGGAGCGGAGCTCCGCATCCTCCAGCTTCGCGCGGAGCCGGTCGGCGCCCATCGAGCGGGCGATCGCGGCGAGCGAGGCGATCGCGCTGTCGGGCGAGGCCACCGCGGCGATCTGGTCGATCAGCCCCGACTCCACCAACGTGTCGACGTCACCCAGGTCGGCGAGGTGGGCCGTGGCGGCGTCGGCGTTGCGGAAGCCGCGTCGCGACAGGTCGAGAGACGCAGAGGGCACCGGATCAGATTACGACAGTGTGACCGCGGCTCCGACCAGCCTTCCACCCTGGGGCGGTGGATCCACCACCAAATGGGACCCACCCACCGATGGGCGGTGCCTCAGCCACCGAAAGAACGCTCAGAAGGTGGTAGATCCACCGCGCCATCCCGCATGGCCGGTCAAACGGTGGTGGATCCACCGCCTCGTCTCGACGGGAGCCGGCGGTCATCGCACACCCGAAACCCCGCGGCTCTGGTCCATGCCGCTTGGCCTCAGACAAGCGCTCCGGCGCCAAACGGCGATCGGCGACACCCTGGGGCGGTGGATCCACCACCAAATGGGACCCACCCACCGATGGGCGGTGCCTCAGCCACCGAAAGAACGCTCAGAAGGTGGTAGATCCACCGCGCCACCCCGCATGGCCGGTCAAACGGTGGTGGATCCACCGCCGCACCAGAGGCGACCGTCAGACGATGGGCATGAGCTTGTCGAGCTCGAACTGCGTGACCTGGGTGCGGTAGTCCTGCCACTCCTGGCGCTTGTTGCGCAGGAAGAAGTCGAACACGTGCTCACCGAGGGTCTCGGCGACCAGGTCGCTGCCCTCCATGATGTGGATGGCCTCGTCGAGGTTCTGCGGCAGCGAGGGGATGCCGAGCGCCTTGCGCTCACGCTCCGAGAGCGACCAGACGTCGTCCTCGGTCTCGGGAGGCAGCTCGTAGCCCTCCTCGATCCCCTTCAGGCCGGCCGTGAGGACCAGGGCGAAGGCGAGGTACGGGTTGCACGCGGCGTCGATGCCGCGGTGCTCGACCCGCGCCGAGCCGCTCTTGTGCGGCTTGTACATCGGCACGCGCACGAGGGCGCTGCGGTTGTTGTGGCCCCAGCAGATGTAGCTCGGCGCCTCACCGCCGCCCGCCAGACGCTTGTAGGAGTTGACCCACTGGTTGGTGACGGCGGCGATCTCGGCGGAGTGCCGCAGCACGCCGGCGATGAACGCGCGCCCCGTGCCGGACAGCTGGTACTCGGCGCCCGCCTCGTAGAAGGCGTTCTCGTCGCCCTCGAACAGCGAGACGTGCGTGTGCATGCCGGAGCCGGGGTGGTCGGTGAACGGCTTGGGCATGAACGAGGCCCACTTGTCGTTCGTCAGCGCGACCTCCCGCACGACGGTGCGGAACGTCATGATGTTGTCGGCCATCGACAGGGCGTCGGCGTAGCGGAGGTCGATCTCCTGCTGACCCGGACCACCCTCGTGGTGGCTGAACTCGACGCTGATGCCCATGCTCTCGAGCATCGTGATGACCTCGCGGCGGAAGTCCTGACCGCCACCGCCCTGGGCGGTGTGGTCGAAGTAGCCGCTGTCGTCGACCGGGACGGGCTGGCCGCCGGCCGCCGGCTTGCCCTTGAAGAGGTAGAACTCGATCTCGGGGTGCGTGTAGTACGTGAATCCCGCGTCGGCGGCCTTCTGCATGGCCCGCTTCAGCACGTGGCGCGGGTCGGCGAAGGACGGGGTGCCGTCGGGCAGCTGGATGTCGCAGAACATGCGCGCCGTCGCGGGCGTCTCGCCGCGCCACGGCAGGATCTGGAAGGTCGACGGATCGGGCTTGGCCAACATGTCGGCCTCGTGCACGCGGGCGAAGCCCTCGATCGACGAGCCGTCGAAGCCGATGCCCTCCGCGAAGGCCCCCTCGAGCTCCGCCGGGGCGATCGAGACCGACTTCAGCGACCCCAGCACGTCGGTGAACCACAGCCGGACGAAACGGACGTCGCGCTCCTCGAGCGCCCGAAGCACGAAGGCTTCCTGCTTACCCATGGCGTCAGTCTCGCACGGCGATTGTTACGCCCATGTTTCCCCGTGAGGCGGTCGCGGAACGTTTCCGGACCGATGCCCAGATCAGGACTCGCCACGGCCGATGCGCCGCACCACCAGCTCTGCAATCGTGCAGAAGATCAGGGAGATAGCGCCCGCCTGCCACCACGCAAGGTCTGCAGCGATGGCCACCCCTCCGCCCACGACGGATCCGACGACGAGGATGACGGGGTGCTCCACGGCTGGTCTTCGGTTGGACATTGAACTCTTCATCCTGTGCAGTTCTTGAGGGCGACCTGCTCGAGCTTGCGGTTCGGCGGCACGATCTTGGTCTGATAACAGCCGTTAGCCGTGACCGCTCTGGACTTCGCGATGCTCGTCAGACCCCTGGCGATCGAGAGCAGGCTCGCGCCGCCGACGACCTTGCACGCAACGTCCACCAGCTTTCCCAGAATGGACGGAAGACCTTTGGCGCTACACGCCAACAGGGACGCGACGGCCCCCGTCGTGTAGGAGACAGAAGCAATGGCCTTGACCTCCCAACCACGCAGGTTCAAGTAGACGCCCCACCCATAGGTCACCCGCGGGTCTGCTGTGATTCCGTAGACGAAGTTTCCGTCCCTGTGCTCGACAACTTGCGTCAGCGTCGTGTCGCTCACGACGTAGTGAGTCGGCACAGCCGCACCCTCAGCGTCGTATGCCCAGGGTGTCGCGACCTGGCCTACCGCAACGCCGCCGGCGTTAAACGCCGTAACACTGCCGTCCTCCTCGAGAACGAGGCTGACGATGTCACCGCCCAGCACGAAGTCGAACGACTCAGGAGCGTCGGGCGACTGCACGTCGATGACAGCCCTCACCCCAGTCTCGGTCGTCTGGACCGCGATGCCTGAGTGAGGTGCCGTTCCATCGAACAGGGTCGTACCGTCGCCGGCGGCCACGCCGTGCCCGCTAGCCGGAATGCCGAGCGTTCCGACCCCGTCGTCGCCCGCGATGGAGATGTCCGAGTCACCTTGCTCCGGGACGTCCACCGCTGGGTTCGGCGCTGCGGGAGGCTCACCCGCCAAGTTCGTCGCTTCTGCGACTCTGTCGACCAAGTTGTCGTGAGGGGCGCGTGGATCGGCGCTTGCAGGCGCGTGCAGTCCCGAGAGGCACAACGACAGGACGATACCGATCGTTGCGGAGACCCTTGCCCGTCTTCGAGTTCGCGTGGGTTTCATGGCGATGCCGCCTTCGATGCTGTCCGGCGAACTACGTCCGATGCTCGGAGCGAGATACGCCCACCGTCGCCGCTGACCGTAGGACTATTCGTCACACTCCGGGGAACGGTGGCCAACCTCCGAATCCGCGCGTCGTGACCTCGCTAGGCTCGTGCCGTGCCCCGACTGCGCCTCGCCCTCGCCCAGATGAACCCCGTCGTCGGCGCGGTCGCCGCGAACACCGATGCCGTCGTCGAGCAGGCCCGGGCCGCGCACGTCGCGGGCGCCCACCTGTTCGTCACGCCGGAGATGGTCCTGACGGGCTACCCCATCGAGGACCTCGCCTACCGCTCGACCTTCATCGAGGCGTCCCGGACCGCCGTCACGGGCCTCGCGACCCGTCTGGTCGACGAGGGACTCGGTGATCTCGTGGTGGTCGTGGGTCATCTCGGCACCGCGAAGGAGGCCACGCTCGAGAACCTGCCGGACCGGCTCGGCGTCCCGAAGAACCAGCCGACCAACTCGGCCTCCGTCGTCACCGGCGGCCGTGTCGTCGCGCGGTACGACAAGCACCACCTGCCGAACTACGGCGTGTTCGACGAGTTCCGGCACTTCGTGCCGGGCGACGAGACCCAGGTCGTGCAGGTCAAGGGCGTCGACGTGGCGATCGCGATCTGCGAGGACATCTGGCAGGACGGTCCGTCCGCCGCGGCCGACGCCGCGGAAGCCGGGCTCCTGGTGGTGCTCAACGGCTCGCCGTACGAGGCAGCCAAGGACGACACCCGGTTCGAGCTCTGCGCCCGTCGCGCCCGTGAGGGTCAGTGCGCGCTCGCCTACGTCAACCTCGTGGGCGGTCAGGACGAGCTCGTCTTCGACGGCGACTCCCTCGTGGTCGACTCGGCCGGCGAGCTCGTGGCCCGAGCCGCGCAGTTCGTCGAGGAGCTGCTCGTCGTCGACCTGGACCTGCCGGCAGCGACGGCGCCCATGCCCGAGCCCGGCACCCGGTTCCACGGCCTTCGGGTCGAGCGCACGATCATCTCGACCGAGCCCGCCGAGACGGCCGACGTGCTGCTGCGGCCGGAGATCGCCGAGCGCTGGGACGACGCCGGCGAGCGCTACCAGGCCATCGTGCTGGGCCTGCGCGACTACGTGCGCAAGAACGGCTTCCGCACCGTGCTGATGGGCCTGTCGGGCGGCATCGACTCGACCCTCGTGGGCGCCATCGCGGTCGACGCCCTCGGGGCCGAGAACGTCTTCGGTGTCTCCAACCCGAGCGCGTGGTCCACGGAGCACAGCCTCGGCGACGCCGGCGAGCTGGCTCGTCGTACGGGCCTGACGCTCGACAACGTGGCGATCGCCGGCATCTTCGACACGATCCAGGAGTCGCTGCACCTCGACGGCCTGGCCGAGGAGAACCTCCAGGCCCGCATCCGCGCCGTGATCTGGATGGGCCTGTCGAACCAGCACGGCCACCTCGTGCTCGCCTGCGGCAACAAGTCCGAGCTCGCCACCGGGTATTCCACGATCTACGGCGACGCGGTCGGCGGGTACGCCCCGATCAAGGAC
This sequence comes from Aeromicrobium sp. Leaf350, assembly GCF_916858655.1. GTDB lineage: Bacteria > Actinomycetota > Actinomycetes > Propionibacteriales > Nocardioidaceae > Aeromicrobium. The sequence goes on along the minus strand of NZ_CAKASL010000002.1, from coordinate 175,792 downwards.
CTCCCGAAGACGCTCGTGTGGGAGCTGTCGCGCTGGCGCAACGCCTGGGCCGAGCAGCGGGGCGAGACGCCGCCGATCCCCGAGAACGCCATCAGCAAGCCGCCGTCGGCCGAGCTGCGCCCGGGCCAGCTCGACACCGACTCGCTGCCGCCGTACGAGGTGCTGGACGCCGTGCTCGACGCCTACGTCGAGCGCGACCTGGGCGCCGCCGAGGTCGTGGCCGAGGGATTCGACCCCGCGCTCGTCGAGCGGGTCGTGACCCTGGTCGACAAGGCCGAGTACAAGCGTCGTCAGTACCCGCCGGGACCCAAGGTCAGCCGCCGCAACTTCGGGCGCGACCGCCGACTGCCGATCACGACCCGGTGGAGGGAGTCGCTGTGAGCCGCCCCCGCTCGAGCGCAGTCCAGAAGTCGCCCCGCACGTAGTCCGGTCGCACCGGCGGCTGGTGGTCCCAGGCGGTCGGTGCGCCGCTGGTGAGCGCCCGGTGGACGACCCGACGGCGAGCCTGGCTCTGGCGCACGTCGCGCTCCAGCGCGGTCAGGTCGTAGCGGGCCGCCACCTCGGCACGCAGCTCGCCGAGCACGCCGGCGTGAGCCGGGTCGTCGGCGAGGTTCGTCAGCTCGTCGGGATCGGCCTCCACGTCGAAGAGCTGGTCGGGGTCGCCCGGGCAGCGCACGTACTTGAAACGGCCCTGCACCACAGTGACGTGCGGGCGGGTCGTGCCCTCCGCGAGGTACTCGATCACGACGGGGCGTGCCTCGAGGTCACCGACCAGGCTGCGGCCCGGCCCGGCGACCTGTGCCGCTCCCGCGAGGTCCACGAGGGTCGGCAGCACGTCGATCAGCGAGACCGGCTCGTCGACCCGGCGCGTCGCGAACCGCGACGGCGCGTTGACGATCAGCGGCACCCGGGACGACTGCTCGAAAGGCGACATCTTGTACCAGAGCCCACGCTCGCCGAGCATGTCCCCGTGGTCGGAGGTCACGATGATCACCGTGTCCTGGCGCAGGCCCAGCTCGTCGAGGCGCTGCACGATCCGGCCCACGTGGTCGTCGACGTAGCTGACGCACGCGTAGTAGGCGCGACGCGCACGCTGCACCTGGTCGGCGTCCGGCACCTTCACGTCGAAGCCCGACATCTGCTGCAGTCGCACGCTGTGCGGATCGAGCTGCTCGACCGCCTCGGCGCTCACGCGCGGCGCGTCGATCTCGACGCCCTCGTAGCGGTTCCAGTGCTCGACCGGCGGTTCGTACGGGTCGTGCGGGTGGATGAACGACGACACCAGCAGGAACGGCCGTCCGTCGTCGGCGCGGGCGCGGTCGTTGAGGTGGCGCAGCGTGCGGAACAGCACCTCGTCGTCGAAGTCCTGCTGCACCGTCGCGCGGCTCGTTCCGGCCGTGAAGACACTGCCGGCGTCGTGGTACCAGGGCAGGCGCTCCTCCCCCGGCAGGTCCCAGTCGGGCACCATGTCGAGGCCCGCGGGGTACACGTCGGTCGTCAGCCGCTCCTCGAACCCGTGCAGCTGGTCGGGTCCGATGAAGTGCATGCGCCCGACCAGCGTCGTCGCGTAGCCTGCGCTGCGCAGGTGGTGGGCGAAGGTCGGGATCGAGGCCGGGAAGTCCGAGCCGTTGTCGTACGCACCGATCTGCGACGGCAGCAGGCCCGTCATCATCGACGCGCGCGACGGCGCGCACAGCGGCGAGTTGCAGTAGGCGCGGTCGAACGTGACGCCGTCAGCCGCCAGCGCATCGAGGTGCGGCGACTTCACGACGGCGTTGCCGTACGCGCCGAGCGCCGCTGCCGCGAGCTGATCGGCCTGGATCAGGACGATGTTCGGGCGGCGGGTCGCAGACGTCATGTCTCTGGAGTAACACCGTGACGAGGGTGCTCGCCGCGCATCTTGGTCCGTGAGACGGGGCGGCGACCTAGGATCGAGCGCGTGAGCAGCTGCTGCGGACCCTCGGCGGACCGGGAATCGGCGGCGGTCCCGGAGCCCGGCCGCGACGCCGTGCGTGGCGCACGGCCGAGGGGGCTCGTCGACCTGTCCGGGGGCGAGCTGCTGATGGGCTCGGACTCCCCTGAGGCCTACCCGCAGGACGGCGAGTCGCCGGTGCGGGCCGTTCAGGTCGCAGCGTTCGCGATCGGTGCCACGACCGTGACGGTCGTGGATTTCGCCGCCTTCGTCGACGACACCGGTCACACGACCGACGCCGAGCACTTCGGCGACTCCCTGGTGTTCGAGGCGATGGTCGCCCCCGACGCGGAGCCGCGCGGCGCCGTGGCGGCGACGCCGTGGTGGCACGTGGTTCCGGGTGCGACCTGGCGCAGCCCCGAGGGACCGGGCTCGCACGTCGACGACCGGGCCGACCACCCCGTCACGCACGTCTCGCACCGGGACGCGACCGCCTACGCCCTCTGGGCCGGAGGACGCCTCCCGACCGAGCTGGAGTGGGAGTGGGCGGCCCGCGGCGGACTCGTGCAGCAGCCGTTCCCGTGGGGCGCCGAGCGCGAGCCCGGCGGCGAGGCGCGCATGAACACCTTCGTCGGGGACTTCCCGGTGCCGGACGGAGCGGTCGGCACGATGCCCGTCACCACCTTCTCGCCCAACGCCTACGGCCTGCACGACACGACCGGGAACGTCTGGGAGTGGACCTCCAGCCCGTTCTCGTCCTTCGACCCCCGACCCGTGCTCCGCGGCGGCTCCTACCTCTGCCACGACTCGTACTGCCGTCGGTACCGGACGTCGGCTCGCACCGCGAACACCCCCGACACGTCGCTGGGCCACACCGGGTTCCGGATCGCCGCCGACGCGTGACGCCCGTCACCTACCCGCAGACCAGGTGGTGTGCGACGCTGGATCAGTTCCGTGGACCTCTTCCGAGGCTGCGAGAGAGAAAGGCAGTTCCATGACCGAGCCGACCCCTGCCCAGGTCCCGGCCGAGGAGACGTCCCCCTACGGGGGCGGTCCCACGACCGATCCGTCCGTGAAGCGCGTCCGCACCCACCACCTGCAGCAGTGGAAGGCCGACGGCCACCGCTGGGGCATGCTCACGGCCTACGACCAGTACCTGGCCGGCGCGTTCGACGCCGCCGGCATCCCCGTGCTGCTCGTCGGTGACTCCGCCGCCAACAACGTCTACGGCTACGAGTCGTCGCTGCCCGTCACGGTCGACGAGCTCCTGCCCCTCGTGCGCGCCGTCACCCGCTCGGCGCACCGCGCCCTCGTCGTCGCCGACCTGCCGTTCGGCTCGTACCAGCGCTCGCCGGAGCAGGCGTACGACACGGCCGTGCGGTTCATGAAGGAGGGCCGCGCCCACGCCGTCAAGCTCGAGGGCGGCGCCGAGATGGCCGCGCAGATCGAGCTGCTGACCAAGGGCGGCGTGCCCGTCATGGCCCACATCGGCTTCACCCCGCAGTCCGAGCACGCGCTCGGCGGCTACCGGGTGCAGGGCCGCGGCGAGACCGCCGACCGGCTGATGCAGGACGCGATCGCGGTGCAGGAGGCCGGCGCGTTCGGCGTCGTCATGGAGATGGTGCCGGGCCCCATCGCGGCCGACATCACGCAGAAGCTGCGCATCCCCACGATCGGCATCGGCGCCGGTCCGGAGTGCGACGCCCAGGTGCTGGTCTGGCAGGACATGCTCGGCCTGCGCACGGGGCGCGCCCCCCGGTTCGTGAAGCGCTACGCCGACCTGCACTCGATCGTCGACGCCGCGGCGAAGGAGTTCGCCGCCGACGTCGCCGGTGGCACCTTCCCGGGCCCGGAGCACACCTTCGACTCCTGACGTCGGAGCGGGTCAGAGCCGCCAGTCGAGCAGGAGGACGCCGACGGCGTTGACGGCGATCCAGGCGACGAACGCGGCGACCGCGATCCAGATCGTCGACGCCGGCCGCTCCCGCACACGCCGGGCGTAGAGCGCGACGAAGCCTCCGAGCACGACCAGGTGCAGCAGGACGCCCCACCACGGGGCGTACAGGGTCGAGGAGACCACGAGCCACAGCACGGCCAGCAGGCCGATCGCCGCGATCCACGGACCGGAGCGGTCCAGGTCGAGGCGGCGGCGACCCGGTGCGCGGGTGGCGGGCTTCATCGAGCCGGGCTTCACGCCGTGGTGTCCTCGCCCTTGCTGTCGTTCCACTTAGGATCCTCGTCCCACTCCTCGTTGCGCTCGGCCACCTTGTCGAGCGCGCGCGAGGCGTCGGCCTCGGTGTCGTACGGGCCGAGCCGGTCCTTCGCGCGGCAGCCGTCCTCGCCCTCGACGGTGTGGTGCTTGAGGCAGAAGTAGTAGGCCATGTCCGCATTCTGCCCCAGGGAGCGCCTCACGCACCCCGTAGACTCCCCCGGTGCCGAGCGACCTCCTGACCCCCGGAACCATCAGCCCCCAGCGGGCCGTGCCGAGCAGCATCGAGCGGCCCGAGTACGTCGGCCAGGTCGCTCCCCTGCCGTACAACGGCCCCCTCGTGCGCGACGCCGCCACGATCGAGGCGATCCGCGTCGCCAGCCGCATCGCCGCCCAGGCGCTCGACGCGGTCGAGGCCGCGATCGCTCCCGGCGTCACGACCGACGAGCTGGACCGCGTGGGCCACGAGTTCCTGCTCGACCACGGCGCGTACCCCTCGACCCTGGGCTACCGCGGCTACCCGAAGTCGCTGTGCAGCAGCGTCAACGAGGTCATCTGCCACGGCATCCCCGACGACCGCCCGCTCGAGGACGGCGACATCGTCAACATCGACATCACCGCCTACCGCGGCGGCGTGCACGGCGACACCAACAAGACCTACCTCGTCGGCGACGTCGACGAGACCTCACGGCTCCTGGTCGAGCGCACCCACGAGGCCACGCTGCGGGCCATCAAGGCCGTGCGCCCGGGTCGCCAGCTCAACGTCATCGGTCGCGTGATCGAGTCCTACGCCGCCCGCTTCGGCTACGGGGTGGTGCGCGACTTCACGGGCCACGGTGTCGGCCCCGCGTTCCACGACGGCCTGATCGTGCCGCACTACGACGACCCCAGCGCGACGACCGTGATCGAGCAGGGCATGACCTTCACGATCGAGCCCATGCTGACCCTCGGTGGCATCGAGTGGGACCAGTGGGACGACGACTGGACCGCGGTCACGCGCGACGGTCGGCGCACGGCCCAGTTCGAGCACACCCTGCTCGTGACCGAGTCGGGCGCGGAGATCCTGACGCTGCCCTGACCGCCCGTGACGGATCTGCTCAGAGGGGCTCGGGCGTGAGGCCCGAGACCGACGGCTCGACGGCCGTCCACTTCCAGCGCGCGCCCTTGGTCTCGTTCGGGTCGGTGATCGTCACGAGCGCGTCGCCGATCGGCGTGCCGACCGGCGCGACCGCCTCGGTCGCCTCCGAGATCAGGCAGGTCATCTGTCGGTCCTGGATCAGCTCGATGCGGTCGGGGCACGTGACCTGGACGGCGCGATCGACGGACTTGCCCGCCTGCACCTCGATGGTCTGCTCGAACTCGTCCGACGAGATGCCCGGCAGCGGTGCCTCGGTCGGCGCCGGGGCGTCGGCCGCCTCCTCCTCGGGCGTGGCCGGGGTGATCAGCTGCAGCGTGAGGTACACGAGGGCGACGACGAGACCCCGCAGCAGGATCGACGAGACGAGGGATCGGCGCAGGTAGCGTCGGCTGTTCACGGCACTCCTCGTTCGTCGTCCTCGGTCGTCGTGGGGCGAATGAGCCGGCCTGTAAGCCGGATTCTGTCTGGGCCGGAGCCCTGGGCGACCATCCATCTGGGACGCCCATTGCTGGACGCCTCCTGCAACCTACCCGCTGACCTCGGACGAGCAGCCCGTCAGCGCAGATCCGAAGATCGTCTTGGTCTTGCTCCCAGTGGGGTTTACCGAGCCGACGCCGTCACCGGCACCGCTGGTGAGCTCTTACCTCACCGTTTCACCCTTGCCTGATCCCCTGCTCCGAAGATGAGGGGCCATCGGCGGTCTGTTCTCTGTGGCACTGTCCCGCACGTCACCGTGGGTGGCTGTTGGCCACCACCGTCGCTCTGTGGAGTCCGGACTTTCCTCAGCGCCGCCCGGAGGCGACACCGCGGCCGCCCGGCCGGCTCATTCGCGACGCCATCCTACGCGCGTGGCTCCGTGGCGTCGGCCACAGTTCCTTGCGCCGCCACCCGGGGTGCACGGTAGAGTCGTCGCAGCGAAAGGGAGTAGTCCCCAATCGCTGCATCGACATACTGAGTCGCTCCATCAGGACTCCGGTGCAGTGAGCCAGTCCCGGTGATCGAACCGGGTCAGGCGGACGAGACTTTCGACCAGAGCTGTCATTGCATGACGACCCTGGTCGAGGACTCGTCAGCGCGAGGCTCTTCGTCCAGGAGACGAGGAGCCTTTTTCCATGTTCGACGCACTGCTGCTGAGCACGGCCGTCATCTTCGTGGCCGAGCTGGGCGACAAGAGCCAGCTCATGGCCATGACGTTCGCGTCCCGCTACCGGGCCCGCGACGTCATCCTCGGCATCACGGCCGCCACGGCGATCGTCCACCTCGCCTCGGTCGGCATCGGGTTCTGGATCGGCGACGCGTTCTCCGAGTACCAGGGCTGGATCTCGATCGCGGCCGGCGTGGCCTTCCTCGGGTTCGCGCTGTGGACCCTGCGGGGCGACGAGCTCACGGAGGACGAGGCCCAGAAGGCCAAGAACGCCAGCGGCCGGGCCCTGCTCGCGGTCGGCCTCGCCTTCTTCCTCGCCGAGCTGGGCGACAAGACGATGCTGGCCACGATCACGCTGGCCGTCGACAACGACTGGATCGGGGTCTGGATCGGCAGCACGGTCGGGATGGTCGCCGCCGACGCCCTGGCGATCGTGGTGGGTGCCGTGCTCGGCAAGAAGCTGCCCGAGAAGGCGATCCGCTACGGCGCCGCAGCCGCCTTCGCGATCTTCGCCGTGGTGCTCGTCGTCGAGGGTGCTCGCGCGCTCTGAGCGCTCGCACCGCCCGCGCTAGGTTCGCCAGATGACCCACGACCTCGGCTCTCTCGTCGAGGTCGTCGGTTTTCTCGTGGCCATGACGGTCCTGGGCCGCGCCTGCGCCGACGAGGGTCTGTTCGACGCGTGGGGCGGACACGTCGCCCGCGCGTCCCGCGACCCCCGGCGTCTGACGCTCGCGGCCGGACTGCTGGCCGCGGGCATCACCGTGGTGCTGACGCTCGACGCGACGGTCGTGCTGCTGACTCCCGTGCTGCTGGCCGCCGGACTGGCACGCCGCGGCTCGCTCCTCAGCGTGCGACTGGCCAACTCGGCGTCCACGCTGCTGCCGATCTCGAACCTCACCAACCTCCTCGCGATCAGTGCGATGGGGTGGGGGTTCCTGGAGTTCGCGCGGCTGATGCTCCCGGTGTGGGTCGTCGGTGTCGCCGCCGAGATCGCTCTGGTGGCGTGGTGGTGCCGGCGCGACCCGGCCCCCGCCGCGCCGACCGGTCCGCGGGTGGCGACCCCGCTCGTGCCCGCGGGCGTGGTCATCGCCGTGCTCTTCGGACTGGCTGCCGGCGAGACGCCGTGGATCGTCGCGACGGCCGGTGCCCTGCTGATCGCCGTGCACGCCCTCGTGACCCGCGCCAGCTCGGCACGCGAGCTTCTGGTCGCCGCCAACCTGCCGCTCGCGGCGCTCGTGATCGTCTGGGGCTGGGTCGTCACCTGGGCGGCCGACACCCCGGCCGGCGACTGGGTCACCGAGCTGCTGCCCCAGGACACGTCCTGGGGCGCCCTGGTGGGCATCGCGCTGATCGCCATGGTGACCGCCAACCTCGTCAACAACCTCCCGGCGACGCTCCTGCTGCTCCCGGCCGCCGCGGCCACGGGTCCGGTCGCGATCGCGGCCCTGCTCATCGGCGTCAACGTCGGGGCGAACCTGACCGCGATCGGGTCGCTGGCCAACCTGCTGTGGCGTGGATCCGGCGGTCGCAAGAGCGTCGGCTGGGGCGAGTTCCACCGGCTCGGCCTCCTGGCGACCCCGCTGCTCGTCACCCTCGGCGCCTCGGTGCTCTGGGCCTGGTCGCTGGTCGTCTAGGCTCGACCGGTGCTCGTGCTGCTGCCCCCGTCCGAAGGCAAGACTCCCCCGGAGGAGGGCCCGGCGCTCGACCTCGAGACGCTATCCTTCCCGCGCCTCAACCCGGTGCGCGACCAGCTCGCCCGCGCGCTCGTGAAGCTCGCCTCCGGGAAGGCGGCTCGGGCGGCCGAGGTGCTCGGACTCGGTCCGACCCAGTCCGACGCGATCGAGGCCGACGCCCGCCTGTGGGAGCTCCCGTGCGCCCCCGCAGCCGATGTCTACACCGGGGTGCTCTTCGGCGAGCTCGACCTCGCGACGCTCGACCCCACGGCCCGCGCGCGGGCGTCCGCGACGGTGGCCGTCGCCAGTGCGCTGTTCGGCGTGCTGCGCATCGACGACCCCATCCCCGCCTATCGCCTGTCCGGCAACGTCTCGCTCCCCCGGCTCGGCCCCGTCGCCTCACGCTGGCGGCACAAGCTCCCCGCGGAGCTCACCGCGGCGACCGACGGCGGCCTGCTGGTCGACCTCCGGTCGGGCACCTACGTCGGCCTCGGCAAGCCCGAGCCGGCGATCGCCGACCGCACCGTGACCGTGCGGGTGCTGCACGAGGCCGACGGCGTCCGCAAGGTCGTGAGCCACTTCAACAAGGCCACGAAGGGTCAGCTCGTGCGGGCCCTCCTGCAGTCCGGCGTCGAGCCGACCGGGGTCGACGAGCTGGTCGAGGTCTGGTCCGACCTGGGCTGGACCGTCGAGCGGTCCGAGCGCGTCACCCAGCTCGACGTCGTGACGACCTGACCGGCTTCGCCGGTGTCTACTCCGGCACGACGGAGAAGTTGCGGACCGACGGCAGGGCGTCGGGCCACCACACGACGGTGCTGATGCTGGCCGGGGCGAGCTCGAGCGTGTGGATCGCGGACATCGGCGCCCCGAGGGCGTGCCGCACCATCATCTTGATCGGCGTGACGTGGCTCGTGACCACGATGGTCTTCCCGGCGTAGGTCTCGACGATGCGGTCGCGGGCCGCGACGACGCGCTCGTACACCGCGTCGAACGTCTCGCCCCCCGGCGGCGCGATCGCCGTGGACCCCAGCCAAGCGGTCATCTCGTCGGGCCAGCGCTCCATGATCTCGGCGAAGGTGTGCCCGTCCCAGTCACCGAACGCGGCCTCGGCCACGCCCTCCTCGATCGCGACGTCGAGCCCGAGCTCGCGGGCGACGAACCCCGCCGTCTCCTGGGTGCGCTGCAGCGGCGAAGAGACGACGGCGTCGACCTGGTGGTGACGATGGATCCAGGCGGCCGCGCGGGCGGCCTGCTCCCGGCCCTCGTCGTTCAGGCCCGGATCGGACCCACCGCTGCCGCAGAAGAGGCGACGGACGGTGTTGACCGTGACGCCGTGGCGCAGGAGCACCATGACGGTCGGGTCGCTGTCGAGCCGTCCGCGCCACCCGGCGCCGATGCTCGCGCTGGTCACAGACCCGACTCGGCCGTCCGCACGAGGATCCGGCTGCACTCGGGGCAGCGCAGCACCTCGTCCTCGGGGGTCGCGGCGATCTCACGCAGGTCGGCGCCGTTGATCTCGAGGCGGCACCCCTCACAGGCGCGGGCCCGCAGCGCCGCGGCACCGGACCCGTACTGGGCGCGCACCTTCTCGTACAGCGCGACGAGCGGGTCGGGGAGGCCGCTCGCGAGCGAGCTGCGCTCCGACGCGAGCTCACCGCTCTGGCCGTCGAGGTCGCTGAAGGTGGCGTCACGGGTGACCGTGACCTCGGCGATCTTGGAGCGCACGGCCTCGAGTGCCTCCAGCACCCCGCTGAGCTCGCTCTCGGCGGTCTCGACCTTGTCCATGACCTCGAGCTCGTCGTCCTCGAGGGTCGTGATGCGGCGCTCCAGCGCCTGCATCTCGTGCTCGAGGTTGGTGAGGTCCTTCGGGTTCGAGACGGCGCCCGAGTTCAGGCGCTGCTCGTCGCGCGTGCGGCGCGTGCGGACGAGCTCGACCTCGGCCTCGGCCTGACGCAGCTCGCGACGCAGGTCGCCGACGAGCGTGTCGAGCTCGATGCGACGGTCGTCGAGCCGGGCCTCCTCGGCCGTCGCCTCCGCCAGGATCGCGAGCTCGGGGATCGCCGAGCGGCGGTGCGCGAGCTGGCTCAGGTGGGCGTCACAGGTGGCGAGGTCGAGCAGGGTGAGCTGGTCGTGCGGTGCGGCTTTCAGCGTGGGCTCCGGTGTGAGAGATCGGGATGGACGAGCGTGGCCGTCCACGGGTCGGTGACGATCGTCGACACGTGGGCCTCCACGGTAGCGCCGAGGCGTTCGACGAGTGCAGCCGCCGCGACCGGGAGCCAGGTCCACTCGGCCGCCCAGTGCGGGACGTCGACGACGGCGCAGGCTCCCGGGCGCTCGAGGTGCTCGCTGACGGCGTGGTGCTTGAGGTCGGACGTGACGTAGACGTCGGCTCCGGCAGCGGTGGCCGTGCCGAGCAGGAAGTCGCCCGACCCGCCGCAGAGGGCCACCGTGCGGACGAGGCGGTCGGGGTCGCCGGCCAGGCGCGTGGCACCGCCGTGGGCCGGTAGCGCGTCACGGACGACCTCGGCGAAGCGCGCCAGCGTCAGCGGCTCGGCCAGCGTGCCGATGCGTCCCGTGCCGCGGTCGGAGGGCGCCGGCTCGGCACCGACGACGTCGAGGGCCGGGACCTCGTAGGGGTGCGCGGCGAGCGTCGCGGCACGCACCGTCTCGCGCACGCTCGGAGGGGCGACGAGCCGCAGGGCGACCTCGTCGACGTGCTCGACCTCACCGACGGTGCCGACGGCCGGGCGGGCGCCGTCGAGCGGACGGAACTGCCCGGTGCCCGGCCACGAGAAGGCGGCGAGGTCGTAGCCGTCGTGGTGACCCGCACCGGCGCCGTGCATCGCCGCGAGCACGGGCTCGGCGTGCTCGCGCGGCACGAAGACGGTCCAGAGGTCGAGCGCTGCGCCGGGGGCGGTCTCGAGAGGTCGGACGTCGTGCAGGCCGAGGGCCTCAGCCATCGCGGCCGAGACGCCGAGCGGCGGCACGTCGGCGTTGGTGTGGCAGGTGTGCAGGGCGATGCCGTGCGAGATCAGGGTGTGCGCGACCCGGCCCTTGGGGTCTGACGCGGCGACGGACGTGACGCCGGAGAGCCAGAGCGGGTGGTGGGTCAGCACGAGGTCGTAGCCGCCGGCCACTGCCTCGTCGGCGACGGCCTGCACCGGGTCGACCGCCAGCAGCACGCGGCGCACCTCGGCGTCCGGGTCGCCCACGGCGGTGCCGACCGCGTCCCACGACTCGGCCCACCGCGGGTCGTAGAGACCGTCGAGCACGGCGACGACGTCACGCAGCGTGGGCATGGGACGCAGCCTAGCCGCGCGTCATCCGACCGAGGCGAGGGCGAACGGGAGCACCGAGTCGGCACCGGCCTGACGGAGCGTGCGGGCGGCGACGGTCATCGACCACCGGCTGTCGACGAGGTCGTCGACCAGCAGGATGGGCCCACGGGTGGCCTCGAGCTCGGCCCGGAGGGCGTCGCCGGCCACGAACCGCTCCCAGACGGCGGCCAGGCGGAAGGCGCTGTTGCCCGTCGGGGTGGCCTCGGGGGCGCCGGGCGTGAGGTCGAGCGGCGGGAGGAGCGGGAGCCGGCCCAGGTTCGACAGTCCCTCGGCGACCGAGGCGACCAGCAGGGGGCGCTTGACCGACGGCACGGCCACGACTGCGACGGGGCGTTCGCGCCAGCCCCAGTCGCGCAGCGACCGGGCCGACGCCGTGAGCAGCGCCTCGGGAACCGGTGCGTCGTCGGCGCCGGCGGCGAAGATCTCGCGCAGCGCGCCACCCCAGCCGAGGTCGGTGAGACGGGCGACGACCCGGCCGACCTCGGGGCGCTCGGCGACGTCGATGCGACCCGAGACCTCGACCCCCAGGTTGCGCATGCCCGAGGGCCACTGACCGCGCGGGTCGATCGGCACGCCGACGCGGTCGAGGGAGGCGTTGGCCTGGGCGACGGCCTCGCCGTCGGTGGACGTCGGGTACCAGGGCCCGACGCAGACGTCGCAGCGACCGCAGGGCGAGGCCGTCGGGTCGTCGAGGTGCCGCTGCAGCAGCTCCATGCGGCACGTCGTGGCGCGCTGGTACTCGATCATCGCCTGCTGCTCGTCGAGCCGCGCCTGCGCGATGCGCTCGTAGCGCTCCTCGTCGTAGACCCAGGGCTGCCCCGTCGAGACCCAGCCGCCCTGCACGCGGCGCACCGCCCCGTCGACGTCGAGCACCTTGAGCAGGAGCTCCAGGCCGGTGCGACGGAGATCGACCCGCGCCTCGAGCGCCGGCACGGACATCGGCTCAGGACCGAGCACGCCGAGGACCTGGTCGACCTTCGCCTGCGTGGGCATCGACGCGGTGGCGAAGTAGTGCCAGATCTCGGCGTCCTCGCGGCCGGGCAGGAGCAGCACGTCGGCCGACTCGGTGGCACGGCCGGCGCGGCCCACCTGCTGGTAGTACGCCACGGGCGACGACGGGGCGCCCACGTGCACCACGAACCCGAGGTTCGGCTTGTCGAAGCCCATGCCGAGCGCGCTGGTGGCGACGAGCGCCTTGACCTCGTCGTCCTTGAGCGCCTGCTCGAGCCGGGCCCGCTCATCAGGATCGGTGCGACCCGTGTAGGCCGCGACGCCGTGCCCGGCCTCGTTCAGGAGCCGGGCGGTGTCCTCCGCCGCCGAGACGGTGAGCGTGTAGATGATGCCGCTGCCCGGCAGGTCGCCCAGGTGCGAGACGAGCCAGCCGAGGCGCTCGCGGGCCGACCCGAGCGAGAGACAGCCGAGCCGCAGGCTCGTGCGCGCCAGCGACCCGCGCAGCGTGAGGACGTCGTCGCCGAGCTGCTCGGCGACGTCCTCGACCACGCGTGCGTTGGCCGTGGCCGTGGTGGCAAGCACGGGGACGCCCTCCGGCATCGAGGCGACGAGGTCGGCCAGCCGGCGGTAGTCGGGACGGAAGTCGTGCCCCCAGTCGGAGACGCAGTGCGCCTCGTCGACGACCAGCAGACCCGTGCGGCGCCGCAGCTCCGGCAGCTGCTCCTCGCGGAAGCGCGGGTTCGTCAGCCGCTCGGGCGAGACCAGCAGCACGTCGACCTCGTCGGCCGCGAGCTGCGCCCGGACCTCGTCCCACTCGTGGGCGTTGGCCGAGCTCATCGACACGGCACGGACCCCGGCGCGGCCCGCCGCCGCCACCTGGTCGCGCATCAGCGCGATGAGCGGCGAGACCAGCAGCGTCGGCCCCGCCCCGCGGCGGCGCAGCAGCGAGGTCGCGATGAAGTAGACGGCCGACTTGCCCCAGCCGGTGCGCTGGACGACCAGGGCCCGGCGGTGCTCGTCGACCAGTGCCGTGATGGCCTCGAGCTGGCCGTCGTGGAACACGGCGTCGTCGCGCCCCGTGAGCCGTCGCAGGGCCTGCAGGGCGTCATCGGTGGTGCTCGTCGCCGTCATGCGGCCATGGTGTCAGCGAGGTCGGACATCGGTCCGGCTGAGGTCAGTCCTGGGCGACGAGCGCGGTGAACAGCGCGGGAATGAGGTCCTCGAGCTGGGTCAGGTCGGCCTCGTCGGCGTCGGACTCCAGCAGTGCGTCGCGCATCGCCATCTCGTAGGCACCGATCAGCAGCGTCACGGCCTGCTCGGCCGTCACCAGGAGCCGGCCGCCCAGCAGCTCGACCCCGCGCTCCAGCACCTTCTGGATGTCGTCGCGGGTCTCGACCCAGACCTGGCGGTAGACCTCGGCCACGGCCCGCTCCCGCACGCCATGGGTCACGAACTCCAGGTGCACCAGGAAGCTCTTGCGGTCGCGCGGGTACGCCGCGAGGAAGCGGTCGACCGCGCGGAGCGCTGCCGGCACGCCGTCGACCTCGCCCTCGCCGCCCATCTCGGAGTCGACCGCCGACTGCATCAGCGCGATCATCTGGACCTTCTCGCGATCGAAGATCTCGAGGATCAGCTCGTCCTTGGTGTCGTAGTTCGAGTAGAACGCACCCCGCGTGAACCCTGCCCGCTCGCAGATCGACTCGACCGTCGCGCCCTGGATGCCGATCTCGGCCAGCAGCTCACGCGCCGCCTCCACGAGCCGTTCACGCGTGGCTTCGCGTCGCTTCGTCGTCACGACGGCGACCGTACACCCGCGCTGGATCCCGATACGGGAGTGCATCCGACGTCACGGCCGCTCCGCCTCCGTCTGAGTGGGTCCGAGATGGGTACCTTCCGGGGGTGAGCATCCTCGACGCGCCGGACACCCCGGGTCCGGACGTCCCGCCGCAAGCGCGGCCCGTGAGCACCATCGACCCGGCGCTGACTGCGCTGCTCGACGAGGCCCGCGAACGGCTCGGCACGCAGTCGGCCTCCCTGCTGCTCGTGAACGAGTCCGGGACCGTGCTCGAGCCCCACGTCTCCCTCGGACTCCGGCACTCGATCCGCGCCGCGTCCCGCGTTCCCGTGGGCGAAGGATTCGCCGGCCAGATCGCGTTGTCGCGTCAGCCCTTGAGCGTCGACGTCTCCCGCGACACCGTCATCAACCCGCTGCTGCGTGCCGCCGGCATCCGCTCCGTGCTCGGCGTCCCCGTGCTGACGGCTGCTCGCCTCGTCGGCGTCCTGCACGTGGGTGCGTCCCACGCGCGTGAATTCGCCGCCGACGACGTGACCGCGCTGCGGGAGATCGCCGATCGCGTCGCCACGATCGCCGACGCGGCCACCCCTCGCCGCACCCACGACGCAGCGCTCGTGCTGCAACGGAGCCTCCTGCCCACCACCCCGCGCAGGATCGGCGACCTCGAGACCGCAGCACGGTACGTGCCGGCCGAGGGTGAGCTCGGCGGCGACTGGTACGACGTCTTCACCCTGCCCGACGGCGGGGTCGGGCTCGTCATGGGCGACGTCGTGGGCCACGGCCTGCCCGCCGCGGTCGTGATGGGCCGCCTCCGCAGCGCCCTGCGCGCCTACGCCCTCGAGCACGACGACCCCGCTCGCGTGCTCGAGCAGCTCGACCGCAAGATCCGACACTTCGAGGACGACGCCTTCGCCACCGTCGTCTACGCCGTGGTCCGTCCGCCCTACGACACCATCGCGATCAGCTCGGCCGGACACTGGCCGCCGCTCCTCGCCGCTCCAGGTCTCGAGTCCCGAGCGCTCGACGTGACCCAGGACCCGATGCTCGGCGTGGCCGAGTTCGAGCGGCGCGTCACACACCTGCCGCTCCCCGCCGGCGCGATGCTCTGCTTCTACACCGACGGCCTCGTCGAGCGTCGCGACGCCAACCGGCCGGGCGTCCCCTCCGTCGACGAGCAGATCGACCTCGTCCGAGGACTTCTGCGGCCCGACGACGATCCCGAGACCGCCTGCAGCCGACTCATCTCCAGCACCATCGGCGACGACTTCACCGAGGACGACACCGCCCTGCTCGTCGTGCGCCGGACCTGAGTGGGCGAAGAGGGGCTCGACTCCCCCTCGCTCTCCGCTTCGCTCTGAGCTGGGGGGACCCCCACCCTGCGGGGGTTCTCGCCCGCAGCTCATCGCATCTGACGGTGGGCGAAGAGGGGCTCGAACCCCCGACCTTCCGGGTGTAAACCGGACGCTCTGACCAGCTGAGCTATTCGCCCTGGAACGACGGAACCCTACCCCAGACGCGCCGCGACGGGTCCGGCCCGCGGGCGGGAAAAGACACGGCCGCCAGGGTCTCGGGTCCCGGGCGGCCGTGCGAGACCCATCGTGGCGCATCCGAGGTTCACGCCGCAGACAAATGCAGAATTACAGCCATTTCACAGGCTTTCCAGGCGAAAGACGATCAGATCGCGGCGAGCGCGGCGCGGTAGTCGGCCAGCGAGCGGGCGTCCGGGATGGCGTTCTCGACCTTCCACCGCACGACGCCCTCGCCGTCGATCACGAACGTGCCGCGCACCGCGGCGCCGACGTTCTCGTGGAAGACGCCGTACGCGCGCGCCACCTCGCCATGGGGCCAGAAGTCGCTGAGCAGCGAGAAGTCGTAGCCCTCGGCGTCGGCGAAGACCCGCAGCGCGAAGCGGGAGTCGCACGAGATCGCCAGGATCTCGGCACCGTCGGCCGTGAGGTCGCCCAGGTGGTCGCGCAGCTCGCAGAGCTCACCGGTGCAGACGCCGGTGAACGCGAAGGGGTAGAAGACCAGCACGACCGATCGGCCGCGGAGCGCGGCAAGGGAGACGTCCTCGCCGTGCTGGTTCTTGAGAGTGAAGTCTGGCGCCTGCTGACCGATCTCGATGCCCATGCGGTCAGCCTAGGGGCGCGCGCCCTAACGCTTGTGCGTCGAGAGCTTCGTGGCCGCCCAGTCGTCGGTCGCCGACGACGTGGTGGTGGTGGACATGCCCGCCACAGGGGCCGCCTCGCCGATGTCGGCGCCCGAGACGTATCCCGGTCGGCCCACCTTCGGCGTCAGCAGCCAGATGGAACCGCCCTCGACCAGGTCCTGCAGGGCGTCCATGAGGGCGTCGGCAAGATCGCCGTCACCGTCGCGCCACCACAGGATGACCCCGTCGACCACGAGTCCTACCTCGCCGTCCACGAGCTGGTTTCCGGAGACGTCCTCGACAGCAGCGCGCAGCGCGTCGTCGACGTCGTCATCCCATCCCAGCTCCTGGATGACCGTGTCGGGCTCGAACCCCAACTTCGCCGCGTCCACGCTGCTCCTTTCGTCGGATGTCGCCGGGATACCGGCAGACCTGTAAAACCTACTGAAAAGTAGGGAAAACCGCAGCCTTCCCGGTCTCACCCTAGCGAACGGTGCGTGGAAGGATGGGAGGGTCCACAAGACAGTTCTAGGGAGTCACCATGCCGCAATCCGGCTCGAACGATCGCCGCCCCGTCATCCACGAGGGCCTCCCCACCCAGCTGCCCGACATCGATCCCGACGAGACCTCGGACTGGGTCGCCTCGCTGGACGCGATGGTCGACGAGCGCGGACGTGACCGGGCGCGGTACGTGATGCTCCGTCTGCTGGAGCGTGCGCGTGAGCGTCAGGTCGGCGTGCCCGCCCTGCGCAGCACCGACTTCATCAACACGATCCCGCCGGAGCGCGAGCCCTGGTTCCCCGGCAACGAGGCCATCGAGCGCCGCATCCGCGCCTTCATCCGCTGGAACGCCGCGGTCATGGTCTCGCGCGCGAACCGACCCGGCCTCGGCGTCGGCGGCCACATCGCGAGCTACCAGTCGGCGGCCAGCCTCTACGAGGTCGGCTTCAACCACTTCTTCCGCGGCAAGGACCACGAGGGCGGCGGCGACCACATCTACTTCCAGGGTCACGCGGCGCCCGGCATCTACGCCCGCTCGTACCTCGAGGGCCGCCTGACCGAGACGCAGATGGACCGCTTCCGCCAGGAGAAGTCGCACGGCGAGGGCGAGGGCCTGTCGTCCTACCCGCACCCGCGCCTCATGCCCGACTACTGGGAGTTCCCCACGGTCTCGATGGGACTCGGCGGCATCAACTCGATCTACCAGGCGCGGTTCAACCGCTACCTGCACCACCGCGGCATCAAGGACACCAGCCAGCAGCGCGTCTGGACGTTCCTCGGCGACGGCGAGATGGGCGAGCCCGAGTCGCTGGGCGCGATCAGCATCGCCGCCCGCGAGGAGCTCGACAACCTCACCTGGGTCATCAACTGCAACCTCCAGCAGCTCGACGGCCCGGTGCGCGGCAACGGCAAGATCATCCAGGAGCTCGAGGCGTACTTCCGCGGAGCCGGCTGGAACGTCATCAAGGTCGTGTGGGGCCGCGAGTGGGACGACCTCCTCGCGCGCGACACCGACGGCGTCCTCGTCAACCAGATGAACCGCACGCCGGACGGTCAGTTCCAGACGCTCTCGGTCGAGACCGGCGACTACAACCGCCAGAACTTCTTCGGCCCCGACCCGCGCCTGCAGCAGATGGTCGAGCACCTCTCCGACGAGCAGATCGAGCGCCTCCCCCGCGGCGGCCACGACTACCGCAAGGTGTACTCGGCGTTCGACGCCGCCACGAAGCACACGGGTCAGCCGACCGTGATCCTGGCGCACACGATCAAGGGCTGGCTGCTCGACTCCTTCCAGGGCCGCAACGCGACCCACCAGATGAAGAAGCTCACCAAGGACGACCTCAAGGGCTTCCGCGACCGCCTCAACATCCCGGTCACCGACGAGCAGATCGACCAGGACCTGGCGCCGTTCTACCACCCGGGGCCCGACAGCGAGGAGATCCAGTACATGCTGGCCCGCCGCGAGTCGCTGGGTGGATCGCTGCCGAAGCGCAAGGTCGACCCGGTGCCGCTCAAGCTGCCTGGCGACGACGCCTACGCCGAGCTCAAGAAGGGGTCGGGCAAGCAGCAGATCGCCACGACGATGGCGTTCGTCCGCCTCCTGCGCGACCTCATGAAGGACAAGGAGATCGGGAAGCGCATCGTGCCGATCGCGCCCGACGAGTACCGCACGTTCGGCATGGACTCGATGTTCCCGTCGGCCAAGATCTACAGCCCGCACGGCCAGACCTACGAGTCGGTCGACCGCAAGCTGCTCCTGGCCTACAAGGAGTCGACCGAGGGCCAGCTGCTCCACGAGGGCATCAGCGAGGCCGGCGCCGTCGCGTCGGCCACCGCTGCCGGCACGGCGTACTCGACGCACGGCGAGCCGATGATCCCGGTCTACCTCTTCTACTCGATGTTCGGCTTCCAGCGCACCGCCGACTCGATCTGGGCGATGGCCGACCAGCTCTCGCGCGGATTCCTCATCGGCGCGACCGCCGGCCGCACCACGCTGACGGGCGAGGGCCTGCAGCACGCCGACGGCCACTCCCCGCTCATCGCGCAGACCAACCCGGCCGTCGTGCACTACGACCCGGCGTTCGCCTACGAGATCGCGCACATCATGCAGTCGGGCCTCGACCGCATGTACGGCAGCAGCGAGGGGCACCCGCACGGCGAGGACGTCCTGTACTACCTCACGGTCTACAACGAGCCGGCCGTCCAGGCGGCCGAGCCCGAGGACCTCGACGTCGACGGGCTGCTCAAGGGCATCTACAAGTTCAAGCCCGCCGAGGGCGGCACGGCGGCCACGCGCATCCTCGCGTCGGGCGTCGCGGTGCCGTGGGCGGTGAAGGCGCAGCAGATCCTGGCCGAGGAGTTCGACGTGAAGGCCGACGTCTTCTCGGTCACGTCCTGGAACGAGCTCGCCCGTGACGCCGCGAAGGCCGAGCGCGCCAACCTGGCCGAGCCCGAGGCCGAGCAGTCGGTCCCGTTCGTCACCAGCGCCCTGAGCGACGAGGTCGACGTGACGGTCGCGGTCAGCGACTACATGCGCGCCGTGCCCGACCAGATCGCCCGCTGGGTCCCCGGCCCGTGGATCGCGCTGGGCGCCGACGGCTTCGGCTTCGCCGACACCCGCGCGGCGGCGCGTCGCTACTTCCAGATCGACGCCGAGTCGATCGTCGTGGCGACCCTCACCGGTCTCTACCGCGAGGGCAAGGTCGACGCCTCGGTCGTCCGCGAGGCCGCCGAGCGCTTCCGCATCGACGACCCGATGGCCGTCGCCGGCGTGGCCCAGGAGGGCGGCGACGCCTGAGTCACGCGACGCAGCATGGTCGAACTCACGGACGTCTGAGAGGCCTCTCAGACGATTCGGTTTAGGATGACGGCCATGCTGCGTCGCAATCCCTACACGTTCATCGGCATCGTGGCGCTGGGCTTCGCGATCATCGCTGTCACGTTCTCGATCCAGCTCGACATCAAGCTGCGTGACCCCGAGGGCTTCCTCGGCCCCGCCTACGTGCGCCTACCCCTGCTCGCCCTGATGTTCTTCGCGGCGGGCATCATCCCGCAGGCCATCGGCCGCTACGGCATCAAGCGGGTCGTGTGGGGCGTGCGCGAGGTCATCCGCACCGACTGGACGTGGGCCCGCTTCGGCTACATCGCCGCCGGCCTCCTGGCGTTCTACACGTCCTACGTGAGCTACCGGAACCTGAAGGGGTACCTCCCCGAGCTCCGTCCGCCGACGTGGGACCTCGAGCTCGAGCGCTTCGACCACTGGCTGTTCTTCGGCAACTACCCCTCCGATGTCCTGCACAGCCTGCTGGGCACCGGCATCGTCGCCCAGGTCATCGCGGTGATCTACGTCAGCTACCTGATGCTGATCCCGATCACTCTCGGCGCGTACCTCGTGCTCAACCGCGACGTCTCGATCGGCGCCTGGTACGCGACGGCGCTGAGCCTGAACTGGATCCTCGGCACGATCAGCTACTACATCCTGCCGACGGTCGGCCCGGCGTTCGCCTTCCCGACTCGGTTCGAGGTCATCGACGGCACGCCTGCCTCAGAGCTGCAACGCTCGTTGTTCCGAGCGGGACGCGACGTCATCGAGAACGAGGCCAGCACCAGCATCTACGGCATCGCCGGCTTCGCCTCGCTGCACGTCTCGGTCGTGTTCACGGCCTGCCTGTTCTTCGAGATGACGAAGATCCACCCGCTCCTGCGCCTCACGGCCTGGATCTACTTCGTCGGCACCGTGCTCGCCACGGTGTACTTCGGCTGGCACTACGTCTCCGACGACCTCGCCGGCCTGGCCATCGGCGTCATCTCCGTGTGGGGTGGTGCGTGGGCCACGGGCAACACGAAACGGCAGAAGGCCAGAGCCGCGGCCGGCCATCCGGACGTCGACATCCCGGACGTGCGCCCGCACGACGACGAGCTCGAGAAGGCTCAGACCACGGCGGGCGAGGACGACTCGGACACGGTCTCCAGCAGGGCCTGATCGCCGCGGCGCAGCATCGCCCGCCACCGGCCCCGGTGGTAGGAGGCCGGTGCGTTCTCGGCGACGAACTCCGTGACCATCGCGGCGAAGCGCTCGGGATGGTCACGGTGCGGGAAGTGTCCCGCGTCGTCGAGCAGCCTGACGTCGGTCAGCGAGTGGTGCTCGGCGTTCACGGCGTGGCTCGCCGGGATGACGCGGTCGTCGCGGCCCCACACGACCATGACCGGCATGAGCTGGGCGAGGTAGGTGCGGTCGGTCATCGTCACGAACTGGCCGCGCCAGTCGAGCACGTGGCTCGTCAGGCGCCGCACGGCGGCCCGTGAGCGCGGCTCGGCGAACGACTCGTAGATGCGCGCGACCTCGCCGAGGTCGCGCGTCGAGCTGAGACCGGTGGCGGACAGGCCGCGCAGGCCCGCGGCGACGAACGGACGCCAGGCCCGCGCGGTGGCGAGGGCCATCACCAGCGGTGCACCCGGCAGGGTCAACGCGCGGATGAGGGGCGAGACCTCGCGGCCGAGCCCGCCGCTGGAGACGAGCACGACCCGCTCGGTGCGCTCGGGGAACTGGTAGGCGAACTGCATCGCCACGCCGCCGCCGAAGCTGTGGCCGACGATCGTGACCTTGTCGACGCCGAGCACCGTCAGCAGGTCGCGCATGCCGTTCGCGTAGCCGCCGATCGAGTAGTCACCGTCGGGCTTGTCGGACTCGCCGTGGCCGAGCAGGTCGGGTGCGATCACCGTGAAGTGCTGCGCGAGGGGCTCGATCACGCGGTCCCAGGTGGTCGAGTCGCACGCCATCCCGTGGATCAGCAGGAGCACCGGCCCACTGCCGACCTTGCGGTACGCCCGCCGATATCCGTGGACGACGACGAACTGGAGCTCCGTGCTCACCGGGGGGCTGATCACCCGCGCCATCGTAGAGGCGCTCCGTTGCAGCGACGTTACGTCGGACTCGGGCGCAGACGCCGGTAGAATGCCCTCATGGTGTCCGAGGGGGAGGTCAGGTCGACGGTCGTCGACCTCGTCGTCCGCCTCACAGGCACCGAGATGACGCAGATCGAGCGCACCAGCCGGCTCAAGGACCTGGGCATCGACTCGCTGCTCACCGTCGAGCTGGCCGACGAGCTCGGCCGGCGCTACGACCTCTACCTCTCCGACGCGGCCGTCGACTCGATGCGCACGGTCGAGGACGTCGTGCGCTCCGTGGTGCACCACGACGGAGCGACCGCCCCGGCCTGGGCCCAGGCCCCGGACGCCGCACCGAGCACCCCCGTCGGCGCCGACGAGCCCGCTCCCGACGACGGTGGCCCGTCGCCCCACGACGTCCCCCTCGATCGCAAGCGGCTCACCGCCGGAGCCGTCACGACCATCATCACGATGGTCGTCGTCGGCACCATCGTGGGCGGCGCGCTCGGTCTCGGCGCCTCCACCCTGCTCAGGTCGGCCGGGCTCGGCACCTCCGAGCTGCCGCCGATCTCGGCGTCGCCCACCGACGAGGACGACGCGGAGGCGGAGCCCAGCAGCACGCCCTCCCCCAGCGCGTCCGCCGAGCCGTCGGAGTCGGCAGCGCCCGAGCCCAGCCTGACCGCCTCGTCCACCACGGTGGCCCCGGGCACGCGGTTCACGCTCGCCGGCGCCATCCCCTCGCTCGGACCGGGCGCGCAGCTGCAGGTCCAGGTCAAGGACGCCGGCAGCGACTGGGACGACTTCCCCGTCACCCTCACGACCGGTGCCGACGGCGGCTTCTCCGCCGAGGTCTACACCTCCCGCACGGGCGCCCGCGAGTGGCGCCTCGTCCACGTGGAGTCCGGCGCCGCGACCCCTGCGGTCGCCGTCACGATCGGCTGAGCCTCACACCACCTGGTGCAGCCAGCGCACGGGTGCGCCGTCGCCCGCGTGACGGAACGGCTCGAGCTCGGCGTCCCAGCGCACGCCGAGCAGCGCGTCGAGCGCCTCGTCGAGGCTGACGTCGCCGCGGGAGGCCCGCTCGCGCACGGCCTTGATGCGGTCTTCCGGGATCACGATGTCGCCGTGCACCCCGACGACGGCGTGGAAGATCCCGAGCTCCGGCACGTAGGAGTAGCGCGAGCCCTCCGACGACGCCGAGGCGTCCTCGGTGACCTCGAAGCGCACGAGGTCCCAGCCCCTGAGCGCGCTGGCGATCGCGGCACCGGAGCCCACGGCACCGCTCCACGACAGCTCGGCGCGATAGGTGCCGGGCTCGGCGGGCTGGGGCTGCCAGGCCAGCTCGGTGCCGTCACCGAGCACGCCGGTCACGGCCCACTCGATGTGTGGGCACAGCGCGGAAGGCGCGGAGTGGATGAAGACCACTCCGCGTGCTGAGCGCACAGCGGCGCCGTCGGCCATGCTCATGGGGACCTCCCGGTCTCGAGTGGATGCCTTCCCCAGCGCCTCTCGAGCCGACGTGCCCGTGCACACCAACATGACCATTCTGCCCGACCGCGGGGCACCTGCCAACTGCAATGCCGGTCAGGAGCCGACGTCGTGCGCCGTGATGCCCTCCTCGCGCCACATCGCGGACACCCGCTCCTGGTCGTCCCACGCCTCCAGGACCCGGTAGCCGTCGTTCCCGATCGTGGTCAGGATCTCGCGCTTCACCTCGACGTCGGGGCGGAAGTCGCCCACGATCCGCAGGTACACGGCGTCGTGCGGGACCTCGTGCTCCACGAGCCAGTCGAGGGTGTGGTCGAGCCAGATGAACTCCCGCGAGGAGACGATGAGGACCGCCCGACCCGCCGCGGCCTGCTCGCGCGCGACCTCGACCAGCGCAGGGTTCGGCGGACATCCCACCGCCGCCTCCTGGAAGGCGCGGAAGTCCTTGTCCTCACCCTCGAGCAGGTGCTCCACCCCGGACGTGTCGACCAGCGTGCCGTCGAGGTCGATGATCACGGCGTCGCGCATGGGGTCAGTCTGCCCCAGGCGCGAACCGACCGGCAGGATGGACGTCATGACTCGGACCCGACGCCCGTCCCGTCCCCTCGTGCTCGGCTGCCTGCTCGCCGTGCTCGGCCTCGGTCTCGCCGCGTGCGGCGACGACGCGGAGCCCGACTCGTCGTCCGAGAGCACGGCCTCCGACGAGTCCGGTTCGGCCGACGCGGACCTCACCGAGATCGATCCGGTGGAGGGCATCGCGTATCCCGAGACCCCCGCTGACGGCGCCCCGGTCGTGGAGCTCTACACCGACTTCCAGTGCCCCTCGTGCGAGGCCTTCGCGTCGACCTACCTCGACGACCTCCGCACCGCCGCCGACGACGGGCGGATCAACCTCGTGTTCCACCAGTTCGCCTTCCTGGACCGCGCGAGCAGCAACCAGTACTCCAGCCGGTCGGCCAACGCCGCCTACTGCGTGTTCGCCGAGGGCGGCAGCACGTCCTACCTCGACTTCTACGAGGCACTCTTCGACGACCAGCCCGCCGAGGGCACGGCCGGTCCGGGCGACGACGACCTGGTCGAGCTCGCCGGCACGGTCGGGGTCACGGGCATCGACGACTGCGTGTCCGGCGGTGCCTACGCCGACACGGTGAAGGACGCCGCCGACGCCGCGACGGACGCCGACGTGAGCGGCACGCCCACCGTGCTCATCGACGGCGAGGTCGTGGACCTCGCCGAGCTGGAGCAGGTGTTCGGCGAGCTCCTGGCGTCGTGACATCTCGGTAGGGAGGGCGGGGCTCGAACCCGCGACCCAGGGATTATGAGTCCCCTGCTCTGACCGGCTGAGCTACCTCCCCGGGTCCGACCACCCTAGTGGAGCGGCCCGCGTCGAAGGGCGACCCGTGACGCGGCTGGGTACGTTGGCGGGATGCGCCTCCCGATCCCCGACCCCCGCGACGTCGCCGCTCTCGCTGCTCGAGGGCCCGCCCTCGCCGAGGGCCTGCTGACAGCACTCCCGCGCGCGCTGGCGCTGCTCGACGCGGCCGAGGCGCTCGTGGCCCGCGCTGCGCTGCTCGTCGAGGAGATCGACCAGACGCGGCAGGCCGCCGACGAGGTCGTCGAGCGCACCAACGAGACCGTCGAGGCGGCGAATGCCGTGATCGTGCGGACCGCGGGCACCGTCGCCAGCGTGGAGCCGACGCTGGACCGCGCGGAGAAGCTGATCGACCGTTTCGCCCCGGCGCTCGAGAAGCTCTACCCGACGCTCGACCGGCTCGCGGAGACGACGGACCCGAAGGAGGTCGACGCGCTGGTCAAGCTGGTCGACCAGCTGCCCCACCTCGTGGAGCGCCTGGATGCCGACATCCTGCCGATGCTGGCGAACCTGCAGACGGTCGCGCCCGACATCCACGACATGCTCGACGTGACCCGCGAGCTGAACCTGATGCTCGCGAAGCTTCCCGGCATGGGTCGCATCAAGAAGCGCGTCGACGAGCAGCAGGCGGTCGAGGGCGCCTGAATCTGTCCGATTCTCGCCCGCGAGGGCCCGTTCTCGGTTCATGATGCTGCTCATGCGTCGTTTCCTTGCTCCGTTCGCTCTCGTCGCCGTGCTCTCGCTGACCGCCTGCGGAGGCGGCGACAGCGAGACCGAGTCCGATGAGAGTGCCCCCTCCGACACCGGCCAGCCGGCCAGCACCGGCGACGTGTCGCCCTGCGACCTGACGACCGAGGAGACGGTCGCCGAGGTCTTCGGCGGCACCGTCGAGAGCGCCGCCGAGGGCGAGGCCCGCAACTGCGAGTACACGCTCTCGGGTGCGTCGGTGATGCTCGTCGAGGTCTACTACTTCGGCACCGCCGACGACTGGGACGCGCTGAAGGCCGGCTACGAGGCCAACCGCGGCCCGCTCACGCCGGTCGACCTGGGTGACGAGGCGTTCTACCCGGGTGACCTGCTGCAGAACGAGCACGTCGTCCTGGCGGGCGACACGGTCTTCGCGGTCGGCGTCGGCGACTTCACGACCGAGATCTCGCCGGGCATCGCCGAGCTGGCCGGCATCATCGCGGGCGAGGTCGACTGACCCGACGTCTCACGTCCGCCGGTGGGGGCGGGGTGGTGGGGATGTGTAGGTGTGCTGGGTGGGGGTGGTCCACGTGACCTCGCCGCCAGATCCGGCGTGGACGTGCCAGCCGGGGAGTTCTTTGACGAGGTTGGAGAGTCGGCACAGTCCTTGGCCGTTGGCTTGCGTGGTGGGTCCGCCGTTGCGGTGGGGTCGGATGTGGTCGATCTCGCGGATCCGGCACGAACAGCCGGGTTGGCGGCACTGATGGTGGTCGCGGGTGCGGATCCAGGAGGCCAGCGTGCCGGTGAAGCAGCGTCGGCGGGTGTCCAGACCGGCGAGGGAGCCGGTGGGCTCGGTGAACAGGCGGCGGAACCAGGCCTGCCCTGCGCTGTCGACGAGCTCAGCAGCCAGGTGCGGCGTGATGGGCCCGTGGCCGGTGAGGTCCGCGGCGCACGGGACGCCGGTGAGGGCTTCGATGGGCAGCACGATGGACAGGTCGATGTCGGGTCCGGCGACGGTCTCGACGCCGGTGACCCGCTCGAACAGGGTGTTGACCATGATCTGGCCACGATCGCGGTCGTCGCCGCGGGCGCGGAGTCGGTCGGCATGGGCCTGCAGGCTCTGACGGATGCCGACGAGCTGTTCGGCGGGCCCGTGGACGATGAGCGTGCCGACCCCGTCGGGTGAGGGCCAGTACGACACGAACTGCTCGGCGCGGGCCCTGCGCTCGCGTTCGGCGGCGGCCTCGACGTCATGACTGACGACCAGCTCGCGCACCAGGTCGGCCGCCTGCGCCGGCGTCAAACCGGCGAGGGCTCCCTCGAGGGCGGCGTCGATGAGGGTGATGGTGGCCGGGTCGAGGGTGCGCACGACCCGCACGATCGCCCGCACCACCGGCTCGGACACCACCCCTTCACCGAACGCGGTGCGCAGGATCGGCATCGGCCGCAGGCCCATCGCGAGCTCCAGCAGGTTGCGTCCCGCCGTGGGCGACTGACCCCGGGCCATCGCGGTCTCGGCCGCCACGGTCAACGCCAGGTCACGATCACCCGCATGCGTGGCCAGACGCAGCTCGTAGAAGTCGGCGACCTGCTCGACCAGACGCGCCTGCGCGACCCGGATCAACCGCTCCAACGCCACGATCGCATCGACATGCTTGGCGCCCATCACGTCGATCGGATCCACCACGCAAAAGTCCGCACCCGCCACAGCAGCAAGCACGCCCTCAGGTGCCAGGTCCTCGAACATGAGACCAGCCAACCCGCCCCCACCGACAGCGGCCCACGACGCCGACGGGGCCTGTGGGTAACCCGCCTCAGGCTCCGGCGTCGATCCTCTGGCGCAGGGCCTCGTGCAGCACGATCGAGCCGGTCACGGCGACGTTCAGCGAGCTGGCGGTGCCGACGACCGGCAGCGCGACGGTCGTCTCGCAGGCATCCCGCCACGCGGTCGACATGCCGCGGGTCTCGTTGCCGAGCACGATGACGGTGCGGCGCACGAGGTCGAGCTCGCGCAGCTCCCGCTCCCCGGTCTCGTCGGTGCCGACGTACTGCCACGTGCCCGGCTCGAGCCACTCCTGCACCTGCTCCGGACCCTCGGCCCGCAGCACGGGCACCGCGAGGAGCGAGCCGGTCGAGGCGCGCACGGCCTGCGGGTCGTAGGGGTCGGCGGCGTGCCCCGTCACCACGAGGGCCGCTCCCCCGAACGCGTCGATCGAGCGCGCCAGCATCCCGAGGTTGCGGGGCTGCGTCGCTCGGTCGATCACGACGATCGGACCGGCGTCCCGAGGCAGCCGTGCCGGATCGTCGGCCGGGATCTCACCCACCCCGACGAGCTCGGTGACGTCGGCCTTCTCCCCCAGCTCGTCCAGCATCTCGCCGGGCATCAGGACCCGTCTGGCGCTGCTGGACTGCCAGGTCTCGAGCGCCCAGTCGCTGACCTGCCGGTCGGACGGCCCGAGCAGCGCCCGTATCGGCCAGCTGCGCTCAATCGCGATGCTCAGCGGACGCACGCCCTGGATCAGGAACGCCTGCTGCCTGTGCCGCTTGGTGCGGTTGGCGACCAGCGCCTGCAGCTGCTGGAACTCCGCGTTCCGGGTGTGCAGGACCTCGTCCGGCTGCTCGAGCTGCTGCATGCGGCCTGTCTACCAGAGGGGCGCGGAGGTGGCGTCACCGTTCAAGCGCGACGGTCGGTGAGGATCTGCTGGAGGGCTTCGTTGCGCTCTGCGAGGAGCCGCGTCATGTAGTGGGTCAGGACCAGCGTCTCGACTGTGCGTCCGAGCAGACCGAGCGGAGCTGCGAACTCGACGACGTCGGTCATGCGAGTCGCGTCGCCGTCCTGCTCGAAGCGGTGCTCGTGCCACCACCGCTTGAACGGACCCTTCGTCTGCTCGTCGACGAACCGGTGGGGTGCCTGGTGCTCGGTGATGGTCGACGTCATCGTGAACGGAAGCCCGAAGTGTCGGGCTCTCCAGGTGACGCTCTCGCCCAGCGCCATCGCACCAGTCGTGACTCCGGCGACCGCCCGCTCTCCGTAGCGAGACATCGACCCGGTGTGGGCATCCACCGAGAGGCTCAGCTCGAAGCACTCCGCCGGGGTTGCTGGCAGCAGTGTCTCGAGAACGATCTTCGGCACGCACCGACGGTAGCGCGACGCGGCCACACGCGCGCGAGCCACTGGGCGCAAAAAAGCCCGGCTCCGCAGGGAGACCGGGCACTCTTGCTCCCCCATCTGGACTCGAACCAGAAACCCTTCGATTAACAGTCGAATGCTCTGCCAATTGAGCTATGGGGGATCGGCTCCCTCAGCGGGAGCACGGTGCACCACCTTAGCAAGCCCCTGCCGGAGTTGTCGCATCGCCTGGGCCTCTCGATCACGGACCTGCGACTCGGTCAGTCCGAGGAGCCGCGCGACCTCGTGGCGAGGGCGCGAGCGGCCCGCCGGCTCATCCAGTCCGAAGCGGAGCCGGAGCACCTCCGGCACCTCGGCGAGCGGGAGATCCGCAGACTTCACGTCGGACGACGATGCGGCCGCGAGGTCGTCCGGGAGCGGGTCCGTCACCACCGGCACGGCCGAGCGCATCGCGTCGCCGATCCACCACCAGGCATAGGTGCGGAGGCGGGCTCCGCCTTCGGGATCGAACCGGTCCACCGCGCGGATCAGGCCGAGGCAGCCGGACTGCACCGCGTCGTCGAACGCGTCACCGCGGAACCCCAGCATCCGCGCGCGCTGCACGACGTGGCGGAGCCCGGAGCGGATCAGGGCGGCACGGGCCTCCGCGTCACCGGCGCGGGCTCGACGAGCGAGGTCCCTCTCCGTGTCGGCGTCGATCTCGGGCTCGGCCAGCACGCTGCGGACCCACGGAGTCGTCATGCACCCACCGTGGTTCGGTGCGGACCACCACGGGGGCCTCGATCACGCGCCTGTGGAGGGAACCGGCGCCAGGCTCACCTGGGGACGACGCCGCCGACGGCCTTCTCGCGCAGCTCGCGGTGCTGCTGCTCCAGGGCGATCAGCTCGCCGAACATCCGGTTGTACGCGTCGGCCTCGTCGATGGGGTTGGTGCGCTGCAGCCGCGACTTCAGGTCGGAGACGAGACGCCCCACCGTGAGGACCTGGAGGCGGAAGATGCTCGACGACACGACCTGGACCGTGGTGCTCTCCTGGGCGAGCAGCGGCTCGACCGCGGCCCGCGAGAGCACCGGGCGCAGCGCCTCCGGCAGCAGCTCCGAGACGCGCGGGATCCAGGTGGGGTCGGGCTTCTCCGGCCAGCCGTGACCCTTCAGAGCGGTGAAGATCTCCCGGGAGACCGGGTGCGTGAAGTCGTCCTCGTCGAGGTCGACCGCGAACTCGTGGGCCAGGTGCGGGTACTGCGCCAGGGCCTTGAGCGCCTCGCGCTCGTCGGCGAACTGCGGGGCCCCGAACGACGGACCCGTCGCGACGGGCGCTGCCTCGCCGGCCGGGGCATCCTGCGGGGCAGAGCTCCGCGAGGGAGCGGCGGGCTTGCCCTTGTTCTTCTGGTGCTCCGCGCGGACCTGCTCGACCTCCACGCCGATGCGGCCGGCGACCTCGCGCAGAAACGCGTCGACCTTGGAGGCGTCGCGGATCGCGCTCGCGAGCTGCACCGCGTCGCGCACCGCGTCGACACGCTGGTCGCCGCGGTCGAGGTCGTACTGCTTGAGGGTGTTGTCGAGCACGAACCGGTAGAGCGGGATGCGCGACGCGATGAGCTCACGCACCGCGGCGTCGCCGTCGGCCATGCGCAGGTCGCACGGATCCATGCCGCGCGGCTCGACGGCCACGTAGGTCTGGCCGACGAACTCCTCGTCGCCCTCGAACGACTTCACGGCGGCCCGCTGACCGGCCTCGTCGCCGTCGAAGGTGAACACGACCTCGCCCCGGAAGGCGTCGTGGTCGAGCATCAGGCGACGCAGGATGCGGGCGTGACCCTCGCCGAACGCCGTGCCACACGTGGCGATGGCCGTCGTGACGCCGGCCTGGTGGCACGCCATGACGTCGGTGTACCCCTCGACCACGACGGCCTGGCTGGCACCCGAGATCTGACGGCGCGCCAGGTCGATGCCGTAGAGCACCTGCGTCTTCTTGTAGAGCGGCGTCTCGGAGGTGTTGACGTACTTGCCGGCCATGAAGTCGTCGTCGTAGAGCTTGCGGGCACCGAAGCCGATGATCTCGCCCGTCATCTCCTTGATGGGCCACAGCAGACGACCCTGGAAGACGTCGAACGTGCCGCTGTTGGTGCGGCGGGCGAGACCCCCGACGACGAGCTCCTCGTCGGTGAACCCCTTGTTCTTGAGGTGGCCGGTGAGGCTCTGGCGGTCCTTCGGCGCGTAGCCGAGCGTGAAGTGCTCGGCCGCCGACTGGTCGAAGCCGCGGTCCTTGATGAACTGGCGGGCGACCTGCGCCTCGGCCGCGGAGCCGAGCTGGGCGGCGTAGAACTCCCCCGCCGCCGCATGGGCCTCGAGGAGGCGCTGCCGCTGACGCGGGTCGCGCCGGGGACCGGACGGTCGGCCGTCCTCCTCGTAGCGCAGCTGGATGCCGAACTTCGTGGCGAGCCGCTCGACCGCCTCGGCGAACGGCAGGCCCTCGATCTCCATGAGGAACTTGATCGAGTCGCCGCCCGCTCCGCAGCCGAAGCAGTGGTAGAAGCCCTGAGCCGGCCGGACGTTGAACGACGGCGACTTCTCGTCGTGGAACGGGCACAGCCCCTTCCGAGCGCCGCCGCCGGCGCTCTTGAGCGTCACGTACGACTCGACGACCTCGTCGATGCGGGCACGTTCGCGGACGAGCTGGATGTCCTCGTCCTTGATCCGCGGCATGCGCGCATTCTACGGCGCGATGACCAGCTCGGTGATCAGGTCGTGGTCGAGCCCGAACCGTTGGTGGAGCGTCGCGGTGCCGCCTGGGAAGTTGCCGTCGATGCGCACCTGCACCACGACGTGACCGGCGTCGTCGACCTGGTGGCCGAGCCGGGTCGTCGTGTACTCGAAGGTCGTGGAGGACTCCTCGATCCACGCGCGGATCTGGTCGGTGCCGACGTGGGTGCCGCCGTCGTCGGCCACGCGTGCCGCGGGGGTGAACGCCGCGACGGCACCGTCGACGTCCTTCGCATCGCGGGCGTCGAGGTAGGAGGTGACGACGGCGGGCAGCGTCTGGAGATCGGTCATGCTTCGACGGTAGGGCCGACGTCGGACAGTTCAGAGGCCGAGGCGGGCGACCCAGATCGGTGCGGAGACGTCCGTCAGGCACGCGACCTGGTCGACCGCGACCCGCAGGCGGGCGGCGTCGTCAGCGGCGAGGGCGAAGTCGGCCGCGAGGTCCGTGTCGAGATCACGGCCCTCGCGTTCGAGCAGCGCGGCGACCAGGGCTGTCAGCAGGTCACGCTGCTCGGCGAGGTTTGCCGTGCGGTCGTCGGCCAGCATCACGTGGTGGGCGGCGATCGACTTCAGGATCGTGATCTCGTCCAGGGTCGCGACGGGCACCTCGAGGTCGGCGTCGAAGCGCACGAGAGGACCGTCACCCCACCGCTCGGTCGTCGCGCTCTGCGCCGCCGTGGCGAAGCGGCCGATCAGGGCACTCGTGAGGCTCTTGATCGCGGCGAGCGATCGCCGCGTGCCGTCGAAGCGGACGGTCGGCCACTCCGGCAGCGCCTGGAGCCGGTCGAGCGCCGCACCGAGCCTGGCGTCGTCGGCCTCGGGGAGGTACCAGTCACGCGCGACGGCACAGACCTGCGTGAGCTGGAGGTCGTCGGTCAGGTCGAACCAGCCGCCGACCACGCCGTCCTCGACGTCGTGCACCGAGTAGGCGATGTCGTCGGACAGGTCCATGACCTGCGCCTCGAGCGGCCGCACGAAGGGGGCCGCGTCGGCGCGGATCCAGGTGTAGATCGGCAGGTCGTCCTCGTAGACACCGAACTTCGGGCCGCCGTTCGGGGCCTCACCACGGCTCCACGGGTACTTGATGCAGGCCGCCAACGTGCCCCGGGTGAGGTTGAGGCCGACGCTGGCGCCGTCGGGGCCGAAGGTCTTGGCCTCCAGCCGGGTCAGCAGCCGCAGGGTCTGGGCATTGCCCTCGAACCCGCCGCAGTCGGCCGCGAGGGCGTCGAGGGCGACCTCGCCGTTGTGGCCGAACGGCGGGTGGCCCAGGTCGTGGGCCAGGGCTGCGGAGTCGACGATGTCGGGATCGCAGCCGAGCGAGGCACCGAGCTCGCGGGCGACCTGCGCGACCTCCTGGGAGTGCGTGAGGCGGTTGCGGACGAAGTCGTCGAAGCCGGCGCCGAGGACCTGGGTCTTGGCCGAGAGCCGGCGCAGGGCGGCGGAGTGCACGATGCGTCCGCGGTCGCGCTCGAACGGGGTGCGACCGGCCCGCTTCGGCGGCTCGGGCACGAACCGCGCTCGCGCCTCCGTGCCGTAGCTCGTCACGCCAGCACCGTAGCGGACCGCTCGCGAGAGACATTGTTCGTGGTCACGAGCGACTTTGTTCGTGGACAGGAGGAGAGAACTCTCTCCTCTGTACAGACAATCTCACTCGCGAGGGGTAACAAAGTCTCTCGCGAGGGGTACTAGAAGCGGCCGTTGCGGGGACGGGGCTGGCAGCGGGGGCACCAGTACGACGAGCGGTTCATGAAGGGGCTGCGGCGCATCGCGGTGCCGCAGCGTCCGCACGGCTCGCCCTCGCGACCGTAGGCGTTGAGCGAGCGGTCGAAGTAGCCGCTCGCGCCGTTGACGTTCACGTAGAGCGCGTCGAAGGACGTGCCGCCCTGCTCCAGCGCCTCGGCCATGACCTCGGTGACGTGGTGCAGCAGCGTGTCGACCTCGGCGCGGCGCAGCGTGCGGGTGTTGCGCGCGTAGTGCAGCGGCACGCGCCACAGCGCCTCGTCGGCGTAGATGTTGCCGACACCGGAGATCAGACTCTGGTCGAGGAGCGCCCGCTTGACCCCCGTCTCACGACGCTTGAGGCGCGACGCGAACTCGGCCGGGTCGAACAGCGGGTCGAGCGGGTCGCGGGCGATGTGCGCGACCTCGGCAGGCAGCTCGGCGCCGTCCTCGCTGAGCGCGAGACCGCCGAAGATGCGCTGGTCGACGAACCGCAGCTGCGTGCCGTCCTCCAGGTCGAGCGTGACCTTGAGGTGCTTCTGCAGCGGCGCGTCGGGCTCGCTCACGAGCATCTGTCCGCTCATGCCGAGGTGGGCCAGGAGCGCGTCGCCGTCGTCGAGCGGCAGCCACAGGTACTTGCCGCGGCGCCGGGCGTCGACGACCGTGCGTCCGGTCAGCCGCAGCGCGAAGTCCTCCGGCCCGGCGACGTGGCGTCGCAACGAGCGGACGTCGAGCACGCCCACGGAGGTGACGCGCCGACCCACGACGTGGTCGACGAGGCCGCGGCGGACGACCTCGACCTCGGGGAGCTCAGGCACTCGCGGCGCGGCCTGCGGTCAACGACTCCCACGCGATCTGGGCGACCTGCTGCTCGGCCTCCTTCTTGGAGGTGCCGGCACCCCCGTCGAAGACCTGCTCGCCCACCTGGACCGCGGCGGAGAACACGCGGGCGTGGTCGGGACCCTTGCTCTCGACGAGGTAGCGCGGCACGCCGAGCCCCTGGTCGGCCGTGACCTCCTGCAAGGAGGTCTTCCAGTCGAGCGCCGCGCCCAGGCGGGCCGCATCGGCGATGACCGGGTCGAAGATCAGGTGGACCACGGCGGAGGCCCGCTCGATGCCGAACTGCACGTAGATCGCGCCGATCAGCGCCTCGACGGTGTCGGAGAGGATCGAGGCCTTGTCGCGGCCACCCGTGGTCTCCTCGCCCCGGCCGAGGCGGACGTGCTCTCCGACCCCGAGCGTGCGCGCCACGACCGCGAGGGCCTTGGCGCTGACCACCGCGGAGCGCAGCTTCGCGAGCTGCCCCTCCGGGAGGTCGGGATGGGTGTGGAACAACGTGTCGGTGACGACGAGCCCCAGCACCGAGTCGCCGAGGAACTCCAGGCGCTCGTTGTTGGGGATCTGGCCGTTCTCGTACGCGAACGACCGGTGCGTCAGGGCATGCGTCAGGAGTCCCGGATCGAGATCCGGGACTCCGAGGACGGCACGCAGCTCATCAGCACCGGGCTGGTGCGCGCCGGAATCCTGCACGACGGGTCGGTCGGGCTCAGTCGCTCAGAGGACCTGGCGACGCTCGCCGCGCGCGCCGTACTGGCCGCACTGGCCGCACGCACGGTGCGGGATGACCTTGCTGTCGCACGCGGGGTTGGCGCAGTCGACGACCTGCACCTTCGTGGCCTTCCAGGCCGAACGACGGTGACGGGTGTTGCTGCGCGACATCTTCCGCTTCGGGACGGCCACGATTACTCCTTGGGGGGTTCGATCAGCTGGGTGAGGGCCGACCATCTCGGGTCGACCGGCTCTCCGTGCGTGTGGTCTGGATCGTCCGCGAGCCGGGCCCCGCACTCGGGGCACAGTCCCGGACACTCCGGATCACACAACGGGTGGTGCGGCAGTGCGAACACCGTCGCGTCACGCAGTGATGGTTCGAGGTCGAGCAGGTCTCCCTCGAGCCACTGGGACTCCTCGGCCTCCTCCTCGTCGGAGGGTCGGTCGAAGAGGTACAGCTCCTGGACCTCGAGGTCGATCTCGTCCTCGACATCCGTCAGGCACCGCACACACTCGCCGACTGCCGTCACCGTGGTGGTCCCTGTTGCCAGGATCCCGTCCACCAACGTCTCGAGCCGCAGCTCCAGCTCCATCGGTGAACCCTCGGGGACGCCATAGACGTCGTAGCCCCACTGCGCCGGCACCCTGACGGACAGATGGTACGAGCGTTCGTTTCCAGGTCGCCGCCCCAGCTCGTGGGTGTCGATGACCAACGGTCCCGTCTGCACGCTCATCCATTCGTCGAAAGTGCACAACACATGACCTGCGTACAGGCCAGCGTCGATCATAGCCTGCGGACCGCCCCGGGCGGTAATCGAGGGACCCCGTCCTCGGCAGTCCTGTCGGCGCCCACCCCCATGATGGGGGCATGACCGCAGGCCTCACCGAGGGCACCGTGCTGCACGCCGACCTCGACGCGTTCTTCGCGTCCGTCGAGCAGCGCGACGACCCCTCCTTGCGGGGCCGTCCGGTCATCGTCGGCGGGGGCGTCGTCGTCGCGGCCTCCTACGAGGCCAAGCGCCGCGGCGTGCGCACGCCGTCGAACATCCGCACCGCCCTCCGGGCGTGTCCGGAGGCCGTCGTCGTGCCACCGCGGTTCGAGGCGTACTCGGCAGCGAGCAGGGCCGTGTTCGAGGTCTTCGCCGACACCACTCCCCTGGTCGAGGCGCTCTCGATCGACGAGGCGTTCCTCGAGGTCGGGGGCCTACGCCGCATCCGGGGCAGGCCGTCGCAGATCGCGGCCCAGCTGCGCACCGACGTGGCCGAGCGCGTCGGCCTGCCCATCTCGGTCGGGGTGGCCCGCACCAAGTACCTCGCCAAGATCGCCAGCGCCTCGGCGAAGCCAGACGGCCTGCTGGTCGTGCACCTCGAGCACGAGCAGCAGTTCCTGCACGCGCTGCCCGTCGAGCGGCTCTGGGGCGTCGGAGACGTCACCGCGGCCAAGCTGCACCAGCACCACGTCCGCACCGTCGGCCAGATCGCCGCGATGGAGCTCCGCGAGGCCACGGCCCTTCTCGGCAACGCGACCGGTCGCCACCTCTGGGCGCTCGCGCAGGGTCACGACCCCCGACGGGTCGAGACGGGGCACCGCCGCGGCTCGATGGGCGCCCAGCACGCGCTCGGCTCCCGGCCACGGCCCGCCAGCGAGGTCGAGGCCATCCTGCTGAGCCTCGTCGACCGCGTCACCAGCCGCATGCGCAAGGTCGACCGCACCGGCAGCGTCGTCACGGTCAGCCTGCGGTTCGGCGACTTCGGACGATCCACGGCCTCCCACACCATGGCGCGGCCCACCTCGCACACGGCCACGATCCTCGAGGTCGCCCGCACCCTGCTGCGCCAGCGGTGGTCGGAGGCCGAGCGTCGCGGGCTCACCCTCATCGGCGTCTCGGTCGGGCAGGTCGACGACGCTCCCCCGCAGCTCGCGCTGCCGCTCGACGCCACGTCGGGCACCGAGCTCGACACCGCGATCGACCAGGTGCGCGCCAAGTTCGGGCGCACGTCGGTCAAGCGCGCCGTGCACGTGGGCGACTCCGAGCGCGCGCCGCAGCCGATCCTCCCGGACTAGGCGGGGCTCGGCGGCGAGACGTGACTAGTGGCCGAACTTCCGGTCGAGCGCGTTCAGCACCACCGGGGGCACCAGGTCGGCGACGTCGCCGCCGTGGCGCGCCACCTCCTTGACCAGGCTGGAGGCGATGAACATGTAGTCCGGCGCGGTCGGGATGAAGACCGTGTCGACCCCCGTGAGGTTGCCGTTCATCTGCGCCATCTGCAGCTCGTAGTCGAAGTCGGAGACGGCCCGCAGACCCTTGACGATCGCAGCGACGTCGTTCTGGGCGCAGTAGTCGACCAGCAGGCCGGCGTAGGAGTCGACCGTGACGTTGGGCCGCTCACGCAGCGAACGACGGATCAGGTCGATGCGCTCCTCGGTGTCGAAGAGGCCCTTCTTGGACTCGTTGACGAGCACCACCACCACGACCTCGTCGAAGAGGTACGAGGCCCTCGTGATGATGTCGAGGTGACCGTTGGTCACCGGATCGAACGAACCTGGGCACACCACGCGCGTCATCGCTGCACCGCCATGTCAGCGACCGTACCAAAGCGTCGTCTCGCCGTAGGCGCGCTCGGCCCACGGCTCCACCCCGTCCGGCCAGGTGAACGGGTCCCGGGTCGACCGCTCGACCACGACCAGCCCGTCAGGCAGGCACCACGCAGGCGTGGCCAGCTCGGCGACGAGGCTGCTCACCTCCGCCGTCGGCACGTCGTACGGCGGGTCCAGGAGCACCAGGTCGTAGGGCTGCAGCGGCGGCGTTCGCACGAACCTCTGCGCCGTCGCCGCGTGCACCTGGGCACTCGTGATGCCGAGCTCGTCGAGGTTGCCGCGCATCGTGCGCACGGCGTGACGGTCCGGGTCGACCAGGTCGGCGTGCACGGCTCCCCGGGAGATCGCCTCGATGCCGAGGGCACCCGAGCCGGCATAGAGGTCCAGCACCCGCAGGCCGTCCAGGCCGCTGAACGCCGAGACGAGCGTCGCGAACATCGACTCCCGCACACGGTCGGAGGTCGGGCGCGTCGCGTCGCCGGGCGGGGTGCGCAGTCGGCGGCCCTTGAAGGTGCCGGCGACGACCCGGGTCACGTGCGCTCCAGGTAGTCGGCGCTGTCGGTCTCCTCGAGGGCCGCCACGGCGGCGGCCAGGGCCGGCACTCCGACGAGATCGGGATCGGACTCGACCACGGCCGTCGCGGCCACGCGCGCCGCGGCGATGACGTCCTCGTCCCGCACGACCGACAGCAGTCGCAGGCTCGACCGGAACCCGGACTGCCGCGTGCCCAGCACGTCGCCCTCGCTGCGCATCGCGACGTCGAGCTGCGAGAGCTCGAAGCCGTCCGTCGTCGACGCGACGGCCCGGAGGCGCTCGGCGGCCGGGGAGTCGGCGTCGGCGCCGGTCACGAGCAGGCACAGACCCGTCTCGCTCCCTCGACCGACGCGCCCCCGCAGCTGGTGGAGCTGGGAGATCCCGAAGCGCTCGGCGTCCATCACGACCATGACCGTGGCGTTGGGCACGTCCACGCCGACCTCGACGACGGTGGTCGCGACCAGCACGTCGATGCTGCCGTCGGCGAAGGCCGACATCGTGCGGTCCTTGTCGTCGGCCGTCATCCGACCGTGCAGCACCCCGAGGCGCAGGTCGTGCAGGGCGCCGCCGCGGAGCTCCTCGTGCAGCTCGACCAGCGACCGGGTCGGTGAGTCGGACTCGGCGGACTCGTCGCCGATGCGGGAGACGACGACGTACGCCTGGCGGCCGCGGCCGACCTCCTCGCGCACGCGCTCCCAGGCGCGCTCGAGCCACGCCGGCCGGTCCGCGACGGGCACCACGTTGGTCTGGATCGGCTGCCGGCCCGCGGGCAGCTCGCTGAGCACCGAGACGTCGAGGTCGCCGAACACCGTCATCGCGACGGTGCGCGGGATCGGCGTGGCCGTCATGACGAGCACGTGCGGCCTGGTCTCGTAGCGGTCGACGAGGGCGGCCCGCTGCTCCACGCCGAAGCGGTGCTGCTCGTCGACCACCACCAGGCCGAGGTCGGCGAACTGCACCGTGTCCTCGAGCAGCGCATGCGTGCCGACGACGATGCCGGCCGCGCCCGTCACGAGGTCGAGCATCGTCTCCTGACGTGCTCGCGACCCCATCGAGCCGGTCAGCAGTCGGACCCGGGTGGCGCCCTCGGCGCCGCCGAGCATGCCGGAGCGTGCCAGGTCGCCGAGCATGCGGCTGATCGAGCGGTGGTGCTGGGCGGCGAGCACCTCGGTCGGGGCGAGGAGTGCCGCCTGCCCCCCGGCGTCGACGACCTGCAGCATCCCGAGCAGCGCCACGACGGTCTTGCCCGATCCCACCTCGCCCTGGAGAAGACGGTGCATGGGGTGCGACGAGGCCAGCTCGGCGCCCACGGTCTCGGCGATGTCCTGCTGGCCCTGCGTCAGCGCGAACGGCAGCTGCTCGACGAAGCGGTCGTGCAGTCCGCCTTCGCGCGGAGGTCGGGCCGTCGCGGTGGAGGCAGCGGCGCGGTGCCGGCGCTGCGCCAGCACGGTCTGCATCACGAACGCCTCCTCGAAGCGGAAGCGGGCCTTGGCCGCCATGCCCTCGGCCACTGAGTGCGGACGGTGCACGGCCTCGAGCGACGCGGCGACGTCCTCGTAGTGGCGCTCACGCCGCACGCCCTCCGGCAGCGGGTCGGGAAGGTCCGTCACGGCGTCGAGGGCGAGCGCGACGCACTTCTCGATGAACACCGAGCCGGCCGCAGCGCTGGCCGGGTAGATCGGCACGACCCCGCGCGCGAGCCGGTCGCCGATCGGGTCGTGCTGCGGATGCGTCAGCTGGAGCTTCCCCCGAAAGCTGCCGACCACGCCGGAGAACAGGCCCACGTCCCCGGCCTTGATCCCGTAGACCCGCGTGAAGAAGGTCAGCGTGATCTCACCGGTCTGGTCCGTCACGAGG
Organism: Aeromicrobium sp. Leaf350; assembly: GCF_916858655.1. GTDB lineage: Bacteria > Actinomycetota > Actinomycetes > Propionibacteriales > Nocardioidaceae > Aeromicrobium. The sequence continues at coordinate 136,399 of NZ_CAKASL010000002.1, read as the reverse complement.
ACCTCGGTGCGGGTGCGGCGACCTCCCGGTCCGAACGGGAACTGCTTGAGGGCCCTGACCTCGGCCATGATCGTCACGTGCTGGTCGACCTCGAGGCTGCTCAGCGGGGTCAGCTGGCCGATCTCGAGGTAGCGGCGCGGGTAGTGACGCAGGAGGTCGCCGACGGTCTCCATCCCGAAGGCCTTCGTCAGCGGCTTGGCGGACTTGTCGCCGATGACCGGGCCGAGCTTGCTGTCGAGGGTGATCGCCACGCTCACTCCACCGCGATGAACAAGGGGTAGTGCTCCTGGCCGCCGGGGTAGACGTGGACGTCCACGTCGGGTCGACCACGGCCGATGTGCTCCTGCAGGCGGGCGCCCAGGTCCTCCTCGGCCTCGTGCCCGCACACGATCGTGACGAGCTCGGACGACGGGGTCAGGAGGCGCTCCACCACCTGGGCCGCGACCTCGAGCGGGCTCTCGCCCACGAACGCGAAGTCGCCCGAGACGACGCCCAGCACGTCGCCGGCCCGGCAGGGTCCGGCCATCGTGATGCCGGGCTCGGTGGCGACCGTGATGGCGCCGTGGGCCGTGCTGCCGGCCGCGCTCGACATCGCCACGACGTCGTCGTCGAAGTCGATGCCGGGGTCGTGCACCGCGAGCGCGGCGAGGCCCTGCACCTGCGCGTGCGTGGGGATGACCGCCACCCGCCGGCCGGCCTCACGGGCCGACTTCGCCGCGGCGTCGAACAGACCTACGTACCGGTAGTTGTTGGGCAGCACCACGACCTCGTCGGCGTCGACCGTGGTGAGGGCCGAGGCCACGACGTCGTGCGACAACGGCGCCGTGCGCGAGAACGGCATCGTCACGGCACCGCTCTCGTCGCAGAGCGCCGTGATGCCGTCGCCGGTCGTGGCCACGATGACGACGCGGCGGTGGCGCTGCGGTCGCCGCTGGGTCGCGATCTGGTCGGCGAAGTGGGTCACCGCGATCCGCCGGGGGCGGCCCGCGGCGAGGCCGGCCTCGATCGCGGCTCCGACGTCGTCGACGTGCACGTGCACGTTCCAGAGGCCCTCGCCGCCGACCACGACGAGCGAGTCGCCGAGGGCGGCCAGGGCCGTGCGGAGCTCGGGGATCGCGTCGTCGTCGCCGTCGAGCAGGTACATCACCTCGTAGGCCGGGCCGTCCTCGGAGAGGTCGATGCCGGCCTCGACCGGGATCGGGACGATGGCCTTGGTCTGGGGTGCGGAACGGCCGGTCAGCGCCTGCTCGGTCGTGTCGAGCACGACCACCAGCACCCGGCCGCCGGCGTCGACCACGCCGGCGCGGGCCAGGAGCTCCATCTGGTCAGGGGTCCGGGCGAGACCCTCCCGAGCGGCGGCAGCGGCGGCACTGAAGGCGTCGCGGGCCGAGCGACCGGCGTCGGCAGCCTCCCTCGCACCCTGGCTCGCGGCTGCGGCGACCGAGAGGATGGTGCCCTCCTGCGGATCGCCGACGGCCTCGTAGGCCGCCTTCGTGGCGCGCTCGAACGCGACCGCCACCTGCTCGGCGCTGACCTCACCGTCGATCGGCAGGCCGGAGAGGCTGCCCCGCACGAGCTGCGACATGATCACGCCGGAATTGCCCCGGGCCTGCGTGAGCAAGCCGTCGCGATACGCCTTCACCAGCGTGAGGAGATCGGCGTCGGGACCCAGCTCGGCGACCGCCTCGGCGCCCGCGGCGAACGTGACGAAGGCGTTGGTCCCGGTGTCGGAGTCCGGCACGGGGAAGACGTTGAGGGCGTCGATCTCGGCCCGGGCCGCGGCCAGCGCGTCGGCACACAGCCGCGTCCAGCGCACGAAGGGCGCCGGCCCCAGACGCAGACTCATGGCGCCGAGGGTATCCGTCTGCAGGACCGATTAGCACTGCGCACCGCCGTTCGGCTATTCTTGAGCGGTTGCCTGCTGGACGTCTTTCGGCGTGGCACCCACTTTCAGAGTTTTGTCGAGATTCGTTCAGGAGTGATCACCGTGGCAGCGGTCTGTGACGTGTGCAGCAAGGGACCCGGCTTCGGTCACAACGTCTCCCACTCGCACCGACGCACCAAGCGTCGTTTCAACCCCAACATCCAGCGCGTCCGCGCGCTCGTGGACGGCACGCCCAAGCGCGTGAACGTCTGCACCTCGTGCCTGAAGGCCGGCAAGGTCTCTCGCTGAAAAAGCCTGGCCTCCGGGTCTGCTGGCGCTAGTGTCACCGTGTGACCAGCACCACGACCCGAGTCCACGCCTTCGCTGACGACGCACTCGGCGACCTCGACGCAGTCGGGGTCGCCGTTGCCGTCTCCTCGGGCGAGATCAGCGCCGCGGAGGCCGTCGAGGCCGCCATCGCGCGTGCCGAGGCGGTCAACCCGCGCCTCAACGGCATCGTCACGCCCGACTACGACCGCGCTCGCAGCACGGCCGCGACGCCGCTGTCTGGCGTGTTCGCCGGCGTGCCGACGTTCGTCAAGGACAACACCGAGGTCGCGGGCCTGCCCACGCGCCACGGCTCCGCCGCCGTCATCGACCCGCAGCCCGCGGCCGCCACCGAGCCCTTCGCCGAGCAGCTGCTGTCGACGGGCGCGGTCAACCTCGGCAAGTCGACGATGCCCGAGTTCGGCTTCAACGCCACGACCGAGTTCCAGGACGCCGAGCCGACGCGGAACCCGTGGCACACCGACTACTCCTGCGGCGCCTCCTCCGGGGGTTCCGCCGCCCTGGTCGCCGCCGGTGCCGTGCCGTTCGCCCACGCGAACGACGGCGGCGGCTCCATCCGCATCCCGGCAGCGGCCTGCGGGCTCGTGGGCCTGAAGTTCACGCGGGGTCGTGAGCTGCCGTCCGCCGAGGCGAAGGACCTGCCGGTCAACATCATCTCCAACGGCATCGTCAGCCGGTCGGTGCGCGACTCGGCCGCCTTCCTCGACGCGGTCGACCGGCACACGCCCAACCGCGACCTCAACCGTGTGGGGCTGGTGGAGGGCCCGTCGGACCGACGTCTCCGCGTCGGGCTCATCCTCGACTCCCTCCGCTCGAAGACCGACGACGAGACCCGCGCTGCGGTGCTGGAGGTCGCGCAGCAGCTCGAGAAGGACGGCCACGAGGTCGTCGAGGTCGCGCTGCCGGTCGACGAGGCGTTCGTGGAGCACTTCCTCCACTACTGGGCGATGCTCGGCTTCTCGATGCACCGCTTCGGGGGCCGTCTCCTCCACACGCAGTACGACCGCAGCCTCAACGACTCGCTCACGAAGGGGCTCGCGCGCGACTTCATCCGCCGTCCCTGGCGCACCCCTGGCGCGATCCGCGGACTGAAGCGGTCCGAGACCATCTACAAGGACGCCTTCCGCACCAACGGCGTCGACGTCGTGCTGTCACCCGTGCTGGGCTACACGACTCCCCTGCTGGGCCACCTGTCGCCCGCTGCTGGATACGAGGTGATGCTGCCGCGCCTGCTCGACTACGCGTCGTTCACGCCGGCCAACAACGCCTCCGGCGGACCCGCGATCAGCCTGCCGCTCGCGCAGACCTCGGACGGTCGGCCGCTCGGCATCCACTTCTCGGCGGTCCACGGCGACGAGCGCACGCTCCTGGAGCTCGCCTTCGAGCTCGAGCAGAGCATCGGATTCGCCCGCATCACCGACTGACGTACCGCTCGCGAGTGAGCTTGTTGGGGGTCACGAGCGACTTTGTTGGTGCAAAGGAGTGACGAATCCGCTCCTGTGCACAGACAAGCTCACTCGCGAGGGGTAACAAAGTCTCTCGCGAGGGGTCAGGTGCGAGGGGTCAGCGGAAGTGCTCGTGGCCCGCTTCGCCGTCCCACGGGAGGCCGTCGACCGTGACGCGGGGGTGGTCACCGGCCGGCACGGCCACGACCGTGCCCACGGGGTTCCAGTCGTCGGGCAACGGCGCCTCCGGCGGGAACGTCGCCGCCAGGGCGTAGTCGTCGCCGCCCGTCAGCACGAACGAGACCGGGTGACGACCCAGCGCCTCCGCCACGGTGATGACGGCCGACTCGATCGGCACCTGCTCGGAGCTGAGGTCGATCTGCACGCCGCTGGCACGCGCCACGTGGGCGAGGTCGCCCAGCAGGCCGTCGCTGACGTCGATCATCGCGGTGGCACCGGCCTCCGCGCCCGAGGCGCCGGAGTCGTAGGGCGGGTGCGGCACACGGTGCGCCTCGACGGCCGCGCGCGGCGACCGGAAGCCACGACTCAGCGCCGCGAAGCCGGCACCCGCGAGCCCGAGCGTGCCGGCGACGGCCACGATGTCACCCACCTTGGCCCCGTTGCGCCGCACCGTGCGGTCGGCCTCCCCGATCACCGTGACGGCGATCGTGAGCACGTCGGACGCCGTGACGTCGCCCCCTACGACCGCAGCGCCGACGAGCTCGCACTCCTCGACGATCCCGCGGACGAGCTCGTCGATCCAGGCGACGGGCAGGTCGCCCGGCACCGCGAGCGCCAGGGTCAGCGCGGTGGCGCGGCCGCCCATCGCGTTGATGTCGGACAGGTTCGCGGCAGCGGCCTTGCGGCCGACCTCGTGGGCCGTCGACCAGTCGCGCCGGAAGTGGCGCTGGTCGACCAGGACGTCGGTCGAGACGACGAGCGTCCCGCCGACCGTGATCTCGGCGGCGTCGTCGCCCGGGCCGACCAGGACGGCGTCCGTCGTGGGCAGCGCGCGCGTGATCCGTTCGACGAGTCCGAACTCTCCCAGCTCGGACACCGTCTCGACGGTGAGGTCCCTCGTGCCTCCTCCGGATGCGTGCATGCGGCCATTGTCGCCCAGGCGGGCATCAGTTCCGTGCAGGACATCCGGTAGGTTGTGCCGGTCCCGTTACAAAGGAGTCACGATGACCGTGCAGGCGTACGTCCTGGTCCAGACCGAGGTCGGCACCGCATCCGACGTCGCCACGGCGATCGGCGAGATCGAGGGTGTGAAGTCCGCTCAGGACGTCACCGGCCCCTACGACGTCATCGTCCTGATCGAGGGTCCCTCGATCGACGAGCTCGGCACGCTCGTGGTCAGCCGCATCCAGAAGACCACCGGCATCACGCGCACCCTGACCTGCCCCGTCGTCCGGGTCTGACCCCGGGACGCCCCGCTAGCGCAGGCCCGTGGGCCGCGCCAGGGCCTGCCGCAGCAGCAGGTCGACCAGCTCGGCGTAGGGCACGCCCGACGCCTCCCACAGCAGGGGGAACATCGACGACGTCGTGAACCCGGGCATCGTGTTGATCTCGTTGATCACGAGGTCCTCGCCGTCCAGGAAGAAGTCGACGCGCGCGAGGCCCTCGCCGCCGATCGCCTGGAACGCCTGGACCGCGTAGGCGCGGATGCGCTCCGAGACCGTGGGTGACAGGTCGGCGGGCACCAGGTTGGCGCTCGTGCCGTCGAGGTACTTCGCCTCGAAGTCGTAGAACGCGTGCGAGTCGTGCAGCACCTGCACCTCTCCGACCACGCTGGCCTGCGGCGTGCCGTCGACGGCCTGCACGATGCCGCACTCGACCTCGCGCGCACCGACCTTGCCCGCCTCGACCAGCACCTTGGGGTCGAAGTCGCGGGCCTTCTCGATCGCCGGCGCCAGCTCCTCCCAGGTCTCGACCTTCACGACGCCCGAGCTGGAGCCCGCCCGCGACGGCTTGACGAAGACCGGGAGCCCGAGGGCACGCACGCGCGCCTCGACCCGGTCGCGGTCGGCCGGCCAGGCGGACGGCTCGATCGGCACGTACGGCACCTGCGGGAGCCCGGCCGCCGCGAACACGACCTTGGCGAAGACCTTGTCCATGCCCACGGCGCTGGCGAGCACGCCCGCCCCGACGTAGCGGACGTCGGCGAGGTCCAACAGCCCCTGCAGGGTGCCGTCCTCGCCCCACGGGCCGTGCAGGAGCGGGAACACGACGTCGGCGTCGGTCACGGACTCCCACGGCACGGCAGCGGCGTCCTCATCGACCTCGGGCAGCTGGCCGGGCACGAGCTCGGGCCAGCGCGGTTCGGCCTCGACCCACGTGCCGGAGCGTGTGATGCCGATCGCACGCACGTCGTAGCGCTCGGGGTCGATGACCGACAGCACCTCGCGCGCCGTCAGGCAGGAGACGCCGTGCTCGCTGGATCGACCGCCGTAGACCAGGCAGACGCGCGTCCGGGATGCGGGACGTTCCGAGATCATTTTCAGGACCCTATCGCCCGGCCACCCCGGACCTTGCACAATGGAGCCATGTCAGTCCGCCCGACGTCGCTCGAGACCCTCGCCGTAGCCGCCGGACGACCGGCGCACGAACCAGGCGGACCCCTCAACCCGCCCATCACGCTGGCGACCGCGCTCGTGCCCGGAGGCGACTCGGAGTACACGCGCCACGGCCACCCCGGCTGGGAGGCCTTCGAGGAGGCGGTCGGAGCCCTGGAGGGCGGCCACGCCGTCTCGTTCGGCTCGGGCATGGCAGCGACCGTCGCGGTCCTGGAGCTCCTGCCCGTCGGCGCGAAGGTCGTCGCCGCGAGCGGCAGCTACTACGGCACGACCGTCGAGCTCGAGCGCCGCGCCCGTCGTGGCCTGCTGCAGCTCGAGACGGTCGACGTCACCGACACCGAGGCCGTCATCGCGGCAGCGGCCGACGCGGCCATGGTCTGGCTCGAGTCCCCCACGAACCCCGCGCTCGACGTCGCCGACATCCGCGCGATCTGTGCCGCCGTCACCGCGGTCGGCACCGCCGTCGTCGTCGACAACACGCTCGCCACTCCCCTGCGCCAGCGCCCGCTCGACCTGGGCGCCGACTTCGTCGTGCACTCGGCCTCGAAGCTGCTCTCGGGCCACAGCGACGTGCTCATGGGCGTCGTCGTGACCCACGACGACCGGGCAGCCCGCGCCCTCGCGACCCGGCGCACCTCGCTCGGCTCGGTGCCGGGCTCGCTCGAGGCCTACCTCGCCCTGCGCGGGCTCCGCACCCTGCACGTGCGGCTGGACCGCGCTGAGGACAACGCCACCGAGATCGCCGCACGTCTCCTCGAGCGCTCCGACGTCACGGGCGTCCGGTACCCCGGCTTCGGCACGATGGTGAGCTTCGAGGTCGTCGGCGGGGCCGAGGCGGCCCAGCGGGCCACGGAGTCCAGCGAGGTCGTGGTGCACGCCACCAGCCTCGGCGGCGTGGAGTCCTCCTGGGAGCGCCGCCGACGTCACGCGGGCGAGCCCGCCGCCGTCCCGGAGTCGCTGATCCGCCTGTCGGTCGGCATCGAGAACGTCGAGGACATCTGGGAGGACATCGCTCGCAGCCTCGACGCCGTCAGCGGCCACACGCCGGCCGGTGGGGCCCGGCGTGAGCCTCAGCGCACCTCGGGCTGGGTCTGACGCGCGATCATCGCCTTGACCAGCTCGGTGGGCGTGATGCTGCCCTGCACGAGCGCGTCGACCGCGTCGACGATCGGCATCTCGACGCCGTGCAGCGCGGCGAGCTCCTTGACCGAGGTGCACGACTTCACGCCCTCGGCGACCTGACGCATCTGGGCGGCGGCCTCGTCGACCGACAGGCCCTGGCCGAGCTTCTCGCCGAAGCTGCGGTTGCGCGACAGCGGCGACGAGCACGTGGCCACGAGGTCGCCCAGGCCTGCGAGACCGGCGAAGGTCATCGGATCGGCACCGAGCTCGGCGCCGAGGCGCCCGGTCTCGGCGAGGCCACGCGTGATGATCGAGGCCTTGGCGTTGTCGCCGAACCCGAGCCCGACCGCCACGCCGACCGCCAGGCCGATGATGTTCTTGGTCGTGCCGCCGAGCTCGCAGCCGACGACGTCGGTGTTGGTGTAGGGCCGGAACGCCGCGGAGTGGCAAATCGTCTGGAGCCGCAGCGCGGTCTCCTCGTCGGCGCAGGCCACGACGCTCGCCGCGGGCTCGCGCATCGCGATCTCGCGGGCGAGGTTCGGGCCGCTGACCACGGCGATGCGCTCCGGGCCGGCCCCCGTGAGCTCGGCGATGACCTCGCTCATGCGCAGGTGCGTGCCCAGCTCGACACCCTTCATGAGGCTGACGAACACTGCGTCGTCGGGCACGTGCGAGCCCCAGTCGGTCAGGTTCGTGCGCAGCTGCTGGGAGGGCACGGCGAGCACCACGACCTCGGCACCGTCGAGCACCGCGGCGGCGTCGGAGGACGCCGTGATGGTCTCCGGCAGCACGATGCCGGGCAGGTAGTCGGGGTTCTCGTGCGTCGACGAGATGGCCTCGCACAGCTCGGCGCGGCGCCCCCAGATGCGCACCTCGTTGCCGGCGTCCGCCAGGACCAGCGCGAACGCCGTCCCCCAGGAACCTGCTCCCATGACCGCGATCGATGCCATCAGTGCTCCTCGGTGCTGGTGGTCGGGGGTGCCTGGTAGTTCGTCCGGGGCTTCTCGAGCTGGCGGACGTCGACCCGGGGGCCGGTCGGCAGCTCGCCGCGGATGTCGGAGACGAGCCCGGTGAGCGCGTCGATCAGGCGGTCGGTGGCCTCGTGCAGGAGCTTCTCGGTGAGCTCCTGGCCCGCGAGGTCCGACAGGTCGACGGGATCGCCGACCCGCACGTGCACGGTCTTGCGGGGGAAGAAACGGAGCCGCTTGGAGTAGGGCCACAGGATGTCCTGCGCCCCCCACTGGGCGAGCGGGACGAGCGGGCGTCCGCTGGCGAGCGCCACCCGCACGGCGCCCGTGCGCCCGTCCATCGGCCACAGGGCGGGGTCGCGGGTGATGGTGCCCTCGGGGTAGATCGTGACGACCTGTCCGGCCTCGACGGCCTGGGTGGCCGCGGCCAGGGATTCCGCGGCGCCCACGGTGCTGCGGTAGACCGGGATCTGCTCCGCACCTCGCAGGATGCGGCCCACCACGGCGACGTCGAACAGCGTGTCCTTCGCGAGGAACCGCGGCGTGACGCCGTGGTCGACCATGAAGTGCGAGATCAGGATGGGGTCGAGGTGCGAGATGTGGTTCGGGGCGAGCACGTAGCCGCCGCTCGGAAGCTTCTCCGCACCGCGCCAGTCACGGCGCGTGACCCGCATCAGGAACGGGTGGAGGAGGCGAACCACCCACCGCGTCATGCGCGGCATGTTCGACCACCTGCCCATGGATCAACACTAGTACGTCGACGCCCGAGCATGACGTGGGTCACCCCTGCGTCGCCGCGCGAGCTGCGGCAGGAGGCCCGCGCCGAGCAGGACGAGCGCCGCACCGAGGAAGGCCGGCCCGAACCCGACCCCGGCAGCAAGGCCCCCGACGAGCGAGGAACCGCTCGCCTGACCGAGCACGAGCACCACGAACAGCAGGGACGTCCCGGCCGCGGCTCGGGCGCCGTCGATCTCCGACGTCCCCGCGATGAGCGCCCCCGTCGCCGCCGTGAACCCCCACCCGAAGAGCGCGCACGCCCCGAGGGCCAGGACGGCGGAGCCCGGCGCGAGAGCCAGTGCCGCAGTCGCGGCAGCGGCGGACAGGGTGGAGACGGCCCAGGAGGCCTGGGTGCCGAGACGGACCATCGGCCGGGCCGTCGCGATCACCGCAGCTCCGCCGATCCCGAGCGCGACCCAGGCCAGGACCGACGTCCGCTCGCCGGACCCTCCCTCGACCAGCAACGACCGCCCGAAGCTCCAGACCGCGGCGGACCCGGTGCCCATCACGAAGGCCGAAGCAACGGCGTGACGGTGTGCCATGAGCCAGCGCCGGTCGGGCGTCGTGCGTCTGCGGACCGGCGTCTCGACCGGCGCGCGGTCCTCGTCCAGCAGCAGGACGGCCGCCGTGGCCACGAGGGCGGCCACGGCAGCCAGCGCCCAGGCCAGGCGCCAGTCCGGCAGCAGCAGGAGCGCCAGCGCACCGGCGGCCACGAGTCCCGGACCGGTCCCGGCGTTGACCGAGGTCTGGTCGCGCTCGCGCGTCTGGGGACGGACGTTGCGGTCGACCAGGCGCACCATGGCCGGCGAGGCCAGCCCGGCGGCCGTCGAGCCGACGACGGCCGCGACCGAGAAGGTCAGCGGGCCGTCGGCCGCGGCCATGCCCGCCGAGCCCACGACAGCGGTCAGCCCGGCCGCGAGCACCAGCAGGCGAGGATGCTGCTCCGCGGCGAGGAATCCGGTCACGGCACCGAGGCAGTACGCCAGCGAGGCAGCGGACGACACCCGGCCAGCAGCGGCCGTCCCGAGACCCAGGTCGGCCTGGACGTCGGGCAGGAGCAGGCCGTACGCCAGCCTGACGAGTCCGTAGGTCACGGCGACGAACCCCGTCCCCGCGATGACGAGAGACGTGCTGCGCGTTCCGCCAAACGATAACGGTCGTTTCATATTGAGAGTCTAGGATGGGGTCATGGCCATCCGCACCTCCAGCGAGAAGAAGCTGCTCGACGCAGCGGAGGAGCTGTTCTTCACGCACGGCATCGGCGCCACCCCGATCGACGCCGTGATCGCCCGCGCCGGCGTCTCCCCCGCGACCCTCTACCGCGGCTACGCCAGCAAGGAGGCACTGGTGGCGGCCGCCCTGGAGCGACGACACCAGGACTGGGTCGACGTGTGGCAGCGCGCCGTCGACCAGCAGACCTCGCCGACCGCTCGCCTGCTCGCCGTCTTCGACGCCCTGGACGACTTCCGGTCGCGTCCGGAGGGCGCTCGCTGGTGCGCGTTCCTGGGCTCTGCGGCCGAGTACGCCGACCCACCGCCCGAGATCGCGCAGGCCGTCACCCGCGACACCGACACCCTGAGGTCCCGCCTGCAGGACCTCGCGGCGCCGTGGGGAGAGCCCGACGCCGAGCGCCTCGCCGACGAGCTCCTGCTCCTCGTCTCCGGCCACCTGGCGATGCGCCTGCGCGACGCCGAGCACTCCACCGGCACGGCCCGCGCGATCGCAGCGTCGCTGCTGGCCGCGCGTCCCGAGGTGCCGGCCTGAGTCAGAGCGTGGCGGGCTTGAACGGCAGGCGCTTGGCCTCGTAGGCCTCGATGTGGTCCTCGTGCGAGAGCGTGATGGCCACGTCGTCGAGACCCTCCAGCAGGCGCCAGCGCGTGTAGTCGTCGATCGTGAACGAGTCCTCGACTCGGTCGACGCCCTCACCGGCCGAGACGGTGCGGCTCTCGAGGTCGAGCGTGACCTGGGCGCCGGGGTTGGCCTCGACGTGGTCCCACAGCGCCTGGACGACCTTCTCGTCGACCTCGGCCGCGAGCAGGCCCGCCTTGCCCGAGTTGCCGCGGAAGATGTCGCCGAAGCGCGAGCTGATGACGGCCTTGAAGCCGTAGTTCTGCAGCGCCCAGACCGCGTGCTCGCGCGAGGAGCCCGTGCCGAAGTCGGGACCCGCGATCAGCACGGTGGCCTTCTCGTAGGCCGGCTGGTTCAGCACGAACTCGGGGTCGTTGCGCCAGGCGGCGAACAGGCCGTCCTCGAAGCCGGAGCGGGTGACCCGCTTCAGGTAGACCGCCGGGATGATCTGGTCGGTGTCGACGTTGCTGCGACGCAGCGGGGCAGCGACGCCGGTGTGCGAGGTGAACTTCTCCATGGTCAGGCTCCCGTCGTGGTCAGGGCGGGCAGGTCGGACGGCGCTGCGAGGTGCCCGAGCACGGCCGTGGCCGCGGCGACCTCGGGCGAGACCAGGTGGGTGCGCCCACCCTTGCCCTGGCGACCCTCGAAGTTGCGGTTCGACGTCGACGCGCTGCGCTCGCCGGGGGTCAGGGTGTCGGGGTTCATGCCGAGGCACATCGAGCAGCCCGCGCCGCGCCACTCGGCTCCGGCCTCCTTGAAGACGAGGTCGAGCCCCTCCTCCTCGGCCTGCAGACGCACCCGGACCGAGCCGGGCACGACGAGCACCCGCGTGTTGTCGGCGACCGTGCGGCCCTTGATGATGTCGGCGACGACCCGCAGGTCCTCCATGCGGCCGTTGGTGCAGGAGCCGATGAACACCGTGTCGATGTCGATCTCGCGCATCGGGGTGCCGGCGGTCAGGCCCATGTACTCCAGCGCCCGCTCGGCGGCGACCTTCTCGTTCGCGTCCTCGAACTCGTCGGGGATCGGGACGTTGGCCGACAGCGGCACGCCCTGGCCCGGGTTGGTGCCCCAGGTGACGAACGGCGTGACCGTGGACGCGTCGATCGTGATGATCTTGTCGAAGTGCGCGTCGTCGTCGGTGACCAGGCTGTCCCAGTAGGCGACGGCCTCGTCCCACTGCTCGCCCTGCGGAGCGTGGACGCGGTCCTTCAGGTACTCGTAGGTCGTCTGGTCGGGCGCGATCAGGCCCGCCTTGGCGCCCCACTCGATGCTCATGTTGCAGATCGTCATGCGGGCTTCCATCGACAGCTTGCGGATGGCCTCGCCGCGGTACTCGACGATGTAGCCCTGGCCGCCACCGGTGGTCTCCTGCGTGATGAGCGCGAGGATGAGGTCCTTCGCGGTCGAGCCCGGGGGCAGCTCGCCGACGACGTCGACGGCCATCATCTTGGGCTTGGCCTGCGAGAGCGACTGCGTCGCGAGCACGTGCTCGACCTCGCTCGTGCCGATGCCGAAGGCGATCGAGCCGAACGCGCCGTGCGTGGAGGTGTGCGAGTCGCCGCACACGATCGTCATGCCGGGCTGCGTGAGTCCGAGCTGGGGTCCGACCACGTGCACGATGCCCTGGTCGATGTCGCCCATCGGGTGCAGGCGGACCCCGAACTCCTCGGCGTTGCGCCGGAGGGTCTCGACCTGCGTGCGCGACACGAGGTCCGCGATCGGCTTGTCGAGGTCGGTCGTCGGGATGTTGTGGTCCTCGGTCGCCAGCGTCAGGTCGGGACGACGCACGGTGCGGCCCGACAGGCGCAGGCCATCGAAGGCCTGCGGGCTGGTGACCTCGTGGATGAGGTGGAGATCGATGAAGAGGAGGTCGGGTTCGCCCGCGTGGCTGCGGACGACGTGGTCGTCCCAGATCTTCTCGGCCAGAGTCCTGCCCATCGCTGCCACTCCTCATATCGGTTGTCGTCGCATCATCGACCTGACCGCCGCCGCACCGTCAACGCAGGGTCGGCTTACCGGGTGCTTGCGTCTCACGATTCGATACGGCAGTATCAAGACATGGACAACTCTAGCGGAGTCGGCGTGCTCGACAAAGCCGCTCTCGTGCTGGCGGCCCTGGAACCGGGCCCCGCCACGCTGGCCGGACTCGTCGCCGCCACGGGCCTGGCCCGACCCACGGCCCACCGCCTCGCCGTCGCGCTGGAGCACCACCGCCTCGTCGCCCGCGACATGCAGGGCCGCTTCATCCTCGGTCCGCGGCTCGGTGAGCTCGCCTCCGCTGCCGGCGAGGACCGCCTTCTCGCGGCCGCCGGTCCCGTGCTCGCCCGCCTGCGCGACATCACCGGCGAGTCCGCCCAGCTCTTCCGCCGTCAGGGCGAGCACCGCGTGTGCGTCGCCGCGGCGGACCGCCCGACCGGTCTGCGCGACTCGATCCCGGTCGGCAGCCAGCTCACGATGACGGGCGGATCCGCCGCCCAGGTCCTGCTGTCGTGGGAGGACCCCGAGCGCATGAACAAGGGCCTGCTGAAGGCCACCTTCTCGGCGGCCGAGCTCGCAGCGGTGCGCCGCCGCGGCTGGGCGCAGAGCGTGGGCGAGCGCGAGAGCGGCGTCGGCTCGGTCTCGGCGCCCGTGCGCTCCCCCTCCGGCAAGGTCGTCGCTGCCGTGTCGGTCTCGGGCCCGCTGGAGCGCCTCACACGCCAGCCCGGGCGCATGCACGCGCCGGCCGTCGTGGCCGCGGGCGAGCGCCTGTCGCAGAGCCTGCGCCGCGGCCTCTGACCGCGACGCAGGCCCCGCGGGTCAGCCCAGCTCGGTGAGCAGCTGCGCCTTGGTCTTGCGGGAGTAGCCCGCGACGTTGCGACGACGCGCCTCGGCGCGCAGCTGCGTCACGGTCCAGTCGGCGCTCGGCGAGGCGCTGGTCGCGGACGAGGCGGGAGCGGGCGTCGCCGCCTTCTTCGCGGGAGCCTTCTTCGCGGCCGTCTTCTTGGCGGGAGCCTTCGTAGCCGGCTTCGCGCTCGTCGCGCGAGTCACGGCGTCGCGCGTCTCGCGCGCGGCGGCGGCCACGCGGGAGCCGGCCTTCTCGGCGGCGTCCTCGACGGCGTCCTCGATGTCGTCCGCTGCGTCCTCGACCTTGGCCGCGAAGCGCTTGGCGTCGTCGGCGGCCTTGCGGGCGGCCTTCTTGGCCTTGTCCTTGTACTTGCCGGCCTCGGACTTGTACGAGTCGGCGAGCGCCTTGTACTTCTTGACGTCGACCTTGCGCTCCTCGAGGCGCGCCTCGAGCCGGTCGATCGTCTTCTCGTACTTCTTGATCTGCGCCTTCAGCTCGGCGACGACGCTGTCGGCCGCGGACTTCTTCTTCGCCATGACTCTCCTCGGTTGGTTCCGGTTGCGCACATGGTGCCGCATCCGGGTGAACGTCGGGTAGGCGTCCACGATGCGACGCGCCGGTCAGAACAGCCCGGGGTTCTCCAGGTTCAGCAGGATCTGCTTGCGCTCGATGCCACCGGCGTATCCCGTCAGCGTGCCGTTCGACCCGATCACCCGGTGGCAGGGGACGACGACAGGGATCGGGTTGGCCCCGTTGGCCGCACCCACCGCGCGCGAGACGACGGGCTCGTAGCCGAGCCGCGCGGCGATCTCGCTGTACGAGGCGGTCTGGCCGAACGGGATGCGGCGCAGCTCGCCCCAGACCTTCTGCTGGAACTCGGTGCCGTCGTTGGCGAGGGGCAGGTCGAACTCCTGACGCTCGCCCGCGAAGTACTCGGCGAGCTGCGCCTCGGTCGCGTCGAGCACGGGGTCGGCGACCCGCGAGCCGCGGACCTCGGCGCCGAAGTCGATCGCGGTGAGGAGGCCGGCGGAGGTGTGGAGCCGGAGTCCGCCGATCGGCGAGTCCATCCAACGAGTACGCGTGCTCATGGTTCAGATCCTTCCGGGTCGGGTGGCGGCACGCCAGAGGTGCATGCCGGCGTAGGACCGCCACGGGGCCCAGCGGGCCGCGTCGGCGGCGGTGACGTGGTGGCGCTCGAGCTCGCGCCGGAGCACGAGGTCGGAGGTCAGGAGGACGTCAGGGTCGCCGAGCCCGCGCATCATGACGTAGTCGGCCGTCCAGGGGCCGATGCCCGGCAGGGCGAGCAGTGCGGCTCGGGTGGCCGCGCGGTCGGCACCGGGCGTGAGGTCGAGGTCGCCGGACACCACCGCGCCGGCCACGGTCGCCACGGCGCGACCTCGCGAGCGGGGCATCGGCAGCGTCTCCGGGTCGAGCCCCGCGAGCACCCCGACCGACGGGAACAGGTGCGTGAGCCCGTGCTCGGCGGCGAGCGCGAGCTCGACCGGCTCGCCCTCCTGCGCGACGAGGCGCCCGAGGACCGTGCGCGCACCCGCCACCGAGACCTGCTGGCCGACGACCGTGCGCACGGCGACCTCGACCGCGTCGAAGCCACCCGGGAGGCGAAGGCCGGGCGCCTCGCGCACCGACTCGGCGAGCACCGGGTCGGCGCCCAGCACCTCGTCGATCGCGACGGGGTCGGCGTCGAGGTCGAGCAGGCGTCGGGCCCGCTCGACCGCGACGGCGGTGTCACGGAGGTCGGCCAGCTCGAGTCGCGCGACGACGTGGCCGTCGGCGGGCGTCAGCTCCACCACGCCGACACCGTGCGGCAGGCGCACCAGGCGGGCGTAGGTGCCGTCGCGCACCGACTCCAGGCCCGGCACGGCGTGGTCGTCGAGGAACTGCAGGAGACCGACGCCGTCGAAGGGTCGGCGCACCGCGAGCCGGAGGGTCAGGTGACCGCCCGCCGTGCCGGGCCCCCGCTTGCTGCGGAGCTGCGACGGCGTGGCGTCGTAGACCTCGCGCATCGTGTCGTTGAACTGCCGCACCGACGCGAAGCCGGCGGCGTGGGCGACGTCGGCCATCGACAGCGTCGTGGTCTCCACGAGGATGCGCGCCGTGTGGGCGCGCGCTCCCCGCGCGAGCGCGAGCGGACCGACGCCGAGCTCGGCGGTCAGCATGCGGTGCACCTGACGGCTGCTGTAGCCGAGGCGCGCCGCGAGACCTTCCACCCCGTCCCGCTCGACCACACCGTCACGGACGAGGCGGACCGCACGGCCGACCGCGTCGGCGCGGTGGTCCCACTCCGGCGAACCCGGCACGGTGTCGGGACGACAGCGTCGGCACGCCCGGAAACCGGCACCGTGGGCGGCGGCCGACGAGCGGTAGAACACGACGTTCTCGCTGCGCGGCGTGACCGCCGGGCACGAGGGACGGCAGTAGATGCCGGTCGTGCGCACGGCGGTGAAGAACACGCCGTCGAACCGTGCGTCGCGCGAGCGCACCGCGCGGTAGCGGCGCTCGTGCAGCGGATCGGTCGTCGTCATGACTCCATCATGCGTCGGCCCGCCACGTGCGTCTGGCGGGTTTCGGACATGACCGTCAGCGTTGGTTCGGCGACTCCTTGCGCCGCAGCTGGACGTTGGCCGTGGACTTGTCGATCTCGAACAGATCGATCTCCTCCAGCAGCGTGATGAGCTTCGCGTAGCCGTAGTTGCGCGGCTCGAACGACGACTGGTTGCGCACCTGCTTGCCGACCGCCGAGAGCGTGGCCCACCCGTGGTCGTCGGCGTCAGCGTCAACCGCAGCTCGCAGCATCTGCACCAGACGGGAGTTGCCGCGCATCTCGCTGCCGCTCATGCGGGTGCCGCCCGAGCGCTTCTCGGGGCGCTCCTGGTCGGCCTCCTCGCCGCCGATGCGCTCGAGGTAGACGAAGCGGGTGCAGGCGTTGACGAAGGCCGCCGGGGTCTTCTCCTGGCCGAAGCCGAGCACCGTGGCGCCCGACTGGCGCAGGCGCATGACGAGCGGGGTGAAGTCGGCGTCGCTCGAGACGATCGCGAAGCCTTGCGCGTTGCCGCTGGCCAGGATGTCCATGGCGTCGATGACCATCGCGATGTCGGAGGCGTTCTTGCCCTTGGTGTAGGCGAACTGCTGGATCGGCGCGATCGCGTACTCCTGCAGGACCTTCGCCCACGGACCGATCGTCGCGTTGGTCCAGTCGCCGTAGGCCCGGCGCACGTGCGCCACGCCCACCGTCGCGACCTCGCTCAGGATCGCGTCGATCTTCTTCGCGGGCGCGTTGTCGGCGTCGATCAGGACGGCGATCCGAGACTCTTCCATGATGCGGACGCTACAGGTGACGCACGGGCCGAGCCCACACCGCGCACCCCCGGGCCGCGAAAAGGTAAGACCCCCACCGGGTGGAGCCGATGGGGGTCTTGTAGCCCCGACGGGATTCGAACCCGCGCTACCGCCTTGAGAGGGCGACGTGCTAGGCCGCTACACAACGGGGCCATGACTCGTGACGAGCCATGAGGACCTTCCCCGAAGGAAAGGTTTCGTACCCCGTACCGGATTCGAACCGGCGATCTCCGCCTTGAGAGGGCGGCGTCATAACCGCTAGACCAACGGGGCGCGGGGTCGGACGAGCCGACCTTAGCTGGGGTACTAGGACTCGAACCTAGAACAACTGAACCAGAATCAGCCGTGTTGCCAATTACACCATACCCCAAGGGGGTATCGAATCCCTTGCTTCCGCAAGGCTTCCGAACCGAGGTGACACTCTACCCGACGTCGTTCCCGGGGCCCAAACCGGTCACGCCCTCGGGCCGGCCGGCCCGCACTCACAGGGCGGCCGAGAGCCTGGCGAGGGTGCGGGAGCGGCCGAGCAGCTCGAGCGACTCGAACAGGGGCGGCGAGATGCGGCTGCCGGTCACGGCGACGCGCACGGGACCGAAGGCCAGACGCGGCTTGAGGCCGAGCCCGTCGACGAGGGAGGCACGCAACGCGGCCTCGATCGACTCGGTGTCCCAGGTCTCGACGGCCTCGAGCGCATCGCGAGCGGCGCGCGCGGTCTCGCGGCCCTTCTCGTCGAGGTTCTTCGCCGCGTCCGCCTCGTCGACCGAGAAGTCGTGCTCGTCGATGAAGAGGAACCGCAGCATGTCGACGGCCTCGGTGAGCTTGGCGATGCGCTCGTGCACGAGCGGCGTGGCCGCGGCCACCAGCGCCTCCTCCTCCTCGGAGGCCGGCTCGTTCACCAGACCCGCGGTCGCCAGGTACGGCACGAGGCGCTGCGCGACGTCCTCGACCGGCAGCCGCCGGATGTGGTCGCCGTTGATGGCCTCGCACTTGTCGAGGTCGAAGCGCGCCGGGTTCGGGTTGACCCGACCGATCTCGAAGGCCTCGACCATCTCGGCCAGGCTGAACACGTCGCGCTCGGCGTCGAGCGACCAGCCGAGCAGCGCGAGGTAGTTGAGCAGCCCCTCGGGCAGGAAGCCCTGCTCGCGGTAGCCCAGCAGGTTGGACTCGGGGTCGCGCTTGGAGAGCTTGCGGTTGCCCGCGCCCGTCACGTACGGGAGGTGGCCGAAGCGGGGAGTCGAGCCGTCACCCACGCCGATCTGCGCGAACGCCTCGTACAGCGCGATCTGCCGCGGGGTCGACGACAGGATGTCCTCGCCGCGCAGGACGTGCGTGATGCCCATCAGCGCGTCGTCGGTGGGGTTGGTCAGCGTGTAGAGCGGCTGGCCGTTGGCGCGCACGATGACGAAGTCCTGCACGTTGTCGGCACCGAAGGTGATCGGGCCGCGCACGAGGTCGTCGAAGGTCCAGTCCTTCTCGGGCATCTTGAAGCGGATGACCGGCTTGCGTCCCTCGGCCTCGTAGGCCGCCTGCTGCTCCGGCGTCAGGTCGCGGTGCAGCCCGTCGTAGCCGCTGGGCCGGCCCGCGGCGCGCGCCGCGTCACGGCGCTCCTCGAGCTCCTCGGCGGAGTCGTAGGCCTTGTACGCCAGACCGGCCTCCAGCAGGCGCTGGGCGACGTCGGCGTAGACGTCCATGCGCTCGCTCTGGCGGTACGGGCCGTTGTCGCCGCCGACCTCCACGCCCTCGTCCCAGTCGAGCCCCAGCCAGCGCATGACGTCGACCAGCAGGTCGTACGACTCCTGGCTGTCGCGGCTCGCGTCGGTGTCCTCGATGCGGAACACGAACCGGCCGCCGTGGTGGCGGGCGAAGGCCCAGCTGAACAGGGCGGTGCGGGCCATGCCCACGTGCGGGTTGCCGGTCGGCGACGGGCAGAAGCGCGCGACGACGGGCTTGCCGGGGATGACATCAGTCATGCGAGACCACCTGGTTGACGAGGGTGCCGATGCCGGCGACCGTGACGCTGACGGAGTCGCCGACGACCATCGGTCCGACGCCCTCCGGCGTGCCGGTGAGGATGACGTCGCCGGGCAGCAGCGTCATGAAGCTCGAGACGTAGGCGATGATCGTGGGCACGTCGAAGACCATGTCGGCCGTCGTGCCGTCCTGCTTGGTCTCGCCGTTGAGGGTCGTGCGCACGCGCAGGTTCGACGTGTCGAGGTTGGTCTCGATCCACGGGCCGAGCGGGCAGAACGTGTCGTAGCCCTTGGCCCTGGCCCACTGGCCGTCGGACTTCTGCAGGTCGCGGGCCGTCACGTCGTTGGCGACGGTGTAGCCGAAGACGACCTTCGCGGCGTCCTCGGCCGGCACGTCGCGGCAGATGCGGCCGATGACGACCGCGAGCTCGCCCTCGAAGTGCAGGTCCTTGGTCGGACGCGGGTACACGATCGGGTCGCCGGGGCCCACGACGCTGGTGTTGGGCTTGATGAAGACGAG
The DNA here is from genome assembly GCF_916858655.1 of Aeromicrobium sp. Leaf350. Classification (GTDB taxonomy): domain Bacteria; phylum Actinomycetota; class Actinomycetes; order Propionibacteriales; family Nocardioidaceae; genus Aeromicrobium. The sequence continues at coordinate 116,777 of NZ_CAKASL010000002.1, read as the reverse complement.
CGGCTCGGTCGGCAGGTCGTTACCGAGCTCGGCCGCGTGGGCGGCGTAGTTGCGTCCGATGCCGAGCACCTTGCTGCGTGGGATGACGGGCGCGAGCAGCCGCACGTCGTCGAGCGGGACCTTCTGGCCCGTCAGCTCGATGCCCGCGTACAGCGGGTCTCCCTTGAGCACCGCGATCGTGGGGGTGCCGTCCTCCTCCCCCACGACGCCGAACTGGGGATCGTCATCTCCGGCAAATCTCGCAATACGCACGAGTCCGAGCCTAGCGGCGTGGCCGCGGGCCGGACCGCGCGCCGGGTTCTGGACAGATCGATCCAGATTGGTCTACGGTCGTCGCGTGGCCCGTCCTCGCTCCTTCGACGCCGACACCGCGCTCGCCGCGGCGGTCGACGACTTCTGGGACTCCGGGTACGGCGCGACCTCCACCGACGAGCTGTGCCGCAGCACGGGCCTGTCACGCAGCAGCCTCTACAACGCCTTCGGCAGCAAGCGCGACCTCTACCTGCAGGCGATCTTGCGGTACGCGGCCGAGAAGCAGGGGCAGCGCGCCGACCTGCTGGCGACCGACCTGGACGGCCGGGCGCTGCTGCGGGTCGTGCTGACGACCGTGCTCGACGAGCAGTGGGGCGACGACGACCGCCGCACGTGCCTCATGATCAACGCCTGCGTCGAGGTCGGCTCGAGCGACGAGGAGGTCCGCAGGGCCCTGGCCGACAACGCCGACGACTTCCGCCGCATGATCGCCGACGTCGTGCGACGCGGGCAGCTCGACGGCTCGCTGACCGACCGCGCCACGGCCGACCAGCTGGCCGCGGTGCTGCACGCCGCGGTCGACGGCCTGCAGGTGCGCTCTCGCATCGACCGCGACCGCGACCCCGTCGACGACGCCGTCTCGACGCTGCTGACCCTGCTCTGACCCCGGCCCCACCCCGGCCGGCCTTCGCACGCCCGCATTTTGTACTGATCGATCCAGAATCTCGGGAGGACCACCATGACGACCGCCACCACCACGCCGACCAGGCTGCCCGTCGCCGTTCCCGTCCTGGCACTCGGGATCTTCTGCCTCGGGACGTCCGAGTTCATGCTCGCCGGGCTCCTGCCCGAGATGGCCCGCGAGCTGGGCGTGTCGATCCCCGCGGCCGGTTCGCTGATCAGCGCGTTCGCGATCGGCATGCTCGTCGGCGCACCGGTCATGGCATTGCTCACGCTGCGCCTGCCGCGCAAGGTCACCCTGGTCGGGGCGGGTGTCGTCTTCGCCCTCGCGCACCTCGCCGGCGCGCTCACCACGAGCTTCGGCCTGCTGGTCACCACCCGCGTCGTCGCCGCCGTCGCGTGCGCCACGTTCTGGGCCGTCGCCAGCGTCACGGTCGTCGCCGTGACACCGAAGAACCTCACCGCCCGTGGTCTCGGCACGCTCATCAGCGGCATCACGCTCGCCAACATCGTCGGCGTGCCGGCGGGCACCTGGGTCAGCGACCACTGGGGCTGGGAGTCCACGTTCGTCGCCGTCGCCGCCCTGAGCGTCGCCGCGACCGTGGCGGTCGCGCTCCTGGTGCCCGAGACCGCCAGCGACGAGAAGATCGCGATCGGCGCCCTCGCGCGACGCGAGCTCCAGGGGCTGACCGGCAGCCGGCTCTGGCTGGCCGTGGGCACCACCGTCGCGGTGCAGTCGACGATGGTTGCGACGTTCTCGTACCTCTCCCCCTTGCTGACCGACGTCTCCGGCCTCTCCGCAGGGGTCGTGCCCCTGGTGCTGCTGGCGTTCGGCCTGGGGTCGTTCGCGGGCATCACCGTCGGCGGCCGGTTCGCCGATCGCGACCCGCTGCTCAACGTCGTGGTGTCGCTGCTCGCCACGATCGTGTCGCTGGCCGTGGTCTGGCTCGCTGCTCCGTCAGCCGTCGCGATCGTGCCTGCCGTCGTCGTCTGGGGCTTCGCGACCTTCACCGTCGCGTCGGCCATCAACGCCCGCATCTTCCAGCACGGCGACCAGGCCCCCAACCTCGTCGCCGGCGTCAACGTCGCGGCGTTCAACATCGGCAACGCCATCGGCCCGTGGGCCGGCGGACTCGTCATCACGGCCGGCCTCGGCTATCGCGCCCTGCTACCGCTGTCGATCTCGCTCGCGCTCGTCGGGCTGCTGGTCGCCGCGGCGTCCTGGCGGGTCGAGCGTGGGCGCACGGTCGAGGTCGAGGCGGCTCCCTGCCCAGCATGCTAGGCTCCTCCGGCTCAGGTGAGCCTTGCCTGAGTGAATTCTGTGAGCAGGCACCGGACGGAGCATCGTGGTCGGCACGTTCATCATCGGGCTCCGTGAGGGCCTCGAGGCCGCGCTGGTGGTCGGCATCCTCCTGGCCTACGTGCGCAAGGTCGGCCGGCCCGAGGTCCGGGCCCGCATCTGGCTCGGTGTCGCCGCCGCGGTCCTGCTCTCGCTCGCGGTCGGCGCGATCCTGACGTTCGGCACCTACGGACTCACGTTCCAGGCCCAGGAGCTCATCGGCGGCACGATGTCGATCGTGGCGGTCGGGTTCGTGACCTGGATGGTCTTCTGGATGGCCCGGACCGCCCGCCACCTCAAGAGTCACCTCGAGGGCGAGGTCGACCAGGCCCTCACCGGTGCGGCATGGAGCCTCGTGCTCGTCGGGTTCCTCGCCGTCGCGCGCGAGGGCATCGAGACGGCCCTCTTCCTCTGGAGCGCCGTCAGGTCCTCCGGCGAGGGCGAGTCGCCGTGGCTCGGAGCCGTGCTCGGCCTGGCCGCCGCCGTCGCGCTCGGCGCCCTGATCCACCGCGGGATCGTGCGCATCGACCTCGCGAAGTTCTTCCAGTGGACCGGCGGCCTGCTCGTCGTCGTCGCCGCGGGCGTGCTCGCCTACGCGGTGCACGACCTGCAGGAGGCCCGCTTCCTCCCGGGCCCGTTCGAGCCCGCTCCCGAGGGCGCCGGCTCCTTCGTCTCCGGCCTGTACGGCGAGTCCGCGTGGCTCTTCCGCATCCCCGACGTGATCGACCCGTCGGGCCTTCCTGCCGCGATCCTCAAGGGCACGATCGGCTTCAGCCCCGAGATGACGATCCTCGAGGTGCTCGCCTGGGCCCTCTACCTCGTCGTCGTCCTGACCCTCTTCCTGCGCGTCACCCGCCGCCGCACGCCCGCGGCCACCCCGCTCATCCCTGAAGGAGCCTCATGAACCGCACTGCCTCCCAGTGGGCGATCCCGCTCGTCGTCACCGGCGCCCTCGCCCTGACCGGGTGCGTCGAGAACGACGACGCCTCGGCCACCGCGATCGCCGTCACGAGCACGGCCGACGAGTGCCAGGTCGAGACCGCCACCGCCACGAGCGGCCCGGTGCGCTTCGAGGTGGAGAACACGGGCGACGACGTCACCGAGTTCTACGTGCTGGCCGACGACGGCCTGCGGATCATCGGCGAGGTCGAGAACATCGCCGCCGGGTCGAGCCGCGACCTCACGGTGCAGCTGCAGCCCGGCGACTACTTCACGGTCTGCAAGCCCGGTATGGTCGGTGAGGGCGTCGGCCAGGCCGACTTCAGCGTGAGCGGCGACGAGCTCGAGGCCTCCGAGAGCGACCAGGCGGCGACCGACGAGGCCGTCGCGAGCTACACGGCGTACACCAAGACCCAGGTCGCCGAGCTCGTCACGGGCACCAAGGCGTTCACCGACGCCTACCGCGCCGGTAACGACGACGAGGCCCGCCGCCTCTTCCCGCTCGCCCGCATCAACTACGAGCGCGTCGAGCCCACGGCCGGCAACTTCGGCGACCTCGACCCGAAGATCGACTACCGCAAGCCGGGCGCCGAGGCCGAGGGCCTGGAGTTCACGGGCTTCCACCGCATCGAGATGGACCTCTGGATCGACGAGGCCCGGGTCAACTACCCCGGCGAGGACATCCAGCCGCTCGACCAGGCCGGCCGTGCCGCTGTGGCCGACCAGCTCGACGCCGACATCCAGTCGCTGTACGACCAGGTGCACGCCGACGACTTCGAGCTGACCGTCGACGACATCACCAACGGCGCGATCGGCCTGCTCGACGAGATCGCGGCACCTGACGGCAAGCTCCCCGGCGAGGAGAACGAGTTCGCCCACACCGACCTGTACGACTTCCTCGCCAACGTCGAGGGGGCCGAGGTCGCCTACGGCACCGTGCGCGACATCGCGGCCGGCAAGGGCCAGGACGGCGAGGACCTCGTCGCCGAGCTCGACGAGCAGTTCGCCGCCATGAAGGCCCTGCTCGCGACCTACGGCAGCTACGACGCCGGCTTCGTCTCCTACGCCACGGTCGACCAGACGGCCCGCAACGCGCTCGGTGCGCAGCTCAACGCCCTGAGCGAGCCGCTCTCGCAGCTCACGTTCACGGTGCTGGGCGTCGATCCGGGCGAGTGAGCGACCCGACCAGCCCCGAGGGCACCCCCGCGCGAGGCGTCTCGCGCCGGGGTGCCCTGGGCATGGCTGCCCTGGCGGCCGCCGGGACCGCCGCCGGATTCGGTGCCGGCCGCGCCACCGCGGCGCGCGTCGACGACCCGAGCTCGCAGACCTACGCCTTCCGTGGCGAGCACCAGGCCGGCATCACGACTCCCGTGCAGCAGCACCTGTACTTCGCGAGCCTCGACATGACCGCCGGGGCCGACCGCGACGACCTCATCTCCCTCCTCCAGGACTGGACCGAGGCGGCCGAGCAGCTGATGGCTGGTCGGGAGGTCGGCGACACCGGTGCCGTCGACGGCTCCCCCCTCGCTCCCCCGGACGACACGGGCGAGGCGCTCGGTCTCGGCCCCCACCGCCTGACGCTGACCTTCGGCCTCGGGCCCTCGTTGTTCGACCGCGAGGGCGACCCGTTCGGCATCGCCGACCGACGTCCGGAGGCGCTCACACCCCTGCCCCTCTTCGCCTTCGACCTCCTCGAGGAGCCGATCAGCGGCGGCGACCTCTGCATCCAGGCGTGCGCCGACGACCCCCAGGTCGTGGTGCACGCGATCCGCAACCTCAGCCGGATGGCCTTCGGCCGGGCACAGGTGCGCTGGACCCGTCTCGGCTACGGGCGCACGTCGCGCACCAGTGCCCAGCAGCAGACCCCGCGCAACCTCTTCGGCTTCAAGGACGGCACCGCCAACATCCTCTCCGACGACGCAGAGGCGCTCGATCGGTGGGTGTGGGCCGACGACGGCTGGATGGCGGGCGGCAGCTACCTCGTGGCGCGCACGATCCAGATGACGATCGAGAGCTGGGACCGGACCCGCCTGGAGGAGCAGGAGCTCGTGGTCGGACGCTCGAAGGGCGAGGGCGCTCCCCTCTCGGGCGGCACCGAGATGACCGAGCCCGACTTCGAGATGCAGTCCTCGACCGGCGACTTCGCCCTGCCCGCGACGTCGCACGTCCGGCTGGCCCACCCCGACCAGAACGACGGCGTGCAGCTCCTGCGGCGCGGGTACAACTACGTCGACGGCAACAACGACCTGGGCCAGATCACGGCCGGACTGTTCTTCCTGTCCTTCCAGCGTGATCCGGCCCAGTTCGTGCAGGTGCAGAGCTCGCTCAAGACCGATGCGCTCAACGAGTACATCCGTCACGTCGGGTCGGCCCTCTACGCGGTGCCACCCGGGGTCCGTCCCGGTGAGCACATCGCCCAGGGCCTGTTCGACGCGTGAGCGCCCTCAGACGAGGGTGATGTCGACCGGCACGGCCGAGCGCAGCGTGTGGCCGACGGGTGAGGAGTCGAGCACCCGAGCGTGCAGCTGCTCGACCTGCTCGCGCGGGGCGGACGACTCGAGGGTGACCTTGGCGCGGATCGTGTCGAACCCGGCGTGCCCCTCCTTCAGCCCGAGGAAGACGTGCAGGTCCAGGTCGCCCTGGAGGTCGATCGAGAGCGCGTCGATCGGCACGCCGGCGACGCTCGCGTTCGCCGCGTAGCCCACCGCGAGGCAGTTGCCGAGCGCGCCGAGCAGCTGCTCGACCGGGTTGGGGGCCGTGTCGCCTCCACCGAGGGCGGGCGGCTCGTCGGAGCGGATGCCGTCGAACTGGCGGACGCGGGCGTGCGACGCAAAGCCGCCGTCCCAGGTGACGTGCGCGGCCCACGTGGTCGCCGCCTTCGCGGGATCGCCCTGGATGCCCTCGACGAGGGAGCCGACGGCCGCGAGGTCGACGTCGTTGAGCTGGGTGGTGGTCTGCTGGGTCATGGCGGGTCCTCCGGGATCGTGGGTGATGCCCTCGAGCGTCCTCCGTCGCGGGCCGTGATCGGCCGCCTCTTGCGATGCAAGACGTCCGGGAGGAGGGAGGGAATCGTGGTACCGGCGGAGGGGCAGCCGTCCGCCACGCCGGGTCGTCCGTGCAACTGTCAGTGGCCCGTCGCAGACTGGCTGCATGGCTGAGTTCACCCATGACGACGTGACCTTCTGGTTCGACGAGCACGGCTCCGGCCCGTCGATGGTCTACCTCCACGGCGGCTTCAGTGACGCGAACGAGGTCGATCCGGTGCTGGAGCGGTACGCCGCAGTCCGCCACGTGTACCGCCCGGAGCGCCGGGGCCACGGCCGCACGGCCGACACCTCCGGCCCACTCGGCTTCGAGCAGAACGCGAGCGACACCATCGCGTTCCTCGAGCAGGTCGTCGGCGGCCCGGCCGATCTCGTCGGCTACAGCGACGGCGCCACGACCGCTCTGATCGTCGCGCTCCGCCGGCCCGACCTCGTCGATCGCCTCGTGCTGATGAGTGGCCAGTTCCACCACGACGGCCTGCTGCCCGACATGTTCGGCGACGACCCCGCCGCTGCCGCCGCCGGCATGGTGCAGTCGCCGCTCGCCGGGCGGTACGCCGAGGTCTCGCCCGACCCGGCCGACCACTTCGTCGTGGTCGTCGAGAAGGTCCTGCGCATGGCCATGACCCAGCCCACGCTCACGACCGACGACCTCGCCGCCGTGCGGTCACGCACGCTCGTGCTCGCCGGCGACGACGACGTCGTCGCTCCGGAGCACTCGCTCGACCTCTACCGCTCCGTCCCGGACGCCGAGCTGGCGATCGTGCCCGGCACGTCACACGTGCACATCATGGACAAGCCCGAGCTCGTCGCCGACCTCGTGCTCGCGTTCCTCACGCAGGACCCGGTCGCGACCCGAGCGCCGATCCGGCGAGCCGGGTGACTCAGGCCGAGCCGTAGCGGCGGTTGCGGCTCGCGTACTCCTCGACCGCGGTGAACAGTGCTCGGCGGTCGACGTCGGGCCAGGCGATGTCGCTGAACACCATCTCGGCGTAGGCCGACTGCCAGAGCAGGAAGTTGCTGGTGCGCTGCTCGCCCGAGGTGCGCCAGAAGAGGTCGACGTCGGGCATCCACGGCTCGTCCAGGTAGCGGGCGAAGGTGCGTTCGTCGATGCGATCGGGATTGACCGTGCCGGCCGCCACGTCGCGCGCCAGGGCCGTGGCCGCGTCGACGATCTCGGCCCGACCGCCGTAGTTGACGCACATCGTCAGGGTGCAGACCGTGTTGTGACGCGTCAGCTCCTCGGCCGCCTCGAGCTCCTTGATGACGCTGCGCCAGAGCCGCGGGCGGCGACCGGCCCACCGGACGCGCACGCCCATCTCGTGCATCTCGTCGCGGCGACGACGGATGACGTCGCGGTTGAAGCCCATGAGGAAGCGCACCTCCTCCGGCGACCGCTTCCAGTTCTCGGTCGAGAACGCGTACGCGGAGACGGCCTCGATGCCGAGCTCGACCGCGCCCTCGACGACGTCGAACAGCGCCGCCTCGCCCATCTCGTGGCCCGCCGTGCGGGGCAGCCCGCGCCCCTTGGCCCAGCGGCCGTTGCCGTCCATCACGATCCCGACGTGCCGCGGCACGAGCTCGGGGGGCAGGTCGGGTGCACGCACCCCGGACGGATGCGGCCGCGGCGGGCGGGGCTCTCTGCGACGAGGGGGCGGCGGGACGGACGGGCTCATCGCGACGAACCTACCGATCGACGTGCGCGAGCGATCGCAGGGAGCGCTCCAGGTGCCAGGCGACGTAGGCGTTGACGATGCCGGTGGCCTCGCGCCGCGACCGGTCGTCGGAGGTGGTGACCGCCTCCCAGTCCCCCGCGAGCAGAGCGCCCAGCAGGCTCACGGTGGGCGCGCTGGGCGCGGCCGATCCCGGCACACGGCAGGTGTCGCACAGGATGCCGCCCGAGGCGGCGTTGAAGTTGCGGTGCGGACCAGGAGCACCGCACCGGGCACACCGACCGAAGCTCGGCGCGTAGCCCGCGATCGACAGCGCCCGCAGCTGGTAGGAGTCGAGCAGCTGCCCGGGGGGCTGACGCTGCTCGGTCAGGGCTCGCAGCGCTCCGACGAGCAGCTGGTACTGCGGGAGGGAGGCCTCGGAGTCCTCCGGCACGACGCGCTCGGCGGTCTCCAGCATCACGGTGCCGGCCGTGTAGGCGCGGTAGTCGCCGCCGAGCCGGCGCGAGAACGGGTCGATCGTCTGGGCCTGCGTCACGATGTCGAGCGTGCGGCCCACCGCGAACTGCAGGTCGACGTGCATGAACGGCTCGAGGCGCCCACCGAGCCGGCTGGAGGTCTTGCGCACGCCCTTCGCGACGGCGCGAACCTGGCCGTGGTGGCGGGTCAGCATCGTGATGATGCGGTCGGCCTCGCCGAGCTTGTGGGTGCGCAGCACGACCGCGGTGTCGCGGTACAGAGTCATGCCGCACCTCCCTGCTCGTCGTGTCGACCATTGTGCCGCCTGATCCGTAGGCTGGCCGCATGACTCGCGCGATCGTGATCCGAGCCCATGGCGGACCCGAGGAGATGCGTCTGGAGGAGATCGTGGTGCCGGATCCCGGCCCCGACGAGCTCCTGGTCGAGGTCGCCGCCGCCGGCGTCAACTACATCGACACCTACCAGCGTTCCGGCCAGTACTCGACTCCCCTGCCCTTCACGCTCGGCAAGGAGGCCTCCGGTCGGGTGCTCGCCGTCGGCGCGGGCGTCACGGGCTTCGCCGAGGGCGACACCGTGGCGTGGGGACACGGTGAGGCCGCCTACGCGGAGCACGCCATCGTCCCGACCTCCCAGGCCGTCATCGTGCCCGACGGCGTGGAGCCGCAGGTCGCCGCTGCGCTGATGCTGCAGGGCATGACGGCGCACTACCTCGTGAACTCGATCGTGCCGTTCGCCGAGGGCGACACGGTGCTGGTGCACGCCGGCGCCGGGGGCGTGGGGCTGCTGCTCACGCAGCTGCTCAAGCGCCACGGCGTCCGCGTGCTGACCACGGCCGGATCGCCCGAGAAGGCCGAGCTGTCGCGCGGTGCCGGTGCCGACGAGGTGCTGGAGTACGACGGCTTCGGATCCGCTGTGCGCGACCTCACCGAAGGACGCGGCGTGCGCGCCGTGCTCGACGGCGTGGGGGCGACGACCTTCGACGAGGGTCTCGACGCCCTGCAGCCGCGGGGCACCTTCGTGCTGTTCGGCGCCGCCAGCGGCAACGTGCCCCCGGTCGATCCGCGCGCCCTGAACACCAAGGGCTCGCTGGTGCTGACCCGGCCGTCGCTGGCGCACTTCATCGCCGATCGCGCCGAGCTCGAGTGGCGTGCGGCCGACGTGTTCGCGGCCGTGGCCGACGGCGGGCTCGACGTGCGGATCGGGGGGACGTACCCGCTCGCCGACGCCGTCACCGCGCACGAGGACCTCGAGGGACGTCGCACGACCGGCAAGCTCCTGCTGCTGCCCTGACCGGGGCGGGCTCAGTCGAGGCAGAACTCGTTGCCCTCGGGGTCGGCCATCGTGATGAACCCGTGCTCCATGCGCCCGTCGGGCTCGACCCGGTAGAGGCGCGTGGCGCCCAGCGCGGTGAGGCGGTCGCTCTCGGCCTCGAGCGCGGACATGCGCTCGTCGCCCGTGAGCCCGGGCGCGACGCGGATGTCGAGGTGCAGGCGGTTCTTGCCGGCCTTGGCCTCCGGCACCTGCTGGATGAACAGGCGGGGGCCCGTGCCCTCCGGGTCGACGACCGCCGACCTCGAGTTGTGCAGCTCCGGTGGCACGCCGAAGGCCGTGAGCGCCTCGGGCCAGCTGTCGAAGCCCGGCGGCGGGGCCTGCACCTCGTAGCCGAGGGCCGCGGCCCAGAAGTCGGCCACCGCGGCGGGGTCGGCGGCGTCGAACGTGATCTGCACGGTGCGTCCCATGGCCTCAGGCTGCCACCGTGCACCGACAGAAGCACTCCCACCCGGCTGGGCGGTGAGATTGGGACGTGTCCCCCGCGTCAGCGGTGAGTCGGGGACGTGTCGAACCCTCGGACAGGTCCCTAACTCACCGCCCGCTGCGGGGACAGGTCTCTAGCTCACCGCCCGGTGGCCTGCACGGCGTCCAGGCGGTCGAGGAGCTCACCGATCACTCCCGAGTCGTAGCGTCCGGCCGAGCGCAGGTCGAGCAGCGCCTCGCGCTGGTCCTCGATCACGCGCAGGTGCAGCTCGCGGAAGTCCTGCAGGAGCTGGTCGCGCTCGGGACCCTCGGCACCGGCCCAGTCCCAGTCCGCCGCCGGCGTCGACCGACGGCGCACGTGCTGCACGACCATCGGGTCGACCGGACGGCCGTCGAGCCCCTCGGCCTGCGCCTCGTCGCACCGCGCCTGGGAGACGTCGGCCAGAGCAGTGACGAGCAGACCGAGCTGCTCGCGCCGCGCGCCGTCCCGGTCGTCGAGCACCCCGAGCCGGCGGACGACCCACCCGAGAGTCCCGCCCTGGACCAGCAGGGAGGTGCCCGCGACGATGAAGGCCACCAGCACCAGCAGGTCACGCTGCGCCAGCTCGGGCGGGATGGTCTGGGCCGCGGCGACCGTGATGCAGCCGCGCATCCCGGCCCACGTGAGGACGAGGCCGTCCCGCGCACCGAGTCGCTGCTCGCCGTAGAACGTGATGTCGTGCTCGCGCCGCTCGATCGCGCGAAGGGCCCGTTCGCGGCGCGCCTCGGAGTGGCGCTGGGCCTCGGGCGAGGCGAGGTAGTCCCGCAGCGCAGCCATGCGCGGCCGGGCCGCCTCGTGCTGCTGGCGGTCTCCGCGCAGGCCCAGGAGCAGGCCGGCGGTGAACAGCACGCGCGCGACCATCACCACGCCCAGCACGATCGCCGCGACGGCGACCACCAGACCGACGGACTGGTCCGTCGCGCGGAAGTCGTCCCACAGGGGCCGCAGCTGCAGACCCATCACGAGGAACACCGCACCCTCCAGCAGGAACGCGATCGTGCGCCAGTTGACGCGCTCGGCCACGCGGTCCTCGGGGCGCAGCTCGACGTAGCCGCGCGACCCGATGCCCAGACCCGCCACGACCACCGCGACGAGGCCGGAGCCGCCGAGGTGCTCGGCGGGCGCGTAGGCCACGAACGGCACGACGAAGGAGATCGCGGTCGCGACCGTCGCGTCCTTGACCAGGGAGCGGACCAGCAGGCTGACGGCGGCCACCACCACGCCGATCAGGCAGGCGACGACGACGGCCCGCAGGAGGTGCAGACCCACGTCGAGGACCGACACCGTCACGCCCGTCGCCGCGATCGCGCTGCGCAGCAGCACCAGGGCCGTCGCGTCGTTCAGCATGCTCTCGCCGTCCAGCACCGTCAGCAGCCGCGGCGGCGCACCGGTCCGGCGGGCGATCGACGTGGCGACGGCGTCGGTCGGGCTCACGATGGCACCCAGCGCGAACGCCTCGGCGAAGCCGATCCCCGGCACCAGGACCGGCAGCACCAGGCCGATCACGGCGGACGTCACGACGACCAGCACGACCGAGAGACCGCTGATCGCCTTGAGGTCACGGCGGAAGTCGGTGATGGGCATCGTCACCGCCGACGCGTAGAGCAACGGCGGCAGGACGCCGGCGAGGATGATCTCGGGATCCAGCTCGGCGTCGGGCACGCCCGGCACGAACGACAGGCCCACCCCGACCGCCACGAGCGACAGCGGGGCCGCGACCCCCAGCTTCGGCGACACGACGCACACGGCCACGACCACGATGACGCCGAGCACGGCGAGCTCCATCGGTTCCATGCCCTCGATGGTGGCACCCCGCAACCACTGGAGCGGTGCAGGACTCAGCGCGGAGCGGCGGCCCGCTCGGCGTCGTACAGCGCGTAGGGGTCGTGGAGCTCCCGCCCGAGGGCCGCCTGCAGCCACGTGGCGTCGCGAGCCGCGGCGCGCTGGGTCGCGTCGGCGCGACCGTCGCTCGTCAGGTTCGACGCGAAGATGCCGGCTGCCGACCTCGGCAGGAAGTCCTCGTAGACGATCGGCCGCAGCGCGCCGTCCGCGTCCTCGACGTAGTACGCCAGGTCGAGCTCGTGCAGCTCCGCGTCGGTCCTCGGGAACGCCTCCAGACCCTGCTCGTCGTACAGCGCACGCCCGTGCGGCGTCAGGGCGACGGCCCGCGCCTCGACCTCGCCGAACCGGACGCTCAGCTCGCCGGTGACGACCGTGCCGTCGGCCTCGCGGAACCGGCGCGGCTCGGCGAGGGCTCGGAACGACGTCTGACGCAGCAGCACGTCGGGACGTCCGGTGTCGCCGGGCGGACCCTGGATGCGGTCGATCATCGCGATGCCCTGGGCCTCCATGCGCCGGTAGAGCTCGTCGATGTCGAGCACGCGGGGCGTGAGGTGGTTGATGTGCGTGGAGGCGACGCCGCCGATGTCGGCCGCGACGCTGCTGATCGACTCCAGGTGGTCGTACCAGGCGCGGTCGACGGGCTCCGGCGACAGCGCGAACGACGCGGTGGCGAGCTCGAGGAACCGAGCCGCATCGGGCTCGTCGAGACCACCGGCCGCCTCGGCGGTGTCGGCGAGCGTCAGCAGCTCGTCGGGGAACAGGCTCCTCCGCGCGAGGAAGTCCTCGAGCCGTGCCTGCGTCTCCGCGTCGAAGAACCGGCGGTCGTCGACCACCAGCATCGAGGTGAAGACGCGGAACGGGTTGGCCGCGAGCTCGGTGCGGTCGATCGGGCGGAACGCCGTCGACACGACCGGGATCGGCGGGGTGGCCTCGCGCAGGTCGTAGAAGCCGACCGGGTGCATGCCGCACGCGCCGAAGATGCGCGCCACCTGGGCGATCTCGACCGCCGTGCCGACCCGGATCGCCCCGTGCCGTTCCGCGGTGACCCGTCCGATCGAGCCGAATCGCTCCGCCTCGGGTCCGAGGCGCTCGAGCACCTCGGCATTGATCTCCTCGCAGGTGCGCACGAGGGTCGTGTAGGCGGGCACCTCCGTGCCGTAGAGGTCAGAGAGCGCACGGGCGAACCGTGCTCGCAGCTCGGTGGAGGAGACCGCCCTGCTGTCGGACCCGAGGGTCACAGGAACTCGACCCCCTGCGCCAGCGGCAGCTCGGTCGAGTAGTTCACGGTGTTGGTCGTGCGCCGCATGTAGGCGCGCCAGGCGTCGGAGCCCGACTCGCGACCGCCGCCGGTGTCCTTCTCGCCACCGAACGCACCGCCGATCTCGGCGCCGGAGGGTCCGATGTTGACGTTGGCGATCCCGCAGTCCGACCCCACCGCCGAGACGAACAGCTCGGCCTCGCGCACGTCGAGCGTGAAGATCGACGAGCTGAGCCCCTGGCTCACCGCGTTGTGCAGCGCGATCGCCTCGTCGAGCTCGTCGTACGTCAGCACGTACAGGATGGGCGCGAAGGTCTCGGTCTCGACGATCGCCGTCTGCCCCGGCATGTCGATGATCGTGGGCCGCACGTAGGTGCCACCCGCGACGCCCTCGTCGCGCGAGCCGCCGACCACGACCTCGCCGCCCTCGACCTGGGCCTGCGCGACGGCGGCGTCGAAGCCCTCGCCCGCCGCCGCGTCGATGAGGGGCCCGACCAGGGTGGACGACTCCAGCGGCGACCCGATCGGCAACGAGGCGTACGCGGTCGACAGACGCCGCACGAGCTCGTCCTTGACCGAGCGGTGGGCGATGACGCGGCGCAGCGACGTGCACCGCTGGCCGGCCGTGCCTGCCGCGGAGAACACGAGGCCGCGCACCGTGAGGTCCAGGTCGGCCGAGGGGGCGACGATCGCGGCGTTGTTGCCGCCCAGCTCCAGCAGCGTGCGCCCGAGGCGAGCAGCGACGCGCGGCGCGACGGCCCGGCCCATGCGGGTCGAGCCGGTGGCCGAGACGAGCGGCACGCGCGGGTCGTCGACCAGCGCCTCGCCCACGTCCGCGGCACCGACGACGACCTGGCTCAGGTGCTCGGGCGCTCCGGTGCGGCGCGCTGCCTCGGCGGCGAGCGACTGGCACGCGAGCGCGGTCAGCACCGTCTTCTCCGACGGCTTCCACACCACGGCGTCACCGCACACGAACGCCAGGGCCGCGTTCCACGACCACACCGCGACCGGGAAGTTGAACGCGCTGATGACGCCCACCACCCCGAGGGGGTGCCACTGCTCCATCATCCGGTGGCCCGGCCGCTCGGTGGCGATCGTCAGCCCGTGGAGCTGGCGGGAGAGACCGACCGCGAGGTCGCAGATGTCGATCATCTCCTGCACCTCGCCGAGGCCCTCGCTGAGGATCTTGCCGGCCTCGATGCTGACGAGTCGGCCAAGGTCGTCCTTGTGCTCCCGCAGCAGCTCGCCGAGCTCGCGGACGAACGCACCCCGCACGGGGGCCGGCACCGTGCGCCACTGGAGGAAGGCCTCGTGCGCCCGCGCCACGGCGTCACTGACGTCGCCCGGCGTGTGGGCCGCGACGCGGACGATCTCGGCGCCGTCGATCGGCGAGCGCGTCGCGAGGTCGCCCTCGCCGCTCAGCTCGACGCCGAGTCGGGCCAGCACCTCGCGGGCATCGCTGCCGACGGACGACGGATCGGTCGGGGTGGTGGTCATCGGGGTTCTCCTGCCTCGGCGAACAGTCGGCCGGCGTTGGTGCTCTTGAGGTCGGTCAGGGCGATGTCCTCCTGGCGGACGAAGCCCGTACCGGGAAGTCTGCCCTCCGCCACCAGCTCGACCACGGCGACCGCCGAGGCCGCGGTGGTCCAGGAGATCGCCCGCCAGCGCCGCCCGCCGACGTCGGTCGGCAGGTAACCGCGCACGTAGTTCTCGCGGAACGCCAGGCCCTCCTTGACGCCCTCGACCGCCGCGTGGAGGTAGACGATGTCGTCGCTGACCGGCGGCTTGGCGTCCTGCAGCACCCGCCCGACCAGCTCCCGCTCGTCGCGCAGGCCGAGCTCGTCGAACAAGAAGTGCATCTGCTTGAAGTGACCGGGATACCGCAAGGTCTTGTAGTCGAGCCGGTTCACGCGGCCCTCGTAGGTCTGGCACATCGTGCCCAGGCCGCCGGAGGTCAGCGCCGCCTCGAGCTCGATGCCGCCGATCACGACGCGTTCCTTCTCGGTCATCGCGGGCACCATCTGACGGTGTCCCGAGCGCAGCACCTCGCAGTCGTTGAGGTACTCGTTCACGACCCCCTCGGCCGACCAGTTGAAGGCGTACCCGAGCAGCCCGGTCGGGTTCTGCGGCAGGGCTCCCACCTTGAGCTCGATCGACTTGATCGAGTCGAAGGTCACCGCGATGGAGGCGCCGACGATGCCGATCAGACCCGGCGCGAGCCCGCACTGCGGCACGAAGGCCGAGTCGCCGTCGAGCTGCGAGAGCTCCATGACGCGCTGCGTGGTCGGGACGTCCTCGGTCAGGTCGAAGTAGTGCGTGCCGGTCGCGTGCGCGGCCTCGGCCACCGCGATGTTGGCGTGGTACGGCAGGCACGACACGACGGCGTCGACCTGGTCCAGCGCCTGCCGGATGCCGGCCGTGTCACTGACGTCGAGCTGGAAACGGTCGAAGCCTGCGCGGGCGCCGACCGGGTCTTGGCGCGCTGCGGCGTCGTAGCCCTTCACCGTGAAGCCGGACTCCACCAGCATCAGGGCGACCAGCTCGCCCACCTTGCCCAACCCGAAGACCGCGACGGTCTCGATCATGCGTCCCATGCCTGTGGCTCCCCTCGTCGGTGCGTCGATCGTAGGAGCGCCGGAGCGCGCTGGCTATACCGTCCGGACGGTTCAGCGGTTGCGATTCGGTTACCGCCCTCCCCGAGACGCACGACGGCGCCGGCGCTCCCGCGAGGGAGCACCGGCGCCGTGGTGACGGACCTACTTGTTGAGGCGGTACGCGTACACGTCGACGAATCGCGCGTCGCGCTGCGCCTGCTGCTCGCGACGCTCACGCGCCTGGTTCAGCAGGACCTCGCGATCCGCTTCCGACAGCTCGTCCCAGGCGCGCTTGACGCGGGCCTGGCGACCGAATCGGGCCATGTCCGACACCTCCTCCCCCGTGAGTCGACCGGCATTCCGGCCGGGGGTGGTCGGATGGGTGTGTGCGGGCATGGGATCGGTCGTGCGTGATGGATTGATGGTCATGGCGCGCCTCCTTTCGAGATGAGTGGACAAAGAAAAACCGCCCCGGATCGACGATCCGGAGCGGCAGATGGACGTGCCGTGATGGTGACTACGGCAGGTGCATGACTCCGGAGGGCGAACCGTCGAGGAACCGGTCGGCGACGACGCGGAACGCGTCGGTCGACTTCATGGGGTTCGTCATGGGGTTCACCTCTTCCTTCGTCGTGCGGGTGACAGCAGGCTAGCGCGAGCGGTGTCCGCCTGTCGAGACCGACACGCAGGTTCTTCGCGATCGGGTCAGTCGAAGGCGAGCAGGTCGCCCAGCTGGTCGCGCGAGACGCCACTGGCCGAGAGCAGGTCGGCGGCGAGCGATCGCACCTGCGCCCCGATCGCGGCGGCGTTGATCGTCATCTCGCCCGAGAGGCACGTGATGGCGATGCGGGCCGCGGCGACGAGCTCGTCGCGGGCCTCGGCGAAGCTGTCGTGGGTCGCCAGGTCGTCGGCGTAGATCCGCACGGCGCGGCCCATCCGCTCGATCGCGTCCTGCATGTCCGCCGGCGCCGTCTCGCCGTGACGCAGCATCGCCGAGACGCGTCGGGCCAGCACGCGGACGTCGCGCAGCGCGTTGTCGAGGTCGCGGACCGAGCCGACGAAGCGCTGCAGCTCGTCGCGCTGGCGCCAGCGCACGGGTGACATGCGGGCGATCTCCGCGACGTTGACCCCGGTCGAGGACACCGAGTCCATGAGCGCCTGCGCGGAGCGAGCCTGCCCGAGCGCGATGTCGGCCAGGGCGGCGTCGCCCGTGCGCAACGACTGGGCGACGCGGTCGAGCACCTCGGCGATGTCCTCCAGCAGGCGTTGGACCTGCTGGTTCATGTCACGCACGGGGTTGCGCGGCAGGAGCAGCACCATCGCGAGACCGCACGCGCCACCGACCAGGGAGTCGAGGAACCGCGTGACGGCCGGGTTGCCCGCACCGGTCGCCGGAAGCACCGCGGCGAGCAGCACGGCCGAGTTGGCGGCCTGCGTCAGCGCCAGGCCCTTGATGCCCACGAGGGTCGCCACGACGACCGTCAGCGCGACCACGAGGGCGATCTGCCAGGCTCCGCGGCCGATCGTGAGGATCAGCAGCTCGCCCACGAAGACGCCGATCGCGACTCCGACGACCAGCTCGATCGTCGTGCGCCCGCGCTGGCCGGCACCGGCGATGATGACGATGACGGCGGCGATGGGGGCGAAGAACGCCTGTTGGTGACCCAGCAGGTGGGTCGCGATGCCGAAGGCCGCCGCGGTCGAGACGCTGAGTCGCAGGATCAGCCGCCAGCGGCGACGCAGGGTCGCCCACCGGTCGGCGAACGACTCCCGGGGCCGCGGCACCCGTCGCAGCGCCAGGAGCGGGTGCGGTCTCATGCCCCCATCATCGCCGGGTCGTCAGCGGGTCAGGCGACGGACCACGATCGCAGCGGCGACGACCCCGGCCACGCCGGCGACCACGGGGACGATCGTCTCGAACCGGGGCGAGCCGTTGGCGTCGATGAACTTCGCCTTCACCGAGGCGACGGTGCGGCGGGCGATGGACTTGGGGCTCGTGCGGTCGATCAGGGTGTCGATCGTGGTGGCGAGGTGATCACGCACCTCGTCGATCTCGGCCACCAGCTGGTCGGTCTCTCGCGCCACGTCTCGCTCCTGTCCCCTCGGCCGAGCCTGTTGCTCGACTGGGCCAGGATAGGCCTCATGACGACGCGACTGCAGCCCGGTGACACCGCACCCGACTTCACCCTCCCGAGCGACACCGGCGAGACCGTGACGCTGTCCGACCTGCGCGGCACCTCGGTGATCGTGTACTTCTACCCCGCGGCGATGACGCCCGGCTGCACGAAGCAGGCCTGCGACTTCAGCGACTCCCTCGACCGCCTGCAGTCCGAGGGCTACACGGTCGTCGGCATCTCCCCCGACAAGCCGGAGAAGCTGGCGACGTTCCGCGAGAACGACGGCCTGTCCATCACCCTGCTCTCCGACCCCGAGAAGGAGGTCCTGACCGCATGGGGCGCCTTCGGCGAGAAGAAGCTCTACGGCAAGGTCGTGCAGGGCGTGATCCGCTCGACGTTCGTGGTCGACCCCGAGGGCGCGATCACGTACGCGGCCTACAACGTCAAGGCCACGGGCCACGTCGCCAAGCTCCGCCGCGACCTCGCCCTCGACTGAGTCGGCCCACAAGATGTGCGCCGGCCGGTGCCGGTGACAGGACTCGAACCTGCACGCCCCGAAGGGCTCCAGGACCTAAACCTGGCGCGTCTACCCAGTTTCGCCACACCGGCGGGTGTGGTCCAAGGCTAGGACGTCAGGGCGTCAGCTTGGGGAGGCCCTTGCTGATCGCGGCCGTCAGGATCTTGCCGACCACGGCGGCGAGGCCGGGCACGGGCGCGTCGAAGCCGATCGTGTAGTCCAGGCGCGTGCCGCCGTCGGCGGTCGGGGTCAGGGACTGGCGGCCCCAGTGGCCCTTGAGCGGCGAGCCCTTCGTGATCTTGTACTCGATCAGCGTGGGGCGGTCGGCGACCGTCGTGGTCTCCTCGAAACCGGGGAGCGGCCCGATCTTGAGCGACCGCGTCGAGCCGACCCCGTTGCGCTCGGTGTCGCCGTCCTTGACCCGGCGCACCTTCGCGCCGAGGACCGGGCCGAGGTTCTCGTGCTCGGCGAGCTTGTCGAAGACGACTTCGGGGCTCGAGGTGAAGACGTGGGAGATGCGCACGCGCGTGGGGGCTGCCATGAGCGATGAGTGTAGGGGCGCGGAGCCCCGAGCGGGACCCGTAGGCTGCAGCGCGTGTTCCAGATCTGCTTCGTCGAGCCGCGCATCGCCGGCAACACGGGGAGCGCGATCCGTCTCGCGGCCGCCACGGGGGCCCACCTCCACCTCGTCGACCCCTTGTTCGACCTCGAGGACAGCAAGCTCCGACGGGCGGGGCTCGACTACCACGACCTCGCCGTCGTGACGGTGCACGACGACCTGGAGAGCGCGTACGCGGCCTTCGACGGCGCCCGCGTCTTCGCCTTCACGACGTCGGCCACCCGCCGGTACACCGACGTCGCGTACGAGGCCGGCGACGTGCTGATGTTCGGCGCGGAACCCACTGGCCTGCCCGAGGACGTGCAGCACGATCCCCGCGTCAGCGACCGGCTCCGCCTGCCGATGCAGCCGTCGCGCCGCTCGATGAACCTCGCGAGCTGCGCGTCCATCGCGGTGTACGAGGCCTGGCGGCAGCAAGGCTTCCCCGGCGCCGTCTGACCGTCCTACGCTGCGGACATGGCCGACGACGCGAAGACCCGCCCCACCGAGGTCGAGGTGGACGACTTCGTCGCGTCGCTCGGTGACCCGGCGACCCGCGACGACTGCGCGGCCCTGGTCGAGCTCATGTCGCGGGCCAGCGGCGCGCCACCCGTCATGTGGGGGCCGAGCATCATCGGCTTCGACCGCTACCACTACCGGTACGCGAGCGGCCGTGAGGGCGACGCCGCCCTGGTCGGCTTCTCGCCCCGCGTCGGCAAGCTCTCGATCTACCTGAACGACGGCACCGACCAGCACACCGAGGCGCTGTCGCGTCTCGGCCGGCACTCGGTCACGAAGGCGTGCCTGCACGTGAAGCGGCTCGGGGACGTCGACCTCGCCGTGCTCGAGGAGATCGTGCGGGCCTCGGCCACCCGCACCCGGGCCGCCCACGCCTGAGGGGCCGGCCGCACGACCGGCCCCGCGGGGTCAGGAGGACGAGTCGGTGTCGGGCGCCCGGTCCGCGCCGGGACCACCGCCGGGCATCTGTCCCTCCTGTCCGGACGGCGGCTGGCCGGGCTGGAGCTGGCCCGGCTGGGGCTGGCCCGGCTGGAACTGGCCGGAGGCGGCGCCGTCACCGTCGAGCGCGAAGCCCAGGCCGGTACCGGCACCGACGCCGGCCAGGAGCGTGCCGGCGGCCACGGCCGCTGCCACGCGGACGGAGATGCGCCGTCGCTCCGCCGTGGCGGGCTCCTTCACGGGCTGGGCCTCGGGCGGCGGGACGGGGGTGTCGAGAGTGCTGGTGTCAGTCATGCCACCACCGTGCGAGCCGAGCCTGTCGTGGACCTGTGGCCGACCGAGGCATCCGCTGGGACAGCAGGCGCAGGGGCCGGACAGGGCCGACCCACCGCACCATCGCGCCATACTCACAGGTCCAGCACAGTCTTCTGCCAGGCAAAGTGGAGGACGCAGGAGGAGACTCCCCTTCATGACCACGGCCCTCTCCCGCCCGGACGGCTCCCCCGTCCGGGTCCTCGTCGTCGACGACGAGCCCAACATCGCCGAGCTGCTCCAGATGGCCCTGCGCTACGAGGGGTGGGACATCACGACCGCCGCCACGGGACGCGCCGCCGTGCAGGCCGCGCGTGACGTGGGGCCCGACGCGATCGTGCTCGACATGATGCTGCCCGACTTCGACGGACTCGAGGTCCTGCGTCGCATCCGCGCCTTCGCCCCCGACGTCCCCGTCGTCTTCCTCACGGCGCGCGACGCGGTGGAGGACCGCGTGCACGGTCTCACGGCCGGCGGCGACGACTACGTCACCAAGCCGTTCAGCCTTGAGGAGGTCGTCGCACGGCTGCGCGGCCACCTGCGCCGCTCGGGTGCGCTCGAGCACCGCGAGAGCCACGTGCTCACGGTCGGCGACCTCACGCTCGACGAGGACAGCCACGACGTCAGCCGGGCCGGCGAGGAGATCGCCCTGACCGCGACCGAGTTCGAGCTGCTGCGCTACCTCATGCGCAATCCCAAGCGCGTGCTGAGCAAGGCCCAGATCCTCGACCGCGTCTGGAACTACGACTTCGGCGGTCAGGCCAACGTGGTCGAGCTCTACATCTCGTACCTGCGCAAGAAGATCGACGCCGGCCACCCGCCGATGATCCACACCAAGCGCGGAGCCGGGTACGTGCTCAAGCCCGCCCCGTGACCCGACTCCTGCCGGCGACCCTCACCGGGCGCCTGATCGTCACGATCGTCGCCCTCGTCGCGCTCGTGGGCGTCGGTGCCTCGGCCCTCACGGCGATGACGATGCAGTCGCACCTGACCGACCGCCTCGACTCCCAGCTGCACGACAGCCTCGACCGGTCGACGCGCGAGTTCGACCTGCTGCCCGACGGCCCCCGGCCGCCGTCCGGCGAGCCGCTGCCCGTCGCGGTCGGCCAGGGCGAGGGCACGCTGACGGCCGTGTTCCTCGGCTCCACCCGCCGCGGCGACGTGATCGGCGACGGCGAGCAGACGACGCTCCCGAGCGCCGTGCTCGACACGCTCGCCGACGTCCCGACCGACGACACCGTCCGCACCGTCGACCTGGGCCGGCTCGGCAGCTACCGCGTCCTCGCGGTGCAGAACGCCGACGGCTTGATCGTCGTCGGCGGACTGCCGACCGACGAGGTCGACGAGACCATCCAGAACCTCCTGATCTGGGAGGTCGTGCTCACCCTCGCGGGTGTCGTCGTCGCAGCCGCCACGGGACGCGTCCTCGTCCGGCGTCAGCTCCGCCCGCTGCGCGACGTGGCGGCGACGGCCCACGAGGTCGCCTCGATGCCCCTGTCGAGCGGGGCCGTCGAGCACACTCCTCGGGTGCCCGTCGAGCTGACCGACCGGGCCACCGAGGTCGGCCGCGTCGGCGACGCCCTCAACGTCATGCTCGACCACGTCGAGAGCTCGCTCGAGGCGCGGCACGAGAGCGAGCAGCAGGTCCGCCAGTTCGTGGCCGACGCCTCGCACGAGCTCCGCACCCCGCTGTCGACCATCGCGGGGTACACCGAGCTGGTCCACCGCTCCGGCGAGGACCCCGAGGTCGTGCGGCAGGCCCTGGCCAAGATCGAGACGGAGTCGTCGCGCATGTCGGCCCTCGTCAACGACCTCCTGCTGCTGGCGCGGCTCGACTCCGGCCGGCCGCTCGAGAAGTCGACGGTCGACCTGACGCAGATCCTGCTCGAGGCCGTGTCCGACCGGCAGGTCGTCGATCCCGAGCGACGCTGGAACCTCCAGCTGCCCGACGACGCCGTCGAGATCCCCGGTGACGCCGGCCGTCTGCACCAGGCCGTCACGAACCTCCTCACGAACGCCTCGCGCCACACCCCCGAGGGCACGACCGTCTCGGCCTCGCTGCGGACCACCGCGGTCGGCGCGACCGTCACGGTGCGCGACGACGGACCCGGGCTCGAGCCGGAGCTCGTCCCGCACGTCTTCGACCGGTTCACCCGCGGCGACTCCTCCCGCACGCGGGCCTCCGGTGGGGCCGGGCTCGGCACGTCGCTCGTCAAGGCCATCGTGGAGGCCCACGGGGGTCAGGTCGCCGTGCGCAGCCGTCCCGGCGACACCGCGTTCACCCTGTCGTTCCCGGCTTGAACCACCCGTGCGGGTCACTCGGAATAGCCCGTCGGGACTAGGCCACGAGGGGCCCGAGGGCCTCTTTCGGACAGGGTCCTCACAACCTTGTCATTCCGGTCACACGGAGGCCTGATCCGTGGTCCGATGCGGGAGACCACCCCGGCCGCTCGCGGCCGGATCCTCCTCCCTCACGAGGTTCACACCATGAAGAGAACAGCCCTCCGGCTGGGCATCGCGGCAGCAGTCGCCGCGATCGCCCTGGCACCGGCGGCCGCGAACGCGGACGTCGTCATCGGCAACGGCAGCGACCAGACCATCGACGGCAGCGGAGGTCCCGACCTCCTGACCGGCGACCCCGCCTTCACCGGCGCGGGCAGCGACGACACCATCAACGGCAACGGTGGCAACGACACGATCTACGGCGACGGTGCCTTGACCAACAACGGCGGCGACGACGTCATCGACGGCGGCAACGGCGGCGACACGATCCACGGCGACGGCCCCGTGACCAACAACGGCGGCGACGACGTCATCGACGGCGGCAACGGTGCCGACACGGTCTACGGCGACGGCGCCGTCACCAACAACGGCGGCGACGACGCGATCAGCGGTGGCAACGGCGCTGACGACCTGTTCGGCGACGGCAACATCGTCGTCGGCATCGGCGGCAGCGACTTCATCGACGGCGGCAACGGCGCCGACACGATCTACGGCGACGGCAACACCGTCATCGGGATCGGCGGCAACGACACGATCCTCGGCGGCGAAGGCGCCGACACGATCTTCGGCGACGGGGTCAACTTCGGTCCGGGCGCGGTCGGCGGCGACGACTTCGTCGACGGCGGTGACGGAGCCGACTCGATCTTCGGCAACGGCGGCAACGACCTCCTGTACGGCGGCAACGGCGCGGACACCATCGACGGCGGAACCGGCAACGACGAGCTCTGCGGCGAGGCGGGCAACGACACCCTCCTCGGCGGCGCCGACCTGGACCTCGCGTGCACGGTCGCCGACCTGGCGTCGGGCGTCTCCGGCGTCCCGATCACGATCAACGTGGCCGCCAACGACGAGCAGCTCGACGACGAGACCGCCGCCGAGGGTCTGGGCACGCCCGGATCGCTGCGTCAGTACTTCATCGACACGGCACTGACCGACCCGGCGAACTTCACCAACATCTCGTTCAACAGCATCACCGGTGAGCTCACCTTCACGGCACTCGCGTCGGGCAGCATCTACTACTACCTGGCCCTGTGCGCGATCCCCGGTGACGCCACGAGCTGTGTCATCTCGGGCCAGTCCACCGAGATCGTCGTGACCGTGGCCCCGGCCCCGGTCGTCCCGACGACCCCGCCGCCGGCCACGGTGGCTCCGGTCGTCCCGACCGCCGCTCCCGCGGCGGCCGTCACGCGGGCGGGCGTCCTGCCGTCGACGGGCCTCGAGGCCACCGCCGGCATGCTCGGCGTGGGCGTCCTCGTGACCCTGCTCGGTGGCGCGGTCCTGATGGGTGCGCGCACCGCGCGTCGCCAGCAGGCCTGACCTCCGCAGCGAGCCAGGGCCCGCACTCGACCTCGCGGTTGAGTGCGGGCCCTTCGTGCGCTTGGATCGAGGCACACACCCGCTCTCGGACGAAGGACCCACCATGGCCCAGAAGCAGTCCATCCTCGGTCGCATCAGCCAGCTGACCCGCGCGAACATCAACTCGCTGCTGGACAAGGCCGAGGACCCGCAGAAGATGCTCGACCAGCTCGTCCGCGACTACACGAGCTCGATCGCCGAGGCCGAGGACGCGGTGGCGCAGACGATCGGCAACCTGCGCCTGGCCGAGGCCGACCACGCCGAGGACGTCGCCGCCGCCAAGGAGTGGGGCGGCAAGGCGCTGGCCGCGTCGCAGCGCGCCGACGTGCTCCGCTCGAGCGGGCAGACCGGCGAGGCCGACCGCTTCGACCAGCTGGCCAAGCTCGCGCTCACCAAGCAGATCTCCTTCGAGGGCGAGGCCAAGCAGGCCGCCCCGATGATCGCCTCGCAGGGCGAGACGGTCGAGAAGCTCAAGGTCGGCCTGGTGCAGATGCGGGTCAAGCTCGACGAGCTCAAGGTCAAGCGCGACCAGCTCGTCGCGCGGGCCAAGACCGCCGAGGCGCAGGCCAAGGTCGCCGACGCGGTCAAGTCGATCGACGTGCTCGACCCCACGAGCGAGCTGTCGCGCTTCGAGGAGAAGGTCCGCCGCGACGAGGCCCTGGTTGCCGGGCACGCCGAGCTGGCCTCCGCGAGCCTCGACTCGCAGTTCGCCGAGCTCGAGGCCGACGGTGACACCCTCGAGGTCGAGGCGCGCCTGGCCGAGCTCAAGGCCCTCCAGACGGGCGCCCAGCAAGCCGTCGAGGGCGAGGGCAGCGCCCGCTGAGCAGAGCGCTGACAACGGGGGAAACGCCTGACAGGATGACCCCATGAAGCTCTCCGAGACATTCACCTACAGCGCCACCGTCGACGAGGTGTACGGCCTCATCACGTCCGAGGAGTTCCGCACCGAGACGTGCGAGGACCAGGGTGCGATCGAGTACGACGTCGCGGTCGACGACGGCGTCGTCACGATCGTGCGCTCGATGCCGGCCGAGCTGCCCGACTTCGTCAAGAAGCTCACCGGCCCCACGGTCAAGGTCAAGCAGACCGAGAAGTGGAGCCAGAAGAGCGACGGCTCGCGGGTCGCCGACGTGAAGGTCTCGATCGTCGGTCAGCCGGCCGAGATGCTGGGCACGGCTGCGCTCGAGGACGACGGCAAGGGCGGCACCGTGTTCACCGTCAAGGGCGACGTGAAGGTCTCGATCCCCCTCATCGGTCGCAAGATCGAGCCCGAGATCCACAAGCAGATCGTCCGGTCGATCAACGCCGAGGTCGAGCTGGGCAAGACCCGCATCTGACTCAGCCGAGGAGCGCGCGCACCTCGTCGAGCTCGTCGGCGCCGAACCACTGCAGGTGACCGCTGTCGTCGAGCGCGAGGTGGAACGCGGCGACGTGCCGCAGCAGCACCGGGTCGTCGGCGGCCCCGACCTCGGCGGCCACGGCGACCGGACCGGTCTCGGCCGCCTCCTCGAGCGCGGCGAGCTCGTCCTCCTCGTCCTCCGAGGCGGGCAGCAGCTGTTCGTTCTCGAGCGCCTCGCCCGCCGCGAGACGCGCGAGGTCGTCGGCGTCGGCCGCGAGGTAGACCCTCACGCGTCGCTCCGCGTCGGCCGCTGCCGACCCCGGGGCGCGCGGCGGCCCGACGACGTCGCGGTCTCGACCAGCTCGTCCATCGACTCCGAGATGCACTGCCCCAGCACGTCGAGGTCCGGCACGGCGTCGCGATCGCCCACCAGGCCGAAGAACACGTGGCCGTTGTACGACGTGACGGCGATCGAGACGGCCCGGCTGCCGTGCAGCGGGATCGCCGAGTACACCTCGCGGACCTGCTGCCCGGCGAGGTAGACCGGGTCGAACGAGCCGGGCACGTTGGTGATCGTGATGTGGTGGTCGCGGCGTGCCTCCGCCATCGCGACGCGGGCGCCGACGGCGTGGAAGGTCGAGGTCGCGAAACCGGGGAGGTTGGCGAGCTCGTTCGCGGCCACGGCCAGGCCGGTCTCGCGGTGGTCCTTCAGCGCGTAGGAGACCTGGTGGAGCCGCACGACCGGGTTGGACTCCCCCACCGGCAGCGACAGCAGGTGACCGCGGACGCGCGAGCCGAGCGAGGTCGGCAGGCCCTCGGAGACGACCGACATCGGCACGAGGGCGCGGAAGCTGGTCTTCGGCGTGACCGGCTCCGCACGGGTCAGCATCCAGCCGCGCAGGCCACCGGCGATCGAGGCCAGGACGGCGTCGTTGACGGTGCCGCCGTGCAGCTCTCGGACGCGACGGAGGTCGTCGAACGAGACGGCGACGCTGGCGAACCGGCGATGCCGCGACAGGGTCGTGTGCAGGACGCCGCTGGCCGGCGGGGTGGGCGTCCCGAAGCCCGGCAGGTGGCGCACGAAGCGGCCCGCGACGCGCTCGACGGTGTGCAGCGCCTCCGCCGGATGGGTCACCGTGCGGTTGATCGCGGACGCGGCGAGGTTGACGGCACCAGGATCCGGCCGCGGCGTCCACTCCTCGTGCGGGATGTCGCGCGCGTGTGCGACCTCCTCGAGCAGCACCTGGGCCAGGTCGACGGTCTCGGAGCCGTCGACGAGTGCCTGGTGGGACTTGAACAGCAGGGCGACGGCGCCGTCCTCCAGGCCCTCGACGAGGTAGAGCTCCCACAGCGGGCGCTCCAGGTCGAGCCGGCGGGCGATCAGGCGACCGACGAGCTCGTTCAGGGAGTCGCGCGTGCCGGGTGAGGGCAACGCCGAGCGGCGCACGTGCATCGTGATGTCGAAGTTCTCGTCGTCGGTCCACACCGGCGGTCCGATGCGGCCGGGGACGTGGCGCGGCACCTGTCGGTAGCGAGGCACAAGGTCGATGCGCTCGTCGATGATGCGCAGCAACCGGTCGTGGTCGAGGGGTTCGTCACCACCCTCGAGGATCGCCAGGGTCGCGATCTGACGGGGGACGGTGGTGCTGTCGCTCTGCAGGAACAACGCGTCCAACGGGCTCAGTCGCTGCATGGCCCTCCTCACTCCGGTGCAGGCGACGCTATCACCGCACGCCCGCCCATGACGGACGTGGCGAGGACCTCGAGACGACGCACGAACGTCGAGCTCGGCGCCGATGCGCGAGGTGACCTGCCGAGCATCGCCGCGGTGTCGAGCACAGCGTGGTCGAGGGGCAGGAACACGTCGGGCACGAGCCCGGTCAGACGCCGCACGGTCTCGGCGATCTCTCCCTCCTTCCAGCCCAGCCCCGGGCGGACGTGGTTGAGGACGAGGGCCGCCGGGGGCCCCGGCACCACCTCGCGCAGCTCCAGGAGCCCGTGCACCAGGCGGGTCAGCCCGACCGGGTCGGCTCGACCCACGACGACGACCGCGTCGGCGGTCTCGACCAGGTGCCGGGTCAGGGCGTGCCGAGAGCGTCCGACGGCGCCGTCGAGGTCCAGCCCGGAGCCGACGTCCACGACGACGTCGTGGTCGATCCTGAGGCGGTCGACGACCGTGCCGAAGGCGCCGACCCGCAGGTGCGGCCACAGGTCGGCCCGCGGCAGGCCGGTCATCAGGTCGAGGCCCGGTTCGACCTCGACGAGGTGGTCGACGACCTCGTGCGCGCGGCCGTTGCCGGCGGCGCGACACGCGCCGAGGACGCCGCTGAGGTCGTCGAGCACGCCGAGCTGCTGGGCGAGGCTGCCACCGGCCACGTCGGCGTCGACCAGGGCCACCCGACGGTCCGTGGTCGCCGCGGCCGAGGCGAGACCGACGGCGAGGGTCGACCGCCCCGGAGCGCCGGTCGGACCCCAGACGACCACGGTGCGGGTGCGCCCTCCCTCGACGGGCGCGGGCGGAGGAGGCGGCACGGGAGCCGGCTCGCCCCAGTCGACGTCTCCGAGGCGGTCCGGAGCGGGCCGGCGGACGATGCCGAGCGCAACGGCCCCCGCAGGGTCGCCGCAGGCGGCCACCGCGACGCCGCACGCGATCAGCTCACGCACGACGTCGAGGTCGAGCCCGGACAACGACGGATCGACCACGGCCACCGCGGCCACGCCGGTGCGCGCGACCGCCAGCAGCTCGGCGACGTCGACGCAGCGCCGCGCGAGGCGCAGGTGCGGCGCGCGCTCGATCGCCGCGATGGCGGCCGGCTCCCAGGCCGCGCCGGCCGCGGCGATCGCGACGTCGGTCACGGCACGCGGACCAGGGTCACGTGGCCGGCGGCCGTCGCTGCGACCTGCTCGCCGTCCAGCGCGTCGTCACCGAGGTCGAGCACGACCGTGCGGGTGACGCTGGCCCCCAACGTCTCGGACTCCCCGGCGTCGAGCACGCGCAACGCGACGGCGACGCGCGTCGCCGGGACGTCCGCGGGCTCGCCCGGCCCCGGACCGACCCAGACGTCGACCAGGTCGCCCGGCGCCAGGTCGCCCGGAAGGTACCCGGTCTGCACCGAGACCGGCAGGTGACCGCGAGACGGCTCCCCCGCCCGCCAGGCCTCCTGCCCCACGAGTGAGCCCGGCGCGAGGTCGGTGCTCCAGCGCAGGTCCGCGATCTCGCCGGGCAGCTCGTCGTCGACCCGCACGTACGCCCCGGCGACCTCGTCGCCGAGGCGGACGCTGGCGGCCACGAGGTCGGCGCGCTGCACGGGATCGCCCGCCTGCACCGACGACGACACGGTCCAGTACTCGACCGTGTCGTCGGCCTGGGCCATGACCCGCGCACCCAGGGTCGTCGCGCCCAGCACCAGCACCACCCCCGCGAGAAGACGCGGGTCGCGCCATCGGTGCACCCTGACCCGTCGTGCCGGACGTGCTCCCGCCCCACCTCGCGTCATCGCTCATCCCCCCGGATCGACGGCGCCCGAGAGACGCCTGCTCCGGAGTTCTACTGGAGCACCCGACGACTCCGCCACCCCCTGCGGGCCTCGTCCACAGGCCCCGGCGGCGCGCCCTGCACTGACACTCCGCCGTGCCACACTGGCGTCATGGTTTCGGAGACGCCGCGATTCCTCACGCTGGCCGATGTCGCCGAGGTCCTCAACGTGACGGTCCGCCAGGTCTACGCACTGGTCCGCAACGGAGACCTCCGGGGCATCCAGATCGGTGGACGCGGACAGTGGCGGGTCGAGCACGTCGAGCTCGAGGACTACATCCAGCGTCAGTACGCGCGCGCCGGTGTCCACCCGCCCGAGACCGATGTCGAGCTGGCCGACGAGTCGGTCGACTCCCACCCGACCACCGACTGACACCGCCCGGCGGCCTCAGCCTGACCGCACCGTCGCGATCGCCGACCACGGCAGCCAGGTGCGCCCTGACGGGCCCTCCAGCAGGACTGCGTCCGCGATGACGGCGCCGACCTGACCGACGACGTGCGCTCCGTCGACGCGCGCGACCCGCGCCTCGGAGCCCTCGTCGCGCAGCGCCCTCCAGACGTGCGCCCACCCGAGCCTGCCCGTGACCGGTGTCAGCGCCGGGGCGCGTCCGCGTCCGCCGCGCCACCCCACGACGGCCGCCCGTGACACGACGACGTCCTCGCACCCTGCCGACTCGACGACGAGGAGGTCGGCCAGCGACTGCGTGACGACACCGTCGATCCGCCCCGCCCCCAGGACCTCGATCACCACCTCGCCCCACAGGACGTCGCGGCTGCCGACCGAGGCCCACTCCTCGTCGACGAGCTCCTCGACGAGGGCATCGCGCTCGAGGGCGGCGTCGTCGAGAGCCTGGGCCTCCAGGTCGGCGAACAGCCGCTCCCACCGCATGCGCGGAGCCTAGTGACCGCTTCGCGACCCTTCCTTGTCCTGGGGACGGGTCGTTGACAGGTGCGGTCAAACGGTCTTGTCTGTGTTCAAACGGTATCAAACGTCATCAAACGGGGGAAATCATGCACGATTCGAGGCCAGGCAGACGCGGCTGGACCGCCATCGGCGCCACCGGCGGGCTCGCGCTCGCTGCGCCGGAGGTGCCCGCCGCGCCGCAACGCATCGCTCACGGCGACCTGGCCGAGGCCCTGACGGCGGTCACCTCGCTGCTCCTGTCCGGCGTGGCGCTGTGGCTCCTGGCCGTGCTGGCCCTGGTGGCACTCGCCTCCCACACCGGCGTCGGCACCGCTGCCGCACGCCGCCTGGCCCCGCGGTGGCTCGCCGCCGGACTCACGACGGGCGCCCTGGCGCTCGGCGGCGCGGCTCAGGCTGCTCCGAGCGACCTCGACGGACTCCCGCTGCCCGACCGGGCCACCGTGGCGGTCGCGGCAGCGGCACCCACGTCCGCGCCCCCACCCGCGACCGGCGGGGCTGCTGGCACGGTCGTGGTGCAACCCGGCGACTGCCTCTGGGACATCGCCCGGCGACACGCTCCGCCGGGCAGCCCCGACTCCACGGTCGCGGCACTGACCTCCGCCTGGCACCGGGCCAACGTCCCCGTCATCGGCCCGGACCCCGATCTGCTCGTGCCCGGCCAGGTCCTCACGGCGCCGACCGGCTTCCTCGCCGCGACGCCGGTGACGCCATGAGGTCCGCCACGGCCCTCGCCGTCGAGATCCCGTTCGGCATCGACGCCCAGGTGGACCACCAGATCCCGCTGCCGATCCCCGGCGTGCGCCCGGTGCTGCCCGTGCCGGTCGAGCGCGGCCCGAGGCCCGGGGCTCCCCTGCGGGAACGGACGTCCCGGTTCCTGCAGGCCGTCGTCGAGGTGCTCGTGGGTGAGCGTCCCGCCCGCCAGCTCGCCGGCTGGCTCGCCCCGGACGTCTACCGGCAGCTCGAGCGGCGGGCGACCCTCGGTGCGCGCCTCACGTCGGGACGCCGCAGCAGCGCGCGGATCGTCTCCGTGCACGTCTCGATGATCGAGCCGACCATCGCCGAGGTCTCGGGCCGGTTCGTGCACCACCGGCGCTCCCGTGCCGTGGCCGTCCGCCTCGAGCTCGCCCCCGACCACCGGGGCCAGCCGGGCTGGCGGTGCACCGCGCTCGAGTGGGCGTGACGACGGCCCCCCGGACCAGGTCCGAGGGGCCGTGCGTGTCGCTGAGGGTCAGCGGTTGTTCTTGCGGCTCTTGCGCTGCTGCTTGGCCTTCTGGCGAGCCTTGTCCTTCGCGTTCTGCTGGCGGCGGGCCTCGGTGTCCGCGCCGTCGGCCTCCTCGGTGCGCACCTCGGGCTCACCGTCCTCCGACGGGGCGGAGTAGGCCAGCTTCTGCTCGCCCTGCGTCTCGACACCCTTGGCCGAGACCTGCGGGGCCTCGCCCTCGGCAGCCGCGCCGTCGGCCGGAGCCTGCACGTTGACCTCGACGTTGAAGAGGTAGCCGACGGCTTCCTCCTGGGTCGCCTCCATCATCGCCGTGAACAGGTCGAAGCCCTCGCGCTGGTACTCGATCAGCGGGTCGCGCTGGCTGTACGCCCGCAGGCCGATGCCCTCGCGGAGATAGTCCATCTCGTAGAGGTGCTCGCGCCACTTGCGGTCGAGCACGCTCAGCACCACCAGGCGCTCGGCCTCGCGGGCCACGGGCTCGGTGAGCTCCTCCTCGCGGCGCGAGTACGCCGCCTGGGCGTCCTCGACGAGCGTGGCGGTGAGCTCCTCGCGGGTGAGCTTGTCGCGACCGCCGGCCTCCTCCTCGACCTCGGCGACCGTGCGCGAGACCGGGTAGAGGGTGCCGATGGCCAACCAGAGGGCGTCGAGGTCCCACTCCTCCGAGAAGCCCTCGGTGGCGCCGGCGACGTAGGCCGTGACGACCTGCTCGATCATGTCGTGGACCCACTCGCGCAGGTCCTCGCCCTCGAGCACCTTGCGGCGCTCGGCGTAGACGACCTCGCGCTGGCGGCTCATGACGTCGTCGTACTTGAGGATGTTCTTGCGGGTCTCGAAGTTCTGCGACTCCACCTGGCTCTGGGCCGAGGCGATCGCGCCCGTGACGCGCTTGTTCTCGATCGGCACGTCGTCGGGGATGTTCATGCGCTGCAGGACCCAGTTGACCCAGTCGGCCTTGAACAGCCGCATCAGGTCGTCCTCGAGGGACAGGTAGAACTGCGAGATGCCCGGGTCGCCCTGTCGACCGGAACGGCCGCGCAGCTGGTTGTCGATGCGGCGCGACTCGTGGCGCTCGGTGCCGATGACCGCCAGGCCACCCAGCTCGACGACCTCGTCGTGCTCGGCCTTGACCTGCGCCTCGGCGGTGGAGACCGCGTCGGCCCAGGCGGCCTCGTAGCCGCTCTCGGGATCGGCCGGGTCCATGCCCTGCTTGCGCAGCGCCTGGTCGGCGATGAACTCGACGTTGCCGCCGAGCATGATGTCGGTGCCGCGGCCGGCCATGTTGGTGGCGACCGTGACGGCGCCGCGGTGACCGGCGAGGGCGACGATCGCGGCCTCGCGCTCATGCTGCTTCGCGTTGAGGACCTCGTGCACGACACCGCGCTTGCGCAGCATCTTCGAGAGCCGCTCGCTCTTCTCGACGCTCGTGGTGCCCACCAGGATCGGCTGGCCCTTCGCGTGGCGCTCGACGATGTCCTCGGTCACGGCGTCGAACTTGGCGTCCTCGGTGCGGTAGACGAGGTCGGCCAGGTCCTCACGCGCCACGGGTCGGTTCGTGCGGATCGGGACGACGCCGAGGCCGTAGATCTTGTCGAACTCGCTGGCCTCGGTCATGGCCGTTCCGGTCATGCCGGAGAGCTTCTCGTAGAGACGGAAGTAGTTCTGCAGCGTGATCGTGGCGAGGGTCTGGTACTCCTCGCGGATGCGCACGCCCTCCTTGGCCTCGATCGCCTGGTGCAGGCCCTCGTTGTAGCGACGACCGTCCAGGATGCGACCGGTGTGCTCGTCGACGATCAGGACGTTGCCGTCCATCACGACGTAGTCCTTGTCGCGCTTGAACAGCTCGCGCGCCTTGACGGCGTTGTTCAGGAAGCTGATGAGCGGGGTGTTGACCGAGTCGTACAGGTTGTCGATGCCGAGGGCGTTCTCGACGGCGTCGATGCCCTCCTCGGTCACGCTGATCGTGCGCTTCTTCTCGTCGACCTCGTAGTGCTCGTCCGGGTTCATCTTCGCGATGATCGTGGCGAACTCCGCGTACCACTGGACCTGCTCCTGCGTGGGTCCGGAGATGATCAGCGGGGTGCGGGCCTCGTCGATGAGGATCGAGTCGACCTCGTCGACGACGGCGAAGAAGTGGCCCCGCTGCACGCACGCGGCGAGCTCGGTCGCCATGTTGTCGCGCAGGTAGTCGAAGCCCATCTCGTTGTTGGTGCCGTAGGTGATGTCGCACGCGTACGCCTCGCGGCGCTGAGCGGCCGACATGCCCGGCAGGATCGCGCCGACCGAGAGGCCGAGGAAGCGGTGGACGCGGCCCATCCACTCGGCGTGGTAGCGCGCCAGGTAGTCGTTGACCGTGACGACGTGAACGCCCTTGCCGGCCAGGGCGTTGAGGTAGGCCGGCAGGGTCGAGACGAGGGTCTTGCCCTCACCGGTCTTCATCTCGGCGATGTTGCCGAGGTGCAGCGCGGCGCCGCCGAGGATCTGCACGTCGAAGTGGCGCTGGCCGAGCACGCGGTCGGCGGCCTCGCGCACGACGGCGAAGGCCTCGGGCAGGAGGTCGTCGAGCGTCGCGCCGTCCTCGAGCCGCTCGCGGAACTCCACCGTCATGCCGCGCAGGTCGTCGTCGCTCATGTCGGTGAAGTCGTCGGCGAGAGCGTTCACCTGGTCGGCGATGGCCTCGAGCTGACGCAGGATCTTGCCCTCGCCGGCGCGGAGGATCTTGTCGATGATCTTGGGCACGCGGATGCACTTCCTCGAAGACTGGCCGCTGGAGTGGCCTGAACAGGGCGAGTCTAGGCGGTCTCGCCAGCATTCCCGTGAACGGGACGGTCGTGAACCGCCTGCGCCAGCGCGGGGGCCAGGTCACCACGCTCCCCGACGGTCACCTCGCCGGCCCCGAGCCAGGTGGCCAGGAGCTCGAGCTCGGCCGCCAGCTCGACCGCGGTGTGCCCCGGAGCATGACTCTCGGAGTACGCCCCGAGCACCTGCACCGTGCCCGTGCGACGGTCGTGCTTGAGGTCGACACGACCCACCAGACGGTCACCCAGCAGGAAGGGCAGCACGTAGTACCCGAAGAGCCGCTTCTCCGCCGGGACGTAGATCTCGATGCGGTAGTCGAAGTCGAAGAGCTGCTTGAGCCGGGTCCGCTCGAAGACCAGCGGGTCGAACGGGCTGACCAAGGACCGCGCGCGGACCTTGCGGGGCGTGACGGCGTCACGGTGACGCCAGGCCGGCCGCGCCCACCCGTCGATCGTGGCCGGGACGAGGACTCCGTCCTCCTGCAGCTCGGCGATCGCCTGGACCGTGGGCGCCGGTTGCAGCCGGAAGTAGTCGCGCAGGCACTGAGCGGTCCCGATGCCGAGGGCCCGGGCGGCGTGCTCCACGAGCTCACGGTGCGCCGCGTCCGACGGCAGGTCGGGACGCTCGGCCACGTGCGGGGGCAGCACGCGCTCGGCCACGTCGTACAGGCGCTCGAACTGCGCGTTGCGGCCCGCCACCATGACCTCACCGACGTAGAAGAGGTACTCCAGCGCCTGCTTCGCCTCGGACCAGTTCCAGCCCCAGCTCGACCGGTCGCGCGGGACGTCGTCCTCGACCTGGCGCGCCGTCAGCGGGCCCCGCTGCGCGACCTCCTCACGCACCTGCTCCACGAGCTGCGGCTTCTCCCGAGCGATCTCGCGGGGCCCGCCCCACATCCGCGACTCGTCCTGGCGCTTGAACGCGAACGCGGGCCAGAGCTCGACGTCGAGGAAGGCGGCCTCGTGGGCCCAGTACTCGACGAGGCGGCGCGGTGAGCGCTCCGCCGCCCGGTGCAGCATCGAGGTGTCGTACGGCCCCAGCCGGGAGTACAGCGGCAGGTAGTGCGCGCGCTGCAGCACGTTGACGGAGTCGATCTGGAAGAAGCCGAGCCGGTCGATCGTCGCCCGCAGGTGTCGGGCCGAGACGGACCCGGCGGGACGGCCGCGGGCGAAGCCCAGCGCACCCAGGGCGAGCCGGCGCGCCTGGAGCACCGTGAAGCGCTCCGGTGCCGGGGTCACGACGGGATCACTCCTCAGAGGTCGTCGACGAGCTTGCTGCGCACGGCGTACATCGCCGCTTCCATGCGCGACTTCATCTGCAGCTTCTCGAGGATGTTGCGGATGTGGTTCTTGACCGTGTTCTCGCTGATGAACAGCTCCCCGGCGATCTCGCGGTTCGACTGCCCTCGGGCGACGAGGCGCAGGACCTGCAGCTCGCGCGCGGTCAGGCTGGCCGACGGCGCGGGGCCCTTGGAGATCTGCACGAACTCCTCGAGCAGCTTGGTCGCCATCGTGGGGCTGATCAACGACTGGCCCGAGGCCACGAGCCGCACGGCCTCGGCGACCTGGTCGTACGTGGATCCGTCCTTGAGCAGGTAGCCGGAGGCACCGCTCTTGATGGACTCGTAGAGGTCGGACTCGTCGTCGCTGGCGGTCAGCATGATGATGCCCGTCGTGGGCGACGTGGCCTTGATCGCGCCGCAGATCTCCACCCCGCTGCGCCCCGGCATGCGCACGTCCAGCAGCACGACGTCCGGAGGGTTCTCGGCGACCTGGGTCAACGCCTCGTCGCCGCCCGTCACCTCGACCAGGTCGAGGGACGGGTCGGCGCTGAGGACCATGCTGACCCCGCGACGAAAGAGCTCCTGGTCGTCGACGAGCAGGACCCGGATGCGCTCATTGGCCTCTGACACGGTCTGAACTATGCCACGCAGGCCGGGGATTGCACGCGAGGACGGCAATTGAGACGAAACCGTTTCACTCCGTGGTCGGATCGAGGTGGATCACGCCGTAGTCATAGCCTCGCCGCCGGTACACGACGCTCGGCTGCATCGAGTCCTTCTCGACGAACAGGTAGAAGTCGTGACCGACCAGCTCCATCTCGTAGAGCGCCTGGTCGAGCGTGATGGCGGGTGCCCGGTGGGTCTTCTCGCGGACGACCATCGGCCCGTCACCCTCGATCTGCACCGGCGAGGGACTCTCGGGCGCAGCGTCGTCGACCTCGGTCAGCAGGCCGTCCGGGACGTCGGAGGTGGCCTCCGCGAGCGAGACGGGGGTGTGCTGCCCGTGGTGGATGCGCTGCCGGTCGGCCGCGCGGCGCAGCTGCGAGTGCAGCTTGTCGACGGCCGCGTCGAGCGCCGACGCCTGGTCGGTCGAGCAGGCCTCGGCCCGCACGACGGGTCCGCGCGAGCGGACCGTGAGCTCCACGCGCGCGCCGCGATCGTGCTGGCGGGGGTTCTTCTCGTGCGTCACCTCGACGTCGACCCGGCTGATCCGCTGGCGGCTGTCGAACTTGTCGATCCGCTGGAGCTTCTCATGAACCCGCTCACGGAATCTCTCCGAGATCTCGCTGTTGCGGCCCGTGACGACGATTTCCATGAGTGACCTCCCGCGTTGTGGATGAGCGTTCATGCCATGTTCATGACCGTAGTCGGGTCGGAGCGACGAAGGGAAGGCCCCTGTGTGAAGTTCTGTCACTTCTCAGTCGGGCGCGCCCGGGGCGACGGGGTGTGCGCCACCACCACGACCCCCGCAGGTCGTACACCGGCCGCGCGGAGCGCCCGCACGGCCTCGCGGACCGAGGCTCCGGTGGTCAGCACGTCGTCGACGACCACGACCTCGCGCACCCCGGCCCGCACGCAGGCGGCGAGCGCGTCGGGCGCTGCAGCGAACGCGCCGGCGACGTTGCCGTGGCGCTCGGCGACGGCCAGTCCCACCTGGTCGCGCGTGCGTCGGACCCGGCGCAGCGCGGGGTGCGCGACGGCGTCGACCCCGACCGCACGCAGGCTCTGAGCCGCACGGGCCGCGAGCATCAGCACCGGGTCGCCGCCACGGCGGCGCACCTGGGCCGCCGCCGTCGGCACCGGCACCAGTCCGAGGCCGCCGTCGGTCGGCAGCAGCGCACACCCCACGGCGAGGAGGTCGCCCAGTGGTGCGGTCAGTCGCTGCCGTCCGCGGTCCTTCCAGGCGACGACGATGCGCGCGGTGGAGCCCGCGTTGTCGAGCAGGGCCACCGTGGGAGCTCCGAGGTCGCTCGGCACGAGGCGCGGCCGCGGGCGGCAGGCAGACGCGCAGGCCGGGCACCAGTCGAGCCCGGGGGCACCGCACCCCGCGCAGTCGGCCCCGACCGCCAGGTCGGCCGCCGCCGACCACCACCGCTGCGAGGAACCCACTCCGTGAGGGTCTCGGGTCCGGACCGCGAGCACGACCACCGCCGGGTCGCTGGTGGACGACCGTGCCCTGTGGACTCAGCGACCGCCGGTCAGCCCCCGAGCCGCGACGCCGAGCAGCCGCCACGAACCGCCGGACGGGAGGTACCACAGGCGGCTGCGGTCATCGGTCACGTACAGGTCGGGGACGTCTCCCGATCCCGCCGCGACCGCCGTGATCGCGACGTTGGGCAGTCGAGGCGCCGTGCCGGCCGAGGCGTCCGACGGCGAGCCGTCGATCGAGGCGCGGTAGACCTGCCGCCCGGTCTCGCCGTCGCCGACCACGGCGATCCTGGAGACACCGAGCCAGACGACCCCGGCCGGGGAGACGACGTCGGGTGCGATCGGCGTCGCAGCCTGGAGCGCGGGCGCGTCGCCGTCGACCACGACCCCGGCGAGCACGTCGCCGGCCTCGCGGGTCACGGCGTACCGCGTGCCGCTCGGGTCCAGCGAGAAGGACGTGACACCGGCGAGCCCACCGGTCACCGGCACCTGCACGGTGCCCGCCTCGGACACGAGACGCACCCGCAGGAGTCCGCCGGGACGATCGGACACCCAGAGCCGGTCGAGGGTGTCCCACGCCAGCCCGACGACCTGGTCGGAGACCTGGACCTGCTCGAGGGGCTCGCCCACCACCCTCACGACGCCGTCGGCGCCCAGCACCGCCACCGCGCCCGGGCGCGTCGCGACGAGCTGGGCGGTCGACGCCAGCTCCTCCGGCAGGTCGGGGACCTGCGAGGGCGTCCCGCTCGTGAGGGTCACGACACCGTTCTCGGTGACCGCGGAGACCTGGCCGACGGCCGGCGCGGCGTCGAACCGCGCCCACGCCGTGACCGGCTGGTCGGCCGTGCCCCCCGCGACGAGAGGACCGTCGCTGCCCACGATGCGCACCACCTCGACGTCCGGCACCTGACCGAGCGTGCGGACGACCTGGGCCGACAACCGACGGCGGACCTCGACGTCGAGCGTCGTCAGCGACACGTCGAACTGCACGGTGGCCCGGCCCCCGGACACCGTGACCGCGGGGTTCCACACGTCCGGTCCGGGAACGTAGGTCCGGGTCTCGCCGGCCACGCGGGGCGGCCCTCCCGTCACGAGGGCCGCCATCAGCGACGTCGCCAGGCGCTCGCCGACCTGCAGGTGCACCGGGTCGGCCACGAGCTCCTCGCCACCGACGTCGAACTGCTGCACGTCGAAGGACTGGTAGTACGTCTCGAAGTACCCGCGGGAGATCGCGAGGCCCGGCGGCGGGTTGTCGATGCGCCACTCCCCCTCGTCGCGCACGAGCTCGAGCGTCGTCGTGACCTCCCCCGCGGCCTGCTGGAAGTGGCCCGTGCGGTCGAGCGTGCCGGTCTGCTGGACCGTGAGGTCGATCAGCGTGAGGTCCTCGTCGACCTCGCGCACCCGCATCGTGGGGGCGCGGTAGATGCGCACGCCGTCGCCCGCGGCCCACCCGTCGGCGGCCTCCCGGGAGAGATAGGCGCTGGCCGTCGCGCTGGAGACCGGGTAGGCGAGCATCGCGTCGAGGTAGCCGGCGGCGATCTCCAGCGGTTCCGCGCCCGGCGCGGGCGGTGCCGGCTGATAGGTGATCAGGTCGCCGTCGTCGGCCGCCTCGCTGGCGCGCTGCACCTCGGTCT
This sequence comes from Aeromicrobium sp. Leaf350, assembly GCF_916858655.1. Lineage (GTDB taxonomy): Bacteria > Actinomycetota > Actinomycetes > Propionibacteriales > Nocardioidaceae > Aeromicrobium. The sequence continues at coordinate 77,643 of NZ_CAKASL010000002.1, read as the reverse complement.
CGGTCGGCAGCCCGGCGCACCCCGAGAGCAGGGCCACGGCCATCGCGATCACGGTGATCCGCCGCCTCATGCGTCGCCCGCCTCTCGCATGGGCTCGAGCGCCGGTCGCTTCACGTCGCCCCCGGGCTTCGGCAGCGTCAGGACGAAGTCGGTGCCTCGCCCGGCGATGCTGCCGACCCGCAGGTCACCGCCGTGCAGGCGCGCGTCACCGCGGGCGATCGACAGCCCCAGCCCCGTGCCGCCGGCCGCGCGCGCCGGGTCGGCCCGCCAGAAGCGGTCGAAGACGCGCAGCGACTCCTCCGACGTCAGTCCGACGCCGTGGTCGCGCACCGAGAGCGAGACGGACCCGGCGTTCTCGCCGACCGTCACGACGACGTCCTCGGAGCGGCTGTACGCCGCGGCGTTGGCGACGAGGTTGCGCACGACACGGTCGACGCGGCGCAGGTCGGCCTCGGTCACGACGGGTTCGTCGGCGCCGACCAGACGCACGTCGATGTGCTTGCGGGTCAGCACCGGGTCGCCCACGATGCGGCGGGCCACCTCGGCCAGGTCGACCGACTCGAGCTCGAGCTGGGCCGCCCCCGCGTCGAACCGCGACAGGTCCATGAGGTCGGCCAGCAGCTCCTCGAAGCGCTGCAGCTCGCGGTGCAGGAGCTCGGCCGCGCGCGCGGTCGAGGGGTCCCAGCCCGACCGCGCCTCGTGCAGGACGTCGCCGGCCATCTTGATCGTGGTCAAGGGGGTGCGCAGCTCGTGCGAGACGTCGGACACGAACCGCTGCTGGAGCTTCGAGAGGTTCTCGAGCCGGGCGATCTGGCTCTGCAGGCTCGCCGCCATCTGGTTGAACGACTCCGACAGGCGGGCCAGGTCGTCCTCGCCGCGCACGTGCATGCGCTGCTCGAGGTGCCCTGCGGCGAACCGCTCGGCCGTGCGGCGGGCGAGCCGCACCGGCTCGAGGACCTGCCTCGACATCACGAGCGCGACGGCCGCGACCATCACGATCATGGCCACACCCGCCAGCGCGAGCGCGTTGCGCACCAGGTTCAGGGTCTCCTGCTGGTCGGCCGTGCTGAAGACGTAGTAGATCCCGTAGTCGTCGCCCGTCGACGGCACGTCGAGCCTGCTGCCGACCACGACCACCGGACGGGTCTCGCCCTCGGCGACCGGCACCTCCGCGAAGCGCCAGTAGACCCCGTCGGAGTCGGCGACCGTCTCGACCAGGTCGTCGGGGATCGCGGAGGCGGAGACGTTCCCGCTCGAGCGCACGGGGGCCGGCTCGCCCGGCTCGCCCAGCGGGCCGGCCACGACGACGTCGTAGCGCCCCTCCCCCTGGCCGCTCTGCGTCAGCGAGTCGACGATCTGCGACACGGCCTCGCTGGCCGCCGCTGCGTCGGCGACCGCGGTGGTCTCGAGCTGGGCGCGGACCCGGTCGAAGCCGGCCCGGGCCTCGGCCACCGCACTCGTGCTGCGCGCCTCGCCCAGGCCGTCGGCCACCTGCGCGAGCAGGGCCCAGCCGGTGAGCCCGATCGCGAGGCTCGTGAGCGCGACGGTGCTGCCGACGACCCGGAGGCGCAGCGACCGACGCCAGAAGCCGGCCACCGAGGAGGCGCCCCGACGGACGCCACCCCACAACCCCTCCCGGGGCTCACTCATGAAGGGGCGATGGCCTGGTAGCCCACGCCGCGCACGGTACGGATGATCGTGGGGTTCTCGGCGTCGTCCTCGATCTTGGAGCGCAGCCGGGTCATGTGGACGTTGACGAGCTTGGTGTCGCCCGGGTGGTGGTAGCCCCACACCTTCTGCAGCAGGACCTCACGTGTGAAGACCTGCTCCGGCGTGCCGAGCAGGCAGGCGAGCAGGTCGAACTCGAGCGGCGTGAGCTCGAGCGGCTGCCCGCCACGGTGGACCGTGTGACCGGCGGGATCGAGCACGATGTCGCCGAACTCCAGCGTCTCGAGGATCTGGTCGGTGCGCCGCAGGCGAGCCCGGATGCGGGCGACGAGCTCGGAGTTCTTGAACGGCTTGACGATGTAGTCGTCGGCGCCGGCAGCCAGACCGGCCACGACGTCGTCGGTGTCGGTGCGGGCCGTGAGCATCACGATCGGGACGTTGGACGACTCCCGGATGCGGCGGCACACCTCCATGCCGTCGACGCCCGGCAGCATGAGGTCCAGCAGCACGACGTCCGGGCGGAAGGAGCCCATCGCCGCGGGCACCTTGTCGCCCGAACGACACACCGCCGTCGTCAGCCCCTCCCCCTCGAGCACGATCGACAGCATCTCGGCCAGCGAGGCGTCGTCATCGACGATGAGGACGCGGTCGTGATGGGTGCGGCGATGGCTCATGCGGGGTGGGACCGCCGACGGCGGTGCGTCAGGACTTCCGGCTCAGTACCGGTAGTGGTCGGACTTGTACGGACCGGCGATGTCGACGCCGAGGTACGCGGCCTGCTCCTTGGTGAGCTCCGTCAGCTCGACACCGAGGGCGTCGAGGTGCAGGCGGGCCACCTCCTCGTCGAGGTGCTTCGGCAGCACGTGGACGCCGAGCTCGTACTCGTCGGCCTTCGTGTAGAGCTCGATCTGCGCCAGCACCTGGTTCGTGAACGAGTTCGACATGACGAACGACGGGTGGCCCGTCGCGTTGCCGAGGTTGAGCAGACGACCCTCGGACAGGACGATGATCTTCTTGCCGTCCTCGAAGATCCACTGGTGGACCTGGGGCTTGATCTCGTCCTTGACGATGTTCGGGATCTTGGCCAGACCGGCCATGTTGATCTCGTTGTCGAAGTGGCCGATGTTGCCCACGATCGCCTGGTGCTTCATCTTCTGGAAGTGCTCGACCGTGATGATGTCGAAGTTTCCGGTGGTCGTGATGAAGATGTCGGCGGTCTCGACGACCGACTCGAGGCGCTTGACCTCGTAGCCGTCCATCGCGGCCTGCAGCGCGCAGATCGGGTCGATCTCGGTGACGATGACGCGCGCGCCCTGGCCACGGAGCGACTCGGCCGAGCCCTTGCCCACGTCGCCGTAGCCGCACACGACGGCGACCTTGCCGCCGATCATGACGTCGGTGGCGCGGTTCAGGCCGTCGATCAGCGAGTGGCGGCAGCCGTACTTGTTGTCGAACTTGCTCTTGGTGACCGAGTCGTTGACGTTGATCGCCGGGAAGAGCAGCGTGCCCTCGCGGAACCGGTCGTACAGACGCAGGACGCCGGTGGTGGTCTCCTCGGAGACGCCCTTGATGTCCTTGGAGATGTTCGTCCAGTGCTGCGGCTTGTTCGCGACCGAGCGGGCGAGCACGCGCAGCACCTCCTTGAACTCCTCGTTGTCGGTGCTGTCCTGCGACGGCACGACACCGGTCTTCTCGTACTCGACACCGAGGTGCAGCAGCATCGTGATGTCGCCACCGTCGTCGAGCAGCACGTTCGGTCCGCCCTCGGCGAAGTCGAAGACCTTCTCGGCCTCGTCCCAGTACTCGCCCAGCGTCTCGCCCTTCCAGGCGAAGACGGGGATGCCCTGGGGGTCCTCCGGGGTGCCGTTCGGACCCACGACGACCGCGGCGGCCGCGTGGTCCTGGGTCGAGAAGATGTTGCAGGTGGCCCAGCGGACGTCGGCACCGAGAGCGGCGAGCGTCTCGATCAGCACGGCGGTCTGGATGGTCATGTGAAGCGAGCCGGCGATGCGGGCTCCGGCGAGGGGCTGGCTGGCGCCGAACCGCTCACGCATGGCGACCAGGCCGGGCATCTCGTGCTCGGCGAGGTCGATCTCCTTGCGGCCGTACTCGGCCAGCGAAAGGTCAGCGACGTTGTAATCCATGCGCCCATCGTAACCGTGAGAGACACGGTCGCGTCAGGGGCTCCGCACGATCGGCGGGGTGATCTGGGCCGCTCAGATCGAGCGCGCCTCGTGCACCAGCATCGTGGGGATCCCGTCGGCGACCGGATAGGCGAGCTGGCACGCCTGGCACACGAGCTCGGAGGCCTCCTCGTCGACGAAGAGACGGTCCCGGCACTGGGGGCAGACGAGGATCTCGAGCAGGCCCGGGTCGAGGAACATGGGTCCAGCCTAGCGCTCAGGTCAGCGCGCAGAACGCCTCGACCTTCGGTGTCTGCCCGGAGACGATCAGCTCGTCGCCCGGGGTCACGTAGGTCTCCGGGCGCGCGTAGGTGAAGTCCTCGCCGCGCGTCTTCACGCCCACGATGGTGACGCCGTACCGCTGACGCAGGTTCGCCTCCGTGAGGGTCTTGCGCTCGGAGCACTCCGGAGCGCGGGTGCGGGCGATCGCGAAGCCGTCGTCGAACTCGATGAAGTCGGTCATGGTGCCGGTCACGAGGTGGGCCACGCGCTTGCCCATCTGGGACTCCGGCCGGATCACGTGGGTCGCGCCGACGCGCTCCAGGATCGCCGCGTGCTTGCCGCTGATCGCCTTGGCCCAGACCTCGTTGACGCCGAGGTCGAGCAGGCCCAGCACCGTGAGCACGCTGGCCTCGATGTCGGTGCCGATGCCGACGACCGCGATCTCGAACTGCTCCGCGCCGATCTGGCGCAGCGCCTCGGTGTCGGTCGTGTCGGCGGCGACGACGTGCGTGAAGTCGCTGGCATACTTCTGCACGATCTCGGCGCGCTCGTCGACGGCCAGGACGTCGTGCCCGAGCTGGACGAGCGAGCGCGCGACGGCAAGACCGAACCGACCGAGTCCCAGCACGATGACCGGGGCGGTCGGCGAGGTGTCCTTGCTCCTGGCCATGGCGATTCCTTCTCTATCCGATGATCGGCTGTTCCTCGGGCACGGTGTACCGCGGTGCCCGACGTCGCAGGACGAAGGCCGAGGCAGCCGTAATGGTGCCGACTCGGCCGATGAACATCAACCCGATGATGACCACCTGCGAGGGAACGTTGAGGTCGTAGGTGAGGCCCGTGGTCAGTCCGACCGTCGCGAACGCCGACGTGCACTCGAACAACGCGTCCTCGAAGCTCACGTCCGAGACGAGCATCAGGATCCAGGTGGAGCCTCCGACGAGCATCACCGAGATGAGCGCGATCGTGATGGCGGTGCGCACGACGGCCGAGCTGATGGCCCGGGCGCCGATCGTGACCTGCGGGTCGCCGCGCAGCTCGGCGAGGATCACGTAGGCCAGCAGCAGGAAGGTCGTCACCTTGATGCCGCCCGCCGTGCTGGCGCTGCCGCCACCGATGAACATCAGGACGGTCGCGAAGCTCTGCGTCTCGGGGCGCACCGAGCCCCAGTCGAAGCTGTTCAGGCCGCCGGATCGCGGCATGATGCCGCCCTCCAGGCCCGAGACGAGCTTGTGGTCCCACGGCAGGCCGCCGAGGGTCGTGTCGTTGCCCCACTCGAGCGCGAGGAACACCACGGCACCGAGGACGAGCAGGAAGATCGAGCCCCACACCGTGAGCCGCGTGTGGATCGTCCACTTGCTGGGCTTGCGCCAGCCGCTGAAGAGCTCGGCCAGCACCGGGAAGCCCACGGCACCGAAGAACACGCCGATGCAGATGGGCACGATGATGAGCCAGTCGCCGGCGTACCGCGTGAGGCTGTCGGGGTGCAGGGAGAAGCCTGCGTTGTTGAAGGCCATGACGGCGTCGAAGACCCCGTGCCACAGCGAGGTCGCCCAGCTGTCGAAGTACGTCGCCCGGTAGCGGATCGACAGCACGATCGCGATCACGACCTGGAAGCTCAGCATCACGACCGCGACGCGGCGGAACAGCGGCTTCACCTCGCCGAGGCTCACGACGTGCATGTCGGTCTGCGCCACGAGGCGGGTACGCAGCCCGAGCCGGCCGCCGATGAACAGGCCGAGCACCGTGGCGAGCGCGACGATGCCGAGCCCGCCGATCTCGACCAGCACGAGGATGATCGTCTGCCCCGCCGGCGACCAGTAGCTCGAGGTGTCGACCGACGCCAGGCCCGTGACGGTCACCGCGGACGTCGACGTGAAGAACGCCGCCATGAAGTCGGGCGAGTTCACCCCGGCGCGGGCGAACGGCAGGAGCAGGAGCCCGGTCCCGAGCAGGATCAGCGCGAGGAAGCTCAACGGCAGCAGGCGGACCGGGTGAGCGATCGCCGCAGGCAGCACCGGGCGGGACACGAGGCGACGCTACACCGGCGTCGGGGCGTTGGCTTGCTTTCGGCGGCGCGGCCGCGGGCGGGCCCACGGCACCGGGTCGTTAGGGTGGCGACCGTGCCCGAGCAGACCTCCCGCCTCGCGATCGTGATCGTCACGTACAACCGGCCGGAGTTCCTGTCCGAGCTGCTGCGCAGCGCGACGCGGCTCGAGACGCCTCCGTGGCGCATCGTCGTGATCGACAACGCCAGCGACGAGCCGACCACCGACGTGCTCGACGAGGCGGCCGCGTGGTTCGACGAGGGCGTGCTCGTCGCCCGTCGACTCGCCACGAACACCGGCGGCGCCGGCGGCTTCTGCGAGGGCACCAAGGTCGCCCTCGAGCTCGGCGCCGAGTGGGTGTGGCTGATGGACGACGACGTCGAGATCCTCCCCGAGGCGCTCGACCGGTTCGCCCCGTGGCAGGAGCGCTTCCGGGTCATCCACGGACGCCGCTACGACTTCGACGGCTCGCCGTTCTACTGGCAGGCCAAGTTCAACGAGTTCCTCGGCGTGCCCCTCCCCTACGGCGTCAAGCGCACGTTCAACGACGAGGGCTTCGCGATCACGAACTCGGGCACCTTCGAGGGCATGCTGATCCACGCCGACGTCGTGCGGACGATCGGACTCCCCGACCCCCGCTTCTTCATCACGTGGGACGACGCCGCCTACGCGTGGCTCGCCGCCCAGCACACCGACGTCGTCTACGTCGACGAGTACGTGCTGCAGCGCAAGCGCGAGCAGCGGCAGGTCAACCTCGGCCTGCGCCACCTCAACGACGGCAGCCCGCTCTTCCGCTTCCACGTCATGCGCAACCGCGCGTACGTCGGCAAGTACTTCGCCCTCCACGGGCGCCTCAACCGCCTCGGGTTCGGACTCGGCACCGCCCTGACCTTCGCCAAGGAGGTCTTCCGGCTCGTCGTCGTGCAGCACACGCTCAGCGGTGTCGGCGACCTGGTGCGCGGCTTCCGCGAGAACCGCCGCATCTGGCGCGACCGCTCCTGGCGCCCCATGGACCCCTCCGACGTCCCCCCGGCCCTGCCGCAGCCCTGAGGGGCCGGCTCAGCCCTCGGTCAGCCATCTCCGGGCGAGGTCGAGGTCCGCGGGGGTGGTGATCTTGAGGTTGCGCTCGTCGCCCGCCACGACCGCGACGCTGGCGCCGGGGACGTGGGCGAGGACCACGCCGCAGTCGTCGGTGGGCTCGGCGGGCTCGCGGGCGGCCGCCGCGTGGGCGTCGCGGAGCACGCCGGCGCGGAACGCCTGAGGGGTCTGCACCCGACGGACGACCTTCCGGTCGACCGTGCCCACGACCACGCCGTCGGCATCGACCTCGACGAGGGTGTCGACGACGTCGATCGCCGGGGTCACCGCGTCGTGCAGCACGACCCCCGCGAGGCACGCGTCGACGATCGCGTCGGTCACCAGCGGTCGGGCGGCGTCGTGCACCAGGACGACGTCGTCGTCGGACAACCCGGGCACGGCGGCCAGCCCCAACCGGGTGCTGTCAGCCCGCGTGGCCCCACCCTCGACCACGGCCACGACCTTGGCCTCGGCCACGGCGATGCGGTGCGCCTCACGGGCCGACTCGGCGTGCGTCACGAGCACGATGCAGTCGACGCCCGGGTGGGCCGCCAGCCGACGCACCGAGTGCGACAGCACCGTGCTGCCCTCGAGGTCGAGCAGCTGCTTGGGGGTGGTCGCCCCGAAGCGCGTACCCGTGCCCCCGGCCAGGACGAGGGCGTGGACCGTCATCAGCGCGGCAGCCCGGGCTGGATCATCGGCTCCTCGCCACGCGCCCGCTCCGAGGCCTTCCAGGCACGGAAGCCCTCCTCGGTCTCGCCGCGGCGCCAGTACGCCGAGACGGAGACGTCGCGGCGCTCGACGCCACGCTCCTTCACCAGGTACGGGCGAACCGTCTTGAGCAGCCCCGACTCGCCGTGGACGAAGATCTGCACCCGGCCGCCCGGCCAGGGCCACGCCCGCACGGCGTCGTCGAGCAGGTTCGTGGTGCCTGCGTGCGCCGGCGCACGGTGGAGCCAGTGCACCTCGACGTCGCCCGCGGTGACCACGGGCTGCTCGTCGGCCGGACCGTCGACCTCGATGAAGGCCGTGGCCTTCTGGCCGGGCAGGAGCGCCTCGATGCTCGCCAGGATCGCCGGGATCGCCGACTCGTCACCCACGAGGAGCTGGTGGTCGGCCTCCGGATCGGGGCGGTACGCGCTGCCGGGGCCACCGAAGTGGACGACCTCGCCGACCTGCGCCCGGGTGGCCCAGGGGCCGGCCAGGCCCTCGTCGCCGTGCACCACGAAGTCGACCCACAGCTCGCCGGCCTCGGCGTCGAGACGGCGGATCGTGTAGGTGCGCATCACGGGCCAGTGCTCCGACGGCATGGTCTCGCGCAGCTCGCGGACGTCGATGCGCTCGGGGTAGGTGACGCCGGGCGCGAAGAACGCGATCTTGATGTAGGCGTCGGTGTCGCCGTCCCAGTCCTCGACGATGCCGGCGAGCTCGGGTCCACCGAGCACGATGCGACGCATCGACGGGGCGACGTCCTCGACCCGCAGCACGGACAGACGGGTCAGGTAGGTGCTCGACACGGCTGTAGCCTAACGAGGTGACCCAGGGCATCGACAGCACGCAGCTGGACCCCGCAGTTCGCGTCCAGGACGACCTCTTCCGCCACGTCAACGGCCGCTGGCTGCGCGACGCGCCGATCGCGCCGGACCGCGCCACCGCCGGCTCCTTCGTGACGCTCGTCGACGAGGCCGAGGCCAAGGTGCGCCAGATCATCGAGGGCGCGACCGCGGCCGAGGCCCCCGAGGGCACCGACGAGCGCAAGATCGGCGACCTCTACGCGTCCTTCATGGACACCGACCGCATCGAGGCGCTCGGCGTCGAGCCGCTGCAGCCCGACCTCGCGCGCATCGCCGACGTCGCCGACTACGCGGGCTTCGCGACGCTCCTCGGCGACCTCGAGCGCACCGGGACCCACGGGGTGCTCGGCATCTACATCGCCCCCGACCGCGGCCAGCCGGACCGCTACGTGACGCACGCGTTCCAGGGCGGCACGGGCCTGCCCGACGAGTCGTACTACCGCGAGGACGACACCGCCGAGATCCGCGAGGCGTACGTCGGCCACATCACCCGGATGCTCGAGCTGGCCGGGCTCGACGACGCCGCCGGCCGTGCCGGTCGCGTCATGGACCTCGAGACCCGGATCGCCTCCCACCACTGGGACCGCGTGGCCTGCCGCGACGCGCAGAAGACCTACAACCTGCTGTCGATCGACGACCTGCAGGCGCTCGTCCCCAGCTTCGACCTGACCGCCTGGGCCGCCGCGGGCCACATCGACCCGCAGGTCGTCGCCGAGGTCGTCATGGCGCAGCCGTCCTACCTCGAGGGACTCGAGACGCTCCTGACCGACGAGCTGCTGCCGTCCTGGCTCGACTGGCTGCGGTGGCAGGTCGTGCACGCCGCCGCGCCGTACCTCTCGAGCGCGCTCGTCGACGAGAACTTCGACTTCTACGGCCGCACGCTGTCGGGCACCGACGAGCTGCGGCCGCGCTGGAAGCGTGGCGTCTCCTTCGTGGAGGGCGCGATGGGCGAGGTCGTCGGCGCCATCTACGTGCGCACCGAGTACCCGGACGCCGCCCGCGAGCGCATGGGTGAGCTCATCGAGCACCTCATCGAGGCGTACCGGCTCTCCATCCGCGAGCTGTCGTGGATGAGCGACGAGACCAAGGACCGTGCCCTCGAGAAGCTCGAGGCGTTCACGCCGAAGATCGGCCACCCGCCCACGTTCAAGGACTACTCGGCGCTCACGACCGATCCCACCGACCTCCTGGGCAACGCCCGGCGCTCGATGGCGGTCGAGACGGCCCGCGAGCTCGCCAAGATCGGCGCGCCGATCGACCGCGACGAGTGGTACATGACGCCGCAGACGGTCAACGCGTACTACAACCCCACGATGAACGAGATCGTGTTCCCCGCCGCGATCCTGCAGCCGCCGTTCTTCCACGCCGACGCCGACGACGCGGTCAACTACGGCGCCATCGGCGCGGTGATCGGTCACGAGATCGGCCACGGCTTCGACGACCAGGGCTCGCAGTACGACGGCACCGGCGCCCTGCGCAACTGGTGGACCGACGCCGACCGCGAGGCCTTCGAGGCCCTCACGAAGACCCTGGTGGCGCAGTACGACGAGCTCGTGCCCGAGGGTGCCGACGGCCAGACGGTCAACGGCGCCCTGACGATCGGCGAGAACATCGGCGACCTCGGCGGGCTCAGCATCGCGTACCGCGCCTTCCGCCTCGCGCAGCCCGAGGGCGACCGCGAGCCGATCGAGGGCCTGACCCCCGAGCAGCGCTTCTTCATCTCCTGGGCGCAGGCGTGGCAGGCGAAGGTGCGCCCCGCCGAGACCGTCCGCCGTCTCACGGTCGACCCGCACTCGCCGCCGGAGTTCCGGTGCAACCAGGTCGTGCGCAACATCGACGCCTTCTACGAGGCCTTCGACGTCACCCCGGACGACGCCCTCTGGCTGGAGCCGGAGGACCGCGTCACCATCTGGTCGGCATGACCTATCCCCAGGGTCGCCTCGTCGGGTCCCTGGCGGCAGTGCAGGTGGTGGGTGGCGTCGGCAACGGCGCGGGTCTGGCGATCGGCGCGCTGCTCGTCAAGGACGTCAGCGGGTCGTCCGGATGGGCCGGGATGGCCACCGTGATGCTCACGATCGGTGCAGCGCTGGCCACCGTGCCGCTCGCCCGGTGGGCCGTGCGGTCCGGTCGACGCCCTGCCCTGACGACGGGGTGGGCGATCGGTGCTGCGGGTGCGGTGGTCTCGATCGTGGGGGCCGATCTCGACTCGCTGCCCGTGGTGCTGCTCGGCCTCGTGATGTTCGGCGCGAGCACCGCCGCGAACCTGCAGTCGCGGTTCGCGGCGACTGACCGCGCCGAGCCGCGTCGCGTCGGGCGGTCGCTCTCGATCGTCGTCTGGGCGACCACGATCGGTGCGGTCGCCGGACCGAACCTGACCAAGCCAGGTGCCGACGTGGCGCAGGCGCTCAGCATCCCCGACCTCGCCGGCCCCCTCGTGTTCTCGGCGGCAGGCTTCGCGCTCGCGGGCCTGCTGACCTTCCTCCTCGTCCGACCCGACCCGCTCGCCCCGGAGGCGGGCGCGGAACGCAGGCCGCGCGTCTCGCCCTGGCCCCACCTGCGCGGCACGGCGCTCACGGCCGTCGTGGCGATCGCCGCGTCGCACGCCGTCATGGTCTCGGTCATGTCGCTGACGCCCGTGCACATGCAGGACCACGGCGCGGACCTGGAGCTGATCGGCCTGACGATCAGCCTCCACATCGCCGGCATGTTCGCGCTGTCCCCGCTGTTCGGCTGGCTCGCCGACACGCTCGGCCCGGCGGTGATGGTCGTCCTGGGTCAGTCGGTGCTGGTGCTGGCCACGCTCGTCGCGGGCACCTCGGGGCACTCCGAGCCGCGCATCATCATCGGGCTCGTGCTGCTGGGACTCGGCTGGTCGATGTCGGTCATCGCGGGTGCCGCGATGCTGACCACGGCGGTACCGACCACGGCCCGCCCTGCCGTGCAGGGCATCGCCGACCTCTCGATGAACGTCGCCGGCGCCAGCGGCGGCCTCCTGGCGGGCCTCGTCGTGGCGTGGCGCGACTTCGGCACGCTCAACGCCGCGGCCGCCGTGCTCACGATCCCCGTGATCGGCCTGGTGGTCGCCGGCTCCCGCGCGGCCCGCGTCGTCGCGAACGACTGACGCGGCTCCTCAGTCGGCGTCGTCGCCGCGGCCGACCTTGGCGCGCGCCTTTGCCTCCCGGGCCGCGGTCTTGCGCTCGGTGCGGGCCTCGCGGCGCTCCTGCACCGCGTCGATGACGGCGACGAAGGGGTCGGTCAGCCGGAACCAGACGTCCTCGACCCTCCGGCGCGCCGGCTCGGTCACCTCCGCCAGCCAGTCGACCCGCTCCTCGAGCAGGTCGTTCGGGAACACCACGAGGGTGACCGCGACGATCGCGAGCGCCGCGGGCACCGCGCCGAACACCACGGCGAAGAAGACGTTCGCCACGATCGCGACCGTGACGGCCACGATCCGCGAGACGCGGTTGAGCATGAGCGGCGCGAAGAACAGCTGGGTCAGCAGCACCATATAGGTGAGGAAGGCGAGGAAGACCGGACTCGCCGAGACGAGGTCCGACAGCCACGGGAACGGGCGGAACTCCGGCAGCTGCGTCGTGTAGTACAGCGCCTCGCCCGAGCGCCACGCGTCGCGCGCGATCTTGTCGAGGCCCGCGGTCACGTAGAGCAGGACGGTCTGCACCCCGAGCCCGAGCAGGCCGATGTTGTGCAGGCTCACCCCGAGCCACGGCGGCAGCACCTCGTCGGAGTCGAAGCCTCGTTGCTCGGCGTCGAGGCCTGCTGCGCGGGCGTCGCGCCGTCGTTGGTCGATCGAGCACCGGTCGCCCGAGCTCGTGAGCACGAGCCACAGGAGCGCCAGACGGACCGCGTTGTCGCTCGCGCTGCCGACCATGGGGTTCTGGCCCACGACCGCGATGAAGCCGATCAGGGTGACGACGTTCGCCGCACGCGTGTACCAGCCGAGCGTCAGGGCCAACGACGCCAGCATCGTGACGAGGTACACCACCGTGACGACGGTGTCGGTCGCGTTGCGCACGAGCCAGAGCTCGGGGAAGTCCACCGCGTCGCGGGCCGGCTCGGCCCACACCGACGCGTTGCCGACCCAGAGCGTGCGGTCGGAGAAGTTCACGACGAGGGTCAGCAGCACCGACAGCCCGAGCAGGATGCGGCACAGCGCCAGCCCGACGAGCGCGTTGCGTCCGCCGAACAGCCAGCGCTCGGCCGACTCCCGCACCCGGACGACCGCGTCCAGGACCACCCACCAGGCGTCACGCACCCTCGTCACCCCCCACGTAGTCGTCGAAGGCCCGCTGGGCCTCCTCGTTGCCGGCGATGGCGTCGCGCCACCCCAAGGTCGTCCACTCGTACGGCTCGTCCGCCAGACTCTCCCCGGCGCGGTCGTCGTAGGACGGTACCCGCCTCAGTCCGATGCGCACCTGGATCTCCTCGACCGTGCCGTCGGTGCGGGCCGTCGTGAACAGCGTGCCGAACTGGGTCGCCATGGCCCAGTTGGCGAAGAACGTCTGCGCCAGGAAGGGCGACGCACCCTCGGCCTCGATCTCGACCTGCCGGACGGCGCGGTCGTCCTCCGTCAGGTCCTGCTCGACGAGTGGCCGGGCGGATGCCGGGAAGGAGGCGATCGCGACGTTGAGGTTCGTGGCGAGCGACCGTGCGGCACGATCGATGCGAGGACGCAGCAGTCCACCGCGCTCGAGCTGCTGCGTGACGTCGACCCACTCGGTCTCGACGACCGTGCCGTCCGTCGCCAGCAGCCGCGCCCGAACGAGGAGCGCCTCGTCGGCCCGCTGGAGGCCCGGGTCGATCGTCGCGGGCGACTGCCGGAAGTACGGGTTCACGTACGAGGCGAGCGTCGAGCTGCCGACGCTGTCGCGGATCGGACTGACGGGGCTGAGCCACAGTCCGACGACCGCGGAGTGCACGATCACGACGAGCGCAATCGTCAGCATGAGTCCGCTCTGCCACCGTGTCACGGAGACCTCGGCGGTGGTGGCGGACATGGACCTCATCCTAGGTCGAGTGCGGGCGGACCCCGGACATGACGGATGCCGGTGACGCGTGCGTCACCGGCATCCGTTCAGTCGTCGCTGATCAGGCGAGCAGTGCCGACTCGCGGCGCTTCTCGTTGATCATCGCCGCGGCACCCAGGGCCACCAGGAGCAGACCCAGCAGCCAGAAGGGCCACAGGTTCGACGCACCGGTGCTCGGCAGGGTGTCGACCGACTTGTCGGCCAGACCGCCGTTGCCGTTCAGGTTGGCGTTGGCGTTCGCCGGAGCGTTCGCGTTGGCCGGGGCGTTCGCCGGAGCGTTCGCGTTGGTGTTGGTCTGGTCGTCGGTCGTGACGGCCGAGTTCGGACCCACCAGCGTGTTGGCGAGGTTGATCGCCAGCGCCGGCGCGGAACCGACGGCCGAGAGGACCGTGACCCGCAGCGCGGTCGTCGAGAACACGCCCTGCGTGCCCGTGCGAGCCGCGACGGCCTCGCGGTAGCTGCCCGGATCGGTCTCCCACACGTTGGTGCGGATGTCGACCAGCGGCTCCAGCGCCGAGAACAGCGGCTGGATGAGCGCGGTGCTCAGCGAGGCACCGAGACCCTGGATGGCGGTGCCTGCGGCGTCGAGCACCGGGGCGATGATGCCGCCGACGACCGGAACGGCCAGGAGCTGTCCGAGCGGCACACCGAGCACGGTCAGGTTCTGCAGACCGGCGTTGAGATTGGTGCCGAGACCGGCGACGAGTGCGCCGAGCTGCTGCACGACACCGTCCACCACGATCGGGAGGATCTGGATGTTGTGCGCCTTGTTGCCCGTGCGGGTGAAGTCGTAGCCGAGCGACTGGAGCACGTCCGGCTGGTCCTCGAGCTGGTCGAGGTCGTAACCCGTGGCGAGCTTGACGACGGCGTTGAGGTCGACCGTGATGTCACCGGTCTGCAGGTTGATCGTCAGGCCGTTGCCGGTCAGGGTGCTGACGGCGGTGAGGAGCTCCGGGACACCCGTGATGAGTCCGCCGACGACGGGGTTGTTGCCGAGGTCGATGACCGGCTGCAGGAGCGCCGTGATCGGCGCGAGCAGCGTCTGACCGACGTTGATGTTGAGGCTGCCACCCGCGACGGTGACGTCACGCAGCGGCGCGTTCGGAGCGCCCGCGGCGAGCTCGGTGCTGGACGCGAGGGCGCCCAGGCTCAGCTCGGCGTTGACGATGCCGTTCAGCGCGGCGAGCGGGCTGCCCGGACCGGTGAGGTTCAGGGTCGCGTTCGAGGGCGGGGCGTTACCGCCACCGGCCTGCACGATGCCGTCGCTCGTGACCGCACCCGAGGCGGCCTTCGAGGCGTCCTGGTTCGCGAAGGCGTAGGTGCCGACGGCGCCGATCCGCGAGCCCAGCAGCTGGTTGCCCAGGCCGTTCGTCAGCGTCTTCAGCGGGTCGAGGACACCGTTGGAGTAGTCGGGACCGTCGGTCGCGGGCGTGCCGGCCTTCGTGTCGACCTTGGCCTGGGCGGCGGCGAGCTCCTGCTCGGTGCCCTGGCGCTCCAGGAGGCGAGCCAGAGGATCGACCAGCGCGCTGCCGAGCAGCACCCCCGAGGCGGAGATGTAGGTCGCCTCGGCGGAGGACTTGTAGTCAGTCTTGAGGGCGGCGCCTGCGTTCAGGCTGGCCACGGAGGTGACGAGCAGCGTCGCGACGCCGACTCCGATCACCTTCTTGCCGATGTGCTTCATTCGAGAGAGCTCCTCGTAAGTTCTTACGGGCGGTCGGGGGGAGGCAGGGAGTTCCCGCCCGGTTGGCAGCACTAGTCCGTTCGGACTGGCGATGTCCGATCGACAGTTAACCACATTCTCAGGAGGACTTAATACCCGTCCGGAACGCGGTCCTGTGGGCTAGGTCACAGACTCAAGTCCCTCTCCCGCCTGAGGCGCGCGCCTCACCCACCTGTTCCTGCGGTCGCGGAAATTCCTGGCGGCGCTGCGCCAGGTGTCGTCGCTGATCAGCACCGCGTCGGCCGCGATCATCGCGAGCGAGAAGTACATGAGTCCCATCAGGACCCCGATTCCGAGGTGGGTGCCGGTGATCAGGACGAAGCCGATGATGCGGGTCCGCCGGGTCAGCAGGAGCAGCGGGAACCCGAGCTGGATGATCATCGCGCTCCACGTCGCGCCCATCACGAACGGCGACCAGGTGTAGAGCCAGTCGAGCTCGGCGAGCCACGGCGAGTACTGGTTGACCTGCAGCGGGTAGTAGACCGCGGTGCCGTCGAGCCAGGCGGGGCCGTCGAACTTCCACAGGGCCGAACCGACGTAGATCATGACGATCTGGTGGGCGATCAGCACGACCGCCACGTTGTTGAGCAGGATCGCGAGCCAGTCGTGTCGAGGCTCCCCCCGGTCCTTGCGCCGTCTCCGGCGGGCGTCCAGGGAGGCCACCACACCGCTGTCGCTGAAGCAGAGGTAGAAGAGCACCAGCCGGACGACGTCCTCCGCCCCCGACCGCAGGATCGGCGACGCGTCGATCATCAGGGCCCAGAGCAGGAACGTCGCGATGCAGGCGGTGCGGGTGTGCCATCCGACGAGGAGCGCGACGCCGGCCACCACGGACGCGAGCAGCGCCACGTCCGTCGCCCACGCGGGGGCTGCCGGCAGCCACGGGATCCACGTGACGACGGCCTGGCGCTCGTGGAACGGCTCGGCCCACCGGTGGCCCACGCCCCAGATGTACTGACGGTCGGCGAACCCGACGGCCAGCTGCACCAGGATCGTGAACGCGATCGTCATGCGCGTCGCCGCCAGCCCGAACGTCGACCACCGCGAGGTCGTGAGCCAGTCGACGAGGCGGTCGACGCTCGTGGCGACCGTCGCGGCCGGCGACGTCACGAGTTCCGCTCCAGGTAGTCGGCGATGCTCCGGCGTCGGTCCGGGTCGTCCTCGACCGGGGTCCGCCAGGGACCCTCGGTCACCGCACCCACCGACTTCTCGGCATCGTGCCGCAGCTCCCAGGTCGGCGCCGTCGACAGTCGCGTGCCGTACCGGACGGCCACGAGCTCGCGGTCAGGCTCCAGCGAGCGGAAGACGTCGGTCAGGTAGGTGGTCGCTCCGAGGTCCCGCTCGGCGATGAGGTCACGCGCGAGCCCCGTCACGTCCTCCTCCCCCAGCAGGTCGCGGACGTCGGCGTCCGTGAGGGGGGCGGTCTCGCTCGAGGCGTCGGCCACCGCGGTGCGGATCTCGCCGGTGACGTTCGACCACACCGCGTCGAGCCCGCCGGCCAGTCGCGACGTGAGGTAGGCCGAACGCGGTGCCCCGACCGCGTGCTGCACGACGGAGTCGTCGATCGCCGTGAGGTTGATCCACTCCCCCACCTCGACCGTCTCGCCCTCGCGCCACGCGGCCTGCACCATCAGGTCGCGGTCGGCGTTGACCGGGCTGGGGGCGAAGAGCTTCCACTCCTCCTCGAAGTAGGAGTGGAGCACCACCTCGGCAGCGGACCGGGTGCCCGGCGGGGCGGACTGGGGCGGGATCGAGATGAAGGTGACGCCGAACAGCTGCACGCAGGCCGCGAGCGCCACGAGGACGACCACCACGGTGCGCACGCGCGAGCGGCGCTGCGGCGCGGAGGGCTCGGTCGACACCGGGCCACTCTAGGTCCCCTCCTCGGGAGCCCTGCCGATTTGGTGACAAGTTGCTTACGTCACCCTTTTGCAACCTGCAGCACCTCCCCAGGACACCTCGCCGCTGGCTACGGTTCCGGAGACTCGGGTCCGAGGGGCGGGCCTGTTCTCGTGAGGAGTTCGCATGACGTTGCGCCGAGGCGCTGCCATCGCGTTGACCACGGCTGTCTCAGCTGCCGCACTCGTCGCCTGCGGTTCGGGCGAGGAGACGACCGGCCTGATCGTCGGCACGACCGACAAGGTCGTCTCGATCGACCCGGCCGGGTCGTACGACAACGGCTCGACGACCGTGCAGACGCAGGTGTACCAGTACCTGCTCAACTTCCAGCCCGGTTCGACGGACCTCAGCCCCGACGCGGCGGAGTCCTGTGACTTCACCGAGCCGACCGTCTACACGTGCACCCTGAAGCCGGGGCTGACCTTCGCCAACGGCAACGAGCTCACGGCGTCCGACGTCGCGTTCTCGTTCCAGCGCATCGTCGACATCAACGACCCGAACGGTCCGGCCTCGCTGCTCGGCAACATGGCCTCGGTCGAGGCCGTCGACGACACCACCGTGACGTTCACGCTCAACTCGCCGAACGACCAGACGTTCCCGCAGATCCTCGTGACCTCGGCCGGCCCGATCGTCGACGAGGAGACCTACCCCGCCGACGAGGTGCTCGCCGACGACGACGCCGTCGAGGCGAACGGCTTCTCGGGCCCGTACACGATCTCGTCCTACGACAAGAACGAGCTCGCCGAGTTCACGGCCAACCCCGACTACGACGGCGCCTACGACGCCCCGGCCGAGGACGTCGTGACGCTGAAGTACTACGCGAAGGCCGAGAACCTCAAGCTCGACATCGAGAACAAGTCGATCGACGTCGCGTACCGCTCGCTGACGCCGACCGACATCGCCGACCTCGAGAAGACCGACGGCGTCACGGTGCACACCGGCGCCGGCGGCGAGCTGCGGTACATGGTCTTCAACCTCGACACGATGCCCGGCGGCACGCCGGAGCAGAAGCTGGCCGTGCGCCAGGCGGTCGCCTCGTCGGTCGACCGGGCCGAGCTGTCCGAGGACGTCTACCAGGGCACCTACACGCCTGCGTGGTCGATGGTTCCCGAGGGTCAGACCGGCGCGACCGAGGCCTTCAAGGAGCTCTACGGCGCCGAGCCCGACCTCGACGCGGCCACGAAGTACCTGACGGACGCGGGCGTCACGACGCCGGTCGAGGTCCAGCTGCAGTACAACCCGGACCACTACGGGTCGAACTCCGACCAGGAGTACAACGCGGTCAAGCGGCAGCTCGAGGACACGGGCCTCTTCACGGTCAACCTGCAGTCGACCGAGTGGGTCACCTACTCCGAGGAGTTCCCGGCCGACGCGTACCCGGTCTTCCAGCTCGGCTGGTTCCCGGACTTCCCCGACGCCGACAACTACCTGTCGCCGTTCCTCGCGCCGTACTCCGAGGACAAGGCCGGCAACTTCACCAACTCGCACTACAACGAGGACGGCACCCCGTACGCCGACCCCGAGATGACGAGCCTGCTGGAGTCCGAGCGCACCGACGGCGACCCGACCACGCGGGCGGCGACCCTGGGCCAGATCCAGACGCGCCTCGCCGAGCAGGTGCCGTTCCTGCCGCTGCTGACCGGCACGTCGGTCGCGATCGCGGTCGACGGCGTGAAGGGGGTCGAGGACACGCTCGACGCGTCCTTCAAGTTCCGGTTCACGTCGCTGTCCCAGTAGTCGAACCCGCCGGTCCCTGAGGTGCGACCTTCGAGGCTCCTCGTGCCTCGTCGCACCTCAGGGACCGGTCGGCCGCGCCACGACCACCCGTAGAAGGGACGACCTCCATGTCCTCCGCCGAAGTGCTCGGCCAGGCCGATCTTCCCTCCTCCGGGCCACCCACCAGCGACTCGACGCCGCGGCGCGGACGCCTGAACCCGCTGGCCCGCTACCTCCTGGTGCGGCTGGCGCTGATCATCCCGATGATGTGGGTGCTCGTGACCCTCGTCTTCGTCCTGATGCGCGTCATCGGCGACCCGATCCAGGCCGCGCAGGGCGGGCGGCTGCAGCCCGACCAGATCGCGGAGCGCAAGGCCGAGGCCGGGCTCGACCGCCCCCTGCTGACCCAGTACTTCGAGTACCTCGGCGGCATCCTGCGGGGCGACTTCGGCACGACCCTGACCGACAACCGCGAGGTCTCCGACATCCTCGTGCAGAACGGCGCAGCCACGCTGGAGCTGACGGTCTACGCGCTGATCGTCGCCTTCGCGGTGGGCGTGCCGCTCGGCCGCCTCGCGGCCCGTCACCGCGACCGCTTCCCGGACGTCGTCCTCCGGCTGGGCGCGATCCTCGTCTACGCCGCACCCGTCTTCTTCGTAGGCCTGCTGCTCAAGCTGGCCTTCACGCCCTTCGGCTGGCCGTCGTCCGGCCGGGCCAGCACCTCCACCGAGCTCGCGCTCTCCCGCGCCGAGGGCGAGACCCACATCATGCTGCTCGACGCGATCCTCCACGGCTCCCCGGCCATGGTCCTGGACGTGCTGCAGCACGCGGTGCTGCCGGCCGTGGCCCTCGGCCTGCTGACGGGTGGCGTGTTCCTGCGCCTCGTCCGGGTCAACCTGCTGCAGACGCTGCGCGCCGACTACGTCACCGCAGCGCGCGCTCGGGGCGTGTCGGAGAAGCGCGTCGTGCGCAAGCACGCCTTCCGCACGGCCCTGGTGCCCGTCGTGACCGTGATGGGCATGCAGATCGCGATGCTCCTGGCCGGCGCGATCCTCACCGAGACGACCTTCGAGTGGAAAGGCATCGGCTACGAGCTGTCCGAGTACCTCGTCGCCCGCGACTTCCTCGCGGTGCAGGGCATCGTCACGCTGATCGCCCTGATCGTGGGCGTCACGAGCTTCCTGATCGACGTCATCGTCGCGCTCGTCGACCCGAGGGTGAGGTTCTGATGAGCATCACGGCTCTGCGGGTGCCTGCCGTCGTGCGCCAGTCGCACGGCCTCCAGCGGTTCATGCTGCTGTTCGGCTTCGCCCTCATGGCGATGTTCATCGTCGTGGCGGTCTTCGCCCCGTGGATCGCCCCCTACGACTTCGACGCGGTCCGCGACGCGGAGGGTGTCCGGTTCGGCACGCAGCAGGCGCCGTCCGCGGCGCACTGGTTCGGCACGACGGTGGGTGGCCACGACGTGCTCTCGCGGGTCGTGTTCGGGGCCCGCACGGCCGTCGAGGTCATCCTGCTGGCGGTCGTGCTCTCGAGCCTCGTCGGCGTCCCCCTCGGCCTGGTCTCGGGCTACCTCGGCGGCTGGCTCGACCGGACCCTCGTGCTCGTCATGGACGCGCTCTACTCGTTCCCGTCGCTCCTGCTGGCGATCGTCGTCTCGATCGTGCTCACCGGCGGCCAGAGCAGCGCGTTCGGCGGCATCCTGGCCGCAGCGGTGTCGATCACCGTGGTCTTCGTGCCGCAGTACTACCGCGTCGTGCGCAACGCGACCCTCGCGGTGAAGTCCGAGCCGTACGTCGACGCCGCCCGGGTCGCGGGCGTCCGCACGCCTCGCATCCTGGGCCGCCACGTCTTCTCGAACGTCTCGCAGTCGCTGCCCGTCATCGCGACGCTCAACGCCTCGGAGGCGATCCTGACGCTGGCCGGACTGGGCTTCCTGGGCTTCGGCATCGAGCCGTCGGCCGCCGCCGAGTGGGGCTACGACCTCAACAAGGCCCTGCCCGACGCCGCCTCCGGCATCTGGTGGACCGGCACGTTCCCCGGTCTCGCGATCGTCCTGATCGTGCTGGGCGTGACGCTGGTCGGCGAGAGCCTCAACGACATCCTCAACCCGCTGCTCCGCACGCGCGGCGGCGACGAGAACGACGCCGACGAGGTGGCCGAGCTCGTCGCCGACGACGTCCCCGTGCAGGAGGCACGCGCCACGGCCGACGGCGAGCGCGTGGCGGTGCTGTCGCTGCGCGACCTGTCGGTCTCGTTCCGCACCGACGGCGCACCCGTGCGCGCCGTCCGCGAGATCGGTTTCGACGTCGCCCCGGGCGAGGTCGTCGCCGTCGTGGGCGAGTCCGGCTCCGGCAAGTCGGTCAGCTCGCGGGCCGTGATGGGCCTGCTCCCCGACACCGCGACCGTCGAGGGGTCGGCCGTGCTGACCACGCCGGGCGACGAGCCGCGCGAGCTGATCGGCGCCCGCGCGTCCGACCTCCGCTCGGTGCGGGGCGACGAGGTCTCGATGGTCTTCCAGGAGCCGTCGACCGCCCTCAACCCCGTCCGCACGATCGGCTGGCAGATCGTCGAGGGCATCCGCGCCCACCGCGACGTCTCCGTGGCCGAGGCCCGCAAGCGCGCGGTCGAGCTGCTCGAGATGGTCGGCATGCCCGACCCGGCCGAGCGGGTCGACCACTACCCCCACCAGCTCTCGGGCGGGCAGAAGCAGCGGGTCGTCATCGCGATGGCGATCGCCTGCGACCCCGACGTGATCATCGCCGACGAGCCGACCACGGCCCTCGACGTGACGGTGCAGGCCTCGATCCTCGAGCTCCTGCTGTCGCTGCGCGACCGCCTCGGCACCGCGATCGTGCTGATCACGCACAACATGGGCGTCGTCGCCGACGTCGCCGACCGGGTCGTGGTGATGTACCGGGGCTCGATCGTCGAGCAGGCACCCGTCGACCGCCTCTTCGCGGCGCCGGCCCATGCGTACACGCGCGCCCTGCTGGACGCCGTGCCCCACCTGGGACGCGAGAACGGCCCCTCCCCCGTCGTCGACTCGGAGGTCGTGCTCGACGTCGACCGGCTCGTCGTCGACTTCCCGGGTGGCTTCGGACGCCCCACCTTCCGCGCCGTCGACGACGTCTCGCTGCAGGTGCGCCGCGGCGAGGTGCTCGGCCTGGTCGGCGAGTCCGGCTCGGGCAAGTCCACGATCGGCCGCACGACGGTCGGTCTGCAGCAGCCGACCAGTGGCTCCGTCTCGGTCTCCGGCCAGCAGGTCTCGGGCGTGAGCGACGCGAAGCTCCGGCCGCAGCGCAGGAAGTTCGGCTTCGTGTTCCAGGACCCGGCAGCCTCGCTCAACCCCCGCATGTCGGTCGGCGACTGCCTCGCCGAGCCGTTGCGCACGCAGACCGACCTCGCCGAGCGCGAGGTCCGGGCCAAGGTGCGTCAGCTGCTCGACGACGTCCAGCTGCCCGGCGACTACGAGGGCCGGTTCCCGCACGAGCTGTCCGGCGGGCAGCGTCAGCGCGTGTCGCTGGCGCGGGCGCTGGCCCTCGATCCGGACCTGCTGATCGCCGACGAGCCGACCTCGGCGCTCGACGTCTCGGTGCAGGCGCGGGTGCTCGAGGTGTTCCGCGAGCTCCAGGAACGGCTGCAGTTCGCCTGCCTGTTCATCAGCCACGACCTCGCCGTCGTCGACTCCCTCGCGAACCGCGTCGCGGTGCTGCAGCACGGCCGCCTCGTCGAGGTCGGCCCCCGCGCCGACGTCCTCGGCTCGCCGCAGGAGGAGTACACGCAGCGCCTCATCGGCGCCGTGCCCGTGCCCGACCCCGTCGAGCAGCGCCGTCGCCGCGCCGAGCGGTCTGCCAGCCTCTGACCGCTCCGGTTCCCGCCGGCCCTTCGAGGCTCCTCGCAGAGCTCGTCGCACCTCAGGGAACGGCAGACGTCACCTCCGCAAGCCGAACAGGCCTCCGGTCAACGTGTTGATCAGCGAGGTCAGCACGCCCTGGATGCCGGCGAGCGGGGCGGGCGCCGCCGGTGCTGGCGCGGGGGTGGTGGGCGCCGGCGTCGGGTTGGTGACGACGCCCGGCACGACGACCGGCGTCGTGCCCACGCCTGGCGGGCGCTGCACGAGCAGCTCGACGTTGCGGGAGGCGACGTCGCCCCGGTACTTGTCGCGGTCGGCCTGCGGGTCGTTGGCCGAGAGCTCGCGCGAGAGCGCCGCGAGCGACAGCGGGTCGTCCAGGTTGCCGTCGAAGGCGGCCGGCGCCGCGTGGTCGAGGAGCGTGCCGAAGATCGACCAGGTCCCGTCGCGGTTGTCGGCGATCTCGATGACCCGCGCCTGCTGCGGGAAGTCGATGTGCGCCGCCGTGTTGATCTCCCAGAACCCGCCCGAGCCGTCCGCACACGGGTGCTGGATGACGCGGTTGGTGTGCGTGTGGCCGTTGACCCAGGCGATGACCTGCGGCTTGGAGAGCAGGTAGGTCACGAGGTCCGCGCCGAGCACCCGCGGCCCGAGGTCGCCCCCGAGCCCGATCAGCGGGTTGCCCATCGTGTCGGAGGTGTGATGGCTGAACAGCACGACGGCCTTGTCGGTCGTGGCGTCGATGACCTGCTTGATCCAGGCGAGCTGGGCCTGGTCGAGCGAGCCGTCGGAGTACCCGTTCGGGTTGACGGTGTCCATCACGACCATGCGGACGTCGCCGCTGTCGAAGGTGTAGTACGCCGTGCCGGACGTCCGGTTCTGGGCCGTGAACCCGTGCCCCACGGGCGCTCCGCTCGTCGCGAAGTGCTCCTCCACGACCTGCTTGCGGGTCAGCAGCCGGCGCCGCTGGTCGGCCGTGACGACGCGGGCCCCGAGCCCCAGCGTCAGGCTCTCCAGCAGCACGCCCAGGTCAGCGCGCGTCACCGCATCCAGCAGGTTCGCCTGCGAGACGCCGAGCGGGGGCGAGATGACCTTGAGGTTGCCCGTGGAGATGAGCCCGAACGGCACGGTGCCCGACGGGAACAGGCCCTGGACGAGTCCGTCGTGGTTGCCGAACACCGAGTACCACGGGATCGACAGTCCCTCGGCGTCGAACTTCTTGCGCGCCGCGTCGAGCAGGCCGGGCACGGTCGGGTAGCCGAAGTCGCCGCGGTAGTCGTCGTCCGCGCGGCCCGGAGGCGGCCCGTCCGGGTGCCAGTAGTGCGTGTCGTAGGTGAGCGGGTCCTGGTCGGCCACGCCCTCGTACCGGTTCGGGTCGCCGCTGTCGGGCGTGATCGCCCCTCCGTCGAGGATGTCGATGTTCCAGCGGATCTCGTTCTGCTGGCTGTTGTCGGAGTTGTCGCCGGTCTGGATCGCGAACTGCAGCGGGGTGCCGAGCACGGGGCCGGAGCCGAGCGAGTTGATGGCTCGCACCATCGAGTCGGCGACCTGGGCCGACAGGATCTCCTGCGGCCGGTAGGCCGAGCTGAACAGGCCGATCGTGGGGGCGCCCGCCGTGCCGGGGTCGTCGAAGCGGTCGAACCACTCGAGTCGCGCCGGGGACTGGTGGTCGACCACGTGCACGTCGCTGAGCTGCACGAAGGTCGCCTTGTGCACCCGCGTGGCGGCGCGGCCCGAACCGGCGGCGACGCCGAGCTCGGTGCGCACGAGGTGCGGGTCGGGTGCCGCGATCGCGACGTTGCGGTATCCCCGGGCGTTCGGCGGGGTCACGGTGAAGGTCGACTGGAGCGTGCTCCGCGCGAGCTTCGCGTTCACCCGGGCGGGCGAGACGGCCTGGGCGGCCAGCGGCCCCAGCACCTGGCTCCCCACCAGCACGACGGCGCCGAGGGCGCCTCCTTGGATCACGGAACGACGGGAGATGTCCACGACCACTCAACGGCCCAACGTGACGCAGGTCACGGGTGCGCCCCGACCGGATCTGTGTCGCCCCTGTGCCGTGGCGTACAGTGGAGCGCGTCCCACTGTCGATGATGCGAGGTTCCCGGTGAAGATCGCCGACCGTCACCCCACGCGTTCCACGCGCTGACGTCGCCGAGCTCCCGCACCTCCACTCGCAGGACGGGCTCCACGGTCAGCGCTCGACTGACCACCCGGGAGCCTCATGTCCTCGACCCTCCATCCTGCCGTCGTGCTCGACGGCCTCACCTTCACCTGGCCTGACGGCACGACCGTGCTCGACGGCGTCTCCGGCACGTTCGGCCGCGGTACCACCGGTCTTGTCGGCGCGAACGGCGTCGGCAAGTCGACCCTGCTGCGACTCGTCCTCGGCGAGCTGACCCCGACCGCGGGCAGCGTCACCGTCGACGGCGAGGTGGCCCACCTGGACCAGTTCGTCCACCGTCTGCACGACGCGACGGTCGCCGACCTCCTCGGGGTACGAGCCGTCGCCGAGGCGTTGGCGGCGATCGAGGCCGGGAGCACCGACCCGTCGCACTTCGACGCGGTCGGCGACGCGTGGGACGTCCACGAGCGCAGCGAGGCCGACCTCGCCGCGATCGGCCTCGACTCCCTGACCCTGGACCGGCCCCTGACGACGCTCAGCGGCGGCGAGATCGTCCTGACCGCGCTGGTCGGACTGCGGCGCGATCCCGCGGCCGTCACGGTGCTCGACGAGCCGACCAACAACCTGGATCGGGCGACCCGCGCCCGGGTGCACGACCTCGTGGGGTCGTGGCCGGGAGCGCTCGTGGTCGTGAGCCATGACGTCGCCCTCCTCGACCGCATGGACGCCACCGCCGAGCTCCACCGGGCCCCCGGATCCGGCGGGACGCTGACGACCTTCGGCGGCGGGTACTCCGCGTGGCGCGAGCACCTCCTGGCGGAGCAGGAGGCGGCCGAGCAGACCCTGCGCACCGCGGAGCAGAAGCTGCGGGCGGAGAAGCGGCAGCGGCAGGAGGTCGAAACCCGGTTGGCGCACCGCAGCAAGCAGGGTGCGAAGGCCGCGCGGGAGAAGCGCGTGCCGAAGATCCTGCTCAACACCCGCAAGTTCAAGTCCGAGAACTCGATGGCCAAGGTCCGCGGGACACAGGAGGCGCGGATCGACGAGGCACGGCAGGCGGTCGACAC
This sequence comes from Aeromicrobium sp. Leaf350, assembly GCF_916858655.1. Classification (GTDB taxonomy): domain Bacteria; phylum Actinomycetota; class Actinomycetes; order Propionibacteriales; family Nocardioidaceae; genus Aeromicrobium. The sequence goes on along the minus strand of NZ_CAKASL010000002.1, from coordinate 51,452 downwards.
CGCGGCCGAGGCCGTGCGCGACGACCGGACGATCCGGATCGACCTGCCGGACCCGCACCTCTCCCCTCGTCGGCGGCTCGTGGAGCTGACGAGTGGCGAGCACGTCGTCGAGATGCGCGGATCCGAGCGCGTCGCGCTGGTGGGACGCAACGGCATCGGGAAGACCCGCCTGTTGCGACAGCTCGTCCACGGTGGTCCGGGTGGCGCCGAGGACCAGCCCTGGGCGCAGGCGTTCACCGATCGCATCGGCCACCTGGACCAGCGGCTCGACGACTTCGACGAGACGGCGAGCGTCCTCGACACCGTCCGGGCGGCGTGCCCCCAGGCGCCTCCGGAGCAGGTGCGGGGTCAGCTGGCCCGGTTCCTCCTGCGGGGCGACCAGACGTCGCGGCCGATGAGCACGCTCTCCGGCGGCGAACGCTTCCGCGTCGCCCTCGCCAGGCTGCTGCTCGCCGAGCCCGCTCACGAGCTGCTGGTGCTCGACGAGCCGACCAACAATCTCGACCTGGACTCGATCGATGCCCTCGTCTCCGCCCTCGCCTCGAGCAGGTCGGGGCTGCTCGTGGTGAGCCACGACGACGCCTTCCTGGAGCGTCTCGGCGTCGACCGCTGGCTCGAGCTCACGGCGTCGGGCCTGCGGGAGGCAGCCGGACCGGACGACCTCGGAATACCCGAGGACACCGAGGAGGTTGACTGAGCACGTGGATACGAGCCTCTTCTCCCCCGTGACCCTCGGAGCCGTCGAGCTCCCCAACCGCGTGCTGATGGCACCGCTGACCCGCATGCGCGCGACGCCGCCCGGTGACGTGCCCAACGACCTGATGCGCGAGTACTACGTGCAGCGGGCCGGAGCGGGCCTGATCGTCTCCGAGGGCACGCAGGTCTCCACGTGGGGCAAGGGCTACATGGACACGCCGGGGATCTACTCCGACGAGCAGGTCGCCGGCTGGCGGCGCATCACCGACGCAGTGCACGAGGCGGGTGGCCTGATCGCCGCGCAGCTGTGGCACGTCGGCCGGGTCTCGCACGAGTCGTTCCACGACGGCGAGCTCCCGGTGTCGGCGTCGGCAGGTCCGTACCGCAACCGCACCACGGTGCGTGGCGCCGACGGCGGTCCGGAGCGGGTCAGCTGCCCCACGCCGCAGGCCCTGACGGCCGAGGGCATCGAGCGGACCGTTGAGGAGTTCCGCCAGGCGTCCGCGAACGCCCGTGAGGCCGGCTTCGACGCGGTCGAGATCCACGGCGCCCACGGCTACCTCCTGCACCAGTTCCTGAGCCCGGTCAGCAACCTCCGCGACGACGAGTACGGCGGATCGGTCGAGAACCGCGCCCGCCTGCCGCTCGCCGTCGTCGACGCCGTCGTCGAGGCCTGGTCGGCCGACCGCGTGGGCATCCGCATCTCCCCCATCGGCTCGTTCAACGGCCTGGAGGACCTCGAGGGCGGCGACACGGGCCTGTACTTCGCCGCCGAGCTGGCGAAGCGCGACCTCGCGTTCCTCCACCTGTCCGAGCCCGACTGGGCCGGTGGCCCCGAGCTCGACGACGCCTTCCGCGCCTCGCTGCGTGAGGCGTTCCCGGGCCCGATCGTCGGTGCCGGCGCATACACGACGGAGAAGGCCGAGCGCCTGCTCGCGGCGGGCTTCATCGACGCGGTCGCCTTCGGACGCAGCTACATCGCCAACCCGGACCTGGCCGAGCGCCTCGCGGCCGGGGCCGAGCTGAACGACCCGAACCCGAAGACCTTCTACGGCGGCGACGCCGAGGGCTACACCGACTACCCCGCCCTCGCCTGATCCACCAGCGCGCAGAACCGCCCCGCACCTGCTGTCGCAGGGCGGGGCGGTTCTCGTCCGGCTGAGGGTCAGCGAACGTCGTAGCGGTCGGCGTCCATGACCTTGACCCAGGCGTCGACGAACTCACGGGTGAAGCGCTCGGCGCCGTCGTCGCTCGCGTAGACCTCGGCCAGCGCCCGCAGCTCGGAGTTCGAGCCGAAGACCAGATCGGCCCGCGAGCCGGTCCAGCGCACCGAGCCCGAGGCGTCGCGCGCCTCGAACACCGTCTGCGTGTCGTCGGTGGCCTTCCACTCCAGGCCGAACGCGAGCAGGTTGACGAAGAAGTCGTTCGTCAGCGTGCCCGGGGCGTCGGTCAGGACACCCAGGTCGGAGCGGTCGTACGTGGCCCCGAGGACGCGCAGGCCGCCCACGAGCACCGTCATCTCCGGAGCGCTCAGGTTGAGCAGGTTGGCCTTGTCGACCAGCAGGTACTCCGCGGGCAGTCGCGCGCCCTTGGCCTGGTAGTTGCGGAAGCCGTCGGCCGCGGGCTCGAGCCACGCGAACGACTCGACGTCGGTCTGCTCCTGCGAGGCGTCGACCCGGCCCGGCGTGAACGGCACCGTCAGGTCGTGACCGGCGGCCTTCGCCGCCTTCTCGACACCCACGTTGCCGGCCAGGACGATGACGTCCGCCAACGAGACGTGGGCACCGCCGGCGCTGTTGAAGTCACCCTGCACGCCCTCGAGCACCCGCAGCACGCGCGCGAGCTCGTCGGGGTTGTTCGACTCCCAGGCCGCCTGCGGCTGCAGACGCACTCGCGCACCGTTGGCGCCACCGCGCATGTCGCTGATGCGGAACGACGAGGCCGAGGCCCACGCCGTCGTGACCAGGTCGGCCACCGACAGGTCGGTCGCGGCGATCGCGTCCTTCAGCGTGGCCACGTCGGCGTCGCCGATCGGCGTGCCCTCGGCAGCCGGCAGCGGGTCCTGCCAGAGCAGCTCCTCGCTCGGGACCTCGGGGCCGAGGTAACGGACGACCGGACCCATGTCGCGGTGCGTCAGCTTGAACCAGGCGCGCGCGAAGGCGTCGGCGAGCTCCTCAGGGTTGTCCTTGAAGCGGCGCGAGATCTTCTCGTAGACCGGGTCGAAGCGCAGCGCCAAGTCGGAGGTGAGCATGCGCGGCTCACGCTTGCCGTCGCCGAACGCCTCGGGGACGAGGCCCTCACCGGCGTTGTTCTTCGGACGCCACTGGTGCGCACCGGCCGGCGAGGAGAACAGCTCCCACTCGTAGGCGAACAGGATGTGGAAGAACTCGTTGTCCCACCGGGTCGGGTGGTAGGTCCAGGTGACCTCCAGGCCCGACGTGATCGCGTCGGCGCCCACGCCCGTGCCGTGGGTCGACTTCCAGCCCAGACCCTGCTGCTCGATCGTGCCGCCCTCGGGCTCGGCGCCCACGAGGTCGGCCGGACCGGCACCGTGGGTCTTGCCGAAGGTGTGGCCTCCGGCGATCAGCGCGACGGTCTCCTCGTCGTTCATCGCCATGCGGGCGAACGTGTCGCGGATGTCGCGCGCCGATGCGAGCGGGTCCGGGTTGCCCTCGGGGCCCTCCGGGTTGACGTAGATCAGGCCCATCTGCACGGCCGCGAGCGGGTTCTCGAGCTCACGGTCGCCGGAGTAGCGCTGCTGGCCACCCTGCTCGCCGCCGAGCCACTCGGTCTCAGGGCCCCAGTACACGTCCTGCTCGGCCTCCCAGACGTCCTCGCGTCCGCCGGCGAAGCCGAAGGTCTGGAAGCCCATCTCCTCGAGCGCGACGTTGCCCGTGAGGACCATGAGGTCGGCCCACGAGATCGACTGGCCGTACTTCTTCTTGACGGGCCACAGCAGGCGGCGCGCCTTGTCGAGGTTGCCGTTGTCGGGCCAGCTGTTCAGCGGGGCGAACCGCTGCTGGCCGGCGCCCGCGCCACCCCGGCCGTCGTACACGCGGTACGTGCCGGCGCTGTGCCACGCCATGCGGATCATGAACGGCGCGTAGGTGCCGAAGTCGGCCGGCCACCAGTCCTGCGAGTCGGTGAGGATCGCGGCGATGTCGGCCTTGACCGCGGCCAGGTCGAGCGCGTTGAACGCGGCCGCGTAGTCGAAGTCCTCACCCAGCGGGTTGCCGACGGCCGGGTTCTTGGCCAGCAGGCGCAGGTTGAGGCGCTTCGGCCACCAGCCCTCGTTGACGCTACCGCTCTCGGCGGGGAAGTCGGTCTTGCCGTGGGCCACGGGGCAGCGGCCCTCGTTGCTCGGGTCGTTGAGGTCGCCGACCTCGGCGTTGTGCTCGGCCATGTCGATCCTTTCGTCGGGTTACGTGGGTGTCGGTTGACGTGCGGATGAATCGGGGTGGTCAGGAGGGTGCGCAGGTGGCGCACAGGCCCCAGTAGATGACCTCGGCCTCGTCGATGACGTAGCCGTGGTCGTGCGAGGGGGTCAGGCAGGGAGCGGGTCCGACGGCGCAGTCGACGTCGGTGATCGAGCCACACGTGCGGCACACGAGGTGGTGGTGGTTGTCGCCGACGCGCGACTCGTAGCGCGCCACCGAGCCGTTGGGCTGGATGCGACGCAGCAGTCCGGCATCGGTCAGGGTGTGCAGCGAGTCGTAGACCGCCTGGTGCGAGACGTCGGGCAGGTCGGCGCGCGCGGCGGCGATGAGCGACTCGGTGTCAGCGTGGGGGTGGGCGTGCACGGCCGCGAGGACCGCGACCCGCGGACGCGTGACCCGCAGGCTGGCGTCGCGCAGCAGCTGCTCCGCGTCCGCCATCGAGGTCATGCTCCGACCGTACCGCTTTTCTTGAACGGATCAAGAAAGGTCTGCCTTCGTGTCGCCCGAGGTGCCGTGACGTCCGTTCTCCACAGGGTCCTGGTGGGCCGGGGCCGCTGTCGGTGGGGGCGGGTTGGCTGGTCTCATGTTCGAGGACCTGGCACCCGAGGGCGTGCTCGCTGCTGTGGCGGGCGCGGACTACCGCGTGGTGGACCCGATCGACGTGATGGGCGCCAAGCATGTCGATGCGATCGTGGCGTTGGAGCGGCTGATCCGGGTCGCGCAGGCACGTCTGGTCGAGCAGGTCGCCGACTTCTACGAGCTGCGTCTGGCCACGCATGCGGGTGATCGTGACCTGGCGCTGACCGTGGCGGCCGAGACCGCGATGGCCCGGGGTCAGTCACCGACCGCGGGCCGCAACCTGTTGGAGCTGGCGATGGGCCTGCGGCCGATGCCGATCCTGCGCACCGCGTTCGGCGACGGGGTGGTGTCCGAGCCGGTGGTGCGGGCGGTCGTGCGGGTCGTGCGCACCCTCGACCCCGGCACCATCACCCTCATCGACGCCGCCCTCGCCGGAGCCCTCGCCGGTTTGACGCCGGCCCAGGCGGCCGACCTGGTGCGCGAGCTGGTCGTCAGTCACGACGTCGAGGCCGCCGCCGAACGCGAGCGCAAGGCCCGCGCCGACCAGTTCGTCTCGTACTGGGCCGAGCCCGACGGGGTCGGCACCCTCATCGTCCACGGGCCCGCCGAGCAGCTCGTCGGCATCCGTCAGAGCCTGCAGGTTCACGCCGACCGACTCCGCGCCCGCGGCGACGACCGCGATCGTGGGCAGATCATGGTCAACACCCTGTTCGAGCGGGTCACCGGCGTCGAGACCGTCGCCGGACCCGACATCGACCTGTCCATCGTGCTGCCCATCGAAGCCCTCACCGGCGTCCCTTGCGCTGCCGACCTCGCCGGCCACGGGCCCATCACCCCGCACCTGGCTGCTGAGCTCGTCGACAGCGCAGGGCAGGCCTGGTTCCGCCGCCTGTTCACCGAACCCACCGGCTCCCTCGCGGGCCTGGACACCCGCCGACGCTGCTTCACCGGCACGCTGGCCTCCTGGATCCGCACCCGCGACCACCACAAGTGCCGCCAACCCGGATGTTCTTGCCGGATCCGCGAGATCGACCACATCCGACCCCACCGCAACGGCGGACCGACCACGCAGGCCAACGGCCAAGGCCTCTGCCGACTCTCCAACCTCGTCAAAGAACTACCCGGCTGGCACGTCCATGCCGGACCCACCGGCGAGATCACCTGGACCACCCCCACCGGCCACGCCTACACATCCCCACTCCCTGGCGCGCGCCGGGGTTCCGCGCGAGACTCGGGACCATGACCTGGAGCGAGGTTCGGTTTGTCACGAGCGACGACGTCGCGATCGCGGTCGAGGAGATCGGCGATCCGCACCTGCCCGTGCTCGTGCTGGTCAACGGCGCCGCCTCCGCCAAGGAGTGGTGGGACGACGAGCTCTGCGAGCTGCTGGCCGACGCTGGTCGTCGGGTGGTGCGGTACGACCTGCGCGACGTCGGCCAGTCGACCACCGTGCCGCTGGGCGCGGCGACCTACACGGGCGAGGACCTCCTGCGCGACCTGGTCGCGGTGATCCGCGACGTCAGCGACGCTCCCGTGCACCTCTGGGGCGTGTCGCTCGGTGGCGGCCTCGTGCAGACCGTGGCGGTCCGGCACCCCGAGCTCGTCGCCACGACCATCCTGCAGTCCACCACGGCAGGTGGACCAGGGGCCGAGGACGCCGACCTCCCCGGGCCGACGCCGGCGATCCTGGAGTCCTTCGAGCACCCGCCTCCGGAACCGGACTGGGACGACCCGGACGCCGTGGTCGCGGCCGAGCTGGCGGGGCTGCGCGCCTACGCCGGCACGCTCGGGCTCGACGAGGTGCGGGCGGGCCAGACGATCCGCAGGATCCTGGACCGAGACGGTCCGCAGCGATCTGGGGCGAACCACTTCATGATCGAGGGCGGCGACCCGGTCGACCTGGCCGACCTCCGCGTGCCGACGCTCGTCATCCACGGCGACGCCGACCCGCTGTTTCCCCTCGAGCACGGGCGCCACCTGGCCTGGCTGGTGCCCGGAGCCGAGCTGCTCGTCGTGCCCGGGATGGGTCACGAGCACCCACCGGCCGCGGCCTGGGACCTCGTGGTGCCCGCCGTCCTGGCCCACACCTCCACCGCTAGCTGAGACCCGCGGCCTTGGCCTCGAGCACGGCGCGCTCGCGCTCGTTGCGCGCCAGCGACGCCGCCGTCAGCAGCTCACCGCGCGCCTCCTGGGTGCGCTCCATCCGGGCGAGCAGCTCACCCCGCACGCTCGGCACCAGGTGGGAGCCGGCGAGCTCTCCCCGCGCCACCAGCCCGTCGACGATCTCGAGCGCCTCGGCCGCGCTGCGCGCCATCGACACCGCGACCGCGCGGTTGAGATCGACCACCGGGTTCGGCGCCAGCCGCCCGAGCGCCTCGTACAGCACCACGATCTGCTCCCAGTCGGTCTCGTCGACCGACGGCGCGATCGCGTGGCACTCGGCGATCGCCGCCTGCAGGGCGTACGGCCCTCGGCCGCGGCCGAGGCGGTCGACCTCCGCCAGCGCTGCCCGACCCCGGGCGACCGCGTTGCGGTCCCAGCGCCGTCGGTCCTGGTCGCCGAGGAGCACAGGGTTGCCGGCGGCGTCGACCCGCGCGGCGAAGCGGGACGACTGGATCTCCATCAACGCCACGAGGGCTCGCGCCTCGGGCTCATGGGGCACCAGGGCACTGACGAGCCGCCCGAGGCGCAGCGCCTCGTCGGCCAGCTCGCGACGCACCCACTGCTCACCGCTGGTCGCGGAGTAGCCCTCCGTGAAGACCAGGTAGACGACCTTGAGGACCGACTGCAGGCGCGCCGCCCACTCGGTGTGGTCGGGCACCTCGAACGGCACCCGGGCCTCGGTCAACGTGCGCTTGGCCCGCACGATCCGCTGCTGCATCGTGGAGGTCGGCACCAGGAACAGCCGGGCGATCTCGTCGCTGGACAGGCCCGCCACGACCCGGAGCGTCAGCGCGACCTGCGCCTCGCGCGACAGCACCGGATGGCACGCCGTGAAGAGCAGCCGCAGGCCGTCGTCGGCGATCGGCTCCCACACGTCCTCGGCGCTCTCGTCCAGGTCGCGGGCGATGGCCTCGTGCCGGGCGTCGAGACGCTCGCGGCGGCGGAAGGCGTCGATCGCGCGGCGCTTGGCCACGGCCGTGAGCCACGCGGCGGCGTTGCGGGGCACGCCCGTCGTGGGCCACTGCTCCAACGCCTCGGCGACGGCCTCTTGCGCCAGGTCCTCAGCCAGGGCCAGGTCGCCCGTCATGCGAGCCACCGTCGCGACGACCTTGGCCCCCTCGATGCGCCAGACGGCGTCGACGGTCCGGGCGATCCCGGCCGTCGACGCCGTGTCCTGGTGCGTCATGGCTCAGTCGTTGTCGAGCTCGAGGTCGGACGCGTCGCCGAAGCGGCGCACCTCGAGCTTCGAGCCGGGGCCGAGCGGGCAGCGCTTGCCCCACGCGACGGCCTCCTCCTTCGTGGCGGTCTCGATGACCCAGAAGCCGTTGAACAGCTCGTGGACCTCGCCGTACGGCCCGTCGGTCGCGACCGGGTCCGCGGAGGAGAAGTCGATCACGACGGTCTCGGACGGGTCCGAGAGGCCCTCGCTCGCGACGAGCACGCCAGCGGCCTCCAGCGCCTCGTTGTAGGCGCCCATCGCGGCGATGATCTCGGTGAAGTCGACCTGCTGCGACGCCTCGTAGGCCTCGGCGGAGTCCCGCATGACCAGCATGTACCTGCTCATGGCGATCCCTTCGATCCCGGGCCCGCGCTCAGTCCGTGCCCAGCTGCTCGCGCCAGCCGGCTTCCTTCTGCACGTACTCGTTGTCGGCGAAGTCCTCGAAGTCGGTCTCGTCGGTGATCCGGCGGACCTCCAGCTTCGAGCCCGGGCCGAGCGGAGCGCGCTTGGCCCACTCGACGGCCTCCTCCTTCGACGACACCTGGATGATCCAGAAGCCGTTGAAGAGCTCGTGCACCTCGCCGTAGGGCCCGTCGGTGACGATGCGGTCCTCCGTGGAGAAGTCGACGACGACGCCCTCGGCAGCGTCGGTGAGACCGTCGCCGCCGGCCATCACCCCGGCGTTGATCATGGACTCGTTGTAGGCGCCCATCTGGTTGATGATCTCCTCGAAGTCGACGTCCTTGGACGCCTCGAGGGCCTCGGCCGTGCTCCGCATGATCAGCATGTACTTGCTCATGGTGTTCCCCTTCGATGTGGGGCGATCTCTTCGCCCTTCACCCACACGTCGAACGGCACGGCGCCGGATCGACACGGACACCGAAACTTTTTCACGGATCGGTGATCAAGGGCCATCACCCGGGGGAAATTCCCGCTCAGGAGCCGCCGCCACCGCCGCGCGTCCAGGACGTGCGGCCGATGGCGCGGCGGGCCGCCTCGTCGGGGCTGACGTCGTCGGACCGGCCGGCCCGGCGGTCCTGGCCGTGGGTCGGCTCGTCGGGCCCCGTGAGCCACCACGCCCCGAGAGCGCCCACGACGAGCACCCCGAGGAACACTCCGACGATGACGAACTCCATGGCGCCACGGTACGCCGGACCGCCCTCCCCGTCACGACTCCGACATGGCAGGGTGTGACCGGGGTCGCACGACGAGACGTCCCGCGCCCGGACACTCAGGGGGAAGTCACGATGGAAGTCCTGCACACCGCGATCGCGATCGTCCTCGCGATCGCGCTGATCATCGCCGTCAAGGTCGACCCGGTCATCTCCCTGCTCGTCGCCTCGCTCTACCTGGGCCTCGCCTCGGGGGTCGGATTCGCCGACACCGTCGAGGCCATCACGACCGGATTCGGCTCGATCATGGCGGAGGTCGGCCTCCTCATCGGGTTCGGCGTCGCGATCGGGGCGCTCCTGCACTCCCTGGGGGCGTTCCGCAAGCTCGTGCACGCCCTCCTGCGCGCCGTGGGCCCTCGGAAGCTCCCGTACGCGCTCGCTGCCGCGCTCTCGACGGTCTTCCCGTCGATCTACGTCGACGTGCAGGTCGTGCTCGCCGCGCCCATCGCCCGCACCTCCGCGCCGCACGTCGGCCGGCGCGGGCTGGCGCTCCTGTCAGGCGCCATCGGCACCGGCATCTTCGCGGGCTACGTGTTCGTGGTCCCGGGCCTGGCCGCGGTCTCGATCGCGAGCCTCCTGGACGTCCAGCTGGGCCAGTACCTGATCTTCGGCATCTTCCTCGGCCCGCTCACCGCGATCGCCACGACCCTTCTGTTCGCGCTGCTGCTGCGCACCCGCTACTGGAACCCCGAGACCGACGAGGAGCCGGAGGCCCGCGAGGCGGAGTCGGAGACCGTGTCGGAGGACGCTCCCGAGGCGGTCGACGCCGGCCTCCCGCTGGGCGTGCTCCTGCTGCCGATCCTCGTGCCACTCGTGCTCATCGCCTTCGGCGCCTTCGCCGAGGTCTACGACTTCTCGACGCCGATCATCGCCTTCCTCGGCAACGCCACGATCGCGCTGTTCATCGGCCTGCTCGGGGCCTACGGCCTCTCCCGTTGGCGGTCGGGCTCGCACCTGACCGACGAGGCGCTGTCGAACGGTTTCAAGACCACCGGCGAGATCCTGCTCATCACCGGCATCGGCGGGTCGCTCGGTGAGGTCATCTCGGCGACCGGCATGGACCAGACCCTGGCCAACCTGTTCTCGGCCGATGCCGGAGCACCCGTCGTCGTGACCATCCTCCTGGCGTGGTTCATCGCCGCGGTGCTGCACCTGGCGATCGGCTCGGTGTCCGTGGCCGCCATCGCGGCGGCGGGCATCGTCGGCCCCATCGTCGGGACGACCGGCGTCGCCCCGGTCGCCGTGGGCCTGGCGATCGCTTCCGGCGCGATGTTCGCCCTGCAGGTCAACAGCAACTTCTTCTGGATGTTCAAGTCGCTGCTGAACCTGACCACGCAGGGCGCGCTCAAGACGATGACGATGGTCACGAGCATCGCGTCACTCGTCTCGCTGCCTCCGGTGATCGTGCTCGCGCTGGTGCTGTAGCGGCTTCCTCGCCGCGCACACCTGACGTGCGGAACGACTACTCGAGGACCGCGATCGCCTCGACCTCGACCAGGAGGTCGGGCTCTCCCAGCGCCGAGACGCCGAGAACGGTGATCGGGCGCATCAGGTCGAGCCCTCGCTCGGCCGCCGCGCGCATCGCGCCCTCGACGAGCGCTCCCATCTTCGACGGCTCCCAGTCGACGACGTAGACCGTGAGCTTCGCGACGTCGGCGAAGGTGCCACCGGCAGCAACGACAGCAGCATCGACGTTGGCGTACGCCTGGGCCGTCTGGGCGGCCAGGTCACCGGCCCCGACGGGTGAGCCGACCGCGTCGCGAGCAACCTGCCCCGCGAGGAAGACCCACCGGGAGCCCTGGGCCACGGAGGCCTGGGCGTAGAACTCCGAACGCGGAAGCGTCTCGGGATGCAGCATCTGGACCGACATGACGGTTCCTCCTGGTGGGCGGCGTGCGATGGAGCCACCGTGGCGGAGGGGTCGGACAGAATCGTGTCGGGCGCGCAGTTGCACTGCGAGACAGCAGTACCTAGCGTTCCCGGGTGAGACGTCCCCACTTCCCCGCCTCCGGCCCCGGCCCCGGCCCCGGCCCCGGCCGAGCACGCGCCGGCGTCTCGCTGATGTTCTTCACCAACGGCGTGCTGTTCGCCGCGCTCCTGCCCCGCTACCCGGAGATCAAGTCGGCGTTCGACCTGAGCAACAGCCAGTTCGGACTCGCCGTCGTCGCGTTCCCCGCCGGTGCCCTCGTCGCGGCAGGGCTGGCAGGCCGGGTCATCCGCCGCTTCGGCACGCTGCGGACCAATGCCGTCGGCTCCGTGGCCCTGGCCGGGACGATGGCGCTCGCCGGCGTCAGTGCCGACGCGGGCCTCGGGGTGTGGCTGTTCGTCGCCGCGATGGTGCTGGCCGGCGTGAACGACGCCGTCGTCGACGCCGCCCAGAACGTGCAGGGCGTGCTCGTCGAGCAGTGGTCCGGCCGCTCGGTCGTGAACTCCTTCCACGCCCTGTGGTCCATCGGAGCCGCGACCGGCGGCATCATCGGCGCCGCGTCCGTCGCCGCAGACCTCGCCATCCCCGCCCAGATGATCGTCAACAGCTCCGTGTGGGCCGTGGCCGCCGTGGTGGCCTGTCGACTCGCCGTCGTGCCCGACGACGTCCGCGGATCGCTCCAGGCCGACGAGGCGGCGGACGAGCGGCACGACACCCCTCGTCACCGCCCCTGGCGGCTGCTCCTCCCCCTGGTGCTCCTGGCGATCGCCGGCACCACGATCGAGGAGGTCGCCAACAGCTGGTCGGTCCTCTACCTCGGGCGCGACGCGGGCGCACCTGCGTGGGCGGCCGGCCTGGGCCTCACGGTGGCGATCGGCGCCCAGTTCGTCGGCCGCATCCTCGGCGATCCCATGACCGACCGCTGGGGCCGCGCCGCCGTGGCTCGGGCGGGCGGCGTGCTCATCACGATCGGCGGCGTCCTCGTGGTCGCCGCTCCGGCCTATCCCGTCGTGTTCGCCGGATTCGCCCTGGCCGGCTTCGGGTGCGCGACCCTCGTGCCCGCCGCGTTCGCCGCAGCCGGCCGCGCTCCGGGGCTCCCGGAGGCCACCGGCATCGCGATGCTGGGCTGGCTCATGCGCGTCGGCTTCCTCGTAACCTCACCCGCGATCGGGGCGATCTCCGACCTCGTCAGCCTCCAGGCCGCGCTGGGCGTCCTCGTGCTCGCGGGCCTCGCCGCCACCCTGCTCGCCCACCTCCTGGGGCAGGCCCGTCCGGAGCCACCTCTCGCCCGAGAGGGCCCCTGACTCCTAGACTCGCGTCGACCAGGCCCGCACCACCACCAGGCGGCGGGACCCGAGGGAGGGGGCACCGATGTTCGGATCGAAGAAGTCACGCAGGACGACCACGCTGGACGATCTGGTGGGCCGGCTGCGGCCGGACCTGACCCGTGAGGCACTGGGCGTGGGGCCCGACTTCCCCGGCGTCGCGCCGAATCCGTTGCTGAGCCGTCAGGCGCGGCGACGGAACGCGGACCTGCGCTCGGGAGTCCTCGCCCTCGGCACCCTGGTCGACTGGCGGGAGGTCAGCAGCGACGGCAGTCCCCGCGTGGTGCTGATGCTGGACGTCAACACCGCCGAGGGCACCTCGTTCCGCGGGATCGCCGACGAGACCCTCACCATCACCGAGCTCACCCGGCTCGCTGCGGGGCAAGAGCTGCCCGTGCGCTACCGCCCGGCGGTCATGGACCACTACGTCGCCCTCGCCCCCGACGCCGATCAGGCCGAGGTGCAGCGCTTGACGGACGTCGTCGCGCAGCACGGAGCCTGAGGCAGCTCAAACAGCAAGGGCCCCACGACAGTGTCGTGGGGCCCTTGCGCTTCGAGTGGAGCATAGGAGATTCGAACTCCTGACCTCTTCCATGCCATGGAAGCGCGCTACCAACTGCGCCAATGCCCCGTACCGGGTGACCCGAAGGCCGATCACCGATCTTAGTAGATGCCCCCGGCGAGGTCCAAACCGGGTCAGGCGTCGTCGGTCATGACCGGTTCGGGCAGGGTGCCCGCGTTCCACTCGGTCAGGCGCCAGTACCGGTGGCTCGGGGGGCCGGACTCGGTCAGCACCGACCACGAGCAGTTGCTGAGAGCGCCGAAGGTGCGCCACGTCGACTGCGGGAACCCCAGGAACGAGCACACCCCGGTGCGGATCACGGCGCCGTGGGCGACCACGACCAGGGTCTCGTCGGCCGGCAGCTCCTCGAGCGCGTCGTGCAGGGCCGCCGCGAAACGCTCCCCCGCCTGCAGGTGGGTCTCGGTGTCGGGGATCTGCGTCTCGTCACCCGCGATCCAGGCCCGCATGCCGTCCGGGAACTGCTCGAACGACTCCTCCCACGTCAGACCCTCGCGTGCACCGAAGTTCATCTCACGGAACCGCTCGTCGGGCTCCACCGTCACTCCGGCGACCCGGCCCAGCGCCTCCGCAGTGTGCTGCGCACGCTCCAGGTCGGAGCAGATGATGCGGTGCGGCTGGAGCGCGGCGAGCCGGAGCGCGGCCGACTCAGCCTGCTCACGACCGACGTCGTCGAGCGGCGTGTCAGTCTGACCCTGGACCCGCCCCGCCACGTTCCACGCGGTGCGCCCGTGCCGCCAGACGATGACCTGCCGGCTCACGCGACGGGGACTTCCGGGCAGTCACGCCACAGACGCTCCAGCGAGTAGAACTCGCGCTCCTCGACGTGCTGCACGTGCACCACGATGTCGGTGAAGTCGAGCAGGATCCAGCGACCCTCACGGGCGCCCTCACGCCGCACGGCCTTGGCACCGTGCTCGCGCAGGGCGTCCTCCACCGCGTCCTGCACGGCGCGGGCCTGCGTCGAGCTCGTGACGGAGCAGATGAGGAAGACGTCGGTGATGTACAGCTGCTCGGACACGTCGAAGGCCCGCACGTTCGTGGCGGACTTGTCGGTCGCGGCCGACGCGGCGAGCCGGGTCAGGTCGAGGGCGAGCTCGGTGGCAGTCATGCGGTGGGGATTCCTTCGGTGGAGGCGTAGAGCTCGTGCTTGGCGACGTACTGGACGACGCCGTCGGGCACGAGGTACCAGACGGGTTGACCGCTGCGCACTCGTTCGCGGCAGTCGGTCGAGGAGATGGCGAGGGCGGGGATCTCGAGCACCGTGACCCGCCCCTGAGGGAGGTCGGCGAGCATCGACTCGTCGAGGTCGTGGCCCGGGCGGGTGCACGCCACGAACTGGGCGAGCTCGAAGATCTCGTCGTGGTCGCGCCACGTGAGGATCTGGGCCATCGCGTCGGCGCCGGTGATGAAGAACAGGTCGGCGTCGGGCCGCTGCCGGGAGATGTCGCCGAGCGTGTCGACGGTGTAGGTCGGACCACTGCGGTCGATGTCGACCCGGCTGACCTCGAACCGCGGGTTGGCTGCGGTCGCGATGACGGTCATGAGGTAGCGGTGCTCGGCCGGCGAGACCTCACGATCGGCCTTCTGCCACGGTTGACCCGTCGGCACGAAGACGACCTCGTCGAGGTCGAACGTCGCCTGGACCTCGCTGGCCGCCACGAGGTGGCCGTGGTGGATGGGGTCGAACGTGCCGCCCATGACTCCGACCCGCCTCCGCCGCGGTGCGGAGGACGAGGGTCGGTCGAGGGCGTGGTTCTCGCTCAGGTGTGCTCGCGGCCCTTGCCGAAGGCGAGCATGACCAGCAGCAGCGTGAAGAGGATGCCCAGGGCGATGCCACCGATGATGTACGGATTGATGGCTTCGGCTTCCTCGGCGTGCTCGGTCGCGGCAACCAGGATCGTGGAAAGCATGGCGACAATCTACCAGCGCCGCTCCCGTGGCGTGACACCCTCAGCGCACGTGACCGTCGCCCTCCACGACGTAGGTCGTGGTCGTCATCTCCGGGAGACCCATCGGGCCGCGGGCGTGGAGCTTCTGGGTGGAGATGCCGATCTCGGCACCGAAGCCGAACTCGCCACCGTCGGTGAACCGGGTCGAGGCGTTGACCATGACCGCCGCCGAGTCGACCCCGAGCGTGAAGCGGCGGGCCGTCTGCGCCGAGGCCGTGACGATCGCCTCGGTGTGCCCCGAGGAGAAGCGACGGACGTGGGTGATGGCGTCGTCGACCGACTCGACGACCTTGGCTGAGATCTCGAGATCCAGGTACTCGGTGGCGTAGTCGTCGTCGGTCGCCGCGGTGACGGCCGGGTCGACGGCGCGGAACGCGTCGTCGCCGTGGATCACGACGTCGTGCTCGTGCAGGGCCGCGACCACCCGCGGCAGGAACGCCTCCGCGACGTCGCGGTGCACCAGCAGCGACTCGGCCGCGTTGCACACGCTGGTGCGGTGGGTCTTGGCGTTCAGGACGATCGCGAGCGCCATGTCGAGGTCGGCGTCGGCGTCGACGTACACGTGACAGTTGCCCGTGCCGGTCTCGATGACGGGCACGGTCGACTCCTCGACGACCGTACGGATCAGACCCGCACCCCCGCGCGGGATCACCAGGTCGACCAGGCCCCGGGCACGCATGAGCTCGGTGGCCGAGGCGCGGTCGTCGCTGCGCAGGAGCGAGATCAGGTCGGCCGGCAGGCCTGCCTTCTCGATCGCCGCGCGCATGACCTCGACGATGACCTCGTTCGAGCGGTACGCCGAGGCCGATCCCCGCAGCACGACTGCGCTGCCGGCCTTGAGGCAGATCGCGGCGGCATCGGCCGTGACGTTGGGTCGCCCCTCGTAGATCATGCCGATGACGCCCATCGGCACCCGCACCTGCGTGAGCCGCAGCCCGTTCGGCAGCACGGAGCCGCGCACGACCTCGCCGATCGGATCGGGCAGGACCGCGACGTCGCGAACCCCCTGGGCGAAGGCGGCGACCCGAGCGGGATCGAGCCGGAGCCGGTCGAGCACGTGCTCACCGGTGCCGGCGGCGCGGGCCGCCTCGACGTCGAGCTCGTTGGCCTCCACGATGCGGTCGGTGTCGGCCACCAGCGCATCGGCGGCGGCCAGCAGCGCAGCGTCCTTCACCTGGCGCGTGGCCGTGGCGAGGCTGAGGGACGCCTCGCGGGCACGGCGCGCGGTCGCGTGGACCTCGTCGGCGATCTGGCTGGTGCTCATGCGCCGAATTCTAGGACCTCAGCTCGAGCGGCGACCGCCCACGCCGGGCACCGCGGCGAGACCCATGTTCTGGCGGATCTTCTGCACCGCTCGCGCCGTCAGGCCCACGCGGGCGCCGATGATCGAGTCGGTCGCGCCCTGCGCGTTCATGCGGCGGATGACCTCGGCCCGCTCGGCCAGCGACAGCTGCTCCGGCGGCTCCCCGCCCACGGCCCGCTCGACCGCCAGGTCGTCGATGTCGATGTCGGGCATGCCGGCCGAGGTGGAGACCAGCTCGATCTCGGACTCGCGCCGGTGCACCCAGGCGTACGGACGCGGGAAGCCCCGCACGTAGGGACGCCCACCGGCGATGCCGGTGTAGTGGTCGAGCTCGGCCCACGTGGCGCAGGCGGCGATGACCGGGCACCCCTCGCAGATGTCGACCAGTGGTGCGGCAGCCGCGAGCGCCGTGGAGGCCGATCGCGCGGAGGTCCAGCTGCGTTCGCCGTCGGCCCACTCGATCTCACGACCCGCGCAGCTCGCGCCGGCGAGCTGCGCCGTCGCACTGGCCGCGAGGAGGTCGCGGGTCGAGGGGCGAAGACTGGGACCCTGGCGCTGGCCGGCCGCCGTCACCGGGACCCCTCGTGCGTCCAGATCCGGCGCGACCCCCGAGGCTCGTCCATGATGTTGCTCCCTTCGTCCCTAGGTAAACGGGATTCGCCCCTCCGACATGACGCGATATGCCGAAGAATCGGGAACGGAATCTTTTCCGCCTGCTACAGGCCCTGGAACGCCGCCCGGTGGGTCAGACGGGCTGGTCGCGCATCAGGGCCGCGACGGCCGTGCGGGAGTCGACCCCGAGGCGGTCGAAGATCGCCGAGACGTGCTTCTCGACGGACTTGACCGTGAGTCCGAGCGAGTCCGCGATCTCGACGTTCGTCAGGCCGAGCGAGATGCGCTCCGCCACCTCGCTCTGGCGCTGGGTCAGGGCGAGGAGCGCCCCGGGTGCGACCGGTTCTGCGGCCGGGACGACCCGCACCAGGTCGACCCGGCGGGTCGCCGACATGAGCCGCAGGATCTCCGAGACGTCACGCTCGACGGTCTTGACCGAGACTCGCATGAGCTCGGCGATCTCACGGTTGCGCCGACCCTGGGCCGCGAGCCGGGCGACGAGCTGGCGCCGTTCGTCGAGCTGGTCCCAGCCGATGCCGGGCACGGGACGCGACTCGGCGCCCAGGCCGGCGAGCTCTCGCTCGGCCCAGAGGCGCACGTCGTCCGGCCCGACCTCGCTCGCGATGCGCGCCGCCTCGGCAGCCGCGACCGGGTCCCCGGACTCCCGCTCTGCGACGGCCCGCAGCAGTCGGGCCCGCACGACGTAGAGCGCTCCCCCGACGTCCTCCGCCCGGCGTCCCGACTGCTCCGCACGCTCGGCCGCCACGGCCGCGTCACCGACGACGACCGCGAGCCGGGCGCGCGCCCGGTCGAGCGCGGCGGCCGCCATCGGCTGGCCCGTGACGTCGAGCCCGTCGGCGAGCCGCACGTACTCCGCGGCCACCGCGACCTGCGCGGTCGCCACGGCCCCCTCGACCATGACGTCCACCGCGTAGGCCCGGGCGAACAACGGCAGGTCCGGGACCCCACGCCCGCCGCACGACCCGAAGAGCAGCTCCGCTGCGGCCGTCGGACGCCCCGCGCCGCTCAACGCGAGGGCGCCCAGGAGGTAGGCCATCTGCTCGCCGTAGGACGTCGCGGACGGGATCCTCAGCCGGAGTCCCTCGGTCCAGGCCTCCACGGCCGGGACGTCGCCGAGGTGGGCCGCGACGAAGGTGAGCACGGAGTCGGCGATGAGCGCCGGCGGGGTCCACCCCTGGTCCCGCGCCTGGCGACCGGCCGCCTCCGCCTCGGCCCGCGACTCCGGGAGGCGACCCAGGAAGGCCAAGGACCGCGCCCGCACGAGGCGCGACATGACGTGCCACGGCCGGTCGGCCGGGACCGCGGCGAGGGCGAGCGTGGCCAGGCGCTCGGCCTCGGCGACGAGTCCGGCGGTCATCGCCGTCTCGGCGCGGAGGTACCGCACGAGCGCCGCCGAGTCCCGGTCGTCGGGCAGGCGGTCGGCCAGATGTCGGGGCGGCTGCGCCAGGCACGCGGCCACGACGAGGTCGCGCACGGCATCGGCGACCGGGTCTCCGGGGACCAGGGCGTCGAGCTGGGCGACCGCCTCGCGGTACCGCCGGGCGAGGAACAACGCATAGGGCCACTCGGCCCCGGGATCACCGGCGAGAGCGGCCCTCCCGGTCAGGAGTGCGTGCTCCGCCACCTGCGTCATGGCCAGAGCGTAGGGCAGAACCGCCGCCCGCGGTCAGCGTCCGAGCAGGACGGTCAGGTCGTCGCGGTGCACGACCTCGCGGTCGTAGTCGGGACCCAGCTCGGCGACGATGTCGACCGTCGACCGCCCGAGAAGCGCCGGCAGCTCGGCACTGTCGAAGTTGACCAGTCCGCGGGCGATCACCGTGCCGACGGGCGAGACCAGGTCGATCGGGTCCCCGGCGCTGAAGGTGCCCTCCACGCCGGTGACCCCGGCGGCGAGCAGCGACGCCCCCCGCTCGGTGAGAGCACGGACGGCGCCGTCGTCGAGCAGCACGGCCCCCTTGGTCTGGCTGGCGTGCGCGAGCCAGAGGAGTCGCGACGACCGGCGCTTGCCCGTCGACTCGAAACGCGTGCCCACGCCCTGGTGCTCGAGCGCGCCGGCCGCGTTGGCGGCGCTCGTCAGCACGACGGGGATGCCGGCAGCGGTCGCGATGCGGGCGGCCTCGACCTTGGTGACCATGCCGCCCGTGCCGACGGCCGAGCCGACGCGGGCGATGTCGATGCCGTCCAGGTCGGCGTCACCCGCGACTGTCGCGATGAGTCGCGAGCCCGGCTCGGAGGGGTGGGCCGTGTACAGGCCGTCGACGTCCGAGAGCAGCACGAGCAGGTCGGCGTGCACGAGGTGCGCCACGAGAGCGGCCAGACGGTCGTTGTCGCCGAAGCGGATCTCGCTCGTCGCCACGGTGTCGTTCTCGTTGACGATCGGCACGATGCCCAGCTCGAGCAGCTTGGCGAAGGTCTGGTGGGCGTTGCGGTAGTGGCCGCGGCGCGTCACGTCGTCGACCGTCAGCAGGACCTGGCCGACCGTGAGGCCCAGCCGGGCGAAGCGGTCGGAGTACTGCGCCATCAGGGCTCCCTGGCCCACGCTGGCAGCCGCCTGCTGGGTGGCCAGGTCGCTGGGACGCTCGGGCAGGCCGAGCGGTCCGAGTCCGGCAGCGATCGCGCCCGAGCTCACGAGCACGACGTCGTCGCCCCGGTGCCGGGCGGCGGCCACCGCGTCGACGAGCCGGCTGAGCCGCTCGGGATCGATGTGGCCGTCGTCCGTCGTCAGCGACGACGAGCCGACCTTGACGACGATGCGGCTCATCGGGAGTCGGACTCCTGCGACACCTCGTCGACGGTCTCGTCGGAGGCGGGGGCGTCGGAGATGGGGTCGTCGGAGATGGGGGCGTCCGGGTCCTCGTCGAGGTCGTACATCTCGAAGTAGTCCTGGTCGGGCTGTGCCTCCCGCACCTCGCGGGCCGCGGCCTCGGCCGCACGACGAGCCGCGAGGTCGTCGCGGCGCTCGCGGTTGGTGCGGCGGTCGTTGTCGTCGAACCGGAGGTCGCCACCGCGGGGACCGAGGACCTCGGCACCGGCCGGGGTCTGCGGGTCGAAGTCGAAGACCACGGCGCCGTCGTCCTCGCTGCCCGTGCCACCGATGATGACGTCGTCGCCGGCCTGCGCGCCGAGCTTGAGGAGCGTGTCCTCGACCCCGAGGCGGTTGAGACGGTCGGCGAGGAAGCCGACGGCCTCGTCGTTGGTGAAGTCGGTCTGCCGCACCCAGCGCTTCGTCTTCTCACCGCGCACGACCCACTGCGGGGCGTCGTCGGGACCGCGGCGGTGGACCGTGAACTCCGCGTCGACGCCGGCATCCGCGCGCGGACGGAGGACGATGCGGGTGGGCGGGGCGTCGGGCGCGGCCGCGCGTCGCTCACCGACGATGTCGGCCATCGCGAAGCCCAGCTCACGCAGACCGGCATGGCTCGCCGCGGAGACGTCGAAGACGCGGAGCCCGCGGGCGACCAGGTCGGCGCGCACGAACTCGGCGATCTCGGCGGCGTCGGGGACGTCGGTCTTGTTCAGCGCGATGAGGCGAGGGCGGTCGAGGAGGTCGGTCTCGGTGGCCTCCGCGTACCGAGCGAGCTCGTTCTCGATGACGTCGAGATCGGTCAGCGGGTCGCGGCCCGGCTCGACCGTGGCGCAGTCGATCACGTGCACGAGCGCGGCGCAGCGCTCGATGTGGCGCAGGAAGTCGTGGCCGAGGCCCTTGCCCTCGCTGGCGCCCTCGATCAGTCCGGGGACGTCGGCGACCGTGAAGGTCACCTCGCCCGCCGTGACGACGCCGAGGTTGGGCACCAGGGTCGTGAACGGGTAGTCCGCGATCTTCGGGCG
The DNA here is from genome assembly GCF_916858655.1 of Aeromicrobium sp. Leaf350. Taxonomy (GTDB): domain Bacteria; phylum Actinomycetota; class Actinomycetes; order Propionibacteriales; family Nocardioidaceae; genus Aeromicrobium. The sequence goes on along the minus strand of NZ_CAKASL010000002.1, from coordinate 30,638 downwards.
CGCCCGGGAGAGGGCGGCGATGAGGCTGGACTTCCCGGCACTGGGGAAGCCGACCAGACCGATGTCGGCGACGACCTTCAGCTCGAGCGTGACGACGAGCTCGTCACCCGGCTCACCCTTCAGCGCGAAGCCAGGGGCCTTGCGCTTGGACGAGGCGAGGGCCGCGTTGCCCAGGCCGCCGCGGCCACCGGCCGCGATGACGACCTCGGTGCCGACGCCCACCAGGTCGGCGAGCTGTTCGCCGGAGTCGGCGTCCTTGACGACCGTGCCGTCGGGCACCGTGAGCACCAGGTCGGCGCCGTTGGCGCCGCTGCGGTTGGAGCCTGCGCCCGGCATGCCCTTGCCGCCGGCCCGACGGGGCTCGTGGTGGTAGTCGATCAGGGTCGTGACGTCGGCCGCGACGCGGAGGATGACGTCACCGCCGTGTCCGCCGTTGCCGCCGTCCGGACCGCCCAGGGGCTTGAACTTCTCGCGGTGGACCGAGGCGACGCCGTGGCCGCCGGAACCGCCGGCGACGTGGAGCGTCACCCGGTCGATGAAGCTGGGGATCGCCATGACGTCACCTCCTGGGTGATCGGGTGCTGCAGGGACCTACGGACGAAAAACAGCAGGAGGACGGCCGCACCTGGCGGTCCGTCCTCCTGCTGGAAGAGCTGTCAGCGCCGGTTCAGGCCGACGGGACGATGTTGACGACCTTGCGGCCGCGCTTGGTGCCGAACTCCACGGCACCGGCCGAGAGTGCGAACAGCGTGTCGTCGCCACCACGGCCGACGTTGCTGCCGGGGTGGAAGTGGGTGCCACGCTGGCGGACGATGATCTCGCCGGCGTTCACCTCCTGACCACCGAAGCGCTTGACGCCGAGTCGCTGGGCATTGGAGTCGCGGCCGTTCTTGGTGGACGCCGCGCCCTTCTTGTGAGCCATGTGTCAGGTCCTCTACTTGATTCCGGTGATCTTGACCTGGGTGTACTTCTGACGGTGCCCCTGGCGCTTCTTGTAACCGGTCTTGTTCTTGTACTTCTGGATGATGATCTTCTTGCCCTTGGTGCCACCGAGGACCTCGGCCGTCACGCTGACCTTGGCCAGCTTGGCGGAGTCGGTCGTGACGGCGTCGCCGTCGACCAGGAGCACGGCGGGAAGCGAGACGGACTCGCCGGCGGCCGAAGCCACCTGGTCGATCTCGATGACGTCGCCGACGGCCACCTTCTGCTGGCCGGCGCCACTGCGCACGATTGCGTACACCACGGGAAAATCCTTCGTCGAGAGCCTTGCGGGAGCGATGCGCGGGTGGCGCATCCGATTACTGCTTCAGTCTGCTGGGGGCGCCTCACGACCAGGCCGTGCGCGCACCGACGATCCAGTCTACGGAGCCTGACCCTCGTCGGTCAAAACGGGGGCCTCGTCCGTGCCGCTCGCGGCGTCGGGCGACGGCTCCTCGGGAGCCGGATCGGCCTCCGCGGGCGTCTCGTCGGCTGCGGGAGGCGGCGGGACCTCGCCCGCCACGGCCGGCTCGCCGGTCGGGTCGGGCGCGGGCGTCTCGTGCTGCGCGGGGTCGTGCTCGGCCGGCTGGTGCTGCTCCTGCGGAGCGGCTGCGGTCTCCTCCGGTGCGTCCGGGGTCGTGTCGGGCTGCTCGTCGGTCGGCGCGTCCTTGGCGTTGCCGCCACGGCCACGACCGCGGCCGTTGCCACCGCCGTTGCCGTTGCCGTTGCCGCTGGATCCGTTGTTGCCGTTGCCGTTCGAACCGCCGTTGCCGCCGTTCTTCGACTGCTGACCGTTGCCGCCCTGCTGGCCGTTCCCGTTGCCGTTGCCGCCGGCCTGACCGCCGCGCCCACCACGGGCGCCGCGACCGCGTCGGCCGTCGTCCTTCTTCGGCTCGATGGGCTCGGCGTGCAGCTGCACGCCACGACCCTTGCAGTGCTCGCACTCGGTGCTGAACGACTCGAGCAGACCCGTGCCGATGCGCTTGCGCGTCATCTGCACCAGGCCGAGCGAGGTGACCTCGGCGACCTGGTGACGCGTGCGGTCGCGGCCGAGGCACTCGACGAGGCGTCGCAGCACGAGGTCGCGGTTGGACTCCAGGACCATGTCGATGAAGTCGATGACGATGATGCCGCCGATGTCGCGGAGCCGGAGCTGCCGCACGATCTCCTCGGCGGCCTCCAGGTTGTTCTTGGTGACCGTCTCCTCGAGGTTGCCGCCGGTGCCGGTGAACTTGCCGGTGTTGACGTCGACGACCGTCATGGCCTCGGTGCGGTCGATCACGAGCGAACCACCCGACGGCAGCCAGACCTTGCGGTCGAGCGCCTTGTGGATCTGCTCGTCGACGCGGTACTCGGCGAAGACGTCGGACGCGGTGTCGTCGCTCGGCTCCCAGAGCGTCAGGCGCTCGGCGAGGTCGGAGGCGACGTGGCCCACGTAGGAGGAGATGTTGTCCCAGGCGTCGCGGCCCTCGACGACCAGCGTGCTGAAGTCCTCGTTGAAGAGGTCGCGCACGACCTTGATGACGAGGTCGGGCTCGGCGTAGAGCAGCTCGGGCGCGCGACCCGCGGCGACCTTGCGCTCGATGTCGTCCCAGCGGGCCTTGAGCGACGTGACGTCGCGCGTGAGCTGGTCCTCGGACGCACCCTCGGCCGCGGTGCGCACGATGACGCCGGCGTCCTCGGGCAGCACCTCCTTGAGGAGGTGCTTGAGCCGGGAGCGCTCGGTGTCGGGGAGCTTGCGCGAGATGCCGTTGTTCTGGCCGCCCGGCACGTACACCAGGAACCGGCCCGGGAGGCTGATCTGGCTCGTGAGACGAGCGCCCTTCTGGCCGATCGGGTCCTTCGAGACCTGCACCAGGACCGTCTGGCCGGGCGTGAGCGCGTCCTCGATCTTGCGGGCCTTGCTGTTGCCGAGGGTCGACCAGTCGACCTCGCCGGCGTACAGCACGGCGTTGCGGCCCGCGCCGATGTCGACGAAGGCGGCCTCCATGCTCGGGAGCACGTTCTGGACCTTGCCCAGGTAGACGTTGCCGATGAGCGAGGTCTGCGACTCGCGAGCGACGTAGTGCTCGACCAGGACCTTGTCCTCGAGCACCGCGATCTGCGTGTAGGTGTCGCCGTCGCTCGAGCCGGTGTGCTGGCGCACGATCATCTGCCGGTCGACCGCCTCGCGGCGGGCCAGGAACTCGGCCTCGCTGACGATCGGGGCGCGGCGGCGGCCGGCCTCGCGGCCCTCGCGGCGGCGCTGCTTCTTCGCCTCCAGACGCGTGGAGCCGGTGACGCCGGTGATCTCGTCCTCGGCCGTGCGACCCTCGCGGACGCGCACGACGGTGTTCTCGGGGTCGTCACCCGTGGTGCCCGAGCTGTCGCCGGCGCGGCGGCGACTGCGGCGACGGCGGGTGGTGCCCCCGTTGCCGGACTCCTCACCAGAGTCGTCGGCATCGTCATCTGCCTCGTCGGACTCGTCGGAGCCCGACTCGTCGTCGTTGCCCTGCTGACCGCCACCGGACTTGCGGCGACGGCGTCCGCCGCGGCTGCGACGGCGGCGCTTGTTGGCGTTGCCGTCCTCGTCGGTGTCGTCGTCGGAGTCGTCGCTGTCGTCGGCGTCGGTGTCCTGGTCGGCGTCGTCGCGGTCGTCCGCGTCGCGGGCACCGCGGCCGCGGTTGCCGCCGCCCCGGTTGCCGCCGGAACGGGCGGGGGTCTCGTCGTCGTCCTCGTCGTCGTCGTCGGACTCGACCGCGTCGCGCTGGGCGCGTCGCAGGGCCGGGGCCGGGGTGCTCGGGGGCGCCTGGAAGAGGAGTCCACCGATACCGGGCACGGAGACCTCGGCGGAGTCGTCGTCGGCCTCCTCGGCGTCGGTCTCGTCGGTGCCACTGACCTCGTCGGTCAGGTCGTCCTCGACCTCGACCTCGGGCTGCTCGACCTCGACCGTGTCGTCGACCGGCGCCGGATCAGGAGCGGGTGCCGGGTCAGGAGTGGGTGCGGCGGCGGGCTCGTCCTTCGCGGCCGCGGCCGGCTTGTCCGCCTCACGGCTGCCGGGCACGGCGAAGATGTCGTCGCTCACGGGCGCCGGCGGGCCGGCCGGGCGACCGGCGGCACGACGACGAGGGCGGGAGCCCCCTCGCACGGCGCCGCCCTGCTCGGCGGCGTTCTGGGTGGGGGTCGAGTCCTCGTCGAGCATGTGCTCTCCTTCACCTCGCGGCGCCCGGGGGCGTTTTGAGGAGTGTCACGGCCCGTCTGGCGGGCTCGAAGTCTGGTGCGCGTCGGCCGGATGGCCGGGGCGGCGACCGATTCCGTCACGATGCTGGGTCCGCCGCCGCGGTCGACACCTGGAGGGTGCGTCGCGGTCGGAGCGGGACCCACCACGATGGTGGTCCGGCGTGCCGTCCGGTCGAACAGCGTCGGGGACGCAGGAACGACTGTGGCAAGTATCGCACAGACACCCGCACGACACCTGCAGGTCACCCGCGCCGAGCGGGCACCGCGTCAGGCGAGGGGGTCCTGGACCGTCCCGTCGACCAGCGGTCCCTGCTCCACACGGGTCGACACCGGAGCGCCGGGGACGTCGGCCCCGAGCTGCCGCAGCGCCTGGATCACGTCGTCCGGCCGGACCGTCGGGATGGTGCTGAGCACGACCGCGTCGACGGTCTGGGCGTCGACCACGAGGGACACGACCGCGGCTCGGACGTCGATGTCGCGCATCCCGCGCTTGGTCATCCGCTCGACCGAGATGTCGTCGGCGGCCAGGAACGCCGCAGCGGCGGCGTCGAGCCCGGTCGCGCCGTCCACCCGGATGCTCCACAGCGAGGCGGCGAGGCGGTCGGCGAAGGTTCCCTCCGGCGCCTGGACCACGGCGACGATGTCGAGACCCGGCGGCAGCGCGGCGTCGAGGCTCGCCCGCACCTGGTCGGGGTCGCAGACCTGCGTCAGACCGATCTCGAGGAACTCGGCCTCGCTCGCGGCGCCCGTCGGCGCCGCGTTGGCGTAGGAGATCTTCGGGTGCGGGGTGAAGCCCGAGGAGTAGCCGATCGGCACGCGCGCTCGGCGCACCGCGCGCTCGAAGGCACGCCCGAAGTCGCGGTGGCTCGTGAAGCGCAGGCGGCCGCGCTTGGCGTAGCGCACGCGCAGCTTCTGCACGATCGGCAGCTGGGGGTTGGGCGCCTCGGGGTTCGGGGTGCCTTCCAGGGTGGTGCTCACCCACCCGAGGCTACGCGAGCCGGACCCCGGGACCAGACTGGTGCGGTGACCCCCGATCCGCTGCCGCAGGCCGTGCCCGCCACGCCGTCCATGTCCACCGGCGCCGCACGATCGGGACCTGCCTGGCTCATCGGAGCGGCAATCGTCCTGCTCGCGCTGAACCTGCGCTCCGCGGTGGGCAGCGTCGGTGTCGTCCTCGACCCGATCCGTGCCGACCTGGGCATGAGCGCGACCGTCGCCGGCGTCCTCACGACGCTGCCGGTGCTGTGCTTCGCGCTGTTCGGCGCCACGACGGCGCGGGTGGTCCGGGCACTGGGCCTCGACCGCACGGCGGCGGCTCTGCTGGTGGTCGCCGGGGTCGGCCTGGGGCTGCGGCCGGTGTTCGACTCGTCGATCGCGTTCCTCGCCCTGACCGTCGTGGCCCTCGCCGGGTGCGCCGTCGGCAACGTGGTCCTCCCGGCCCTCGCGAAGGAGCACTTCCCCGACCGGCTCCCCCTCATCAGCTCGCTCTACGGCGCGGCGCTCATGGGCGGCGCGATGCTCGGGTCGGTGCTGACCGTGCCGATCGCCGATGCCTTCGGCGGCTGGCGCATCGGCCTCGGCGCCTGGGCGGTGCTCGCCGCGGCGGCCCTGCTGCCCTGGCTGCCCAGTGCGGCGCGCGACGGTCGCGCGGGCCGGCTCGACCGTCCGCGAGGGCCGACGCTGCTGCGACTCGCCCGCAGCCCCCTCGCCTGGGCCTGCGCCGTGTTCTTCGGCCTGCAGTCCGCGCAGGCGTACGCCCAGTTCGGCTGGTTCCCGGCGATCCTCGTCGACGCCGGGCTGGAGTCGGGTCACGCCGGACTCATGCAGGGGCTCATCCCGGCCGTCGGGATCCCGGTGACCCTGCTGCTCCCCGGCCTGATCCGCCGCACGGGCGACCGACCGGTCCTGCCATGGGTCTTCGCGATCGTGACGTCAGCCGGGTGGCTCGGCGTGCTGCTCGCGCCCGCAGCGGCCCCGTGGCTCTGGGCCGTCATGCTCGGCATCGGCGGATGCGCGTTCACCTGGGTGCTGACGATGTTCGGACGGCGCACGGCCACGGCCGCGGGCACCGCAGGACTCTCGGCCTTCGCCCAGTCAGTCGGCTACCTCGTCGCCGGTCTCGGCCCGTTCGGCACCGGCGTGCTGCACGACCTCACGGGCTCGTGGGACGTCCCGGTCGTCGTGCTGATGTGCGCTGCGCTGCTGCTCGGACCGGTCGGCACGCTCGTGGCGCGCGACCGCACGCTCGAGGACGAGCTCGACTAGCGCCCCCTCCGCTCCTCGGCGGTGGATCCTCCACCGAAAGCCCCGCTCAGCCGGGTGGGCGGTGGATCCTCCACCGAAAGCGCGCTCATTCGGTGGAGGATCCACCGACCCCCTGGGGCACCACCGTCATTCGGTGGCGGATCCACCGACCCCGTCGCGTCGGGCCGCAGGACGGTCGCCGAAACGGCCGTCGACGCGGTCGGCGAGGAACGACATCACGGCCGCGGCGACGCCGATGAGGAGGCGGGGACGGGTGACACCCCTCTTCACGAGGGCGGCCTCCATGCGGCGGTCCACGGCGAACGAGGAGGCCATGACGCCGGCAGCGACGGCGGCAGCCGCTCCGGCCGTGGCGGCCGGTGCGGCCAGCTCACGCGGCGAGAGCCGTGGCGGCGCGTCGGCCTCCTGCAGGAGGTCGCGCACGGCCACCGCCGCGGCGAGCGCCGTGCCTCCGGCCGCGAGCCCGGCGACCAGCCGACGGGTTCGGCGCGAAGCCCGACCGATCGGGACGGCGGAGACAGCACCGGCGAGGACCGAGAACGCGAGCGAGGCGCGGAGGTCCCGCGGGGCCTCGGGCGTGAGAAACTCGCTCACACGACGCTCAGCGGGATGAGCTTCTGACCGGTCGGGCCCATCTGGATGTCGGTGTCCATCGAGGGACAGACTCCGCAGTCGAAGCAGGGGGTCCAACGGCAGTCCTCGACCTCGATCGGGTCGGGGTCGAGCGCGTCCTGCCAGTCCTCCCAGAGCCAGTCCTTGTCGAGGCCCGAGTCCAGGTGGTCCCAGGGCAGGATCTCCTCCGCACCGCGCTCGCGGGTGGTGTACCAGGCGAGGTCGACCGGGGTGTCGGCCAGCGCCTCGCCGGCCATGCGCTCCCAGCGCTCGTAGGAGAAGTGCTCGCTCCAGCCGTCGAAACGGCCGCCGTCTCGCCACACGGCCTCGATGATGCGGCCGACGCGACGGTCGCCGCGGGACAGGAGTCCCTCGACGATCCCGGGCTTGCCGTCGTGATAGCGGAAGCCGATGGCCTTGCCGTACTTCTTGTCGGACTGCACTGACGCGCGCAGCTTGCGCAGACGCTCGTCGGTGGTCTCGTGGTCGAGCTGCGCGGCCCACTGGAACGGCGTGTGGGGCTTCGGCACGAAGCCGCCGATCGAGACCGTGCACCGGATGTCGCGGCGGCCGGACGCCTCGCGCCCCGTGTCGATGACCCGCTTGGCGAGCTCACCGATCTGCAGGACGTCCTCGTCGGTCTCCGTGGGCAGGCCGCACATGAAGTAGAGCTTCACCTGGCGCCAGCCGTGCGAGTACGCGGCGGCGACGGTGCGGATCAGGTCGTCCTCGCTGACCATCTTGTTGATCACCCGGCGCAGACGCTCGCTGCCACCCTCCGGGGCGAACGTCAGGCCCGAGCGGCGACCGCCTCGGCTGAACTCGTTGGCCAGCGTGATGTTGAAGGCATCGACTCGGGTCGACGGGAGCGAGAGCGAGGTGTTCGTGCCCTCGTAGCGGTCGGCCAGCTGGGTGGCGAGCTCGCCGATCTCGGAGTGGTCGGCGCTCGAGAGGCTGAGCAGACCGACCTCGTCGAGGCCCGACTGCTCGAGACCGTTGGCCACCATCTCGCCGATGCCCTGCAGCGACCGCTCGCGCACGGGGCGCGTGATCATGCCGGCCTGGCAGAACCGGCAGCCGCGCGTGCAGCCACGGAAGATCTCGACGCTGTAGCGCTCGTGCACCGTCTCGGCCAGCGGCACGAGCGGCGTCTTCGGGTACGGCCAGGCGTCGAGGTCCATCAGCGTGTGCTTGGCGACGCGCTCCGGAGCGGAGGCCTCGTTCACGACGATGGCCTCGATGAAGCCGTCGGCGTCGTAGTCGACCTCGTAGAACTGGGGCACGTAGATGCCACCCGTCGCGGCGAGGCGACGCAGGATCTCGTGGCGACCGCCGGGAGATCCCTCCTCGCGGAACTCGCGCACGATGTCGCTGATCTTGAGCACGATCTCCTCGCCGTCGCCAAGCACCGCGGCGTCGATGAAGTCGGCGACGGGCTCGGGGTTGAACGAGGCGTGGCCGCCGACCAGGACGATCGGGTCGTCGTCACCGCGGTCGGTCGCGTGCAGCGGCACGCCGGCGAGGTCGAGCGCGGTGAGCAGGTTCGTGTAACCGAGCTCGGTCGAGAACGAGACGCCCAGCAGGTCGAAGGCCTTGATCGGCCGGTGGCCGTCGACCGTGAACTGCGGGATGTCGTTCTCGCGCATGATCTTCTCCATGTCGGGGAAGACCGCGTACGTGCGCTCGGCGAGGATCCAGTCGCGCTCGTTGAGGATCTCGTAGAGGATCTGGACGCCCTGGTTCGGCAGTCCGACCTCGTAGGCGTCGGGATACATCAACGCCCAGCGGACCGTGACGGAGTCCCAGTCCTTCAGGGTCGCGTTGAGCTCGCCGCCGACGTACTGGATCGGCTTGCTGACCTGCGGCAGCAACGGCTCCAGGCGGGGGAAGACAGACTCGACGGACATGTGTTCCAGCCTAACGCCGTGCGCGAGCCCGCCCGACACTGTCTAGAGTCGGGCACATGGGTCTGTTCACGAAGAAGCCCCGGCCGCTCGCGGTGCGGTACGAGGCGAAGGCCACAGACGGCGGCCTCGACCAGGTCCTGACGATGACCAACAGCACCGACCACGACCTGGTGCCGGTGCTGCGGTTCCGGCCGTTGGACTTCTACGGTCGCGAGCTGCCGCTGGTCAACGTGACGTCGCTGCAGGGGCTCACTCGCGGGCAGGTCGTCGTGCCGTCGAACTCCGCGACCCGCGACGTGCTGCGCTTCGACGGGCCCGGCTGCCGGTCGGTGCGCTTCGTCGACACCGAGGTGCTCGACCTCGTCGAGATCGAGGTGCTGGGCCTGGAGTCGCAGCCCACGACCGTGATGGTCGACCTCGACAAGAAGGCGACGGCGAACCCGAAGGACTTCTGGGGTGTGGGCGTCGCCAACGCCAACGAGGCCGAGATGCAGGTCCGCGTCACGCTGATCGAGCTCGAGCCCGAGCACACCGACCCCAAGCTGCGCGACGCCCCGCGCCAGGCGCTTGACTGGGTCAGTCTCGAGGGCGACGTCACGCTCGCCGCGAAGGACCACGACGTGGTCTGGCTGCCCGAGGACGTCCGCGGGAAGTACCACGGCGTGCTCGGCTCCGTCGCCGCTCCCCCGCTCGACTGACTCCCGCCTCCCGGTCACCGCGTCGGACTCACCTCTGCGGAAGTGGCTCCGTCACGTCGGCGACGCGAGCGTCGAGCGCGCGGATGACGTCAGCAGCGTCCACCGTGGCGGCCACCCCGTGCGCGCCACCGCCCAGCGAGATCGTGCCGACGACCCGGGAGTCGGCCACGACCGGCCAGGCCGTGGTCGATCCGAACGGCGTGATCGTGCCGCGCTCGTAGCCGGTCGCCTCCAGCGCGACCTCGGCCGGAGGCATCGACAGCCGCGAGACGTCGAGCAGCTCGCGCAGCTTCGGCCACGAGATCTGGCGGTCCCCCGGCACCAGCACGAGCAGGTAGTCGTCGTCAGCCCGTCGCACGACGAGGGTCTTGACGATCTGCGACGCGTTGACGCCTCGCACCTCGGCCGCCTCCGCAAGCGAGCGCACCGGCCCGTGGCGCGTGATCTCGTGGGCGATCCCGGCAGCCTCCAGGGCGGCCCGCGCCCGCTCCTCGCTCATACGCCGAATCGTAGGCCGAGCGATTGCCAAGAAGTCTTTGCAAAGATACCTTTGCGATCATGCGCACGCAGACCGTCGAGGGGATCGACACGCTCAAGGCCCTGGCCCACCCCATCCGGATCACGGCGCTCGGCGAGCTGCGCCGCAACGGCCCGGCCACCGCGAGCGAGCTCGCCCGCACGCTGGACGAGTCGAGCGGCTCGATGTCGTACCACTTGCGACAGCTCGAGCGCTTCGGGTTCGTGACCGACGACGTCGCCCGTGACGGGCGCGAGCGACGCTGGCGCGCGTCGGCCCAGCTGACCGAGCTGCCGGCGGCGCTGACCCGGACCGACGAGGGGCGCTCCGCCCTGGCCGTCGTCCGCGGGGTGCAGCAGGAGCACCTCGCGCGCCAGCTCGCCGCCCTGGACGCTGCTGGTGCTGCCGCCCGACCCGATCTGGGCCACTCCGACTACCTCCTGCGTCTGGACGACGCCGACCTGGCCGAGCTCGTCCAGCGCCTGAGCGACGTCGTGCACGAGTACCTGGACCACGAGGGCGAGCACGCCGTCGCGCTCCACGTGCTCGCGCTCCCGGGTGACCGATGAGCCTGGCCGGCCGCTTCCTCACGCTGCTGGGCCTGCGGTGGTTCGCGACGGGGCTGATCATCCCCGTCGCGACGCTGCTGCCCCTGGAGCGCGGACTCAGCCTGGCCGAGCTGGGCGTCGCGATGGCGGCCCAGGGCGTCGTGGTGCTGCTGCTCGAGGTGCCGAGCGGCGCCCTCACCGACTCCTGGGGGCGCAGACCCGTGTTCCTGCTGTCCGCCCTGGTCGCCGCAGCGGGGTACACGCTGACCCTGACGGCGGGCTCCACCCTCGCCTTCGCCCTGGCCTGGGCCGTCAGCGGCGCCTTCCGCGCCCTCGACAGCGGGGCGCTCGAGGCCTGGTTCGTCGATGCCGAGAACGCCCGGGGCGCCGCGCACGAGGTGCCGTCGGGACTGGCCAGGGCGGGCAGCGTCATCAGTGGCGCCATCGCGACCGGCGCCCTGCTCACGGCCGGTCTGCTCGCCGTGGCGCCGTGGTCGACCGGCACGACGCTCGCGGTGCCCTTCGTGCTGGCGATCGTGGTGGTGCTCGTGCAGGGCGTGGTCGCGGCGGTGCTGATGGAGGCCGCTCCCCCGCGTGCGGGATCGACCGGTGCCGTCTGGGCGTCGGCGTTGCGCGGCGGCGTGTCGCTCGTGACTCGGCCCGGTCTCCGGGGCCTCGCGGCGGCGATGGTGGTCGCCGCGGTCGGCGTGGTCGCGCTGGAGACGTTCATGCCCGTGCGGCTCGCCGAGCTGAGCGGCGACCGGGCCGAGGCCGCGGCCCGCATGGGTGTCGTCGCTGCGGCGGCCTGGGGCCTGGCCGCCCTCGGCTCCGCGATCGCCGCCCGGGTGCTCCGCCGCTGCGCACCGCGGCCGGTGGCGGTCGTGCTCGTCACGATCGAGGGACTCGGCCTGCTCGCGATGTCACTCGCCGCAGGCCCGGAGCTCCTGGTCGCCGGTTACTGGCTCGGCTACCTCGTGCACACGGGTTTCGGCTCGACGTACAACGCGCTCGTGCACGCCCGCGTCGACGACGCCCACCGCGGCACGGCCCTGTCGATCACCTCGATGGCCTTCCTCGGGTCCGCCTCGCTCGGGGGCGTCCTGCTGGGCCTGCTCGCCGAGCACACCTCGCCCTCGAGCGGCCTCCTCGCCGGTGCCGTGGCCATGGCCCTCGCCGCCGTGATGATCGCCGCCTCCACCCGCTCCTCACGAGACGTGGTCGCTCCGACCCCGAGATCCGCCTGATCCCGGGGTCGGAGCGACCACGTCGTGCGGGAGGTGGGGTCAGCGGCGAGGCTCCCAGCGGAAGTACTGAGCGGCGAGCGCGACGGCCACGACGACCCAGGCCGCGGTGGGCGCGAGCAGCAGCAGCGAGTCACCCACCGCCGTGCCGCCGTTCCAGGCGTCGGTCATGAGCTCGGTCGCGGAGCCGCCCGGCAGCAGACGCTTCAGCAACGTCAGCTCCTCGGTCCCGCTGATGCCGACCCAGCTCGCCACGGCGATCGTGCCGAGGCTGACCGGAAGGGTCGTGACCTGGGCGTGCTCCGGCGAGTTCGTGAACCCGGCGGTCGCCAGGCCGAGTCCCAGCATCATCGCGAGCGTCCCGACCACGCCGGCCGCGAGCAGCCCCAGGTTCGCGGGGGTCTCGGCCACGTACGAGAAGACGCCGAGGATCCCGACGATCTGCACGGCGGCGATCACGGCCGCCGGGACGACCAGGCCGGTCAGGATGCTCCCGTCGCCCGCTGCGGTCGAGCGCAGTCGCTTCAGGAACAGGTTCTGCCGACGCGAGGCGAGCGTCGTGACCGTCGTCGTGTAGAGGCCGAACGCCCCCACGGTGAACACGATGATCGCCGCGATGTAGCCGAGGCTCGCGAGGTCGGCGAAGGTCTCGTGCTGGTAGACGAAGTAGGCGCTGACCGCGATCGGCATCACGAAGCTCGTGATGAGCACGGAGCGGTTGCGGAAGATCTGGATCAGCTCGGAGCGGGCGATGGAGAGCATGGCGGAGGGTCCTTTCGGGGACGGGTGGGAGAGGGCGACGGCCGCGGTCACGCGGGATCGGCGCCGATGGCGCGGAAGACATCGTCGAGGCTGGTGGGTCCGGCGTGGAGCTCGGCGAGATCCAGACCATGGCCGTGCGCCCAGTCGAGCAGCACGCGCAGGTCGGACTGCAGCTGGAAGGTCTCGACCGTGAAGGCCCCGCCGGCCTGCGACGCCGTCGGGATCGGGGGCGCAGGCGCGCCCTCCGGCAGGCGGAAGCCGATCACGGCCGGCAGCGTCTGCGTCAGCTCGGCGACGGTGCCCTCGCGGTGGAACGAGCCGCGGTGCATCAGGCCGATCCGGTCGGCCCGCTGCTGCGCCTCCTCCAGGTAGTGCGTCGTCAGCACGATCGTGGAACCGTCCTCGCGGAGGCGGTCGACCGCGGTCCAGAGGTCGTCGCGCGACTGGATGTCGAGGCCCGTCGTGGGCTCGTCGAGGAAGATCAGCTCCGGGCCGCCGTAGACCGCGGTCGCGAAGTCGAGCCGCCGCTTCTCGCCGCCGGAGAGCTGGGAGACGCGGGTGTCGGCCTTGCGCTTGAGGTCGACCATGTCGATCACGCGGCCGACATCGTCGCTGCGGCGGGTGAGCCGACCGATCAGGCCGACCGTCTCGGTGACGGTGAGGTCGGGCGAGAACCCGCTCTCCTGGAGCATGATCCCCATCCGCGAGCGGACGGCGCGGCGGTCGTCGGGGCTGTGGCCCAGCACCGAGACGGTGCCGGAGGTGGCCCTGCGGTGGCCCTCGATGATCTCGAGCGTGGAGGTCTTGCCCGCGCCGTTGGTGCCGAGCAGGGCGTAGAGCTCGCCGCGACCGACCTGGAAGGACAGATCCTTGACGGCGTGGAAGTCGCGGTACGCGAGGTTGAGCTGGTGGACGTCGATGACGGGTGTGGTGGACATGACTCCATCCCACCGAGATCGAGCCGCCGCCGTCAGTGGGACGACGTCACGACCTGACCATGACGCAGCGTCACTGGTGGCCGGCGGCACGGCCCCGAATACTGGACGGGTCCGCACCGCCCCCACCAGGGAGACACCGATGACCGATCCGCTCCGCCGCGACCCGCTCGTGGTGCGGACGCCGGGTCCGGTCGACGACGTGCGGGCCCAGGCCCGACTGCGCTCCCTGAACCTGACGATGCTCCTGCCGTTCATCGCGGCCGCGGGGGTGCTCTCGATCGGGCTCGACGCCCGGGGACCGCTCGACGTCGTGGTGCTCGGGGCCGGGGTCCTCGCCGGGCTCGCCGCCTTCGTCCGCTGGATCAGCAACCGCCTCACGAGCCGTCTGGCCGTACCGCTGGTGGTCGTGGCGGCGGGCGTCTGGGCCTACGGCGCTCTGGTCGCCGACGCCGGCAGCGCGATCTTCGGCTTCACGCTCGTGGCGTCGCACGTCATCCCGCGCCTGCCTCGCCACCACCTCGCGGTCGCGGTCGCGGCGGTCTCCTACGTGCTCGGGATCGGTGTGCTGCGTCTCCTGCTCGAGGACGAGATCCTGCGCGCCGACCTCCTGACCTTCGTGCTGTTCCCGGCCGGCATCACGGCCGGTGTCATCGGACTCATGTTCCCCAACCAGCGGTTCTACGACGTGGTCGCCGACCTCGAGTGGGCGCTGGACCGTGAGGCCGAGCTGGCCGTGGCCCGCGAGCGCGTCCGCTTCGCCAGCGACCTGCACGACATCCAGGGCCACACGCTCCACGTCGTGAAGCTCAAGATCGCCCTCGCCCAGCGGCTCCTCCACACCGATCCCGCCCAGGTCGAGCAGGAGCTCCGCGAGACGTACGAGCTCGTCGGCGACACGATCACGCAGACCAAGGAGCTCGCCCACGCGCAGCGCCGCCTCAACCTCACGGCCGAGCTGGAGAATGCGAAGAACCTGTTCGAGGCCGCCGGCATCCGGGTGCGCGTCGAGCGCGCCGAGGACGCCGATCCCCGGGTCAGCGAGCTCCTCGCCCAGGTGCTGCGCGAGACCACGACCAACGTGCTGCGTCACGCACGCGCCGACCTCGTGCAGATCACGCTGTCGGCCGAGGGCATCGCGATCGTGAACGACGGGACGGACCTGACGTCGGTGCCCGAGCTCAGCGGCCTCGGCACGTTGCAGCACCGCGTGGCCGACGCCGGCGGCGAGCTGCGCGTCGACGTCGAGCACGGTCGGTTCTCGACCGTCGCCCGGTTCCCCACGGCGTCAGGGGCGGCGCGATGACGAGCGTCGTGCTCGCCGACGACGAGGTCCTGCTGCGGAAGGCGCTCGCCGCCCTCCTGCCGATCGACGGCGACGTGACGGTGCTCGCCGAGGCGGTCGACGGCACCGATGCGGTGCGCGCGACGCTCGAGCACCGCCCCGACGTGCTCGTGATCGACCTCGAGATGCCGGGCCTGGACGGCCTCGGCGCGGTCGAGCAGGTGCGCCGCGAGCTGCCGGAGCAGGTCGTCCTGATGCTCACCCGTCACGCGCGGCCGGGCGTGCTGCGCCGCGCACTCGCCCTGGGCATCCAGGGATTCGTCAGCAAGTCGGCCGAGCCGGCACACATCGCCTCGGTCGTCGGGATGCTGCACGCGGGCAAGCGCTGGATCGACCCGGAGGTCTCGGCGATGGCGGTCATGGACGACTGCCCCTTGACCGACCGCGAGCTCGACGTGCTGCGCGTGACCCGCGACGGCTACTCGGTCGCGGAGATCGCGGCGCAGCTGCACCTCGCGGAGGGGACCGTGCGGAACTACCTGTCGAACGCGATGCAGAAGACGCAGACGAGCACCCGGCACGCAGCGGCGCGCTACGCCCGCGAGCACGACTGGCTCTAGGAGAGGAACTCCGATGCAGGACGAGACACTGATCGTCGAGGACGTCATGCTGTTGCTGCTCGACGACAGCTCCGGGGCGATCGCCGGCGCCGGCACGCTGCACTACGTGCTCGGCGGGGCCGTGCTGGTCGACCTCGCCCTGCGGGGCCGCGTCGAGATCGACGAGCAGGAGAAGGGCTGGCGCAGTGCTCTGAACGGGCCGCTCGTGCGTGCCCTCGACGGGGACCCGATCAGCGATCCCGTCCTCCGAGAGGCCCTCGAGACCGTCGACGAGAAGCCGCAGCGGGTCATGCCGCTGCTGATCGGCATCGGGGCGAACCTGCGCGAACCGGTCATCGACCGCCTGGTCGAACGGGGACTCATTCGGCGCGAGTCGGGCCGCTTCCTGCGCCTGTTCCCCACCACGCGACTGCCGGTGGCCGACGGCCGCCACGAGAGCGTGATGCGGCGGCGGGTCGCGGACCTGCTGGAGGGCGGGCCCGTGCAGGACGCGAGGACGGCGGCGATCGCGGCGCTGGTGTCGGCCAGCGGCGTCCACCGTCGCGGTCGTGACGAGCACGACGACCTGAGGTCAGGCGTCTCTGCTCAGAGGGAGGGGAACCAGAGCGCGATCTCGCGCGCGGAAGACTCCTCGGAGTCCGAGGCGTGCACCAGGTTCTCGCGGTTCGAGAGCGACAGGTCGCCGCGGATCGTGCCCGGGTCGGCCACGCGGCCGTCGGTCTTGCCGTTGAGCAGGCGCACGACGGCGATCGCCTCGTCGCCCTCGAGCACGAGCGAGACCAGCGGACCGGACACCGCGAACTCGCGCAGCGGCGGGTACCAGGGCTGCTCGACGTGCTCGGCGTAGTGCGCGTCGGCCATCTCGGCGTCGATGGCCCGGTGCTCGAGAGCCACGATCGTGAGCCCCTTGGCCTCGTAGCGGCCGAGGATCTCCCCGACCAGGCCACGGCGGACGGCGTCGGGCTTGATGAGGACGAGGGTGCGCTGGCTCATGACGGTTAACGTAGCGGGCATGTCCGGAGGCCCCAGCAGCAGCCAGACGCCCTGGTGGCGTAACGCCGTGATCTACCAGGTCTACCCGCGGTCGTGGGCCGACGCGGACGGCGACGGGATCGGCGACCTGCCGGGCATCACGGCCCGCCTCGACCACCTGGCCGCGCTGGGCGTCGACGCCGTGTGGCTCTCGCCGTTCTACACCTCGCCCCAGCACGACGCGGGCTACGACGTGGCGGACTTCCGCGACGTCGACCCGATCTTCGGCACCCTCGAGGACGCCGACGCCCTGGTCGCCCGCGCCCACGACCTCGGGCTGCGGATCGTCGTCGACATCGTGCCGAACCACACCTCGAACGCACACGTGTGGTTCCAGGCGGCGCTCGCCTCGCCGCCCGGCAGCCCCGAGCGCGCCCGATACCTCTTCCGCGAGGGCCGTGGCGAGCACGGCGACCAGCCGCCGAACAACTGGCAGAGCATGTTCGGCGGTCCCGCCTGGACCCGCATCGCCGAGTCCGACGGCACCCCCGGGCAGTGGTACCTGCACCTGTTCGACACGTCCCAGCCCGACCTCGACTGGACCAACCCGGAGGTGCACGACGAGCTCGACGACGTGCTGCGGTTCTGGCTCGACCGTGGCGTCGACGGGTTCCGGATCGACGTGGCCCACGGACTGGTCAAGGCCGAGGGGCTGCCCGACGGTCCCGCGGAGTTCGACAGCGCGAACGAGCCGACGGCCCTGCAGCCCATGTTCGACCAGCCGGGCGTGCACGACGTCTACCGCCGCTGGCGACGCCTCGTCGAGGAGTACGGCGTTCCGGGCGAGGACCGTGACCGGATCCTGTGCGCCGAGGCCTGGGTGCTGCCCCTGGAGTCGCTGGCGAAGTACGTGCGCCCCGACGAGCTGCACCAGTCGTTCAACTTCGCCTTCCTCATGACGCCGTGGCTCCCCGACGACCTCCGCGCCTCGATCGACGAGGGCCTGGCGGCCGTGGCCGAGGTCGGTGCGCCGCAGACGTGGGTGCTCTCGAACCACGACGTCGTGCGCCACGCGACCCGCCTGGGCTACCCCCAGCAGCCCGGACACCTGCGCATCGAGGGCATCGGGGCCGACGATCCGCAGCCCGACACCGCCCTCGGCCTGCGTCGGGCCCGCGCGGCGACCGCGCTGATGCTGGCGCTGCCCGGGTCGGCGTACCTGTACCAGGGCGAGGAGCTCGGACTGCCCGAGGCCACGCAGCTGCCGGACGAGGCGCGTCAGGACCCCACGTGGGAGCGCTCCGGCCACACCTCCCGCGGCCGTGACGGCTGCCGGGTGCCGATTCCCTGGGAGGCCGACCTGCCGTCGTACGGATTCGGCCCGAGCGGTGCGTCGTGGCTGCCGCAGCCCGAGGCCTACCGCGAGCTCGCGGCCGACCGGCAGGACGGCGTGGACGGATCGACGCTCGAGCTCTACCGCGCCCTGCTCCGGCTCCGGCGTGAGCGGGGGCTCGGTCGCGGCACGCTCACCTGGACCGACGGTTACGGTCCGGACGTGCTGGCCCTCGAGATCGCGAGCGACGTGGGCCCGACCCTCGTGCTGACCAACCTCGGGCCCGAACCGGTCCCCGTTCCGGACCACCTGGAGGTCGCGGTCGTCTCGGGCCCCCTCACTGCGGACGGCGCCGTCCCGACCGACACGACGGCGTGGTTGCTGAGCGGTACCTGATTCCGTTCGTGGCCCCGACCAGTCGCTGACCTGCACCGATGACCGCGCTGTTGCGGGTGTCTTCAGGCGGCGTTAACGTGCGATGACCGTGACGGGGAGCACACCCGGTCGCGGAATCGGGGAGGGAACCATGGACGCTCGTCATCCACGACGACGCCGGGGACTGGCCGTCGCGGCCTGCCTCGTGCTGACCGGCACGTTGCTCACGGCCTGCGGTGGAGGCGGCGGCAAGCCGACGCTGAACTGGTACATCAACCCCGACGGCCAGGACACGCTGAACCAGCTCGCCGAGGACTGCAGCACCGACGAGTACGACATCGAGATCCAGCTGCTCCCCTCCAGCGCCACCGACCAGCGCACGCAGCTCGCTCGCCGCCTCGCGGCCGGCGACAGCTCGACCGACCTGATGAGCCTCGATCCCGTGTTCGTGCCGGAGTTCGCCAGCGCCGGTTGGCTCGAGCCCTTTACGGGCGACCTCGCCGACCAGGTGCTCGACGACGACGTGCTCGAGGGCGCGGCCCAGACCGTGCAGTGGGAGGACGAGGTCGTCGCCGCTCCGCAGTGGTCGAACACGCAGCTCCTTTGGTACCGCAAGTCGCTGGCCGAGGCCGCCGGGCTCGACATGACCAAGCCCGTCACGTGGGACCAGGTCATCGACGCCGCCGCGTCGCAGGACGCCACGGTCGGCGTGCAGGCCAACAAGTACGAGGCCTACGTCGTCTGGATCAACGCCCTCATCCAGGGCGCCGGCGGCGACATCCTCGATCCCGACACGGTCGAGGACGGCCGTGACGCGAAGGTCACGATCGACTCCGACGCCGGCAAGGCGGCCGCGGCCGTCATCCAGAAGCTCGCCGACTCCGGGGCGGCGCAGGCCGACTTCACGACCTCCAACGAGGGCACGAGCCTCGGCCAGATGTACCCCGAGGACGGCCCCGGCGAGTTCATGACGAACTGGACCTTCGTCTACCAGAACTACGCCGGCCAGGTCGGCGACCCGGGCGGTCCGGCCGACGAGAGCCAGCTCGAGGACCTCGGCTACACGCGGTACCCGCAGACCGAGGCCGGCGAGGAGTCGCGGCCCCCCATCGGCGGCATCACGATCGGCGTCGGCGCCTACTCCGACAACCTGGAGTTCGCCCAGGAGGCAGCCGCCTGCGTGACGAGCCCGGAGGCCCAGACGGCGCTCGCGGTCAACGAGGGCCTCATGCCCTCGCGCCAGTCGGTCTACGACTCCCCCGAGCTCGCGGAGGCCTACCCGGCCGACCTGCTCGACCTCTTCAGCCAGAGCGTCGACACCGGCGGTCCGCGTCCGCAGAGCGCGTACTACAGCCAGATCTCGAGCGCGATCCAGTCGCGCTGGCACTCGCCGACCTCGGTCGACCCGGACACCACCCCCCAGCGGTCGGCCGAGTTCCTCCAGGCCGTCCTGAGCGGAGAGGCGCTGCTGTGAGCGTGATGACGAAGCCCACCAAGGACAAGGGCAGGGCGAAGGCGGCCAAGCCCGTCGAGTCCGAGCGGTCGCGGGCCGAGACCAACCTGGCGCGCAAGCTCGTCGCCCCTGCGCTCGTGCTGATGCTGCTGGTCACCGCCTTCCCGATGCTGCGCGCGCTGTACCTCTCGCTGTTCAGCTACTCGCTCTCGGCGCCGGACGACCGCGAGTTCGTCGGGCTCTCGAACTACGGCACCGCGCTGAGCGACCCGTTGTTCTGGCAGGACACCGGCAACACCGTGCTGATCATGGTCGTGACGGTCTTCTTCGAGCTCGTGATCGGCTTCGCCTTCGCGCTCGTGATGCACCGCCTGATCTTCGCCCGCGGCGTGGTGCGCACCTCGATCCTGATCCCCTACGGCGTCATCACCGTCGTGTCGGGCTTCGCCTGGCAGTTCGCCTTCTCCAACAACAACGGCTTCGTCAACGGCTGGCTGCCGTTCATCGGCGATGACTTCAACTGGTTCGCCCAGTACGACTCCTCGATGATCGCGATCATGGCGTCGGAGATCTGGAAGACGACGCCATTCATGTCGCTGCTGCTGCTGGCCGGCCTCGCGCAGGTCTCGGAAGACATGATCGAGGCCGCCAAGGTCGACGGCGCCACGTGGTTCCAGCGGCTGTTCAAGGTGATCCTGCCGAACATGCGCGGCGCGATCATGGTGGCCGTGCTGTTCCGCGCCCTCGACGCCTACCGCATCTTCGACAACATCTTCGTGATGACCGCCGGCGCCAACGGCACCGAGTCCATCTCGTTCCTGACGTATCGGCAGGTGGTCGAGCAGTTCCAGCTGGGCATCGGCTCAGCCCTGTCGGTGCTGCTGTTCCTCTCGGTGCTCGTGGTGGCGTTCGTCATCGTGAAGCTGTTCCGGGTCAATCTCGCCGACGCCAGGCAGGAGAGCTGACATGGCACTGACAGGGAAGAACAAGGAGCGCGCCCAGCGCGTGGGCATGGGCGTCGGCGTGGCGCTCGTGCTCGGGTGGTGCCTGCTGCCGGTCGTCTGGATCGTCTCGCTGTCGTTCAAGTCGCAGCAGGCCGTCACGAACGGCAGCCCGGGCTTCCTGCCGGCCGACGGCGGCGGAGCCGGGTTCGACAACTACCGCCAGGTGCTGCAGGACGGCGACTTCCTGCTCGCCATCCGCAACTCCGCGGTCGTCTCGCTCAGCGCGACGATCCTGTCGGTCGCGATCGCTACGCTCGCGGCGTACGCGATCGCGCGCCTGGAGTTCAAGGGCAAGAAGTTCGTCCTGACCACCGCGCTCGTGATCGCGATGTTCCCGGTGGTCTCGCTCGTGGGCCCGCTGTTCGACATGTGGCGCACGATCGGCCTCTACGACACCTGGTACGGCCTGATCATCCCGTACATCTCGTTCACGCTGCCGCTCGCGATCTGGACGCTCTCGGCGTTCTTCCGCGAGATCCCGTGGGAGATGGAGCAGGCGGCGCAGGTCGACGGCGCGACGTCGTGGCAGGCGTTCCGCAAGGTCATCGTGCCGCTGGCCGCACCGGGCGTCTTCACCGCCGCGATCCTGACGTTCTTCTTCGCGTGGAACGACTTCGTCTTCGGCATCTCGCTGACCTCCACCGAGAACGCCCGCCCCATCCCCGCTGCACTGTCGTTCTTCGTCGGTGCCGATCCGTTCAACCGGCCGGCGTCGCTGCTGGCCGCGGGTGCGGTGGTCGCCACCGTCCCCATCGTCGTCCTCGTCCTGTTCTTCCAGCGCAAGATCGTCGCCGGCCTGACCGCCGGCGCAGTGAAGGGTTGATCCATGGCCACCATCGAGATGAAGAACATCGTCAAGAAGTACGGCGACGGCTTCCCGGCCGTGAACGACGTCAGCATCGACGTCGCCGACGGGGAGTTCCTGATCCTGGTCGGCCCGTCGGGCTGCGGGAAGTCGACCCTGCTGCGCATGATCGTCGGCCTGGAGGACATCTCCGGCGGCGACATGGTGATCGGCGGCAAGCGGGTCAACGACCTGGCTCCGCGCGACCGCAACCTGTCGATGGTGTTCCAGAACTACGCCCTCTACCCCCACCTGTCGGTGTACGAGAACATCGCGTTCCCGCTGCGCCTGCAGAAGCGGCCGGAGAAGGAGATCGACGAGAAGGTGCGTGAGGCGAGCAAGACGCTCGACCTCGACGAGCACCTGGAGCGCAAGCCGGCCAACCTCTCGGGCGGTCAGCGTCAGCGCGTCGCGATGGGTCGTGCGATCGTGCGCGAGGCCGACGCGTTCCTGTTCGACGAGCCGCTGTCGAACCTCGACGCGAAGCTGCGTGGCCAGATGCGCACCGAGATCGCGCGCCTGCAGAAGAAGCTCGGCATCACCACGGTCTACGTGACGCACGACCAGACCGAGGCCATGACCCTGGGCGACCGCGTGGCTGTCATGAAGCGCGGCATCCTCCAGCAGCTCGCCACCCCGCGCGAGCTCTACGAGCAGCCCGTCAACCTGTTCGTCGCCGGGTTCATCGGCTCACCGCCCATGAACTTCCTGCCCGCGACGGTCGAGAACGGCCAGGTCACCCTGCCGTTCGGCACCTTCCCGCTGCCGGCGGCCAAGGCCGAGCGCACCGAGGGCAAGGGCCTGCTGATGGCGGGCATCCGGCCCGAGCACTTCGAGGACGTCTCGGTCATCGGCGCCGACTCGGTCGACCAGGCCCGCACCTTCAAGGCCACGATCGACGTCCGCGAGTGGCTGGGCGACCAGCAGTACGCCTACGTGCCGTACGAGGCCGAGCCCCAGGTGCAGGACCAGCTGCGCGAGCTGGCCCGCGAGTCCGACGGCGAGTCCCTGCGCACCCAGCTCGTCGTGTCGCTCGACGCGGCCAGCAAGGGCGAGGACGGCGAGCACACCACGCTGTTCATCGACACCGACCAGATGCACCTGTTCGACCCGTCCTCCGGCGAGAACCTCACCGTCAACGCCTGACCCCGTCTCGGTCAGGTGTTGACGCTCAGGGCTTGGGCTTGCGGGCCTTCTTGCCCTTGCTGACCTGGGCCATGATCTCGGTGCTCCACTCGTGGTCGCGGATCAGCGTGTACCGCTCGCACGCGACGCGGAGGTACGCCTCGGCGGGCCGCTCGTGGGCGCCGCGCACGCCGGCCTCCTCGATGAGCTCGACGACGGGGCAGAACTCCTCCTCGTACCACCGGCGCGCCATCGTGGCCTTGTCCATGTAGGCGCCCTCGGCGTGCATCTGCCGGGCCGCCCAGGCCTCCACGTTCTCGGCGATCTCGCCGTACTGCACCGGGTGGTCGACGGCCACGGCAGCGCGGGCCTCCCCCGTGAACGGCACGCGCTCCAGCATCAGGCGACGCCAGTGCTTGAGCTCCAGCTCGTCGCGGGCCCCGACGCCCACCGGGGTCAGCAGCGTGTCGACGGCCGTGACCCGCGCCTCGATGAGGTTCACGCCCAGGCTGCGCGCGACCGAGACGCGGTGGTGCCCGTCCTGCACGAAGTAGTAGTCGCCGACCTGGTAGACGTCGATCGGCGGGATCTCCTCGCCCTTGCGGCTCGCGCGGGCGAGTCGTTCCCACCGCTCCCGGCTGCGGGTCGACGTGGGCCGGAACCGGCGGTCGAAGTCCTTGACCTTGTCGACCGAGCCCACGATCGCGTCGAGTGGGATGACCTTGGTGCCGACGTAGTGCTCGCCGCGACGCCCCAGCGCCGCGACCACCTCGTCGAACGACATCGACTGCACGACGTCCTCGGTCTCGCCCCGCAGGCGGGCCGCGAGGCCCGAGAGCACCTGATGCCGGCGCGCTCGCAGGAAGTCGCTCTCCGCGTCGACGCGCGGGGATCCGCTCTCACGGGGCATCTCACACCTCCAGGAGTCGCCAGGGCACCACGTTGGTGATGGTCGTCGGCCCGACGTGGCGGTCGGGCCGGGGAAAGCCGTACGGGTGGATGTGCCCGTGCACGTGCCAGCGCGGCTCGAGGGTCGACAGCAGGCCGTGCATCGCGTCGACCCCCACGTGGGTCGGGTCGTCCTCGTCGCCGAGCCCACGGGGCGGGGCATGCGTCAGCAGGACGTCGACGGGGCCCGACCGGCGGGCCCGACGCGTGAGCCGTCGCGCACGGCGTGCGTACTCGCGCTGCGTGTACTGGTTGGGCCCTCGGTTGTACCGGACGCTCCCACCCAGCCCCGCGATGCGCAGACCGGCCGCCTCGACGACGCGTCCGTCCGCGTTGACGCCTCCGTGCGGACGCACCCCGTCGATCGGGTCGCCGCCCCACGCGGTGCGACCGGCGACCGCCGGGTCGTGGTTGCCCGGCACGAACACGACCGGGACGTCGAGGCAGGACGAGAGGAACTCCAGGTAGTCCCACGGCAGGTCCCCCGCCGCGAGCACCAGGTCGGGTCGCAGGGACCGCACCCCGACGTCGTCCACACGGGGTGCCACCTCGTCGGCGACGGCCAGGACCCGGACCATGCCGTCGACACTAGACCCGCGAGGCACGAATTCGGTATTTGTCCCGAACCCGTCAGGGCCGAGCTCGTCGCCCGCGGGTCAACGGCGCGAGCTCCCAGTGCTCGGGCGACCGTAGTTCCAGACGAGGAACAGAACGAGGGTGCCGAGGAGCACGATCGAGCCCGCCTGCTCCCAGTCGGGTCGGTCGTCGACACCGACGAGGTGTCGCACGTAGACGTAGGCGTAGGTCAGGATCGTCATCTCGATCCAGTGGACGATGATCCCCGGGACCGTGGTCCAGCTGCGGGTCGGGTAGTGCATGGGCCCTCCTCGTGCTCAGGAGCGATCGTCGGGGAGCGGGCGTCGGTAGATCACGCCGAGCAAGCAGGCCAGTGTCGTGAAGAGCAACAGCTGACCGCAGAGGGACCAGTTCATGGCGTCGTCGATCCCGATCGCCAACCGCGCACCGATGAAGGCGAGCGCGAGGACGGCGAGGACGAACCACTGGAAGGCGTAGCTG
Source organism: Aeromicrobium sp. Leaf350 (assembly GCF_916858655.1). Lineage (GTDB taxonomy): Bacteria > Actinomycetota > Actinomycetes > Propionibacteriales > Nocardioidaceae > Aeromicrobium. The sequence continues at coordinate 5,920 of NZ_CAKASL010000002.1, read as the reverse complement.
CGTACGACGCGAGAGCTGGAGTTCATCGTTGATCTCCTGGCGCCACGGTCTCAGGGCGATCCCCGAGAACCTGATGCAGCGGACGGTAACGGCAGGTTGGCCCCGCGGGTCACACCTCGCCGGCGAGCGGACCCTCGTCCGGAGTGTCCTGCTCGGCCTCGGCCGTCCAGCGGGCGCGGTCGTCGTCGATCGTGCGGCCCAGGAAGTAGGCGCCGAACCAGAGAGCGGCGAACAGCGCCCCGACGAAGAACATGGCGGGCGTCAGGAACCCCAGGGCGATCGCCGCGACCTGCAGGGCGTGACCGAGCACCAGCCCGCCGGGCCGGCGCAGCATGCCCGCGACGAGCAGGCACGCGACGCAAAGGCCGAGCCCGAGCCACAGCGCGAGCGACCGGTCGACGTCGTCGACCGTGATCATGACCGGCACCGACAACCCCAGCAGGATCGCCTCGAAGCACAGCATCGCGGCGCACAGCCGGGCCCTCATCGGTCGCCGTCCACCGGTCCGTCGAGCGTGTGGCCCAGCAGGGTGCGAGCCTCGCCGACGGTCACGACCGAGCCCGTGACGATCACGCCACCGCTGCCGATCGCGTCCTCGAAGCCCTCGAGCGCCTCGGCGAGCGACATCGCCCGCACCAGCGCGTCGTCGAGCTGGGGCAGCACCGTGACGCGGTCGTCACCCAGGACGTCGCGCGCGATCTCGCCCAGCTCGGCGGCCGGGAGGCAGCGAGGCGACGAGTTCTGCGTGCAGACCAGGTGGGCCACCGCCCCGTCGAGCACGCGGACGATCTCGTCGACGTCCTTCTCGGCCATCACGGCCGCGACTCCGATCAACGGGCTGAAGGTGAACTCCTCCGAGACGGCCGCGAGCGCCGCCTCGAGCCCATGCGGGTTGTGCGCGGCGTCGAGCAGCACCGTGGGGCTCCGGCGCACGACCTCGAGCCGGCCGGGCGACGTGACCGAGGCGAACGCCGTGCGGACGATCTCGGCGTCGAGCTCGCGAGCACCCAGCAGCGACTCGACGGCGGCGAGCGCCACAGCGGCGTTGCGGGCCTGGTGTGCGCCGTGGAGCGGCAGGAAGATGTCCTCGTACAGGCCTGAGAGGCCCTGCAGGTCGATCTGCTGACCGCCCAGGGCGGCGAGGCGGGCCGCGACCCCGAAGTCGACGCCCTCACGCACGAGCGTGGCACCCACCTCGGCCGCTCGGTGCCCGATGATGTCGAGCACCGCGTCCTCCTGCTCGGCGACGACCACTCGGGAGCCCGGCTTGATGATGCCGACCTTCTCCTGCGCGATGTCCTCGGGTGTGTCGCCCAGGTACGACGCGTGGTCGACCGCGATCGGCAGCACGACCGCGACGTCGGCGTCGGCGACGTTCGTGGCGTCCCACGCCCCGCCCATGCCGACCTCCACGATCGCGACGTCGACGGGCGCGTCGGCGAAGGCCGCGTAGGCCATGCCGACCGTCATCTCGAAGAACGACAGGGGGTGCGGCTGGGAGTCGTCGACGATCTGGGCGTAGGCGGCGACGTCGGAGAAGGCATCGACGAACTGCTCCTCCGTCAACGGCTCGCCGTCGAGGCTGATGCGCTCGGTCATCGACTGCAGGTGCGGGCTCGTGAACCGTCCCGTGCGCAGCTCGAGCGCCTGCAGCAGCGCGTCGATCATGCGGCTCGTGGAGGTCTTGCCGTTGGTGCCGGTCAGGTGGACGATCCGGTAGGACTGCTGGGGGTCGCCGACCAGGCGGCACAGCGCGGCGATGCGGTCGAGGGACGGCTCGAGGCGCGTCTCGGGCCAGCGCCCGAGGAGGGCGTACTCGACTTCGGCGAAAGTAGGTCTCATCGCCCTCAGTATCGCAGCCGGGGCCAGGGTGTCCGGCCCTCAGGGACGCCTCAGGGAAAACACCCATCGCCAACGGTCGGTCCGGACCGCCATGATGATTCCGACCTGCACCGCCGTGGGCGTGCAGCGTGCCGACAAGGATCCTCCATGACCAGCTCCCCCACCACCTCCGACAGCCCGACGACCTCGCGGCGCCGCACCTGGATCGCCGTCGTGGTGAGCCTCGTCCTGGCGTTCGCCGTGCTCGGCAGCTTCGCCTCGCTCGCCGGCAAGCTGGGCGGCGTCCAGGACAACGACATCGCGAGCTGGCTGCCCGGCGACGCCGAGTCGACGCAGGTCATCGAGCGCACCGCCGGGTTCTCCAACGACGACGAGTCCCCCGCGATCGTGGCGTTCGTGCGCGACAGCGGCATCACGGCCGACGACGTCGTGGCCGTGCGCGACGCCCAGGCCGAGCTGCAGGACTTCGACGAGAACGTCGTGGGCGACATCGTCTCGCCGGCCTTCGCCAACCTCACGCCGGCGGACTTCCAGACGCTCACCACCGCCCCCGCCAGCGGGATCTCCGACGACCTCCTGCAACGCCTGACGTCCGACGACGGCAAGGCCCTCCAGCTCATCGTGACCTACCGCATCGACGACACCGCCGGTTTCGAGGAGCTGCCCGACGCGATCGACGAGATGCGCGAGATCGTCGAGTCGCACGCGACCGGCGGCCTCGAGGGCTACGTGGGCGGGCCGCTGGCCTTCGGGGCCGACCAGGCCACGGCGTTCGCCGGCATCGACGGCATCCTGCTGCTGGCCGCCCTGGGCGTGGTCGTCGTGATGCTCCTGCTCACCTACCGCAGTCCGTTCCTGTGGCTGATCCCGTTGCTCTGCGGCGTCCTGAGCGTCGGCGCCGCCGAGGGGGTCGTGTACCTGCTGGCGCGGTACGCCGACCTCACGGTGAACGGCCAGAGCGCCGGCATCCTTGCGGTGCTCGTGCTGGGCGCCGGCATCGACTACGCCCTGCTGCTCGTTGCCCGCTACCGCGAGGAGCTGCGCAACTTCGAGCACCGCCTCGACGCGATGAGCCACGCCCTGCGTCGTGCGGCGCCCGCGATCGTCGCGAGCGGCCTCACCGTCGTGATCGGACTGCTCTGCCTGAGCTTCGCGCAGATGAACTCCACCGCCGGCCTCGGGCCCGTCACGGCGGCCGGCATCGTCGTCGCGCTGCTCGTGATGCTGATCGTCCTGCCCCTCCTGCTCGTGATCTTCGGTCGCTGGGTGTTCTGGCCGTTCATCCCGCGCTTCGGTGACACCCGGGAGGAGGGCTCCGGCCTGTGGGGCCGGGTCGGCACGAAGGTCGCCAAGCGTCCCCGTGCCGTGTGGGTGACCACCTCGGCTCTGCTCGGCCTGGCCTGCTTCGGCATGTTCCAGCTGAACTCCGGGGTGCTCGCGAACGCCGACACCTTCACGACCGAGCAGCCCTCGATCGTCGCCGACGAGGTCATCGCCGAGCACTTCCCGGCCGGCGAGGGCTCGCCCCTGCAGGTCGTGGCGAGCTCCGCCGACGCGGCTGAGGTCGCCGAGGCCCTCGACGGCGTCGACGGGATCGAGCCGATCTCCGACGCCGCTCCTGCGGGTGCGCCGGAGAGCGCCTCCGGCCTCGTCGACGGCGACGTCGTGTACTTCGAGCGCACGCTCGCCTCGGCGTCCGACACCGATGCCGCCTACGAGACGGTCGACCGGGCCCGCGACGCGGTGCACGCCGTCGACGGTGCCGACGCGCAGGTCGGGGGCATCTCGGCGATCAGCCTCGACATCCGCGAGGCCTCGGCCGCCGACAACCGGCTGATCATCCCTCTGATCCTGGTCGTCGTGCTGCTGGTGCTGGGCGTCCTGCTGCGCTCGATCATGGCGCCGCTGATCCTGCTGGCCACCGTGGTGCTCTCCTTCGGGGCCGCACTCGGCATCAGCGCCCTGGTGTTCCAGCACGTCCTCGACTTCGCCGGCACCGACACGTCGTTCCCGCTGTTCGCCTTCGTGTTCCTCGTGGCCCTGGGCATCGACTACAACATCTTCCTCATGACCCGGGTCCGGGAGGAGTCGATCAAGGTCGGCACGCGCCGCGGGGCGCTGATCGGGCTCGCGGCCACGGGTGGCGTCATCACGTCAGCCGGGCTGGTGCTCGCCGGCACGTTCTCGGCGCTCGCCACCCTGCCGATCGTGTTCCTCGCCCAGCTCGGCTTCGTCGTGGCCCTCGGCGTCCTGCTCGACACGATCATCGTGCGGTCCGTGCTCGTGACGGCGCTGACGCTCGACGTCGGACGCTGGATGTGGTGGCCCAGCCACCTGTGGCGCACCGACGGCTCGAACCACGTGGCCGACCCGGCCCACCCCGCCGATCCCGTCGACGCCGAGCACGCCGAGGCCGCCCCCGAGCACAAGGCCTGACCCGCCCGCGGTTTCCCACGAGACCGCTCGAATCCCGCATCGAGCGCACAAAGCTTCGTGTGCTCGATGCGGGATTTCTGGGTTCACCCAGGAAGTTTTCGACGGTCTCGTGGGAATCCGGGGGAGGTCAGGCGGGAGGGAGCGCGGCGGCGATCCGGCTCGCCTGCCAGAGGGCGAGCGAGTGCATCTCCGCGAGCGTGTAGCTCGAGTGGGGGTCGACCGAGGCGCCCGGCCGGAAGGCGCAGACGACGTCGTCCTGGTGACACAAGGAGATGGTCCGCGAGGCCGCCCACGACGGGAGCGGGGTGTCGATCTCGGGCGAGAAGTCCCGCCAGATGCCGTCGACGTCCGCCACCCCGGGCCCGGCAGGCTGGTCCGAGGTCTCCCACAGGGTCCCGGGCGCGCCGACCGTGCGTCCGGGGTTCGCCAGCAGGACCACCCCGGCGATGCGGTCCTGCTGCTCGACCCGGGTCAACGAGTCCAGCACCAGGTCGATGACGAGCGCACCTTGCGAGGTCCCGAGCAGGACGAACGAGGAGTCCGGGCACCGAGCGGACTCGGTCGCGAAAAGCTGGCCCAGCTTGTCGACGCCGTCGTAGACGCTCGCCAGGTAGGCCTCGTAGCCCACGCGCGGGTCGTACGACGGGGCCCGCAGGGCCAGGTACTGCACGGCGAGGTAGCTCACCGTCGTCGACGGACGTGAGACGGCCAGCTCCTCGGCGATCTTCGTCGCGGCGACGTAGTTGTAGGGGCCGAATCCGCTGGCATCGGAGTCGAACAGCGGGGGCACGGTCGGGTCCGGGCTGTCCGGCAGCTCTCCCGACCCCCGCGCTCCCAGGAAGACGACGTCGGCGCACGTCGTGGCCGCCGGGGTGGCCTGGGGAGCGGCGAGCGCGGGCCGTGCCGGCGCCGTGTACCCCGACCACGGGATCACGCGCACGCTCAGACCTTCGACCGCGATGCCGGTGCCGTACGGAGCGGGCCCGCTGGTCGAGCCCCAGTCGACGCCGCGGGCGTCGAAGGCGAAGTCGGACGAGATGCCGACCTGGCAGTCCCTCACCGACCCCGAGAACGAGCCGTCGACCGGTCCGACGGCTCGGATGCACTGTGTCGACCCGGAGATCGCCGTCGTCGTGAGGTCGAGGACCGGGAGGGCGCCCGTGGTGCCCGTTGCGGTGATCGCGGTGTCGGCGAAGGCCACCCGCGTGTGCTGCAGCGCCAGGGCGCCGGTCGACCGCACGCTCAGACCGAGATGGTCACCTGCTCCCGCTGCCGTGGCGGTGCCGTCGCCGTTGGTGTCGCCGGCCGCGCCGTCATCACGGTCGGAGGTGATCGCCACGGGTGAGGCAGCGGTCCCTGGGGCGGCGAGGGTGCCGTCGACGACGATCGTGCGTCCCGATCCCAGCTTCACCACGGTGCCGGGCAGCAGCGTGAGCGTCGCGCCGGCAGCCACGGTGACGTCCCCCGTGACCCGGTAGACCTTCGCTCGGTCAGGACCCCACGTCGTGTCGGCGGCGATCGTGCCGCTGACGTCCTGCACCGAGGGAACCGCAGGCGCGACGGCGGTGTAGGTGAAGGTCGAGGTGCTCACCACGGCGCTGGTGCCGGCCGAGGTCGTGACCCGCACCGCCACCGGCCCCGC
>NZ_CAKASL010000001.1 GCF_916858655.1 Aeromicrobium sp. Leaf350 | reverse complement strand
GCAGAGCCGGGCGACACCACCGACCCCGACGCCGAGTCCGCCCCGTCGGCCCAGCCCGACACGGACGAGCCGGCCAAGGGCGAGCCCGCCCCCGACGCCGACGAGCCCGTCGAGGAGGACGCCCGGGACGAGGAGGCCGAGACCCTCGACGACAAGGCCGAGGCCACCGAGCCCGAGGCCGACGACCGGGAGGCTTCCGAAAAGGAGAAGGCCGCCTGGGCCAACGTCGGAGCGGTCAACACCGACCTGCTCCCCGACGCCCCGGCCGCCGAGAGTTCCGAGGACTCCGGCCCCGCCTCCACCGAGGGCAAGCCCGCCGACGACGTCGAGAAGCCGGAGGTCGCTGCAGAGCCGGGCGACACCACCGACCCCGACGCCGAGTCCGCCCCGTCGGCCCAGCCCGACACGGACGAGCCGGCCAAGGGCGAGCCCGCCCCCGACGCCGACGAGCCCGTCGAGGAGGACGCCCGGGACGAGGAGGCCGAGACCCTCGACGACAAGGCCGAGGCCACCGAGCCCGAGGCCAAGGACATCTCGCCCGACGCCCCGGAAGGGATCGTCGCGGTGGAGGACGGCTCGGACCCCGAGGTCGAGTCCGACGACGTCGCGCCGCTGAGCGAGGCCAACCCGAGTGGCGCGGACCTCACGGCCGCCGCCACCGAGGCCGCGTCCGACGACGAGGCCGAGGACAAGAAGCCCGACTGACGGCCGTCACTCACCGCCGGACGGCGATCGCCCCACGGGGCGGTCGCCGTCCGGCGTTCCGGGCCCCGCGCGCCCGAGCGCACCCGCGCCTCACCAGCGGATGGTGGCCGCACTCCGTCCCTTGGGGCGCGACGAGGAACGAGGAGCCTCGAAAGGGGCACCGGCACCACCGGACGGCCTACTCCGCCCAGGCGCCGAGCTTGTCGGGGTTGGCCTGGATCCACACGTCCTGCACGGCCTCGCCCACGACGTTCAGCATGATGATGAACGGGGCGACCCCGTGCTCGCGCAGCACGATCGCGGCGCGGCCGTCGACGAGCTCGATGCTCGGCTCCACCACCCGCCCCTCGCGCACGATCTTGTCCATGATGCCGAGGAGGAAGCGCGCCACGCGGTCCGAGCCCTGCACGGGACGACGTGCCATCGAGGCCCGGCCTCCCCCGTCGGTGACCAGCGTGACGCTCGGGTCGAGCACCGCCACGAGGTCGTCGAGCCGCCCCGAGCCGCACGCGGCCAGAAACGCCTCCACCACTCGGGCGTGGTCGACCGGTGACGTGTCGCGGACCTTGCGCTCGCGGATGTCGCGTCGCGCGTCGGACGCGAGCTTGCGCGCCGCCTGCGGCGAGCGGCCGACGACGTCGGCGACCTCGACGAAGCTCAGGCCGAAGAGGTCGTGCAGCACGAACGAGACCCGCTCCGCCGGGGTCAGCGAGTCGAGCACGACCATCAGAGCACTGGTGACCTGGTCGTCGAGGCTCACGCGCTCGGCCGGGTCCTCGGCGCTCCGCGAGCCGGGCAGGTCGGAACCGGGCCGGGGCTCCGGCAGCCACTCCCCCGTGTACTGCTCGCGGCGGGCGCGTGCCGAGCCGAGCACGTCGAGGCAGATGCGCCCCACGACGGTCGTGAACCAGGCGTCGACGTTGCGCACCTGCTCCCGCTCGGCCAGGTCCATCCGGAACCACCGCGTGTAGGCCTCCTGCACCGCGTCCTCCGCGTCGGCCGTGGTGCCGAGCAGACGGAACGCGGTCGCGACGAGCCGGCCGCGGTCGGCGTCCTCGGCCTCAGGCACGCTCGACCACCTGGCCCTCCAGCCACTGCTCGAACGTGGTGGTGCCGTGGTCGGCACCGACGCCCGAGACGAGGGTCCCGTCGCGCATCGCCTTGCCGAGCCTGCCCGGCAGCGGCACCCCGAGCACGCGGCGCTCGTCGCCACGCGCACGGGCCCACGCGCGCGACAGATCGGCCATCCACGCGGTCTCGGGGCCGCCGAGATCGGCGACCCGGCCCGACGGTCCGGCCTCGACCAGCTCGACCAGACGCGCCGCGACGTCCCGCGCCGCCACCGTCTCGCTGCGCATGCGCGGCACCAGCACGAGGGGTCCCACCGTCGTCTGGCCGTGGACCTGGCCGGCGAACTCGTGGAACTGCGTCGCGCGCAGCACGGTCCACGGCCCGGGACCCGCGGCGACGAGCTCCTCCTGCAGGACCTTGCCGGCGTAGTAGCCGTGGGGCGCGTCGTCGATGCCGACGATCGACAGCGCCAGGTGGTGGCAGGTGCCGGCGGCTGCCTCGGCCTCCAGCAGCCGGCGGGTGGTCGTGCCGAAGAACGCACGGGACTCCTCGGCGTCGAGCGTGAACGTCGACGCGACGTCGACCACGGCCTCGACCCCGGCGAGCGCCGCGGCGAGGCCGGTGCCCTCGACCAGGTCGACCCCGGTCCCTCGGCTCAGGACGACGACCTCGTGGCCGGCCTCGCGGGCCAGCTCGACGACGTGGGCGCCCACGGCACCCGTTCCACCGGCGACGGCGATCTTCATGGGGTGATCCTCTCGGAAGGAGTGGGGCGGTGTCTCCGCCTCACCCCTTCCGACGAGGTAGCCCTGCGATGTGTGAGGCCGTCAGGCGTCGCGGCGCTTCAGCGACCAGGCGGCGACGGCGACCACGACGGCGACCTCGGCGAGGAACACGGCGAACCCGGTCCACGGCTCCAGCAGGTTCGGGTTGAACGAGACGGCCGCAGCGACGCCTCCGCCCGAGTTGTGCGGCATGAGCTTGTCGAGCCAGTCACCGAACGTACCCGGCACGAGCAGCACGAGCTGGCCGACCACGAAGAGGGTGCCGAGCAGGATCGAGATCGTCCCAGCGGTGTGCCGCACCAGGAACCCCGTCGCCACCGCGAGAACACCCAGACCTGCGAGGAACAGACCGCTGCCGTACATCGCACGCAGCACATCACCCTCGAGCGGCAGGCCGATGCCCTCGGCCTCCAGGAAGGGATTCGTGCCGAGGTACCCCAGGACGGCCGTCGCGGTGCCCACGACGAACAGGACCGAGGCGACCACGATCGACTTCGCCAGCATGACCCGGCCACGACGAGGCACGGCCACGAGCGAGCTGCGGATCATGCCGGATCCGTACTCGGAGGTCACGACCAGGGCTCCGAGCACCACGGCGACGGCCGGTGTCAGCGCCATGCCAGCGGTGATGAACGACGCCGGTGACTCGTCTGCCTCCGGACTCGCCAGCCACTCGGCATTGCTAGCGCCGAGCAGGACCGTGACCCCCGCACCCACCACGACCAGCGCGACCAGCGTCCACCAGGTCGAGCGGACGGTGGTGAGCTTGATCCACTCGGCCCGCAGCGCCGAACCGAGGCCGGGCGTGGGCTGGGGATGCGTGGTCCGGGGTTCCGTGAGGGTGGGGGCGAGGGCGGTCATGCCGCGACTCCTTCGGTGGCGTGGTACTCCACGGCATCGGCCGTGAGGGTCATGAAGGCGTCCTCGAGCGAGGACCGGACGAGGGTGAGCTCGTGCAGGGTGAAGCCGGCGGCTCCCACGAGCTCGCCGACGGCGGCGGGGTCGCCGGCGTGGACGTGCAGGGAGCGGTCGTCGTCGCGCTGCGGCGTCGCCTCGACGCCGTGGTCGGCCAGGAGACGCGCGACCTGGTCACGGTGCGGCGTGCGCACCAGCACGTGGCTGGCGGCGTGGTGGGTCATGAAGTCGGCCATCGAGGTGTCGGCGAGGATCTGGCCCCGACCGATCACGATGAGGTGGTCGGCCATCAGCGCCATCTCCGACATGAGGTGGCTGGAGATGAAGACCGTGCGACCTTCGTCGGCCAGCCGTCGCGCCAGGACGCGGACCCAGCGGATGCCCTCCGGGTCGAGTCCGTTGACGGGCTCGTCCAGCACGACGACGCCCGGGTCGCCGAGCATCGCCGCGGCGATGCCGAGCCGCTGACCCATGCCGAGCGAGAACTTGCCGACCCGGCGGTCGGCGACGTCGCTCAGGCCCACGAGGTCGAGCACCTCGTCGACCCGCGTGGCGGGGATCCGGTTGCTGGCGGCCATCCAGCGGAGGTGGCCGCGGGCGGAGCGGCCGGGGTGGACGGCGCCGGCCTCGAGGAGCGGACCGATCTCGCGGAGCGGGGCGCCGCCGGTGCCGTAGGCGCGACCGTTGACGGTCACGCTCCCCGACGACGGGGCGTCGAGCCCGAGGATCATGCGCATGGTGGTCGACTTGCCGGCGCCGTTGGGTCCGAGGAACCCGGTGACACGGCCCGGCTCGACCGTGAAGTCGATCGCGTCGACGGCGGTCCGACCGCCGAAACGCTTCGTGAGCTGTTGTGCGTGGATCATGCGTCCAGCCTCGCGGCGGGCGGCCGCCCCTCACATCCGGGACGATCCCTGGCTCGACCCTGATCTGACCCTGAGGCAAGCCCGTGACCCCGACCCAGATGTGCGCCCAGTTGTGCTGAATCCATGGTCTGATTCGGCACAACTGGGCGCAAATCTGGGTGCGGCCTAGGTGGCGGTGGCGTCGAGCACGTCGAGGAGCGTGTTCGCGGCGGCGGAGCCCGGCTCGGTGGCGGAGAAGTGACCGCCCGTGACCTCCGTCAGCGTGGCGTCGGCACCGGCGGCCGTCGCCCGCGCGACGTAGTCGCGCGACTGGGAGATCGGCACGAGGTCGTCGTCGGGCGCGTGGACACACCGCACCGGGACCTCGAGCGGAAGACGGTAGGTGGGGTTGGCGAGTGGCCAGATCGAGCCCTCGGGTGGGCTGCCCATCAGCTCGTCGGCGGCTCCGTTGCCGAGCCAGTCGTCGTGGGCGGCCTCCAGGTCGAGCACCCCCGCGAGGCTGATCGCGGTGCGGACGTCGACCACGGGCGAGCCCCACACGCTGTCGGTCAGACCCGGACGGCCCGCGGCCCACACGGCCAGGTGTCCGCCGGCGGAGTGGCCGAGCGTCACGACGTCGGGGGTGCGCAGCCAGCCGTCCAGCCGGTCGATACCGGCGACGACGTCGTCGAAGGTCTGCGGGTATCCGCCTCCACCGCCCACGCGGCGGTACTCGAGCGAGGCGACGTCCCAGCCCCGCGACGTGGCGGCCGCGGCCAACGGCTCGAGGTAGGTCAGGTCGTACTGCTCCTGCCAGAACCCGCCGTGGATCATCACGACCGTGCCCGCCGGGTCACCCGAGCCGGCGCGGCGCCAGACGTCGACGAACTGCGACGGGTGGTCGCCGTAGGTGAGGCGGTCGTCGGTGTTCTCGGCCCGCGGGGCGGGCTTGCTGCGCCCCGGGGTGCACGCGGCCACCGTGAGGAGTCCGGCCGCGGCCAGGAGCTGTCGACGATCCACCGGACCACTTCATCCCATTCGGCGCGGACGCGCCACCCGAGTCTCAGGCGCACTCGACGGCGCCGAGCCGCTCCAGCCCGGCGAGGTCGCCCCGTCCCCACCGCGCGGTGGTCTGGACGGGGTGCATCAGCTCGTGCTCGTCATCGACGTGGTGCAGCCCGATCACGTGGGCCAGCTCGTGCTGGAGCACCGCCACCGTGACCTCGGTGCCCAGCTCGGCCAGGCGGGGCCCGTCGAGGGCGACGTCTCCGGTGACGTACCAGTGCCGCCCGTCGATCTCGACGATCGCGCTCCCCCCGAGTCCGACGAGCTCGCCGTCGAACTCCGACATCTCGGTCGCGTCGGTCCAGCCGATCAGCAGGGGGCGCCAGCCCTCGCCGGTCTCGACGTCCGCGCCGGCGAACGGGACCTCGTCGCTGTCGCCGACGAGCTCGAACTCCAGGCCCGTCGCCTCGGTCACGTTCGCGAGCGCGGTCGCCAGGATGGCGTCGGCGTCGGCGGGAGCGGTCCTGGCGTTGACCATGACCTGGATCGGCGTGCAGGGGTCGTAGGCGACCGGTTCGTCGCTGCCGTCCTGCGTCGCCATGAACCGGTACGTCCCACCGCCGACGGCGTACTGGAGCTCGCCCTCGCCCACCTCGCCGGGCGACGTGTAACCGATGATGTCGGCGTTCGGGTCGTGCCAGAGACGGAAGCCGAAGACGCACAGCAAGACCACGACCAGGACGCCGGGCACCACGGTCTGCCACAGCGTCGCGGACGAGATCTGGCGACGGGGTCGGCCGATCCGCTCCATCTCGCGCAGCATCCGGTCGACGCGACGGCGACGTCTCATGTCCTCGAAGGGGCCTCCCACGGGTGACATGGTCCCAACGGGGCGAGCCCGTGTCCGGGTCTGCGATGAACGTCTGGTGAACCGCTGCCGGAGCCCCGCCGCGTCAGAGGCAGCGGCCCTGGCCGAGGGCCTCGAGGCCCACCAGGTCGCCGGGGCCCCACTCGGGGCCGCCGCCGCTGGGGTGCATCAGCTCGTCGGTGCTGTCGACGTGCGCGAGGCCGACGAGGTGGCCGAGCTCGTGGAGCAGGACCATCGTGGTGATCTCGCCCCCGAGCACCTCGAGGTCCTCGGCGTCCAGCACGACGTCGCCCGTGACGAACCGGCGGTGGCCGTCCTCCTCGACCCAGGTGCTGCCGCCGAGGCCGGCGACGTCACCCTCGAGCTCGGGCACCGTGTCGACGTCGGTCCAGGTGATCTGCACGGCGCGCCAGTCGTCGCCGTCGCGGATGTCGTCCGAGAGCGGGTCGTCGTCGGTCGTGCCCACGACCTCGAAGGTCAGGCCGGTCAGGTCCTCGACCTGCGCGAGCGCGTCGTCGAGGACCTCGTCGGCGTCGCGCGGGGCGCGCTGCTCGTTCACGACGACCTCGATCGTCTCGCACGGGTCGTACGTGACGGGCACGTCGTCGGTCTCCGGCTGGGTGGCCATGAAGGCGTAGACACCGCCGTCGTCGGTGGTGAGGGGTGGCGACTGGTACTCCGAGACCGGGTCGGTCGAGAGCACCGTGCCCGTCATCTCGTCGGTCAGGAGCGAGTACGCGCTGACGCCACCGACGAGCGTCGCGAAGACCCCGACGGCCAGGACCGCGCGGGTGCGGGGGGTCATGGTCGGGCGCCGCGCAGCTCGACGCAGCGGCTCGCCGCTCCCACCCCTCCGGCAAGGGCGCGCTGCGGGTCGTGCTCCTCGATCCACGACGCCAGGAACCCGGCGGTGAACGCGTCGCCGGCGCCCGTCGTGTCGAGCACCGACACCCGCGGAGCGACGACCTGCTCGCGCAGACCGTCGCCGACGTAGGTCGCGCCGGTCGCCCCCATCGTCACGACGACGTGCGGGTAGTGCTCCGCGAGGCGGTCGTGGTCGATGAAGGGGCCGCTCGACTCGGCGAGGAGTCGGGCCTCCTCGGCGTTGGGCAGGGCGAGGTCGACGCCCTCGGTCCACCGCAGGAACTCGGCGGGGCCGACCTCGCGAAGGAAGGCCACCGACCCGGGGTCGACGCTGGTGGGCACGCCGCGGCGACGTGCCTCGGCCACGAGGTCGCGGGCGACGCCGAGGGTCGCGGGATCGAAGAAGGTGTAGCCGCTGAGGTGCAGCCAGGTGACACCGTCCCACGCCGACGCAGGCACGTCGTCGCTCGTGAGCGTGGCGTTGGCGCCGCGGTCGACGTACATCGTGCGATCGGCCTCGGCGTCGAGCGTGAGGACGATCGTGGCGGTCGGGGTGGCGGGGTCGGCGGCGATGCGGGCGTCGACGCCGAAGTCGGCGAGCGCCATCGAGTGCCGAACCGCGCCGTCAGCACCGGCCCGGCCGGCGAAGCGCACGTCGGCACCCAGGAAGCCGAGCCAGGCCGCCGTGTTCGCGGCCGAGCCGCCGGGCGACATGCGAACCTGCGCCCGGGTGTCGGTGCGGGGCGTGACGGGCTCGAGCGGGAGCACGCTGATGTCGTCGACGACGTCACCGACGACGAGGATGGTCACGGCAGCCCGATCAGGCGCCCGGGCCGGCGGACAGCTCGGACCACGCCTGGGCGATGCGGACGGCGACGCTGATGTTGTTGCGGGCGATGTCGAGGTTCACGCGCAGGCTCTCGCCGCCGGTGATCTCGACGATCCGCTGCAGGAGGAACGGCGTGACCTCCTTGCCGGACAGGCCCTGCTGCTGGGCCTCCCCCAGTGCCTGCGCGAGGGCGGCGTCGTGCACCGTGGGGTCCAGCTGCTGCTCGACGGGCAGCGGATTGGCCACGACGATGCCGGCCGGCTGGCCCAGCGCGTCGCGGCTCGACATGACCGAGGCGACGGCGAACGCGTCCTCGACGCGCCAGTCGAGCTGGTGGCCCGAGCTCGTGAGCCAGAAGCTGGGGAACTCCTCCGTGCGGAAGCCGAGCACCACGACGCCGAGGGTCTCGAGACGCTCGAGGGTCGCACCGATGTCGAGGATCGACTTCACGCCGGCCGAGACGACGGTGATCGGCACGTCGCCGAGCACCGTGAGGTCGGCCGACTCGTCGAAGCTGGCGGAGGCCCCGCGGTGGACGCCGCCGAGCCCGCCCGTGGCGAACACGCGGATGCCGGCGCGGTTCGCGATCCACGACGTCGCGGCCACGGTGGTGGCGCCGCTCGCCCCCTGCGCGAGCACGACCGGGAGGTCGCGGACGCTGAGCTTCGGGATGTCCTCGCCCGCGATGCGCTCGAGCTCGGGCGCGGTCAGGCCGGCCTTGAGCTCGCCGTCGAGCACCGCGATCGTGGCCGGCACGACGCCCGCGTCACGCACGATCTGCTCGAACTCCTGCGCGGCGACGAGGTTGTCGGGGCGCGGCAGTCCGTGGGAGATGATCGTCGACTCGAGCGCGACGACCGGCTTTCCGGACGCCAGCGCCTCGGCGACCTCGGGCGACGTGCTGAGCGGGAGCCGCGGAGCCATCAGATGTCGGTCTTGTGAAAGTTCGCGTGGGACCTGGAGGCCGTGGGGCCGCGCTGGCCCTGGTAGCGCGAGCCGTACTTCTCGGAGCCGTACGGGTTGTCGGCCGGCGAGGTCAGGCGGAAGAAGCAGAGCTGGCCGATCTTCATGCCGGGGTACAGCACGATCGGCAGCGTCGCGACGTTGGCGAGCTCGAGCGTCACGTGGCCGCTGAAGCCCGGGTCGATGAAGCCGGCAGTCGAGTGCGTCAGCAGGCCGAGGCGACCGAGCGAGCTCTTGCCCTCCAGGCGGGCCGCGACGTCGTCGGGCAGGGTGACGAGCTCGTACGTCGAGCCGAGCACGAACTCACCGGGGTGCAGCACGAAGGTCTCGTCGGAGGCCACCTCGACCGCGCGCGTCAGGTCGGTCTGGTCGGCGGCCGGATCGATGTGCGGGTACTTGTGGTTGTCGAAGACCCGGAAGAACCGGTCGAGTCGCACGTCGATGCTCGAGGGCTGGATCATGTTGCGGTCGAGGGGGTCGAGCTGGACCCGCTCGGCGTCGATCTCGGCGAGGATGTCGCGGTCGGAGAGAAGCACGTGCACAGGCTAGCCTGCGAGGTGGCTAGACTCAGTGCCACATTCGCCGATGTAGCTCAGTGGTAGAGCGCTTGCTTCCCAAGCAAGATATGCGGGTTCGATTCCCGTCATCGGCTCCAGTCACCGCGAAGCGGTCTACGAGCCGGTGCACCGAATCGAGTGGGCTCCTCCGTCCGCGGGCGAAGCGAGCGCGTCCTAGGGATCCCGTCATCGGCTCCACCCGCGGCGAAGTCGCGCCCTCGAGCCAATCGCGACGCTAACCCTGTCCGGGCGCCCCGTGTGTTGCACCGTCGGGGAGCGGTGGGCAGGTGGCGGTATCGGTCTGAGCCGCGACCTCGGCCCTGACCACGACGCCATCGCTCGTCCTCGCGACGGTGTAGACGATCCCTTCTTGCAAGTCGGCGGCGGGAACATAGCCGACGGTCGCCCCATCCAACGGCACCCCTTCCTCGGGCACCAGTCCGTAGTGGGTCGTGATGAGGTCTGCGGTGGGGTTCTGGATCAACCAATTGGCTGCCTCGGCAACTGTCATGCCGGCGATCACCCAGAACGCTTCCAACTCCTCGTAGGGACCGCACGGCCAGTCTTGGTACCCGTTAAAGCTGACTGAGGGAGTGTCCGTGCTCACGGCTCCCGGGGGAAGGTTCGCTGCGTCGAGCCACGCCTGAGCCTGGGCCAGTGCTGCCGCATCCCTCGTCGCGGTTGCAGCCGGCTCGCTCGATTCGGCGGGGGCCGTCATCTGTTCGCTCGCACCCGATCCACATCCCGCCAGAGCAACGGTCAAAGACACCACCGCACCGGACACGACGAGAGCGCTGCGCTGCATAGCCGACACCGTAACGCCGAGTCTCCTACTCCGGTGGCCGCCTGATGGCAGGCCCCGCGACCGTGACCGGCACCTTGAGGCCTCCCATACCAAGTTCGAGCGACTGAGTCGTAAGAACTCGCCCGATCTTGCGATGTATAGGCAGGCGCAGTCGATCCTGTGGGCCATCGGTCCCGCGGCTCGCTCCTGATGGGGGTAACTATGACCGCACCAAGAGTTCGACGCGGCAAGCTGATGGCAGCGTTACTTGCGCTGCTGGTGGTTCTCGGGGTGCTGGTGGGGGTCTCGCCGCCCGCCGTTGCCGCCTCAAACACATGGTTCAACGGGAAGGCGCAAAGCCAGCAGTGGCTGTACGAGCCGACCGTCTCGCGAAGCTTCTCCCGAACGGGTGTCACCGCGTCGGTCGCCGCAAGCGGGAACCTCTTCCGAATGACGGTCTACCTGGGCAACTTCTATACGACCGGGCCTGGTCAGGCGAGCATCAATTCTTCGCTGTCGACCGCAGCGACGAAGGCACGATGGGTCCACACGCCGTACCCGAGTGAGCAAGGCAGGCTCACGACGAAGGTGACCATCACCGGCATTCCCGGGGGCGGCATGCGCATCGCGCAAGACCCCAAGGCGTTGACGGAAGAGGCCGAGCGACTTGAGCCTATGCCCCACACGGGATCGGTCCTTGAGATCGAAGGCCTGGATGTCACATTTCTCGGTCAGTCAGAGGCCGTGAAGTATTGGACTTACGCCCACTCCGACGGCACTCAGGTCCTCATCGCGGACTACGGCGCCTTCATCTCGTCGGTCTCGACATCGGCCGATGCGTTCCTTGCTGAGGGTCTCCAGATGGTCGCCAACGACGGCACCGGCGGCCCCGATCAGTCGACCCTGCTCCTACCACCGGGATTCGACCTGACTGCCAATCGCGGCAGCGCACCGTTCGAGTCCATCGCTCCGAATCTTTTCGTGGCCAGTGGCGCTTCTGATGAGAGCATCGAGGCAACGGACGCATCCGGCACTGTGCTGGACATCGACGCTCTCATGCCCGTCACCGACCAGGAGTGAGTCACTGTGACACAAGACCGGGACGACGGAGACAGATTTGAGCGGCACAAGCGACAGAACTCAGCCGATGGTTACACCGGCTCGGGATTCGGCTTCAACAACAATGAGGTGCTCGGGGGCTTCAGGCTCCCTCAGGGCGCCGAAGGGTCATCGCCACGATGGTCGAAGGCAGCGGCGATCGTTCTTTTGATCTTGGCCGGGTTCGTCGCAGTCGCGATCCTGTTCTGACGAGGTTTGTCGCGCCCGCGCGGTTCAGCGGGCGCAACCAACCCAACGCCACCGGAATCTGGTCAGTAGGTCAGAGCGTGCGCGAACAATTCCTCGGCCACGGCGCATGTTCGAGCAACGGCTACCACGACTGGATCCATGACCTCGACGTGAACCCCATTGAGAACAGTTTCCATCCGAACAGTTCAGGTCAGCTTGGATACGCCATTGTTTTCAGCAATGCACTGATTGCGAGGACACATCCGTGAATCGACGACGCGCTGGTCTCGGAGGCGGGCTGGTCGTTGCTGCCGCCATCGTGTTTGCGGCGTTCGCGCTCCACCAACCAGGCAACAGCGAATCGCAGGACCGGAACTCGCTGCTGCCGAACGATGGGAGTCACCTGACCGAGCTGGCCGTAGGTGAGCCGCTCTCGACACCGGGGGAGTTCGACGACGCACCGAATGCTCCATCCGGGCTCCCGAGCCTCAAACTGACCAAGGACCTCTCGGAGGGGGACGATAGCCGCACCGTCGCCGAGGGGTTCGCCGTCGCGCTTCTTCACTTGGTGATCGACACCCGCGAACCGATGGACGTCGGCGAGATGGTGGAAACGCTCGTCGCCGAGGACGCGGACCCTGCCACCGTTGACTACTTCGAGACCAGCCTGGCCCTCAACAATGACTCCGAGGTCAGACGCATCTGGAGGACTGACAAGCCGTCCTACGTGAGGACCCAGGTCGATGAAGGTGCCATGTCGATCGAGGTCGCCTTGACGTTGGGCCTCGAGGGAGACGACACCTTCCAGACCTGGGTGACTCATCGACTCGACCTGCGACGGACAGATGGTGGCTGGCTCGTCACCCAGCTCACCTTCCGGACCTTGGACTACATGCCCTCGGCAGGTGCGTCCATGGCTCAGGTACTCGACGGCAACGGCTGGCGGCTTCTCGGACCCGGCCAGCCATGATGGCCGAGCACGCGGACCAGAGCACCTGAGAGGTGCACCCGCGCCATCCCCCGCCCGGGACTAGGAGTCTGCGTCGAACCGCGCGCCGAGGGCTGTGAGTCGGGCACGGAGCCGCGACACCCGCGTCGCGAGAGTGCCCGCGGTGATGCCGAGGAGGCGGGCGGCCGTCACCCGGTCGAGTCCACGCACGAAGACCAGGTCGAACAGCTGCCGATCCCTGGTGGTGAGCTGGCCGTGGATCCACATGGCCCGCTCGTGCTCGACCACGCTGACCTGGACGTCGTCCCGATCGGAGGCGAGCTGGTGGCGATCGTCGACGAACCGGTGGTCGTGATGCTTCCGGGTCCGCTCCTGCACGGCCTGGCGCACCTTGTTCTTGGCGATGCCGAACGCCCACGCTGCGGCCGAGTCGGGGTCGGCCGGAGCGCCGGCTCGCTTGGCCCAGACCACCTCGAAGGTCTCGACGACCACGTCCTTCGCCCGGTCAGGTGAGACCTGACGTGCGGCGTACCTCCTGACCTTCGGCGCCAACCGCTCGTAGAGCACCCGGTACTCGTCGTCATCCATGACGGCAGCTCTCGTCACTCGCGGCACGCGTGCCTGGTCGACCTCGGACGGGCCCAACCTCGTTGTCACGTCCGGCACTCCGGAAGGTCGAGCTCGCGAGATCCGGGAGAAGGCCGAAAAGTTGTCACGCGCGTGACAAGAAACGGAAGGAGGCCGAGACAGGAGTCGGAACTTTCGGCGGAGACGACGAGCCGAAAGCCCGATGCTTCAAGCCGTCGGTCTTCCTAGGCTGGACGACATGGCGCAGTCGACGAGGTGGGCCCCGGTCGCAATCGTCCTGGTCGCCGCGCCGTGGTTCGCCGAGATGTCGTGGGGCGGGTACCCGTTCACGGACATCCCGGCGATCCTGCTGTTCCTGGCACCGATGTACGGCGGGGCGGCGCTGCTGATCCGGGAGATCGCGCGGCGCAGCGGCCGCGGGTGGCCGACCATCCTCCTGCTGGCCGCCGCCTTCGGCGTGCTCCAGGCGGGCCTGGTCGACCAGTCGCTGTTCAACCCCGCGTACGACCGCTTCGACTTCCAGCACCCGGCTCACGTCGACGGGATCGACGTCAGCCTCTACTACCTCCTGGCCTTCACGGCCGGGCACGTCGTCGCCAGCATCGCCGCGCCGATCATGGTGGCCGAGACGTGGTCGCGTCACGGGTCCGAACCGTGGCTGACGCGCCGCACCACCTGGGTCTTCGCCGGCCTCTATGCCCTCGCGACGCTCGTCAACCACCTGGGCGTGAAGGAGGAGGCGGGCAACGGCTTCCAGGCCCGACCCGTGCAGTCGCTCGTCGCCCTGGTCACGGTCGCCGCGCTCGTCACGGCGGCCCTGCGATGGCGGAGCCGACGCTCCACCGAGCGACGCGTCCCGCCGCCCTGGGTGCTCGTGCTCTGGGGCTTCCTGGCCTACCTGCTCTACCTCCCGGGCGAGAGCTCCAGCGCCCTCGTCGTCGGGATCTGCGTCGCGGCCGCGACGATCGCTGCGATCGGCACCTGGTCCCGCAGCACCCGCTGGACCGACCGACACACGCTGGCCCTGGTTCTCGGATCGATCCTCGTCGGCGTCGTCATGCCGTTCTGGTCCGAGCCCTACGACGACCAGGTCGGCGCCGGCGCCGAGCTCGTGGCCGACGTCGTCGCTGCCGCGATCTGCCTCGCGATCGTCGCGGTGACGGTGGTCCGCGGCAGGTCGACCACTGTCCACGAGGCAGCCGCACGGCGATGATGGGTCCATGGACGAGCGCTTCGACGGACCCGGCCTGGATCCGTCCCGATGGGTCGCGTCGTACCTGCCGGCCTGGAGCTCGCGAGCGGCCTCGGCGGCCACCTACGCCCTCGGCCCCGACGGCCTGCGCCTGAGCATCCCGCCGCAGCATCCGCTCTGGTGCCCCGACCTGCACGAGGAACCACTGCGGATCTCGGCCGTGCAGAGCGGCAGCTGGTCCGGTCCGGTCGGCAGCACGCGGGGCCAGCAGCCGTTCCGCGAGGGCCTCCTGGTCCGCGAGGAGCAGCCGACCCTCATGGGGTTCGTGCCGCACCTGGGCCGCATCGAGGTGGAGTGCAGCGCCCGCGTGGGCCCGGGCTCCATGTTCTCGGCGTGGATGGTGGGCCTGGAGGACGAGCCCGAGCGGTGCGGCGAGATCTGCCTGGTCGAGGTGTTCGGCTCGAGCCTCGCCGACGGCACGGCCGAGGTGGGCCGTGGCGTCCACGCGTTCCGCGACCCGCAGCTGAGGGAGGAGTTCGCCGCCCCCCGTCGGCGCATCGACGTGGCGGAGCCCCACGTGTACGCGGTCGACTGGCGACCCGACGGCATCGACTGGTCGATCGACGGCGAGCACGTCGCGTCGTCCACGCAGTCGCCCGACTACCCGATGATGCTGATCCTCGGCGTCTTCGACTTCCCGTCCGCGACGCCGCACGCGGGGCCGGACCTCGTCCCGGAGCTGACGGTGCACCGCGTCACGGGGGCGGGGAACGGCTGATCAGGCGTCGGTGTCCCAGGCGTCGGCGAGAGTGCGGAGGGCGACCTTCCAGGCCTCGACGACGCGGTCGGTGCCGAGGCGCGGCTCCAGCACCCCGGCCAGGTGCGAGCCGGTCAGCAGGTCGATCGTGAACTGCACGAGCATCGGCGCCTGCGGGTGGTCCTCACCGACCAGCAGCGTGATGCTGCGGTGCACGGCGGCGAAGATGCGCTGCTGCAGGGGCAGGAGGGCGTCGCGCAGCTCCGGGTCGGTCCGCGCGGCCACCCACAGCTCGAGGGCCGCGGTGTAGGCGGGGCTGCGGAGGGCTCGCCAGACCAGGTCGACGACCTCGTCCCACGACGCCACCTCCGGCCCGGCCGGCAGCGAGGTGCCGAGCACCTCGAGACGCCGCTCGACGAGGTCCTCCACGACGCCCGCCATGAGGTCGCCGCGCGTCGGGAAGTGGTGCAGCAGCGTGCCGCGGGCGACGCCCGCCCGGGCCTGGACCGCACCGACGGTCGTGGCGGCGTAGCCGTCTTCGAGGAGACCGTCGAAGGCGGCCTCGATCAGACGCGCGCGCGTCGTCAGCGCCCGCTGCTGCTGCGCGCGTCGCGTCGCCACCATGGCCGCACCCTAGTCGACGCCCGTCGCGTCCCAGCGGGCCCCGAGCGGCTTGCGCAGGCCGTGCCCCGTCCCGCATCATGACTAAACAGTCTGATCAGACCGAACAAGGATCTCGATGTCTCCCTCCTCCCGCAGCCCCATGGCCCGCCACACCCAGAGCGCTCGCGTCGTCGCCCGGGCCCTCTCCCACGCGGCCACCGACGCGATCGGCCGGGTCCTTCCCGGCTCGCGGGACGCTGCGGACCTCGGCGACGTGGCCGTGGACCTGCCCGCACCCGACGGCGTCGCCGGGTACGCCCGGACCGTGAGCGCCCAGCGATTCGTCGCGGCCTCGCCCGCCGCGGTCGCCGAGCTCGTGCGCGACCTCGCGCGCACCCCCGACTGGCTGACGCTCCACGTGGCGTGGCGCGGCGAGCGCCCCGAGCGCATCGACCAGGGCGTCGAGTTCGTGCAGCAGATCTCGCTCATGGACATCCCTGCCCAGGCGCGCTGGCACGCCCAGAAGGCCGACGACTCGGGGTTCGCGCTCCGCGGGACCGGCCCCATGGGCATCACGGTCGGCCTGTGGTGCTCGATCGCCCCGCACGCCGGCGGTGCCGCAGTGCGGATGGACGGCGCCCTCGACGGCGCTCCGGTCCGTGGGCCGATCGGCCTGACCGCCGTGCGCAGCGTCGAGACCGCGCTGCAGGAGTCGCTCGCCGCGCTCGCCTCCCTGCTCGAGGGGGGTGCCGCGACGCTGAGGGTGCCGGACGAGCCCGTCCTCTACGAACGCACGGACACGCTGCTCGACCCGACCACCCCGGTCGTCATCGGCGTGGGGCAGCTCGTCCAGCGCACCCCCGACCTCGACGCACCGCTCGAGCCGACGGCCCTGTCGGCGGCAGCCCTGCGGAAGGCGGCCGAGGACGCCGGCGCGTCCGTCGACCTGCTGGCCGCGGCCGACGTCGTCTACGCCGTGCCCAGCGCCTCGTGGGCCTACCGCGACCAGGCCGGCGCGGTCGCCGAGCTGGTCGGTGCCGCGGACGCCGCCACGGTGCAGACCTCGCAGTACGGCGGCGACGGCGCGCAGCTCGCGCTCAACGACGCTGCTCAGCAGGTCGTCGACGGCTCCGCGCACGTCGTGCTGGTCTCCGGGGCCGAGGCCGGCTCGACCGTGGCAGCGCTGCAGAAGCTCGGGCGCGACCCCGACTGGACCCGTCAGCCTGCGGGCGCCGCGCCCGACCGCGAGATCGGGAACGACCGCTCGGCGAACAACGAGGTCGAGACCGGGGTCGGGCTCGGTGCACCGATCTACGTCTACGCCCTGATCGAGTCGGCGCTCCGCGCCGCCGAGGGCACCACCGCCGAGGCGCACCAGGACGAGATCGCCGACCTGTGGGCGCGAGCCAGCTCGGTCGCCGCCGACAACCCCTACGCCTGGGACCCGACGGCCCGGTCGGCCGACGAGATCGCCGACCCGACGCCGGAGAACCGCCGCATCAGCGACCCGTACACGAAGCTGATGTGCGCGAACCTCCAGGTCGACCTCGCTGCGGGCGTCATCGTCACGAGCGTGGCGGCGGCCCAGGCCGCCGGCGTCCCGCAGGACCGCTGGGTCTTCCTGCACGCGGGGGCGTCGGCCACGGACGAGTGGTTCGTCAGCGAGCGCGCCGACCTGGCCGAGTCGCCCGCGATCGCGGCGGCCGCATCGGCGGCCCTCGACCA
Source organism: Aeromicrobium sp. Leaf350 (assembly GCF_916858655.1). GTDB lineage: Bacteria > Actinomycetota > Actinomycetes > Propionibacteriales > Nocardioidaceae > Aeromicrobium. The sequence goes on along the minus strand of NZ_CAKASL010000001.1, from coordinate 1,737,978 downwards.
CGCAGGTGTCACGGCCGAGAACCTGGGCCCGATCGACCTCTACTCCTGCTTCCCGGCGGCCGTGCAGCTCGGCGCGAAGGCACTGGGCCTGCCGTGGGCCGATCCCGCCCGGCCGCTCACCGTGACCGGCGGCCTCACCTCGGCGGGGGGACCCGGCAACAACTACGGGCTCCACGCGGTCTCGACCATCGTGCCGCTGCTGCGCGACCGACCGGAGGACGTCGGGCTGTCGAGCTCCCTCGGCTGGTACGCCACGAAGCACGCCCTCGGCGTCTACTCGGCCACCCCGCCGCAGCGGCCGTTCGCCCACCTGAAGCCGGCGTTCGAGCGCCCGCCGGCACGCACGGCACTCGCCGTGCTGGACGGCTCGGCGGTGGTCGAGGCCGTCACCGTGCCGTTCGGCCGTGCCGACGACCCGGAGGCGATCATCGTCTCGGCGATCACCCCGAGCGGCGACCGCGTGCTGCTGCGCCGCGAGGACCCGGCCGACATCGCGCTCCTCACGGAGACCGACCCGCTGCGCCGCACGATCCGGCTCGAGGGCGACCTGCTCGTCCTCGACGACGCTCCCGCCGCCGACCTGCCCTCGCCGCCCGACGCCACGGTCCGCACCGAGCGGCACGGCGACGACGGAGAGGTCCTCGTCATCACGCTCGACCGACCCGCCGTGCGCAACGCCGTCGACCGACCCATGGCCCTCGCCCTGGAGCGCGCCGTCGACGACGCCGAGGCCGACGCGTCGGTGCGCGTGATCGTGCTGACGGGGGCCGACGGCAGCTTCTGCTCCGGCATGGACCTGTCGGGAGCCCACCGCGGGGAGATCCCCGTGACCGATCGCCGTGGACCGCTCGGCCTGACCGCCGAGCCGCCGACCAAGCCGACCATCGCCGCGGTCGAGGGACCCGCGCTCGCGGGCGGCTTCGAGCTGGTGCTGTGCGCGGACCTCGTCGTGGCCGCGCGGGACGCGACGTTCGGGCTGCCCGAGGCGAAGCGCGGCCTGCTCGCCGCCGCGGGGGGCCTCTGGCGCACCGCGGTGCGCCTGCCGCGACCGGTCGCGATGGAGCTCGCGCTCGTCGCGGACGCACTGCCGGCCGCCCGCCTGGCCGAGCTGGGACTCGTCAACTCGCTGGTGGAGCCGGGCACTGCGCTCGCGGAGGCGCTCGACCTCGCGGCCCGGATCGCGGCGAACGCACCGCTCTCGGTCTCGGTCGGGAAGCAGATCGTGGACGCCGCGCCGACCTGGGCACCTGAGGACGGGTTCGCGCGGCAGAGCGAGATGGCGAGCCCCGTCATCCTGTCCGACGACGCCCGCGAAGGAGTTGCCGCGTTCGCCGAGAAGCGGGCACCCCGCTGGACCGGCCGCTGAGCGTCAGCCGCGCACCCCGACCAGGACGGCGCAGGACGCAGCCGCGAGCAGGAGGACCACCGCGAGCCACCGGCCGGCTCGCCGCAGCTGCCGACCGGCGCGACGGCTCTCCAGCGCGGCCGGCGACGGCACCACCACGCCCCGCACCGAGGCACGGATCGTGGCGTGGTGCAGGTCGAACAGGATCGCTGCGGGCATCCAGAGGTCGACCGCGACGGACTCCTGCTCCGCGACGTCGATCTCGACCGGCGGCAGCGGCATGCCCTGGATCTCGGCCGTCAGGACCCGCGGGCCGGGGTCGACCGGGACCCGCGCCGACTCGCGGCGGCTGAGCGAGGCGACGGCTCGACCGTCGACGGCCACCCGCATCACGCCGGGCGCACCCCGCGTGCGCAGGCGACGGACGACGATCTCGGCGGGCACGTGCGCCAGTGTGGCGGACCAGCGCCGCCCGATGTGGTCACTTCGACATGGTTTTCCGGCCGTTCGCGGTGCCGGGCTGACCACGTCGTGCGGGTCAGGAGCGCCGGGCGCGCTCCTCGTAGGCCTCGCGCTTCGAGGAGTCAGCCGCCTTGAAGACCCGGTCGGCACCCATCGCCCGGCTCACCGCGTCCTGCACTCCACGCGGGAGCGCGCCGGTGACCTTCACGATCGCCTGGCTCCAGCGCGGCACCCACACCTCGGCCTTCGGCTTGCGCAGCACCTGCTCGATGACCTTCGCGACGTCGTCCGCCGTCACGGGCCTCACGCCCTTCGCGGCGGGCACGCCGACCGACAGCTCGGTCTGCACGACGGTCGGGAGCACCACGCTCACGTCGACCCCCTGCGGCCGCAGCTCGCTGCGCATCGCCTCGCTGAAGCCGACGACCGCGAACTTCGAGGCCGAGTAGGTGGCGCCGTCCGCGACCGCCACGCGACCGACGGCGGACGACACGTTGACGACGTGGCCGTGGCCGCGCTCGACCATGCCCGGCACGACCGCCTTGGTCCCGTGGATCACGCCGTGCAGGTTCACGTCGACGATCGTGCGCGTCACCTCGTCCGGCTCCTTCAGCAGCGAGCCGATCGGCATGACGCCCGCGTTGTTGACCAGCGCGTCGACGGGACCTGCCTCGGAGGTCGCGGCCAGGAACGTCCGCCACGACTCCGCCGACGTCACGTCCAGCTCCGCCGACACGGCGCCACGACCGATCGCCTTCGCGACGGTCGCGGCCAGGGCCGCGTCGAGGTCGCCGAGCACGACGGTGCATCCGGCTGCGGCGAGACGCTCGGCCGTCGCGCGACCGATGCCGCGCGCACCTCCGGTGATGACGACGACGCGTCCGGTGAGTTCCTGGGTCATCGACGGGCTCCTGTTTCGTTCTGCGGGGCAAGGGGGCGGAGGTCGACGGGCTGTCCGTCGTCCGGGAACGGCAGCGAGCCGTAGTTCAGGGGGGTCGAGTAGCCGGCGGGCACGGTCCAGCGGTACCGGCGCAGCAGCTGGTGCATGATCGCGCGGACCTCGGCTCCGGCGAAGTGCATGCCGAGGCACTTGTGCACACCGCCACCGAACGGCTCCCACGCGTGCCGGTGCGCCTTGTCCTCGCGACGGTCGTCGGCGAACCGACCCGGGTCGAACCGCTCCGGGTCGGGCCAGTACTCCTCCATGTGGTGCTGCAGGTGCACCATCACGGCCGTCAGCCGACCCGCGGGGATCGGCACGCCCATGATCTCGGTGTCCTTGACGGTGCGGCGAGCGAGCACGGGCACCGGCGGGACGAGTCGCAACGACTCCTTCATGACGAGGTCGAGCGACGTCAGCGAGGCCAGCTCGTCGAAGTCGGGGTGCTCACCGAGCGCCATCGACTCCTCGCGGCACCGCTCCTGCCACTCCGGGTGCTGACCGAGGAAACGCATCATCGTCGACACCGTGATGGTGCTCGTGTCGTGCGCGGCCATCAGCAGGAAGATCATGTGGTTGACGACGTCCTCGTCGGAGAAGGACGAGCCCTCGTCGTCGGTCAGTCGCGTGAGGACGGAGAACAGGTCGTCCCCGTCGGACGCACGCTTGGCCTCGACCTGCCGCCCGAGGAACTCCTCGAGCAGGGCCCGCCCGCGGGTGGCCCGGCCCCAGCGCGTGCCGGGCACCGGCGCGCGGACGAACCCGGTCGCGGCCTGGACGCACGCGATGAACGCGCGGTTCACGCGGTCGATCTCCTGGCGGTCGATCAGGTCGGCGCCGCCCATGAAGATCTGGGTCGCGAGGTCCAGCGTGAGCTGCTTGAGCGCCGGATAGACCTGCACCTCGGGTCCGGGGGTCCAGGCGTCGAGCCCGCGCGAGATCGCGGGGCCGAGCCCGTCGACGTAGCCGTGGAGCCGGTCGCGCGTGAACGCCTCCTGCATCAGGCGGCGGTGGCGGTGGTGCTCCTCGAAGTCGAGCAACATCAGCCCGCGGTTGAAGAACGGGCCGACGAGGTAGTCCCACCCGAGCTCGTTGCTGAAGGCCTTCTCGGGATTGCGCAGGGCCTCCCCACACGCGTCCGGGCCGGTCAGCACCGTCCACGTCCGACCGAGGAACGGCATCTCCGAGACGGCGCCGAACCGGTCATGCTGGTCGCGCATCAGGGCGAGCGGATCGGCGATGTACGCGAGGGTGGGGCCGACGACGGGCACGGCCCGGCGACGGGGGACGCGGGTGGGGCCGGGCGAGGTGACGGTCATCGGATCTCCATCTGACAGGACGTCCTGTCAGTTTGTGACGCCGGTCACCTCGTGTCAAGAGGGCGGTGGCAGGATGCTGCCGTGAGCACCTCCTCCGAGCCCGCGCGACGCTACGGCGGACAGTCTGCGGACGACCGCCGGACGGAGCGCCGCGCACGCCTCGTCACGGCGACGATCTCCGTGCTCGGCGGTCGGGGCGAGAACGCCACCACGATGTCCGCGATCTGCGTCGAGGCCGGGCTGACGGAGCGCTACTTCTACGAGAGCTTCCGGGGTCGCGAGGCCGCCCTCGTCGCGGCACTCGACACGGTCTCGGACGAGATCGCCGTCGTCGTCGTGCAGGCGATCGAGCACACCGGCGGTCCCGCGACGGCGCGAGTGCTTGCCGCGCTGACGGCCCTCGTCGCGTGGGTCGACGACCATCCCGTCAGCGCGCGCGTCGCGCTCGTGGAGTCGAACGCGCACCCCACCCTGCGTGCCCGACGTCGCGAGCTGCTCGGCATCTTCGCCGACCTGGTCGTGAGCGAGGCGGCCGGGCTCTACGGACCGTCGACGTGGACGGCCGCGCGGGCCCGCGCGCAGGGACTGCTCTACGTCGCCGGGCTCGCCGAGCTCGTGACGGCTCGTCTCGCCGGCGAGCTCGACCTCACCAACGCCGAGCTCGTCGCGATCGGCTCCGAGTCCTTCGAGCACCTCGCCCAGTCGTAGGACCCCGGGTCAGGAACCCGGCGCGGAGCGGTGGACCAGCACCCTTCAGGCACCCCTGAGAGGTTGCTGACTCACCGCTCGCGGAGGGATCACGGACTCCGGCGCCAGGACCTCCACCACCGCGGGCAGGCGGAACCACGCCACGATGCCGTCGCCCTCGCGCGGCCGCAGACCGATCGTCCCGCCGTGCGCCTGGATGATGCGCCGGCACGTGGCCAGACCGATGCCGGAGCCGGGCACGTCGTCGCGCGCACGGACCAACGGCTCGAAGACCCGCGCCACGTCCGCCGGCTCGATGCCCACGCCCCGATCGGCGACCTGCACCTCCCAGACCGCCCCTTCGCGCATCGCGGAGATCTCCACGACCGGCTCGTCCCCGCCGAACTTCAGGGCGTTCGAGATCAGGTTCTGCATGACCGAGCCGATCTGCGTCGCGTCGCCCTCCACGACCGGCAGGGGCGTCCGGGAGACACGCGGGTCGTCGGCCGGGATGCCGAGGTCGAGCAGCACCGACTCGACCACGGCGTCGAGGTGGAGCGGCTTGCGATCGAGCGAGCCACCGACGCGCGCGAACGCGAGGATGTCACTGACCATTGCGGCCATGCGCTCGCTGCCGCGCAAGGCCGTGTCGACCCAGAACTGCACCGACTCCGAGCTCTCGTCAGCGGCGGCGAGCTGCTCGTCCAGGACGTCGAGCGACATCGTCACGGTCGACAGCACGCCGGCGAGGTCGTGGCTGACCTGCCCGGCGAACGCCGAGAGGTGGTCGTTGGAGCGACGGAGCTCGTCACGCAGCACCTCGGTGCGACGCAGCGACTCCTGCAGCTCGCGGTTGCGCTGGGCGAGGCCGAGCACGTCGACGATCCGGTCGGCCAGGGTGTGCAGGAACTCCTGCCGTTCCGGTTCGATCGCCCGCGGCTGCTCGTCGAACACGCACAGCGTGCCGATCACGTCGCCCGACGGAAGCCGCAGGGGGGTGGACGCGTAGAACCGGACCGATCCGAGGGCGCCCGTCACGAACGGGTTGTCCTGGAACCGGGGGTCGACGCGGGCGTCCTCCACGACGATCGCCTCGCCCGACTCGACCGCGACGCGACACATCGAGTCCTCGCGACGCGAGATCGCTGCGTCGAAGCCCACGGCGGAGATCTGGTGCTGTGACTCGTCGGTGAGGATGTTGACCGTCGCCATGGGCACCTGCGCCATGAACGCGGCCAGCTCGACGATCGAGCGCCACTCCTCGGGCGGGTCGTCGAGCACGTGGTGCTCGGCCAGCACGTCGTCGATGCTCATCCGCACCACCTCCCTGTCTCCCCCAGGCAGGGACCAATGTACGCGGCGCACCAGGCCAGAGGTCCCGGAACGGCGGCGCTCTAGGCTGACGTCGTGACGAGCGACGTCGGGCACGGGCAGCGCTCGTCGGCCATCGGGCTGGCCCAGGTGTGCGCCGCCGGGCTGCTCTGGGGCACCGGCGGCCTCGTGGTCACGGTCCTGAACGACCGCCACGACCTGGGCGCGATGACGACCAGCGCGTGGAGGATGCTGGTCGCCACGGCAGCGCTGCTCGGCCTGGCTCTCGTCGCCCGCCGCCTCGGTTCGGTCGTCGCCACGTTCCGGGCGCAACCCGCCCTCGTCGTCGCCCTCGGGTGCTGCACGGCGGTCTACCAGGCGCTGTACTTCCTGTCGGTGCTCGCCGTCGGCGTGAGCGTCGCGACCGTCGTCTCGCTCGGCCTCGCACCGGTGCTGGCCGCCGCGTGGGAGCACACCCGTGCGGGCACGCGACCCACGGCGCGCGAGGTCGTCGTGCTCGTCTCCGCCCTCACGGGTCTCGTGCTGGTCTCGGTGGCGTCCGCCGGTCACGGCGGAGCCGGCGACGCCCCCGTGCTCGGGATCGTGCTCGCGGTGGCGTCCGGCGCGGTGTACGCGGCGACGACGGTGCTCGGTCACCACCTGGCCCGCGGGATCGACCCGCTTGCCCTCACGACGTGTGCGACGAGCGTCGGAGCGGTGGCCCTCGCGCCGTTCCTCGTGGTCGCCGCCCTCGGGTCCGGGCCCGTCATCAGCACGGAGCCCGACGCCCTCGCACTGCTGGTCTACCTCGGTGTCGCGACGATGGCGCTCTCCTACGGGCTGCTCTACGCAGGCCTGCGCACGACCTCCGGCTCGGCGGCCACCGTCGCGACGCTCGTCGAGCCGCTCAGCGCCGCGGCGCTCGCCGCGATCCTCCTGGACGAGCAGCTGACCGCGACGGCGGTCGTCGGTGGGGTGCTGATCCTGGCGGCGGTCGTCGGCCTGCGGCCGCGCGAGCTGCCCCCGGCGCCGACCTGACGGTCAGGCGATGCGGAACGCCGTGGTGCCCAGCGGGGTCGCGATCTCGACGACGTCGCCCTTGACCAGCTGTCGGCCACGCCTCGTCTCGACCTCGCCGCCCACGGTGACGTCACCCGACGCGACGATCGCGGCGGCGTCCGCTCCCGACTCGGCCACGTTGGTGAACTTCAGCAGCTGGCCCAGGCGGATCATGTCGCCCGTGATCGGCACGTCCTCGATGTCCATGGCACCAGCGTGCCGCACGTAGGCTCGGGCGCGTGAGCGGATCGACCCCGGACGCCGGAACGGCGAGCGTGCGCCTCGACGCGTGGGTGTGGTCGGTGCGTCTGTTCGGCAGCCGATCGGCCGCGACGACGGCCTGCAAGGGCGGGCACGTGCACCTCGGCGGCAAGCGTGCCAAGCCGTCGCAGCCGGTCCGCGTGGGCGACCGCATCGAGGCGACCACGCCGGGCGGCGTGCGGGTGGTCGTCGTGAAGCGACTGCTCAGCAAGCGCGTCGGCGCCAGCGTCGCGGTCGAGTGCTACGAGGACCACTCCCCGCCGCCAGAGCCGCGCGAGGTGCGCCTCGCGATGCCGCGGCGCGACCCGGGAGCGGGACGCCCGACGAAGCGCGAGCGCCGAGCCATGGACCGCTTCCGGCGGTCGTAGGCCCTTGCCCGGCAAGCGTGACCGAGCCACGGCGTCAGCGCACGACGTCGAGGACCTGCTTCTGGATGCCGTTGGCGTAGACCGCGTGGTCCACGAGCCGGAGCTTCACCGTGTCCTGGTCGGCCTGGCTGAACAGCCGACGCCCCGCGCCGAGCAGCAGGGGGAAGACCAGCAGGTGGTAGCGGTCGACCAGGCCCGCGTCGGCGAGCGACGCTCCGAGCGTCGCGCTCCCGTGGACCGAGATCGGCCCGCCGTCAGTCTCCTTCAACGCCGCCACGTCATCGACCGACCGGAGGATCGTGGCCGGCCAGCGATCGTCGTCGGACTGCAGCGTGGTCGACACGACGTAGCGCGGCATCGCGTTGTACGCGGCGAACTCCTCCATCGTGGGCCAGACCGGGGCGAAGGCCTCGTACGAGGTGCGGCCGAGCAGGAGCGCTCCCGCCTCGGCCTGCTCCGTCCCCTTGATCTCGTAGGCCTCGGGCACGAACTCGACGTCCTTGAACGTCCAGCCGGAGTTGCGATAGCCCGGCTCGCCGCCCGGGGCCTCCATGACCCCGTCGAGCGACACGAACGCGGTGACGATGACCTGGCGCACGGAACTCCTCCAGAGGTAGCGGTGCCACCATCCTGGTGAGTCGCGGTTCTCCTGTCGAGGGTCAGCGCTGGTCGGGCGGGGTCATCGGGGGCGCGAGGGCCTCCAGGTCGGCGGCGCGGTGACCCCAGCCGTGGCTGTTGCGCCACTTCTCGCCCATCGCGGTGCGCTGACCGTCGCCCCAGCCCATCGGCTTCCCGATCGCGAGGTTGTACGTCGCGCACGCACCCATGAGCGCCGTGGCGATGCTGCGCCGACGCCAGTCGGGAGCCACGTAGGCCTGGTCCATCTCACCCGTGTCCGGGTACCAGCGGATCGCGCCGATCTGCTGCTCGCCCGACAGGCCCCTGACCTCGAGCTGGGCCGCCATGTCGAGCACCGACCCGGGCTCGACGTCGAAGCCCGCGAACGCCACGAGGTTGAGCGCCCGCGGCGGGCCCGTCTCGGGCACCTCGGCGAACCACATCGGCGGGGCCTTCGGTGCCACCAGGGCGCTGACCTCGATCGCGGTGACCTGTCCGACCTCGCCGAGGCGGGCGCGGGTCAGCCAGGCGTCGCCGACCCGCTCGGTCGCCGCCGCCTCGGGCAGCACCACCGGGGGCGGGTCCTGGCCGTCCTCCGAGAGGAGGACGGCCAGCCACACCGGGAAGTCGTCCGGGCCGAGCGCGACGACCTGCGTCAGCCCGGCCGGGACCGACCTCGGGTCAGCCGACGAGGGCACGCTCGCGGTCCGACCGGCGGCGCGCCGCCATCGTCCCGACGCCCGCACCGGCGACCACGAGGACCGCACCGAGAGCGAGCAGCTCCGCAGCCGGGCCACCCGTGCTGGGCAGGGTGCCACCGGCGCGGACCGGGCGACCGGTTCCGGTGCCGAGGCCCGAGCCGACCGGCGAGGTCACGACGGGCGGCGTGACGGCCGCGGCGGTCACGGTGATCGTCGCCGTGCCGGTGAGCGTGCCGTTCTGCGTCGCGATGGCGTAGCCGAAGGTGTTGGTGCCCACGAAGCCGGCGTTCGGCGTGAAGACGATGCGCGCGGTCCCGGACGGCGCGGCCGCGACGACCGGGGCCTGCGCCAGGGCCAGCTCCGGGACCGGGCCGCCGCCGCCGGGGCCCTCCTCGCCCGGACCCTCGGGGTCGACCGGCTCCTCGGGCACGGGCGGGAGGTCGCCGGTGACCACGGCGGTGCCGTTGCCGGGCTGGCTCGTGACGGTCAGGCCCGTGACGGCGTTGTCGAGGCCGAAGTCGATCGGGCCGACCACGTCGAGCACGACCGGCTGGCCGGCCGGGGTGCTCGCCGAGATCGCCGCGGGCGTCGACGAGGCGTCGAAGTCGACGAAGGTCGCGTCCGGGAATGACGGGCAGTCGTCGGTGAGGCAGGGGTTCACGACCTGGGTCGTCGGCGCGATGACGACACCGGTCGGCACCGAGGTGACCGTGATCGTGGCCGACTCACCGGCCTCCAGGTACAGGGAGCCGTCCTCGTCGCTCACGACGTCGCAGTCCGCGTAGGCGTCGCCCTCGTCCTCGCGGTCCTCGAACTCCACGACGCACGACGTGGTCTCGTCGGGCAGCGGCTGGCCCTCGTCGTCCGTGACGCCCGTGATCGTGATCGACATCGTCGTGCCGAGCAGGCTCGCACTCGGCGAGAGCCAGGAGCCGTCGGCCTGCTGCACGCCGATGCGGACCTTCTGCGTGCCGTAGTCGGCGAGCACCAGGGGCTGGGCCGCCTCGTCGCCGGTCTCCTCGGCCGCGTCGTCGCCCGCCTCGGAGTCCGTGCCCGGCTCAGCCGTCTCGGTGCCCTCGGGCTGCGTCTCGGCGGGCGTCTCGGGCGTCTCCTCGACCGGGGTCTCGGGCGTGGTGTCGTCCTCGGTCACCGAGGAGGAGTCACCCGGGGCGATCTCGTCAGCCGGCGACGAGTCCTCGGCGAGGGCGGCGGTGCCGCCGGAGGCGACCACGGCCAGGCCGGCGGCCGAGGCGATGGCCATCCGGCTCACGAGCGTGCGGGCAGGACGAGGACGACGACGCATGAGTTCTCCCGATCAGGCGATGGCGGTCGACACGACACGCCAGGTCACATCCTCCCGTCCGGCGGGGGCCGTGCCGACCAGATCCGGGCGTCACCGGCGAATACTGCTCGAAGGGACCATCCCGCGCTGGTCCGACTGGACCAGGCCGTCGGGTCAGGCGTCGAGGCCGGCGATGAACGCCTCGACGTGCTCGACGAGCACCTCCGGCTGCTCCTCGGGCACCCAGTGGCCCGCGTCGTCGACGACGTGCATCGACATGGTCGGGCGCACCAGGCCGCCCGCGACGATGCGCGGCACCAGCACCCCGTCGCGACGGCCCGGCAGGAACAGCAGCGGCACGTGGTCGTACGGCGCCTGATAGGTGCGCTTCTGCACGGCTCGGAACTCCCGGGTCAGGAAGGTCGCGTAGGTCGAGCGACCGGCCGCCGCCCGCGCCGGCTCGCGGAAGCGCGCGAGGTACGGCTCGACGGCTCGCTCCGACCACGGCTTGCCGTCGCGCGACCCGAGCGCGAACACGCGTCGCAGCACCACCTGGCCGAGCCCGCGCTGCAGGAACGCGCCCCACGGCCCGCCCACGAGCGGCTGGTAGAGGAAGCGCCACAGGTCCTTGGTCTCGATCTTGGCCCAGGGCGCGACGATCGCGGTGGCCACGACGCCCCGGGTCAGCTCGGGATGACGACCGCCGATCAGGATCGCGAGCCACGCGCCCCAGTCGTGGCCCACCACCACCGGGCGATCCAGACCCAGCTGCGTGATGACTGCCGCCAGCTCGTCGGCGACGACGCGCTTGTCGTAGGTGTCGCCGCCGGGCGACGGCGCGTCGCTCCAGCCGGCTCCGCGGCTGTCGAGCGCGACGACGTGGTGGCGCTCGGCCAGCAGCGGGATGACGTGGTGCCAGCACCACCAGTGCTGGGGCCAGCCGTGGATCAGGACGATCGGCGGGCCGTCGTTGCCGACCCCTGCCTCGGCGACGTGGATACGCACCCCGTCGACGTCGATCCAGCGGTGCTCGACGCCCTCGAGCTGGGGCATCCCGGCGGCGATCTCGGCGCTCATGGACCGAGACTAACCGCCTACGCTGGCACCATGTCACTCGTCGACCTGACCGCCGACGGCGGCGTCCGCACCATCACGCTCACCGCTCCCGACCGGCTGAACGCCCTCGACCGGCCGCTGCTGGACGAGCTGCGCGCCGCGATCGACGCCGTGGCGGACGACGCGGAGGCGCGGGCGCTGGTCGTCACGGGCGAGGGACGGGCCTTCTGCGCGGGGGCCGATCTCGACAGCCTCTTCGGCGACCGCACGCGCCCGACCGGCGTGCTCCGCCAGGTGCTCCTCGGCGTGTACGACTCGTTCCTGCCGCTGCGCGACCTCACGATCCCGACCGTCGCCGCGGTGCAGGGTCCGGCGGTCGGCGCGGGCCTCAACATCGCGCTGGCCTGCGACGTCATCGTGGCCGGCCCCGAGGCGAAGTTCAGCGCGACGTTCACCGCGATCGGCCTGCACCCCGGAGGCGGGTGCACGTGGATGCTGACCCAGCGCCTGGGCGCCGGCAACGCGGCCGCGGTGCTGTACGCCGGGGCTCCGGTCGACGCCGACACCGCCCTGCGGCTCGGCCTCGCGCAGGAGCTCGTCGACGACCCGAAGGCACGCGCCGCCGAGCTCGCCGCGCTCTACGCGACCCGCAACCCCCGCCTCATGGCCGACGTCAAGGAGTCGGTGCGCGTCGCGTCGACCAGCGACCTCGCCACGACCCTCGACGTCGAGTCCTGGGCCCAGGCCTCCTCGCTCGCGAGCGACGAGTTCGCCGCCTTCGCCGAGCGCTTCAAGCGCTGACCCTGAACCACCCCAGGAGGGGGTGGGTCAGGCGGCGTCGTCGAGGACGGTCTGGAGGCGGTCGACGGCGGCCTCGGTGATCGTCAGCATGATGTCGTCGCCGAGGTCGCCCACCGTCGCGGCGCCGCTGATCGTCAGCACGTCGTCGATGCGGACCAGCGTGTAGCCCTGGCGCAGCACCTCGGCGCCCTCGACCGAGAAGGTCAGGTCGACCGCCAGGCCCTCGTCACCGAGGTCGTAGCCGTCGAGGTCGCTGATGTCGATCGTGAGCACGTCGACCGTGACCGCCTGGCCGTCGAGGTCGACCGTGAAGGTCGAGCACTCCGAGAAGAGGTCGCGGGTGGCCTCGAGCTCCTCCGCGGCCTCGCCCTCGGCGTACGACTCGATCGTGGAGTAGACGCTGATCTGGTCGGCCTCGGACTCGAACTCCGTCTCGGCCTTCTCCTCCTCCTCGATGCCGTAGTCGTCGTCGAGGAACGCGGCGCACGCCTCGTCGCCGTCGACGATGTCGTCACCGGTGATCTCGCCCTCGTTGACCTCGACCTCCTCGATGTCGCTCGCGAGGTCGGCGACGTCGTCCTCGGTCAGCAGCGCGTCCTCGAGGTCGCCCTTCGACAGCCCGGTCTCCTCGTCCTCGGCCGTCTCGGACGGCGTGGGGTCGGGATCGGGGTCGGAGTCGTCGCCGCCGCACGCGCTGACGAGCAGCAGGGCGGACAGGACCGCGGCCGGGGCGGCGAGGCGGAGGGAACGGGGGCGGAGGGAACGGGGCTGGCGGGCACGAGTCTTCATCTCGGGGTCCTCACAGGTCGGGGAGTGACGACGGTCAGATGCGTCGGCTCTCGAGAATGTTCCCACCGACCTGCCCGTCATCTCTCCGAATCACCCCACCTCGTCGACGAGGTCCTGCAGCTTCCCCTCCGCCGTCGTGACGAGCTCGAGGAACGGAGCCGGATCACCGTCGGCGGCCAGCTGCCCGCCGGCCTGCGCGACGAAGTCGCCGATCTGGATGAAGTGGTAGTACATCGACCGCGTCGGGACACCGCCCTCGGAGAGCGTGAAGTGCAGCCGCAGCCCGTCCTCGCCCAGGTCCTCGAAGCCCTCCAGGTCGGCGAAGTCGGTCAGCTCGACCGCCACCTCGATCGGCACGTCGTCCGGCGTCACCTCGAACCGGTCGCAGACCGCGAAGATGTCGCGGATCGCCTCGAGCTCGTCGTCGACGTCACCGTCCTCGAAGCTGCGGATCGTCGTGTAGACCGCCGTGACGACGACGTTGTCGCGGAACTCGTACTCGTAGCGGTCGCTCTCCTCGCCGCCGTAGTCGCCGCTCAGGTACTCGCTGCACTCGGGCGCCCCGTCGGTGACGTCGGAGTCGCCGGTCGTCTCGGCCTGTCGCGCGCTCTCGAAGTCGGTGCCGAGCGAAGAGGGGATGTCCTCGATGCGCAGCAGCGCGGACCGCAGCTGCTGTCCCGTGAGCTCCTCGGGAGCGTCGTCGTCCTGCGTCGTCGTCGGTTCGGGGGTCGGCTCGGGCCCGGGGTCGTCCCCGCCACAGGCCGCAAGGACCACCAGGGCCACGACCGTCGTCCCTGCTGCCACCATGCTCCGCCACGTCGTCACGGCGTCTCCTTCGTCTCGTCCACCGTCATGCTGCCGCAACCACGTCGCGCAGCCTCTCGTCCATCACCGTCACGAGCTCGGGGCTCGGGTCACGCCCGAAGTTCGCCGGCACCTCGATGCCGATCGTGCCCACGACGTCACCCACCCGCAGCAAGGTCGTCGCCGTGCCGCGGAACGGCACGCCGTCGATGATGACGAGCAGTCCCACCAGCACGCCGTCGTCACCCAGGCCCTCGTACGCGTCCATCTCGGAGAGCTCGGAGAGGTACGCGTCGACCTCGACCTCCTGGCCCTCGAGCTCCATCGTGAAACGGTCGCACGCCTCGACGAGGTCCCGCACCGTGGCGAGCACCTCCTCGGCGTCGCCCTCGGCGAAGTACTCGACCCGCGAGGTGACGGTGACGGTCGTGCTCGGGTCGCCGTACGCGGACTCGACCTGCTGCAGCGCCCGGGCCCCGAGCTCGCCGTCGAGGTAGTCGCCGCACTCCGGCTCGCCGCTGACGACGTCGCTGCCGGAGGGCACGTCGTCCTGCCGCACGAAGAACGGCTGGAAGCCGGTGCCGTGCGTGGGCGGGACGTCCTCGGCGCGGACGAGCGCCGGACGCAGGTCGCGTTTCGTCAGTCCCGGCTGGGTGTCGCGCCCTGTCGTCGGCTCGGGCTCGGGCGAGGGCTCGGCCTCGGGCTGGGAGCCGCACGACGCGCACAGCACGGCCGCGGCGACGAGCCCTGCCAGTCGTCGACCCATGACGCGCCCCCAGCCCCCGCTCGTGATGCAGCCGCAGCCCCCTGGTGCGACGCCCCCACCGTAGCCAACAGCCGGGTCCTTCGCCGACTTGCCAGCGCACCCCTGACCAGCGGATACTCAAGTTACTCGTAAGTAGTACCCTGGAGTAGCCGGGACGCTCGACCGCCCGGACCATCTTCAGCGAAACCCGACAGACCCCCCAGGATTGGAACGGCCATGAGCCACTACAAGAGCAACCTGCGCGACATCGAGTTCAACCTCTTCGAGCTGTTCGGCCGAGGCGACGTCTACGGCCAGGGCGAGTTCGAGGACTTCGACGTCGACACCGCCAAGAGCGTCCTCGCCGAGATCGAGCGCATCTCGCGCGAGGACCTCGCCGAGTCCTTCGACGCCTCCGACCGCAACCCGCCGGTCTACGACCCCGAGAACTACTCCGTCACCATGACGCCCGCCTTCGTCGAGAGCTACGACAAGTGGATGGCTGCCGAGTGGTGGCGCATGCAGGTGCCCGAGGAGATCGGTGGCCAGAAGGCCCCCAACTCGCTCGTCTGGTCCTCGGCCGAGTTCGTGCTCGGCGCGAACCCGCCCATCTGGATGTTCGCGTGCGGCCCGGCCTTCGCCCGCATCGTCTTCGAGAACGGCGTCGAGCGCGACAAGAAGATCGCGCAGTTCATGGTCGACCGCCTCTGGGGCGCCACGATGGTGCTGACCGAGCCCGACGCGGGCTCCGACGTCGGCGCCGGCCGCACGAAGGCCTTCCCCAACGAGGACGGCACCTGGAACATCGAGGGCGTCAAGCGCTTCATCACCTCGGGCGAGCACGACATGTCCGAGAACATCATGCACCTCGTCCTGGCCCGCCCCCAGGGCGTCGAGGGCCACGGCGGCCCGGGCACCAAGGGCCTGAGCCTGTTCCTCGTGCCGAAGCACCACTTCGACCTCGAGACCGGAGAGCTGACGGGTCAGCGCAACGGCGCCTACGTCACGAACGTCGAGAAGAAGATGGGCATCAAGGTCTCCACGACGTGCGAGGTCACCTTCGGCGACTCCTCGACCGGCGAGGGCCAGGCCGCGCGCGGCTGGCTGCTCGGCGAGGTGCACGACGGCATCAACCAGATGTTCCGCGTCATCGAGAACGCCCGCATGATGGTCGGCGCCAAGGCCATCGCGACGCTCTCGACCGGCTACCTCAACGCGCTCGAGTACGCCAAGGAGCGCGTCCAGGGCGCCGACCTCACGCAGGCCGCCGACAAGGCCGCCCCGCGCGTCACGATCACGCACCACCCCGACGTCCGTCGCTCGCTGCTCACGCAGAAGGCGTTCGCCGAGGGCCTGCGCTCGCTGGCGATCTACACCTCCACCTGGCAGGACGCGATCTCGCTCAAGCACGCGGCGGGCGAGGACGCCTCCGCGGAGGAGGGCATCAACGACCTGCTCCTGCCGCTCGTCAAGGGCTACGGCTCGGAGCGCTCCTGGGTGCTGCTGGGCACCGAGTCGCTGCAGACGTTCGGCGGCTCGGGCTTCCTCCAGGACTACCCGATCGAGCAGTACGTGCGTGACGCCAAGATCGACACGCTCTACGAGGGCACCACGGCGATCCAGGGCCAGGACCTGTTCTTCCGCAAGATCGTCCGCGACAAGGGCCGGGCGATCGGCTACTTGTCCAACGAGATCAAGCAGTTCATCGCCGATGAGTCCGGCAACGGCCGCCTCAAGACCGAGCGCGAGCTGCTGGCGCAGGGCATGGCCGACGTCGAGGCCATCCTCGGCGCGGTGTTCACCGACCTGATGGCGGCCAACCCGGCCGACGCCAACGGCGACATCACGAACATCTACAAGGTCGGCCTGAACACGACGCGTCTGGTCTACGTGCTCGGCGACATCACGGTCGCGTGGCTGCTGCTGCGCGGTGCCGACGTCGCCCTGGCCGCGCTCGACGCCGGCGCCACGGGCGCCGACAAGTCGTTCTACGAGGGCAAGATCGCCGCTGCCTCGTTCTTCGCCCGCAACACGCTGCCGAAGCTGGCCGCGGAGCGCGCGATGGCCGAGAACGTCGACGACTCCGTCATGGAGCTCGACGAGGCCGCGTTCTGACGCACGACCGAGCCTGACCCGAAGGGCCCGCCGGAGCGATCCGGCGGGCCCTTCGCCGTCCTCTCCCCCGCCCGGTCGCCGTGGTGCAGAGTGTGGGCATGGACAGCCAGGAGATGTACGTCGGTGCGTGGAAGCAGGCAGCCGACGCCGTGGTCGACCTCGTGCCGACGCTGAGCGCGGCGCAGATCGCCGCACCGACCGACTGCCCGGGGTGGTCGGTGCACGACGTCGTCGCGCACCTGGAGCACCTCGAGACGGTCGCCAACGGCCGGCCCGAGCCGCCCGCCGGCATCGCGATCGTGGCCTCGGACTACACCGAGGCCGGAGTCGCCGAGCGGCGCGACGTCCCCACCGCCGACCTCCTCGCGTCGTTCCGCGAGCACACCGCCCAGCGGCACGACTTCCTCACCTCGACCCGGCTGGACCTGGCGGAGACGGCTCCGGTCACCCCCGCCGGCGTGCCGTGGACCTGGGAGACGCTGCTGCGCAACCGCGCCGTCGACCTCTGGGTGCACGAGCAGGACATCCGTCGGGCCGTCGGCGTGCCGGGCGACCTGAGCTCGCTCGGCGCCCAGGTCACGACCCACACGTTCGCGGCAGGCATGGGCTTCGTCCTCGGCAAGAAGGTCAAGGCACCCGCCGGCACGATGGTGCGCTGGCTCGTCACCGGCGGGGCTGCCGTCACGATCGAGCTGCTCGTGGGCGAGGACGGGCGGGCGCGACGGGCGGAGCCCGGCACGGTCGCGGACGTGACGCTCGGCATGACGTCCGAGGCGTTCTGCGTGCTGGCCGCGGGCCGCCGTGGCCCGGCTGACGTCGAGGTCGGCATCGACGGGGACGCGCAGCTCGCGGCTGCCGTCCTGGGCGCGATGACCCTCACGTTCTGACCGACGCGGCCTGACACGCACGCCCGGCCCCCGGCCGGTGCCCGGCCGAGCGCGGTCGCGTCTGAGAAGGTGGTTCCGTGCGCCTCACGAGCCCCCTCTGGTACCTGGTCGCGGTCGCGATCGCGCTCGCCGGGTCGATGGTGGGCACGGCCGTCGCCGCGAGCGCCTGGGACGGGGTGCGAGAGGCCACGATCGCCCCCGCCACCGAGCCCATCGACGCGGGCGGCAGCACCCTCGCGATCTTCACCGACCAGCCGCAGGACCGGGAGATCACCTGCACGACCCGTCCGGCCGACAAGCCGGACGCGAAGGGCGACACGGTCTCCGGCGCGGCCCTCGACATCGTGGTGGAGCAGCAGGGCACCGACTGGCACCTGCTGGCTCTGCAGCCCGCCGGTGACGACGGCGTCACGATCTCCTGCGTCCCCTCGGACGGCGGCACGGACGCGGCGGCGTACGGCTTCGCGGTGGTCGACGGCTTCGACAAGGCCAACCGTGGAGCCACGATCGGGACGGTCTCCCTCGTGGTCGGCATCGCCTTCGGCGGCATCGTGTTCTGGCAGCGTCGGCGTACACGACTCGCCGGCCGCGAGTGACGCGACACACCGACCGACGCGAGACTTGCCTCACATCCGCAATTTTGTCACTTGAAGTTGCAAACCTTTCAACTTCCCCGATCGTTGAGCAGGTGAGTCGGTCCGACAGTGCGGCCGAACCTGGGCAATGGGGGTCGTGCGATGGGTGCAGCGCAGCCCCCGTCCGTCGTGCGCCCTCAGGCGAGTTGGCCCATCTCGACGTTGACCCGTCACGGGGCCCCGTCGCATCATGGGCCGCAGACCGCTGACGACGGCCAGGCCTGCGCGAACTGCGCCCCCGCTGCTCGATCGCGCACGATCCCTCTGAGTCCCTGTGCACCACGCCCTCAACCTCGTCGACATCCGTGGCGGAGTCGCACCGGCGCGCCGTCCGCGGTCGGGGGCCACCGTGGGTGACGTCGTACCGCTCCGTCCTGCCGAGCCCGGCGGCGCCGGCCGTCGCCGACCCGCGAAGCCGATCCGCCGCGCGCTCGCCGCGCCGACCGACCCCGAGCTCCTGCAGCGATGTCGCGCCGGCGACGCCGCGGCGTGGGACCTCCTGGTCGAGCGCTACGAGCGCCTCGTGTTCTCCGTCGCCCTGCGCAACGGCCTCAGTCGCGACGACGCCGCCGACGTCACGCAGACGACGTTCGTGGCGCTGATCGACGCGCTGCACCGGCTCGAGGACGACCAGCGCCTCGCATCGTGGCTCATGACCGTGGCCCGCCGACAGGCCTGGCGGGTGCGCTCGACGTCGCGCCGCGACCTCCCGCTCGAGGCGCTCGTCGAGCCTGCGACGGAGGACCCGTACGAGCTCTGGGACACGCAGACCGTCGTGCACGACGCGCTCGCCACCCTCGGCGGCACCTGCCGCGAGCTCCTGCTCGCACTCTACTTCGACCCCGAGGAGCCGAGCTACGCCGACATCGCCACGCGACTCGGGCGCTCGATCGGCGGCATCGGTCCGCTGCGCGGGCGCTGCCTCGAGCGGCTCCGCACCCTCATGACGGAGGACCTGGCATGACGAATCCTTCCTTCACGACCCTGCTCGACTGGGTCGACGGCCGTCTCGACGAGGCCGCGGCCGCGTCGGTGCGCGCCCACGTCGACTCCACCCCCAGCGCGGCAGAGGCCGTCGAGTGGATCCGGTCCTTCCGCGAGGCGGGCACCTCGATGCCGCTGGAGAGCCCGCCGTCCGAGGTCCGCCAGAACCTGCGCGACGCCTTCCGCCGACACTCGACGATGCCTCCGGGCACCGGTCCCGTCTCCGAGCTCAGCGGCGACCCACGTCCGCTGCGCGTCGCCTCGGGCGCCCGCTCCGCCGACGGCGAGGGCGTCGGCCACGTCGTGCTCGAGGGCAGCGGCGTGACCCTGACCCTCTCGGTGCTGCACCGGCGCCCCGAGCTCGTCGACGTCCACGGGCTCCTGACCTGGGACGGCAGCGAGCCGCGCCCCGAGATCGTGCTCTCGTCCCCGGACCCCACCGCCCGACGCGTGGCCCGACCCGAGGTCGACGGCGAGTTCCGGCTCACCGACGTGGCGCGCGCCACCGACGAGGTCTGGGTCGTCAGTCCGACGGCCTCCCTGCACGCGAGGCTGGACCTGGGTTCTGACACCTGATGACGACGTGACCGACACCGTACGACGACCCGGGGGGGAGCCCGGACTCGCCGCATCGCACACGAGTGCGGGTGGCGCGGATGGTCATGCCCTGCGTGAGGCCGAGCGTCGCCGCCAGGCCGACCCCCGCTCGGCCCTGCGTCTGCTGGACGGCATGCACTCCGCCGGACTGCGCCACGCCGACCCGGCCGTGAGCGGCCGCGCGTCCCTCATGCGCGCCCAGATCCTCGGCGACCTCGGCGACTACGAACGGGCCGGCGGCGCGATCCAGGCGGCCCGGCACGACCTCCTCGCGGCCGGACTCGTCCTCGAGACGTACTCCACCGACATCGCGCGAGCGCGGCTCCTGCGCCTGAACGGCGACGCGCAGCGATCGGTCGACCTCCTCGAGGGGGTGCTGGACGACCTCCCCGCCTCGACGCCCGCCGCGCTCGACGGGAGCCAGGTCGTCCTGATCCGGGCGCGGGTGCACCGCCAGATGGGTCTGTCCCTGGCGGCGCGGGCTGAGCACGGCCGCGCGCTCCACCACTACGACCTCGCGTGGAACCGCTTCCACTCCCTCGGCGACGCCGCGTTCGCTGCCCGCACGGCGTGCGAGCGGGCTGCCTCGTACCTCAGCCTCGACATGACGCACCGTGCCCTCGACGACCTGCTGCGGGCCCGGCAGGAGCTGACCCGCCTGGGTCAGCCCGTCGCGGCCGCACGGTGCGCCCTGACCCTGTCGCGGGCCTACGTGCGCCTCGACCGGGTGCCGCAGGCCGTCCACCTGCTCGAGGACGTCCGCCCGGTCTTCGAGCAGCGGGGCCTCCTGCCCGAGGTCGCCGAGCTGGACCTGGCGATGGCCGAGGCCCTGCTCCAGGCCGGCCTCGCCCACGACGCACGGCTCGAGGCGCGAGCTGCTGGCGAGATCTTCACTCGCCTGCACCGGGTCGAGGGCACCGCCCAGGCCAACGTCGTGTCCGGCCTCGCCGGCCTCGTGATCGGCGACACGGCGGTCGCGTCGAGCGAGATCGACCTGGCGGAGCGCCTGACGTCCTCGCGGCGCCACCAGCAGGAGATCGCCCTCCTGCGACTCAGCACGCTCCTGGTCGGCACCGGCCGCGAGACCCTGGAACAGGCCCGGCGGCTCAGCGCGCTCACCCAGGCCATGGCTCACGACAGCGGTGACGACACCCTGCTGGCCATCGCGGAGCTCGCTGCGGCCCTGTCGGCGCCCCACGGCGCCGAGGCCCATCGTCACCTCGACGCGGCTCGACGCCTCATCACGACCCATGAGCTCAACGGTCTCGAGGTCGCTCGTGCTGTGACGACGGCACGCGTCCTGCAGCTCCAGCTCGACCTTCGCGGCGCGGTCGACGAGATCCGCGCGGCTCTGACCGCCGCCAGCTCACCGACGGTCCACGTGCACGGTGCGTACCGTCCGCTCGCCCACCTGCTCGTCATCGCCGCGGCCGACCGCGCCCTCCTCGAGCTCCTGCTCGACATCGGCACGCCCGAGGCCGTCACCGAGGCGTGGCGATGGGCCGCGGTCACGAAGGCCCGGAGCCTCAGCGACCTCGCCTCCACCGCGAACCAGCACCCCCGCTCCGCCCAGGACGCGCTGCTGCTCCCGGTGCACCGGGAGGCCGAGCTCGAGACCCTGTCACAGGCCCTCGACCACCTGATTGACCCCTCCGGCGAGATCGACCTCGCCGCGATCCGCGCGACCCACGTCGCCGTGCGCCGCGACATCCGACAGCAGATCCCGCACGCCCGCCTGCCGCTGACCGAGGACCACGCCGTCGCCCTGCCGCCGGTCCCCGAGGGCCCCGTGCTCCAGCTCCACGAGCTCGGCCCCGACCTCGTCGCGTTCGTCATCCGAGAGGGCCAGGTCTACGCGCGCCGGCTCGTCGGTGCGTCTGCCGACGTGCAGACGGCCATCGCCGAGTGGCACGCCGAGTGCTCGCGGGTGCAGCGCGACGCCGAGCCGGACGTCGGACCCGACTCCGGCTCCGGGCCGGGCTCCGGGTGGGCGGGTCACCACAGCCTCCACACGCTCGCCACCCTGCTCCTGTGGCCGATCAGTGACCTGATGGCCGACCTCGAGGAGATGCCGCTCGTGGTCGTGGCCCCCGGGTCGCTGCAGCCCGTCCCGTTCGAGGCGCTGCCCTTCGGCGGTCGCACGTTGGCGGCCGCGTTCTCGCTGCGCTTCGCCGCCGGCATGCACGACCTGACCTCGATGTGCTCCGACGACGGCGGCGCGTCGACGAGGCGCTCCCACCTGCTGGCGCTGATGGTGCCCGACGCGAACGCGCCCCGCATCGCCGACGAGACACGCGCGCTGGCGGCGATCCATCCCGACGCCACGATCCTCACGGGGGGCAACGCCTCCGTCGAGTCGCTCTGGCGGCTGGCGCCGCACCACGACGTCGTGCACCTGGCGTGCCACGGGCTCTACTGGCCCGAGCACCCCTCGAGCTCGGGCCTGCGGCTGGGCGACCGCTGGATCACGGCGGGCGAGATCCTCCGCATGGACCTCAGCGGCTGCCTCGTGATCCTCAACGCCTGCGCCACGGGACGCGCCCACGACACCACGAGCGAGTCGGTCGGCCTGACGTGGGCGCTGCTGGCGGCGGGAGCCCGCGGCGTGGTCGCCACGACGTGGCCCGTCGACGACTCCGTCGCCCTGGCCTTCGCGACGAGCTTCCACCAGCACCTCGTCGCCGGCTTCTCGCCCGCCGACGCGGTGCAGCAGTCCGGCATCGACGTCTCGGAGCAGTTCTCCGACCACCCCTGGGCCTGGGCCGCCCACCGCTACATCGCCGCCGGCGCCACCGTCCTCCACGACGCCTGACCGACGCGCGCAGCGCGACCGCTGTCCCTGGCGGGCGACAAGCGGGCCAGGACAACGGGCGCAAGCGGGCCGGATGCTGGGTCCGCTGCCGTCTCGACCTTCGAGGACCGGCGTTGATGCAATGCGGCCGCCACGACCACCCGAACGCATCATCTCTCCGCAGACCCTGCAAGGCGTGATGCACGTCGGTAGCCCGGGCTACCCGAACGCATCACCGCCGGTCCGCGCCGCGCTGGGTGGTCCATGCCCGCTTGTCCCCGCCACGCTCCACGGCTGGCGGAGCACCGGTTCTCTCAGTACGCCCCGCGGGCGAGGAGGACGGCCGGGATCGTGCGGAGCAGGATCCAGAGGTCGAGGCGCATCGAGCGGTGCTCGACGTAGTGGAGGTCGAGCTCCACCCCGTCGTCCCACGCGAGGGTGCTGCGGCCGTTGACCTGCCACAGGCCCGTGATGCCGGGGCGCACGAGCAGACGTCGGCGCTCCTGCTCGGAGTAGCTCGCGACCTCGTGCACCAGGGCCGGTCGGGGTCCGACGAGCGACATCGAGCCGGCGACGACGTTGAACAGCTGGGGCAGCTCGTCGAGTGACGTGCGGCGCAGCAGCCGCCCGACCCGGGTGACCCGCGGGTCGTCGCGCACCTTGAAGAGCGGACCGTCGCCCGTCTCGTCGAGGTGCCGCACGGCGCCGAGCGCGTTCTCGGCCCCGACCCTCATGGTGCGGAACTTGAGGACCGTGATGGCGGCGCCGTGCCGGCCGACCCGGATCTGGTGGAACAGGACAGGTCCGCCGTCCCCGGCCTTCACGAGGACCGCGATCAGCAGCATGACCGGCGACAGGACCACGAGCAGGAGCAGGGCGAGCGTGACGTCGACCGCGCGCTTCGCCGAGGCGGGACGGGCCACGGGGCCCTCCCGCGCGAAGCGCCGGTCGGCGTAGACCTCCGTCACGTCGGACCGTCCCGTCCGGGCTCGTCGTGACCGCCGTCCGCCGACTCGGCGTCGAGGAACGACTCGGGGTCGTCCTCCGCCGGCTCGTCCGGCGGGAAGTGTCCACGAGCCTTCTGCTCGACGAGGAACGAGCGACGCATCGCCCGCACCAGGTGGTCGGCCTCGTCGAGCCGGTCGTCGAGCGCACGCAGCGCGCGGCGGCGCACGTCCTCGGCGTCGGCGTGGGCGCGCGTCATGATGTCGTGCGCCTCCTGCTCGGCCGCCGCCAGCCGCGCGGCGGACAGCCGGACGACCGCGCTGCGCAGGCGCTGCGCCTCGCGCGTGACCGCCAGGAGCAGGCGCTCGGCGTCGTCGCCGTCGCCGGCACCCGAGTCGAGACGCTCGACCAGCCGGTCGATGTCGGCGTGGGGAAAGCTGGGCGGCCAGAACGTGTGCGCGCCGGGGACGCCCGAGGACGAGCTCATCGGGTGACCGCCTTCGCGCCCAGCAGCACCGCTCCGATGACCCGGATCCGCACGGCACGGAGGTCGGCCAGCGCCCGCTCCAGGACCGGGCGCTTGACCCGGCCGGACGGCACCGTGAGCAGCAGGCTGCCCGCGATCGCCATGATGCGCGCGTCGTCGGACTCGGTCACCGCCGGAGCGTGCACGAGGATCACGTCGTGGTCACCGTCGACCTGGTCGACGAGCTGACGGAACCGCATCTCGAGCAGGCTCGGGGCGGCCAGGTCGATGTTGCCCAACGGTACGACGGAGACACCGTCGACCGGGCCGCTGCGCACCACGTCGGGCAGCTCGGCCGTGCCGGCCAGGAGGTCGTACAGACCCGGCTCGCCGGGGGCCTCGAGCGCGGGGTGCCGCGTGAGGTCGCCGCGGTGCGCGTCGACCAGCAGGACGCGGTGGCCCAGCTCGGCGAGCGACGCCGCCAGGTTGACCTCGAGCCAGCCGCTCCACGGGTCGGGCACGACCGGCGCGACGACGAGGGATCGCGTCGGCTCGTCGCTGGTCGCGAACTCCAGGGCCACGCGCAGGGCGCGCAGCGAGGCGAACTCCCGGCTCGTCACGTCGGTCACGGGAACGCCGGTTGCGTCGTCCGGGCGGGTCACGACGCCGAGCACGCGCACGTCGGTGCCCTCCGCGACGTCCTCGGCGGTCTCGACCGTGCGGGCCACGCGGTCGTGGACGACGGCGGCGATCACGGCCAGCACGCCGGCCAGCACGGCACCGGCCAGCAGGGTCACCGAGATGTTCGGCGACGACGGCGAGAGCGGGACCGAGGCGGGCTCGGTGACGGTGAACTCGAAACCGCCGTTGCTCGGGTCGTACCGCGGCAGCAGCGTCACGACCGCGTTGGCGACCTGGGCGGCGACCTCGGGATCGGTGTCGGTGACCGACACCTGGATCGTGAGCGTCCCGGCC
This sequence comes from Aeromicrobium sp. Leaf350, assembly GCF_916858655.1. Taxonomy (GTDB): domain Bacteria; phylum Actinomycetota; class Actinomycetes; order Propionibacteriales; family Nocardioidaceae; genus Aeromicrobium. Next base: position 1,713,035 of record NZ_CAKASL010000001.1, on the reverse strand, counting down.
ACGACCGCGCTGCGCACGCCGTCCTGCAGCTGGGCGACCGAGCGGTTGCCCACCGCGTCGCTGACGTCGGCGAGCACCGGTCGCGTCTCGGCGACGTCGGCCATCGTGCTGAGCAGCGACTCGTAGCTCGCCGGGGTCTGCTCGAGCGACGGCGACGGCGTCACCGTGACGCGGGTCGTCGCGGTGTACGAGCGCTCGGCGACGGCCAGGCCGATCCCGACCGTGGTGCCGACGAGCAGCACGACGAGCAGCATGATCGCGCGACGACGCCACAGCAGGGCGCCGAGCTCACGCATCCCCGAGCCGGGGTGGTGCTGCGCGAAGTGGGAGGAGGGCGCCTGGTCGGGCGCCGTGGAGATGGAGGACATGTCGGACCTTCCTGGGGTCAGTTGCACGGGTGGGAGACGCCCGGGGGGACGCCGTCGGGAACGGGATGGACGACCACGCGACTCACGCGCGTGGTGAGGGGGGTGGGACTCAGCAGCTGCATGTCGAGCTGCCGGGTCGTGTCGGGGCCGAAGCAGTAGAAGCGGCCCGACACGACCCCGACGAGGCGGTCGTCCTGGTCGACCAGGAAGGCCTGGCCCACGAGGTACGGGCTCGACGCGGCGAACACGTCGACGTCGACGCGCACCACGGTGTCGCCCGCGGGGTGGGTGACCCCGACGATCGACGTCGTCACGGGAGCCGGCTCCGGCGCCGGTGCCTCGGTCTGCGGCTCGAGGTACGTGACCCGCACGTCGTCGACCTGCGTCACGGGCACCTCGAGGTCGGCGAACAGGCCGTACTGGGCGCCCGGCTGCAGCCCGACGACGCGACAGCAGGTCGTGTTCTCGTTGCCCTTGACGGTGGCGAGGACCGCGCCGTCGGCGCCGATCGCCTCGATGACGGTGCCGGAGTCGCGCACCACCAGTCCGGACTGGTTGCGCACGACGATCGCGAGCTGCTGGTCGTGACCGCCCCAGGTGACGATCTCGGGACCCGCCGGGAGCTCCGTGTCCGACGTCGGCTGGTCGGACGGGAGCGGCGTGACGAGAGGCTCCGGCACGATGCCCGAGTCGGGCGAGGAGCACCCCGCGAGGACCAGGGCGAGGGCCGCGAGCAGCCCCACGGCTGCCCGGCTGACCCGACGCGCGGGGCGGCGGGGCGGGCGGGACGGGATCGACGGCGTTCTCATGCGCGGGCCTCCTGGATGCTGCCGTTCACGAGGTCGTCCTGGACGGCCTCGTGGCCGGCGACCATGCGGTCGGGGTGGAATCGGTCGGCCACGAGCGCGGAGGCTCGATCGGCCAGGGCGCGGCGCGCGGCGGGGTCGCCCAGCAGGTCCGCGAGGGCCTCGGCCAGGGGGGCGACAGCGCCCGGCTCGACGAGCCGGACGGCGCTGCCGAGCGTCTCGACGACGCCGCCGACGCGGGAGACCACGACGGGAACCTCGGCGCTCATCGCCTCGAGCAGGCTGATCGGCAGGCCCTCCCAGTCGGTCGGCAGCACGAGCACGTCGGCGGCGGCCAGCAGCAGGTCCGCGTCGTCGCGGGCGCCGAGGAACTGCACCGAGCCAGGCGGACAGGTACCGACGGCGGTCGCCTCGACGGACGGACGCGTCGGTCCGTCACCGGCCACGATCAGCACCGACGAGGGGTCGGTGCGGTCGACGACCTCGGGCCACGCCGCGACCAGGAGGTCGTGACGCTTCTGCTCGACCATGCGCGCGAGGCAGAGGGCCACCGGGGCGTCCTCGGCCAGGCCGAGGGCGAGTCGTGCCTCCGCACGGTCGTGCCGGGCGACCGGCTGCACCGCGTTCGGGACCACACGGACCCGCGAGGCGGGGACACCGTGGGCCGTGAGCTGCTCGGAGACGTGCGGCGAGACGGCGACGACGGCGTCCGCGATGCGCGTCAGGAGACGCCCGGCGGTGCGCCACGAGCCGTCGGGCACCCCGTGCACCGTCACCACGACCGGCACGCGACGGCCGACCGCGAGCCGCGCCACGACGGCGGCCTTGACGTTGTGGGCGTGCACGACGTCAGGCCGGCTCGGGCGACGGGTGGCCCGACGCAGGGCGCGGACGGCACGCAGGAGGTCGAGCGGGCGTCGCGACGCGAGCGGCACCTCGAGGTGCGGCACGCCGTCGGCGACGAGGCGGTCGGCCCGGAAGCCACCGGCGCTCGCGAGCAGCACCTCGTGGCCCCGGTCACGCTCGGCCCGCACGAGGGTCGCCGCGACCACCTCGGCGCCACCGACGCCCATCACGGGGACGACGGTCAGGATCCTCATGCCGCCACCTGCTCGTAGACCGCGAGAAGGCGGTCGGCGCAGTGCCGCACCGTGAAGCCGTCGAGGAGACGGGCACGGGCGCTCTCGCCCATGCGGCGACGGTCCCCCGGCTGCACGTGCATCGTCCGCAGCGCGTCGCGCAGGGCGACGGCGTCACCGGGCGCGACCAGCAGGCCGTCGACCCCGTGGCGGACGACCTCGGGGATGCCGCCGACGCTCGAGGCCACGACGGGCAGGCCGCTGGCCATGGCCTGCAGCACCGCGAGCGGGCACGCCTCGGCGCCGGACGGCAGGGCGAGCACGTCGGCCCGCGCGAGCAGCGGGGCCGGGTCGTCGGCGAAGCCCACGAGCTCGATGCGGTCGGCGGCGCCGCTGCGGGCGACCGCCGCCTCCACCGCGCCTCGCTCGGGCCCGTCGCCGATCAGCAGCAGGCGCACCCCGGGGACCGCCGCGGCGGCCGCGACCAGCTCGGGGACGCGCTTGACCGGCTGCATGACGCCGAGCCACGCCACGGTCGTGACGTCGTCGGTGAGCAGGCGGTTCGTGCTCCCGAGGTCGGCCCAGGCCGGGTCGACGCCGTTCGGGACCGAGACGACCCGGTCGGCGCGCAGGCCCAGGTGGTCGCGCGCGAACTCCGCGACGGCCTCGCACGGGGTCACCACGATCGACCGCGGCACGCGGGAGAGCCAGCGCTCCCCCACAGCGTTGGACACGTGGACGCGGCGGTCCGGCGGGCTGACGGCGTCGTTGCCGCGCACGAGGTGGGCCATGGGGTCGGGGACGCCGTGGAGCGTGTAGACCGTGGCGGCCCCCCGGGGGCGCGCCAGCGTGCGGCCGACCAGTCCGGCGCGCCGGTCCTGGGCGTGCAGCACGTCGGGCCGGATCGCGCGCACCCGTGCGGCGACGTCGCGGGCACCGCGCAGGTCGCGGGTTCCCGTCATCGAGGCGGTGTGCACGTGCACGCCGGCTGCTGCGGCGACCGCGAGGTGCGGGCCGTCGGGCGAGACGAGGTGGACGTCGTGGCCGAGCGCGACCTGCTCGGCGGCGACGTCGACCGTGTGGTCGACCGGGCCGCCGCGGGTCTGCGTGACGAGGTGGGCGATGCGCACGTCAGGCCCCCCGTCGCGTCGACGCGTGGGGGCGGGTCGCGGCGGGTCGCCAGCGGTCGAGTGCCGCGCCGAGGGCGACCAGCAGCCAGATGGGCAGGTAGTACTGCTCGCTGAGGAAGGTCGCGGCGACGAGCGTGCCGACCAGGGCCACGCAGACCGCCGTCGCCAGACCGGGGTCGGCCCCGGGCTCGCTCGAGGAGCGACCCCGCCACGCGCCGATCGCGCCCGCGCCCAGCAGGCCGACGAAGGCGGCGAGCCCGAGCAGGCCGAGCTCGCTCGAGACGTCGAGGTACATCTGGTGCACGACGTCGAGGTGGACGGGGTTCGAGCTGCGACCGAGGTCGTACGCGGCGAACTCGGTGCGGAACCCGCCGGGCCCCGTGCCGAGGAACGGGTGGTCGACCGTCATCTCGGCCGCCAGGGTCCACGAGGTGTAGCGCGACTCGACGTTTGAGTCGGCCACGAACTCCTTCTCCGCGAGGCTGCGCTCCACGAGGTCGGGGGCGGAGACGGCGACGACACCCAGCGCGACGGCGACGGCCGCGAGACCGAGGCCCACGTCGCGCCAGCGGACCAGGCCGAGCACCAGCGCGACGACCAGCATCGCGGCGACGCCGAGCATCGCGCCGCGCGAGAACGTGGCGGCGATGCCGACCGCGAGCAGCACGATGGCGAGCGCGCCCAGCCAGCGGCGGCGACCGCCCTCGCGCCACAGCAGCAGGGCGAAGGGCAGGGCGCACACGAGGTAGAAGGCGAAGTCGTTGGCGTCGTCCATCGGGCCGTGCGCGCGACCGCCCTCGGTGAAGAAGGTCACGAGCCCCACGACGGAGGCGGCCGAGCAGGAGGCGAGGAAGACCATCGCGACGCGGCGCGGGGGCAGGGAGGTGCGCATCGTGTCGACGAGCACCACGAGCACCGCGAGGTAGGAGGCGTAGCGGCCCGCGACCTCGATGCCGGCGGCACCGTTGAAGCTGACGGTGAACGAGGCGAGCACCGCGGTCGCGAGCAGGCCGGCCCACACCAGCACCGGGTGCCGCAGGGCGACGGGTCGACGGTCCACGAGGATGCGCACGAGCCAGGCGGCGAACAGCAGCAGCCCGACGACCTTGACGCCTCCGGGGACGGAGGCACCGATCAGGTCGCCGAAGGGCTCGACCGCGACGTAGCAGAGCACGGTCCAGGGCAGGCGCACCATCAGCACGCCGACGACCAGCAGACCCGCGATCCCGAGGGCAGTGGCGGTCGGGGCGGCGACCAGCACGGCCGACGCGATCGCGGTCACGACGACGATCGCGGCGGCCGAGACCAGCCGGTGCAGGCGGGGACCGGTCGGCACCTCGGCACGGCCCGGGGGCGTCACCGCGCCGAGCTCGAGCTCGTCGTCGGAGGTCTCACGGAGCCAGGGCGCCTCGTAGCGCTCCGACGTCTCGGGGCCCGCGTCGCGGGCGGGGCTCACCACCGGGGCACCCGGTGGCGGCGGGTGCGCTCGACGACCCGCATCCAGGTGTAGGCGCCGTCGAGCTGCCGCTGGAAGTCGTCCGCACGGTCGAAGGCGAAGGCGCGGCGCAGCGTCAGGGGGTCCTGTCGGCGGCCGTTGCGGCCCCGCTCGGTCGTGACGGCGGCGAGGTACCCGGCGCGCTCGGCCTCGGCGCGGATCTCGGGGGTCACGCCGCCCATGGGGTACGAGAACGACAGGACGGGCTGCTGGAGCAGGTCCTCGAGCTCGACCCGCGAGCGGTGGACTTCCTCGGCGGCGTCGGCAGGACGCAGGCCCGGGAGCCAGCGGTGGGTCACGGTGTGCGACCCGATGTCGAGCCCGTCCGCGGCCGCGTCCTGCAGCTCGGACGCGGTCACGAGGCGGGTCAGGTCGGCGTCGGGCGCGTGCTCGTGGTCCCACGGGAAGCGACGGCCGGCCTCGAGGTAGCCGCTGACGGCGTAGAGCGTGGCCGGGAGTCCGCGCTCGCGCAGCTCGGGCCAGGCCTTCTCGACGACGCTCGCGTAGCCGTCGTCGAAGGTCAGGACGACCGAGCGCGACGGCAGCGTGCCGTCGGCCCGGCGGCGGACCGCCTCGAGCAGCGGCAGCACCGTGGCGCCCCAGCCCTCGATCGCGTCGAGGTGACGACGCAGGTCGTCGAAGGACGTCGTGAGACCGTCCGGCGCGTCGCCGATGCGGTGCCAGCCGAGCATCGTCAGCCCGCGGACGGGCGAGACGACACGAGCGGCGGGGCTGACGATCTGACCGGCGAGGCGGGCACTGGTTCTCATGGGTTACTCCTCAGGGCGGTGACCAGCGCGACGAAGCGACGCCGCGAGGTCCACAGGGGCAGGGCATAGGCGGCCACCATCAGGACGCCGACGAGCAGGAGGCCGGGCACCGACACGACGGACCACGGCATGAGCGCGTGTGCCACGAGCCCCGTCGCCGTCATCGCGGCCGCGCCGATCAGCACGGGCCGCAGGACGACGAGGATGCGCACGAGGTCGATCCCCTCGATCCGGCGGCGCACGACGAATCCGGCGACGACGGCCGTGACCAGGACGGCCACGAGCTGGGACACGGCGACGAGCTCGACACCTCGGCCCGTCAAGGTCACCAGCAGACCCGTCAGCAGGGCGAGGTGCAGCAGGTTGAGCACCAGTCCGTCGCGGGTGCGGGACACGGCGTTGAGGGCCGTGATCAGCAGGTGGAGCGCCGTGAGCGCGAGGCCGTAGAGCGCCAGCCAGCGCAGCGCCGGGACGCCGGGCTCCCACTGGTCGCCGAGCAGCGCGAGCTGCGGTGCGAGCAGCAGCATCCCGAGGTGCAGGGGCACCGAGATGACCGAGAGCGCCACCGCGACCTGGCCGACGGCACGGCCGACGGCAGGACCCTCGAGGCGGCAGAGGAACGCGAACGCTGCTCCGGCCACGACCATGCCCACGACCAGGAACGGCATGTAGGCGAGGCGGAACGCCATCGAGTAGACGCCCAGGTCCGTCGCGCCCAGCTGGTGGGCCACGATCACGTAGTCGACGTTGAGCATGAGCAGCTGCACGATGTTCGCGCCGGCGAGGCTGCCGCCGTAGGCGACGAGTCCGCTGACGTCGGAACGGCGCCAGCCGGGCAGGACCGGTGGGCGCATCGCCCAGCACAGCAGCATCACGAGCACGGCCTGCACGAGCTGGCCGACCACGAGCGAGTGCACGCCGAGACCGGACGCAGCCAGCACGACCGAGACCGTCGCGCCGGTGATGCCCGAGATGATGTCCGGGAAGACACGGCGCTTGAACGCCAGGTCGCGGCGCAGCAGCTCCTGGCTCACGCCGGCGACGCTGAGGAACGGCAGGCAGAGCATCAGGCCGCGGATCACGGAGGCGCCGTCGGGGCCCGTGTTCAGGACCTCGGCCATGGCGGGCGCGATCGCCCACACCACGGCGGTCAGGACGAGCGCGGAGCCGAGCGCCACGGAGAGCGCGCTGCGGGCGGCGCGGTCGACGTCGCCGCGCCAGTACACGAGGGCGGTGCTGCTGCCGAGGTCGGTGATCGAGGACGTCACGTTCAGCACGAGTGCACCGATCGCGAGCACGCCGAGCGCGCTCGGCGCGAGGATCGCCGCGAGGATCAGCAGGACGATCGTCTGCGACGCCTTCACGACCCCCGCGCCGAGCCCGAGCCAACCCGCACCCTTGGCCGCCTCGGCGAGCACGGGCTCGTCGAGGTCGGGCTCGCGGAGCACGGGCTCGGGGTCGCGGAGGTCGGGGTCGGTCTCTCCCTCGATGTGCTCCTCGGGACGGTTCATCCGTCGCTCCCCGCGCGCCGCAGCGCCACGCCGTCGACGACGCCGAAGCCCGCCGCACCACCGGTCGGGACGAGCGAGACCGCCGGCGTGCCACCGATCGCGCGGTCGTAGGCGCGCAGCAGGTGCTGGGCCTGCGCCTCGGCCGAGTGACGGCCGGCGAGAGCGAGCGACGCGTCCTGCGCGGCGACCCAAGCCGGCTCGTTCGCGAGCGCCTCGAGACGGGCCGCGAGGGCACCAACGCCCCTGGCCAGACCCGGCAGGGCGAGGCTGTCGAGCGCCGGCTCCGAGCGGATCGCGAGCGGCAGGCCGAGGCTCGCGGCCTCCAGGATGCTGATGGGTGCGGCCTCCCAGGCGGCCGTGTGCACGTAGACCTGGGCCTCGGTCAACCGGTCGAGGACCTCGGTGCGATCGATCCATCCCGAGACGTCGATGCCGGCGTCGTCGAGCTCACGCACGCCGGACTCGTCGCCGTCGCCCAGCCACTCCCACGTCGCGTCGAGACCGATCTGGTCGTCGACGAAGCGCTTGAGGTGCACGAGGTAGCGCCAGTCCTTCTGCGCGCACACGCGACCGACGGTCACGATCCTCATGGGCGAGCGGAACTCGGCGTGGGCGCGCGGCACGATCGTCGCGCGGTTCGGCACGTAGGCGAGCGCGTGGTGGCCGATCTCGGCCGCGAGGTCCATCTCGTGCGGAGCGACCGCCAGGAGCAGGTCGGTGCGCGGGGCCAGGACCCGCTCGATGGTGCGGAAGGCCCGTCGGGCGAGCCCGCTCACGTCGCGGCGCTCGAAGGCGAAGCAGTGCGGGCTGTACACGATGCTCGGCAGGTCCAGGCCGGCCATGCGCACCACGACGCCGGCGACGGAGGAGTGCGCGTGCACGACGTCGGGGTACATCTCGCGCACCAGCGCCCTGAGCTCGCCGATCGCCACCGCCGGGTTGCCCGACATCGGGTGGACGCTGGCAAAGTGCCGCGCCGTGTCGATGCCCACGTCGTGCTGATGACGCGGTCGGGCGTACAGGTGGTGGTCGATCTCAGGAGTCGCCTCCACCATGGCCGTCACGGCGGAGGTCACCCCTCCTCCGAGTGCCTCGGAGACGTGCAGGACGCGCATCGGGGCTCCTGCTCTTCACGGGTAGCCGGGGTCGCGGAACAGCGACCCCAGCGGACGGCCGGCGGGCGGCGGGGGCAGCGTGCCGGCGGGCGGGGTGGAGTCGTCCTCGTCGTCGCCCGGGGTCTCCTCGGACTCGTCCGGGGTCTCCTCGACGGCGGTCTCGGCCGCGTCGTCCGCGGGCGTCTCATCGTCGGTGGACTCGGTCTCGGCGACCTGCTCGTCCTCGGACGTCGCCTCGTCGGCCGAGGTGTCGTCGCCCTCGGTCTCGTCAGTCTCGTCGGCCTCGACCGGTCCACGGACGGGCACCGGCAGGACGATGAGCTCCAGGTCGTCGTCGACGAGCCCGGACCGCGACCAGCTCTGCGGATCGACGGCGATCGGCGCCTGCTCGGCAGCCGCGGCGCGGCTGGCCTCGGCCTGCTCGACGACCTGCTGCAGCGCCTCGAGGTGACCGCTCATCGACTCGACGAACGACGAGATCGTGACGGCGAACTCCTGCATCGTGCCGTGGGCGGCGCTGACGACCTCGGTCGTGCGGCCGAGGGCCTCGGCGGCCTGGGCGCGGTGCGCCTCGGCGTCACGGGTCGCCAGGGCGGCGGCGCGGGACACGTAGGTCTCGGCGGAGGCGCGAGCCTCCTCCATCGCGGTCGCGTAGGCCGACTCGCGGACGTCCTCCGCCTCGCGGTGGGCGGCCTCGGCGAGGTCGGAGACGACCGTGGCGATCGACTCGCGCTGACCCGTGGCCCACCGCTGGATCTCGGCCATGGCCTCGGCGGCGTGCGACTGGGCCTCACCGGTCAGGCGGGCTGCGATCTGGCGGGCCTCCTCGATGATCGCCGCACCGGCGGTCGAGGCGCGCTCGCGCTCCTCGGTCGCCAGCGTGAGGAGGCGCTGGGCCTCCTGGCGCGCGCTGGAGGTGGCCGCGAGGGCGTCGCTGTGCTGCTGGACCTCGTCGGTCACGCGGCGCAGTGCTCCGCCGCCGGACTCGCCCGCGGAGCGAGCGACCTCGTCGAGGCGCCGGAGCAGGGTGTCGATGTCGACGTCCTCCGACGAGTCGCGGGACCGCGACCGGCGGGGGGCCACGGGCGGAACCGCGTCGGCGGCAGGGCCGTCAGCGGAGTCGGAGCTGGTGGAGTCGTCGGCCTGGTCGGTGACCTGGTCGTCGACGGATCCGGCCGTCTGGCCGTCGGAGGCAGTGGCTCGGGTGTCGGCGTCGTCCCCGAGGTCGTCCTTGTCGCGCTTGAACATGTCCCTCTAGTGCAGGGAGACCCCGGTCTGATCCATCCGGATCCAAACTTTCTGAAACTTTTTTCGCGGATCGCGTCATGTCGACGATCTGGCCTGCCGTTCCAGGCGCTGCGCGGAGAGATCAGTCGGCGGTCGTGGCGCCGTCGGCGCGTGAGCGAGCGACGACGGACCGGTAGACGGCACCGGCACGGCGGCGCAGCAGGCCGGCCAGCAGCGTGGCCGCCAGCAGTGCTCGACCGCGCACGCCACGCGCCACGCGCGCCCGCAGCAGACGCCGCTCGTCGGCCACGAAGGAACGCTTGTAGGACTCGTCGCCCCGCAGGAAGTCGATCTCGTGGAACCCGTCGGCAGCGGCGTCCATGATCGCCTCGACGTCGAGCACCGTGCCGATGTGGTTGTACGAGGGGTCGTCGACGACGCGGGCGGTCTGGTAGACGCACAGGCGCCCGCCGGCGGCGAACAGCACCAGCACGGCACCCGTCGCGCCGTCCTTCTCGCCGACGTACACCCGCACGCCGCCGGCGGCGGTGCCGAGCTCGACGGCACGCAGGATGCGTGGCAGCTCGCGCGCCAGCTCGACGCGGTCGTCGCGGACGCGGTGCAGCGCCGCGAAGGTCTCCATCGCGGCGGGGACCTCGTCGTCGGCGAGGCGGCGGTGGATCACGAGCGCGTTGTCGAGCCGGCGCCGGTACTTGCGGCTGCTCTTGGCGAAGCTCTTCGAACGAGCGGCGAGATACGCCTCCGGGTCGGCCGCGAGCTTCTCGTAGGGCGCGACGTCGACGACGTCGACCCGCGCCTCGGGCGCGATCGCGCCGGTCACGAGCGCGTCCTCGCGGATTCCGTCGAGGTCCAGCACCCGGGCCCCCGGTCGACGCCACCACGTCCTCAGCGCGGCCGAGACCTCGGCCACGCGGTCCGGGTGCGCCACCACGTCGAGGTGGTCGGGGCACAGCTTGCCGCCACCCTGCACGGTGAAGCGGTCCACGCCGAGCACCCGACGCCGGCTCAGCGCCCAGCCGCCGACGAGGGTCTCGCCGTCGAGGACCAGCACGAAGTGGTCCTCCTCGGTCGCGACGCCCTCGATCCACCACGACATCAGGAACGGCGTCGGCAGGGGGAGGGTCGCGGCCAGGGCGTCCCAGGCGGGGGCCCGGTCGCCGAGGGTCGAGACCTCGAGGATGCGCAGCGCACTCATGCGGTCCCCAGAACCTCGGGGCGGCGTGCCGCCCATCGCAGCGCGGAGTCGATGCCGTCCTCGAGGCCGAGACGGGCCTTCCAGCCGAGCAGGTCGACCGCGCGGTCGACGTTGGCGAAGGCGCCGACGGCGTCGCCGGGGCGCGCCTCGGCCTCACGCACGGGCACGGGCGAGCCGTGCACCGCCTCGAAGGCCGTGAGGAGCTCGCGCACCGTCACGCCGGCACCGGTGCCCAGGTTGATCACGACGCTCGGACGGCTGTCGTCGACGAGCTCGTCGAACCGCTCGACGGCGCGCACGTGCGCCTCGGCCAGGTCCCACACGTGCACGAAGTCGCGCAGGCCGGTGCCGTCGCGGGTCGGGAGGTCGGTGCCGGTGATCGTGAACGCGTCGAGCTCGCCGCGGGCGGCCATGACGAGGCGGCCCATGACGTGCGACGGCTCCGGGAGGTGGACGCCGGAGTCGAGCTCCGGGTCGGCGCCGATGGGGTTGAAGTAGCGCAGCACGACGGCGCGGAGGCCGCTCGCGGCGGCGAGGTCTTGCAGGACCTCCTCCATCATCCGCTTGCTGCGGGCGTACGGCGACGCCGGCGCGAGGGGGCTCGACTCGTCGACCTCGAAGGACGCCGTCGGCGCGTAGACGGCGGCCGACGAGGAGAAGACGACGCGGTGCAGACCGAGGGCGTCGAGCTCGTCGAACAGGTCGAGGGAGGCGGAGACGTTCGCGCGGTAGTAGGCAGCGGGCTGCGCGATCGACTCCGGCACGACGATGCGGGCCGCCATGTGGATCACGGCGCCGAGGTCCGGGTGCTCGTCGACGATGCGGCGCAGCAGGACCCGGTCGGCGACGTCGCCCTCGTAGAAGATCCGGTCGCGCACGAAGGCCCGGGGTCCGGTGCGCAGCGAGTCGAGCACGACGGGGACGTGCCCGGCGCGCTCGAGTGCCTTCGCGGTGGTGGAGCCGATGTAGCCCGCACCACCCGTGACGAGAACCTTCATGGGTTGAAATCTGGCACGCGGAAAGGCCGTGCGCAGGGTCCCGAAACTCACGTGCTCCCGGTGGATCAAACCGCCTCCGGACCGACACCGCGCGCGGATCAAGAGGTCGGGTCAGAGCGCTCTCGACGTCGGACGTCCCGAGGCGCGAGACCAAGAAATCCCACGGAATGGGACGGGCGGAGCGGCGCGGGAACCGGAGGTGATGCATCCGGGTCGCCCCGGGAACCGGAAAGCATCATTCCCAGTGCCCGACCGCCGAGGACCGATGCCTCGCGGTCGCTGGGGCCACCCGAATGCATCATCTCCGGTCCTGACGGAGTCCGGGCGGCGTGCGGACATTGGTGAGCCGCGGCCCACCGCTCCTGGTCCATGCCGCTTGTCCCGCGGGGACGCCGAGCCGCTTCCACCCGCCGCCCCTCTCCCGAACCTCGGCGGATCCACCGGGGCGCCGCTAGCGTGACGGCATGACCTGGAAGACCGACGACATCGGCGACCTCTCCGGCACGCGCGCCCTCATCACCGGGGTGACCGGAGGCCTCGGCACGCAGACCGCGCTCGAGCTGGCCCGGCACGGCGCCTCGCTCGTCGTGACGGCCCGCGACGCGGCCAAGGCGGACGCGACGCTCGAGAAGCTGCGGCGCGAGGTGCCGGACGTCGAGGTCGACGTCGTCACGCTCGACCTGGCCGACCTGGCGTCGTCACGATCCGCGGCCGACCAGGTCCTGGAGTCCTATGACCGCATCGACGTGCTCGTCAACAACGCCGGCATCATGACGCCGCCGTTCCGTCGCACGGTCGACGGCTTCGAGCTGCAGATCGCGACCAACCACCTCGGCCACTTCCTCTGGACGGCGCGCCTCTGGCCGCTGCTGCGCGCGTCGCAGGCCAGGGTCGTGGCCGTCAGCTCGATCGCCCACACCACCGTGAGCGGCATCGACCTGCGCACTCTGACCCCCGAGGGCTCGCCCCGGAGCTACAAGCGGCTGCAGTCCTACGGGGAGTCCAAGCTCGCCAACCTGCTCTTCGCCCAGGAGCTGCAGCGCCGCTCCGCGGCCGCCGGCACCGGCGTCGTCAGCGTCGCGGCGCACCCCGGGTACGCCTCGACCGAGCTCACCAAGACGGGCTTCTCCGTCGGGGGCGGCAACCCCCTCACGTTCCTCATGCACCAGGTCACCAAGGTCGTCGCCCAGTCCGCGCGCGCCGGGTCGCTGCCTGTCCTCCAGGCGGCGACCGACCCGGCCCTGAAGGGCGGCGAGTACCTGGGACCCCGGGGTCTCGGGGGCGTCCGCGGCAAGCCCGGACCCGCCTCGATGACCCGTGCCGCCCGCGACCCCGAGCTCGCCACCCTGCTCTGGGAGGCGTCCGAGCGGGCGGTCGGCGAGACCTTCACGGTGGCCTGATCCCGCCGTCGTCCGGAGTCGCTCAAGATGCGTGGCCGGCGGAGTTGACATAACGTAGAGCCCGATGAGCCCAGACATGAGCACGAACATCACGTCCACCCCGACCTTGGAGCAGGCGCTGCCCGACACCAGCGGCCCCTACGTGCGGCCCCTCGAGGCCGCCGACTTCGACGCGGTCATCGACATCAACCAGGGTGCCCTGGAGGGCGTCGGCCCGCTCGACCGCGAGTCGCTGGCCGCCCTCGTGGCCGAGGCCGACGACGCGCTGGTGCTGGACGACGACGGCGCGATCGCCGGCTTCGTCATCACGCTGCCCCCGGGCGCCGACTACGACTCCAGCCGCTACCGCTGGTTCGAGGACCGTCTCAAGGACTACGTCTACCTCGACCGCATCGTCACCGCCTCCACGCACCGCCGCCAGGGCGTCGCCTCGCGTCTGTACGACGCGATCGAGGGCGACCTGCCGATCGGGCTGGAGATCTACGAGACCAACGACGGATCGATCGCGTTCCACACGGGACGCGGTTACCGGGAGGTGGGCCGCCTCGAGCACGAGGGCAAGGTCAACCTCATGATGCTGCGCACACGCTGACGCAGCAGCCCCCCTACGTCGCCGCGGTTCCGGTCTCCGGGACCGCGGCGACGTGCTTGCGGGTGCGGCGACGCGCCCGCCAGATGTTCGCGAGCCCCAGCGCCCAGAGCACGTACTGCGCCGACATGGCCCACCGGAACGCCTCGGACGTGTAGTCCGATCCGCTCGGGGTGCGCCAGTCCAGGATCAGCCCGATCGCCACCACCAGGAGCAGGCTCGCGAGGAAGCCGCCCTGGTTGATGATGCCGATGGCGGCGCCGAGCCGGACGTCGGGATTGAACTCGCGCCCGTACTCGAAGCCGATGACCGAGGCGGGCGCCCCGATGCCCACCACCACGACCAGCGCGACCAGCAGCCAGGTCGGCGCGTCCCCCGGCCACGCGAGCACGACTCCCCAGGCCGCGGCCATCGCCACGACGATGCCCATCACGAGGTCCGAGCGGCGGTAGGGGTGCCGGGACGTGATCAGTGCCAGCACGGGCCCGGCGATCACGAGGGCGACGACCAGGAGCGTCAGCAACAGGCCGGCCTGCTCGGACGTGCGGCCCTCGCCGCGCACGAAGAACGGGTACCCCCAGAGCAGGGCCAGGGTCGTGCCGCTGAACTGCGTGGTGAAGTGCGTCCAGAAGCCCAGCCGCGTGCCCGGGTGCCGCCACGACTCCGCGAGGCTGAACCGCACCGACGCGACCGAGATCGCGGGTCCGGGACGCCGCCACGTGCCGGGGGCGTCGCGGATCACCAGCAGCACGAGGACCGTGACGAGCACCCCCAGCCCGGCCGCGGTGAGGTAGGCGTTGGTCCAGCCCCAGTGCCGGAAGGCCCACGTCATGGGCAGCGCTGCGGCGATGGCGCCGACCTGGCCCGTAGCGCCGGTGAGCTGGGTCATCAGCGGCACGCGCGGGCCCGCGAACCAGGTCGCGATCAGCCGCAGCACGCAGGTGAAGGTGAGGGCGTCGCCGGCGCCGACCAGGACCCGGGCCGCGACGGCGGCCGGGTAGGAGTCGACGTAGGCGAAGCAGGCCTGGCCGATCGTCATCACGACGGCACCGATCACGAGCAGGCGCCGCGGACCGAACCGGTCGAGCGCCAGGCCGACCGGGATCTGCAGGCCGGCGTAGACGATGAGCTGCACCGTCGTGAAGGTGGCGAGCTGGGCCGCCGAGATGCCGAACCGGTCGGCCGCCTCGAGGCCCGCGACCGCCAGGGACGACCGGTGGAAGACGGCGAGGAGGTAGGCCGCCAGCGCGACCGCCCAGATGAGGGCCGCCGACCCCTGACGATCTCGCCTCAGCAGCACCCGCTCATCCTAGGTCCCCCGAGACGTGGTCACTCCGGCACCGCCTCGCGGCGGAATCCGAGGCCGGAGCGACCACGTCTCGCGGGATCAGACGGTCAGGGCGAGGGCCGGGTCGTGCAGCAGGTCGGCCACGTCGCGCAGGAAGCGGGAGCCCTGCGCACCGTCGACCGCGCGGTGGTCGAAGCTCAGCGCGAGCGTCGTGACCCAGCGCGGCACGACCTGGTCGTGCTCATCCACCCACGGCTTGCGCGTGATGGCCCCGACGGCCAGGATCCCGGTCTGCCCCGGCGGCAGGATCGGGGTGCCGGCATCGACGCCGAAGACCCCGATGTTGGTCACCGTGAAGGTGCCTCCGGCCATCTGGGCCGGCTGGAGACGACCGCTGCGCGCCACCGCGACGAGCTCGCCGACCTGCTCCACGATCCCGCGGAGGTCGAGGGTCTCGGCCTGCGGCACGACCGGCACCACGAGCCCTCGGTCGGTGGCCGCCGCGACCCCCAGGCCGACGTGCTCGGGGATCGTCAGGGCGTCGTCGCCCCAGACGGCGTGCAGCTCGGGCGTGCGGCGCAGCGCGAGGCAGACCGAGCGCAGCACCAGGTGCAACGTCGAGACGGGGACGTCGCGCCACTCCCGCTCGCCGCGCAGGCGCTCGACGAGCTCGACCGTGCGTGAGACGTCGACCTCGACCCACTCCGTGACGTGCGGCGCGGTGAAGGCCGAGGCGACCATCGCCGCCGCCGTCACGCGGCGCACGGCGGTGTGCGGAACCGTGCGGTCCCCCGCGCTCGGCGCAGGCGCAGGCGCAGTCGCGGGGGCGGGGGCGGGCGCCGCAGCGGCGTCGCCAGCCACCCGAGACGCGTCGCCGTCGTGCGACCGCACGAAGCTCTCCAGGTCGCGGCGGGTCACGATGCCGTCGCACGGGACGCGGGCCAGGTCGACACCCAGGCGGCGGGCCAGCAGCCGCACCGGCGGCGCGGCACGCGGACGCTCCACCGTCGCGGTGGCCGTGGCACCCACGGCGGCGGGCACGGCGGCTCGCCGGCGTCGCCGACCTCCCGACGCCTCGTCCTTGGGCCCGTAGCCCACGAGCATCTCGGGTGCCTTCTCCTCGGCCGCGGCGTCCGCCACCTCGGCGGCCTCACCGATCGCGACGATCGGCGTGCCGACCGGGACGGTGCGACCGGGCTCCACGAGCAGGTCGGTCACGGTGCCCGCGAACGGGCTCGGCAGCTCGACGACCGACTTCGCGGTCTCGATGTCGACGAGCACGTCGTTGACCGCCACGACGTCGCCGACCGCCACGTGCCACGTGACGATCTCGGCCTCGGTCAGGCCCTCACCCACGTCGGGGAGACGGAACTGCGCCATCAGAGGGCCTCCCCGTCGGAGCCGGCGGTGAAGGTCGCGTCGACGGCGTCGAGGATGCGGTCGACGTCCGGCAGGAACTCCTCCTCGACGCGGCTCGGCGGGTACGGCATGTCGTATCCCGTCACCCGGCCCACCGGGGCCTCGAGGTGGAAGAAGCAGCGCTCGCCGATGCGAGCCGCCACCTCGGCGCCGATGCCGAGCGTGCGCTGGGCCTCGTGCACGACGACGACGCGACCGGTGCGGCGCACGGATGCCATGACGGGCTGGAGGTCCAGCGGCGAGAGCGTGCGGAGGTCGACGACCTCGATCTCGCGGCCCTCCGCGGCGGCGGTCTCGGCCGCCGCCAGGCACGTCGCGACCATCGGGCCGTACGTCACGAGCGTCGCGTCGCTGCCCTCGCGGCGGACGACCGACGACCAGGTCGGCGCCGGCTGGTCACCGACCTCGCTCGACTCCCAGTACCGCCGCTTCGGCTCCATCAGCACGACGGGGTCGTCCGACGCCACCGCCTCCTGCACCATCCAGAACGCGTCGTGCGCCGTGGCCGGGGTCAGCACCTTCAGGCCCGGCGTCATCGCGAACTGGGCCTCGGGGCTCTCGGAGTGGTGCTCGACCGCACCGATGCCGCCGCCGTAGGGGATGCGCACCACGATCGGCATGCGCACGAGCCCGCCGGAGCGGTAGTGCAGACGCGCGACCTGGTTCACGAGCTGGTCGTACGCCGGGTAGACGAAGCCGTCGAACTGGATCTCGACCACGGGGCGGTAGCCGCGCATCGCCAGCCCCACGGCGGTGCCCATGATGGCCGACTCCGCGAGAGGCGCGTCGATCACGCGCGCCGCCCCGAAGTCCTTCTGCAGTCCGTCGGTCACACGGAAGACGCCGCCGAGCGCGCCGATGTCCTCACCCATCAGCACCACGTGCGGGTCGGACTCCAGGGCCGCGCGGAGGCCGGCGTTCAGGGCGGCCGCGATGCTCATGCGCGTCATGACGCCGTCTCCTCCGTGTCGAGGGCCTTCCAGGCGATCGCCGCCTCCTGCTGCTCCCGCAGCTCCGGCGTGGTCTCGACGTGCACCAGGTCGAACAGCGCCGCGAGGTCGGGCTCGGGCAGGGTGCGGCACGCAGATCGCAGCCGCTCCCCCAGGGCCTCGGCCTCGGCGTCGAGCTCGGCGAGCTCCCGCTCGAAGGTGCCGAGCGAGTCGAGCAGGACGCGCACCCGGGCGATCGGGTCGCGCGCCTCCCAGTACTCGGTCTCCTCCCCCGCGCGGTAGCGCGACGGGTCGTCGGAGGTCGTGTGGGCGCCGCGACGGTAGGTGACCGCCTCGATCACGGTCGGGCCGTGGCCGTCGCGAGCCCGGCCGAGGGCCGCCTCCATGACGGCCTGCGAGGCCAGCACGTCGTTGCCGTCGACGCGCACGCCGTGGATGCCGAAGCCGGCAGCGCGGCGCACGAGCGGCACCGTCGTCTGACGACTGGTGGCGGTCGAGATCGCGTACTGGTTGTTCTCGATCACGAACACGAGCGGCAGCGAGAACGACGCGGCCCACGACATCGCCTCGAGCGTGTCGCCCTGGCTCGTGGCCCCGTCGCCGAGGTAGACCGCCACGGCCGCGTCACGCGAGGAGTCGGCATGGCCCACGGCCTCGTCCATCAGCACGCCCATCGCGTAGCCGGCCGCGTGCAGGGTCTGGGCGCCGATGATGATCGCCGGCAGCGCGATGCCGTGCTCGGCCGGGTCCCAGCCGCCGTGCTCGGTGCCGCGGTAGATCCCGAGGAGACGCTCGGGCGGGACGCCGCGGACCCAGGCGACGCCGTGGTCGCGGTACGTCGGGAACGCCATGTCCTGCGCGCGCAGGGCGTGGGCGGTGCCGACCTGGACGGCCTCCTGCCCGAGGCACGGCGGCCACAGGCCGAGCTCGCCGTGGCGCTGCAGGGCGTAGCCCTCGGTGTCGATGCGACGCGTCAGGACCATGTCGCGGTACAGCGCGAACAGGTCGGCGTCCGTGCCGGACCAGCCGGCATCCGCGTGCTCCACCCGCGCGCCCTCGGGCGTCAGCAGGCGGACGAGGTCGGACTCATCGCTCTCGGTGGGCAGGGACGGGTTCATGGGATCCCCCAACGTCGGCCGACGCCGGGGTCTCCGGCGGCAGTGTCGGTGGTTCGCCGCCGACCAGGTGAGGACGGGCGACGTGACCTAGGTCCCACTCACGCTAAGGGAGGACGGGCCCTTCGGGAAGGGCTTTCACCCGGTTGCAACACAGACGTCACCGGCCGCACGCCGACACCAGCACGGCCCTGCTGTCGTCACACCGGGTCGCGCAGCGCCTCGAGCACGAGGTCGTTGGCCGACGGGTCGCCGATCGTGACCCGGACGCCCTCGCCCGCGAACGGCCTGACCGAGACGGGCTCGCAGCGGGCCGCGACGGCGAGGGCCTGGGCCCCGACGGGCAGCCAGACGAAGTTCGCCTCCGAGACCGGCACCTCCCACCCGGCCGCGAGCAGCGCCGTGGCGACCCGGTCGCGCTCCGCCACGACGGTCTCGACCCGGCGACGCATCGCGTCGGTCTCGCCGAGCGACGCGATCGCGGCGACCTGCGCCACGTCCGTGACGCCGAACGGCACCGCCACGCGCACGGCCTCGATGACGTCGGGCGAGCCGATGCCGTAGCCCACGCGCAGGCCCGCCAGGCCGTGAGCCTTCGAGAACGTGCGCAGCACGAGGACGTTCGGGTGCGTCTGCAGCGCGGCCAGGCCCGAGGCCGCGAGCGGGTCGCGCACGAACTCCACGTACGCCTCGTCGACCACGACGAGCACGTGCGACGGGACACGCGCCAGGAGGTGCTCGAGCTCGGTGGCCGTGACCACCGGTCCCGTCGGGTTGTTGGGGGTGCAGACCAGCACGACCTTGGTGCGCTCGGTGACGGCCGCCGCCATCGCGTCGATGTCGTGCGTGGCGTCCGGGCGGAGCGGCACGGTCACGGCGGTCGCACCGCTCACGGCGACCGCGAGCGGGTACGCCTCGAACGAGCGCCACGGCAGGACGACCTCGTCACCGGGTCCCGCGAACGCGGCGATCGCCCGGTAGAGCACGTCGACCGAGCCGGTGCCGGCGGCCAGCTGGTCGGGCTCCACCTCGAAGGTCTCGGCCAGCGCCTCGTACAACGCGGTGCAGCCGGCGTCGGGGTACCGGTTCATCCGGCCGAGCAGCTGGGTGGCCGCCGCCAGCACGCCGGGCAGCGGCGCGAAGGGCAGCTCGTTGCTCGACAGCTTGAGCTCGTCGCTCACGGCGGGCCGACCCGGACGGTACGGCGGGACGGCGGCGATCGCGGGCCTGGGCACGGGAGTCGTCATGACCTCGAGACTAGGCCGGGGTGGTCAGTTCGGGTCTCCCGGAGGGGCCATCGCGGGTCTACCGTGCGGGCATGACCCCTCTCACGTCCGACCCCACCACCGCCCAGCGTCTCGGCGCCGAGGCGCTCGGGACCTTCTGGCTGGTGCTCGGCGGCTGTGGCACCGCGATCTTCGCTGGCGAGGAGGTCGGCTACCTCGGTGTCGCGCTCGCCTTCGGCCTCACGGTCGTCACCGGCGCCTACGCCTTCGGCCCGGTCTCGGGTGGGCACTTCAACCCGGCCGTCACGGTCGGGCTCGCCCTGGCACGCCGCTTCGCGTGGAAGGACGTGCCCGGCTACGCCGCGGTCCAGGTCGCCGGCGCGAGCATCGCTGGAGGGGTCCTCTACGTCATCGCGCGGGGCACCGACGGGTTCTCGGCCAAGGGCGCCTTCGCCACCAACGGCTTTGGCGACCGATCGCCCGAGGGTTACGACCTCACGTCGGTGCTGGTCGCCGAGACCCTCCTGACCGCGGTGTTCCTGTTCATCATCCTGGGCGCCTCGGCGAAGCGGGCCGCCGTGGGCTTCAGCGGGTTGACGATCGGGCTCGGCCTGACGCTGATCCACCTCGTGAGCATCCCGATCAGCAACACGTCGGTGAACCCGGCGCGCTCGCTCGGGGTCGCGTGGTTCGCCGGCGGCGACGTGCTGGCGCAGCAGTGGGCGTTCGTCGTCGCGCCCCTCGTCGGGGCGGCGATCGCCGGAGCCGTGCACCACGTGATCCTCGGCCGCGACTGACCGTCACCATGGAGGCGTGAGCACGCCCTCCCCCGCGCCGACCCGCCCCTGGATCGGCTACGCCTTCGTCCTGACGGCGGCCGTCCTGTTCGCCGTCAACGCCGGGATGTCGCGGGTCCCGCTGCGCTCCGGCACCGACATCGAGACCTTCACCGCGGTGCGCGTGACGGGGGCGCTGCTGGTGCTGGTGCTGATCGCGCTGCTGACCGAGCGCACCGCCTTCCGGCTGCCGCGGGGGCGCCAGGTCCCGCTCGTGATCGGGCTCGGACTGGTCGGCGTCGCCGGCCTGCAGGGGTTCTACAACGTCGCGATCGACCGGCTGCCGCTCAGCATCGCGCTGCTCGTGGAGTACCTCGGACCGGTCTGGGTCGTGCTGTGGGTGCGGTTCGTGCGTCGCGAGCCGGTGCAGCCCCGCATGTGGCCGGCGCTCGGCCTGGCGCTCGTCGGGCTCGCGCTCGTCGGGCGGATCTGGTCCGGCGTCGCGTTCGACGGGATCGGGCTCCTCGCGGCGCTCGCGGCGGGTCTGTGCTTCGCGGCGTACTTCCTGCTCGGCGAGCACGACACGGGCAGCATGACGCCCCTGGCCGTGATCCTGTGGGCGTTCCTCGTCGCGACGGTCGTGCTCAACGTGGTGCAGCCGTTCTGGACCGCGGACCAGCTCGGCAGCACGGCCTCGATGCTGGGGCGGCTCGACCATCTGAGCGTGCCCGCCTGGGTCGCGATGACGTCGGTCGTGGTGCTCGGCACGACGGCGCCGTTCTTCCTCCTGCTCCTGGCCCTGCGCCACCTGCCGGCCATGACCGTCAGCGTCGTCGCGATGCTCGAGCCGGCCGGGGCCGTCGTCGTCGGCTGGTTGTGGTTCGCCGAGAGCCTCGCGCCCGTGCAGGTCCTGGGCGTGCTGCTCGTGCTGGGCGGGATCGTGCTGGCCCAGACCTCCCGACGGGTCGCGGTGGAGACCCTCCCCCCGACCCCGGTGTAGCGCGGAGCGGCCGGATCGGGCCTCTGCCAGACTCGCCCCATGGAACGTTTCCTCAGCACCTGGGTCGCCAGCTCGGTCGCGCTCGCCTTCGCGGCCTGGCTGCTCGGCAGCCACATGGACATCGGCGAGCCCAACGAGACGATGACGAACCGGGTCCTCGCGGTGGTCCTGGTCGGCCTGTTCTTCACCGTCATCAGCATGTTCGTCGCGCCGGTCGTGAAGCTGTTGTCGCTGCCGTTCATCATCCTGACGCTGGGCCTCGCCCTGCTCGTGATCAACGCGCTCATGCTGCTGCTGGTCGAGGCGATCAGCGACGGCTTCGGCGTGCACTTCATCCTCGACGGCTTCTGGTGGGCCGTGCTCGCCTCGATCGTCATCTCGATCGCGCAGGCCGTCGTCCGGGCGTTCCTGCCCGAGGGTGACTGACCCCGTGGCCGCAGCCGCCGCCCCGTACCGCGTCACGCTCGTCTGCCTCGGCAACATCTGTCGCTCCCCCATGGCCCACGTGGTGCTGGAGGACCGCCTCGAGGCGGCCGGCCTCGGCGACCGGTTCACGGTGACCTCGTCGGGCACCGGCGGGTGGCACACGGGCGACCCGATGGACCCCCGCGCCGCGGCCACGCTGACCGAGGCCGGCTACGACGCCAGCCGGCACCGGGCCCGGAAGTTCTCGATCGACTCCTACGCCGAGAACGACCTGATCCTGGTCATGGACCACAGCAACGAGGCCGACGTGCTCGAGCTGGCGCCGACCGTCGAGGAGCAGCAGAAGGTGCGGATGTACCGCTCGTTCGACCCCGAGGCCGGGCCCGACGACCTCGAGGTCCCGGACCCCTGGTTCGGCGACGAGGGCGGCTTCACCCGTGTGCTCGCGATGGTGGAGCGCACGAGCGATGCGCTCACGGAACACCTTCGGCCCAGCGCCCCGTAAAGTCCTCGACATGGCACGGATGACGGGCACCGCGGCACGCGGTGAGCAGCTGCTCGGCGTCGCCGTGGTGTCGACGACCCCGGTCGCGGGTGGCGACATCTGCACCTCGACCCGGCTCCGACTGTCCGACGGCCGCTCCGCGGTCATCAAGACCCGCCCCCAGGCCCCGGCCGGCTTCTTCGCCGCCGAGGCGCGCGGCCTCCGGTGGCTGCGCGACGCCGGCGGTGCCGCGGTGCCGGACCTGCTGGCGGTCGACGACGACTGCCTCGTGCTGTCCTGGATCGAGCCCGGCCGGCCCACGACCGAGGCCGCCGAGTCGCTGGGTCGCGCCCTCGCCGCCACCCACGCGGCCGGCGCCGACGAGTTCGGTGCGGCGCAGGACGGCTACATCGGTCTCGCGCCGCTGCCCAACCGTCCGCTGCCCTCGTGGCCCGAGTTCTACGCCTCGCGACGCGTGATGCCCTACGTGCGGGCGGCGGTGCAGCGCGGAGCGCTCACCCCCGACGAGGCCGACGTCATCGAGACCGTCGTCAAGCGCATCCACACCCTCGCCGGCGACCCCGAGCCGGTGGCGCGCGTGCACGGCGACCTCTGGTCGGGCAACGTCGTGTGGGGCCAGGACGACACCGCGTGGATCATCGATCCCGCGGCGCACGGCGGTCACCGCGAGACCGACCTGGCGATGCTCTCGCTGTTCGGCATCACGCACCTGCAGCGCATCCTCGACGCCTACGACGAGGCCGCCCCTCTCGCCGAGGGCTGGGAGGACCGCGTCGCGCTGCACCAGCTGCACCCGCTGCTGGTGCACGCGGTGCTGTTCGGCGGCGGCTACGGCGCCCGCGCGGCCGACGCCGCCCGCTCGCTCCTCTGACCCTCCGCTCCCTGAGGTGCGAGGGACGAGCCTCGAAGGGAGCTCCTCAGCGTTCCGGACTCCCAAAACTCAGGCCTCCTTCAGCAGCACCCGGCAGACTGGGGGGATGCGCATACTCGTGGTCGACGACGATCGCGCCGTTCGTGACTCGATCCGGCGGTCCCTGGAGTTCAACGGCTACACCGTCGAGGTGGCGACCGACGGCGTCGACGCCCTCGCCCGCACGCCGCAGGTGCAGCCCGACGCGATCGTCATGGACGTCATGATGCCGAGGCTCGACGGCCTGGAGACGACCCGCGCGCTGCGCAGCGCCGGCAACGACGTGCCGATCATCGTGCTCACCGCCCGCGACGCCGTGACCGACCGCGTCGACGGCCTCGACGCGGGCGCCGACGACTACCTGACCAAGCCGTTCGCGCTCGAGGAGCTGCTCGCGCGCCTGCGCGCGCTGCTGCGCCGCGCCAGCATCACCCCCGGCCTCGAGGACGAGGAGCCGCTGACGTTCGCGGACCTGTCGCTCGACCCGGTGACCCGCGAGGTGCGCCGCGGCGACCGCGAGATCTCGCTGACCCGCACCGAGTTCACGCTGCTGGAGCTGTTCCTGCAGCGGCCCAAGCGGGTGCTCGAGCGGTCGTTCATCCTGCAGGAGGTCTGGGGCTTCGACTTCCCCACGACCGCCAACTCCCTCGAGGTCTACGTCGGCTACGTCCGCCGCAAGCTCGAGGCCGAGGGCGAGACCCGCCTGCTCCACACCGTGCGTGGCGTCGGGTACGTCCTGCGCGAGACGCCGCCGTGAGCCAGGCGACGACCGAGCGCGAACACCCCCGCCGTGGCGTGGTCGAGACGGTGCACCAGCGGATGCACCAGTGGACGCTGCGCGTCTCGCTGGCGGCCCGCGTCGCGACCCTGACCACCGCCGCGGTCGCGCTGACCCTGAGCAGCGTCAGCGCCGGCGTCTACGTCGTCGTCCGCGCCGAGCTCGTCGACAACCTCGACGCCTCGATCCGGGCCCGCGCGGAGCAGGCCGTCGCTGCCGGGTACACGCCCGGAGCGCTCAACGAGCAGGACGCCGACCTCCTGGACGTCGCCGGCATGGAGATCTACCGGGTCGAGGGCGACCGCGTGCTCGCGACCCTGACCGGGAGCACGAAGGTCCAGCTCACCGAGACCGAGGTCGCGGTCTCGCTCGGGCAGCAGACCAGCTCGGCCCGCACCGCGATGGTCGACGGCGACGCGTACCGCGTCGTGGCGGTGCAGGCGGGCCCCGCCGCCGCCCTCGTGATGGTGCAGCGCATGGACTCCGTGCAGCACACGCTCGACCGGCTGGGGCTCGTCCTGGTCATCACGACGCTCGCCGGCATGGCGGTCGCCGGTGCCGCGGGCTGGGCCGTGGCCTCCAACGGCCTGCGGCCCGTCCGCCGGCTGACCCGTGCGGCCGAGCACGTCGCCCGCACGCAGGAGCTGCAGCCGATCGAGGTCGTCGGCCGCGACGAGCTGGCCCGCCTCACGACGTCCTTCAACCAGATGCTGGTCGCCCTGGACGCGTCGCAGAGCCAGCAGCGTCGCCTCGTCGCCGACGCCGGCCACGAGCTGCGCACCCCGCTGACGAGCCTGCGCACCAACATCGAGCTCCTGACCCAGGCCAACGCCGCCGGACGCCCGCTGACCGACGACCAGTCGACCGAGGTCATGGTCGACATCAGCGCCCAGGTCGAGGAGCTCACCTCCCTGATCGGCGACCTCGTCGAGCTCGCCCGTGACGAGCCCCTGCACCACGACCCCGAGCCGCTCGACCTGTCCGAGGTCGTGCAGCACGCGATCAACCGGGTGCAGCTGCGCGCGCCGGCGGTCACGTTCGAGGCCACGCTGGAGCCCTGGTGGGTCGTCGGCGAGCCGCGGGCGCTGGAGCGCGCGGTGACCAACCTGCTCGACAACGCCGCCAAGTGGAGCCCCAGCGAGGGCACGGTCCAGGTGTCGCTCCTCGACGGCGTCGTGACGGTCCGCGACCACGGCCCGGGCATCGCCGAGGCCGACCTCCCGCACGTGTTCGAGCGCTTCTACCGCTCGCGCGAGGCACGCACGCTCCCCGGCTCCGGCCTGGGCCTGTCGATCGTTCGCCGTGCCGCCGAACGCCATGGCGGTACCGTCGAGGTCGAGTCCGAGCCCGGCGAGGGAGCGACCTTCCGCATGACCGTTCCCGGGTCCAACCCTTCGCCGCCTCACACGTCCGTCTCAGAGCCGTCTCAGTGACCACGGAGATCCTGTCCCCATGAACGAACCGCACGATCCCTTCGCCGAGCGCGTTCCTGCGCCGCCCGTGGACGTCCCCGAGGACTCCAGCCGCGACACGACGCCCGAGAAGGATCCTGACGCGCCTGCTCCCGGCGGCACCGCCGCCGACGAGACGGCCACCGAGCACCTCGCGACCCAGGCCCCGCCGCCGCCCGTCGCGCCGCAGATGGCGGAGTCGTCCGCCGGCCGCGCGTCAGAGCCGTTGAGCAGCGACCCGGTCGACCCGGCCAGTGCCGGCGCCCCTGCCTCGACCTCGGTCCTGCCGGTCGGCGCGGTCGTCCCGCCGCCCACCGAGTCCGGGCCCCCTCCGACAGGCTCGTCGGACAGCCCGCCGTTCGTGCCCCCGGCCGTTCCTCCCACCGACGGCGACGCCACGGGCTCCGGCTCGGGTGGCTCCGGTCGGGGCAAGCGGATCGCGAAGGTCGTCGGCATCGGTGCGCTCGTCGCGGTCATCGCCGCCGGAGCCGGCTACGGCGGCGCAGCCCTGCAGGGTGACGACGACGGCGGCTCGGTGCCCGACGGCACGTCCGCGCTCGACGTCCCCGCCTCCGACGAGAAGGCCCCGACGGGCGACGTCGAGACCGTGGCCCGCGAGGTCATGCCCTCGGTCGTGCAGATCAACGTCCGCAGCGGCGACGAGGGCGGCTCGGGCTCCGGCGTGATCCTGAGCGCCGACGGCGAGATCCTCACGAACAACCACGTCGTCGAGACGGCCGCCGAGGAGGGCACCATCACGGTCGCCTTCAGCGACGGCACCAACGCCGAGGCCACGATCCTCGGCCGCGACCCGGTCACCGACCTCGCGGTCATCAAGGCCGAGGGCGTCAGCGGGCTCAAGCCCGCCACGCTCGGCAGCTCGGCCGACCTGCGCGTCGGGCAGGACGTCATCGCGATCGGCTCGCCGTTCGGCCTCGAGAGCACCGTCACCACCGGCATCGTCAGCGCGCTGAACCGTCCCGTCGAGTCGAGCGACGCCTCCGGCGAGAACGCGACGGTGTTCCCCGCGGTGCAGACCGACGCGGCGATCAACCCCGGCAACTCCGGCGGTCCGCTGATCGACATGGCGGGCAACGTCATCGGCATCAACTCCGCGATCCGCACCAACTCCAGCGCGTCCGGCTCGATCGGCCTGGGCTTCGCGATCCCGATCGACCTGGCCCGCAACGTCGCGCAGCAGCTCGTCGAGGGCAAGACCGTCGAGCACGCCAAGATCGGCGTCACGGTCACGCCGGCCACCGAGGAGGACGAGCTCACCGGCATCGGCGCCGAGATCCGCGAGGTCGAGTCCGGCGGCGCTGGCGACAAGGCCGGGCTCAAGGCGGGCGACATCATCACCGCCCTCAACGGCATCCCGGTCGCCAGCTCGAGCGCGCTCGTCGCGTCGGTGCGCGGCCACCAGCCGGGCGACACCGTCGAGATCACGTTCCTGCGCGACGGGAAGACCCAGACCGCCGACGTCACGCTCGACTCCGACGGCGGCCAGCTCTCCGAGGAGTAGCCCGCCCGGCAGGAAGTCGACGGCACCCGGCCGGATCGCCCCTGTCGGGGTGTCGGTGGCGGTGGCTAGCGTTCGAGCGTGGCCACCTCCCCCGCTCCCGCCGCCACCGGCCGCGACCTCTCGCTCGGCGCACTCGCGATCACGGTCGTGCTGTGGGCGTCGGCCTTCGTCGGCATCCGCGCGATCACCGACACCTTCGACCCGGGTCCGATGGCGCTCGGTCGCCTCCTCGTCGGAGCCGTGGCGCTCACGGTGCTCGTGCGACCGTGGCGGTTCTCCTTGCCCCGGGGGCGCACGCTCGGCCTCGTCGTGGTCTACGGCGTCGTGTGGTTCGGCGCCTACAACGTCGTGCTCAACGCCGGCGAGACCTACCTCGACGCCGGCACGGCCGCCCTCGTCGTCAACGTCGGTCCGATCCTCATCGCGCTGTTCGCGGGCTGGCTGCTGAAGGAGGGCTTCCCGAAGCCGCTGCTGGCCGGCATGGCCGTGGCCTTCGCGGGCGTCGCGCTGATCGCGGTCAGCACCCGCAGCGGCGACGGCGTCGAGACGGCCAGCGCCGCCGGCGTGCTCCTGTGCCTCGCAGCCGCGGTGCTCTACGCGATCGGTGCTCTGACGCAGAAGCCCACCCTGGCCACCGTCTCGCCGGGCATGTCGGTGTGGATGGCGTGCAGCATCGGCGCGGTCGTGTGCCTGCCGTACGGCCCGGACCTCGTCTCCGAGCTGGGCGACGCCGGCACGACCGACGTGCTGTGGCTGGTCTACCTCGGCGTCTTCCCCACCGCCATCGGCTTCACCACGTGGGCCTACGCGATGAAGCGCCTCTCGGCCGGACAGGTCGCCTCGACGACCTACCTCGTGCCGGTCGTCGCCACGGGCATCTCGTGGGTGCTGCTCGGCGAGGTGCCGGCGGCCCTGGCCTTCGCCGGCGGTGCGCTCTGCCTGGTCGGCGTCGGCATCACGCGCTGGCGACCCCGGCGCACCGTGCCCACCCCCGCCTAGCGCCCGACGAGGTCCAGCACGAGGTCGCGCAGGATGCCGAAGCCGTTCTGCGTCAGCACCGACTCGGCGTGGAACTGCACCCCGCGGTAGTGAGGCCCCGCGATCAGGTGGATGTCGCCCGTGGGCTCGTCGCGCTCGACCGTGACCCCTGCCGGCAGGCCCGCCTCCGGCACGCGCGCCACGAACGTGTTGTAGAAGCCGACCGTCTCCGTGCGACCCAGCACCTCCAACCGGCTCTGCGTGCCCTGGAAGACGATGTCCTTGAACGTCAGGTCCAGGCCGATGCGGTGCGCGAGCGCCTGGTGGCCGAGGCACACCGCGAGGAACGGCCGCTCTTCGCGCAACAGCTCGTCGACGACGCCGTGGATCACGGCGATCTTCGGGTCGGCGGTGTCGCGCGGGTCGCCCGGGCCGGGTCCGACCACGACGAGGTCGTAGCCGTCCAGGTCGCCGGGCGAGTACCGGTCGTGGCGGACGACGTCGGTGGTCATGCCGAGCACGCCGAACACGTGTCCCAGCATGTTGACGAAGTCGTCCTCGCCGTCCAGGACCACGACGCGCTTGCCCTGCAACGTCGCCTCGGGCGCGGCGCCCGACTGGTCCGTCAGCCAGAACTGGCTCAGCCGCTGGTTGCGGGCGCCGAGCGCGATGAGCACGTCGTCCTCCCGGGTGAAGGCGTCGTAGCCCTCGGTCGCCGCCGGGGCCGCGTCGACCAGGCCGAACGCGCTGAGGATGCCGCCGGCCTTGGCCCAGGTCTCGGCGGTCTCGTAGTCGGGGTCGGAGTCGCGCACCAGCGTGGCGCCGGCCGTCACCTTGAGGCGGCCCTCGAGGCTCACGTCGGCCGTGCGGATCAGGATCGGGGCGTCGGCGCGCTGACCGCCGTCGGCGTCGCGGCCGATCAGCGCCGCCACCGAGGCGTAGTAGCCGCGGCCCTCGGGCTCGTAGCGCTCGATCAGGCGACAGGCGTTCTCGACCGGGCTCCCCGTGACCGTGGCGGCGAACATCGAGTCGCGCAGCACGTCGCGGACGTCGCGATCGGTGCGGCCCGAGAGCAGGTACTCGGTGTGCACGAGGTGCGTCATCGGCTTGAGGTACGGGCCGAGCACCAGGCCGCCCTCGTGGCAGATGTCGCACATCTGCTTGAGCTCCTCGTCCACCACCATGAAGAGCTCGTAGATCTCCTTCTCGTCGCGCAGGAACTCCAGCAGCGCGGTCTTGCGGGCCGCGTGCGACTCGAGCCCCCGCAGGCGGAAGGTGCCGCTGATGGGGTTCATCCGCACCTCCCCGTGCTCGACGCTGACGTGCCGCTCCGGGCTCGCGCCCACGAGGTAGCGGTCGCCCGTGAAGATGCAGAAGGTCCAGAAGGCGCCGCGCTCGCGCTCGAGCAGGCGACGCAGCACCGTGAGCGCCTCGGCGTGGCCCCACGACGCCAGCTGGGCGCGGTAGTGGCGTCCGATCACGAGGTTCGCACCCTCGCCCTGGCCGATCTCGTCGTCGATGATCTGCCGCACGACCTGCGCGTAGTCGTCGTCGCTGGTCTCGAAGCCGCCGCGGTCGGAGAACTCGATGGGCGCGTCCGGCAGGAGCTGCAGCAGCTGTTCGAGGCCGATCTCGGACTGCAGGTCCGCGCGGATGACGCTCAGCGGCGTGCCGTCCTGATGCGCCGCGTAGCCGCGCTCGCGCACCTGGGCGAAGGGCACCAGCACTAGGTGGTCCCAGACTCCGTCGGCCGGGGCCCCGGGCCCTGGGCGGGGCGTGGTGGAGACGACGGGGATGTCGGCGAGCGACTCCACGTCCAGACGCGGGCCGCCGATCAGCGTGACGGTGTCGGACTCGCGCGAGCGGATCAGGGCGAAGGCCGGCTGCGCCAGGAGGTCGTCGAGCTGGGTCATGGTGCTTCCTCAGGGGAGTGAGTCCGGGGCCGGGACGAGAAACGCCCACCCCGCGAGACGTGGGGATGGGCGTGCGTGACGAGAGTCCTTCCCTACGGAAGGCGCCACCAGGTGTTCGGTCGGACGGTCACACGGCGACTGTAGCGTCTTGAGACACCGATACCACCCCGATACCATGGAGAAATGGCCATGACCCTTCGCCTCACCGACGAGCAGGACGCCGCTCTCACGGCGCTCGCCGCTGCCCAGGGCATCAGCAAGAACGAGGCCGCCGCACGCGCGATCCACGACAGCGCGTCACGACTGAGCCGACACGATCGGATCGCCGACTCGACCGACCGCGTCGTCGCGCGCTACGGCGACCTGCTCGACCGCCTCGGCCAATGATCGACTACCTGACTCTCGACGACCTCCTCCAGATCGCCGAGCGTTACGGGCTGCCCCCCGTGCGCGACGTCGGTCTGCTCGACTCGGCGAGCCACCGTCCGAGAACGTCGGTCTTCGGCGAGGACGCCTACCCCACGCTCGACGAGAAGGTCGCGGTGCTCCTGGAGTCGATCGTGAGCAACCACCCTCTCGTCGACGGCAACAAGCGCCTCGGCTGGCTGGCCGCAGCCATCATGTACGACGTCAACGGGGTGTGGCTCGAGGCGCCCGACGACGAGGCCTACGACCTCGTGATCGGGATCGCCGAGGGACGTGTCGACTACCACCGCAGCGCGGCAGCCCTGGCCGCCTGGACCGCGACGGGCTGACGCCGCGGGCCAGGTGCCAGATGGCTCAGGTGCCTGACCTCAGACGGCCTCGCGGCGGCGAAGCCCCGCGGCCGCCAGCAGCACCAGGCTGCCGAGCAGCACCAGGCGGATGCCGTCCCACATCGATGGGAGCGCCGGGGCGCCCGTGTCGGGCAGGCGACCGCCGGTGCTGACCGAGCTGCCACTGGGGCCCGCCGCCGGAGGCGCCGGCGGCGGGACGACCGAGAGGTCGGCCAGGGCGTGGCCCGTGGCGCCGGTCGGCGTGAAGCCCGTCGCCACCACGTGGTGCGCGCCACCGGCGGTCGCGGCCGGCACCGTCACGACGAGGGTTCCGTTGCCGGCCGCGTCGACCTGCACCACTCCGAGCAGCACCGGGGCGGAGAACAGGCTCACCTCGACGAGCGACTCGGGCGCGAAGCCGGAGACCTCGACCGTCACCTGCTCGCCGGCCTTGACCGACGTGACGGTGTTCCCGGCAGCGTCCACGAGCTCGACGCCAAGTCCGCTGGTCGCGGCGGGCAGCTCGGCCGGCACCACCGTGGCCGCGATCGTCACGGGTGCCGTGACGACGCCGGACGACGAGCCGGCAGGCGTGGTGGCCACGACCGTGAAGGTCGCGGAGCCCTCGCCGAGACCGGTGACGACGCACGACGTCCCGGACGTCGTGCAGGTCTCGCCGGAGTCGGCGGTCACGGTGTAGGTGACCGGGCCGCTGCCACCGTCGTCGGTCGGTGCCGTCCACGACACGAACGCCTGATGCGCACCTGGCGCGGCCGCGGCTGCCGTGACCGGGCCCGGCGCGCTCGCCGCGACGCCGATCGCGACCGTCGCGGTGGCCGTGCCGGCGTCAGCGCCCTGGGCCGTGACGGTGTAGTCGGTCGCCGCCTGGACGGCCCCCGTCGGCGTCCCGCTGATGACACCCGTCACCGGGTCCAGGGTCAGGCCGGCCGGGAGGGACGGTGCGACCGCGTAGGTCACCGCTCCGGCGAAGCCGGTCGCGATGAACGTCGTGGTGGCGGTGATCGCCGTGCCGTGCGTGGCCGAGACGGTCTGGCTCGCGGGGGTGACGCCGGCGACCTGGATCGAGACGGTCCGCTCGGCGCTGAAGTCGCCGTCCGACGCCGTCACCACGTAGTCTGCCGACTCCTGCGCCGCCGTGGGCGTGCCGCTGATGACTCCGGTGTCGGGGTCGAGCGACAGGCCGGCCGGCAGCCCCGGCGAGACGGTGTAGGTGACGGCGTCGGGGAAGCCGACCGGAGTCGGCGGGGTCGTGGCCGTCAGCGGGACGCCGACCGTGCCCTGCAGCTCGACGTCGACCCACTCCAGGATCGGCGCGACGCTGATCGAGACCGTCGCCCGCGCCGTGCCGGAGATCGCTCCCGTGCCGGTGATCGTGTAGGTCGTGGCTGCCTGGGCGTCTCCGGTGGGCGTGCCGGAGACGACGCCGGTGGCCGTGTCGATCGTCAGGCCCGCAGGCAGGCTCGGCGACACGGAGTACGTCACCGTGCCGGTGAACCCGCCGGCCGGCGTCAGTGCGGTGGTCGGGGTGATCGCCTCACCGTTGGTCGCGGTGACGGTCTGCGTGGGCGGCGTCAACGACGACACCGCGATCGAGACCGCGGCTGTGGCGCTGAAGGTGCCGTCGGTGGCCGTCACGGTGTAGTCCGAGGCCGCCTGGGCGGCGGTCGGCGTGCCGCTGATCGCTCCCGTCGAGGAGCTGATCGACAGGCCGGCCGGCAGGGCCGGCGAGACCGAGTACGTCACCGTGCCGGGGAAGCCCGTCGGCGTCACCGACGTGGGCGTGATCGCCTCGCCCAGCGAGGCCGAGACGGTCTGCGTCGACGGGGCGATCACCGGAGCGACGGCGACCGTGAGGACCGACGTCGCGGAGACGGAACCGGAGGTCCCGGTGATCGTGTACGCCGTCGACGCCTGCGCGGTGGTCGGGGTGCCGGTGACGACGCCCGTCGTGGTGTCCATGCTCAGGCCCGCCGGCAACGTGGGGTTGACCGAGTACGTCGGCGTGCCCGGGAAGCCGGTTCCCGTGAGGGGCGTCGTGGGCGTGATCGCCGTGCCCGCGGTGGCCGAGCGCGACTGGGTGGCCGGCGCCACCGACGGCGCCACCGACGGCCCCACGCTGATCGTCACCCGGGCCGTCATGAACTGCGGCGCCACCGCGCCCCTGATCGTGTACGTCGTCGCCGCCTGGGCCGCGGTGGGAGCGCCGCTGATCCGCCCCGTCAGGGGGTCGAGCGTCAGGCCCGGCGGCAGGGCCGGGCTGACGCCGTACCTCGGCGGGGACGGGAAGCCCGAGGCGTCCAGGACTGCTGACGACGTCGCCTGCCCCACCGTCAACGACAGGTTCTGCGTCGCTGGGGACAGCGGCAGGTACTCGAGGGTCGTCACGACCCCGCTGGCGTAGTCCGACACGTACAGCCGACCATCCGTCGGTGAGACGCCGATGCCGAACGGGGTGGGGCCGACGGGCAACGAGGCGGCGAACGTGTTCGACGCCAGGTCCACCACGGCGACCCGGCTGCTGTCGAGCGCCGGGACGTAGAGGACCGAGCCGTCCGGTGAGAGGGCCGACTCGAGCGAGCCGCTACCGGTGGGCACCGTCGCCACGACCGGGTTCGAGGCCGTGCCGATCAGCGCGGTGTCGATCACCGTGAGTCCGGCGCTGGTGGAGCTGCCGACGTAGAGCCTGGACCCGTCCGGCGACACCGTGATCCCGTACGGCTGCGCGGCGAGTGTCACGCTCCCCACCACGGCGCGCGACGTCGTGTCGACCGCGACGACGCTGGACGTCCCCTCGACCGCGAGGAAGACCCGGGAACCGTCCGGCGAGACCCCCACGCCTCGGACGTTGCCACCCACGCTCGTCGACCACTCGACCGTCTCGCTCGCCGTGCTGATCGCGGACACGGTGCCCGTGAACAGGTCACTCACGTACAGCGCGGAACCGTCGGGCGACAGCTCCAGGCGGTACGTGTCGAGGTCCGTCGCGATGGTGCTCGTCACGGTGTTGGTCGCCGTGGCGATGACGGAGACCAGCCCGCCGCCGAGGCTTCCCACGTACACCGTGCTCCCGTCCGCCGAGACGGCCAGCCCGGACGGCCGGACCGCGACGGGGATCCCGGCGATGACGGACCCGGACCCGGTGTCGATGACGGCGACCCGGTCGTTGGACAGGTCCGAGACGTACACACGTGACCCGTCAGGGGTGACCACCACGTCATCGAGGAAACCGCCCACCGCCACCTCCGCCACGACCGGCGCGGCTCCGGCAGGCGACGGCAGGAGCGCGACTGCAGCGAGGGCGACGAGGCACGTCGACAGCAAGTGGCTCAGCAGGGAACGCATCGTTTGGCGGTTACGCACGCCGCATTCAAGCACGGACCGCGGGCCCCAGTCCCTGGAACGCCGGGACATCTCCACCCCGTCCGCCTCGTTCGACGCGCTGGGCGGTGGGCACTGGGGCGCTGACAGACTGGAGGCATGGACATCGACGTCGACCTGATCAGGCGCGACCTCGCGCAGCTCGTCAGCATCGACTCGGTCGGCGGCTCCGAGGGCGAGGTCATGGCGCAGCGGTGGAGCGCGGCGACCCTGCAGGGCCTGGGACTCGACGTCGACCTGTGGCGGCTCGAGCTCGACGAGCTCCGCGCCGACCCGGACTACCCGGGCGAGGAGGTCGAGCGCGAGGAGGCGTGGGGGTGCGTGGGCGTCTCCGGACCTGGCGACCCGGCCCTCGTGCTGAACGGACACCTCGACGTCGTGCCTTCGGGCGACCCCGAGACGTGGACGGGCGCCGATCCCTGGCACCTCCACGAGGTCGACGGCTCCTGGTTCGGACGCGGCGTGTGCGACATGAAGGGCGGGGTCGTCGCGATCATCGCCGCCGCCCGCGCCGTCACGGCGCTGGAGGCTCCGCTCGCGCGGCCGTTCGCGGTGCACACGGTGATCGGCGAGGAGGACGGCGGGCTCGGCACGTTCGCGACGCTGCGCCGCGGGCACGGGGGTGATGCCTGCCTGATCGCCGAGCCGACCGCGCACCAGGTCGTCGCGGCCAACGCCGGGTCGCTGACGTTCCGCATCGAGGTGCCGGGCCACTCGACGCACGGCTCGATGCGCGCTGCGGGCACCAGCGCGATCGACGTGTTCGAGTCGATCCACCGCTCGCTGCGCGACCTCGAGGCGCGGCGCAACACCGCCCCGCCGGCACCGTTCACCGGGACGCCGTGGCCGATCAGCGTCGGCATCCTGCGGGCCGGCGAGTGGGCCAGCACCGTGCCGGACCTGCTCGTGGCCGAGGGGCGGCACGGTGTGATGCCCGGTGAGTCGCTCGCGGAGGCGGAGGCGGCGTTCGAGGCCGCCGTCCGTGCCGCCGACCACCCGTTCCTGCGCGAGAACCCTGCGGTCGTCACGTGGCCGGGCGGGCGCTTCGCGGCCGGCGCGCTGCCGACGGGCGATGCGTTCCTCGCCGACGTGGTCGGCGCGGTCGGCAGCTCGCCCGCGGTCGTCGGCGCCCCGTACGGCTCCGACCTGCGGCTCTACCAGGGCGCGGGCATCGCGACGGTGCAGTTCGGCCCGGGCGACATCGAGCACGCCCACGCGATCGACGAGCAGGTGCGCATCGACGACGTCGTCGCCGCCGCCGAGGCCTACGCCCGCCTCATCCTGGCCCGCTGCACCTGACGCCCGCCGGAGCGGTGAGTTACGCGCCAAACGACGAGAGCGGTGACCCTTGCGCCAAACTCGGGTCGAATGTGGCGCAAGGGTCACCGCCCGGCTCGGGACGGGCGGTGATGGGCGGTTGTGGATGGCGCCTCCGTCCACAGGTCGCCCGCGACCACTCGCCATGTCCACGGAGGTGCGGTCCGGTGATCGCATGGCCCGCCCTCCGCGCATCCCGACCGCAGTCCTGAACGGCCCCTTCACGAGCCAGGACGCTCGGGCCGCCGGGGTCTCGAGCCACATGTTGCGGCGGTCGTCCTTCCGACGCTTGTTCCCACGGGTCTGGGTTCACATCCATCACGTCATGACGCCCGGCGACTGGATCAGAGCAGGTCACCTGACGCTGCCGCCCGACGCGCGGCTCACGGGGATCACTCGCATCCAACACCTCGGCCTGGACCACGGACCGGCGTTCCCGCTGCACTTCGTTGTCGCCCGTGACCACCACATCGCCACCGAGCGCATCATGTTGCACCGCACCGAACGCATGCCACCGGCCGACGACGTGTCCGTGACACCAACGGCGGCCTTCGTCGCCTACTGCTCCGAAGCCATCACGATCGATGCCATCGTCGTCGGTGACTGGCTGTTGCGCGAAGGGCACATGAGCGTCTCCGGCCTGCTGGCCCTCGCTCGCTTCGACGACTGGCGAGCGGGTTCAGCCCAGGCCGTCACCATCGCACCCCACCTCGACGCCAGGTCGTGGTCAGTCGAGGAGTCCCGTCATCGGGCGGCGATGAAGTTTGCCGGCCTGCCCAAGCCCGACCTCAACGTCGAGATCACCGCTGGTGGTCGCGTCGTCGCCGTGGCCGACTGGGCCTGGCTGGAGTGGCACACCATCGCCGAGTACGAAGGCGGGCACCACCAGACCGATCGACGTCAGTACCTGCGTGACATCGAGCGGTATGCGGACATCCGGGACCTTCAGCTCCGATACGTCCAGCTCACGAAGGAGACGGGCCGCAATCTCGTCTCGAGTGTTCGCCGCGTGTACGACGCGTTGGTCAAGGGCGGGTACGACGGTCCGCCGCCCGACTTCGGCAAACGCTGGCGCCAGCTCTTCACACGAATCCCGGCCCACCCGTTCCCACCTCAGCGGTGAGACAGCCGCCAAAACGGATGCCAATTCGGCGCAGCAGTCACCGCCGGGAGGCAATTTGGCGCGTAACTCACCGCTCGGGGGTTACTCGACGGTCTCGGGGCCGGGTTCGGGGGCGTCGGTGGGGGAGGTCGAGGGGTCGGTGGGGGCCTGCTCGGACCGGAGCTGCTCGAGCGTGACGTACTCCTGCGGCGTGATGCCGCCGCCGGTGTCGATGTCGACGAGCTGCAGCCCGACCGGCACGCCGTTCTCGAACGTCACGAGCGTCATCTGCGCCTCGCGGCGGAGCCCGGTGCCGAGGGCGAAGGCGTAGATCGCGCCGCCGGTGGTGCCCGTCGTGAGCGTGACGGTCGACTCGCCGTCGTCGCTGACCACGACGTCGGGACCGACCTGGCGGTGCAGGTGCCCCGACAGGATCAGGTCGACACAGCCCGACTCCGAGAGCTCGCGCGCCGCCGCCGCGCTGTGCACCAGCGCGACCGCGACCTCGCCGTCGTCGCACGCGGCCTCGGTGAGCGCCTGGTCCTGCTCCTTGATCGCGGCGATGTTGTCGTCCTCGTCGCCCGTGTAGCCCTTGGTCAGGCCGGAGGAGCGCGGGTCGCTGTCGCCTATGAAGCGGACGCCGTCGATCGTGACCGGCTCGCCCTTGAGCAGCTGGAAGCCCTTCTCCTCCATGTGCTTCGCGATGTTGTCACCCTGGTCGTGGTTGCCCGCGACGGCGACGATCTCGAAGTCCTCGAACTCGCGCGCGAGGGAGTTGATGCTGAACTCCTCCCACGACGCCCCGTTGGAGGTGTCGTCACCCAGGTCGAGCAGCATCGTGGCGCCGGCGTTCTCGGCGATCTGCCGAGCCGTCGGGTCGACCGCGACGTTGTCGTGCCGGTCGGTCACGACGAGCGCGACGGTCTGCCCCTCCTCCGGCTGACGGACCTCGACGTCCTTCGCCGTCTCGGCCAACCGGTCGAAGAACGCGCTGGACTCCTGGTAGGTGCGGATGGCGCCCTCGATCAGCGACTCGCCACTGCGCAGCGCGGCACCGTCGGACAGCTCGAGGCGCTCCAGGATGGGGTCGCTCGGCAGGTTCGGGAAGACCTCGGCGATCTTGACCCACGACACGTCGTCGCTCACGGAGGTCGGGTCGGAGCGCACCGCGACCACGAGACCGCCGACGAGCACGACGGCGGCCGTGCCGCCGGCGACCAGACGACGCGGCGTCGGGTTCCGCAGACCCGCGACGATCTCGGCCCGACGCGCTGCACCGATGCTCCACCAGCCCGCGGCGAGCACCGCCGCGAGGGCCGCGGACACCCCGGCCCCGCGCAGGGCGGAGTCGATCCACATGTCGCGCAGCGCCGCCTCGACCGACGCGATCTCGCCGTCGGGCTGCGAGGCGATGACCGCGTCGCGCGCCAGCAGCTCGTCGAGCGAGGCGACGTCGGCGTCGCCGAGCTGGATGCGGGCACCGATGTCGAGCTGCGCGTCCTCGATCGGCAGCTTCGCCAGCGGCAGGAGCGGCCCGAAGTCGACGACGATCTCGCCGGAGTAGTTCGGCCGCAGCGTCGCCTGGTGCGCGCCGATGGAGATCGAGCGCTCCGAGGACTCGAAGGTCGTGCGCGCGACCACCACGCCGACCGGCGCGACGACCACGACCAGGACCACGAGCGCGAGCAGGCGCGACGCCACCGTGCGCAGGTGGGGCTTGCGAAGCTGGGGCTTGCGGAGCTTCACGCGGGCTCCTCCGTCCTCCACCGGGACGTCGACCCGACGGTCGTGAGCATCTGGGTGGCGCGGGTGAGCACGACGTAGAACGTGCGCCACCCCGCCTCGGACTCGCCGATCAGCACGTCGGGCTCGGCCGCCACCACGGCGTCGAACTCGAGTCCCTTGGTCTCGAGCGCGTCGAGCAGCCGGAGCCGGTCGTGCGACGCGAGGGTGGGTGCGAGCTCGCGCTCGAGTGCGGCCCTCAGGGCCAGCGGCGCCACGACGGCCACCGAGCCCTCGACGCGCGCGAGCAGCTTCTCGGCCTCCTCCCGCACCGCGGTGGCGACTCCGGCGGCCGGGACCTCGAGGTGTGCCGGCTGCTCGCCCGTGCGGCGGACGCCGTCGGCGAGGTCGGCTCCGGGGATGGCCCGCCGCGCGACGTCGGCGGCGAGCTCGTAGATCTCGGCGGAGTTGCGGTAGTTGGTCGACAGCCGGAACCGGTGCTCGGGCTTGCCCTCGAGGGCGTCGATGCGCGCCTGCTCGGCCTCGGCCGGCACGGGCCACGACGACTGAGCGGCGTCGCCGACGATGGTCCAGCTGGCGTGGCGACCTCGACGGCCGACCATGCGCCACTGCATGGGCGAGAGGTCCTGCGCCTCGTCGATCAGCACGTGCGCGTAGCCGTCGTCCTCGATCGAGCGGGTCGACCGGACGTCCTCGCGCTCGCGCCGCTCGAAGCTCATAAGCTGCTTGGGCACGTCGACGTCCTCGTCGACGGTGGGCGGCACCTCGCCGAGGAGGTAGCGGAGCTCGTCGATCAGCGGGACGTCCTCGATGCTGGGATCGCGGCCGTCCCACGAGGCCCGCAGCGCGTCGAGCTCGTCGCGACGGAAGGCTCCCTGCGCGACCTCGGCGATGCGGGTCGGCAGGCCGCGCCAGAGCTCGACCGCGTCGCGCTCGGGCCACCACGCCTCGACGAAGTCGACGAAGCGGTGGTCGTCGACGAGCACGTCGAGAAAGCCCTCGCGACCCTCCTCGCGCGCCCGCTCGCCGCGCACCTGCTGCCAGAGCGCGTCGGCCAGCACGGCAGGAGCCCGCGGCACGACCCGGTTGTAGGTCGACTGGTGCAGGAGGTGACGGCGCAGGCCCGCGAGACGCTTCTCGTCGAGGCGCAGGACGTCGTCCTTGTAGAAGTAGCGGAACGAGGTGGGGGTGGTGGGCGACCCCTCGGTGGCGAGGCGTCGCAGCACCCGCATCATGCGCTGCGAGCCCTTGGCCGCCGCGGCCACCGGCTCGTCGTGCCGGGCGGCCTTGACGCCGTCGACGACCTCGCCGAGCGAGCGCAGCGTCACGCTGGTCTCGCCGAGGCTCGGGAGCACCCGCTCGATGTAGGCCATGAAGACGCCCGACGGGCCGACGACGAGCACGCCACCGGACTCGAACCGGCGGCGGTCGGTGTAGAGCAGGTACGCGGCACGGTGCAGGGCGACGACGGTCTTGCCCGTGCCCGGACCACCACCGATGATCGTGGCACCACGGCTGGGTGCGCGGATGGCGTCGTCCTGCTCCTTCTGGATCGTGGCGACGACGGAGTGCATGCGGGCGTCGCGGGCGCGCGACATGCTGGCCAGCAGAGCGCCCTCGCCGACGACGACCATGTCGGCCGGCGCCGACTCCGCGTCGAGGAGGTCGTCCTCGATGCCGATCACGGTGCTGCCGGAGCAGCGCAGCACGCGCCGACGCACGACACCGGCCGGATCGGCGGCCGTGGCCTGGTAGAACACCGATGCCGCGGGGGCGCGCCAGTCGATCAGCAGGATCTCGCGCTCGGCGTCGCGCACGCCGATGCGGCCGATGTAGCGGGACTCGCCGGTACCGAGGTCGAGGCGGCCGAACACGAGCCCGTCGTGCGCCGCGTTGAGGGCCGAGAGCCGGCGCGTGGCCTGGAAGACCATCGCGTCGCGCTCGACCAGACCCCCCTCGTGGCCCACGTGCCCCCGCTCGAAGCCCTCCTTGACGAGGGCGCGAGCGACGTCGGCGGA
The DNA here is from genome assembly GCF_916858655.1 of Aeromicrobium sp. Leaf350. Lineage (GTDB taxonomy): Bacteria > Actinomycetota > Actinomycetes > Propionibacteriales > Nocardioidaceae > Aeromicrobium. The sequence continues at coordinate 1,672,740 of NZ_CAKASL010000001.1, read as the reverse complement.
GGCGTCGAGCCGTTCGTAGACGGTGTCGACGTAGGACTGCTCGGACGCGATCTCGCGTTGGGCAGCAGCAGGTGAGGTCACCGGTCTCCTCAGACGTTCAGGGCGAGCAGTCCAGTGTAGTAGCCCGGACCGACGCCCGCGTCGCGCGCGGATGAACGGCCGGACGGCTCAGTAGCGCAGGTCGCGGGGCGTGATCGTGACCGCGAACGGACGGGTCGCGGTCCAGGTGTCGTCGGCCCCCACGCGGGCGACCTCGACGTAGTCGCCCCGACCCTGATCACCCTGCCCCCGACCACCCTGCGTCAGCTCGTGCACGGTCAGCTCGAGGGTGTCGGTGTCGATGACCCAGTAGGACGCGATGCCCGCACGCTCGTACCGCTCCTTCTTGATCAGCAGGTCGACGCGGCGGGTCGAGGGCGAGAGCACCTCGACCGCGAGGAGCGGAGGGCCGGGAAGGTGGAGGTCGTTGAACGCCACGGCCGGCGCCACGAGCACGTCGGGCTCGACCACCGTGTCGTCGGCGAGCACGACGTCGAGCGGCGCGACGTGCACCTTCAGGTGCGTGGGGGCCTCTGCCAGCAGAAGGGTCGCCAGCTGCAGCACGATCCCCTGGTGTGCGGGTCGCGGGGCGGCGTTCACGTAGAGCACCCCGTCGATGAGCTCGTGCCGCTTCCCGTCATCGGGCAGGGCGTCGCGATCGGCCACGGTCCAGGGACCGGGAACCCGCATCGTCTCCATGGCACTCATGGTCCCCCACCTCCGTCGACTCCACCATGCCTCGAGCCTCCGACACCCGAGCCACCCGCGCGAACGGCCGTCCACAGGTCAGCAGAGAAAAGTTTCGTCCCCCGTGTCGATCAGGACGGGCGCCGGTCGTCACTCCTGCAGAAGCCGCCCACCGAGGGCGACCGACGAAGGGAAACATGATGAGACAGGTCATCACGCTGATGCGACGATCGATGACGACGACGGTGCGCGTCGTCACCGCCGACCACGACGTCGAGGGGGACCGATGAGGTACACGCTGCTGCTGCACTACCCCGAGGGTGACGCGGAGTCGCTCGGGGAGGAGGCTCTGGCCGAGGGCCAGCGCGCCTTCGCCGCCTACGCCGACGCGCTGCACTCCGCAGGTGTGCTCCTGGCCGCCGAGGTCCTGCAGCCGTCGTCGATGACGACGACGGTGACGGCGGTCGACGGCACCCTGCGCGTGCAGGACGGACCCTTCGCCGACACGAAGGAGCAGCTCGGGGGCACTTTCGTGATCGACGTCCCTGACCTGGACGCCGCGCTGCACTGGGCGGGCCAGGCCCCGTCGGTGCAGTGGGGCGTGGTCGAGATCCGGCCCGGCGCCACCCACACCGTGGACGGCCGATGGGTGCCGAACACCTGAGTCCGTCGGACGCCGCGGAGCACGTGGCCCGCACCTCCTACGGGCGGTTGCTGGCCCGGCTCGCGGCGTCGACGGGTGACGTCGCGCTCGCCGAGGACGCCCTCGCCGGTGCCCTCGAGGAGGCGCTGCGGCGCTGGCCCGCGAGAGGCGTCCCCGACAACCCCGAGGGATGGATCCTGACCGTGGCCCGCAACCGCCAGCGCGACGTCTGGAAGTCCGCCGCGCACCGCACGGGCCGACCGCTCGAGCACGCCGGCGACCCGCGCACCGACGCCGCCGGCCCGGCCGACCTCGACCTCGAGGCGATCGGCGACAAGCGGCTCGAGCTCCTCTTGGTGTGCGCCCATCCCGCGATCGACCCCGCGGTGCGGTCCCCGTTGATGCTCCAGACCGTTCTCGGCCTGGAGGCCGTCGACGTCGCCCGCCTGTTCGCGGTGCCGACGGCGACCATGGCGCAGCGCCTGGTCCGCGCCAAGAAGCGCATCCGCGCGAACCGCGTGCCGTTCGTGGTGCCCGACCGGTCCGTGCTCGCCGAGCGACTCCCGGCGGTGCTCGAGGCGGTGTACGGCTGTGCCGCCGCGGGAGCACGCGAGGACGACCTTGCCGGGGAGGCCCAGTACCTCGCCGTCACGCTCGCGGCGCTCCTGGAGGACGAGCCGGAGGCCTGGGGGCTGGCAGCCCTCACGACGCTCGCGCTGTCTCGGTCCCGCCCCCGCGACGCCGCGTACGTCCCGCTCGACGAGCAGGACCCGTCGACGTGGGACGCCGACCTGGCGGCCGAGGGCGAGGCCTACCTGCGCCGCGCGGCGAGCGACGGTCCACCCGGCCGCTTCGTGCTGGAGGCCGCGATCAGCGCGGTCCACGCCGACCGACGCCGCACCGCGATCACCGACTGGCTGGCGTTGCGCACGCTCTACGAGGCACTCCTGCTGGTGTCCCCGACCCTCGGCGCCCGCGTGGCCCACGCCGGTGTCGTCGGCCGGCTCGAGGACCCGGCGGCCGGCCTCGCCCTGCTCGACGGGATCGGCGAGTCCGACTTCCAGCCGTGGCACGCGGTGCGCGCCGAGCTGCTGACCCGCGCCGGACGCACGCAGGACGCGGCCCCGGCCCTCCTGCGAGCCGCCGCCCTCAGCGACAACCCGCGGGTGACGACCTACCTGCTCGGTCGCGTCAGCCCTTCGCGCGGTTGAGGAACGCGAGCATCGCCTCGCGCGCCTCGTCGCTGCCGAACAGTCGCGCGGACAGGGCCGCGACGTCGTCACCGAGAGCGTCGATGCGCGCCACGACGTCGTGGTTGAGCAGCGCCTTGGTCTCGCGGAAGCCCTGCGGGTAGCCGAGCGACAGGCCGGCCAGCAGCTCCGCCAGGGCGACCTCGAGCTCCGCGTCCGGAACCGTGCGCGTGACGAGGCCGGCCGCGACCGCCTCGGCTGCGCTGAACGTGCGTCCCGTGAGGAAGAGGTCGGCCGCGGTGCGCGACGTGAACCGCTCGAGCAGGGTCACCGAGATGACCGCCGGCGCGACCGCCAGGCGCACCTCCGTCAGCGCGAACGTGACCGACTCGGCCGCCAGCACCAGGTCGGCCGCGCCGACGATGCCGAGACCCCCCGCGCGCACCGGCCCCGCGAGCACGACGACGACGGGCTTGACCGACGTCGTGATGCGCCGCTGCAGGTCGATGATCGCGCGGGCGCCCTCCTCCATGCTGCCCGTGGCCGCCTCCGAGAGGTCGGCGCCCGAGCAGAACACCCGGTGCGCCGACCGGATCACGACGACCTTGGCCTCGGGGTCGCCCTCGGCCGCCGCGAGGTGCTCGCGGAGCTCGGTGACGAGCTGTCGGCTCAGCGCGTTGCGGTTGTGCTCGCTGTCGAGCGTGATCGTCGCGACGCCGTCGGCGACGTCGAGGTGGACCAGTTCAGAAGACATCAGACCTCCGGGGGCGATGTGGTGACCATGGCCGGGCGAAGCCCGGGGACCGGCTCGGTGCGAGCTCCAGCGAGCACCGAGGATGAGCGCGAGGAACGAGCGCGGCCGGTCAGTAGCTCTTGGGCAGGCCGAGGGAGAACTGCGCCACGAAGTTGAGCGCCATCTCCTTGCTCACCGGGGCGATGTTCGACAGGCGCGACGACGCGACCGCCTGCACGAGCCCGTACTCGTTCGCGAGCCCGTTGCCGCCATGCGTCTGGATGGCCTGGTCGACGGCCTTGGCCGCGGCCTCGCCCGCCGCGACCTTGGCCATGTTGGCGGCCTCGCCCGCGCCGAGGAGGTCGCCCGCGGCGTACAGGGCGGCCGCCTTCTGCGTCAGCAGGCGCGACATCTCGACGTCGATGTGCAGCCGCGCGAGCGGGTGCGAGATGGCCTGGTGCGCGCCGATGGGCTTGCCCCAGACCTCGCGGTCCTTGGCGTAGGCGACGGCCTTGCGGATGGCCCAGCGCGCCGTGCCGGTGGCCATCGAGGCCGCCATGATGCGCTCGGGGTTCAGGCCGGCGAACAGCTGCTCGAGACCCGCGTCCTCCGAGCCGATCAGGGCGTCGGCCGGGATGCGAACGTCGTCGAAGAACAGCGTGAACTGCTTCTCGGGGCTGATCACGCCCATGTCGATGACCTGGGCCGTGAATCCCTCGGCGTCGGTCGGCACCATGAACAGCGCGGGCTTGAGCTTGCCGGTCTTCGCGTCCGACCGTCGCGCGACGACGAGCAGGTGGCTCGCCTCGTCGACGCCGGAGATGTAGGTCTTGCGACCGTTCAGCACCCAGCTGCCGTCCTCGGCCTTCGCGGCGTTGGTCACGATGTTGTGCGAGTTCGAGCCGGCGTCGGGCTCGGTGATGCTGAAGGCGTAGGTCGCGCTGCCGTCGGCGAGCCCGGGCAGGTACCGCTCCTTCTGCTCCTGCGTGCCGTACTGCGCGATCGTGGTGCCGACGATGGCCGGGCTGACGACCATCAGCAGCAGCGGGCAGCCGGCGGTCGCCAGCTCCTCGCACACCGCCGCGAGGTCGCCGATGTCGCCCCCGCCACCTCCGAACTCCTCGGGGATCGAGACGCCCAGGTAGCCGAGCTTGCCGGCCTCCTGCCACAGCTCGGTGGTCTTGCGACCCTCCTTGGCGGCGGCGTAGAAGTACGACTCCCCGTACTTCGCGCCGAGCTGCGCGACGGCCTTGCGCAGCTCGCCCCGCTCCCGGGTCTCGCTGAACGCCGCGGTGGTCTCCGTGGTCTCGGTGGTCACGCTCATGACTGCTCCTCGGTCTCGATGACGGCCAGGACGGCGCCCGACTCGACCTGCTGTCCGGCGGTTGCCGACAGCTCGGTCACGACGCCGTCGACCGGCGCCGCGATGGTGTGCTGCATCTTCATGGCCTCGAGGACGACGATCGTGTCGCCCTTGCTGACGTTCTGCCCCTGCTCGACCGCGACGCTCATGACCGAGGCCGGCATCGGTGCGAGCAGCGAGCCCTCGGCGACGACGTCGGCCGGGTCGACGAACGTCGGCACCGGCACGAGGTCGAGCGAGCCGTGCGGCCCGTCGACGTCGACCCAGTCGGGTCCGATCGCGACGTCGTAGGTCTCGGAGACCCCGTCGACCTCGAGCACGACTCGGTGCGGCTCGGCCGAGACGACGGTGGCGAGCGTGCTGGCCAGGCCTCGCACGGTGGCGGTGTAGGCGACCTCGACCTCGTCGTCCCCGACCCGGTACCGGCGGGTGCGCGGCTGACTCGGGACGTTGCGGAAGGCCGTGGGCACCCGGCCCAGCACCGGCGACGTCGTGGAGGAGAGCCGCGCCTGGGCCAGTGCGGCTGCGAGCACGAGCCGGTCGCGCTGGTCGCCGGTCAGGGCCGGAGCCGTCCACGCCTCGATGCGTTCGGCGAGCAGCGCGGTGTGCACGTGACCCACGACGAACTCGTCGTCGGCGAGCACGCCTCGCAGCAGGTCGCGGTTGGTCACCAGGCCGTGCAGGCGCGTGCGCCGCAGGGCGTCGTCGAGCTTGCGGATCGCCTGGCGACGGTCGGCACCGTGGGCCACGACCTTCGCGATCATCGGGTCGTAGAAGTGCGAGACGACCGAGCCGGACTCGACGGCCGAGTCGGCGCGCACGCCGTCCGGCACCTCGAAGGCGCGCAGGACGCCCGTCTGCGGCGACCAGTCGTCAGCGGCGTCCTCGGCGTACAGCCGGACCTCGATCGAGTGTCCGTCGGGACCGGCCGGCGGCTCGCCGAGCGCGCTGCCCTCGGCCACGAGGATCTGCGCGGCCACGAGGTCGAGCCCGAAGACCTGCTCGGTCACGGGGTGCTCGACCTGCAGGCGCGTGTTCATCTCGAGGAAGAACGGCCGCTGCTCGGTGTCGTTTTCCCGCCCGTGGCCCGGGACCCCCGCCGACTCCCGCCCGCTGACCGGGACGCTCGCCACGAGGAACTCGACCGTGCCGGCGCCCACGTAGTCGACCGCCTTCGCGGCGTTGCGAGCCGCGGTGTGCAGCGCCTCGCGCGTGAGGTCCGTGAGTCCCGGAGCCGGTGCCTCCTCGACCACCTTCTGGTGCCGGCGCTGGATCGAGCAGTCGCGGTCACCGAGGATCCAGATCGTGCCGTGGGTGTCGGCCATGACCTGCACCTCGACGTGGCGCGCGGTCGGCAGGTACGGCTCGACGAAGACCGTGCCGTCGCCGAACGCCGACTCCGCCTCGGCCCGGGCTGCCGCGAGCTCTCGCTCGAGGTCCTCGGCCTTCTCCACGACCCGCATGCCGCGGCCACCGCCACCGGCCGACGCCTTCACGAGCAGCGGGAAGTCGCGGGCCGTCGCGGTGGCCGGATCGACGTCGAGGATCGGCACCCCGGCAGCGGCCATGAGCTCCTTCGCGCGGATCTTGCTGCCCATCGCGTCGATCGACTCCGGCGTCGGACCGATCCACGTGAGCCCGGCCTCGGCGACCTGGCGCGCGAAGTCGGCGTTCTCGGAGAGGAAGCCGTAGCCGGGGTGGATCGCGTCGGCGCCGACCGATCGCGCAGCGGCGATCACCAGGTCACCCCGCAGGTACGTCTCGCTCGCGGCGTTGCCGGGCAGGCGCACCGCGACGTCGGCCTCGGCGACGAACGGCGCCTCGGCGTCCGCGTCGGAGTGCACCGCGACCGTGCGGATGCCGAGCTCGCGGCAGGTGCGGAACACGCGCCGGGCGATCTCGCCGCGGTTCGCGACCAGGACACTGCGAATCATGAAGACGCTCCTTGATGCGGGCTGACGTGGACGGTCATGGCGATCAGAGCCGGAACACGCCGTAGCCGTCGGCGCCCTTGATCTCGGTGTTCGCGATCACGGACAGGCAGATCCCGAGGATCGCGCGGGTGTCGCGCGGGTCGATCACGCCGTCGTCGTAGCCCATGCCTGACGTGAAGTACGCGATCGACTGCTCCTCGATCTGCTGCTCGACCATCGCCTTGACCGGCTCGAAGCCCTCCGCGTCGAAGACCTGTCCCTTCGACTCGGCCGACTGGCGCGCCACGATCTCCATCACGCCCGCGAGCTGCGCCGGGCCCATCACGGCCGACTTCGCGCCGACCCAGCTGAACATGAAGCGCGGGTCGTACGCGCGCCCGCTCATGCCGTAGTGGCCGGCGCCGTAGGACGAGCCCATCACGACGGACAGGTGCGGAACCCTCGAGTTCGAGACGGCGTTGATCATCTGCGCGCCGTGCTTGATGATGCCGCCCTGCTCGTACTCCGCGCCGACCATGTAGCCCGTCGTGTTGTGCAGGAACAGCAGGGGCGTGTCGATCTGGTTCGCGAGCTGGATGAACTGCGCGGCCTTCTGCGCCTCCTGGCTGAAGAGCACGCCCTGGGCGTTCGCGAGGATGCCGATGGGGTGCCCGTGCAGCTCGGCGAACCCCGTCACGAGGCTCGATCCGTAGAGCGGCTTGAACTCGTCGAACTCGCTCCCGTCGACGAGACGGCCGATGACCTCACGCGGGTCGAACGGGATCTTGAGGTCCGTCGGCACGATGCCGAGGAGGTCCTCCTGGTCGAGGACCGGCTCGGCGAACTCGGCCGACGGGACCCGTCCCTTCTTGCGCCAGTTCAGCCGCCGCACGATCTGGCGACCCAGGCGGATCGCGTCGTGCTCGTCCTGGGCGAGGTAGTCCGACAGGCCTGAGGTGCGCGAATGCATCTCGGCGCCGCCCAGCGACTCGTCGTCGGACTCCTCCCCCGTGGCCATCTTGACCAGCGGTGGACCACCGAGGAACACCTTGGCGCCCTCCTTGACCATCACGACGTAGTCGCTCATGCCGGGGATGTACGCGCCGCCGGCGGTCGAGTTGCCGAAGACCAGGGCCACGGTGGGCCGACGGTCCTCGCTCGCGCGGGTGATGTTGCGGAAGCTGGCACCACCGGGGATGAAGATGTCCTTCTGCGTCGGGAGGTCGGCGCCGCCCGACTCCACGAGGTTGATCGTGGGCAGCCCGTTATCGTGCGCGACCTGCGCCGCGCGGAAGCCCTTCTTGACCGTGACGGGATTCGACGATCCGCCCTTCACGGTGGGGTCGTTGGCGACGATCATGCACTCGACGCCCTCGACGACGCCGATGCCCGTGATGATCGAGCCGCCGACCGTGAAGTCGGTGCCCCAGCCCGCCAGGGCGCCGAGCTCGAGGAACGGGGTGTCCTCGTCGACGAGCAGCTCGATGCGCTCGCGCGCCGTGAGCTTGCCGCGCTGGTGGTGGCGAGCGACGTACTTCTCGCCACCTCCCGCGAGCGCCTTCGCGTGCTGCTCGCCGAGGTCGTCGACCCGCTCGAGCATGGCCTGACGGTTCTCGGCGTACGCCGCCGAGGTCGGATCGATCGCTGTCTTCACGGGTGACCTCTCAGTAGCCCAGGAGCTTGGATGCGAGGTCCTTCATGACCTCCGTGGCACCGCCGCCGATGCCGAGGATGCGGGCGTCGCGGTAGTGCCGGTCGATCTCGGACTCGCGCATGTAGCCCATGCCGCCGTGGATCTGCACCGACTCGTTGACGACCCACTCGACGCACGCGACGGCCTGGTTCTTGGCGACGACCGCGTCGAGGATCAGCGACATGTCCGACCGGTCGGTCTCGAGCGCGCGCTCGATCGCACGACGGGTCAGCTCCCGCGCGGCCGCGGTGCGCGTGTGCATGTCGACGAGCTTGTGCCGGATGACCTGGCGGGTGATGAGCGGCTTGCCGAACGTCTCCCGCTCGCGGGCGTACGCAACGGCGAGGTCGAGCGCGCGCTGCGCCGTCGCGTAGGCCTGCACGGCCAGGCCGAGCCGCTCGCCGACGAACTGCTGCATGACGAGGTAGAAGCCACCGTTCTCCTCGCCCACGAGGTTGCCGACGGGAACGCGCACGTCGTCGAAGGCGAGCTCTGCGGTGTCGGAGCAGTGCCAGCCCATCTTGCGCAGACTGCGGCTGACGGTGAACCCCGGCGTGTCCTTGTCGATCACGAGCAGCGAGATGCCGCCGTGGCCGTCCCCGCCCGTGCGGACCGCCGTGGTCACGAAGTCGGACCGGACGCCGGACGTGATGAACGTCTTCGCCCCGTTGACGACGTAGTGGTCGCCGTCGCGCACGGCGCGGGTGCGCAGCGCGGCGACGTCCGAGCCGCCGCCGGGCTCGGTGACGCCGAGCGAGCCGATCATCTCGCCGGCGAGCGTGGGGCGGACGTAGCGGTCGATCAGATCAGGATCTCCGGCGCCGATGATGTGGGGCACCGCAATGCTGTGGGTGAAGAGGCTGGCCTGGAGGCCGGTCGATCCGCCCGCGGCGAGCATCGCCTCGGTCACGACGCAGGCGTCGAGGATGTCGCCGCCCTCGCCGCCGACCGCCTCGTCGTAGCCGACGCCGAGGAAGCCGGCCTTCGCGGTCGTGGCGTGCAGCGAGCGCGGCAGCTCACCGTCGTCCTCCCACTGCGGCAGGTGCGGCACGATCTCGCGGCGGGTGAAGTCCTCGACCGCGCCACGCAGCGCCAGGCGCTCGGGCGTCTCCCAGACCGTGCTCATGCCCCCACCACCGGGATCAGGGTGGCGGGGATGCTGACCACGCGGGCGCGGAGCCACTCGCCGACGGCCTTGGCCTGCGGGTCGAGGCGGGTCGACGACGCGACCCCGGCGCCCAGCAGGCCGTGGATGATGACGTTGACCGCGGCGATCCGCGGGAGTGCGTGCACCTCGACCTCCAGCTCGGCGGCCTCGGGCAGCAGCTCGCGCACGCGCTCCGGCGTGAGCTCGGCGGCGAGCCAGCCGTAGGCGGCGTCGCGCTGCGGGTGCCCGGCGGGGATCCAGACGCCGACGTTCGCATTGCCTCCCTTGTCGCCCGAGCGGGCGTACGCGAGCTCGCCCAGCGGCACGGCGCGCGTCTCGCCCGTGTCGGCAGGCGGCGACGCGAGCGGGGGCTCGTCCACGCGGGCGTTCGGCTCGAACGGACTCGTCTCGGACGGCGGGGCGATGTCGACGTGGGAGCCGTCGGGCAGGACGACCACGTGCGGAACGGTGTCCTGCGGGACGTAGGCCGCGCGGTACTCGCCGAACGGGGCGCCCTTCGACGGTGGCGCCATGAGGTAGAAGCCGGGGTACGACGCCAGCGCGACCTGCACGGCGGCGTCGCTGAAGGATCGGCCGACCGGCTCCGGGCGGCTGCTGCGCACGTGGCAGTGCAGGACCGACGTGGCCTGGGCCTGGGTCGCCGGGTCGAACGTGTCGGTGCGGTCGAGGTGCCACTCGACCTCGTCGGGGGCGTCGGCCGCGAGGGCCGCGTCCATCTGGGCGCGGATCCAGCTGGCCTTCGCCGGGATGTCGAGGCCGGTGAGCTGGAACGCGACGGTGTTGCGGAAGCCGCCGAGCGCGTTCAGGCAGACCTTCGTGGTGGGCGGGGGCGGGGCGCCCCGGACGCCGCTGATGCGCACGCGGTCGTCGCCCTCCTGGGACAGCTCGATCGAGTCGAGGTGCGTCACGACGTCGGGGTTGCCGTAGGCGGGGCCCTGGATCTCGTAGACGAGCTGGGCGGTGACCGTGTCGACCGTGACCGCTCCGCCGGCGCTCTCGTGCTTCGTGATGACGGAGGAGCCGTCGGCGTCGATCTCGGCGATCGGGAAGCCGAGCGGTGCCGACAGGTCGAGCGCGCGGAACCCGCTGTAGTTGCCACCGGTCGCCTGCGTGCCGCACTCGATGACGTGGCCCGCCACGACCGCCCCGGCCAGGGCGTCCAGGTCGTCGCGCTTCCAGCCGTGGGCGTGGATCGCGGGGCCGACCACGACCGAGGCGTCGGTGACGCGTCCGGTCACGACGACGTCGGCGCCGGCCTCGAGGGCTGCGGCGATGCCGAAGGCGCCGAGGTAGGCGTTCGCGGTGAGCACGTCACCCCAGTCGCCGCCGCCGAGCTCGTCGGTGCGGTGACGCAGGTCGTCGCCCTCCACGTGCGCGATGGCGACGTCGAGGCCCTGTTCCTGCGCGGCCTCACGGAGCGCCTCGGCGAGGCCGGCCGGGTTCACCCCGCCGGCGTTGGCGACGATCTTCACGCCCTTCTCCTGCGCCAGCGAGAAGCAGTCGGTGACCTGGCGCAGGAAGGTGCGGGCGTAGCCACGCGACGGGTCCTTGAGCTGGTCACGGCCGAGGATCAGCATCGTCAGCTCGGCGAGGTAGTCGCCCGTCAGGTAGTCGAGGTCGCCTCCCTCGAGCATCTCGCGCATCGCGGAGATGCGGTCGCCGTAGTACCCGGAGCAGTTGCCGACTCGAATCGTCACGCTCGCATCGTGCCCCGTCGTCAACAAACAGTCAACCCTGATTGTTTGTGGGGAAGAGCAACCACCCCGAACCGGGCCACCCGTTCGTCGAGTGGCTGCGAGCTCGGCGAGCGCCCTGACGCGTCAGCGCTCGGCCAGAGGGAGCGGGTCGTTGCCGGGGAGGCCCGCGAAGGTCTGGACCACGTCGAGCCAGCCGTCGGCGGCCTCGCCCTCCGCACGCACGTCGACGTCGACGCGGTGGCGTCGTCGGGTCGCGAGCAGCGCGAAGTCCCACGCGTCGCCCGTCACCCGGTTCTCGGCGCCCTCCGGTCCCCAGGTCCACTGCTCGCCCGACGGGCCCGTGAGCTCGACGCGCACCTCCGCGTCCGGGGCCTCGAGGCCCCGCATGAGGTAGGCGAACCCGCGCGTGCGCACCCCCAGGTGGCACACGTTGCGGACCCGATCGGTGCGGGGCACGTCGATCCCGAGGGCCTCGGCGACGTCCTGACCGTGCGCCCAGGTCTCCATGTGCCGCGCGGTCGCCATCGACGTGGCGCTCATCGGCGGACCGAACCACGCGATCTTGGAGCCGGCCGGCACGGCCTCGAGCGCGTCGGCGAGACGCTGCCGCGAGTCGCGCCAGTGGTGCAGCAGCGACTGCGGCGCGATCTCCACGAGCCGCTCGGTCTCGCTGTCGACGAACCCCGTGGGGTCCTGCTGGGCCACGCGCTCCAGGAGCTCCCACTCCTCCCCGCCGGCGATGGCCGCGAGGCTCGCCCGGTCGGTCCAGAGCAGGTGGGCGACCTGGTGAGCCACGGTCCAGCCCTCGGGCGTCGTCACGGTCTGCCAGCCGGCGTCGTCGAGACCCGCGACCCACCCGTCGAGCTGGTCGCTCTCGGCGGCGAGGTCGGCGATCACGGGGTTGCTCATCGTCAGGTCTCCAGCTCTCGGTCGAGGGTCTCGGCCCAGGCGTCGAGGATCGACGCCCGACGGGCACTGTCGTCGGTCAGCGAGGCGGCGAGCCCGAGCCCGCGCGCGAGGTCGAGCGTCGCCTGCACGAGCTGACGGTTGCGACCGAGCCGCTCGTCGATGTCGAGCAGCTCGATCATGTTGGCGTGGGCGTCGCGGCCGAAGCGCCGCTCGAGGCGCACCACGGCCTCGCGCAGGGTCTCGTCGGTGCGGGCCGCGACCCAGAGCTCGAGAGCCGCGAAGAAAACGGGCGAGACGTACTGGGCCGCGATCAGGTCGAGCGCCGCCCGGGTGCGCCCCTGCTCAGGCAGGTCGGCCGCGGTGACGCCGAGCTCGAGCCGCCGCCGCTCGGTGAGGAAGTCGACCGCCGCCACGACGAGGTCCTGCTTGCTCGGGAAGTGGTGCAGCTGGGCACCGCGGCTGACGCCGGCACGCTGGCTCACGACGGTCGTCGTGGTGCCCGTCCAGCCGAGCTCGACGAGGCACTCGACGGTGGCCTCCATGAGCCGCAGCCGCATGAGCCGGGTCCGCTCCCCCTGCGGCACGCGCACGGCCGACGAGGGGCCGGATCCGTCCGGGTCAGGGCTGGTGGACACCAGGACAGCATGGTGAGCGCCGCAGAAACAGTCAAGCGTGCCGGTTTCTGCTCGCACGCGAGGAGGTCGAACTTGGCTATCCTGCGGGACAGTCGCGGCAGGCAGTCACGACCGGGCCGGCGCCCTCCGGCCCCCATCGCACCGTGGGGACCCTTTCGATGAGCACCTTGCCTCCGCCGCCTGGCACTCCCGCCGAGACCTCGTACGGAACCGTGCCGCCCCCGCCCGGCGCCGGCACGGGCACCACGGCCGGCGCCGGCGGCGCGGGCGGAGGCGTGCCGCTCGGCCTCAAGATCGGTTTCGGCGTGCTCGGCCTCGTGCTCGTGGCGGGTGCCGCCTTCGGCGCCTGGGTCGTCTACGACAAGACGCTGGGCGGCGGTGGTCCCCAGCCGGCCGACGTGCTGCCGTCGAACACGATCGCGTACGCGCGCCTCGACCTCGACCCGTCCGCCAGCCAGAAGATCGCCCTCCTCGACCTGATCGACCGCGTGCCGCAGGTCAAGCAGGAGCTCGGGCTCGAGGACGTCGACTCCCAGGCCGACCTCCGCGAGGTCGCCTTCACCGAGTGGTTCGGCCTCGACGAGGCCTGTGGCGTCGACTACGACGACGACGTCAAGCCCTGGATCGGGGAGCGCGTCGGCCTCGCGCTGGTGGGCGGCTTCGACGTCACCGACGACGAGGCCGAGACGACCCTCAGCGTCGCCGAGAACGCCGTGCTCGTCGTGCAGGTGACCGATGAGGACAAGGCGCGTGACGGCCTCACGAAGCTCGCGTCCGACTGCGGCATCCTCGAGGACCTCTCCGACGAGCTCGGCGAGGACGTCGACGAGCCGGGCATCGTCTTCCGCGACGGCTACGCGCTCGTGACGATCAGCCAGGACAGCGCCGAGGCCATCGACGCCGCGGCCGACGAGGGCACCCTCGCGGGCGACAACGACAAGTTCGCCTCCGACATGGACACGCTCGGCGAGGACGGCGTCGTGTCGGCCTGGTACGACCAGGGCGCCCTGGTCATGAAGGCCGAGGAGGCCATCGAGGAGCTCGGTGACGACGCCCCGGCAGACCTGGAGGAGTTCCTCGACGCCTACGGCATCCTGGACACGACCGCGTTCACGATCCGCGCGAGCGACGACTCCCTCGAGGCCGCCGGCACCTCCACGCTGACGCGCGACATCGACTCGCCCGAGGCCGAGAGCCTCGCCGGGCTGCCGGAGGACACGATGATCGGCCTCTCGGTGATCGGCGCCGGCCGCCTCGCCGACAACCTCTACGAGACGATCCTGCCGCTCGGGGAGCTGTTCTTCGGCTTCAGCGACTTCGACTCGTGCTTCACGCCCGACGTCGAGCCGGCCGACCCGCTCGAGCCGACCGACCCGGCCAACCCCACCGACCCGGCCAACCCGGTCGAGCCGGGCGAGGAGGACTTCGACACCCAGGAGTGCGTCCCCGGCCCGACCTTCGAGGACCTCCTGGAGGAGTTCGAGGACGAGACCGACCTGACCTTGCCCGAGGATCTCGAGACGCTGCTCGGCAACGAGCTCAACGTCTACCTCGGGTCCGAGGGCATCGACGACCTGCAGCGGGCCGACGACCTCGAGGAGGCGCTGGAGATCATCCAGGCCGGCATCGAGTTCCGCTCGGACGGCGACGTGGCCGACGTGCTCGAGAAGCTCGTCGACTACGCGGGCATCCCGCTGGAGGTCACGCCGACCGACGACGGCGCGGTCCTGGGCACGAACGACGAGGCGACCGAGAAGCTCCAGGACGACGACGGCCTGAGCGGCACCGAGGAGTTCTCGAGCGTGATCGAGGAGCACGACCGCCCCCTCGGCGGCGCGTACGTCGACATCGACGCCCTGCTCGACGCGTTCAAGGCCCTCGGGGCGCCCGCCGACGAGCTCGACGACCTGACCTTCCTGAAGGCCTTCGGCCTGACGGCCTGGCTCGAGTCCGACAACGTCGTGAGCTACAGCGCGAAGCTCAGCTTCACGCCGCAGGACTGAGGGGGCCGGACCTCCGGTGGTCGAGGTGCGCCGGCGCTCCGGCGCCTGAGCCCCGGGACCCCGGCCGGTTCAACCCGCGTGGGTGCGGCGCCAGAACTGCCACCAGCGGCGGCGTGACGGCGCCGGCTGGGCCGGCTGGGCCGGCGCGACGGGCGAGCCCGGGACGACCTCCGCGTCGATCGGCTCCTCGGTGACGTGGTCCTGCTCGGTCACGTCGGGCTCGGGCGCGACGTCCTCACCGACGGCGAGCCGGGCGAACCGTCCGGCGAGCCGCACGGCCTCGCGGCTCTCCTCGAGCACGTCGGCCAGCACCGGGAACGCGTGCACCTGGCCGCGCCACAGGTGCGTCTCGACCTCGACCCCTCGGGCCGACAGCTGCACGGCCATCGCCTCCACCTCGGGGCGCAGGATCTCGTCCTCGACCGCCACCAGGAAGGTCGGCGAGTCGATCAGCTCGGCCGCTTCGAGCGGCGAGTCGCAGCCCTCGATCGCGCTCTCCTCGGGCAGCCACCGCCGGCGCACCACAGGAATGCGGCGCAGCGGCAGGTAGGCGTCGTTCATGCGGCTGACGCGCTCGATGCCCTTGTCGAGGCGTTCCGGGTCGAGGCTGAGCAGCGGCGAGAAGCCGATGATCGCGGCGGGCCGCTCCCATCCGCGGCGCGTGGCGATCTCGGCGACCTTCATCGCCAGGTAGCCGCCGGCGGAGTCGCCCGCGACGACGACCTTGCCGGGGTGCTCGGTCTCCTCCAGGAGGGCTCCGTAGGCCGTGACGGCGTCGTCGACCGAGTCGGCCACGACACCGTCGGGCAGCTGGACGTAGTCGACCGAGACCACGGTGGCGCCGGTCGCGAGCGCGAGGCGCTCGCACACTCGGCGGTGGGTCTCGATGCTTCCCGAGAAGAAGCCGCCGCCGTGGAAGTAGAGGACCGTCATCTCGCTCGGGGGTCCGTACCGGTGGTGCATCGCCTCGACGTGCACCCCGCCCAGGCGGTACTCGCGGCTCTCGACGTGGGGCGAGTGCGGCCGGCGGGCGGACAGCCCGTCGAGCCGGTGGATCACGGCCAGGGTGCGGTCGGTGAACGGCAGCAGGGCGAGGACCGGCTTCGCGACCAGACGCAGCCCGCGCGCCAGCAGCCGGGCCCGCAGGGTCGGGGCCTCGTGCACGATCGCGCTCTCGTGGACGACCTGGATCGGGCCACGTCCGCGGCGCACGACGCGCAGGGCTCCGTCGCGGGGGGCGGAGGTGCGGTCGAGCACGCTCGCCTGCCGCTTCCTGAACTCAGTCGCCATGCCCTCCACGGTAGCCACCGCTGACGGAAATGCACGGATACAGGGATGTATCTCACACGTCGCCACGCCGACGTCTCCGCAGGTCAGCGGCATCATTCACGCCTGGTCCCTTGCGGGATACCGACGGTATCTGGGACGGTGGGCCCATGGCAGACGTGACCCAGACCACGAAGAAGCGCCGGCGCCGTCCCCAGCCCGAGCACGTCCACGACGCCGTCATCGTCGGCGCGGGGTTCGGCGGGATGGGTGCCGCGATCGCGCTGCGCGAGCGAGGGCGGCACGACCTCGTGGTCCTGGAGCGCGAGGACGACCTCGGTGGCACCTGGCACGTCAACCGATACCCGGGCATCGCGGTCGACATCCCGTCGGCCACGTACTCCTACTCCTTCGCGCCCAACCCGTACTGGTCGCGGCTCTACGCCCCCGGCGCCGAGCTCAAGAAGTACGCCGACCACGTCGCGGCGCTGTTCCAGCTGCGTCCGTACATGCGCTTCGGCGTCACGGTCGAGCGCGCGACGTGGGACGACGCCACCTCCACGTGGGTCGTCACGCAGACCGACGGCGTCACGGTGCGGGCCCGCCTGCTCCTGACGGCGACGGGCTTCCTGTCGCAGCCGCGACTCCCCGACATCCCCGGCGTCGAGACGTTCGCGGGGAAGGTCATCCACACGGCGGCCTGGGACGCCGACCACGACCTGACCGGCGAGGACGTCGCGGTGATCGGCACCGGCGCGACCTCCGTGCAGCTCGTGCCCGAGGTGGCCCGCGTCGCGAACCACCTCACCGTCTACCAGCGGACGGCGATCTGGGTCACGCCGAAGCTCGACGGACCGGTGCCGCGCGCCGTGCAGCGGCTGTTCGCCTCCGTGCCGCTCACGCAGCGCATCGCTCGCGGGTTCGGCAGCGCGATCCTCGAGGCGATCATGGTCACGGGCGTGCTGCGCTACCAGCGGTTCAGTGCCTTCAACCGCGCCGCGGCGTCTGCCGCCACCCGTCACCTGCACCGCCAGGTCAGGGACCCCGACCTGCGTCGCCAGCTCACGCCCGACTACTCCTTCGGCTGCAAGCGGCCCACGTTCTCGAACACCTACTTCCCCACGTTCAACGCCCGGCACGTCGAGCTGGAGACGACCTCGATCGACCACGTCGACGAGCGCGGCATCGTCACGACCGACGGCCGCCGCCGCGACATCGACACCCTCGTGCTCGCGACGGGCTTCGACCTGTGGGACGCGAACTTCCCGGCGTTCACGATCGAGGGCGTCGGCGGCCGGGACCTCGGCGCGTTCTGGCGGTCCGAGCGCTTCCAGGCGTACGAGGGCGTCAGCGTCCCGGGCTTCCCGAACTTCTTCAGCCTGAACTCGCCGTGGTCGTACTCGGGGCTGTCGTACTTCACGACGATCGAGTCGCAGATGAAGCACATCGACCGGCTGCTGACCGAGGTCGACCGCCGCGGTGCCACCCGCTTCGAGGTCACCGAGGAGGCCAACGCGCGCTTCCTCGACCAGGTGCGCCGGCAGGTCGGGTCGTCGGTCTTCGCGCACGGCAGCTGCGGCACGTCGCGGAGCTACTACTTCAACCAGCACGGCGAGGCCACGCTGCTGCGACCGACCTCGACCCTCAACGCCTTCCGCGAGGCCGGCCGCTTCCCCCTCACCGACTACACCATCGCCGCCTGACCCCTCGCGAGAGACTTTGTTACCGGTGGCGAGAGACCTTGTTGGTGGACAGGAGTGACGAACTCGCTCCTGTGCACCAACAAACTCACTCGCGAGGGGTAACGAACTCTCTCGGGAGCGGTCCGGGGCTCGATAGGGTCGAGGGCATGGTGACGCTCGCGGACCTGCAGGTGACCCGGCTCGGCGAGTGCACGGTGCCGTCGCCGCTCGCGTCCTACGTGGGCGGTCGGGCCACGAACCAGTACTACGTGGGCGAGGACGACCGCATCCTGTTCGACGACACCGTCGAGCTCGTGCGCTCCCGCGGCCTGCCGCTCGACGAGATGCCCTCGTTCGAGACCGGTGGCCCCCGCGCCGACATCTTCTTCGCGCCCGAGAAGACCCGCGTCGGCATCGTGACGTGCGGCGGACTGTGCCCCGGCCTCAACGACGTCATCCGCGCCCTGGTGCTGGAGCTGCACGAGCACTACGGCGTGACCGACGTGACCGGGTTCCGCAACGGGTTCGCCGGCCTCGTGCCCGAGCACGGGCTCGCCCCGATCCACCTCACGCCCGAGTTCGTCCAGACGATCCACGAGCGCGGCGGCACGGTGCTGGGCACGTCCCGCGGCGCGCAGGACATCGGCGTCATGGTCGACACGCTGCAGCGCCGCCGGATCGACATCCTCTTCGTCATCGGCGGCGACGGCTCGCTGCACGGCGCCCACCGCATCGCGCAGGAGGCGCTCGCCCGTGACGCCGGGATCGCGGTCGTCGGCGTGCCGAAGACGATCGACAACGACATCCCGCACATCGGCCAGAGCTTCGGCTTCCAGACCGCGTACTCCCGCGCGGCCCAGTCGATCAAGGCCGCGAAGATCGAGGCCGAGGCAGCGATCAACGGCATCGGCCTGGTCAAGGTCATGGGCCGGCACGCCGGCTTCATCGCCTGCTACTCGGCGATCGCCAACCACGACGCCGACTTCGTGCTGATCCCCGAGGTGCCGTTCGAGCTCGACGGCGAGAACGGCCTGCTCGCGCACGTCCGCCGCACCGTCGAGGCCCAGGGTCACGCGGTCCTGGTCGTCGCGGAGGGCGCGGGCCAGGAGCACCTGCCCGACGCCGACGCCCGTGACGCCTCGGGCAACAAGAGGCTCGCCGACATCGGCCGCCTCCTGCGCGAGCGGATCGGCGCCGACTTCGAGGGCCGTGGCGCGGAGGCGCTGTTCCGCTACTTCGACCCGGGCTACTTCATCCGCTCGGTGCCGGCGGACCCCGCCGACTCGGTCTACTGCGCCCGCCTCGCGCAGACCGCGGTGCACGCGGGCATGGCCGGACGCACCGACCTGGTCGTCGGGCGGCGGCGACACCGCTTCGTGCACGTGCCGATCGCCTACGTCACGCACCGCACGCACGGCGTCTCCCCCGACGGCGACCTCTGGCTCAGCGTCCTGGAGTCGACGTCGCAGCCCCACGACATGACCTGAGCCTCCACCGGGTCGTTGAGGAACCCCTTTCGAGGCTCGTTCCGGGTCCTGAGGTGCGAGGGACGAGCCTCGAAGGGCGCACCTCACGGGGCGGAGCAGGTACTCCGCCGGGTGTACGCCCACCGGCTCAGACGGGGGCGAGAGGTCGTCTCCCGGGGCGACGCGGTGTCGAGCCGGCGCCGACAGGCTCGACGCATGTCACTCTCACTCACCGAGCGCATCAGCGCCCACCCCCGCCGCACGCTTGCGGCCCTCGTCCTGTTCCTGGTCGTCGCCGGCGTGTTCGGAGGGTCCGTCGCGGGCGCCCTGGACAGCGACGGCGGCTTCGTCCCCGACGGCGCCGAGTCGGCCGCCGCGATGGACCGCCTGACCGACGCGACCGGCGCGGCCGCCGGGCCCGGCATCGTCGTGCTGGTCGACGCAGACGCGCAGACCAGCGCCGACGAGGTCGCCGCCCGGCTGTCCGACCTTCCAGGGGTCGCCCGGGCCGAGGCGCCGCCGGGCGCCGGCCCCGACACCTCGACCGCGCTGGTCCTGGCGACGCTCGAGGGTGACGCGAACACCGACACCGTGGCCGCGGACGCGGTCGAGCTGTTCGGCGACGAGCCCGGCATCGAGGTCGGCGGGCCGGACGTCGCGTTCTTCCAGATCAGCGAGGCGATCGGTGAGGACCTGGCCCGGGCCGAGCTGCTCGCCCTGCCGATCCTCGTCGTGCTGTCGATCCTCTTCTTCCGAGGCCGCGCCGCCTGGCTCCCGCTCATCGTCGGGCTCACGACGGTGCTCGGCACGTTCCTGGTGCTCGCCGGGATCAACCAGGTCTACGGCCTCAGCGTGTTCGCGCTCAACCTCGTGATCGGACTCGGCCTCGGTCTGGCGATCGACTACACGCTGTTCCTCGTCACCCGGTACCGCGAGGAGCTGGAACGCCAGGGCCCGACCGCAGGAGCCATCCGCACCACGATGCGCACGGCCGGCCGCACCGTCGTCTTCTCCGCGGCGACCGTCGCCGTCGCCCTCGCGACGCTGACCGTGTTCCCGCTCGGGTTCCTCGTGACGATGGGCATCGCCGGCGCCGCGGTGGCCGTCGTCGCCGGGGCGGCCGCGCTGCTCGTGACCCCCGCCCTCCTCGCCCTGTGGGGCGCGAAGCTCGCACGGAAGAAGCGCGCGGACGGCGTGGCCGGCGAGACCCGCTGGTACCGCTTCTCGCACGCCGTCATGCGCCGACCCGGCGGGATCGCGATCGTCACGACGCTCGTCATGCTGGCGCTCGCCCTGCCGGCGCTGCGCGTCGAGTGGACCCCGATCGACAGCACCGTGATCCCCGAGGGGCAGAGCGCCCGCACCGTCGCGGACCGCCTGGACGCCGCCGGCGACACCTCCGACCCGGTCGTCGTCGCCCTCTCGGACACCACGGCGGCAGGCGCCGAGGACTTCGCCGCGGAGGCCGCCGACCTGACGGGCGTCGACGCCGTGGCCGAGCCCGTCCAGCTCGACGACACCACCTGGCAGCTCGCGGTCACGGCCGACGGGCCACCCCAGGGCGACACGGCCCAGGGCGTCGTGGCCGAGCTGCGGGACCTGCCCGCGGACGGCACCGTCGAGGTCGGTGGCGCGGCGGCGGAGTTCGTCGACCAGCAGGCCGCGATCGGCGACCGTCTCCCCCTCGCCCTCGGGATGCTCCTGGTGCTCACCGTGCTCGTGCTCTGGCTCATGACCGGGTCGGTGATCCTGCCGATCAAGGCCGTCGTGATGAACGTGCTGACGGTCGGCACGGCGCTGGGCGCCCTGATCTTCGTCTACCAGGACGGGCGGTTCACCGAGCTGCTGGGCTACACGTCGAACGGCGGCATCGAACCCACCGACTTCCTGGTCGCCGCAGCCCTGGTCTTCGCGCTCTCGACCGACTACGGCGTGTTCCTGCTCGGACGCATCAAGGAGGCTCGCGACAGCGGGGTGCCGGAGCGGGAGGCGGTGGCCGTCGGGCTGGGCCGCACCGGCAGCGTGGTGACGGCCGCGGCCATCCTGCTGGCGGTGGCGATCGGAGCCTTCAGCACGAGCTCGATCTCGTTCATCCAGCAGATCGGCGTCGCCACTGCGGTCGGCGTGCTGGTGGACGCGTTCATCGTGCGCTCGCTGCTGGTGCCGAGCCTCATGGCGCTGATGGGTCGCTGGAACTGGTGGTCGCCGCCCGCCCTGCGCCGGCTGCACGACCGCATCGGGCTCAGCGAGGGCGAGTCGCCGGTGGTCGCGGCCCCGGCCCCGGTCGCGCTGCCCGAGCCGGCACGTACTCCCTGAGGACGATGACACCGCCCGGGCCCGGCACTACCGTCAAACCATGACGACCCGAGCCCGGGCGGTCGCCGTCGACCTGGCCCTCACGACCGCGCTCGCCACCGCGATGTTCGTCGAGGCCATCATCTCCACCAAGGTGGATGGCGGGTTGTCGCCGGTCGGGGCCTTCGCGATCGTCGCCGCCGCGGCACCGGTCATGCTCCGCCGGCGGGCCCCGGGAGTGGCGTTCGCGGCCTGCCTGCTGCTGCTGTTCCCGCTGTTCGCCGCGGTCGACATCTACCAGACCATCCCCTTCCCGAGCGTCGTCACGGCCTACGCCCTGGCGCTGCGCGGGTCGCGGGTGCAGGTCCTGGCGGCCTGGGTCGCCGCGAGCGCGACCGTGGTCGCGACGATCTCGATCCACAGCGACCACGGGCTGCTGCACTTCGAGACGGTCAAGAACCTGGTCATCGTCGTCGTCCCCCTGCTCGCCGGGCTGGCGGTCAGCAACTACCGCGCCTACCTGTGCTCGCTGGAGGAGCGCGCCGCCATGGCCGACCAGAAGCGGGAGGAGGAGACGATGCGCCGCATCGGTGAGGAGCGTCTGCGCATCGCCCGCGACCTCCACGACGTCGTGACCCACTCGATGGTCGCGATCAACGTGCAGGCCGGGGTCGCGGCGCACCTGCTCGACCGCGACACGGAACAGGCCCGCGCGAGCCTGCTCGACATCAAGCGGGTGAGCGGCGAGGCGCTCAGCGACCTCCGCTCGGCCCTGGAGGTGGTGCGCGGCGACGACCTCGACGCACCCGTCGCCCCCACGGCCCGGCTCCCCCGCATCGACGAGCTCGCGACCGGTCTGCGCGCCGCCGGCATCCACGTCGACACGAGCGTCGAGCCCGGGGTCGAGCTGCTGCCGCCCGAGGTCGACGAGGCCGCGTTCCGCATCGTGCAGGAGGCACTGACCAACGTGCTGCGCCACGCGCGTCCGCGGCGCACGACGGTCACGGTGCGCGCGGTCGACGACACCGTCGAGGTCGACGTGCACGACGACGGTCGCGGGTCGGTCGCCAGCCCACACGGCAACGGCATCACGGGCATGCACGCACGCGCCGCCGCACTGGGCGGGTCCGTCACGGCGGGGCCGGCCGACGACGGCGGCTGGCACGTCGCCGCCCGCATCCCGGTGGGTGCCCCGTGAGGTGGGTCCCGTGATCCGCGTCCTGCTCGCCGACGACCAGCACCTCGTCCGCGCCGGGTTCCGCGCACTGCTCGACTCCGAGCCCGACCTGCAGGTCGTCGGCGAGGCCGTCGACGGGTCGCAGGCGGTCGAGCTGGCCCGCACGCACCGCCCCGACGTCGTCCTGATGGACGTGCGCATGCCGGTGCTCGACGGGCTGCAGGCGACGGCGCAGATCTGCGCCGATCCCGCGTTGGCCGGCACCCGCGTGCTGGTGCTGACGACGTTCGAGCTCGACGAGTACGTGTTCGGCGCGCTGCGCGCCGGTGCGTCCGGCTTCCTGCTGAAGGACGTCGAGCCGGTCGCCCTGATCGAGGCCGTACGGCTCGTGGCTGCCGGTGAGGCGCTGCTCGCGCCGAGCGTCACGCGCACCGTGATCGAGGCGTTCGCCGCCGCGCCCGTCGGGGCGGCGTCCGCCGCCGGCGCGGCCCTGGACGCCGACCCCCGCATCGCCCCGCTCACGCCGCGCGAGCGCGAGATCCTCACCCTCGTGGGGCGCGGGATGTCGAACTCCGAGATGGCGGCACAGCTCGTGGTCTCGCCGCTGACCACGAAGACCCACGTGGCCCGGCTGTTCCAGAAGCTCGGCGTGCGCGACCGGGCGCAGCTCGTCGTCGTGGCCTACGAGTCCGGCCTGGTGGGTCGCGACGCGTAGTCGACCGTTCACGTGTCGGTCGCCGGGTCCACCATGCGAGACCCTCTCGCGATTCGGCGAGGGCGTGCCACTGTCGAGGGAGACCTAGCAGCACCCGAGCCCCACAGGAGCCTTCATGAGCGAGAACTGGTCGTTCGAGACCAAGCAGATCCACGCCGGCCAGGTGCCGGACCCCGCGACCGGCGCGCGTGCGCTGCCGATCTACCAGACGACGTCGTTCCAGTTCCGCGACACCGACCACGCCGCGGCGCTGTTCAGCCTCGCCGAGCCGGGCAACATCTACACGCGCATCATCAACCCGACCCAGACCGTCGTCGAGGAGCGGCTCGCCGCCCTCGAGGGTGGCGTCGGCGCCCTGCTGTTCGCCTCGGGCCAGGCCGCCACGACCGGCGCGCTGACCAACGTGGCCGAGGCCGGCGACCACATCGTCGCGTCGGCCAGCCTCTACGGCGGCACCGACAGCCTGCTACGGCACACGTTCCCGAAGCTCGGCATCACCGTGACCTTCGTCGAGGACAACAACAACCCCGACGCCTGGCGTGCGGCCGTGCAGGACAACACGAAGGCCTTCTTCGGCGAGACCGTCGGCAACCCCAAGGGCGACATCCTCGACCTCGAGGCCATCTCGGCCGTCGCCAAGGAGACGGGCGTCCCGTTCATCGTCGACAACACCGTCGCGACGCCGTACCTGCTCAACCCGCTGAAGCACGGCGTCGACACCGTGGTGCACTCGGCCACGAAGTACATCGGCGGCCACGGCACCGCGATCGCGGGCGTCGTCATCGACGGCGGCACGTTCGACTACGGCGCCCACGGCGACAAGTTCCCCGGCTTCACGACCGCCGACCCGAGCTACCACGGTCTCGTGTTCGCCGAGGCCCTCGGACCGGCCGCCTACATCGCCAAGCTGCGCGTGCAGTACCTGCGCAACGTCGGCGCGGCGATCGCCCCGTTCAACGCCTTCCTGCTGGCCCAGGGCCTCGAGACCCTGAGCCTGCGCCTGGAGCGGCACATCGAGAACACCCGCAAGGTCGCGGAGTGGCTCGAGGCGCGCGAGGACGTCTCGAAGGTCACCTGGGCGAGCCTGCCCAGCAGCCCGTACAAGGAGCTCGCCGACAAGTACACGCCGAAGGGTTCCGGCGCGGTGCTGACGTTCGAGCTCCCGGGTGGCCTGGAGGCCGGCAAGGCGTTCATCGACTCGCTCGAGCTGTTCAGCCACGTCGCCAACATCGGCGACGTGCGCAGCCTCGCGATCCACCCGGCGAGCACGACCCACTCGCAGGGCTCGCCCGAGGAGCACGCCGCCACCGGCGTGACCCCCGGCCTGATCCGCCTGGCCGTCGGCCTGGAGGGCATCGACGACATCCTCGCCGACCTCGACGCCGGATTCCGCGCCGCCAAGTGACACCAGCTCCGACACCCCTGGATCTCCCTCCCGTCACCGGTGCGTGGCGGGAGGGAGATCCTGTCGGTTCACGTCGATTTGTCGACATTGATCGGATCGTCCTCGAGTCGGGCGACCAGCTGCCCGCGGTGCGGGTCGCCTACGAGACGTGGGGGACGTTCACGGGCGACAACGCCGTGCTCGTCGAGCACGCGCTGACCGGCGACTCCCACGTCGTCGGCCCGGTCGGCCCCGGCCACCCGTCGCCGGGCTGGTGGGACGGCCTCGTCGGCCCCGGCCTCGCGATCGACACCGACCGCTGGTTCGTCGTGGCCACCAACATCCTCGGCGGCTGCCAGGGCACCACCGGCCCGGCCAGCACCTCCCCCGACGGCACGCCGTGGGGCAGCCGGTTCCCCGCGATCACGGTGCGCGACCAGGTCACCGCCGAGATCGCCGTGGCCGACGCGCTCGGCATCGACCGCTGGCAGGCCGTGATCGGCGGGTCCGCCGGAGGCATGCGTGCACTGGAGTGGGCCATCACGGTGCCCGACCGGGTCGTGCGCCTGTTCCTGCTGGCGACCTCGCCCTGGGCCTCGGCCGAGCAGATCGCCGGCTCGTCCAACCAGCAGCTCGCGATCACCTCCGACCCGCACTTCAACGGCGGTGACTTCTACGGCCAGGAGCAAGGGCCCGCCGCCGGCCTCGAGCTGGCCCGACGCATCGCCCATGTCGCCTACCGCAGCGAGCCGGAGCTCGCGCAGCGCTTCGGCCGAGAGGTGCAGGACGACGGACGGTTCGCCGTCACCTCCTACCTGGCCCATCACGGCGCCAAGCTCGTGCGCCGCTTCGACGCGGGCTCGTACCTCGCGCTGACCCGGGCGATGGACAGCCACGACGTCGGCCGCGGGCGCGGGGGCGTCGAGCCGGCCCTCGGCCGGATCACGGCGCGCACGGTCGTCGCCGGCATCGACTCCGACCGGCTGTACCCGCTCGGTCAGCAGCAGGTGCTCTCCGAGGGCATCGCCCGCAGCAAGCGCCTCGAGGTCGTCAACTCCCTCCACGGCCACGACGGCTTCCTCGTCGAGACCGCCCAGGTCGGAGCACTCGCCCGCAAGCTCCTCGGCTGACCCCTCCCCGAATGACCGCTCGCGAGAGACTTTGTTACCGCCGGCGAGAGACTTTGTTGGTGCACAGGAGCGTGAAGTTTCCTCCTGCCCACAGACAAGCTCACTCGCGAGGGGTAACAAGGTCTCTCGCGAGGGGTACGGGCTAGAAGCCGACGGCGGTGATGAGGGACTCCAGGTGGAGGTCGAAAAAGGCACCGGGGTCGGCGAAGGTGTCGGGGCCGTACTGGTCGAAGACCTCGAACGAGACGGCACCCACGAGGGCCGACCACAGGCCGATGCCACGGGCGAGCGACGCGGACGGCACGGTGAGGCCGTACTCGCGCCGGATCTCCTCCATGTCCCGGCGGACCGGGCGGGGCAGGGGCCCGGAGGGCGGTTCCAGCTCGCCGGAGCGATGCGCCTCCTCCAGGAGCGCGAGCAGCACCGCCGGCACCCGGGTGCCCGGTTCGACCGTGCGGTCGGCCGGCGCGGCGTACCCCGGAACGGGCGTGCCGAACAGCAGCGCGAACCGTGACGGCTCCCGCAGCGCCCACGCGCGCACGGCCTGGCAGGCCACCAGCGCACGCGCCCGCGGTGAGCGCCGCGAGGCGGCCGCCACGGCGTCCTCCACCGTGGCGCCCAGCTCGTCGTAGGCATCGACGATGAGCAGCGTCAGCAGCTCGTCGCGGTCCTTCACGTAGCGGTAGATGGCCGACGACACGATGCCCAGCTCGCGGGCGATCCCCCGCAGCGAGAGCTCCGTCGGCGTGACCGTTGCCAGCTGCTCCCGGCCGAGGCGGACGATGTCGTCCATCGTCTGCTTGCGGGCTCTCTGGCGGGGCGTCTCCATGCCCTCACGCTAACGCATCCGAGACCGCACCTGACAAATGTGAGCAGTGCTCTTGCTTTCTATGTGAGATCGGTGCAGACTCAAACCGAGAGCACCGCTCACACTTTGATCCAGGAGACACCATGAAGCACCTCGTCATCGGCGCCGGACAGATCGGCCCCCACGTTGCTCGACAGCTCATCGCCGCGGGCGCCGACGCCACCGTCGCCACCCGCTCCGGTCGCGGACCTGCCGACCTCACGACCGTCCCGCTCGACGCGACGGACGGCACGGCGCTTCGCGCGGCCCTCGAGGACGTCGACGTCCTGTACCTCTGCCTCCACGCCTCCGCCTACCGCGACGACGCCTGGAAGAAGGAGCTCCCGCCCCTCGAGCGCACGGTGCTGGAGGCGGCTGCCGCCGCCGGCACGACCGTCGTGTTCCCCGAGAGCCTCTACGCCTTCGATGCCTCTGCCCCCGTGAGCGCGAGCAGCCGCATCGCGCCCCGCAGCCCACTCGGCGAGGTGCGGAAGACGCTGCTCGCCCAGCGCGCCGCGTCACCCGCCACGACCGTCAGCGTGGTCGCGGGCGACTTCATCGGCCCCGGCGTCGGTCAGTCCCACGCCGGGCCGCGCATGTGGGAGCCGACGCTCGCCGGGAGGACGGTGCGGCCCGTGGGCCACGTCGACACGGTCCACGCCTGGACCTACCTGCCGGACCTCGCCGCGACGATGGTGGCGACGGGCGCGCGTCCCAGCGCGCCGATCGTGGTCGCCCCCGCGATCCACGCGACCCAGCGCGAGCTGGTCGAGGCGTACGCCGCGGCCGGCGGCGTCGACCTCCCGAAGATCAGCCCGGTGCCGATGGGCGTCATGCGCGCCGTCGGTCTCGTGCACCGCGAGACGCGCACGATCGCGCAGACCGGCTACCTGTTCACCGAGCCCCTCCGCATGGACTTCTCGGCGACGCGGGACGAGCTCGGTGTCGACGCGACGCCGCTCGACGTCGTCGCCAAGGCGACGGTCGCCGCCTGACCCCGGCGCGGTTTCCCACGAGACCGTCGGAAACTTCCTGGGTCAACCCAGCAATCCCGCGTCGAGCACACGAAGCTTCGTGCGCGCGACGCGGGATTCGAGCGGTCTCGTGGGAAACCGCGCGGGCGTACTAGACCAGACGGCGGGCAATGCCCCGGGGCGCGTGCTTGAGCACCTGTCCCAGCGGGAGCCAGGGCCAGGCGGGCACCGGGGCGTCGTCGACCTCCTTGTCGATGGCCTTGACCATCGCGCGCACGCCCGTGGCGGTGTCGACCATGAGCTTCTGCTCCTGCTCCACCTTCTCGTTCATCTCCGAGGCGATGTAGCCCGGGTAGATCGTCGAGACGGCGATGTCGTGCCCCTTGCGGTTGACCAGGTCTATGCGGATGCCCTCCGCGAGGTGCGCGACGGCGGCCTTCGTGGCGGCGTAGGAGGTCATCGAGCCCGGCATGCCGCGCATCGCCGAGACGCTGGAGATCAGCACCAGGTGCCCGGCCTTGCGCTCGTAGAAGTGCTCCATCGCCGCCTCGCACTGGGCGAGCGCCGCGATGAAGTTCGTCTCCGCGGTCTCCTTGTTGGCCTCGAACTTGCCGGTGCCGATGCGCCCGCCCTTGCCGAGACCGGCGTTCACGATCACGCGGTCGAGGCCACCCAGCTCGCGGGCGGCCGCCGTGAACACCGCGAAGACCTGGTCGTGGTCGTTCACGTCGAGCGCGTGGACCGAGACCTTCACCTCCGGGTGAGCGGCCGCGATCTCGGCGCGGAGCTCCTCGAGACGGTCGGTGCGCCGCGCCGTGATGGCCAGGTCGTGACCCTTCGCGGCGAACTGGCGAGCCATCTCGGCCCCGAGTCCGGAGCTGGCTCCGGTGATGAGGATGGTGCGACGCACGTCAGGCCTTCCTGGTGGTCCGGGCGGCCAGCTTCGCAGCGGCCTTGAACATCATCCGGTCGTAGACCGGACGGGCCACGCGCTTCGCGTGGTACGCCATGATCGCGTCGCGGTCGGGCAGGATCAGGTAGGCGTTGCGCCGCACCTGCTTGAGCACCTCGCGGGCGATGCCGTCGGCGGTGCGGCTGGAACCGTTGATCAGCTTCGAGGCCGCTTTCAGCGCCGCCTCGTCCTTGCCGCGCATCGAGTCACCGAGGTTGGTCTTGAAGAAGGTCGGGCAGACGACGCTGACCTTGATGTCGAACGGGTCGAGCTCGTGCCGCAGGGTCTCGCTGAGGGCGACCACCGCAGCCTTGACCGCGTTGTACTCGCTCATGCCGGGGGCGTGCACGAGGCCCGCAGCCGACGCGGTGTTCACGATGTGCCCCGCACCCTGCTCCTTGAACAGCGGCACGAACGTCTTGCACCCGCGCACGACGCCCAGCACGTTGATGTCGATGATCCACTGCCACTGGTCGATCTCGGACAGCTCGATGCGTCCGCCGGCCGCGACGCCCGCGTTGTTGAACAGCACGTCGAGGCCCTCGAAGTTCTCCACGACCCAGGTGTGGGCGCGGTCCCAGTGCGCGTCCTGCGTGACGTCGAGCGTCAAGTAGTCGACGCCGTCCAGGTCGGCCAGCTCGGCGGGCGCCTCGGCGTGGACGTCGGTGGCGAGGACGCGGCAGCCCGAGGCCGCGAGCTGCTGGGCGAAGGCGAGGCCGAGGCCCGAGGAGGCGCCGGTGACGAGCACGCGCGTGCCCGTGGTGAAGGTCGTCATGTTTCAGATACTACCGGTATCTGAACTCAGCGAAAGGTGATGCCGTCCTTCGGAACGTGCGTGTGCTCGTTGAAGGTCAGCAGGCGGGTGCCGCCACGGCCGACCATGACGGTCGTGACTGAGGCGTTGACCACGACGCGGTTGAGGGTGATGAACAGCGACGCGTCGCCCGCCAGCAGGTGCGAGGCCACGAGGGCGATGGGGCCGCCCGAGGTGAACGAGGCGACCGCCTGCCCCGACCCGGCGTTCTCGCCGGCGACGGCCAGGGCACCCAGCACGCGGGTCTCGAACTCGTCGAACGACTCCCCCGCGGCCGACCCGGTGCCGCCGACCCACGCCTCGAGCGATGCGTCGAGCTGGCGCTGGAACTCCTTGGGGTCGCTCGGTCGGTCGGCCGTCGACGACGCGCCCGTCAGCGCGAGGTGGTCGTACTCGTTCCAGCCCGGGTCGACGTCGTAGAGGTCGCCGTCGATCGCGTCGATGACGCCGACCGCGGTCTGCGCGTGCCGCTTGAGCGATCCCGCGACCGACCACGTCGGCGCGAACCCGGACGACTCCCACGACTGGCCCAGCCAGGACGCCTGCCGGTAGCCGAGCTCGGAGAGCTGGTCGTAGTCGTCGGACTCCCACGAGGCCTGCCCGTGCCGGATCAGATGAATGGCTCCCACATCCCGAGGCTAGCGGGGGGCCTGCGGATTCCTGGGTGTCCCCCTCGCACTTCGTGCTGGGAGGTGCCCCCACCCACGAATCCCGCGTCGGGCGCACGAAGTTTCGTGCGCTCGACGCGGGATTCGAGCGGTCTCGTGGGAATCCGCGGGTGGTCAGCTCTTGCGGGAGTAGGCGCGCATCGTGAGGGGGCCGAAGATCGCGACGAGGACGCCGGAGATGACCAGCACCTGCAGGATCGAGCCGCCGTGCGGGTCACCGACCATGAGGCTGCGCACCGCGTCGACCAGGATCGAGACCGGGTTGTGCTCGACGACCGGCTGCAGCCAGTCGGGCATCGTGTCGATCGGCACGAACACGTTCGACAGGAACGTGAGCGGGAACAGCACCATCATCGAGACGCCCATGACCGACTCCGGGCTGCGCAGCTTCATGCCGAGCAGGGTCCAGATCCAGCTGACGCTGAAGCAGAACAGCAGCAGGAGCAGCACGGCGGTGACGACCCCCGCGACGCCGCCCGGCGGGCGGTAGCCGATCAGCATCGTGACGACGAGGATCACGGCCGAGGCCATCGTGTAGCGCAGGGTGTCGCCCAGCAGCGCGCCGACCATGAGCGACGGGCGCCAGACGGGCAGCGACCGGATGCGGTCGAAGACGCCCTTCTTGATGTCGTTGTTGATCGTCATCGCGGTGTACATCGTGATCATGACGACGGTCTGCACGAGGATGCCGGGCGCCAGGTACTCCAGGTACTGACCCGTGGAGCCCGCGATCGCGCCGCCGAAGATGTAGGTGAACATCAGCGTGAACAGGATCGGGAACATCGTGACGTCGAAGAGCTGCTCGGGGACGTGCTTGATCTTGAGCAGCGCGCGGTGCGTGAAGATCAGCGACGACGCGACCGGGCCGACGGGCTCGGGCCGGTCGGCACTGCCGACCGCCTCGCGCACCTTGGCGTCCATCGACGCCGCTGCTGCGGACGTGGGAGTGGTGGTCATGCCGGGACCTCCGAATCGGTGGACTCGACATCGGCCACGTGCTCGCCGGTGAGGGCGAGGAACACCTCGTCGAGGCTGGGCTGGCCGAGCGAGAACTCGCTGACGTCGACGCCGTGCTCGCGCACCCGCACGAGCGCGGCCGGGACGTCACCGGGCGAGGAGACGTTGAGGCTGAGCGCGTAGGGATCCTTCTCCGTGACGGGCTCGCCGCCGAGGGCCTCGGCGAGCAGCACGCCCGCGCGGTCGCGGTCGGCCGGGTCGGCCACGCGGATGCGCAGCGCGCCCGTGCCGACGGAGGCCTTGAGCTCACCCGTGGTTCCCTCGGCGATGACCTTGCCGCGGTCGATCACGGCGATGCGGTCGGCCAGCTGGTCGGCCTCGTCGAGGTACTGGGTCGTGAGCAGCACCGTGGTGCCGGCCCCGACCAAGGCCCGCACGATGTCCCAGACCTGGTTGCGACTGCGAGGGTCGAGACCCGTGGTGGGCTCGTCGAGGAACATCAGGTCGGGACGCACCACGATGCTGCCGGCGATGTCGATGCGTCGACGCATGCCGCCGGAGTAGCTCTTGACCTGCTTGGTGCCCGCCTCGGTCAGGTCGAAGGCGTCGAGCAGCTGGTCGGCGCGGTCGCGGGCCGCCGTGCCGCGGTAGCCGTAGAGCTTGGCGAGCATGACGAGGTTCTCCAGGCCGGTCAGGTCCTCGTCGAGCGAGGCGAACTGGCCGGTCATGGCGACGCGGGAGCGGACCTGGTGCGACTCGGTGACGACGTCGTGCCCGAGCACCCGGGCCGACCCGCCGTCGGGCTTGAGCAGCGTGGCGAGCATGCGGATCGTCGTGGTCTTGCCGGCGCCGTTGGGCCCGAGCACGCCGTAGACGCCTCCCGGGGCCACCTGCAGGTCGACGCCGTCGACGGCGCGGTGCTCGCCGAAGACCTTCACGAGACCGGTGGTCTCGATCGCGAAGTCACTCATGGGCACACCTTCCGCGTGGCAATGTGGACACCGTACACACTAGGATGGACCCAGCCTAGGGAGTCGAGGGTGGTGAGGTCAATGGCGGTGGGTGATCGCCCGTACCACCACGGAGACCTGCGCGAGGCCCTGATCGAGGCCGGGCTGACGCTGACGCGGCAGGAGGGACCCGAGGCGCTCCGCATGCGGGAGGTCACCCGCGCGGTGGGCGTCTCGCCCAACGCGGCCTACCGCCACTTCGCGGACCGACGCGAGCTGCTGGACGCCGTCGGCCAGCGGATCCAGCACCTGATGGTCGACCGCATGGTCGCCCTCCGCAGCGGAACGGGCGACCGGGCCACGCAGGCGATCGACGGCCTCCGGGCGGTCGGGCTCGGCTACATCGACTTCGCCCTCGGCGAGCCGGGGTGGTTCGCCGTCGCGTTCTTCCCCGCACCGGGCAGCCGACCCGAGGACGCCGCCCCGCGCGAGGCGCCGCCGTACCGGATGCTGGTCGACGCGCTCGACGAGATGGTCGCGGCGGGCCTCCTCGGCGCCGCAGCCCGCGACGGGGCGCGGTGGGCGTGCTGGGCGACCGTCCACGGGTTCGCCGGCCTCGCCACCCGGGGGCCGCTCGCCGCGCTGCCGCCGGCGGAAGTGCGCCGCCAGGCCCGCCGGGTCGTCGAGGCGATCATCGACGGGGTGTGCCGCGAGCGGCCCACGTGACGCACGTGGGCCCGGTCACACGGAGTTCAACTTCCGAGTAACTCCACTGCCTCCTTACGGTGCCTGGAGGAGAAGGAGTCGACCATGACCGATGCCGGGCTGCGCTTTCCGACCGAGAGCACCACCTCCACCGCACGCGACGTGCTGGCGGACGCGTTGAGGAAGGCCGATCCGGTCGGCGCCCGCGCGGTGGAGCAGGAGACCAACTGGCGACGGAACTACCTGGCCCACTACGTGCGGGCGGTCGAGGCGGGCATCGGCGACGCTGCCGCGGCACGGCGCATCGCGCACGACGGGCTGCGCTCGGCCCAGGACCAGATGCGTTTCGGCGACGGCCCCCTGACCGAGGCGATCGACTCCGCGCCGCTGGCCCAGATGCTCAAGACCACGCCCGTCGACGGTGGCGCCGAGCCCGAGACCGAGCTCTCGGTCCCGTATCGCGGCGAGCGCCTGCGAGGGGCGGCCCTCGAGGCGCAGCTCGTCGCCTGGCTCGACAACGGCATCATCACGCCGTCCTGCGCGGACGCCGTGCGCACCGTCATGGCCAACCCGGAGTGGCTGCGCCTCGAGGGCGACACGGTCGTCGTCCTGGGCGCGGGTGCCGAGATGGGGCCGCTGCGCGCGCTGCAGCGCTGGGGCGCCGAGACCGTCGCGATCGACCTGCCGCGCGAGGACCTGCAGGAGCGTCTCGTCGAGCAGGCCCGCGAGGGCGCGGGACGCACGCACCTGCCCGCGCGCATCGTCACGAAGTCGTCGGCCGACACCGGCGCAGACCTGCTGGTCGACCTCCCGGCGATCGCGGAGTGGCTCGACCACGTGCCGGGCCGGCTCGTCCTCGGCAACTACTGCTACGCCGACGGCGCCACGCACGTGCTGGTCTCGATGGCGGCGGACGCCCTGGCCGCCCACCTGCTGAAGCACCGCCCCGACACCGGGCTCTCGTTCCTGGCGACGCCGACCGACGTGTACGTCGTGGCGGAGGACGAGATCCGTCTCGCGGAGGAGAAGTACGGTCGGCGTTCGCTGACCCGGGCCCCGCTGCGGGTCGTGAGCGGCGGACGCCTCCTCCAGCGCCACTACGCGCCGGGCGCCCGGATCGGCACGTGCGACGCGCTCGTGCCGCAGCAGGGCCCGAACTACGCGCTCGCAAAGCGCCTGCAGCGCTGGCGTGCCACCGACGCGATCGCGGCCGGCGCACGCGTGTCGCTCAACGTCGCCCCGGCCACCCGCACGCGCTCCGTCCTCAAGAACAAGGCGCTCGCGGCGGCCTACTCCGGCGCCCACCGCTTCGGCGTGGAGGTCTTCGACCCCGCCACGTCCAACGTGCTGATGGCGGCGCTGCTCGTGCACGACCTGCGGGCCGACCAGGCACCGTCCGAGGAGCCGTGGCAGGACGAGCACCGGGGTGCCGCGCACGGCGGCCTCTGGACGGCTGCGTACCACCCGCGCAGCGCCCTCGGCCTCGCCGCGGTGCTGGGCATCGGTGCGCTGAGGGGCTGACCTACTTCACGCGGGCGACGGCCCCCAGGCCGACGCACCACGTGACGAACGCGACGACGTCGCCCACGTGCACGCCGTGGCGGTTCTCCACGAGGGTGAACAGCACGGGACCACTGATCCGTGAGCTGCCGGCGACGGCGTAGACGAGCAGGACGGACAGGACGACCACCAGCAGGCCCCGCACGATCCACACACGCATCTGCGGGGCGCCGCCTAGCGGATCGTCAGCTGGCGGTTGGCGAGCCCGCTGCGGGCGTCGCGCTGCTCGGCCGTCAGGTCGCTGGTGTCGGCGAGCGCCTCGTCGATGCGAGCCTTCAGGGCGACGGCGGGCTCCTCGAGCGCTGCCGCCTCACCGTCGGTCTCCCACACCGGCACGAGCAGACCGTGAGCGCGGAACATGCCGATCAGACGGACACCCTCGCCCAGGTGGTCCTCGCCCGCAGCGTGCAGGCGGGCGAACGCGTCGAGCAGCGTCGACTCGTCGTGGGGCTGCACCCAGCGGAGGAAGCGGCGCTCCCCCATCTGGGTCCAGTAGGCCGCCTCGACGCCGTCGAGCTTGACGGTGGGGGCGGCGCTCGCGTTCGCCTGCTCGAGCAGCGCCCGAGCCTGGTCGCCAGCCTCGACGCCCTCGAGCCAGAAGTCGAAGCCCTCATGCACCGTGACCTCGAAGGGCGCGTCGGTGACGAGCAGCTCCTGGAGTCGCGGACCGACGCCGGGATCGCTCACGGCGACGGGCTGTCCGGGCTCGAGCGTCAGCGCCGTCTCGATGATGCCGGCGTAGTCGCGGCTGATGTCACCGTGGTTGTGCAGGACCTGCAGGCCGACCCAGATCTGACCGTCGGGACGGACCAGGCCCGCTCCGTTGCCGGGGAGCAGCGAGCACACCTGGATCTCGCGACCGGCGCCCTCGACCCCCTCGGCGAGGGTGACGGTGCCGGTGGCCGACGGCACGAACTCGCGCAGCGCCACGAGGTCCAGCTCGCCGGCCAGCCCCTCGAAGGTGCGTGCGACGTACGGCATCCGTGCCTTCTTCTCGCCCTTGCGGCGCGACTTCTTGCCCATGGGGCGAGCCTAGGGGGCCGTCCCCCGTCAGGCGGTCACCGGGACCCGCACGCCACTGTCCGACCCCTGGCGCGGAGCCTCGACGAGGTCACCCTGCGAGGAGCCGGACGCCGCATCGGCGTCGCCGACCGGACCGTCGGCGCTGCGGCGAACCGTCGGGATCAGCAGGCCCGCGAGCGCGGCGACGAGCATCATCGCGGCGAGCACGCCGAACCCGGTGAGGTAGCCGGTCTCGGTGGGCAGTCCGGTGGACGCGGTCTGGCTCGTGACGATGGTCGACATCACGGCCGTGCCGATGGCGCCGCCGATCGTGCGGATGTTGGCGTTCATGCCGCTGGCCACGCCGCTCTGGTGCGCGGGGACGGCCGCGAGGATCAGCGGCGCGAGGCTCGAGAAGACGAAGCCGATGCCGAAGCCCGCCACGCCGTTGACGAGCAGGATCTGCCAGGCGCTGTCGTGCATGACCACGAGCCCGGCCATGCCGAGCGAACCGAGGACGCCACCGGCGACGACCACGGTCTTCGCGCCGAGGCGGCGAGCCAAGGGGGCTGCGGCGATGCCGCAGATGAACGAGGCGACCGCGTTCGGCAGGATCAGGTAGCCCGAGACGGCCGTCGTGGCGCCGAAGCCGTAGCCGGTCGACTCGGGCGTCTGCAGGAACTGCGGCAGGAAGCCGAACGTCGCGTACATCGAGAAGCCGACGAGCAGCGCCACGAGGTTGGCGGTCCAGACGCCCTTCAGACGCATCATGCGCATGTCGATCAGCGGCACGGTCTCGTGGTGCTCGACCCAGACCCAGGCGACGAGCAGCACGACGGCGACGGCCACCAGGCCGAGGACGGCGGGCGAGCCCCAGCCCCACTGCGGGGCCTGGCTCAGGCCGAGCAGCAGCGCGACGAGCCAACCGGCCATCAGCACGGCGGGCAGCACGGGGATGCGACCGGGCGTGCGCACCGGCGACTCGGGCACGAAGCGCCAGGCGGCCAGGGCCGCCAGGGAGGTCACGATGAAGGGGATCCAGAAGAGCCAGCGGAACCCGAGACCGTCGGAGATGGGGCCGGCGACCACGATGCCCGTGCCGAAGCCGACGGCCATCAGCGAGGACACGAAGCCCGCGGCGCCCGCGACCCGCTGGCGCGGGAACTCGTCGCGGATGATGCCGAACGCGATGGGCAGCACGCCGCCGCCGATGCCGGTCAGGACGCGGCCGGCGATCATGACCTCGATCGTCGGGGCCAGCGCCGCCGTGAGGGAGCCCAGCGACAGGAACACCATCGAGAACACGAGCATCCGGTGCTTGCCGACCGAGTCGCCGAGGCGCCCGATGATGGGCGTGAAGACCGAGGCCGACAGCAGGTAGGCCGTCAGCACCCACGTGGCCGTCGACTGCTCGACCTCGAACTTGGCCTCGATCGTGGGCAGGACCGGCACGGTCATCGACTGCATCAGCGCGAAGGACCCCACCGCCACGGCGAGGATCGCGAAGGTCAGCTGGTACGGCGTGCGGCGAGCGGTTTCCACGGTGCTGGAGAGCCTGTCTGAAGTGCGGACGTGTCGAACTGAACAAGTCTCGCAGGGCAACCATTATTCCCCCAGCGATTGTGTCGACGGTCACCCGCGACGTGCTCGCCCACT
Organism: Aeromicrobium sp. Leaf350; assembly: GCF_916858655.1. GTDB lineage: Bacteria > Actinomycetota > Actinomycetes > Propionibacteriales > Nocardioidaceae > Aeromicrobium. Next base: position 1,635,867 of record NZ_CAKASL010000001.1, on the reverse strand, counting down.
GTTCACCGCGCGGTCGCGCGGCATCGTTGCGCTCGTCGGACGGGCTCCACGTCCGCCCGGTACGTCTCGAGACATGAAGATCTGCGTCGTCGGTACCGGGTACGTCGGACTGTCCAACGCGGTGGTGCTCGCCCAGAACCACCAGGTCGTCGCGGTCGACATCGATCCGCACAAGATCGACCAGATCAACCGGCGCGAGTCGCCCATCGAGGACGTCGAGCTCGAGCGCTACCTCGCGGAGCGGCCCCTGGACCTGAGCGCGACGCTCGACGCCGAGGCCGCCTACGCGGACGCCGACTTCATCGTCGTCGCGACGCCCACCGACTACGACCCGCGCACCAACTACTTCGACACCAGCACCGTCGAGGCCGTCGTGGCCGCCGCCGGTGCCGCGAGCCCGCGGGCGGCGATCGTCATCAAGTCGACCGTCCCGGTCGGCTTCACCGCGCGACTGCGCGACGAGCACCCCGGTCTCACCATCATCTTCTCCCCGGAGTTCCTGCGCGAGGGTCGGGCGCTGCACGACAACCTCCACCCGTCGCGCATCGTCGTCGGCTCCGAGACCGCCGAGGGCAAGGAGTTCGCCCAGCTGCTCGTCGAGGGTGCCGTGGCCTCGAACGTGCCGGTGCTCATCACTGGGTCCACCGAGGCCGAGGCGATCAAGCTGTTCGCCAACACCTACCTCGCCCTCCGGGTCGCGTACTTCAACGAGCTCGACACCTACGCGGCGCTCAACGGCCTCGACACGCGTCAGATCATCGAGGGCGTGGGCCTGGACCCGCGCATCGGCGACCACTACAACAACCCCTCGTTCGGCTACGGGGGCTACTGCCTGCCGAAGGACACCCGGCAGCTGCAGGCCAACTACCGCGACGTCCCGCAGAACCTCATCAGTGCGATCGTCGAGGCGAACACGACCCGCAAGGACTTCGTCGCGACCGACATCCTGCGCCGCGAACCCACCACCGTCGGCATCTACCGGCTCGTCATGAAGGCCGGCTCGGACAACTTCCGGATGTCGTCGATCCAGGGCGTCATGAAGCGGCTCAAGGCCAAGGGCGTGGAGGTCGTCGTGTTCGAGCCGCTGCTGCCGGACGAGCCGTTCTTCGGTTCCGAGGTGCTGCGGGACCTGGAGGAGTTCAAGCGCCGCAGCGACGTCATCGTCGTGAACCGTCGCACGAGCGAGCTGGCCGACGTCGACGAGAAGGTCTACACCCGCGACCTGTTCGGGTCGGACTGACGATCAGGAACGGCCGGCGGCCGCGTCGATCGTCATCTCGGCGTTGACGCGGGTGCCGTCGGCGATGTCGACCCACCAGCGGTCGGCGATGCTGCTGATGATCGAGAGCCCGCGACCGCTGAGCGAGTCGTGGTCGAAGTCGATCGGCTCCAGCCGGGAGTCCATGCCGTAGTCGCGGACACTGATCTCCAGGAGCCCCTTGGCGATGGACCAGGTCACCTCGATAGTGCCGTCCTCACCGGGCTTGCCGTGGCTCACGGCGTTGGTGAGCATCTCGCTCAGCACGATCAGCGCGTCGTCGATGCGCTCGGACGGGACCTGGTTGACCGTCAGGAACCCGGCGAGCTTCGTGCGCGCGATGCCAGGAGTGGAGCGCGCGAAGGGGAAGCGGAGCACGTCATGCGAACGCTGCATCCGGTCCTCGCTTCCTCGTCTTCTGAGTCACCCGCAGCTTCGCGGATGGCCCGTTGGGCTCCCTGTCCATAGTCCAAGTTAGCCATGCCCTGGACATATGGAAAGTCGGGGACCCCCATGTTGATCGCTCAACGATACCGCGTGCCGGGTCCTCAGGGCGAGAAGCGGGCGGTGCACGCCTGAAAACCGGTCGGGACGACGACGCCGCCGCACCCCAGGGGGTGCGGCGGCGTCGTCAGTGCGGTGAAGCGGTGTTACTTGGCGGCGGCCTTGAGCTTCGAGCCGGCGCTGACCTTCACGCCGAAGCCGGCGGGGATCTCGATGGTCTCGCCCGTGGAGGGGTTGCGACCGGTGCGGGCGGCGCGCTCGACACGCTCGACCGAGAGGATGCCCGGGATCGAGACCTTGTCGCCAGCGGCGACGGCCTCGAGGAGGACGTCGGTGAACGACGACAGCACGGAGTCGGCGACCGTCTTGGTGGTGCCGGACTTCTCGGCGAGGGCCGCGACGAGGTCACTGCGGGAAATAGCCACAACTGCTCCTAGAAAAGGTGGATCTGGATCGGCCTCAGTCTAGGGAGCGGGTGGGCCCTGCCAACCACCGGGCCCTGCGTGTTGCCCGAATTTTCGGCCTTTTTCAGGTCCACCGGTCCGGTGAGCGGCGGTCGCGGTGGCGCACGACGAGCTGGCGGTACTCCTCGCGCGGCACCTCGACGACCCCCAGCGTGGCCAGGTGGTCGGTCCGCCACTGGACGTCGACGAGTCCGCCGGCCATCCGCCGACAGAGCTCGACGAGGGCGATCTTCGAGGCGTCGGTCGCGCGGTGGAACATCGACTCCCCGGCGAAGAGGTCGCCGATCTCGAGCCCGTAGAGGCCGCCGACGAGCTGGTCCTCCGACCACACCTCGACCGAGTGCGCCCAGCCCAGCTCGTGCAGCCGGACGTACGCCTCGCGGATCGGCTCGTCGATCCAGGCGCCGGGACGGCTCGGGTCGGCGCAGGCGTCGATGACGTCCTCGAACGCCGTGTCGACCGTCGTCGTGAACCGGCCCATCGCCCGGCGCAGGGAGCGGCTGACGTGCAGCTGCTCCGGCCACAGGATGCCGCGCTGCATCGGCGACCACCACAGGGGCGCACCGCCGTCGTCGCCCATGGGGAACAGGGCGGCCCGGTACGCGGCCACCACGGTCGACGGCTCCAGGTCGGCCCCGCCGACCACGCAGTCGACCGGCGGGAGCTCCACCGGATCGCCCGGCTCCGGGAACTGCCAGGGGGACGGCGGGAGCGGCTGCGGCTCAGTCATGGGCCAGCACGCGGGTCAGGTGGTGCACCGGCGCGTCACCCCAGTCGGCCCACTCCGAGGCCGAGGCGCTGGAGAGCGCGCGCCACCACGTGAGGCAGCGGTGCACCGACTGGGTCGTCCACGTCGCGGCGAGGTCGTCGACCAGGTCGTCGGGCGTCAGGTCCCACTCCGCGGCGTAGGCCGCGAGGACCGGCTCCCAGGCGACGTCGCCCTCGTCGGCGTCGATGACGCCGCGTGGCACGGCCAGGACCTCGAGGGCATGCGCCCACTGGGCGTCGCCGAAGTCGAACAGGCGCAGGCCCTCGGGCGTCGCGAACACGTTGTTCGTGTGCACGTCGCCGTGCTGGAACGTCGACGGGAGGGCGGAGTCGAGCAGACGGCCGGCCGCAGCGGCGACCCGCGGCCGCTGCTCGCGCAGCTCGGCCGCGACGCCCTGGTCGAGGTGGCACGGGTGGTCGACGTCGAGCTCGGCGAACAGCATCACGAAGCGGTCGAACAGGTCGACCGTGCGGGTCGGCCGGCAGTCGGGCAGTCCGGTCGCGAGGATCGCCGTGCCGTGGCGCGCGAGCCGCTGCTGGAGCCGGGCGATCCCGGCCATGAGCGCCTGCCAGTCGGCCGTCGTCGCGGTTCGCTGCTCGTGCCACGTCGGACCGTGGTCGACGTCGAGGATCCACCCGCGGGCCGCATCGACCGCGAGGGGCTTCGAGACGTCGTCGGGAGCCAGGTCGGCCAGGAGCGCGTGCAGGCCCGCCTCGTAGGCGGCCCCCGGCGGGAGCGCCTTGAACCAGTGGCGGCCACGGCTCGTCTCGATCCGGAGCTGCGTCGACCACGGCCGGATGCGGGGCTGCTCGACCGACTCGATCGTCGCGCCGGGCAGGTGCTCGGCGATCCACGCCTCGACCTCGCGGCGCCACGGCGCCTGCGCGACCTCGACGGAGAACGCGCGGTCCATGCCCTGACGCTACTGCCCGGAGCGGTTCGGTGCCCCCGCTGGCCGAGGTGGACGGCGACCACCGGCGGAGCTACAGGCGGCGGTCCTTGAGCTCCTTCGCGGCGTACTGACCGATCTGGCGGGTCTGGTACGCGTCGGTGCCACCCGCGACGACGCCGCCGACGCCCGGGATGCGGCGCGCCATCAAGGTGACGGCACGGCGTCCGACCGTGCGGGCGATGAGCTCCCCGGTCAGCTCCCCGGCGATCAGTCGGTCGAGCTCGGGGTCGTGGGTCGGCGCGGTCGCAAGACCCATCGGCGGCGACGGGAGGCTCTTGCGCTTGACCAGGTCACGCACCTTGTCATCCCCGAGCATCGCCGCGAGGATCGCGTTGCGCACGCGGGGGTCGTCGAGGTCGTAACCGCGCAGGTGGGCGATGCCGGCCACCAGGTGGGCCTGGAGCAGCGTCACGCCGGCGACGTTCGCGGGCACCGAGACGGGCACCGTGGCGATGCCGCCGAGGTTCGTGACGAAGCCCTGGGCGCCGGCGAGGGCGACGTGGGTGCGGGTCAGCGTGGTGATCGCCTGCTCGACGTCGCCGCGCGCGTCGACCATGTGGCTCGTGGCCGACTCGGCGGCCGACCTCAGGGGCCCGACGCCGTCGATGGCCTTGTCGAGTGCCTGGCGCACGAAGCTCCAGCCGATCTTCGGCGCGGCCTGTGCTCCGGCGGCCGCAGCCATCTTCTTCCCGACTCCCATGCCGCGAGTCTAGGAGCGGGACCACCACGGCGCTCTGTGACCGGACGGCGGGATGCATGTGCAACTGGTTGCACATGCATCGAGTTGCGTACTACCGTGCCGCCATGGCCCTCGAGCACGCGATCCTGGTGTCGCTCGCGGAACGGTCCGCCAGCGGCTACGAGCTGGCGCGACGCTTCGACGCCTCGATCGGCCACTTCTGGAAGGCCAGCCACCAGCAGATCTACAAGGTGCTCGGCCGCATGGAGGCCGACAAGCTCGTCGAGTCGCACCTCGTGGCGCAGGACGGTCGGCCCGACAAGAAGGTCTACGCCATCACGGGGGAGGGGCGCGACGAGCTCGCGGCCTTCACGACCACGCCCACCGGCCCCGAGGTGCTCCGCAGCGACCTCGCGGTGAAGCTGCGGGCCCTGCCGTTCGGTGACCGCGACGCGATCGTCGCGACCGTGCGCCAGCGACGGGCCGACCACCTCGCGACCCTGGCCGGCTACGAGGCGAGTGCCGCTCGGTACTACCCCGATCCCTCGGCGGTGCCCGCCGAGCAGCTGGGCGCGTGGCTCGTGCTCAGCGGGGGCATGCGCGCCGAGCGCGGCGGCATCGAGTGGTGCGAGGAGATCCTTCAGGCGCTCGTGCCTCAGGCGCCGGGGGAGGAGACCCGATGACTCCGCAGCGCGCGCACGCCGACCACGAGCACGATGACGCCCAGCGTCATCGCGGTGCCGATCAGCACGGCGTGCACCCAGAAGAACGCCTGCGGCGTGCTCGACCAGGCCTCGCCGGCCCACGCGCGGTCGTCGTCGACGATCGCCTTCGCGAACCGCGGCCAGATCACCACGTTGAACACGCCGGCCACCACCAGCAGCCAGGCCGAGAGCTTCGAGATCACGCCCCCATGAAACAGCACCCCACCCAGAGCCGGGAGACGACCCGATGAACGAGTACCCCCACCTGCTGAGCCCCCTCGACCTGGGCCACACCACGCTGCGCAACCGCGTCATCATGGGCTCGATCCACTCCAAGCTGGAGGACCGCGCGAAGGACGTCCCGAAGTGGGCGGCGTACTTCGCCGAGCGCGCCAAGGGCGGGGTCGCGCTGTCGATCACGGGCGGCATCTCGCCCAATCGCACGGGTTGGCTGCTGCCGTTCGGCGGCACGATGAACTCCACGCGCATCGCCGACCGCCACAAGCCCGTCACGGAGGCGGTGCACGAGCACGGAGGCAAGATCGCGATGCAGGTGCTGCACGCCGGGCGCTACGGCTACCACCCCTTCGTCAAGGGGGCCTCGACCCGCAAGTCGCCGATCTCCCCGTTCAAGCCGCGGGCGCTGAGCACCAAGGAGGTCGACCAGACCGCCACGGACTTCGCGAAGGCCTCCAGGCTCGCCCGCCGCGCCGGGTACGACGGCGTCGAGATCATGGGCTCCGAGGGCTACCTGATCAACCAGATGATCACGGCCCGCACCAACACCCGCACCGACGCCTGGGGCGGCTCCGCGGCCAAGCGCATGCGGTTCCCGGTCGAGATCGTCAAGCGCACGCGCGAGATGGTGGGTGAGGACTTCATCATCCTGTACCGGATGAGCCTGCTCGACCTCGTCGACGACGCGCAGTCGTGGGAGGAGACGATCGAGCTCGCGCACCTCCTGGAGGAGGCCGGCGTCAGCATCATCAACACCGGCATCGGCTGGCACGAGGCCCGCGTGCCCACGATCGTGACGTCGGTGCCGCGCGCCGCGTTCGCGCCGCTGACGGCTCGCCTGAAGGCCGCCGTCTCGGTGCCGGTGGTGGCGTCGAACCGCATCAACACCCCCGAGGTCGCCGAGCGGATCCTGGCCGAGGGCCAGGCCGACCTGATCTCGATGGCCCGCCCGCTGCTGGCCGACCCCGACTTCGTCCGCAAGGCCGAGGAGGGCCGCGCCGACGAGATCATCACGTGCATCGCCTGCAACCAGGCGTGCCTGGACCACACCTTCAAGAACCAGCGCGCGACCTGCATGCTCAACCCGCGCGCCGGCTTCGAGACCGAGCTGGTGCTGCTGCCGACCCGCACGGTCGAGCGCATCGCCGTCGTCGGCGCCGGGCCCGCGGGCCTGGCGGCAGCGGTGGAGCTGGCCGGTCGCGGCCACGAGGTCGAGCTCTTCGAGGCGGCTCCGGAGATCGGCGGGCAGTTCAAGCTCGCGATGGAGATCCCCGGCAAGGAGGAGTTCAAGGAGACCGTGCGCTACTACCGCCGCATGCTCGAGGTGCGCGACGTGAAGGTGCACCTGAACCGCCGCGCCACCGTCGAGGACCTGGTCGGCTTCGACCAGGTCGTCGTCGCCAGCGGCGTCGAGCCGCGCGTGCCGTCGATCCCGGGCATCGACCACCCGAGCGTCGTCACCTACCAGCAGGTCATCGGTGAGGGCGCTCCCGTCGGCCGGACCGTCGCGGTGCTCGGCGCCGGTGGCATCGGCTTCGACGTCAGCGAGTTCCTCCTGCACGAGCCCGACGAGTCGGTGGAGGAGTGGCAGGAGAGGTGGGGCGTCGTCGACCCGTCGCTCGAGGTCGACGGCGGCGAGCGGGGCGGGCTCGGCACCAAGGTGCTCGCACCGCCGCGACGCCAGGTCTACCTCCTGCAGCGCAAGACGTCGGACCTCGGCAAGGGGCTCGGCAAGACCACGGGCTGGGTGCACCGCCAGACGCTCAAGGACTCCGGCGTCGAGATGATCAAGGGCGTCACCTACGACCGCATCGACGACGAGGGCCTGCACCTCACCCAGCGCGAGCACGAGAAGGCCGAACCGGTCGAGATCCTCGTCAAGGCCGACACGATCGTGCTGTGCACCGGGCAGGAGTCGGTGCGCGACCTGGTCGACGGGCTGGCCGAGGCGGGCGTGACGCACCACGTGATCGGCGGCGCCGACGTCGCCGCCGAGCTCGACGCCAAGCGCGCGATCAAGCAGGCCACCGAGCTCGCCGCCCGCCTCTAGCGCCACCTGCGGTTTCCCACGAGACCGCTCGAATCCCGCGTCGAGCGTACGAAACTTCGTGCGCGCGACGCGGGATTCCTGGGTGAACCCAGGAAGTTTCCGACGTGGGGGCACCTCCCACGACGAAGTCGTAGGGGGTCTCGTGGGAAACCGCGGAGGGGTGGGGGTCGGGGGGCTCGGTACCGTCGGGGAATGAGCTCCTCCACGACCAGCACGCAGATCCGCCTCGCCCGTCGCCCCGTGGGCGAGCCGGCCGACGACGACTTCACGATCGACACGGTCGACGTCCCCGCGCTCGGCGAGGGCGACGTGCTGCTGCGCACGATCTACCTCTCGCTCGACCCCTACATGCGCGGCCGCATGAGCGACGCGAAGTCGTACGCCGCGCCGGTGGAGCTGGGCGACGTGATGGTCGGCTCGACGGTGTGCGAGGTCGTCGAGTCGCGGTCCGAGACCCGCCCGGTCGGCACGTACGTCCTGGCGTTCACCGGGTGGCAGTCGCACGCCGTCGTCCCGGCCCGCCAGACGCGCCGCCTCGATCCCGCCACCGCACCGATCTCGACCGCGCTCGGCGTGCTGGGCATGCCGGGCTTCACCGCGTACGCCGGGCTCCTGCAGATCGGCAAGCCGCAGGAGGGTGAGACCGTCGTCGTGGCCGCGGCCGCCGGACCGGTCGGCTCCGCCGTGGGCCAGATCGCGCGCGCCAAGGGCGCCCGGGCGGTCGGCATCGCCGGCGGCGCCGAGAAGGTCAAGATCCTGCGCGACGTCTACGGCTTCGACGAGGCGCTCGACCACCGTGCACCCGACTTCGTCGAGCAGCTCAAGGCTGCCACCCCCGACGGGGTCGACGTGTACTTCGAGAACGTCGCCGGCACCGTGGGCGAGGCCGTGGTCCGCCGCATGAACACCTACGGGCGCATCCCCGTCTGCGGGCTCGTGGCCGACTACAACGCCACCGAGCCGCGCGAGGGCGCCGAGCCGGGCCCGGCGCTGCTGCGCCGGGTGCTCACCAAGAGCCTGACGATCCGCGGCTTCATCCAGGACGAGTTCGTCGCCGAGCACCACGCCGACTTCCTGCGCGAGATGGGCGGCTGGGTCGGTGCCGGCACGGTGCAGTACCGCGAGGACGTCGTGGAGGGCCTGGAGAACGCGGTCGACGCCTTCCGCGGTCTGCTGACCGGGCGCAACGTCGGCAAGCTGCTGGTGCAGGTCGGCGAGGACCCGAGCCGCGCATGAGCGGGGCGCCCGTGCGGCTGCACCTCCTGCGCGCGGTCAACGTGGGCGGCGCGAAGCTCCCGATGGCCGAGCTGCGGGAGGTGGCCGCCGAGCTGGGCGGCACCGAGGTCTCGACCTACATCGCGTCCGGCAACCTGCTCTGCGTGCCGCCGGGTGACCCCGAGGCGTTCGACCGCGCCCTCGAGAAGGCCGTGGAGGCGCGGTTCGGCTTCTTCCGCGAGGTCATCAGCCGTTCACGGGAGGAGGTCGCCGCGGCGCTGGCCGCCCACCCGTTCGAGGTGGTCGAGCCGAAGTTCTCGTACGTCACGTTCCTGACGGAGGCGCCCACGGCCGAGGCCCTCGCGGCGGCCCACGAGGTGCCGACCGGTGACGACCTCTGGGAGGTCGTGGGTCGTGAGATGCACGTGCGCTACGCCGACGGCGCCGGGCGACCACAGATGAAGGACGCCACGATCGGGCGCAGGCTCGGCGTCAAGGGCACCGCCCGCAACCTCAACACGGTGCAGAAGCTCCTCGACCTGACGGCCTGACGCCCTCAGCGGTCGGACTGGTCCATCCAGGAGGCGGCAGCGATGCCGGCCAGCATGCCGATGCCGGCCAGCCACCAGACGTCGAACATGGTCCAGAGCGCGGCACCCGTGGTGGAGCCGATGATGACGCCCCAGACGAAGTGGTCGCCGGTGCGCTCCTGCTCGGCGCAGCCTGCGTCCTGGCCCTCGTCGTGTCGTGTGTGCGCCATGGGTCCCCCTCGTGTGCCGTTCCTCCATCGTGGCGCGCGCCACCGACAGTTCGCACCGGCCGCAGGGGTGAACCGGCGACCTACTCTTGACCTATGAGCACCCCGACCCTTCGGCTGATGGTCGACGCGGGCGACGTGCTCGTGCTGACCGGCGCGGGCGTCTCGACCGACTCGGGCATCCCCGACTACCGCGGACCGAACAGCACGCCGCGCACGCCCATGACGTACCAGGAGTTCGCGGCCACCCCGGAGGCCCAGCGGCACTACTGGGCCCGCGCCCACGTCGGCTGGAGCCGCATGCACGCGGCCGATCCCAACGCGACGCACCAGCTGCTCGCCGGGCTCGAGGCCGAGGGCCGCCTGGCCGGCCTCATCACGCAGAACATCGACGGGCTGCACGGCCGAGCAGGCCACCGCGACCTGGTGGAGCTGCACGGCGCCATCGACCGCGTCATCTGCCTGGACTGCCGGGAGGTCACTCCCCGCACCGACCTGCAGGTGCGTCTCACGGAGCTGAACCCCGGGTGGACGGAACGCGAGGCGGTCATGGCGCCCGACGGCGACGTGCTGCTGGAGGACACCGAGGACTTCGTCGTCGCGACCTGCACGACGTGCGACGGTCGACTGAAGCCGGACGTCGTGTTCTTCGGCGAGAGCGTGCCGAAGCCGACGGTCGCCCACTGCTTCGACCTCGTCGAGCGGTCGGCTTCGCTGCTGGTGCTCGGGTCGTCGCTGCAGGTCATGAGCGGCCTGCGCTTCGTGCGGGCGGCGGCGAAGCGCGGCATCCCCGTCGCCATCGTCAACCGCGGCACGACGCGCGGCGACGCGCTCGCCACCGTGAAGGTGGAGGCCGGCGTCGCGGAGACCCTGGCGGACTGCCTGGATCAGCGCCTCGGGTCGCACGCCACCGCCTAGGCTCTCGGCATGCTCATCACGCGGGTGCTCGCCGGTTTCGCGACCTTCGGCGCGCTGCTGGTCCTGATCGGCAGCGTCGGCACGTGGGCGTCCTTCGGTGGCTTCACCAAGGGCGGTCTCGAGGGCGACGGCGTGATCACGCTGGTGCTCGCCGTCCTGATCGGCGGGTTCGCCGGCGGGGTCTTCGCCCCCCTGTCCGTGGCGCGCGTGATGCGGTGGTTCGTGTTGCCGTTCGGCTTCCTGGCCCTCCTCGTCGCGATCATCGACGTCGTCGACATCAGCAGCTCGGGCAACGAGTTCGCCTCCGAGCTGGGCGTCTCGTCGCTCGGCCTCACGGTCGGATGGGGTCTGTGGGTCGTGCTCATCGGTGCCGTGACGGCGGTCGTGGCCGGTCTGCTGCTCACGATCGCGCCGATGCCGCGCCCGCTGCTGGCGACGCCGTGGGTCCCCACCCCGTACTCACCGCAGCCGTATCCCCAGCCGTACCCGCCGCAGGCCCAGCCGTACCCGCCGCACCCCGGCGCGCACCCGCCGCAGCCCGCACCGCAGGCGCCGGCCTGGCCGACCACGGGCCCGGCCTACCCCGGATCGACCGGCGCCCCGCAGGTCCCGACGCCCCCACAGGGGCCGCCTCCGCCACCGCCCAGCGCCTGAACCGCCGTTGTTCCGGGGAGCCCTCCCCGTCGCGGCACCCGCCGAGCGCACCTACCGTCATGGCATGAACCAGCTCAGGATCGCCACGGGGGTCATGGCGCTCGGCGCCGTCGTCTGGATCGTCGGCGCGCTCGCACCGTGGAGCAGCATCGGCGACCGGACCTACCCGGGCCTGAGCGGCTCGGAGGCCGCCTGGGCCCTCGCCGGCCTGGTCGCGCTCGTCGTGGTTGCGAGCGGACTGGTGGGACGAGCGGTCGCGTCTGCGGCGCGGTGGCTCCTGCTCCCCGTCGCTGCGCTCCTCGTGCTCCTGACGGTCGTCATCATCATCGACGTCGCCACCTCGACCTCCGCCGACGTGGCTCAGGGGATCGACGGTCCACCGCTCACCCGCGAGAACGCCTGGGGGGTCTGGATCAGCCTGGTCGGGGCCGTCGTGGCGACGATCGGCGGGATCGGTGCGGCCCTCGCGCCGTCGCCTCGTGGCGACGCCGCGCCGCGTCCCAGCTGATCCGGTGACCCGGGGCGCCTCGTCACGACGGCCGTTGTTCCGGAGAGCGCTCCCCGTCGCGATCCCGGTCGACCGCACCTACCGTCGAGGCATGAACCAGATCCGCACCGCCTCGACCGTGGCGCTCGTCGGCGTCGTCCTGGTGGTCGTGGGCTGCTTCAGCCCCTGGGCCGTCGCTGACGGTTACACCCGCACCGGCGTCAGCAGCAACGGCTACCTCCTGCTGTACCCGGCCGCGGCGGCCGCGCTGGTCGCTGTGGCGACCCTCACGACGGCTGCCGTCTCGAGGTTCACCCGCTGGTTCGTGCTTCCGTTCGCCCTGCTGGTCCTCGGCCTCACGGCGATGCACCTCCAGCAGTCGCTCGGCGCCCGCCTGTTCGACGCTGCTGGCGCGAGCAGCGCCATGGCGGTGAGCTGGGGCATCTGGCTCGTCGTGGCCGGCGCCGTCGCCCTGCTCGGTGGCAGCATCATGATGGTGCTGGCCCGCACGCCTCGGACCGCGTCATGAACCAGCTCCGCCTCATGGCTGCCCTGGCCCTGGTCGGCACCACGATGGTGATCATCGGCTGCGTCGGTCCGTGGAGCACGATCGAGGAGACCTCCTACGCCGGGATCAACAGCGTGGGCACCGTGCCGCTGGCCCTCGCGGTGCTGGTCGCCCTGGCCGGGGTGCTCGGGTTCGGCCCGCCCCACGTCGCCGCCGCGGTCCGCTGGGTCGTGCTGCCGCTCGCCTACCTGGCCCTGCTGTTCACGGCGCTGGCAGCGTTCAGCATCGTCACCTCGACCGCCGCCGACGTCGCCCAGTACGAGGTCGGAGGCACGCGGACGCGCGAGGCCGCCTGGGGTCTCTGGATGACCCTGGCCGGCACGGTCGTCGCCACGGCCGCCGGAGCCCTGGCCCTGCTCGTGCCATCGCCTCGCGCGTCGGCGAGCCGCCCGACTAGCTGAGCTGGCGGACGCGGATCGTCTCGGGCAGCGCCGCGAGCGCCGCGAGCACCGCGGGGCCGACGTCGGTCGCGACGTCGGTGACGGCGTAGCCGAGCTCGCCGCGCGTGGCGAGCTGCTGCCCCTCGATGTTGACCTCGTGCTCGCCCAGCAGCGTGTTGATGCGCGCGAGCACGCCCGGGGCATTCTCGTGCACGTAGGCGACGCGCTTCTTGGCGGGATCGGCCGGCAGGTTCATCTCCGGGAAGTTCACGCTCAAGGACGTGCCACCGAAGGACGCGTAGGAGCGCAGCTTCGAGGCGACGAAGCGGCCGATGTCCTGCTGGGCCTCCTCGGTGGAGCCACCGACGTGCGGCGTCAGGATCACGTTGGGGATGCCCTGCAGCTCGGAGCTGAACGGGTCGCCCTGGCGCTTCGGCTCCACGGGGAAGACGTCGAGCGCGGCGCCGGCGATGTGACCCGACTCCAGGTGCCCGCGCAGCGACTCGGTGTCGACCGCGATGCCGCGGGACAGGTTGAGGAACAGGGAACGCGGCTTCATCGCGTCGAACTGCTCCGGGCCGAAGAAGCCGGCGTTGCCGGGACGACCGTCGACGTGCAGCGTCACGACGTCGGCCTCGCCGAGCAGCTCCTCGAGCGTGGAGCAGCGCTTGGCGTTGCCGAGCGCGAGCTTGTCGTCGATGTCGAAGAAGATGACCTTCAGGCCGAGGGCCTCGGCGATGACCGACAGCTGGCTGCCGATGTTGCCGTAGCCGACGATGCCGAGCGTGCGTCCGCGGATCTCGTGGCTGCCGGCGGCCGACTTGTTCCACACGCCGCGGTGCATGTCGGTGGACTTCTCGTGCAGGCGCCGCGCGAGCGAGATGATCTCGGCGATCGCGAGCTCCACGACCGAGCGCGTGTTGGAGTACGGCGCGTTGAAGACCGCGATGCCGGCGCGGGACGTGGCCGCCAGGTCGATCTGGTTGGTGCCGATGCAGAACGCGCCGATGGCGAGCAGGTCCGGGGCGTGCTCGAGGACCTTGGGCGTGATGTAGGTCGTCGAGCGGATGCCGAGCAGGTGGACGCCCTGGATGGCCTCGATGAGGTCGTCCTCGCCGAGCGCCCCGTCCTGGGTCTCGACCTGGTAGCCCTTGCCGCGCAGGAAGTCGCGGCCGTCGGCGTGGATGTTCTCCAGCAGCAGGACGCGCACGTCGGCGTCGTCGAGGCGGCGGGCAGGAAGTGTGGTGTCGTGGGTCATCGTCGTCATCGTCATGTAGGGGGCCTCCCGGGTCAGGGCTGACGGTGGTCAGGGGCTGACTCGTGGGCCCAGGCGAACGGTCCCGATGTCGTGAGCTGCCCGGCTCCCTGGTGGTCTCCCACCTCAACGCCAGTCGCCGGGCAGGCCCAGCCTACTCCTGCGTCATGGCCCGGTAGCGCGCGAGCGCCTCCGGTGGGACGGGGAGGTCGAGGTTGGCCAGACGCACCTGGCCCTGCGCGATCAGCTTGCCGTCCGCGTCGGTCGTCTCGAGGCGCCACAGCTGCTGCGTGCGGCCTCGGTGGATCGGGGTCGCGACGGTCGTGATGGTGTCGCCCACCTTGGCCTGGCGGATGAAGTCGGTGCTGTTGTTCGTGCCCACGACGACCCCCTTCTCGCCGAGCCAGATCTGCCCGCCGGTGCTGGCGGTCGACTCGTGCACCGCGCAGTAGACACCGCCGTGGGGGATGCCGAACGGCTGCAGGTGCTGCTCGCCGATCGTGTACTGCACGACGACCTTGTCGGCAGTGAGCTCGAGGTGCTCGACCCCGAGGAGGCCGTCGAGGCCGGGAACGTCAGACATGTCGCGAGCGTACCCAGGCCCTTGCGGAGGGGACCTCTCTCCCTCGCCACGAGGCTCCCGGGTCCGTACCGTCGACCCATGAGACGTGGAGCAGCGGCGCTGGTCGCGACACTGGTGGTGCTGGGGCTCGCGGCGTGCGGGGAGGACGAGACCTGCTCGGAGCCCGGCGGTGCCGGGTGCAGCCCCGACCAGTCCACGTCGTCGGACGAGCAGCCCACGAAGACCGACGAGGACTACGTGCTCGACCAGTCGCTGGCGGTCAGCGAGATGAAGCGGCTCGCCGAGCTCGCCGTCGAGGACTCCGAGACCGCTGAGGTGGTGGAGGTCGCCGAGGAGATCGTGGCCGCCGCCGACGGCCTGCTGGACGACTTCAGCGCCTGGGAGGAGGAGTGGGACCTCGAGCCGACGGTCTACGACAGCGCCGCCAGCACGGCGCAGGTCTCACCGCGCACGTACAGCGGCGACGAGGACTACGAGGTGCTCGAGGGCCTGGACGGCCTGGAGTTCGACGCGTACTGGGTCAACGTGGTGATCGAGCGCACGGGCACACAGCGCCGGGACGCCGCCGACCTGCTCGACGACGGGAGCCATGCCGGGCTCCGCACGGCGGTCGAGCAGTGGGTCGACGCGAACGAGGCATGGCGGGACGTGCTCCAGGACCTCGAGGCCGAGCTCCGCTGATGAGGGCGCTCCGCCTGCTCGTCGGCCTCGCGCTGAGCCTGACGCTCGTGGCCTGCGGCGCGGAGGACGGGGATCCTGACGGTCCGCCGCACGCCGGTGCCGACCGCATCAAGGCCGACGAGATCTACGTCGGCATCACGTCCGGCACCCTCGGGACCCTGCGGCAGATTGCCGAGCTTGCGGACGACAGCGCCGGTTCCGTCGAGCTGCAGCGCCTCGCCTCGGAGATCGTCGAGGAGCTCGGTGACGTGCGCGACGAGCTCGCCGCGTACGCCGAGGAGTGGGAGCTCCGGCCAACCATGTCCAGCACGGTGCTCACCTCGTCGTCACAGGACAGGAGCGACGACTGGCAGCGCCTCGAGGAGCTCGAGGGTGCCGAGTTCGACGTGCTCTGGATCGACGTGGTGGCCGGGAGCCTCGAGGCGATCGCCAGCTCGGCCGAGACCGTGATCGACGTCGGCGAGAACGTCGGGCTGCGCGAGCTGGCCACCGGGCTGCTCGACACGTGCGAGGCCTGGATCGACGACCTGGCTGAGCTCGCCATCTGACAGACATACCCTCAGGGGGTATGGTCTCCCGCATGCGTGGAACGAAGACACTCGTCCTGGCCGCCGCTGCCGTGCTGCTCGCCGCCTGCGGCTCGAGCAGCCACAACGACGCTGACACGGCGTTCGCCCAGCAGATGGTGCCGCACCACGAGCAGGCGGTCGAGATGTCGGACCTCGCTCTCGACCCCGCGCGGGGCGCGTCGCCGGAGGTGCAGGCGCTGGCCGAGCAGATCGGCTCGGCCCAGCACGACGAGATCGAGCTCATGAACGGCTGGCTCGAGGAGTGGGGCGAGTCCGAGGGCTCGGACCATGGCGGGCACGGCGACGGGCATGGTGACCACGGCGGGGGAGACCACCACGAGATGGAGGGCATGCTCACCGACGAGCAGATGGCCGAGCTCGCGGACGCCACCGGCGCCGAGTTCGATTCCCTCTGGCTCACGGGCATGATCGCGCACCACGAGGGCGCGGTGACGATGGCCGAGACGGCTGTCGCCGACGGCAAGGATCCCGACGTGCGCGAGCTCGCCGAGCAGATCGCCGACGTCCAGAAGACCGAGATCGCCGAGATGAAGGCCCTGCTCGGGTAGGTGACCCCGCCACCGGAGCCGCCGCTTGAGTTTGATACCCCCTAGGGGTATGGTCGAGCCATGGCAGACGAACAGCCCGGCTACTCCGACGACAAGATCGCCGTCCTCAAGCGCCTCAAGCGCGTCGAGGGCCAGGTGCGCGGCCTCACGCGCATGGTCGAGGAGGACACGTACTGCATCGACGTGCTGACCCAGGTCAGCGCGACGACCAGGGCCCTCGAGGCGGTGGCGCTGAAGCTGCTCGACGAGCATCTCGCGCACTGCGTGGTCAACGCGGCCCGAGCCGGTGGCCCCGAGGCCGACATCAAGGTCAAGGAAGCGTCGGACGCCATCGCGCGCCTCGTCCGCTCCTGACCCCCGCCATCCCCCAGGAGATCCCATGAGCACCCAGACCTTCCAGGTCAACGGCATGACGTGCGGCCACTGCACCGCCGCCGTGACCGACGAGCTGACCACCCTCGAGGGCGTCACCGACGTCACGATCGACCTCGTGAAGGGCGGCACGTCCGACGTGCACGTCGTGAGCGATCGCGCGCTGAGCCGCGAGGAGGTGGCGGCGGCGGTCGACGAGGCCGGCTACGAGCTGGCCCGACCCGGCTCACTGCCGCTGGCCTGATGAGCACCACCCGCCTCGACATCGGGGGCATGACCTGCACGGCGTGCGCCGCCCGCGTCGAGAAGAAGCTCAACAGGATCGAGGGCGTCGAGGCCACGGTCAACTACGCGACCGAGCGCGCCACGGTCCACATCACCGACGGCGCCGAGGCCGACGTCGACGTCCAGCAGCTCATCGACGTCGTCGAGCGCACCGGCTACACCGCCCAGGTCCGCCGACCCGGGGGCTCCGCCGGGCAGGGTGCCGACCACGGCCCGCACGACGGGGACCATCACGGCGGGCTGCACGGGGGGCTCCACGGCGTCGCGTCGATGCGTCGCCGTCTGATCGGCTCGGCCGTGCTCGCGGTCCCGGTCGTGCTGCTGTCGATGGTCCCGGCGCTGCAGGTCGACTACTGGCAGTGGATCTGCCTCGCGCTCGCGACGCCCGTCGTCGCCTGGGGTGCGTGGCCGTTCCACCGCTCCGCGCTGCTCAACGCCCGCCAGGGTGCCGCCACGATGGACACCCTCGTCAGCGTGGGCGTGAGCGCTGCGTACCTGTGGTCGGTGTGGGCGCTCGTGCTCGGCGAGGCCGGTCACATCGGCATGACGATGCGCTGGACCTGGCTCGCGCAGGGCTCCGGCTCGCACGAGATCTACCTCGAGGTCGCCGCAGCCGTCACGGTCTTCGTGCTCGGCGGGCACTACCTCGAGGCCGCCGCCAAGGGACGGTCGAGCGCCGCGCTGCGCGCGCTGATGGAGCTGCAGCCCGCGGTCGACGTCGGAGTGGGCGAGGAGTTCACGGTCCGCCCGGGGGAGCGCATCGCGACCGACGGGGTCGTCGTGGACGGCGAGTCCACCGTCGACGAGCAGATGCTGACGGGCGAGTCCGCACCGGTCGACAAGGGCGTGGGTGACGAGGTCACGGGCGCGACGGTCAACGTGTCGGGCCGCCTCATCGTGCGAGCCACCGCGGTCGGTGACGACACCCGCCTGGCGCAGATGGCCCGACTCGTGGAGGAGGCGCAGGAGGGCAAGGCCGAGGTGCAGCGCCTGGCCGACCGCGTGTCCGCGTGGTTCGTGCCGGGCGTCATGGTGCTCGCGGTCCTCACCTTCGGCGCGTGGCTGCTGCTCGGCGGCTCCCTGCTGCAGGCGTTCACCGCCGCGGTCGCGGTGCTGATCATCGCCTGCCCGTGCGCCCTCGGCCTCGCGACGCCGACCGCTCTGATGGTCGGCACCGGTCGCGGCGCCCAGCTGGGCATCCTCATCAAGGGTCCACAGGTGCTGGAGTCGACCCGGCGCATCGACACGGTGGTGCTCGACAAGACCGGCACCGTCACGACGGGCGTCATGGGCGTGGTCGCCGTCGAGCCCGCCGAGGGCGTCGACGAGCACGAGCTGCTGCACGTCGCCTCGACGCTGGAGCACGGCTCGGAGCACCCGGTGGGCCGCGCGATCGCCGGCCAGGCCGAGCACGGCACGCTCGAGCAGTTCCGGAACCACGCGGGTCAGGGCGTCAGCGGTGTCGTCGACGGCGAGCCGGCGCGAGCGGGACGAAGCTCGTGGGTGGGGCAGGGGTCCCGGGCCCTGGGCGGGGAGGTCGGCACCGTCGTCGCGGTCGAGCACGGCGGCCGCTTCCTCGGCACGATCACCGTCGCCGACACGGTCAAGGACACCTCCGCCGCGGCGATCGCCGAGCTTCGTGCGCTGGGGCTCGAGCCCGTGCTCCTCACGGGCGACAACCGTGCCGTGGCCGAGGACGTCGCGGCCCAGGTGGGCATCGAGCGGGTCGAGGCCGAGGTCACGCCCGACGACAAGCTGCGGACGATCGAGCGCCTCAAGGCCGAGGGACGCGTGGTCGCGATGATCGGTGACGGCGTGAACGACGCCGCCGCCCTCGCGGCGAGCGACCTGGGCATCGCGATGGGCACCGGCACCGACGTGGCGATCGCCGCGTCCGACCTCACCCTCGTCGAGGGCGACCTGCGCAAGGCGCCCGAGGCGGTGCGGCTGGCCCGCGCGACGCTGCGGACGATCCGCCGCAACCTGTTCTGGGCCTTCGCCTACAACGTCGCGGCCATCCCGCTGGCGATGTCGGGCTATCTCAACCCGATGGTCGCGGGACTCGCGATGGCGTTCAGCTCGGTCTTCGTCGTCGGCAGCTCGCTGCGGCTGCGGTCGACGAGGCTCAGCTGAGGCCGGGGCGCCGGATGCCGGCCGCCGCGACCTCGTAGAACGCGAGCAGCCGGGTCAGCAGCTCGTCCGTCTCGAGGTCCTCCAGCCGCTCGGCGCCTTCGACCCAGTCGCTGACGATGTGGAAGAAGGCACCGGCCACGCCGGTCGCGACGCCCTCCGGCTGCGGCGGGGTGGCCCCTCCGAGCCGCCACGCCAGGTCGAGCAGGTCGGCCGTGCGCCGGCGGTGCAGGCGACGGTGCGACTCGACGGTGAACGTCGTCGCGGCTCCTCGGCCGAAGAGCACCGCCGCGACCCTCGGGTCGTCGCCCATCTCGTGGGCGAAGACCGCGAGCAACCGGTGCTCCGCCGCCGTCACGTCCTCGAAGCTCTCCTGCTCCACGGCCTCGCTCATGACCGACAGCATCGCGTCGGTCGTGCGGCGCATCAGGTCGAGGTAGCAGTCCTCGCGCGAGGTGTAGATGCCGTAGAAGCTCTTGGTGCTGACGTGGGCGGCCCGGCACAGGTCCTCGATCGGGCTGGCGAGGTACCCCCGGGTCGCGAAGAGCTCCAGCGACGAGTCGAGCAGGAGCTGGCGTCGGGCCTCACGTCGCTGGTTCCCATCGGGGACGGGGGGTCTCGGAGGCACCCCGTCAATCTAGGGCCGGACCCAGCCGTCCGCTTGGTTACGCTCCTCGCATGACGCAGCCGCCTTCCCCGCCCGGCCCGCCCGGTCCGCCCGGTCCGCCCGGTCCGCCCCAGCCGCCGACCTCGCCGCAGGGCGGTTACGCCCCCATGGGCACCGTGCACCTGACGGTGCAGGGCTCGGTCATGACGTCCAACGTCATCACGCCCACGGCGTCGATCAACGGCTACCCCGTGAAGGTCCGGTACGGCGCGAACCCGATCCCGGTGCCCGCCGGACCCGTGCGCATCGAGCTGTCGAACACGTGGCTGCGCACGTACGGCCAGGCCAGCATCCAGTTCACGCTGCAGCCGGGCCAGGACGTCCCGGTCTTCTACGCCGCACCGTGGCACCAGTTCACGACCGGCTCGATCGGCTACGAGAAGGTCAAGCGCAAGGGCGCGGGGGCGTTCATCGGGATCATCGCCGCCATCGTCGTGCTCGTCCCGCTCGTGGTCGTGCTGCCGATCATCCTGTCCTGACTACGCTCGAGGCATGACCGCTCTCCTCACCGTCACCGGAACCCTCGTCGTCCGCGAGCGGATCGACCTGCCCGCGGGGGCGGTGGCCACGGTCAAGGTGGTCGACGCCGAGGGCGAGGTGCACGGAGCCGCCGCGTTCGACGTCGAGATGACGCCGGTCGACTGGGCCGTGACGATCGATCCCCAGCTCGTCGCCGATCCCGACCGCCTCCTCGTGTGGGCCATGCTGCGCACGGGTGTCGGCGTGTGGGGCACGCCCGAGCTCGCGCCGGTGTCCGCCGCCGGCAACGCCACCGAGACGGTGCTCGAGCGCGTCGACGGCGACTGACGTGCGCCCTGGGCCGACCGACGGCGTCAACCACATCGACCCCGACGAGGCTCGCGACACCGAGGCCGGGCCCGTGCTCGAGCGGGTCGCCCGCCTGCTCGCCCCGTACCGCACCCAGCTCGTGCTGGTGCTGGTCGCGGTCATCGCGTCGGCGGCCCTCACGTCGCTGATCCCGTTCCTGACCAAGGCGGTCTTCGACAACGCGCTGTTCCCCACCGACGGCGGAGGGGTGCAGCTCGACGTGCTCACGTGGCTCGTCGCGGCGATGTGCGTCATCCCGCTCGTCACGGCGTTGATCTCGATCGCCCAGAACTGGCTGACCTCCACGATCGGCAACTCGGCGATGGCCGACCTGCGCGGCGAGCTCTTCGCGCACCTGCAGACGATGGAGCTGGCCTTCTTCACGGCGACCAAGACCGGCGTGATCCAGTCGCGCCTCGCCAACGACGTCGCCGGCGTGCGCACCGTCCTGACCGACACCGCCACGACGATCGTGCAGAACTCGGTCACGGTGCTCGCGGCGGTCGTGTCGATGGTGCTGCTGTCGTGGCAGCTCACGCTCCTGACCCTCGTGCTGATGCCGATCTTCATCGTGGTGCAGCTGCGGGTCGGTCGCCGGCGCCAGGTCATCGCCCGCAAGACCCAGGAGTCGCTGTCGGACATGACCGCGATCACCGAGGAGGCGCTCAGCGTCTCGGGCATCCTGCTGAGCAAGGTCTTCGACCGCGGCGAGACCGAGGTCGTGCGGTATCGCGACGCGAACCAGCAGCAGGTGCGCCTGCAGGTCTCGCAGGCCATGACCGGGCGCACCTTCTTCGCCACGGTGCAGACCTTCTTCGCCATCACGCCCGCGCTGATCTACCTGCTGGCAGGTCTGCTGGTCACCGGGCGCGTGCCCGGAGGCGCTGACGCGCTCACCGCGGGAACACTCGTCGCCTTCACGACGCTGCAGGCCCGTCTGCAGATGCCGCTGCTGCAGCTCATGCGCGTGACGCTCGACGTGCAGACCTCGCTCGCCCTGTTCCGTCGCATCTTCGAGTACCTCGACCTGCAGCCGACCATCACCGAGAAGTCCGGTGCGGTCGAGCTGGAACGTCCCCGCGGCGCGATCGAGCTGCGCGACGTCTGGTTCCGGTACCCCGCGCCGCGATCGCTCGCCGGACGTCCGCTGGAGCCGCAGCACGAGTCCGTCCTCGACGCCCGCGCCGACGCCGACGACTCCTGGGCGCTGCGCGACATCTCCTTCCGCCTCGAGCCGGGGCAGTTCGCCGCGATCGTCGGACCCTCGGGATCGGGCAAGACCACCGCGACGTACCTCGTCCCCCGGCTCTACGACGTGACCCGCGGCGCGGTGCTGATCGACGGGCACGACGTGCGCGACCTGACGCTCTCGTCGCTCTCGCGCGCCGTCGGGGTGGTCACGCAGGACGCCTACCTGTTCCACGGCACGATCCACGACAACCTCGCGTACGCGCGTCCGGGCGCGACCGAGGACGAGATCGTGCAGGCCGCGCGCGACGCGAACATCCACGACAGGATCATGAGCTTCCCCGAGGGCTACGCGACGCTGACGGGCGAGCGCGGATACCGCCTGTCAGGGGGCGAGAAGCAGCGCATCGCCCTCGCGCGGGTGCTGCTCAAGAACCCGCCGCTGCTGATCCTGGACGAGGCCACGAGTGCCCTCGACACCGAGACCGAACGGGTCGTGCAGGAGGCGCTCGAGCGCGCCGCCGCCGATCGCACGACCATCGCGATCGCCCACCGGCTCTCGACCGTGCGCCGTGCCGACCTGATCCTCGGCGTCGAGAACGGCCGGCTCGTCGAGTCAGGCACCCACGAGGAGCTGTTGGCGTCCGGGGGCCTCTACGCCCGCCTGCACGCCGAGCGCACCGACGCCTGAGCCAGGCCTTCCGGTGGTCTGAATCGTGAGCGGATCGGCGTTAGGCTCGAGGGCATGGACAGCACCGGGCGCACGTACCTCCTCGTCGACGGCGAGAACATCGACGCGACGCTCGGCGGCTCCATCCTCGGTCGACGCCCCCAGCCGCAGGAGCGCCCGCGCTGGGACCGCCTGCTGACGTTCTCTGAGGAGCACTGGGGCCAGCCCGTCACCGCCCTGTTCTTCCTCGCCGTGCACGGCGAGCTCCCGATGCCGTTCGTGCAGGCGCTGACCTCGCTCGGCTACACACCGGTGCCGCTGTCGGGCGCGCCCGACCAGAAGGTCGTCGACCTCGGCATCCAGCGCACCCTCGAGGAGATCGGCCGCCGCGAGGGCGACGTCGTCCTCGTCAGCAACGACGGCGACTTCATCCCCCAGCTCGCGCCGCTCATCGGCACGCGACGCACCGGCCTGCTGGCGTTCAACGAGTTCCGCAACCTCGGCTACACCGAGCTGCAGGCGCAGGGCCTCGAGGTCTTCGACCTGGAGTACGACGTCCACGCCTTCACCGAGACGCTGCCGCGCCTGCGCGTCATCCCGATCGACGAGTTCGACCCCGCCCAGTTCCTGGGGTAGAGGGCCGCGGCGAGCCGCACCACGATCGACCAGGCGCCAACTTGTCGATAACGTGCGTCGGATGGGCCTGACGCTGTGCGACGACGTGTCCGCTGCAGACTGGATCGTCCACGCGACCGCCGACTGGTCGCGAATCTCCAGGTTCGGTCCACCTGGTCTTGCCGGGTACGCGCGCGTTCCCTACATGTCGAGGTCGACCGCTGCCATCGAGCCTGGGCATCGCCCCACTCTCGACGAGATCACTCAGCAGCGTGGGGTGCTCGAGATGCTCGCGCAGACGACCAACTCTCGCCGCCGCTGCTACTTCGCCCTGTGGGACGGATGGTCCGACACCTCACTGCCGCCGCCCCGGACCTTTTCGATCCCTCACCGCACGTACGTCCTGTTCGAGGGTTCGATCGCCGACCTCTCGGGGTGGCGGGATGCTGTCGGGTGTCCCGAGTCATCGGCTCGGATAGCTCTCGCGTGGCCGGCTGACCACACGTGGTTCATGGGCAGCGATGTCGACCCCGACTGGATGGGTGTTGGCTCGAGCCGAGCAGCCATCTCGGTGCTCCTCGGAGATCGCGCGTTCCGGGCGGCGAAGGCAGACCCCGGGGCGAGCCATCCCGACGACGACCTTCGCTGAGGTGTTTCCGTCGAGGTCATGCCCCGTTCGACGCGGGATCGACACAGCTCCGGGGATTGCGGTCGTCATGACGACGACGATCCCCCGAGCTTCGTCGGCGGTGCGTCAGAACGCCAGGCCGACGTACTTGGTCTCGAGGTACTCCTCGATGCCCTCGGTGCCGCCCTCGCGGCCGAAGCCGGAGGCCTTGACGCCACCGAACGGCGCCGCCGGGTTCGAGACGATGCCCTGGTTGATGCCGACCATGCCGGTCTCCAGGCCCTCGTACACACGGATCACGCGGGCGTGGTCGCGGGTGAAGGCGTACGCGACGAGGCCGTACTCGGTGTCGTTGGCCATCGCGATGGCGTCGGCCTCCTCGGTGAACGTGAAGACCGGCGCGACCGGACCGAAGATCTCCTCGGTGCGCAGGTCGGCCTCGAGCGGCACGTCGGTCAGCACCGTCGGCGGGTAGAACCAGCCCGGACCCTCCGGCACGACGCCACCGGTGCGCACCGTCGCGCCCTTGCCGATCGCGTCGGCGACGAGCTGGGCGACCTTGTCGCGCTGGGCCTCCTCGACGAGCGGGCCGACGTCGACCCCGTCCTCCAGACCGGCACCGACCTTCAGGCCCTGCATGCGCTCGGTGAGCTTGGTGGAGAACTCCTCGGCCACGGACTCGTGCACGATGAACCGGTTCGCGGCGGTGCAGGCCTCGCCGATGTTGCGCATCTTGGCGAGCATCGCGCCGTCGACGGCGGCATCGACGTCGGCGTCGTCGAAGACGAGGAACGGGGCGTTGCCGCCGAGCTCCATCGAGACGCGGAGCAGGCCCTGGGCGCTCTGCTCGACCAGGGAGCGACCGACCTCGGTCGACCCCGTGAAGGTCAGCTTGCGCAACCGGGGATCGGCGATCAGCGGACCCATGACCTTGCCGGTGCTCTTGGTGGTGACGACGTTCAGCACGCCGTCGGGCAGCCCCGCCTCCTTCAGCACCTGCGCGAGCCACAGCATCGTGAGCGGCGTGAGGCCCGCGGGCTTCACGACGATGGTGCACCCGGCGGCGATCGCCGGCGCGATCTTGCGCGTGCCCATCGCGAGCGGGAAGTTCCAGGGAGTGATCGCGAGCACCGGGCCGACGGGCTGCTTGAGGGTGAGCAGGCGCGTCGCACCGTTCGGGGCCACGGAGTAGCGGCCCGCGATGCGCACGGCCTCCTCGGAGAACCAGCGCAGGAACTCGGCTCCGTAGGCGATCTCGGCCCTGCTCTCCGAGAGCGGCTTGCCCATCTCGAGCGTCATGATCGTCGCGAGCTCGTCGGTGCGCTCGGTCACGATCTCGAAGGCGCGCCGCAGGATCTCGCCGCGGTCGCGCGGCGGGGTGGCAGCCCAGTCCTTCTGCGCAGCCACGGCCGCGTCGAGAGCGGCCGCGCCGTCCTCGACCGTCGCGTCGGCGACGCGGGCGATCTCGTCGCCGCTCGCCGGGTCCTCCACCGCGAAGGTGCCGCCGCCGGTCGCGTCGCGCCAGCTCCCGCCGATGAAGAGCTGCTGGGGAACCTCGGGCAGGGCGTCGTGAGCACTCATGAGTCCGAGACTAGGACGCGGTGCCACGACCCGACAGTCGACGAGCTCCGTCCGCCCGAACTCAGTCGTCGAAGCCGGTGCGCGTGCGCTCCAGGATCGGGGCGAGGTCGAGCCCCGTCGGCAGGGTGCCGAACGCGCCGCCCCAGTCGCGGTCCAGTCGCGAGGCGCAGAAGGCGTCGGCCACGGCGCTCGGCGCGTGCCGCAGCAGCTGCGACCCCTGGAACACGAGCGCCATCTGCTCGACCACGCGACGCGCCCGCAGCTGGATGTCGTCGAAGGAGGTGAGCTCCTTCGCCAGCCGGTCGAGGGCGTCGTCGTACCGGCCGTCGACGCCGCGGGCGAGCTCGGCCTCCGCGAAGAAGGCGTCCAGCGTGTGCGGCTCGCGGGCGAGGGCCCGCAGCGCGTCCAGGGCGGCGACGTTGCCCGAGCCCTCCCAGATCGAGAGCAGCGGCATCTCGCGATAGATGCGCGCGAGGTCGAAGTCCTCGATGTAGCCGTTGCCGCCGAGGCACTCCAGCGCCTCGCCGGCGGCGATGGGTGCGCGCTTGCAGACGTAGTACTTCGTGACGGCCAGCGCGATGCGACGCAGGGCCGCCTCGCTCTCGTCGCCGCGGATGGCCCGGTCGTTCGCGCCGGCGAGGCGCAGCATCGCCGTGGTCGCCGCCTCCGACTCGACCTGGAGGTCGGCCAGGACGTTGCGCATCGCCGGCTGGTCGATCAGCCTCTCGCCGAAGGCCGAGCGGTGCCGGGCGTGGTGCGCCGCCTGCGCCACCGCGGTACGCATGCCGGAGGACGAGCCGATCACGCAGTCGAGGCGGGTCATGTTGACCATCTCGACGATGGTGCGGACCCCGCGACCTTCCTCGCCGACGAGCCACCCGGTCGCACCGTCGTACTCGATCTCGGAGGACGCGTTGGAGCGGTTGCCGAGCTTGTCCTTGAGCCGCATGAAGCGCATCGCGTTGCGCTCTCCGCCGGGCAGCACTCGCGGCACCGCGAAGCACGAGATGCCGTTCTCGGTCTGGGCCAGGGTGAGGAACAGGTCCGACATCGGCGCGGACGTGAACCACTTGTGGCCCACCAGCGTGTGCGTGCCGTCCGACTGCGGCGCGGCCGTGGTCGTGTTCGCGCGGACGTCGGAGCCGCCCTGCTTCTCGGTCATCGACATGCCGGCGATCAGGCCGCGCTTGGTGAACGGGTCGGCGAGCACCGGGTCGTACTCGCGGTTCGTCAGCAGGGGCTCGAGCTGCGACGTGAGTCCGGCGTTCGCGCGAAGGGCCGGGATCGCGGCGTAGGTCATCGAGATGGGACACCCGTGGCCCGCGTCGACCGACCACACCATGAACTTCGCGGCACGGGCGACGTGCGCCCCGGCGCGGTCGTCGGCCCAGGGCGCGCCGTGCAGCCCGTGGCCGACCGCCGTCTCCATGAGCCGGTGGTACTCGGGGACGTACTCGACATCGTCGATGCGGTGCCCGTAGCGGTCGTGCGTGTGCAGGCGCGGGGGCACGCGCTCGGCGAGGCGGCCCCACGACCGGGCCTCCTCGGTGCCCGCGAGGCGGCCGAGCTCGTCGATCTCGGGCAGGGCCCAGCCGGCTCCCTCGCGCTCGACGCCCTCGCGCAGCGCCGGGTCGTCGGCCGTGCTGTGGCCGACCAGCGGCGGTGCCTGGTTCTGGACCTCGTGGGTCTGGTGCGACGTGGTCATCGGGGGTCCTCTCCCTTGTTCGTGGACGGTCCGGCATCGCCGAACGGAGGCCCGTCGCGCTCCGCGACGGCCTGGCGGAATCCGACCTCCATCGACCGGGCCGCGAACGAGTAGCCCTCCCGCGTGTGGCGGGAGATGCCGTCGAAGACGGTCGAGATCATGCGGCTGTTCTCCACGCCCTGGGCCACGAGTGCCGAGTTGAGCGCGAGCTTGACCATCATGAGCTGGTTGACCGGCATCGCGGCGATGCGCGCGAGCAGGTGCTCGGTGCGCGCGTCGAGGTCCTCGGGCTCGGGCGCCTCGATCGCGAGACCCCACTCCAGGGCCTCGCGGCCCGACAGCGAGTCGCCCGTCAGGAGGAGGCGCTTGGCCCGCTGGTCGCCGAGACGGTGCGCCCACAGGCCGGCGCTCGGGACGCCCCACACGCGGGTCGGCGGGTAGCCGATCTTGGCGTCGGCCGCGATGAGGATCTGGTCGCAGTGCAGGGCGATGTCGGTGCCGCCGGCGACGCAGAACCCGTGGATCTTGGCGACGGTCGGCTTGTCGGCGTGCAGCAGGCTCGCGTAGCCGCGGGTGAAGCGGCTCATCATCGCGTAGTCGACCATCGGGTCCCAGGTCTGCTCGGGATCGTGGTTGGGGATGGCCTGCTCCGCGAAGGCGGCGAGGTCGTAGCCCCCGCAGAAGCCCTTGCCCCGGCCGCTCACCACGATCACGTGGACGCGGGGGTCGAGGTCCGCGCGCTCGACGGCGTGCGCGAGGTCGAGCGGCGTGTCCGGCGTGATCGCGTTGCCCTGCTCGGCCCGGTCGAAGGTGATCCGGGCGATGCGGCCGTCGACCTCGTAGGTCAGCGTGCGGTACTCGCGCTCGGCCTGCCAGCGGCTGGACGCGTCACCGTCCACGACCGGGTCGTCGGACGTGCGGCGCCACGGTGCTGCATCGGTCGCGTCGAGGTCTGCCATGCGCGGCACGTTACACAATCTGTACCAGTTGTGTCGAGAGTTGTAATCATGGGACAGTGACCGCGATGAGCGTCCCCGACCCGCGTGCTGCCGACCCGCGACCCCTGACGGCACGATCCGTCGCCCTGTCGCTGCTGCTCGGGGCGCACCCCGCCCGCCTCAGCCCCGCCCAGCTGACCCGCGCCGGCGAGCACTTCGGCGTGCCCGCCGCGACGCTGCGGGTGGCGTTGACCCGGGCGATCGCGTCCGGCGACCTCGAGCGGGCCGACGGTGACTACGTCCTGGGCGAGCGGCTCGTCGAGCGTCAGCACCGCCAGGACGAGGGCGTGCTGGACGCCGAGACCACCTGGGACGGTGACTGGGAGATGGCCGTCGTGGTCGTCGCCGGCCGCACCGGCCCCGAACGGGCGGCGCTGCGTCAGACGCTCGTGCGGGCACGCCTCGCCGAGCTGCGCGAGGGCACGTGGATGCGGCCCGCCAACCTCCGCCGTTCCTCGCCGGTCGGCGACGAGCTCGTCGTGCGCACCTTCCACGCCCGCCCGGACGGCCCCGCCGACGAGCTCGCGGCCGAGCTGTGGGACCTCGCCTCGCTGGCCCGGGAGGGACACGCACTCCTGTCCACGCTGGAGGGCACCCACGAACCGGCGGCGCGCCTCCGGGCCGCGAGCGACGTCGTCCGCCATCTCGCGGACGACCCCCTGCTGCCGCGCGAGCTGCTGCCGGCCGACTGGCCCGGCCCGCGGCTGCGGGCGGCCTACGCCGACTACCGCGCCGAGCTCCGCGACCTCGCGATCGCCTGAGCCCCCAACCGCCCCCTGAGGTGCGAGCTTGCGAGCCTCGAAGGGGGCTCCTCAGCCACCCGGGTCAGCTGATGCGACGCACGAGGTCGCTCGCCGCCACCGCGCCCGGGTGCAGGACCGACGCGATCGCCTCGACGCCGTCGACGACGCGGGGGCCCGGACGCACGACGACCGCGTTGCCGTCGATCGCCCAGACCTGGGCGCTCGGGAGGTGGCGGGCCACCACCTCCGCCTGCTCGGCGGCACCCTCGAGGCCGTAGCCGCACGGCGCCACGAGCACCACCTCCGGCTCGGTCGCGGCGAGCGCGTCCCACGAGCCGGGTCCGGACGCGGTGCCCGCGTGCATCCCGACGGGGATGCCGCCCGCGGCCGCCACCTGGTCGGGGATCCAGTGACCGCCCGTGAAGAGCGGGTCGACCCACTCGACGACCGCCGCGCGCGGATGCGGGCGTCTGGCCACCGCGGCGGCGACGGCCGCGAGACGCTCACGCAGGCGCGTGGTCACGAGCCTCGCCTCGTCGGTCGAGCCGAGCGCGTCGCCGACCGTCAGCACCGAGGCGACGACGTCGTCGAGCGTCATCGGGTCGAGCGTCACGACGTCCGCTCGGCACTGCAGGTGGGTCAGTGCGGCGTCGACCTGTCCGGTGGGCACGGCACACACACGGCAGAGGTCCTGGGTCAGGATCACGTCCGGCGCGAGGTCGGCCATCGCGCCCTCGTCGAGCGTGTAGAGGTCACGCCCCGCGGCGAGCTCGGCTCGCACGTAGGCGTCGATCGCGGCGACGTCCATCGCCGAGGTGTCGCGTCCCGACACGATGACGCGGTGGTCGGCGCGGGCCGAGGCCGGCTCGTCGCACTCGAACGTCACGCCGACGAGGCGGTCCTGCGCCCCGAGGGCGTAGACGATCTCGGTGGCCGAGGGCAGCAGGGAGACGACGCGCACGGCGAGTGGTCGGCTCGTCAGGCCGCGGCGTCGTCGGTGCGGCGCCGGCCGCGCAGACGCACCACCACGAAGGTGATCACGACGACCAGGACGGCGACGATGACGACCCTCTGGAACAGGTCGGCGTAGGGCTCGACCTTCTCCCAGTCCGAGCCGAGGCGGTAGCCGGCGATCACGAAGATCGAGTTCCAGATCAGGCTGCCCGCGGTGGTGAGGGCGAGGAACAGCCCGAAGTTCATCTTCTCGACCCCGGCCGGCAGCGAGATGACGCTGCGGAAGATCGGCACCATCCGGCCGAAGAAGACCGCCTTGGAGCCGTGCTTCGCGAACCAGGCCTCGGTGCGCTCCAGGTCGGAGACCTTCAGCAGCGGCGTCTTCTCGAAGACCCACATCGACCGCTCGCGGCCGAACGCGCGGCCGAGCCAGTACAGGACCACCGCACCGATGACCGAGCCGGCCGTCGTCGCGAAGAGCGCCCCCTCGAGGGAGAAGATGCCCTGACTGGCCGCGAAGCCGGCGATCGGCAGGACGATCTCGCTGGGGATCGGCGGGAACAGGTTGTCCAGGCCCACGGCGATCGCAGCGCCGGCGAGGCCCAGCTTGTCCATGAGGTCGACCATGACGCCGGCGAGCCCGTCGACCTCCGTCGTGCTCGACACGTCGGCCGCGGCCAGATCCAGTAACGTCACAGCGATGAGCGTAACGGGGGCGCGACTGCGGCACGGCCGTGGACGAGGGGGTCCCGCGCGCCGCAGCGCTGTCGCGGCGACGATCGTCCTCGTGCTCGTGGTGGCTCAGGCCTGCACCGGCGGGGGCGGCGAGGACACGACCACCGAGGCCGACCAGGTCACGACGCAGCAGCCCGGCGACGCGATGACCCTGGTCGACGACGCGGCGCCCACCGATCGCGCACTGGCCGTCTCGGAGCTGCTGTTCACCCGCTCGGAGGTCGTCGTGGTGGCCACCGCCGACCAGGCGGCTCCGGCTGCTGAGCTGGCGCGCGAGCACGGCGTGCCGGTGCTGCCCGCCGAGGCCGCCGGACTTCCCGAGGAGCTCACGCGGCTCGACACCGCGACGGTGCTGCTCGTCGGCGAACCGGTAACGCCCCTGCCCGACCTGGTCGGCGAGGTCGTCCCGGTCGAGGCGACGGCGCTCGAGGCGAGCCTGTCCGAGCACCTGACCGAGCCGCAGCCCGTGGAGGCGGCGGAGGGAGCCGTGGTGCTGACCCTCGACCCGGCAGCAGACGTGCTGTCGCTCGCCACGGCCGGCGCCGGCGACGTCGTGGCGGTGCCCGGCGGCGACCCGCGCACCGACCCCGCTGTGGCCGACCAGCTGCGCGAGCTCGGCGACCGGCCGACCATCGTGCTGGGTACCGGGTGGGTCGAGCCGCAGTACACCCTCGACGTCGTGCGCAACCAGCCCGAGCAGCCCGGCGGCGGACACACGATCTTCCCCGGTCGCCACGTCGTCGCGCTGTACGGATCGCCAGGGATCCCGGCCCTCGGGATGCTGGGCGAGCAGGACCCGGCGGCCTCCGTCGTGCGCACGCAACAGGTCGTCGACCAGTACGCGGCCATCAGCGACCGGCCCGTCGTCGGAGCCTTCGAGCTCATCTCGACGATCGCCGACGCCGACATCGGCCCCGACGGCGACTACTCGCGCGAGGTCCCGGTGGAGACCCTGCGGCCGTGGGTCGACGCGGCCCGGGACGCGGGGCTGTACGTCATCCTCGACCTCCAGCCGGGTCGCACGGACTTCCTGACCCAGGCGAAGCGCTACGAGGAGCTGCTCCGCGAGCCGCACGTCGGACTCGCGCTCGATCCCGAGTGGCGTCTGGCCCCTGACCAGGTGCACCTGCGCCAGTTCGGGTCCGTCACCGGGGCCGAGGCCGACGCGGTCGCGGCCTGGCTCGCCGAGCTGACCCGCGAGGAGGACCTGCCCCAGAAGCTGTTCGTCCTGCACCAGTTCGCGACGTCGATGATCACCGACCGCCAGCTCGTCCGCAGCGACCGGCCCGAGCTGCAGGTCGTCATCCACGTCGACGGGCAGGGTTCCCCCGGGGCGAAGGTCGGCACGTGGAACGTGATCCGGCAGGGAGCCGCCCCGTCGATCGCCTGGGGCTGGAAGAACTTCGTCCACGAGGACCTCCCGATGCTGACCCCGGAACAGACGTGGGGGGTCGCTCCGAGGCCCGACCTCGTGACGTATCAGTAACTCGCCGTGACAGGCGGCGGACGGTCGCTTGCCAGTGTCGGGCCGCAATGACAAGATCACGGCGGGGAGGGCAGAACCGGACCCTCGGGTCCGGCAACGAGAGGAACACCCATGGCGAAGCTCGACCCTTCGGTCGTCGAGACCCTGAAGGCGGTCACCGACTTCGACGAGACCACGGTCAAGGCGCTCGCGACGCACGGGACGCTCGTCAACGTGCCGGCCCGCTGGTCGCTCATGTGGGAGAACACCCCGGCCGACAAGGCCTACATCATCCTCGAAGGCGACGTCGTGATCCGCAAGGACAACGCCGACATCGCCGAGCTCGGCCCGGGCGCGGTCATCGGCGAGATCGCCCTGGTCAACCGCAAGCTGCGCAGCGCGTCGGTCTTCGCGCTCTCGCCGCTCAAGGCGCTGCACTTCACGGACGAGGCGATCGCCGCCCTCAGCAACGACAACCCGAGCTTCGGCGAGGCCCTCAAGCAGGCCGCCGCCGACCGCCTCGCGAGTGACTGATCCGCAGGACGACCCCGGCGCCGGGACCGACTCAGGTGCCCGCGCGCACGCCTTCGACCCCGCCATCCTCATCGAGGTGGCGGGGTCGTACCTGCTGGGCGACGACGGCCCGGCCCTGACCCGGCACGAGGTCGCCGAGCGGTCGGGGGTGCCGCTGGAGCAGGCGCAGCAGATGTGGCGCTCGCTCGGGTTCGCCGAGACCGGCGACGACGAGGCGGCCTTCACCGCGGCCGACGTCGCAGCACTGGAGGACGTGCAGGAGCTCGTCGAGCTGCGCGTCCTGGATCCCGAGGTGCTGCCGGCCCTGGTGCGCACGATGGGGTCCACGTTCTCGCGCATGGCCGACTGGCAGACCCGACTGCTGCTCGCGACGCTGGTCGACGCGCCGGACGACGAGCTGCCGCTGGAGCTGCTGACCGAGATCGTCCCGGTCGTCGAGCGCCTGCAGTCCTACATCTGGCGGCGGCACCTCGTCAGCGCCGCGAGCCGGCTGATGCTCTCCGGCTCGACCGACAGCCGGTCCACCCCGCTCGCCGTCGGGTTCGTCGACATCGTCGGCTACACGGCGCAGAGTCGGCGGCTCAGCACGACCGAGCTCGCGGCGATGGTCGAGACGTTCGAGCGCATCACGTCCGAGCTCGTCGTCGAGGCGGGGGGACAGGTCGTCAAGACGATCGGTGACGAGGTGCTCTACACGCTGGGCGACCCGTTCGCGGCGGCCGAGCTGGCGCTCGCGCTGGTCGACCGCGGCGCGGACGACGTGGAGGGCGAGGGGTCGGCCGACGGCTACCCGCAGGTGCGCGTGGGCACGGCGTACGGCACGGTGCTGTCGCGTCTCGGCGACGTGTACGGGCCGGTCGTGAACATCGCCGCCCGGCTCACGTCCGTCTCGCGGCCCGGGCGCGCGCTGATCGACGCCGAGCTCGCGGCGCTGGTGCGCGACGACGACCGGTTCCGCGTGCGGCGCGCGCCCCGGGCCTCGGTCAAGGGCTACGAGCACCTCGAGCTCTGGTCGCTCAAGCACCCCAAGCCCCGCCGCTGACCCCGGGCGGTGAGCTAGTCGCCCACCCCGACCCTGGGCGGTGAGCTAGTCGCCCATCCCGACCGCTGAAGGGCGACTCACTCACCGCCTGCACGGGCGATGGACGCCAGCTCACTGCCCGAGGGTGAGGTGGGGCCAGTCGTCGAGGTCACGGAGGAGCTGGCGGTCGTGCGTCGCGACCACGACCGCGGCGGACGTCGCGCGGATCGCGGCGGTGAGCTCGTCCACGAGCCAGGCCGCCAGGTGGTTGGTCGGCTCGTCGAGGACGATCAGGTTCGGCCGGCCCGCCAGGTGCAGCGCCAGGTCCAGGCGACGTCGCTGACCCTCGGACATGCGCCCGGCCGGGGTACGTCGTGCCTCCCGGTCGAGCAGGCCCGTCGCACCGAGTCCCACCGCGTCACCGGGGCGGAGCAGACCGTGTGCTGCCAGGCGAGCGACGTGCTCCTCGTGCAGGCGGTCCGCGGTGTGGTCGCCCGGCCAGGCGGGGGCCTCCTGTCCCACGTGCGCGATGCGCGCGCCCGACAGGTGTCGCACCCGCCCGGAGTCCGGCTCGAGCACCCTCGTCAGGACCTGCAGGAGGGTGGACTTGCCGGCGCCGTTGGGTCCGGTCACCACGAGGTGGTCGCCGCCGTGGAGGTCGAGCGTGACCGGCGCATCCAACCGGTGCCGCACCGTGACGCTCTCACAGCGCGCCAGCGGCACGCCGGGCCTGACCCGTGGCTCGGGCCACCGCAGCTGCGGTGGAGGAGGCGGTACCGAGACGCGGTGGGCCTCCAACAGCTCCTGCTCACGCCGCAGGGCTCGGACCACTCCCGGGGCGTGCGACTGACGCGTGTGCTTCCCGGTCCCCTTCTCCGGTCGCCAGCCCGAGCTGAGCCGGTCGCGCGCCTGCTGGACGGAGTCCTGCAGGCGACGCAGCTCGGCCTCCTGCGCCGCGTGGTCCTCCTCCCAGCGGGCCCGGTCGCGCCGACGGCCGTCCTGCCACGCCTCGTACCCGCCCGCGTGCAGGCGCGGCGTGCCGTCCTCGCTCGGGTCGAGATCGAGGAACTCCCGTGCGACGTCGCGCAGCAGCGCGCGGTCGTGGCTCACCAGCACGACGCCTCCGGAGTGGTCGCGGATGCGTCGGGTCAGGTACGCGAGTGCGTCGGCGTCGAGATGGTTCGTGGGCTCGTCCAGCAGCCACAGGTCATGACTGCCGCCGAGCACGCACGCCAGGCGCACGCGATACCGCTGCCCCACCGACAACGTGGCCAGTGGACGGTCGCGGTCGGTGCACGCGCCGAGGCCCTCGAGTGCGGCGTCGACGCGCCGGTCGGCGTCCCACGCGTCCAGACGCGTCGCGGCGTCGAGGGCTGACGCGTACGCCTCGTCCGCTCCGGTCAGGCCCTCGCTCAGCGCGTGGGTGGCAGCGTCGAGAGCCCGCAGGGCCGCACGCGAGGACTCCAGCGCCTCGTCGACGAGCGCGCCGACGGTCTCGCAGGACCCGACGTCCATCGACTGGCGTGTCAGGGCGACGGTCCCGATGCGGTGCACCGACCCGCGTTCGGGCACGTCGTCGGGACCGGTCGTCCCGGCCAGCAGGTGCAGCAGGGTGGTCTTGCCGCGACCGTTCTCGCCCACGAGGGCGAGGCGTGATCGGGCGCTGACGGTCACCGACAGGTCGGTGAACAGCGTCCGCGCGCCACGGACGACCGTGAGCGACTCCGCGCGGATCTGGGCGAGGTCGCCGGCGGGCAGGTGGTGGAGGTGGTCGGACAGGCCGACGGAATCATGGTCGGACAGGCCGACGGGGTCGATGGACACAGGAAAGCTCCCGAGCTCGTGGGGTGAGCCGGGCGGACACGACGGAGCCGCCCGGCGAAGGCCGGAGCGGCGAGCAGGCGAAGGTGTCTCGGGTGCGCGCCGTCAGGCGGCGAGGCGCAGGCGCATCGAGGCGGTGCACGCCATCGAGACGAATCCTGTGAACATGCCGCCCAGCCTAACGGAGCCCGACCACGTCCGCCGCCCGTCCCCCGCGGGCGGTGAGCTAGTCGCCCATCCCGCACCCGGGGTCAGGGGGTGGGCCAGGTGCGGAGGAGGGCGTCGAGGGCGTCGACCACGCGCGGCCAGGAGTCGGCCGCGGGCGGGGCGCTGTGGTCGAAGGAGCCGGCCGCCTCGAGGTCCAGGAATCCGTGGATCGTGCTGCCCAGCAGACGCACGGCGTGCGGGTGGTCGTGCTCGGGGACGTCGTACCCGCGCAGGATCGTCGCCGAGAGCGCGGTGTGGCGAGGGCCCGCTCCAGCGAGCGCCTCGGTGCGCCCGAGCGGACGATGGCTCGCGGCGTACCGGCCGGGGTGCGCGAAGGCGTAGGTGCGGAACGAG
This sequence comes from Aeromicrobium sp. Leaf350, assembly GCF_916858655.1. Lineage (GTDB taxonomy): Bacteria > Actinomycetota > Actinomycetes > Propionibacteriales > Nocardioidaceae > Aeromicrobium. The sequence continues at coordinate 1,600,113 of NZ_CAKASL010000001.1, read as the reverse complement.
CCGGCCCAGGCCTCGAGCGCGTCGCGTCCCGACCGTCCCGCTACGGCGTCGGCGGCCCGCTCGGCCATCTCCGTCAGCGCGAGCTGGGTGACGCGGCGCAGCAGGTCGTCGGCACCGTCCAGGTGGGCGTAGACGCTCGCCGGCTTGACGCCGACCTGTCGCGCGACGGACGAGACCGTGACCCGGTCCAGACCGTCGCGATCGGCCAGGGCCGCCGCGACCAGCACGAGCTGGTCGGGGGTCAGTCCTGCGCGGGGCATGGGACGAACCTACACCAGTAACACGTTTGCCTACAGGGTGTAGGTTTGGGTCATGGACACGATCGAGCAGCCCGACGTGCGACGCGCCTTCGTGAACTCCTCGCGGAGCCGGGCGGCGGCGGTGACCTTCCCCAGGCCCTGGCCGCCGGCCGAGGTCGAGCAGCGCGACTTCCTGGCCTGGACCGATCCGAAGGCGCCGTTGCGCGCCTATCTGGTCGTGCCGCCGCCCCTGGTGGCGGAGACCGTCGCGATCGAGCTGCGCCTCGGTGAGCAGGGCGGCCCGCCGCGCGCGAGTCTCTGCGACTGGTGCCACACGCAGGACGCCGAGGGCGGCTGCCGACTGGTGGTGGCACCGCGCGCCGGGTCGCGAGGCCGAGCGGGGAACAGCGTCGGCGTCTACGTCTGCGCCGACTTCGACTGCTCGTTGCGCGCTCGACGACCGCTCAAGGCGCACCAGCGCTCCGTCTCCGGCGCCCCCGACCTGCGGGTCGAGGAGCTCGGCGAGCGGGTGGGGCAGTTCGTGGCGCGCGTGCTCGACGAGGCCTGAGCACCTAGGTCGACAGCGCCTGCACCACGAGTCGCACGTGCGTCGCGATCCACTGCTCCGAGAAGGGGCCGGTGCGCAGCAGCCAGCGGTGGAAGACCGGTCCGAGCAGCAGCTCGGCCGCCGGGCCCGATTCGGCGACCCCGGCCCGCTCGAACCGGGCCTCGATCGCCGCGACCTGCGGGCGCAGCAACCGCTCCTGCAGCTCCTCGCCGAGCCCTGGACGGTCGGGCAGCAGCGCGACGACGTGACGCATCATCGCGTCGGAGGGCGGGTCGGTGAGCTCGGCCACCATCCCGTCGACGAGCACGCGCAGGTCGGTCGCGAGATCGCCTGTGTCGGGCACCTCGACCCGACCGTCGGCGTCCTGGGACGCGGTCAGCAGCGCGTCGAGCAGCACATGCAGCGGCGAGTCCCAGGTGCGGTAGATCGTCTGCTTGCCGGCCCCCGCGCGTGCGGCGACGCCCTCCATCGTGAGCCCCGGCACCCCGACCTCGGCGACCAGCTCCAGGACGGCGCGATGGACCCGGTCGCGCGTGGAGACCCGCACGCTCACGGTGCGACCTCGGCGAGCGCCGCAACGAAGCGCGGATCGCGCTGGTAGTCCTCGAGGCGGGCGTGCAGGGCGGCGGCGACCTGCTCCGGGGCGTCGTCGCCGAGCAGCACGCGAAGTCGGTCGTCGCTCTCGTCGTCGACGTGCGCCACGATCGCGGCCGCGATCTCAGCGGGAGGCGTGCCGCCGCCGGTGCCCTCGACCGGCCACGGCACGACCGCGGTGCCGAACAGCGTCTCGCGCAGTGCGTCGTACGCCGTGAGCGGATCGGCGAAGGCCATGCTGCTGGTTCCCCAGTCCGTGTCGATGCCGCCGGGCTCGAGGATGCTGACCCGGACCCCGGTGCCCGCGACCTCGCCCGCGAGGGCCTGCGCCATGCCCTCCAGCGACCACTTCGCCGCGTTGTAGGCGCCGAGCAACGGCATCGTGCCCACGGCTCCGGTCGTCGAGACGAACAGCAGGTGGCCCGAGCCCTGTCGGCGCAGGTGGGGCAGCGCCGCCCGGGCGACGCGCGCCGATCCGAGCACGGTGGTGTCGAGGATGCCCCGCAGCTCATCGTCGGTGAGCTCCTCGACGGCGCCGACGAGTCCGTACCCGGCGTTGTTGACGACGACGTCGACACGACCGTGCTCGGCCACGATGCGCTCGGCCGTGGCGACCACCGCCGCCTCGTCGCGCACGTCGAGCGTCATGGGCACGAGGCCGTCACCGCTCGGCAGGGTCGCGGCGTCGCGCCCCGTTGCCACGACCAGGTCGCCGCGCGCTGCGGCCGTCTCGGCCAGGGCACGGCCGAGGCCGCGCGAGGCTCCCGTGATCCACCAGGTCCGTCGTGAGGAGGTCATGTCCCCACCCTACGCCAAACGAGACGCTACGTCTCGTTTGGCGTGTCGGATCAGAAGAAGTCGCCGGCGGCCGCAGCGCCTGCCGCGGCCTCGTTGCCGACGTCGCGCGCCATGGGCGTGAAGCGGGAGTAGTGGCCCTGGAAGGTCACGGCGACCTTGACCCCGGCCGGGCCCGATCGGTTCTTGGCCAGGATGATGTCGGCCTCGCCGGGACGCTCGGACTCGCCGCCGCCGTGCATGTCGGGGCGGTGCAGCAGCATGACCATGTCGGCGTCCTGCTCGATGGAGCCGGACTCACGCAGGTCGGACAGCTGCGGGGTCTTGTCGGTGCGCTGCTCGGAACCACGGTTCAGCTGGCTGATCGCGATGATCGGGACCTGGAGCTCCTTGGCCAGCAGCTTCATCTGGCGGCTGAACTCCGAGACCTCGACCTGACGGTTCTCGACGCGCTTGCCGGAGGTCATGAGCTGGAGGTAGTCGATGACGACCAGGCCGAGCCCGTGCTCCTTCTGGATGCGGCGGGCCTTCGAGCGGATCTCGGGCATCGTCATGTTGGGCGAGTCGTCGATGACGATCGGCGCTCCCATGACGCGCGGCATGGTGCGGCTGATGGCGTCCCAGTCGAACTTGTTGACCGAGCCGCCGCGCATGTGGGAGATGCTGACCTTCGCCTCGGCCGACAGCAGACGCATCGCGATCTCGGCGGCCGTCATCTCGAGCGAGAAGATGGCGCTCGGGGTGTCGCCCTTGATGGAGGCGGCGCGCACGAAGTCGAGGCCGATCGTGGACTTGCCCACACCGGGTCGGGCCGCCACCACGATCATCTGGCCCGGGCGGAACCCGGTCGTGTAGCTGTCGAGCTCGGGGAAGCCCGACTCGACGCCGGCCATCTCGCCGTCACGGCTGGCGATGTCCTCGATCTCCTGGATCGCCTCCGGCATGAGGTCGGCCATCGACCGGTAGTCGTCGGCGCCGCTGGCACCGTCGACGTCGAGCACGGCGGCCTGCGCCTGGTCGACGAGGTCGGCGACCTCGCCGGTCTGGTCGTAGCCGATCTGCTGGATGCGCGTGCCGACCTCGACCAGGCGCCGCAGGACGGCCTTCTCGCGGACGATGGCGGCGTAGTAGTTGACGCTGGCGGCCGTGGGGACCCCGGCGACCAGGGTGTGCAGGTACGGAGCCCCACCGACCCGGGCCAGGTCGCCTCGGCGCTGCAGCTCGGCAGCGACGGTGATGGCGTCGGCCGGCTCGCCACGGCTGTGGAGGTCGAGCACGATGTCGAAGATGGACTCGTGCGCGGGGCGATAGAAGTCGCGCGGCGAGAGCAGGTCGGTGGCGGGATCGATCGCGTTGCGCGAGAGCAGCATCGCCCCGAGCACGCTCTGCTCGGCGGCGACGTCCTGCGGGGGTACTCGACCACCGGCGGAGTCCTCGGACTCGGTCGGGTAGAGGTCGGACACGCTCACGCCGCCACGTCCTTTCTCGCTCGTCGGCTCGGGCTCTCCCACCGAACCTAGGTGCCGCCACCGTCAGAATCGGCGACCGACACGAGCGCCCACACTAGGGGGCCGGACGGGGTCAGGTCGAGCCAGAAGGGCCCACAGGAACCCCCTTTGTCCACAGCCCCTGTGGAGAACGGATCAGGCGCTGTGCAAATCGCCGTGGAAGGTGTGCACAGGTGGTGGACAACCTGTGGACAGAGCCGGCATGTGACGCAGCACACGTGCTCTGACCTGCGCAAACGCTGTCCACCCGTGTGGATCGAAGAAATATCGCGGTGGATGACGGTCCACCGTCGTGTCCACGTAGACATGTCGACACGACACGCCGAAGGCCCCGAAAATGGCCCGGAAGGGGGGTTTTCCCCCAGGCCTGTGGACATCTAGGCGCGGAAGCCGACGACCGTCCAGTCCGGGGTGGCGAAGCGGTGGGCCATGAGGTTCACGACGTCGTCGCCGACCGCCAGCACGTGGGGCTCGACGACGAGCGGGATGATGACCGACGTCGCCAGCACGGCCGTGTCGAAGGCTGCCGTGGCCGCCGCGAACGCCTTCGGCTCGATCGACCGGAGCAGGGCGTCGGCGGCCTGCGCGACCCCCGGATCGGCCAGCCCGGTGAAGTTGAGGGGACTGTCGACCGGGAGGACCCGCGCGACCGCAGCCGCGGTGTCGAGGGGGTCGGTCGACCACAGGAAGGTCACGAGGTCGAAGTCCAGCGGCACGACGACGTCGCTGAAGAAGGTGTCGACCGGACGCGGCTCGATCGTCACCTCGATGCCGACGTCGGCCAGGTCGCCGGCGACCGCCTCCGCCCGCGACGCGGCCGCCTCGTTGCCCTCGGGGACGGGCAGGCGCAGGGCGAGGGCAGAGCCGTCGGGCGCCGTCCATCCGTCGCCGTCGGCGGTGTAGCCGGCCGAGGCGATGAGGTCGCGCGCCTGCTCGACGTCGCGAGTCAGGAGGTCGCCGACGGTGTCGGTGTAGCCCGACTGGCCGGGGACGGTGACGAAGCTGCCGGCGAGCGCCGCGTCGGCACCCGTGGCCTCGACCAGGGCGTCACGGTCGAGCGCGAGCGCCACGGCCTGTCGGACCACCGGGGAGGCGAGGGGACCCCGGGCGGCGTTGAGCGTCAGGTGGCTCCACTCCTGCCCGGGAGCGGTCGACACGACACCGTCCTCGACCGAGTCGGCACCCGCAGGAGCGAGCTCGATCGCGTCGAGGTCACCATCGGTGAACGCCTCTGCCTGGGCCTGCCCGTCGAGCGCGCGATACTCGATCGCGTCGAGGGCCGGGGTCTCACCCCACCACTGCGGGTTGCGCTCCAGCCGGACGAGTCCGGCCTCGCGGTCGATCTCGGCCACCACGAACGGTCCGTTGCTGGGGGGCGCGGCGTCGGCGTACCCGTTGTAGACCTCGGCGGGCGTGGCCTCGGCCGGGAGACCCGGGTAGACGAGGTCGGGCCAGTCGGGGGTGGGGCGGGTGAACCGCACGGTGTAGGTCCAGGCGTCGGCACCCGGGTCGACGCCCGCGACGACCGACCACGTGTCGACGTCGGCCGAGGCCTGACCGGCAGCCGCGATCTGCGCCGTGGCGTAGGCCTGCATGTCGGCCGCGTCGATCGTGGACCCGTCGGACCAGACGGCCTCCGGGTTGAGGGTCACCGTCACCGCCAGCGGATCGGCGGAGGCGACCTCGACCGACGTCGCGTAGCGCTCGTCGACGCTCCAGGTGCCGTCGTCGGCCAGGACCACGGCGCCACCGCGGGTGGGCTCCAGGACCGAGGTCGCGGTGTCGCCCACCGGGGCGGCGCCGATGTTGAAGGTCGTGGGCATGGCCTCGACCGCGAGGTGCAGGGTGCCGCCGTCGCGCACCTCGGTGCGGTCGACCTCCAGGGAGTCCGGGTCGCCGCCGCAGGCGGTCAGGACCAGCGCCGCGAGGACGAACGGCACCGTGAGACGCCACGACCCGATCGACAGGTGTCGACCGGGTCGTGACGAGATGCTCACAGCGATTACTTGGAGGCGACCACGTTGAGCTTGACGGTGGCCGTGACCTCGGGGTGCAGACGCACCGAGACCGAGTGGGCGCCGAGCGACTTGATCGGGTTGCCGACCTCGATGCGACGCTTGTCGACCGCACCGGCGTCGGCCTCGATGGCCGCGGCGATGTCGGCGACGGTGACGGCGCCGAACAGGCGGCCACCCTCACCGGCGCGCACCGGCAGGTTCACGGCACCCGACTCGAGCTTGCCCTTGAGGGCACGCGCGTCGTCGAGGTCGTGGATGGCGCGGGCGTCGCGCCCGGCCTTGATGGACTCGACCTGCTTGGCAGCGCCCTTGCTCCACCGGATGGCGAAGTTGCGCGGCAGCAGGAAGTTGCGGCCGTAGCCGTCCTTGACCTCGACGATGTCGCCGGGCGTGCCGAGGTTCGTGACCTCGTGCGTGAGGATGAGCTTCATCTGTTCTCTCCTTCGCTCAGCGGCCGCTGGAGGTGTAGGGCAGCAGCGCCATCTCGCGCGCGTTCTTGATCGCCTTGGCGATCTGGCGCTGCTCCTGGACGGAGACGCCGGTGACGCGACGGGCGCGGATCTTGCCGCGGTCGGAGATGAACTTCCGCAGCAGCGCGGTGTCCTTGTAGTCGATCGTGGTGACTCCGGCGACCGCGAGCGGGTTGCTCTTCTTCTTCGGCTTCCGGATGACGGGCTTGGCCATGATGCTCCTGGATGTCTTGCTAGATACGTGTGTGTGTGGTGGATCCGGGGGGTGCCGGATCAGAAGGGGGGCTCGGACGAGCCGCCGCCGCCCCACGGGTCGTCCGCCGGAGCAGCGTTGCCGCCGCCCGCCGAACCACCGGAGGGCTGACCGCCCCAGGCGTCGTTTCCGCCGCTGGGTCGGCTCGCGCCGCCGCCACCGCCGGCTCCACCGCCGAAGTCACCGCCACCGCCGCCACTGCGCTGCACACGCTGGACCTGGACGGTCGCGTTGCGCAGCGAGGGGCCGACTTCCTCGACGGTCATCTCGACGCTGGTGCCTCGACCGCCGTCGTTGCGCTCGTACTCACGGACCTTGAGCGCACCGGTGACGATGACGCGCGTGCCCTTCGTGAGCGAGCCGGCGACGTTCTCGGCCAGCTGGCGCCAGGCCGAGCAGCGGATGAACAGCGTGTCGCCGTCCTTCCACTCGCTGGTCTGACGGTCGAACGTGCGCGCGGTCGAGGCGACGGTGAAGTCGGCGACGGCCGCTCCCGCGGGGGTGAAGCGCAGCTCGGGATCGCGCGTCAGGTTGCCGACGAGCGTGATGGTGGTTTCGCCTGCCATGGGGATCAGCCTTTCGGACCCGAAGAGGTGGTCGAAGTCGAGTGTGACTCAGCCGTGGGACAGTCCGCGAGGGTCAGTCCACAGCCCGGGCCTCACTTGGCGTCGGGACGGATGACCTTCGTGCGGACGACGGACTCGTTGAGACCGAGCTGACGATCCAGCTCGGCGACGGCCTCGGGCGTGGCGGTGAGGTCGAGGACGGCGTAGATGCCCTCGTTCTTCTTGTCGATCTCGTACGCGAGGCGGCGCTTGCCCCACACGTCGACGTTCTCGACGGATCCACCCTCACCACGGATGACGTTGAGGTAGGTGTCGAGGCTCGGAGCGACGGTCCGCTCGTCGAGGCTCGGGTCGAGGATGACCATGACTTCGTACTGACGCAAGGACACTTGCGTCCTCCTTCGGTCTGAACGGCTACGGACGGTCCGTAGCAGGAGGTGCTGCCCGACGGGCAACCCGGCGAGTCTAGGGGAACCCCGGCAATCCGGCCAAATCTGAGGGAGCGCGGCCCGGCCGTGGGCCCTAGGGTGGAGGGGTGCCGGACGCGACCCCGATGTTCCCGCTCGCCAGGCCCCTCCTCCCGGGCATGCCGCTCCCGCTCCGCCTCTTCGAGCCGCGCTACCTCGCCATGCTCGAGGTCGTGCTGACCCGCGAGCCCGCCGAGTTCGGCGTGGTGCTGATCGAGCGGGGGACCGAGGCCGGCGGAGGTGAGACCCGCTTCGACCTGGGCACGATGGCGCGCGTCGCGCAGGTGGCCCCGGACGGCGACACGTTCGTCATGATCGCCCACGGGACAGGACGTTTCACGGTCGACCAGTGGTTGCCCGACGACCCGTTCCCACAGGCCGAGGTCACGCCCGTGCCCGACCTGGTGTGGTCCGAGGAGCTCGACATCGCGCTCTTCGCTGCCGAGGACGCGATCCGCTCCGACCTGGTGCGGGCGTCCGAGCTGGTCGACCTGGAGTGGGCACCGGACAGCCCGCTCGGCGAGGACCCGGTCGAGCGCTGCTGGCAGCTCGCGGGCATCTCGCTGCTGGGCGAGCTCGACCAGCTCGAGCTCCTGCGGTGCACGACCATCGGCGACCTGCTCGAGCGCACGGTCGAGGCGTCGGCCGCCGCGTTGGAGATCCTGGAGTTCACCCACGGCTCCTGACGGCCGGAGCCGGTGCGTCAGGTGGAGGGCAGGATGCCGCGCAGGTAGGCGGCCTGACCGGCGTGCTCGAGGTCGTCGTCGAGCACGCTGACGAGGCGCACGCCGAGCGTGACGGGCGGGTCCCATCGCTCGTCGACGACCCGGTCGAGGTCGGCGTCGGTGACGTCCGCCGTCAGCGCGACGGTCTGCGCGTGCACGGCCTGCAGGTACTCCGACAGCAGCTCGGCGGGCGACCGCACCGCGGCGACCTGCTCGGCACTGTGGCCGTAGCCCGTGTCGCCGGGCTCGTGCGGGAAGCACTCGCCGAGCTGCTGCGCGAAGCCCTGCGTCGTGTAGACCTGCTCGACGTCGAACGCGTCCGCGAGGTGGTCGTCCTGCACCCGGGTGAGGTGCCAGACCAGCCACGCGATCGAGTTCGCCTCGGGGGTCGGGCGATAGGTCAGCTGCGTCTCGTCGAGGCCGTCGAGGGTGCGTTCGACCGAGTCGACCACGCGGCCGAAGCCGTCCTCCAGGAGCTGGGCGGTGTTCATGCGTGACTCCTCACGGTGTTCACAGGTCCGCCGATCCCTTCCAGAGGTCGATCGACTCGACGGTGCCCGCGAGATCGTCGATGCGGGCCAGCTCGTCGTCGGTGAAGTCGGTCCTGGCGGCCGCCTCGAGGTTCTCGTCGAGCTGCTCGACCGACGACGCGCCGATCAGCGCCGAGGTCACGCCGCCCGGGCGCAGGATCCAGGAGATCGCGAGCTGGGCGAGCGACTGACCTCGCTCCTCGGCGATCGCCGCCAGCCCGCGCAGGCGCTCGCGGTTCTCGGGCGTCACGGCGTCGTCGGTGAACGACCCACGACCCACGCGCTCGGCCGGCTCGTCGCCGAGGTACTTCGACGTCAGCAGGCCCTGGGCCAGCGGGCTGAAGCCGATCGACCCGAGCCCGTGCTCACCCAGCACCGTCAACAGGCTCTTGTCCGCCGCCCGCGGCCCGGCACCCCCGCCGTCCTCCACCCAGCGGTTCAGCATCGAGTACGACGGCTGATGGATCACGAGCGGCGTCCCCAGCTCGCGGGCCACGGCCACGGCCTCGGCGGTGCGCTCGGGGGAGTACGACGAGATGCCGGCGTAGAGGGCCTTGCCCTGGCGCACTGCGGTGTCGAGCGCACCGATCGTCTCCGCGACGGGGGTGTCGGGGTCGGCGCGGTGCGAGTAGAAGATGTCGACGTGGTCGACGCTCATCCGCGTCAGCGACTCCTCGAGGCTGTTCAGCAGGTACTTGCGGCTGCCGAGCTTGCCGTACGGGCCGGGGTACATGTCCCAGCCGGCCTTGCTCGAGAGCACCAGCTCGTGGCGGTACGGCTTGAAGTCGGTGCGCATCATGCGCCCGAAGTTCTCCTCGGCCGAGCCGTACGGAGGCCCGTAGTTGTTGGCCAGGTCGAAGTGCGTGATGCCGCGGTCGAAGGCGTGCCGCAGGATCTCGCGCTGGGTCGCGAACGGCCGGTCGTCGCCGAAGTTCCACCACAGTCCCAGCGAGATCGGCGGCAGCAGCAGGCCGCTCGCGCCGACCCTGCGGTACTCCAGGTGCTGGTACCGGTCGGCCGCGGCTACCCACGGCTGATGTGTCTCGGGAACTTCGTCCGCGTAATAACGCTCCTCGCTCATAGGATCGACGCTAGCGCCGCCACCCCGATGGCGCACCGGACGGACGGACGCCCCATGTCGATGCAGCACTCGTCGGCCTTCGGGTCGTGGCTGCTCGGGCCCGTCGACCAAGGCTCGCGCCGCCTGCGCGTCCGGGTCCAGGTGCTGCTGACGTTCCTGCTGGTCATCACCAACGTGATCGGCGCGGTCATCGTCGCGGCGCTGACGCTCGTGATCATCCCGGGCGAGGACATCAACCGGGAGTTCGGCATCGCGATGGCGATCGCGACGCCCACCTACGTGCTGGTGGCCGTGCTGTTCGGGGCCACGTACGGCACGATCAGCGCGATCCGGGGGCTCCGCTGGGCGCTCAACGACGAGGAGCCCTCGGACGCCGAACGGCGCGCGGCGCTCCGCCTGCCGTGGCGCCTGAGCGCGATGCAGGTCGCGCTGTGGGGCGTGGCCGCCGTGATCTACCCCGTGCTCGCCATCGTGTTCCAGCCGCGCGCCGTGATCAGCGTGGCGTTCGCGGTGGTGATCGCCGGGCTCGTCGTCAGCACGATCGCCTACCTGATCGCGGAGTTCATCCTGCGACCCGTCGCGGCGCGTGCGCTCGACGGCAAGCAGGACCTCCGTCGCGGCCGCATGGGCGTGCAGCGCCGGATGCTGATCTTCTGGGGGCTCGGTACCGCGGCCCCGGTGCTCGGCCTGGTCGTCGGCGCGATCGTGGTGCTGACCTCGCCGGAGGCGCGCACGAACCAGTTCGCGATCGTCGTGCTCGGCCTGTCGGGCGTCATCCTCGCGTTCGGCCTGCTCGTCACCGACCTCACGGCCCGCTCCGTCGTCAACCCGCTGCAGTCGGTCACCGACGCGCTGTCGCAGGTGCGCGACGGCGACTACGACGTCGAGGTGGTCGTCTACGACGGCACCGAGCTGGGCACGCTGCAGTCCGGGTTCAACGACATGGCCCAGGGGCTGCGCGAGCGCGAGGTCATCCGCGACATGTTCGGTCGCCACGTCGGCCGCGAGGTCGCGGAGGCGGCGGCGCGTGGCGAGGTCGAGCTCGGCGGTGAGACCCGCGTCGTGTCGGTGCTCTTCGTCGACCTGGTCTCGTCCACGACGTATGCCACCGAGCACTCACCGACCGAGGTCGTCGCCGTGCTCAACCGGTTCTTCGGCGTCGTCGTCGAGGAGGTCGACCGGCACCACGGCCTGGTCAACAAGTTCATGGGCGACGCGGTGCTCGCGATCTTCGGTGCCCCAGTGGCGGACGAGCAGCACGCGTCGCGAGCTCTGTCGGCGGCCCGGGCCATGGCCCAGCGGTTGACCGAGGAGGTGCCGGAGGTCGGCGCCGGCATCGGCGTGGCCACGGGCGAGGTCGTCGCCGGCAACATCGGCGACGAGTCGCGCTTCGAGTACACCGTGATCGGCGACGCGGTGAACTCCGCCTCGCGGCTGACCGACCTCGCCAAGGACGTGCCGGGGAACGTGCTGGTCATGCAGGCCACCGTCGACGCCGCCGCCGAGGTCGCGCCGGACGAGCCGGACCGCTGGACCCCGTCCGACCCGGTGACCCTCCGCGGCCGCACCGCCCCGACGGACGTCGCCACCCTCGCCAAATGACCGCTCGCGAGAGACTTTGTTGGTGGTCACGAGCGACGTTGTTGGTGGACAGGAGTGACGAGCTCACTCCTGTCCACAAACGAACTCACTCGCGAGGGGTAACAAAGTCTCTCGCGAGGGGTCATCAACGGAGGCGGGTGATCTCGACGGAAACGAAGATGTCGGAGTCGCTGCCGGCGGCGTAGATGCCGCGCAGGGGCGGGTTGTCGGAGTAGTCGCGGCCGCGGGCGACCACGACGTGACGGCCGCCCGGGGCGATGTCGTTGGTGGGGTCCCAGCCGACCCAGTCGCCGTCGAACCACTCGACCCACGCGTGCGACTCGCCCTCGACCGTCTCGCCGACCTGCGGCTCGGACGACGGGTGCAGGTAGCCCGCGACGTAGCGCGAGGGGATGCCGGCGACCCGCAGCACGCCGACCATGAGGTGGGCGAAGTCCTGGCACACGCCCGAGCGCGCGGCCCAGGCGTCGGAGGCGGTGGACTCCACCGTGGTGCTGCCCGGCACGTAGGCGATCGCCTCGTGAAGAAACCGGCCCACCGCGCGCACGAACTCCGCCGGCGTGGCCGACTCGGCCCGCAGGGGCTCGAGCGCCGCGAGGAGGTCCTCCGGCGGGGAGGTCCACGGCGACGCCATGAGGAACTCGCACCACTGGTCGGTGACGCCGGCCAGGTCGGCCCACGCCGTGCCCGACGGCTCGGACACGGCCCCGGAGGTCTCGACCGTGGACGTGGCGACGACCTCGAGCTCGTCGTGGTCCTCGTGCACCTCGAAGGCGGTCACGGTGGAGCCCCAGTAGTCGCGGTACTCCAGCGACCAGGGGGTCGGGCTGATGTCGAGCCGCGAGCGCAGAAGCGTCTGCTCGCTCGTGGTCAGCGGTGTCATGCGCGCCTCGTTGTACGACCCGCTCGAGCCGTCGGCGTAGGCGTAGCCGGTGGTGTGCCGGATCCGCAGCTGATATCCCTGCTGAGCAGCGTTCACAGCAGCGCTCCTTCGCTCCACTGGCGCGACTCGGCGAGCGAGAAGTACCGGGTCGTGACCGCCTCGCTCGCCGCGGCGCAGCTTCGCTGCAGACGCTCCATCTCGGTGGGCAGGTCGTAGACGATCTCGGCCAGCGGCCGGTACTCGAGCTCGGTGCGGGCGCGACCGAGCAGTCGCAGGCCCTCGTCGCTGAAGCCGGACCGCTGACCGCCGGTGCGCTGACCGCCGGCCTCCAGGGTCGCAAGGGCCTTCTCCGCCTCGACCAGGGCCGAGACGACCGAGCGTGGGAACCAGCGGTCGAGCAGCAGGAACTCGGCGGCGAGCCGGTCGGCCTCCAGCCCGCGGTACGCGCGGATGAACGCCTCGTACGCGCCACAGGCACGCAGCGTCGTCGGCCAGGCGAGCTGCGCCTCGGCGGCGAGCGACGCGGTCGAGAGCAGACGCGCGGTCATGTCGACGCGCTCGATGCTGCGACCCAGCATGAAGAACTGCCAGCCCTCGTCGCGCGTCATCGTGGAGTCGGCGATGCCGGCGATCATCGCGGTGCGGTTGCGGACCCACCCGAACATGTCGGCCGACCGCATCGCCCGCGCGGACGGCAGGCCGCGCCACATCGTGTTGATCGCGGCCCACATGTCGGTCGAGAGGGTCTCGCGGGCGCCGCGCGCGTTCTCACGGGCCGCGTCGATCACGTACGCGATCGAGGAGGGCGACTCGGGGTTGTGGGCCAGCAGGTCGAGGATCGTCCAGCGGTTGACGACCGACGGGTACTCCTCGACGCCCATGACCGTGAGCAGCTGGCGGCAGGAGTGCTCCTCGTCGATCGTCGGGTCCTCCACGAGCACCTGCAGCTCGACGTCGAGGATGCGCGCGGTGTCGTCGGCGCGCTCGAGGTAGCGCCCGATCCAGAACAGCGACTCGGCGATGCGGCTGAGCATCACTCCACCTCCCCAGAAGGATTCGGCCCAGAAAGATGTGACCCAGAGAAGTCCGGTTCCGAGTACTCCGGGAATGTCTGCGTCTGCTCCTGCAACGGCTCGCCGAGCGACTGGTCGCCCTGGGACTGCGACTGCGTGACACCGGAGCGGGCCTTGCCCGGACGCACCTTCTCCTTGCGCGGCTTCTCGGGCTCCTCGACCTCCGCCTCGTCGAGCGGGTTGGGGTCGACGAACGGATCGGCGAGCACCCACGTGTCCTTGGAGCCGCCGCCGCGGCTGGAGTTCACGATGAGCTCGCCCTCCGGGAGCGCGACGCGGGTGAGGCCGCCCGGCAGCACGTAGACCTCGTCGCCCGCGTTGACCGCGAACGGACGCAGGTCGACGTGACGCGGACGGATGCCCTGCTCCACGAGGGTGGGCACGGTCGACAGCGAGATGACCGGCTGCGCGATCCAGGCACGCGGGTCGGCGTGGATCTTGCCACGCAACTCGTCGAGCTCGGCGGTGGTGGCGGCCGGCCCGATCACGATGCCCTTGCCGCCCGATCCGTCCACGGGCTTCAGCACGAGCTCGTCGAGCCGGTCGAGCACCTCCTCGCGCTGGTCGGCCTCACCGAGTCGCCACGTGTCGACGTTCTGGAGGATCGGCTCCTCGCTCAGGTAGTACCGGATGAGGTCGGGCACGTAGGTGTAGAGCAGCTTGTCGTCGGCGACGCCGTTGCCGATCGCGTTCGAGATCGTGACGTTGCCGGCGCGCGCGGCGGTGATGAGCCCGGGCACGCCGAGCACCGAGTCGGGACGGAACTGCGCCGGGTCGAGGAACTCGTCGTCGATGCGGCGGTAGATCACGTGCACCGGCTCGAGCCCCCGCGTCGTGCGCATGAGCACGCGCCCGCCCTGGCACACCAGGTCGCGCGCCTCGACGAGCTCGACGCCCATCGTGCGGGCCAGCAGCGTGTGCTCGAAGTAGGCCGAGTTGTAGACGCCGGGGGTCAGCACCACGACGGTCGGGTCGCTGACGCCGGCGGGGGCCGCGGCGCGCAGCGCCTGCAGCAGGATCCGCGAGTACTGCTGCACGGGTCGGATGCGGTGGTCGGCGAAGACCTCCGGGAGAGCGGCCGAGAGGGCGCGCCGGTTCGTCATCACGTAGGAGACACCGGACGGCACCCGCACGTTGTCCTCGAGCACCCGGAAGTTGCCGTCGGCGTCACGGATCAGGTCGACGCCCGAGACGTGCACGCGCACGCCGTTCGCAGGCTCGAGGCCGGCCACGACGCGGTGGTAGTGCGGCGACGTCACGACGGTCTCGCGCGGCACGACGCCGTCGGCGAAGAGCTCGCCAGGGCCGTACACGTCGGCGAGGAACGCCTCGAGCGCCTTGATGCGCTGCTGCACCCCGAGGTCGACGTGCTTCCAGTCGGCGGCCTCGATCACGCGCGGCACGATGTCGAGCGGGAACGGCCGTTCCTCGCCCGCGACGCCGAACGTGACGCCCTGGTCGAGGTACGACGTGGCGAGCGCGTCGGCCCGCACCCGGATCTCGTCGTCGCCCATCTTGCGGAAGGCGCCGTTGATGGTCTGGTACTCGTCGCGGACCAGGGGCCCGCCGACGGGATCGGCGAACATCTCGTCGAACCCGACCATCGGGCCGTACTCGTCGAAGAGACTCGTCTCGCTCACTCGCGCCACCCTAGGTCCGGTTGATGTCAGACGTGTTTCTCAGTCCTCCACGTCTACCGGAGATGGACCGGGGCCGCATCCGCCGGACGCGCCGGCGGGGGTCCCGGGACACGGGCGGGTGACGGTAGAGCCCTGCAACGACGGCAGACTCGACACGCGAAGTTCATCCCGACGCGCCCGGGTTGCGTCTACTCTTGGCCTCGGAGAGGCACACGATGTCCGATGCACACGTGCTGGTGCTGAACGCCAGCTACGAACCGCTGCAACGCGTCTCCCTGCGCCACGCCATCAAGATGCTCGTGCGTCAGGTCGCGGTCATCGAGGAGGAGGCGGGCGGCACGTACGGCCCGTTCCCGCGGCCGAAGGTGCTCCGGCTCGTGCGCTACGTCGTGACCCGTTGGATGTACCGGCGCTCCGAGCTCTGCACGAAGTCGGCCATCAAGGCGCGCGACAAGGCCTGTGCCTACTGCGGCGGACACGCCGACACCGTCGACCACATCATCCCCCGCAGCCGCGGCGGCATGCTCACGTGGGACAACGCCGTCGCGGCCTGCCTGCGCTGCAACCACCGCAAGGCCGACCGCACCCCGGCCGAGGCCGGCATGCCGCTGCTGATCGTGCCGCGGCGCCCCACGTACTTCGAGCACGACGTGGCGTAGGCGCTCCGGGAGCGGGAGAGCGTCAGGTCGCGCGGTCTAGAGCCCCACGGACTCGTAGATGTCCTCGAGGGCGTCGAGGTACTGGCCCTCGTCGACCCCGGCGAGGTCCTGGGCCGCGACGAGCTGCGGCTGGACCTTCTCGGCGACCTCGTCGTAGCGGGCGCGCCACTTCTCGGCCTCGATCTGCCAGTAGCCGCAGGTGTAGAAGTCGCTCTGCGGCCAGCCCAGCGTGCGGCGCAGGTGCTTGCGCACCGAGCGGCTCGCCCGCGCCTCGCCGGCGAACCAGACGTACCGGCCGCCGTCGGACGCCCCGGGCAACGGCGCCTCCAGGACGACCTTCTCCAGCGCCTCGGTCACGTCGACGTCACGGTCGACGACGATCCACTCGAGATCGACGTCGGCCGGGCTCGGCAGCGCGATCGCGTCGCCGGCGTCGGTCAGCACGCCGACCGCGCGCACCTGCTGCCCCGGCTGCAGGCCCCGCAGGATGCGGGCCATCGCGGGCAGGCCCGTGATGTCGGCGACGAGGAGCTGCCACTCGACGTCGCTCGGCGCGGCGTACAGGCCCTTGGGACCGAGCAGACCGAGCTCGTCGCCCGGCAGGCAGTCGCGCGCCCAGGCCGCGCCCGGGCCCTCCTCGTGCAGCGCGACGTCGAGGTCGATCTCGACCGTGCCGTCGACGACGCGGTGGTCGGAGATCGTGTAGACGCGCCAGATGGGCGGCTCGGTTCCCTCCGGCTGGGTGATCTCCCAGTCGTCACTCACCGTCGGCAGCACCAGGGGGTGGCCCTCCGGCGCGAGGAGCACCCGGAGGTACTCGTCGGGCACACCCGTGAACGGGTAGTCGCCGTCGACCTCGACGGTCACGGTGACGAGATGGGGGCTCAGGGCGCGGCGCCGACTGACGCGCGCGGAGTGGACCTGCATGACGACCTCACGGTGGGGGTTGCTCGGGTGAGGGAAACCTTACCTTCCTCACCCGAGCATGCCCAGCGTGAGATGCGTCAACCGTTGGAGATGCAGCGAGGCGGACCCTGATTGGTCACCCAGCTGCCGCCCCGCGTGGTGCACTCGACGGGATTGTTGACTCCTTGGATCACCGAGCCCGCCGGCGGCACCGTCGACGTCGGTGACGGTGTGGGAGGCGGACTGGTGCAGTTCGGGTACGTGCCCGTCTGACCGGAGTCCTCGCACGTGATCGGCACGCAGTTGAAGCCGGTGCCGTCGAGCTTCTGCGACGGGTCGCACACCGGGACCGGGCGCGGCTCGCAGCCGGTCTGGTCGGCGTTGAGCTGCTCGGTCGGACCACACGTCGGGGCGGGCGTCACGTACGTCTCACCCTTCTCGCCGTCGATGTTCGCCGCCTTGGGGAACGCGCCGCAGTCGCCCTCATCGAGCGCCTCGTTCATGTAGGCCTTGAACGTCTGTGCCGGGTACGCACCACCGAAGGCCGGACGCAGGAAGCCGTCGAGCTCGTCGTTGCCGTCGCCGCGGTTGTACATGACCGCGGTCGCGAGCTTGGGCGTCGCGCCGACGAACCACACCGCAGAGGTGAAGGTGTCGCCGTCGGGACCGGCCGTGGCGGTGCCGGTCTTGCCGGCGGTCGGGCACACCGTGCGTCCGGCGGTGCCGGTGCCGCCAGCAGCCGTGACCCCCTGGAGCGCGGCCAGCGTGTCGGCAGCGACGTCCGCCGGCACCGCCTGCTCGGGCTCGTTGACGCGCTCGTACAGCACCGAGCCCTCGGCGCTGCTGACCTTCTGCACGACGTACCACTCGGACTTGTTGCCGCTGGCCGCGAGGGTTGCGTACGCGTTGGCCATGTCGATCGGGGCCACGCCGGCGTAGCCGAGCGAGGTGACGGCGACCGGATCGATGGCGTCGGCGGTCGCCTGAGGGATGCCGGTCTGCACCGCCGCATCGAGGATCTTCTGCGCACCGACGCTCACGTCACCGCCGTCGCTCATCTGCACCGTGAGGTCGATGAAGGCGGTGTTGACCGACTTGGCCGTGGCTCTCTGCAGGTCGAGGGTGCCGTAGGAGGCACCTCCGGAGTCGCCGGCGTTCTTCACGGACCCCCCGCCGATGCGGTACGGGGTGTTGCCGTTGAGCTGGGTCTTCAGGCTGAACCCGTCCTCCAGTGCCGCGACGACCGCGAAGACCTTGAAGGTCGAGCCCGGTTGGGTCGGTGCCGTCGCCCAGTTGATCTGGCTCGCCAGGAAGTCCGGCCCGCCGTACAGCGCCTTCACCGCTCCGGTGCCCGGCTCGACCGAGGCCAGTCCGGTGTGCAGACCCTCGAGTCCCTCCGGCGAGACCTCGTTGACCGCGTCGACGGCGGCCTGCTGCAGGCGCGGGTCGATCGTGGTCACGATGCGCAGACCGCCACCCTGCACCTGCGCGTCGCTGAAGTCGCGCTTGGCCATGTCGTTCTCGACCATCTTGAGCAGGTAGCCGTTGGGGCCTGCGTAGCGGTCGTTGACCGTGATCGGCGAGAACGCCGGCAGCACGTCCTTGTACTGCGCGGCCTCCTCGGCCGTGATCGCCCCGGACTTCTCCATGCCGTCGATGACGTAGTTGTAGCGCGGGATGACGCGCTCGTCGCGGCTCACGGTCTCGGTCTGGCACTCGGCGCTCGCGGCGTCGGCCAGGCACGAGGGCGTGTACGGGTCGTAGTACGTCGGGCTGTTCACGACGGTCGCGAGGTAGGCCGACTCGGGGACCGTGATCTCCGAGACGTCCTTGTTGAAGTAGGTCTTCGCAGCGACCTGCACGCCGTACGCGCCGTTGCCGTAGTAGACGGTGTTGAGGTAGCCCTCGAGGATCTCGGACTTGCTGAGCTGGTTGTGGATCTTGAGCGACAGGATCGCTTCCTTGATCTTACGCGTGTAGGTGCGCTCCTGCGTCAGGTAGAGGATCTTCACGTACTGCTGCGTGATGGTCGAGGCGCCGCCCGTGATGCGGCCGCTCGTCGTGTTGTCGCGCAGCGCGCGGACGATGCCCCGGAAGTCGATGCCCCGGTTGGTGTAGAACGAGCGGTCCTCGGCGGCGATGATCGCGGCCTGCATCGAGGCCGGCACCTGGTCGAGGTTCACGTTCTCGCGGTCCTGCTCGGCGAACTCGCCCAGCTCGGTCGTGCCGTCGGAGAAGTAGACCTTGGTGGTCTGCGTCTGGAACTGCTCGTTCGGATCGGGGATGTCGATCGAGCGGTACAGGATGAAGAACGCCAGCGCGCTCATCGCGAAGCCGAGCACGCCGAGGAAGGCGAACCAGCGCAAGGTCTTGACCCACCACGCGCGGCCCTCGCCGCCGATGGCCCGGAAGGCCTTGAAGATGCCGCCGCGCTTCGCCGTGCGCTTGGTGCCCTTCGAACTCCGCTTGGCGGCCCGTCGGGCACCGCTGTCGTTGCTGCTCCGCGCCACGAGCGGGCACCTCCATCCGTTCGTCCGGCCGCCGTCGGGGGATCCGGCGGTCGTGATGATCCGCTCAAGTGTGCCTGTTAGGCCCACTGACACCAAACCTCCGCGCCACGGTCGCCCGGTCGTCCTCGCGACGCGACCGTGACCACGAGGTGACGCCGTGATGGACGCCGCACGAACCCGGTGGTTCACCGGAACGCGATTTCGATGTATCGTTCCGATATATCCACTTCACGGAACGAAGGTTGACCATGGCACGGCGCGGCGCGGCTCTCGAGCTCGCGATCCTCGGACTGCTGCACGACTCGCCCATGCACGGGTACGAGCTGCGCAAGCAGCTCATCGCGCTGCTCGGGTGGGGACGTGTGCTGTCCTACGGCACGCTCTACCCCTGCCTGAAGACCCTCGTCCGCCAGGGACTCATCGTCGCCGACGACGATCCCGACGCCGCCATCCGTGGCCGCCGCAACCGCATCGCCTACCGTCTGACCGCCGAGGGCAAGGAGTACTTCGCCCAGGTCATGGAGGAGTCCGGCCCGGCCACGTGGGACGACGAGAACTTCGGTGTCCGGTTCGCGTTCTTCGCGCGCACCGACGCACCGACGCGGGTCCGCATCCTCGAGGGTCGGCGCAGCCGGCTCCAGGAGCGGCTCGAAAACGTCCGCGACGCGACCCTCCGGGATCGCCGAGGGGCGGACAACTACACGCGCGAGCTCCAGCGCCACGGCCTGGAGTCGGTCGAACGCGAGGTCCAGTGGTTGACCGAGCTCATCGACCGTGAGCGTGCAGGTGGATACACGGTCTCCGGCGACGATGCCGGCGATCCCGACACGACCAGCCAATCGGCTTGACCCCGAGCACAGGCAACACGAGAGATACGGCAGAAGGAGAACCCATGGGTTCGGTACGCGTGGCAATTGTGGGCGTGGGCAACTGCGCCACGTCCCTGATCGAGGGCGTCGAGTTCTACAAGGACGCTGATCCGTCGGGCAAGGTGCCCGGACTGATGCACGTCCAGTTCGGTGACTACCACGTCAACGACGTGGAGTTCGTCGCTGCGTTCGACGTCGATGCGAAGAAGGTCGGCTTCGACCTCGCTGACGCGATCCGCAGCAGCGAGAACAACACGATCAAGATCACCGACGTCCCCCCGACCGGCATCACGGTCCAGCGGGGCCCGACGCTCGACGGTCTCGGCAAGTACTACCTCGAGACGATCGAGGAGTCCGACGCCGCTCCGGTCGACGTCGTGCAGGTCCTCAAGGACACGCAGGCCGACGTCATCGTGTCCTACCTGCCCGTGGGCTCGGAGGACGCCGACAAGTTCTACGCGCAGTGCGCGATCGACGCGGGCGTCGCCTTCGTCAACGCCCTGCCCGTCTTCATCGCCTCGGACCCCGAGTGGGCCAAGAAGTTCGAGGACGCCGGCGTCCCGATCATCGGTGACGACATCAAGAGCCAGGTCGGCGCCACCATCACGCACCGCGTCATGGCGAAGCTGTTCGAGGACCGCGGCGTCACGCTGGACCGCACGTACCAGCTCAACGTCGGCGGCAACATGGACTTCAAGAACATGCTCGAGCGTGAGCGTCTGGAGTCCAAGAAGGTCTCCAAGACCCAGGCCGTCACGTCGAACCTGACCGGTTCGCTCGCGGGCAAGGTGCACGACAAGAACGTGCACATCGGCCCGTCTGACTACGTGGCCTGGCTCGACGACCGCAAGTGGGCCTACGTCCGCCTCGAGGGTCGCGCGTTCGGCGACGCCCCCATCAACCTGGAGTACAAGCTCGAGGTCTGGGACTCGCCCAACTCGGCCGGCATCATCATCGACGCCATCCGTGCGGCGAAGATCGCCAAGGACCGTGGCATCGGCGGCGCGCTGCTGAGCGCCTCGTCCTACCTGATGAAGAGCCCGCCGGAGCAGCGTCCCGACGACCTCGGTCGCGCGAAGCTCGAGGCCTTCATCCGCGGCGAGGAAGAGCGCTGAGCCTTCCCCGCTCGCACTGACTGACGAAGGGCCGGATCCCCACCCGGGGGTCCGGCCCTTCGCCATGCGTGAGGCGTGCCGAGATCTGCTGGCGAATCCACCGTTTCCTTGCGTGGATTCGGTGGATCGGGCAGCAAATCTCGGCAGCTCCCGGGAGCCGGAGAGCACCCCGAGGTGCGAGGAAAGCCGACCGCCCCCTGAGGTGCGAGCTTGCGAGCCTCGAAGGGGGTACCGCACGCGAAGGGGTCAGTGCGCGCGGGGCTCCAGGCCGAGGGCCCCGCAGGCGCGGTCGTACAGCACGACGACCTCGCGCCGGATCTCCGCACGCTCGGTGATCGGCTCGCTCCAGGGCACGCGCACCTCGGTCGCGACGCCGCCGACGACCGCCTCGAACACGCCGGCTTCGCCGTCGAGTCCGGTCATCGTGGCCGACTCGGCGTCGGTCACGCCGAACGCGCGCACGATCAGCAGCGAGTCGTCGGTGTGGTCGTCGTTCATGTGCGCGAGCACGGCGTCGACGACGGCAGGCTCGAAGGTGTGGGTCACGGGCCGCAGCCTAGTCGGGGGGCCGGGTGACGCCTCCGCCGCGAGGCTCGACGGCGGGCCCCAGCGAGAGGAACGAGGTCGTCAGGGTGTCGATGATGACGTCGCGGTCGACGTCGAGATGGCCCTCGAGCCAGGCGCTCACGACCTGGGCCACTCCACCGACGAGGAGCTCGGCGGCCACCCGCACCGGGCCCGAGGGCTCCGGCACCTTCCGGTTCGTCGCCTCGACACCCACGAGACGGACGAACAGACGCGTGGAGACGACTCGCTGCTCGGCGATCTCGGGCACGGCCGCGAGCGCCGGCGAGAACAGCAGTCGGCCCCGGGACGGGTCGTCGGCGATGAGGTCGACGAGCGTCGCCAGACCACGCCTGACCGCAGCACGATCATCGGTCCCGAGGTCGCGGAGTGCTTCGAGCGCCGGGGTCGTGATGGCGGCGATGCACTCGTCGTAGACGGCACGCGCGAGCTCGCCGGCGTCGGTGAAGCTCTCGTAGAAGTACCGCGGCGTCAGGCCCGCCTCACGACAGACGCCACGCACCGAGAAGCCCCCGGGTCCGTCCGGCGCGGTGAGCAGCTCGTTGCCGACGGCGAGCAGCCGCGTCCGACGCTCGTCCCGCCGGTCCGCTCCCGGGCGTCCGCCGTAGGTGCGCAGCTGGTCCACCTTCGCATCTTGGCACGGCCTCCCAGCAACGCATTCCGTCGACGGCTCCGCCCGCGTAGCATCCCTCCGTGGAGACCTACCTGTCCTTCCTGCTGTTCGCGACCGTGCTCGCGGCAGCGCCCGGACCCGACACGTTCCTGACCCTGCGCGCCAGCGTGGTCGGCGGCCGGCGCCGCGGACTCATGACCATGGCCGGCATCACGGTGGCCGGGGCGATCCAGGGCGTGCTGGCCGCGACCGGCCTCGGCGCCGTGCTCGCGGCCTCCGAGCCGGTCTTCCTCACGATCCGCTGGGCCGGCGTGCTGTACCTGACCTGGCTCGGGGTCAACGCCCTGCGTGACGCGTTCCGGCGCGACGGGAGCGTGTGGGCCGTCGGAGGCACGGGCCCGAAGGTGTCGCACCGCGCCTCGTTCCGGCAGGGGTTCGTCTGCAACCTCACCAACCCCAAGGTGCTGGCGTTCAACATCGCCGTGCTGCCGCAGTTCGTCGGCGAGGGCCAGGGACTGCCGGCGCTGCTGGCCTACGCCATGACCCTCGTCGTGGTCGGCACGGTGGTGCTGCTGACGGTCGTGCAGCTCGGGTCGGTGGCCGCCCGCCACCTCACCCGTCCGCGCGTGCGCCGCGGCGTCGACGGCACGACCGGCGTCGTGATGCTCGGCTTCGCCACGGCGCTGGCCGTCGAGGCCTGATCCACGTGGAACCACTCGCACCGACCGACGACGCCGCGGTCGAGACCTTCTGGCGAGCCACCGGCGGCACCGGTCCCGCTCCCGAGGCGTGGGCGTTCGGCGACCACGCAGACCTCGCCGACGAGCTGCTGGCGCTGGTGCTCGACGGCACCAAGACCGCGACCGCGTCGTCGCTGTGGGACGTCGAGGCCGACGGAGACCCGGTGCCACGGGTCGGCGACCTCTCGATCCTGCTCGACGGTGCCGGGGCACCTCGCGCGCTGATCCGCACCACGCAGGTGCGCATCGTGCCGTTCATCGACGTCGACGCCGAGCACGCTCGACTCGAGGGCGAGGGCGACCTCACCCTGCAGCACTGGCGGGACGGGCACGAGTCCTTCTTCCGCCGCACGGCCGTCGACCCCCGCGGCTTCGATCCGGCGATGCCCGTCGTCTGCGAACGCTTCGAGCTCGTGAGCCCGACCGCCCCCTGAGGTGCGAAAAAACCGACCGCCCCTCAGCGAGCTGCGTACCAGGCCTTGAGGGCCTCGGTGGCCTGCTCCTCGCCGAGCGGTCCGCGGTCCATGCGCAGGTCGAGCAGGAAGCGGTAGGCCTCACCGACCTCGCGACCGGGCTCGAGACCCAGGATCGCCATGATCTGGGTGCCGTCGAGGTCGGGCCGGATGGAGTCGAGCTCCTCCTGGTCGCGCAGCACCGCGATCCGCTGCTCGAGGTCGTCGTACGTGCGCTGCAGGCGGGCCGCCTTGCGGGCGTTGCGGGTCGTGCAGTCGGCCCGGGTCAGCACGTGCAGGCGCTCGAGCTGGTCGCCCGCGTCGCGCACGTAGCGCCGCACGGCCGAGTCGGTCCACTCCCCGGAGCCGTAGCCGTGGAAGCGCAGGTGCAGCTCGACCAGCAGCGCGACCTGGTCGATGACGTCGTTGCTGTAGCGCAGCTCGCGCAGGCGCCTGCGGGTCATCTTGGCGCCGACGACGTCGTGGTGGTGGAACGTGACGGTGCCGCCGGTGTGGAAGCGCCGGGTGCGGGGCTTGCCGATGTCGTGCAGCAGGGCGGCGAGCCGGATCACCAGGTCGGGCTGCTTCTCCAGCCGCGACTCCAGGGCCACGGCCTGCTCGAGCACCGTCAGCGAGTGCTCGAAGACGTCCTTGTGACGGTGGTGCTCGTCGTCGGTCAGACGCAGGGCGGGCAGCTCGGGCAGCACCCGCTCGGCCAGACCCGTGTCGACCAGGAGCCGCAGGCCGGCCACGGGGTCCGCGGCGCACAGCGTCTTGTCGAGCTCGTCGCGCACCCGCTCGGCCGAGACGATGGACAGCCGGTCGGCCTGCGCGGTCATGGCGGCGACGACGTCGGCATCCGCCACGAACCCGAGCTGCGCGACGAAGCGCGCCGCGCGCATCATCCGCAGCGGGTCGTCGTCGAAGGACTGCTGCGCGGTGACGGGCGTGGTGAGTCGTCGCTCAGCCAGCGCGGTGAGTCCGTCGAAGGGATCGACCAGGCCGCCCGTCGACAGCACGACCGCCATCGCGTTGACCGTGAAGTCGCGGCGCGACAGGTCGCCCGCGAGGGTGTCGCCGAAGGCGACGACGGGCTTGCGTGAGGCGGGGTCGTACTCGTCGGTGCGGTACGTCGTGATCTCGAGCTGGTCGTCGCCCTTGCGCAGGCCGATCGTGCCGAACTCGCGACCCACGTCCCACACGGCGTCGGCCCAGCCCGCCACGAGCTGCTCGATCTGCTCGGGGCGCGCCGAGGTCGTCAGGTCGAGGTCGTTGACCGGACGCCCGAGGAGCGCGTCGCGCACGGGTCCGCCGACGACCGCGATCTCGTGTCCCTGCTCGGCGAACAGCTCGCCCAGCCGGACGAGCACCGGGTGCTGGCGGAGCAGGGTCGACGTGCTGCCGGCTGGGCGGCCGGACGGCACGGCGGACGGGGTGGACACGGTGCCTGAGTCTACGGCCCGGCCGCGGGCCGGCAGCCACCCCTAACATGGTCCGGTGAGCCGCCCCCGTCCTGTGCGACCGACGCCGCGCGCGGCCGTCGCCGTTGCGCTGGGCCTGCTGCTCCTCCTGCTGGTGCCGATGAGCCCCGGACACACCGCAGAAGACCCCCAGGTCGCGGTCACGATCGACACGTTCTCACCGCGTGAGCTCGACCCCGGCCAGCCCGTCACGATCACCGGGACGATCCGCAACGACAACGAGGCAGCCTGGACCACGACCCAGGCCTACGCGTCGATCTCCCGCCAGCCGTCGACGACGCGCGCCGAGCTGGTCGAGAGCATCGCCGAGGGCACGGGCTTCTCCGGCTCACGCATCGTCGACCTGGAGTCGATCGCCGAGATCGGGACCCTCGATCCGGGTGAGTCGGCCCCGTTCACCATCACGGTGCCGTGGGACGAGCTCGGCATCACGTCCGCGGCGGGCGTGCGCACCGTGGGCGTGCAGGTTCTCGGCACGGCGCCCGACGGCTCACGATCGACCACCCCGATCGGCCGCGCGGCGACGGTGGTGACGGTCGCCGACGACGCACCGCCCGCGGGCGTTCCGGGAGCGCTGGCCCTCACGCTCGCCTCCCCGGTCGACGTGGCGGCCGACGGCACCCTGATCGGCGTCGACGCGCTCGTCGAGACCACCGGACCGGCGGGCTCGCTGCGTCGCATCCTCGACCTCGCGCGCAGCATGCCGGCCGGCAGCGCCTCCCTGGTGCTCGACCCGCAGCTTCTCGACGTGCTCTCGCGTCTCACCGACGACGGCGACGACGGCGACGACGCCGTCGACCCGGAGGACCTGGGCCTGGAGGAGGGCGACCTCGAACGTCTCACCACGTTCGTGGCCGAGCTCCGCGCGACCATGACGACCGTCCCGACGATCCTGCTCGGGTACGGGAGCCCCGACGTCACGGCGCTCTCCACGATCGCCGGTGGTGCCGAGCTGTTCGGCCTCGTCAGCGATCTCACCGCCCAGGTCGTCCAGGCCGACGAGGTGCCGGGCACCCCGGCCACGTGGGTCCCGACCGGCGGTCTCAGCAGCAGCGTGCTGCGCCTGGTCGCCGGCACCCACCCCCTCCTCGTCGACGTCTCGGACCTGCCCGAGTGGGAGGAGGCCGACGGCTCGCTCGTGACCGCCATGGGTGACGACGTCGGCGCCACGACCCTGGTGCGCCGCACGCTGTCGGGCTCGCTGCCCGGGACGGCGACCGCGGCGACGATCCGCCAGGAGCTGCTCGCCGAGCGGGACCTCGCCCAGCGCGACCGCGACGAGACCGACGAGTCGCGGGCCGACGCCGTCGTCGTGACGCCCGCGGGCTGGGACCCGGGCGCCGCCTGGCGCTCGGCCGACATCGCCGGCCTCTGGGCGTCGGGCCTGCTGACTCCCCGCCCCCTCGACGTGTCTCCCATGGCCGGGCTGCCGGAGGTGGCCGTGGGGTCCGGGGCCCAGGCCGACACCACGGCCGCGGACGCGGTCCGCCAGCTGCAGCTCGCGTCGTCGCAGCTGGCCTCGATCTCGACGAGCGAGACGGCCGCCCGTGACGACGCGATCCTGATCGCCGACCTCCTCGGACTCGGTCGCCGCTCGGACCCTGCTGGCGTGGTCGCCGCGGCGACGGAGCGCCGCACCGCGATCCTGGCCGACCTCTCGCTGCCCACGATCGAGGGCCCACCGAGCTTCCTGCTCGCCGGGCGCGAGGGCCAGGTGCCCGTCACGATCGACAACCCGACCGACCAGCCGATCCGCGTCGGCATCCGGGTGAGCTCGACCAACCCGCAGCTGCAGGTCGACGACGTCGCCCCGGTCGACGTGCCGGCGCTCTCCCGCACGACCGTGACGATCCCGCTCGACGTCGGTCAGCAGAACACCACGTCACTGACCGCCCAGCTCGTGACGCCGGACGGCAGCCCGATCGGCTCGGTCGCGCGCTTCAACGTCCGCTCGAGCAACACCAGCACCATCATCTGGATCACGATGGGCGTGGCCGCTGGGCTGCTGGTGATCGCCGTGGCGCGCCGCCTCTGGCGACGTAGTCGCGGCCTCGACGGCCCGCGCGACCGCACCGCTCCCGTGCCCGAGGATCCGCCGTTCGACGACGCGAGTGCGTCCGCGGAGCCCGAACCCGTCCAGGACCCTGTGCCGGATCCCGGGCCTGATCCAGTCCCGGACTCCGACGGCTCGCCGGCGGCATCCACCCCGGCAGCGCCGGTCGACCGGGTGCAGGACGCCTCCGGCACCGACGTGACCCGTGCCAGCGCGTGGATGGCGCTCGGCACCCTGGTCTCGCGCATCACCGGCTTCCTGCGGGCCCTCCTGCTCATCTGGGCCATCGGCACGGGTCTCAACGGCGACATCTTCAACAACGCGAACACGGTGCCGAACGCGCTGTACATCCTCGTCGCCGGCGGTGTCTTCAACGTCGTGCTGGTGCCGCAGCTCGTGCGCACGATGCGATCGGACGAGGACGGCGGAGATGCGTACGCCAACCGCGTCATCACGCTCGGCCTGCTGGTGCTCGGGTTCGCGACGCTGGTGCTGGTGCTCGCGGCACCTCTGCTCGTCCGCCTCGTGTTCGACTCGCAGCTGTTCGCCGCGGGCAACGAGGGACCTCGCTCCTCCGCGCTGCTGCTGATGTACCTCTGCGTGCCGCAGGTCTTCTTCTACGGCGCCTTCGTGCTCGTCGGTCAGATTCTCAACGCGCGCGGCCGCTTCGGGCCGATGATGTGGGCGCCCATCGTCAACAACGTCGTCGCGTGCGTGGCGCTCGTCGGGTACATGGTGATGTTCGGCCGCGAGGGCGGCTCCGACGGCTTCAGCGTGGGTGAGTCGCTCGTGCTCGGCATCGGCTCGACCCTCGGCATCGTCGTGCAGGCAGCGGTGCTCGTGCCGTACCTGCGGGCGGCGGGCTTCCACTACCGACCGCGCTTCGACTTCCGCGGCGTCGGCCTGGGCCACACCCTCAAGCTCGGCGCCTGGACGCTGGCCTCGATCGTGGTCAACCAGGTCGCCTTCATCGTGGTCAGTCGGCTCGGCACCGCCGGCAACCTGGCCGGCGCCGCGAGCGGCGAGGCCAGCAGTGGCTCGGCGGTCTACAACCTCGGCTACATCGTGAGCCAGGTGCCGCACGGTGTGGTCACGGTGTCCCTGGCGACCGCGATCATGCCGACGCTCGCCGCCCTCGCCCACGCTCGCGACTACGACCGCTTCCTCGGGACGATCGCCGAGACGACCCGCACCGCCCTGTTCCTGCTCGTGCCCGTGGCCGTCGCGATCGCCTGCCTGGGTCACGACCTCGCGCGCAGCATCTCGCTCGGTGCTGCCAGCAGCGGCGGCGAGGCGATCGGCAACACGCTGGTGGCGCTGGCCCCCGCCGTGGTGGTCTTCAGCCTCATGTTCCTGCTGATCAGGGCGTTCTACGCCGACGAGGACACCCGCGTTCCCTTCGTCGTGCAGAGCATCGTGGCGGCCACGAACATCGCCGTCGCGGTCACGCTGACGCGTCACGTGGCTCCCGAGCACGTCGCGCCGGCGCTCGGCGTGGCGCTCAGCACGGCCTACCTCGTCGGCACGGTCTGCGCCCTCATCTGGGTCCGCCGCCGGTTCGGGTCGGTCGTCGACGCCTCGCTCGTCGGGTTCCTGGTCCGTCTGGCCGTGACGTGCGCGGCCGCGGCCGCGGCGATGCTCCTGGCCCGCGAGTCGCTGGTGGCCCTGGGCATCGACTCCACCCGTCCCGCGGACGCGGTCGTCCGGATGGCCGTCGCGGGCGTGATCGGCGCCGGGGTGTACCTGCTGGGCAGCCGGCTGGCGGGGATGGACGAGCTGCGCAAGCTCGGCACGGTCGTCCGCGCGCGACGCTGATCCGCGCGCCCGGTGATCCACGTGGAACGACCCCGCCGCCGGTAGACTCTGCGGCGAAAGGGGTGCTGGCATTGGCAGGACGACGAACACTGGTCTCCGGTGACGTCATCGCTGAGCGCTACCACCTGCAGGACCTCGTGCACGAGCGCCTCGGATCGACGACCTGGCGGGCCCACGACGCCGTGCTGTCGCGCAACGTCGGCCTCGAGCTGCTGCCCAGCAGCGACCCACGCGCCGAGCGCTTCCTCGACGCCGCCCGTGGCTCCACGGTCGTCTCGGACCCCCGATTCCTGCGCGTGCTCGACCTGATCCAGGACGACCACGGCCACCACATGATCGTGCGCGAGTGGGCCCGGGCCTTCCCGCTCGACGCCGTGCTCGCGCAGGCTCCCCTGCCGAGCTGGCGCGCGGCGGCGATCGTCATCGAGGTCGCCGAGGCCCTGGCGAACGCGCACGACCGTGGCCAGCACCACCGGCGCCTGACGCCCCACCAGGTCCTCCTCAAGGAGTCCGGGGCCGTGCGCGTCGTCGGACTCGGCGTCGCCACGGCGCTGGCTCCCGTCGGCAGCACCGAGAACCAGCCCGACACGGCCCAGCTCGAGCGGCTCGACGTGCAGAGCCTCGGCAAGCTGCTCTACGCGTGCCTCGTCGCGCGGTGGCCCGGAGGGCACGTCGACGGCCTGCGCGCGGCACCCACCGAGCACGGTCGCGTGCTGCGTCCGCGCCAGGTGCGCGCCGGCGTCGACCGCGAGATCGACGCGATCTGTGATCGCGTCCTCGGCAACCCGCCCGTCCACGGCCGCCGACCCATCACGACCGCCGCCGACGTCGCGCACGAGCTGCGCGGGGTGCTCTCCCGGCTCGATCCGCACGACACCGCCGGCGGCACCACGACCTCGCCCGACCTCGTGCGGTACGACCCGGTCGTCGAGCCTCTCGGTCCCCCGCCGGGTCTCGAGCCGCCGAGGCCGCGCCCCAAGGCCTTCGCGCCCAAGCCCCCCACCACGCTCGAACGACGCAAGGCGCAGGCGCGCAGCCTGACCAAGGGCGAGCGCGGCCTCGTGCTGCTCGGCGCCGTCGGCGTGCTGCTGATCCTGCTGGTCATCGCCTTCATGGCCGGTCGCCAGGGCCCTGTCCCCGACCCGGAGCCGAGCCAGTCGTCGGCCACGGGTGATGTCGGGGTGCTCCCCATCGAGCGCGTCATCGACTTCGACCCGCAGGGCGACGGCAGCGAGTCCAGCGACACGGTCGGCCAGGCGGTCGACGGCGATCCGTCCACCACCTGGGCCACGCAGTCCTACCGCAACCGCGCCGACCTCGGCGGGCTCAAGGACGGCGTCGGTCTGATCCTCGACCTCGGGGCGACGCGCCAGGTCGACTCCGTGCGGCTGAACCTCGTCGGCGCACCCACGAGCCTGCAGATCCTCACAGCTCCGCCGAGCGTCGACGGCGCACCGCGCTCGATCGACGGCCTCACGCCGGTCGCCTCGGTGCAGGACGGCGGCACCGACGTCACGGTCAGCCTCCCGCAGGGCACGGTCACGCGGTACGTCGTCGTGTGGCTGACGTCGCTGCCCCAGGCGGCTCCGAACGAGTTCCGCGGCGAGATCGCCGAGGTCAGGGTCGACGGCGTCTCCTGACCCGCCCGGCGGGGAATGTCCCGCCACTAGGCTGTGTTGAACCAGGCGTCACCAGCAGAGAGCAGACCATGAGCACTGAGTCGTCCGTCATCGGCGTCCGCAACCTGATCATCATCGGGTCGGGCCCCTCCGGCTACACCGCGGCCATCTACGCCGCGCGCGCGAACCTCGAGCCCCTCGTCTTCGAGGGCTCGGTGACCGCGGGCGGAGCCCTGATGAACACCACCGACGTCGAGAACTTCCCCGGGTTCCCCGACGGCATCATGGGCCCGGCTCTGATGGACAATCTCCGCGCGCAGGCAGAGCGTTTCGGCGCCGAGCTCGTGGCCGACGACGTCACCGAGGTCGACCTCACCGGCGACGTCAAGACCGTCACGCTCGGCGACGGCTCCACGCACCGGGCCAAGGCCGTCGTGCTGGCCACCGGCTCGGGCTACCGCAAGCTCGACATCCCTCGCGAGGACGAGCTCTCGGGCCACGGCGTCAGCTGGTGCGCGACGTGTGACGGCTTCTTCTTCCGCGAGCAGAACATCGTGGTCGTCGGCGGCGGCGACTCCGCGCTCGAGGAGGCGACGTTCCTGACGCGCTTCGCCAGCAAGGTCACGCTGGTGCACCGCCGTGACGAGCTGCGCGCCTCCAAGATCATGCAGGACCGCGCCCTGGCGAACGACAAGATCGAGTTCGCCTGGAACTCCGAGGTCGCCGAGCTCCACGGCGAGCACAGCCTGGAGTCCGTCACGCTGCGCGACACCGTGACCGGCGCGACCCGCTCGCTGGATGCCACGGGCCTGTTCATCGCGATCGGCCACGACCCGCGCTCGGAGCTGCTGCGCGGCCAGGTCGACCTCGACGACGAGGGCTACGTGCTCGTGCAGGAGGGCTCGACCGCCACCAACATCGCCGGCGTCTTCGCCGCCGGCGACTTGGTCGACCACACCTACCGCCAGGCCATCACCGCCGCCGGCACCGGCTGCGCCGCGTCGCTCGACGCGGAGCGCTACCTGGCGAACCTCGAGCACGCGGGCGCTCCGGCCCCCGACGCCGCCCTCATCGACTGACCACCCATCCGAGCTACCCACAGGAGAACTGACATGGCCACCATCAACGCCGTCACCGACGCCGACTTCGACGAGATCGTCCTGAACGCCAAGGGCCCCGTGCTCGTGGACTTCTGGGCCGACTGGTGCGGCCCGTGCCGTCAGCTCGCGCCGATCCTGCAGGAGATCGCCAACGAGAAGGGCGAGGAGCTGACCGTCGTCAAGATTGACGCCGACGCCAACCCCGTCACCCCGGCGAAGTACCGCGTCACCGGCCTGCCCACCATCAACCTCTACAACGGTGGTGAGCTCGTCTCCTCGATCGTCGGCGTGCGTCCGAAGAACGCGCTGCTCGCGGAGATCGACAAGCACATCTGAGTCATCTGCGAGATACACAAATCCCCTTGTCGACAAATCGACAAGGGGATTTGTGTATCTATTGACAGCGCGAATTGGCCGTCATTCCGGCTACGACGGCTTTGACGGGTCCATCAGCTCGACGATGCGCTCGAGGTCGTCGATCGTGGCGAACTCCACCGTGATGCGACCCTTCGAGCGGCCGAGGTTGATCTTGACCCGGGTGTCGAAGCGCTCCGAGAGCCGGCGGGCCACGTCGTCGACCCGGGGCGCCGAGAGCGTCGGGGAGGAACGGCGGGTGGTCGATCCCCGCTCGTCGTCGGTCAGCGTGACGATCTCCTCCAGGGCCCGCACCGAGAGGCCCTCGGCCACGACCCGGGTCGCGAGGCGCTCCTGGATCTCGGAGTTCGTGACTGTCACGAGCGCACGGGCGTGGCCCGCGGACAGCACCCCCGCGGCGACGCGACGCTGCACCGCCGGCGTCAGGCGGAGCAACCGGAGCGTGTTGCTGATCTGCGGACGCGACCGGCCGATGCGGGTCGCGAGCTCCTCGTGCGTGCAGCCGAAGTCGTCGAGCAGCTGCTGGTAGGCCGCCGCCTCCTCGAGCGGGTTCAGCTGCGACCGGTGCAGGTTCTCGAGCAGGGCGTCGCGCAGGAGGTCCTCGTCCTGCGTCTCGCGCACGACCGCAGCGATCGTCTCCAGGCCGGCCTCGCGGTGCGCGCGCCAGCGGCGCTCGCCCATGATGAGCTCGTAGCGGTCGGGGGAGACCTCGCGCACCACCACCGGCTGGAGCAGCCCGATCTCCTTGATGGAGTGGACCAGCTCGGCCATGGCCTCCTCGTCGAAGACCGTGCGCGGCTGGCGCGGGTTGGGCTCGACCGACTCGACCGGGATCTCGGCGAACCGAGCGCCCTCGATCTGCTTCAGACCGGAGCTCTCCGCCTCGTCCGAGCTCTGCGGGATCAGCGCCTCGAGACCACGACCCAGCCCACGACTACGGCGACCACTCATGCCCTGACTCCCTCTTCGGCGATCTCCCGTGCGGCCTCGATGTACGAGAGCGCACCCGATGACGTCGGATCGTAGGTGACGACCGTCTGGTGGTAGCTCGGGGCCTCCGAGATCCGCACCGAGCGCGGGATGGCCGTGTCGAGCACCTCGCTGCCGAAGTGCTGGCGCACCTCGTTGGCGACGCCCGACGACAGGTTCGTGCGGCCGTCGTACATCGTCAGCAGGATCGTGGTGACGGCCAGCTTCGGGTTGAGGTGCGACTTCACCAGCTCGATGTTGCGCAGCAGCTGTCCGAGACCCTCCAGCG
Source organism: Aeromicrobium sp. Leaf350 (assembly GCF_916858655.1). Classification (GTDB taxonomy): domain Bacteria; phylum Actinomycetota; class Actinomycetes; order Propionibacteriales; family Nocardioidaceae; genus Aeromicrobium. Next base: position 1,566,951 of record NZ_CAKASL010000001.1, on the reverse strand, counting down.
CGTAGTACTCGCACTGGATCGGGATCAGGACCTCACGACCGGCCACCATCGCGTTGACGGTCAGCAGCCCCAGCGACGGCGGGCAGTCGATGTAGACGTAGTCGTAGCGGTCGCCGGCGTCCTCGGATTCAGCCAGGTACGACTGCAGGGCCTTGTCGAGACGCGTCTCGCGAGCGACCAGGGAGACGAGCTCAATCTCCGCTCCGGCCAAGTCGATCGAGGCGGGCAGCACCGAGATGCTCTCGTGGGCCGGGCACGGCTGCACGAGCGCGTCGATCGACTCGCCCTCGACGAGCGCCTCGTAGACGCCGGCCGTGCCCTCGGAGTGCGGGATGTCGAGCGCGGTGGAGGTGTTGCCCTGGGGGTCCAGGTCGATCACCAGGACGCGCAGGCCCTTGACGGCCATCGCAGCGGCGAGGTTCACGGTGGTCGTCGTCTTGCCGACGCCACCCTTCTGGTTCGCCACCACGAAGATCCGGGTCTTCTCCGGCCGGGGGAGGTGCACGATGGCGTCGACCTTGCGGGCGAGGGCGACGTGCTCCTCGGCAGCGCGGGCGAGCGGGGTCGAGTCGTCGGGATGCACAGCAGCCATCTCCTCCACCTCCTCTTCTGGTTTCACGTGAAACGCTGGTCTGGGTCGCGCAATGGGGTCAAGCGGGTGGTCAGCGGGTCAGCTCGACGACCGTGGTCGGAACCGCGAGATCACCATAGGACTCGATCCGAACGTCGGTCACACCCAGACGTCCGAGCAGTGGACGGGCCGCCTCGACCTCGTCCGGGGCCGAGCGGCCCTTCATCGCGAGCAGCACCCCACCGGGCGCGACCAGCGGCCAGCACCAGGTCGTGAGCTTGTCGAGAGCCGCCACCGCGCGTGCCGTGACGACGTCGTAGCGACCGGGGTGGTCCTCGGCGCGGGAGCGAGCGATCTCGACGTTGGTCAGACCGAGGTCGGCGACGACCTCCTCGAGAAACGAGACGCGGCGCAGCAGCGGCTCGACCAGGGTCATGCGGATGTCGGGTCGCGCGATCGCCCACACGACGCCTGGCAGACCGGCGCCGGTGCCAACGTCGGCGACAGTCGACCCCTGGGGGAGTCGCGGGGTCACCACCACGCAGTTCAGCAGGTGGCGCTCCCACAGCCGCGGGACCTCACGGGGACCGATCATGCCGCGGTCGACACCCCAGGTGCTCAACAGCTCGGCGTAGCGCTGCGCCTGGGGCCAGGCGTCGCCGAACAGATCGGCAGATCCCTCGGGAGGTTCCGTTTCACGTGAAACGGACATCACGCACCGGCGGGGAGAACCACCACGAAGCGACGGGGCTCGTCGCCCTCGGACTCACTGCGCAGCCCGGCCTCGGCCACGACGTCGTGGATGATCTTGCGTTCGAACGCCGACATCGGAGCCAGGTCGATGCGCTCGGACCCGTCGCGGATCGCCGCGACGGCGCCGGCGGCCTCCTCGCGCAGCTCGGCCCGACGGCCCTCGCGGTATCCCGCGATGTCGAGCATCAACCGGCTGCGCTCGCCCGTCTGGCGGTAGACGGCCAGGCGCGTCAGCTCCTGCAGCGCGTCGAGCACCTGACCGTCGGAGCCGACCAGGTGCGTCAGGCTTCCGCCGACGATCGAGACCGCGGCACGATCTCCGTCGACGTCCATGTCGATGTCGCCGTCAAGATCGGCGATGTCCAGCAGGCCTTCGAGGAAGTCCGCGGCGATGTCGCCCTCGGCCTCCAGCTTCGCGGCGTCGGCGCTCATCAGCGGCCACCCTTCTTGCGTTGGTTGCGAGTCTGCTTCTTCGGCTGCTGACGCGGCTTGGGCTTCACGATCTCGTCGACCACGGTGCTCGGGTCGGCAGCGACGTCCTTGCCCTTGGCAGCGTCACGCTGCTGCTTCGCCTTGAAGGCGGGAGTCCCCGGTGCCGGGTTGCGACGGATCACGTAGAACTGCTGACCCATGGTCCAGAAGTTCGAGGTGACCCAGTAGAAGAGCACGCCCATCGGGAAGAAGATGCCGCCGACGGCGAAGACCGGGGGAAGGATGTAGAGCAGCATCTTCTGCTGCTGGGCGTACGGGCCGTTCAGCGCGTCGGCCGGCATGTTCTTGGCCATCAGCTGGCGCTGCGTCAGGAACTGCGTCGCGCACATGACGATGACCAGGAAGATCGCGATGACCTGCGTCTGCAGGTGCTCGGCGTTGATGAAGGTGTCGGCGATGCGGCCGCCGAGGAACTCCGACTGGCTCAACGAGGTGGCGTCCTCGCGCGTCAGGAATCCCTTGGCGCCGTCGGCGCCCTTCTTGGCCGCCTGGTCGATCGTGCGGAACAGCGCGAAGAAGATCGGCATCTGCGCCAGGAGCGGGAGGCACGAGGCGAACGGGTTGGTGCCCGTCTCCTTCCAGAGCTTCATCTGCTCCTGGGTCAGGCGCTCACGGTCGTGGCCGTACTTCTTCTGCAGCTCCTTGATCTTGGGCTGCAGGAGCTGCATGTTGCGGCTGCTCTTGATCTGCTTGACGAACAGCGGAATCAGCATCGCCCGGATCGTGATCGTCAGGCCGATGATGGACAGCACCCACACCCAGCCGTCGCTCAGGCCCGGGATGTGATCGAACCCCCAGTGCCAAGCCTTCAGGACGGCGGACACCGCGTAGTACAGCGGTGTCATGATCGCCGAACCGATCGCGCTGAAGATCTCCACGTTTACTCCTCAGTGGGACACCGGCGTCGTGGCCGATGTCGGGGGGACGGGGTCGTACCCGCCAGGGCTCCAGGGGTGGCACCGCAGCAAGCGTCGCAGGGCGAGCCACGAACCGCGGAACGCACCATGCGTCTCGACGGCGCCGAGGGCGTAGGCCGAACACGTCGGATGGTACCGACAGACCTGGCCGTACAGGGGACTGATGGCGAACCGGTAGGCCTTCAGCAGGCCGATCAGCAGCAGGCGGAGCATCCCGGACTCAGACCCGACCGGCCGACGACCGCCGCGACGCGCGCTGCAGGCTGCCGATCACGTCGCCCGCCAGGTCGGTGCTCTCGGCCGCAGGGGCGAGGGCCCGCACGACCACGCGGCTGCCCGCGGGCAGCCCCGCGAGCTCGCTGCGCAGAGCGTGACGGATGCGACGCTTGACCCGGTTGCGGACGACCGCGTTGCCGACCTTCTTGCCGACCACGAGACCGACGCGCACGCCGAGCTCGTCGGTCAGCGCCAGGTGCGTGACGACCGTTCCGGTCGACGCCGAGGCGCCGCGACGGATCGTGCGACGGAACTCGTCGCCGTCACGCATCCGCGCCGCCTGGGGGAGCACCGATCAGGCCCGGTGCGACAGCACGAGATCAGCGCTGTGCGACAGCACGAGATCAGCCCTGTGCAGCAGCACGAGATCAGGCAGAGAGCTTCGCGCGGCCCTTGTTGCGGCGCGACGCCAGGATGGCGCGGCCGGCACGCGTGCGCATGCGGAGGCGGAAGCCGTGCTTCTTGGAGCGACGACGGTTGTTCGGCTGGAAAGTGCGCTTGCTCACGGGAGTGTCCTTCTCGAGGGGAAATCAATGATCGAATCGACGATCACCGCTCACCCACGACATCGCCGGCGCCTGCGAGGGCTCCGGGTCGCGGGTACGCGGCCAACGGTCGCGCGACTGTCCAACGGTACGGGGGTCCTCAGACAGTGGTCAAACCGACCGTCCTACTCCTGTGCAGCACGAGCCGTCCACACGACACGCCGAGAGACTTGGCAGATTGTGCAGAACTGGCTTGTGTGGTGCCGCGGCGCGCTGCTAGCGTCACCGCGGTACCAAGTTGTCCACAGTTCAAAGTGGTCCGGGCCATCTACGTGCACACCATGTGGAAAACCGTGTGGACCCAATGGAGGCCACATGTCCGACGGATCCGCGTCTACCTCGGAGGCTGATCTCTCGGCCGCCTGGCAGGCCGCCGTCGACCGCCTCTCGCCCGGTGCCCGCGTGTGGGTCTTCCCCGCCGTTCCGCTGAGCTTCCACAACGACATCGTCATCGCCGCGGTGCAGAACGACCTCGCCCGGGCGCAGCTCGAGTCGCGCGTCCGCCCCGTGCTCGAGCAGGCGCTGAGCCGTGAGCTCGGCACCGAGGTCCGGCTGGTCGTCACGATCGACGCCAGCATCAGCCCGCCCGAGGCGCTCGTCCCCGACGAGATCCCGAATCGGCACACGGTGCTCGACCTCGACGAGGACGACGACGAGGACCACTTCGTGCCGCAGTGGGGGCCGGCGCCCACCCCCGTCACGGGCCGCCCCGCCAACATCGCCGAGGCACGGCTCAACCCCCGCTACCTCTTCGAGAACTTCGTCACCGGCTCGTCCAACCGCTTCGCCCACGCGGCAGCGGTCGCCACGGCCGAGGCTCCGGGCAAGGCGTACAACCCGCTCGTCATCTACGGCGACTCCGGCCTGGGCAAGACGCACCTGCTGCACGCGATCGGCCACTACGTCCTCGGTCTCTACCCGTCGTCGCGGGTGCGCTACGTCAACACCGAGGAGTTCACGAACGACGTCATCAACGCGATCGGCGAGCGCCGCACCGGCGAGCTCAAGCGCAAGTACCGCGAGATCGACGTCCTGCTGGTCGACGACATCCAGTTCATCGAGGGCAAGGAAGCGACGCAGGAGGAGTTCTTCCACACGTTCAACGCCTTGCACAACGAGAACAAGCAGATCGTCATGACGTCCGACCGTCCGCCCAAGAACCTCAAGACGCTCGAGGAGCGGCTGCGCAACCGGTTCGAGTGGGGCCTCACGACCGACGTCACGCCGCCCGAGCTCGAGACCCGCATCGCGATCCTGCGCAAGAAGGCCGCGAACGACGGCCTCACCGTGCCGGCCGACGTGCTGGAGTTCATCGCCACCAAGGTGCAGACCAACATCCGCGAGCTCGAGGGCGCGCTCATCCGCGTCACGGCGTTCGCGAACCTCAACAAGACCCCGGTCGACATGAACCTGTCGCAGATCGTCCTGAAGGACCTGGTCAGCGCCGGCGGCGACCCGGAGGTCACGAGTGCGCTGATCATCGCGCAGACGTCGGCCTACTCGGAGTTCTCCATCGAGGAGATCTGCGGCACGAACCGCTCGCGCGACCTCGTGCTGGCCCGCCAGATCGGCATGTACCTGTGCCGAGAGCTCACCGAGATGTCGCTGCCCAAGATCGGCCAGGAGTTCGGCGGGCGCGACCACACCACCGTGATGCACGCGGTGCGCAAGATCGGTGCCCTCATGACCGAGAAGCACGCGGTCTTCAACCAGGTCACCGAGCTGACGAACCGCATCAAGCAGCAGGCTCGCCAGTCCTGAGCCGCGCGAGACGACGACGGGAGACCCCGTCGAGGCCTCGCCATGCCCGGAATCTCTTGTCCCCAGCTTGGGGACAGCGTTGTGGGTAAGTCTCCACCTCAGGTGGATACAAGATGTCGTGATGTGAACGCCGTGTGAACCCGCCCGCGCCGTCCACACGCCCACGGGGCGGACGCCCGAGGTTGTCCACCGCCCGTCCACCGGCAGATCTGCTGCGGATGCAGGAAGAATGTCATTTCTCCACAGGATCCACAGGTGCTACCACTACTACTACCGTTATAGACACCTGGAAACTCGTTGAAGGGGTCACGGCGCCCGGTGTGTGGACAGACCCCTCTGGCCTCGCCCTGGCCTAGGATCGTGTCCACTGCCGTGGCAGGATGCACTCACCGACACCCGTCGCTCGTTGTCCGAAAGGCCCCTACGTGAAGTTCAGGATCGAACGCGACACCCTCGCCGACGCCGTCGCGTGGACTGCTCGCAGTCTCCCGGTCCGTCCGAGCGTCCCGGTCCTGGCAGGGCTCCTCATCGAGGCGGGCTCCGACGGGCTCACGCTCTCGGGATTCGACTACGAGACCTCGACGCGGGCCACGCTGCCGGCCGAGGTCAGCGCCGACGGACGCGCGCTCGTCAGCGGCCGCCTGCTGAGCGAGATCGTGAAGTCGCTCCCCGGCAAGCCGGTCGACGTCAGCCTCGAGGGCACCAAGGTGCGCGTCGAGTGCGGCAGCGCCCGGTTCAGCCTCCAGACCATGCCGGTCGAGGAGTACCCGCGCCTCCCGCAGATGCCCACCGCCACGGGCACGGTCAAGGCCGACTCGTTCGTCACCGCGGTCCAGCAGGCCGGAGCGGCCGCGGGCCGCGACGAGATGCTGCCGCTGCTCACGGGCGTGCGGCTCGAGCTCGAGGGATCCACGATCTCGCTCATGGCGACCGACCGATTCCGCGCCAGCCTGCGCGACCTGCAGTGGTTCCCCGAGGCCAGCGACCTGTCGGCCCGTGCCCTGGTGCCGGCCCGCGTGCTCGGCGAGACGGCGCGCTCCTTCGCCGGCGGCAGCGACATCTCGATCGCGGTCTCGTCCGGCGAGGCCGGCGACGGCCTGATCGGTTTCGAGGGCACGGTCGGCAACGGCACCCGCCGCACCACCACGCGCCTGCTCGAGGGCGACTTCCCGCGCGTCCGCCAGCTGTTCGCGGCCACCCCCGAGACCATCGCCTTCGTCGCGACCCACGAGCTCGTCGACGCAGTCAAGCGCGTCGCGCTCGTCGCCGAGCGCAACACCCCGATCCGCCTGTCGTTCTCCGAGGGCACGCTGCTGCTCGAGGCCGGCACGGGCGACGAGGCCCAGGCCAGCGAGTCGATCGAGGCCACCGTCAACGGTGCCGACATCTCGATCGGCTTCAACCCCTCGTACCTGCTCGAGGGACTCGGCGTGATGTCCGACCCCGTCGTGCACCTGGCCTTCACCCAGCACACCAAGCCTGCCGCGATCAGCGGTGTCGGCGAGATCGGCGCGGAGCCCGACGGCGCGTTCCGCTACCTGATCATGCCGGTTCGTCTCCAGACCTGACTTCCCCTTTTTTGGAGGGCACGATGCACCTCGGACTCATCGGCTTGGGCAAGATGGGCGGCAACATGCGCGAGCGTCTTCGCGAGCGCGACGTCACCGTCACCGGCTTCGACCGCGACCCGGAGGTCAGCGACGTCGGCTCGCTGGCCGAGCTCGTCGACGCCCTGCCCAGCCCGAAGGTCGTGTGGGTCATGGTCCCGGCTGGCGACCCGACCCGCGCCACGGTCACCAATCTCGCCGAGCTGCTGAGCGAGGGCGACATCGTGGTCGACGGCGGCAACTCCCGCTGGACCGACGACATCGCGCACGCCGAGCAGCTCTCCGCCAAGGGCATCGGCTACCTCGACTGCGGCGTCAGCGGCGGGGTCTGGGGTCGCGAGAACGGCTACGCGCTGATGGTCGGCGGCGATGCGTCCGACGTCGAGACGGTGCAGCCCGTCTTCGACGCACTGCGTCCCGATGCCGCCGAGGGTGCCGAGAAGACCGGCGGCTTCGTCCACGCCGGCAAGGTCGGCTCCGGCCACTTCGCCAAGATGGTCCACAACGGTGTCGAGTACGCCATGATGCAGGCCTACGCCGAGGGCTTCGAGCTGCTCGAGAAGACCGATCTCGTCGACGACGTCCCGGCCGTGCTCGACTCGTGGCGCGAGGGCACCGTCGTGCGGTCCTGGCTGCTCGACCTGCTCGTGCAGGCGCTCGAGGACGATCCGGGCCTGTCGAAGATCCGCGGCTACGCCGACGACTCGGGCGAGGGTCGCTGGACCGTCGAGGCCGCGATCGAGCACGCCGTGCCGATGCACGTCATCGCCTCGTCCCTGTTCGCCCGCTTCCAGTCGCGCCAGGACGAGTCGCCCGCGATGCAGGCCATCGCGGCGATGCGTCAGCAGTTCGGCGGTCACGCCGTGCGCGCCGCTGCGGAGCCCGGCACGGGTGAGCCGCCCTCGGCGAGCTGACGTGCACGTCGCACGGCTGTCCCTGCACGACTTCCGCTCCTACGCGGACGTCGACGTCGAGCTGGCTGCCGGGCCCATCGCCTTCATCGGTGCGAACGGCCAGGGCAAGACCAACCTCGTCGAGGCCGTCGACTACCTGGCGCGACTCGACTCGCACCGCGTCTCGACCGACACCCCGCTCGTGCGCGCCGGCACCGAGCGAGCCGTCGTGCGGGCCGAGGTCGTGCGGCAGGACCGGTCGGCGTTGATCGAGGTCGAGATCAACCCGGGCCGCAGCAACCGCGCGCGGGTCAACCGCTCCGACCTCCCGCGGGTGCGCGACCTGCTCGGCACGGTGCGCACCGTGCTGTTCTCGCCGGAGGACCTCGCGCTGGTCAAGGGCGATCCCTCGGACCGGCGACGCTTCCTCGACGACCACCTGGTCATGCAGTCGGTGCGGCTCGCGGGCGTGAAGGCCGACTACGAGCGCACGCTCCGCCAGCGCAACACGCTGCTCAAGTCGGCCAGAGGTCGACAAGTCGATTTGTCGACACTAGAGGTCTGGGACGAGAAGCTCGCCCAGCTGGGCGGCGAGATCACCGCCCGCCGGCTCGCCGTGCTCGACGAGCTCGCGCCGCACCTGGCCGAGCGCCACGCGGGCGTCGCCGCCTCGGCAGCGGAAGCCCGCCGCGACGTGTTCGCCACCTACGTCGCCAAGACCGGCGTGCCGCACCACGAGCACCCGCGCGACGTCGACGCGTGCCGCGAGCTGCTGCTCCGCACCATCGGCGAGCGCCGGCGCGACGAGCTCGACCGCGGCGTGACCTTGGTCGGGCCGCACCGCGACGACGTCGAGCTGCGCATCGGCGAGCTGCCCGCGAAGGGCTACGCCAGCCACGGCGAGTCGTGGTCGCTGGCGCTCGCGCTGCGACTCGCCTCGTTCGACCACCTGCGCTCGCCCGACCAGGGCGCCGACGACCCGATCCTGATCCTCGACGACGTCTTCGCCGAGCTCGACACCGGCCGCCGCGACCACCTCGCGGCGATGGCCGAGGGCGTCGAGCAGGTGTTCGTCACCGCCGCGGTGCCGGGCGACGTCCCGCCCGGGCTCCAGGGCCGTCGCTTCCGCGTGGCCGACGGGAAGGTCCTCGATGACTGACCCCAGCGATCCGGCGAAGGCAGACGACCGCGACGACCCGCTGCGGCTCGCCCGGCAGATGGCCCAGTCGTACCGCGCGACCGAGCCGGGTGAGAACCCGCGACGTCGCGGCAAGCCGAAGCGCCGGCCTCAGCAGGCCGGCGGTCAGCGTCACGACCGCGACGACGCGGTGTCGCTCTCGTCCGCGCTGGGTGACCTGGTCGACCAGCAGGGCTGGACCGACCAGCTCGCCGCCTCGCGGGTGTTCACCGACTGGTCGTCCATCGTGGGGCCCGACATCGCCCAGCACTCGCTCGTCGACGGCTACGCCGACCAGGTCGTCTCGGTCCGCGCCGACTCCACCGCGTGGCGCAAGGAGCTGCAGCTGCTCGCGCCGCGCATCGTCGCGCGACTCAACGAGGAGCTCGGTCACGGATCGGTCATCCGCATCGACGTGCGCGGCCCCGAGGCCCCGTCGTGGAAGCACGGCAAGCGCACGGTCCGCGGCGGCCGCGGCCCCCGAGACACGTACGGGTAGCCCCGACGCCCTCCGGCGGTGGAGGTGTCCCCTTCGAGGCTCGTTCCTCGCACCTCAGGGGACGGCAAGACATCCGCCCCCTGAGGTGCGACGAGGAACGAGGAGCCTCGAAGGGGGAGCCCCAGCCACCTAGTGGGCCGGGGAGATGCGGTCCATGATCGCGGCGGTCACCGCGGTGACCAGGGCGACGGCACCGAGCACCAGACCGGAGGTGACGATGCCGTCCCACCCGTCCGAGGGGCGCACGCCGATGACGATGAGGAACACGATCGCGGCCGCGGATCCGATCAACGTCGCCGCGAGACCCCCGGTCGAGCGGCGCACGCGGCCGCCGACGAGCAGGGCCGCGAGTCCGGTCCAGGCCAGGCAGACGAGCACGGCAGCGATGACGTCGGCGGGGCGGTGCCAGCCGGCCACGACGGTCGAGGCGCCGGTGAGGGTCACGGCGAAAGAGCCGGCCGTGAGCACGACGGGCCGCAGCCAGGTGGGGCTGACGAGGGTCAGGGCGCCGAGTGCCGCGGCGACGACCGTCGTGTGACCGCTCGGCAGGCTGTTGTGCGCGACGATGCCGCCCACGACGTCGGAGCGCTCGAGCACGCCGTGCTTGAGCAGCTGGGTCGTCAGGTTGGCTCCGCCGATCACGCCCAGGGCGGCGACCGCGAGGCGCACCTCGCCCCGCACCAGCGCCAGGGCCACAGAACCTGCGGCGACGATCGCGACGGCAGCGATCGAGACGTACCCGAGCACGCTCAGCACCGCGAGCTGCGTGTCGCGCCCGGCGACCACCGTGGTCATCGACGTCTGGTCGAGGTCCTGGCCCGATGCGGTCCACAGCGCGACCGCCGTCACCGCGAGGAAGGCGAGGGCCGCGACCGCTGCGGCCGCAGCCGCGCGCGGGCGCACACTGGAACCCCCCGCCGCAGAGCGCGTGGGGGCTGTGCCGAGGTCCGTCAGAGCCATGCGCTCCACTGTGCCGCATCCCGGCAAGATCGACCGACGGCGGCGCGCGGTCCGATCGGTCGGTCGCCGCGCCCGTGAGCGGTCCGAACTCCGCCGATCTCGATCCGGGGTCCGGACGCGGCCCTGCGAGACGCTCCAAGGGCCCTTCAACGGGCTCTCAGCCGGAAGTGCGTCTGACGAGTCGAGGCCCGACACGGGGGTGTGATCGCTCAGACGCTCTCAACAGCCCTCTATACTGTTCAGGTGACCCAAACTCCAGATCCCGCCACGCCCGCTTCGACGGGATACGACGCCAGCAACATCCAGGTGCTCGAGGGGCTGGAGGCGGTGCGCAAGCGCCCCGGCATGTACATCGGCTCGACCGGAGAGCGCGGTCTGCACCACCTCGTCTACGAGGTCGTCGACAACTCCGTCGACGAGGCACTGGCCGGCCACGCCACGCGCATCGTCGTCACGCTGCAGGACGACGGCGGCGTCAAGGTCGTCGACGACGGCCGTGGCATCCCTGTCGACGAGCACCCGATCGAGAAGATCCCGGCCGTCACGCTGGTGCTCACCTCGCTGCACGCCGGCGGCAAGTTCGGCGGCGGCGGCTACAAGGTCTCCGGCGGTCTGCACGGCGTCGGCATCTCGGTCGTCAACGCGCTCAGCACCACGATGCACACGACGGTCCGCCGCGACGGCTACGTCTGGAAGCAGACCTTCCACGACGGCGTGCCCGCGGCCGAGCTCGAGCGCGGCGAGGCCACCGACGAGACCGGCACCACGCAGGTGTTCTACGCGAGCGAGACGATCTTCGAGAGCACCGAGTACTCCTACGAGACGCTCAAGACCCGCTTCCGCGAGATGGCCTTCCTCAACAAGGGCCTGCGCATCGAGCTGATCGACGAGCGCGACCACGCGGGCGACGATCCCGAGGGCGGCACGGCCGACAGCGACGAGATCGAGCGACGCGTCGAGTTCTGCTACTCCGAGGGCCTGGTCGACTACGTCCAGCACATCAACGTCGGCGGGAAGCTCCCGATCCACCGCGACATCATCAGCATCGAGCGCGAGGACCAGGGTGCCGGTCTCTCGCTCGAGCTCGCGATGCAGTGGAACGCGAGCTTCAGCGAGTCGGTCCACACCTTCGCCAACACGATCAACACCCACGAGGGCGGCACCCACGAGGAGGGCTTCCGCGCGGCGCTGACCACGACGGTCAACCGCTTCGCCGAGGCCAACAACCTGATCAAGAAGAAGGAGGACCGCCTCACGGGTGACGACATCCGCGAGGGGCTCACCGCGATCATCTCGATCAAGCTCGAGGAGCCGCAGTTCGAGGGTCAGACCAAGACCAAGCTCGGCAACACCGAGGCCAAGGGCTTCGTGCAGCAGGTGCTCAACGAGGAGCTCGGCGCCTGGCTCGAGCAGAACCCCGCCGAGGGCAAGACCATCGTGCGCAAGTCGATCGACGCCGCGAGCGCCCGCATGGCCGCCCGCAAGGCCCGCGACCTGGCGCGCAACCGCAAGGGCTTCCTCGGTGGCGGTGGCCTCCCGGGCAAGCTCGCCGACTGCTCCAGCCGCAGCCCCGAGGAGTGCGAGGTCTTCATCGTCGAGGGCAACTCGGCCGGCGGCTCGGCCAAGGGCGGCCGCGACCCGCGCACGCAGGCGATCCTCCCGCTGCGCGGCAAGATCCTGAACGTCGAGAAGGCGCGGATCGACAAGATCCTGCAGAACGCCGAGGTCCAGGCGATCATCAGCGCGCTCGGCACCGGTGTGCACGACGACTTCGACATCGCGAAGCTGCGCTATCACAAGATCGTGCTGATGGCCGATGCCGACGTCGACGGCCAGCACATCACCACGCTGCTGCTGACCCTGCTGTTCCGCTTCATGAAGCAGCTCATCGACGCCGGCCACGTCTACCTCGCGCAGCCGCCGCTGTACAAGATCAAGTGGACCAACGCGCCGCACGAGCTCGCCTACTCCGACCGGGAGCGTGACGTGCTGCTCACCGCGGGCGAGGAGGCCGGTCGCCGTCTGCCGAAGGAGGCCCCGGTGCAGCGCTACAAGGGTCTCGGCGAGATGAACGACTCCGAGCTCTGGGACACCACGATGGATCCCGACGCGCGCGTGCTGCGTCAGGTCACCCTCGACGACGCCGCGGTGGCCGACGAGATGTTCACGATCCTCATGGGCGAGGACGTCGAGCAGCGCCGCAACTTCATCCAGCGCAACGCCAAGGACGTCCGCTTCCTCGACATCTGATGTCGACCCGCTTCCTCTCTTCCAGGTACCTCCCGAAGGACTGACACGTGACTGACACCCCGATCGAGCGCGACCGGATCGAACCCGTCGAGCTGCAGGAGGAGATGCAGCGCTCGTACATCGACTACGCGATGAGCGTGATCGTCTCGCGTGCGCTGCCCGACGTGCGCGACGGCCTGAAGCCCGTGCACCGCCGCGTGCTCTACGCGATGTACGACGGCGGCTACCGCCCCGACCGCGGCTTCAGCAAGTGCAGCCGCATCGTCGGTGACGTCATGGGTCAGTACCACCCGCACGGCGACACCGCGATCTACGACACCCTCGTGCGCCTCGCGCAGCCGTGGGTCATGCGCGCGCCGATGATCCTCGGCCAGGGCAACTTCGGCTCGCCGGGCGACGACCCGGCCGCCGCGATGCGGTACACCGAGTGCAAGCTCGCGCCCATCGCGATGGAGATGGTGCGCGACATCGACGAGGAGACCGTCGACTTCAAGCCGAACTACGACGGCCGGTCCGCCGAGCCGACGGTGCTCCCGTCGCGCATCCCGAACCTGCTCGTCAACGGCTCCGCCGGCATCGCGGTCGGCATGGCCACCAACATCCCGCCGCACAACCTGCGCGAGGTCGCCGAGGGTGCCCAGTGGGCGCTGGCGAACCCGGGTGCGTCGCGCGAGGAGTTGCAGGCCGCGCTGATCGAGCGCATCAAGGGCCCCGACTTTCCGTCGCACGGCCTCATCGTCGGCACCAGCGGAATCGAGGAGATGTACCGCACGGGTCGTGGCTCGGTCACGATGCGCGCGATCGTCAACATCGAGGAGGACACGAAGGGCCGGATCCAGCTCGTCGTCACGGAGCTGCCGTACCAGGTCAACCCCGATGCGCTGATGCGCAAGATCGCCGAGCTGGTCAACTCCGGGCGCCTCCAGGGCATCTCCGACCTGCGCGACGAGTCCAGCTCGCGCGTCGGCCGCCGCATCGTCGTCGAGATCCGCCGCGACGCCGTCGCCCGGGTCGTGCTGAACAACCTCTACAAGTTCACCGACCTGCAGACGAACTTCAGCGCGAACATGCTCGCGATCGTCGACGACGTCCCGCGCACGCTGAGCCTCGACGGCTTCATCTCGAACTGGATCACGCACCAGATCAGCGTGATCCGCCGTCGCACGGAGTTCCGCCTGCGCAAGGCCGAGGAGCGCGCGCACATCTTCCGCGGTCTGGCCAAGGCGCTCGACGCGCTCGACGACGTCATCGCGCTGATCCGCCGCAGCCCCACGGTCGACGAGGCTCGCACGGGCCTGATCGGCCTGCTGGAGATCGACGAGCTGCAGGCCAACGCGATCCTCGAGATGCAGCTGCGTCGCCTCGCGGCCCTCGAGCGTCAGAAGATCATGGACGAGCTCACCGAGCTCGAGCGCCTGATCGCCGACTACCTCGACATCCTCGGCTCCGACGAGCGTCAGCGCTCGATCGTCTCGACCGAGCTGGCCGAGATCGTCGACAAGTACGGCGACGACCGCCGCACGCGCATCATCCCCGCCGACGGCGACCTCTCCGACGAGGACCTCATCCCCGACGAGGAGGTCGTGGTCACGATCACGGCCGGCGGCTACGCCAAGCGCACCAAGACCGACCTGTACCGGGTGCAGAACCGCGGCGGCAAGGGCGTGCGCGGTGCCCAGCTGCGCGACGGCGACTACGTCGAGCACCTGTTCCCGACGACGGCGCACCACTGGATCCTGTTCTTCACGACCGCCGGGCGCGTCTACCGCGCGAAGGCGTACCACCTGCCCGAGGCGGGGCGCGACGCGAAGGGCGGCCACGTCGCCGGCCTGCTGTCGTTCCAGCCGGACGAGCAGATCGCCCAGGTGCTCGCGATCCGCGACTACGAGCAGGAGCCGTACCTCGTGCTCGCCACGCGCAAGGGCCTGGTCAAGAAGACGCGACTGGCCGACTACAACAGCCCGCGTCAGGCCGGCGTCATCGCGATCAACTTCCGCGACGAGGACGACGAGCTGATCGGTGCCGAGGTCGTCAGTGCCGACGACGACCTGCTGCTGATCTCCAAGCACGCGCAGGCCATCCGCTTCCGGGCCGACGACGAGCAGCTGCGGCCCATGGGTCGCGCCACCTCCGGCGTCACGGGCATGAAGTTCCGCGGTGAGGACGAGCTGCTGTCGCTCTCGGTCATCCGCGCCCGGCACGCCGCCCTCGACGAGGAGGAGGTGCCGGACGAGGAGAAGCTCTACGTCTTCACCGTCACCGACGGCGGCTTCGCCAAGAAGACGTTCGTCGGCGAGTACCGGCTCCAGGGCCGCGGCGGCATCGGCATCAAGGCGATGCAGATCAGCGAGACGCGCGGCGAGCTCGTCGGCGGTCTGGTGCTCCGCGACACCGACGACGTCATCAGTGTGACGTCGAATGGCCAGATCACCCGTAGCCTCGTCTCCGGCGTGAATCCCACGGGCCGTGGCACGATGGGAGTCAGCTTCGTGAAGTTCAAGGGTGACGACCGAGTCGTCACGATTGCGCGCAACGCGGAGCCGGTGGCCACGGAGGGTGACGAGGAGTCGCCCGAGTCGACGGAGGGTGAGGCAGAGGCGTGAGCGAGGACCAGGAGCCCGGCCCCGTGCCCCGTCCCCCGACCACCGGCAACGGTGCGTCCCGCGACGAGAACCCGCCCGCCGACGACCCGCCGGCGGACGACGTGACGCCCGACCGCGCGGTCTCCAAGCCGGCCCAGAAGTCGCCGCAGAAGACCGCGGCGAAGAAGGCACCGGCCCGGAAGCCGGCGGCGAAGAAGACCGCCACCACCTCGTCGTCGGCGCGCAACGACCAGACGTCCTCGACCTCGACCTCGACCACGCCGCCGAGCCGGCCGATGACGGCGGCCGACTACGCCCGCACCGTCGCGGGCGACCCGGCCTCGACCTCGGTCTTCCCGCGGGTCACCGACGAGCCGGTCGAGCCGAAGCAGGAGCCCGTCATGCCGCAGTCGAGCCCCGAGTCGTCGGTCACCCGGCAGGCGCGTCTCAGCCTGGTGCACGTCGACCCGTGGTCGGTCACGCAGCTCGCGTTCGTGATCTCGACGGCCCTCATGATCGTGGCGGTCGTCGCGGTCACGGTGTTCTGGGTCGTCCTGAACGTCACGGGCGTCTGGGACAACCTCAACGACACCGTGAACTCGGTGCTCAGCAGCGAAGACGGCACGTTCGACGTCGAGAACTATCTCGGCTTCGGTCGCGTCGTCGGACTCACGCTGGTGCTCTCGGTCATCAACGTCGTGCTCATGACGGCGCTGGCAGCGATCGGGGCGCGGCTCTACAACGCGGCGACCCATCTCGTCGGCGGCGTGCAGGTCACGTTCCGCGATCGGGGCTGACCCGATTCGTTCGCGGCGGTGCTCGTGGGATAGAGTTCATCGCTGTTACGGGCCCATAGCTCAGCTCGGTTAGAGCGCTTCCCTGATAAGGAAGAGGTCGCTGGTTCAAGTCCAGCTGGGCCCACCACCACACCTTCGTCTGGAGGTCGGCATGAAGAAGATCCTGGCCGTCGGATTCACCGTCGCCGGCGTGGCCTGGGCCATCGCCCGCGGCCGTCGTCCCGCCGACGATCCGTGGTCGAAGACCACCGACCGGGTCTGATCGCGGTAGCGTTCGACCCACCACGGGGCCTTGGCGCAATTGGTAGCGCACCTGCTTTGCAAGCAGGGGGTTAGGGGTTCGAGTCCCCTAGGCTCCACCACCAGCTCCATCTGAGATTCCGAGCGCTGTCGCTCGTCGACCTCATCTCCGAGGACCCGTCGGGGGGGGGGCTCCTCTTCGATGCACCTAGTCAGTCTGCTGATGAGCGTCGACAGTCCGCACGAGAGTGAGCCGATCGCAAGGGATCCGGCCTGGCCAGTAAAGATGCCCGCTTCCATCCGGATCCGGAAGCAGCTCATCGGCGTTGACTCTGTCCACCAACCACACGTCAACGGCACCGCCGGTGTTGTTGATGACGTTCGCGAACCACTCGACTTCGAAGTCACGGCACAGGAAGCACCCCTCAACCTCCGACGAAGCACTCCCGGCGATACCCGGGGCCGTGTTCATCAAGGTCCAATCGAGCCCGTACGACTCGATGGAGGCACGGTTGCCCACCGAGGACACGTGGAAGAACTGCATGAGCGGAGGGTAATCGGTGAACGCCGAACGATTGCCCGGCCCCATCCTCTCAGCACCGGCCTGGTTCGTTCGAGCAGTCGAAGCCCCGACGCCACGCCGGGGCTCTCCCGTGGTCAGGACGGGTCAGGTTCGCTGTCCTTCCAGCGGACACTGAAGAGCCAGAGGACGCCGAACGTCAATGTGGCCACGACCAAGAAGACCTGTAATACGTGCCAGATCGGCATCCTGCTCGTTCCCACCTCGGTCCCGATGATGGCCGTCCCGACGCTGACGAAGATGGAGATGTAGAAGGACTGCCCGAACTGCTTGCGATGCGGAGACAGCTTCTGGCGGAACTGGGAGAGGTCGGATTCAGCCACGGCTGGAGTTTAGGCCCAGAGATCGGGGCGTCGATCTGGAGAACGGTCGGCTATTCAGCTCACCACTTGAGACTAGAGTTCCGTCCATGCTCGAGACCCTGGGATGGGTCGCACCAGTCGTCATCCTGTCGTTGTTCACCGCCGCGTTCTTTCGGTACGGGGAGAGCCTCTTCCGGGGCATGCGGGCCCTGGCGCGTCTTGACGCGAGCGATGACTTCCTCGCGATCCAAGCCCGACGGATGCGTATCGCGATGGTCGTGATGACGGCTTCCGTCGGGGTGCTGACCGTCGTCCTCGCGGTGCAGTCGAGCTAGGCGCTGCGCTCGGCTGCGTCGCGGATGAGTCACCGCGCAAGGTCTCGCGGTGGGTGCACGTAGGGACCCCGCGGAACGCTCCAGCTAGTCGCGAACTTCCTGCCATGATCGATCAGGTCTACGGCGTGATCGGATGGTGCGCATGAAAGCGGTGCTGAGGAGGACCCTCGGTCTGGCCTGGCGAGCACTGCGCGGTCTCGTCTGGCTGGTCGCTCGGGTGCTGACGATCGCGGGCGCCGTGCTCGGTATGCGGGGCAACCCCGCGCTGCCGCCGGACCATGCGCCGACGGCACGCCGGGATCACCGACCCTGACCGAGTCCATCCGCCACTCCGGACGGTGGACACCGGGCGGCCATCTTCGTCCAGCAGGATGACGGGATGACCGCACCCGCTCCGCTCGCCCGACGGCTCGGCCTGGGCGACGCGATCGCGATCGGTGTCGGCTCGATGATGGGCGCCGGCGTCTTCTCGGTGTTCGCGCCCGCCGCCACCGCGGCCGGTGGGGGTCTGCTGATCGGGCTCGTGATCGCGGCAGTCGTCGCGCTCGGCAACGCGACCTCGTCGGCGCAGCTGGCGGCCCAGTACCCCTCGGCCGGAGGCACATATCTCTACGGCCGCGAGCAGATCGGGCCGACTGCCGGGTTCCTCGCCGGGTGGGCATTCGTCGTCGGCAAGACCGCCAGCTGTGCCGCGATGGCGATGGTGCTCGCCGCCTACGTGGCGCCCGACGGGTGGGAGAAGGCGATCGGCATCGCAGCGGTGGTGGCCGTGACGACGGTGAACTGCCTCGGTGTGCACCGCACGGCTGCCGTCACGAAGGTCCTGGTGGTCGGGGTGCTCGCCGTCCTCGGGCTGGTGATCGTCGCCGCGTCGGCAGCGCGGTCCGACGGAGCCGGACCGTCGCTCGCCCTCACCGTCGACGGCGGTGTGTACGGAGTCCTCCAGTCGGCCGGGCTGCTCTTCTTCGCCTTCGCCGGGTACGCCCGCATCGCGACCCTCGGTGAGGAGGTGCGCGACCCGGCACGCGTCATCCCCCGAGCCGTGGTCGCCTCGCTCACGATCGCCCTCCTGGTCTACGCGGCCGTCGCCTGGAGCGTGCTCGCCGTGCTCGGACCTGACGGGCTCGCCGCCTCCGCCGAGCCGCTGGTCGACGCGGCCCGCGCCGGTGGCTGGGACTGGACCGGGCCCTGGGTCCGCGGGGCCGCCGCGGCTGCGACGCTCGGGGCGCTGCTCGCCCTGGTGGCCGGGATCGGCCGCACGACGTTGGCGATGGCACGGCACGGCGACCTCCCCTCGACGTTGGCGGTCGTGCACCCGCGCTTCGCGGTTCCGCACCGCGCGGAGATTCTCGTCGCCGTCGTGATCTGCGCCGTGGTCGCGGTGGTCGACCTGCGTGGGGCGATCGGGTTCTCGTCGTTCGGGGTGCTGCTCTACTACCTGGTCGCCAACGTGTCGGCCTACCGCCAGGCTCCCGACCACCGTCGCTACCCGCGGGTGCTGCAGGTCGTCGGTGCCGTCGGCTGCCTCGTGCTGGCAGCGACGCTTCCGTGGGAGTCGGTCCTGGCGGGGGTGGCCGTGCTGGCGCTCGGTCTCGGCGGTCGTGCGGTCGTGCGCCGGCAGCTAGGAACCTGAGCCGGCCGAGCGCCACTCGAGCAGGATCGTGTCGCGCCAGACCCCGTGCAGCTGCGCGATCCGATCGCGGCGACCGACGACCCTGAATCCTGCGGCCTCGTGGATCCGGAGGCTGGCGACGTTCTCCGGGAAGATGGACGTCTGCAGGGTCCAGAACCCGGCCTTTTCGGCCGCAGCGACCTGGTGAGCGACGAGCTGTCGACCGACCCGACGCCCCCGCACCGAGGAGTCGACGTACACCGACGTCTCCCCGACGCCTCGGTAGCACGCGCGCGTCGACGTCGGCGAGACCGACGTCCAGCCGACCACGCGATTGGCGATCACGGCGACGAAGACCTGTCCCGTCACCCAGCGCCCTTCGAGGTCCTCGCGCTCTGCGACCTCCGTCTCGAACGTGGCGTTCCCGGTCGCGATGCCGTCGGCGTAGATGCGCCGCACGTCGTCCCAGTCGGGTTCCGCGATCGGTCGGATGTCGACGGCGACCGGTTCCATGCTCAGACCGTGAGAGGTGTGCGGAGCAGGTCTGCGAGGTCGTCGAGCGCGCCGGGCACCAAGGCGTAGTAAGACCACGTGCCCCGCTTCGAACGGGTGAGGAGGCCGGCCTCCACCAGGACCTTGAGGTGGTGCGAGACCGTCGGCTGCGACAGGGCGACGGGCTCGGTCAGGTCACACACGCACGCCTCGGCGCCCTCGTGGGCTGCGACGAGCGACAACAGACGCAGGCGGGTGGGGTCGCCGATGGCCTTGAACTTCGAGGCGAGGGTGGCTGCCGTGTCGGCGTCCATCGCCTCGCCCACGACGGAGGCGCAGCACGCGTCGGTGACGTCGACGACCGGGAGCTCCGTGACCATGGACCCAGTATGCCCTATACATTGACATCCGTCGATGAATGGGTAGGGTTCCACTGGATCGACGAACTTCGATGAAGGACTCCCATGACCCAGCCGACCACCGGCGTCGCCCCTGACACCGCCGTGAGGCTCTCGACCCTCGACCGGTTCCTGCCGGTCTGGATCGCCGCGGCCATGGCCGTCGGACTGCTGCTCGGACGCACGTGGGAGGGTCTGGTCGACGGCCTGGAGTCGTTCACCATCGGCTCGATCTCGGTGCCGATCGCCGTCGGACTGCTCGTGATGATGTACCCGGTGCTCGCGAAGGTCCGTTACGACGAGACGCGGCGGGTCACCGGCGACCGGAAGCTCCTCGGAGCCTCGCTCGCGCTGAACTGGCTGGTCGGCCCCGCCCTGATGTTCGCTCTCGCCTGGCTGCTGCTTCCCGACCTGCCGGAGTACCGCACGGGTCTCATCATCGTGGGCCTGGCCCGCTGCATCGCGATGGTCATGATCTGGAACGACCTGGCGTGCGGCGACCGCGAGGCCGCCGCCGTTCTGGTCGCGATCAACTCCGTCTTCCAGGTCGTCGCCTTCGCCGCGCTCGGCTGGTTCTACCTGCAGACTCTGCCGGAGTGGCTCGGCCTCTCGACGACCAGCGCGGAGTTCTCGATCGGCGCCATCACCGCCAGTGTCCTGGTGTTCCTCGGCATCCCGCTGCTGGCGGGGTTCCTGACGCGCGTCGTCGGCGAGCGGACCAAGGGGCGCGACTGGTACGAGACCACGTTCCTGCCACGCATCGGTCCGTGGGCGCTCTACGGCCTGCTGTTCACGATCGTGCTGCTCTTCGCCCTGCAGGGTGACGCGATCACCAGCAACCCGCTCGACGTCGTCCGCATCGCCCTGCCCCTGCTGGCCTACTTCGCGATCACCTTCGCCCTCGGCATGGCCGTCGGCCGCGCGCTCCGCCTCGGCTACGCGAAGACCGCCACGCTCGCCTTCACCGCGGCCGGCAACAACTTCGAGCTCGCCATCGCCGTCGCGATCGGCACCTTCGGCGCCACCTCGGGCCAGGCCCTCGCGGGCGTCGTGGGTCCGCTGATCGAGGTGCCGGTGCTGGTGGGCCTCGTCTACGTGGCCCTCTGGTCACGCCGCTACTTCACCCCGACCGGAGAGACCGCATGAGCATCCCCACCGTCCTGTTCGTCTGCGTCCACAACGCCGGCCGGTCCCAGATGGCCGCCGGGTTCCTCGCCCACCTCGCGGGTGACCGCATCGCCGTCCGGTCCGCCGGCTCGATGCCCGGCCACCAGGTCAATCCCGTCGCCGTCGAGGCGATGGCGGAGATCGGCATCGACATCGCCGGCGAACAGCCGAAGAAGCTCACCGACGACGCCGTGCTGGCGTCCGACGTCGTCATCACGATGGGCTGCGGCGACGAGTGCCCGTTCTTCCCCGGCAAGCGCTACGAGGACTGGGTGCTGACCGACCCGGCGGGTCAGGGCATCGAGATCGTGCGCGAGGTGCGCGACGAGATCCGCGCCCGCGTCGAGCGGCTGATCGAGAGCCTCGGCGTCCAGGAAGGTGTCGGTCATGAGTGAGGACACCGCGAACCTGCCTGTGGTCGTGATCGGGGCCGGGCCCGCCGGGTTGGCTGCTGCGGCGCACCTGCGCACGCGGAACGTCCCGGTGCTCGTGCTCGAGGCCGGCTCCGCCGCGGGTGCGGCAGTGCGCGACTGGGGGCACGTCCGCCTGTTCTCTCCCTGGTCCGAGCTGGTCGACCCGGCAGCGGAGAAGCTCCTGGCCGACCGTGGATGGGATGCACCCGACCCGCGACGCCACCCGACCGGCCACGACTGGGTCAAGACCTATCTGGATCCGCTGGCGGCCGCGCTCGGCGACAGCGTGCGGCTCGGCCACCAGGTCGTCGCGGTGACGCGTTCGGGCCGCGACCGTCTGGTGACCTCCGGCCGCGACGCATCGGCGTTCATCGTCCACGTCCGCACGCCGGCTGGCCGCGAGGCCGTCGCCGCCCGCGCGGTGGTCGACGCGTCCGGCACCTGGAGCAGCCCCAACCCGCTCGGCAGCGACGGGTATCCGGCGATCGGCGAGCCCGAGGCGAGCGACCGCGTCACCTACCGCATGCCGGACCTCACCGTCGATGCCGTCGCGGCGCGCTTCGCCGGCCGGCACGTCGTCGTCGCCGGGACGGGCGCCTCGGCGAAGGGCGTGCTCATCGGACTCGCCGCGATGGCCGAGCAGCACCCCGGCACCCGGGTGACGTGGCTCGTCCGCCGCCCGGCGGTCGGGGCCGCCTTCGCCGGCAGCGGGCAGGACGAGCTTCCCGCTCGCGGCGAGCTCGGTCAGCAGGCGAGGAACGCCGTCGAGAACGGCACGGTCACGACCGTCACCGGCTTCCGCACCGCCCGCGTCGACTCCGGCCCGGACGGCCGTCTCGCGCTGACGTCCGACGACGGAGTCCGGGTCGACGACGTCGACGAGGTCGTCGCGCTCACGGGCTTCCGCCCCGACCTGTCGTTCCTGACCGAGCTGCGTCTCGACCTCGACCCGGTGCTGGAGTCGCCGCGCGCCCTCGCGCCACTGATCGATCCGAACGAGCACTCCTGCGGCACGGTCTACCCGCACGGTGCCACCGAGCTGGCCCAGCCGGAGCCCGGCTTCTACCCGGTGGGCATGAAGTCCTACGGCCGGGCCACCTCCTTCCTCGCCCTGACCGGTTTCGAGCAGACACGTTCGGTCGCCGCCGCGATCGCGGGCGATCACGAGGCCGCGGCCCGGGTCGAGCTGACGCTTCCCGACACCGGCGTGTGCGGTGGCTCAGGCGCCTTCGAGGAGGAGACCTCAGCCGGGGGCTGCTGCGGCTGACGACGACCACCACCCGGGGGTGGGGGTCCTAGGCTCGTTCCATGACCTCCGACCTGCAGTCCCTCGCTGACGCCCTCGTCGTGCTCGACGCCATCACCACGGCGGAGGTCGACGACGGGTTCGTCGTCGCCACGGGGCGCCTCGCCGCGACCGGCGAGGAGCTGACGCTCAACGTCGACCCCGAGCTGGAGGACCTCGAGGCCGGTGAGGACGTCGACCTCGACGCCCTCGTCGGCACGACTGAGCGTCTCCTCGAGCTGGGTTCTGACCGGTGGCAGGCGATCCGCGACGAGGTCGCGAGCGAGATCGAGGAGGCCGTCGGTGACGAGGCGGTCGCGGAGCCGACCGACCTGCGCGACGACCTCACGCTCGTGTCGTCCGCCGTGTTCGCCGACGCGGTCCTGCTGGCGTTCGCCGCGCCGCGCCAGTTCCCCGAGTCCCAGGTCCTGGTGCAGCTCGACGAGGACCACACGGTGGACGACGTGCAGGTGCAGCCCGTCGACGGTCTTGGGGACGGCGAGAGCTGACCGAAGTTCTCCCCAGCTGTGTACACACCTGTGGAGAACTACACGCGTGTAACTCGCTCCTGGAAAGGGCGCGTCAGTAGCGCGAGGGGATCGCGAAGTACTCCTCGACCGTGAGGCCGTTGACGTACAGGTGGGTGGCCAGCGCGGGGTCGAGGTAGCGGACGTGCCACGGCTCGTACGCGAAGCCCGTGACGTGCTCCTTGCCGGCCGGGTACCGGATCACGAAGCCGAAGCGGTGGGCGTTCGCGGCCAGCCACCGTCCCTCCGGCGTGCCCGCGAAGGAGGGCGAGGTCGAGTTGATGTCGAGGGCGAGCCCGGTCTGGTGCTCGGAGTGCCCGGGCCGGGCGACGTAACGATCGGCCTCGGCGACGCTGCTGCTCACCACCCGGCGCTGGTACAGGCCCGCCTGGTACGAGTACGAGCGGTAGCCCGACACGATCCGCAGCGAGATGCCTGACCGGGCGGCGTCGGCCTGCATCGCCGCGAACGAGGCCGACACGGTCGGGTGGATGCCACCCGGGTCGAACCAGGCCGGCAGGGCGAAGGACTTGTTGGGCACGACGTGGCCCTCGAAGGTCGGGACGCCGTTCGGGTGGGTCACGATGCGCGGGGACGGTCCGCCCGCGGCGACCCATCCGGCGTACGGCACACGCATCGAGCGTCCGTACGCGTGGTGGTAGATCAGCGAGCTGAACTGGTACTGCACGAACTCGCCACCGGGGATCGAGGTCACCGAGCGAGGAGCCGGGTACCCCGCCGCCGCCCAGCTCGCGGCGTCGACCGCCTGGCCGCCGGGCGCGCCCAGGTCGTTCAGGAAGAAGATGTCCGGCGCCCACGGGACGCTGACCCAGCCACCGGGGTGGGGCGTCACAGCGGGGTTGCCCGCGGCCGCGTGCTGCGCCGCGGTGAGCCGGTGCCGCGCTCCGTCGGGGGTGATCGCGTAGACGGCGGACGGCTCCGAGGTGTAGGCGACGTAGGACGAGCCAGGGATGTGGCCGACCACCCCGACCCCGGGACGGCCGGCGGCGACGTACTCCTCCCACGTCAGCGGCGCCGACTGGTGCACGGTCGTGACGGCCGGGTCGGTGCTCCACGTGATGAGGCCCCAGACCCGATCCGACCACGAGGTGCGGGCGTAGGTGATGCGCGGCGCCGCCGGGGTGGGCGTGCCCGCGGCCGCCCACTCGGCGAACCCGATCTGACGCACCGCGCCGGCCCGCGTGACCTCGTGGATGGCCGCACTCCACGGAGCCTTGTAGTACCCGCGGTCGGCATCGGCCGCCGCCGGAGAGCCGGCCTCCCGCCACTGGGCGTCCGTCAGCTGGCGGCGGCTCCCGTCAGGCAGCAGGACGACGACCTGGGGTGACGACGGGTGGCGCACGTACTGCGATCCGGGCGCGTGTCCGACGACCTCGACGGCGGGATGCCCCACGGTGGCGTACTGCGCAGCCGTCAGCGGCTGCACGAGACCGTCGGGTCCGCCGATGTCCGCGACGCCCCACACGACCGGGGACCACGAGGTCTTCACGTAGCGGGCACCGGCCCGCTCGGGCGCCGGCTGACCGGCCGCCTGCCACTGCTGGAACGTCAGGTGGGTGGCGCCGGCCTCGTCCTCCGCGTAGATCGCCCCGCTCCACGGCGGGCTCACGTAGCGCGTCGCGGCCGAGGCGCTCGCGGTGGGAAGCACCGCGACGAGCAGGGCGGTGAGGAGGAGCACCAACATCGGCCGTCGTGCGGACCGGCGTCGCCGACCCTCGGTGGGGCGCCGGTCGGTCGTGGTCATCCGAGGTCCCCTGCTCAGATCAGCGGTCAGGCCAGGTAGGCGCGCAAGGCGTCGTCCGCGTCGCGGGGCGTGAACCCCGTGGCGGTGATCTTGCCCAGGTCGAGCGCGCTGTGCGTCGGACGAGGTGAGATCGGGCCGGTGGCGGACGCGTAGTAGTCGGCCGTCGAGACCGGCGTGACCCGCGCGGGGTCGTGGCCCGTCAGCTCGTAGACCTGCTTCGCGATGTCGGCCCACGAGCGGATCTCGCCGGCCCCGGTCACGTTGTACGTACCGGCCGGCGGGCGCGTGGTCAGCAGGTGCACGATCGCGGCGGCGAGGTCGTCGGTGAAGGTCAGGCGGCCGTGCTGGTCGTCGACGACGGTCGGGTCGATGCCCCGCTCCGCGAGCGAGGCCATGGTGCGGACGAAGTTGTTGCCCTCACCGATGACCCAGCTCGTGCGCAGCAGGTAGTGACGCGGGAGGGTCGCCACGATCGCGTCGCCCGCCGCCTTCGTCTGACCGTAGACGCCGAGCGGCGAGAGCGACTCGTCCTCGGTGTGCAGCTCCTGCGTGCCGTCGAAGACGTAGTCGCTGGAGACGTGCACCAGCGTGATGCGGTGGTCGCGGGCGATGCGCGCGAGACGGGCCACCGCCTCGACGTTGACCTTCCACGCGAGCACGCGGCCCTCGGGCGTCTCGGCCTGGTCTACCGCGGTGTAGGCGGCGGCGTTGATGATCGTGTCGTACTGGCGCCACGGGCGGGCGTCGGTGAGGTCGCTGGTCAGGTCGAGCTCGTCGGCGTCGGTGAGCTCGACGTGAGGCAGGTGACCCAGGGCAGCGCGCAGGGCCTGACCGAGCTGGCCGTAGGCACCGGTGACGAGCGTCTTGCGGGGCGCGAACGGCACGACGTCGGCGAGCCGCGGGTGCTCCCGGTCCTTGTCCGACAGCGTGACCTCGCTGAGCGGGATGGGCCAGTCGATCGCGACGGTCTCGTCCGCGAGGTTCAGGAACGTGTACTCCGCGTCGGGCGACCAGTGGTCGTTCACGAGGTACGTGTAGGCCGTGTCGGGCTCGAGCGACTGGTAGGAGTTGCCGATGCCGCGGGGCACGTAGATCGCGACGTCCGGCCGGATCTCGGTGGTGAAGACGGCGCCGAAGGAGTCGCCCTCACGCAGGTCGACCCAGGCACCGAAGACGCGGCCGGTCGCGACCGAGATGAACTTGTCCCACGGCTCGGCGTGGATGCCGCGCGTCGTTCCGACCGCGTCGTTGAACGAGATGTTGTTCTGCAGCGGACCGAGGTCGGGCACGCCGAGCGCCGTCAGCTTCTCGCGCTGCCAGTTCTCCTTGAACCAGCCGCGGTCGTCGCCGTGCACCGGCAGGTCGACGACGAGCAGGCCGGGGATCGGGGTCGTGCGGACCTCGAGGTCGCGACCGAAGGTCGTCACCTACTGACCCTTGGACGCGTAGAACGCCTCGGTGGCGTCCTTCGCCGGCGCCCACCAGGCCTCGTTCTCGCGGTACCAGTCGATCGTGGCGCCGAGGCCGGCCTCGAAGTCCTGGTACTGCGGCTGCCAGCCGAGCTCGGTGCGCAGGCGGGTGGAGTCGATCGCGTACCGCAGGTCGTGGCCGGCGCGGTCGGTGACGTGGTCGTACGCGTCGGCGGGCTGGCCCATCGTCGTCAGGATCTGCTCGACGACGTCCTTGTTGTTCTTCTCGCCGTCGGCGCCGATCAGGTACGTCTCGCCGATCTGCCCGCGGTCGAGGATCGTCAGCACGGCCGAGGAGTGGTCGTCGGCGTGGATCCAGTCGCGCACGTTCTCGCCGGCGCCGTAGAGCTTGGGCCGGATGCCGCGGATCACGTTGGTGATCTGACGCGGGATGAACTTCTCGACGTGCTGGAACGGGCCGTAGTTGTTCGAGCAGTTGCTGATCGTGGCCTGCACCCCGAACGAGCGCACCCACGCCCGGACCAGCAGGTCGCTGCCGGCCTTGGTCGAGGAGTAGGGCGACGACGGGTTGTACGGCGTCGACTCGCTGAACCGCTCCGGGTCGTCGAGCTCGAGGTCGCCGTAGACCTCGTCGGTCGAGATGTGGTGGAAGCGGGTCTCGTGCTTGCGGGCCGCCTCGAGCAGCGTGTACGTGCCGATGATGTTGGTGTCGAGGAACGGGCGCGGGTTGTCGAGCGAGTTGTCGTTGTGCGACTCGGCCGCGTAGTGCACGACCGCGTCGGCCTCGCCGACGAGACGGTCGACGAGCTCGGCGTCGGTGATGTCACCGTGCTCGAACGCGAAGCGGTCCTCGGGCAGGCCCTCGAGCGACGCGCGGTTGCCCGCGTAGGTCAGGGCGTCCAGCACCGTGACGTGGTGGTCGGTGTGGTCGAGGACGTGGTGCACGAAGTTGGAGCCGATGAAACCGGCACCCCCCGTGACGAGCAGGCGGGACATCGGTCACTTCCCCCGTTCGAGGATGGTCAGCAGGTACGAGCCGTACCCGGACTTCTTGAGCTTCTCGCCGCGGACGCGCAGCTCGTCGTCGGTCAGGAAGCCGCGACGCCACGCGACCTCCTCCGGCACGCCGATGCGCAGGCCGGTGCGGCGCTCCATGGTGCGCACGTACTCGGCAGCGTCGGTCATCTGGTCGAAGGTGCCGGTGTCGAGCCACGCGGTGCCGCGGGGAAGGACCTCGACCTGCAGCTGGCCGCGGTCGAGGTAGGCCTTGTTGACGTCGGTGATCTCGTACTCGCCGCGGGGCGACGGCTGGAGGTTGCGGGCGATCTCGACCACGTCGTTGTCGTAGAAGTAGAGGCCGGGGACCGCGAAGTTGCTCTTCGGCTCGGCCGGCTTCTCCTCGAGGGAGACGGCCGTGCCCGAGTCGTCGAACTCCACGACGCCGTACGCGCTCGGCTCGCTCACCCAGTAGGCGAACACCGCGCCGCCCACGATGTCGTTGTAGCGCTGCAGCTGGCCGCCGAGGCCGGGTCCGTAGAGCAGGTTGTCGCCGAGCGCGAGCGCCACCGTGTCGTCGCCGATGAAGTCCGCACCGATCGTGAAGGCCTGGGCCAGGCCGTCGGGCGAGGCCTGCTCGGCGTACGTCAGCGAGATGCCGAACTGCGATCCGTCACCGAGAAGTCGGTGGAAACCAGGGGCGTCGTGCGGCGTCGTGATGACCAGGATCTCGTCGATCCCGGCGAGCATCAGCGTCGACAGCGGGTAGTACACCATCGGCTTGTCGTAGACGGGGACGAGCTGCTTGGAGACGCCGAGCGTGATCGGATGCAGTCGCGTGCCCGAACCACCGGCGAGAATGATGCCCTTCACGTCGCCCTATCCTGCCATGCCGAGAGCCTCGGCCCACCGTCCGCGCCTCACGGGGCACGAGACGCAGAAGCCCCCGCCGGGGCGGGGGCTGCGGGGCGGGCGTGGGAGGACGCTCGGTCCGAGGCGCAGACGGACGGGGGAGAACCGTCCGGGGCCTGCGCCGACTGCTGCGGCACGGGGTGCCGATTCCCATCGTGGCACCGCCTGACCGGGCCCCACAGCGGCCGAAGGTCGCGTCTTCGTGTGACCAAGTTCCGTGACCTTCGGGGGTCCTCGACCGTGCAATTGACCCTCCGATCCCGCACCATGGACACATGGACGACTCGGCAGTACGCGTATTTCTCCTCGATGATCACGAGGTCGTTCGTCACGGCTTGCGTGGACTGCTGGAGAGCGCGGGCCTGGACGTCGTCGGTGACGCCGGCACCGCGGCCGAGGCCATCCCGGCCATCCTCAAGCTCAAGCCGGACGTCGCCGTGCTCGACGGCCGCCTGCCGGACGGCTCCGGCATCGACGTGTGCCGCGACGTCCGCTCGGCCGATCCCTCGATCAAGGTCCTGATCCTGACGTCGTACGACGACGACGACGCCCTGTTCGCCGCGATCATCGCCGGCGCCGCCGGATACGTCCTCAAGCAGGTGCGGGGCAACGACCTGGTCGACGCGGTCCGCCGCGTCGCCGACGGGCAGTCGCTGCTCGATCCGGCCATCACGATGCAGGTGCTCGAGCGCATCCGCAACGGCCACAGCGACGACCCGCTCGCGCGGCTGACCGCACAGGAGCGGCGCATCCTCGACCTCATCGGCGAGGGCATGACGAACCGCCAGATCGCCGAGGCGATGAGCCTGGCCGAGAAGACGGTCAAGAACTACGTCTCGCAGCTGCTGGCCAAGCTGGGCCTGGAGCGGCGCACGCAGGCGGCCGTCCTCGCCGCCACGCACAAGCGCCCCTGACCGATCGGTTTCCTGGGGCCACGCACCGGCCGATATCCTTCGGGGCATGGACCACAACGCGCGCCTGGCCGAGGCCGACCCCCAGATCGCCGCGCTGCTCGACGCCGAGCTGCGCCGCCAGCAGACCACCCTCGAGATGATCGCCTCGGAGAACTTCGCTCCGGTGGCCGCGATCGAGGCGCAGGGCAGCGTCCTGACGAACAAGTACGCCGAGGGCTACCCCGGCGCCCGCTACTACGGCGGTTGCGAGGTCGTCGACCAGGTCGAGCAGATCGCGATCGACCGTCTCAAGCAGATCTTCGACGCCGAGTACGCCAACGTGCAGCCGCACTCCGGCGCCACGGCCAACGCCGCGGTGCTGCACGCGATCGCTCGCCACGGTGACACGATCCTCGGTCTCGACCTGGCCAACGGCGGCCACCTGACGCACGGCATGAAGATCAACTTCTCCGGCCGCCTGTACGAGGTCGCGGCCTACCACGTCGACGAGAACGGCCTGGTCGACATGGAGGAGGTGCGCAGCCTCGCGCTCGAGCACCGTCCCAAGGTCGTCATCGCCGGGTGGTCGGCGTACCCCCGCCAGCTCGACTTCGCGAAGTTCCGCGAGATCGCCGACGAGGTCGGCGCCTACCTGTGGGTCGACATGGCGCACTTCGCCGGGCTGGTGGCCGCCGGTCTGCACCCGAGCCCGCTCCCCCACGCGCACGTCGTGTCGACCACGACCCACAAGACCCTGGGTGGTCCGCGGGGCGGAGCGATCCTGTCCAACGACCTCGACGTCGCCAAGAAGCTGCAGTCGGCCGTGTTCCCCGGCCAGCAGGGCGGACCGCTCGAGCACGTCATCGCGGCCAAGGCCGTGGCGTTCAAGATGGCGCTCGAGCCCGGCTTCAACGAGCGCCAGCAGCGCACGATCGAGGGCGCGCACCTCATCGCCGAGCGGCTGACGCAGTCCGACGTCGCCGAGGCCGGCGTCTCGGTGCTGTCCGGCGGCACCGACGTGCACCTGGTGCTGGTCGACCTGCGGAACTCCGAGCTCGACGGCCAGCAGGCCGAGGACCGCCTCCACGAGGTCGGCATCACGGTCAACCGCAACGCGGTGCCGAACGACCCGCGTCCGCCGAAGGTCACCTCGGGTCTCCGCATCGGCACGCCGGCCCTGGCCACCCGCGGCTTCGCCGCCGAGGAGTTCACCGAGGTCGCCGACGTCATCGCCGAGGCCCTCAAGCCGGGCGCCGACCTGGACTCGCTCCGCAAGCGCACGGCCGCCCTGGCCGAGCGCTTCCCGCTCTACCCCGACGTCGCGCCGTACGCCGCTTCCTGACCCGTGCGCCGCGACAGCACGTTCCGCCTGTGGGTGCGGCCCCCCATGTGGGGGCTGCACGCGCTGGCAGTCGTCGCGGCGGTCATCTGCTTCGTCGGTGGCTCGTGGCAGTTCGGCGCGTACGACCAGCGCCAGGAGAACGAGCGTGCCGACCGGCAGGAGGTGCCGACGGTGCCGGTCGCCGAGGTCTGGACGCCGGGCGACCCGTTCCTCGACACCATGAACCACCGACCGGTCACGGTCACCGGCACGTTCGCCCCCGCTGACGAGCAGCACTGGGTCTCCGGACGGGTCACCGACGGCACCGACGGGTACTGGCTGCTGACCCCGCTGCTGCTCGACGGCGCCGACGACACCGCGCTGCTGGTCGTGCGGGGCTTCAGCCCCGAGGCGGGCGAGCTCCCGGAGCCGCCCACCGGCGAGCAGTCGATGCGGGTCGTGCTGGAGCCTGGGGAGCCGGCCGACCCGGGCGACACCACCTCGGGTGCCGACGCCGTCGTCATCGCGGCGGTCCGGGTGCCGTCGCTCGTCAACGAGCTGCCCTACGCGCTCTTCCCCGGGTTCGGCATCTCGACCTCGACCGAGGTGGCCGGAGGTCTCGCGCTGGCCGACGTGCCGCAGCCGGAGGTCTCCTGGACCGTCGGCATGCGCAACCTCGCGTACTCGATGCAGTGGTGGGTCTTCGGGCTCTTCGCGCTCTTCATGTGGTGGCGCATGGGGCGCGACGTCGTGGCCAACGAGCGCGCCCGGCGTGAGCGCGGCTCGGCTCCGGCGGACGACGCGGAACCCGTGCGTTCCGACCCGGTCGATAGCCTGACCTCGTGAGCGAGAACCCCGGATCCCCGTCGGAGCAGCACAGCACTCCCGGCATCCTGCGCGCCTACCAGGTCGTCGCGACCGTGGTCGGTCTCAACCTGATCTTCGTCATCACGGCGGCCGTCGCGCAGCGCGTCACCGATCCGACGTCGTGGTGGAACCTGAACGAGGACCTGATCTTCACGATCGACCAGGTGCACGGCGTGCTGTTCATGGCGCTGCTGGTGCTCATCGCGATCATCGCCAGCCGCTACCGGTGGCAGCCGAAGATGACGATCACGACGATGCTGCTCGCGACCATCCCCGTCGTCAGCTTCTGGGCCGAGCGCCGCACGACCCGCGTCGTGCAGGCCGGCACCCCGGCCTCCGCCAGCTGAGAGGGTCCCCCCCGCCACGGCCTTCTAGCGGCCGTTGAACGTGGCCTTGCCGGGGCCGTTCTCCAGGAACGAGACCATGCCGCCGTGGAGGTCCTCGGTGTCGAACAGCTCGGCGGCGATCGCCGTGGTGCCGGTGTTGGTGGACGCCAGCCCCTCGGTTTCGAGCAGGCGCAGGATCTGCTTCGCGGCGCCGAATGCCTTGGTCGGGCCGACGGCCAGGTGCTCGGCGAACGCGAGGACCTCGGAGTCGAAGTCGTCGCCGTCGAGAACGCGGTTGACGACGTTCCAGCGCTCGAGGGTGGCGGCGTCGTAGAGGTCGCCCGTGAAGACGAACTCCTTCGCCCGCGCCACACCGGCGCGCGCTGCGAACCGCTGCGTGCCACCCATCGTGGGGGTCAGGCCGATGACCCGCTCGACCAGGCCGAACTTCGCGCGCGGGGAGGCCAGCAGCACGTCGCACGCCAGGGCGACCTCCAGCGCCCAGGTCAGCGTCAGACCGTGGGCGGCGAAGATCGTGGGCACGTCGAGCGCCGCGAAACGGTCGGGCAGCTCCATCATGCGGTCGTAGAGCGCCTTGGTGTCGGCCTTGGTCTTGCGCGCGAAGAACTGCGCGACGTCGACACCGCCCGACACGAGCTTGCCCTCGGCCCGCACCACGACGGCGCGCGGCAGGTCGGCCTCGATCGCGTCCAGCGCGGCGTCGAACGCGTCGTGCATCTCCAGCGAGTAGAGGTTCACGCCGCCGTCGGTGAAGGTGACGACGGCGACCCCGCCCTCCCGAGTGACGGTGACCTGCGGGCTCATCGGACGTCCGCCGGGTCGTAGACGCCGCCGGCGTCAGCGGTGGCGAGACGGAACACGGCGGCGACGAGCGCTGCGGCGGCCAGGAGCAGCAGCGCACGTCGCGGGCGGGAGGAGATCATGACGCCAACCTACCGACGGGACGCGCCCGTGGACCGAGTCGGCGCGTGATTGGTGTGACGTGGGAGAATAGCCGCGTACTTCCCCCCCGAAAGGACACACGTGGCCGCCCAGCTGATCGCGACCCTGCACACCAACCTCGGCGACGTCCCCGTCGAGCTCTTCGCGAACCATGCGCCGGCGACGGTGGAGAACTTCGTCGGGCTTGCCGAGGGCACCAAGGAATGGGTCGATCCCAACTCCGGTTCGGTGAGCACCGAGCCGTTCTACGACGGCCTGACCTTCCACCGCATCATCTCCGGCTTCATGATCCAGGGCGGGTGCCCGCTCGGCACCGGCACCGGTGGCCCGGGGTACACGTTCGGTGACGAGTTCCACCCGGAGAAGAAGTTCGACCGTCCCTACCTGCTGGCCATGGCCAACGCCGGTCCGGGCACGAACGGCTCGCAGTTCTTCGTGACGGTCACGCCGACCCCGCACCTGAACCGCAAGCACACGATCTTCGGTGAGGTCACCGATCCGGAGGGCCAGAAGATCGTCGACGCGATCGCGGCCGTCCGCACCGATGGCTTCGACCGCCCGCTCGAGCCGGTGACGATCGAGAAGGTCAGCATCACCCGCGCGTGAGCGTGACCGATCGTGAGTAGCCCGTCCGTCTGTTACCGGCACCCGGACCGGGAGGCCTACATCTCGTGCCAGAGGTGTGAGCGCCCGATCTGTCCGGAGTGCATGAGGGACGCCTCGGTGGGTTTCCAGTGCCCGGAGTGCCTGGCGAAGGGCGCCAAGGCCGTTCGTCAGCCGCGCACCGTGGCCGGGGGTGCGATCCCCGGCCGCGAGGGCGCGGCGACGATGAGCCTCATCGGCATCAACGTCGTGGTGTACCTGCTCAGCACGCTCCCGGCGCTGCGCGAGCTGGAGATCTACGGCTCGCTCATCGGCCAGCCCGTCATCTACGACGGCGTCGTGGTCGAGGGAGTCTCCGGCGGTGAGTACTGGCGGCTCCTGACGTCGGCGTTCCTGCACGCCGGCTTCCTGCACCTGGCGTTCAACATGCTGGGGCTCTACTTCTTCGGGGCGTTCCTCGAGAACATCCTCGGCACGGCGCGGTTCGTGGCGTTCTACCTCGCCTCGGCCGTGTTCTCCGGTGCCGTCGTCTACCTGCTCTCCGACCCGCGCAGCGTCACGGTCGGGGCGTCCGGCGCGGTGTTCGCGCTGCTCGGTCTCGCGCTGGTCATGCTGCTGAAGGCGCGCCAGGACGTCCGCACGCTCGTGGTGCTCATCGCCATCAACGCGGTGCTGAGCCTGCGCGACGGCATCAGCTGGCAGGGACACCTCGGCGGGTTCGTCGCCGGCGTGCTGTTCGGTCTCGCGCTCTCGGTGGCCCCCCGCGGCAAGGGCGCGATCGCCCAGACCATCGGCGTCGTGCTGCTCGTCGTGCTCGCCGTCGCGATCGCCGTGCTCCGCACCCTGTCCCTCGACATCTGACCGAGCACACTTTTCCACAGCCTTCTCCCCACATGTGGAGAGTTACACCGGTGTAAGTCGCGCCGTCAGGCGCTCACTCCCACTTGGTCGCGAAGCCGAACGCCGCGACGATGAAGCCCATGCCGATGACGAGGTTCCAGTTGCCGAGGTCGGTGATGACCGGCAGGTCCACGTCGGTGTTGGAGATCGTGTAGAACGTCACGATCCACAGCAGCCCGATGAGCGCGCTGGCGATCATGAGCTGCGGGGCGTAGCGCCAGCCGAGGGTCGCACCGGGCTCCGGCTCGGGGGCCGTGCCCGAGGCGACGAACGAGGCGACGAGCACGAGCACGCCCGCGATGGCCCAGTTCCAGTTGCCGAGGTCGGTGATGGCCTGCGGCACCTCGGGTCCGGGCAGGTTCGTGTCGAGCTTCCAGAACAGCCACATGATCGCCCAGCCGGCGCCGAGCAGGCCCAGGAGGATCGCGGCCGGGTGCCACCAGCCGCCGCGGATACGGGATGTCGACGGGGACTTGCTCACGGGGTACCTCGGTCTCGGTGGGCGTGCGGCGTGGGTCGGGCCGGGCTCCGGCACCTCCGCTAGCGTAGTCACTGCGGAACAGGGTGTCCCGCAGGGGCACTCGAGGAGGTCGACGTGGCGGTGTCGGTGCGACCGGGCGCGTGGCGCATCGGTGCGCTGTGCGTCAGCGTCCTGGCCGGTTACGCCTTCGTCTCGAGCGCCGTCACCTCGCAGGGCTCCGACCTGCGTCCCGCGGGTGGCGACATCGCGACCCTGCTGCAGGACCGTGCCCGTGAGGTCGAGCTCAAGCGCTCGTCCGCCTCCTCGCTCGAGGACCAGATCGCCGGACTCTCGGCGGCGGTCGGCGCTCCCGAGCTCGACCAGCTGCTCGCCTCCGGCGACGCCGCGGCCGCACAGGCCGGCATGGTCGAGCTGCAGGGCTCAGGGCTCCGCATCACGCTGACCGACGCCCCGCGCTCGGCCGACGCCAGCGCCACCGATCCGAACCAGCTGGTCGTGCACCAGCAGGACATCCAGGGCTTCGTCAACGCGATGTGGGCCGGCGGCGCCCGCGCGGTGACGCTGCAGGGTCAGCGCCTCGTGTCGACCTCGGGCATCAAGTGCGTCGGCAGCACGGTCGTCGTCGACGGCGTCCCGTACTCCCCGCCGTACGTCATCGAGGCGATCGGCACGACGTCACGCCTGCAGAACGCGCTCGACGAGTCCTCACAGGTCGAGGTCTACCGCGAGTACGTGCGCAAGTTCGGCCTGGGCCTGTCGACCGAGGTCGACGGCACGATCACCGCACCCACGTACACGGGTCAGGTCGACCTGCGCCACGCCACGGTCCCCACCGCCGGCTGAGCACGGGCGTCGCGCCCAGCCGGACGGCTGGGGTCAGCCTGCGTCGGTGTCGGTGCCCGGGTCACCGACCGCCGCCGCGACGGTCAGGGCGATCGAGGAGTCGGGCGAGACCCGGCTGCCCGGGCTGAGCGACTGCTCGAGCACGGTTCCGGGCGGATCGGTCAGCGTGGCCTCGGTCTGCTGGGCGATCTTCGCCGGGTCGAACCCGGCGGTCGTCAGCGTCGAGATCGCCGTGGCGACGTCCATGCCCGTCACGTCGGGCACCTGGATCTGACCCTTCGACACGATGAGCGTCACGGTCTGCCCCGGCAGCACGGAGGTGCCGGCGGGCGGGTTCGACTGGATGACGGTGTCCTTCTGCTGCTCGGAGTCGCGGTCCTCGCGTGTGACCTGGAGCCCCTGGGCCTGCAGGTTGGCGGCGGCCTGGTCGTAGGTGAGGTCGCGGACGTCCGGCATGTCGAAGGGTTCGGGCCCGGTGCTGACGATCAGCGTCACCTCGGTGCCCTCGTCGACCGTCTCGCCGGCCTCCGGGTCGGTACCGATGACCTGGCCGGCCGGCACGGTGGCGTCGGCCCGCTCCTGCGGCTCGGCCGAGACGGTCAGACCGGCCTCGGTGAGGCGGCCCGTGGCGGCGTCGACGGTCTGCCCCGCCGTGTCGGGGATCTCGACGGTCGGGGTGGCGGCCGGTTCGGGCTCGGTGAGCTTCCAGATGCCGAACGCGGCGCCGGCGAGCAGCAGCACGACGAGCGCGCCGATGGCCCACCACTTGCCCTTGCCGCCCGACTCGTCCTCGTCGACGGCACGGCGAGCGCCCGGCTCGCGCGGTGCGGCGACGGCCGGAGCGACCTGCGTGGCGCCGACGGGCGGCACGGTCGTGGTGGGTGCGTCGACCCGCTGGCCGGCGATGGCTCGCTCGATGTCGCGGCGCATGTCGCCGGCCGACTGGTAGCGGTCGTCGACCCGCTTGGCCAGCGACTTGGCGACGATGTGGTCGATCGACATGGAGACGTCGGGGTTGAGCTGCGACGGGGGTCGCGCCTCCTCGCGGACGTGCTGGTACGCGACCGACACAGGGCTGTCGCCGACGAACGGCGGGCGACCCGTGAGGAGCTCGTAGAGCAGGCAGCCCGTCGAGTAGATGTCGCTGCGGGCGTCGACGGTCTCGCCGCGCGCCTGCTCGGGCGAGAGGTACTGCGCCGTGCCGATGACGGCCGCGGTCTGCGTCATCGCGGACGAGGCGTCGGCGATGGCCCGGGCGATGCCGAAGTCCATGACCTTGACCTGGCCCGACGGCGTCAGCATGACGTTCGCGGGCTTGATGTCGCGGTGGATGATGCCGGAGCGGTGGCTGTAGTCGAGCGCCGCCAGGATGTCGGCGGTGATCGTCATCGCGCGCTCGGGCAGGATCTTGCGCCCGTCGCGCAGGACCTCGCGCAGGGTCTGGCCCTCGACCCGCTCCATCACGATGTAGGGGATCGAGGTGCCCTGCTCGTTCGGGGCCTCGCCCGTGTCGTAGACCGCGACGATCGAGGGGTGGTTGAGCGCGGCGGCCGACTGCGCCTCACGACGGAACCGCTCCTGGAAGGTGGGGTCCGAGGCCAGGTCGGGTCGCAGCTGCTTGACCGCGACCGTGCGCCCGAGGCGGAGGTCCTGGCCGATCCGGACGTCGGCCATGCCGCCGCGGCCCAGCACGTCACCGAGCTGGTAGCGGCCGCCGAGCAGGGCCGAGCTGTCGGAATCCGTCATGAGGACACTCTCCCAAAGTCGAGGGCGATTCGGGCCGAAGCCACGAGGTCACGAAGTGGTGGGGTCATGGCGCGAGCAACGCCTCCATGACCGACCGGGCGATGGGGCCGGCGAGGCGGCCGCCCGAGATGTCGTCGGTGGCCTCCGCGGACTCGACCATGACCGCGACGGCGACCTGCTGGTCCCCGGACGTCGCGAACGAGGCGAACCACGCCAGGTTCGGGAGTCCGTTGCCGCGCTGGGCCGTGCCGGTCTTGCCGCCGACCTCGACGCCGTTGATGCGGGCCGACGACGCGGTGCCGCTCTGCACGGTGCTGATCATCATCTGCTGCATCATCGTGGCGTGATCGGGGGTCAGCG
This sequence comes from Aeromicrobium sp. Leaf350, assembly GCF_916858655.1. Taxonomy (GTDB): domain Bacteria; phylum Actinomycetota; class Actinomycetes; order Propionibacteriales; family Nocardioidaceae; genus Aeromicrobium. The sequence goes on along the minus strand of NZ_CAKASL010000001.1, from coordinate 1,529,114 downwards.
CGGTGCTGTACTCCTCGCCGTCACCCGCGTCGTCGAGGACGCGCAGGCTGGGATCGCGGACGGTCTGCACGACGTAGGGCTGCATCACGACGCCGTCGTTGGCGATGCCCGCGGCGACCATGGCCATCTGCAGCGGGGTGGCCGCGACCTCGTACTGGCCGATGCCGGTCTGCGCGAGCTGCGGCAGCTCGAGCTCGGTGCCCTCGGTCGTGAAGCGGCTGGCGTTCGACGCGATGCTCTCGATGACGCGGTCGCCGAAGCCGAACTTCGCGGCCTGCTCGTCGAGCGCGCCCTGACCGATCTGCGTGGCGAGCGAGCCGAACGAGACGTTGCAGGAGACGTTGAGGGCCCGCTCGAGCGTGATCTGGTCGCCGCCGCAGTTGCCGCCGCCGGAGTTCGGCAGCGTGTACTCGATGCCGGGGAAGGCCAGCTCGGAGCCGCCCTGGACGACCGAGCCCGGGTTCAGGTCGAGCGTCTCGAGCGCCGCTGACGCGGTGACGAGCTTGAACGTCGAACCGGGCGGCTGGATCTCCTGCGTGGCCCGGTTGAGGAGGGGGTTGGCCGGGTCGTCGTTGAGCGTCTGCCAGGCCTGGTTGACGGCCGGGAAGTCGTGCGAGGCCAGGGCGTTCGGGTCGTACGACGGCTGCGAGACCATCGTCAGCACCGCACCGGTCGTGGGGTCGAGCGCGACGACCGAGCCCTTCGTGCCCGGAGGCAGCGCGGCAAGGGCCGCGGCCGCGGTCTGCTGGCCCGCGCCGTCGATGGTCAGCTCGACGCTGCCGCCCTTGGGCTGCTTGTTGGCGATCAGGTCGACGACGCGGTTGACGAAGAGGCGGTTGTCGCTGCCCGACAAGAGCGGGTTCTCGGTGTCCTCGATCGCCGAGCGCCCGTACGTGTAGGAGAAGAACCCGGTGAGGTGCGCGTACAGCGGACCGTTCGGGTAGGTGCGCAGGAACTCGAACTGGTCGTCGGACGGGACGCTCTCGGCGACCGGCTCGCCGCCGACGAGGATCGCGCCGCGCTCGCGCGCGTACTCGTCGTCGATGACGCGCTTGTTGTTCGACTTGGCGTTGAGGTCGCCGGCCTGCACGTACTGCACGTAGGTCGCGTTGCCCATGAGGGCCACGAACAGCACCAGGCAGGCGACGGCGAGCCGTCGGATGGGGGTGTTCACAGCTTCACCACCTGCGTCGCCTCGTCCTCGCCGACGGTCTGCACGGCGGGCGCCGGGCGACGGGTCTGGTCACTGATGCGCAGCAGGATCGCGATGATCGCCCAGTTCATGACGATCGACGACCCGCCTTGTGACAGGAACGGTGTGGTGAGGCCCGTCAGGGGGATCAGGCGGGTGACGCCGCCGATCACGACGAAGACCTGCAGCGCGAGCGAGATCGCCAGGCCCGCGGCGAGCAGCTTGCCGAAGGCGTCGCGGCACGTCAGCGAGATGCGGAGGCCGCGCTCGACGATGAGCCCGTAGATCAGCAGGATCGCCATGAGCCCGGTCAGGCCGAGCTCCTCGCCCATCGAGGCGGCGATGAAGTCGGAGTAGCCGAACGGGGTGATCTCGGGGCTGCCCTGCCCCCAGCCGCGCCCGAGCAGCCCGCCGTGGGCGAGTCCGTACAGCGCACTGATGACCTGGAAGTTCTGGTCGGGGTTGTCGAAGGGGTGCAGCCAGACGTCGAACCGCGCCCGGACGTGACCGAACTGCAGGTAGCCGAACCACGCCCCGAGCACGAAGAGCAGGCCGCCGACGAAGATCCAGCCGGGGCGCTCGGTCGCGATGAAGAGCAGCACCACGAACAGGCCGAAGAACAGCAGCGACGAGCCGAGGTCGCGCTGCAGCACCAGCACGCCGATGCTGACGAGCCAGGCCGCGATGATGGGCCCGAGGTCGCGACCGCGGGGCAGGTCGATGCCGATGACGCGGCGTCCGGCGAGCGCCAGGGCCTCGCGCTTCTCGGCAAGGTAGCCGGCGAAGAAGATGGCCAGGCAGATCTTGGCGGCCTCGCCGGGCTGGAAGCTGAACGGTCCGAGCGAGATCCAGATGCGGGCGCCGCGGATGTTCTCGCCGATGCCCGGCACGAGCGGGAGGATCAGCAGCACGACGGCCGCGAGGCCGAAGCTGTACGTCAGCGTCTGCAGTCGGCGATGGTCGCGGATGACCAGCAGCACGATCGCGAACGCGACGAGGCCGAGCGCGGTCCACATGAGCTGGTTCGGCGCGAGGGACGCCCAGCTGTCGCGGCGCTCCTCGTAGCCCAGGTCGATGCGGTAGATCATCGCGAGTCCGAGGCCGTTGAGGCACAGCACGAGCGGCAGCAGCACCGGGTCGGCGTACGGGGCGAACCGCCGGATCAGGAGGTTGGCCGCCACGGCGACGGCGATGAGCGTGACGGAGAGACCGACGACGCCGGCGGGCACGCGACCCTCGGCGCCGAGCCCGACGGCGCAGTAGGCGAAGATCGCCAGGCCGACGGCCATGACCGTCAGGACGAGCTCGGCCCCGCGGCGCTTGCGGGGGACCCAGGTGGCCTCGCTGCTCACGGAGCTGCTCACGGGGCCACCGTCGTCCCGGGCGCGAGCGGGGTCTCGGTGGGGACGGCCGGGGTCGGGGTCGGCGTGGTGGTCGGGTCGGGCACGACGTCCTCCCGGAGGTCGCGCACGATCTGCTCGGCGTCGGCCAGGTCGGTGGCCTCGATGCCGTCGCGGATCTGACCCTGCTGGAACGAGGGCAGGGAGTCGACCTCGACGTCGGAGGTGGACTCCAGGTGGCGGAGCGTGATGAAGGGCAGGTCGGCGTCGACGCCACGGTAGATCGCCACGCTGCCGTCGCTCTCGCTGACGAAGTACTGGTCCTGTGTCCACTGGTAGGCGTACCAACCGGCGGCGCCGACGGCGACCAGGAGCACCACGAGTGCGGCGCCCCAGCGGGCGAAGCGCCAGCGCGAGGGGGCCAGCGGTGCGTAGCGCAGCTCCTCGGGGTCGGCCGAGAAGCTGGCGGTGGAGTCGTGCACGTCGACCGTGGCGCCGCGACGGGGCTGCGGCGACTCGGCGGCGGCGCCGACGAGCTGCGGGACGCCGTCGGCGCACGCGAGCTCGGACTCCTCGTCGAGGGTGTCGGCCGCGACCATCTCGCCGATCACGACGGTGACGTTGTCGGCGCCGCCACCCTCCAGGGCCAGGCGCACGAGCTCGGTCGCGGCGACGTCGATCGACGCCGAGGCGAGGGCCCTCGTGATCGCCTCGTCCTCGACCATGTCGGAGAGGCCGTCGCTGCACAGCAGGTAGCGGTCGCCGAGCTGGGGCTGCAGCCAGGAGTAGTCGGCCTCGAAGTCGTCACGACCGAGCATGGCTCGCAGCAGCAGCGAGCGATGCGGGTGGTGGCGGGCCTCCTCACGGGTGATGCGGCCCTCGTCGACCAGGCTCTGCACGAACGTGTGGTCGGCGCTGAGCTGGGTGAGCCGCCCCTCGCGCAGCCGGTAGGCCCGGGAGTCGCCGACGTGGCCGACCGCGAACTTCTCGCCGTCCCACAGCATCGCCTCGATCGTGGTGCCCATGCCCTCGACGGCGGGGTCGGCCTGGATGAGGTCGCCGAGGCGGCGGTTGGCGGCGTCGACGGCGTCGTTGAGGTGCGTCAGCGCGTCGCCGCCACGGTCGTCGTCGACCGCGCGGATGATCGTGACCGCCTCGGACGAGGCGAGGTCACCGGCGGCGGCGCCGCCCATGCCGTCGGCGAGCAGCAGCAGGTGCGAGCTGGCGTAGCCCGAGTCCTGGTTGTTCGACCGGCGCAGGCCGACGTCGGTGAGCGCGGTGTAGCGCAGCGCGAGGCCAGTGTTCGACACGGCGGCCGTCACTTCCGCAGCTCGACGATGGTCTTGCCCATGCGGACCTGCACGCCCAGCGTGATCGCCACGGGGCTCGTGACGCGCTGGCTGCCGATGAAGGTGCCGTTGGTCGAGCCGACGTCCTCCACGAACCACTCCGCGCCGTTGGTCGCGAACCGCGCGTGGCGGGTCGAGACGTAGTCGTCGTCGAGGCGGATGGCGGCGTCGGTGCCGCGGCCGAGCAGGATCGGCTGGTCACCCAGCGGGACGCTCTGGCCGGCATTGGGACCGTCGACCACGTAGAGCAGGCTCGCCTTGCCGCGCTGCGGGCGGCGCGTCTTGGCGGCCTTCGGCTTGGGGGTGGGCCGCGCCGTGCGGGGCGCGACGCGGGCCTCGGGCGTCTCGGGTGCCTTGGTGCCGAAGATGTCGGTGCGGATGACCGAGACCGCCGAGAGCACGAAGATCCAGAGCACGGCGAGGAAGCCGAGCTTGATGAGGGTCAGGGTCAGCTCCGACATCAGGCTTCACGCTCCGAGAGTCGGACCACGACGGTGGTGTTGCCGAGCCGGATCTCCGACCCGTCGGGGACGGTCGCCGACGAGACGCGGTGACCGTTGAGGACGACACCGTTGGTGGAGCCGAGGTCGGCCACGGTGATCTGCACCGTCTCACCCGTGTCGTGGATGCGCAGCTCGCAGTGCCGCCTCGAGATGCCCGGGTCGTCGATGCGCAGGTCCGACTCCGAGCCGCGGCCGATGACCAGGCCGGGCGGGGTCAGGGGGTGGCGCTGTCCGCCGATCTCGAGGTAGGCCTCGGCGCGGCGGGCGGCCGAGTCGCTCATCTTGGCGCCGGCCGCAGGGCGGACGGACGCGTTGGTGCGGCTGCGGACGCGGAAGCGGCCGGTGCCGAGCTCGGGGGCCTGGACGAACTCGATCGTCAGGCCACCGGCGAGCGTGTAGCGCTGCTCGTGGACGTGCTCGCGCACCAGGGTGCTGAGCTCGCCCGTGAGCGTCTCACCGAACGGGACGAGTCGTTCGTGATCGCTCGGCGAGAGCTCGACCGTGAAGTCGTTCGGCACGAGCCGACGGTCACGGGAGAGGATCTGTGCGGAGTTGTCGATCTCGCGCTGCAGGGCTGCAGCGATCTCGACGGGCTGGACAGCACTGCGGAACGCCCGGGCAAAGGCGCTCGTGACGACGCCCTCGAGCCGCTGCTCGAACCGCTGAAGAACTCCGGCCATGTCTCCCCCTTTCCGCAAGTAGGTCGTGCACCTCCGTCGATCGTATCGACTCCAGGTCTGTGACGCCTCGGGCCGGTGCTAGACTCGGTCTCCGTTCGGCTGCGCCGAACGATGTCGCGCGAGTGGCGGAATGGTAGACGCGCTGGCTTCAGGTGCCAGTGTCCGCAAGGGCGTGGGGGTTCAAATCCCCCCTCGCGCACAGACGACAGATGCCGGGCCCCGTTCTTGGGGCCCGGCATCTGTTGTCTGTGCGCACTTCGGTATGTGCAAAGGAGCGCCCTTCGAGGCTCGCTCGGTCCTCGCTCGCACCTCAGGGACCGGATGGCCGCGCTCAGTCACGCAGCTCGCCGCACCCATCCCACGAGCGCCACGGCCAGGACGACGGAGCCGGCGGCGACCGGCAGGGCGGCCCAGCGCACCGAGAGGTCGTCGCCCTCCATCCGGCCCATCACGCCGATCGCGAGGCATCCGGCCCCCGCGAGCACGGCCACGACCACCTCGAGCGACAGCCAGCGGTGGGCCAGTCCGAGGAGGACGCCGATGCCCACGAGGCCCGCGCCCCAGATGAGCATCCCGACCGGATCCATGCGCTCGACACTATCCGCGGCGTCGCCGGGCCGCCCGACCGGTGACCGGCACCAGCACGTCCGGTCAGGGTCGGTCTCGGGGACGGACGGGGGACGTCACCCATGGCCAGCAGGTGCGCGGGAGGCGAGCGTGGAGGCATGCCTCGTCTCCGTCCCTCGGTCCTGACCGTCGTCGCCCTGCTGGTGACGCTTCCCTATGCCGCGCTCAAGGTGCACTGGCTGCTCGGCGGCCGCACCGGGATCGTCGACCCGAGCTTCGGCGACGGTGCGGCGATGTGGGGACTCAACGCCGCGACGCTGGCGATGGACCTGACGCTCGTCATCCTCGTGGCGGCGCTGACCGGATCGCGCCGCCGACTTCCGGCGTGGCTGCTGCTGCCGCCCGCGTGGGTCGCGACCGGCCTGCTGCTGCCGATCGTGGTCGCCGTCGCGGTCGCTTTGCCTCAGGGAACGCTGACCGCGACCGACGCGGACTCCCCGCTGCGGGGGTGGGTGTTCGCGACCGTCTACTCGAGCCTGTCGGCCCAGGCGCTGGTGCTGGCGACCGCATTCCTGACCCATGCCCGTGCCCGGTGGGGCGGGCGCTGGTCGCGCCGGTCGGGTCCGGTCGTCGTGGTGCTGTGGTGCAGCTCGGCGGTCATCGCGACCTGGTCGGCGTACGCGTTGGTCCTGGCCGCGCTCCCCGTGGACCTGGAGCCGGGCGGACCGGTCGTCACCTATGCCGTCGGCCTGGCCGCCGGACTGGTGCTCGCGGTGCTCGGGATGCGGTTCGTGGCCCACGGCCTACGCTCGACCACGAATCATGACGACGCACGACGAACCGACGCTGGAGCACCCCGGCGAGCCGGCACACGATGAGGGCAGCGCGCTGACGTGGAGCGTCGGGGCGGTGGCCAGACGTCTGCACGTCTCGCCGTCGACGTTGCGCACGTGGGAGCGCCGGTACGGACTCGGTCCGACCGATCGCACCAAGGGCGGCCACCGGCGCTACTCCGAGTCCGACATCTCGCGCGTCGAGCTGCTCCACGGCCTGATCGGTCGAGGCGTGGCCCCGCGGACCGCCGCCACCCTGGCGGCCACGCACGATGCCACCCCGGTGGCCCACCCCACCCCGTCGGCCGACGTGCACGACGCCCTCGAGGCGCCGCAGCTGTTCGCGGCGGACGTGTTCACCTCGGCCGCGCGCTTCGACAGCGTGCGGCTCGGACGCCTGCTCGCGGCCGTGGTGGTGGAGGTCGGCGTCATCGACGCCTGGGACGCCTACCTCCAGCCAGCGCTTCACCACGTCCGCCAGGCCGTGGTCGACGGCATCATCGGGCTCGACGCGGAGCACCTCGTCAGCGACACGCTCGCGACCGAGCTGCGGGCCTACGTCCGCGCCTCGCCCGACCTCGACCGGAGCCACGCCGGCGTCATCCTCGCGACGGTCGACGACGACCCGCACTCGCTGCCCGTCGTCGCCCTGCAGGCGGCGCTGGCCGGTCGGGGCGTGGCCTGCCACTCCTTCGGCGCGCGTCTGCCGGCCGGAGCGCTGGCGAACGTCATCGCCTCGGTGCACCCGGCCGTCGTCTCCCTGTGGTCGTCGTCGCCCAAGGAGGCCGACGACCACGTCTGGCAGGTCTCGTCGGCGGCCCGCGCCGACGCCCTGGTCGTGCTCGGTGGCCCGGGCTGGCCGGCGCGGATGCACCACGAGTCGGCCGCGCGCGTCGCCCGACCGGTGAACCTGGCGGGCACGGTCGACGTCGTGCTGGCGCGCCTGGCGGACCGTACTGGCGAGTAGCATCGCCGCATGACTGAATCCCGGGTGATCACCACGATCGATGGCCCCGTCGCCCACGTGCGCCTGAACCGCCCCGACAAGCTGAACGCGGTGGACCTGCCGCTGCTCGACGGCCTCCTTTCGAGCGCCGCCGAGATCGCCGGCAACCGGGACGTGCGGGTCGTCCTGCTGTCGGGTGAGGGCAAGTCGTTCTGCGCCGGCCTCGACTTCCCGTCGGTCAACAAGACGCCGCGCAAGGTCGTGGCCAACTTCATCCCGAACCCGTTGCGCGGCACGAACCGGTTCCAGCAGTCGCTGTGGGCCTGGCGCCGTCTGCCCGTGCCGGTCATCGCCATCACCCGGGGCCACGTGTTCGGCGCCGGGATCCAGCTCGCGCTCTCCGCCGACTTCCGCTTCACCACCCCGGACGCGAAGTGGTCGATCCTCGAGGCGAAGTGGGGACTCGTGCCCGACATGAGCGGCACGATCCCGCTCGTGGAGCAGATCCCCCTCGACCTCGCCAAGCGGCTCACGATGACGGGCGAGATCTTCTCCGGCGAGCAGGCCGCCGAGTGGGGCCTGGCGACCGGCAGCGACGTCGACCCGGACAAGCTCGCGCGCGAGCTCGCCGATCAGCTCATCGAGCGTTCGCCCGACTCGGTCAGTGCGAGCAAGACGCTGCTCAACGAGGCCGCCCGTCGTGGGCTGCGGGCCCAGCTCCGGCTCGAGCGCCGGCTGCAGCTGACGATGTTCCGGTCACCCAACACGAAGATCGCGCGGTCGGCCGGCACCAAGGGTGAGAAGCCCGAGTTCGGCCCGCGCACGTTCGGCTGAGGCCACCGCGAGGTCCGGCTGGTCGGCGAACACGCCGTCGACCCCGGCCGCGATGAGCGCGTCGAGCTCACCGCGGACGTCGGTGTTGGTCGGCAGGAACTGCGGCTCGGCCCGCACGGTGTAGACGACGACCTTGAGGCCGGCCGCGTGTGCTTGCGGGACGAGCGTGCTGGGGGCCCCGATCGCGCCCGCGGCGTCGCGCGGCAGGACCTGGCTCTTCTCCGGACCCAGCCAGGTCGCGTACGTCGCGATCTCACGCAGACCCGACGGGCTCAGCAGGTCGGCGTACGTCCGACGGTCCCCGGAGGCGGCGAGGTCGTACGGGGCGCCGGAGGCCGAGGTGAGCTGCACGAGCGGCACGCGCACCCGTGTCGCCAGGTCACGCAGGTTGCCGACCTCGAACGACTGGATCGCGACCGGTGCCTGCCGGTGCGTCCACCCCACCCGCTGCAGCGTGGCGACGAGCGGCCCGGTCAGCTCCAGGCCGATCGAGGCGAAGTACGAGGGGTGCTTGGTCTCGGGCGCCACGGAGATCATGCGACCGGTGCGGAAGGACTCGGACCGGGCGAGGTCGACGATCTCGTCGAACGTCGGCACCTGGTAGAGGCCGTCGTAGAGCGTGTTGCCGGGGCGCACCTGCGGCAGGCGCTCGCGGGCGCGGAGGGTGCGGAGCTCGGCGAGGCTGAAGTCCTCGGTGAACCACCCGGTCACCTCGCGGTCGTCGACGACCTTCGTCGCGTGCCGGTCGGCGAACTCGGGCCGGTCGGCGACGTCGGTCGTGCCGCTGATCTCGTTCTCGTGACGGGCCACCAGGACGTGGTCGCGCGTGCTGACGAGGTCGGGCTCGATGATGTCCGCACCCAGCTCGATCGCGAGGCGGTAGGACTCGATCGTGTGCTCCGGCCGGTAGCCGGAGGCCCCGCGATGGGCGAAGACGTCGACGCGGCGGACGGACGGCGCGGCGACCGCCGGGCCGGGTACAGCAACCTCACGGATGCTCATGCCGTCATCGCCCCGGAAAGAGCAACGATGGGCGATTCCGGCATGAGGGACACCTGGATGATCGCTCGCTGGCGCTCGCTCATGCTTCAAGTGCACGCCCTGGAGATGGACTGCGGGTGAAGTGCCGGTGCAGCGCGGACCAACGTCAGAGGACGTCGAGCCGTCCCAGGACCTTGCGCACGTGGGCCAGGGCGTCGGGATCGCGCAGTCCGGTCGAGTCGTCGAAGTACAGACCGTCGCCGATCAGCTGGATCGTGCGCGCGAGCGCCTCGTCGCCGAGGTGCTCGGCCAGCACCGCGAACCAGGCGTCGCGCACGCGCGCCATCGCCGCGGCCGCGCGGGGATCGTTCTCCTGCGCGACGCGGGTGGCCGCGATGAGCGCGCGGTCGAACGGGCTGCCGGAGTCGACCGAGGTCTCGAGGTAGAAGTCGACCGGGCCGGCCGGTGCGGTCCGCATCTTCTCGACGTCGGCGTCGGCCTGCTCGTGCAGTCGCTCGAGCATGCCCTCGACGAGCTCGTCCTTGCTGTGGAAGTGGTACAGCAGCCCGCCCTTGGAGACGCCCGCCGCGGCTGCGACGGCGTCGAGCGTGGCGGAGCGGCTGCCCCCCTCGACCAGCTGCTGCTCGAAGGCGTCGAGCAGTCGGTCGCGGGTGCTGCGGTCGTCGCGCGAGGCCATGCCGGGAGTGTAGGACGTCACGTCCGGCCGACTTGGTTACTGTACCGTCCAGACGGTACAGTTGGGCGCATGTCCACCCACGTCCTCTCCGCGCGCGCCACGCGCCGCGAGTGGGCCGCACTTGCCGCCCTCATGCTCCCCGTCCTGCTCGTCTCGGTCGACAACACCGTGCTGAGCTTGGCCCTCCCCGCCGTCAGCACCGCGCTCGCCCCGACCGGCTCGCAGCTGCTCTGGATCGTCGACATCTACGCCCTGATGCTCGCCGGCCTGCTGATCGCGATGGGCAGTCTCGGCGACCGCCTCGGACGTCGCCGGCTCCTCGTCATCGGCTCGATCGGCTTCGGCGTCGTCTCGCTCGGTGCCGCGTTCAGCCCGAGCGCGGAGGTCCTCGTGGGCCTGCGCGCGCTGCAGGGATTCTTCGGCGCGATGCTGATGCCCTCGACCCTCTCGCTGCTCCGCAACATCTTCACGGACGCCCGCGACCGTCGGATCGCGATCGCCACCTGGGCCGCCATGTTCTCCGGCGGCGCGGCGCTCGGTCCGATCGTCGGTGGCTGGCTCCTGCAGCACTACTGGTGGGGGTCGGTGTTCCTGATCAACGTGCCGGTCGTCGCGATCCTGGTGCCGCTCGCACTGTGGCTCGTGCCGGAGTCGCGCGACCCGCGTCCGGGACCCGTCGACCTGCCGTCGATCGGACTGTCGCTGCTCGCGATGTTCCCGGCCGTCTACGCGATCAAGCACCTGGCTCACGCCGGCCTCGACGACGTGACGGTGGGCTGCGCTGCCCTCGCCGCGGTGGCGGGCACGGCGTTCGTGCGTCGTCAGCGGGCCACCGCCGAGCCCATGCTCGACGTGAACCTGTTCCGCAACCGCGTGTTCGCCGGCTCGGTCGTCGCCAACCTGCTGAGCCTCATGGCGCTGACCGGGTTCCTGTTCTTCGCCGCGCAGCTGCTGCAGCTCGTGCTCGGCCTCGACCCGATGATCGCGGCGCTGGTGCTGGTGCCGGGCCTGGTCGTGACGGTCGCGGGCGGTTTCGTCGCGGTCGCCCTGCTGAAGGTCGTGTCCGCACGGGCGCTCGTGACGGGCAGCTTCGTGGCCTCCGCCGGTGGCTACGCCATCGCGGCGTTCACCGGTCACCCGACGGTGGCGAGCGTCATGATCGCGTTCGTCGTGATGGGCATCGGCATCGGCATGGCCGAGACCCTCACCAACGACCTCGTCCTCAGCCACGCCCCGCCGCACCGTGCCGGTGCCGCGGCGGCGATCTCCGAGACCGCGTACGAGGTGGGCGCCGTGCTCGGCACTGCGGTGCTCGGCAGCGTGCTCACCGCGACCTACCGCGCGCACCTCGTGGTGCCGGTCGACGCCGCGGGCACGGGCTCCTCGCACGAGACCCTCGGCGCGACCCTCGAGCACGCCGCGACCCTGCCCGACCAGGTCGGCACCGCCCTGGCCGACTCCGCCGTGGCGGCGTTCGACCTCGGCGTGCAGTACTCCTCGGGCGCCGCGATCGTCGTCGCCCTGCTGGCGGCCCTCATCAGCTGGCGCACCCTCCCGCGATAGGTCAACCGACCTCACCAGATGTGACGACTTCGGCCCCATATTCCGGTTCGGAATGGGGCCAAAGCCGTCACATCTCGTCGGCCCTAGGCGGCGGTGGGGGTGCGGGCTTCCTCGGCCTCGGCGACGGTCTGGTCGATCAGGCGGGTGACCAGCTGCGGGTCGTCGATCATCGGCACGTGACCCGCGCCGGGGATGTCGACGTGGCGGGCGTGGGGCAGGCGCTCGCGGGCCGTGGCGGCCTGGGAGTACGGGAGGATCAGGTCCTTCGTGCCCCAGGCGACGGTCGTCGTGACGGGCACCTGGTGCTGGAAGGAGTAGCCCAGGGCCTGGATCGCCGTGCGCTCGAAGGCCGTGCAGTACTTGAGTCCGCGCGCGTCGCGCAGCGCCGCCTCGGCCGGAATGCGCTCGGGGTGCGCGTACAGCAGCTGGCCCGAGAGCCGCAGGCCGAGCGACGTGCGGGTCAGGCGCTCGACCACGAACCCGGGTGAGAGCACCGCGACGAAGCGCAGCACGAACAGGGCGAGCAGCGCCTGCACCTTGCTGATCGGGCCGAAGAAGCCGGCCGGGCTGAGCGCCGTCACCGACGAGACCAGGCCGCGGGCGCCGAGCTCGAGCGAGATCGCCCCACCGAGGGAGTTGCCCACGACGTGCGGCTTCGTGACGCCCCATCGCTCGAACTGCGTCGCGAGGTGGTCGACCGCGTTCGGCATCGTGTACGGCACGCCGCCGGCGAAGGCGGGTGATTCGCCGAAGCCCGAGAGGTCGGGGGCGATGACGTCGTAGCGCGTCGCCAGGTCGTCGATGATCGGGTCCCAGGCGCCCTTGTTGTGGCCGATGCCGTGCAGCAGCACGATCGTGGGGCCTGAGCCCTTGCGGACGTAGGTGAGGTCGGGCAGCAGCATCAGGGGTCCTTCCGGGCCGGCGCGGTTCGGATGCGCCATCGATGATGACACGTTCCGCGCCGCAGCGTACCGCGAGTATGTTGACAACCGTGACAGCGATACTGTCACAATGGGGCTGTGACTGTTCACCAGCCTGCCTCCGGCCCGCTCGCCGGCGTCCGCGTGGTCGAGCTCGCCGGCATCGGACCCGGCCCGTTCGCCGCCATGATGCTCGCCGACCTCGGTGCCGACGTGATCCGCGTCGACCGACCGGGAGGTGGTGGGCTCACCCTCGGACCGGCCGAGCGCGACGTCCTCGGCCGTGGGCGACCGAGCGTGGCCATCGACCTGAAGGCTGACGGCGGCATCGACCTCGTCCTCGACCTGGTCGAGAAGGCCGACATCCTCCTCGAGGGGTACCGGCCCGGCGTGACCGAGCGGCTCGGCCTCGGCCCCGAGGCCTGCCACGCCCGCAACCCGCGCCTGGTCTACGGACGCATGACCGGATGGGGCCAGGACGGCCCGCTGGCGCAGAGCGCGGGCCACGACATCAACTACATCTCCGTCGCCGGCGGGCTCGACCCGCTGGGTCGGCGCGGCGGGCCGCCCGCCTTCCCGCAGAACCTGCTCGGCGACTTCGGCGGTGGCTCGCTCTACCTCGTCGCCGGCGTGCTGGCCGCACTGACCCACGCCCGCTCGACCGGCGAGGGCCAGGTCGTCGACGCCGCCATCACCGACGGCGTCGCGCACCTGCTGTCGATGGCCGTGACGATGCAGCAGAACCAGGTCTGGGACGGTCAGCGCGGCACCAGCCTCCTCGGCGGCGGCTCGCCCTTCTACGACGTCTACGAGACGTCCGACGGTCGGTGGATGTCGGTCGGTGGCCTCGAGCCGCAGTTCTGGGCCGCCACGGAGAAGCTGCTCGCCGAGGCCGGGTTCGCCGACCTGCCCGACCGCAACGACCCCCGCAACTGGCGCGACCTGCGCGCACGCCTCACCGAGGCGTTCGCGTCGCGCACCCAGGCCGAGTGGGCCGAGGTCTTCGAGGGCACCGACGCCTGCATCGCCCCCGTCGTGCCGCTGGCCGAGGCCTTCGAGCACCCGCACAACGTCGCCCGTGGCACGTACGTCGAGCGCGACGGGCTGGTGCAGCCCGCACCGGCCCCCCGCTTCTCGGCCACGCCGGCGACCCTCGGCGCCCCGCCGTCACGCACCGGCGCCGACACCCGTGAGGCCCTCACCGCTTGGGGCGTGGCGGACGTGGAGTCCCTCATCACGCGCGGCATCGCCGTGCAGAACGACTGATCACCCGAACCCCAGAACCCCCGAACGAGGAGAACCATGAAGCGCACGATCTTCGATTCCGACCACGACGCCTTCCGCGACACCGTCCGCGCCTTCGCCGAGAAGGAGATCGTCCCCCACCACGACGAGTGGGAGAAGGCGAGCATCGTCCCGCGCGAGCTGTGGCTCAAGGCCGGCGAGATGGGCCTGCTCGGCTTCATGATGCCGGAGTCGCACGGCGGCGGTGGCGTCGACGACTTCCGCTACAACGCCATCCTCAACGAGGAGATCACCCGCATCGGCGCCTCCGGCGTCGGCTTCGTGATCCAGACCGACCTGGTCTCGGGCTACCTGCTGTCGCACGCCACCGAGGAGCAGAAGGATCGGTGGTTCCCCGGCTTCTGCTCGGGCGAGATCATCACGGCGATCGCCATGACCGAGCCGGGTACTGGCTCCGACCTGCAGGGCATCAAGACCACGGCCGTGCGCGAGGGCGACGAGTACGTCATCAACGGCTCGAAGACCTTCATCACCAACGGCATCAACGCCGACCTCGTGCTCGTGGTCTGCCAGACCGATCCGTCCGCCGGCGCCATGGGCTTCTCCCTGATCGCCGTCGAGCGCGGTGCGGAGGGCTTCGAGCGGGGCCGCAACCTCGACAAGATCGGCCTCAAGGCGCAGGACACCGCCGAGCTGTTCTTCGACGACGTGCGCGTGCCGGTGACGAACCTGATCGGCGAGGAGGGCAAGGGCTTCATCTACCTGATGGAGAAGCTGCCGCAGGAGCGCCTGTCGATCTCGGTCGTGGCTGCGGCCGCGACGCGCCGCATCGTCGACATGACGCTCGAGTACGTCAAGGACCGCAAGGCCTTCGGCCGCCCGATCGGCAACTTCCAGAACACGCGCTTCAAGCTGGCCGAGCTGCACACCGAGGCCTCGATCGCGCAGGTGTTCGTGGACGAGTCGATCACGCGCCACAACACGAAGGAGCTGACGGTCGAGGACGCCGCGATGGGCAAGTGGTGGACCACCGAGCTGCAGAAGCGTGCGGCCGACGAGTGCCTCCAGCTGCACGGCGGCTACGGCTACATGAGCGAGTACCCGATCTCGAAGGCGTACCTCGACACCCGCATCCAGACGATCTACGGCGGCACGACGGAGATCATGAAGGAGATCGTGGGTCGCGGACTCGGCATCTAGTCTGGCGAGGGTGAGCGATCCCCTCGACCTGGAAGCACTGCTCGGCCCCGGTGCCCACGGCTACTTCGCCGGGGGCGCCGGGGCCGAGCTCACGCTGCGCGACAACCTCGCGTCGTGGAGCCGTTACGCGCTGCACCCGCGCGTGCTCGTCGACGTCTCCGAGCGCGACCTCGGCACGACGCTGCTCGGCCGGTACCGCCCACACCCCGTGCTGGTGGCGCCGATGGCGTACCAGAAGCACGCCCACGAGGTGGGCGAGCGCGGCACCGCCGAGGCGGCTGCCGCCACCGAGTCGCTGTACGTGCTGTCGTCGCAGACCACCACGAGCCCCGCCGACGTCGCTGCGTCGATGGACGCGGTCGCGCCGGGCTCGGACCGCTGGTTCCAGCTGTACGTCTTCCGCGACCGCGCGGTCTCGCACGACCTCGTCGCTCAGGCGAGGGAGTCGGGCTACGAGGCGCTCGTCATCACGGTCGACTTCCCCGTGGCCGGCTGGCGCGAGCGCGACAAGCGCACCGGCTTCACGGTCGAGCACCCGATCGCCCTGAACCCGTCCGGTCCGGCACTCACGACCGAGCAGCTCTTCGCGATGCACGACCCGAGCCTCACGTGGGACGACATCGGCGAGTTCGCCGACGCGGCCGGAATGCCCGTCGTCCTGAAGGGCGTGCTCCGGCCGGACGACGCCGAGCGGGCCGTCGACGCCGGAGCCGCCGGCATCATCGTGTCGAACCACGGAGGCCGACAGCTCGACACGACCCTGGCCGGGGTCGACGCGCTCGTGCCGATCGTGCAGGCCGTGGGCGGCTCGGTCGACCTGCTCGTCGACGGCGGGATCACGCGCGGCTGGGACGTCGCCAAGGCGCTCGCGCTCGGCGCGGACGCCGTGCTGGTCGGACGCCACGTGCTGTGGGGCCTGGCGCGGGGAGGAGTGGACGGCGCGCAGGCCGTGCTCGAGCAGCTGCTGGCCGAGCTCGACAGCACCCTCGCCCTCCTCGGCTGCCCCAGGGCAGCCGACCTCGACGAGTCCTACGTCGGTCCTCGGACGAGTCGTGAGGCGGTCATCTGAAGTGCCACGGCGTCGATCGGTGGAGGTGTCGTGTCCTTGCTCCAGGTACCCGGCGGGTCGAGTGGCGATGAACTCGTGTGAGTCAGCCGCTCGCCATCAGATAACAGACAACACCAAGGGCCGCCACCCCGAGGTAGACCAGGGCCCAGAGTGTCTGCGAGGTAGTGGATCGGCGGGTCCACACCCGCAGGGCGAGGATGATCCCCAAGGTCCCTGCCAGGATGCTGACGGGCCGCCACATCGCTACGGCCAGGGCGAGGATGACGACGCACGCGGCGAGCGTGCTGAGGTCCAAGTGCGTGAGTCCGACGTCCGCACGCGGGTGGTCTCGGCCGGTTCGGCGTCTCATGGTGATGTGCTCTCCGTACGGTCCGCTCGACATGGGCAGGTCGCGCCGTGGTGAAGTGTCGCGCGAGGTCGACGAGTACCGCGGGACCTCGACGCTGCTCACGCCTTCTGCTGCGACCACTTGCCCTTCCCGTGCAGGTAGCCCCACTCACCCTTGAGGCATCGTCCTGACCGATAGACGCCCTTCGCACCGTACTTCGCCACGAGACCGTAGCCCAGGTTCACCGGCGCAGTCTTGTAGCAGCTGTAGAGCGACTGACCTGTCGACTTGGGGGTGAACAGGCACGCAGCACCGATCGCCGCCCCGGCGAGCGGAAACCGCCAACCGGCGGCAGTGGAGTAGACGAAACACCAAACATCAGCGGGGTCTGGTGCCTTGGCGGGGCTTCCCTCCAGGAACTCCTGCTTCGTCTGGGTCGGCACGTCACCAATCAAGCCGGCGTCCTTCGCTGCAGTGACCTCCGCGGAGGTGAGAGCGTGCGGCGTGTCTTCCGATGCTGCTGACGAACTGCTGGTGGAGGCCATCAGCCCGAGGAGGATCGCCAGGCACAGGCAGCAATGAGTCAGGGATCGCATGGAAGCTCTTCTCGTGGTCGGTGAGTCGAACATCCCAGTCCTGCCTGACACTTCGCAACGACCCACCTCAGGCGCTCCGCCAGGGATCACAGCATCGTGGGGGACCAGGATCACGAGACGGTGTCTGCGCCGACTCTGGTCAGCCCCTACGCGCGGCGGCGGACGGTGTCGCGCTTGAGCTCGTCGACCGCGTCCTCGTAGGCCGACACGAGCGCCTGCACCGT
This sequence comes from Aeromicrobium sp. Leaf350, assembly GCF_916858655.1. Lineage (GTDB taxonomy): Bacteria > Actinomycetota > Actinomycetes > Propionibacteriales > Nocardioidaceae > Aeromicrobium. Next base: position 1,512,047 of record NZ_CAKASL010000001.1, on the reverse strand, counting down.
GAGGGGCTTGAAGCGCTCGACCATCGCGGTGATGGCCTCCGGCGGCTGGCCCGAGGCCTTGAGGTGCGGCCACACCTCGCGCCGGAAGAGCTCGGTGAGCTGCTCGGCGAGCTGGGTGCCGTGCTCGAGCACGATGTGGCGGGAGGCGCGGGCGGCCGCGACCGGGAGACCCGCGTCGAGGAACCCGATGCCGACCGCCAGGTGCGCGGGGGCGACCCGGAAGACGTCCTCGGCCGGCGTGGGCTCGACGATGCCGATCGCCACCAGCACGTCGAGGTCGTCGTCGCTCAGGGCTCGCCCGGAGCGCACCTCGAGCGTGGCGCGGTCCATCTGCTCGGGCATGTCGGGGCTCCACGGCGCCAGCAGCGTGCGGTGCAGCGCGACCTGCTCCGGCGTGGCCCCGGCCGGGATGCGCTCGAGGTAGCCCTCGATCGCCGACAGCGTGAGGCCGTGCGCCTGGAGCTCGCGGACGAGCTCGAGCCGCGCCAGGTGGTCAGGGCCGTAGAAGCCGTTGCGGCCCTCCCGCCGGGGCGGCGGGATGAGGCCGCGGCCCGCGTAGAAGCGGACGGTGCGCACCGTCATGCCGACCCGGGACGCGAGCTGCTCGACGCTCAGGGAGTCGGCCGCGGTGGGCTCGTCGGTGGTGCTCATCGGGTCGAGGATAGTGCCAGTTCCACTGGCACGGTCGCGATCGCCTGTCGCACGGCCCGTCGAGCGCGTACAGTCTGCGCTGACTGTTCATCGCCCCGGGCCTACCGCCAGGACTGATGTCCGAGTACGCTGACAGTAGTAGTGTCACAATGCTGACCGCCACGTTCCACCCGTCTGCGAGGACCCACTCATGACCGAAGCCTTCATCTACGACGCGATCCGCACGCCGCGTGGCCGCGGCAAGAAGACCGGATCGCTCCACGAGGTCAAGCCGATCTCGCTCGTGACCGGACTGCTCGACGAGCTCCGCGAGCGCAACCCCAACCTGCAGCCGAACGAGGTCGACGACGTCATCCTCGGCGTCGTGTCGCCCGTCGGCGAGCAGGGTGCCGACATCTCGCGCACCGCCGTGATCGCCGCCGGCTTCGGCGAGCAGGTCGCCGGCGTCCAGCTGAACCGCTTCTGCGGCTCGGGCCTGGAGTCGGTCAACCAGGCCGCCTCGCGCGTCAAGTCCGGCTGGGAGGACCTCATCATCGCCGGCGGTGTCGAGTCGATGAGCCGCGTGCCGATGGGCTCCGACGGCGGACCGTGGGCCATGGACCCGCAGACCGCGCTCCGCTCCGACTTCGTGCCCCAGGGCATCGGCGCCGACCTGATCGCGACGCTCGAGGGCTTCAGCCGCGACGACGTCGACACGTTCGCCGCGGAGTCGCAGGCGCGCGCCGCCAAGGCCATCGCCAACGGCTACTTCTCGCGCTCGATCGTCCCCGTGCACGACGTCAACGGCCTGCCGATCCTCGACCACGACGAGTTCGTGCGCGAGGGCACCACGGTCGAGTCGCTCTCGGGCCTCAAGCCGTCCTTCAAGGACCTCGGCGACTTCGCCGGCTTCGACTCCGTCGCGCTCGAGAAGTACGTCGACGTCGAGAAGATCAACCACGTCCACCACGCCGGCAACTCCTCGGGCATCGTCGACGGCGCCTCGCTGGTCCTGCTCGGCAACGAGAAGGCCGGTGAGCGCCACGGCCTCACCCCGCGCGCCCGCATCGTCTCGACCGCCGTCATCGGGTCCGAGCCCACAATCATGCTCACGGGCCCGGCCCCGGCGTGCCGCAAGGCGCTCGACAAGGCCGGCCTGTCGATCGAGGACATCGACCTCATCGAGATCAACGAGGCGTTCGCCGCGGTCGCGATGAAGCTCATGAAGGACCTCGACAAGTACCCGCACGAGCAGACCAACGTCAACGGTGGCGCGATCGCGATGGGCCACCCGCTCGGCGCGACCGGCGGCATGATCCTCGGCACCCTCGTCGACGAGCTGGAGCGCCGCGAGAAGCGCTACGGCATGGCGACGCTGTGCATCGGTGGCGGCATGGGCATCGCCACCATCGTCGAGCGCATCTGACCCCGACCTCACACTTTCCAGGAGAGCAGAACACACATGACTGAAGCAGTGCGTTACGAGGTCGAGGACGGCATCGTCAATCTCGTCATCGACGATCCGTCGCAGTCCGCGAACACGATGAACCAGGCCTACGCGGACTCGATGGCCAAGGCCGTCGACCGCCTGGTCGACGAGATCGCCGCGGACGCCGACTCCATCAAGGGCGTCATCATCTCGTCGGGGAAGAAGACCTTCTTCGCCGGCGGCGACCTGAAGCTCATGACCCAGTCCACGCCGGCCGACGCCCAGCGCCTCTTCGACGAGGTGCAGGACATCAAGGCCACGCTGCGCAAGCTCGAGACCGCGGGCAAGCCCGTCGTCGCGGCCATCAACGGCGCGGCGCTCGGCGGTGGCCTCGAGATCGCTCTCGCGGCCCACCACCGCGTGGTCGCCGACATCCGCCTCGAGCTGGGCCTGCCCGAGGTGTCCCTCGGCCTGCTGCCCGGCGGCGGCGGCGTGACCCGCACGGTCCGCATGTTCGGCCTGCAGGACGCGCTCATGAACATCCTGCTCCAGGGTCCGCGCATGCAGCCGGCCAAGGCCAAGGAGCTCGGCCTGATCGACGAGATCGTCCCGGCCGACGAGCTGCTCAGCGCGGCCAAGGCCTGGATCGAGTCGGTCCAGGGCGACGCCGAGGCCGCCACGCAGCCGTGGGACCGCAAGGGCTACCGGATGCCGGGCGGCACGCCGTCCAACCCGAAGCTCGCGGCCAACCTGCCGGCCTTCCCCGCCATGCTGCGCAAGCAGACCAAGGGAGCGCCCTACAAGGCGCCGCGCAACATCCTCGCCGCTGCGGTCGAGGGTGCGTCGACGGACTTCGAGACGGCCACGCGCATCGAGTCGCGCTACCTCGTCGAGCTGATCGTCGGTCAGCAGTTCAAGAACATGACGCAGGCGTTCTTCTTCGACCTGGGTGCCATCAACGCGGGCGCCAGCCGCCCCGAGGGCATCCCGCCGACCAAGGCCGAGAAGGTCGCGGTCCTGGGCGCCGGCATGATGGGCGCGGGCATCGCCTACGTCTCGGCGCGCGCCGGCATGGAGGTCGTCCTCAAGGACGTCAGCCTCGAGGCCGCCGAGAAGGGCAAGGACTACTCCGTCAAGCTCCTCGAGAAGCAGGTCCAGCGCGGCAAGCTGACCGAGGCCAAGCGCGACGAGATCCTCGCCCGCATCACGCCCACCGACGACTACGCGCTCCTGGAGGGCTCCGACTTCGTCGTCGAGGCCGTCTTCGAGTCGGTCAAGCTCAAGCACGAGGTCTTCGCCGAGGTGCAGAAGGTCGTGAAGCCGGACGCGCTGCTCGGCTCGAACACCTCGACCCTGCCCATCACGATCCTCGCCGAGGGAGTGGACCGTCCCGAGGACTTCATCGGAATCCACTTCTTCAGCCCGGTCGACAAGATGCCGTTGGTCGAGATCATCGCGGGTGAGAAGACCAACCCCGAGGCGATCGCGCGCGTCATCGACTACACGAAGGCGATCAAGAAGACGCCCATCGTGGTCGGCGACAGCCGTGGCTTCTTCACGAGCCGCGTCATCGGCACGTTCGTGAACGAGGGCATCGGCATGCTCGCCGAGGGCGTCAACCCCGCGGCGATCGAGCGGGCCACCAGCATCGCGGGCTTCCCGGCCCCGGTGCTGCAGCTCAGCGACGAGCTCAACCTCGAGCTCATGACCAAGATCCGCAACGAGTCGAAGGCGGCCGTCGAGGCCGAGGGTGGCACCTACACGCCGCACGCGGCCGAGGCCGTCATCGACCGCATGATCGAGATCGAGCGTCCGAGCCGGCTCAAGGGCGCGGGCTTCTACGAGTACGTCGACGGCAAGCGCACCGGCCTCTGGTCGGGCCTGGCCGAGGAGTTCCCGGTCGCCGAGACGCAGCCGGACTTCGAGGACCTCAAGGAGCGTCTGACGTTCATCATGAGCCTCGAGACCGTCAAGTGCCTGGAGGAGGGCGTGCTCCGCACGATCCCCGACGCCAACATCGGCTCGATCTTCGGCATCGGCTTCCCGGCGCTGCAGGGTGGTGCGATCCAGTACATCAACGGCTACGAGGCTGCCGACGGCAGCATCGGCGTCGAGGCGTTCACGGCACGGGCCCAGGAGCTGGCCGCCACCTACGGCGACCGCTTCGAGCCGCCGGCGCTGCTGCTGGAGAAGGCGAAGAACGGCGAGAAGTTCGCCTGATCCGCACCTGATCACCACGAGGGCCCGCGACCACCCGGTCGCGGGCCCTCGTGCGTCTTCGCCCCTTGAGGTGCGAGCGAGGAACGAGCGAGCCTCGAAAGGGGTTCCTTCGGGCGGGAGCTGACCGAGGTTCTGCTCACGCGACCCGTCAGGTGAGGCTTCCCTCAGTTATCGTGGACTCTTGTGACCACGACCAGCTCCGCACCGCCGGCGTCCGCGACGCCCGCGCCGCGGCCCGAGCACCGATCGACGGCCGGCCTGAGCGCCGGCCTGCTGGTCCTGCTCGGCGTGCTGCTGGCCGTCACCTTCCTGAGCATCGTCTTCGGCTCGCGCGGCGTGGGGTTCGGCACGATCTGGGACGCGGCGTTCCACCACGACCCGTCCAACACCGACGAGGTCGTGATCCGCGACCTGCGGCTGCCGCGCACGGTCCTCGGCCTGCTGGCGGGCGCGGCGCTCGGCATGGCCGGCGCGATCCTGCAGGGCCTGACCCGCAACGCCCTGGCGGACCCCGGGATCATGGGTATCAACTCCGGCGCCGCCGCCGCGGTCGTCATCTCGATCATGGTCGTCGGCCAGTCCGACGTCACCACCTACATCTGGTGGGCCTTCGTGGGTGCCGGGGTCGCGACGACCATCGTCTACGGGGTCGCGTCGTTCGGGCGCGAGGGAGCCACCCCCATCAAGCTCGCGCTGGCCGGAGCCGCGGTCAGCGCCGGCTGCTACTCGATCACCACGGGCGTCACGATGGTGAATGCCGACGCGCTCAACGAGCTGCGGTTCTGGCAGGTCGGCTCGCTGGCTGGTCGGTACTGGCCCATCGTCGAGCAGACCGCACCGTTCCTGGTGGCCGGCGTCGTCATCGCGCTGTTCACCGGCCGCTGGCTCAACGGGCTGGCCCTCGGCGACGACGTCGCGACGGCGCTGGGCCAGCGCGTCGGACGCACGCGAGGCTTGCTGTTCGTCATCGTCGTGCTGCTGGCCGGCGGCGCCACCGCGGCGTGCGGCCCGATCGTCTTCATCGGCCTGGTGGTGCCGCACATGGCGCGGGCCATCTGCGGCCCCGACTACCGCTGGATCATGACCTACTCGCTGCTGCTCAGCCCCATCGTGCTCCTGACCGCCGACATCCTCGGCCGGATGATCCAGTTCTCCGGCGAGGTCCAGGTCGGGGTCGTCCTCGGACTCCTCGGTGCTCCTGCCTTCGCCTTCCTGATCCGGCGCAAGAACGTGGCGGAGCTCTGATGGCCCTCCTCGAGCGCGATCCCGCGCCCGCGGCCGAGGCGCCCGACACCCACTCGGTGATCGTGCGGGCGCGGCTGCTGCGTCGCAGCCGCACGATCGGCGTGACCCTCGTGCTCGCCGCGGTTGCCTTCGCCCTCTTCGTCGGCACGATGATGATCGGCAGCTTCACGGTCACGCCGTGGGAGGTCGTGAGGGCGACGTTCGGCTTCGAGTCCGATGGTGGCATCAACTACGTCGTGCGCGACCTGCGTCTGCCCACCGCCGCCACGGCGCTCGCGGTCGGCCTCGCGATGGGCCTGGCGGGCATCATCTTCCAGCGCCTGCTCGCCAACCCGCTGGCCTCGCCCGACTTCGTCGGTGTGTCCTCGGGAGCGAGCTTCTTCGCGGTCGGCTCGATCGTGATGCTGAACTTCCAGGGCGAGCTCGTCTCGGTCGCGGCCCTCGTCGGAGCCCTGGTCGCGGCGTTCCTGGTCTACGTGCTCGCCTGGCGCGACGGCATCACGGGCTACCGGTTCATCCTGATCGGCATCGGCGTCAGCCAGTTCTTCCTCGCCGGGTCGGGCTACGTGCTCTCCCGCGCTGACCTCTACAACGCCCGCGAGGCGATGACGTGGCTCGTCGGCGCGGTCGGACAGGCGGGCGACACCGAGCTGCGCGTGCTGCTCGTGAGCCTCGCGATCGTGCTGCCGATCGTGTTCGTGCTCAGCCGCCAGCTCTCGGCCCTGGAGCTCGGCGACGACACGGCCAAGGCGCTGGGCGCCCGCGTCGAGCCCATGCGCGTGGCCCTCATGCTGACGGCGGTCGTGCTGATCGCGCTGGCCACCGCGACCGCGGGGCCGATGGCCTTCGTCGCCCTGATCGCCGGCCCCATCGCCGCACGACTGGTCGGCGCCGGCGGCTCGGGGCTGCTGGCCGCGGCGTTCGTGGGCGCCATCATCGTGCTGACCGCCGACCTGGTGGCCCAGCACGCGCTGCCCTCGCAGCTGCCGACCGGCGTCATCACCGGCGCGATCGGCGCGCCGTATCTCATCTGGTTGCTCGTCTCGGTCAACCGGGAAGGACGTGGAGGATGACCGATCGCGAGATCCCGCCCCCGGTCGCCCTGGCGGCGGCCGACGCGCCGTCGCGGCACCACGACCTGCGCGCCCGCGACCTGACGCTCGGGTACAACGGCGTCGACATCGTGCACTCGCTGGACCTCGACGTCCCCGACGGCAAGGTCACGGTCATCGTGGGTGCCAACGGGTGTGGCAAGTCCACGCTGCTGCGCGGGCTCGTTCGCCTGCTGAAGCCGCGCTCCGGCGCGGTCGAGCTCGACGGCCAGCCGCTCAAGGAGTGGAACAGCACCGAGATCGCGCGCGTCATGGGACTGCTGCCGCAGAATCCGGTGGCGCCCGACGGCATCACCGTCGCCGACCTCGTGGGTCGCGGCCGGTACCCGCACCAGGGGTGGTTCCGACGCTGGAGCGCGGAGGACGACGCTGCCGTGGAGATCGCGCTCGCCGCGACGCACACGACCGAGCTCGCCGGTCGCACCCTGGCCGAGCTGTCCGGTGGTCAGCGCCAGCGCGTCTGGATCGCGATGGTGCTCGCGCAGGACACCGACCTGGTGCTGCTCGACGAGCCCACGACGTTCCTCGACATCAGCCACCAGGTCGACCTGCTGGACCTCCTGGACGAGCTCAACACCGAGCACGGCAAGACCGTCGTGATGGTGCTGCACGACCTCAACCTCGCGTGCCGCTACGCGCAGCACATCGTCGCGATGAAGGACGGCCACATCATCGCGCAGGGGTCGCCGACGGACATCATCACCGCCGAGGTCGTGCAGGACGTGTTCGGCCTGCCCTGCCAGGTCGTCCCCGACCCGGTGACCGGCACGCCGCTCGTCGTGCCGCTCGGCCGCAGCCGAGCGGCCGCCCCCACCGCTCCCTGACCACCGAGATGTGTGGCCCCGCGCCCCAGTTCTCGTCACGAGATGGGGCGCAGGGCCACACATCTGGCCGGCTAGTGGAGGCTGAGGTCGGGGTTGTGCGGGCCCTTGGGCTCGACCCAGAAGTCGAGCGCCAGGTCCTTCTCCTCGCCCCCGTTGAGGTAGACGCTGAAGTCGGTGACGCCGGCTCCCTCCAGCACGTCGTCGTCGATGAAGAAGTTGCCGGTGCACTCCCGGCTGGGACGGGTCAGGATCTCGTAGGCCGCGTCGGCCATGATCGCCGGCGTGCGCGAGCTGGCGCTGAGGCCGGGACCGACGACGTTGCGCACGGCCGCGGTGTCGATCGCGGTGCGCGGCCACAGCGAGTTCGCGGCGACGCCGTCCTCGCGCAGCTCACCGGCCAGGCCCATCGTCACCAGGCTCATGCCGAACTTCGCGATCGTGTAGGCCGTGAACGTCGTGTGCCACTTCGGGTCGAGGCTGATCGGCGGGCTGAGCGTCAGGATGTGCGGGTTCGCCGACTGCTTCAGCCACGGGATCGAGGTCTTGCTGAGCAGGAACGACCCGCGGCAGTTGATGTCGTTCATCAGGTCGTACTTCTTCATCGAGATGTCCTCGGTGCGGGACAGGTCGATCGCGCTCGCGTTGTTCACGACGACGTCGATGCCCCCGAAGGTCTCGGCGGTCTGCGCGACCGCGTCGGCGACGAAGGCGTCGTCGCGCACGTCGCCGACGAGCGGCAGGGCCTTGCCGCCGGCGGCCTCCACGGCCTCGGCGGCGGTGTAGATCGTGCCCGGCAGGTTCGGGTGAGGCTCGGCGGTCTTGGCCAGCAGTGCGACGTTCGCCCCGTCGCGGGCGGCCCGCACGGCGATGGCCTCGCCGATGCCCCGGCTCCCGCCGGACATGATGATGGTGACTCCGGCCAGTGACATGCGTCCTCCAGGTCGATCGTGTGTGGCAGTCTGGTCATCATGACAGTGGTGGTGGCACGATGACCATGGCGGCGCAGAACGAATCATCGACCTCCGAGGACGCGAGCGATGTGACCGTGGTCCAGGCGTTGGCCGAGCGGTGGAGCTGTCGCGGCTTCCTCCCCGAGCCCGTCCCGCGCGCGACGATCGAGGCCGTCCTCGCCGCCGCGCAGCGCACTCCGTCGTGGTGCAACACGCAGCCGTGGCAGCTCGCGATCTTCTCCGGTGACGCGATCGACGACCTGCGCTCGGTGTTCGCGAGCGACCAGCGCATCACCCCCGACATCCCCTTCCCACCCGGGTACGCGGGCGTGCACCAGGAGCGCCGACGCGAGGTCGGCCTGCAGCTGTACGACGCGGTGGGCGTCGCGCGGGGCGACCGCGAGGCCTCGGCCGTGCAGATGCTCCGCAACTTCGACTTCTTCGACGCCCCGCACGTCGCCGTGGTCTCGGCGCCGGCCGACCTGGGTCCGTACGGCTACGTCGACTGCGGCCTCTACGTGCAGTCGTTCCTGCTCGCGGCCCAGGCGCACGGCATCGGCACGATCGCCCAGGCCGCCGTCGCGATGAAGTCCGAGGTGCTGCACGAACGCATCGGCTGGGGCGAGGACCGCCAGGTCGTCTGCGGCATCTCGTTCGGCTGGCCCGATCCCGAGCACCCGGCGAACTCCTTCCGAGCGCACCGCGCCGACGTGAGCGACGCCGTTACCTTCTTCGACTGAGGTGCGACGAAGGAGCCTCGAAGGGGGTTCCTCAAACAGCAGGGGTGGTTGCGAGGTTCACGCCGGGTCGCGGAGCACGGGGCACGACATGCACCGGGGCCCGCCGCGACCCGAGCCGAGCTCGCTGCCGCTGATCGCGACGACCTCGATGCCCTGCTCGGCGAGCCGGGCGTTCGTCTGCTCGTTGCGCTCGTAGGCCACGGCGAGGCGGGGCCCGATCGCGAGGGTGTTGTTGCCGTCGTCCCACTGCTCGCGCTCGGCCGTCACGGGATCGAGGCCCGTGTCGATGCGGCGCAGCTCGTCGATGCCCATCGCGGTCGCCGCCGCGGCGAAGAACGGCTGCCGCGATCCGACGACGAGCTCGCCGTCGCTGAGCGTGAGGCTCACGGCCTCGAGGTCGTCGGCCATGGTCGGGAAGATCACGACCGTGTCGACGTCGACCATCGTCACGATCGTGTCGAGGTGCATCGTGGCGCGCTCCTGGGCGATCGGCACCGCCAGCACCGTGTGCGCCAGGCCCTCGCCCAGCACCTGCCGCGCGAAGCGCTCGGCCCCGGCCGGGGTCGTGCGCTCGCCCACGCCGATCGCGACCACGCCGGGCGCCAGCAGGAGCACGTCACCGCCCTCGACGTGCTCCAGGTGCGGACCGTGCACGAGCGGTGCGCCGGCGAAGCGCGGGTGATGCGCGTAGACGAGGCCGGTCAGCTGGGTCTCCCGCACACGGGCGGGCATCGCCAGGCTCGTGACCGCGACCCGGTCGGGCAGCCACACCGAGGAGTCGCGCGTGAAGAGCAGGTTCGGCAGCGGGTCGATCACGAAGTCGTCGTGGCGGAGCAGGCTCGTCACGAGCGTCCGCACCGGAACCTCGTCGTTGCGGAGACCCGCCGTCAGGACCGCCGCGAGGTCGGTCGGGTGCAGGTCGGTGAGCCAGCCGGTCAGGTAGGTCTGCAACGCGTCGCCGAGGTGCAGCGCGTCGGTCGTCGAGGCGATCACCTGCTCGCGGGCCGCCGCGGACTCGAGCGTCTGCTGCAGCAGCTCGACCAGGTACAGCACCTCGACGTCCTGCGAGCGGAGCGCGGCGGCGAAGGCGTCGTGCTCCTCCTGCGCGCGCCCGAGCCACGGGATCCCGTCGAACAGGAGCGCGTCGTTGTTGCGCGGCGTGAGCCGGGCGATCTCCGCCCCCGGACGGTGCAGCATCACCGTCCGCAGTCGTCCGACCTCGCTGTCGACCCCGAACCGTTGACGCTCCGTCATGGCTCCGAGCGTAGGGGGCGGACACCGGTTCACGCTCATGACACACGACCGGCCTAGGCTCGTCGTCGTGGACTGGAGCAAGTACGACGCGGCACTGTTCGACCTCGACGGCGTGATCACGCCGACCGCCGAGGTGCACATGCGTGCCTGGGCCCAGATGTTCAACGACTACCTGCGGTCGAAGGGCGTCGACGAGCCGTACACCGACGCCGACTACCACCGCTACGTCGACGGCAAGCCGCGCTACGACGGGGTGCGGTCGTTCCTCGAGTCGCGGGGCATCACCCTTCCCGAGGGCACCCACGACGACCCGTCCGACGCCGAGACGGTCGGCGGCCTCGGCAATCGCAAGAACGACGTGTTCTCCCAGGTCCTGGAGGACGAGGGCGTGGAGGCGTACCCGGGCTCGGTGGCGCTCGTCGCCGCGCTGAAGGAGAAGGGCGTCCGGCGCGCGATCGTGTCGAGCTCGCGCAACGCGCCCGCCGTGCTGGAGGCCGCGGGCATGACCCAGGAGTTCGAGCTCATCGTCCACGGCGGCGTGGCGGCCGAGGCGGGTCTGGCGGGCAAGCCCGCCCCCGACACCTACGAGTACGCCGCCGACCAGCTCGGCGTCCCCCACGGCCGGGCCGTCGTGCTGGAGGACGCGCTCTCGGGGGTCGAGGCCGGTGCCGCCGGTGACTTCGGTCTCGTCGTGGGCGTGAACCGTGGCGCCGGAGCCGAGGCGCTGCGCGATCATGGAGCCGACGTGGTGGTCGACGACCTCGAGGAGCTGCTGTGAGCGCGCGTCACCCCCAGCGAGCGAAGGACCACGCATGACCCCGTCGCACGAGGCACCCCCGGTGCACGAGTACCTCGACCGCACCCGCTTCCCCGTCGACGAGTGGCGCCTCGTCGAGCAGCGCTACGACGCGGGTGACCTCGGGGTCACCGAGACCCTCTTCGCGGTCGGCAACGGCTACCTCGGCCTGCGCGGCAACGTCGAGGAGGGCCGCGACTCGCACGCCCACGGCACGTTCCTGAACGGCTTCCACGAGACGTGGCCCATCCGCCACGCCGAGGAGGCGTTCGGCTTCGCGCGCGTGGGCCAGACGATCGTCAACGCACCCGACGCCAAGGTCATCCGCCTCTACGTCGACGACGAGCCGCTGCTGCTGCCCATCGCCGACATCTCGGAGTACGAGCGGTCGATCGACTTCCGCGAGGGCGTCCTGCGTCGCGAGGTCGTGTGGCGCACGCCGGCGGGCAAGCGGGTGCGCATCCGCTCGAGCCGCATGGTCTCCTTCGAGCAGCGCCACCTCGCCGTCATGACCTTCGAGGTCACGATGCTCGACGCCAGCGCCCCGGTCGCGATCAGCTCGCAGATCCTCAACCGCCAGGACGGCGAGGACGAGTACCACGTGCGCGCCAAGGCGATGGGCGAGGGCGTCGACCCGCGCAAGTCCGAGAACCTCGACCGTCGCGTGCTCGATCCGCAGCACAGCCGCGGCAGCCTCGAGGACGGTCGCGTCGAGCTCGGCTACCGCACGCACGACAGCGGCATGACCCTCGCGGTCGCGGCCGACCACCGGCTCGAGACGGCCAACCCCAGCACGACGCAGGTGCGGGTCGAGGACGACCTCGCCAAGATGACGTTCCGCGTCGACGCGCAGCCCGGCGAGCCCATCACCCTCACCAAGGTCGTGGCGTACCACACCTCCCGCGGCGTCCCGGTGCGCGAGCTGATCGACCGCTGCCGGCGCACGCTCGACCGCGTCCGCGCGGAGGGCATCGAGCAGCAGCAGGCCGAACAGCGCGCGTGGCTCGCCGACTTCTGGGCCCGCTCCGACGTCGAGGTGCCCGGTCAGCCGGAGGTCCAGCAGGCCGTGCGGTGGAACCTGTTCCAGGTGCTGCAGGCCTCGGCCCGCGCCGAGGGCAACGGCATCCCCGCGAAGGGCGTCACGGGCTCGGGCTACAGCGGCCACTACTTCTGGGACACCGAGATCTACGCCCTGCCGTTCCTGACGTACACGACCCCGCAGATCGCCCGCTCGGCGCTGCGCTTCCGCTACACGCTGCTCGACTCCGCACGCCGGCGCGCCCACGAGCTGGCCCAGCAGGGCGCGCTCTACGCCTGGCGCACGATCAACGGCGAGGAGGCCTCGGCCTACTACGCCGCCGGCACCGCGCAGTACCACATCGACGCCGACATCTCGTACGCCATCGACAAGTACGTGCGGGCCACGGGCGACACCGACTTCCTGGCGCGCGAGGCGATCGACATCCTCGTCGAGACGGCACGCATGTTCGTCGACCTGGGCTTCTGGCGCTCGGAGGAGGACGGCTCCTTCCACATCCACGGCGTCACGGGACCCGACGAGTACACGACGGTCGTCAACGACAACCTGTTCACCAACGTGATGGCGCGGTTCAACCTGGCCCGGGCCGCCGCCTCGGTGCGCGAGCTCGAGGAGCGCGACGCCGCCGAGCACGAGCAGGTCGTCCGCCGTCTCGGTCTGACCGAGGACGAGGTCGCCTCGTGGGAGCAGGCGGCCACGGACATGTCGATCCCGTTCGACGACCACCTTGGCATCCACCCGCAGGACTTCCACTTCCTCGACCGCGAGGTGTGGGACCTCGACAACACGCCGCTCGACAAGCGGCCCCTGCTGCTCAACTACCACCCGCTGGTGATCTACCGCTTCCAGGTGCTCAAGCAGGCCGACGTCGTGCTGGCGCTGTTCCTGCAGGGCGACCAGTTCACCGCCGAGCAGAAGCGGGCCGACTTCGAGTACTACGACCCGATCACGACGGGCGACTCCACGCTCTCGGCGGTCGTGCAGTCGATCATCGCGGCCGAGGTCGGGTACGCCGACCTGGCGTTCCGCTACTTCCTGTCGGCGCTGTACGTCGACCTGGCCGACCGGCACGCCAACACCGCCGACGGTGTGCACGTCGCCTCGACGGGCGGCGTTTGGAGTGCCCTGGCCTGCGGCTTCGGCGGCTTCCGTGACCACGGCGGCGAGTTCACGATCGACCCGCGCCTGCCGGAGGAGTGGCACGAGCTGACCTACCGCATCACGCTCCACGGCACCCGCGTGCGCGTCACGGTGCGCACCGAGGAGGTCGAGCTCGTGGTCGAGGACGGCGACGCGGCCGAGCTGTCGGTGCGGGGCGAGAAGGTCGGCGTGAAGAGCGGCAGCCCCGTCACGATCGCGCTCGACGGGCAGGGTCCGCGGCTCGCAGGTCAGCCCGTGCCGGTCCCCGGTCGCCAGCGGGGCGACGGCTCGGTCATCACCGCGACGGTGCCCGGGACCTAGGTCCCTGGGATTTCAGCCGAAAGGCCGGACAGCGGCGTCGGGATCGGCGACAATCGTGGCATGTTCACGGTGTCCTGGCGTCTGGCCGACGGGGCGACCGGCGACGTCGAGGTGCGCGGCCGCGACCGCTTCAGCTTCGGACGTCACGGCTGCACCGTCGATCTCGACGTGCCCGGACTCAGTCGTGAGGCGCTCGTCATCCGCGACACCGCTCCCGGTCCCGTCGTCTTCCGGGGCCAGCGCGACAACGGGGCCTTCGTGGCGCTCGTGACGCTGCTGGGCCAGCGGCGATGGATCGAGCAGGGCACGGCGGCGAACCTGACCGCCGACGTCAACCGGGTCGAGCTGCACCTCGGTGGCGAGGTCGTGTTCCTGGCCGACGTCAGCTTCGGCATCCGGCCGCGCACGTTCGAGCGCCTGCTGCCCGAGCCCGCACCCACGGCCTGACCGGGCGCGGGGCGTCGCGCGTCAGCTGGCCGAGACGGGCACGACCGGCACCCGCACGAGCACGACGCCCGGACGGATCTCGGCAGTGATCTCGGTGCCCTCGCCGACCGGGTCGCCGTCCAGCTGCATCGGGGTGCTCGAGCCGGCCAGGATGTGCACCGTGCGACCCGTGAACCGGGCGAAGCGGTCGGTGTTGCGCTTGCGCCGCGTGATGACCTTCCAGGCGATGCCGAGCCAGCCGAGGAAGCGTCGTGGTGCCAGCACCACGACGTCGAGCTCGCCGTCGTCGACGAGCGCCTCCGGCAGCAGCGGGATACCGGCCTGCAGGAAGCCGACGTTGCCGATCACGACGGTGCGGGCCCGCATCTTGACGGGCTCGGCGTCGTCGACCGTGATCGTGACCTTCATGCCCGGGAAGCGCAGCGCCTTGACGCCCGAGACGAAGTACGCGAGGTAGCCGACACGCTTCTTCAGGTCGTCGTCGACGCCGGTCATGATCATCGCGTCCATGCCCAGACCGGCCATGACCAGGAACGAGGTGTCGACGCCGGAGTCGGTGCGGTAGCGGGCCAGGTCGATCGCCTTGTCCTGGCCGCCGAAGGCGACGTCCAGCGCGTCACGCCAGTTCAGCGGGATGCCGAGGTTGCGGGCCAGCAGGTTGCCGGTGCCGTGCGGGATGACGCCGATCGCGACCCCCGTGCGGGCCGCCTCCTCGCACACCGCCCGGACGGTGCCGTCGCCGCCGGCCGCGATGATGAGGTCGACGCCGGCGGCGAGCGCCTGGAGCGACTGCCCGTAACCGGGGTCCTCGACCGTCGTCTCGAACCACAGGGGCTCGCTCCAGCCGTGGGTCGTCGCCGCGACGCGGACGCGGGTCTTGAACTCCTCGACGTCGCCGACCTTGGACGGGTTGAGCACGACGGCGGCCTGGCGAGCACCCGTGCCCGTGAACATGGCGAGCTCGGACGGCAGTCGGGTCGCGTCGGTGGCGATGAGGAGCCAGAGGGCGAGGGTCGCGCCGGCGCCGAAGGCGAGGCCCGCCACGACGTCGGTCGGGTAGTGGACGCCGAGGAAGACGCGGCTGGCAGCGACGGCCACGGCCAGCAGCGACCAGACCGTGATGAGGAGACGCCGCTTCAGGCCGCGGCCGGTCGTGATGATGGTGAGCAGCACGGCGATCACGAGCAGCAGGCCGGCGCCCGCCGCGTGGCCGGACGGGAAGGACCAGCCGCTGATCTCGTGCAGGGTGCCGTTCCAGCGCGGGCGGGGGCGGTCGACGATCGACTTGATCGCGGGGTTGCCGAGGAGCACGACCAGACCACTCGTCGCGAGCCACGTCGCGATGCGCCACTCCCGCCGCCAGACGGCCCAGGCGACGACCGCCAGGACGACCGCGACGACCGGGATCGTGGCGAAGGCCTCGGCCAGCGCCTCGCAGGCGCGCAGCAGCCAGGTGTGGTCGGACGTCGTGGCGACGGCGTCGTCGGACAGCGACCGGTCGAAGCTGCCGAAGGGGTCCCACCCGGAGACGACCTCGACGGTCAGCAGGACCAGGAGCAGGGCCAGGCAGCCCAGCACGGCGGTGAACACGCCCCGCCGGCTCGGCTCGGCTCGTCGCAGGTCGACCGACACGTGTTCCTCCCTGGTCACGCCCCGTGCGCGCCCGGGCCAGCGTAACGAACCGTGGCGTGGTCGACCTTTCGGCGGAAGTGCGCTCTTGACAAGAAAATCTGTCAAGGGTTAGCGTGCCGGGGTGGACGACCTGATGCTGCTGACCGAGACCGCGACGGTCGAGATCGCCCTGGACCCGGTCCGGGCCGCGATCCTCGACGCGCTGACCGAGCCCGGCTCGGCGACCACCGTCGCGGCGGCCATCGGCTCCACCCGCCAGAAGGTCAACTACCACCTGAAGGCGCTCGAGGCGCACGGCCTGGTCGTGCCGGCCGAGACCCGCGCCTGGGGCGGCATCACCGAGCGCTTCGTCCGTCGCGCGGCGCGCCATCTCGTGGTATCGCCCGACGTGCTCCAGGGCGCCGGCATCGATCCGGAGCAGATCTCCGACCGGCTCTCCGCCGACTACCTCGTCGCGGTCAACGCGCGCACCGTCGCCGAGCTCGGCGACGTGCTGCGCTCCGCCGGCGAGCAGCGCGTGCCGACCCTCACCGTCGACACGGTCGTCGGATTCAGGTCGGCGCACGACCGCAGTGCCTTCGCCGCCGAGCTGCAGGCCGCCGTCGCCACGGTGGTGGCCCGCTACCACCACGACGACGGGCGGCCCCACCGCCTGACCGTCACGTCCTACCCACGACCGTCCACGAAGGAGTCAGCATGAGCCAGCCCGATCAGCCCGACCGCGTCGCCCACCGGATGGAGCGCCGCTACCCGGTCCCCGTCACGCCCGAGCAGGCGTGGGAGGCGATCGCCACGGCCCAGGGGATCTCGGCCTGGATGCTGCCGACCCGGCTCGACCCGCGCGTCGGGGGCGACGTGACCTTCGACGTGGGTGACTTCGTCTCCACCGGCGTCGTCACCGAGTACAGCCCGCACGAGCGGTTCGCCTACGAGGAGCCGTGGCCCGTCGCCGAGCGCGACGAGGACGTGCCGGCCGGCATGCTGGCGTGGTTCGACTCGATCGGCGTGACCCTCGACGAGGTGCGCACGGGTCTGGAGTCGGTGACCCCGATCGCCACGGAGTTCCTCATCGAGGCGGAGTCCGGCGGGAGCTGCGTGGTGCGCGTCGTGACGAGTGCCTACGGCAGCGGTGCCGACTGGGAGAACGAGTTCTTCGACCAGATGATCGAGAGCCTGGTGCCGATCCTCGACCAGCTGCCGGCCCATCTCGGCGCGGGGGTCCGGTCGTGACCGGCCCGGCACCGACCTTCCGAGGTCTGGCTCCCACGGGCCTCCTGGCGGGCGTCGTCGCGGCGATCGGGACGACGGCCGTGGCCGCGACCGCGTCGGCGGCGGACGTCAGCCTCGAGGTCGACGGCGCCGCCATCCCCCTGGCGGCCTTCGCGCTCTGGACGATCGTCGGCGCCGTGCTGGGCATCGTGCTCGCACGCGTCCTCGGCGACGCGCGCCGGTTCGTCCTGGTGACGGCCTCGATCACCGCGGTGTCCCTCGTGCCGGCGATCGCGCTGCCCGACGACACCGCGACGCGACTGGTCCTCGTCGGCACGCACGTGCTCGCGGCCCTGGTCGTCATCCCCGCCCTCGCCCGCAGGCTCGCTGCCTCGGGCGGCGACGTGCTGGGCCCTGAGGTGTGACTCCACCACCGGCGGCGGCTGTCCGCCCGGCCGATACGCTGGCGGGGTGATCGATCCCCGCCTCCTCCGTGACGATCCGGACCTGGTCCGCTCCTCGCTGCGTCGCCGCGGCGAGTCGCCCGACGCCGTCGACGCGCTGGTCGCCGCCGACGCCGCCCGCCGCTCGTCGATCGCCTCGTTCGAGGCCCTGCGTGCCGAGCAGAAGCAGATCGGCCGTCAGGTCGCGAAGGCGTCCGGCGACGAGAAGACCGCCTTGCTGGAGCGCACCAAGGCCCTCAGTGCCGAGGTCAAGGCCGCCGATGCGAGCCAGAGCGCCGCGGGCCAGGAGTTCGACGGCCTGCTGCGCGCGCTGCCGAACCTCGTCGCGCCCGAGGCGCCCGAGGGCGGCGAGGAGGACTTCACGGTGCTCCACACCGTCGGCACTCCGCGCGACTTCGCCGCCGAGGGCTTCGAGCCGCGCGACCACCTCGAGCTCGGCACGATGCTGGGCGCGATCGACATGGAGCGTGGCGCGAAGGTCTCCGGCTCGCGCTTCTACTACCTGACGGGCGTGGGCGCACAGCTCGAGCTGGCGCTCGTCCAGCTCGCGATGAGCACGGCCGCCACGTGGGGCTTCACCCCGATGATCCCGCCGGCCCTGGTGCGCTCGCGCGCGATGGAGGGCACGGGCTTCCTGGGTCAGGCGGCCGACGACGTCTACCACCTCGAGGACGACGACCTGTACCTCGTGGGCACGTCGGAGGTGCCGCTCGCGGCCTACCACTCCGACGAGATCCTCGACGCGGCGTCGCTGCCGCGCCGGTACGCCGCCTTCAGCCCGTGCTATCGCCGTGAGGCGGGTTCGCACGGCAAGGACACCCGCGGGATCTTCCGGGTGCACTGGTTCGACAAGGTCGAGATGTTCACCTACACGACGCTCGAGGAGTCCTACGCCGAGCACGAGCGGCTGCTGGGCTGGGAGCGTGAGTGGCTGGACGCGCTGGAGCTGCCGTACCGCGTCATCGACGTGGCCACGGGCGACCTCGGGTCGTCAGCCATCCGCAAGTTCGACTGCGAGGCGTGGATCCCGACGCAGGAGCGCTACCGCGAGGTCAGCTCGACGTCGAACTGCACCGAGTACCAGTCGCGTCGCCTCGACATCCGCGTGCGCGGGCTCGACGGCGACTCCGGCACGGTCCCGGCGGCCACCCTCAACGGCACGCTGTGCGCCATGACGCGCACGATCGTCGCGCTGTTCGAGAACGGGCAGCAGGCCGACGGCTCGGTCGTGCTGCCGAAGGCCCTGCACCCGTACCTCGGTCCGGTGCTCAAGCCCCTGGCTTCCGCATGAGTGACTGGAAGCCCCGGCTCGTCGCGCTGGACGTCGACGGCACGCTGGTCAACGGTCGCAACGAGATGTCCGACGCCGTGCGCGAGGCGGTGCGCGCCACGCGCGCGGCCGGCATGGAGGTCGTCATCTCGACCGGCCGGTCGGTGCCCGGCGTCATGGACACCGCCGACAAGCTCGGTTTCGACCACGGCTACGCGATCGGCAGCAACGGCTCGCTCGTCTTCACGTACCGTCCGCTCGAGATGCTGCGCGCCGTCACGTTCGACGCCTCCGAGGCGGTCCGCTCGATCCTGCAGCGCATGCCCGACGTGCTCGTGGCGGTCGAGGAGGTCGGCGTGGGCTACCGCGTGAACCGCGCCTTCCCGGCGGACGAGCTGGGCGGCACGATCACGGTCCAGGAGGTCGACGAGCTCATCGGTGAGCCGGTCACCCGCGTCATCGTGCGGTCGCCCGAGCACAGCACGGAGGAGTTCCGTGAGGTCGTCGCCGACCTCGGGCTCACCGACACCAACTACTACATCGGCTACACCGCGTGGCTCGACATCGCGCCGGTCGGCACCTCGAAGGCGTCGGGCCTGGACTTCCTGACCCAGCACCTCGGTATCGAGCAGGCCGACGTGCTGGCCGTCGGTGACGGCAACAACGACGTCGAGATGCTGGCCTGGGCCGGGCTCGGCGTCGCGATGGGCCAGGCGCTTCCCGAGGTCGTCGCAGCCGCGGACGAGGTCACGGGGACGATCGTCGACGACGGTGTCGTCGACGTCCTCCGCCGCTACCTCTGACCCGCAGCTCAACCCCCGGCGGTGACCCCGGTGGTTGAGGTCAGCCGACCTGCATGAGGCGGCGGCCGGACTCCATGTCGCTGAACGCGTCGAGCACCTCGTCGAGGCTTGGCAGCACGCTGACGTCCTGCGTCGCCTCGGCGATCAGCCCCTGGCGCGCGCGGCGCAGGTGACGCTTGACCGTCGAGGTCGAGCAGCCGAGGCGTTCGGCGAGCTGCTGGCACGTGTCACTCGGGTGCGCCTGCCGGGCCGCGAGCACCGACTCGTGGTCGACCGGGCCGTTGCCCAGTCGAGCCGCGCCGAAGCTCGCGATCTCCGTGTCGGCGACCGAGATGGCCAGCCGGCGACGGATGTCCTGCCGGTCGGACTCGGTGGTGCACGCGACGAAGCCCGAGACGTTGACCTCCACGACGGCCCGGTACAGGCAGTCGGTGAGCAACGGGCACGCCGCACAGCGGCGGTGCGCCTCGGCACGCTTGCGCGTGACGTCACGGCGCATGGCCGCCGTCAGGCCGTGTCTCCCGAGTGGCGTCTCCAGCGCGTCGTCGAGAAATGTGGTCGGATCATCCGCGCACGCAGGTACGACGGAATTATCGACGATGGTCATGGGCTCCCTCTTCCCTGAACCGATCGAACGACGCGATCCTACAAGTACATTCCCCCTGGGGTGCCGTTTTGACCGGATTGCCCATCTTCGCCACTTTGGGCGTCATTTGATGACGGCAGGGCCAGTCTCATGTTCTGCAGCTGCGACTGGGCCTGCACCTGCTGGGCGTACAGCGCGGCCTGGATCCCGTGGAACAGGCCCTCGAGCCAGCCGACGAGCTGGGCCTGGGCGATCCGCAGCTCGCCCTCGGACGGTGACGCGGCCTCGAACGGTCGGCTGAGCCGCGACAGCTCGTCGACGAGCTCGGGCGCCAGGCCCTCCTTGAGCTCCGCGATCGACTGCTCGTGGATCTCGCGGAGTCGGGCCCGGCTGGCCTCGTCGAGCGGAGCCGCCTTCACCTCCTCGAGGAGCTGGCGGATCATCCCGCCGATGCGCATGACCTTCGCCGGCTGCTCGACCAGGTCGGTCAGCGGCGTCGGGGAGGCGGCCTCGGTCGCGGGCACCTCGACGGGCGTGCCGTCCGGGCCGATCGTCATGGGGGTCTCACTCATGGGTTCAGCCTAGGAGGTCGACCGGAACGTCGGTGCGGCCCGGCGGCTGCAACTGACAAGCGCAAGGACCACGAGCGGTCAGGCGTGCGCTCCTCCCTCAGGGCAGGAGGACGAGCTTGCCGATGTGGGTCGAGGCCTCCATGACGCGGTGGGCGTCGGCCACGGCGTCGAGGCTGAAGGTCTCGTGCACGATCGGACGCAGGGCGCCGCTCTCGACCCAGGGCCACGTGTGCTCGACGAGGTCGGCCATGATCGCGGCCTTCTCCTCGCTCGGCCGGGCGCGCAGCGAGGTCGCGGCGACCGAGGCGCGCTTGGTGAGCAGGAGGCCGAGGTTCAGCTCGGCCTTGACGCCGCCTTGCATGCCGATGACCACGAGGCGTCCGCCCGTGGCGAGGGCACGGACGTTCGCGTCGAGGTACTTCGCGCCCATGTTGTCGAGGATGACGTCGGGCCGGGCGTCGCCGTCCTTGAGCACCTCGACGAAGTCCTGCTCGCGGTAGTTGATGGTGATCTCGGCGCCGAGGTCGCGGCAGAAGTCGGCCTTCTCAGCCGAGCCGACGGTCACCGCCACGCGGGCACCGTGCGCCACCGCCATCTGGATCGCCGTCGTGCCGATGCCGCTGCCGCCGCCGTGCACGAGCAGCGTCTCCGCCTCACGGAGGCCGGCGTGCATGAAGACGTTCGACCAGACCGTGGCCGCGGTCTCGACCAGCCCGCCGGCAGCGGCGTCGGACAGTCCGGCCGGGCGTGCCACGACCTGGCCGGCCGGAGCGGCCACGTGCTCGGCGTACCCGCCGCCGGCGAGCAGCGCGACGACCTCCTCGCCCACCCGGGCCGGGTCGACGCCGTCACCGACGGCGACGATCGTGCCGGCCGCCTCCAGGCCCAGCACGTCCGTCGAGCCGGGCGGCGGGTTGTAGAAGCCCTGCCGCTGCAGCACGTCCGCCCGGTTCACGCCGGCGGCCACGACCCGCACCAGCACCTCTCCGGGGGCCGGGTCGGGCACGGGCTGCTCGCCGACGACGAGCGCCTCGGGTCCACCCGGGTCGGGAACGGTCACGGCGCGCATGGCGGAAGGAGAGGTCACGCTCCGACGATAACGCGCGGTCGAGCGCGGGCTCGCCCGCTAGCGTGGAGGCCATGGACGTCCGCCTGGTGCAGCTCGCGGCCGGCATCGACCCGGCCGAGAACCGTGAGCACGTCGACGCTCGGCTCGGTGCGCTGGAGCCCGGGCCGCAGCTCGTCGTGCTGCCCGAGGCCACGATGACCGACTTCGGTCCGACCGACCTGGACCTCGACCAGTTCGCCGAGCCGCTCGACGGCCCCTTCGTCGACCTGCTCGCGAGGCACGCCCGGCGCCTCGGCGCGACCGTGGTCGCCGGCTCGTTCGAGAAGCGGGAGGACGCCCCGCCGTTCAACACTCTCGTGGTCGTCGGTCCCGACGGCGGGCTCACCGCCACGTACCGGAAGATCCACCTCTACGACTCGTTCGGCTATCGCGAGTCCGACCGGCTCTCCGCGGGCGAGCTGAGCCCGGTGACGATCGAGGTCGCGGGCCGCACGATCGGCCTGATGACCTGCTACGACCTCCGCTTCCCCGAGCTCGCCCGCCTCCTCGTCGACGCGGGCGCCGACACGCTCGTGATCCCCGCCGCGTGGGTCGCCGGCGAGGGCAAGCTGCACCACTGGCGCACGCTGCTGACGGCTCGCGCCATCGAGAACACGGTGCACGTCCTGGCGGCGGCGCAGGGTGGTCGGCGCTACACGGGACACTCGCTCGTGCTCGATCCGTCGGGCTCTATCGTGGTCGAGGCGGGTGAGGGCGACGAGACCCTGTCCGCCGTGCTGGACCCGGACGAGCCGGGACGCACGCGCGCGACCAACCCGTCGCTGGCCAACCGACGCATCCCCCCGCGAGGAGACCGGACATGAGCGGATCTGCCACCGGTCGGCGTCGCCTCGACGCCTCGGTGCCGCCCGAGTACGAGCAGCAGGTCCGCCCACCCCGCCTGGAGTCGCGGCGCTCGGCCGCATCGGTCGGCGCGATCGTCGCCCTGGCAGCCCTGGCCGGCGCGATCGGCAGCGTCCTCTCGATCGTCGCCGTCGACGTGCCGAGTGCCGTCTACCGTCCGTCCGCCGCGCTCCTGACGATCGCCCTCACCACGGCGCTCGTGCACCGGGCCGGCGGGCACATGCGCATCTGGGTCAGCCTGGTCGCCGTGCTGGGCGTCGCTGCGGCCGTCACCGAGCTCGCGGGTCTCGTCGCCGCGGCGGCCGCGGCCACGGGCGTCGTGGGTGCGGTGCTCGCGGTCGTGTTCACGCTGCCCTCCGAGGGCGTCGCGGCGACGTTGCGCGAGTACGTCGTCAGCGTGGGCATCGCGGTCAGCGGCGCTGCCGGCGTCGCGGCCTGGAACGCGCAGGTCAACGTCGTGGTCTTCAGCGTCACGGTCGTGGCCGTGTCGTTGCTGGTCGTGCTGGGTCTCGTGTGGGCGCTCGGGGAGGGCCTGCACGGCCTGGGCCGCAACCACCTCGCGATCCTCGCGGCGGTCGCCGTCGTGCTGCTGCTGCTGGTCGTCTACACGTACGCGGTGCGCAGCTACGGCTCGACGTCGGTCATCAACACGATCGACAGCGCCATCTACTGGATGCGCACGACGATCGGCGGCGTGCCGCGCCCCGTGCAGGCGTTCGCCGGGTTCCCGGCGCTGGTGGTCGGGCTGCGCCTGCGGTCGCAGCGGCGTGAGGGCTGGTGGATCCTCGTCTTCGCGGTGCTCGCGACCAGCTCGGTCACGACGGCGCTCGTTTCGCCGCTCGCCTACCCGACGTACATCGGGCTCTCGATCCTCTACTCCGCGGTCATCGGCTTCGTCGTCGGCTGGCTGGTCTCGCTCTTCGTGCTCGCCCCGAGCACCAAGCGGGCAGCACGTCGGGTCGAGTCCACGCGCCGCGTCGAGCCGTCACGGTGGTCGGGCCTGCGCTGACACCGCGCCGGCCCGAGTGACAGACTGTCCTCGTCCCGGTGCCCTGGTGCCAGGGCGAGGAGGGGTGCCGGAGCGGCCGATCGGAACCGCCTTGAAAGCGGTCGCTGGGTCTACAGCCCAGCCGCGGGTTCGAATCCCGCCCCCTCTGCCACCCGCCGCGAAGCGGTGCCCCTCGGAGGGACCTTCCAGATGTGTGCGCGTACCGACCGTCTCGGGGGCGGAACAGGTCGATTGGCGCACACATCTGGAGGCCACTCCGGGTGAGGGCGTGCTCGCGGCGGCCTCCTATGCTGGGGCGCATGTCGTCGTCCACCTACCGGCTCGGTCGTGGTCCGGCGCTCGTCGCGACCGGTGCCTTCACGATCGCCACGGGCGTCCTGGTGTTCGCCGCCTTCCTGCTGGCGGACGACGCGACGTGGCGCACGGTCGCGGCCGCGGTGGCCGGGGGGCTTGCCGTCCTGGCCCTGCTGCTCGCGCTGCGGTTCGCCTTCCGCCCGCCGGTCATCGCCCGGTTCGACGAGCGAGGGTTCATGGTCGCCCGTCCGCGCACGCGCGCGGCGTGGAAGCAGGTCGACGACGTCACGCTCGACGCGGGCTTCCTGGTGCTGACGGGTGAGGGAACGGCCCGCGTCGACCTGCGCATGATCGAGCCGGGCTCCCGCGAGACGTTCCTGCGCGAGGTGTACGACCGCCTCAACTCGGCCCACGGCTACACCCGCTTCGGCTGAACGACGCCCGCTGGAGCCCGATTGGTCCTGAGCGGTGCGGTGTCGGTATCGTGGCGGGGTTGCCACCCGCGGGTGGCGGCATGGAGGTGTCGCATAGTGGCCTAGTGCGCCCGCCTGCTAAGCGGGTTGAGGTTCAAACCTCTCGCGGGTTCAAATCCCGCCACCTCCGCCGACAGACTCAGCCCCCGCAGCGCTCTCTGCTGCGGGGGCTGAGTCTGTCATCAAGCACCGGCATTTCCGCTGCCGCTCCGGCCCGGCTGGGCTAGCCTGCCGTGCGAGGGAATGATCGACGAGGACGAGATGACGACGCAGCGCACGTGGCGGTGGTTGGCGGTGTTCCTCGTCGTCGACGCCGTTCTCGTCGGCATCATGCTGCGGCACCTGTCCGGCGGGTCCGACGATGCCCCGCCGACGGCGGCACCGACGAGCTCGGCCACCCCGGAGCCCACCGCTCCGCCCGCGCCGTCCGCCGCGGTGCCGGGACTGGTGGACAGCGCCGATGCCCTGGTGGTCTGGGGTGGACGTGGTTCGTGCTCCGAGGGAACCCCCGTGACGCTCGACCGGCTCGTCGGCGGCACCCGCGACGAGCTCGACCCCGGCGTCACCGAGCTGCTCCGCCTGGACGTGAACGACGCGGGCGACGTGTACGTCATCGGTGCGGACGCTGACTGCGCGCCCGTCGAGGTGCTGCTGAGCGCCGGGAGCACGGAGTGGGTCGATCCGCCCGGCCCGATCCGTCGATGGCACCTGACCCCCGGCGCGGCGACGCTGACCACTCCGGCCGGCGCGACCGATCCCGGATGCCCGCCGGTCACCTACGCGGCCGAAGGCACCTCGGGCGTCGTCGGCTGCGCGGACGGCACCGTCAGTTCGTCGCAGGACGACGGCGCGAGCTGGCAGACCGTGACCACGGTCGCCGGGCTCACCACTCTGGCCCGGACGGACGACGGTCTCGTCGTGCTGGCGCCCGTCGACGGCTGCGCGGTGGCCGCGCTGCGCATCGAGGACGGCTCGCCCGTGCTGCTGGGTTGCGCGAGCGAGGAACCGGCCGACGGTCCGGCCCTGCTCGCGCAGAGCGCCACCGGCTTCGTCGCGGTGGTCGGCGACACGGTGGTGCGGTCCGAGGACGGCAGCACGTGGGAGCCGGCTTCCTGACGGACGCCGGTGCGGTCGGACCAGGGTCCGACCGGGTTCAGCCGACCTGCTCCTGCGGGAGGTCGACGGCGACGGCCGCGGGGCTGGGCTCGGGCGACGTCTCGAGCACCATGGTGCGCACGCGGCTGTACCGGTTGATTATCGCCTCGACCTCGAGGTAGTTCATCGGCTTCTTGACGTGCAGGACGATGAAGACGGTCGAGAAGAGGATGGCCAGATCGAGGCGGATCGAGTAGCCGCGCATCGCCGCCCGGCAGTAGGCCGTCTCGATGGTGAGGCGCTCGTCGTCGGTCAGGGCCTGGCGTCCGACGAGCTGCGCGGGACCCGTGAGCCCGGACGGGGTCAGGAACCGGTCGTCGGCGTGCGGGAACTCCTCGCGCAGCATGTTCTGCACGTTCTCGGGCAGCGGACGGTTGCCGATCAGCGACATGCGGCCGCTGATGACGTGGACCAGCTGCGGGATCTCGGTCAGGCCGACACCCTCGAGGAAGCGTCCGACGCGCGTGTACAGCGGCGAGTCCGGCGGGATGTTGAGGAAGCGGACCTGGGCCTCGACGGGCACGGTGTCGCGGTTCACGATCTTGTCGGCGTTGCGCACCATGGTGCGGAACTTGACGACCTTCATGACGTGGTCGACGGAGACGCGGCGGTTGGAACGGTAGTAGACCGGACGGCCCTCGGTGATGAGGACGGCGAGACTGGCCACGAGCAGGACGGGCACCCACACGACGGCCGAGAGCGCGACCAGTGCCAGGTCGAGCAAACGCTTGCGAATCATTCTGGTGCCTCTTGTCGATGGGGGGTCGAGGTGGAGGGCGACGACGTTGTCAGCTTCGGTGTGCGTGAAGGACGCACGACATGCACAACGAGCGACATGGCCCGAAGTGCCGTCCAAAGTTTTGCGTCCACTCCGATGATGGCCCGACGGGGTGAACGGGAGGTTTCAGCGAGCATTCGTCTGGCAACCTTCTGGAAGGTCGAGGAGAGGCGATCTCCGAGCCCCTGACGCTCCGACGGCGCGATGATCCGGCCCGGGTACAGGACCGTGACGGAGCACCGGTCGCCGTGGCGCAGGGCCAGGCGGTCGAGGTGCTCCTCGGCGAGGTTCTTCCAGCCGCCGTACAGACGACGGTCCGGGGTCGGGGCCAGGGCGATCACGGTCGAGACCAGCACGATGCGGACCCGACCGGTCGTCGCGCCGACCAGGGCGTCGATCGCGGCCAGCTCGGCGTCGAAGTGGGTGGCGTCGTCGGGCGTCGGGTCCTCGGGGTGGATCGGGCCGAGCGCGCACACGTGCACGGCCAGGTCGGTGCCGGGAGCGATGACGCCGGCGGCGTCGGCGGACAGCGCGACGCGAGCCTCGGCCAGGGTGCCCAGCGCCTGCACGTCGCGGTCGTGGCGGGCGACGGCCACCACGTCCTGCCCGGCCAGCTGCTCCAGGAGGGCGGCGCCCACCTGGGTGCGCGGTCCGATCACGACGTGCACGGTGCTCATGACGGTCGGCTCATCGGTCGGCGATCCCGGAGAGCAGGGTCTCGAAGCGGTCGATGCACCGCTCGGCCGTGAACTCCGCCTCGGCGAGGTCGCGGCTGGCGACGCCGACCTGCGTGCGACGGGACTGGTCGGCCAGGATCTCGGCGACCCAGGCTCCGGCCGCGGGGATGGACTCGGCCTGCGGCACGAACACCGCTCCGCCGGCGCGCTCGACCAGCGAGGACGCGGCGTTCTCGAGCGGCATCAGCCCCAGGATCGGCCGGCCTGCGCAGAGGTAGGAGAGCGTCTTGGACGGCACCGAGAAGGCGCCGGCGCGCTGGTCGAGCAGCACCAGGAGGACGTCGCCGGAGCCCAGCACCTCCGGAAGTCGCTCGTACGGCTGGTACGGCAGCAGCTTCACCGGCACGTCGAGGCGCTGGGCCTCGTCGCGGATGACCTCGACCGCGGGGCCCTCGTTGACCACGACGAGCTCGGCGTCGACGCCCGCGTCGCGCACCTGACGCGTCAGCGCGACCAGCAGCGACGGGTCGTGCTTGAGCCCCAGGGTTCCGGAGTACAGCAGCGTCAGCGTCTCCTCGACGCCCTGCTCGACCGACCAGTCGTTCTTGCGCTCGACCGGCACGATCTCGTCCAGCGGGGCCCAGTTGGGGATGACGGTGACCTTGTCGGCCGTGCCCCACTTCTCGTGCACAGGCACGAACGCGTCGGAGATCGCGACGACCGCGACGGCGCGGCGCGAGCACCACTTCTCGGCGATCTCGAAGACCGAGGCGACGGCGGTGAAGCCGCGCGAGAGCTTGTCGCCCGCGAAGGAGCGGACGGCGACGGCGTACACGTCCTGGTGCCAGAGCACCCAGGGGATGCGCACGAACAACATCGCGAAGGCAAAGATCGTGAGGGTCGGGATCTGCACGTTCGACAGCACGGCGACGTCGGGGCGGTGCGAGCGCACGTGGCGCACGAGCTCGAAGCCGAGCCGCACCTCGACCAGGAGGCGCTTGGCGAAACGGAGCTTGTCGAAGACGAGACCGTCGCCGATCGTCTCGAACACGATCGACTCACCCGGCTCGGCGACGAGGGCGCCCTTGCCGGAGACGTAGGCGTCGCAGCTGGAGTGGACGACGTCGTGCCCCCTCCGGGCGAGCTCCCGGCTGAGCTGGACCTGGAACGGGTGCCCGCTGAAGTCGTGGACGAGCAGCTTCACGGTGATCCTCCTCCCAGGTGACGTCGACGTGGTCCGATCGGACCGGATCAACCCTAGGAGCAACGATCGACCAGCCGCAGCGTTATGTGAACCCCAGGGCCGGTGAGACTCGTCATGCTGCGGCTCGATCGACCTGTCGGTTCCCCGTTCCGCGGACGTAGGCTGTCGCGGTGGAGTCGCCGTGGGCCCGCGGCCCCTTGAAGCCGTTCCGTCACGCGCAGTACCGCTGGCTCGCCGCCGCCACGGCGCTGTCGCTCCTGGCCGACGGCATGTGGATGATCGCGACGGTCTGGCAGGTCATCGAGCTCGGCGGCGGACCGAAGGAGCTGTCCTTCGCCGCGGTGGGCTGGTCGGTCGGCGTGGTCGCCACGACCCTGCTGGGTGGGGTGCTCGCCGACCGGGTGCCCCAGCGCCGCATCATCGTCGCCGTGTCGGTCGTGCGGGTGGCGACGGCGACCGTCGTCGGCGCCGCCGCGGTGGCCGGGGTCGGTGCGATCTGGCACCTGGCGGCTGCCGGTCTGGTGTTCGGGATGACCGCCGGGATCTTCTTCCCGGCCTACTCCGCCCTGCTGCCCTCGATCGTCGAGGCCGACGACCTGCTGGCCGCCAACGGCGTCGAGGGCGTGCTGCGGCCGATCATGCTGCAGGCCGCGGGCCCGGCGACGGCGAGCCTGATCGTGGCCGCGATCTCACCCGGCCACGCGATCGTCGCCGTGGCCCTGGCCGAGCTCGCCTGCCTCCTGCTCCTCCTGGGACTCAGGCCCGTGCCGTTGCGTCGGGTGCTGACGGCTGCAGATCGACAGGGCGCCGGCCGGTTCCTCGGCGACCTGAAGGAGGGCTTCGTCTACGTGGCTCGCACGCCGTGGCTCCTGGCGACGCTGCTCCTGGCCACCATCCTGGTGCTGGTCTCGATGGGCCCGATCGAGGTGCTCCTGCCATTCGTCATCAAGGACGACCTCGGCGGGGACGCGACGGACCATGCCTGGGTCATGGCCGCGTACGGCGTCGGCGGGGCCGTCGCGTCGCTCGTCGTCTCGTCGCTGCCGCTGGCTCGCCGGTACCTGTCCGTGATGGTGCTGACGTGGGGTGCGGGAGTGCTGCCGCTGGCGTTCGTCGGCATCGCCCCGGACGTGGTCACGCTGGCGGGCCTGCTGTTCGTCATCGGCGCGATGTTCAACGCGCCCAACGTCATCTGGGGCACGCTGCTGCAACGACGGGTCCCGCCGGAGATGCTGGGTCGCGTCTCGAGCCTCGACTTCTTCGTCTCGCTGACCTTCATGCCCGTCTCGATGGCCGTGGCCGGTCCGCTCGGAGTCGCGGTGGGCACGGACCTGGTGTTCCTCGTCGCGGCCGTCGTCCCGCTCCCGCTGGCCGTCCTCGCGGTCGCGTGGGCCCGCATGCGCGTCGACGAGATCGCGCACCCCCTGCGGGCCTCGGCCGGACCTGATTCGAGGATTCCGGATCGTCTGGGCTAGACTCTCGGAGTCCTCGCGCGTGACGCGCAGGACGGGCGCCCGTAGCTCAACGGATAGAGCATCTGACTACGGATCAGAAGGTTTGGGGTTCGAATCCCTACGGGCGCGCAGCACAGCACGGACCAAGGCCCCCGAGGGTTCTCCTCGGGGGCCTTTGCCGTGGACGCCGACGTGACCACGGTCACCCTCGCCCGGTGAGGTCGTAAATGCGAGTTACCGGTACGTTCCGGTCATGGATCGAAGCCGGTGCCCCGACCTCGAGCGGTTCTTCACG
The DNA here is from genome assembly GCF_916858655.1 of Aeromicrobium sp. Leaf350. GTDB lineage: Bacteria > Actinomycetota > Actinomycetes > Propionibacteriales > Nocardioidaceae > Aeromicrobium. The sequence continues at coordinate 1,482,053 of NZ_CAKASL010000001.1, read as the reverse complement.
CTGATCTCCGTGGGGATCGTCGCCGGGTCGGTCACGGAGCTGCAGGCCAGGGTGAAGTGGGAGACCGTGCGCCGCGTCCTCCAGCACGTGGAGTCGGGCGCCGTGCACATCGACGACGAGGTCGACGAACAGCTCCGCTTGCACGGCATCGAGCCGACCGCTCCCTGACCCGCTCCCGGACCTCAGCCGAGCAGGAGGTCGGCGTGGTGGATCGCCGCCACGTCCGGATGGGCCCGCAGCCGCGCCTTGAGCAGGTTCTCGCCGTAGCGCGAACCGATCACGTTGTCGGCGTCCTGCGTGACGCCGCGCGCGCGGGCCGCGAGGACGGGCGGCAGGTCGATGCGAGGCACCTCGGCGTCCAGGCCCGGGTTGAAGAAGAACGGGATCGAGAGACGCTCGGTGCCGGGGACGGGTGAGACGACCCGGTGGTTCGTCGCGCGCAGGTAGCCGTCGGTCGCCACCTCGAGGAGCTCACCGATGTTGACGACGAATGCGTCGTCGACCGGGGGCACGTCGAGCCAGCCCGAGTCGGTCTGCACCTGGAGCCCGGCCTTGCCCGGCTCGACGAGCAGCAGCGTCAGGATGCCCGGGTCGTGGTGCGCTCCGACGCCCTGGGCCGCGTCCTCGCGGCCGGGGTAGCGCACGAGCTTGAGCAGGGTCGAGGGGTCGGCGAACGTCGCGTCGAAGTGGTCGGGGGCCGCGCCCAGGGAGACGGCCCACTCCGCCAGCAGGCGATGGCCCAGGGCCGACAGCCGCGCCGTCCAGGCCTCGATCGTCGTGCGCAGCTCCGGCAGGGCGTCGGGCCACTGGTTGGGTCCGTCGAGGCGGAGGTACGCCGGATCGGCCACCGCGCTGGGCTCCCGCTCGGGACCGACGTCGATCTGCTCGCGCCAGTCGACCGCACCCCGGGTGCGCTCGCCGCCGACGCGCGTGTAGCCGCGGAAGCACGGGCTGTGCGACATCTCGATCGCGAGCTTGTCGGCCTCGGGCAGGGCGAAGAAGCGGCGGGCCACGGCGAACAGCTCGTCCGTCACCTCGTCCGGGATGCGGTGGCGCAGGTGGAAGAAGCCGACCTCGTGGGTCGCCTCGCGCAGGCTCTCTCGGAAGGACTCGGTGCCGAGGTCGGCCAGGTCGAGCACGGGCAGGTCGTGGGTCACCCGTCCACGGTAGGTCGGTCCTCGACGCGTGCGGCCCGTGATCAGATCGTGGTCACCCGTCGTCCTGCGCCGGCAGCCGGTCGCGGAACCACGTGGTGGTGCCCTCGGGCAGGTACTTGAGCTTGGGCCGCTCGGCCAGCGGGGTCACGAGCAGCGCCGCGTCGTCCGGCAGCGACCACTTGATCTCGTGGTAGACCCGCGACAGCGACTCGGTGCCCTCGACCACGACCAGGTCGTCGGCCAGCACGCGCAGCTCGGTCCACGGCCCGAGCAGGTCGGACGGGATCGGCGACGACGACCACGCCAGGTAGATCGTCGTGTCCACGGGTTCTCCTAAGAGGTCTCGGGGCCTGTTTCCTGACGGTGTCTGGTGCCATCGTGGCCCCATGGGCCAGGACACGCACTGGGAGACGCATCCGGTCACGCCCGACCGCTTCGACGACTTCGCCGACGTCATCAACCCGAACCGTCGCACCACGCACTGCTGGTGCCTGTCGCACCGCATCGGCGCGAAGGAGATCGAGGAGCTCGGCGGCGGCAGTCGTGAGCAGGCCATGCGTCGCCTCTGCGAGCGCGACGTGCCACCCGGCGTCGTGACGTACCAGGACGGCACGCCCGTCGGCTGGTGCAACATCGGAGCGCGCACCGACATCCCCCGACTCGTGCAGAGCAAGCTCATCCGTCCGGTCGACGACGTCCCGGTGTGGAGCATCGTCTGCGCCGTGGTCCGGGGTGGCCACCGCAAGCAGGGCGTCACCCAGCACCTGATCGAGGGCGCCGTCGAGTGGGCCCGGTCGCAGGGCGCGCCCGCGGTCGAGGTGCACCCCGTCGACCCGCAGGGCCGCATGGACCTCACGATGGCCTTCGTCGGCACCCGGGCGATGTACGAGAAGGTCGGCTTCGAGGTCATCGGCCAGACCGATGCCACGGCGTCGAAGATGCCCCGACTCGTCATGCGCCGCACCCTCTGACCGGCGAGATGTGTGGGCTTGCGCCCCATTCTGTGCCCGGAACTGGGGCGCAGGTCCACACATCTCGGTGGCCGGGGGGTCAGGCGTTGCGGTCGGCGAAGCGCTGGGCGTAGACCGGCAGCAGGTTGAGGCCGGTCTCCAGCGCCTCACGGTCCCGCGCGCCGGCGGCCTGCTCGTAGCCGACCAGCATGTACAGCGCCGCGCCGGCGAGCTTGCGCGCCGCCTCCTCGTCACCCATGACGCCCGTGAACGCGCGGGTCACGGTCTCGAGGCGCAGCCGGTCGACCTCGTCCTGCAGCTTGCGGACCTCCGGATCGACCCCGGCCCACACGCGGATGGCGGACTCGGAGGCGTGGGGCAGGCGCAGGCTCACGTCCAGCAGCAGGTCGACCTGCTCCTGCGCGCTCGCGACGGTGTCGGTCAGCTCGACGATGCGCATCGTCCGCTCCTCGAACCAGTGCGCAAGGAACGCGTCGGTGAACCGCTGCCACCCGTCGAACGCGTGGTAGAACGACCCGCTCGTGACGCCGACGCGCTTGCACAGGGCCGCGAGCTTGAGGGCGCCGTAGCCCTCCTCGGCCAGGATCTCCATGGCCGCGTCGAAGAACCGCCGCTGCACGGGACTGATCTCGGGTGCTGCGGTCATGGTCACCTCCTCGGGACGAGCGACGACAGTCTAGGGGTTTGCCTTCGCAGCATAACGTAACTTATGTTATGTTTCGTGACCCAGACCACATCGCAGGATCAGCAGGAGGACAGCATGGGCTTTCAGGACTCGACCGAGGTCATGACCTACATCGGCGGCATCTTCGAGAAGGCCTACGAGGACCCGACGCTCGCCGACAAGCTGCGGGCCGCGGGCATCGTGCTGAAGTTCGACTTCAAGGACCCGGACGTCGTGATCGTGATCGACATGGCCAACGGCACCGTGACCGAGGGCGTCGGTGACCTCGACCCCGACGCGGAGATGACGATGTCGTCCGACGTGGGCAACGCGTACTGGCAGGGCAAGGTCAACCTCCCGCTGGCGATGGCCAAGGGCAAGATCAAGGTCGGCGGCAACGTCGCGGCCATGCTCAAGGTCGCCCCGCTGTCGAAGCAGCTGTTCGGCACGTACGTCGAACGCCTCAAGGCCGACGGCCGTGACGACCTCCTGGTGGCCTGATGTATCCCGGGACGTTCGCCGCCACCACGCCCGACAAGCCCGCCGTGGTGATGTCCGGCAGCGGTGAGACGCTCACGTACGGCCAGCTCGACGACCGCTCGGCGCGCCTGGCGCGCGTGCTGCACGACCGTGGCCTGCGTCGCGGCGACGTGATCGCGATGCTGGTCGACAACTCGCCCGAGGCGATGGTCGTCTACTGGGCCGGCCTACGTTCGGGCCTCTACGTCACGGCGATCAACCACCACCTCACGGCAGCCGAGGTCGCCTACATCGTCGACGACAGCGACGCGAAGGTGCTGATCACCGCCGCCACGCTCGGCGTCGTGGCCGAGGCCGTCGTCGCCGACACCCCGCAGGTCGAGCACCGCCTCGCCTTCGGCGGCACCGTCGAGGGACACGAGTCCTACGAGGACGCCCTGTCCGGCGCCGGGGAGCGGCTCGCCGAGCAGCCCCGCGGTACCGACATGCTCTACTCCTCCGGCACCACCGGTCGGCCCAAGGGCATCAAGGCTCCGTTGCTGCCGATCCAGGTCGACGAGCCGGGTGACCCGGTCTACGGCCTGCTCGGCTCGGCCTTCGCGATGGGTACCGACACGGTCTACCTCTCGGCCGCGCCGATCTACCACGCGGCGCCCCTGCGCTGGTGCGGCGTCGTGCAGGCCAACGGCGGCACCGTCGTCATGATGGAGCGCTTCGAGCCCGAGGCCGCCCTCGCCGCGATCGAGCAGCACGGCGTGACGCTGCTGCAGATGGTGCCGACGATGTTCGTGCGGATGCTGCAGCTGCCGGACGACGTGCGGGCCCGGTACGACACCTCGAGCCTGCGCATGGCCGTCCACGCCGCCGCGCCGTGCCCGCCGGACGTCAAGCAGGCGATGATCGAGTGGTGGGGCCCCAAGCTCGTCGAGTACTACTCCTCGACCGAGGCGAACGGCCTCACGTTGATCAGCTCGCAGGAGTGGTTGACCAAGCGCGGCTCGGTCGGACAGTCCAAGCTCGGCGTCCCGCACGTCTGTGACGAGGACGGAGCCGAGCTCCCCGCGGGCGAGATCGGCACGATCTGGTTCGAGCGCGACCAGCTGCCGTTCCGCTATCACAAGGACGACGCCAAGACCGCCGAGGCGACCCACCCCGAGCACCCGCTGTGGACCGCGATCGGTGACCTCGGGTACCTCGACGAGGACGGCTACCTGTTCCTGACCGACCGCAAGAGCTTCATGATCATCAGCGGCGGCGTGAACATCTACCCGCAGGAGGTCGAGAACGTCCTGACCCTCCACCCCGCCCTCCGCGACGTCGCCGTGATCGGCGTGCCGCACCCGGAGATGGGTCAGGAGGTCAAGGCGGTCGTCACGCTCCGCGAGGGCTTCTCGCCGTCGGCGGAGCTCGAGGCCGCGATCATCGGCCACGTCCGCGACCGCATCGCCACGTTCAAGGCACCCCGTTCGGTCGACTTCGTCGACGAGCTCCCCCGCACGCCGACGGGAAAGCTCGTGAAGCGCCGGCTCGAGGAGCGATACGCACACGCCCAGGAGGCCTCCGCATGACCGCCGTCCACGACCGACCGACCGACGACGCCCACCGCGTCACGAGCCTGGACTTCTGGGCCCGCAGCTTCGAGGAGCGGGAGGAGACCTTCCGCCACCTGCGCGACCACGACCCCGTCTCGTGGCAGCCCCCGATGCAGGGCGGCATCATGCCGTCGGACTCCGAGGGCCTGTGGGTCGTGACGCGGCACGAGCACATCGCCGAGGTCAGCAAGGCGCCCGAGCGCTTCCGCTCCGGTGACGGCGTGCAGTTCGAGGACGTGCCGCAGGACCTCCTCGAGGCCTCGCACTCCTTCCTCGGGATGGACGCCCCGCGCCACCAGCAGCTGCGGCGGCTCGTCAGCGCCGCGTTCACGCCCAAGCAGGTCGCCCGCATCGACGACCAGATCCAGGCCCAGGCCGTGCGCATCGTCGACGGGCTCCTGGAGGCGGGCGAGGGCGACTTCGTCGAGCTCGTGTCCAAGCGACTGCCCATGTGGACGGTCTACGAGATGATGGGGCTCGACGGCTCCCTGCAGGACGAGGCCGCGCACCTCGCCGACGAGATGGTCGCCTTCAACGACCCCGACGTCGCGAACGGGCGGGAACCGGGCGAGGTGCTGAACAACTCGCTCGTGAACCTGCTGACGATCGGCCTGGAGTTCGCCGACCTGCGTCGGCGTGAGCCCGCCAACGACCTGATGACCAACCTGGTCCAGGCCGAGGTCGACGGCGAGCGGCTGAGCGACGACGACATCGCGGCGTTCTTCGTGCTCATCTCGGTCGCCGGCAACGACACGACCCGCAACACGATCTCGCTCAACACCCACGCGCTGCAGCACCACCCCGACCAGAAGGCGTGGCTGGCCGACGACTTCGACGCGCGGATCAAGACCGCCACCGAGGAGTTCGTGCGCTGGGCGTCGCCCGTCATGACCTTCCGCCGCACCACGGTGGAGGACACGGTGCTGGGCGGCCAGGAGATCAAGGCCGGCGAGTGGATCGCGATGATGTACGCCTCGGGCAACCGCGACGAGCGCGTCTTCGACCGTCCGTACGACTACGACCTGTCCCGCGACCCGAACCCGCACCAGGGCTTCGGTGGCGGAGGTCCGCACTTCTGCATGGGCAACTTCGTGGCCAAGATGCAGATCCGCCACCTGTTCCGCGAGCTGCTGACCCGTGCCCCGGGCCTCGAGGTCGGCGATCCGGAGTACCTCGTCGGCAACTTCGTCCGCGCCGTCAAGCGCATGCCCGTCACCGTGAAGGGAGCCTGACCATGTCCCCCTACGCAGGCAAGCGCGTCGTCGTCACCGGTGCCGCCTCCGGCATCGGCCACGCGACCGCGTCACTGCTGGTCGACGAGGGGGCCGAGGTGTTCAGCCTCGACCGCAACGAGCCGACCGCCGCCGTCGCCGGCCACGTCAAGGTCGACCTGTCCGATCCCGACAGCATCGACGCGGCCCTCGCCGAGCTGGACGGCACGTTCGACGTGCTGTTCAACGTGGCCGGCCTGCCCGGCACGGCACCCGCCGACGTCGTGTTCAAGGTCAACGCCCTCGCGGTGCGCCACCTGAGCGAGGCGTTCCTCGAGCGGCTGAACCCGGGCGGCTCGGTCGTCGTGGTGTCGTCGACGGCGGGCTTCGGCTGGCCCGACCGGCTCGAGACCATCAAGGACCTGTTGACGACCGACACGTTCGCGGAGGGGGTGCAGTGGCTCGCCGACCACCCCCAGGAGGGCAACGCCTACAACTTCTCCAAGGAGGTCGCGACGGTCTACACGATGCTCATGGCGCTCGTGTTCGCCGAGGCGGGCTTCCGCATCAACGCCGTGCTCCCGGGCCCGGTCGAGACACCGATCCTCGCCGACTTCGAGGAGACGATGGGCCACGACAACCTCGACGGGCTCAAGGAGCTCCTGGGTCGCCACGCGCGGCCGGAGGAGATTGCGAAGGTCGCCCTGTTCCTCGGCTCCGACGACGCGAGCTGGGTCAACGGCCACCCCTTGCTGGTCGAGGGTGGCGCGTTCGGAGCCGTCTACACGGGCCTCGTGCCCCCGCCGCAGATCTGAGGAGCAGCCATGACCGACACCATTCCCCCGACGCTGGCCGCCGGCGACGTGACCGATCTCGGTGACCTCCTCGACCGGCTGCGCGAGGCGCACGCCTCGGGACGCACCCGCTCGGCCACCTGGCGGGTCGCGCAGCTGAAGGCGCTGCGCCGGCTCGTCGACGAGAACGAGCCGCGCATCGTGCAGGCGCTGGCCGACGACCTGGGCCGCACCCCGACCGACGCCTGGCTCGGCGACATCGTGTCGACGACCGGCGAGATCGACTACGCGATCAAGCGCGTCCGGTGGTGGATGCGCAAGCGCCCGCGCCCGCTGCCGCTCAACCAGCAGCCCGCCCTCGCGTGGGTGCAGTACGAGCCGCTCGGCGTGGTGCTGGCCGTCGGGCCCTGGAACTACCCCTTCTACCTCGCGCTCGGCCCGCTCGTGGCAGCGCTGGCGGCCGGCAACTGCGCGGTCGTCAAGCCGTCGGAGCTCGCCCCCGCGACGTCCGCGCTGATCGCCGAGCTCGTGCCGCGCTACCTCGACACGAGCGCGGTCGCCGTCGTGGAGGGCGACGGCGCCACGACGCAGACGCTGCTCTCGCTCGGCTTCGACCACGCCCTGTTCACGGGCGGCACGGAGGTGGGTCGCAAGATCATGGCCGGTGCCGCGGCGACGCTCACGCCGGTCACGCTCGAGCTGGGTGGCAAGAGCCCCGTGTACGTCGCGGCCGACGCCGACCTCGACGTCGCCGCTCGCCGCGTCGCGTGGGTCAAGCTGCTCAACTCCGGACAGACCTGCATCGCGCCCGACTACGTGCTGGTCGACCGCTCCGTGCGCGACGAGTTCGCGCACAAGGTCTCCGACGCGCTGCGCGCGTTCCGCGGTGCCGATGCCGAGCGCGGCATGCCGATCGTGAACGACCGGCAGTTCGAGCGGCTGGCGGGCTACCTGCGCTCGACCACGGGACTCATCGTGCACGGCGGGCTCAGCAACGCTGCCGACCGCACGATCCTGCCGACCGTGGTGGTCGACCCCGATCCGCACGACCCGGTCATGACCGACGAGATCTTCGGTCCGATCCTGCCGGTGATCACCGTCGACTCGCTCGACGAGGCCATCGCGTTCGTGCGGGAGCGGCCGAAGCCGCTCGCGCTGTACGCGTTCACCTCGTCGCGGCACACGCGCAAGCGGCTCGCCGACGAGGTCCCGGCCGGCGGCGTGGTGTTCAACCACATCGCGATGCACGTGCTGGTGCCGCAGCTGCCGTTCGGCGGCGTCGGCGACAGCGGCATGGGGGCGTACCACGGTGAGTGGGGCTTCCAGGCGCTGAGCCACCGCAAGTCGGTGCTCAGCAAGACCACCTCACCCGACCCGCGCTTCGTCTACCCGCCGTACACGGACAAGGCGCTCAAGCTCATGCGGAGGATCTTCTGATGCGTATCTGCGTCGACATGGACAAGTGCACCGGCCTGGGCATCTGCGAGTCCGTCGCGCCCGACTACTTCGAGGTCGGCGACGACGGCGAGCTGCGGGTGCTCAAGCAGGAGATCGCGGTCGAGGACGTGACCGAGCTGGAGGAGGCCGTCACGAGCTGTCCGACCGAGGCTCTCTGGATCGAGTCGTGACACGACTCGTCGTGGTGGGCGCCTCGCTGGCGGGGCTGCGCGCGGTCGAGGCCGCGCGCAAGGCCGGCCACGAGGGGCCGATCACCCTGGTGGGTGACGAGCCGCACGTGCCGTACGACCGCCCGCCGCTGTCGAAGGCGTACCTCGACGAGGGGGAGCCGGAACCGACGACCTTCCGCGAGGAGGAGCACCTCACGGGCGAGCTCGGAGTGGAGCTGGTGCTCGGTCAGGGCGCGACGGGTCTCGACACGGAGCGGCAGGAGGTGCGGGTCGGCGAGGAGCGGGTCCCGTACGACGCGCTCGTCGTCGCGACCGGCGCGCGAGCCCGCACCCTGCCGCAGGCGGGCTCGCTCGCGGGGGTGCACGCGCTGCGCACCCTCGACGACGCGGTGGCCGTGCGGCGCGAGCTCGACCGCGGGGTCAAGGTCGTCGTGGTCGGGGCCGGATTCATCGGCTCCGAGGTCGCGTCGGGAGCGCGGAAGCGCGGGCTGGACGTCACGGTCGTCGAGGCGCTCGAGACGCCGCTCGTGCGTGCGTGCGGCGAGGCGCCCGGACGCTGGATCGCGGGGCTCCACGAGCGCCACGGGACCCGGCTGCTCTGCGGCAGTGGCGTGGCGGACCTGCACGGCTCCGGATCGGACGGGGGAGGCCGGGTCGAGGCGGTCGAGCTCACCGACGGCACGGTGCTGCCCGCCGACCTGGTCGTCGCCGGCATCGGCGCGATCCCGAACACCGAGTGGCTCGAGGGCTCCGGTGTGGAGCTCGAGAACGGCGTCGTGTGCGACGCGACCCTCGCCTCCTCGGTGCCAGGCGTGTACGCGGCAGGCGACGTCGCGAGCTGGGTCAATCCCGTTTTCGATCGACGTCAGAGGCTCGAGCACTGGACCAGCGCCGCCGAGCAGGGGGCCATCGCGGCGCGGAACGCCCTCGATCCCGCGAACCCCACCGCGTACCGGACGGTGCCGTACTTCTGGTCGGACTGGTACGACGTGCGCATCCAGTTCGTCGGCACCCCGCAGGCCGACGAGGTGCTGCTCGTCGACGGCGACCCTGACGCCGGCGAGCGCTGGGTCGCGCTCTACCGCTCCGGCGACCGCTTGGTCGGAGCCCTGACCGTCAACGGGCAGACCGAGATCATGAAGTACCGCGGCAAGATCCTGAAGGGCGCCACCTGGGACGACGCCCTCGCCTTCGCCGACCAGCGCAAGGAAGCGCGGGCCGCCGCCGCCACCGGTGGTTGAGGGGCTCACGCCAACCACCGGTGGTTGAGGTGTGAGGAGCTCTCGCGACGAGCCTCGAAACCTCCCGCACCTGACAGCTCCGCCAGCGCAGGACAGCCGCAAGGACCAGCCGCAGCGGACGGCGGTGAGCCAACAACCTCACGCCCAGGTGGCGGTGAGCCAGCATCCTCTCGGACCCCACATGAGGTTGCCTGCTCACCACCGCCGCGTGTGAGCGGTGCGTCAGCAACGTCATGCGCTCGAGAAAGGTTGCCTGCTCACCGCTCGGGCAGCGTCCGCGTCGCGACGGCGTTTCCCATCGACGTGACAGCGAGGGACACGAGCAGCCCCGCGATCACGGGCAGCAACCACTGCAGGAAGCCGAGGTCCGCAGAGAAGCGTGAAGCGTGAAGTGCGAAGTACGCCAGGACACCCGTCACGACGCCCACGACGTTCGAGCACATCAGAATCCGCAACCTGCTCTGACGTGACACACCGAACCACATGCGCCCCTTCTCCTGAGGGCCCCTGTCGATGCCGAGATACTCGCTCAATGTTCCCATGATCCCCCCGGATCTCGTTCGTGATCGGCCCGCGACGTGCGGGACCCGCCTCCTCGTGGTCGCCCGAGCGGGCGATCCTGCGGGTGCTCGCACGATAGGGAGAAGTTCCCGGACCCTGCCATGACCCGGAAGTGGCCATCCCTAGCCGACTTCGCTAGGGCAGGAGGCCGGCGACGAGGTCGTCCACGACCTGGTCGAGGTCGGCGTCGGGATCGATCGAGACGGTGACGCGGTCGAGGACCAGTCCGTCGACCGCGTAGTGGAACAGGGCGATCTCGCGCGCACCGCCGGGGAGGCCGGCGGCCTCGTTGTAGGCGACGTCACCGCGGAACCCGGCGAGCAGGGTCTCGTGCATCAGCGAGGCGACCTCGGGTCGGCGCGCGGCCTCGAGCCGCATCTCGAACCAGGCGAGCGTCACGTCGCGGTCGGCCAGCATGCGGCGCACGATGTCGCGCAGGTGCCGCGTGAACGAGTCGCGGCCCGGGGGCAGCGCGCCCAGCTCGGCCAAGACGGTCTCGTCGGGCGTCAACCGGGCGACGATGCGCTGCAGCAGGCCCTCGACGAGCTCGGCACGGGAGCGGAAGTAGTTCGACGCCGTGCCGGTGGGCAGCCCGCTCTCGCGGTCGACCGCTCGGTGCGTCAAGCCGCGCGAGCCGTCGCGGGCGAGCACGGCGATGCCGGCGTCGGCCAGCACGTCGCGGCGCGTGTCGTTGCGGACCATGCCGCCACCCTAGCCCAACCACGACATCTGTAGTACCGTATCAATCACAACACCTGTAGTGATTGGAGCAGTCCATGCGTGAGCTGACCTACTTCGTCGCGGTGTCCCTCGACGGATTCATCTCCGGCCCGGACCACGACTTCAGCGCCTTCCCCGTGACGGGCGACCACATCGAGATGATCTTCCGCGAGTACCCCGACACGCTCCCGAAGGTCGGGCTCGACGCGATGGGACTGACGGCGACGGGCGACCGGTTCGACACGACGCTGATGGGCTGGAAGACCTACGAGGTCGGCTTCGAGGCGACCCGCGACCCGTATCCCCACACCCGACAGGTCGTGTTCTCCCGCTCGCACACCCAGGCCGAGGCGCCGCCGAACATCGTCGTGACCGACGAGGACCCCGTCGCCGTCGTGCGACGGCTCAAGGCCGAGCCGGGCAACGGCATCTGGCTGTGCGGTGGCGGCGACCTCGCGGGCCAGCTGGTCGACGAGATCGACCGGCTCGTGCTCAAGGTGAACCCGATCGTGCTCGGAGGCGGCACCCCGCTCTTCAGCGGCGTCACGTCGGCCCGCACGTGGACCCGGGCGGAGAGCACGCCCTACGACAGCGGCGTCGTCGTCAACGAGTACGTGCCCGCGGCCACCGCTGGTTGAGGTGCCTCAACCACCGGTGGTGTTCTACGCCGGCGTCTCGACCGCTGCGCGGATCTGGTCGCACGCCGCCCACGCGACGGCCGGGTCCTTGAAGCCCCAGTAGTGGCAGCGCAGCGCGCCGTCAGGGGTGAGCAGCGTGAGCCAGCTCGAGGTGAGGATCTGGATGATCGGCACGGTGCTGGTCATGCCGTACGACCAGCCGTGCTCGCCGGGCCGGAACTGGTCGGCCGGGAACGGCTCGCCGCCGGTCGCGTCGGCCCACTCCTGCTGCGCGTAGGCCAGCACACCGGCATCGGACAGGTCGGGGTCCTCGAGCACGGTGACCTTCGCGCGCAGCCCGACGTCGGGATCGGGCGGGCTCCAGGCACAGCCGCGGGTCGAGCCGATCGAGGCCGCGCTCGGCGGCTGGGCCGGGTCCTGCCCGCCGAACGCGTCGAACACCGGACCGATGTCGAAGGTGTTGCAGGCCGGAACGGGATCGAGCGACGGCGTGGCCGCAGCCGTGTCGCTGCCGCCCGACGCCGGCTCGTCCTCCGGCAGCAGTCCGCACGACGCGACCAGCGTCAGGGCCAGCAGCAGGGCCGCGGCGAGGGGGTGCCGTGCACGCATCGCGTACCTCCCGGGAGGAGTTCATGAGGGGCGTGCGGCGGACGCCGGAGCCCCGGGTCAGCGTAGTGCGCCGGGGCGATCCTGCCCGGGAATCGTGCAGATGGTCCGTCCTGACGTACACTCGTCTGCGGTGCTCGGCCCGTCGGGGGTCCAGCACCAGTCATGGCGCTCACCACGTGATCGCAGCCGGCTCTCGGCCCCGATCGCCCCCAGGTGGCGTACGTCGGCACCATGACGCACGTTCTTGAGTTTCACGATGCGACGAGCACGGTGCTCGTCGCATCCTCCGAGGAGGAGTCCGTGGCCAATCGAGGTCAGGGTCGCTCCGGGGGTGCTCGCACCTCCGGTGGCCAGCGTCGACGAGAGATCGACAACCAAGGCATTCTGCCCGTGCTCGCGCGCGGCGTCCGTGAGGTCGAGGCCGCCGTCCAGCGCGGGCGCGGCACGTCGATCCAGTCGCGCTACCAGGCGATCGCGCTGCTCGTGCGCGTCGAGCGCCAGCGGGTCAAGGCCGACACCGAGGTCAGCGAGGGCCAGCGCGCCGAGCTGCTGAAGCGGCTCGACGGCGTCGCCACGATCCTCGCCAAGACCGCGGCCCGCGAGCCGCAGCTGTTCGACCTGCTCGCCGACGACGCCGTGCCCTCCGACGAGGTCAAGATGCTGATGCGGGAGATGAACCAGTCCGCGGGCCTCGAGGTCGCCCCGGAGCCGGAGCCCGTCGTCGACGAGGTCACCGCGCGCACCGAGCGTCGCGTGCTGCCGCAGTCGGTCGTCGCCCGTCAGCTCGCCAACCCGTTCATGGCGCCCGACTTCTCCGCGCCTCCCCCGCCCCAGCCGCAGACCCAGCGCCTGTCCACGTGGGAGCTCATCGGTCCGCTGCTCTCGGCGTTCGAGCGCGCCAGCGCCGGGTCGCCGGCGTGCATGGAGCTGCCGGAGCCGAAGTCCCTCATGACCCCCGGCGGACTGCCGCTGATGCACCACCAGGCCGAGGTCGTGCAGGCGGCCCTGGAGGGTCACCGCACCTTCCTGCTCGCCGACGAGCCGGGCCTCGGCAAGACCGCGCAGTCGCTCCTCGCGGCGCACGCCGCCGACGCCTACCCGATGCTCGCCGTGGTGCCCAACGTCGTGAAGGCCAACTGGGCCCGCGAGGCCGAGATCTGGACCCCGCGCCGCAAGGCCACCGTGATCCACGGCAACGGCGACGACATCGACGGCTTCGCCGACATCGTGATCGTCAACTACGAGGTGCTCGACCGCCACGTCGGCTGGCTCGGCGACCTCGGCTTCCGGAGCATGGTGCTCGACGAGGCGCACTTCATCAAGAACAAGTCGTCGCAGCGGTCGCAGCACGTGCTGCAGGTCGCCGACCGCATCCGCCAGCGCGTCGCGCGCCCCTTGATGCTCGCCCTGACCGGCACCCCCCTGATCAACGAGATCGAGGACTTCCGGGCGATCTGGGAGTTCCTCGGCTGGATCGACGAGAAGCAGCCCCGCGCCCAGCTCATGGCCGCGCTCGAGGAGACAGGGCTGACGCCGCTCGACCCGAAGTTCTACCCCGCGGCGCGCAGCCGCGTGATCGACCTCGGCATCGTGCGCCGCCGCAAGATCGACGTCGCCGCCGACATCCCGGACCGTCGCATCGCCGACATCCCGGTGGAGCTCGAGGGCGAGGCGGCGCGGTCCATCCGCGACACCCAGCGCGAGCTCGTCCGCCGTCTCGTGTCGCGCTACGACCACGCGGTCGCGGCGCGCAGCGAGAAGCCGGAGGGCATCGACGAGCAGATCGTCGAGCACGTCGCGATGCTGGTGCGCGACGAGACGCCGGCCGACGACGCCGAGAACGTCTTCACGATGATGCGGCGCATCGGTCAGGCGAAGTCCGCCCTCGCGGCCGACTACGCCGTGCAGCTGGCCCGGCAGGCCGGCAAGGTCGTGTTCTTCGCCAAGCACATCGACGTCATGGACACGGCGCAGGAGGTGTTCGAGCAGCGCGGCCTGCGCTACTCGACCGTCCGCGGCAACCAGTCGTCGACGGCCCGCCAGGAGAGCATCGACGCCTTCGTCAACGACCCGGACGTCAAGGTCATCGTCTGCTCGCTGACGGCCGCCGGCGTCGGCCTCAACCTGCAGGTCGCGTCCAACCTGGTGCTCGCCGAGCTCTCGTGGACCCACGCCGAGCAGACGCAGGCCATCGACCGGGTGCACCGCATCGGTCAGGACGAGCCGGTCACCGCGTGGCGCATCATCGCCGCGCAGACGATCGACACGAGCATCGTCGGCATCATCGACCGCAAGGCCGGCCTGGCCGCCCGCGCGCTCGACGGCCTGGACGAGGAGACCACCTCGGCGGACCTGCAGCTCGAGACCCTGACCGCCCTGCTGCGCACGGCCCTGGAAGAGCGCACCGCCTGAGCGCCGGTGGTTGAGGTGCCCCCTTCGAACGAGTGAGCCTCGAAGGGCATGCCGCCACTCGCGCGGCGTCAGCCGGGGAGCTTGAAGAGCTCGGAGTCGGCGCGGTTGCGCACGAGGTCCTCGGCGAGGGCACGCAGCTTGATGTTGCGCTGCTGGGAGACCCGACTGAGCACCGCGAAGGCCCGGTCGGCGTCGATCTCGAAGCGCTCCATGATGATGCCCTGCGCCTGCCCGATCAGGTTGCGGGTGTCGGCGGCGACCTTGAGCCCGTCCTCCTGGTGCGAGGTGGCGACGGCGACCGACGCGTGCCGCGCGAAGACCTGGGCGACCTCGACGTCGCCGTCCTCCCACGCGTGCGTGCGGTGCGAGTACAGGTTCAGTGATCCGTAACGACGGTTCTGGCTCGCCAGGCGCACGCTGATGACGCTGCGCAGCCCGAGCGGCGCGACCTCCGAGCCCCACCGCTGCCAGCGCGGGTCGGCCTCGACGTCGCCGGACACGTAGACGGGCTCGCCCTCGATCGCGTCCAGGCACGGCCCCTCGTCGAGCTTGCGCTGCAGCTCGTGCGACCGCTCGACCGCGTCGTTCGTGGCCAGCATCGTCTCCAGGCGGGTGCGACTGTGCACCAGCAGGATGCCGGCCTGGTCGCATGCGAGGGCCTGCTGGGCGAACTCGACGATGCGCGCCAAGGTGTCGGCCATGGTGGCTTCGGCATGAAGCTCCAGGGCCATCTCGGCGAAGAAGGACGAGTCGGGCACCAGCCACCTCCTGAGGTAGGTCGTGGCAGGAGGATACGGCCTCGGGGACCAGTGGACGGACCACCCTGCGCCGTCGCCGCCCGTGGTTGACTGACGGCGTGAGTGCAGAGGCCGTGCAGCCCCAGTCCGCTGAGTCCGAGATCGCGCCTGAGAGCGTCGTCGTCGTGGGAGCCGGAGTCGCCGGATGGCGCCTCGCCCGCGACCTGCGCGGTGCCGGATTCACCGGGCCCGTGACGGTCGTGGGCGACGAGGCGCCCTACGACCGGCCGCCGCTGTCGAAGCAGTACCTCGCCGGGGAGTACGACGACGCGCGCATCAGCCTGTACCGCGGCGACGAGCCGACGTCGATCGACGTCACGGTGCGCGAGGGTCGCGTCGCGTCGGTCCGGTCCGGGGTCGTGACGCTCGACGACGGCGAGACCGTCGAGGCCGACGCGATCGTCGTCGCCACGGGATCCACCGCCCGTCGGCCCGCGATGCTCGACGGCCACCAGGTCCACACGCTCCGGACCCGTGAGGACTCCCAGACGCTGCGGGCAGCCATCGCCGACGGCCGCTCGCTGCTGGTCCTGGGTGGCGGCTTCATCGGCGCCGAGGTCGCGGCGACGGCCCGTGCGGCGGGTCTCGACGTCACGATCGTCGAGCTGCAGCCGCAGCTGCTGGGCGCCGCCTTCGGCAGCGAGTGCGGCACGCGGCTCGAGCGGGTGCACCGTGAGAACGGCGTCGAGCTCGTGACCGGGGTGGGCGTGGAGCGGCTCGAGACGCGGGGCGACGCGACGGTCGCGGTGCTCGCCGACGGTCGGGAGCTGACCGCTGACGTCGTCGTCGCCGGATTCGGTGCGGCGCTCAACCTGGACGTGCTGGAGGGTGCCGGCCTCGACCTCGCGGACGGGGTCGTCTGCGACTCCTCGGGCCGGGTCGTGAGGCTCGACGGCGTCTGGGCCGTCGGCGACATCGCGGCGTGGCACGACCCCGTGCTCGACCGGCCGGTGCGCCGCGAGCACTGGCAGGTCGCGGGCGAGCAGGCGTCGCTCGTGGCGCGCACGATCGCCGGCACCGCCGACGCCACGACGAAGCGCAACCCGCCGTACTTCTGGTCGGACCAGTTCGACCTCAAGGTGCAGGTCTTCGGACGGCCCGAGCTCGCCGACCGGGCCGGCTGGCTCGAGGCGGACGACCTCGATCCCGAGAGCGTCTGGGCCTACCACCGGGGCGACACGCTGGTGGCGGTCGTGACGTTCGGGATCCCGCGCCTGCTCGGCCGCTTCCGCCCGCTCGTCACCGAGGGCCTGGCGAGCGTCACCACGGCCTGACTCCGCTCCGTAGACTGGGGTCTCGACGTCGAACGGCAAGGGGACAGCCATGTGTCAGAAGGTCACCTGCTCGGACTGCGGCAAGGCCACCTGGGTCGGCTGCGGCGAGCACATCGAGGAGGCGCTCGCGGGCGTCCCCGACGAGCAGCGCTGCGCAGGCCACGCCGCCTGAGCCCCAGCTCCGCTGGTTGAGGTGCGAGGAGCTCTAGCGACGAGCCTCGAAACCTCGAGCGGTGGTGGCTGACGTCTTCAGCCCGGCTTCAGGCGTCGTGCTTGATACTGAACCGGTGCGCGTACTGGTGGTCGACGACGAGGTCCAGCTGGCCGAGGGCATCCGCCGCGGTCTCGAGGCCGAGGGCTGCGCCGTCGACGTCGCGCACGACGGCATCGACGGGCTCTGGTACGCCACCGAGCACCCGTACGACGTGATCGTGCTCGACGTGATGATGCCCGGTCACTCGGGGTGGACCGTCGTGAAGAAGCTGCGCGAGGAGGGCAACTGGACCCCGGTCCTCATGCTCACCGCTCGCGACACCGACGCCGACCAGGTGCAGGCGCTCGACGGCGGCGCCGACGACTACCTGACCAAGCCGTTCTCGTTCACGGTGCTCGTGGCCCGGCTGCGCGCCCTCGCGCGGCGAGGCGCCCCGGAGCGCCCGGCCGTCCTGGAGGTCGGCGACGTCGTGCTCGACCCCGCCGCGCGCACCATCTCGCGTGCCGGCACCCCCGTCCCGCTGACGACCCGCGAGCTGGCCGTCGCCGAGTTCCTGCTGCGCCGCGCGGGGCAGGTCGTCTCCAAGCTCGACGTGCTCGCGGGTGTCTGGGACGAGGCCTTCGACGGCGACCCGAACATCGTGGAGGTCTACGTCGGGCACGTCCGTCGCAAGCTCGACCGCCCGTTCGGCCGCGCGAGCCTGCAGACCGTGCGCGGAGCCGGCTACCTCTGGAACGTGCAGGGCTGAGGCGGCCATGGCGCTGCCGCTCCTGAGGGGCCGATCCGTCCGCGCGCGATCGGCGATCGCCTCCGCGCTCGCGATCGCCGTGGTGCTCGGGGTCGTCATCGTGGGCTTCACGCTGGTCATGCGCTGGAGCGCGGACGGTCAGACCCGAGAGCTCGCGGAGACCACGGCCGAGGTGCTCGCCGACCGGGTGGCCATCGACGGGCTCCCCGTCGTGACCGAGTACGACGGCGAGTCGCTCGTGCAGGTCGTGGACGCCTCCGACCGTGTCGCCGCCGCCGGCGGAGGCGCGGCGAACCTCACGGTGCCGAACGTGTCGGGCCCGGCCACGATCGACGGCACGCGCTACTACGTGGTCGACCTGCTGGTCCCGAACACCGAGCTGCACGTGCGGGTGGCGCGGGCCTACGACGACGACACGGAGTCGCGTCGCACCGCTCAGACCGTGCTCGTCGGCGTCGCGCCGACGCTGCTCGTGCTGGTCGCGATCCTGGCCTGGTTCTCGACCTCCCGCGCCCTGCGGCCGGTCGCCGACATCGGCCGCGAGGTCGAGGCGATCGGGGCCAGCGACCTGCACCGGCGCATCGAGGTGCCCCCGACCCGCGACGAGATCGCCGACCTGGCCGGCACGATGAACGCCCTGCTCGACCGCCTGCAGTCGGGCTCCGAGGCGCAGCGGCGCTTCGTCGCCGACGCCTCGCACGAGCTGCGGTCGCCGCTGGCGACCCTGCGGCAGTACGCCGAGCTGGCGCGGACGCACCCGGGAGACCTGGCGCCCGGTGAGCTGGCCGACGTCGTCGACTCGGCCAGCCGGCGGTTGCAGACCCTGGTCGACGACCTGCTCGTGCTGGCGACGGTCGCCGAGGGCGGTGAGCAGGAGCGCGGCGAGATCGACCTCGACGACCTGGTGCTGAGCGAGCTGACCGCGTTCCGCTCGTCCGGTGTCGTCGTGGACTCCTCGGCGGTGCGCCCCACGAAGGTGGCCGGCCAGGAGCGCCGGCTCGCGATGGTCGTGCGCAACCTGCTGGCCAACGCGATGCGGCACACGAGCTCACGCGTCCGCGTGGCGACGGGCAGTGACGGTGACGGCGCGTACCTGGTCGTGGCCGACGACGGTCCGGGCGTCCCGGTCGACCAGCGGGAGCGGATCTTCGACCGCTTCGTGCGCCTCGACGACGGCCGCGCGCGCGACGAGGGCGGATCGGGCCTCGGCCTGGCGATCGTCGCGGCCGTCGTGACCGAGGGGGGCGGCACGGTGGTGGTGGACGAGGCTCCCGGCGGCGGCGCGCGCTTCACGGTGCGCCTTCCGGTGTGGGACGGCTGGGACACCGACCCCGCCTGAAGCCGGCTTCAGGTCGCTTCAGGTTGGCTTCAGCGTCGGACCTCCAGAGTGGAGGCATGAGCAACGAGAACACGCCCCCCACGAGCCCCGAGAACTCCGACGCCCCCGAGCAGCCGGCCGCGGCGCAGCCGGCCCCCGAGCAGCTGACGCCCGCGCCCGCGCCGGCCGCCCCAGCAGCCCCGGCTCCGCGTCGCCGCGGCGGCCTGGTCATCGCCGGTGTCGCCGCCGCCGTGATCCTCTCGGCCGGCGTCGGCGCCGCGTTCGCCCTCGCCCTGTCGGATGACGACGATGACGACCTGACCGGCTTCAACACCTCCAGCAACGGTCAGACCAACGGCGGCAACGGCAACGGCTTCGACGGTCCGAGCGACGGCGGCGCCACGGCCGCGAGCGACGAGACCGACCTCGACGGCATGATCGACGCCGCGAACCAGGCGCTCACGGTCGCGCAGGGCGACGTCGTCGCGATCGAGGAGCGCTCGCCCGGCACCTGGCGCGTCGACGTGCAGGGTGGCGGCCGCGAGTACGAGGTCGTCGTCGACGGCTCCGGAGCCCGCGTGACGGAGGAGGACGACGACGATGACGGCGACGACCTGCCGCTGACCGCCGACTCGGTGACCGCGCTCGTCCAGGCGGCCAACGCCAACACCGCCGGCCGCGTCGTGCAGGTCGAGTCCGACGACAACCGCTACACGGTCGAGATCCGCACGAGCTCCGGCTCGACGGTCGAGCTCGACCTCGACCAGTCCTTCCAGGTCGTCGGCACGGACCGCGACGACGACGACGGCGACGACGACTGACACCGCCCCTGCCGGGGACTCGACGAAGGGCCGCACCCACCCGGGTGCGGCCCTTCGTCATGCCTGGCGTTGCAGCGGTTCTCGGTTCCTGAAGAACGCCTTCAGGTCGCTTCAGGGTGGCTTCAGCACCCGGCCATCAGAGTGGAGTCATGAGCAACGACGCCACCATCCCCACGCCCCCCACCTCCCCCTCCTCCGAGCCGGCCGCGGCCCCGCGCCGTCGCAAGGGCCTGGTCATCGCGGGCATCGCCACGGCGGTCGTCCTGGCCGCCGGCGCCGGCGTCGCCCTCACGCTGGCCCTGACCGGTGACGACGAGCCGGTCGCCTTCCAGTCCGCCTCCAGCAACAGCGGTTCCTCGAGCGCCACGGGCGACACCGACGTCGACGCCATGATCGCCGCGGTCGACGAGGCCCTGACCGCCGCCGACGGCGAGGTCGTCGGGATCGAGCAGCAGGCGAGTGGCGACTGGCGCATCGAGATCCAGGGTGACCGCGAGTACGAGGTCTTCGTGGACGCCTCCGGCGCCCGCGTGGTCGAGCAGGACGGTGACGGTGACGGTGACGACCGCGGCCTGACCGCCGACGCGGTCACCGCGATCGTCGAGGCCGCCACGGCGAGCGTCGAGGGCGAGGTCGTGCAGATCGGCTCCGACGACAACGGCTACACCGTGGAGGTCCGGCCGACCTCCGGTCCCTCGGTCGAGCTCGAGCTGGACCAGGACTTCCAGGTCATCGGCTCCGAGACCGACGACTGATCGTTCGTCCCCCAGGACACGACGAAGGGCCGCACCCGGTGGGTGCGGCCCTTCGTCGTGCTCGGGTCAGATCACTTCACGGCGTCGGGTGCAGCGCCGTCGGCGAGCTTGTCGACCTCGTCCGGGACGGCCGTCGGGCCGGGCCGGGTGACGTCCGCGCCGGCACCCGAGGGCGGCGGCGTGTAGGCCGGGGCGGACGAGCTGCCCTTGAGCTTGGAGTACGCGAAGCCGCCGGCGGCAGCGATCAGTCCGACCACCGCGACCTTCTTGAGCTTCGACTTCTTCTTCTTGGGCTTGGCGCCCTCCGGCAGGCGGTCCGTGACGTCGTCCGGCAGACGCTCGTACAGCGAGGCGTGCAGCTCGGGCAGGCGCGTGCGGAGCTCGTCGGCTCCCTCGTGCAGCTTGGACTTGACCTGGTCGCGGACGATCGGAGCCTTGGTGGTGACCTGGTCGACGACCTGGTCACGCAGGATCGGGGCGTTCTTCGCGACCTGGGCGCGGAGGTCCTCGTAGGTGTTCTCGATCTGGTCGCGCACGGTCTTCTTCTTGCGGCGCAGCGGCATGTTTCCTCCTCGTGGTCCTTCTTCGACCCTAACGGGAGGCTCGGCATCCGCACCCTGACCGATCTCGCGAGCTGGACGCGGGGCCGCGCGATGGGGCGCGCAGCGTCGGTCGTGCTGGAGGGTGCCTGGCGCGGGTAGCCTCCCGGGAAGGGGAGGTGCTCATGACGGAACGGTCGGACCACGTCGTGGTCGTCGGTGCGGGCATGGTCGGACTGGCCACCGCGTGGTTCCTGCAGGAGCACGGCGCGCGGGTCACGGTCGTGGACCGCACGGGCGTGCTGGCCGGGTCCTCGCGCGGCAACGCCGGATGGCTCGCTCCGGCGCTCACGCTGCCGCTGCCCGATCCGGCGATCCTGGCGAGTGGAGCTCTGGCCACGCTCAAGCCGTCCTCACCCGTCTACGTGCCGCCGACCCTCAATCCACGCCTGCTCCGCTGGTTGCTCGACTTCACCCGGCACTGCACGCCGGGCCGGTGGCGGGCGGCGATGGAGGTGTTCGCGGTGGCGAACGCCCGCGCGCTCGACGCGTTCGACGCGCTCGCGATCGACGAGCCGACGAAGCAGGCAGACCCCTTCCTCGCCGCGTTCCGCAGCGAGAAGGACCGGTCGGTCCTGGTCGAGGAGTTCGAGAACGTCGCGACGCTCGGCGGGGTGACGGAGTACGAGCTGCTCGACGAGGCGCAGGTCCACGCGGCCGAACCGGCGTTGGGTGACGCTGTCACGTCGGGGCTCCGCCTCGCGGGTCAGCGGTTCATCGATCCGGTGCGCTACGTGTCGTCGCTGGCCGACGCCGTCCAGGCGCGCGGGGCGGAGGTGCTCACGGCCTCGGTCACCGGAACCGCCGCTCGCGGTGGTGGCGTGGTCGTGTCGACCTCGGCGGGCGTGCTGGAGGCCGACGCGGTGGTGATCGCGGCAGGTGCCTGGATCTCCGACCTCGCCCGGCCGCACGGGGTAAAGGCGTTCGTGCAGGCGGGTCGTGGTTACTCGTTCACGGTGCACCCCGAGAGCCAGCCGCGAGGGCCGGTGTACTTCCCGACCCAGCGCGTCGCGTGCACGCCGCTCGGCCCGCCGGGGGCGGAGGACGCGTTCCGGGTCGCAGGAATGATGGAGTTCCGCAGGCCGGACGCCCCGCTCGACCCCCGCCGCGTCTCGGCGATCGTCGAGGCCGGACGGCCCATGCTCCGCGGCGTCGACTGGGACGCACGCACCGACGAGTGGGTCGGCTCACGGCCCTGCACGGCCGACGGCCTGCCGCTCGTGGGGCCGACGCGCACGCCCGGCGTGCACGTGGCCGGCGGTCACGGCATGTGGGGCATCGCCCTGGGTCCGTTGACGGGTCGGCTCGTGGCCGACCGGATCATGCAGGGGTCGACGGACCCGCTGCTGTCGGCGTTCGATCCGCTGCGCTGACGCCGAGCAGACCCCGACGGTCGGCCTGGATCTCGAAGATCGCGGTCGCGAACGGCGGGATCGAGCAGGCGAGACCCACGACGAGGGTCTTGAACGACCAGCCGAAGACCCGCCAGGCGACGAGGGTCGCGAGCACGTAGACGACGAAGACCACGCCGTGGATCGGGCCGGCGATGGGGACTCCGCCCTCGGCGCCGGTGTGCGGATCGGCGGCGACGACCCACTTGAAGAACATCGCGACCAGCAGTGCAGCCCAGCTGAGGGCCTCGGCGAAGGCGACGACGCGGAACACGGTGCGAGTGGCGGATTGAACCTGAGTCACTCCGTCACGCTACCTGCGACACACACGCGTAATGGCCGTGGGTGAGAATGCGCACATGGCTTTCCTGCTGCGCGTCGAGCTGCCCGACGTCCCGGGCTCCCTCGGTGCCCTGGCGACGGCGCTCGGCTCGGCCGGGGCCGACATCGAGGCGATCGAGATCGTCGAGCACCGTGCTGACGGCAAGGCGCTCGACGACGTCCTGCTGGAGCTCCCGCCCACCGTCATGCCCGACACGCTGATCACGGCGTGCCACGAGCTCGAGGGCGTGCGCGTCCACTGGATCTCGCGCTACAACGCCGGCGTGAACCTCAGCATGGACCTGGAAGCGGTCGAGGAGTTCACCGAGGACCCGTCGCGAGCGATCGCGCGGCTCGTCGAGGTCATGCCCGAGACGTTCCGCGTCGACTGGGCGCTGGCCCTGGGGGTCGGCGACGAGGCGCTCGTGGTGCTGGGTGCCTCGCCGACGGCGCCGCGGATCGACAACGGCGACGTGCCGCAGGCGGCCGGCTGGCTGGACCTGGCGGAGTCGACCACGCTGCCCGACGTCGAGGCATGGGCGTCAACGGTGCTCGCGGCGGCTCCGGGCCGGCTGCGCGACGGGCGAGGCGTCACGATCGTCGTCGGCCGCCACGGCGGCCCCGACTTCCTCGCCTCCGAGCTGGCCCGCCTGGGCCACATGGTCTCCCTGGCCTCCAGCGTCCAGACCCCCTGACGAATTACCGCTCGCGAGAGACTTTGTTACCCCTCGCGAGCGGGTTTGTCTGTGCACAGGAGAGAGTTCGTCACTCCTGTGCACCAACAAGGTCTCTCGCCGGCGGTAACAAAGTCTCTCGCGAGGGGTCAGTCGGCGGGCTTGGCCTCGGTGAGGGGGACGTGCGCGTGCTGGAAGCGGCCGAGTGCGGCGACCTCGGACTCGAGGTCGGGCACGTGCTTCTTCGCGATGCGCAGCACGACGGACGCCCCGAGGGGTGAGTTGACGAGCGACTTCGTCCAGTTGGCCACGATGACGCCGCGCGGGATGTACACGCGGGTCTTGCGCTTCGCGAAGCCGCGGATGATGCCGGCCACGCAGTCGTCGAGGTCGGTCGTGGAGTTGGCCGGGTACGGCAGCTTCTTGCGGATGGTGCGGAACGTCGGCAGGTCGTGCTCTGCGCCGCGGACGATGTCGGTGTCGATCCAGCCCGGGTGCACCACGCCGACGCGCACGCCGAGGTGCGCGACCTCCTGGTTGGTCACGAGCGCCAGCGACTCCGCGCCCGCCTTCGACGCGTTGTACGACGCGAGACCGGCGAGGTTGCCGAACGACGCGAGCGAGGCGACCACGAGCGCGTGCCCCTTGGTCTCGACCAGGTGGGGGATCGACGGGTGCAGCGTGCGGAAGACGCCGTTGATGTTGATGTCGACGACCCGCTCGAACGAGGCCTCGTCGATCTGGCGGACGGTGCCGTAGGAGGCGATGCCGGCGTTGGCGAGCACGTGGTCGATGCGACCGAAATGGGCGGCGGCCGCGTCGATCGCGGCGGCCATGGCGGCACCGTCGCGAGCGTCGGCCTCCCACCACGCGGCGGCCTCACCGATCTCGTCGGCGACGGCGGCCAGCAGCTCGGGCTCCAGGCCCAGCAGCGCGACCCGCCCGCCCTCGGCTGCGTAGGCCCGGGCGACTCCCGCCCCGATGCCGCGTGCCGCGCCGGTGACGACCAGGACCTTGCCGCTGAAACGTGTGCTCATCCCGTCAAGATACCGACGGTATGTGAACGTGTCACTCCCGGTGTCACGTCGATCGCGTCACGTCGGCTGGTCGAGCCGCGCACGCACGCCCGGCTCGATCGTCTCGGCGAGCGCGACGTAGTGCTCGCGCTGCGCGGGGTAGTAGTCGTCCCAGGCCACGCTCTCGACGTCGCCGTCGGTCTCGGCCGTGACCAGCCGGTCGAGGTAGTACTCCCACCCCGGACCGACGTTCTCGATGGACGCGGCGTCGACCACGACCTGGCTGAAAGTCAGCGTCGTCACGCCGTCCGCCTCGGCGAGCTCGAGCGTGAGGAACCACGAGCCGTACTCATCGACGGACTCGACCCGCAGCAGCGTCGGTCGCTCGCACGCGAGGATGTCGTGCCGCTGGGCCTGGACGTCCTCGCCCTCGGCAGTCATCGCGAACATGACGAACCCGTCCGCCGGGTCGCCGGTCCAGGTGCCGATCCACCGCTCGAGCCGTTCGGGCTCCGTGATCGACGCCCAGACGTCGGCAATGGGTGCGCGGAAGGTGCGCTCCCACGACACGGAGTCGCGGTCGCCCTTGCGGGACAGGTAGCCGGTCGGGGTGGCGCTCATGCGGACTCCTCGGTGTGGGTGGGTGCGGCGAGGCGACGCTCGCGCGACGTGCGGCGGACCTCGGTGTCGAGGGCGTCGAGCGCGGACTCCGGGATCGGGGGCCGCCGCTCGAGGCTCGCAGCGAAGGCGCGGACCTCGACCAACGGTTCGGGGAGCAGCCGGTAGTGCCGCTCGCGGCCGACGTCGTCGGCCACGACCAGACCGGCCTCGGTGAGCATCCTGAGGTGTCGGCTCACCGCGGGGCGCGACACGGGGTGCTCGGCCGCGAGGTCGACGACGCGCGCCGGCCCGGCCGCGAGCCGCGTCAGCAGCTCGCGCCGCAGCGGGTCGGCGATCGCCGAGAACACGTCCATGTCGAGAAAGGTAACTCTGTTGTTACCAATATGGCAAGCACTAGGTTCAAGGTCATGAGCGCGCTGCCCTTCGTGTCCGACACCTTCGACGCCGAGCAGTGGGACGAGGTGCCCGGGTTCGACGACCTGACCGACCTGACGTACCACCGCGCGAAGGCCCACGGCACGGTCCGTGTGGCGTTCGACCGCCCGGACATCCTCAACGCGTTCAGGCCCCACACGGTCGACGAGCTGCTGCGGGTGCTGGAGCACGCGCGCACCTCGGCCGACGTCGGCTGCGTGCTGCTGACGGGCAACGGACCGAGCGAGAAGAACGGCAAGCACTCCTTCTGCACCGGCGGCGACCAGCGCATCCGCGGCAAGGTGGGCTACCAGTACGAGGACGTCTCGGCCACGAGCAGCGACACCGGAGCCGAGGAGCCCAGCCCCATCGACAAGGCCCGTCTCGGTCGCCTGCACATCCTCGAGGTGCAGCGCCTGATCCGCTTCATGCCGAAGGTCGTCATCTGCGTCGTGCCCGGCTGGGCCGCGGGTGGCGGGCACAGCCTGCACGTCGTCGCCGACCTGACGCTCGCCAGCGCCGAGCAGGCGCGCTTCAAGCAGACCGACGCCGACGTCGGCAGCTTCGACGGCGGCTTCGGCTCGGCCTACCTCGCTCGCCAGGCCGGTCAGAAGTTCGCGCGCGAGATCTTCTTCCTCGGCCAGGAGTACTCGGCCGCTGACGGCGTCGCGATGGGCGTCGTCAACCGCGCCGTGCCTCACGCCGAGCTCGAGGCGACGGCGCTCGAGTGGGGCCGCCTGATCAACCGCAAGAGCCCCACCGCGCAGCGCATGCTCAAGTACTCGTTCAACATGATCGACGACGGCCTCGTGGGCCAGCAGGTGCTGATGGGCGAGACGACGCGCCTGGCCTACATGACCGACGAGGCGCAGGAAGGACGCGACCAGTTCCTCGAGAAGCGCGACCCGGACTGGTCCGAGTTCCCCTGGTACTACTGAGCGACGGCGTCGGCGAAGGCGAGACAGGCGCGTTCGCGGGTGAGTACGCTCCGCAGATGAAGCTCGCTGCCCTGGGCGCCGTCACCGTCGTGATCGGTCTGTGGCTGGGGATCTCCGGCCTGGTCGGCATCGGCCTCTACTGGGTCGTGCTGGGCCCGGTCGTACGTCGACACCAAGGCCGCCTCCGGGCATCGATGTCGGACGAGGGCGAGGCGAAGCCGGTCGTGGACCGACGGACGTTCGCCCTCGGCTCGCTGATCTGGGCCCTCATCGGCGTGCCCTCCCTGGTCGTCGGCATCCTGCAGATCGGCATCGCTGCGGAGGACGCGAGCTGGAGGTGGCTGCCGATCGTGGTCGGAGGCACGGCAACGGCCGTCGGAGTTCTCGCGGCAGCGCTCTTCGTCCTGGGCAGTGCAGTGAGTGCAGGCCCGGGAGCCGGCAACGCCGCGACCCCGGCCACCATCTGGATCCGCGCCGTCCGCGAGACGGGCACCTTCATCAACGAGCGCCCGCGCCTGGAGTTCGAGCTGCAGGTCGAGCCGGACGCCTCGAGCGGGCTGGACCCCTACGACGTCACGAAGAAGGCGACCGTCCCGTACACGGCCATCGGGGCCCTCCGGGTGGGCGACGGGTTCCGCGCCCGGGTCGCGGGTCCGCAGGATGCGACCGCGATGGAGATCCTCTGGTCCGAGCCCGTGAGTGCTCCCGGCAGCGGGAGTGCCGCGACCTCGGGAGACGTCGCAGGGCGACTGGCAGCGCTCGACCAGCTCCGCGCCGCCGGCTCGGTCGACGACGAGGAGTACGCCGAGCAGCGCCGGAGGATCCTCGACGCGCTGTGACGCGTCCGCCCTCTCAGCAGATGCCGGTGAGCTCCTGGGCCGCGGCGTCGTACTCCGCCTGGGCGGCCTGGACGACCTGGTCGTCGACGGTCGCGCCGTCCGCCACGGCCTGAGCCTCGGCGCGGAGCTCCTCGACCGCGGCCGCCGCCTGGTCGATCGCGTCGCGGAGCTCCCCGGTGAGGGTGGGGGCGGCGAGTTCGAGCGCCTCGCGGGCAGCGCTCAGCTCCTGCTGCGCTGCCGCCGGATCGGCGTCGATGTCCTGGGCGACGCGCTCCACGAAGGCGCGGCCCTCGTCGACGGCCGGCTGGGCGAGCTCGCAGCCGACGCGGGAGCCGGCGTCCGACGCGGTGTCCCTCACGGCGTCCTCGACCTCAGAGCACGCGCCGAGCGCGAGGAGGGGAAGGAGCAGCAGCACCGGCAGTCGTCGAGTCACGCTCTTGATCGTGCCAGCGCGCAGCAACTAGGGCGCTGCGCGGACGGACCTGGGTGGTTTGGTCCGCCGTGCGGACGGGTACCCCCGTCGATCAAGGCCTTCGGGCCGTTCGCAGGTGACAGGAGCACGACATGGCCAGGCACGTCGACCACGCGGCAGATCCCACGCCCGAGCATCCCGCCGACAGGTCGGACGGGACCGGCCACGACCACGCCCGCGACCACACGGCGACCGTCGTCGGTGAGGAGCGGGCCCGCGACAAGTTCGGTGGTCTCAACATCGGCTCCGCGTTCTTCGGGTGGATCGTCGCGATCGGCGTGGCCGTGCTGCTCGCCGGCATCGTCGGCGCGGTGCTCGCCGGGCTGGACTCGACCATCGAGGTCACCCAGTCCGAGGCCGAGCGCGCGGCCGGCACCATCGGCCT
This sequence comes from Aeromicrobium sp. Leaf350, assembly GCF_916858655.1. Taxonomy (GTDB): domain Bacteria; phylum Actinomycetota; class Actinomycetes; order Propionibacteriales; family Nocardioidaceae; genus Aeromicrobium. The sequence continues at coordinate 1,453,778 of NZ_CAKASL010000001.1, read as the reverse complement.
GTCCACGGCCATCGTGCTGCTCGTGATGCTGGCGATCGCCTACTACGCCGGCGGCTACGTGGCCGGGCGCATGTCGCGCTTCGACGGCGTGCGCCAGGGAATCGGCGTCTGGGTGATCGGTCTGGTCGTCACGCTCGTCGCGATCGGTCTCGGCGCCGCCTTCGGCTCGCGCTACAACGTGCTGGAGCGGGTCGACCTGCCGCGCATCCCGATCTCGACCGACGAGCTGACCGGGGGTGCCGTCATCGCGGGCATCGCCGTCGTGCTCGTGACGCTCGTGTTCGCCGCCCTCGGTGGAGCGGTCGGCCAGCGCTACCACCACCGCGTCGACCGGGTCGCCCGCCGCTGAGGCTCGTCCGTCGCTTCCCGACCGCGCTGCCGGCCTGGTCGGGGTAGCGGCGGCGCGGTACGGTCACGTCTGACCGTGCCGGGTCACCCGGACCCGCGGACGTTCTCACAGGAGACCTCATGAGCGAGAGCCTGCGACTGGCCAACCTCGACTACGACGTGGCCGACCACATCGCGACGGTGCGGTTCAACCGCCCCGAGAAGCGCAACACGTTCACGAAGCAGATGGCGCTCGACATCGCGCAGGCGATCACGGCCGCCGATGCCGACGACGCGGTCCGGGCCGTCGTCGTCGCCGGCAGCGGCGGGCACTTCTGCGCGGGTGCCGACCTCGAGGCCGCCCTCACCGGGTCGCTGGGTGGTGCCGACGAGTTCGCCGAGGCGGCGGGGGACATCACGGGCGTCGAACGCGACTCCGGCGGCTTCGCGGCGCTCGCGATCGCGCAGTCGCTCAAGCCGGTCGTCGCGGCGGTGTCGGGCTCGGCCGTCGGCATCGGCGCCACGCTCACGCTGCCGATGGACGTGCGCGTGGTCGGGGAGTCGACCCGCTACGGCTTCGTGTTCAACCGCCGCGCCCTCGTGCCCGAGGCGGCGTCGACCTGGTTCCTCCCGCGCGTGGTCGCGCCGGGCAAGGCCCTCGAATGGGTCCTGACCGGACGCCTCGTGGGCGCCGAGGAGGCCCTGGCCTCGGGACTCGCCAACCACGTCGTCGCCGACGAGGACGTCGAGGCGAAGGCGTTCGAGATCGCGCGTGAGATCGCCGACAACACCTCGCCCGTCTCGGTCTCGTTGTCGCGGCAGATGCTCTGGCGTGGCCTCGAGGTCGACTCGCCCTGGCACGCCCACGCCGCCGAGTCGCGCGCGCTGGCCGAGCGGTTCCAGAGCGCCGACCTGGCCGAGGGCATCGGCTCGTTCTTCGAGAAGCGCACGCCGCAGTTCCCGATGGGCGTGCCGTCCCAGCTCCCCGACGTCGTCGAGCGCCCGGCGCAGCGCCCCGACGGGATCTGACTCGGAGTCGTCAGGCGACGACGGAGGCCAGCAGGTTCAGGGAGTCCTCGAGGTTCTCCTGCGGCACGAGCGGGAACGAGATCTTCTTCAGCAGCTCGGGATCGTCGACCTTGCCCCAGTCGTAGGTCAGCGTGACCTCGGTCTGGTCGGGACCCTGGGCGTCGAGCTCCCAGACCCACTCCCAACCGAGCGGCTCGGTGCCGGCGGGCGCGGTCTTCCAGGCGAGCAGGTGGTTCTTGTCGTAGCCGGTCACGTGGTTGTCGGTCTGGTACTCGCCGCCCATGTGGTCGCCGGCCATGTTCATCGTGAAGACCTGGCCGGTCGCCGTGATGCGGTCGGAGACGGCGTCGCCGCGGACGAATCCGGATCCGTCGATCTCGGCGTGACGTTCGGGGTTGGAGAGGACCTCGAAGACGGTGTCCGCCGAGGCGTCGATCGTGCGGGTCGCGGTCAGCTGTGTCGTGTCGGTCATGCCTCCACCGTGCGTCGGGGGTGGTGAGCCCGCAAGCCGAGTCGCGGCGCGGGGCTACCGTGGCGAGCATGCAGATCGACCTCGCTGGACGCACCGCACTCGTGACCGGATCGACCCAGGGAATCGGGCTGGCGATCGCGATCGGCCTCGCCCGCGCCGGGGCGGTCGTCGCGGTCAACGGACGCTCGCCGGAGAAGGTCGCCGCGGCGGCAGAGACGGTCCGAGCCGAGAGCGGCGCGACCGCCGTGATCGAGGCGCCGGCCGACGTCACGACCGACGAGGGCACCGCTGCACTCCTGGCGACGGTCCCACACCTGGACGTGCTGATCAACAACCTCGGCATCTTCGAGGCCCGCCCGGCGCTCGAGATCGACGACGACGAGTGGCGGCGCTTCCTGGAGGTCAACGTGCTGACCGCAGTGCGACTCACGCGCAGCTACCTGCCCGGGATGATCGAGCGCGGATGGGGGCGAGTGCAGAACATCGCCAGCGACTCCGCCGTCGCGATCCCGGCCGAGATGATCCACTACGGCACGGGCAAGACGGCCCTGCTCGCCGTCTCGCGCGGCTTCGCGAAGGAGGCCGCCGGGACGGGCGTGACCGTGAACTCCGTCATCGCGGGACCCACCCACACCGGCGGTGTCGAGGAGTTCGTCCGGCAGCTCGTGGGCGACGACCTCCCGTGGGAGGAGGCGCAGCGCGAGTTCATGATCAAGCACCGGCCCGCCTCGCTGCTGCAGCGCCTGATCGAGCCGGAGGAGATCGCCAACCTCGTCACGTACCTGGCCTCGCCGCTCGCCTCGGCCACGACGGGTGCAGCCGTGCGGGTCGACGGGGGATACGTCGACTCGATCCTGCCCTGACGGGTCGGTCCGCGACCCCGTGAGGGGCACGGGTGCTGACGAACAGACCTCGACCGCCTAAGATCAAGCTACCGGTTGTGCACCCAGGCGGATGAAGACTCGAAGGGACCCTGTGAGCCTCCCCCTGTCGGAACACACGCCGGCGTACGAGACACCAAGTCTCAGCACGTGTGACCGCGAGCCGATCCACGTGCCTGGCGCGATCCAGCCGCACGGTCTGCTGCTCGCCGCCGACGTCGCGGAGCGGGTCGAGGTCGTCTCGGCGAACGCGCCGGAGATGCTGGGCCGGACCGTCGACGAGGTGCGTGGCCAGCAGCTGCACGACGTGATCGGACGCGAGGCCGCCGCCGCGGTGCGCCAGGCCATCGCCGACGACGACCTCTTCGTCGCCCGTCGCGTGCGGGTGCCCGGGGGTGGCCTGCTCGGGCGATCGGCCGTCGACGTCGTGGTGCACCACTCGGGCGACCGCATCGTGGTGGAGCTGGAGCCCGTCGGCGGAGCGGGCCAGGTCGTGTCGTACCGCACCGCCCGCACCGCGGTGGGCCGCCTCGCGCAGGCCCGGTCCGTCACCGAGCTGTGCGACCAGCTGGCCACCGAGATCCGCACGCTGACGGGCTTCGACCGCGTCATGGTGTACCGCTTCGACGAGCTCTGGAACGGTGAGGTGGTCGCCGAGGACCGGCGGCCCGACCTCAACTCGTTCCTCGGCCTGCACTACCCCTCGACCGACATCCCGGCGCAGGCGCGCCGCCTCTACACCGTCAACTGGACACGGCTGATCGCCGACATCGGCTACACCCCGGTGCCGCTCGACCCCGTGCTCGACCCGTCGACGGGCGAACCGCTCGACCTGTCGCACTCGACGCTGCGCAGCGTCTCGCCGATCCACGTCGAGTACCTGACCAACATGGGCGTCACGGCGTCGATGTCGGTCTCGATGATCTCCGAGGGACGCCTCTGGGGCCTCGTGGCGTGCCACCACTACTCGGGTCCGCACCACGTCTCCTTCGACGTGCGCAGCGCCACCGAGTTCCTCGGCCAGACCGGGTCGCAGCTGATCGAGGACCGCCAGCGGGCCGACAGCCGGATCGACGAGCTGCTGGCCACGACCGAGCTCTCGGCCCTGGTCACCCGCCTCGGCGCCGACAGCAGCCCGGTGCACGACGTGATGATGGCCGACCCCGCGACGCTCGACCTGGTGGGTGCCGGAGGTGCCGCCGTGTGGGTCAACGACCGCCTGCTGACCGCGGGGGTCGTGCCTGCGCCGGAGGACCTGCACCGCATCGCCGCGCTGCTGCGCTCCGACGACGGCTCGGCCACGGCCTCGAACCACCTGGCCGAGCTCGACCCGACGCTCGCCACGGTCTCCGACACCGCAGCCGGTGCGCTCGTCATCAGCAACAGCGCCGACCGCTGGATGATGTGGGTGCGCCCGGCCCAGCTGCACGTCGTCGACTGGGGCGGTGACCCGCGCAACAAGGAGCTCGCCGCTGCCGAGGGGCCTGACGTGCGACTCAGCCCGCGCAAGTCGTTCGACCGGTGGCGTGAGGTCGTCCGTGACCACAGCCAGCCGTGGGAGCCGTGGCAGCTCGAGGTCGCGAACCGCCTGCGCAGCACCGTCTCGCACGAGCTCGTGCGTCGTTCTCGCGAGCACATGGCCGTGGCGGAGTCGCTGCAACGGGCCATCGTGCCGGACGAGGCGCCCGAGCTGCCGGGCTTCGACCTCCTGGCGCGGTACCGGCCCGCGGCCGACATCCAGCTGGGTGGCGACTGGTGGGACGTCTTCGACCTCCCGGGCGGACGCGTGTGCCTCGTGGTGGGCGACGTCGCCGGCCACGGCGTGGAGGCGGCGACCGCGATGGCCCAGATCCGCACGGCCCTGCGCGCGTACGCCATCGACGGCTACTCGCCGGCGGCCACGCTGGACCGGCTCGACCACTTCGTCGCGGACGTGCTCCCGGGCCGCACCGCCACCGTGCTGATGGGGGTCGTCGACCTGGCCTCGGGCGCGGTCGAGCTGGCGAATGCCGGTCACCCGGCAGCTCTCGTGGTTCGCCCCGGCGCGGTCGAGCAGCAGCCCACGACCGGTCGTCCGCTCCTCGGGGCAGCCCTCGGCAACGCCCGCACCGACCGGCTGGTGCTGGCGCCGGGCGAGGTGCTGCTCCTGTTCACCGACGGCCTGGTCGAACGTCGGGGCGTCGTCCTGGACGAGTCCGTCGACCAGCTGCGCACCAGTGCTGCCGAGGTTCATCGTGACCGACCACTCGTCGACTGGGTGGATGGACTCCTCGAGGCCGTTCCGGGCACGATGGACGACGACCTGACCGTCGTTGCCCTGCGCCGCACCTCTGTTCCTGCACCCTCCGTCAACACACCGCCCGACCCGAAGGACCGCTCATGAGTGCACCACCCGCCGACGACACGAGTCGGGCTCCCCTCACCGTCTCGCGGGAGGAGCGCGACGGTCGCGTCGTGTTCGGTCTCGTCGGGGACATCGACCTGGAGACGTCGAGGCGTCTGCGCACCGACCTGCTCGAGGGCCTGCCCTCGGGCAACGAGGACGTCGTGGTCGACATGACCCGCGTCGACTTCATGGACTCCTCAGGCCTGGCCGCGCTGGTCGGAGCCTGGAAGGTCGTGCGCGACGCCGGCTCGTTCCGGGTCGCCGGCGCCAACTCCGTCGTGAAGCGGGTGCTGACGATCACGGGCATGGAGGACGTCTTCGACATCCACCCGGACCTCGAGTCGGCCCTGCGCTCCAGCTGACGGAGCACACCGGCCCACCCGAGGAACGCCACCCTCGGCGTGGGCGCCGACAGGGTCACCTCGTCGGCGACGAGGCTGTGGACGACGCACCGCAGCCGCGGATCCGGCCCTCCGTGACGCTCGGCGTGTGACGCGCGTCGCACCGACGTCCGGCCCCGATTACAAACGGGTAACGTTCGCCGAATGACAGACGAGATCGAGTCGCAGGAGACCGCGCCCGGCGCGGCACCTGACACAGCACCCGATAGCAGCGCAGGCCCCGAGATCGGCTCCGTCATCGGAGTCGTCACGGAGACCGCGCCCGGCGAGACCCGGGTGGCGGGAACGCCGGCCACGGTCGTCCAGCTGGTCAAGATCGGCTACCGCGTCGTCGTCGAGTCGGGGGCCGGCGCGAAGTCGGCCTTCACCGACGACGCGTACGCCGAGGCCGGAGCCGAGGTCACCGACACGGCCACGGCCTGGGGCGCCGACGTGGTGCTGAAGGTCAACGCGCCGAGCACGGGGGAGATCGCCCAGCTCAAGGACGACGCGGTCGTGGCGAGCTTCATCGCCCCGGCGCTGAACCCCGAGCTCCTCGCCGCGCTGTCGCAGCGCAGCCTGACGGTGCTCGCGATGGACGCCGTCCCGCGCATCTCGCGCGCGCAGTCGATGGACGTGCTGAGCTCGATGGCGAACATCGCGGGCTACCGCGCCGTCGTCGAGGCCGCCCACGAGTTCGGCCGCTTCTTCACGGGCCAGGTCACCGCCGCGGGCAAGGTCCCGCCGGCGAAGGTGCTCGTCGCGGGCGCCGGCGTGGCCGGCCTGGCCGCGATCGGCGCCGCGTCGAGCCTCGGTGCCGTCGTGCGCGCCACCGACCCGCGCCCCGAGGTCGCCGACCAGGTCAAGTCGATCGGCGGCGAGTACCTCAAGGTGGACGTCGAGGTCGAGGAGTCGACCGACGGCTACGCCAAGGCCACGAGCGAGGACTACGACCGCCGCGCCGCGGAGATCTACTCCGAGCAGGCCGCCGACGTCGACATCGTCATCACGACCGCGCTGATCCCCGGCCGCGCCGCGCCTCGCCTGCTGACCGAGGCCGACATCGCCTCGATGAAGCCGGGCAGCGTCGTGGTCGACATGGCCGCGGCGCAGGGCGGCAACGTCGCCGGCTCCGTCGCGGGCGAGAAGGTCGTCACCGCCAACGGGGTCACGATCCTCGGCTACACCGACCTGGCGGGCCGCCTGCCCACGCAGGCCTCGCAGCTCTACGGCACGAACCTCGTGAACCTGCTCAAGCTGCTGACGCCCGAGAAGGACGGCCGCCTCGTCCTGGACTTCGAGGACGTCGTGCAGCGCGGCGTGACGGTGGTGCGTGACGGTGAGACCACGTGGCCCCCACCGGCCGTGCAGGTCTCCGCGGCCCCGGCTGCCGCCCCCGCCAAGGCTCCCGAGCCGGTGCCGGAGAAGGCCAAGGCCACCCCGCTCGCGAAGGGCCTGCTGATCGCGGTCGGCGTGCTCGCGCTGTTCCTCGTGAACGCGTTCGCGCCGCAGCCGCTGCCGCAGCACTTCACCGTGCTGGTGCTCTCGATCGTGATCGGCTACTACGTGATCGGCAAGGTGCACCACGCGCTGCACACGCCGCTCATGAGCGTCACGAACGCGATCAGCGGCATCATCGTGGTCGGCGCCCTCGTGCAGATCACGAGCGACGACCTCGCGATCCAGCTGCTCGCGTTCGTCGCCGTGCTGCTGGCCAGCATCAACGTCTTCGGCGGTTTCGCCGTGACCCGACGCATGCTCAGCATGTTCTCGAAGGGCTGATCCATGACTGTCGAATCTGCCGCCACAGCGGCCTACATCGTCGCGGCCCTGCTCTTCATCCTGAGCCTGGCCGGACTGAGCAAGCACGAGACCGCCCGGTCGGGCGTCGTCTTCGGCATCGCGGGCATGACGATCGCCCTGGGTGCCACGATCATCGCCGCGATCGACGGCGCCGAGGCGCTCGGCATCGTGCTGCTGCTGGTCGCCGTCGCGATCGGTGGCGCGATCGGCCTCTGGCGAGCCCGCATCGTCGAGATGACCGGCATGCCCGAGCTCATCGCCCTGCTGCACAGCTTCGTCGGCCTCGCCGCGGTGCTCGTCGGCTGGAACGGCTACCTCGAGCACGGCTCGTTCCCGTCGCAGTCGCTGGAGGACATCCACAACGCCGAGGTCTTCATCGGCGTGTTCATCGGTGCCGTGACGTTCACGGGATCGATCGTCGCCAACCTCAAGCTGTCGGCGAAGATCAGCTCTGCGCCGCTCGTGCTGCCCGGCAAGAACCTGCTGAACCTGGGTGCCCTCGGCCTGTTCGTCGTGCTGACGGTCTGGTTCGTCATCAGCCCCGCGCTGTGGCTGCTGATCCTCGTGACGATCGTGGCGCTGGCGCTCGGCTGGCACCTCGTGGCCTCGATCGGCGGCGGCGACATGCCGGTCGTCGTGTCGATGCTCAACAGCTACTCGGGCTGGGCGGCCGCCGCGGCGGGCTTCCTGCTCAACAACGACCTGCTGATCGTCACAGGCGCCCTCGTCGGCTCGTCGGGTGCGTACCTGAGCTACATCATGTGCAAGGCGATGAACCGCTCGTTCATCTCCGTCATCGCCGGCGGCTTCGGCATCGAGGCCAAGGGCGGCGACGACACCGAGTACGGCGAGCACCGCGAGATCACCGCGCAGGACACCGCGGAGCTGCTCACGAACGCCTCGAGCGTCATCATCACGCCGGGCTACGGCATGGCGGTCGCGCAGGCGCAGTACCCGGTCGCCGACCTCACCAAGAAGCTGCGCGAGCGCGGCGTCGAGGTGCGCTTCGGCATCCACCCGGTCGCAGGTCGTCTGCCCGGCCACATGAACGTGCTGCTGGCCGAGGCCAAGGTGCCGTACGACATCGTGCTCGAGATGGACGAGATCAACGACGACTTCGCGTCGACGTCGGTCGTGCTGGTCATCGGCGCCAACGACACGGTCAACCCGGCCGCGTCCGAGGACCCGAGCAGCCCCATCGCCGGCATGCCCGTGCTGCACGTGTGGGAGGCCGAGAACGTCATCGTGTTCAAGCGCTCGATGGCCGCCGGCTACGCGGGCGTGCAGAACCCGCTGTTCTTCCGCGACAACACGCAGATGCTGTTCGGTGACGCGAAGGACCGCGTCGAGGACATCCTCCGCGCGCTCTGACCCGATTCCGGGCCGGCAGGGTTTCGAGGCTCGTCGCTGGAGCTCCTCGCACCTCAACCACCGGTGGTTGAGGTGCGAGGCCGTTCGCGGCCGAGCCTCGAAACCTCAGCTCAGCCAGCAGTGCTCAGTCGACCGCGAGCTCGCCGAGCTCGGACCAGCCGTCGATCGGCAGGACGCCGTTGATGATGCGCGGCGTCTCCTCCAGGTAGGGCGGCAGGTCGGCCTGCGCCTGCTTGAAGTGGTCGCTGTTCACGTGCGCTCCGGCGGCGTCGTCGTCGAAGGCCTCGAGCAGCACGTACTCCTGCGGGTCCTCGATGCTGCGCGACCAGTCGTACCAGTGGTTCCCCGGCTCGGCGCGGGTCGCCTCGGTGAACGCGCGGGCGATCTCGGGCCAGTTGTCGGCGTGCTCGGCCTTCACGCGGAACTTGGCGGTGATGACGATCATGAGGGGCCTTTCGTCTGCGGGATGTTTCGTCCTCAGACTGTCAGGCGGTTGGTGCGGCGGCACGTGGGAACGCGCGCGGGAGCGCGATCAGTCGACGACACCGTAGAGACGGTCGCCGGCGTCACCGAGGCCGGGAACGATGTAGCCGTTCTCGTCGAGGCGGTCGTCGACCCCCGCGACCACGAGGTTCACGGGAACGCCGATGCTCTGCAGCTCGCGCTCGATGCGCTCGATGCCCTCGGGTGCGGCGAGCAGGCAGACCGCGGTGATGTGGTCGGCGCCGCGCTTCACGAGGAAGCCGATCGCCGCGGCCAGCGACCCGCCCGTGGCGAGCATCGGGTCGAGCACGTAGCACTGGCGACCGGAGAGGTCGTCCGGCAGACGCTCCGCGTAGGTGTCGGCCTCGAGCGTCTCCTCGTTGCGGATCATGCCCAGGAACCCGACCTCGGCGGTGGGCAGCAGGCGCTGCATGCCCTCGAGCATGCCGAGCCCGGCCCGCAGGATCGGCACGACGAGCGGCCGCGGCTCGGAGAGCCTGACCCCCGTCGCGGCCGCGACCGGCGTGCGCACCTCGACCGGCTCGACCCGGACGTCACGCGTCGCCTCGTAGGCGAGCAGCGTCACGAGCTCCTCGGCGAGACGCCGGAAGGTCGGGGAGTCGGTGCGCTCGTCGCGCAGCACGGTGAGCTTGTGCGAGATGAGCGGATGGTCGGCGACGTGGACCTGCATGGGTCCGAGGGTAGTGGCTGACGAGGCCTCGAGGCTCGCGCCGCAGGCGGCACTCGCACCTCAGCCACCGGACAGGCCCGGGGTTCTGGGACGATCGGGGGATGGACCACGTGGCGGCGATGCGACTCGCGCTCGACGAGGCGCGTGCCGCCCTGGCGACCGGCGACGTGCCCGTGGGTGCGGTCGTGCTCGACCCGGAGGGCACGGTGATCAGCCGCGGACGCAACACCCGCGAGCGCGATGCCGACCCCACGGGCCACGCCGAGGTGGTTGCGATCCGGGAGGCGGCCCGCGCCCGGGGCGAGTGGCGCCTCGAGGGCTGCACGCTCGTCGTCACGCTGGAGCCGTGCACGATGTGTGCCGGGGCGGTCGTCGCCGCCCGCGTCGGCACGCTCGTCTTCGGAGCCTGGGACGACAAGGCCGGAGCCGTCGGCTCGCTGTGGGACGTCGTCCGCGACCGTCGCCTCAACCACCGCCCGCAGGTCGTGTCGGAGGTGCTGGCCGAGGAGTCCGGGGCGTTGCTCCGGGAGTTCTTCGCAGCGCAGCGCTGAGGGAACAGCCGTCGTCCGAGCGCCGTTGACCCAGGTGTGAGGCTCTCGCTGCTGGACCGCTCCCGGACCCGCGCGGGCCGCCCCGAGGCCGAGGGCCTGACCGGGTCGGTCGAGCGTGCCGTGCACGCCGAGCAGCTCGGCCTCGACCGGTTCTGGGTCGCCGAGCACCACGCCGTGCCAGGCATCGCGAGCGGCGCCCCGGCCGTGCTGCTCGCGGCGGTGGGCGCGGCGACGTCCCGCATCCGCATAGGCTCCGGCGGCGTGATGCTGCCCAACCACCAGCCGCTCGTGGTGGCCGAGCAGTTCGCGATGCTCGAGGCCCTGCACCCGGGCCGCGTCGACCTGGGCGTCGGCCGGTCGCTCGGCTTCACGCCTCCCGTGCGGGCTGCGCTGCGGGCGACGGAGTACGACACCTACGAGGGCGACCTGGTCGAGCTGCTCGACCTGGTGGCCGGCACCGCCGCCGTGACCGCCCACCCCGTGGTCGATCCGGTGCGGGTCTCGCTGCTCGCGACGGGCCGCGGCACCGAGGTGGCGGCGCGGTTCGGCCTGCCCGTCGTGGTGGGAGGACCCGTGCTGTGGGGCGACGAGCTCGACGACGTCCTGGGCGGCTACCGGCGTGCCTTCCGCCCCAGTCGGCATGCAGCCGAGCCGCACGTGACGGTCTCGCTCGACGTCACGGTGGCGGCCGACGACGCCACCGCCAAGGAGCTCGCGCTGCCCGAGGCGTGGGCCATGGCGCGCTCTCGCGAGACCGGTGCGTTCCCCGCACTGGAGTCGGTCGAGGCGATCCGTGAGCAGCCGTGGTCCCAGCAGACGCGCCGCCGCGTCGAGCGCTCGCTCGACCAGGCCGTGGCCGGGTCGCCCGCCACGGTGCGGGCGGCGCTCGCCGACCTCGCAGCGCGCACCGGTGCCGACGAGCTCATGGCGTCGACCTCGACGCACGACCGTGACGCGCTGTTCGAGTCGGACCGCCTGCTGCGCGACGTCGTGGGGTAGGGGTCAGGCGTCGGTGGGGGCGCCGAGGGCCGGCAGCCGCGTGGCCAGGTCGTAGACCCGCGCCTCGAGTGCTGTGACCCGGCCCTCGAGCACGACGAACCGGGAGTCGATCGCGGCGAACCCGGCGCGCATCTCGGCCCGCAGCGAGTCCTCGACGTGGTCGATTTTCGCGTACACGCGATCAAACTTCGCGTCGAACTTCCCGTCGACCGCGTCGATCTTGGCGTCGAGCCTGGCTTCGAGCGCGTCGATCCTGTCGTCAAACTTCTGCTCGAGCCGGTCGATGCGGTCGCCCAGCTCCGTGAGGCCGTGGCGCAGGTACGCGACGACGGCCAGGGACGTGGCGAGGAACGTCACGAGGGTGACGAGCTGCTCGGCGTCCATGACCACCATCCCTCCAGTGTGCAGCGGGGATGGCCTCGACGGTAGGGGCCGCGGAGGACACCTCGTGACCTCCGCGGTCTGGCCTGTGGACGAACAGGCGCTGGGGACGAGCGGCCGGATGAGACGCCCCGCGGAGTGACGAGGCCCTCGACGCGTGGGTCGCGACGCACCCGGAGGCCCGGCAGTCGTGGCCGGCCCGCCCCGCGGTGGCATGGTCGAGGGATGAGCGCCGCGGTCAGTCCCGATATCCGTCCGATCACGGCCGATGTCGCCGTGGGCGCGGATGCGCCGGCGAACGCCGAGTTCCGCGAGCTCGTCGCCCTCCGCAACGCCGTCGAGGCGGACACGATGGGCACGTCGGCCCTGAACCTCTCGGTCGAGGAGCTGCTGCCCGCCCTGACCGACACCGCGCTGCGGCGGTACCTCCACGTCGGCGCCTGGGTGGGCGGCGAGCTGGTGGGTCGTGGCCTGGTGATCCTCCCGAGTGACGAGGGCAGCGCCGTGGCCCGCACCCTGGTCGACGTTCTGCCTGCTCACCGCGGGGCCGGCATCGGGTCGGCGCTGCTGGCCGAGGTGGAGCGGATGGCGGCTGCCGAGGGACGCGCGGTCTTGCAGGTCGACGTGGCGCACCGAGCGTCCGAGGGCGGTGAGCGCCTCGCCTCCCCGACCGGGTTCGGCGACGTGCCAGCAGCGGATCCCGGGGCCCGGTTCCTCCTGGCGCACGGGTACCGGCTCGAGCAGGTGCTGCGGGTGAGCCGGCTCGACCTTGACGTCACGATGCCGGAGATCCCTTCGGTGGAGGACGAGTTCGCGCTGCACGCCTGGGTGGGGGCCACTCCGCCTCCGTGGCTCGAGGACGTGGCGGTGCTCAAGACGGCGATGAGCACGGCGGTGCCGTCCGGTGAGCTGACGGTCTCCGAGACCGTCTGGACCGCCGGCGACGTGCAGGACCGTGACGCGCGCCAGCGGCGTCGCGGCCGCGTGCTCCTGACCGTGGTGGCCGAGCACCGGCCGTCGGGGCGGTTGGTGGGCATCACCGAGATCGAGGTCCCGGCCGACGACCGCCCTGCGTTCCAGGAGGACACCCTCGTGCTGCCGGAGCACCGCGGCCACGCGCTCGGATTGCGTCTCAAGGTGCGCAATCTCCACGAGCTGCGCCGGCACGCGCCGGGCACCTCCACGGTCCTGACATTCAACGCCGAGGAGAACAGGCCGATGCTGACGGTCAACGAGGCGATGGGCTTTCGTGCGATGGCTCACGAAGGGTCCTGGGAGAAGCACGCGCGGTGACCGTGCGGGACAATAGAGGCATCGGGAATGAATCACGCGGTCAATGTGGTTGAAACTTGTACAACCTTCCGTAGGAGCGCACCATGACCAGCATGCAGTTCGGCATCTTCACCGTCGGCGACGTGACCCGCGACCCCGTGCAGGGCACCACGCTCAGCGAGCACGAGCGCATCCGGAACACGGTCGAGATCGCCAAGAAGGCCGAGGAGGTGGGCCTCGACGTCTTCGCGACCGGTGAGCACCACAACCCGCCGTTCGTGCCGTCGAGCCCGACCACGACGCTCGCCTACATCGGCGCCCAGACCGAGAAGATCCTGCTCTCGACGTCGACGACGCTCATCACGACCAACGACCCGGTCAAGCTCGCCGAGGACTACGCCACGCTGCAGCACCTCGTCGACGGCCGCATGGACCTGATGCTCGGCCGCGGCAACACCGCGCCCGTCTACCCGTGGTTCGGCTACGACGGCAGCAAGGCCGTGGAGCTCACGATCGAGCACTACCAGCTGCTGCGCCGCCTCTGGGAGGAGGACGTCGTGACCTGGGAGGGTAAGTTCCGCACCTCGCTGCAGAGCTTCACCGCCACGCCCCGCCCGCTCGACGGCGTCGCGCCCTTCGTGTGGCACGGCTCGATCCGCACGCCCGAGGTCGCCGAGCTGGCCGCCTACTACGGCGACGGCTACTTCGCGAACAACATCTTCTGGCCGAAGGAGCACTACATCCGGCTGATCAACTTCTACCGCCAGCGCTACGCGCACTACGGCCACGGCGAGCCGCACCAGGCCGTCGTCGGTCTCGGCGGGCAGTTCTTCATGCGCAAGAACAGCCAGGACGCGGTCAACGAGTTCCGTCCGTACTTCGACAACGCCCCGGTCTACGGCCACGGCCCGTCGATGGAGGACTTCACGGAGCAGACGCCGCTGACGGTCGGCAGCCCGCAGCAGTTCATCGAGAAGACCCTGACGTTCGCGGACTTCTTCGGCGACTACCAGCGCCAGCTGTTCCTCGTCGACCACGCCGGTCTTCCGCAGAAGATCGTGCTCGAGCAGCTCGACCTGCTCGGCGAGGTCCTGCCGACCCTGCGCGCCGAGTTCGACGCGCGTCGTCCGGCCGACGTGCCGGACGCGCCGACCCACGCCGCCCGCGTGGCGGCTCGTGACGCGGCGAACGCGACCGAGGGTGTGGAGCAGGTGTCGGCATGACGAGGGTCGTCGTGGTCTCGGCGGGGGTGAGCGACGCGTCGAGCAGCACGTTGCTCGCCCAGCAGATCGCCTCGGCGATCGGGCGGGCCGACGCGCAGGTCTCGATCGAGTCGGTCGAGCTGCGGCCCCTGTCGCACGACGTGATCGACGCGTCGATCACGGGCTTCGCGTCGCCCCGGCTGCAGCACGTGCACGACCTGCTGGCGCAGGCCGACGGCGTGGTCGTCGTGACCCCGATCTACAAGGCGTCGTACACGGGTCTGTTCAAGGCCTTCTTCGACGCGCTCGAGCAGGACGTGCTGGTGGGCAAGGTCGTGCTGCTGGCCGCCACCGGCGGCACGGCGCGGCACTCGCTGGCGCTGGACTACGCGATGCGTCCGCTGTTCGCGTACCTGCAGAGCGTCGTCGTGCCCACGGGCGTCTTCGCCTCCCCGCACGACTGGGGCAGCGAGGGCTCCGGGGCCCTGACGTCACGCGTGGAGCGCGCGGTGGACGAGCTGCTCTCGCTGCTCGGCGGCACCGGATCGGGCCGCTCCTCCAGCGACGACATCGACCTGTTCAGCGAGACGATGCTGAGCATCTCGGACCCGCGCCGCGACTAGACCGCACGGGCGGAAGCATCCTCGCGCCGGGCACGTTGGACCTGACGTACCCCAATCTCGAGGAGCGAGCATGAACCAGCCCACCGCATCCGCCGCAGGCACCTTCACGCTGGGTGGTGACCTCACGGTCAACCGCCTCGGCTACGGCGCCATGCAGATCACGGGCGACGGGGTCTGGGGGTGGCCGGAGGACCGCGACGGGGCGATCGCCGTGCTGCGCCGCGCGGCCGAGCTCGGCGTGACCCTGTTCGACACCGCCGACTCCTACGGCCCCACGGTCTCCGAGGAGCTGATCAAGGAGGCCCTGCACCCCTACGCCGACGACGTCGTGATCGCGACGAAGGCCGGTCTGACCCGCACGGGACCCGGCGAGTGGATCCCGGTCGGTCGCCCGGCCTACCTGAAGCAGCAGGTCGAGCTGAGCCTGCGCCGCCTCGGCCTGGAGCGCATCGACCTGATCCAGCTGCACCGCATCGACGCCGAGGTGCCGATCGCCGACCAGGTCGGCGCGTTCAAGGAGCTGCAGGACGAGGGCAAGGTGCGGCACATCGGCCTCAGCGAGGTCGACGTCGACCAGCTCAAGGAGGCGCAGAAGACGGCCGAGATCGTCTCGGTGCAGAACCTCTACAACCTGGCGCACCGCGACGCGCAGGACCTGCTCGACCACTGCGCCGCTCAGGGCATCGCGTTCATCCCGTGGTTCCCGCTCGCGACGGGTCAGCTCTCCGCGAGCGACGGCCCGCTCACCGAGCTGGCGAAGGACCACGGCACCAGCCCCTCCCAGCTCGCGCTGGCCTGGCTGCTGCACCGCTCGCCGGTCGTGCTGCCCATCCCGGGCACCAAGAGCGTCGACCACCTCGAGGACAACGTGGCCGCCGCGGCGCTCGAGCTGAGCGCGGACGAGGTGGAGGCGCTGACCGCCGCCGTCTGAGAGCCGCTGCCGATGGTTGCGCGTCGAACCCAGGGTTCTATGCGTACCCACAGGTAGTTCACCCCCCGGTCGCCGACCGGGGGGTTCTGCTTTCCCTCCGCTCGACAGCGTGGGCGCGTGCTCGGGGGGTCTGAGCACCGCCCTCCGGTGCGTCTGGGAGCTCCCCCGAGCCGTGTCTGAAGTTCGCCCATCCCCACAGAAGAGGAACCGATGAACCACAGCGCGTTCGGGCGGAACACCCGCCGGATCGTCCTGACCAGCATCGCCGGGCTCGCCGTCGGCGTCGCCCCGCTGGTCTCCGCCACCGCCCAGGAGGCGCCCGCCGCCCCCTCGGCACCCAAGAACGTCATCGTCCTGATCTCCGACGGTGCCGGCTACAACCAGTTCGACGCCGCGCGTCTCTACGAGACCGGCCAGAGCTACCAGCAGGTCACCGTCGACCCGGCCACCGGCGCTGTCACGCACAGCGACGCGAACCCGTCCGAGGTCTACGACTCCTACCCCGTCCAGGTGGGCCTGTCGCACTACTCGGCCAACGGCCGCGCGGACTACGTGACCGAGAGCGCCTGGAGCGACTTCGGCTGGGTCGGCTCCGGCGCCACGGACTCCGCTGCCGCCGCCACCGCGCTCGGCACGGGCGTCAAGACCAACAACGGCGTGATCGGCTTCGACCCGCAGGGCAACCGGCTCCTGACGGTCGGTGAGCAGGCGCAGGCCGCGGGCAAGAAGGTCGGCCTCGTGACCGACGTGCCCTTCAACCACGCGACGCCGGCCGGGTTCATCGCCCACAACGGCAACCGCAACGACTACCACGGTCTGGCGACCGAGATGATCGACAGCGGCGCCGACGTCATCATCGGCGGCGGCCACCCGAACTACACCGACGCCAACCGCTCGCGCTCGTCGCACTTCGGCTCGGGCTCGTGGATCTCGCAGAACGACTTCACCCGCCTCGTCGGTGGCCAGACGCCGTTCACGTTCATCGACAGCAAGAACCAGTTCGAGCAGGTCGCCAATGGCCAGAACGTGCCCGAAAAGCTCTTCGGCCTCGCCCGCGTGGCCGAGACGTTCCAGTACAACCGTCCGGGCCTGGCCAACAAGGACGTCGCTCCGTACAGCGACCCGGCCAACACCGACGTCCCCTCGCTGCCGACCGCGGCGAAGGCGGCGCTGAACGTGCTCGAGACCGACGAGGACGGCTTCTTCCTGATGGTCGAGGCCGGCGCCGTCGACTGGGCCGGCCACGCGAACCAGACCACGCGTCTCGTGGAGGAGCAGGTCAGCTTCAACGACACGGTCGAGGCCGTGAACACGTGGGTCGAGGAGAACAGCAGCTGGGACGAGACGCTCGTCATCGTCACGGCCGACCACGAGACCGGCTACCTCGCCGGTCCGGGTGCCGGCCCCGGCACGGGCTGGACGCCGCTGACCGGTGACGCCGGCGCGCTGCCGAACGTCTCGTGGCACTCCGGTGGTCACACCAACGCGATCGTGCCGTTCTTCGCCAAGGGTGCGGGCTCGGAGGTCCTCCAGGACCGCGCGGCGAGCTGGGACCTGGTGCGCGGCGCGTACCTCGACAACACCGACGTGGGCAAGACGATCTTCGACCTCATCGGTCACGCCGAGTCGGCGAGCACCGCGGGCTACGGCCTCGAGGCGACCATCCCGCTGACCCCCGCGGGCCAGCTGAGCCTCGCGCTCCCGGGCGCCGGCTCGACGATCGCGTTCGAGGGCGACGGCAGCGAGCAGAGCGCGAAGCTGCCCGAGGTCCTGGTCAACGACTCGCGCAACGAGGCGCAGGCGCAGGGCAAGGGATGGACGCTGTCCGGCTCGGCGACGTCGTTCGTCGCGGGCAACCGCTCGTTCGGCGCCGACGCGCTGTCGTGGCTGCCGCGCGTGCTCGCCTCGCAGGGCGGCGCGACTGCCGGCGGCACCGCCACGCTCGAGGCTCCGGCCACGCTGGCCGAGTCGGACCGTCTGTCCCGCGTGGGCACGACGACCGTCGACGCCGACCTCGACCTGTCGGTCCCGGCCGACGCCGAGGCGGGTCGCTACGGCAGCGAGATCACGCTGACGCTGTTCCCGAAGGACTGACCCACAAGGTCTGAGTCCTTCGCGGCGCCGGGGCGGAACCACACCAGGGTTCCGCTCCGGCGTCCGCTCCGTTCCACCCCACTCCTCCCACCAAGGACCGTCCATGCTCCGCACGACCTCCACCCTCGTCGCCCTGCTGCTCGCCCTCGTGGGCGTCGGCCTGACGGCGGCGCCCAGCCAGGCCGACACCGAGTGGAGCGTCGGACCCGCGACGGCCGCGGGTCCCGACGAGCGCATCTCGTTGCGGCACGTCGTCGATCCCGGCGCGAGCGTGAGCGACCACATCGCCGTCACCAACCTCGGCAGCGAGCCGGCGGCCTTCACCGTTGTCGCGGGCGACGGGCTGCTGGGCGACAACGGCGCGTTCGACATCGCCACGGGTGAACCTGCCGACTCGGGCGGATGGATCACGATCGGCGGGCTCGCCGAGGGCGGCACGGTGGCGGTGGCCGCGGGGGAGACCCGCGTGTTGCCGGTGACGATCGACGTGCCGGCTGACGCGACCCCGGGCGACCACCCGGCCGGCATCGCGGTCGCCCTGAGCGCGGGCGGCGACGACGTCACCGTGACGCACCGGGTCGGCGTGCGCCTGCACCTGCAGGTCGCCGGCGAGATCGAGCCGGCGCTGTCGGTCGACGTGACCGACACGGACTACAGCTCGTCGTGGATCCCGTTCGCGCCGGGGACGCTGACGGTGCGCTACGAGATCGAGAACACCGGCAACGCTCGCGTCGGCGCGGGCACTCGGGTCGAGGCCTCGGGGCTGTTCGGCCTCGGCTCGACCGAGGAGCTCGTGACGGTCGACGAGCTGCTGCCCGGTGACTCGGCGACGGGTGTCGTCGAGCTCGACGCCTGGCCGACGCTCTACCTGTCGGGCTCGGTCGAGGCGGCGGGCCTGGTCGTGGGCGAGGACCAGGTCACCGCTCCCGGCGCGACCACCGCGGACTTCCGGGGCCTCGCGATCCCCTGGACCGGCCTGCTCCTCCTCGCCCTCCTCGCCGCCGCCCTCACCTACCGCACCCGCACCCGCAACCGCCCCACCCCCACCGACGTACCGCTCGCGAGAGACCTTGTTACCTCTCGCGAGTGACTTTGTTGGTGGTCACGAGCGAGCTTGTCGCCCAGAGCGCCCTCCCCAGAACGCCCTCAGCCTGCGCGGCGGAGGGCGTTCTGGCGCTCGATCCGCCATCTGTCGCTGTTGCAATAGTGTGTGACACACAGTAATGTCGAACGCATGACAAAGGACGACGTACTCCCCGGGCACCTGCAGGAGCTCCGTCGCGGCACGGCCGTGATGGCGAGCCTCGCGGCGCTCCGGGAGCCCGGGTACGGCTACGCCCTGCTGCAGACGCTGGGCGACGCCGGGATCGCCGTCGACGCCAACACGCTCTACCCCCTGCTGCGCCGGCTCGAGGAGCAGAAGCTCCTGACCGCGGAGTGGGACACCACGGCGTCGCGGCCGCGCAAGATCTACCGAACCGGACCCGAGGGCGAGCGCGTGCTGGCGGCGATGCTGGCCGACCTCGACGCGCTGCGTGCATCCGTGAACCGACTCACCGAGGGGAACGCCTCATGACCACGACCCAGACGAACACCCTGACCGACCGCTACGTCCACGCGACGACCCGGTGGATGAGCGAGGAGAAGCGGGACGACATCTCGCGCGAGCTCACCGCCACGATCGACGACATGATCGCGGGGCGGGTCGAGGCCGGAGAGGACCCGGCCGAGGCCGAGCGCGACGTGCTCACCGAGCTGGGTGACCCGTCGGCGCTGGCCGCGCAGTACGGCAACCAGCCCCTGCACCTGATCGGGCCGCGCTACTTCCTGCTCTGGCGCCGGCTGACCCTGCTGGGCCTGATCTGGATCCCGGCCACCGTCGGCGTGATCGTGGCCTTGGCGCAGCTCGCCTCCACCGACGACCCGGCGAGCGTGATCGGGCACGGCATCGGCACGGCGTTCGAGGTCGCGGTGCAGGTCGTGTTCTGGACGACCCTCGCCTTCGCGATCCTCGAGCGCGTCGACGTCGACGCGAAGATCCCCGGGTGGAGCATCGACCGGCTGCCCGAGGTGCCGCGTCGCCAGCAGATCGGTCTCGCCGACATGATCGCGGGCGTCTTCTTCACCGGCTTGGTGATCGCCGTGCTCGTGCTCCAGCACTTCCGCTCGTGGGTCGAGGGGCCCAGCGGCGACGACGTGCCGGTGCTCGACCCTGACCTGTGGTCGTTCTGGCTGCCGCTGCTGATCGGCGTCCTGGTCGTCTCGATGGTCTTCGAGGTGGTGAAGTTCCGGATCGGCCGCTTCACCTGGCCGGTCGTCGCCGGCACGATCCTGATCTCGCTCGCCTGGGCTGTGCCGTTCATCTACCTCGCGGCCAACGACATGCTCCTGAGCCCGGAATTCGTCCAGGCGCTCGACATCACCCCGACCGTGCTCGACCGCATCAACCTCGGCACCGTGCTGGTGACGATCGCGGTCGAGGTGGGCACGGTGATCGACGCGGTCGTGAAGAACCGGAAGGCCACCCGCGCACCCGGGGCCTGAGCCCCGGGCGCGGTCCGTCAGCCGACGGGGCCGGTCCCGAGCGTCACCGTCGCGGTGTGCTCGGCGCCGGCTCCGTCGACCCACGTCAGGGTGACGCTGTCGCCGGGGGCGTGCTCGGCGATGAGTCCGGAGAGCTCCTCGGGGGTGTTGACGGCGGTGCCGTCGAGCGCGGTGATCGTGCTGCCGGCGGCGATCTGCGCCTCGGCCGCGGCGGTGTCCTCGATGGTTCCCGCGACGAGCGGGGTCTGCGACTGGGGATCGAGCTGGACACCCAGGAAGGCGCTGTCGCCGATGTGGATCGTGTCGGACTCGAGGCCGCCGACGATCTGCTTCGCGGTCTGCAGGGCGTCGCGGATCGGGACGGCGTAACCGACGATGTCGGCCTGGCCCGAGGAGGCCGCGGTCGTCATGCCGACGACGTCGCCGTCCTCGTCGTAGAGCGCGCCGCCGGAGTCGCCACCCACGACGTCGGCGTCGACCTCGATGAGGCCGGTCAGCTCCTCGGCGCCGGAGCTGGACTGCGCCGTGATGCTCTGGTCGAGGTCGGTGACCACGCCCGCTGCGGCGCTGGCCGCGCCGCCGTCGCCGTTGGCGTTGCCGACCGCGGTGATCGCGTCGCCGACCGCGACGTCCTGGCTCGTGTCGAGCGAGACCGGCGTGAGGTCGGAGGCGTCCTGCAGCTGCAGCACGGCGACGTCGGCGGTGTCGTCGTAGCCGACGACGTCGGCCTGGTAGGTGTCACCCGTGCTGACGACCTCGACCTCGATGCTGGTGGCGCCCTCGATCACGTGGTGGTTCGTGAGGATGGTGCCGTTCTCGGTGAGGATCATGCCGGTGCCCGCGCCGCCGCCGTCGCCGTAGCCGACGACGGTGTTGATGTAGACGAGACCCTGCTCCTGCTCGTCGGTCGCGTCGGCGGCGGGCGAGCTGGCGTTCTGCGTCTGGCCCTCGTCGCTCGGGACGAGGTTCGTGATGCCGGGGGCGGCGACGGACGAGCTGGAGTCGTGACGCGCCTCCGTGATCGCGAAGGCGAGGCCCGCGGTGCCGGAGCCGATCACCAGCGCGGCACCCAGGCCGACCGCGGCGATCGCGAGGCCGCGGCGGTGGTTCGACGCGGCAGGCGGCGCGGGGGCCGGGGGCGGCGGGGGTGGGGTGAAGGCAGCGCTCGGGGGCGGCGGTACAGGGCTGAGCTGCTCGTCGGACCGGGGTGTCGTCTCGTCGTTCACGTCAGGGCTCCTCGTCATCGGTACCTCCAGGTAACCGCGCCCTCCTATGGCGATCCTGTGACGATCCGCAAGATTTGCCGCGAATCGACCCCGTTTCGGCCTCAGGGCGCGCCTGACGTAAGATCCTCGGCGGTGGCGTGTCCGAGCGGCCGAAGGTGCATCACTCGAAATGATGTGTGGGGTCAAACCCACCGTGGGTTCAAATCCCACCGCCACCGCGTGACGAGGACCCCCGGAAACAACTGCAATTGCAGCGTTCCGGGGGTCTTCTCGTTCATCGTCAAGCGCTCCGTGCCCACATTTTGCCCACATTTCTCCGAAGGGGCGCCCGGTCAGCATGCGGCTGGCTATGTGGAGAGTTCGGAACACCGGAGACTTATCGCACACTTGCGATTTTGGCAAGCATCTCATACGCTTAGAGCATGGACGTCACTGAAATTCCGGCGCGCGTCCGCACGCTCTTGGACCATCACTCTGAGTCGCAGACAGAGCTAGCGAAGCATCTTTCGATTGATGAGACACGCCTCTCAAAGTCTCTGTCCGGGCGTCGTGCTTTCACGTCCTTGGACTTGGCGGAGATAGCCGAGCACTTCGGTACGACCGTCGATTGGTTGCTCGGCCTCGAAGAACGCCGGGCCGCCTTGGCTGCCCGATCGAGTTCGGGAGTCGGTCTTTCTTCTGCCATTGACCTCGCCGAGGAGTTCGCGGAAGTTCGCGGAGTACTTTCAACCCTTGGCTTTGCTCACGCAGTTCCGGACATCGGCCGCGGAGGTAGTGGTCTCTGGTACGAGCAGGGAGAGCAAATGGCGCAGCTTGCGCTTGCTCTGCTTAACGAGGGCGACTCCCACGTGGGGGCATCTACAGCTCAGTTGTGCTCACTTGTGGAGCAGGCCTTCGGTGTAGACGTCGCGATCGAGAACGTTCCAAGCGGTTGCGACGGGCTCACATGGCGTGACGAGACATCGGCGCTGATCGTAGTTGCTGCTTCTGAGAACCTGGCGCGTCAGCGTTTTACGCTGGCGCATGAGTTATGCCATGCATTGTCGGAGGATGATCAGGGTCTCCACGTAGACGAGAACATTTTCGATCCGCAGCGCAAGAAGCAACCCTCGGAGGTGAGGGCCAACGCTTTCGCTGCTTCCTTCTTGATGCCAGTGGACGTGTTGACTGGTTTCGCTGAAACGAAGCCCGTCGGTGTGCGCGAGCACTTTGCGGAGTTGGCATTCAAGTTACTGGTCTCGCCATCGAGCTTGTCCTGGCGACTCCTGAACCTTGGGTTGATAGTGGACACCGAGCGCGTGTCGCTTGGCTCGATGAGTTTGGCCGATTGCGCGCGGACGATCGGAAGAGCCGAGGACCTCCAGCAACTGATCGCTTTCAGCTCATCGCCGAGACCCCCGGTAGCGCTATTGGCGGATGCGCTTGCGGCCTATGAGGGCGAAAAGACATCACTCCGGATGTTTGCCCGCGTAGCGAGGCGCCCGGTAGACCAAGTTCGAGCTGCGCTGGACGCGCTCGATGACGGAGATAATCCACGCGACGCTGCCTGATCAACGTGACCTACCTATTCCCGGATAACACCGTCCTCTGCAATTTCGCCGCGGTTGAACGGTTGGACGTTCTCCGGCAGGTCTTGGACGGCAACGGCCGATGGTGTGAAGCGGTAAAGGCTGAAGCGGCCAACTCCGCGCCATTCCACCCGCAACTGGCGTCGATCCCCAATGAAGGATGGCTTGGCGACGCGATCGAAGTCTCAGATGCGGAGGAGATCCGTCGGATCGACGTCATTCGTCGTCAACTGATGGGCGGTAGCGCGCGGCGTCCAACCCAGCATCTTGGTGAAGCCCAGACTTGCTTCGTCATCGAAGAGCGCTCGGAGTTCAGTGGTGCGGTCTGGATTAGTGATGATAGAGACTCGCTTGAGCACGCAAAATTCAGGCGGATCGCGACCAGGGAGACCGTCGATCTTGTTAGAGATGCGGTTGCCGGGTCGATTGTGACGAGGCCCGTGGGCTTCGCGCTGCTGGAGCAGATGAGATCGGTAGGTCGTTCGCTGCGTGTGCCCAGGTCCCTAAACGAGCTCTGAACCGTCGCGTGGGGTAGCGCCTCAGGATCAGGGGTGCATGTACTTGGCACCTGCCGAATCCAGCGCGGTCGCGACCGCGTCGAGGTCGTCGTCGAACAGGCCGCTATAGATGTCGAGGGTCATCGCGGCGCTCTTGTGACCGAGCATTCGTTGGACTGATTTCACGTTGGCGCTGGCTGAGATCGCGAGGCTCGCTGCAGTGTGCCGGAGGTCGTGCGGGGTGATTCGAGCGATCTTCGCTCGTCGGACTGCCCCAGCGAACCAGCCACCGCTTCCCATGTCGCTGCGGGTGCGTCGCATGAGACCACCCTCGGCTCCGGTAAAGATGTAGTCGTCCGGGTGCTTGTCGTCGCACAGTTCACGGATGCTCGCGTCCAGCATCGCCGGGAATGGCACCGATCGTCGTTCGTGAGTCTTCGGTGTGCCGACCTCGACACGCGATCCGATCTCGACGGCGTTCTGGTTGATGTTCAGGCGTCGACGCTGAAGATCTACATCCTTCACTCGAAGTCCGATGGCCTCGCCCCAGCGAAGACCGCAGTAGCCGAGCACCAGCACGAAGGTCTTGTGGTTGCCGCACTCGTTGGCAAACCGATGGAGTTGCTCGTGCGTGAGGTAGACACGCTCCTTCGAGACCTTGCGCGGAGTCGAGATCCCGCGGCAGGGATTGCTCATGATGCGCCGGTCCCTGACCGCGTCGTCGAGGATCCCTGAGAGGACACCGAGCACTCGTTTGACGGTCGTCGCGCTAAGACCACGCCTGTGCAGCTCGGTGATCCACGATTGGACAGCGGTGAACTCAATGCGCGACACCGGCGTGAGACCCCACCGTGGCTCGACATGCACGTGCCATGCGCTGGCGAGGGTGCGCCAAGTCGACGGCTTCACGGTGGTCTTTCGCTCAAGCCAGGCCTCGCCAAGTTCCGCGACCGTGATCTTTGACCGGCTCGCGTCGACGTACTCGCCACGAAGCTTCGAGACCGTCACCGTGGCGGCAAACTCCTCGGCCTCACGCTTCGTCCGGAAGCCCCTCCGGTCGGTCTGACGGTTGTCAGGCGTGCGGTACCTGACGCGGTAGCGCTTGCCGTGACCGGTCTCGTACGCGGTGATCGTCGCCATCGCAATACCTCCTCGTGCCCAAGAGCATCTGAGAGCTAACGCCCGGTCTCGCCGACGCTATGCATTGAGACACTCCCGGATCAGGGCCACTCGCGCGCCTGTGGACAAGTAGCGCAGTCTCAGCTTTGTGGATGTTCGCCTGGGCATCAGCCGGAGGTCTGAGTACGGCGGTGGCCGCGGAGCCACTCCTCGACGTCTGCAAGCGCATACCGAACGCGCGTTCCGACCTTGACGTAAGTGGGCCCGGTGCCGAGGTATCGCATCTGGGCGAGTTGTCCTTCGCTGACTCCCAGATGCTCCGCGAGGTAGCCCGGCGACAGGAGCTGTTCGATCATCGGTTCTGTCATGGTTCGTCTCCATCACGAGTAGTGGTCACCCCTCACGGCCCAGTTCCGGGCATCGGGTGATCGTTTGCTCGTAGGCGATTTGCGCACCGCATCGGACCCCACTTGGTCGACACGAAGGCGTGACGTGTGGACAGATCCCGATTTCCACAATCAGGAAACTGATCACTCAGCGGCTGAACCTGGGCATTAAGGGTTGAAAGGTCAGCGCTTCTAGGTGAAGCATGTAGCCAACGCAGACAGGCACCGGGGGGTGTGTGCGTATGAATCGACGGTCCTTCAATCGTCTCAGCGGTCTCACAACGCTGCTTCTTGCGGCTATTCTCCTCGCAGGCTGTCAGGACGAGGGGGCTCTGTCATCGTCGCCGTCGTCCGGCTCGACCTCGACGCCCGCTCCTTCGTGGGAGGACGGCCTGACAGAGGACCAAGTCGACGCCGCTTACGGGGCGATCGACTTCCTACACGCGTACGACGCGAAGATCGAGAGCTTCGTCGAGGTCGGTAAGGCGACGCCAGAACAGCTGCAGTATCTCCAGGACAACCACGCTGGCTGGCGGACCGTTTGGGACGCGGCGATCGCCAACGAGGCTGAAGGTCGAACGTCGGCGTACGAACCGGGATGGGACGCGACGACGACGCCGACCGAGGTGACCGTGACGCCCGAGAGCTACGCCTTGGTCACCATCACCCGGTGTATCGACCCGAGCAAGATCACCGACTACATCGGGGGTGTCGAGCAGCCGCAACCCCTCGTCGGGGGTTACGAGCAGTACGTCGGCTTGCAGCGAGACACGGCGGGCAATTGGAAGGTCAGTGGCATCTCTGCCGACGCGGAGGCGTCATGCGATCTCTCTGCCGATTGAGCCTGGGGCTGTCGCTTCTCGCGGTACTGACTTTTACCTCTGTTCTGGTGCGGGCTCCCTCGGCGCAGGCGGCATGTGTGAACGGTCAGGAGACCTACGTAGACCCGAACACCGGAACTGTGAAGACGCGGGTGTGTGACGGCGGGAATCCGGGTGGCGGCGGAACACCCGGCACCGGCGGACCGACGCAGTGCACTCGCTCGACGGGCGAGGCCATCCCGTGCACCTCTGGCTCTGCGCGCTGGTCTCCGGCAAACGACTGCTACCTGTTTGCAATGGATCAGCCTGCTGCCGACGACCCGCGATGGGCGACGTCGGGCGGCACGCCTGAGACAGGCCGTTTCTACGCGTGCGATGACAACCCACAGTTATGGATCTACGTGGCCAACGGTGAGGCCGCGCCGCCTGACCCTGCTGAGCTGGCGCAGCAGGCCTTCGGCGCGGTGCAACTGACGACGCCGACGGTGCAGCTGGCTCCGGCGCCGCCGGCGAAGTCCTACGTCGGCTTGGACACGTGGATGTGGATGCCACTGGGGCAGTGGGCTCCACTGACGAACACCGTCACGGCCGGCGCGACGTCGGTGACGGTCACGATCGAACCGCGTTGGGTGACCTGGAACATGGGCCCGGGCTCGAAGGTCTGTTACGACGCGGGCCGCGTCTGGAAGGTCGGTCAGATGCCGCCTGGATCGACGACATCGTGCTCCTACAAGTACACGCGGGTGAGCGACT
Organism: Aeromicrobium sp. Leaf350; assembly: GCF_916858655.1. Lineage (GTDB taxonomy): Bacteria > Actinomycetota > Actinomycetes > Propionibacteriales > Nocardioidaceae > Aeromicrobium. Next base: position 1,426,988 of record NZ_CAKASL010000001.1, on the reverse strand, counting down.
TCCAACCCAACGGGGCGTGGCCGGTCTCGGCTGCGATCACCTGGCGCGTCAACTGGACGTGCGCTGGTAACTGCTTGGCGGCTGCGGGCTCTCTCGGTGAGGTCGACGGCCCTGCGGGGACCGCGAACTTGGTCGTGGGGGAGCGTCAGTCGGTCAACGTCTTGCCCGATGAGAAGAGGAAGTCATGAGCACTCGCACGCCCGCGCCGCCTTCGTCGAGTAGCCGGGAGGGCGTGCTGTCGGGTCGACGGATTGACGACCGGCGTCTTCGGGCGCTGCCTCGGCGGCGTGGTCTTCTGGCCGTCGCCGGTCTGATGATCGCCGGGTCGGCCCTGGCCGGCGCGGTGCTGTTCTCGCAGCTCGGTGACCGTACCGACGTCCTCGCTGTCAAGGAGGACGTCGCCAAGGGACAGGTCATCACCGAGAAGGATCTCGAGCGCAAATCTGTCGGCGGCGTCGACGGCGCGATCCTGGTCTCGGCGCTCGACACGGTCGTGGGCACCACGGCGACGGTGGACATGGTCGCCGGGCAGATCGTCACTGACTCGATGGTCACCAGTGACCCCGTCCCCGGTGACGGTCGAGCGACGGTCGGATTGAGCCTGGACGCGGCACGTGCCCCGTCGGCCGGTCTCGGTGCTGGCGACTTGGTCAGTGTGGTCGCGGTGCCGAGCGGCACGGTCGACCTGGGCGCGAGCACCGCCTTGGACGCCCCGCAGATCCTCGCCCGCGAGGCTGAGGTCCTGGACGTGCAGGGATCGGCCACCGAAGGTGCCACGGTCCTGGTCACGGTCGTCGTCGACGAGGACGACGCCTCCACGATCGCCGCGTACTCCGCGGCGGGGCTTGTGGCCGTGGTCGAGACCGCAGCAGCGGGGGACTGACACGTGCTGACTGTCCTGTACTCGGCCAAGGGCGCTCCCGGCGTGACGTCGACGGCGCTCGCGCTCGCGGCGGTGTGGCCGCGACCGGTGATCCTGCTTGAGGCCGACCCCGCCGGAGGCGACCTGGCGTACCGGTGCCGGGGGGCATCCGGCGGATCGGTGGCCTCGAGCCCGAACCTGTTGGGCTTCGCGGCCGCGACCCGTGGCGATCGCGAGTCGACTCTGCAGGAGTGGTCCCAGCCGCTGGCCTGTGGCGTGCAGGTCGTCGCGGGTGTCCAGCTGCCTGCCCAGGCTCGCGGCATCGGGGACATGTGGCGCCGCCTCGCGGTGACCGCCGCCTCGGCCGACGTTGACGTGATCGCCGACATCGGCCGACTCGGCCACGACGCCTCCACGATGCCGCTGCTGGTCTCGGCCGACGTGCGGGTCCCGGTGATGGCCAGCGCGGTCGAGTCGATCCTGCACACCCGAGCGCACCTCTTGGATGTGACCGTTGCCGGCGGGCGAACGGCCCCGCTGATGGTCGGCCCCAGCCGGTCCGCGGCCGCGGACGGCCGCGACGTCGACGACGTCCTGACACAGGCCGGCGTCATCGTCGCCCCCACCACGCACTTGCCCCTGGATCATCCCGGGCTCACGGCCTTGCAGAGCGGGGCGTCCCCGGCCGGGCGTGGCCGCACCTCTCAGCTGGTGCGCGGTGCCCGTACGGCCGCCGAACACCTGCTCGCGACCGCAGGACTGGAGGTCCACTGATGAGTCTGGACAGCGAGCTCGTCGCCCGCCTGCAGCAGCAGGTCGGAGACCGGCTGCAGACCCAGCGGGCGCAACGCCGCCAGGCCGGCCAGCCGGTGCTCTCCCCGGCCAGTGAGCAGCAGCTCGCCCGGCAGATGATCGCCGAGGTCCTGCGCGGTCATGCTGAGAGCCGTATGGCCGAAGGGCTTCAACCGCTGGATGCCGACGCCGATGACGAGATTTCCGAGGCCATCTACGCGCGCATGTTCGGTGCGGGCCGGCTGCAACGTCTCCTCGATGAGGACGCGATCGAGAACATCGACATCAACGGGGCCGACGAGGTCTGGATCAGCCGTGCGGGCGCGGACTACCCCGAACGCGGGGAACCGGTCGCCGCCAACGATGCCGAGCTGATCGAGATGATCCAGACCCTCGCGTCCTTCAGCGGCCTGTCGTCGCGACCCTTCGACGCGGCGAACCCCGAGCTAGACCTGACACTGCCTGACGGGAGCCGCCTGTCGGCGGTCCAGTCGGTCGCGGAACGCCCTGCGGTCTCCATCCGCCGGCACCGGTTCCAGAAGGTCGACCTGGACGACCTGGTCGGCCTCGGCACGTTGACCCACGAGACTGCCGACTTCCTGCGCGCGATCGTCGCCGCAAGGTTCTCCGTAGTGATCGCTGGTGGAACCAACGCCGGAAAGACCACTCTCCTTCGAGCGATGGCGGCCGAGGTCGACCCACGCGAACGCATCATCACCATCGAGAAGGCGCTCGAGCTCGGCCTGCGCGATGACCGCGAACGCCACCCGAACTGCCTGGCCCTGGAGTCGCGCCCGGCCAACACCGAGGGCGCCGGCGGGATCACCATGGCGCAACTGGTCAAGCGCACCCTGCGTCAGAACCCGTCACGGGTCATCGTCGGTGAGGTCCTCGGCGACGAGATCGTGCCCATGCTCAACGCGATGAGCCAGGGCAACGACGGCTCCCTGTCGACCATCCACGCCGACAGCGCCCGCGAGAGCTTCAACCGCATCAGCAGCTACGCCCAACAGGCCGAGGGTCTGCCACGCCAGGTCGTCCACGAGATGATCGCCGGCGCGGTGGAGTTCGTCGTGTTCGTCGGCCGAGACACCCATGGCGGCGTCCGCCGGGTCCGGACGATCCTGGAGGTCAACGGGTACGACGAGCAGATCGGTGTCTCCGCCTCCGAGGTGTTCACCTCCGACGCCGACGGCAACGCGGTGCGGAACTACAACGTGCCGGTCCAGCGTGCCGAACGTCTGCGCGCGACCGGTTGGAACGACGGGGACGGTTCCTGATGAGCGTCCTCGGACTCCTGATCGGGGCAGGCCTGGCTGGCGGGGTGACCCTCGCCGTGGCGGCATGGCTCGGCTGGTCCCCGCCGCCACTGCCGTCGCGCACGACCACCCGCCTGACCGCAGCTCGCCACCGGCTCTGGAAGTCGGCGGTCGCGGTGATCGTCGTTGCGATACTGGCCCGTTGGCCGGTCGCCGCCGCGGCGGCCGGCGCGGTGACCTGGATGTGGCCGGCGTTGTTCGGCAGCAAGGCTGAGGGTCGCGCACACCTGGCACGCCTGGAGGCGGTGGCCATCTGGACCGAGTCGCTGCGCGACACCATGGCGGCCGCGGTCGGCCTGGAGCAGGCCATCATCGCCTCCGCCGAAGCCGCGCCGCCCGCGATCGCAACGGAGCTGAACCGGCTGGTCGGACGCCTGCGCGCCCACGTGCCCGTGCCGCAAGCCCTGGCCGCGTTCGGCGAGGATTTGGACGACCCCTCGGTCGACCTAGTCGTGGCGGCACTGATCATGAACGCCCGCCTGCGAGGTTCGGGCCTGACAAGGACCCTGACCGCGCTGGCCGAGACCGCGCGCTCCGAGCTGGAGATGCGCACCCGGGTCGAGGAAGGCCGCAAGACGCTGCGACGTGACTCGCTGACGATCGTCGGCGTGACGCTCGCGTTCGCTGGGGGAGTGTCGCTGCTCGCGCGTGACTACCTCGAGCCCTACAACAGCCCAGTCGGGCAGATGATGCTTGTCCTGGTGTTGGGCTGCTTCATCGGCGGGTTCGCCTGGATCCGCCGCTCCTCACGAATCCATCTGCCGGAGCGGTTCCTGGCTCGCCCGGAAGACCTCGTGCTCGAGCAGACCGGAGCGGGCCGATGATGATCGCCGCATTGCTCGTCGGCGCCGCCGGGGGAGTGGGACTGCTCGCCCTGGTGTGGGCCGTGGTGCCGCCTCGGCGCGACCTCGCCGCCGCAGTCGCAGCGATCGACTCGCGCCGTCCCAGCACCATCACCGCTAACCAGGACATCCAGGAGCCGTTCAAGGACCGGCTCGGGCGGTGGTTGACCGTCCTGCTGGAGCGCAACGGATTCGCGGTGCCGAAGCTCCGCGCGAACCTGGCCCTGCTGGACCGTCCGCTCGAGGCGCACCTGGTCTCCATGCTCGCGATGGCCGGGTTCGGTCTGAGCCTGCCGCTGCTGGTGGGCCTAGTCGTCAACGCGGCCGGGGTCAGCACGGGCCTGTCCGTTCCGCTGCTGCTGGGTCTGGCCTTGGCGGTCGGCTTCGCGATGCTTCCCAACTCCTCGGTGGCGACTGCGGCTGCCGTGCGGCGAGACGAGCTGCGCCGGGCGATGGCCTGCTACCTCGACCTGGTCTCCATGGCCCTGGCCGGCGGTCGCGGCGTGCCCGAGGCGCTGCCCGCCGCCTCGCAGCTCGGCCGAGGCTGGTCCTTCGACGTGATCGCCGACGCCTTGGCCCTGGCTCGTTACTCCGGCACCACGCCGTGGGAGGCACTGCGCGAGCTAGGCGAGCGCGTCGACGTCGCGGAACTGCGCGACTTGGGGTCCGCGCTGAGCCTCGTCGCCGACGACGGAGCAAAGGTCCGCGAATCCCTGCGCGCCCGCGCGGCCACCGCCCGCGCCCGTCAGTTGGCCGAGGCCGAAGGTGCAGCCGAACGCGCCTCGAACTCGATCACGAACGCCCAACTCTTCCTGGGATTCAGCTTCCTGCTGTTCCTCGGATACCCCGCCGTCGCGGCCGTGATGGCGATCTAAGAACAAGGGAGTCACCCATGAACACTCAGCTGAGCATGATCGCAGCCTGGATGCTCTCGTATCTGAGCCCCGAGAAAATGCGCCACGACGAGCGCGGAGTCGCCTCCGAGGTGATCTGGATGGGACTGCTGGCTGCTGCCGCGGTCGCCGTCGGGGTCATCATCACCGCCAAGCTGATGAGCGAGGCAAACGGAATCGACCTGGGGTGATCACCGAGAGGCCCTTTAGGGCCTTGTGGTGGACGGGCAGCGAAACCATGACCGAGGGGCCATCGTGACGGTGAAGCAACGAGACGATCGGGGCAGCATCGCATCGTCGCTCGTGATCTCCGCGACGATGTTCCTGTTCGTCATGGGCATCATTCAGCTGGGGATCGTTCTCCACGCGCGCAACGTCGCCGAGGCCGCCGCCCAGGAAGCCATGTCGACCGCCGCCGCCTACGACGGAACCGAGAGCTCCGGGCAGTCGTCTGCGACGCGAGCCATGGACACGCTCGGCCCGGACGTGCTGAGTGATCGCACGGTGGAAGTCGAACGCACGGCCACCACCGTCACGGTCCGGATCACCGGCACCGCGCTGAACTTCCTGCCCGGCATCAGCCCGAAGATCGTCGAGACCTCGACCGGGCCCGTCGAGCGGTACGTGCCCCCGGAAAGCGACACCCCATGAGCCGCTGCCGGCGCCGCTCAGATGAGGGAGCCAGCACGGCGGAGTTCGTCGTGCTGACCCCGCTGCTGTTCGCGATCTTCCTGTTCGTCGTCGGTCTCGGACGGATCGCGTCCGCGCACCAAGACGTCGAGGACCTCGCCGGAGAGGCCGCGCGAGCCGCGTCGCTGGAACGCAACACCTCCCTGGCGGCCGGCCGCGGCGAGGAGACCGTCCGAGCGTCCCTGCAGAACCGTGGCCTGTCGTGTGCCCAGCTGACCGTCAACGTCGACGTCTCGAGCTACCAGCCCGGAGGCGTGGTCCGTGCCGATGTCACGTGCATCGCCGACCTGAGCGACGTCGCGATCAGCGGACTGCCCGGGACCAAGAACTTCACCGGCACCGCGACGGTCCCGATCGAGGAGTACCGGTCCAAATGAACGATCCCACGACGCCCCGCGACGAGCGCGGGACCACAGCGCTCTTCATCGTGCTGATGACCGTGGCCATGCTCGCCGCCGCGGGTCTGGTCGTCGACGGCGGCGCGGCGCTGGGCGACCGCCGCACGCTTACCAACCAGGCCGAGCAGGCCGCCCGCGTCGGCGCCGACGCCCTCAACCAAGACTCGCTACGCGACGGCGGCCGCCCTTCTGTTGACCCGGCCCGGGCGCGCGCTGCAGCGGACGCCTACCTGCGCTCGGTCGGCGCCCCGCCGGCGACCATCACGATCACCGGTGGCCGCGTGAGCGTGACCCTCAAGGGTCAGACCAACACCAACATCCTTGCGCTGGCCGGCCTGACGTCGATCTCGATTTCAGGCACGGGGACGGCCGAGTCGATCGATGCCGACGGCCTCTAGGAGACGACCATGAAGTGGATCAAGGCTCTCGGCGCACTGATGCTGCTCGGCGCCATCATCATCGGCACACCGCTGCTGCTTGTGGCGTTCGTGGGATCACCGATCCCCGACGACCTCAGCCTCGGGATGCAGCTGACCGACGCCGTGTTAATCCAGTTGCTCTCCCTGATCGTGTGGGCGTTCTGGCTGCAGACCTGCTGGTGCATCGCGCTCGAGATCGTGGCCGCCGCGAAGTCGCACCAGCTGAACCGCACACCCGGCGCGTTCGGCGTCCAGACCCTGTTCGCCCGCACCATGATCGGCCTGGTCGTCGCCGCGTTCGTCAGCGTTCCGCTGCTGCCGTCGCCCGTGCAGGCCAACACCGCACCAGTACCGACGCGGTCTCCGTCGCAGACACCCGAGGCCGTCACGCCGGCAGCCGAAGCAACACCCGAAGCGGGGACCGAGACGCCCGCGGTCGACCCGGCTCCGGCGACCGTTGAGGTCGTCGTCGAACGTGGGGACACGCTCTGGGCCCTGGCGCAGACACACCTCGGCGATGCCGAGCGGTGGACCGAGATCGCCCAGCTCAACGACGGTCTGACGATGGTCGACGGCTCGACGTTCGCCTCCGCCAGCCTCCTGCGCCCCGGATGGGTCCTCCAGCTGCCCAGCACCGCCGCTTCGCATGCACCCACCACGGCACCGGCAACTGCAGCCGTCGACTACACGGTGCAGGCCGGTGACACTCTGTCGCAGATCGCCGCCGACGAGCTCGGTGACCCAGGCCGATACCCGGAGATCTTCGAGGCGTCCAAGCACCTGGAGCAGCCCATCGCGCTGACCGACCCGAATCTGATCTACCCCGGTCAGGTCCTCGACATTCCCGACGCTCCCTCCGAAGTCCAGACCCCTCAGCCCGCGCCCGCACCGGCGTCTGCCCCCGACCCGGCGCCTGCTCCCGCTCCGGAGCTGGACTCGTCGTCCGCCCCCGAACCGGAACCGGCTCCGGCGCCCGAGGTGGTCGTGCCGGACGAGGCTGCGCTGGAGGCCGTTCCGGAGGTCCTCGCGGCCCCCGGCGTCATGACGGGATCGCAGGGAACCGTCCCGAGCAGCCCGGCGCCACCGCCTCCCGCCCCCCAGACCACCAATCCGACCCCGGCCGACCACGGCGAGCTGGACACGGTCTCGACCGAGGCCGACGCGGCCGACGACAGCTCCCTGCCCGGTTGGGTCTGGCCGTCAATGGCGTGTGGAGGTGCGCTGCTCGCCGGTGGACTTCTACTGGCGCTGCGCCAGCGACGCAGCACCCAGCACCGCTCACGCAGACCTGGTCTCGTGCTGGCCATGCCCACCGCGATCGCGCGGGAGGCTGAACGTTCGATCGCGACGGCCGGGGCCGAACCAGTCGACCTGATCGTGCTGGTCGACCAGGTTCTGCGCCGCACCGCCGCCCACCTGCGCGCCGCGAACCAGCAGACCCCCGACATCGCGGCCGTGGAGATCACCCCCGCCGACATCGCCCTGCACCTGCGCACTCCGGCCGAGGCGCCGCAGCCTTGGGCGACCTCGGAGGACTCCCTGCTCTGGATCCTCGACCGGTCGGCCGACCTGGATTCGATCGGACCTGACCCGCTCGACGACCCGTCCCCGTGGCCGCTGCTGGTGACCATCGGCACCGACACCGACGACGGGATCTGGCTGCTGAACCTTGAGGGCCAGGCGGTCACCGTCACCGGCGACCCGCAGAAGGTACAGGACTTCGCCCGTTACGTCGCCGCTGAGATCGCGTGCAACCCCTGGTCGCGCCACACCGCGTTGGACCTGCTGGGTATCGCCGGCGAGCTGGCACCGATCAACCCCGAGCGGATCAGCTGCCACGACGACTACGCCCGCGCCGCGGCCGAGGCCGTCGCCACGGCGGTCAACACCGCCACCCGCCTCGACGCCTCCGGCGACCGCGACGCCTCGGCGGCGCGTGCGGCGGGCACCGATCCCGACACGTGGCCTTCACGGCTAGTGATCGTCGGTGGTCCGGCCGACGTCGACGAGCTCGACCAGTTCGCCGGCCTCCTGGAGTCGCAGCGCGGCCGCACCGGAAGCTCGCTGTTGGTGACCGCCGAGCACGCCGATCAGGGCATGGAGGTCCGCGTCGACGCGTTCGGTCGTCTCACGGTGCCTGCGGTGAACCTGCGTCTGGACGGTGTCGGTCTGACCCCTGCCGAGGCCGGTGGGTGCGCCACCTTGTTGACGCACGGAGAGGTCACGGTCGACGAGCCCGCCCCCGAGCTCGAGGGCGACGACCCGTGGGCCGACCTCATGACCACCACCGGTGCCCTGCGCGATGAGCACCGCATCGACCGTTCGGCGGCCGCGATCGAATTGTCGGAGTCAATCCTTCCCGAGCCGGACGAGACGTACTGGTCGGCGGCCACGACCACCGAGGACGACCTGAGCCGACTGGCACCGAAGGTGTCTCTGCGTACGCGCGACCAGGTCGCTGACGCCGACCCAGGACTCGACGAGGACCTGGCGGAGTGGAACTCCGACACCGTGGTGCGACCCCGGTTGAGTCTGCTTGGGTCGGTGTCGGCGAAGACCGCCGGAGCGCCCTTGGACAAGCGCCGGCCGTTCTACACCGAGATGTTCGCTTACCTCGCCACGCGTCCCTATGGCGCCACGACCGACGAGGTCGCGGAGGCATTCGACATCACCCCGGCGCGCACCCGCACCGACATCGGCCGCCTGCGCGACTGGCTCGGCACCGACCCGCAGACCGGGGCGAAGTACCTCCCAGATGCGCGCGAGGCTCCGGCCGCCGCGTACCGAGGCGCCGGCGTCTACCAGGTCGTCGACGCGTTGATCGACCTCGAGCTGTTCCGCCGCCTGCGCACCCGTGGCGAGAGCCGTGGACCCGACGGTGTCGACGACCTCGTGAAGGCCCTCGGCCTGGTCAGTGGTCAACCGTTCGACAAGCTCCGCCCGACCGGATGGGGGTGGATGCACGGGGGTGTCCGGCTCGACCAGCACGCGATCTGCGCGATCGCCGACGTCGCTCACATGGTCGTCATCGAGATGCTCACCCGAGGCGACACCGCGTCGGCTCGGACGGTCGTCAGCATCGCTCTACTGGCCGCCCCCGACGAGGAGATGTCGCGCCTGGACCTGGCGGCGGTGCTCGAGGCCGAGGGCCACACCGACGAGGCTGTCCGGCTCGTCCGTGAGCAGATCTGCAACCGCAGCGACGACGGCGACGCCCCCACTGAACTGCCCGCCCGGACCGCCGCTGTCCTGCAGGACCACCCAGCCCTGCTGCGTCGCGCGATCTGATCTGTCGTCTCGCAGGGGCGTTTTAAGCCCCCGGGGAAGAGCTACCGGGAAGTTTTTTCAACTTTCGGGGGTACGTGCCCTGACCTGCACAAACGTGAACGTACCCCCTACGTACCCCCTCGTTTTCGAGGCGTGGGGGGTGCGAAAGAGGTGACGTCCTCACGGTTCCTTCCTTGCTACCCGCAGCAAGGAAGGAACCGACATGAACATCGCCACCATCCTGGGAGTCGAATCGAATGCGACCCCGGCCCTTCGTGAAGCCCGCGATCGCTGGCACGACTGGATCCGATTGGAGCCTGGACTCGACATCGGTGTCGAGCTCTACGAGCTCGGCGCCTGGTCGTGGACTCGAGATCCCCGGACGGACGACGTGCTTCGAGCCCTCGCCCGACTCGGCTCCCCACGGGGTCACGATGAACCGACGGCCGCCACCATCCTCGCCTGGCTACTCATCCCCGGAGCAACGTCGATCGCGCGCCAATCCACGTCGCCGGCACCGGCGGACAAAGTCGACGGGCTTACCGCAAGTGCGCTCTGGGTCGCCTGTCGTGAAGTTCAGTGGGAGAAACCAGCCCCGATTGCGCCAAGCGTTCTGCGTGTCGTCCGCCGCAAGGTCCAGGCAGAGCTCGGCTTCGGCGAGGGATGTCGGCGTGCCGACCGTGCCTGGGCGGCCGCGATCCCGTGGGCCCCGCAGTGGACGGCGTGGGAGGTCGCGGTCGAGAAGACCCAGACGTCACCACTCGCCGCCGCAAATGAGCTCCTGGATTTGCTGGCCGACGCCACCGAGGCGGGCGTCATTACGCCAGCCGATACCGAGCTGCTGCTGGACATCGCTCTTGCGACCGATGAACTCGAATGCACCCACGGAGCGCCAGCACGTCGCGAAGCTTGCGGACTCGGCAGTCGAGCCGCAGCCACAGTCGTCGCAAATCGGCTCGGCGTCCACGAGGTCACCGTCCGCAGGCGGCTTCAACGCTGCCTCCGGCAGCTGACCAGTTTCGTTGCCAGCGCACCCGATGGGTTGGCCGCAGCGTGATCACCGAATCCGAGGCCGTGGCCCTGCGCTGCGAGGTGATGACAATGTCGAGCGATCACGACGAGATCGACGCGCTGTTCGATACGGCAGCGCAAGAGGGACCCGCCCTAGCTGACCTCGACGGCGCACTCAGCCGGCTCAAAGCGGCGCGCGCCGCGAAGGCTCAACTGTCCCGACTGGGTGCTCCGGCACTGCGCAGCGAGATCGTTCGCCGCAGCCGCGCGATGGGTGGCGGTCTCTGATGGCGTACTCCGTCGACGAGGTCCGCCGAGCCGCGGCCGCGCTCGAGGCGGGTGAGTACCGAACGGGCTTCCCCGGTCAGCGGACCCGCACCGCGGTGGCCGAGGCATGGGACCCCACCGAAGCCGTCCTGGTTGTCGCCGGCGCCGGAGCGCGGGTGGGCGCCACCGTCGCCGCCACGGCGATCGCCGAAGCCGCCGGCATCGAAGTGCGCCTAGTCGAGGCCGGACCGATGCACACCACCGGACTGGCTGACGCCACCACCGCTGAGCTCGGCGTACTCGAGACCGGCTGGCGCCAGGGCCACCGCGACCAGGTGCTCATCGAGCGCACGACCAACTCCTACGAACGTCCCCAGGACGTCCCCGCGCCGGCACCGACCGAGCGTGCGTTGACCGTCGTCGACGCCGGTTGGGACCTGACCCGCATCCTGTCGACGAGCTCGTGGATCTGCGACGCACTCACTTCGCACCCGCTGCTCTTGACCACGTCGGCCACGGCGCCCGGCATGCGCGCCCTGGACACCGCGCTCGGCGTGTGCGGCCGCGACGACGACGACGTACACGTGGTCGTCGTTGGACCCGACCGCAAGAAGTGGCCCAAGGCCGTCACCACCGCCGCGACCGGAGCAGTGACCCAACTGGTTCACAGCGGGCGGCTCCACACGATCCCGTACGACCGCCACCTCGCGATCTCCGGCCTCGATCGCGCCCCCCTACCCCCCGCAGTCCTGCGGGCGGCGAAGTCGGTTCTCACCGCTGTTACTCACCCTCCGGAAGGAAACTCTCATGTCCGTTAAGTCTCTCGGCAGCCAGCTCGTGACGCAGGTATGCCCCATCGCTCCGCCAGGTGCCCAGGTCCACGTCGACCAGGTGCAGGGCTACGTCATGTGGGGCGTCATCATCATGATGGGCGTCGCCGCGCTCGTCGGAATCGGCGCGGTCGTCGGCGGCCGCATGTTCGCGATGGCGCACGCCTCCAAGGTCGGCGTCATCTCCGTCGTGGTGGTCATGATCAGCGCGATCGCCCTGCTGATCGTTCCCGGCATGCTGCAGGCGATCCTCGGCGACGGCTGCGTGTGAACCATGTTCGCCAAGCGAAGCAAGAGTTACGCGTCGGCGGCGGTGATCGAGCCTTGGTCGCGTCAGAGACTGCGCACCCTCCTCGCCGGCGCCGTGGCGCTGGCTCTGCTCCTGGTGCTCGGCCTGGGATACGCCACGGTGCGCATCGTGGCCTCGGCGACCGAGCCCGACTCACCTGACGTCGCCGAGCTTGCCGAGGAGTTCCCGGCCGGACCCGATGGGGTCCGCGGGGAGGGCTACCGCGACGCCGTGGCGACGGCGCCGATGCTCGAGATCACCGAGGCCGACCTTCGCCCGGCCGCGCCCTCGCTCGAGCCGGCCAAGACGTTGACGATGCCCGGGGCCACCGGCACCGGCACCGCCGATGTGCCCACCGGCTACCCCCACACCCCGGAGGGGGCGGTGGCCCAGCTGACCTCGATCGTCACCGCGGCGCTTCCCACCATGGACACCGAAGCCGCGCGCTTCGTCTTCGAGAGCTGGTCCGACCCCAAGGCGGACTACCTCTCGTGGCCGATCGCTCAGTCGATCCAGGCGTTCCACGCCTCAGCCGGAACCACCAACGGCGACCCCACGATCGAGACCAGCGCCCTCCCGGTCGCCGGCCAGATCAAGGGCACCGACGGCGACGACTGGGTCCTGGCATGCGTCCTGTTCGACGTGCAGATCTCGCTGGCCAAGGAGACCCGTTTCGGGTTCGGCCACTGCGAACGGATGCAGTGGGACGGCACCCGGTGGGAGATCGCCGCCGGCCCCACACCGGCCGTGGCCCCGTCGACCTGGCCTGATTCTCAGCGCAGCCTCGACGCGGGCTGGCGCACCCTCGAGCAGAAGGACTGACCCATGCGCTCCGCACTCGTGCAACCTGCAGCCGGCCCCCTGGATTTCTTGGGACCCCTGAACCCATTCGGTATCGCCGGCGACGCCATCGGTGAGGTCGCCGCCAGCGCCTGGGTGGGGATCATGTGGGCCATCTTCGACTCCGGCCTGTGGATCCTGCGCCTGTGCCTGAGCGCGGTCGACTACTTCATGACCCCCGACCTCAGCGAGAACGGACCCGCCGCGGAGGTCTACAAGACCACCTTCTGGGTCGCGGCCACCCTGGTCACCCTCATGGCCGTCGCGCAGATCGGCGTGGCCGTGTTCCGCCGTGACGGCAAGAGCCTAGGCCGGGTCCTGCTCGGCGCCGGCCAGTTCATCGGCGTCTGGTTCTGCTGGATCGCGTACTCCGTGGCCATCGTCGCCGCTGCAGGAGGCCTGACCAAGGCTCTGATGAAGTCGATGCTGAACATCGACAACTGGTCGGAGTGGAATCCGCTCGGCTACGGCAACGCCGCCTCAGACTCGATGCAGGTCGCCCTCGCCACGGTCCTGGGTGTCATGGGGATCTTCCTCTGGGTCGCGGCGATCGGCCACTTCGTCATCATGCTCATGCGCGCGGTAGCCCTGCTGGTCCTCGGCGGCACGTCGGTCATCTCGGCGGCCGGCCTAGTCTCGGAGTCGGGCAAGTCCTGGTTCTGGAAGTCGGTGCGCTGGTTCCACGCCGCCGCCCTCACCCCGGTCCTGAGCGTGCTGATCCTCGGCATCGGTGTGCAGCTGACCGCCGGCGTCGGCCAGGGGTTCGCCGACTCGACCGAGAAGACCCTCGGCACGGCCCTGCCGGCCGTGGTCATCATCGTCATCTCGATCGGCTCCCCGGTCGTGCTGTTCCGGCTGCTGGCGTTCGTCGACCCCGGCACGAGCAGCGGCGCCTCCATGCGCGCCGGCCTGGACGCCGCCGGCGGTCTCGGTGGCCTGCTCGGCGGCCAGTCCGGTGGTGGGCAGAGCTCGGCGGCCTCGTCGTCGTCGGACTCGGGGCAGTCGCAGGGCGAGCAGTCGGGCAGCGACGCGACGTCAGCGCGGATGACCGGCGGCATCAGCAAGATGCTCGGCGCCTACGGGCAGGGCATCCAGGCGCTCACCTCAGCATCGGGCAAGCTCTCGTCGGTCGGCGCCGACGAGATGAACCAGACCGCGGTCGGCAGCGGCGACTACTTCCCCGACCAGCAGGGCGGGTCTCGCCAGTTCAACCCCGACCAGCGCCACACCGCCGACACCGACGGCGATGGCGAAAACTCCTCGCAGGGCGGCGGGGGCGGCGGTCAGCTGCCCGCACCGCCGGCACCGCCGAGCCCGCCCAGCTCGCAACCCCCCGGAGGCGGGGGAGCACCAGGCGGTGGCGGCGCACCCGGAGGCGGTGGTGGTGCCGGTGGTGGCGGTGCTGCAGGCGGTGGTGCCGCGGGCGGCGGTGCGGCAGGTGGCGGCGGAGCTGCGGCCGCCGGTGGCATCCCCCCGGTCGCCTGACCTCTCGACAACAACGACCAACGAAAGCAGGACACCATGAGCGCAACCGTCTACAACGACTACGGCCGAGCACGGGTCGGTTGGTTCTTCGGCCTCTCCGGGCTCCAGGTCGGCGCGGTGACCGCCGCGGCGTTCCCGGCCATCATCGCCCTCTCCCGCGGAGCGGTGCTCGAATCCCTCGCCCTGGCCTTCCTCGGCGCCCTGACGATCGCGCTGGTCGTCGTGCCCGTCAAGGGTCGGTCCGCGACAGGATGGCTGGTCTCACTGGCCGCGTTCACGCTCGGAACGATGGCGGGACGGACCCGGTTCCGCTCCCGCGCCGCGCGAGGCCAGGAGACGGCTCTGGCCGTTCCCGACCTGCCGGGGCCGCTCAGTGGTGTCGAGATCCACGAGGGTGCTCCGCGAGGTCCGCAACAGGCACGGTTGGCGATCATCCAGAACCATTCCACCCGCACGTGGGCGATGACGGCAGCGATCGTGCACCCCGGGATCGGCATGGCCGAGCCGTCGACCCGTCACCGGCACGGACTGGGCTTGGCCGAGCTGATCGAGATGAGCGCACGGACCGAGCTCATCGACGAGCTGCTGGTCACCATCCGCACGGTCCCCGACGACGGCGCCGAGCGCACCCAGTGGGTCAGCAAGCACCGCCGTGACGGTGGACCGCAACTGGCTCGCCGAATCAACGACGAGCTCCAGGAGGCACTCTCGAGCGGCACGGTGCGCACCGAGGCGTTCGTGACGTTCGTGGTCCCGGAGGGCCGCCTGGCCAAGGAAGCCCAGGAGGCCGGCGGCGGTCTGGCCGGGCGCGCCCAGAGCCTGTACATGCTCGCCGGCGAGGTCGAGGCACAGCTCAAGTCCTCGGTCGGAATGACCGAGGTGAGCTGGCTGACCTCGCCTGCGCTCGCGGCCGCGTGCCGGACCGGGTTCGCCCCAGGTGATCGCGCGAGCATCGTCAACGCACTCGATGCGGCCGCCCACGACACCCGGGTCGACGCCGACGTGCCGTGGGCCCTGGCGGGACCGTCGGGCGCCGACAGCGTCGTGCGGCACTACTCGCACGACGCCTGGAACTCGGTCTCCTCGACGCTGAAGCTGCCCGACAAGGGGATGCTGATGGGCGCGCTCGCACCGATCATCACCCCCACCGAACCGGGAGAACGGCGCAGCTTGGTGGTCTCGTTCCCGATCCTCGACCAGGCGCGCGCCGAGACCAAGGCCCGCAACAGCGAGTGGGGCGCCGACATCGCCGACGGTCTGCGCGAGAAGGGCAAGGTCAAACAGCGGGCGCGCGAGCGCGAGGACGCCGACAAGGTGCGCCGGCTCGACACCAAGCTCGCCCGCGGCAGCGCCCTGACCCAGCCATACGCCGTGGCCACGGTGACCGTGCCCAAGACGGTGCGCGCCGGCGAAGCTGGCCGTCGCCTGGATTCCTCGATCAGGCGTGCCGGGTTGTCGCCGCTCCGACTCGACCTGGCCCAAGACGTGGCCTTCGCGGCCTCGACGATCCCGCTCGGAGTGTCGCTGGCCAGGGGGACTAACTGATGGGCACCAAGGGACGTGACATCGGCCGACTCCTGTCGGACTTCGGTCACGAGCTGCCCGCCGCCGCGGTGGTCGAGGAGACAGTGAAGGAGCCTCGCCTGTTCCGCCCGGCCCCTCGCGCCGGGCGCTTCCAGCGCGACCGGGGCTGGTCGGCCAGCCGGGCTCCGGTGCTGCGGTGGCAGATGACGTCGGAGCAGACGCCGGCGTTGTGGCCGTGGATCTCCACACCCGGTCTGCCGCCCACCGGGGCGCAGATGGGCATCGACCAACTCTCCGGTGCGGCATTCTACGCCGACCCGATGGGTTGGGTGCTCGACGACTCGATCCCGGTCACCAACCCCAACATCATGAGCTTCGGCAAGCCCGGGCGCGGCAAGTCCGCCACGACCAAGGCGTTCTGCCTGCGGATGATGGATTTCGGGTACCGCACCCTGATCCTGGGTGATCCGAAGGACGAGTACGAGCCGCTGTGCCGGGCGTTCGGGGTCGAACCGTTCAGCATCGGCCCCGGCATGTCGACGCGGATCAACCCGCTGGCTCTCGGCCCGCTGGGGCAGGGATGGGACCAGCTGGACGCCACCGAGGCCAAGGAGCGCTCCGCCGTGGTGTTCTCGAGGTGGCTGACCCTCGTGCGAGGCCTGGTCGGATCGCAGAAGGTCGGCGCCCAGCACGTGCCGTTCGGCCCCTCTGACGAAGTGGTCATCAAGCGGGCGCTGGAGACCCTCACTGGCTACGACCGCGGCAGCGCCCGGCTGAAGGAAACGACGATCGCCGAGCTGTGGCACCTGCTCGACAGCCCGACCCCCGAGCTGATCGCCTCGACCCGGTACGAGTCCGAGCGGCACTTCCTCGACGAGACCCGCCTGCTGCGCGACGCGCTGGCCCAGCTGGTCACCGGCGCGCTCGCGGGTCTGTTCGACGGCCACACCAACATCGACATCGACTGGACGGCACCGATCCAGTCGCTCAGCCTGTCGCGCCTCGAGCCGTTGGGTGAGGAAGCGACCGGGATCGCGCTGACCTGCCTCAACTCCTGGGGGCGAGGGATGCGCGAGCTCGCGGCCCCCGGTGACATGCGCGTCGTGGTGCGCGACGAGTCCTGGAAGCAGCTGCGCCTCGGAGTGGAGGCCGTTAAGAGCTTCGATGCCGACCTGCGGTTGTCGCGCCGCGACGGCGATATCCAGTTCGCCGTCGCCCACAAGCCGTCGGACCTGTTGTCGGCCGGCAGCGCGGGCAGCCAGGCGCAGACGATCGCCAAGGACCTCCTGCACCTGGTCGACATCAAGATCCTCCACGGCCAGGACCAGGGCGTCGCCAACGAGCTCGAGCAGCTGCTCGGGCTCGGGCAGATCGCCCGCAACCTCGTCACGGGGTGGGGCATGCAGGGCAAGGGGCGGGCGCTCTGGGGCGTCGGCGATCAGCTGTACCAGGTGCAGACCGTCCTCCACCCGGCCGAGCACCAGCTGACGTTCACCAACGAGAACCTCGCCGGCGCAGCCTGATGAAGTCCGCAGGGTGGATCGGCATGGCCCTCGTGGCCGTGCTCGTCATGCCGCTGGTCGCCGTGGCACTGATCGCCGGCGGCGCGATCGCGCCAGCGGCGATCGCCTCGACGTCGTGCGGGGGACCGGTCGCGGTGACCGCCGGCGCCTGGCGCCCCCCGATGACCGGTACCCACCGCATCACCAGCACCTTCGGAATGCGACTGCACCCCACCCAGAACGTCCACAAGATGCACGCCGGCATCGACCTGGTGGCCACAGGCTCCAAGACGATCGTCGCGGCCGCCGGCGGCACGGTCACCGAGGCCGGCTGGCGCGGCGGCTACGGCAACCAGGTCCTCATCGACCACGGGGGCGGCATCCAGACCCGCTACGGACACTTGGCACGCACCCCGTCAGTCGCGGTCGGCCAGAGCGTGCAGGCCGGCACCCCGGTCGGGGTCGAAGGCGCCACCGGCGACGTCAGCGGCGCCCACCTGCACTTCGAGGTCCGACAGAACGGACAAGCGATCGACCCCAAGCCGTGGATGGCCGCCCAGGGGGTCGTCCTGGACGGACGCCAGCCCGTCGAGACCGTCGCAGCACCTCCACCAGCCGTCGACGACGCCAGCGCCGGGATCGGGTTCCCTCTGCCGGCGCCGGGCACACCGGTCAAGCATTCATCACACACCCCGGCCGCACCCATCCCCGAGAACATGCGCCAGCTCTACGTCGCTGCGACCGACAAGTACGTCATGCCCTGGACGGTCCTCGCGGCCGTGGGGATGATCGAGACCCGCCACGGCGCGCTGACGAGCGTCTCCAGCGCCGGCGCCCAGGGACCGATGCAGTTCATGCCGGCCACGTTCGCCAAGTATGGCGTCGACGGCGACGGCGACGGCCGCGCGGACATCACCAACACCGCCGACAGCATCTACTCGGCTGCGAACTACCTGACCGCCAGCGGCGTCTCCAAGGGAGAGCAGGGCGTGCGGGACGCGATCTTCGCCTACAACCACGCCGACTGGTACGTCAACGACGTCCTGACCTACGCGCACGCCTACGGAGGCGGCACCGTCATGGGCAGTGTCGAGAACTGCGGTGACGGCAGCGGCAACGGCGACCCCAGCCTGTCGCCACTAGCAGGCCCACGAGCGGCCATCGTGCTCACCTGGGCCAACGCCCAGGCCGGAAAGCCCTACATCTTCGGCGGCACCGGACCTGCCGGGTTCGACTGCTCGGGCCTGGTCCAGATGGCCTTCAAGCAGATTGGCATCAACATGCCCCGCACCGCCGGCACGCAGCGCGACTGGCTCGCGCAGGGCAACGGGTTCCGTGTCGAGCCTGGCCAGGAGCGCCCCGGGGACCTGATCTTCTGGGACTCCTACCTGGGGCCCAACCAGGTCGGCCACGTCGTGATCGTCAACGACCCCGCCACCCAGACCACGATCGACGCCCGCAGCACCAAGACGGGCGTCGGGAACTTCCCCTACAGCTCGACGGGCAAGAACATCTACGAGATCTGGCGCGTCGGAAACGTCGACGCCCCCGCCTAATGAGCAGTCGGTGGAGTGATCACCGAGAGCGGGTTTTGGGCCTTGTGGAGTATGGCGAACCTGCAGCAGGACAGGCGGTCCAACCCCTACCCGTGGTCGTGGGAGATCCCCGTGGGGGTCGTGATCGTGGTCAGCTTCGTGCTGATCGTCACCGTGCACGTGGCCAGGGCGGTGGCGAACTGGTTCTCCGGGGCTCCGTGGGCGTTCCCGGAGTCGCGGGCGATCTTCACCAGCCTGCCGGCGATCCTGACCGGTGACCCGACCGCTGGCCTGGCCGAGATTCCGGCCAACCACGCCTCCGGCAACTCGGTCATCATCTGGGTCATCCTCCTCGAGCTCGTCGTCCTCGTGGCCACGACATGGGCTGCGGTGCTGACGTTGCGCCGCTTCGGGTCGGGGCGCATCAAGGGCATGGCCACGCCGGTCGAGGTCGACCAGGTCCTCGGCCTGACCCGCCTACGCAAGCACGCCCACATCGTGCGACCCGATCTGCACACCGCACCCGGAAGGGTCCGGCGATGAAGACGTTCGACCCGACACAGGTCGGCTGGAAGCTCGGCAAGGCCCACGAGCCACGCACGGGCAAGGAGCTGTGGGTGCCGTGGGACCGCACCACCGGAGTCATCGGCCCTCAGGGTTCGGGCAAGACGCTCGACGTGCTCGTGCCGGCGTTGCTCGGCGCGCCCGGCGCCGCCCTGGTGACGCTGACCAAGGTCGAGGACCTGCTGCTGACGATCGACGCCCGCTCGGTCGACGACCGGCCGTGCGTGGTGCTGGATCCGTTCGGTCTCGCGCCCGGTCTGCCGGAGTTCGTCTTCGACCCGGTCGCCGGGTGCGTCGACCCGATGCTCGCCGAACGGCGAGCGAAGGCGTTCACCGCCGGCACCGTCAAGGGCTCCTCGCACACCGACGACGCGGCACGGTTCTACGCCGCCGAGGCGTCCAAGGTCATCCAGGCGTTCTTCCACGCCGCCGCTCTCAGCGGCCGCGGCCTCGACGACGTCCTGGAGTGGGTCGCCAACCCCCGCGCCGCGACCGAACCCGAAGAAATCCTGCGCGATCACCCCCACGCCGCACCGTTCTGGCACGGGCTCCTGCTAGGGGCACTGCGTGGTGACGACCGGACCGCCGGCAACACCGCCACGACCATCCAGCAGGCGATGTCGCTGTTCTTCCAGGGCGACATCCGGCGACGGTGCGTCCCCGGACGGGGGAGACGTGCCACCGACGTCCTCGACATCATCGCCCGCGGCGGCACGATCTACCTCCTCGGCCGAGAAGACCCCTACGCGTCGGCGTCACCGTTAATGACGGCCGTGGCCGAACACGTCTTGGACACCGCCCTCGAGCTCGCCAACAAGTCACCTCACGGGCGGTTGTGCCCGCCGATGGCGGCGGTGCTCGATGAGCTCCCCTCGACCGCACCGCTACCGACCCTGCGCACCCGCATGGCCAACGAGCGCGCGCTCGGCCTGTCCTTCATCTACGCCGCCCAGACGTGGCGACAGCTGGCGGCAATCTTCGGCGAGCAGGAAGCCCGAGCCCTCTTCGGCCTGACAAACGTCCTAGCCCTGTTCGGTGGCTCCAAGGACGTCTCCTTCAACCAGGAGGTCTCCGACATGCTCGGCCCCGTCCGGGTGACCCGGTTCAACTGGCAGAGCGGGGCAATGGCCGGCCGCTCGAGCAGCAGCGACGAAATCCCCATTCTGACCGGCGCCGAGATCCGCCAGCTCGAGCAACGCCAGGCGCTGATCATCGCCGAGAACGGCCGACCCGTGCTGGCCAAGCTGCAGCGCTGCATCGACGGCGCCCCGGGCCGGGAGCTCCTGCGGGCACAGGAAGAAGCACGAACTCGTGTCGAGTCCGCTCGTCACCACCGGATCGACCCCGCCGCGCGCGCCACGGCGGCGCTTGTGGAGTCGCAGCGTCGAGGACTCGGCGGGTGGCCCACATGAGCACAGAACGCGAGGTTCCGGCAGTCGAAGACGGTCGCTTGGTCTGGCCGTTCCCGAAGCCTCCTCCGCGGGTACGGCTTGCCTATCGTGAGCTGTCCGTCGCCGCCAATGGCCGACCAGAAGAAATCGCCGCGCTGGGGAACGTCAGAGATCTCCCGCGTCCGTGGCTGCCTGCGACATGCGCCGACCCCGTCCTGCGCATCGACCTTTGGAAGTGGCTGGACCGCGTCGCGGCGTGGATCAACCATGAGTACGTCTTCGACCCGACCGGGATCATCCCAGCGTGCTGGCCTCGCCACCCTCACCTGATTCACGAGCTCGCAGTGTTGGCCGACCAGCGACACCGGGTCCATGAAGCGCTCAGCAGCGATCTCATCGAGGAGTGGCACCGGTATACATTTCCAGCGTTTCTCGAGCGAATGCGCGCAAGAATGCAGTCCCATTGCGAGCGCCAGCACACCCCATGGCCCTCGCGAAGTCGCTACTTGAACCACGTCTCGGACGTTGAGCTGCGCAAGCGCACCGAGGCCTACGCGGGCGACGTTCGAACCTCGCGCGTCGAGGCGGATGAAACAGCGTCAGCACCGAGCGCTCCGCGTCTCAGCGTGGTTGACCCAGAAACAGGTGAACTTTTGGACTGAGAGTATTGGATCGCAAGGTTCGACCGGCTGGCTGCAGTTTGACTGTCTTGTAGCGCTGCGAAGCTCCTGATGGCGCGTCCACTGTCCTCGGCCAAGCATTCCTCGCCGTGGTCTGTCCGGTAGTCCGCCGCTTCACGAACTTGTCGGGACCATCTGTAAGGGTGTTAACGCTGACTTGGAGCATCTCGGTCTCGACCTACTACCGCCAACGACCTAATGGAGGTCGCCATCGTGATAGACGCAGGAGTGTCAGTCGCGCTCGGCTTCCTCGCGGAACTCACGGGAGGGGCGGCTGCCACAAAGTTCAAAGCGCTCCTAGAAAGCAAGTCACAACGGCGACGTATTGCTCGCCGGACATCGAAACTCGCTAGGGCTCGAAGCATCGACATCGATCCGCGCATCATCCGTGCCTGGTTGGCCGATGCCGGCGTACAGAGATACCTGATGAGCGGAGAGTCGCAGGCGCTCGTCGATGGCGTGCGACTTCTCGCGCAGGAGTTGACCGGTTCTGATGATTCGCGGGTCCAGGACGCGGTCACCGTGCTCGAGATCGCATGCGAACAATTCCTTCTCGCAATCAGCCCTCAGCAGGCAACGGCCGCCGCCGCTTCGCGAACGCAGCAGCTCGTGACCGCAACGTCTCAGGGGACGAACGAGAGGATCGAAGCCGGGTTCGAGCGGATGATGGAGCAGCTGGGTCCGTCCCAAGTTTTCGGGGAAGATCTGGTACGTCTGCAGCAATGGCGGGCTGAGGAGGCCACCGTCCTGGTCGGCGAGTGGCCACAGGTGCAGTCGCTGGTTCATCACCTCGTCCTCTCGCACGATCGAGGTGGAACGCTCGATGCATGGCGCACGCAAGCCCCGACAGAACTTCAGAAGGCGCCTGGCGTGGGCTGGTGTTGGCTCGGCCTGGTCGCCAGTAATTACGGCCGCACCGAGACCGCCGTGTTCTTCATCCGGCGGGGTGTCGACCTCGGAGTGGCGGAAACTGACTACTGGTTAGCACGCGCGGCCTTGATGATCGACGACACGCACGCGCGGCCAGCCGAAGCCGAAGAGCTGCTCGGTGGGGTCTCGTCGACACACCCTCTGGGTGAAGCAATCCGAGCTCTGAGGTCAGGTCGTTGGTCCGACGCGGAGAGCCTTCTTTCAGACTGGGATGCGAAGTCTCGCAACGATGCGGCCTTGCGGTCGACACTTAGAGCGCATGCCGCTCAAGGCCAGGGAGCGCACGGTCTAGCCATCTCGTTGCTTCAAGAAATCTGCGCCGAACTACCCGAGGCGAGCGGAAACAAGTTGCTCCTGGCGGAGTTGCTCTTGTCGCGCGGCTATCGCGGACGAACAGTTAGCCGTCAGGCGGACTTTGCCCGTGCCCTCGAGCTAGCGCTGCAGGCACGCGACACTCGGCGGCAGTGGGGTGGCGATAGCAGCGAGGCCGTCGTTGTCGCGATCAAGTCTTCGGTGCTCTCGGGGGACATGAACCGGACATGGGAGCTGACACAATCTGGCGACGCTGGCGAAGCAACACAGGCGGAGGCCAGTGATCTGCGTGTCCGTCAAGAGGCGGCTGTTCTAGCAGCCATGACGGGCCGAGTCACGGAAGCGACCGGGTTGCTCGCTGACATCGCCGACCCCTTCATGAAGGAGTTTGTGGCCGGGCATCTCGCGGCCCACTCCGAGAGTGCGGCTGAAGCGGAGTCTCACTGGCTGTCCGCATGGGATCTCGCTGAAGACACTCGCGCGCAACTGCAAGTTGCCCGCTCCCTTGCTCCGCTGGGCTTAACGCTGCCGAACATTGATGTGCTCGGGGTCGAGTTCGAAGAGCAGGTGGTTGAGATCCGGGCGATTCACGACGCAATGGCCACGACGCCTGGGCAGCGATTGACGAAGCTGCGGGCAAATGCGCACAAGTTCGAACAGATCGCCGTGCTACTCGCGCAGGAGCTCTCGTCGCTGGGAACGTACGCGGACGCCGCGAATGTATTGGAGGAAGCCGCGGCGCGCTGGGATCACGCTCTTCTCATGAAAATGAGCGCGGATCGGTACGCCTATGCGGGTGACTATGACGCCGCGGTGGACGCGTGCCGACGGGCTTACACCATGGCGGGTTCCGAGTGGTCCGGCGAGTTCGAGTGCCGCGCGATCGAATTTCGTGCCCTCGACGCACTCGGGCGCGACAACGAACGGCTCGACGTTGCGCGCCGCATGACGGCGCTGGCTCCCGACAACGACGATGCACGGTGGGCCTTGGTTAACTGCTTGGGTCTGCGCGGCGAACCCGCCGCCGCCTTCGACGCTCTGAATCGAAATGGGCGCCCCATCCGGCCTCGAACTGCTGACGAGGCGAAGAACTGGATCCGGCTGCTCTCTGAAGCTGACCTCAGCCCGCACTTCCTACCTCGCGCGCTTGACGAGCTCAATAGATGGCGCGACGACGAGGAAGTCGCGGGCGTGTTCCTGACCGTTCTGATGTTTGGTCGGTCGAGCGCGGCCCTGGACGAGGACAGCGGTCAGGACGAGAACAGCAGTCATGTGGCGCGTCTGCGCGAACTGACTCAGGAGTACGTTGGACGGTTCCCGGACAGCCCGGTGCTACGCGAAGTGTCGATCGATCCTGAGAACCCGTTGCGTGGCATCGAGGAGTTGATGCAGGGCCCACCGGACCCGATGCTCGAGGACCTTCACGAGAAGATCACGACAGCCCAGCTTCCCGTTGGACTGGCGTCCGAAGTCTCCGGAAAGTCCTACGCCGAGATCGTCATCAATCGAGCATCAGGACTCGTCTTCAGCAATCCGGCTGGCACGACTCGCGACACCGCCGAGGAGCGGCTCGCTGAGGTGGGAGCCGGTCCCGTCGTGCTCGACACCACGGCAGCCGTATCGCTATGCGCGATGCCGGCCGGCACGCGCGACACGCTTCTGGCGGGTTTTGCCAGGATTGAGACCACGGCTGCCGCATTTCGCGATGCTCGCCTGGCCCAGCGTTCGCTGGCGTCACGGTCGACAGCTGGCGTGACCTGGGATGTGGGACAGGAGCATCCGCGGGTTTACGAACTTCCTATCGAGGTCGCGGAGGCTCGGGCGACACGGGCGACCGATCTCGTCGAACTGTTGACGCGCACTCAACGTCGCGAGTGGCGCGTGGCGAACTTCGAGGACCTCGATATGGACGGAGCGTGGCTGAGCGCAGTCGACTACGCCATCAGCCACGAGCTTGCCTTCTGGTGCGACGACTTGGTCCTCGCCAGCATCGCCCGTCAGAAGGGTTGTCTGGCCTTCTCGACGGTCGATCTCGTTGTTGCTTCCCAGGAGGCAGGCGTTCTCGATTCTGACGAATCCCTTGCGGCGAAGTCGTGCCTTGTCAGTGACTTCCACGTCGCGCTCGAGTTCGAGCCAGACGTGTTCGACCTCGCCGCATCGATGGACGACTGGAATCCGGGAGGCGCCGCGAACGCTTTGACTCTTCCCGACACTTGGATGGCTAAAGAGCCCGTACTTGAGTTCTTCCACCGCGGCACTGAAAAGAACGCGGAGCGCTCCGAGTCGGCGCTCGCGGGCTGGATCTCGGCTGCCGGCGTCGGCTTCGGTCGTCTTGAGACCACGCCGGAAGGCAGAGGCCGCAACCTTGCCCGTCTAGTCGGCACGGTCATCGCGAGACCGTGGATGACTCCTGAACTACTCCCGCTAGTTATTCGGGCGATCCGCGTGTCCGCGACGCACCTCAAGGCCGTAGATCCGTTGCAGGACGTTCTGAAGTTCATGCACGAACTTGTGGCCAACGAGTTCAATGACTCGGCCGGCGCCTACCTGCTGCTTCACTGGGCTCGGTACCTCGACAAGCCCGACAAACACGAAGCGACGATGATCGCTGCCCGAGGTCGTCGCTAACTAAACTCCGGTGCGGCTCATCGGCGCGGTACTCGACCGGGCCGCTGGCGCGGACCGCGAATATCCTCCGCACGGAGGGCGGGCGCCGTGCGCGGAACCGCTGGGCTTGTGATCGGCGAGCTATCGAGATGCTCGGCGAGGCGGTACCGAAGGTCGCGTGAGGGGTCCGGGCCGAGCGGCCGAGCTGTGACTGCCAGTCGTGCGACCTTCTCGACGTCGATGCCCCGCTCGTGGAGCTGCTGCAGCATGGTCGCGGTTGCCGGCCAGTCTTTGCCGGTGGTCAGTCGGCCGTCGAGGGAGCGACCGAGCGCGGCCCAACGGTCGGCCGGGCGTGCCTTCTGATGGCCCTCAAGCCGCTGACGAACATGAGGGATGTTGCCGAGCTTCTCGGTGCAGTAATGCTGCTGGTCCCCGTTGAAAGCGCGCGCCGCGGAGGCGACGTCGGTGCGCAACTGGTCAGCGTCCAGCGCTCCAGCTGAAGCGGTGGTGGCGATGAGCCCTTCCCATTGCTCGGGTGCCATGACGGCGATGACCTCGGCTGCCTGGGTGCTCCGTTGTCTCGGGTCGGACAGGTTGATGAGGCGTTCGTCGACCAAAAGTGCGGCGAGGTCGCGGTGCTGCTGCAGAAGCGCCACCAGCTGGGCCGGACCACGCTGCTCGAGCAGACTGGCCGGATCGGCTCCGACCGGCATGGGCACGACCCGTGGCGTGACCAGGTGCGGGGCGAGCAGCCACAGGTCGCGCTCGGCGGCGATCCGCCCGGCAAGGTCGCCGTCGGTGGCCACCAACGGGGTGGCGTGCAGGCCGGCGAGCTGGGCGGCCTGCTCCTCGGTCGTCGACGTGCCGAGCGGCGCGACTCCGACGAACGCGCCACCGGAGGCGATCGTGACGGCGATCGCGTCGAAGGGTCCCTCGACGAGCACCGGCGCCGCTCCGTGGGCCACGTGATCGTCGGCGATTCCATAGAGCTGGGCACCCTTGTGGAACACCACGGTGTCGGGGGAGTTGAGGTACTTCGGTCCGGCGAGGTCGTCGGTGGCGTCGGGGTTGCGTCGGCCGACGAACCCGATGACCCGTCCGTCGGTGATGACGGGTAGGACGGCGCGGTCGCGGAGTCGGTCGATCACGCGCCCGTTGGAGGCTTCCTTGGCGACGCCGGCGGCGAGCATCTCACTGGCGGTGAAGCCGCGGCCGCGCAGGTGGTCGACCAGGTTGGTCCAGCCGGCCGGGGCGTAGCCGGGGCGGAATCGCTCGTCGCCGGCCAGGTCGACACCGAGTCGTTCGTGCACGTGCAGCTGAGCCCACGAGCCGGAGAACTGGCTCTCGAAGTAGTCCGCGGCGGCGGCGTTGACGGCGTTGATGCGCTGGACCGGGACGGGGGAGGCCTGCAGCTCCCACGCCCGGTCGATCATCCGGTCCAGACCCGACCCAGTCGCTCCGGCCGGCTCCAGGAGCTCGCGGTCGTGCGCCGCAGCGTCCAGCTCGTCGACGTCGACGTCGACCTCGAGCTCGTAGTCGTGGTCGTGGTCGTGGTCGTGGTCGAACTCGAGCGGGTCCAGCTCATGGAGGTCCTCGGGCGGCAGGTTCTCCTCGGGGACGTCGTAGTCGTGCTCCGGCGGCGGGTCCGTTACGAGGGCGATGCGCCAGATCATCGCCTGGGCCAGGTCGAGGTCCTCGACGTCGCTGGTCTTGGCGAAGTCGAGCAGCTGCTCGACCGGCCACCCACGCTCGTGCGCCTGGTCGACCGTGGCCACCAGCGTCGGCCACCACGGCGACGACGTCACGTTGGACGCCTCTTCGACGCCGAGGTGCTCGTGCAGGAGATCGGCCCAGTCGGGAGCCACCCGGCCGTCGCCGGAGTTCTGCTCGGCCGCGACCGCCGGCGACAAGTGCCGGGCGATGCGCCACCACAGCGCTGCGGCCACGTGCTCGTCGGGCAACGGACCTTCCGCGGCCACGCAGCCCAGCAGGTCGGCGGCGTTGACGCCGGACCGGTTGATCGCGGCCAGGCGCTCAGCGAGCAGGGGAGTGAAGGAGTCCGAACGCGGGTGCAGGGCATGGATCGCCGGGCCCCACTCGTCCATCGCCGGACGGCGACCTGCGTCCAAGCGCGTGTCGAGCTCGCGCTGATAGAGGACCGCTGACTTCTGCATCTGACGCGGGCCGGTCGGACGCCGGTCGGCCTCGTCGACGCCGGTGGCGGCCCGCCAGACAGCGATGTCGCCGGCGATCGCCGTGGTGGGCGAGAGGCGGGCGTGACGCGCCCAGGCCGGGGAGTCCGCCTCGGTGGTGGCAGCGTGCACCTCGACCGCGACCTTCTGGATCTCATCGGCGAGTGATCCGAGGTACGTGCCCCAAGAGGTGTCCTCCGCGAGCCGAGCAGGGACGGCCGGCAGCCACGGCAGCGGCCCCGGCTCGGCGCCGCGCCGGCCCGTGGAGTCGAGGCGCCAGTCCAGCACCGCAGCGCGGTCGTCGGCCGACTCGATGTCACGCGCCGCGACGGCGTCGGCGAGCTTGCCGATCGCGTCGGCGCCCTGCGCCTGGAGCAGCACCAGGTGGGAGCGCAACGATGGCCAGGCCGGCTCGTCGACCAGGCCGGGAACGAGGACCTCGGCCTGGGTTTCAATGCCAGCGACGACGTCGTCACCGAGGAGGTCTGCGGCGGCGACGTAGATGGCGTCGGCGTACTTCGCGGTGACCCTCTGCAGGCGAGCTTCCGGGGCGTTGGCTTGCGCGAGGAGTGTGGTGGCCGAGAGGGGGGACTCATCGCGGGCCAGGACCTGAGTCAGGACGTCGCCGGCCGTGGGCGGACGGAGGGCCTCGGGACGGATCAGTCCGTGCGCGTCGCCGTCGCTGGCGACCACGACGTAGGCATGGTTCTCGTGGCGGCCGCGGCTCATCATTGTGTAGAGCTGCTGGCGGGTCTGGTCACCGGTCACGAGCCCATGCATCGTGTCGGCCGAGATGCCCTGGGCAGTGTGAACGGTGGAGGCGTAGCCCAGTTCGGTGTGCTCGGCGACGTAGTTCGCCGGGAGCAGCACCCGCAGACCGGTCTCCACGTGCCGCACCGACAGTGCCGTGCCGCGCACTTCATCGACGCGCCACCGGTCGCCGTTCTTGACCCAGTCGGTGGCCGAGATCCGCAGTCGGCGGTCGTTGTTGCGGGTCAGCACGACGTCACCGACCGAAGCACTGTTGCCGTCGGCCAGCCGCAGCTCACGGTCGGGGACCGCGCCGGTGTCGCCCAGGCGCGCCGCGCGTGCCCGGGCGTTGAGCTCGGCGACCAGGTCCCGGGTGGGTGCCAGCATGACCGCGTCCTTGCCGTCAGCGCGGTCGCTGCGCCAGGCGGTGAAGATCTCGTCGGTCAGCGTGGCGACGTCGCCGACGTGGACGCGCTTGGTGTCGAAGTAGTAGCCGAAGGCCTCGGGAAGTCCCTCGCGCAGCGCCAGGGTCGCCGCGCCCTCGGCCGGGTCGGAGAAGCGCATCAGCTCGGCGAGCCTGAGCGCGCCGTGGCGGTCGCCGATGTCGCGCAGGACGCCGCCGGCACCGATCGCGGCCAGCTGCTGGTCATCACCGATCAGGCGCACCGAGGCGCCGCGCTCGAGCACCGCGGTGATCGCGGTGTCCAGGCTCAGGGTGTCGGCCATGCCGGCTTCGTCGATCACCACGAGCGTTCCGGCGCCGATCTGGTCGACCAGGGCGCCTCCCGTGCCGCGCTGCAGGGAGTCGACGAGCTTGGCGAGGGTGTCGGTCGTGGTGCCGGTCTGTTCGCGCAGCGCTGCGGCCGCAGCCGCCGACGGGGCTAGGCCGATGACGTTGCCGCCGGGGCCCTCCCAAGCACGGGTCAGAACCCGCATCGCGGTGGTCTTGCCGGTACCGGCTGCCGCGATCCCCAGCTGGACGCGGGCGCCACTGGTGGCCATGCCCCGGACCATCGCGGCCTGGCCGGAGTTGAGCTCGACGCCGGTGGCGGCGCTTTCCAGGAGCGCGAGGTCGACGTCGACCGGAGCCACGCGGTGCCGGTCGCGGACCCCTGCGGCCTCGACGATGCGCTGCTCAGCGGCCAGGATGCGCGGCGAGGTGTACAGCTCGGCACCGACGACGGTGTACACGCTGGCGCCGTCACGTCGCTGCAGCTGCTCCGGTTCCGTGACCGACTCGTCGACGACACCCAAGGGCTGGCAGATGGCGATCGCCTGGTCGACCACGAGGTTCACCAGGTGCTGGACCTGGTCGGCCCGCACGTCGGAACGGCGTACATGACGCTGCGCCTCAGAAAGGAGGTTCCAGCGGTTCCAGGTGCTCCGCCGGTCCTGCACACCCTCGACGACGCGACCGGCGACGCGTTCGATCCGCGCCGCGTCGACGCGGCGATCGGCGGCGGCCTGCGCCGACAACGGCGCGGGGCGAAGCGCCGTGGTGACCATCTGCTCCAGGCCCCTAACACCGAGAACACCGGCCGCCTGTTCGGCCCACTGGGCACGCTGCTCGGGCATCGAGCGCGGTTCGTGCTTGGCGTCGCGCGTCTCGAGCGTGGCCTGCTGGGCGAGCTGTACGGCTTCGACCGCGGTCGGTGGGCGGCCGTGGTCGGCGTGGAACTTCGCGACCAGGACGTCACGACGTTCCTCGATGCTCTGGCGCCTGGTCGACCAGCGCTCGTTCAACCGTGCGTCGACCCCGACGATCTCGCGCACCGGTCGCTTGCGTCGGTCGATGTTCTCTCGATCTTCGAAACGCACACCGAGCGAGGACTCAAGGTGACGCTCGAGGGCGGTGTTGTAGGTCTCCGACGCGGCGACAGTGGCCTGGAACATCAGCCGTCCATCGATGGCCAACCACTTGCCGTCCTTGGCGGTCTGGACCTTGTTCGCGATCGCGACATGTGTGTGGAGGTCGGGATCGCCGGCACGCGAGTCGCGGTGGGTGAACGCCGTGGCGACCAGGCCACGGACGTCGACCTGCTCCACACCGTTGGTGCCGGTGCGTGTGTACAGGGCCTCTCGCTCGATGAAAGCCAGCGCGTCCTTGACGGCGGCGTTGTGAGCTCGTTCGATCGCTGCCGACGTCGACGGGTCAGCGATGGCCCACAGGGCTGAGACGGACTTGACCGGCGAGAAGGTCAGGTCGTACCCAGCCACCGCGGTGGTCTTGGGCCGGGAGTACAGCGCGACGGCGGAGGCGAGCTCGCGGGCGTCGACCGGCTCACGGCCGTGCTCGCGCACGAAGTACTCGCGCGCCACCTCGGTGCGCATCCGTGCCCGCTCCTCTAGCGACACCACGGCCTCACGCGGCCGCCCTTCGGCGACGTTGAGGTCCTCCAGGCGGCGGGCGACCTCGATCCGGTACGGCGGGACGTCCGCCTCGTAGACCTTGAACGGCGTGCCCAGCTGGCGGGCCCGCCTGATGGCGGCGGTCGATGCCGAGTCGGTCAGCTGGGCGATCCGGGAGTCGGCCAGCGGGTGGAACCCGTAGCCGAATAGCGCCTTCATCTGCTCGGCCGTGACGGGGTCGCCCGCGTCCAGGCCGTCGATGCCGGCCATCCCCGAGCCCATCCACTGGCCCGGGGTCTCGCCGTGGTCGGTGTAGTACGTCGCCAGCGACGTGTGGCCCTTCTCGGTCGCATCCATCGCAGCGACTTGGCGTGTCAGGTAGTCGTACCCCGACCCCGCCGTCAGCTTGTGAATCGACATGGTCATGACCCGCATGGCCGTGATGGTGGTCGCGGTGATCGGTGGTGTGCGATTCAACTACCGGAAATGCAAGAGGTGTGTGGAGGTTCGTGGATGCGATCGAGGTTCGGGGCGGTGCGCTCTGGGGATCGGGTCGGGAAGTGCCGGCGTTTTGGAACGTCGGCTTTGGTCGACGTCGCCCAGAGATCGCGACAAGATGATCGGGTTCGGATGATCACCGAGAGGGCTCGCAGGGCTTTGCGGAGCGGAAGCAGCCCGGGGTGAGGAGAAGGTCATGGGTCGATCGGTCCGGCAGCAGGCGCGAGCGAAAGCGCTTGAAGCTCAGGAGGTTCTTCGTCGCGAGCGTGCGGCGGCCGAGAAGCGCAGGTCCGCGCTCGGTGTTGAGGCGGCGATCGCGCTAGAGGAGCGTGACGAGCTGGTTCGCTCGCTGGACCTAATCGCTGGCAATGCGGTGTCGAAGTTGACGCGCGACGAGCATGTCCCGGTGTCTGAAGTCGGCGAGTGGGTGCCGGGCCTGTCCCCCGGCGAAGCCAAGCGACTGCGGGCCCGCGCAGAGGCTGCTGAACCGCGGGTCGCGCTAGAAGTGGAGGTTTCTCCGTGAGGGGCCAATGCGGTCTTGGCCCCAAGGGCGAGGACGCGCGGCGCGGAAATGAAGGGGCCGCTAACGGTCGCAGGCTCCCCAGAGTCCGGTCTGCCCGTCTTGCGCCGAATCGCGCGCGTCCTGATAGGCGGCTGTGCGGGTGAGGTTGTCAGCGTCGCGGTAGAGGTAGGCATGACCTTGCTCGACGAGCCGAAGGCCGACGTCGACCTGGTCGACCTCGACATACCTCAGGAGGCGCCCGTACTGGTCGCGGTCGTCGGCCATCGGGTCAGCTACGAGCTCGACCGTGACGCCCTCTCCCGAGACTGCTTGCGTCAACGCGGCGGTCGCTTCGGACCCCCAGCACTCGGCCGGTGGCGACAGCTCTGGGGTGTCGATCCCGAGTATGCGGACCTTCTCGGACTGTCCGGCCGCGGTCGTGACCCACACCGTGTCTCCATCGACGACCCGGTCAACCGCGACGACCTCTGCTGACCCAGTCTCGTCGGTCGGTTCCACGAGGCTGCATCCGACGATGCCGATAAGTGCGACGGCGGCCGCAGCGGCACGGACGAGGTTCATGTCGTCATCCTGCCTCTGGTGAGGTCCACCAACTCGACGCTCGTTTGTGAGCTCTTTCGAACTGGTTCCGCGCAACCTCCTCTATTCGGTCGACGAGCTGCAGGACAGTTCGAAGTGCCATCGTGCGACTTGCTTAGCGAGTAGCAGGCGTCAGCTCTAGTGACGCGATCGGTGAGGACCTGTTTCGTTCGGGTCCGATCGGACTGGACCGAGTAGCTTGCGCGGTACCCAGGCCACGATGTACGGCGGTTCGCCGGCGGAGGTCTCGCCTCTGTCGATGACCCAGACCACCTATGCCCTCCAGTCGCGACCTTCGCGTCCATTCGAGCACGAGCCCCTGGTGCGGACGATCGGCACGGGCTGGGCCGTAGACCCAGACGTGTCGGACCCGGTCTGGCTTTGGCCAGCGGTCGAAGCGGTTCGGGTTCATCCCCACTCGGGCATAGTAGAACGTTTGTTCGACTACGTGACTCCGGTGTGTCTTCGGTAGCCGCAGAGGAAGCGCGAGACGGACTGATCTTTCGTGTTGATGCTTCGAGCGAGCTGATCACTCGCACTTCGTGTTCGGGCCGTGCGGGTGTGACAAGACTCAGGAGGCACTGATGAACGATCTGTATGAAGCTCGCATCCGCATCGAGAAGGTCGACACCGTGACGTCGGAATTGCGACGACGCCTGACGATCGCGTACGAAGAACTGCTCGAGGTCGAGCGCATGGGCGATCGATCTGACGTCGGCCTGCTCGTGATCGACCGTGCCGATGATCTGCGACGCCTGCTGTCCGGTTCGCTTCGTGATCTGACGCAACCGATCCGCCCGGCGCTGGAGGTAGCCGAGAATGCTTACCTCGCCAGCGCGATCTCCGGCGAGATCGATGCATCCCATGCACGAACCATGATCGGGGTGGTCCTGCAGAGCGCTCGAGAAACCCGCAGCGTCCAGCTCGCGATCAATGACGCCGCGCGTTCCCTGCAGCCAGCTGTCACTGCCTCGCCGGCCGACCCGTGGCTGCCGGAGCGATTGAATCGCTCACTGCAGCAGACATCGAGGTCGCTGGACGATGCGCGCCGCGGGGCTCACCGCCTCGGTGAGGATCTTCCGATGGTTGCGCGATCCTTGGGCGTCGACATAGCAAGCCTGGACATCGCCGAGAACCTGAGCATCGCCAGCCTCGCCGATCGGCACCGTGCTCCTTGCGTACCCGAGCATCAGCCCGCTCGCGTGACGACATCGGTGACGAGTCGAGGGGTGACTCCGTGACGACCGCGCGGCAAGCGATGCAGGCGACCGCGGTTCACATAAGTGCACAGCCGCTGCCGTCCACAGGTCACAAGGTCCTACTCGCTCTCCGACGTCGGCACACCGCACGCTCAAGGCACCAAATGCCGAGCGAAGGAATCGTCGCATGACCGCTACCACCAGAGATCCGCACGTCTTCGACCTGGCCTACCGGCTCATCAAGACACTCGGTGCCATCCACCACGAGACCGCCCAGTGGAATGCAACCGGACAGGACCTCCATGTCACGTCGGAGGTTTCGATCCTTTCCTACGACGCTCTCGCGGCGTGCCAGCGACTTCGCCAGTGGGCCGGTCAGGAGCTCGCCGTGCCAGACAACGAGGCTGCGGGGAACAGAGATGACCTCGAGTCCTTGGCGCAGGAGTTCCTGGATCTGGTCGCCGCAGGGCCAGGCACCGAGCTCGAGCTGGTTCTCGTGAGCATCGGCAGAGTCGTGAACGGAATGGCGCGCTATGCCGAACTCACTTGACCACCTCAAGGACGCCCAGATGCACATGCTCCGGGCGCGGACCACCAGTGGCCTCGACGCAGGAGAGCTCGTGCGCGGCTGGGTGCTAGTCGCGAAGGCTGCCCACGCGGCTCACGACCGGCTGCCGGCACCTGACCCGACCCGCACCGTTGAACGGATCTCCCTGATGTCCGCCGCAATGGCGTCCTCGGAGCAGAGCAAGTCGTGGCCAGGAAACGCGAATCCCAGTCCCGCTCTCGAGCCGGTGCACACCGCTCTGGTCGCAGCGACCCGTGCCACGCCCCCGGACTCCTCCACCGATGTAGAGACGGCGCAGCGACTCCTGACTGCTGTGCTGTGGATCGGATCCGAGTTGGTGTCCGAACGCGCACGAGATCACGCATTCGACTTGGCCTTTCGCCGGGTAGCGGACTCGACGGCCGAGCAGACCGCCGCACGAGTCGTGTCGCAGAGGCTCAAGGCGATCGAGACGCTCGCGCTGACCGGTTCCCTCCGACCGGACACCCCGGCTGACTCGCTTGCCGTCGCCCTCGGACGGTGGGACGTTCTGGCCCATCGCGCACTCATGTCCGACAGGTCCACAGTCACCCTGCATCACGTCGCCACCCTGGAAGTCGCAACCTTCGACGCCTTCCGCGCGGCGACAGCGCGAGCGCACTCCCTCGGCGTCATCGACCACCTCACCGCCGACCGGATGGATCCCGCCATCGCCGGAGCAGCAACTGCCTGGCGAGACGTCGCGAAGGTGGCCGGCGACTTCAGCTTCGGCCATGCCCTGCCGTCTACAGACCTGCTGACCGTCGGCGAAGGCGTCCGGTCCCAGTTCGCTGATCTCGCGTCACCAACCTCACGCGCTGAGGACATCGACATCTTCGAATCGTTCACGGCACACCTGGCCACCTCGATGGGACTCACCGCCGCCGCGCGGGACCTCGTTGATGATCGGGAACTCATGGCTCCGGCCCGAGCCATCAACCGTCAGCTCCGGGACCGGGTACCTCGAAACGGCAATCTTGGTTCCCTGGTTTCGGCCGCTGATCTCCACCAGGCGCGAGCCATCATCCTCCCGCAGCCGGCGCGCGGGATCATCCGCGAACCCCTCGATCTGGCGTACAGCGCCTCTGTTGAGGCCGTTCGTCGATCGGCTGCACTGGATCCCCTCTACCGGTCGGCCGCGCGGACCGGACAGGCACCGGCTGCTCCGGCGACGGGGCGGCTCCCCGTCCCAGTCCCCACGCAACCCGGCGCTTCCCCGGCGCCCAACCGCTGACGCCGTCTGGCATTGCGGCCGCCGGAGGTTCCGTGAAACGGACGAGTCGTACTGGGCAATCGGATAGGTCGAGCTGCGCCGATGGGCTGCAATCCCACCGCCATTGCCAGGTGCCGGCCACCAGAAACGGCTGACATGGCAGGGATTGCTGCCATCCGTCAGGGGCGGGAGCCTCCGACCCGTGCCCACATTTTGCCCACATCTGTCGACATGTCGCGTGACATCTCAGCCGCGTGATGGGCCTCCGGCGTTCGCTGCGGTTAGTGCAGCGAACGAAACGGGTGAGGTCACGTTCCCGGGTTGTCCGGTCGACCACACGGCGACGCCCGTCAACCCATCACGAAATACCATCGGCGAGCCTACTTGAACGTCAGATCGTCGTTCTCGGACTCTCCCTGACGTCGGCGTCGCGGATTCGCGGATCGGGGTCGCCCGGCGGGCAGCGGCGAGCCCGGGCGCGGGTCCCGGCCCGGCGTGACTGGCTTGCCATCCTCGAGGGCGTGGGAGCGGAGCGCCCACGCCACCTCAGCGATCGTCCAAGCGTCACGCAGGTCCGCGCCAGTGAGCTCCTCGAACCGGTTGAGGCGGTATCGCACGGTGTTGGCGTGGACGAACAGCGCCGCAGCAGTTTGGTGTACCTGTTGCCGATGGGAGAAGTGGGATCGAACTGTCTCGAGCACCGCTTCGCCCGCGTGCGTTTGCAGCACAGGTACGAGGTAGCGACGTGACATCGTCTCCCGGACGTCGAGATCGTCGTGAACAGCGAGCATCAGCCCTAGGTCGTCGGGGGTCACCAGTCCCGGCGTCATCCCGCAGGCGACCGCCGCGCGAAGGGTTCGTCGGGCTTCGCGGAAGGATCGGGGGAGGTCGATACGGTCGACCGAGGATCCCACCGCCGTGAGGAGGGTTGGGGCCTGAGCAGGCATCGTGACGAAGAACCCGATGAGGTGTTGCTCGACGGCCGCCACGATGCCGAGCGGGGGCCGGTCGGGCCGGTCCATCCCCACCCATCGAGCCATTTCGGACCGTCCGCTCGGTGACTCGTGAGGTGCGCAGAACGCCCGCATCTGCGCTTGTGCCGGTAGTCCGACCGCATCCAACAGCTCGAGGGACTCAGTTGCAGATCCCTCCTCCAGCAGCATCTGTCGGACGAGGCGAACCTGTCGTTCGATGGAGGCCACAGTCATCTCGAGCTCGGCGTGACGATGTCCCCGTGCCGTCGCGGAAGTGTAGAGGTCCGACGATCGCAGGATTGCCCGCGTGAAATCGATGACAAGCTCCGGGGACCTGCCGAACTCCTGCACGACCGCCTGCGCGTGCTCGAAGACGATTTCCACCCCGACTCGCCAACCACGGAGCACGTCCTCGAGCGGAATCCCCCGACGCTCACGATCAGCGCCCCTCGCCTCGGCCTCCGCAATGTCCTTCGGCGAGGGTCCAGCAGCGTCGGGCCGGCACGACTTCAGTACGCTCTCGAAGTTGGCTGCGAACTCCACCAGGATGGCGTCGGGGTCGAGCAACTGGTAGCCCGTGGTCTCCTCGAAGAGTCGGTCGCGCAGGCGTACGGCCAGGACGTCGAGTGAACCGAGCATATCCTCGATGAGGTCACCTAGGCGAGATGGCGGGCCGGAGCTGTGCTGCTGCATCGAGGAAGACTAGTGCGTCCCCCGCGGCGGCGGTGTCCGATCGTTCCGCGAGCGCGCCCTGGACTGAATTTGTGAGTTCGAACAAGAACGTCCGTGTGGAGTCTGTTCCGACGTCCGTATCTATTCGGCGGCCTGACCGTGACCGTATATGACATGCATCACACCCAACCGGCTGTCGCGAGCGGCGGCGTCATCTTCCCGATCACTCGCGGGCAGGACGGAACCGGGGGCGCCTCTGGCGTCCTGCGCCGATCTGACGGCGCGGTTGGCTATGAGACCTTGCCGCGGTCGGTCTTGCATGCGCTCCGGAACTGCTCTGAGACGCATCCCAACGGGCTCGCGTTGGTTGACGTGGATGGACGCGAGATCACGTACGCGGAACTGTGGGATCGCGTGCAGCGGATCGCGGGCGGACTCCGGAGCGAGGGCGTCTCGGCGGGCGACCGAGTCGCGCTGGTCCTTTCCAACTCCGCTGCTTTCGTGGAAATCTTCTTCGGGATTATGGCGGCGGGAGCGATCGCCGCCCCGTTGAACACACGGCTCTCACCCGCCGAGCTCGAGCACATCCTGCGAGACTGCGACCCCGCGCGGGTGTTCCGATCGATCGACGAGGTCCCTCTGGGCGACCCCATCTGGGACTCGAGTGTGGCGGGGCGCGACCTTGCGGCCATCTTCTACACCAGCGGCACCACGGGCGGTCCGAAGGGAGCGACCTCCTCCCACGAGGCCTTGCTGTCCGTCGTGGAGTCGGTGCGACGAACCTTCGGTCTGCCGTCACATGACGAGGGCCAGGTCACCACGGTCGCGGCCGTGCCGTTGTTCCACGTCACTGGATGCAGCGGACAGATGATCGTGACCCTCTTGGTCGGTGGCACAGTTGTCATCCAGGCCGCACCCCAGGCGGCCGAGTACCTCGACCTCGTCGAGCGCCACCGAGCCAACTTCCTGGTGCTGGTCCCGGCGCTGTACTACGCGCTGGTGCGGGACCCCTCGTTCTCGCCATCGCGGGTCCGGAGCGTCCGGTGGGCCGTGTACGGCGGAGCGCCCGTCTCACCCGAGCTGGTCGCGATGATCGCGGACGGCTTCACGGGGGCAGTCATCGCCAACGGTTTCGGCATGTCCGAGACGAGCTCCCTGGCCACCGTGATCATGGGTGACGAGGCTCTCCAGCACCCCGACTCCATCGGTTACCCCGTGCCAGCCATGGACGTGGGCATCCTGGATGCCGACCCCCGCAGC
Source organism: Aeromicrobium sp. Leaf350 (assembly GCF_916858655.1). Taxonomy (GTDB): domain Bacteria; phylum Actinomycetota; class Actinomycetes; order Propionibacteriales; family Nocardioidaceae; genus Aeromicrobium. The sequence goes on along the minus strand of NZ_CAKASL010000001.1, from coordinate 1,388,944 downwards.
GGGGTTGGCGAGCTGGTGGTCCGTGGTCAGACAGTGACCCGCGGGTACTGGGCCTCCGACGGTCTGCGACCGCCTGAAACGGTCGAGGGCTGGATGCGCACCGGCGACGGTGGCCGGATCGACGCCGATGGTCGCATCTATCTGGTTGACCGATTGAAGGACATGATCAACCGCGGGGGCGAGAACGTCTTCAGCGTCGAGGTCGAGAGCGCGCTACTCGCCGCTCCCGGAGTGCTGGACGCGGTCGTCGTTGGCATCCCCGATGCCAGATTGGGCGAGCGGGTGGGAGCCGTGATCGTCCCGGGACCGGATTTTGAGGCACGCACCGTCATCGAGCACGTGGCGACGAATGTCGCGGCCTTCAAGGTGCCCGAGCGGCTCCACCTGCGTACCGCTGCGCTACCGCGCAACGCCGCGGGCAAGACCTTGAAGCGCGAGCTGCGCGACGGGCTCACGGACGGGGCATGGATCGAAGTCCCGCCCGCCTGGAGTCGCGCGCGAGGCGCCATCGGCAACCCACGTGCAGAGGAGGCGCGATGATCGAGTTCGTCGTCCAGGGCCTCGCCCTCGGGGCGCTGTACGCCCTGATCGCGATCCCGCTCAGCTTGGTGTGGTTGACCGCCCACACGCTCGACCTCGCCATCGGCGGCTACGCCGTCATGGGGGGGATGGCCTTCGCCACCGCCAGCGACCGCTCGACGGGCCTTGCGCTGGCCCTCGGGGTGGGCGCATTGTGCGGCCTGGTCTCAGCTGCGCTCTTCGTGACGCTCCGTCGCCTCGGGGCGACCGATCCCATGGCGCCGGGCCTGGTCAGTGTCGGGGTGCTGATCGCCCTGGGGTCACTGGCCCAGGCCATCTTCGGGATCGATCCGGCGTTCCAGGCGAACTTCGAGGTTCCGATCGAGATCGGCGGAGTTCGGATCAATCCGCAGGTCTTCCTGAACTTCGCCGCCGTCGCCGTGATCCTCGGGTTGATCGTGGTGGTCCTGCGGTACACGGGCCTCGGTCGGGCGATGCGCGCCTCCGCGGCCTCCCCTGCTGACGCGTCCCTGGTCGGGATCGGAGTCAGCCGGTTGCAGTCGCTGGTGTTCGTGCTCGGAGGGATGCTCGGGGCGTTGGCCGGAGCGCTCCTGGTCATGACGAGTGGTCTTTCGTTCGAGTTCGGACTCGGCCTGACGCTTTCGGCGATCGGCGCGGTGATCCTCTTCGGACTTCGCGGCCCCGTCACGGCGGTGTTGGGCGGACTCACGATCGGTGTCGTCGAGGCGCTCGGCTCGGGCTATGCGCCGGCGGGAATCGGGCCTGCCGTGCCCGTGCTCTTCGTGTTCATCGTCCTGGCCAGCGGCGTCTTCGACTTCGACGACAGGACGGTCCGGCCGTGAAGTCCTTGCTTTGGCCGACCGTCGTGCTCGTCGGTGCCGGTCTCGCCCTGGTCCTCATCCAGTCCGACCCGTCCTCGCTCGAGCTCTCGCGAGTCGCAGGCATCTACGCGCTGCTGGCCCTCTCGGTCGGCATCAGCTACGGCCAGGCGGGCATCTTGTCCCTCGGCCAGGCGGCGTTCGCCTCCGTGGGGGCCTACGGGTCCGCGATCGTCACCACGCGCTACGAGTGGAACCCCTGGGCAGGGATGGTGCTTGCCATGGCCCTGGCGGCCGGACTCGCCTACGTGCTCGCACGTCTCCTGGTCCGTCTGTCCGCACTGGCACTCGCGCTGGCGACCCTGTTGTTCGGCGAGCTGGTCCACTTCGCGCTGACCCGCGGGGGGGATCTGACGGGTGGTTACATCGGACTACCCGGAATCGAGGCTCCCGCGCCGCTGGACTCGCGCGAAGGAACTCACCTGGTCGTCTGGGCGGTCGTGGCCCTCGTGGTGCTGATCGCCACGAACATCAGCACCTCAGCCGAGGGGAGGACCGTGCGTGGTGCCGCGAGCGACCCGGTCCTCGCGGGCTCCCTCGGTGTTGCCGTGCCGGTGCGGTTGAGCGCGGTCTTCGCCCTCAGCGGCGCCGTCGCCGGCCTCGCCGGATTCCTCTTCGCGCACTCCAGCGGCTACCTCGCGCCCGAGTCACTCTCGATCGAGATGTCGATCGCTGCGCTGGCGATGGCCGTCATCGGAGGCCGCTACTCGCCGGTGGGCCCGGTCGTCGGAGCACTCGTCGTGGTGCTGGCGCTCGACCTGCTGCCGTCAGAGGACCTCGCCGGTCTGTTCTACGGGCTCTTGATCATCGCCGCGATCGTGCTCCTACCTCGGGGTCTGCTCGGCATCCGCCGCAGCACGCCGGTCTCGCCCTTCAGGAAGAAGGCCTCCGCATGAGCCTGACGGCCACGGACATCCACGTCGCCTTCGGTGGCGTACAAGCACTCGACGGCGCCTCTGTGCACGTCGAACCTGGTGAGGTCACCGGTCTCATCGGACCCAACGGCGCGGGGAAGTCAACCCTGGTGAACTGCCTCACCGGATTTGTCGCCATCGATCGTGGAACCGTCTGGATCGACGGGATCGCGGCCGAGGGATCCTCGGCGCACCGCAGGGCCCGTCGGGGGATCGCCAGGACGTTCCAGACTCCGCGGATCGACCCGGACGCTTCGGTCGCCGACAACATCGCCATGGCTCGCCACCGTCTCAATCGCACCAGGCTTCCGGGCAGCGTCCTGCGCACCCCCCGCTGCCGACGCGAGGAACGCGGAGATGTCACTGCCGTCCATGAGGCGGCCGAGCGGTTCGGACTGACCGACGTCCTCCAGCGGCGTGGGTCTGAGATCCCCGTCTGGCAGCTGCGTCTGGTGGAAGTGGCTCGAGCGACCCTGCTGGAGCCCAGGTACGTCATGCTCGATGAACCGGCAGCCGGACTCGGCGGGGCCGAGCTCGAGTTGCTCGGGAGCTCGATTCGCGGCCTCGCCGCACACGGACTCGGCGTGCTCCTGATCGAACACAACTTCGCCTTCGTGCGACAGCACGCCGATACGGTGACAGTCCTAGATCGTGGTCGCCTGCTGGCCACGGGTACTCCACAGGCCATCGCCGGGAATCGTGCAGTCGTGGACAGCTACCTCGGGGCCACGGCATGACAGACACCTTGACCGTGCGTGGAGTGACCGCGCGCCACGGCAGTCTCCGGGTCGTCCACGGCGTGGACCTCGAAGCGGCAACGGGCGAGATCGTCGGCCTGCTGGGCCCCAACGGCGCCGGGAAGTCCAGCTTGCTCGAGTCCCTCGCCGGGCGTGTCGCCGGCGACGGTCAGATCCACGTCATGGGACGGGACCTCTCGCGGTTGTCTGCCAGCGGCCGCGCCCGCGGCGGGTTGGCCCTCGTGCCCACGGGCCGTGGGGTGTTCGGACCGATGTCGGTTCGTGACAACCTCCTGCTCGGAGCTCGCCTGGCGCCGCGGGCGCGCCGAGCCGAGCTGGTTGAACGCAGCGTCACACTCTTCCCGTTCCTCGCGCGTCGATCCGGCGCTCGCGTGGGCACGCTGAGCGGCGGCGAGCAGCAGATGGTCGCGATCGCGAAAGCGCTCGCGGGCGATCCGCACGTACTTCTCCTGGACGAGCCCAGCCAAGGGCTTGCACCGAAGGTCATGAACGACATCGCGACGGCGTTGCTGGGCATTCGCGACGAGGGCATCGCGGTACTGGTCGCGGAACAGAATGCGGCCTTTATCCGGACCTTCTGCACCCGCTTCCTCGTCCTGAGCTCCGGTGCTCTCGTCCACCACGGACCGGCGGCAGAGCTCGACGACCGTGAACGAGTCTTCGCTTCCTACTTCCAATCGACGGCACCGCCCCCCGGCGAGCCCCGAACTCACTGACCTCGTTCGACCCACCAACCGGAGGACACCATGCAACACCGACGCATCATCCGCTTCACGCACGTCGCCGCAGCCGTCGCAGCATCCAGTCTGCTCGTCGCCAGTTGCGGAGCAGGATCCAGCGACGACGAGGGCGGTTCGATCAAGGTGGGCGTCGTCCTGTCCTTGAGCGGGCCGGCTGCACCCTTCGGCATCCCGGAACGCGACGCTGCTGAGGCCTACATCGACGACGTCAACGACCAGGGTGGGATCGACGGCCGCAAGATCGAGCTGATCGTCGAGGACGACAAGACCAACCCGACAGAAGCCGCCTCGGCGGCGCAGTCACTGGTCGACGAGGGCGTCGTGGCCATCATCGGCTCGACCACCGGCAGCGCCACCCAGGCCATGAGCGCCGTGACAACCGCGGCGGAGGTGCCGATCCTGGGCCTCAACACCGCGGTCGGCATCAGCGGGCCGTACACGTTCCTGGCGACCGTCGGGGACGAGGAGATGATTCCGGCGATCTTCGACCGCATGGTGGCAGAGGGACACACCCGCATCGCCGTGTTCCACCAGGAGGACGCGCTCGGCCAGTACGGTGCCGAGCTGTTCGAGGAGCTGGCTGCGGAGAACAGGGACGTGGAGATCGTCGCCACCGCCAGCGCACCGCTCGACGCCACGGACGTCTCCGCGCAAGCGTCGCGCCTGCGCAACGCCGATCCGGACGCCGTGTTCGTGGCGGTCTCCGCGACGGGACTGGCTTCGGGATTCCTGCGCGCGGCCGACTCCATCGGTCTGGACGTGCCCGGCTTCGGTGGCATGTCGCTGGCGCAGGACGCGATCCTGGAGGCGGCGGGTCCCGCGGCCGAGGGCTTCACGGTCGCCAACATCATCGACAGTGCTGCTGTGCTCGAGAATCAGACGGGTCTGTACGAGCTTCTCGAGGCGGCTGGGATCGAACCGGTCGGTGGATTCCCCGAGCTCGGCGGCGCCGGCGCGGCCTCCATGGTGGTCGCGGCGCTGCGCGAGGCTGGTCCGTCCGCCGACGGGAACGCGATCGTCGAGGCGTGGGAGTCCGGGATCGAGATGGAAACCTTCACCAAGACGCCGGGCACGTTCGGTCCCGAGAGACGCAACGCGCACACCGCAGACGTCCTCGTGTGGACGCACGCCGTCGATGGCGAGTTCGTGGGGGTCGAGTGATGTGGCCCTCGCGGGACGTCATCCTGCGTGAACGCCCGAGCGGGCTTCCCGACGCCTCGACCTGGGAGGTTCTCGACCGCTCGGTCCCCGACCCGGCACCGGGACAGTTCGTCGTCGCTGTGGACTACGTCTCCGTCGACCCAGGCATGCGCGGTTGGCTGAACGACGTCCGTTCCTACCTGGAGCCCGTCGCCATCGGCGACGCGATGCGGGCCAACGCGGCGGCGACGGTCGTCGCCTCCCGCCACGACGGGTTTCCCGTGGGGAGCACGGTCACCGGGATGTTCGGCGTGTGTGAGCACGCGATCAGCGACGGCCAGGGCGTGCGGCTGATCGACACGCGAACGGCGGAGTCACCGACCTGGCTCGGGGCGCTGGGCATCCCTGGCATGACCGCCTACGTCGGACTGCTCAGGATCGGACGCCTGTCGGCAGGGGAGACCGTGCTGATATCGGCCGCGGCGGGCGCCGTCGGCAGTGTCGCGGGACAGATCGCGAAGGCGATGGGGTGCACGGTGGTCGGGCTGGCCGGGACGGAGGAGAAGCGGCAGTGGCTGCTCGACCTCGGATTCGACCACGCCATCGACTACCGCTCCGAGAACGTGAGCCGGGCTCTGCGCGGCGTGGCCCCGCAAGGGGTAGACGTTTTCTTCGACAACGTCGGGGGCGAGATCCTCGACGCGGGACTGGCGAACCTGGCCCGCGGTGCACGGATCGTCCTGTGCGGTGCCGTCTCCAGCTACAACAGCACCACGCTGCCACCCGGCCCGCGGCGCTACATGTCGCTTCTGGTCGCCCGCGCTTCCATGACCGGGTTTGTCATCTTCGATCACGAGGACGAGTTCGCGGAAGCGGAGCGCGAGATCGCTGGCTGGATCGCGGACGGCACCCTGGTGGCGCGGGAGACCGTGGTCGACGGTGGCGTGGACGCCTTCGGCCAGACGCTGCTGGCGCTCTATCAAGGCGCCAACACCGGGAAGCTCGTCCTCCAGGTGCGCGACAGCACGTCCTGACTCGGTCGACGCGAAAACCGTCGACCTCCTTTCACTTCTCCCCAGAAGGACTTACGTATGAAGATCATCATCGTCGGCGGCGGCATCGGCGGCCTGACGGCCGCTGCGGCGCTGCGACACCACGGAATCGACGTCCTCGTGCTTGAACGGGCCGACGAGCTCACCGAGATCGGGGCCGGCGTCCAGGTGGCGGCCAACGGCACGATCGTGATGCGGGAGCTGGGCCTCGAGCCAGCGCTCGCCAAGGTGGCGACGGTGCCCGAACGGTACGACTACCGGGACCTGGCCACAGGCGAGCTCCTGTACATCGCACCCCTGGGCGCGACGGCCGCCGACTGGTACGGCGCCAAGATGTACAACGTCCACCGTGCGGACCTCGTCGACATCTTGCGCGACGCGCTTCCGGAAGAATGCGTCCGCCTCGGCTCGGCGGTGGCCGGCGTCGACCACGACGCCGAAGGCGTGACGGTCCGGCTCGCGTCGGGAGAGCTGATCCGCGGCGATGCGGTCGTCGGTGCTGACGGCATCCACTCGGTGGTGCGCGACCTGATCGTGGGGCCGGAGGAGAAGCAGTTCGCCAACATCCTGATGTGGCGTGCCCTGATCCCCCGTGAGCGACTCCAGGGACTGGATCTGCCAGTCGCGGGCAACAACTGGTTCGGGGTCCAGCGGAACATCATCTCGTACTGGGTGCGCGAGGACCTCTACAGCGTGCTCGCCGCCGTCCCTGCTCCCGAGGTGCACCGGGAGTCGTGGACCGACACCAGCGACACCGCCGAGCTGCTCCGATCCTTCGAGGGTGCCGAGCCCAAGGTCCGGCGGATGCTGGAGGCGATCGACTCCACCTTCATCACCGGCATGTACTACCGCGATCCCATTCCCACCTGGACGCAGGGTCGCGTGACCCTGCTCGGCGACGCCGCGCACGCGATGGTGCCCTACTTGGCCCAGGGCGCGTGCCAGGCGATGGAGGACGCGTGGACGTTGGCAGTCTGCCTGGAGCGGCACGGGTCCTCCGGCATCGCTGAGGCCCTGATCGAGTACGAGCGCCGTCGCCAACCCCGCACGACGCGCATCCAGGCCGGCGCACGCTTCGCCGTGAAGATGGCGCACGAGCCCGACGAGGTCTCCGTGCGGGCACGCAACGGGCGCTGGAAGGGCATGCAGCGGATCGACCCGTTGGCGCAGACCTCGTGGGAGTTCGCGTGGGGTCACGACCCGGTCGCGGCGATGGACCAGCCAGTCGGTGACGTCATCGGACTGAGCTCGGCCAAGGAAGGCGTGCGCATGAAGCGACCGGAGAGCCAGAGGGCCTTCGACCTGTGGCGAGGCGCGATCGGTCAGGAGGACATCGCGGCGGGTCATCCGGGTCAACGTGCCGCCTACGACCGGTTCCTGCGCACGCAGTTCCCGAGCCCGCCGGACCTCGACGTCACGTCGATCGAGCTGCACGGTGTCCCGACGCTGCGCGTCGCAGCACCGGCGGTGACCGATCCCGGGCGGACCCTGTTGCACTTCCACGGAGGTGCGTACGTCCTCGGGTCGGCGGGCAGCTCCCTCGAGTACGCCGGCCGTCTCTCGGCCTCGTTCGATGCCGAGTGCTTCACGGTCGACTACCGGCTCGCGCCCGAGCATCCCTATCCCGCTGCCATCGACGACGCCTTCGCCGCCTACCGGGGGCTGCTCGCCCGGGGGGTCGATCCGGGGACAATCATCCTGAGCGGCGAGTCGGCGGGGGGCGGTATCGCGCTCGCGCTCGCGCAGAGCCTCGACCGAGCAGGACTTCCCGCCCCGGCAGGAGTGTTCGCGGTCTGTCCATTCACGGACCTGACGCTCAGCGGACCATCGGTGCTCAGGTACTCAGGGGAGGACCCCGCTTCCCACCGCGATTCACTGACGGTCCTGGGCGCCTCGTATTTCCAGAACCATGAGCCGACCGATCCGATGGTGTCACCCTTGTTCGGCGACCTTTCGGGGTTGCCGCCGCTCTATCTCTCGGCGGTCCGTGGAGAGGTTCTCGAGAGCGACACCACGCGATTCGCCGAGCGGGCGAAGGCGGCGGGCGCGGACGTGACACTTGAGTTGGTGGACGACTCGGTGCACGTGTACACGCTCTTCCCCTTCCTTCCCGAAGCTGCGACGACTCTGGCTGCTGGCTCACGCTGGGCCGCGGAGCTCGCTCCGGCGGGCCTGCGCGTCGGGCAGACCCGCGTAGGTGGCCGATGAGGCCCTGCTTCGGAGCTGCGCCCACACTCGGTGCCCGAGGAGGGCGAGACGAGTGACGGTCATGCAGGGCTGACTGGTCGGGTCTGCGTGGTGCGAAGTGAGTTCGCACGTTAAGTCATCGGACTTCAGCCGACAGCCCGTCCATTCGAGGTCGGGACACGCGCATGGTCCACGCGTCTCGGAGGAGGGACTTCGTCCTTGGCGTTGAGGGCGTCTCGCGGAGTGGGTTCAACTTCTCACGAGTCAGTTCGATAGGAGCTGCTTCCTCTGGACCTTGCCCATGTGGTTGCGGGGGAGGGAGTCGACAAGGACGACCTCGCGGGCGCCAAGCTCAGAAGCGATGGGAGAACCTGTTTCATCGCGGGCAGCGGGGTGTGGTGTGGGCTAGATCTGTGCACCGATCAAATCGTGGGTGCCCCAGAAGCCTCGTCCGCTACGCGCCCTTGACGAGCTCACGGTAGGTCTGCGGGTGCCGAGAACGGGAGGCGCTGTGAGGAAGTGTCGGACGGAAAGTCATTGAGGTGTCAGTTGGTCCGCCCGGGCGGGCGTCCACCGTCCCGGGCGTGGGTATCAGCGAAACGTCGCGCAGAGCCCGATTGATGCGGCCTGCGTCATCGGCCCCGTCACGCGCACTGTTCAGGAGACCGGCATACCGAACGAGTCTCGCGGTAGGCATCTTGCTCAATCAGTCGTCGCGCTCGTCACTGCGGACCTCGAGCGGACGGCCTGCGTCGTCCCGGCCGCGGACGCCCGGACTCAGGTCGTCGAATCTGCGGTATTGACGGTATTGGGCGAGCGCTACCGCGAGCAGCAATGCTGCGACGCCGACGGTGCTGCGCAGTTTTCAGGTGCGCGCCTCCGCGCCCACCGCCTGAATGACCTCGTCGAGCCAAGTCACGGTGGTGTACCGACCCACTGCGCGTGGACTAACCCACCGGTACCGATCGTGCTCCCAGTTGAGCTGCAGCCTGCGATGCATGGTCTCGCCGACGAAGGTGTGCACGATCCATTGGTGACCACCCGTGTCGCCGATCTGCAGTGTCGGACCGGTGTGGAGTGCGGCAAGGTCGACGGTACGCAGTCCGGTCTCTTCGTGAACCTCAAGGAGGGCCTGCGTCCGCGGGTCGAGGCCGGGGTCGATGTATCCGGTGATGCAGTGCCAGAGTCCGCGATCGTGTCCGACTGCTTGGCTTCTGCGGAAGAGGCCGACCTTCTGGTGCCAGCGCAGCACGATTGCGACGACCTGGCGCGGGTGCGTAGTGGGTAGGTCTGATACCGAGGTCATAAAAGTCCGACTGTAACAGTCCAACTCTTGACCGTGTGTCTTGTTCGTCTTAGTCTGTGCCGGCCGTGACAGCGGTCACGGTTATGCTCGAGCCCCAGGAGGGCCCCGATGTCCGACGAACTCCACGGCACGGCCGATCCGCGCTTCGCGCATGTCAAGAAGCTGGTGGGCGACAACCTCCAGTCGGGCGAGGAACTAGGCCTCTCCCTCCACGTGGACATTCACGGCGAGACGGTCTTGGACTTGTGGGGCGGTTACGCGGACGCTGCGCGCGAGCGGCCATGGCGCGAGGACACCATCGTCAATGTGTGGTCCTCGACCAAGCCCGTTACCAACATGGCAGCGCTGCTGCTGGCCGACCGCGGACTGATCAACCTCTCAGCTCCCGTCGCCGAGTACTGGCCGGAGTTCGCCGCCAACGGCAAGGGATCCGTCGAGGTCAGGCACCTCATGTCTCACACCTCCGGGGTGTCCGGTTGGGAGACGCCGTGGGTGATCGAGGACATGTACGACTGGGAGCGGTCGACGGAGCAACTGGCGCGTCAGGCGCCGTGGTGGGAGCCAGGTACCGCCTCTGGATACCACGCGTGCAACCTGGGACAGCTCGTCGGAGAGGTCGTGCGACGAGTCACGGGCATGACACTGAAGGAGTTCGTCCGAACAGAGATCGCGGCTCCCCTCGGAGCCGACTTCCAGATCGGCGTCGTTGAAGCCGACGACCCCCGGGTCGCCGAGATCATCCCTCCGCCGCCGATTGACTTCGACCTCAGCGCCCTCCCGCCCGATCACCCGATGGTCAAGACCTTCACCGGACCGGTCGGCGACGCCAGGGCAGCCAACACACTCGGTTGGCGCCGAGCCGACATGGGCGCCCACAACGGTCACGGGAACGCGCGGTCATTGGCGAGGACGCTGTCTCCGATCTCCCGTGGCGGCGTCGTCGATGGGACCAAGATGCTCAGCCCGGACACGATCGACCGCATCTTCGAGGAGCAAGCGAACGGCATCGACCTGGTGCTCGGCATTCCGCTGCGATGGGGATTGGGATTCGCCCTACCGGAGCCGCAGACAGTTCCCTCCATCCCGGACAACGGCAGGCGGACCTGCTTCTGGGGAGGGTGGGGTGGCTCGATGGTGGTGATGCACCCCGACGACGGAGTGACCATCGCGTACGCCATGAACAAGATGGCTCCCGGCATCATCGGCTCTGACCGCTCGAACGCCTACATCGCGGCGATCTACGAGGCGTTGTCGTAGTCCGTCTGCCATTTGGCGCGACGTGGGTCACACATGTGTGCCATCTGACCAATGCTTTGCAACCGTCCGGGTCTCGATACTGAGTGGGCCTCAGCCAGTGGGCTGGGTCACACCGATGTAGACGAAGCCGACATGCGCCACGAACGCGCTCGGCGTGAAAGTGGGCGGGCAGCACGTGATTGACCAGTCGACGCAGCAGCTGCTCGAGGCGATCGCGCAGAACCGCACGCGACCCCTGGTCGATTCCACGCCCGCTGAAGCACGGGCCGCCGGCGCCGGTGCATGGGAAGTGTTCGGTCGCGGCCCCGAGATGCACCGGGTCGTCGATGTGCCTGTACCGGCACGTGACGGAGGGACCTTTCCCGCACGGATCTTCATCCCGTCGGACAGCCCGCGAGGCACGGTCATCTACTTCCACGGGGGCGGCTTCGTCCTCGGCGAGATCGACGGCTACGACACCCTCGCGCGCACCCTCGCGGCCGCAGCGGACACGACAGTGATCCTCATCGGCTACAGGCTCGCGCCGGAGCACCCGTTTCCCGGTCCAGTCGATGACGCCTGGGACGCGTTCCAGTGGGCGACAAGCCAATTCGCCGACGTCCCGGGAAGCGCAGAGCCCTGGGTCGTCGCGGGCGACAGCGCCGGAGGCAACCTCGCCATCAACACCGCGTTGCGTGCAGCCGATGTGGGCCTCGAGATCGCCGCAGCGCTCCTGATATACCCGGTCACCGACACGGACAGCGGTCGACCCTCGTACGTGGACCCGCAGAATCAACAGCTCATCACTCGCGACAGCATGCGTTGGTTCCTCGACCACTACCTCGGCACCGCGGATCGGAGCGACCCGAGGGCGAGTCCCATTCGGGTCGATGACCTGACCCGATTCCCGCCGACCGCCATGGTCTTGGCAGAGCACGATCCCCTTCTGGATGAAGGCGTTGAGTTCGCCGCACGACTTCTTTCGGCGGGCGTACCCGTGAAGCAACGACTTTTTGACGGGCAGATGCACGCCTTCTTCCAGATGGTGAACGTCCTGCCTGCCAGCAACGAGGCCATCGAATGGCTTGCCGCGTATCTCCGCAACGCGGTGTTCACGAACAGACAGGAAGTGTCATGAGCAAGTCGACCACCGAACCTTCGCGCCACGACGTCGTCGTCATCGGGGCGGGATTCTCCGGAATGCTGCTGATCCACCGGCTGCGCGACGAGCTCGGCTACGACGTCAAGGTCCTCGAGCGCGGAGAGGACGTCGGCGGCACCTGGTTCTGGAACCGCTACCCGGGCGCGCGGTGCGACTTCGAGTCGGAGTTCTACTCCTACTCCGACGACGAGATCCAGCAGGAATGGAACTGGTCCGAGAAGTACGCGGCGCAGCCAGAGATTCTGGAGTACATCAACTTCGTCGCCGAGCGCTGGGACGTCCGTCGCAGCATCGAGTTCGACACGACCGTCACGGCGGCGGCCTTCGATGAGGCCCGGGACGTCTGGGTCGTGGAGACGGACCAGGACTCCACCTTCGAGGCGAGGTACCTGATCGCGGCCACAGGCAACTTGTCAGTGCCGTCCGAACCGAGCTTCCCGGGCATGGAAACCTTCACCGGTCCGATCCACCACACCGGTCGCTGGCCGCGGGGCGGCGTCGACTTCACCGGCCAGCGGGTCGCCGTGATCGGTACCGGCTCCTCCGGGATCCAGTCGATTCCGCTCATCGCCGAGCAGGCAGCCGAACTGACCGTCTTCCAGCGGACGGCGACCTTCACCGTCCCGGCAGCCAACCGGCCGCTGACCGACCGCGAGCGACAGGTCACCAAGGCGAACTACCCAGTGCTCCGGGAAGCCGCCACCCACACCCGCGCAGGAATCCTCGGAGAGCAGCCCATGGGCTCCTTCGCCGACGTCGATCCCGTGCTTGCACGCGGCGAGCTCGAACGCCGCTGGCGCACCACCGGGCTCGGCGTCACCGCAACGCTGAACGACACCCTGGTCTCGGAGGAGGCCAACGCGTTCGTCGCCCAGTTCGTACGCGACAAGATCAACCAGATCGTGAAGGACCCGGCGACCGCGAAGCTGCTCGAACCGCACGACTACCCGATCGGCACGAAGCGGCTCGCCCTCGACACGGGGTACTACGAGACCTTCAACCGTCCGAACGTGTCCCTGGTCAGTATCCGGGAGAACCCGATCGAGCGTTTCACCCGAAATGGCATCGTCGTCGATGACCACGAGCACGAGTTCGATGCCATCGTCCTCGCTACGGGATTCGACGCCGTCACGGGTGCCCTCGAGCGCATCGAGATCACCGGCCGCAACGGCCGGCCCCTGGCTGATGCTTGGGCCGAAGGCGCGACGTCCTATCTCGGCCTCGCTGTCCACGGATTCCCGAACCTCTTCACCGTCACCGGTCCGGGCAGCCCCGCGGTGCTGACCAATGTGGTGGCCTCGATCGAGCACCACGTCGAGTGGATCGCCGACTACCTCGAGCACCTGCGGCGGGAAGGCATCACCCGGACGGAGGCCACAGCGGCCGCGCAGGCGGACTGGGTCGAGCGGGTGGCCGAACTGGCCAGCCACACGCTCTATCCGCGGGCGGCGTCCTGGTACATGGGCGTCAACGTTCCCGGCAAGCCCCGCGTATTCCTCGCATACCTGGGCGGGTTCAGCACCTACCGCACGACTTGTTCCGCGGTGGCCGCCGACGGCTACCCCGGGTTCGACCACGCACATGCTGTCCGCGAGATCGCGGACCGCGAGACCGAAAGGGTCAACGCATGACCGACACGACGATCCAGGCGCCCACACACGCACCGCGTCAAGACGTGCGGGCGGCAGTGGTGGACCGCGTCGCGGCGAACCAGTTCACCCTCTCGCAGATCCGTCTCTCCGACCTGCAACCCGGTGAGGTCCTGGTCGACGTGAAGGCAGCAGGGTTGTGTCACAGCGACTGGAACTTCGTCTCCGAGGATCGCGGGACACCGTTCCCCGCACTGCTCGGTCACGAGCTCGCCGGCGTCGTCGTCGCGGTGGCCGAGGGTGTCACCGAGTTCACGATCGGTGACCATGTGGTCGGTTGCGGCCTCGGGTCGTGTGGAGAGTGCGACAACTGTCGCGAAGGCCGCCCTGTCTGGTGCCGGCACCCCGAGCGTGCTTCTCGCGCCGCTGGTGCACCTCCCCGCATGACCACAGCCGATGGTGAGCCGCTCTGGCAGTTCCTCGGAATTGGCAGCTTCGCCGAGCAGACGATCGTCCACCAGAGCATGCTCGTGGCAATCGATCCGCGTGTGCCGTTCGACCGCGCAGCCGTCCTTGGCTGCGCCGTGGCGACGGGTGCGGGTGTCGTCATGCGGTGCGCAGAGGTGCGCCCGCGTCAGACCGTCGTGGTGTTCGGTGCCGGTGGCGTGGGGCTCAACGCCATCCAGGCGGCTGCCCTGGTCGGCGCGCGCAAGATCATCGCTGTCGACGTCCAGGACGAGAAGCTCGAACTCGCCAAGAAGTTCGGTGCCACGCACGGTGTCAACGCCCGCGACGTCGACCCGGTGGAGGCGGTGGCCGAGATCACCGGGGGCCACGGTGTCGACCACGCCTTCGAGATGACCGGACTGCCCGGTCCGCTCGGCCAGGGATATCGGATGCTCGGCCGCGACGGCACCGTCTACATCGTCGGCATGCAGGCCCCGGGTGCGCGTTTCGAGCTCCCGAGCGCCGAGATCCTCCGCGGCGCGAGCGTGCGCGCAGTGTGGATGGGCTCGTCGAACTTCAAGGTCGACGTCCCGTACTACGCCGAGCTGTACCTGCAGGGTCGCTTCAACCTCGACGACCTCGTTGCCCAGAACATCGCACTCGATGACATCAACGACGGCTACGCCCGCATGCTCACCGGCGGTGGCGTGGCCCGAAGCGTCATCGCCAACCACTGAACTCGCACTCCCGAAGGAAGCACCATGACAATCACGACCGAGCGCAAGCTCGACGACGACCTGTTCACGCGGGACCAGCTGTTCATCGGCGGCGCGTGGGTCGAGCCCGCGAGCAGCAACCGCCTCGATATCATCAATCCGACCACCGAAGAGGTGATCGGCTCGATCCCCGAGGCGTCGGAGGCAGACGTCGACCGTGCCATCGCGGCTGCGGTCGACGCCTTCGCGAACAGCCCGTGGCGACACCTCACGTACGCCGAGCGAGCCGAGTACCTCGAGCGTCTCGCGGTCGAGATCGAGGCACGAGCCGACCGGGTGGCGCAGGCGTACGTGCACGACTTCGGAGGAACGATCCGCAGCGGCCAAGTCATGGCGGCCGGCGCAGCGGCCTTGGTCCGTGCGCACATCGGCTACGTCGAGAGGCTCTCCGACGACCCCGAACGGGTGACCGTCGGGAACCTCGAGGCATTGCTCGTCCGAGAGCCGATCGGGCCGGTCCTGGGGATCGTGCCGTGGAACACGACCTTCTACGTCTCCGTCGTGAAGATGGCGCCGGCGCTCCTCACCGCCTGCCCGATCGTCATCAAGATCGCCACGGAGAATCCGCTGGGCAGCTTCGTCCTCGCCGAGGCGATCGAGGCCGCCGGGATCCCGGCCGGCCAGGTCAGCTTCCTCCCCGGACGTCGTGAGTCACTCGGAGCGATCACCAAGCGACCGGAGTTCAACTACATCTCGTTCACCGGCAGCACGGAGGCCGGTATCGAGATCATGAAGGACGCTGCCGAGAACGTCACCGCACTCACCCTCGAGCTCGGCGGCAAGTCAGGCGGAATCATCCTCGATGATCTCGACCCGGCGGAGCACGCCCCACTCGTGTTCGCGGGAACCATGGCCCAGGCCGGACAGATCTGCACGACGTACTCGCGCCTCTTCGTGCCGAAGGCGAAGGAGCAGGCGTGGCGTACGGCGCTCGCCAAGTACTACGACGGCCTCGTGGTCGGCGATCCCTCCGATCCGGACACCGACATCGGCCCGCTCGTGTCGGCGTCACACCGCGACAAGGTGGAGCGGTACATCGACATCGCCCGAGCGGAGGGCGCCACGATCATCGCCGGCGGTGGGCGACCGGAGGGCCTGGACCAGGGATACTTCGTCCGCCCCACGCTAGTTGCCGACGTCACCTCCGACATGCGCATCGTGCGCGAGGAGGTCTTCGGCCCGGTCATCACTCTGCAGTCGTACGAGACCGAGGACGAAGCCATCGCGATGGCCAACGACTCCGAATTCGGACTCGCGGGCGGAATCTTCACGATGTCCGAGGACCGTGCGATCCCGATCGCCCTTCGCCTTGAAGCCGGCAACATCAGCGTGAACCTCTCGAGCGGCTCCTTCCAGCTTCCGTTCGGCGGCTACAAGAAGTCCGGCATCGGACGCGAGGGCGGATTCGCGGGTGTCGAGGAGCTGCTCGAGTGGAAGCAGGTCCAGCTCAAGCGCACCTGACATTCCGCACGTCGACTCGGTGACGACCAGCACGACCGACCCCAGCACCAGAGGTGGAAGCCCATGACCCCGACTCCTCACGATGGATCGAGCGCAGTGCTCGATCGCCGGTACCGGAGCCAGCGACTGATGGCCACAATTGCGGCCTTCGGCATGATGGTGACGGTCTCCACCGTTGCCGCTGCAGGCTTCACGGTGGTGCCGGGTACCGAGCACTTCGGCGTGGGTGCCGGTAGGTACCTGATCTGGTACTCGGTCTTCACTCTGTCGACGGCCGCTGTGTACACCTACGCAGGCCGGTTGCTGGAACGCCACGGCGCTCGGGTTATGTCGATCGGCGGCAGCATCGGAGTGGCTGCGAGCTTCGTGGGGATGGGTTTCGCGCCCAACCTTGCAGCGTTTTACGCCTGGGCGGCCGTTCTGGGTGTGTCCTGGACGGGGTGTACCTATCTCGTGGCCACACACCTGACCACTGTCTGGCACACCCACAGTCGGCGCGGGACCGTCGTGGGCATCGTGGCCACTGGGTTTTCGTTCGGTGGTTTCCTCTGGGGCCTCGTCTTCCCCCCGATCGTCGCCAACTTCGGATTCACCGGTGCCTTCACGGCGATCGCCGGATTCGTCGTCTTGTTTGCTGTGCTCCCCGCCATCTTCCTGGTGCGCGAAACGTCCGAGATCATTTCGGAGGTACCTGGGTCGGCAGAACCTGACGCGCGAGATAGAGGGCGGCGCCTGACGCGAGGGTTCACAATCGTGACCGCTCTGCTCGGAGCAGCGTTCTTCCTCTTCGCCCTCGAGTCCGCGTTCGTCAGCGTCCAGCCCGCGGTGTACGACAACCTCGGCGTCAGTGCGACGACAGCTGGTCTGCTCGTCTCGGTCTACTCGATCAGTGGACTGATCGCTAAGCCCATCCTCGGCTATCTCCACGACCGGCTCGGGGTGATCGCGCTGTACACCGTGTTGGTCTGCTTATTCGTCCTGGGACTCCCGATGATCGCGCTGTTCGGCGACTTGGGAAGCGGCGTGTTGTTCCTCTTGCTGCCGGTGGCCGCGCTGTCGCTGTCGGTGCCGACGATCATCCTGCCGCTTGTGACCTTGCGTGCTGTCGGGCAGGAGCGTTTCGCCGTGGTCTACGGATTTGCCTTGTCCGCGTTCGCCGTGGGGCTCGCGGCCGCGCTGCCGCTCTGGGGCTTGATCCGGGACCTGACGGGGAGCTACAGCCTGGCGATGCTCGGGGGAGCGGGGCTCGGGATTGTCGGTGTGCTGATCTCCTTCGCCGCCTACCGCGTCGGTCGGAGCTTGCGTCACGACGCCGATGGGCCTGGACGGCCTGCGTCGGTCGCCTCAACGCGTTGATTTGAGCGCTCGCGTACCGATCTCGAAGACCTGTACAGAGATTTAAATGTTCGACTTCAAATAATCTGTCTAAAGTTGTATGGTGTGAGCCACGGCACACGGGTGCTGTGGCACGTAGCGCGATCAGGAGACTGCGGTGACTGCACAGAACGTTCTCGACATCGAGAAGGTCGGCATCTCGTTCGGCGGCATCAACGCCCTGACGGGTGTGTCGTTCAGCGTCGGCCAGGGTGAGATTTGTGGGCTCATCGGACCGAACGGCGCCGGCAAGACGACCCTCTTCAACTGCATCACCCGGGTCTACGAGCCGACGGTCGGATCGATCCGGTTCCAGGGCGCGGACCTGCTTGCCATGCGTCCACACCGCATCGTCGGTGCCGGTATCGCACGAACCTTCCAGAACCTCGCACTCTTCCCATCGATGTCCGTGCTCGAGAACACGATGTCGGGCGCCTCCGCGCTGGGGCACACAGGCTTCGTCGCCTCAGTGCTTGGCCTGCCGGCATCCCGCCGGGCTCACCGTGAGATCCGCCAGCACGCATGGGAGCTGCTCGAGCGACTCGACCTGATCGACGTCGCACTCGAGGACGCTGATGGTCTGCCCTTCGGCACACTCAAGCGCGTCGAGCTCGCGAGGGCGCTGATCGCACGGCCCCAACTTCTTCTTCTCGACGAGCCCGCCGGCGGACTCACCCACTCCGAAGTCGATGAACTGGGTGTGCTGATCAAGGACCTCAGCAGGTCCCTTGGATTCTCCGTGCTCCTGGTCGAACACCACATGGGTCTAGTGATGGGAATCTCCGACTCCGTCGTCGCACTGGACTTCGGGCGAGTCCTTGCCCAGGGCGCTCCGCGCGAGGTGCAGGAGAACCCGGACGTCGTCGCCTCCTACCTGGGCAAGGCAGCATGAGCGCCCTCGAGATCTCAGGTCTGAGCGCCGGCTACGGCGCGGCAGACGTGGTCCGCGACATCAGCATCTCGGTGCCGGCCGGCGAGGTCGTTGTTGTTCTCGGCGCGAACGGCGCCGGCAAGACCACAACGATGCGCGCCATCTGCGGATTGATTGATCGACGCGGCAGCATTCGAGTCGACGGTGTGGAGATCGGGTCGAAGCCCGCCGACGTCGTCAACGCCGGAGTCTCCTTGGTCCCGCAGGGTCGAGGAACGCTGGGCACCCTGACGGTGCTCGACAACCTTCGGGTCGGAGCCGCGCTTCGCCGCGACCGGGCAGCCATCGAGGAAGACATCGAACGGTGGACCAGCGTGTTCCCGGTCCTTGCCGAACGAGTCGACCAGCGTGCAGGCACCTTGTCGGGCGGTGAGCAGCAAATGCTCGCTGTCGCCCGAGCCCTCATGGCACGCCCGCGCGTCCTGCTCTGCGACGAGCCCAGCCTCGGTCTGGCCCCGCGCATCGTGCAACACCTGTTCGCCACCCTTCGCGACATCAACAGCGAAGACGCCACATCAATGCTCATCGTCGAGCAGAACGCCGAGCTCGCGATGGACCTGGCCTCATCGGTCTACCTGCTCGAAGTCGGGCGTGTGGTCCGCTCCGGAACGCCCGCGTCGTTTCGTGAAGACACCGAGCTCCGCCGCGCCTACCTGGGTTACTGAGGAGATCTCCATGGAACTTTTCGTCGAACGTCTCCTGGCTGGTGTGACCAACGGGTCCATCTTCGCGCTCCTGGCCCTCGCCCTCGTGATGGTCTACCGGAGCACCGGAACCCTGAACTTCGCCCAGGGCGAGTTTGCCCTCTTCAGCGCCTTCTTCGCCTGGTGGCTCGTCGGAACAGGGCTGCCCGTCTGGGCGGCGGTCATCGCCGGCATGGTCGCCGGCTTCGTCCTCTGCGCCGCAGCAGAGCGAGCACTGATCCGACCCGTGCAGAGAAAGAGCGAACTCGCGACTCTCATCGTCGCGCTCGGACTCTTCAGTGGACTCAACGCCGCCGTTGCGCTGATCTGGGGAACTGACACCAAGGTCATGCCGAGCATCGTCCCCAACGGCCTCGAAGACTACTTCGAGCTCTTCGGTGCACGCGTCTACGGCGACACAGTCATCACCTGGGTCGCGTTGGCCGCCGTCACCATCCTCATGACGCTTCTCTTCACTAAGACCGAGCTCGGGCTGCACATGCGAGCCGTCGCCGACAACGCCGAATCCGCCGCACTGACCGGGGTCAACACCAGCCGGATCCTGATGCTCGGTTGGGGCCTCGCCGGTGCGATCGGCGCGCTGGCCGGATCGCTCGCCACACCACTGGCACCCGAACAGCTGTCCGTCACGACCATGTTCCCGATCTTCATCGGAGCATGCGCCGCCGCACTCCTGGGTGGGCTCGACAGCCTCGCCGGAGCCGTGATCGGCGGACTCATCATCGGCGTCGTCGAAGCCATGGTCACCGGTTACGTCCCGCTCGTCGGCGGCGCTATGCAGCAGACCACCGCGATGGTCCTGATCGTCCTCATCCTCGTCGTGCGGCCCAACGGTCTCTTCGGCAGCAAAGAACTGGAGCGTGTGTGATGTCGACAGTCACCGACCGCGAACGGGCGACCGAGCCCCGAACCGAGCGCAGCCCCGTGC
Organism: Aeromicrobium sp. Leaf350; assembly: GCF_916858655.1. Lineage (GTDB taxonomy): Bacteria > Actinomycetota > Actinomycetes > Propionibacteriales > Nocardioidaceae > Aeromicrobium. The sequence goes on along the minus strand of NZ_CAKASL010000001.1, from coordinate 1,368,821 downwards.
TCCTCGCCGAAGGCAGCCGCGCTTACCGGATCGTCGTGCTCGTCATCATTGCCGGGATCATCGGCCTTGCACTCATCGGCACGACCCTCTCGGTCTACCGAATGTCGCAGGTGACCGCCGTCCTGATCACGGCCATCGCCGTCATCGGCCTCAACCTGGCCACCGGCTACACGGGCCTGTTGTCGATCGGCCACTCCGCCCTCTTCGGGGTGGGGGCGTACGCGACCGGCATCCTGATCTTGGACTACGCCTACTCGCCGATCCTGACCCTGCCGATAGCGACCGCACTCGGATTCGCCGTCGGTCTCATCGTGGGCGTACCCGCCCTACGGATCCGTGGTCTCTACTTCTCGCTCGTCACGTTGGCGCTCGGCATCGCCTTCCCGGAAATCATTCGCCGCTTCGACGACTTCACCGGTGGTGCCGCCGGCCTGCTCATCAGGTCCCAATTCCTCACGCCCCCGAGTTGGACCGGTCTGACCCGCTTTGAACGCGGACTGTGGTTGTACGGCCTCTCCTTCGTCTCATTCGTCGTCGTGATGCTCCTCGTGCGGAACCTCATGCGCAGCCGAACGGGCATCGCCATGCGTGGCGTGCGTGACCACGAGGTCGCCATCAGGTCCAACGGCGTCGACGTGGCCCGCACGAAGGTCCTCACCTTCGGCCTCTCGGGCGCGATCACCGGCTACGCAGGCGGCCTCTTCGCAATGAACGTCGGAGCGCTGTCGCCGGACGGCGGCTCCTTCACCCTCGTGAAGTCGATCGAGCTCATCACGGCCATGTTCATCGGTGGAGCGGGGACGTTACTCGGTCCGCTGATCGGATCGACCGTCACAGTGTTCCTGCCCGAGCTGACAAGCACTTGGACGACAGGACCGATCTCAGGCGTCCTGTTTGGCGTGACGCTGATCGTCTTGGTCTTCTTCATGCCAGAGGGCATCGCGGGACGGTTGCAGATCATCGCCCGACGTTTCGTGCGCGTGGTGCCGCCGGATCACCCGGCAGCCCGGCGCCCTACGACGTCGACCCAGAACTCGGGAGGAAACGCGACCGGCCAGAAGTCGGTGGCGGCAGGAGGTGCCGAGCAGCCGCCCGGCCCGAACTCAGATGATGCGAGCAGTGAAGGAAGTTCACGATGAGAACCAGTAAGTACGGCGTGGTCGCAGTGGCGATCACCCTGGCCCTCGCCGGCGCCTGCGGCACCAACACCGGGGGAACCACCAGCGGATCGGCAGAGGACGCTCTCTCGAGCGAGAACTGCGCCGACCCCGCAGCCGTCACTGAGGAGATCACTGACGAGCTGGTCGTGGGCATCTCCGCAGCTCTGTCCGGTCCTGCCGCGCAGGCCATTGGTCAGGTGCTCCAGGGCGCAGAGGCTCGCTTTGAGCTTGCCAACCAGAACGGTGGCATCGACGGAGTCGAGATCTCGGTCATCAAGCGCGACGACGGATTCACCCCCGAGCGCGCCAAGACGAACGTCCAGGCACTCATCGACCAGGACCAGGCCGACGTTCTGTCGACGTTGGGCGGCGGCCAGGTCGACGCCATGTCGGACTACCAGAACGAGCAGTGCGTCCCGCTGCTCAACGCGATCTCGAGCGTGCCGAAGTACTACGACCCGGTGCAGTTCCCGTGGACCACTCAGGACCTCCCAGCGGCGTCCATCGAGGAAGCTGCAATCGCTCGCCTGATCGAGGAGCGCTACCCCGACGGAGTCGAGGTCGCCATGGCCTCGAATCCGAACGAGTCGGGACAGGCTTACTCCGAGGCATTCGAGGCCGCCATCGAAGGCACCGACATCAAGCTCGTCAAGAACGAGCCGATCGTCGACCCGGCGACCACCGCGTCGACCCTTGAAGCGACCGGCGCCAAGGTGCTGAACATCGGCGGCATCGGCACTGATTGCCTGTCGATGATGAACGCCATCGGTCGTGCCGGCTGGAAGCCGGAACTCGTGATCGTCCCGTCCAACTGCACGGACGCGAAGCTGGTGTTCGAGCCGGCAGGTGAGGCCGCGGACGGCGTCGAGATCCTGCGGTGGTTCAAAGAGCCGATCCTCGAGGAGTACGAGGACGACGAGGCTGTCCTGGAGTACGTCGATGCCGTGACCGCCGCAGGCGCCGACCCGAAGTCGTCCTACGTCCTCAGCGGCTGGGCGATGGCCGACATCACGGTCAACGCGCTCGAAGAGGCCGCGGCTTCGGATGACGGTCTGTCTCGTATCGGCATCATGAAGGCGGCTCAGTCCCAGGACTACCAGGCGCCGCTGTTCATCGACGGTGTGAGCTTCTCGGTCGACGGCGAGTCGGACCCGTTCGGCATCGAGTCGTTCCGTCCGTACGCGTGGAACGCCGAGACCAAGAAGTTCGACCCCGTGGGTGAGGTCATCTCCGCGGACTGACCTCTGGTTGCGGGTCACCCCGCTCCTCATGGAGCAAGGAGGCAGGCGCACGTCGAGACTCTCGGGCTCGGTCGTGTGCCTGCCTCCTTCGCGTACGGCTCGCGGGAGCGGGACGGTTACTCCCCGCCGTCGTCCTTCCACAGGCGGTACAGGCACAGGCAAATGAAGAGCTGTGCGCGACGGTAGGGCTCGGTCAAGGAGTACCCAAGCTCGCTCTCGGCCTTCTGCACCCAATACGTCACCGAGTTGTGGTGAACATGGATCTGGGCCGCGGCCTTGCGGAGCGAGTCCGTCGTCGCGTAGGCCTCCAGCATCTGGAGGACATGCTCCCCGTGCTGCTCAGCCAGCCTGCCGAGAGCCTTCACGTCCGGGACAATCTCGATGTCCGTGCGATCGAGCCGGCACAAGGCCGCCAAACCAGACAGTCGGCCGCCGTCGAGCCACACTCCTGCGACCGGTTGGTACGGACCCCGGTCATGGGGCGAGGGCCGAGCGAACCGGTAGGCGTCGCGCGCGGTGAGGTAGGCCGTTGGAGCATGTTCCGCTTCCACGACGCGCCCATGCGCGGCTCGCACCCCGGTCGGGACTCCAGGGATGGCGACCGGTCCGGTGTCGGCAGCCGCGAGGAGCACCACCGTCTTGTCGCGGCGGGTGGTGCGTGAGATGACGCGTTCGACGTCCCCCAGCATGGCGACGAAGCCGTCCACTCGATCGGCTTGGCCACTGCAGATCGCGACCCGTACCAGCGCGCCGTTGGTCAGGCCGAGTTGTTTACGAGCCCATCCCTGGGCGATCTCGCTCGAAGAGGGGTCTAGGAGGAGCTCAATCGGGGGCGAGATGGCGCTGGCACCGGAGATGCCCCATCGCTCCACGACCGTCACGGTCAGCGCCAGTCGATCAAGGAAGTGCGCGGCGAGCGACCCGGTGGGGGAGTCCACCCACACGAGCCCGCCGGTGGCGACAGAGTTGGTCGTTGCACCTTCTGGTGCGACCACCGATAGCGTTCCGCCGCGTGGGTCCCGCGCCGCCCCACGACCATCGGTGCGACGTCGACCGACAGCACTGCCTACGAGCGCCGCCGCCTGTTCGACCAGCCGGTCCAGACTCGTGCCTTGAAGCAGCTGGCCATCGAAGAAGGCGATGATCTCCGACTCCGAGGGCCACCCTGGTGGATCCGATCTAGAGTCGTCCACGTTTTGGCACCTCCCGTCGTCGCTACGTTGCGTAGACAGTCAGGGCCTCGACGATGCAGGCCGGTTTGGCCGAGCCCTCGAGTTCGATGGTAAACCGCACGGTCACCAGGGTCCCGAGTTTGACCGAGCGTGAGTCCGTCAGTTCAGCGCGGGCGCGTAGACGCGCGTCGACGGGCACCGGCTGCGGGAACCTGACCTTGTTCGTGCCGTAGTTCACCGCGACGCTGACGCCATCGACCCGATAGATCTGCTGGGCGAGAACCGGGACGAGCGACAGTGTCAGGAAGCCGTGGGCGATGGTCGACCCGAAGGGACCGGTCGCGGCGCGGACCGGGTCGGTGTGGATCCACTGATGGTCGCCGGTTGCCTCAGCGAACTGGTTGATCCTGTCTTGAGTCACTGACAACCAGTCACTGACGCCGATTTCGGTGCCGACCGCGGAGGTCAGCTCGCTGAGACCGTCAAAGACGCGCACGAGGGCACCCACACCTTAAGAGGACGCGGTGAGGTCGAGGACGATCTTGCCCATGTGCTGGCTCGATTCGAGGCGAGCGTGGGCTGCGGCGACCTGCTCCAATGGGTAGGTGCTGTCGAGTGCTGGCTTGACCGCGCCGGACTCGAGCATGGGCCACACGTCGGACCGAAGACCGCGGATGACCTCCGCCTTCTCGTCGACCGATCGAGCCTTGAGGGTCGCAGCCTTGATCGTGAGCCGCCGACGCAGCATCACGCGAAGGTCGACTGGGGCGATCGATTCCGATGACAGCGTCGCGAGAACCGAGAGGCGGCCGTCCAGAGCGAGCGCCTGGAGGTTCCGTTGCATGTAGTCGACTCCCACGAGGTCGACGATGAAGTCGACTCCGCGGTCGTCGGTCCATGCCTTGACCGCCGGGAGGAAATCTTCCTCGCGGTAGTTGATGGCCAGGTCGGCGCCGAGCTGGCGGCAAAACTCCACCTTCGCCTCGTTGCCCGCGGTCGCGGCGACGGTCGCCCCGAGCGCACGGGTGAGTTGGATCGCCATCGATCCGAGTCCACTGGACCCGCCGTGCACGAGCACGGTCTCGCCGTCGCGGACCGGACCTCGGCGCACGATGGCGTCCCAGGCGGTGCACAGGTTCTCGGGCAGGCTCGCGGCCTCGATCATCGTGAGCCCCTTGGGGACCGGGAGCAGGTGCTCGGCGGGCACAACCCCATAGTCGGCGTTGCCGCCGATCGTCAGAGCGCATACGCGGTCACCGACGCTCCAGCCGTCGACGCCGTCCCCGACCTCGGCGACCTCGCCGGCGAGCTCCAGGCCCAGAACGTCGGGGGCGCCCGGCGGCGGGGGGTAGAGGCCCTGACGCTGGATCGTGTCCGGACGGCTGACCGAGCTTGCGAGGACTCGCACCAGCACTTCGCCGGCACCCGGACGCGGAACAGGTCGACGCACGATCACAGCAGCCTCGGGGCCGCCGGGATCGGGGGCGACGACACAGCGCATCTCAGTGGGCAAGCTCACGGTCATCGTCAGGTCCTTCGGTCGGTGGGGCGTGTGGGTTCAGCATCGTGGATCGAATGATGATGTAAAAGTCCAACAGTAACAAATAAACAAAAAGTTGAAAAAAACTGGTCAGGACTTGTCGGACTCCGACATGTATGACTAGGGTCACACCGTGCCGCGGCGCTCGCCCGGTAGACCCAAGGAGTTGGCATGCGCTCGAGACTGCTCACGGCCCTGACGTTTCTCTGTATCGCGACGGTCGCGGCGTGCGGTGGAGGGGGCGGGAGCTCCGACTCCACTCCGGACCCCGACGGCACCATCACCGTGCTCGAAGTCAATCCACAGCCCAACGGCACCATGGATCCGCGAACCGCGAAGAACGACTCAGGTCCGAGCCAGTCACCGCTCTATGCCGTGTTCGACCGCCTGATCGGGTTCGATGAGGAGGGCGCACCTGTCCCGCAACTCGCGACGGAATGGTCGTACTCCGACGACTTGACCGTCGTGACGCTCACGCTGCGCGAAGGAGTCACCTTCCATGACGGCACAGCCTTCGACGCCACGGCAGTGAAGGAGAACCTCGAGACCGCGAAGACCTTGGACGCCGACGTCGGCTCGACCTTCCGTGCCGCCGCGGCACAGATTGCTTCGGTCGAGGCAACCTCACCGACCGAGGTCGTCATCACTCTCACCGCACCGGACGGCGGCTTCATCTACGCACTCGGCACACAGATCGGCATGATGATCAGCCCTGCTGCGCTCGGAGGTCGCGGGCTTGAGATGGACCCCGTCGGGACCGGTCCCTTCGTGCTCGAGGAGTTCACACCGAACGAGTCGACGACGATGGTGCGTTACGACGACTACTGGGATGGGGTCGAGGATCGGCCCAAGCGACTGGTGATGAAGTACGTGACCGACGAGACGACCCGTCTGAACGCCGTCCGCTCGGGCGAGGCAACGGTCGCCAGCGTAACGCCTCAGCAGATCGCCACCGCCGAGGGCGCGGGACTTGAGGTCAAGATCAATCCGTCCGGCAGTCGGTGGACGATGTACCTGAACACGTCGGGCGCCCTCGAGGAGCCGCTGGTCCGGCAAGCATTGATGTACGCCATCGATCGTGAGTCGATCGCTGAGGCCCTGGGCTTCGGTACCACCGAACCAACCGTGCAGCTCATCCCGAAGGGGCAGCCGGGGCACATCGACGGCGCCGAGGAGGACTACCCCTTCGATCCGGACAAGGCCCGCGCACTCCTCGAAGAGGCGGGCTATCCCGATGGTCTGACGCTAGGGTTCCTGCTCCTCAACCTCTCCGACTACACACAGATGTACGACGTGGTCAGTCAGCAGCTGAAGGACGTCGGCATCACCCTCGACGTCAAGACGATGGACATCAGTCAGAGCCTCCCGGCCTTCCAGGACGGCAGCGGTGGCGACATCTGGATGGTGCGTTGGGGCGGCCGTGCCGATCCGCTCCAGACGCTCGAGATCGTCGTCGGGCCGGACGGCTCCTACACGCCGGGCGGGGTCGTCAGCGAAGACTTGGCGGAGGCGCTCGAGGCCGTGTCGGGATTCAGCGTCGACGACCCGGCTCGCGCAGAGGCGATCGAAGAGGCTAACCGCATCACCATCGAGAGCGCCGCTACCGTCCCCATCATCGATCGCCCCATCATCTGGGCCTACAAGAAGGGGTGCGTCTCCGGGCTCAATCCGTACCTTGCCTCGAGCGCCAACGACTGGCGCGACGTGACCGTCGGCGTCGGATGCAGCTGAGCGGGGGCGGCCAATGCTGACCTTCGCTGCGCGACGGCTCGGGATCCTGCTGATCACCCTGGTACTGGTCACGGTCATCGGATTCCTCCTGATCCACATCACCCCAGGTGACCCCGCCGTGGCAGCAGCCGGACCCGACGCAGACCAGGCGACAATTGCGGCGACGCGGACCGAGCTCGGGCTCGATCGCCCCTTGATCGTCCAGTTCTGGGAGTACATGACTGGACTCGTCCGGCTGGACTTCGGGACGTCGTTCGATGGGGGCCGGCCGGTCCTCGACGCGATCACCGATCGCCTGCCGGCAACGCTGAGCCTCGTTGTCGCATCGCTCCTCGTGGCGCTGCTGATCTCCATCCCGCTGGGGGTCGGCACCGCGGTCCACCGCGGAACGATCTGGGACAGGATCGGCGTCCTGCTCGCGTCGTTGGGTGTGGCACTCCCGGACTTCTTCGTCGGTCTCGTCCTGGTGTTGGTCCTGGCGTTGCAACTAGGAATGTTCGATGCCACTGGCTACGTGCCGCTGTTCGACGATCCGATTCAGTGGGCCTACCTCTTGGTGCTACCTGCGCTGACCCTCGGCACTACCGTCGCCGCAGAGCTCACCCGACACATCCGGGCGTCGGTGTCCGACGTGCTGGAGCTTGACTACGTCCGAACGGCGAGGGCCAAGGGACTCGGCAGTACACGGGTGATCTTGAAGCACGCGAGCCGCAACGCGGCGATGCCTGTCGTCACCGTCTTCGGAAACCAGATCGCGCGCCTGCTAGGCGGAACCGTGATCGTCGAGCAGATCTTCAGCATTCCGGGCATCGGCCAACTGCTGGTGCAGTCGGTCTTCACCCGCGACATTCCGATGGTCCTGGGCATCGGGATCTTCATCGCCATGATCGTGCTCCTGGTCAACGTCCTGATCGACCTGTCGTACGGATGGCTGAACCCGAAGGTGCGCGCATGAACAGGAGTCGATCCGTGATCGTCACCGCGTCCCAAGGTCGCGGTAAGGGACCGCGTCCGAAGATGACCCGCGGCGGTGGCATCGACCGCTTCCGGCGGCAACCCTTGGCCGTTGCGGCCCTGGTGTTCGTCGTCGTCATCACGATCGTCTGCATCCTCGCGCCGCTCCTCACCCCGTACCCCTTCGACCGGGGGGTCCTGGCTGACACCCTCCAGGGCCCGAGTGCGAGGCACCCGCTGGGGACCGACGATGTTGGCCGCGACGTACTGAGCCGCCTGCTGTACGGCGGCCGGACAACACTGCTGGCTGCCGTGCAGGCGACAGGGTTCTCCGTAGTCCTCGGGGTGCCGGCAGGTCTCGTTGCAGCGTTCGCGGGCGGCTGGGTCGACGCGTGCCTGTCACGAGTCGCAGACGCCATCATGACTTTCCCGGCCCTCCTGCTTGCCGTGGTCATCATCGGCATCACCGGGCCCGGCCTCACGAACGCGATGATCGCGATCGGCGTCGTCTACGGTCCGCGACTCTTCAGGGTGGCCAGGGCGGCCGGGTTGGCAGTGCTGAACGAGACCTACATCGCCGCTGCCAAGACCGTCGGGTGCAGCCCGCTCCGGATCCTGATGCGCCACCTTCTCCCCAACGCCTTGTCGCCGTTGCTCGTCCAGGTCTCGTTGACGATGGCGACGGCTGTCCTCGCGGAAGGTTCGCTCAGCTTCCTCGGGCTGGGCGTCCAACCCCCGCAGTCCAGCTGGGGAGCGGTCCTCGGGCGATCGGTTCCGCAGATGTCGCAGCACCCTGTCCCGGTGATCGCCGCTGGTGTGCTCATTTCCCTGCTGGTGCTGTCCTTCAACCTCTTGGGCGACGGCATCCGTGACTCCATCGGACGGGAGCGGAAGTCATGAGCATCGATCTGCCCGGCCAGCACGTACTCGACATCAGTCATCTGACGGTCGAGTTCCGCACGGGCTCGGGGTGGTCGCCGGCCGTGCGGGACCTGTCGTTGACCATCGGACGGAACGAGGTCTTCGGCCTTGTCGGAGAGTCGGGATCGGGCAAGAGCGTCTCGGCCATGAGCATCCTCGGACTCCTGCCGCGTCGCAGTACCCGCATCAGTGGCGGTCACGTACGGCTGGGCAAGACAGACCTGCTCGGGGCGACATCGAAACAACTCGACCAGGTCCGAGGCTCACGGGTCGGAATGATCTTCCAAGAGCCGATGACCAGCCTCAACCCGGCCTACACAATCGGTGAGCAAATCGCCGAGAGCGTCCGGCGGCACCGCGGCGCCACACGGCGAGACGCATGGGACCGTGCCGTCAGTCTGCTCTCGAGAGTCGGCATCCCCACGGCTGCCAGGAACGCCGAGCGCTACCCCCACCACTTCTCCGGCGGGATGCGCCAGCGAGCCATGATCGCCATGGCCCTCGCGTGCGAACCCGAGCTGCTCATCGCGGACGAGCCGACAACAGCGCTCGACGTGACAGTCCAGGCTTTGATCCTCGACCTCATCGCCGAACTGCAAGCCGAATCGGACATGAGCGTCCTTCTCATCACCCACGACCTCGCCGTGGTCTCAGAAGTCGCCGATCGAGTCGGCGTGATGTACGCCGGGGAGCTGGTGGAGCTGGCCCCCACAGCTGACGTGTTCAACGCCCCGCAGCACCCTTACACCAGCGGCCTCCTGTCGTCGATCCTCGCGCTCGATTCCACTCGGGAGTTCGCCGGCATCCCCGGAAGCGTGCCGAGCGTCGACCGCGAGTTCCCAGGCTGTCGTTTCGCGGACCGCTGCGACTTCGCAACCGACGCATGCACGGAGGGTCCGGTGGCTCTGCGCCGCAGCGCCGGCCGAACCCACCGTTGCCTGCGAGCCGACGAACTGGTCCTGGAGGGTGCACGATGAATCCAATCCTGAATCTCGAGCGAGTCACGGTGGAGTTCGTACGTCAGCGGGCACTGGGGCGTCCCCGCCAAGTCCTGCACGCCGTGAACGAGGTCGACCTGCAGATTGCGCCAGGCGAAGCGGTCGGACTCGTTGGCGAATCGGGCTCCGGCAAGTCAACCGTCGCGCGAGCCATCACCGGACTCAATCCCGTTGCCTCCGGGTCCATCGACATCGACGGGAACAGCGTCCTTCGCGCCAAGGGCAAGGACCTGCGCGCACTCAGGCGCCGATTCCAGATGGTGTTCCAAGACCCGTACTCGTCGCTCGATCCCTCGATGTCCATCGGGTCAACCTTGACCGAGTCGCTGACGGTCCACGGTCTCGAACGAGGGCCGTCGGCCACGGAACGTGCGGCCGACATGCTCACCGCGGTCGGGCTTCGAGCGGCCGACCTCACCAAGTACCCCCACGAGTTCTCCGGAGGCCAGCGCCAGCGAATCGCGATAGCCCGCGCCCTGATGACAGACCCGGACCTGATCATCCTGGACGAGGCCGTGAGCGCGCTTGACGTATCGACCCGGGCGCAGGTGCTCGCGCTGCTCCAGGGATTGCGCCGGGACCGCCAGTTGGCCTACCTCTTCATCGGCCACGACCTCGCCGTCGTCCAGCGCATGAGCGACAGGATCGCTGTGATGTACCTCGGCCGGATCGTCGAAGTTGGGCCCGCCGATGAAGTCGTCCGGAACCCGCAACACCCCTACACGGCCTCCCTCCTGGCGTCGGTACCCCAGGTCGGGTCGCGAGGAGGGGAGCGATCCGCAGAGTTGCGTCGTCGCCTCCACGTCCGCGCGGATCCGCCTGACCCGTGGAACCCTCCGGCCGGATGTGCTTTCGCGACGCGGTGTCCCTTCGTCATGGAGGTCTGCCGTACCGAGACTCCGCCAGCGGTAGAGGTTGCCTCGGGAGCGGTCACCCGCTGCCACCTGCCCACCGACACCGGTCGAGGGACCGAATCCGCAGAGCGCTGGAACAGTGCGCGCGAACTCCTCGCCGCGCCCACCCCAGCGTCATGAGCGCAACAGCTCATCGCTGATCGATCACCACCCACGGAAGGTACGACAAGGTGAACACCAACACCCGCGACACGAAGGACGAGATCATGACTGACCAGACCGATGACCGGCACCGGGGTCCCGACTTCACCGGTCGTGTCGCCGTCCTGACGGGCGGTGCACAGGGAATCGGTTTCGCCTCGGCTCAGATCATGGGCGACGGTGGTGCGTCCATCGCGATTCTCGACTTGGACAAGGACGCGGCGGATCGCGCAGTGAAGGATCTCTCGGCACGTGGCATCCGAGCGCTCGCGCTCCACGCAGACGTCGCCGACCAACCCAGCGTGAAGGCCGCCTTCGACGAGGTGCGAACGACCTTCGGACGCGTCGACGTTCTCGTCAACAATGCCGGCGTCGCGGGACCGAACCGGCCGGTGTGGGAAACGCCGCCCGACTTCATGCGCCGTATGTTCGAGATCCACGTCATGGGTGCCTACCACTGCATCGTGGAAGCCGTTCCGGGCATGATCGAGGCGGGATACGGCCGCATCGTGAACGTCGCGAGCGTCGCTGGCAAGGAGGGCAACGCGGGAGGAGGGGCCTACTCCGCGGCGAAGGCAGGCCTCATTGGACTGACCAAGTCTCTGGGCAAGGAGTTGGCACGCAAGGACGTGCTGGCCAATGCCGTTACCCCCGGCATGGTCACGACCGGGATCAGCACGCGAAGCGGAGTCTCCGAGGAGCGGAACCAGCAGCTCACCGCGCTCATTCCGATGGGACGGCAGGCGCACCCCGACGAACTGGGACAGCTCATCGCCTTCGTCGGCTCGGACCGCCTCACGTTCACGACGGGCTCGGTGTTCGACGCGAGCGGCGGGCGCGCCACGTACTAACCGGCTGGGGCGGGCGCTTCGCCCGCCCGGGAATCGCTGGGGACACCCATCCGATTGTAAATGTCCAACCTTCTACGATATGTTCACATTCGACTGAGTTCGACGGCCGCAGAGGGCGTGCCGCTGGTCCGGCTGGACGCGAGGACGGAGACGACATGCGCATGAGGCTTTCGAACGACGAGGCGTCGTTCCGCCAGCAGGTTCGCGAGTTCTTCAACACCCAAATCCCGAAGGACATCCGCGAGCGGGCGGCCTCGGGTGAAACGCGCGAGCCGGACGACATCGCGGACGTGCAGCGAATCTTGAACGCCCACGGCTACGCGGTCCCGAGCTGGCCCGCTGCCTGGGGCGGTCGCGAGTGGTCGCCGGTGCAAGAGCACGTCTTCCTCGACGAGATGCACTTGGCGCACGTCCCGGAGCCCCTCACGTTCAACGTTGACATGATCGGCCCGGTGCTGTGCGAGTTCGGCACTGACGAGCAGAAGGCGCGGTTCCTGCCCGGCACGGCCAACCTCGACATCTGGTGGTGCCAAGGTTTCTCAGAGCCGGACGCCGGCTCGGACCTCGCCTCGCTCCGGACCAGTGCCGTGCGGGACGGTGACGAGTTCATCGTGAACGGTCAGAAAACCTGGACGACCCTGGCGCAGCATGCCGACTGGATGTTCGCCCTGGTTCGGACCAACCCAGATGCCCCGAAGCGTCAGGAGGGAATCAGTTTCCTCCTCATTGACATGCGGAGCCCGGGGATCAACGTTCGACCGATCACCTTGCTCGACGGCAGCGTCGAGGTCAACGAGGTCTTTCTCTCCGACGTGCGAGTTCCAGTTGAGAACCTCGTCGGTGAACAGGACCGCGGGTGGACCTACGCCAAGTTTCTGCTCGGGAACGAACGGACCAGGGTTGCCCGGGTCGGCGTGTCCAAGAACCGACTCGCCCTGGCGAAGCGGCTAGCCGCCGAGACCCCGGCAGGCCAGGGCACGCTGCTTGATGACCCGATGCTTCGCGCGCGGATCGCCGAGATGGAGAACGAGCTCGCGGCGCTCGAGGTGACTCTCTTCCGGGCGACGTCGGGCGACGTCGATCAGGCCGCCATCGCCTCGATCTTGAAACTCCGGGGCAGCGAGCTGCAGGAGCAGACAACCGAACTGATCGCCGACATCGCGGGTCCCACTGCCCTCGCGGTGGACGGTCCGTCCGACGAGATCCCGCGATGGGCGCAGCGGTCGATCCGCTCGTACCTCGCGCAACGCAAGGTCGGCATCTACGGGGGCTCCTCCGAGGTCCAGCGAATGATCATCGCCAAGACCCTGACCGGTCGCTGAGCGCACCACGACGATAGCGAGACATCATGGATTTCAACCTGAGCCGGGAGCAGACGGCACTGCGTGACGCCGTGCGCGAGCTCTACCGACGCAACTACGACATCGAGCGCCTTCGCGAGACGGCCATCGCAGATCGCGGCTGGACGTCCGACGTCTGGCGGTCATTGGCTGAGACCGGCGTCCTCGGGTTGGCCATCCCCGAGGATTTCGGAGGCGCCGGGGCAGGCATCGTTGAGGTCGCCACCGTGATGACAGAACTCGGCCGTGTCTTGGCTCCCGAGCCAATTCTCGACTCCGCTGTGATCCCCGCCGACCTTCTGCTGCGGAGCAAGGATCCGCGGCAATGGCAAGGAACCCTCGAGGGCATCGCCAGCGGCGACCTTCTCGGAGCGATGGCTCACGAGGAGCGGGGTGACCGTTGGCCGCACCGTGCTGTCGCGACTTCGGCGACCGAGACGGCTGACGGTTGGACACTGACTGGATCGAAGCGTCTGGTCAAGCATGGGGACGTCGCCGACTTCTACCTGGCCTCCGCGCGGGTGGGAGACGATCTTGCGTTCTTCATGGTGGACGGATCAACGCAGGGTCTTTCGAGGACATCCTTCCGGACGCCCGATCGCCGCAGGGGCGCCCATCTGTTGCTCGAGAACACGCCGGCGACGCCTATCGAGCTCGGCGATCCCGACGCAGCGCTCCGGCGCGTGGAGACCCTCGAACAGGTGGCCCTGTGTGCCGAGGCGATCGGCAGCATGGAGGAAGCGCTGCGGATCACCACCGACTACCTCGGGTCCCGGAAGCAGTTCGGCACAGCGTTGGTCACTTTCCAAGCGCTGGCCCATCGTCTGGCTGACCTTCACGTGCTCGTTGAGATGGCACGCAGCATGAGCCTCTACGCCGTCGCAGTCCTGGAGGACGGCGGCGACGACCCAGTGATCGCCTCCCGCGCCGCGCTGCAGGTCTGCCGATCGGCCCGTGTCATCGGGCACGAGTCCATCCATCTACATGGCGGGATCGGTGTCACCGAGGAGTACGTGATCGGCCAGTACGCAGCCCGCCTTATGGCGATCGAGGCCAGGCTAGGTGGCGCGCTCGAACACCTGCAGCAGGTCGCTTCGGGGATCGACGCCTACGACAAGGTCGTCCTGGGATGACCGACGCGACTCCAACAACGAGTGCGGCTTTCCGCACTCGGCCCGACCACCTCGAGAGGACAGGTGCGCGATGCATGGACTGATGCAGGACCGCCCGCTCACACTGCCGCAGCTGCTTCCGGGGATGGAGCGGCAGTACGCCGACTCGCGCGTCATCACCTCATACGACGCCGGCCCGGTCTCCATGACGTTCCTCGAGACACTCGAGCGGGTGCATGCTCTGGCGAGGGCACTCGACGATCTCGGAGTCTCAGCGGATGCTCGGGTAGCGACCTTTGCGTGGAACACGCAGCGACACTTCGAGTTGTACCTGGCCGTCCCCTGCTCCGGCCGAGTCCTGCACACCGTGAATCACCGCCTCTTTGCGGAGCAGATCGAGTTCATCCTTCGTGATGCCGGCGATGAGATCGCCTTCGTCGAGCGGTCGATGCTCGCAACAGTGTGGCCGGTCCTCGAGCGATCCGCGGTGATTCGGCACGTCGTCGTCGTGAACGACGGAACCGCAGACCCGATCCCGCATGACCCGCGCATCCTGGACTACGACCAACTCATCGCTTCGGCGCTCGGCTCCGAGTACTCGTTCTTGGTCAAGGACGAGCGCACTGCAAGTGGGCTCTGTTACACATCCGGCACCACCGGGCTGCCGAAGGGCGTTCTTTACGACCACCGATCCACCGTCTTGCATGCACTCCTGCTGCAGGTGGCCGACGGCTACGCGATTCGGCGCCAGGACGTGCTCTTCCCCATCGTCCCGATGTTCCACGTCAATGCATGGGGCTACCCGTACGCGGCGGTCATGTGCGGCAGCACGTTGTCGCTTCCGGGTCCCGTTACGGCACCCGAACGCCTGGCCGAGCAGATGGAACGCGACCGGATCACACTCGGCGCAGCGGTCACCACGGTGTGGACCACCGTGGCCCCCCACCTGCAGGGCAAAGACCTCTCGTCGGTTCGCAGCCTCATCTGCGGGGGCGGCAAAGTCCCGACGAGCCTGTCCGAGCACTACAAAAGCACCATCGGGGTCCACCTCAGCAGCGGCTGGGGCATGACCGAAACGAGCCCGGCCGCGACGTACGTCGCGCAGGCCGATGCCCCAGGGATGGGACCCGACCGCATCGACCTCATGAGTCGCCCGGGGTCGTCCCTCCCGCTACTGCAGTTCAGGATCGTCGACCCGCCGGGCAGCACGAACGAGGTGGCGTGGGATGGCGACACCGCGGGGGAGCTCCAGGTCTCCGGGGCGACGGTCGCCGGTCAGTACCTGAACCGTGAGGCGTCGGAGGGCTTCACCGACGACGGCTGGCTTCGAACGGGTGACCTCGCGACGCTTGACCCGCGTGGCGCGGTGACGATCGTCGACAGGGTCAAGGACCTCATCAAGTCAGGCGGAGAGTGGATCTCCTCTGCCGACCTGGAAAACCTCCTGGTCAGCCACCCGGCGATCTCCGAGGCAGCGGTCATCGCGCAGGACGACGAGCGCTGGGGAGAGCGTCCCTTGGCCTGCCTCGTCCTCGAACCGGGCCACACCATGACTGCCACCGAGATGCGGACCTTCCTCGACGGAAAGGTCGCGAAGTGGTGGATCCCGGACGACATCGCCGTGGTCCCAGCGCTGCCCAAGACCGCCACGGGGAAGATCTCCAAGCTTCAGCTACGGACCTCCCTCGCCGTCGTCGCTGACGCCTGACCGCGCCGACCCGCTCCGAAACTCCGACGAGAAAGACCTCACTCATGAGCATGACGTTCAACTTCACCGGGCAGACCGTCGTCGTGACCGGCGCCGCACAAGGCATCGGCCTTGAGATGGCGAGGTTCTTTGTTGACGCGGGAGCCACGACCTACCTCATCGACTTCGACGATGAGGCGCTGTCAAAGGCCGCCGCCGACACCGGCGGTCGTGGGGTCCGCGCCGACGTCTCCTCGACGGAGGACGTCGACGCCGTGATCCGGCAGGTGATCGAGGAGACCGGACGCATCGACGTCCTCGTCAACAATGCCGGCATCCTGCGCGACACCGTCGTCTGGAAGCTGTCGGACGAGGACTGGGATGCCGTCCTGAATGTCCACGCAGGCGGAACCTTCCGATTCACACGCGCCTGCGTCCCGCACTTCCGAACTCAGCAGTACGGACGGATCATCAACGTCACCTCGTACACCGGGCTTCACGGCAACATCGGTCAAGCCAACTACGCGACGGCGAAGGCCGGCATCATCGGCTTCACCAAGACCACGGCCAAGGAGCTCGCCCGGTTCGGAGTGACCGTCAACGCCATCTCCCCGAATGCTCGGACCCGCATGATCGACTCGATCCCCGCCGACCGAGCAGCGGAGTTGGCAGCCACGATCCCGATGGGTCGCTTCTCGGAGCCGGCCGAGGTCTGCTCGACTGTCGGGTTCCTCGCCGCCACGGAGTCCGGCTACGTCACTGGTGTCGTCCTGCCTGTCGACGGTGGCATCTCCATCTGAGCACCACCAGCCCATCCACCGCCGCGCGGGCTACGCGCGACCAACCGCAGGAGCAACTCATGGCAGAGGCCTATCTCGTCGATGGTGTCCGGACCCCGGTCGGACGCCGCAACGGCGGACTCGCAGACGTGCACACCGCAGATCTCGGCGCGACCGTGCTGAGCGCGCTCGTGGATCGAGTCGGGATCGATCCGTCGCTGGTGGATGACGTCATCTTCGGCTGCCTCGATCAGATCGGTATGCAGGCAGGCAACATCGCGCGGACCAGCTGGTTGACTGCTGGTCTTCCCGAGAGCGTCCCCGGAGTCACGATCGACCGCCAGTGCGGGTCGTCTCAGCAGGCCGTGCATTTCGCGGCCCAGGCTGTCATGAGCGGAACACAGCACCTCGTCGTCGCTGGCGGCGTTCAAACCATGAGCCGAGTTCCGATCTCAGCCAGCTGGAGCACCGACACCGTCTCCGACCCCTTCACGGGGTCGGTGGGATGGGAGAAGCGCTACGGCCACGAAGAGATCAATCAGATCCGTGCGGCCGACCTCATCGCCGAGAAGTGGGACATCTCCCGCGAACGAATGGAGGAATTCGCGCTCGAGAGTCACCGTCGAGCCATCGAAGCGGTCGACTCCGGACGGTTCGATCCTCAGATTGTCCCGGTCGCTGAAGTGTCGAGGGATGAAGGCCCTCGCCGAGACAGTACGGCGGAAAAGTTGGCTAGCCTGAAGCTCCTGCGCCCCGATGGGCGCCTGACCGCGGCGGTCGCCAGCCAGATCTCAGACGGCGCTTCGGCGATGCTCATCGCCTCGCAGGATGCTGTGGACCGTCATGGCCTGACGCCCCGTGCTCGCATCCACCAGCTGACTGTGCGTGGCGACGATCCGGTCCTGATGCTGACCGGACCCATCTCGGCGACGAGGCATGCCTTGGAAGCCTGCGGGCTGTCGATCGACGACATCGATCTGTTCGAGATCAACGAGGCCTTCGCCTCAGTTGCGTTGGCGTGGCTCGACGAACTGGGTGCTGACCCGGCACGCCTGAATGTCAATGGCGGCGCGATCGCGCTTGGCCACCCGCTGGGAGCATCCGGGACCCGGATCATGATCGACCTGCTGAACGAAATGGAGCGCCGCGAGGCCCGGTTCGGTCTGCAGAGCATGTGCGAGGGCGGCGGGCTTGCCAACGTGACCATCATCGAACGAATCTGAGGCGGGTTTCCATGAGTGACAGCCTGCAGGGCAAGGTGGCCGTCGTAACTGGCGGCGGTCGTGGACTGGGCAAGGCCTTCGCGCTGGCCCTCGGCGCCGAAGGCGCCCGCGTAGCCGTGGCTTCCCGAAAGCGCGCAGATCTCGACGCAGTGGTCGACGAAGCCAGGTCCCTGGGGATCGAAGCGTGGGCACGCCCGACCGACGTCACGGACGAGGCGTCGGTCGACGGTTTGATCACGGAGTCGGTGGACCACTTCGGTCAGGTCGACATCATGGTCAACAACTCTGGTGTGATCCTGACGCGACCGCTGGTCGATCTGACTCTCGAGGAATGGGACTCAATCGTCGATACCAACCTCCGAGGTGTGTTCCTGGGATGCAGGGCGGCAGGTCGGCACTTCATCGCACGCGGAGGCGGCGGCAAGGTCATCAACATCGCATCGAACTACGCGCTGAAGGGTTACCCGTGGCATGCGGCGTACTCGGCATCGAAGGCAGGAGTCGTTGGGTTTACGCGGTCGCTGGCAGTTGAGTGGGCCCGTCACGACATCCAGGTCAACGCGCTGGCGCCGGGTTACACGGAGACGGACATGAGCGCAGCGGCGATGGCTAACGAAGAGTTCAATGACAGGATCCTGCGCACCATCCCGGCCCGCAGGATGGGTCGCCCCGACGAGATGGCGCCGTGGGTTGTGCTGCTCGCGGGACCTGCGTCGAACTTCATGACGGGCGAAGTTGTCACTGTCGATGGCGGGCAGACCGTCTTCTGAGTTGGGCTTTGCTGGAGAAGCAGGGATCCCCGGTTATGAGATCGCCGGGGTCGGCATTTTCGATGTTAGGCTCCGACGATAACGCTGATGTTTGACATCCGACCTTAGACAGCCCTGGTTGGAGGATGGAGTGGTATGACGATCAACACTGACGACGCGAGCGCGCCCAAAGTCATCGGTCAGAAGGTCATGCGACCTCGGCAACAGGTCGAGGACACGATCAGGGAAGCCATCCTCTCGGGTGAGCTCAAAAGCGGTGAGCTCCTGCCCCCGGAGGCTGAGCTCGCGCGTCAGTTCAACGTGAGCCGCACGACCCTGCGCGAGGCGCTGCGTGTCCTCACTTCTCAGCACCTCATCACGAAGGTGCCTGGAGCTAGGGGAGGGAACTTCGTGCAGTCGGTCGACTACCAATCGATCGGTGCTGCGGTGATCGGGGCTGTCGACAACCTCATGGCACTCGGCAACATCGAGTTCGACGAGGTCGCCGACGTGCGTCAGCAGCTCGAGGTGCCGTCGGTGAGGCTGGCCGCTGCCCAACGTTCCGACGAACAGCTCGCGGAGCTGACCAAGATCGTCGAGCGGCAGAAGACAGCCTCGGTCGACGATCCCGAAGTTGCCGACCTAGATCGTCAGTTCCATACGTTGATTGCTATTGCGTCGGGGAACCGGGTCCTGGCGGCGCTGGTCGCGGCGCTTCACCACGCCACAGAGCCAGTCCACTACCTCGACCTCTCTCCCGAGGTCGGTCGCAAGACGGTCAAGCAACATCAGGCGATCCTGCGATCGATCGCTGAGGGGGACGGGGATGCCGGCGAGAAGGCGATCGTCGAGCACCTGACCTACCTTCGCAAGCACATCGCCGCGGGCTCGACTTCGTAGCGATACTCGGTGGCAATGTTAATGTCGGACTTCACTTCAACTGTCTAAAGTTGTAGGGTAAGTTCTGTCCGCGAGCCCGCTGACGTTCCTGTGCGGGCCCACGAGCCGGGCACCGGTCCACGGTTGCCTGCACGGCGAAGGGCAGGAGACGCGATATGAGTGCACCCCCGAGCAGCGACCGACCGCTGGATGGTGTGCGAGTAGTCGACGTCACAACCTCCTACGCAGGTCCAACGGCCTCGATGTATCTCGCAGACCTCGGGGCGACCGTCATCAAGGTGGAAAAGCCCGGCGGCGGTGACGACGCCCGCGGATGGGGACCCCCGTTTGTCGATGGCACGTCTGCGTGGTTCGCCACAGCCAACCGCAACAAGTCCTCCGTCGTGCTCGACTTGCGAAACCCCGCGGGACGCGAGGCACTGTTGCGGTTGATCGCCTCCGCCGATGTTTTCCTCCAGAACATGAATCCGACCAAGCTCGAGCGGTTGGGGATCGACGGGGCTTCGTTGCTCGATCAACACCCGCGGTTGGTTTACTGCGCAATGTCGGGCTTCGGGCTCGACGGCCCCGACAGCCATCTGCCCGGCTACGACCTCGTCGCACAAGCGAGATCAGGTCTGATGTCGGTCACTGGTGAATCCGGTCGCTCCCCACAGCGTGTCTCCACCGCCCTGTCCGACGTCGTCACAGGAATGTGCGCCGCCATTGCGATCAATGCGGCACTCGTGCGGCAGGCCCGGCACGGACGCGGTGAAATCATCGACGTCTCACTGCTGGACACCGACCTCGCGATGATGGCACCTCGAATCGGAGCCTTCCAAGCCGGCGAACCGGAGCCGGCGCCGAGCGGCGGCACCGACTCCGTCCTTGCCGTGTACCAGCCGTTCCAGACGGCCGACCGCGTCATCGTCATCGCCATCGGTAACGACATGATGTGGCAACGATTCTGCGGTGCAACGGGCCTCGCTGATCTTGGCGCCGAGCCGAAACTTCGCGACAACGCGGGACGGCGTGAGCAGCGCCCGCGAATCACGGCGCGCATAGCCGAGGTGCTCGCGACGCGAACGGCAGAAGAGTGGCTCGGCGTGATGGAGTCCGTCAGCGTCCCCGCCGCGATGGTCCAGTCGCTCTCGGAAGTCATCTCTGACCCTCAAGTCGTTGCCCGTCGATCGCTCATGGACGTGCCGGGAACGGACGGGTCCTTGGTGACGGTAAGAAGCCCCTTCCGGCTGGCCTCGTCCCCCCACCCTCGCAACGAACGTTTCCCGGACCTCGGGGCCGACACAGAGCGGGTTCTGACCGAGCTCGGCTACACGACCGATGAAGCGCGCGACCTCGCGCCATCGTCTGCGGGTACGAAGGTAGCGCCACCCAGGGAGGAAGCATCATGACGACGGCAGAACCTGATACTGCGAAGGATGGGCGGGAGGGCGACGTGCTGGTCGCACGCGACAAGTTCGTCACCCTCGTGACCATCAACCGTCCTCACGCACACAACGCTCTCAACGCCGAAGTCATCGAGGACCTACGCCAGATTGTCACGGCCTCCGCTGCTGACGACACGTGCAGGGCCGTCGTCATCACAGGAGCGGGACACAAGGCCTTCTGCGCAGGCGCCGACCTGCGGGAAATCGCTGACCTGACACCGGACGAGGCCGAGGCCTACATGCGCGCTGGTCAAGCCGCCTTCCGCGAGATCGAGCAGGCGGACATTCCCGTCATCGCCGCTGTAAACGGGCTTGCGCTGGGCGGTGGCTTCGAACTGATCCTCGCGTCAACGTTTGCGATCGTCTCGTCCCGGGCATCGATGGGCCTGCCGGAAGCGAGCCTCGGACTGATCCCCGGTTACGGCGGCACTCAGCGACTTCCACGCCTCATCGGGAGGCAGGCTGCAACCCACCTGATGCTCACCGGGGATCGCCTCTCAGCCGACCGCGCCTACCAGCTTGGATTGAGCCCTGTCCCTCCCGTCGCTCCGGAAGACCTTGTGGCCGTCGCGATCGACACAGCACGCTCGATCGCGCAGCAGGGCCCGAGGGCCGTTCAGGCAATCCTGCGTTCTGTTCGCGAGGGTCAGGACGTAGCACTCGAGGCGGCCTTGGCGTTGGAGTCGGGGCTAGCAGCCCTAGCGATCGTGGGCGACGAGTCCAGCGAAGGCGTGGACGCATTTCTTACACGTAGGCCTCCGAAGTTCAAGGAGGACGCAACGTGAAGTCGCTCCGCAGAACGATGAGCCGATGGACCACGAACGATGGAGGCACGCGATGATTGATCGACCGCACGCATCGGAGACCCCGCGATGAGCGGGCAGCAGCGGACTGTCGCCGTCCTCGGCGCAGGCACCATGGGATCGGGCATCGCAATCGTCATGGTTCGCGCCGGACACCGGACCGTCCTCTTCGACGTCTCCGAGGAAGGCCTTGCTCGTGGCATCGACACGGTCAATGGCTTCCTCGACAACAGCGCCCGACTCGGCAAACTGACCGCGGAACAGGCAGCAGAAGCGAAGGCCCTGCTCGTGGGCACGACCGACCTGGCCGATCTGGGCCCAAGCGATGTCGTCGTGGAGGCAGTGTGGGAGGACCTCGCACTGAAGAAGGACGTCTTCGGTCAGCTCGACGACGTGGTCTCAGACCGGACCCTGTTCCACACGAACACCTCTACCCTCTCGGTCACAGGCGTCGCCTCCGGATCCCGCCTCCCTGAGCGTGTGGTGGGCACCCACTACTGCAACCCTGCACCGCTCATGAAGCTCGTCGAGGTCGCCAACGGCCGGCACACGGCTTCCTGGGCAACCGAAGCCACCCTCGAGTTCATGACCTCCCTGGGTAAAACCTCGGTCATCACGAAGGACCGCCCCGGATTCATCGTCAACCGGTTCCTCATCCCGTGGGAGAACAGCTGCATCAACGCACTGGAAGCCGGCCTGGGGACAGTGGAGTCCATCGACACGGCGGTCCTCGGCTCGGTCGGGCACCCGATGGGACCGTTCCGACTGCTCGACATCGTCGGCATGGACATCCACCAGCAGGTTGCGACGCGTCTCTACGAGCAACTGCGCGATCCGCGCTTCTTCCCGCCGCCGATGGTCGACCGCATGGTCGCGTCGGGTGACCTGGGTCGCAAGACAGGCCGCGGGTTCTACGAGTACGGCGACACGAAGCTGTTCGGATCGTGAAGGGACACGACATGGACCAGATCACTCAGGTGGGCCTGATTGGCTTTGGCACGATGGGCACCGGCATCGCCGTGGTCCTGGCTGCCTCGGGCCGGTCGGTTGTCGTCGTCGACACGGACCAGGAGCGGCTCGACCGCGGTCGCGCGGCTGTGGAGTCCCTTTGTGACGGCGCGCTCCGAGACAGCTCAGCTGCCGAGCGAGAGGCGGTCCTCAGCAGGATCGTTGCGACCATCGACCTCGCCCAGGTCGCCTCGGCCGATCTCGTCATCGAAGCCGTGACCGAGGACTTCGACATCAAGAAGAACGTCTTGTCGTCCGTTGCCGGTGTCATCGGCAGCAACGTGCCGATCGCGTCTGCGACATCCGCCCAGTCCATCACCGACCTCGCGGCGGGGCTCCCGAACCCCGGACGAATCGCCGGCCTGCACTTCTTCAACCCGGCACCCCGACACCCAGTCGTTGAGGTGATCCGCGGCCTGGAGACTCACGAGGACGTTGTCGACAGCCTCGTGACATTCGTGTCGACTCTGGACAAGACCGAGGCCATCGTCGTCAATGACAGTCCCGGGTTCCTCGTCACCTCGATGCTCTTCCCGTACCTGAACGACGTCATCCAAGCTCTCGACGACGAGCTCGCAAGCGCCGAAGACCTGGATCTGGCCCTGAAGCTCGGACTCGGCTACAAGGTCGGCCCGCTGGAGATGCTCGACGCCGCAGGGCTCGACGTGCACCTCCAAGGCACCTCGGCTCTGTACGCGGCAACGGGGGACACCCGCTACGCGCCTCCACCCCTATTGCGACGCATGGTGGCTGCCGGTCACCTCGGGGCCAAGACCGGCCACGGCTTTCGCATCAACGAACCCCGGAAGGACAACGCATGACCACGTACGACGACATCCTGGTGGACCGCGACGGTCCCGTCTTCACGATCACGATCAACCGTCCGGACGCCGGCAACAAGCTGCGTCACCAGACGTGCTTGGAGCTGTTCAGCGCCTTGCAGGAGTTCCGGATCGACCCGAAGCTTCGCGTGGCCATCCTGACCGGGGCGGGCGACAAGTTCTTCTGCATCGGCGGCGAGCACGACCCGATCACGTCACTCGACCAGTCCCAGGTCCTGCCGATCGTTGACATCTACCAGGCCATCGACACGATTCCGAAGGCTGTCATTGCCGCAGTCAACGGCTTCGCGGTCGGCGGGGGGAACGTGCTCCACACGGTGTGTGACCTAACGATCGCCTCCGACAACGCTGTCTTCCGCCAGGTCGGACCCTCGGTGGGCAGTTTCGACGCTGGCTACGGCAGTTGGTACCTGGAGGACACGATCGGACGTAAGCGTGCCAAGGAGATGTGGTTCCTGAACCGCAAGTACACCGCCGACCGAGCCCTGGAGATGGGCCTCGTCAATGAGGTGGTGCCCGCAGGTGAGCTTCGCGCCCGGGCGCTCGAGGTCGCCCGAGACCTTGCCACTCGTAGCCCCATGGCGATCGGTGGCATGAAGGGCGCGTTCTCGGCTCGCCACAATGGTGTCTCCGGGCAGGCGCGGATGGCGCATGACCAACACCTGACCCTTTATCTGCAGACCCGTGAAGCCCACGAGCTCAGCGAGGCCTTTGGTGAGCGCCGCCAGCCCGACAGCGAGACGTTCTACTCGTGAGCTCGCAGATCCCTCCCGTCGACCTGTACTTCGACGATATCCCGGTTGGTACGTCGTGGGTGACTGCCTCACGCACCATCACGGAGGCCGACGTCGGCAACTTCGCCGGTCTGACTGGTGACCGATTCCCTCTGCACACCAGCGAGGAGTTCGCGCGCCAGACGCCCTTCGGCACCCGCGTCGCCCATGGCCTGGTCGGCCTGACCTTCGCGTTGGGATTGATGTGGCCTCGGACGGGGCAGTTCGACCAGTCCTCGATCGCGTTCCTTGGCGTGAAGGAGTGGAACTTCTTGGCGCCGATCGCCTTCGGCGAGACCGTTCATGTCGAGTACGAGGTCACGTCTCACCGGGCATCTCGCACCAAGAGCGATCGAGGCATCGTCGAGTTCGACGTTCGCCTTGTGGGCGCCGGCGACGACCTTCTCCAGCGCGGGACGTTTGCTCTGCTCCTCGCCCGCCGACCGCTGGACGTCGGATGACCGGGGCGCACATCTACGCGGCAACTCGTACACCGTTCGGACGGTTCGGCGGCGGGCTCGCGGGGGTCCGACCAGACGACCTTGCAGCTGCGACGTTGTCGTCCTTGTTGAGCAAGACGCCGAATCTCGATCCGGCTCTCATCGGCGATGTCTACTGGGGCAACGCGAACGGTGCCGGCGAGGAGAACAGGAATGTCGGTCGGATGGCGGTGCTCCTGGCCGGACTTCCGACGAGCGTCCCGGCGACCACGATCAATCGGCTGTGCGGTTCTTCGCTGGACGCAGCGATGATGGCATCGCGTGCTGTCGAGACCGGTGACGTTGAGATTGCGGTCGTCGGAGGTGTGGAGTCGATGACTCGGGCGCCGTGGGTGCTCCCCAAGCCAGCCAGGGCCTTCGCTCCGGGCGACATGCAGGCTGTGTCGACGACGCTGGGATGGCGGCTGGTCAACCCGCGAATGCCGTCGGAATGGACTGTGAGCCTCGGCGAATGCAACGAACTGCTTTCTGACCGGTTGGGAATCAGTCGCGAACGTCAGGACAGGTTCGCCGAGCGCTCACACCGTCTCGCCGGCGCCGCATGGGACTCGGGGTTCTACGCGGGACTCGTTGCACCTGTACCCGGGGTGCAGTTGAACCGAGACGAGAGCATCCGACCTGGCACGACGCTTGAGTCCCTGTCGGGTCTCAAGGCGTCATTCCGGCCCGATGGAACCATCACCGCAGGCAATGCGTCACCTCTGAGCGACGGCGCCTCGTCACTACTCATCGCCGCGGAGTCGGCAGCCGAGCGGCTCGGCGCAGCGCCCCTGGCGCGCATCGCGGGACGGGGAGTTCATGCCCTCGACCCTCAAGACTTCGGCATCGCCCCCGTCGACGCCGCAAGCCGTGCCCTGAAGGCGGCAGGCATCAGCTGGCGCGAGGTCGGCGCTGTAGAGCTCAACGAGGCGTTCGCGGTGCAGTCGATCGCTTGCGTCGACGCCTGGGGGATTGACCCGGAGATCGTCAACACCAAGGGCGGGGCCATCGCCCTCGGCCACCCCCTGGGCGCCTCGGGAGCGCGTGTGCTCGGAACGCTGGCCCACCGTCTTCGCGACTCGGGTGAGCGGTGGGGCGTCGCCGGTATCTGCATCGGCGTCGGCCAGGCCTTGGCTGTCGTCCTCGAGAACACCACTGTCTGATCGATGACCGCGCGCGGTCCAGGAGAACCCATGTCCTCAGCACTTCCCCCTCACGTCGGCGTGTTTGGTGGCGGACGTATGGGTGCCGGTATCGCCCACGCGTTCCTGCTTGCCGGTAGCCGCGTGACCGTGATCGAGACCGGCGCCGGCGCCGCAACTGCCGCCCGCGAGCGAGTGGAGTCCAGCACTGCCCAAGCTGAGGCCCGCGGCCTGATCCCCGCGGGGGACGCAGCTGCGGTCCTGGACCGTCTGGCGGTCACGGTCGATGCTGCAGCTCTTCAGGATGCAGCGCTCGTGATCGAGGCCGTACCTGAGGTGCCGGAACTCAAGGCCGAGGTCCTCCACGTCGTCGAGCAGCACGTGAACAGTGCCACCGTCATCGCCACCAACACCAGCAGCCTCTCGGTCGACGACCTTGCGAAGGGGTTGGAGGATCCAAGCAGATTCCTCGGTCTGCACTTCTTCAACCCGGTTCCCGCGAGCGCGCTCGTCGAGATCGTTCAGGGCTCGAGTACGGCAACCGATCTGGTCACCCGCGCCCGGGCCTGGGTCGAGGCGTTGCACAAGACAGCGATTGTCGTGACGGATTCACCCGGGTTCGCTTCGAGCCGCCTTGGCGTCGCGATCGCGCTCGAGGCGATGCGAATGGTCGAGGGTGGGGTGGCATCAGCCGAGGACATCGACTTGGCCATGACGCTCGGCTACAAGCACCCCATGGGGCCGCTTCGAACCACCGATGTTGTCGGTCTCGATGTGCGGTTAGCGATCGCTGAGCATTTGGCGCGAGAGGTGGGGGATCACTTCACGCCGCCCCAGATTTTGCGAGACAAGGTTGAGAGCGGCGACCTGGGACGGAAGTCGGGTCGGGGCTTCTTCGAGTGGTGAGGCTCTCGGGCTTCTAGGCAGTCGTCAGAAGTTGCACGGCAGAGTCGCCGAACCAGTAAGCGAGCTTCGATGCCGATACACCCTCTCGCGTCGAGAGCGTCCGTACCTGCCGGGGGCTCG
Organism: Aeromicrobium sp. Leaf350; assembly: GCF_916858655.1. GTDB lineage: Bacteria > Actinomycetota > Actinomycetes > Propionibacteriales > Nocardioidaceae > Aeromicrobium. The sequence continues at coordinate 1,341,908 of NZ_CAKASL010000001.1, read as the reverse complement.
CCAAGTCGATAAGGATCTCCACCGCAACATCGATGTCGGAGCTGGACATCTTTCCCTGCTCGATCCCGCGGCGGATGACGTCGGTCCAGAGCTCGCGGATCTCGTCGTGACAATCGGTGAGGCGTCGGGCGACGGGCTCGGACAGGTGCACGGCGTCGCGATCTGCCACGACCATGGCGTCGTGGTGACCGAGCTTGAAGCGCGACTGTTCCTCGACGCCGCGGCGAGCCTGCTCGATAGGATCGTCGGCCAGCGATAGGCCGCTGGCGATTGCATCTCTCAGGCTGAGTGCGTAGGAGAGGACGACCTCGTCGAGGATCTGCTGCTTGGAGTCGACGTAGTTGTAGAGGCTGGGGGCCTGTACCCCGAGCTCGTGACCAATGTCTTTCATGTTGGTGCCGCTGTAGCCCTGACGAGCGAAGAGGCTCGTCGCAGCCTCTCGGACTCGCTCGATGCCGCCGGCGAGCGGCCGGCCGCGTCGCGTCTCGGGATCAGCGGGAGGCATGGGGGGACTCTACTGCCTGCGCACCGACGCCCTAGGGCGCCGACGGCCCGTCGTCGGCACGGGCCGAGTGGCGGTCGAAGAAGCGACGCTTGACGTCAGCGTGGTAGGCCCGGACGGCCTCAGCGGCGGCATCACGATCGCGGGCCTCAAGGCTCTCGACAATTCGGAGTCGTCCCTCGCTCCACGCAGCGTGGAGGTCGACGTCGCCCACGTCAGGGAGCAGCTGGCGGAAGGCGGCCGAGATCTTGAGGCTGCGAAGCATGTCGAGCAGCAGGTGATTCTCGGCCAGACCGATCAGGACCTCGTTGAAGGGGACGACCGTGTCGGTCAGCTCACTGAGGTCCATCACGCCGTCGGTCGTTGCCGGACTGGGCACCGCAGCCTCGGCAACAGTCCGAAGTTTTGCGACTTGTTCGTCACGCAGGTTGGGCACGACCATGTCGACTACGCCTAGCGAGAGCGCGCATCGGGCGTCGAGTATGCGGGCGAGGTTGCGTTCCTCTGAGGCGGTCAGCTTCGTGTTCAAGGTCTTGGCCTCCCCTAGTGGTGCCGAGTCCCTTGATGTTAGCGCCGCGGCGCACGCGAACGGGGCTCGTGAGTCACGCGCCGACGCGCTCGCGGACCGTTGAGCCCCACGGGGCGAAGTCGCCGAAGCCACCCTTGAAGTAGGTCAGCGGGTCCCCGCCGGAGACGCCGGCAGCGACGGCCTGGGCGATGAGAATGCGGTGAGTGCCGCCAAAAGACGTGTCGACAACCTTGCACCGGACCCAACCCAGTGCCCCGTCCAGCACGGGGTGTTGTCCGGGGGCCGAGTTCAGCGGCACTCCATCGAACTTTGCGGAGGATCGCGACGCGAATCGCATGGCGAGGTCGGACTGGCTGTCACTCAGGAAGTTCACGGTGAAGTCGCCGACCTCCGCAATGGCAGTGCCGGTCTCGGACGTGCGGTTCAAGCACACGAGGAGCATCGGCGGTTCCATCGACAGGGAGCTGAAGGCGCTGACCGTCGCTCCGAGCGGCACGCCGTCGTGGACGGTCGTCACGACGGTGACGCCAGTAACGAAGTGACCCATGGCCTCGCGGAACGTCGCGTCGTTGAGGAGGTGGGTCGGGTGGGACTTGGTGGTGATGGTGTTCATGGAGCTGCCTCTCGCTCGTAACTAATGCTCATTAGTTAAGCGTGTGATTCGTCATACGGCAAGGGGTTAGGGGAAGTTCTTGGCTCTCGTCCCGGAGACGGGAGTCGTATCTGCCCTTTGAAAACAGGGCAAATCAGCGGTCTCAGGATGCTCGAAGATCGGACGATGGTTGCCAAGCGCGTGAACGTAGTGTTTCCTAATGACTATTCGTTAGCACCTCGACAGTCATGCGATCTGCATCGACATCGACGGACGATCAAGCGACCAGAGGTCGCAAAGGAGGAGTCATGCAGGTAGGCGTCATGGTGACGAGCTACAACCAGCGGGACTGGGACCGCGTCCTGGCCGGAGACAACAACAAGCCCCCGGTGAACCCCGACATCCCCATCGTCGACAACAGCCTGGCGCTGGGCGCGATGGTCGAGCCGCTCGGCTACGACTCGATCTGGTGCGCCGAGCACTACGGGTCCCCGTATTCGATGCAGTCCAACCCGCTGCAGTGGCTGAGCTACTGGGCGGGTCGCACCGAGCGAATCGATATGGGCACCGCAGTCATCGTTGCTCCATGGTGGCAGCCCGTGAAGCTGGCCCACGAGATCGCCATGCTGGACACCTTGCTGAACGGGCGTCGTCTCCACCTGGGTATCGGCCGCGGGGTTGCCGCTCACGAGTACGCCGGATTCGGCATTGACCGCGAGGAGTCGCGCGACCGGTTCCGCGAGCTCATCGAGATCCTGCGGCTCGCGGACACCCAGGAGTCCTTCGAGTATGACGGCGAGATCTACAAGATCCCTGAGACGCAGGTCCGTCCGCAGGCGCGGAACAAGGGCAGCCTCATGGACACCGCAAAGGCCGCCTTCAACACGCCGGCGTCGATGGACATGGCCGCGGACCTCGGCCTGGGGCAGCTGTTCGTCGCTGCCGAGGGCGAAGACCAGATGATCTCGCAGGTGGCGAAGTTCAACGCCATTCGCGCCCAGAAGGGTCTCGCACCGAACCAGCCGACCACGATGCTCTACCTCCACTGCTCGACCGACGAGGAGGAGCTCGAGAAGGGTTGGCGTTACGTCGCTCAGCAGACTTGGGCGGCGCGCAACCACTACGCGGTCTGGAAGACGGAGTCCTTCGCCAACACGAAGGGTTATGAGGAGTACGCAGCCCGTTTCGAGCAGGACGCGGAGGTCGACGAGAACAAGGGCACGCACCGCGTGAAGCAGACTGGCCTGGTCGGCACGCCCGAGCAGATCTTCGACCAGATCGAGCGACTGCAGAAGAGCATCAGCCTGGAGTACCTGATCGTGCACCCGGCGCACGGAGCGAAGCCGGCTCCTGAGGCCCAGGCGAGCCTGAAGTTGTTCGCAGAGGAGGTTCTCCCGGCCGTCCACGCCATGGAGACGCCGCTGCACGAGCACAATCGGGGCACGGCCGAGGACCTCGACTTCGTGCCCAGTATCGGCGGAGCCGTCGGCTGACGATGGCTGATCACGAAGGACCCGCGACGGGGCCGGCGAGCCGAGCGCTTGTGCTCGGCGGAGGTGGTGTCACCGGCATCGCTTGGGAGACAGGTTTCCTCGCAGGGATGATCGAGCTCGGGCTCGATCCCCTGGGGGCTGATCTCGTCGTGGGTACTTCGGCCGGGGCGACTGTGGCGGCCCAGGTCACCAGTGGCATCGGCATTGATGTTCTGATGGCGTCGCAGCTCGATCCCGGCGGGAGTGTCGAGCCAGCACCGACTGTCGACCTTCGGTCGGTGCTGGACGAGATCGATGAGCTTCTGGCCTCGAGCGACGACCCGTTCAAGGCGCGACGGCGTGTCGGTCGGTATGCACTCACGTCGGACGTTCCAACTGAGGCCTACCGTCTGGACATCATCCGCCGTCGCCTGCCTCGCCACGAATGGCCGTCGGCGAGGCTGATCCTCACCGCGGTCGATGCCGGCACCGGTGCTTTGGTCGAGATCGACCGCACCAGCGGGCTTGCTTTGGTGGATGCGGTGGCTGCCAGTTGTGCGATTCCTGGTGTCTGGCCTGCGGTCACCGACGGTGCGCGGCGCTTGATGGACGGCGGCATCCGCACAGGCTCGAACGCCGACCTCGCCGTTGGTCACGACCGGGTACTGGTGCTTGAGCCGTTCGGTCGGTCCTCGTTGCCGTCGGACTTCGTGCCGCTTCCGCGCGAGTCGGTACTCGTGATCGAGCCCGATCCGGAGTACCGAGAGGTCGCACCCAATGCCCTTGATCCGTCGTCGCGCCCGCAGGCCGCGGAGATCGGGAGAGCTCACGCGCGGCGGGAGTTCGCGCTCATCGAGCAGTTCTGGCGCGCCGGACCTCCTACGAACACCACATCAGCGCCGGCCGGCGCCATCACGAAAGGACCAGGGACGCCACGATGGTGAAGACCCGATTCACGGAGACGTTCGGCATCGCCCACCCCATCGTCCAGGGCGGGATGCAATGGGTCGGCACCGCTGATCTCGCAGCCGCCGTGTCGAACGGTGGCGGACTGGGGTTGATCACGGCCCTCACGCAGCCGACACCCGAAGCCCTGACCAACGAGATCGCACGGTGCCAGGCACTGACGGACAATCCGTTCGGGGTCAACCTGACGATCCTGCCCACGATCAAGCCCGTTCCCTACGACGAGTACCGCGACGCGATCGTGGAAGCCGGTGTGCGGATCGTGGAGACGGCCGGATCCAATCCGGAGCCGCACATGCCCTACTTCCGCGACCACGGGGTCAAGGTCATCCACAAGTGCACCAGCGTCCGCCATGCGGTGAAGGCCGAACGCGTCGGCGTGGATGCTGTCAGCATCGACGGATTCGAGTGCGCCGGGCACCCGGGGGAGGACGACGTCCCAGGACTGGTGCTGATTCCTGCGGCAGCCGCTCAGGTCACGATTCCGATGATCGCGTCGGGTGGCTTTGCCGATGGTCGCGGGCTTGCCGCGGCGATCGCGCTCGGCGCGGATGGGATCAACATGGGGACGAGGTTCCTGTGTACGCAGGAGTCGCCGGTCCATCCCCTCGTGAAGCAGCGGATCGTCGAGGCCACTGAGCTCGACACCGAGCTAATCTTCCGACCGCTTCGCAACACGTCCCGTGTTGCCTCGAATGCCGTGAGTCGTGAGGCCGTCCAGATCCTCGATGCGGGGGGTACTTTCGAGGACGTCCGGCACTTGGTCAACGGTGAACGCGGCAGGGGTGTCTACTCTTCGGGCGACATTGACGCCGGCGTCTGGTCGGTGGGTCTCGTGCAGGGCCTGATTCACGACATCCCGTCGGCGACCGAACTTGTCGGCCGCATCGTTGCCGAGGCCGAAGAGGTGGTGCGCGAGCGCCTCACAGGCTTCGTGTCTGCGGACGCCGGGGCCCTCGCGTGAGCGTCGCCGCCGCTGAGGTGACGACAGATCAGGTCGGGGGAGTCCTCACGATCCAACTGTCAGCTCCCCAGCGGCTCAATGCCGTCAGCGCGCCGATGCTGGACGTCCTGCGGACCGTGCTCGAAGAGGCCGAAGCCAGTCCAAGTGTCCGCGTCGTGGTTCTCACCGGCGCGGGGAGGGCCTTCTGCTCGGGCGCCCATCTCGGAATGGAAGGCGACAGCGAAGCCGATGGACCCGACACCTCGACGCTCGCCTCAGCAAATGAGGTCGTCAAGGTCCTGACGGGCATGGAAACCGTGGTGATCTGCGGACTCAATGGTCCCGCGGCAGGCGTGGGCGTCTCGATCGCGCTCGCATGCGACCTGGTCCTTGCGAGCGAGGAGGCCTACTTCCTCCTTGCGTTCACTCGTATAGGTCTCATGCCGGACGGTGGTGCGACTGCACTCGTGGCCGCGTCCCTGGGCCGCAGCAGGGCGCTGCAACTGGCGCTTCTCGCCGACCGGCTCTCAGCCCGCGAGGCTGAGAAGGTCGGCTTGGTGTGGGGTGTTCATGCGGCTAACGATCTCGGTAGCGAGTTGTCTGTACTCGCGAAGCGTGTCGCTGCGGGGCCGGTCACGGCACTCGGGCTGACGAAGCGAGCCATCAATGCGGCCACGATCGGATCGTTGGGCGATGCTCTGCGGCGAGAATGGGACGGTCAGCTCTCACTTCTAGTGGGGCCAGAGTTTGCGGAGGGAGTCGACGCCTTCCTCAACCGTCGCCCTGCCGACTTCGGCCGGTGACACCCAGTCCGGGGGTGTCCGCCGTTCGGCACGTCGAGTTTCACGGCAGCGCCGAGGCCGCACTCTCGGTCGTCCGAGATAGCGACACCATCCTGGTCGGTGGTTTCGGGATGGCCGGCATGCCCGTCACCCTGATCGACGGACTCATCGACGCCGGCCCCCGGGACCTGACCATCGTGTCCAACAACGCCGGTAACGGCGAGGCCGGACTCGCCGCTCTTCTCAAAGCCGGCCGCGTGCGCAAAGTCGTGTGCTCGTTCCCACGCCAGCACGACTCCTACGTCTTCGATGAGTTGTACCGCTCTGGCCAGGTCGAACTCGAGCTTGTGCCGCAAGGCACCCTTGCCGAACGCATGCGTGCTGCGGGCGCCGGCATCGGTGGTTTCTTCACTCCCACCGGGTTCGGGACGTTGCTCGCCGAAGGCAAGGAAACCCGCACGATCGACGGTCGCGGCTACGTGCTCGAGCTGCCCATCAGGGCCGACGTCGCCCTCATCGCCGCTCATCGGGCCGACCGGGTGGGCAACCTCGTCTACCGCAAGACCGCCCGCAACTTTGGTCCCGTCATGGCCGCCGCAGCGTCCACCACGATCGTCGAGGTCGCCAGCGTCGTCGAGACCGGCGCCCTGGACCCCGAGAACATCGTCACGCCCGGCATCTACGTCGACCACGTCCTGGACCGATCCGCCAGCACCAAGAAGAACCGAGCATGAGCACGGCCGCCTCCCGGCTCACCAAGGATCAGTTAGCAGCACGCATCGCTGCCGACATCCCGCGCGGTTCGTACGTCAACCTCGGCATCGGACAGCCCACCCTCGTGGCCGACCACCTCGACCTGGACTCGGGTGTCGTTCTCCACACCGAGAACGGCATGCTTGGCATGGGCCGCGCCGCGACCGGCGACGAGATCGACCCCGACCTCACCAATGCCGGCAAGGTGCCCGTCATCGAGACCCCCGGATGCTCCTACTTCCACCATGCCGACTCCTTCGCCATGATGCGCGGCGGCCATCTCGACGTCTGCGTTCTCGGAGCCTTTCAGGTCAGCGAGACCGGCGACCTCGCCAACTGGCACACCGGAGCTCCCGACTCGATCCCCGCGGTCGGCGGCGCTATGGATCTCGCGGTTGGCGCCAAGGAAGTGCTCGTCATGATGACGCTCTTCGGAAAGGACGGGAGATCCAAGCTCGTCCCAGAACTGACCTACCCCGCAACCGGGCTCGCCTGCGTCAGCCGCGTCTACACCGACCACGGCGTTTTTGAGGTCCGCTCCGACGGCCTGCTCGTGATCGAGACTTTCGGCTGCACGGTTGCTGGGTTGATGAACTCGACGGGACTGGCTCTTCGTGACGGGCCTCGGTGGCAATCCGAACATGCCCAAGTGGTGAGTCACTCTGGCGCAGATCGCGCAACTCCCAGAGCGGTCTCGCCGAGTGCAACTCCAGGACGGGGGTAGGGCGATCAAGGCCAGCGGGACGGTGCGGACCTACGAGCGCCTCGACTATCGGGGCAGCGTCGCCGCGGATGACGGCGGTCCCGATCTCTACTTCACGCCCGGATCGATCGTCGGAACTGACAGCAAGGACACCGAGGTGGGAGTCCGGGTGCAGTTCGATGTCCTTCGTTCAGGTGGTGGCTTCGTGGCCGAGAACATCCGCCGGCTCTGAATTGGTCGACCGGAGCCAGCGCGGTTCAGGCAGACTGTCCCCCTTCGATAACAGAGGAGCCGACCCATGCGCTTCACCCCACTACATCGGGAGTTGGGAGTAGGCCCGGAACCGATCACCTTTGGCCTTGTCCGGGATGCAATCGCGGCGGAGGTTGAAGAAAGGCACGATTTGGAATGGAAGGCCTCGTTGCCAGACTCGGGCGGGCTCGACGAGTTCGCGAAGGACGTCGGTGCGTTGGCGAACTCCGGAGGCGGACTTCTGGTTTATGGGGTCACCGAAAAGGGAGGTGGCTCTTCTGCCGCGACGGCAGTGCAGCCGAGCCTAGTGTGGAACGACGCCGAGCAGCGAAGGTTGCAAGCGGTGGCGTGGTCGTCCATCCAACCGCCAGTACCTGGGCTGAGATTCACTCCGGTGGTCGAGGTGGATTCCGGCAATGTCGTGGTGTTTCTCGAGGTGCCCGCTAGCGCTGACGCTCCGCACCTCGTCTCGAGGCGAGGCAGCCCTGCATTCACGGCGCCAGTGAGATACGGGGCGCAGACGACCTTCTTGTCAGAGCGGCAGCTCGATGCTGCCTACCGAGATCGCCGGGCTGCGCGCGAGCAGGTAGATGCCGAGCTCGTAGACCTTGCCGAGGACGCGATGGCACAGGTGCGAGACGTGTCGTCGGTCTGGATGACGGTGAGCGCTGTCCCCCATCGGCCGCGACCGTTGCACCTTGGTCGGGTGAGCAATCAGGAGTTTAGGGCCGTCGTCGAAGCTAGTCGGGAATCGAACCCCGTGAAGGCGTTGATGGGTCGGACGTTCGGTTGGATCCATCCACGGCCAGGTCTGCGACGTTGGTATGACCGAGACGAGGGACTGGACGTGCCCACATCGATCGTGAGCATCCGAGATAGCGGGGCGACTGTCTGGGCTCTGTCTATTGATGCGGTGCGCGACCTACCTCGGGCGCACCTAGACCCTCACGATCTTCAAGAAGGGATTGCTCATGGCCTGTGGCTGGCCTCGAAGGCCAGCGAGATGCTCAACGTGTTTGGCGAGTTCTCCGTTCGTGTGCAAATACACCAGGCGCCCGATCCGTTCTACATCCGTCTGTTCGAACACCGCGAGATCCTCGTCGAGCCAGCTGAGCCGGTGCATCGGTTCAGTTCGGTCGCAGATGTTTTGGACCCAAGTACAGAACCTGAACTGATTCGGGCGGCGCGTGGACTCGCGACAGACGTGTTCAATCAGGGCGGCCACACGGATATCGGCGATCGATACCTAGTGCCCGATCCGGAGAGCTGCGGCGAACTGCCCGCGTAGTCCCAGTCAAACCCACCGTGGGTTCGTGGAGAACGGCCACCGTGCCCACATTTTGCCCACATTTGCCCGTGATTTGGAGTGAAACGAGCAGTCTCGAGGTGAGACAGAATAACTGCAATTCCAGGCCATCCCGGGCATCGCCGCAGGTCAGAGAACTGCCAAGAACGAGTTCAAATCCCACCGCCACCGCGTGACGAAGACCCCCGAAAGTTACTGCAGTTGCAGTGTTTTTCGGGGGTCTTCTTGTTTGTGGTTGTGGGGTCAAGTCCCACCGCCATGGGCGCCACAGTTCCACCGTATTTGCCTGGAAGCGCAGGGCACGGGTTCACCTTGCGCCGAGTGCCGCGGCGGATTCGTGCCCACATTCTGCCCACATACTCCAAAGAATCTCGTGCGATCGAGCCGTTCGGAGAGGGTCGAACGATCGCCTCGGCGAGTAGTCCTCGCGACAGGGCTTTCCTGCGGCGCCGCAGTGGACAGCGGTCTCGTTTGGAGATCGTTGGGGGTGCTCGCAGGCAGCGAGGGTTCGGCAAAGTTGGCCGCGGGGTCTCGATCGGATCGCGGCTGAACTGCTGAGGCGGGGGTGCGACGTCTGGCCCGGCTGATCCCGGGTCTGTTCCAGGGTCAGCGTCCGCCGCGAGTGGTGGGACCGGCCGAGCCGACGCCTGTACTACCGGCCAGGCCGGTCTTGATCGCCTCCGCGAGGCGTTGAGTCGCACGCTTGCTCGTCGGACTCAACGCCGTGAAAGCGATGTAACCGTGCACGTTGTCCGGCTCCTCCACCACTCGCACGGGCACGCCGCTCTTGAGCAGGGAGGTCGCGTACGCCAGCCCGTCATCGCGCAGTGGGTCGAAACCACCAACGGCGACGATGGCTGGGGGCAGTCCGGTGAGGTCGTCCGCGAGCAAGGGAGAGACGCGAGGATCACGGTGATCGGTGCCCTCGGGAAGGTAGTGCTTCATGAACCAGTCGACCTGCTTGGCGGACAGCGCCGGCGACGCTGAGAATTCATCCTGAGACGCGCGATGAACGGAAATGTCAGTCACCGGTTGGATGAGCACCTGGAGCACAGGACGGACATCATCGTCGCGAAGTACCTGTGACAGGACCGCGGCGATGTTGCCGCCGGCACTTTCGCCGGCCACGGCGATCCGTCGAGGGTCCACCCCCCAACGGCGCGCGTGCTCGACCAGGTATCGCCAGGCAGTGATCGCGTCCTCATGGCACGCGGGGAACGGGTCCTCCGGCGCGAGTCGGTACTCGACTGACACGACGTCCGCGCCCGTTCCCTGAGCGAGCAGTCGCGCAGGAGCCAGGTAACTGGAGCGGCTGCCCAGGACGAACCCGCCGCCGTGGAAGAAAAGGATCAGGGCATCGTTGCTCCGACCGTCGCTGAGCCGAGTCGCAAGCAGGCCGTCACCGAGATCCAGCTCTTCCTCGACCACGCACGGCCGGACTCGCTCGCCGAACAGGGCCGCCTCACCTTCAGTGCTTCGCCGAGCGTCCGCGGGCGACATGTCGCTGTAGTCGTCACCGGACGCGGTGATCGCCATCAACAGGGCCACGTCGGGCGCCATCCGAGCTCCGTCGCGGTTGCGAGGCGGTCGCGTCACGAGGCGAAGCAGCGGAGCAGGGACGCGGCTGATCGCGATCACGATGGCGCGTTGCAGGCGTTGTGACGGCGTCGGCCCCAGGCCGCTCACGATGCGGCCCCGACGGTCACGTCCGCGTCTGCCTTGGTCGCGAACTGGATGGTCTCGTCCACCAGACGACCCCGGAACAAGCGATTGTCCTTCACGAACGTCGTGTGCATCTGCCACGGCATCGTCGTCCCCTGACGCGGAAGGATGTTGCGGGCGCGCTGCATGTAGCCGGCGGACAGATCGAACAGGTCCTGCGTCTCGATCCCCTCGGGAGCGACAGGTGTGGCCATGTCGTAGCCCTTCGCGTCCATCTCGCGAATGATGTCGGCGGCCAGTCGGGCCACGTTGCCGATCCTCAGGGTCCAGGTCGCCTTCGTGTAGCCGAGCATCATCGCCCAGTTCGGGACACCGGAGATCAGGGCACCTCGGTAGAGCACCCGATCGGAGAACGTCACCGGTGCGCCGTCCACCGTCGGCTCGATCCCGCCGAGCATCTGCATCTGCAGACCCGTCGCCGTGACGATGACATCGGCCTCGAGCAATCGCCCGGACTGCAGCAGGACACCGTCGCTCGTGAACCGATCGATCTGCTCGGTCACCACATCCGCGCTTCCGTCGCTCAGGGCTCGGAAGAACTCGTTGTCGGGAGTGACGCAGAGACGCTGGTCCCACGGGCTGTACGGCGGCGCGAAGTGGGTGTCGACGTCGAAGTCGTGCGGGAGCTGCTTGGCCGTCATCTTCCGGAGGAGGCGGCGGCCGAACTTGGGGAACTTGCTCAGGACGGTCACGATGAGGTGGTCGGACCAGATGTTCTTGCGTCGTGTGGCGGCATACCCCCGCTCGGTCCCCAGAACCTTCATGAGTCGCTGGGCCGTCTTGTCGATTCGAGGGACGGAGGCGACGTAGCTGGGAGTGCGCTGCAGCATCGTGACGTGAGCCGCCGACCGCTCGCCCTTCAGCATCGCCGGCAGCATCGTCACGGCGGTCGCGCCGCTGCCGATGATGACCACGCGCTGGCCGCTGTAGTCGAAGTCCTCGGGCCAGTGCTGCGGGTGCAGGATCGTCCCCTGGAAGTCCTCGCGTCCCTCGAAGCGAGGTTCGTAGGCATTGCTGTAGTCGTAGTAGCCGGTTCCGCTGAAGACGAACTTCGTGACGATCGACCTCGTCGACTCCGTGCCGTCGTCGTCCGTGACGCTGACACCCAGCGTCCAGCACCCCTCGGTGCTCGACCACTCGGCCGAGGTGACGCGGTGGCGGAGTCGCAGCATGTCGTCGAGTCCGAAGTCCGTCACGGTCTCGGAGATGTAGTCACGGATCAGCGGTCCGTCCGCGATCGCGTCCTGATGCATCCACGGCTTGAAGCCATAGCCGTAGGTGTGGACCGAGTCGTCGGAGCGGACGCCGGGGTACTTGAACAGGTCCCACGTGCCACCGACGGCGTTGCGGCCCTCGAGCAGGAGGATCTTCTTGTCGGGGAAGTCGTCGGCCAGGAACTTCGTGGCGCCGACACCGGAGAGGCCAGCGCCGATCACGACGATGTCCGCGGTCTCGACGGTCTGAGCGTCCTTCATGGTGCACGTCCTTGATGGGATGGGAGCAGAAGCTCAAGTTGGTCAAATGATCGAGTCGTATGACTCAGTATGTGTGTCCCGGGTCACGATCGTCAAGACGCACCCGCTCCGTCGTCACGCGCCGAGGTCGCGGCGGGAGTTCGCACGCGGCGCACCAGCCCCCAGGTCGCGCCGGCGAGGAACGACAGCACAAGCACGCCTCCGAAGGTCACGGCCAGCCCGTTGGAGCCGATCAAGAGAGGGAAGTTGTCGATCACCAGTGCCGCGATTCCGACGAGGCTGACCGAGGCCAGACCGGGTGCCGCGATGCCGCGCCAGACGGAGACACGCCCGGAGTGGCGCAGGAAGTGGATGGCAATCGCGAGCGACGTCAGGGCCAGCAGAGCGATGAGCCCGAGGGTCCCCGCCCCGCCGAACCAGGCGTACACCTCCAGGACCGGGTCGAGGCCGGTCGCGATCGTGATGACGACCGCGGCCGACACCGCCGCCGTGGTGACGAGCGAGGCCACGTGTGGTGAGCGATGACGAGGGTGTGCGCGTCCCAGGCGGCGCGGCAGCGATCCCTTCGAGCCCAGGTCGAAGATGTACCGCGAGACGACGTTGTGAGCGGTCAGGGCGCAGGCGAAGAAGCTGGTGGCGAGCAGCACCTGCATGGCGTCCTGCGCGAAGGTCGACACGAACTCGTCTGCCAGCGTCGGCACGAGCCCCTCGGGGTCGGTTTGAGCGAGCTTAACGACGCGCCCGGACCCGGCGCCGTTCACGACGGCCCAGGCAGACAGTGCGTAGGTCCCCGCAATCAGCAGCACCGCCGTGTAGGTGGCACGCGGGATGGTCACGTCCGGGTCCTTGGCCTCGGAGCGGAAGACGGCAGTCGCCTCGAAACCGATGAATCCGAAGATCGCGAACATGATCCCGGTGCCGACGGCTCCCTGGGTGAACGCGTCCCATCCGAGCGGGCTCGCCGTGATGCCCTCGTGACCGCCGCGGAGGACGATGCCGAGGTCCAGTGCTGCGACCACCGCGATCTCAGCGACCAGCAGGGCTCCGAGCACGCGAGCGCTCATCTCGATGTTCCGGTACCCGAGGAAGGCGATGAGCGCGATGGACGCCGCCGTCAGTGACCACCACGGAACGTCGGCTCCCGTCAGCGAGGAGATCGCTGACCGGGAAGCCGCGCCGAGGTAGGCACATACGGCGACAAGGAGCAGGGCGTAGGTGGTGACGGCGAGTGCGGCCGCACCAAGTCCTGCGACACTCCCGAGCCCCTTGTTGACGTAGGAGGAGAACGCGCCGGCGTCCTCGATCTCGGGCGTGATGGCGGAGAAGCCGACGGTGAAGAGCAGCAGCACCGCGCCCACCAAGACGAAGTTCAGCGGCACGCCTGATCCGTTGCCGAGCGCCACCATCAGGGGGACGACGCCAGCGACGACCGTCAACGGGGCGGCCATGGCGACCACCATGAAGACGATCTGCGGCACGCCAAGCGTGCGAGCGAGCTGGTGGGGCGGGTTGTCGGGGTCGGGCTGGATGGTCGGCATGGCGGTTCCTTTGGTGAGACCCCGGTCCTCGGTGGGCCCGGTGGGGTGGCTCGATGATGAAGATCGGCCGAAAGGTTGTCAAGTGACCTAGTCGTATGACAAGGTTCGAGCCGTCACGAGTCGAACGCCTCGTGCAGGACGAGAAGGGACGGCGCCATGAACCAGGCCGCACCACCGCTCACCAGCCCTCAACCCGGGTCGGTCAGGCATCGGGTCGTGCTCGACGATGACGCCACCCCGATGGCTCGCCTCATCGCGCGACGCCTCCGGACGTGGTGCGAGGAGCACCGTCCCGAGCCCCATGCCCAGGCGGGTGGGTGGGTCGTCGTCCGATCCCACGACACTCCGCAGCTCGCCGCGATTCACGTCGGACCGGGAGAGTGGCGCGTCAGCAACGCGATTCCCGAGCAACCGCATGCGGACATGACCGTTGCCTTGAACGCACGTCTGTCCCCGGTCCAGCCACCATCAGGGAACACGAGTCTTGCTGAGCCTCTCGTCGTCGCGCTGACCGCACCGCCGGGCGCCTGGCGGGAGACCGCCGCCGAGTTCTGGGAATGCACGCGGGACATCACCGGCATCCCCGACGTCCTGGTGGTCCAGGCTCACGGGTCGCTCGGAGTCGATGAGCTACGCCTCGGTGCGGGGCCGGTCGAGTACGGCATCGCTGGATCCCCGGACCAGCTCGCGGGGGTCTTCAGCGGCGTGGACGACATCTTCACGGCTCTCGAGTCGGGCCTGACCATCAAGGGCACGCTCGCACAGCTGTCCGTCATGACTGCTGCTTCCTGGAGGGTTCGCTATGGGTTCTGACGTCGCCGAGACCACCACGTCGACCACGTCCGAGGGCTCACGCTCCGTGCGTCTTGAAGCGACCAACCACGATGGGAGCTTCCTAGGCAAGATCGTCTCGCCGGCCAAGTTCGCCTCGGGCCGCGAGTCCGGATTCGCCTTTGCCGACATCCTCTTCGCGATCGATCTCGGCAACGAGATCGTCTTCGGTGACGCGTACCCGGACTGGCGCGGCAACTTGTACGACATCCAGATGGTTCCCGACCTGTCCACGATGGTCGAATGGCGACCGGGTCTGGACGCCGTCATCGGCGACTACTGGTTGAAGGACGGGTCGCCGGTCCCGATCTGTCCGCGCAACCTGCTGCGCCGACTCGTCGCTCAGCTCGGCGAGCACGGCCTGGCCGTCACGACGGCAGTGGAGATCGAGGCGACGCTCTTCGAGGAGTCGATCCACGACGCACGTCTCCGCGGGTACCGCGACCTGACACCCCTCGGGGGGAGCACGGGTGCGACCTACCACCTGGCGCGCTCCGGTGACTGGGTCGCGTACATGGAGGCCGTCGTGTCGCGCCTTGACGACCTGGGGATCGTCTGGGAGGCGTGGACCGACGAGGCCGCGGCTGGGCAGACCGAGCTCAACCTTGCCCCGCAGGACCCGTTGGTCCTGGCTGACGCCTGGGTTCGGACGCGCCAGGTGATGCGCGAGGTGGCCTTCGACCGCGGACACACCGTCAGCTTCATGGCCAAGCCCACGGCAGGGTTCGGCCAAGGCGCCCACGTCAACGTCTCCCTGAGCCGCGACGGCGTGAACCTCTTCCACGCCGCGGACGGACCGTCCGAGCTCATGACGAAGTCCGTCGGCGGGCTCTTGGCGACGATGGCCGGGGCAACGTCGGTGATCATGCCGCAGATCACGTCCTACCGGCGCCTGGTCGATCTCACCGGTCCGCCCACGACGATCAGCTGGGGAGTCAACAACAAGACCGCAGCGGTCCGAGCGATCGTGGGACACCCGAAGTACTCCCGTCTGGAGTACCGCGTCCCCGGCGCCGACGTAAATCCCTACCTCGCGCTGGCGGTCGTCGCGGCCGGCATGCTCGCCGGCATCGAGCGCGACATCGAGCCACCTGCCCAGGTCAGCCACATGGCGTGGTGCCTGCCTCCGGGCGGCGACGTCCCGCGCATCCCCGA
This sequence comes from Aeromicrobium sp. Leaf350, assembly GCF_916858655.1. Classification (GTDB taxonomy): domain Bacteria; phylum Actinomycetota; class Actinomycetes; order Propionibacteriales; family Nocardioidaceae; genus Aeromicrobium. Next base: position 1,326,387 of record NZ_CAKASL010000001.1, on the reverse strand, counting down.
CACGATGTCCAAGGCCTTCGAGGCCCTCGGATCGGACTCGATCCTGCGCGCCTACCTGGGCGAGGAGTTCGTCGACTTCTGGATCGCCTCGCGGCGATGGGAGTGGATGGAATTTCACACCAAGGGGGGCGACCCGCACGCTGACCTCTCAGCGTGGGAGTCCCGACGCTACTTCGAGTTCCCGTGAGGCGGCCGCTCATCGGCCTGACGGGCCGAAGGTTCCGGCTCGGTCTCATCGCCGGAGCCGATCCTCGGTACGGCGACCAGTGCGTGGACGCGCACATGACCGACTTCGCCACCCGTGTCGCGACGGCCGGCGGGATCCCCGTGAACCTGACCTATGACACCGACCCCGCGGGCGTGTGTGCGTGGTTGTCCGGCGTCGTCATCACCGGCGGCCAGGACGTCCACCCGGCGTGCTGGGGCGGGGATGAGTCCGTTGTGCGTGGCATCGATCCGCGCACCGACACGATGGTCCACGACCGCGAGCGGGACGACTACGAGCTGGCCCTGGTCCGGTACGCGCTCGAACGGGGCATCCCGGTGCTCGGGGTGTGCCGCGGCATGCAGGTGCTGAACGTCGCGCTGGGCGGGACGCTCGTTGCCGACCTGCCGCCGAGCTCGGTCCGTCACCTGTCAGCGGCTACCGCGCCGACGGACGGAGACGCCGACCACGTCGTGAGCATGACGCCTGGCTCACTGGGCGCCGAGCTCTTCGGAGACCAGGTGCTCACGAACTCGTGGCACCACCAAGCGGTCGCCTCCTGCGGAGACGGACTTGTGGTGACAGGTCGTGCCGCGGATGGAGTCCCTGAAGTCATCGAGATCCCCGGCCGTCCGGTGCTCGGGGTCCAGTGGCATCCCGAGTGGATGCGCAGCGAGGACGCAGCACTTCGCTGGGTCGTAGCCGCAGCGGAAGGAGCGATCCATGAACGGGTCTGAGAAGCGGGCCCACGCCTACCGAGCCGCGGTGAGCGCCGCCCGCATAGGGGACGACCCCGAGATCGCGACCCTTACCGCTCTGCTCGCACGGCGGGTGAGCGAGACCCCGCAGGCTGAGTTCCTCCGATTCGGGGACGAGTCGTGGAGCTTCGCACAGGTCGACGCCTGGTCGTCGGAAGTTGCGCACCGTCTGTCACAGCTCGACGGCTTCGCGACGGGCGACCGGCTGGCCATCATGCTGCCGAACGTCGTGCAGTGGCCCGTCGTGTGGTTGGCAGCCCTGAAGGCGGGCGCGATCACCGTCCCGATCAATCCTGCGTACCGCAAGGCCGACCTCGAGCACGTCCTGCTGGACTCCGGAGCGCGCGTGGTGGTGACCGACCTCGAAAGGTCCGAGCTCGTGAAGTCCGTGGTCGCAGGTGATCCTCAGCTGGCCGGGACCCAGGTCGTCACCGAGATCGACGCCCTCGCCGGCGACGGTCGAGGCGGATTCCCGCCGTTCTCCGCCGAGGCTTCCACGCTCGCGAACCTGCAGTACACGTCGGGCACGACGGGCTTCCCGAAGGCCTGCATGCTCACGCACGACTACTGGGTACGACTGGCCTGGATCTGCGCAGCCGCGACGGGCCTCGGTCCGGACGACGTGCTGCTCACGGCGCAACCGTTCTCGTACATGGACCCTCAATGGAACACGGCGTTGGCACTGACGACGGGAGCTCCGCTGGTGGTCCTACCGCGTTTTTCCGCGTCCGGCTTCATGGGCGACGTGAGCAGACACGGCGTCACGTTCTTCTACGTCCTGGGCTCCATGCCCACCCTGCTCCTGAAGCAACCGCCGTCGGAGCACGACCTCGACAACGATCTGCGCATGGTGTTCTGCTCAGGCATCCCGTCCGCGCTCCACGCCGAGCTCGAGCAACGGTGGGGAGCACCCTGGCGCGAGATCTACGGGATGACCGAGACCGGCGTCGACCTCTTCACGCCCTTCGGTGACACCGAGTCGGTCGGTAGCGGCGCGGTGGGTCAGCCTGTTCCGACCAAGGTGCTCCGTGTCGTGGACGCTGACGGTCGAGATGTTGCTTCGGGGGAGCCGGGGGAGATGCTCGTTCAGGGCCGCCCGCTCATGGACGGCTACTGGGGTAGGCCGGACGACACCGAGTCCGTCCTCAGCGACGGTTGGCTGCGCACAGGTGACGTCGTCGTGCAGGACCATTGCGGCCGGGTGACGATCGTGGGCCGGGTCAAGGACATGGTCCGCCGCGGCGGTGAGAACGTCGCGAGTGTCGAGGTCGAGGCGACGCTCGAGCGCGATGCTCGAGTTCTCGGCGCAGCCGTCGTCGCGGTCGACGACGAGGTGCTCGGTGAGGAGGTCAAGGCCTTCGTCGAGCTGGCCGAGGGCCTCGAGCCCACGCGCTTGACTGCCGAGTCGATCCGAGCGGGAGCAGGCCAGCACCTGGCACGGTTCAAGGTGCCTCGCTTCATCGAGTTCGTGGACCACCTGCCGCGGACGCCGTCGGAGCGGGTCGCGAAGGCGACCTTGAAGGCGCAGGCCGGAGATCGCCAGGGTGTTGAGTTCGACTTTTCCGAGCGGGCCGCGCACGCAAGCGATGCACTGTCGTCCGACCGCGACGGCGTGCGCGTGAGCGTCGTCGACGAGGTGGCGGTCGTGACGCTGTCGCGACCGGCGAAGCTCAACGCGCTCGACGTGGCGACACGTCTACGCCTGGCCAACGTCGTCCGGGAGCTCGGTGCGGGCTTGCACGTGCGTGGCATCGTGCTGACCGGCGATGGCCGAGCGTTCTCCGCCGGTGAGGACCTGTCGGTCACGATTGCGACCGACGACCAGTTCGCCGAGGCCTTCGAGAGCTTCCACGACATCACCAGGGCGATCCTGACCACGCGCGTTCCCGTCGTGGCGGCCATCAACGGCATCGCGGTCGGAGGCGCGTCCGAGATCACGCTGTGCTGCGACTCCCGCATCGGCACCTCGAAGGCGGAGTACTTCCAGCCTGAGAACGCCCGCGGGCTGACGATCTCGAACGCCTCCAGCATCCTGCTGCAGCGGCTGGTCGGGTCGCACGCGATGCGGATGGTCCTCGGCTCGGAACGCGTCAACGCCGAGGAAGCACTGCGTATCGGCCTGCTGGACGACATCGTCGACGACGACCGGCTCGTCGAGAGCGCCGTCGACGTCGCGCGCCGCTGGAACCCACCGGGCTCGATGACCGCCCTGCACCTGCCACTGCTGCGGCCTCAGCTCGAGGACATCGAGTCCGCGTTCGCTCGTGAGGACGTCGCGGGCCACGAGGCCTGGAGCAGCGGTGCGCTCAGCGCCGGCGTGGCGACCTACTGGGCGGCGAACACATCCACTGAACGCACTCCTGGAGAACCCACATGATCGAGACACAGGCGGCCATCCTGCACGCGCCGAACGAACCACTTCATCTGGAGACCATCCGGGTCGACGACCCGGAGGCGCACGAGGTCCGGATCGAGACCACCCAGGTCGGGCTGTGCCACAGCGACCTGCACTACATGACGGGCACGGTCGAGAGCGACATCCCGGTCGTGGTCGGACACGAGATCGCGGGCGTGGTCGAGAAGGTCGGCTCCGCCGTCACCAGCCTGAGACCAGGGGACCGGGTCACCGGGGCCCTCACGCCCTCGTGCGGACGATGCGTCAACTGTGAGGCCGGATGGTCGACGCAGTGCCAGCGGACCGAGGAGGTGCGTCGCCGGCCTCGGCCGGCCTTCCAGCTATCGGACGGTCGAGCACTCTCGCGTCTGGGCGACATCGGCGCGTTCTCCCGGCACACCTTGATGCGCGAGAACGCCCTGGTCAAGCTGCCCGACGACGTCGGTTCACATGTCGGCTGCCTCCTGGCGTGCTGCGTCGTCACCGGTGTGGGGTCCGTCTTCCGGGCGGCGAAGGTGCGGCCGGGCAGCACGGTCGCCGTGGTGGGCTGCGGTGGGGTCGGCTCCGCCATCGTGCAAGGCGCACGACTCGCCGGTGCCTCGGCGATCGTCGCGATCGACCGTGACCCGAAGCGACTTGAGGCGGCGCGCGGGTACGGAGCGACGCACGTCGTGGACGCCTCGGTCTCGGACGTCGAGACCGAGATCCGGAGCATGTTGGGCGACGGCGTGGACTACGCCTTCGAGGCGGTCGGCGCGGCGGCAACGGCTGCCACCGCCCTTGCGATCGTCCGGCCCACGGGAACGGCGTGCCTGGTCGGCATCGCGCCGAGCGGCACTGAGCTGACCCTGACGCCGTCGGAGTTCTTCTTCTCGGAGAAGCGCCTCATCGGCTCCTACATGGGCTCCGGTCAGGCGCGGGAGGACATCCGACAGCTCGCCCGTCTCTACCAGCAGGGCCGCCTGCTCCTCGACGAGATGGTGTCGCGCCGCATCCCGTTCGCCGACATCAACCAAGGATTCGAGGCGATGGCGTCCGGCGACGTCACACGTGTCGTCGTCGACATCCAATCCTGATCAGATCCCACAAGGAGACCCATGTCCACCGTGCCCGAAACTCCGGCCCGGCTTCGCAACTATGTCGCAGGTCAGTGGCGCGAGTGTGCCGTCGTCACTGACTCGTGGAACCTCGATCCGAACACCTGCGAGCATCTTCACCCGTCGGTGACGACACCGGCCGAGCATGTCGAGGAGGCGCTGCGCCACGCCGCTGAGCAGTACGACCCCAGCCCGTGGGACGAGGCCACGCGCCGCGAGCGTGCTGATGCCCTCCAGCGCGCAGCGAACCTGCTGGAGGAGCGGACTGAGGACATCGCCCGCGCCGACGCGATGACGAGCGGCACCGCCATCGGCGCGACGCGCGTCGTGGCATCGTTCCTGCCACACCGCGTGCGCGCAGCAGCCGAGGAGGTCCTCCGGATCCCGCGCATCACCGCGCTGGACGCGGGGGGACGCGACGTCCGTCGGATGAAGGTGCCGTGGGGACCCGCCGCCATCCTGACGCCCTGGAACGGGCCGAGCTTCATCCCCGCGTCGAAGGTCGCGAGCGCCATCGCGGCTGGCTGTCCCGTTATCCTGAAGCCGTCCGAGCACGCCCCCTCCAGCGCCCAGCTCGTGGCGGAGTGCTTCATCGAAGCCAACCTGCCGGACGGCGCCTTCCAGCTGGTGCACGGCGCCGGCGACGTCGGGTCGACGCTGACCAGCGACCCGAGAATCAAGGTGATCTCATTCACCGGCGGGCCCACAGCGGGTCGGGCCATCGCCCGCGCGGCAGCTGAGAACTTCACGGTCCTCCAGCTCGAGCTGGGCGGCAACAACCCCGTGATCGTCCTCGACGACGCCGACCTGGACGTGACCGCAGACGGCATCCTCGAGGGCATGACCAAGCTGAACGGTCAGTGGTGCGAGGGTCCGGGCAAGGTGCTGGCCCCTCGCGACCTGGTCGATCCGCTGGTCGATGCGTTGAACGCACGCATCGCCAACCTGCGAGTCGGGCACTCCCTCGACGAGGCGACCGACGTCGGCCCGATCTCCAACGCCCCGCACTTCCGCACCCTTCAGCAGCGCGTCGCCGCAATGCGAGAGGCAGGAGCGACTATCCACGAGCCGGCAGACCTGCCCGAGCTTCCGGGACTCTTCCTCTCACCCACCGTCGCCGTCGGCGCCGACGCGGAGTCGACGAACGCCGAGTTGTTCGGTCCTCTCGTGTCGGTCCATGGTGTGGCTTCCCAGGAGGAAGCAGTCCGCATCGCCAACGCTGCCCCCTCCGGACTAGATGCCTACGTCTTCGGGACCGACACCGATCGTGCCATGGAGGTCGGCGCACGCCTCGTCGCCGGAGAAGTCAGGGTGAACGGCGCCAAGGTCGCTGACCTGGCCGATGGATCCGCCCAGAGCTTCTGGGGGCCGGCGGGGATCGGCGGACACGGGCCGGACGAGTCGGTACGTGTCTTCTGCGGTGACCGGGTCGTGGGAGTCGACTCAGCCGACCTCCCGCTGTGACACCGATTCAGGAGGCGCCGACGGGACTGAGCCGGGCGGACAGCCAGGAGTCGAGCACCGACGTCACGACCGCCATCTGTTCCTGGGCCGCGGACGGATCGCCGTACGTCAGCCAGTTCAGGGCGAAACCGTCGGCGAGGGTAGCGATCACATAGGCGATCTCGTCGACACCGTTGTCGTCGAGCTCGTCGGCGGAATCCGCTGTTCGCAGCAACTGCCGGAGGATCTCGAGCGCCTCGTCATAGACGCCGATCCCCTTGTCGCCGTGCTGCCGCCGCGCCCAGCTCACGAGCTCCAGGGTGGTGGCGGCAAAGTTCTCGGACTCGAGGTAGCACTCCATGACCCCGCGCAGCAGCTGGCGAGCCGTCTCGGGGACGTCGCCGTGCGGGTCGCTCGTCACCGCTACTTCCTTGAAGCGCTCCGCGACGAACGTGTACACGTCGCCGAAGAGGTCTTCCTTGGAGTTGTAGCAGTAGTGGAGCGTCGCCAGCGGGGCGTTGGCCTGCTCGGCGATACGACGCGTCGTCGCGCCATCGATGCCGTGCTCGGCGATGACCTCCACCGCCGCCTTGACGAAATCGCTGCGCCGATCAGCGGCTGAGATACGTGGCATGAGCAGTCCTCCCGATCGTGACTGAGACGGATGACCCAGACGCCACGACCGTATCAGGAGAGCGGCAATAGTCCTGTTTGATGGATCGACAAAGTTGGTCAAACAACTTGATCAAATACCTTGATCAAATGACCAACAAGTGGTTGCCTATGACGAGGATCACGCATTGGTCCACCTCAACCCGGCCGCGGCAGCGACCTCAGAGCTCGGAGAACCCATGAATCACCTCCCAGACCAGGCAAGGGTCAGCTCGTCCATCGCGACCGAAAGGCCGTCTCGGAATGCCCTTATCGGCATCGGGGCGTTGCTCGTCATCCTGACGAACGCCGTCATCTTCGTCCTGCCGCCACTACTGCCGGTCATCCAGAGCCAGTACGGCTTGGCAACGGTGGCCCAGAGCACGTGGCTCTACACCGCGCTGACGCTCGGCGGAGGTGCCGGCTTCATCCTGCTTCCACGACTCGCGGACCTGCACGGTGATCGGAACGCGTCGATCGCGGCCGTCGCGGTCCTTGCGGTCGGCGCGGGCATCCCCGCCGCTGGCGACTCCTATCCGACGCTGCTGGCTGGCTGCGTCCTCATGGGCTTCGGCTGTGCCGCGCAGCTTCTGCCACTGGGCTTTCTCCGACGCAACCTCGGTGAAAGCGGCATCGCGGTCGGTGTCGCGGTCCTCGTAATCGCGACCGGGGCGGGAATCGTCGTTGGCATGATCGGAGGCGGGTACATCGTCGAGAATCTGTCGCTCCGCAGCTTCTTCATGGTGCTCACCGTCGCCAGCGTCCTCACGGTCGCTGCCGCCGCGATGCTGATCCCGCACACCCCGCCCGCCGAGCGCAACGGACGGATCGGTCTGATGGGGACGATCTGGATGCTCGGGTGGGTCGCGGCGGTGCTGCTGACGCTCACCCAGGGGCTCGTCTGGGGCAACGCGGCGCTGATTCCCCTGGTGATCGGCGTTGTGGGTGGAGTCCTGTGGGTCCGTGCTGAGCGTCGCTCGAGCACGGCAGTGTTCGATCTGCGACTCATGCGGGCTCCTCTCGTGACGGCCGCGTGCGTGAGCATTGCCCTGTTCGCCGCGATCAACTCCGCCTTCCTCTTGCTCTTGAGCAGCTACGCCCAGGTCCTCCCGGAAGCGCTCCGTCCCACCGACGCCTATGGGCTCGGGCTGTCCGCTCTGGAGACCGGCCTGCTGATGCTGCCGTTCGCGGCGACCTTCGTGGTCGGCAGTGTCGTGGTCGACCGCCCGGTCGCCAACGGCCACGGTGTCGTCGTGTTCGTGATCGGCGCGCTCTTCAGCGTCGCTGGACTGGCTTGGCTCGCCGTCGCTCACGACCGCCCGTGGCACTACCTGGTCGGCGCCGCTGTCATGGGTCTGGGATGCAGCATCGGCTACGCGGCCGGTTTCACGATGGTGCAGTCAGCGGCCCCGGTCGAGCAGGCCGGTATGGCGGCTGGCGCAGCAGGGACTTTCATGGCTGTGGGATTCGCCATCGGGACCGCTGTCATTAGCGCCGACCTCAGCGCCTCGCTCATCCCCGTTCCTGGCACCGGGCTCGAAGTAGCCACCGAAGGCCTTTACGGCATCGGCTACTGGCTCTCCGCAGTGCTGGGTGTGCTCGTGATCGTCACCGTCGTGGTCGCCCGGTACCGGGCGGCTCGGCGACCGGTCGCCGTGACGTCCTGACCTCGCGCCTCCACCTCATCGAACCTCACACCGAAGGACACCTGTCATGAAGGACCTCCTCTTTCTCGCCGCCGATGCGTGGATGATCTACGCCGGCTTCACCTATGGATGGAAGCTCATCCGTCACTACGGCAACTACCTGCTCGGCCTCGAGTTCATGGTTGTCGCAACCTCGGGCTCGAACTTCCTGCTTTGGGCGCTCCTCGGCAGCCACGAGGACAGCTTCCTCTACTCCATCGCCTACTTCTTCGACGCCTTCTCGCGCTCCGTCGGAATTACCTTGATTTTGGTGCTCGGGCTCTTGCGTGTCACTCACCGGTACAAGCCGGCACTCGGCGTCGACATCGGTGCCTTCGCCCTCGCGATCGCGGCCGGTCTCTATCTGCAGCAGTTCCGCTCCCCGGATTTCTACGCCGGCCCGGCCACTTTCTACGTCGTCGTCAATCTGCTCACTGCAGTCTTCCTCGCCTACTTCGCCTGGCGCGTGTGGGGCGCTGGCTCCCGCGGCTGGGCCGTCGCGACGGCCGTCGCGAGCCTGGCGGCGACCGCGGTCGCCGTGATCTACGACTTCTTCCCCATCCCAGGGGACGACGAGCATCACACCACGTTCTACATCTTGGCCCTGTCGACATGGGGCTTCCAGATGTTCGTCTACTTCTACGCCTACCGGGCGCTTCACGCGCACAACGTTGCCACCGGTCTGGAAGCCGAAGCGAACAACCACGGCGCTCCCCGGGCCGCGGCGCCGCAAGGAGGTGCGCGATGAGAATCGACCGAGTGGCCTACGAGTCGTTCACGGGCTGGGTCGACACTCCTCATGACCTCCGGCCGGCGGTGGACGGAAATCTGACGTGCGAGGTCGCCGTCGTCGGCGGCGGCATCAGCGGGATGTCGACAGCCCTGCGGCTTGCAGATCGTGGACAGGACGTGGTCCTGCTGGAATCCGCCTTCTGCGGGCACGGCTCGAGCTCGCGCAATGCAGGACAGCTGGCCGGCGCGCCCGGCGGAGATCTCCAGCTTCTGAACCTGCTGTCCCGCAAGAAGATGCCCGGGATGATGCGATTGGCCGAGCATGCGGCTAGTCACGTCGAGAACTTCATCGCAGAGCACGAGATCGACTGCGACTACGAGGCGAATGGCAACGCCTTCGCGGCAGTCTCTCGCGGGCAGATGGGTCGGGTGCGGCGCGTCGCGAAGATTGTCCGTCGTTCCGGTGGTCACGTCGAGGTGGGGACGAGCGAGGAACTCGGTATCCCACGGGGGTTCGTCGGCGGCATGCGCGAGGTCATCGGCGGGGTGATGAATCCGGGCAAGTTCAGTCTCGGCATGCGCCAGGTGCTCTTCCGGACAGATGCTCGGGTGTTCGAGCAGAGTCCTGTCACCTCGATGGCCCGCGTCCCCGGCGGCGTAGTGCTGACAACTCCTCACGGCGAAGTGACCGCCAAGCAGGTCGTGCTGGCCACCAATGCCTTCGCCGGAGAGTGGGACATCACCCCCAAGAACCTCTCCGTGCCGATCTACGTCGTCGAGGCTGAGACCGAGCCGATCGACCCTGATCGGCTCACCGCCCTCGGATGGACGAGCCGAATGGGACTCGTCACCCAGCACGCGATCATGGAGAACTACCGGCTCACGGATCGAAACACGATCGTCTTCGGCGTGCGCCGGCTCGAGCGCGGGACCAGCTATCCCTTGCCCGAGAAGACGCCCGACCCTGGCTTGGTGTCGGAACTGGCACGCGGGTTCGCTCGGCGGTTCCCCGGCCTGGACGACGTCGAGGTCGAGCGCGCCTGGGGCGGCTGGATCGCCATCACCTCCTCGTGGCTACCCGTCGCAGGCAAGGTCGGCGACGACGTCTACTACTCGATCGCCTGCAACGGACATGGACTCGCCCAGGCTCCGTACGTCGGCACGATGATGGCGGACCTCGTCATGGACCGAGCACGGCCGGCCGACCTCGAGGTGCTGTGGCACGAGAAGCCTCGCTACCCGAGACCGATGATGATGGGACGGACGGGCCTGCGCATGATCTGGTTGGTCGACCGGTTCAACGACATGGTCAACGGCAGCCGCCGGAACGCCCAGCGAGCCCTCGAGTCGCCGCGTACGTCAACGTCGTCGCGCCATGTCGACGCAGGACACCGGTAGCCCCGTGTCTCAACCTCTGCGCGACAAGCAACGCTCATGAATCGCACCACGGATGTCGCCGTGATCGGCGCTGGACTCTCGGGTCTCACGACGGCGAAGCGGCTCAAGGATCTCGGGCACTCGGTCGTCGTGCTGGAGGCATCACCCCGGGTCGGCGGCCGCATGCGCAACATCGACATCGGCCACGGCGTCATCACCGAGGCCGGTGGCCAGTGGATCGGGTCCCTGCACACGCGGCTGCTCCAGCTCCTCGACGAGCTGGGACTCGCCACCTTCGAGACCTACACCGCCGGCCAGACCGTCTACCTGCGTCGGGGGAAACGCACAACCTTCGCCGGCACCATTCCGCCGATGGCGCCACTCGCGCTCGCGGACTTCGCGCAAGCCCAGATTCGTCTCGAGCGCATGGCCAAGAAGGTGCCCGCCGAAGAACCGTGGACTGCACCTAAGGCGAAGCTGTGGGACACCATCACCTTCGGCCGCTGGCTCGACAGCCATTGCCACACCGCTGAGGCCAGAGACATGTTCGACCTCGGATTCGAGCTCATCTTCTCCGAATCCCTCCACGAGATCTCCCTGCTCAAGGTCCTGCACCAGATCGGTACTTCCGGCGGAGTGGAGTTCATGATGAACACCCAGGACGGCGCCCAGGAGCTTCGCGTCGTCGGAGGCACCCAGGCAATCGCGGACGCCTTGGTTCAGGATCTGGGTGATGGCGTGGTCCTCAACTCGCCGGTCACTGCCATCGAGCAAGACGAGGACGGCGTGACCATCCGTGCAGCCAAGGGCGACGTTCGCTGTCGTCGGGTCGTCATCGCCATGACGCCGGCAGACGCGGACGGCATCGGGTTCACACCGCCGCTGCCACCGCGACGCGCGAAGCTCCAGCGAGCCTGGCGAAACGGACTCGAGAGGAAGATCTTCGCGGTCTACGACCGTCCGTTCTGGCGCGACGACGGATTGAACGGATCGGCCGTGACCGACCTCCCGATGGCCCACTTTCTGGTCGACAACTCACCGCCCGACGGAAGTATCGGCATCCTGGTGACCTTCCTCGGGACGACACCGAACGCCGCTGGTGCCGCCCTCGATCATTTCGACGCTCGCCGTAGCGCTCTCGTGGATGACCTCGTCACGCTGTTCGGACCAAGGGCCCGTGACCTCGACCAGTACCTCGAACAGTCCTGGATCGACGAGCCGTGGATTGCCGGGGTCGCCGGCATCCGCACTCCCGGTGTCATGACCAGCTGCACTGACGCGGGCGTGGTCCCCATCGACCGCCTTCACTGGGCGGGTGCAGAGTCCTCGATCGAGTTCGAGTCCTACCTCGAGGGTGCGGTCCGCGCCGCAGAACGAGCCGCCGACGAGGTCGATCGTGTGCTGGGGGGAGAGTCTCTCCGCGCTCAGTGACGCGCCGGGGTGCTGTGGGTCGTCCTTGGCTCGGCACCGCGGCGCCTGCGCTGCTGCCTCATGGTGACGTAGATCGGAAAGAGGGCGAACACGGTGCTTCTGCGGGGGGCTCGACTGATGGGTAGGACAAGGCTCGGCGGCAGGGGATCGACGAGCTGCCCTCATCGGGAGATAGGCCGTGATCGCCCATTGTGAGTGGTAGTTCCGTGCCCACAATTTGCCCACATTTCACCGTGATCTGGAGTGAAACGGACAACATCCCAGTGAGGCACAATCACTGTAATTGCAGTCGTTCTCGGGCATCGCCGCAGGTCACAGGATCATCAAGAACGAGTTCAAGTCCCACCGCCACCGCGTGACGAGAACCCCCGAGAACGACTGCAATTGCAGTGTTTTCGGGGGTTCTCTCGTTTGTGGTTGTGGGCTGCAATCCCACCGCCATGAGGGAAATGGGCCTATCGGAATCGCCCGCAACCACAGTGCAAACGGCGCCGATCTGCCGAACGGCCATCAGACTTCGTGCCCACATTTTGCCCACATCCCCAGCGCATCGTGCTTTCCGGCGATGCCGCAGCGATCAGCGGCACGAGTCGAATGAGGTTCGGAGGTCGTGTCGGTCTGAGGCGGAGCTGACGATTGCCGCGGCCGGCGACTGGTCCTCGGTTCGCCGACTGGTAGACGACGCGTCGGCTTGTTGCTCGGGGGTCTCAGGCCTGCCAGGTCAGCCGTGTGATGCGCAGGTTCTCGGTCAGGAGAGCCAGCGCGTCATTGATCCGGGGTTCGTCGCCTGTGCTCAGTAGGTCGAGGAGGAGTCCGCGCAGCTGGGCCACGAGGAGGGTGGCGTACGCGTCGACCTGGTCCGGGGGGCACCCGGCTGCCAGTCCGATGCGGCGGGTGTCCTCGATCCAGTGAGGGATGGTGCTCTGCAGAAAGCCGTCGTAGGTCTGGGGTTTCTGGAGCGCGAGTCCGTAGGCGGAGAACATCAGGCTGAGGTATCGCAAGTTGGACGGTTCGGTCCACCAAGACCACAGCCCATGGACCACGTCCTCGATGGACATGTCCTGGGGCAGCTCATCGGGCACCGGCTCGCGGGCGCGGATGAGGTCGAAGACCTCGAGGAGCATCTCGTCCTTCGTGCCGAAGTGATGCCGGAGGGTGACGTGCGAGATGCCGACCGCGGTTGCCATCTTTCGGAACGACAGCCCGTCGAGGCCCTCGTCGAGGAGGTACTGGAGAACCTTCTCGAGGATCTCACCCTTGCGGTGCTGGTAGCGCAGGGCTCGGCCATCCGGGCGTTCGTCGCTCATGCGTTCCTCTCCGCTGGCGCTCACGTGTGCGTCCCGCAGCCTATCTCGGCCCCCGTGGCTGGACAGCGCGAGCAAGTAGATCTAACATTCGGTATATCAACGGGGATGGCCGTTGAGCTTGGGCCGTGGCTGGGAGGACGCGCGGCACCGATTCGACGATGAGGACAACCGAATGCGCACGACCGCTTCCCGCGCCATCCCGGCGGTCGTGGACGACGCTCGGCAACTCTTCGAGTCCGGCGTCACTCGCTCGGTGGACTCGCGCTTGGGCTCCTTGCGGGCGCTTCGCACGATGCTGCTGGAGAATCAGCGCGACGTCGAGCTCGCGCTGTGGAGTGACCTGCGCAAGGGTCCGGGCGAAGCCCAGACCGCTGAGATCAACGTCGTCATCGCGGAGATCAACCACACTCTGAGGCACCTGCGGCGTTGGATGCGCCCGCAGCGCGGGCCGTTGCCCCTCAGCCTGAGGCCGGCGCGGGCGTCGCTGAAGGCGGAGCCGCTGGGCGTCGTGCTGGTCATCGCACCGTGGAACTACCCAGTCCAGCTCCTGCTCGCGCCACTGGTCGGCATCTTGGCGGCCGGGAACACAGCGGTTCTGAAGCCGAGTGAGCTCACTCCGGCCACGTCGAGACTCATGGCGCTGCTCGTGTCGAAGTACTTCCCCGACGGCGTGGTACGAGCGGTCGAAGGAGGTGTCCCCGAAACCACGGAGCTGCTCAAGCAGAGGTTCGACCACATCGTCTTCACGGGCAGCGGGCCGGTCGGTCGCATCGTGATGCGCGCAGCCGCCGAGCATCTGACGCCGGTGACGCTCGAGCTCGGCGGCAAGTCACCTGCGTGGTTCGATGACGACGACAACCTGCACCGGGCCGCTCGACGTCTCGCGTGGGCGAAGTTCTCCAACGCGGGCCAGACCTGCGTGGCGCCGGACTACGTCATGACGACGCCGGACCGAGTCCCCGCGCTGGTGGCAGCACTGCGCGATGCGATTGCCGATCTGTGGGGCGCCGATCCCAGACAGAGCGACGACTACGGGCGGATCGTCGACCAGCGGAACTTCGATCGCCTCGCAGCGCTGATCGATCGCGACGAGGCGGTCATCGGCGGGGATGTGGACCGTCCCAGCCGCTACATCGCACCCAGGGTCGTCGTTCTCCCCGAGTCCCCTCATCCCGCGGTGGGCCCGCGGGCCGATCACCCGATGATGCGCGAGGAGATCTTCGGACCGATCCTGCCGATCCTTCCGGTCGCTGACCCCCGCGAGGCGGTCGCCGTGGTCAATGGCTGGGACAAGCCTCTGGCCCTGTACGTGTTCAGCTCCTCGGGTCGGACCCGTCGCCTGTTCGAGGAGGAGACCTCGTCGGGGGCGCTGGTGCACAACGCCGCGATCATCCAGGTCGCGGCGACAGGCCTGCCGTTCGGCGGAGTCGGCGCCAGCGGCATCGGTTCGTACCACGGCGCCTACTCGTGGCAGGCCTTCTCACACATCAAGCCAGTGCTCGACAAGCCACTGCGGCCCGACACGCTCCGCCTGGCGCAGCCCCCGTACGGCCGGCTGGGCATGGCCCTGAGCCGGCGCCTCATGCGACACGGCTGACCCATCAGTTCATCTCCTCCGTCTGATCTCGAAAGGTTCTTCATGGCGAGCACAACACCATCGGACAGCGCGACCCCCGCAGGCCCGAGCATGGGCGCGACGGTGATCGTGGTCGGTGCAGGAGTTTCCGGACTGATCGCCGCGCGTGAGCTGGTCCGACGCGGAATCGACGTGATGGTCGTGGAGGCTTCCGATCGCATCGGTGGACGCGCCCTCACCGAGACGTCGACGCTTGGATCGCGCCTCGATCTTGGGGGCCAGTGGATCGGAGCCGATCACCACCGCCTCATGGCACTCGCCGCCGAGCTGAACCTGCAGCAATACCAGATGTACAGCCCGCCAGTGCCCATGGTCATCGTGGGTGGCCGCTCGAAGTTCATCGGGTCGATCTCGATCCTGCCGGCCGCCACGGCCCTGGTGGGCCTGGCCCTGTTGGCCCGCATCGGACGAACGGCACGGTGGAACCACACGACCCTGGCCGACTGGCTGCGGCGAGTGCCCGGTCGAACCTCGCGCCGCCTGCTCGAGGTGATCGCCCTGACCTCGTGGACCGCCGATGTGGACCGCTACTCGATTCACGCTGCGACGCGCATGATTCGCCAGCAAGGTGGGGTGCGCACGATGTTGTCGACGACCGGTGGAGCGCAGGACTCGCTGCTGGTCGAAGGCATCGGCGGGATCGTCGATCGACTCGCGGCCGAGCTCGGAGATCGCGTCCTCACGGGTATGCCTGTGACGGTGATCTCCCGCGACGAAGCCGGGGTGACGATCCACGCCGGCGGTTGGGAGCTCGACTGCTCGAAGGTCATCGTCACAGCGCCTCCGCCGATCGCTGCCCGGATCGAGCATCACCCGCCTCTGTCGTCGCAACGACAGTCAGCAGAGCGTGACAGCTACATGGGCACGGTCTACAAGGCCATCGCCGTCTACGACCGTCCCTTCTGGAGAGACGCGGGCCGCGCCGAGGCGCTCGTCCTGGACAACCCGGGGCGAGCGTTCTTCGACACCACTGCTCCCGGTGGACCCGGGCACCTGTGCACCCTGGTCTCCGGCCCCGAAGCGCGAGCGTTGGACGACCTCGAACCCGAGGAACGCCGAAGGCTCCTGCTCGGGCCGCTCGCGCCGCACTTCGGCGTTGACGTGCTCAGTCCGGTGAGCTGGCACGAGAAGTCATGGCACATCGACCCGTTCGCGGGCGGCGGATACATGTCGATCCCGGAGCCGGGCACGACAGCCGGGATCATGCCGGTCACCGCCAGGGCGGAAGGCCACGTCCACTGGGCCGGGACCGAGTCGGCTGACGACCACGCCGGATACTTCGAGGGCGCCATCCAGGCCGGTGAGCGCGCGGCGCTCGAGGTGGCCGACGCCCTGAACCCCGCCTCGACGGGATCAGTGACCGCCTCGGCCGGTTCCGCCACAGGACTGTCCCCAGAATTCAAGCGCGGCTTTCGTCACGAGCAAGCCAATCGAGCGTGGGCCCTGAGCACGACCACCGGCATCGCCAAGCGACGAACCACGATGCCCGACGGAGTCTTCTGGGCGAGCTACGTCCGCCTCGAGCAGTTCAACGCTCCTCGTTACCGAGAGGCCGCGCTGCGGTGGGGGATGAACCCGGATCCCCGCCTCCGGACCAGGATCCGCGGAGCGATCTCAAGTCGCGCACCGGGATTCATCCTCAAGCCATTCCTCACGTACGCCCAGCCGGAGACGCTCAAGTACGCCCGAGAACTGGACCGACTGCGCCTGAGGGGTCCACGCCAGGGTGACGAGTTCCTGGCCTACATGGTCGAACAGGAACAGCTGCAGGTCGAGATGATGCGCCTGGCGCTCGCCGGTCGATTCGCAGACGCAGCAGCCCTGGTCGACCAGTTCATCGAGGCGCGACGCGACCACACCATGTTCGAAGGTGGGGCCGCCTACCTGATGCAGTCCCGGACGGAGTAGACGCCTCCGATATTGCTCTACCGTCTGTTAGAGTAACTTGGCGAGCTCACATGGCTCGTTGCGACATATCCAGCGATGGCATCGGAGCGCGGTCGAGATCGACTCGTGTCAGGCCGCCACACGAAGCAAGGAATTCTCATGCGTATGACCACATCCCCCCATCGGTACGTGATCCGGAGGCTGATGCTCGCCGCGATCGTCGTGCCGACGGTTCTCCTGGGGGCCGCGAGCGCAGTGTCGTCCGCCGCCGCCGACGTGCCTCCCGTGCCCGCGACCCAGTTCGCCGCTACGTGCGACGGCGAGACGAACCTCGATCCGGCTGCGGCTGCGGGACCCGTCAGTGACTTGACGTCGGTCGGCGCCGGCCGGCTGGACAAGTACAACGCCGGGCTCACCGTGGTGCTCTACGACTACGAAGGAGCCGGGGAGTTCCCGTTCGTGCCGATGTGCACCGTCAGGTACGACGCCGTCACCGGTGGTCCAGTGACCGAATGGATGTTCTGCACCGACTACCTGTCTGAGGCGTGCGCCCGCAGCGACGTCGACGGAAATCTCTCGCACTACGGCACGCCGGTCGGACAGCTGGAGACGCTGGAGGGCAACCCCCGGCTCTCCGAGTCCCAAACGCGACAGATCAGCTATCTGATCCAGAACGGCTACTCCTACAACGTGACCGATCTCGAGAGCCCGTTCCACTGGGGAGGCACGCAGGTCGCCAGGGCTGACGGCACCAGCAGCGAACGAGCCGCGCTTCAGACGCTCGTCTGGTGCGTCTCGGAGGCCGAGTACATCGCCAATGGGACCATCGACGACGACCTGACCGCCGCCTGCGCCGAGACACTCGACGACACCGCTCAGCTCGACCTCCTCGCGAAAGCCCCAGCAGCGCCCGAGCTGACGGTCAGCGGGCCCGCCGCGCCGCTCGCGACGGGCGCCACGGCCGAGGTCGCGGTGGAGACGAACATCTTCAACCAGCCGATCGCTGTCCAGGTCGACGGAGATCCGATCATCGAGATCTGCCCCGGCGTCGAGGGTGCGGAACTGGTCGACGGGCAGCTGACGATCCTCGGTGAACCCGACCAGACGCGGACGGTCACCCTGTGCGTCACCAACGACGACGTCGCGGTGGTGAGCGTGGACCTCGAGGTGAACGTGGCTTCTCCGCTCGCGCTCCACTGGAACCAGAGTCCGCACACTATCCAAGGGCGGGAGTGCCAGCACTACGCCACCTTCCGCGCATCTGACGCTGTGGTCCTGAGCGGTGGCACCACGGTGACCTTCGCCAATGCCACCGCCGGCCCACCCGTGACACCCGGTGACGACGGAGGCATGAACTCCGGGTCCGGCTCCGCGAATGACTCATCCGTCGTCTCCGCGGTCGATCATCTGCCGGCAACCGGCCTGTCCTCGTGGGCGACGACCGCTGCGGTACTGGCGCTGGCGCTTCTGGCCACCGGGCTTGCTCTCGTCGCGATCGACTGGCGCAAGCGGGTCCCCGCCGCATCAGTCACTGGCGCACACCGCGCCGATCAGTAGCGACGTCTGGTCACCTTCGAAGGTCGTGTAACGGCCTTGGTGCGCCCGAGGTGGCGGTCCCGAGCACGCTCAGGACCGCCACCTCGAGCGCAACGACGACGTCCAGCCCCTGCGGGCCACGGCAAGCCCACTCGCCGGCGGGAATCGAACCAATCATGGAACATGAGGAAGGCAACTGAATGTGCTTCTCGGCTGAGATGGATCTGGTGGCCGGCACGCTGATCACAGCGGTTGGAGTCGACGCGTTGCGCCATGTGAAGCGCCGAGATCAACTCGCACTCGCGACCCTGCCGCTCGCCTTTGGCGCCCACCAGCTGGTCGAGACCCTTGTCTGGTGGCAGCTCGAAGGCCACGTGTCAGATTCGATTGGTGACGTAGCGACGTGGACCTACCTCCTCATCGCCATCATCATCGTCCCGATCCTGGTCCCCTACGCCTTCCTTCGCCTCGGCACCGGAAGATCGAGGCTCCTCGACCGCGCGTTTGTCGGTGCCGGCGTCATCGCTGCCGCACTCGGCGGGATCGGAATGGCCGACGGCGTCTCGGCCGAGATCGACCACCATCACATCGCCTACTCCATCGGCGCGCCCATGGGCGAACTCGCCTTCCTCGCCTACGTGGTGGCCGCGTGCGCTCCAGGCTTCGCCTCTCGAGCAACTGGCCTACAGTGGTTCGCCGCCCTCAACCTCGTGGTGGTCGCCCTGCTCGTCTGGATCGACCAGACTGCCGTTGTCTCGCTCTGGTGCCTGTGGGCCGCGATCACGAGCGTGCTGCTGAACCTCTGGATCCGAGGTGTCATCACGGGGCCGGCCGACGCACTCTTCGAGGCCAGTGGGACGCGCCAGGAGAGAAGGTCTTGACACCGCTCGAGCCGCATCTTCTTCGATCGCCATAAAACTTCATGGGGGAGGCGCTGCCTTCGTGTGACCCTGAGCGGATTCAGGGCTCGACAGGTAGAAGTCAGTCGACGAGCGGACGCAGGATCTCATCGACCTCATTCATCCCGTAGCGGGCGACGAGGATGTCGAGGATCTCTGCAGGGGTGTGCGGGGTCCGGGTGTGACGGGAGGACAACTGGCGGAGGGCGCGGAGGGCGCTTGCGGGGTTCACGTCAACGGCGTCGGCGGCGAAGTGACGGGCGCTGATGATCTGGATCGTGGACGGCACCGCATCGGACGGGAAGTCCTTGAAGTTCTCGGTGACGATTGCTCCGGCGCCTCCGACGACGGCTGCGGCAAGGACATGCTCGTCGTCGATGTCGGGCAGGCCGAACGACCCTTCGAGAGCCTCCCAGTCGTGAACGATCGCGTCACCAAAGGCGGAGCGCATCTGATCGAGCAGGAAGTCGGCCTTAGCTGCAGCGTCCGTCTCGCCGATACCGCGATCGACCAGCTTCAGCTGCTCATGACGCTGCAGTTCCTCAAGGATCGCTTCGCTCCACAGCGGCCGATAGAGACCTTCGATCGCCAGCGAGAGCAGGAAGTCGCGCTGCAGGCTCGGCCAGAGGACGCAGGTGTCGAGGACGGCCGCGAACATACGTCCATCCTGACATCGGCAAAGCTCAGTCTGCGCTGGTGGCCTGAGCGGTTGCCCGGCGAGCGGCACCCAGTTCGGAGCGAACCTTCTTCAAGCGCGACGCCATCACTTCGGCAGACTCGGTGTCGTCGTAATCCGCTGCGGTGTCCATGAGCGCTTGGTACTGCGCCTCTCGACGAACCGCGCGGTATGCGAGCACATCGTCAAGCTTGACCAGCCGGCGACGCTTGCCGGGAGTCTCGTACGGGATCTGTCCGGCATCGAGGAGCTTCACGACCGTGGGCCGGCTGACGCCGAGTAGATCCGCGGCCTGCTGCGTGGTCAGGACCGTGTTTTGCGGGGCGACCGTTACCGCCTTCCCGCGCTGCATCGCCTGAAGTACCTGGTGAAGGATCTGGTAGGCGTGCTCTGGGATCTCAACTTGCTCGTGCTCGCCGGGGCCGCTGATGAGGTAGCGGGGCGCGGGCGTGGTTCCAGTCTTGGCTTCGAGGCGATTGATGAAGCTCAGGACCTCGGCGACGTCGTTGGCGTCGTCGGGCAGGTAGGTCTGTTGCTCGAGCGGCTGTACTGTCATGGTTGACTCCTAGTTACGAAACTATCGTAAACCATTTCGTAACTTTCGCAACGTCGAGAAGTGGCGGGAACTCGAGCTGGGCGCAGTTCAGGCAGCTTCCAAGACTGTGAGGAATGCAGCGGTAATGAAAACAGCCATAGGTGTGCCGACCCCAACGGCGAGGCCACCGATGACGTACTTCCGCGTGGACTTTCGCTTCAACTTTGACTTGCCGACCTGCTGACGCGCAGAGAGGAAGTAGGACGCCATCAGCGCCGACCACGAAAGGGTCAAGCCGCCGGCCACGAGGAGAGCGATGGTCGGGTCATGTGAAGCAGAAACCAAACCAACCATGGAAAACGTGGCGGCGACGGACGCAGACGCTAGGACCAGGCAGTTTTCGCGCAACGCTGCTTCGCGCTCCTTCTTTGTGGTTCCTGTCGCAAGTCCTTGAGCCGCGAGAGCAATCACGATGGCTACCACCAGACCAACGGATGCGGAGAAGAACGCGGTGTAGTCCACCGGGCGATCATCCACTGGCGCAGGCTCACCCGACCTGGTCGCGGGTGCGAAGCGGACTTACTCGGTGGTTTCGGGGATCGATCCGTGCGGTGCGTGCGGATCTCGCGTGGACCGGATGACAATGTCGTCATCCGTATGCGAGGGAGCGAAGGTGTCCGCCCCGATGCGAGTGACGCCGGGATTGTTCGAGTGATGACACCACCGTGGTCGGTTGACTTGACGGAACTTCTTGGAGCAGACCGGCAGCGTTGTCGGTCGCGATGACTAGTCTCGAACCGCGGTCTGGAAAGAGCCTAGGAAAGGGAGAGACGTGGAAACACTCCATCAGCAATTTGAGGACGCTGTTCGGAACGTCACCCTGCACGGCGAGAAGGCCAAACGGGCGCAAGAAGCTCACATCGAAGTTCGCAAGTTGCTCGAGTCCGACACCACCTTGAAGGAATGGGGAGTCGACTCTGTCCTCATCGGCTCCTACGCACGCCAGACTGCCCGGTACCCGGGCAAGGACGTTGACATTTTCCTTCGGTTGCAGAATC
Source organism: Aeromicrobium sp. Leaf350 (assembly GCF_916858655.1). Lineage (GTDB taxonomy): Bacteria > Actinomycetota > Actinomycetes > Propionibacteriales > Nocardioidaceae > Aeromicrobium. Next base: position 1,305,079 of record NZ_CAKASL010000001.1, on the reverse strand, counting down.
GCACCAATCGTCACGACCCGGAGATCATCTACGAGCAGGTCCGAAATGTCTTGGTCAATCAGTACGGAGACATCGAAGCGGGCGGACGGGTCACCGAACAACCCCGCAGCTTGAAGGTCGACTTCGCGAATCCGAACCTGCCGGCAGATCAACAGTTCAGCGTCGACGCTGTCCCTGCAGTGAGGTGGGGCGATAGCGGACATTGGGGTATCCCCAACCGGGATCGAGATCTGTGGCGGGCCGACGAAAGTCGCTGGATTCAGACGAACCCCGTCCAGTTCGCGACCGAAACGAATGCTCTCGCTGTCAGCGCAGCGACCCCGATCGTCGCCGGAACGAACGCGTACCGACCGGTGGTGCGTCTGATGCGTCAGGTTCGCCATGTTCATTTGGGCGACGCTCGTCCGGGTGGCCTCGCATTCGAGGTTGCTAGCTTCCACGCGTGGAACAGCAGCGATGTGCTCGGCGATAGCTACGCTGAACTGCTCATCAGCACCTTCGACGCAGTTGCCGCCGAATTCCGGAGCGCCGTGGAAACGGGTCTTGCCGACCCGGTATTCGGGACAAGAATGCAGCCCGAACTGTCGTCCGATCAGTGGAACGGCGCGGCATGGCGCCTCGAAGATCTTGCGCGTCAGGGGCGCGAAGCCCTCGAATCCAGCAAGTGCCGGGCCGCCAAAATCTGGCGAGACATTCTCGGCACGAATGACCGTGGTCCGGTACTCCCGTTGCCTGACGGTTGCGACGCAGCCGGTTTCGCCATCGGAGCCGTCACGGCCGTGGGATCAGTTGGCAGCAACGATCCTCGCGGCTTCGCCTGATTCGGTTATTCCGGCGCCATGGACACATATGATGATGCGGCTTTCGAACGGTTCTGTGCTGCGCTAGTGCGAGAAGGGTTCTCGCCGAAGCCTGGTAGCTCGCAGGCGACTTGGACCGGCCCGTTGCGCGAAAGCATGCGCCCACTGACCCAGGCGACCAACATGCGCATCGTCTTTTACCAAGGGTGGCCGCTCCGCTATGCGCACGTCATCGTCGATGGCCTGCGTGCAGATCACGCCGCAGACGGCACGATCTGCCTCTGGGCGGAGGACGATCCAGCACAGGTCGCGGGTCGCGACATAGGCCAGCTATGGAGGCGACTCGATGAGTGGGCCGCCGCAGCAAGGCAAGGATTTCGAACCGAGGATCGCGCCCTGGACGCCTACGTCCTCTTTGACAACCGCTCCGCGTGGCGGTCGGAACTCCCCTTCAACGATCTCGTTGAGCAGGGAACCAATGGTTTCAAGACCCCGCTCGTTGCCTCGAAGCAGGGTCGCACCCTCCTCATCTCCCCCAAGAATGACGCCTCGTCCGAGGAGGGCGAGACGCTTCAGGGAGCCTTCTACCTGCGAAACAACATTGGGCCGGTGCCGCGCCACTTCGATGACATCGCGCGGGCGCTCACCAAAAAGCAATCCGCCGATCTCGCCCAAGGCTTGGCGAACCGAGCCGCTGTAGGTGCCGCTGAGGTGAGCGGCGGCTATGACTTCATCGTGTTGGGCTGGCCCCGCCACGACAAGGAACACGATGCAGTCGCAGTGCTGATCGCCGGCGCGGGCGACGAACTTCAAGCGGAAGCCATGGCGGCGTCCGCGAACGACGTCACCGCACGAAGACGTCGCTCAGGCCCCGATTCCGATCTTCTCGCCGGCAAGACCGTTCTCATCGCAGGGGCGGGCTCTGTCGGGGGGCATGTGGCTGTCGCCCTCGCAAGCAGTGGGGTGCGCAACCTACGCATCCATGACGACGACGACCTCACCTCGGCCAACCTGGTCCGGCATGTAGCCCCGACCTATGCCGTCGGATACCGGAAAGTCGTTGGCGTCAGCGTCGCTGCGGAGGATCACGCGCCGTGGGTCACTGTCACTTCGGGCGACAATCTTCCCGGTGGCGCCACCAGCTTGATGACTGCTCTCGAGGGCGTCGACCTCGTCATTGACTGCACCGGGATTTTCCACGTCACCGCGACATTGGCGGAAGTCTGCCGCCGCACAGACAGGCCGCTCATCGTTGGCGCACTCTTTCATCAGGGCGCATTGGCGCGAGTTCAGCGTCAGGGCAAAGGTGACACCCTCATCGCTGCACGTCCTGCTAACCCCGCTTACCTAAAACTTCCGCCGGAGGACCTGACGGAGCCTTCAGGGTTTCTTGAACTCGGGTGCACGGCACCGGTCAACAACGCCCCGCCGACTAGTGTCCTCGCGGCCGCTGCTGACATCGCCCACGCTGCCGTCGACTACATGACAGGTCGCCGCGAAAGGTCGGACGAGCGGATCATTGTCCTCCGTGCCATGACGGCTCCGTTTCACCGCCCGGGCACCCTCGACAGTCCCGGGACCAACGGCGGCGACGCCATATGACGGACCCGAAGCTCCTGATAGTCGAATCGGCGGTTATGGCGATGACCCGAGCTGCTCAAAAGTCCTACCCGCTGGAGACCGGCGGCATTCTCGTCGGCGTCCACGCAACGGGTGAGCCCTGGGTGACGTCAGCAATCGAGATTCCGACCAGCGACCGAGGCAGCCACCACTACCGCATTCCGCAGGGCGCGACGCAAGCGACCGTCCGCGCAGCCCGCCGCGACGATCCGCGCATCGGCTACCTCGGGGACTGGCACAGCCATCCGAGTGACGTCGGCCCCAGTCCTACCGACCTCGCCTCGCTCGCCTACATCTCCATGCGCCATCCGTTGACACCAAACCCCACGTCGATCGTGCTCCGACGTACCGAAGCCGGATATGTACTCGACGCGCGTCGAATCGTCGCCGTTAAACCTCGGTTCTGCGTCATCCGACATACGGGCAACCTCCCGACATCAGCCGAGCAGGAGTCGACATGAGTCTCAACCCGACAGACCCGGTATTCATCTCGTACCGACAGAGCGACGGCTCCGAGATCGCTGTCGAACTCGCGTGGCTCCTACGGGCGGCGGGGATCCCCGTCTGGCGCGATCGAGACGACCTTCCGCCCGGTGATACTGAGAAGCGCCTCGTCCAAGCTATGGACGCGGGGCTGTCGGGCGCCGTCCTTGTCATCACGCCCGAAGTCGCAGAGAGCGAAATTGTGCGCTTCACCGAGTCCCCCCGGCTCATCCAGATTCATTCCGAGCAACCCCAGTTCGTGCTCGGCATAGCTAACGGAATTGAGCGAGAACCAGGACGACTGGATTACAAGGCTCCAGACCGAGTTCTCGCAAAGCCCGCTGGAACGCTCTCAGGTGTAGATCAATCGGCTACGGATCGGGAGGGTTTGATCGAGCTCGTGGGACGGCTCGTCTTCCACCGCATCGCTGCTCAACGCGAAATGAACGCCAGCGGCGACACCTTCAGCATCAGCCTCCAGACACGCAACACCCCGCAGGTCTATGACCGCACCGGTAGCGAACTCGATATCCGAGTGCGTCCGAGCATTCATGAGCGCCTCCCTAGCGTTCCAGGCCTGACCGACTTTGCGGACGTCCTCCGGTTTCTCCCCGACGCGGTGACCAGATCTTCGGCAACGCGTGTGCAGATCAGTGGTGGCGCGCACCTCTCTGTCGCATTCGCACTTGGAGCGGCGCTCCCGTCTTCGAGGGTCGGTGACCTGGAAGTCGTGGACCAGAGTGGCGAGAAGTGGGTCGGAGCCGGCGAAGCAACTCTTCCGCACCCCGCCTATCTCAAGATCAGGGACAGCGGCGCGAACCCCGCTCACAAGTCTGATGGCAGGCCGAAAGTCGCTGTCTACCTCGACCTACTTTCGATGGAGAGCGGTGCCGCTTTCGACAGGTACCTCGGAGAGCGCGGCGAATCCCTCTCCGCTTGGCGTCATCTTCGCCCGGTCAGCGATGAACTCCTTGATCCCGGCGTCGCCGGAGCCCTCGCTGCCGAAGCGGCCTACCACCTCCGAGAAGTTTCTGCGTCCAACGCCAACGCGGAAGTCCACGTCATGCTTCGGTGCCCGTTCGCGATCGCCGTCCTGGTGGCCAGGCTCTGTAACACCCTGAGGATCACTGCCTATGAGTGGGACGACAGTGATCCCAGCGAGGAAGACAACGACTACCGGCCCCGATACGTCCCCACATTGAAGATCCGCCCGTCTGCGCCCAACGGCGTTGTCGATCAGGTCATTGCATCCCACTGACGGGACTCAGAGTTGCGACCACCTGCACCAGAGCTTCCTCCGTCGGTCGGCTTCCGAGACTGGTAGGCAGCAGGATGTTGAGTAGCCCGCTGACGCGTGCTCCAGCCGATCCGTGCCCACATTTTGCCCACATTTGTCTGTGATCCGACGTGAAACGAACACCGACGATGTGATGAGGAATCACTGTAATTACAGGGGATATCGGGCATCGCCGCAGGTCAGAGAACTGCTAAGAACGAGTTCAAATCCCACCGCCACCGCGTGACGAAGACCCCCGGAAATCACTGCAATTGCAGTGTTTTCGGGGGTCTTCTCGTTGGTGGAAATGGGCTGCAGTCCCACCGCCATTGAAGAACAGTGGCCGTCGAAATTTGCTGCGAGCGCGGGGCGTAGCACCTGTTTGCCTCGAGCGGCGAAGCACTTTCGTGCCCACATTTTGCCCACATCTCGCGTAGCTACTCGTGCGCGATCAGGGCGTTGGAGGCCGGTGAGGATCACTTCTACGTGTAGGTCTAGCGACGTGGTCTAGCTCGGCGCCGCAAGGGAGCGGCACTGCTCTAAAGCATGTCTGGAGATCGAATGCGGAAGCGGGGTGAGGAATCGTCGTGCGCAGGGTGATGTTTTGGGGCGGACGGGCGACACTGAGCTTCTTGGTGTCGACGTCGCCTCGATTGGAGCGCGGCGCCCGGTGGTGCCACACACCTCGACAGACGCCCACGACGACTCCCGATTACCGATCGCCTGCCGTTGAAGGCTCAGTGATGCGACGATTCTCAGGTGAGTCCGAGGCTCGCTGAGAGGGACAGTTATGACCGACGACATGTCGGCGCTGGCCAAGAGCGAGCGAGCCAGCTTGGTGCAACTCCTGCAGGAGCTGGACGATAGCGAATGGGACCGTCCGTCGCTGTGCGACGGCTGGTCGGTCCGCGAGGTCGCCATTCACGTCGTGAGCTACGACGACCTGGGCTGGTCCGGGCTCCCGATGGCCTTCATCCGCGGCGGTCTTCGGGTCGACTCGGTCAACGCGTGGGCCGTAGCCCGACACGCCAGCCTCTCCGACGATGAGGTGATCGAGCTCGTCCGACGCTGCGAGACTCCGCGCGGGCTGACCTCGGCCATGAAAGGTGCCATCGCCCTGACCGACGGACTGATCCATCAGCAGGACATCCGACGCGCACTCGACCGACCCAGGGAGATCCCCGCAGAGCGGTTGCTGCCGGCACTGAACTTCGCGCTGAAGGCTCCGACGCTGCCGGCGAAGCGGAACGCTCGTGGCCTGCGACTGGTGGCGAACGATCACGACTGGGCGCGCGGGCCTGGTGACGAGGTCACCGGTCCGGGCGAGTCCCTCCTGATGGCGATCGCCGGAAGGCCCGCCGCACTCGACGAGTTGTCGGGGCCGGGGCTCGCCACCTTGGTTGACCGCGTGAGTTGAGCGAGGCTCAGCCGGCTCCTCAACGGCCCACAGGTCGTCTGCGGTCTCACGGGGCCCTGTACTCCTGGGTGCGGGGCCCGTCCCCGTCCGCGGCTAGATGCAGTGGACCGCTGCGGCGATGTCGACGTCCCCGTGCGGTGGCGCGCCGTCGTCAGCACTAAGCGTCCCCGCTTGGAACCGGGGGAACGCGTCCGGTTCGATCTGCTTCTTGGAGAGCGCTGCTTTCAGGTCGGGAACGTCCGAAGACTTTGAGGCAACAGGTGCGACGCTATTCCGCATCGAACCTCAGGTCCCGAGCAACCTTTGGCCCGGGAGCATCAAAGTCGGACGAATCAGGTGAGGTCGAAAGGGTCGCTGGTGACGCTGCCGCCCAGCGGCGCCGTGGCTGCTGCGAAGCCCTGCGCGATGTGGTGCTCGGTGGTTCGAGCGACGTCCTCGAGATCGCCCGAACGCATCGCCCGAAGAATCTCTCGATGCTCTCGCTGCGAGACGCTCGAGCGTTGCGGAGAGCTCAGGATGAGGTCCCACGGGAACGCATTCCAGAGAACGGTGATCTGGTCGACCAGGGTCGGGAGGCCGCACCGGTCGTAGAGGTAGAAGTGAAAGGCGCGGTTCAGGCGGCGCGCTCCGGGGGCGTCCCCAGCGGCTGTCGCGTTCTCGAGCTCGTTGATGAAGTCTTCGGCGGCCCGAAGCTCCAGCTCCGAGATTCGCAGGGACGCACGTTGCATGGCATATGACTCCACCAATCGGCGCATCACGTAGATCGCCTCGAGGCGAGCCATGTCCAAGGCAGCCACGCGGACACCGCGGTGGGGCTCGGAGATCGCAAGGCCGTCGGACTCGAGAACTCGCAGAGCCTCCCGGACCGGCGTGATGCTCGTTCCGAAGTGGTCGGCCAACGCATCCTGTCGCAACCGATCTCCGCGCTTGAGGTCGCCCGAGAAGATCATGTGTCGAAGCGCGTCGACGATGTCGTCGCGCTTCGTGCGGGGCGTCTGAGGCGAAGGCACGTGGTGCTCCGATACGTGGGAGATCAGTCGGGCCAGCCTACCGACGCGTTCGGGAGTCTCGGCCGAAGCGTGCGGCAGTCATGCGCGAGGGCAGCGATCGTCGTCGCCGACCTCGCCAAGACCGAGTTCCGCGAGAATCGCAGATGTGTGGTCTCCGACGCCCGGTATCGCACCCATGCGCGGTTCGATGCCACTCAAGATGGTCGGGGGGAGCGTGGTGCGGACGGGACCGACGGGGGAGTCCACAAAACGCCAACGCTCCCGGCTTGCGAGCTGTGGATGCACGAGAACATCGTGGAGCTCTCGCTGCCGCCCATGCGCGATCTCCGCCCGGACGAGTCGTTCTTGAAGCTGCTCACCGGTCAGTAGGGCAAGTCGATTTCCGATCAGCTCATCGAGTGAGCCGCGGTTCTCCACCCGAAGCGATCCGGTGCGGAACCGTGGGTCATGAGCCAAGGAGGAGTCGTCCAGCACGATCGCGCAGAAGCGATCCCATTCGCGTTCATTCTGAACGGCGAGAACGACGGCGGTACTGTCTCCGGCTCGGTAGGTCCCGTACGGAGCGATCGCAGCGTGGCTCGTGCCGGTACGGCGAGGTGCGGCGCCACCGTGCTCCGCGTAGAGCAACGGATATCCCATCCACTCGACTAGTGAATCGAACAGGCTGACCTCCACAGCACGGCCGCGGCCGGTGCGTTCGCGGTCGTACAGGGCCGTCAGGATCCCCGAGAACGCATACATGCCAGCAGAGATGTCGGCAGCCGGGATGCCTGCCTTCGCCGGCTCGTCCTCCGTGCCGGTGATGGCGACCAGCCCCGCTTCGGACTGGATGAGGAGGTCGTAGGCCTTGGCGTCGCGCAGTGGACCCGAGGACCCATACCCACTGATGGCGCACGTGATGAGGTGGGAGTCTCGCCTCCGGAGCTCCGAGGCTCCGAGGTTCAGCCGCTCCGCCGCGCCGGGGGCGAGGTTCTGGACGAACACGTCAGCTCGAGCCAGGAGGGCGTCCATCACGGGCCGAGAGGCCGGATCCTTCAAGTCCAGGGCAATGCTCTCCTTCGATCGGTTGAGCCAGACGAAGTGGCTCGACATTCCCCGAACAGTCGTGTCGTAGTCGCGGGCGAAGTCGCCTTGGCCGGGCCGCTCGATCTTGATCACGCGGGCGCCGAGATCCGCGAGCTGTCGCGTCGCGAACGGCGCGGCGACAGCCTGTTCGCAGGAGACGACCGTGATCCCCGTGAGGGGCAGGGCGGTGACGTCGGGGATCGGGTCGGGCGCGCGCGGGGTGCGGCGCGTGAGAGGATCATGCATGAAACTCAGAATAATGCATGAAAGGTAGGACGCGATGATTGATCTCGCTCGCTCGTTCCTCTTCGTTCCGGGTGACCGCCCTGACAGGTTCGCCAAGGCCCTGGCATCGGGTGCAGATGCTGTGATCTTGGACCTTGAGGATGCCGTGGCTCCGGACCGCAAGGCCCTGGCCCGTGCTGAGGTGGCGAACTGGCTCGCGACCAACGGGCCAGCCATCGTGCGAGTGAACGCTTCGGGGTCCCGCGAGTTCGAGAGCGACGTGGCTGCCATTGCGAGTCATGTTGCTGCCGTCATGCTTCCGAAGTCGGAACGGGTCGAAGACATCGCGCGTGTTCGGGAGATCTCGGGTGGCCAGCTCTCCGTGGTGGCGCTGATCGAGACGTCGAAGGGAGTCGCGAACGCTTCGCGCATCGCGCAGGAGGACGGAGTGGTCCGCCTCGCGCTCGGCAACGTCGATCTGGCAGCGGAGCTTGATATCGACCCGAGCGACGACATGGCCCTGATGTACGTCAGGTCCCTTCTGGTGCTCGCAAGCGCGGCCGCGGGTCTCCCTGGGCTCATCGACGGGGTGTCGACGGAGATCCAGGATCTCGACCGGGTGGCGGCAGCAGCAGCGCACGGCCGACGCCTTGGTGCAACTGCGAAGCTTTGCATCCACCCGGCTCAGGTTGACGTGGTCAACCTCGCGATGTCCCCGTCGAAGGGTGACCTCCAGTGGGCGCGGTCAGTGCTCAGCGCTGACGGTGACGGCGCGACTGCGGTGGGCGGACACATGGTCGATCCACCAGTGCTGGCTCGCGCGCGACGCCTTCTCGCTCGGCACGATGCATTGTCGAGCTGAGATTCCGCTGCTCATTGGTCGCGGATGCGCGAGTCACGAATCCCACGCCTGATCAACCCTCGACCGCTGACGCCGCGCCGCCCAGGTAACCGATTCGGCGGATGATGCTCTCGCGTACGGCCGCGAGTGATTCGGTGCTCGGGGGCGACGACGGGGGAAACGTCACCTTCCACTCCACGCAGGCTCTCCCCGAGCTCGTCTCATGGATGCCGATGCTCGCCACCATGCCGGCGACTGGCGATGGTGGCTCCGTGGCACTGACCACGTACTCCATGTGCCGAGCGCCGGAATCAAAAGTCGTGAGGCGCTCTTCGATCACGGACCCGTTCGTGACGCTGACACGTCTCACCATCTCAGTGCCGGCCCCGGTGACGGCGACGTCCACGGCCTCGGGGTTCCATGTGGCGAGACCGCCGAAGTTCGAGACCACCGCCCAGGCGGCGTCAGCGGGCGCCTCGATGACGCGCACGATGCTGATCTCTTGGTCTGCCATGTCTGAGCACCTTCCTCGCTCACCGGTCGGGTGTCGCACCGGTGCTTCTCAGGTTGAACGTATGTTACAAGTCATTCCACCTCAGTGGAAGGTGTCGGTACGCCACAAGTCAGGGGTCCTGGGGCAGGAACGCTGGTCGAAAATAACGTACGTTCCATGAAGGAGTACTGTCCGCGGATCGACGAGGTCCACCGACGCAGAGCGTCCGCCACGAGCAGGAGAACGACGATGAACCTCCCGAACGACAGCGAACTGGTGCGACTTGATCGCCCGCAGCCCGGAGTGGTGGTCCTGACGCTCGACCGCGCGGAGAACCTCAACACGCTCAATGTCCATCTCGTGCGGGATCTGCTCGCGACTCTGGATTCCCTCGCGAGCGACCGAGACACGCGCGTGGTGATCCTGACTGGCTCGGGCCGGGCGTTCTGCGCCGGGCTCGATCTCCGCGGGTACGGAGATCCGGACCGTGAAACCATCATGGGACGGCCCCTCGCGATGCTCGACCGGCAGCGCGAGATCTCGAGCCTCATCTCGCGGATTCACTCCATGCCACAGCCCGTGATCGCGGCCGTGAACGGAGCCGCCGCAGGCGCGGGGCTGGCGATGGCTTGCGCCAGTGATGTTCGGGTAGCGGCGGTGGACGCGGTGTTTGCGGTCTCGTTCATCCGGGCCGGGTACTCGGGGTGCGACCTGGGAGTCTCGTGGCTGTTGCCGCGGCTGGTGGGAGCGTCCCGAGCCCATGAACTGATGCTCACGGGGCGGCGCTTCAATGCGCAGGAAGCTGAGCGTATTGGACTCGTCACGGATGTGGTCGAGGATGCGCTCCAGGCGGCTCTGGATAAGGCAGCTGAGATCCTTCTCAACCCGCCAGCCTCCGTCGAGCTGACCAAGCAGGGCATGTGGCTCGCCCTGGAGACGCCAGCACTTGCGACGACGATCGAGCTGGAGAACCGCCAACAGATCTTCACGGCGACGACTCGGGACCAGTCCGAGGCGAGAGCAGCCTTCCTCGAGAAGCGACCACCGCGATACGAGCACCGCTGACAGACGCGCCGCGACCACTCAGGTGAACGTGGGCTGCGCCACACAAGGACTTAACGTGCGTTACAGTGCACGTCATGGCGAGAAGCTTGATGGTCCGCCCGACGCGGAGTGGGGCTGGGCCCCGTCGTTGTGCAGGTGCGAAGCCTGAGCGTGGCGCGGCACATTTCCTTTGGTTGGGGGCAGCAGCACCTCATGAGGTGGCATCTCGATCGGCAATGTCGGCCGCGATATCGGATCGATCGACAGATGTTTATGTGAAGGCGATAAGCGGCACTCGCGTTCTGCGTTGAACAGTTGTTTAGTATGCGGTGTTGTCGTTCTAGTGAAGATGAGACGTTGAGGAGGAGATCCATGCGTTCCATGGGACCGCTCGAGGGCGTGACAGTCCTGGACCTTGGCTGCCTCGGCGCTGGAGCATTCGCGTCGATGCTTCTTGCGGACCTCGGTGCTGATGTCATTCGGGTGGACCGCGCGGACAAGCCGATCGCCTTCCCCGGGCCGCCGCGGCTGGACCTCCTCAACAGGGGCAAGCGGTCGGTCTCGCTGGACCTCAAGACGGCCGAAGGTTCTGCGGCAGTGCGCCGCCTCGCTCGCGACGTCGACATCGTGGTCGAAGGATTTCGCCCTGGCGTCGCTGAGCGCCTAGGGATCGGTCCCGAGAGCCTTCACGAGCAGAATGACCGACTGGTCTATGGCCGGCTGACGGGTTGGGGTCAATCTGGTCCCGATGCGCAGACGCCCGGCCATGACATCAACTTCATCGCAGCATCTGGCGTTCTGCATGCGATTGGCGAGGCTGGTGCCAGTCCACAGATCCCCGTCAACTTCATCGGCAACTATGCCGCTGGCGGAATGTACGCGGTGGCGGGCGTCTTGGCTGCACTGCACGTGGCCACGCAGACCGGGGTCGGTCAGGTGGTCGACGCCTCCATGGTCGACGGATCGCTGCACCTGCTCACGTCGATGCATGCGTTGAGCGCAGCCTCGATGTGGACTGAGGATCGCGGGACCAACCTGCTCGACGGCGGCGCGCCGTTCTACGGGGTCTACGAGACGTCGGACCGTCGTCACATGGCAGTCGGTGCCCTGGAGCCCAGCTTCTACGCAAGCCTGCTCTCGGGACTGGACCTACCACTGGACGTGGAGCGTCAGTACGACGAGTCGACATGGCCCGCAGTCAAAGCCGCTCTGGCGGCTGCGTTCCGCATGCACTCGCAGGCCCACTGGGCTGAGGTCTTCCGCGAACGCGAAGCGTGCGTCACCCCAGTGCTCTCGTACGTCGAGGCGCGCGAGCATCCACAGATCAAACATCGGCAGAGTCTCGTCACGATCGACGGGGTCACCCAGTCTGCGGTGACGCCGAGGTTCTCGCAGAGCGGCGTTCGCGAGCCGGCCTCGCCGCCGCTCCCGGGAGAGCACACCGAAGACATCATGGCGTCCCTGCGAGATGACGCAGGGGCGAGCGCTCAGGAAGGGACATGGGAATGAGTGCCCAGGAAGCAGTCGCTGCCGTGGAGGCAGCCGATCACATCCAGAAGTTGAAGTACGCGTTGTCGCGAGTGGACCGCAGGGTTCTGGCGAGCCTGGCGGTCTTCGTCGCGCGCGACCCTGACGTGGTGGATGACCCGCGTGACCGGGAGAAGCTGGAGTCGCTCGTCCTCGATCTGCTGATGCAGCATCCCGACAACGGCGCAGTGGAGAACGTGTCCGATGACGTGATGCTGGCCGCCATGGAAAAGGGGGCAGGCAGCACTGTTCCGCCTGAGTACCTCTCCCTGGCCCGTTGGGAGACCGGGATTGGTTCGGATCAGCACATCGATCCTCTCGATACACCCGCGGACTTTTCCGTCGTCGTCATCGGCGGAGGACTGAGTGGAATCGCAGCGGCCGCCATGCTGGAGCGGGTGGGAGTCGAGAACTTCGTCGTCCTCGACAAGAACGACGCCCCGGGCGGGGTCTGGCACACCAACACGTATCCCGGAGCCCGGGTCGACACCCCGAGCCTTCTCTACTCGTACTCGTTCCAGCCGACGCCCGACGAAGGGTGGCCGGATTACTTCAGTGGTCTGCCGGCGGTGCGGTCGTATCTTCGGGCCATCGCGGATCGCTACGACGACAAGTTCGTGGGGCGAAGCTGCGTCACGCGTCTGACATGGAGCGACAGCGATCATCGCTGGGACGTCGAGTACACGGACGGAAACGGCGCGGAACAGGTCGTACGAGCGAATGTGGTCATCAGCGCCTTTGCGATGTTCCACCACCCGAACATGCCGAAGGTCGAGGGTCTCGAGAACTTCCGAGGGGACATCTTCCACTCGAGCGAGTGGCCCGAGGACTATGACTACGCCGGGAAGCGCGTGGTGCTGGTCGGCGGCGGCGCGAGCGCCAACCAGATCCTGCCGTCGGTGTCGGAGACGGCGGCCGAGGTGGTGGTGATCCAACGGACACCGCACTGGATCACGACGCACCGCCTCCGCGGGCGTGAGCTGAACGATGTCGACAGCTGGTTCCTGCACGAAGTTCCGGTGTACGGCGCGCTGATGAGGTGGCAGCAGTTCTGGGAGTGGGGCGACTACCTGCTCGACGATCTGAAGATCGACCCGGAATGGCCGACGCCGGACCGCTCGGCCAACGCCTTCACCGAGCGCATGCGTGGTCATCTCGAGGACTACATCCACTCGAAGCTGGCCGATCGGCCTGACCTGATCGAAAAGGTCACCCCGGACTACTCGCCATTCTCGAAGCGAATGATCATCGACAACGGCTGGTATGACGCTCTCAAGCGACCGAACGTCTCGTTGCTGACATCGCGAATCGGTCACGTCAACGCGAACTCGGTCGTGGTCGATGGTCAAGAGATCGCCGCTGACACTCTCGTGTTCGCCACGGGATTCGTCGCAGACCAGGTGATGTGGCCGATCGAGATTCGCGGGTCGGGCGGGATCGACATCCGCGAGCGTCTCAACGAGAACCCCGAGGGATATCGAGGCTACTCCCTCGCGGACTGCCCCAACCTGTTCCTGATGTGGGGCCCCAACTCCGTCGCCGGCCACGGAGGCGCTGGAACGATGACCGCCGAGATGCACATCCGGTACATCGTGGAGTGCCTCAGGCACATGTTCGATCAGGGTTGGTCGTGGATGCAGGTGCGTCCTGAGGCATGTGAAGCCTGGAATCGCGAGCTCGATGACGAGCTCGCGCCGATGATCTACAACTCGGGCGTCTCGAACTGGTTCAAGGGCTCGCGATCGCGAGTCGTCTCACTGCGACCTCATCGCATCATCGACATCTGGGACGAAGCGCACAACCCGCCCGTACGTGACTACTTCGGCGGATAGCGAGACAAGTGAGAGCGTTGATGACTGCTTCAGTGACAGGTGAGCCAATGTTCAATGATGTGCCAGGAGAGGCGCGTGGTGAGGCGGACCTCCGTCAGCGTTACCTGGAAGTCGGCAATGCGCCGGGCGATCTGGGAACGATGCTTCGCCGTTCCGCGCAAGCCACGCCCGACCGAACCTTCGTCGTCATCGAGGGCGAAGCCCTCACGTTCGCCGCCTTGGATTCAAAGGCAACGGACCAGGCGAAGGGGCTGATCGAACGTGGCGTGAAGCCCGGCGATCGGGTGGCGTTCTTCTGCGGCAGCTCCATCCGCATGGTCGAGCTGATGTTCGCGTGCTGGCGTGCTGGCGCGATCATCGTCCCACTGAATGCATTCCTCAAGGGGGATCCACTTCGACACCAGTTGGCGGACTCCGGGGCAAGCATGGTGGTGATGGATGCGGAGGGCGCGGCGACCGTGGATCCCATCCTGGTCGAGACGCCGGCCGTCAACCATGTGGTGCTTCTCGAGCAGGCTGACCTACTGTCGTCCATCGACCAATCGGGCTACGAGGAGCTTGGCCGCCCATCGACGCTGGATGCGGAGCTTCCTGTTCAACGCGTCGATGAGCCGGCCGCTCTGATCTACACCTCCGGAACGACTGGTCTGCCGAAGGCTTGCGTCCTGAGCCACCGCTACTTCCACCATCTCGGTCGCCAGTGCATCGCCACTTTCGACCTGGCCGACGACGACGTCTTCTACAGCGTGAGCCCGCTGTACCACCTGACGTCGTTCATCCCGCTGATGGCCGCGCTGCTCGCCAGTATCCCCATTCACTTCGACCGCAAGTTCTCCGGTACCTCGTTCCTTGACCGGTGCCGGGCCATCGGTGCAACGGTGCTTCTCGGCGTCGGCTTCTACGCGGTTGGACTCCTGCGACGCCCGCCGAGCTTGCTCGACAAGGAGCACAACCTCCGCTTGATGATGCTGGCACCGTTGGCGGAGGCCGATCGGCGAGCGTTCGAGGAGAGGTTCGGCGTACCACTCCTGACGCAGACGTACGGACAGACCGAGATGTCCAGCGTCACGGTCAACCTCGTGCACGACATGAAGGATGGAACGGCAGGTCGGGCCAACCCCTGGGCAGAAGTCGCCATCGTCAACGACCTCGACGAGGAGCTTCCGGTTGATGAGGTGGGCGAGATCGTCCTGCGGCCGAGGTTCCCTGGTGTCATGTTCGACGGGTACTGGAACCGCGACGACGCATCACTGAAGTGCCGCTCCAACCTCTGGCATCACACCGGGGACCTCGGGCGGATGGATGACGATGGGTATCTCGTGTTCGTCGGACGCAAGTCCGACAGCATGCGCCGCCGCGGCGAGAACGTCTCAGCCTTCGAGGTGGAGCAAGTCATCGTCAAGCATGCCGCCGTCGAGGACGTCGCTGTACACGCCGTGCAGATCGCCGGCGAGGTCGACGACGCCATCAAGGCCTGCATCGTCGTGACGTCCGGTCTGGAGCTGTCGCCGCTGGACATTGCGAGTCACGTGCTTGACGGGCTTCCTCATTTCGCCGTCCCTCGTTTCGTTGAAGTGGTGGCAGAGCTGCCGAGAAATGCCAGTGGCCGGGTTCTCAAGCATGTGCTGGTGAAGCGAGAGCCGGGCGAGGTCCTGTGGGATCTCGAGGAGCTAGGCCTGCTCGATCGACCGCGCCGCACGTAGGAGGAATCGACTGGCGCTCCGGTAGTAGCGCCGAACTTCTCTGCTGACGCGCTGTCGATGTACGCGACAGACGGACGCGCGCGGGCATACCCAGCTCGGATCAGACGGGCCGACGTGGCACCAGTCCTCGCCGTGTCTGCGCGCCCGACCTGCACTCCTCAGAGTCCGAGGTTTGGTGAGCGAGCGACGACTCGAGAGTGCGTGGTCGAGGCCGCGGTCCCTGCCTGGATGGCGCCGGTCACGACGCCGGTCTGCGTCCTGGTACATCAGCGTGCCTCTTCGAGCCGTTCTACGGACTCAGGACCGAAGGGTCTTGACCGTTCGTGTGATGCGGCTTACTCTCGGACAGTCGTCGTACTTAACAAGCGTTCTGCACAGCAGTATCGCGTTTCGGACGGGCATCCACATTGCGAGCCTAAAGACTTGCAATTTCAGGAAAGAGATGAACGATCTCCATGACTGTCACCAACTGGGCCAATCGAACTCGTCGTGTAACGATGGTTCTGATCTGCTTGACGCTCGCCACTGCGGGGTGCGGAGGAAACTCCGGTGGCTCGGACGGCGGTGAAACGATCACCTTGCGTTTCGGCCATGTCTTCGCCGAGGGCAGCCTTCAGCACGAAGCGATCATGCGCGCGGTCGAGCAGATCGAGGACGAGACGGATGGCCGGGTCGAGATCCAGGTGTTCCCCGCGGGTCAGCTCGGATCAGACTCCGAGATGGACGAGGCGCTTCAGGAAGGCAGCCTCGACATGCGCGCCGGCACGCTGCCGGAGTCGAAGATGCCGAGCCTGGCGATCCAAGCGGCTCCGTTCCTGTTCGACGACCCGATCGTGATGCAGGAGACCATGCGTGGAGACGTGGCGAACGACTTGGTATGGGATCCGATGAAGGAAGAGCTGGGAGTCAGGCTCGTCGACGCTTGGTACACCGGGACCTTCACCATCTTCTGCAACGCTGAGGTCACCGACCCTGACTCTGCCTCGGGTGTGAAGATGCGAATCGCGCAGACGCAGAATCAGGTCGACCAGTTTGAGGCGATGGGCTTCACGGCGGTCCCCATCCCGTTCCCCGAGGCCTACCTGGCCTTCCAAACGGGGGTCGCGGACTGCGCGTACCTCTCCTTCCCTGTGCTCTATGAGGCGAAGTTCGATGATGTTCTTCAGAACCTCGTCGACATCCCCGTCGGCATCCCGCTCAACGCGCTGACGATCAGCGACCGAACGTGGTCGAAGCTTTCGACCGACGACCAGCAGGTTCTCCAGAGTGCCTTCCGCGACGCGGGGGATCAGCTGACGGAGGAGACGATCGCGAAGGAGGCCGAGTACCGGACAGAGTTCGAGGGCTCCGACTCGCGAGAGATCATCGAACCTGACATCGAGGCGTTCCGCGAGGCCGTCGAGAAGGACTTCCTCCCCGACTACGACTCGGTCTACGGCGCAGGTACGTACGACGCGCTCAGGGATGAGGCCGAGAAGGTGAAGGCGGCCCAGTGAGGCAGGGTGAGCGGACGCAGGCGGATCTGGCCGGCCCGTCTGCGACGCGAGGTGGTGGACTGGCTGCGAGCCTGGAGGAACTCGCCTCTTCTGAGTCGACCGACCCACAGCTCGGAATGGTACCCGGGGTGCATCCGCGGCTGCGCATGGTGGAGAAGGTCGCCGAGCTCCTGATGTTCGCGCACCTGCTCGCCGCCATCTTGTTGGTCGCGGCCATCCCTGTACTCAGGTTTGGCTTTGACATCGGAGTGGGCTGGGGGCTGGAAGTCACCGGATACCTCGTGTCCATGCTGGTGTTCTTGGGCTCGGCAACGGCATTCCATCGGGGTGAGCACCGGTCCTTGCGACTCTTGCTGGACTACATGCCCTCCGGCGTCGTCTCCATCATCGACTCATTCACCATCTGGTCGAGCGCCGCCTTCATGGCGGTCCTGGGATACGCGGGAGTCCTCGACTTCCGAGCTTCCGAGGGCAACGTCATCGGACTGCCCATCCCGCTGAGCGTCATGGCCATACCGCTGATCGCTGGCGCGATCCTGATGTTGATCTACAGCGCGGACCTCCTGATGAAACGTCCGCTGAAGTCGGTGGCTGTCGGGGGACTGTGCTCTGCGATCTTCGTGGCGGGTCTCCTGTTCGCACACGCGCTGTTCCTCGATCTCCAGGACCTGAGGACAGCATTCCTGACCTTCTTGGTCGTCATGTTGGTCCTGCTTCTTCTGGGCACTCCGGTGGCCTTCTGCTTCGGACTGGCATCCCTCGGCGTGCTGTGGTCCTCCGATGGTCTTCATACGTTGGAGGGAATGGCCGGACGAGCATCAGGAGATACCGCTGAGTTCCTCCTGACGGCGATTCCCTTCTTCATCGCTGCCGGGCTGCTGATGGAATCTGGAGACAGCACCGGTCGACTCATCTCGGTCTTCCGAGCCTTCCTGGGCCACATCCGCGGCGGCGTGGCTCACACCATGGTCGGCAGCATGTACGGCATGTCTGGGGTCAGCGGCTCAGAGGCCGCAGACGTGGCAGCTGTGGGAACCGTGCTGCGCGAGCCCATGATCGAGGACGGGTGGTCTCGCGAGGAGTCGACCGGCATCTTGATCGCTGCATGTGTCATGGGCGCGACGGTGCCACCGAGCATCGGTCTCATTGTCGTCGCGGCCGGGGCCCAGATCTCGGTCGGGACACTCTTCATCGCGGGGTTCCTGCCGGCCCTGGCGCTCGGGTTCTTCCTGTTCGCTGCTGTTTACGTGCGGGCAGTGATCAAGGGCGTCCCGCGCAGGGAGAAAGCAAACTGGAGCTCGAGGGCGCGCGCGGTCAAGGCGGCACTCTTCGCGTTCGGCCTGCCGCTGATCGTGCTGGGCGGGATCGTCGGCGGCTGGGGAACCCCCACGGAACTGTCAGCGCTCGCGGTGTTGTACGTACTGGTCATCGAGATGCTGATCCACCGGAGCCTGCGGCTGCGTGCCCTCTGGAAGGTCGGCATCGAGACCTGCGTCATGACGGGCATGATCATGTTCATCGTCGCCACGGCTTCGGGATTCGTCCATTTCGCGACATTCGCCTCGATCCCGCAGAGCATCGGTCGCACCATGGCGGACGCCTCTGGCGGCAGCGCCACCGTGTTCCTGTTCTTCACCGTCATGGCTCTCATCCCGCTGGGGATGCTGATGGAAGGTATGGCGGCCCTGCTGGTTTTTCCGGCTCTGCTGATGCCACAGGCACTGCTTCTCGGGGTCGATCCCGTTCACTACGCGATCCTGATGTTCATCGCCGTCATGATCGGCGGGAATCTGCCGCCCATCGGTGCGGGCTACTACTTCGCCGCGACCATCTTGAAAGCGGATCTGCGAAAGGCCTTGGCCCCCGCTTATGGCTACCTCCTCGTGATGGTCGTCGGACTGGCACTGCTGATTCTCGTCCCCGACATCACGCTGGCCGTCCCGCGGCTGTTCGGGATCGGGTGATCTGACCCGCGAGCAGCTCAGCCGCTGAGAGGTTGGACCACGCAGCGGCTGAGCTGGTACGAAGCCCTCGGGTGACGGGAAACCGTCGCCCGAGGGCTCCTCATTTCCCAGCAATGACGTCAGCGAAGGGTTGAGACACTGCCCACGTGCGACATGGCGAAAGCCCGCGATGGAGCGCCGCCGTGCGCCTCCCCGTTCGCTGGACGAGGCTCAGATCGCGAGGTCAGAATCTCGGGATGCCGTCGTGGGCACCGGGGCCGACAGAGCGGCGTCGCTACGCCGGCTGGCTCAGGTACGAGGGGTTCGAGACCCGCAACTTGTCCGACACCGAACGGCCCACGATGTCGATGAGCTCGATCCAGCGATCTTCGAGCGCTCCGGACCTGATCGACTCGACGAGTTCCTGATCGGTCGCGCACCCGAGCAGTGCCAGGCGGTGGACATGCGCCTCGTGGAGCTCGTGCCCGAGCAGCGCCTCCCGTCGCGCGATCTGAACAGCGTTCGCCGCTACGCGTGCGTGAAACTTGTGCTCAGGAGCAGCAGAATCGATCAGGAATCGGTGCACCGCAGCCAGGAGATCGTCACCGCTGGGTCGACCGTGCGGGACCAGCGAGGTACTCCCGGTGATGTGTACGTCAAGGGGATCGGTCAGCTGAGTCGCGGAGATCCCGCCGATGCTGACGAGCAGGTCGTGCTCCGCCTCCGCGATACGGCGGCCGATCACCGCCTTCTCGATCGTCGGATTTCCACCGCCGAGGAAGTACTCCCCTTGGCGTCGACAGATGACCGCCCACGTGGCAGTGGCCAGAACTTCCCACCACAGCAGCTCGTCCTCAGTGAACTGAAGACCGGAGATGGAGGAGTACCCGTCGAGAAGGTCGGCTCGTGATCCGAAACCACCCACGGGGCGCTCGGATCCGAAGCGCCACGCCTTCGCGCAGAGCCACCCGAGATCCTCTCGCGGGTCACCTGCATGGGCCATCTCCCAGTCGAGGACAGCGTTGACGTGAAACCCGTTGTTGCTCTGACCAGTGACGAGAAGGTTGCCGTTGCGGAAGTCGCCATGCACGAGCACTCGCTGCAGTGGATCCGGGCGGTTGTCCTCCAGCCACCGGAACGCGATCTCGAGCGCCGGCCTGGCCTCACCGTAGGCATCGTGCTCGGTCCGAATGTCGGTCAGGGGATCTGACTCCGGAAGTGCAGGCACGGTGTCCGGTCGGACCGAGTGGATGCGACCGAGAATGACGCCGAGCTCTCGGGCCAGCGCTTGGCGGGCGACGGCGAACTCGGGATCGCGAAGGAGCCGACGCGGAACGGCCTCGCCGGACACATGGTTCATGATCATGAACGATGCGTTCAGTGGGCCGTCGGCAGCCCCGCTGGCGAGTACCTGAGGAACAGGCACGCCCACACCGGCAGCTGCTCGCAGGCAGTCCGCCTCAAGATCCATGGTCGACCGGTCGGCGACGGTGGGCGGGTCTCGGCGGAGAATCAGGTCGCGCTCACCCGCCGAGAACGCCCACGTCTCCCGGCTGGCGCCGCCGGACAGGCGTCGAAGACGGCTCACCGGGCCCGAAAGCTCTCCTGCGCCGACCAAGATGCCCTCGAGGAGCCGCGCCTTGTCGGCCATCGAGGCCTGATCGAACGATGTCCCGCCGTCAACGGTGTCCGTCGACCTCACCGGCGGAAACCTACAAGGTTGAGCATCAGGCTCTGGTAGCGCTCGACGATCTGGTCGACCGACAGCTCGCGGTCGCGTCGGTACCACGTCGCAACGGAGCGGCACGAGGCCGTCACCGTTCGTGCAGCCTCCTCCGGGTACTCCGTCGAGAACACGCCGATCTCAACACCGTGCTTGACCGTTCGGTCGAACAGGCGCTGGTGCGCGTCTCGCTTGGTGATGATCACGCCGCGGGCCTCCGGCTCGAGCGAACGGAGCTCCGTGTTACCCAGCAGACTTTCGCGCGGTGCGTTCACGTGAAGCCGAACATGCACCTCGACCAGTGCGCTCAGACGCTCCGCAGGATCGTTCGAGCATTCGAACAACGCTTGTTCAGCACCCTCGAGCAGGCGATCCATGCTGCGATTCAGGATGGTCAGCAGCAGATCGTGCTTCGAGTTGAAGTAGTGGTAGATCACCGTGGGACTCGTGCCGGCGGCTTCCGCCAGGTCGCGGACCGAGGTGGCCTGGTATCCGCGCTTCGACATCAGTTCCACTGCGGCAGAGATCAGAAGGGCTGCAGTGGGCTCGTCACTGGGGAGCGTGGCGGTCGTTGATGGCGTCTCGCGCGGAGTCACAAGCTTCGGCATAGGAGCATCATGCCTCGCGCAGAACAATTGTTCAAGTCACGGTTGACTTTCGTGTCAGCGAAGTCGTATCGTCCAAAAACAGTTGTTCAAATAAGGAGATGTTGTGGATACCGCGAAGCTGCCGGAAGAGATCGTTTCCCTGTGTGAATCTCTGGAGAAGTTCATTCAGCGCGAGATCGATCCACTGATGCACGCGGATGACAACATTCGTTTTTTCGACCACCGCCGCGAATGGGCCCGCACGGACTTCGACCGTGACGGCCTTCCGCGTCCGGAGTGGGAGGAACTGCTAGAGGAGATGAAGCGTCGCGCTGACGCGGCCGGCTTCCTCCGCTACGGGCTGCCGAAGGAGCTGGGGGGCTCTGACGGCACGAACCTTGCGATGGCTGTGGTGAGAGAGTACTTGGCCCATCGTGGTCTGGGTCTTCACAACGACCTGCAGAACGAGTCCTCGGTGATCGGGAACTTCCCAGGCCTCCTCCTGATCAACGAGTTCGGTACGGACGAGCAGAGGGCCGAGTTCGGCGAGGCCCTCATCACCGGCGAGCGGGTGACGGCTTTCGGTCTGACGGAGCCGGATCACGGGAGCGACGCGACGTGGCTCGAGACGGTGGCGGTGAAGGACGGCAGCGACTGGATCATCAACGGCGCGAAGCGGTGGAACACAGCGGTTCACCGAGCGACGCACGACCTGATCTTCGCGCGAACTTCTGGTGAGGGTGGCAGCGCCAGGGGCATCAGCGCATTTCTGGTGCCGACCGACACTCCTGGCTTCTCCGTGTCGCACTACTGGTGGACCCTCAACATGCCGACGGACCACGGCGAGGTCGAGCTCCGCGACGTCCGAGTACCTGCCTCGACGATGCTGGGCGGGGAGGGCGAGGCGCTGGCCATCGCTCAACGATTCGTGCACGAGAATCGGATTCGGCAGGCCGCGTCGAGCCTTGGCGCAGCTCAGTACTGCATCGATCGTTCCGTCGAGTACTCGAAGGAACGTGTCACCTTCGGCCAGCCGCTTTCGCGGCGCCAGGCGATCCAGTACCCGCTCGTCGAGCTGCACACGGACGCCGCTCTGATCCGCGGCCTGGTGCGTTCCACCGCCCAGGACTTGGACGAGAAGTCGCACATGCAGGTCTCCGACAAGGTGTCGATGTGCAACTACCGAGCCAATCGCCTGGTCTGCGAAGCGTCCGACCGAGCAATCCAGGTTCACGGTGGTATGGGCTACAGCCGTCATCTGCCGTTCGAGCACATCTATCGGCACCACCGGCGGTATCGCATCACCGAGGGATCGGAAGAGATCCAGATGCGCCGCGTTGCCGGGCAGCTGTTCGGCTTTGCCGGCACGTCTGCGCGGTGACTGCTGTGTTCAGGAGAGGGAGGGATTGACATGACGGATTCGATGCAGGGCTTCCTGGACCTCGAGAACGTCCGCCGGATCTACTTCGGAGAAGGCAAGGCGGAGTCCTTGGCGCTCGAGCTCGAGCAGAACGGCTGGAGCAGGTGCGTCATCGTCACCGGCAAGTCTCTCGGAGCGTCGAGCCTCCTCGACCGGGTCATCGACATCGTGGGGGATCGCCTCGTCGGCGTGTACCGAGGCGCATCGCAACACGTCAAGGCTCAAGACGTGAGGGATGTCGTCGACGAGATCGTCAGGGGTGACGCCGACTGCGTGATCAGCCTCGGCGGTGGAAGCGCCATCGACACGGCGAAGGCAGCCGTTGCGTCAGTTCTCGCAGGTCGCGACGTCACCACCGAGACATCCGTCTCCTACTACGAGAAGCGCTCTCAGGACTTCAGCGGACCGCTGCTGGCGCACATTGCGATCCCGACGACCCTCTCGGCAGGCGAGTACAACTCGGCCACGGCCATCACGGCGGACGACGGGTCGAAGTTTGCCGTCATCGGATACCCCCTCGGGCCGGTGGCGATCATTCATGACCCGGCGATGACCGAGGCCACGCCTGACCTCCTGTGGCTGAGCTCAGGTGTGAAGGCGATCGATCACGCGATTGAGGCCCTGTACTCCTCACACGCCAACATCTTCACGGATGCCTTGGCCGAGGAGGCCCTCCAGGTTCTCTTCACGCACCTTGCCCCGTCCGTCGGCTCTTCGGGAACTGAGCGTGTCCACCATCGCGCGATGGCTCAGACGGGCGCCAGCCTGTCGAACCTGCTGGCCGTCAACACCCGGTACGGGCTGTCCCACGCAATCGGACACAAGATCGGCTACCGGTGGGGAATCCCGCACGGCGTGACGTCCACGATCGCGCTGCCCCACGCTGCCCGGTTCATGGCAGAGAACTTCCCGGCCCGATTCGGTCGTATCGCCGATGCCGTCGGAGCAGCTCCGGGGAGTGACCGCACTCGTGCCCACGCAGCAGTTGACGCGATTGCTGCCCTGATCGGCGAGCTCGACGTGCCGACGAGCCTGACCGAGTTCGACGAACACATCTCGGAAGCAGACCTCGCAGGAGCCGTGCCCGCGCTGACCGATCAGGTCAACGAGCAGGGATCGGTCGGAAGAGACCTCTCGCAAGAAGAGATTGCCAGCCTGCTGAGCTCCATGCTCTAGGCCGGTCAACGACCTGACGGACCACAGCGCGGACTACGGCCGCGCTAGTGCGACGTCCTCAATTATGGAAAGAAAGCTCACCATGACATCAGCACCACCGAGCACCAGTCTCGCGGGGCGTACCGCCGTCGTGACCGGAGCAGCCCAGGGCATCGGGTTTGCGTCCGCGAAGCTCTTGCGAGAGCACGGAGCACGAGTCGTCATCGCAGATATCGATCTGGACGCCGCTCAGCACGCGGCGGCCCAGCTGGGGTCCGGCCTTGACGCGGTCGGCATGCAGTGCGACGTCACCGACGAGCACAGTGTCGCGGCGGTGGCAGACTTTGCCGCCACGGCCCTCGGACGCCTCGACGTGTGGGTGAACAACGCCGGTATCACGCGGGATGCGTCGCTCAAGAAGATGACCGTCGAGGACTTCGACGCCGTGGTCACGGTGCACCTCCGTGGCACGTGGCTGGGGCTTCGTGCCGCCTCGGCGATCATGCGAGAGGCGAAGTCCGGATCGATCATCAACATGTCGTCGCTGTCGGGCAAGTCGGGGAACCCGGGCCAGACGAACTACAGCGCCGCCAAGGCCGGGGTGGTGGGCATGACGAAGGCCGGTGCGAAGGAAGTGGCGCATCACGGCGTCCGCGTCAACGCCATTCAGCCTGGCCTGATTCGCACCCCGATGACTGCTGCGATGTCCGCCGAGGCCCTCGCCGAGCGAGAGACGACCATCCCCATGCGGCGAGCGGGGGAGCCCAGCGAGATCGCGGGTGTCGTGCTCTTCCTCGCGAGCGACCTTTCCAGCTACATGACCGGCGCCGTGCTCGAGGTCGGCGGCGGCCGACTGATGTGACCGCGCGCCCGATGGAGTCGAAAGGAAGGGGCGAAGCGATGGAATCTCGAATTGAACAGGTCGTGCTCACGGTCGAGTCGGCCGTGGCGAAGATCGAGCTCAATGCCCCCGAGCGACACAATGCGATGGACGGAGCTGGTTGGCTCCAGCTGGTTGACGCACTGCGTTCGGTGCGTGAGAACGACGAGGTTCGCGTCCTGATCGTCACGGGCGTCGGACCGAGCTTCTGCGCAGGAGCAGCTCTGGGCGGCGTGCCGGCCCACGAGCACCCGTACCGATCGATGAGGCTCGTCGGCGAGGCTGCTCGACTGCTTCATGACTTGGGGAAGCCATCGATCGCGATGGTTCGTGGCAACGCCGTCGGCGCCGGCTGGGGCCTGGCCCTGGCATGTGACCTCGTGGCCGCCGACTCCACCGCTCGGTTCTCCACCATGTTCAGCAAGCGAGGCCTCTCTCTCGACTTTGGTCTGTCGTGGACCCTCCCTCGCGCCGTCGGCATGCAGCACGCGAAGCGTCTGACGCTCCTCGGCGAATTCGTCGGGGCGGAGGAGGCGCTCGATCGCGGTCTCGTGAACTGGGCGGTCGGGCCAGACGAGCTGGATCCGCTGGTCGCGGACCTCGCCCGGGAGCTTGCTCAGATGCCGCCCGTGGCCCTGGCGCAGTCACTCGACCTGGTGAACCACGGATCGACGAGCTCGCACGCACAGGCCCTGTCCGCCGAGGCGCAAGCGCTAGCCGTCAATGCGGCCTCCACCGACATCTTCGAGGCGCGTCGTGCATTCGCCGACCGGACTGATCCGCTCTACACGGGCGGATGGGCCCTGAGCGCTCACGCTCGCCAAGTGCCCTCTACATCGAAACACCAAGGCGCGGTCATGGCCGCGGCGGAGAGCGAAGTGCAATGACGGACGTAGTGCTGACCGAGGCCGACGCTGACGGTGTGTTGACCGTCACCATCAACAGGCCCGAGGTGAAGAACGCGATCAACCATGAGGTGGCAGAGGGAATTGCAGAGGCGATGGATCGCCTCGACAACGACGACTCGCTCACCGTCGGCATCCTGACGGGAGCCGGTGACACCTTCTCAGCAGGCATGGACCTGAAGGGATTCCTGGCCGGCAACAAGCCCACTCTTCCGGGCCGAGGGTTCGGAGGGCTGACGGAGAAGCCTCCTGCCAAACCGCTGATCGCCGCAGTCGAGGGGTGGGCGCTCGCTGGAGGATTCGAGCTTGCCCTCGCTTCCGACATCATCGTGGCGTCGACGTCGGCTCGCTTCGGACTGCCAGAGGTCAAGCGCAGCTTGGTCGCCGCGGCGGGCGGGCTCCTGCGGCTTCCCAAGACGTTGCCCTACTCCGTGGTCATGACGATGGCGCTCACCGGTGATCCGCTGACGGCAGACGAAGCCCACAGACACGGGCTCCTCAGCGAGCTCACCGAGGCGGGCGGCGCTCTGGAAGCGGCTCACCACCTTGCTCGACGGATCGCAGCAAACGGACCACTCGCCGTCCGCGCCACCAAGGAAATCATCGCCAAGCAGGCCGCGTGGACCCAGATCGAGGCGTTCGAGGACGGCCGAACGGTCGCGTCGCCGGTCTTCGCTTCGGCCGATGCGCAGGAGGGCGCGCTCGCCTTCCGCGAGAAGCGTGCTCCGGTGTGGCTCGGCCGCTGACGTTTGACCACATTCATTCAAATCTCACGATGGGACATCGAACATGAAGCTGCAGGATCAATCAATACTGGTCACCGGAGGCGCCTCAGGCCTCGGGCTTGCCACGGTCAAGGGTGCTCTCGAGCAGAACGCCCACGTCATCATCGCGGACCTCGCACAGTCGCCGGGATCATCTCTCGCGGATGAGCTCGGAGACCGCGTCACCTTCGTCGAGACGGACGTGACCGAACCTGAGCAGGTCAACGCCGCCGTGCAGAAGGCGAACAGCATCGCGCCGCTCCGAGCCGTCGTCCACACCGCCGGCCGTGGTGGCGCGGTCCGCCTGGTCGACAAGGAGGGGCGCCCGGGGGACAGCGCCCTCTTCGAAGCCGTGGTGAAAACCAACCTGGTCGGATCCTTCAACGTCTCTGCAGCAGCTGCGGCAGTGATGGCCGAGAACGAGCCGGTGGAGTCTGAGCGCGGGGTCATCGTCCTGACGGCCTCGGTCGCGGCATTCGAGGGCCAGATCGGCCAGACCGCCTATGCCGCCTCGAAGGCAGGCATCGTGGGAATGACGTTGGTCGCGGCACGTGATCTGGCCCGCAAGGGAATCCGCGTGAACACGATCGCTCCCGGCTTGATGGACACGCCGCTGCTGGGGCGACTGCGCGATGACATCAGGGCTTCGCTCGCTGCATCAGTCCCGAACCCGGCCCGCCTCGGGGATCCCCAGGAGTTCGCCGACCTGGCGCTCCACCTCGTCGACAACCGTTACATCAACGGGGAGACGATCCGCATCGATGGCGCCATCCGCATGGCCGTCCGCTGAATCAATCACTCTTGTCAGGAGCTCTCATGGAGAACGCAGTAATCGTTGATGCCGTCCGTACCGCCGCTGGACGTGGAAAGCCGGGTGGAGCACTTTCAGATGTCCACCCCGTCGACCTCCTCGCCGAAACTCTCCGCTCATTGATCGAGCGGACCGGAATCGACCCGGCGCTCGTCGATGACGTCATCGGCGGATGCGTCCAGCAGGTCGGCGACCAGTCCGGAAACATCGCCCACACGGCATGGCTCGCGGCTGGCTATCCCCACACGGTGCCGGGAACCACGGTCAATCGACAGTGCGGGTCAAGCCAGCAGGCGGCCAGCTTCGGAGCGCAGGGCGTGATGGCTGGCTCCTACGACATCGTCATCGCATGCGGCGTCGAGTCGATGAGCCGCGTCCCCCTCCTGGCGGCGCGGAAGGGTGCCGTCGGGTCGAGCGATCTGCTGCAGAAGCGTTACCCGGAGGGTCTGGTCAATCAGGGGGTTGCCGCCGAGCTCATCGCCGCCCGGTACAAGTTCAGTCGGCATCAGCTGGACGACTACTCGTTCCGATCTCATCAGCGTGCAGCGGAGGCTGCCAACGCGGGCAGCTTCGAGAACGAGATCTTCTCCGTGGAGACGCCCGGAGGTCGCGTGTCGGCGGACGAGACCATTCGTTCCGCCACGACGATCGAGGGACTGTCGGGCCTGAAGCCCTCGTTCCAGGACGAAGCGATCTCCCAGCGCTTCCCGGAGATCGAGTGGAAGATCACTCCCGGCAACTCCTCACCCCTGACCGATGGCGCCTCCGCGGTGCTCATCATGAGTGAGTTGAAGGCCAAGGAGCTGGGGTTGAAGCCGCGCGCACGATTCCATGCCTTCTCGGTCGTCGGCGACGATCCCCTGTACATGCTGACGGGTCCGATCCCGGCGACCCGCAAGGTGCTCGACCGTGCCGGCATGAAGATTGCAGATCTGGATGTCTATGAGGTCAATGAGGCGTTCGCGCCCGTGCCTCTGGCGTGGGCCACCGAGCTGGAGGCCGATCTCGAGAAGCTCAATCCCCGCGGCGGTGCCATCTCCCTCGGACACGCATTGGGAGCATCGGGAACTCGAATCCTGACGACTCTTCTGAACACGCTGGAGTCCACCGGCGGCCGTTACGGTCTGCAGACGATGTGCGAAGCGGGCGGTCTGGCGAACGCCACCGTGATCGAGGCCCTGTGAGCGCCCCGTCAAGTGCGCGACGGTGGATCGGCGAGGAGGGTCAGCTTGCAGCGCCGTGTCTTCACTGAGGAGCAGGACGACTTCAGGGGGGTGATGCGCGAGTTCCTCCGGGAGTCGGTGGCATCTCGCTTCATCGAATGGGAGGCCGCCGGCAAGGTTCCCAAGGAGTTCTACCGCGAGCTGGGATCAATGGGCGTTCTGGGAATGGCCGTCCCCGAGGAATACAGCGGTGGCGGTCAGGACGACTACAGATTCTCGGCAGTTCTGACCGAGGAGTCCATGTACGCCCTGGTCAACCTCGGCGCCCTTCGGGTGCACATGGACATCGTGCTCCCCTACTTCCTGCGCTACGCAACCGACGAGCAGAAGCAGCGCTGGCTCCCGGGAATGGCCAGCGGCGACCTGATGGCCTCCATCGCCATCACGGAACCGGGGACGGGCTCGGATGTTGCCGGAATTCGCACCAGTGCCGAGCGGGACGGCGACGACTGGGTGCTGAACGGCTCCAAGACGTTCATCACCGGAGGGGTCAATGCTGACCTCGTCCTGGTGGTCGCGCGAACCAGCCCGTATCAGTCGGATGCGAGAAGAGCAGGACTCTCGCTGTTCGTGGTCGAGGCTGACCGCGAGGGCTATTCGGTCGGGCCGAACATGAACAAGCTCGGATTGAAGGCCCAGGACACGGCCGAGCTCTTCTTCAGCGACGTGCGGGTCCCCGGATCGAACTTGCTCGGTGATGAGGGTGAGGCTTTCGCCTACCTCGGACACAACCTCCCGCAGGAGCGACTTTCCATTGCTGTCGGATCGGTGGCGTCTGCCCACTCCGCCCTGGCGGCAACCGTCGAGTACACGCAGGAACGTCGCGCCTTCGGGACACCGGTCTCGGCGTTCCAGAACTCCAAGTTCGTGCTCGCCGAGTGCGCCACCGACATCGAGGCGGGCCAGGCGCTGATCGACCGAGCACTGGACGAGCACTCACGTGGGACGTTGTCGGCGACGGACGCTGCAATCGTCAAGCTGCACTGCACGGAGCTCCAGGCGAGGGTCGTGGACAAGTGCCTGCAGCTCCACGGCGGTTACGGCTACATGATGGAGTACCCCATCGCGCGGCTCTACGCGGACGCGAGGGTGACGCGAATCTACGGCGGTTCGAGCGAGATCATGAAGTCGATCATCAGCAAGTCCCTGCTTGCTTAGCAAGTGACCTTCTCCCGCTGTGCAGGACGGGCGACTACGTGACCCGTCGGAATCACAGCGGAGCACTGATCAGATGAGGAAGAACATGAGTGGCAACCGTCTGTCGACGCCTTTCACCACGGCCTTCGGGATCGAACATCCCATCGTTCAAGGAGGCATGCAGTGGGTCGGGCGGGCTGAGCTCGCCGCTTCTGTCTCCCAGGCCGGCGGCCTGGGGATGATCACTGCGCTCACGCAGCCCAACCCGCGGGCCCTGGCAGACGAGATCAAGAAGGCCCAGGCCATCACCGACAAGCCGCTGGGAGTCAACCTCACGATCTTGCCGACGATCACTCCACCTCCTTACGACGAGTTTCGTGCGGTCATCGTCGACTCGGGCATCAAGATCGTGGAGACGGCAGGCGCAAACCCTGAGCCGCACATGGCTCAGTTCAAGGAGCACGGGATCAAGGTGATCCACAAGTGCACGTCGGTCGCCCATGCGTTGAAAGCTCAGGCAGTCGGAGTCGACAGTGTCAGTATCGACGGCTTCGAATGCGCCGGTCACCCGGGAGAGAAGGACGTGCCGGGGCTGGTGCTGATCCCGGCAGCGACTCGACGGCTCGACATCCCCGTCATCGCATCGGGTGGCTTCGCTGACGGCCGAGGTCTCGCGGCGGCGCTCGTTCTGGGCGCGCACGGAGTCAACATGGGCACGCGGTTCATGTGCACGCTCGAGTCACCGATCCACCACGCGATCAAGGAGCGAATCGTGTCCTCGTCGGAGGATGACACGGAGCTGATCTTCCGTCAGCTGAGCAACACGTCCCGCGTGCACAAGAACAGTGTGAGCGGGGAAGTCGTCGATATTCTCTCCAATGGCGGGGCGTTCGAAGACGTGCGGCATCTCGTCAACGGGGCGCGAGGGCGCACGGTCTATGAGAACGGGGACCCGGAGGCAGGCGTCTGGAGTGTGGGAATGGTGCAGGGGTTGATCGACGACATTCCTTCGGTGGGTGACCTGATCCCGCGCATCGTCGCTGAGGCGATCCAAGCACTCGACAGGGCCGGCAACGTCTCGGAGTAGTTCGGCCACCTGCCTCCCGGGCAGCGCTTGCTCGTGCCTTGAGCGGGCGCCTCCGTGAGCGGGCATGCCTTCGCGATGCCGCCCGTCGCGCCCGCCAGCCAAGGGTTTTTGGCTTGGCCGGCTGGGCGGACGCACTTCATCGAGAGCCGAACGACCTGACTGGGACGAGTTCAGGCGATCTCCAGCCTGATCAACAGGTGCGGCCGGCCTCGGTGGTCTGGAGTTTCCTCCGGACCACCGAGGCCGGCCGTGGACGTGCATCCTGGTGGCCGATGAGTCCGCTACCTCCGAGGTGGCGGGTCCATCAGCGTCTGGATGGCTTCGGATACGGAGCGCGGATCGCGACCCTCACCCTCGGGTGGGCGGAAGGTGAAGGGTCGGCTCGCCCAGTCCGAGGTGCGAGCGGAGCGTCGGCCCTGCGTACTCCTTGCGGAACCGGCCGCGCTTCTGGAGCTCGGGAACCACCAGGTCGACGAAGTCGGTGAAGGTTCCCGGCGAGTGGCCAGCGATCAGCATCAGGCCGTCAGTCTCCTCGCCGTCGATCATCTCCTCGACCATGTCTGCGACGCTGGCCGGCGACCCGATCAGGGGGGGAACCAGTCCCGACTCGGCGTACATGCGACCGACGTCCCGCAACGTGAGGTTGTCGCGCTTGCTCAGACGCTGGAGGACGGCGAACATTCCCTGCTGTCCCTCGACGTCGACATCGACGAGTGGCTGGTCCAGGTCGTACTGGGAGAAGTCGTGGTCCATCTGGTTGGAGAGGACCACGAGGCCGTCCGCCGGATCAACGAGCTCGTTGTGATACGCGTAGATCTCGTTCGCCATGGAATCGGTCTCGGCGACGAACGGCATGAACGCCTGGAGCACCTTGACGTCACCTCGCCCGCGTTCGAAGGTCTCAGCGCGATCCTTGATGTCCTTGTAGAAGCTCTTCCTTCCTTCGGGCGTCGGGTCGACAGCGAAGACTGCCTCGGCCCACCGCCCGGCGAAGTCTCGCCCGCGCCCTGAGGATCCAGCCTGCATGAGCACAGGACGCGACTGCGGCGAGTGGGGCACGTTCAGCGGTCCGCGCACCGAGAACCACTGACCCGAGTGATCGATCGGCCGCACTGAGCCAGGACGGGCGAATTGCCCGGAGTCCTTGTCGACGACTAGGGCGTCCTTGTCCCAGCTACCCCACAGCTTGTGGACGACCTCGACGAACTCTTCGGCTCGGTCGTACCGAACGTCGTGGGGCAGGTGCTCGTCGACACCGAAGTTCTTGGCATCTCCCTCACCGATGGAGGTCACGATGTTCCAGCCGGATCGGCCTTGACTCATGTGGTCCAGAGTGCTGAACCGACGGGCGACATCGAACGGGTTGAAGTAGGTGGTCGAAGCTGTGGCGGCGAGTCCGAGGCGCTCCGTCGCTGCCGAGACGACGGAGAGAATCACCATCGGGTCCATCATCACTGCGGCCTGGGTTCCACGTTCCACGGCCCGGTCGACGCCTCCCCCGAAACGAGTGGGAATCGAGAGGCTGTCGCCGACGAAGAGAAGATCGAAGAGCCCGCGTTCCAGCGTTCGCCCGATGTCTTGCCACAGCTTGGGCGAGAGGAAGTCATTGCGACTGCGGGGATGCCTCCAGCTGGCGTGGCTGTGAGACATGTGCGACGGATTGACGAACGCCGCGAGATGTACCTGCTTGTCCATGAATCATGCTTTCTGTTTGATGCTCAGGACCGAACGTCCAGAGGGTGACGGGAGTGCCAGGACGGAGGCATCGCGCGCCGGTCGCTGGGGTCTTGCAGAGGATGTCCTGTCTGCTCAGTTGAGGATGAGCTGAGACAGATCGGCCAGTTCCGAGACGGAAGCGCAGGGGAGTTCAGGGTTCGCCTGACCCAGCGCTCGCGGCTTGCTGAAGCCCCCGTGGACGAAGAGCAGGGGCTGTTGCAGCGGATCTGTGGCGACATCGACGACTCGGCCCGTGACGAAAAAGTGATCGCCCGCGTCCGTCACATCCTCGATGCGGCATCCGATCGAGGCGACGCAGCCGACGATGACCGGATCGCCAAGGCTCGAGGCCGAGTAGCGGATCTCATCGAATCTCGAAGCTGCAGGCTTTCCGAACATCTGCACCAGGCCGGTCTGCGACGAGGACAGGACGTTGACGCAGAACGTTCCCGACTGTTCGATCGACGGCCAGGTCGTTGAAGTCTGACCGACGAAGAAGCCGACGAGCGGCGGTGCCAGCGACACGGAGCTGAACGATCCCACCACTACCCCGACCGGCTGATCCTCATGCGTGGTCGTGATGACGGAGACGCCGGTGGGCCAGTTCCGCAGGGCCACCCTGAGCTCGAGCGGATCGAATTGGTGCACGGAGAACCTCCCATAAATGTGGTGTGACGCACATTACGGTAGGTGGAACGCTCATTCAAGTCCAAACGTCAACTTGGGGGTCGTGTGGAGGGGCGTCGACCACACCCCTGGACTTCGACGGATCGATAACCCTGTCTTTCATGGTGAAAAATGAGGTTGCCGAGGCAGATCTCACGGGGGCCCGACTAGTTCATTGACTTCACATAATGCGATCAGTATCGTAACAATCGTTCAATCCGGACCGATATGAAGCACGGTGCCGGACGCAAATGGCATGCCGCGACGCTCGGTTGGGACCACCACGCCTGCGGTTAGCCGTGCTCACATGTGCTCGACCGTCGTGGTCAGCGATGACCGAGGCATACGTGACGGTGCGGCAGCAGGAGAACGTCGCGCTCACGGCGCGACGCTGCTCCGCGACTCCGGTTGGACATCAACGTTTCTGGCAGATCTTCAAGGAGAACTCGTGATCACCAAGGGCTACGTCGACACGTCGCACGGGCAAGTGCACTTTCGGATGTCGCAGACTTCTGAGCCGGTGAGTGCGCCGCTGGTGTTCTTCCACATGACGGCAGACACTTCTGAGTCGTTCGAGAACGTGATGACTGAACTGGCCGGCCGAGTCACGACCGTCGCCTTCGACACGCCCAACTACGGCGAGAGCTTCCGGACTGACCGCGAGCCCACGATCGAGTTCATCAGCGGGATCATGCTCGAGGCGCTTGACCAGCTCGGTTTCGAGCGGTTCCACACGTTCGGGCACCACACCGGTGCCTCGATCGCCTTGGAACTGGTGCACCGACATCCCGAGCGCGCACTGAGCGCGACACTGAATGGCATGGTGGCCGTGACGGAGGCGGAAGGCCTCGGTTACCTCGACTCTCTCGTGTGGCCCAACCCGCCATCCACTCAAGGCGCGCAGATCATGGCCGCCTGGACCCGAGCTCTCACGCTTGAACCCCATTACCTCGATTTCCCCGCTGAGATCAAGAACCGTGTGGTCCACACCATGCTCAAGTCCGGAGAGGACTGGAGCTGGGCCTACAGGGCGGTGTTCACCGACGACGCCATGGCGAAGCTCGTGTCGGCCACCCGGCCCCTTTTCTTCCTGATCGGGAAGTTCGATGCGTCCCTCGACGTGCACTTGCGCTCGCACAGCTTGGTCCCGTCAAGCCGTTCCCACGTGGACGACACCTTCGGAATGTTCTACTGCGAGAACTCGCCGGCGGACGTGGCCGAGCGAGTGCTGCCGTTCCTGATCGAGGCCGAGGAAGTCGGAGACGGTCAGGCCTGAGGACGTCGACCGACTGCTCGGCACTCAACTCTCTGCAGTACGCCGCAACCACGAACAACGAGTGAGGAAGTGTGTTCCATGTCAGATTCGAATCCGGAGAGCTCAGAGCTGATTCGAGCAAGGGAGATCGACGCCGTCATCGATCGAGCGAAGATCCACGAGAACGCGGTGCGGTACGTGCAATCTGTCGACAGGCTCGACTACGAGCTGATGATGTCGACCTATTGGCCGGACTCCACCGATGACCACGGCAACTTTCAGGGAACGGGGCCGGAGTGGTGCGAATTCGTCTGCGGCATGCGGTCGAACCTGGTGAGGACCCACCACATCGTCGGGAATTTCCTTGCTGACATCGACGGTCCGAGAGCCAAGGTGGAGCTCTACTTCCGGGGGATCGCCATCTTCAAGAGCGAGGTGGAGGGCACGCCAGACGGCGAGCTCCACACGGCGGGCCGATACAAGGACCTCTACGAGCGACGTGGCTCGGAATGGAAGATCCTCCGCCGGACCGTCACGTGGGACTGGTCGCGCCCGGTCACTGCAGATCCGGACTGGTCGTGGCTGCGCGAGGGCGAGGGACAGTTCGGCGACTGGGCGCCTGACGACCCGATCTACCAGGAGTGGTGAAGCGCCGAGATCCATCGTGACGCGGTACGCGGAACGCTGGCCGGCGCGAACCATCATGGAGGTCCCGTCGATGGGAAGCGGCCCTCCGCGACACGCCCCCGTAGTCATCACCAGGAATGCGTGATGCCCTTCTGAAGATCTCAGAAGGGCATCACGCATTCGTGTGTCTGCTCGGGGCTATGCGGACTCGAAGAGTGCCGCCATACCCTGTCCGCCGCCGATGCACATCGTCTCGAGCCCGTAGCGGGCATCCCGGCGCTTCATCTCGTGCATCAAGGTGGTCATGATGCGTGCGCCGGTCGCGGCGATGGGGTGACCGAGTGAGATTCCACCGCCGTTGACGTTGATGTTCGAGGGGTCCTCCCAGCCCAGCTCCGCCATCACGGCGAGAACCTGCACGGCGAACGCCTCGTTGATCTCGATCAGGTCGAGGTCGTCGTAGGAGACGCCAGTGCGCTGGAAGAGCTTCCGGACTGCAGGGGCAGGCCCGATACCCATGGTCGCCGGCTCGCACCCGACCGCGACCCAGTCGACGAGGAATCCGATGGGCTCGAGGCCGAGCTCATCGAGCTTGTCCTCCGCGACGATCAGGCATGCCGCGGCGGCATCGTTCTGCTGGCTGGCATTGCCAGCGGTGACGGTCCCGCCAGGTCGAACTACCGGCAGCTTCGCGAGTGTCTCGATCGTGGTGTCTGCGCGGATGCCTTCATCGCGGTCGACGACGACGTCGTCACCCCGACGCTGGGGCACGCTCAGCGGCACGACTTCCTCAGCGAACAGTCCGTTCTCCCACGCCGCGGCCGCACGCTGCTGACTACGAGCAGCGAACTCGTCCGACGCCTCCCGACCGATGTCGTACTGGATGGCAAGGTTCTCTGCGGTCTCGGGCATTCCGGAGATGTAGCCGAACCGGTGCTCTGGCTGCGACCTCTCACGCCCGCGCACGATGCGGTCGTACAGATGGGCGTCACCGGACCGCTGGCCCCAGCGAATGTTCGGGGAGTAGTGCTCGATACGCGACATGCTCTCCACGCCGCCCGTCAGCACGACATCGGCAGCCCCAGTCTGGACCATCATCGCCGCGGTGACGATCGCCTGGAGTCCACTGCCGCATCGGCGATCGATCTGAAATCCGGGAATGTCGATCGGGAGTCCGGCGTGGAGGGCTGCCCATCTGCCGATGCACGGCGCCTCCGAGTTCGGATACGACTGCGCCATGGCGACGTCGTCGATTCGCTGGGGGTCGATACCAGTTCTGGCGATGACCTCCTTGAACAGGGTTCCGGCGAGGTCTTCGACGGGAACGTCCCGAAGGGCACCTCCGAACTTGCCGACAGGTGTACGCAAGGGGGAAACAATCGCTGCACGCTTCACTGCACTCACTCCGTATCTCTTGATCTTCTGGTCAGGTCCTCAGGCCTTGGGCTTGGTCCGCAAGGGCGTCTCGGTGATCGGGATGAGCGATGGCGATCATGCGCTCGATCCGCTCCCGGATCGGGAGTCCTCTCAGGTCGGCGCTGCCGTGCTCAGTGACGATCACGCCCACATCGCACCTCGCGGTGCTGGTGGGACCGTCGAGCGCAGCAACGATCCGAGACCCGGTGCGAGTGGCAGACGGCAGAGCGATGATGGGTACACCGCCGTCCGAGTGTGCTGCCGCTCTCAGGAAGTCGCCGGCACCGCCGACGGTTCCGACGTATCGGCCAGCCACGGACTCGGCATTGACCTGGCCCGTCACGTCTACCTCGAGGGCTGAATTGACGGCAACGAATCGCGGCAGGCTCGCGAGGACAGCCGGGTCGTAGACGTACTCAATCCGCCGGAGCTGGACACTCGGGTTGGCGTGGGCGAAGTCCAGCAGGTCCTGGCCACCGTGCAGGAAGCTCGCCACGCTTGCGCCGTGGTCACGTCCTTTGTGGGCATTGCTCACC
Organism: Aeromicrobium sp. Leaf350; assembly: GCF_916858655.1. Classification (GTDB taxonomy): domain Bacteria; phylum Actinomycetota; class Actinomycetes; order Propionibacteriales; family Nocardioidaceae; genus Aeromicrobium. The sequence goes on along the minus strand of NZ_CAKASL010000001.1, from coordinate 1,268,396 downwards.
GCGCCCGAGGTGACGAGGGTCGCCATCGCTTCGCTGAACAACCCGGAGTGGATGGACAGGTCGTTCCTGTCGCGCAAGAGCTCGAGAACGGCGTCCGGAATACGGCCGATCCCGATCTGGAGGGTGGAGAAGTCTTCGACCCACGATGCGACCTCGGCCGCGATCGCGCGATCGACAGTCGACGGTGGCTGCGGCTTGCTGCTCGGGATTGGATCGTCCACCTCGATGATCGCGGCGAGCTCGGATGCCGCGATCGTGCGGTCGCCGTGCGTGGCAGCGGCTCGGGCGTTGACCTGGCCGATCACGACTCGGGCCGATGACAGCGCGGCGATCAGGTAGTCCTGCGCAGCCGAGATGCTGAAGACGCCGTCTTCGGCTGTCCGTGCGAGCTGGAGGAGCAGGACATCGACCTTCGACTCCCCGTGGCTCAGCAGGCGAGGAACGCTGGAGTACGGAACGGGATGGATACGCAGCAGGCCGCGGTCGCTCAGGCTTCGTGCCGATCCATGACCGCCGGTGAAGCTCGAGAACTCGATGTGGTCAGCACAGTCGGCAGTGATGGCTTCGGAGCTCGTGATGCCGATGAAGCACCTGATGCCGCCGAGCTGACGCCTCTGCGCCATCAGGATCTCGATCAGAGCCGAGGGCTCGGCTGCCGCTTGACCCCACGTGACCATGTCGCCGGCGCGGATGTACGAGGAAAGTTCGATCGAGTCTCGGTCGGATGCTGTCGTCATCAACATGCGGTCCTGTCACTGGATGCCGGGTGCCATGGATGGCAGTCGGACGAGTTCTCGGTCCGCGGTTGCGGGCGCTCTCAGTGGTGCAGTCTCGTATAAACGATCGTTCGAATCAACTGTCTTCTTCGGGACAAAGTCTTGCGCTCGACATCTGAGCGTCAAAAATATCCGTCATTGCAGGATACTGCTGGTATCACGTGAGCACGAGAATCGTCACCACATGTGTATGTATGCAGAACATTCGGTACGAAGTCTGCTGGGCGCGACTAGCGGTAACGGCACGCCGGCGCGAATTCTGCTCGAGCTCATCAGCGGTCCGTGATGCGCCGAAATTGCCCGGAAACATGGCTCCTGCCGGTGGACTTGGTCGAGTCGGGTGTCGGCCTGATGGAAGCTCTTCCTCACTGGGTGACGAACAAATGATCCTCAAGTGCGCGGCGCCGGATCCATGTCGTGCTCGCTCCAGACGCGGTCGCGGCGGAGCTAGCCGGGCGTTTAGTGCTGAGGTTCCAGAAGATTGTGACATCACGAGACTCGGTTTGAAACGTGCTGCTCAGCAAATTTACGCGTCTGTGTTGACGATGCTGAGGCCGCTGGCTAGTGTAACGACTGTTCATCAACGTGACCCGAGTCACGTTCGTGATCAGGGGGTGCTGGTGCCTCATCCGAGGCGCCGAGAGGTGCTGCGCACGACGAAAGGAACACCCGAATGAATCGAGTGCCGCTGAACAGGACGGGCTGGCGATGGCTGGCGATGACGCTGACGGCAACCCTCGCGCTCAGCGCCTGCGGGTCGAGCAGCGACAGCGCGAGTGGCGGGTCCGGTGGAGGAGATCAGGCCTGCATCGATGCCGCCGCGGAGCAAAACGCCGAGTATGCGTCGCTTCCGACGAAGATCGCTGAGGGGTTCACGGCGCTCGGCGCCGCACCCACCGCAGACGGTTCGATCATCGCGCTGGCGGTCGGCAGTCTCCCGAACGATGTCGGACCTGCAGAGTCCGCGGTCGAGGCCGCCGAAGCCATCGGCTGGACCGGCAAGGTGATCTCGCACGACGGCTCGGTCGAGGACGTGAACGAGAAGCTGCAGGAGGCCATTGACGAGAAGCCGACGGCGATCGTGATGCAGGGGACCAATCTCGACTCGATCAGCGGGTCTTTGGCCAAGGCCGAGGAAGCTGGAGTCATCGTCGCGGTGGGTTCGGGAGATGTCGAGCCTCAGGGCACAACCGGATACGCCGGCACCTTCAACGCGGCCAATAACTTCGATCTGAAGGCGAGGGCGATGTCGGCCTGGATCCTCAATGACTCGGGTTGCAGCACCAATGCGCTGATGGTCGGTCTGCCGTACCCCATCTTGAAGACCATGGGTGATTCCTTCGTTGCGAGCTACGAAGAGACGTGCTCGGACTGCACCGCCGAGTATCAGGAGCTCCCGCTGGCGCAGGTCGGTACTCCCGCTGCCACGACCGCGATCGTCTCCTCGGTGCAGGCGGACCCGTCCATCGGCTACGTCGTGGTCCAGGACTCCGTGATCGCCACGGGACTGCGCGCGGCGTTGGATCAGGCTGGCTTGAACGATGTGAAGATCACCGGCATCACTCCGGATGCGCAGGCCTACAGTGCGCTGAAGAACGGCACCAACTCGATGTGGATGCTTAATTCACTTCCGTTCGTGGGGTACGTCATGGTCGACACCGTCCTGCGAGTCCTTGACACCGGTGAGCCCGTCGCGGCGATCGAGTACCCGACTCCTGTGCTGACGAAGGAGAACTTGCCGGAGGGTGCAGACAGCAGCCTCGCGATTCCGGAGGACTTCCGTGAGCAGTTCCTCGAGGTCTGGGGAGTGAAGTAGCAAGTGCCACCGGAAGAGGACGGGATGTCGACGTCAACCTACGAGCCCGATGGTGGATCTGTCCGCCGCGGGAGCTCCGATGAAGATCCATCGGCTCTCCGACTGGAGGGCGTTGGCAAGTCCTTCAGCGGCACGCCTGTCCTCAGTGATGTCAGTCTGAATGTTCGGCAGGGAGAGGTCCATGCCCTCATCGGACAGAACGGCTCGGGTAAATCCACCCTCATCAAGATCTTGAGTGGATTTCATCACCCGGACCCCGGCTCCAGAGCGACGGTTCTTGACGTCGCGCTGGAGCTGGGGGACCCGGGGTCCGCGCACCAGCGAGGGATCCGATTCGTCCACCAGGACCTCGGCCTGGTCGGACGCCTGAGCTCGCTCGAGAACTTTGCCCTGGGGATTGGATACCCCACGGGCGCGCTCTCGCGAATTCGCTGGCGCCAGCATCGACAGATCGTCCGCGACGGCGTGCGACGCCTCGGGCATGAGTTCGATCTCGCTGTACCGGTGGAACGCCTCGCTCCCGTTGAACGTACGGCTCTGGCGATCGCGCGAGCACTGCATGGCGCCGACAACCTTTCGCTCCTGGTGCTCGACGAACCCACCGCCACGATGCCGCGCGCCGACGTCGAGCGGCTTCATCACCTCGTTCGCCGTGTCAGCGGCGAGGGCATCGGAGTCCTCTACGTCTCGCATCATCTCGACGAGATCATGTCGCTGGCGGACCGGGTGACGGTCCTTCGAGACGGACGGAAGGTGGACACGGCCGAGATCCAGACCGTCACCAAGGAGAACCTCATCACGATGATGACGGGCTCCACGGTCAACAAGGATCGAACTGCGGCCGCAGGCACCACGACCGCCGGTGTCGTCCTCGAAGTACGTGACCTGAGCTTCGGATCCTCCGGTCCCATCTCGTTCGACGTCCGCGGCGGCGAGATCCTCGGCATCGCCGGGATCACGGGATCGGGCAGAGAACGCTTGTGTCGGACGGTCTACGGCGGATCCGACTACGACGGCACGGTGCTGATCGAGGGCACGCCGTTGAAACGTCGAAACACACAGCACGCCGTCACCAGTGGAGTCGGATTCGTCTCGGCGACCAGGCTTGATGACGGAGTCGTCGCCGAGATGTCAGTTCGGGAGAACCTGATGCTGGGAGATATCCGCAGCGTGGCGCGATTCGGAGTCGTGCGCCGCTCCAGGGAGTCCGCTGAATGCGCCGACCTGTTTCGCGATCTCAAGGTCAAAGCGTCTGGACCGGAAGCCCCGCTGGCCAGCCTCTCCGGAGGCAATCAGCAAAAGGTGGTGATCGGGCGGTGGCTCCGCCGCCGACCCAGAGTCCTCCTGCTCGACGAGCCGACACAAGGCGTCGATGTGGCAGCCAAGGCCGACATCCACCGATTGGTCGACGACGCCGCAACAACAGGTGTCGCGGTCGTGGTCGCCGGCTCGGACGAGGAGGAGCTCGTACGCCTGTGCGATCGCATTCTCGTGATGCGTGACGGGGTAGTAGCACGCCAATTCGCAAGGGGCGAGATCACGGCTTCCGAGCTCGCGTTCGAATGTCTCGCTGACGACAAGTCAGACCAGAAAGAAGATGAGCATGCCTGAGGAAACCGAGACTGTGCAGATCGATGGATGGCACAGCGACCCGGCAGAAAGTCCTGACACCCTCGACCGTGGCGTCGGCATCACGCGGCGACCGGCGCGGTGGAGCGTCGGATCGCTGCGGCTGTCCAGCCTGGCCGGGCTGTACGTCCTGATCGCTCTGCTCGTCCTGTTCACGCTCTCCGACGAGCGCTTCGCCGCGCCGCAGAACTATCGGGTCATCTTGGCCAGCCAGGCAATCGCAGGAATCTTGACGCTCGGCCTCGTCGTGTCCCTGATCAGCGGCGTGTTCGACGTGTCCATTGCGGCCACCATGGCTCTGTCGATCAGTCTCGTCGGTTGGCTGCAAGCAGAGATGGGTTTCCATCCCCTCGTGGCAGTCGTGCTCACGCTCCTGGCGGGTGCGACCGTGGGTGCTCTGAATGCCGTCTCTGTCACGGTCCTACGGGTTGAACCGATCATCGCCACCTTGGGCAGTTCGGCGATCCTCGCAGCGGTCGCATACTGGATCGCTGAGGGGCAGACGTTCATCGATGGCATCTCGCCGGGTTTCATTTCGTTCGGCCAGTCTCAGTTCTTGTCGATCCCCCTGCCGGTGTACTACTTGGCGGCTATTGCACTGCTGCTGTGGTTCGCGATCGAGCACACCCCATGGGGCCGGTATCTCCGAGCGATCGGTGCCAACGCTGAGGCGTCACGGCTGGCCGGCATTCGAGTGGTGCGAGTCCAGTGGAGCGCCCTGATCGTGTCGGGCCTGCTCGCCTCGCTCGCAGGAATCGTCCTGACGATGCAGCTCGGCGCGGCATCCTTCGGTGCGGGTGACCCGTACCTGCTCCCGGCATTCGCAGCTGCGTTCCTGGGATCGACCCAGGTGCAGCCAGGCAGATTCAACGTGTTCGGAACGCTGATCGCGCTCTACCTGCTGGCGACCGCTGTCAAGGGTCTACAGCTGCGGTACCCGGATCTGCCGTGGATCGCCGACCTCATCCAGGGCGTGACACTGATCGCGTCCGTCGCCATTGCCGCCTACGCCGGACGTCGGCGGGCCGAGAAAGGGTGATTGACATGCATGGACGCGACGGAGGGCATTCTGCGTGAAAGTCTTTACATCGGCCGAAGACATGCGAGCTCAGGTTGGTCAGGTGCTGGGGGTCAGCGACTGGCTGGAGGTGACGCAGGAACGCATCGACCTCTTCGCTGACGCCACGGGCGACCACCAGTGGATCCACGTCGACCCGGAACGAGCCAAGAGCGGTCCGTTCGGGGCGACGATCGCCCATGGGTTCTTGACCGTGTCCCTGCTTCCGGTGCTGACTCGCCAGACGTACCAGATCTCCGGCGAACGGCTTGCCGTCAACTACGGCCTTGATCGAGTGCGGTTCCCCTCCCCGGTCCGCTGCGGTGATCGCATCCGCGGTGAGGTCACCCTCGCGGCAGTCCGCGACGTGCCCGATGGAATCCAGGCGACCTACCGGACCGTGGTCTCCGTGGACGGGCGACCCAAGCCGGCATGCGTCGCTGACAGTCTCGTTCGCTACGCGTTCGAGGAGTCGCAGGAGGGCGTGACAAGTGGTTGATTCCGAGGGCGGTGACGGGTCGCACATGTGGTCGCCCGGAGGCGCCGGCCCGCTGTCCGGACTTCGCGTGGTCGAGCTCGCCGCCATCGGTCCCGTGCCGCACGCGGGGACGCTCTTGTCCGACTTGGGCGCGGACGTCGTTTGCGTGCGCCGTCGAGACGCGACCAAGGACATCCAGGCTGACCACACTCTGAGAGGTCGCCGCATCATCTCCGCGGACCTGAAGAACCCGGCGGAGCTCGAACAGGTGAAGCGACTGATCGCTCGCAGTGACGTTCTTCTCGAGGGTTTTCGACCAGGGGTCGTCGAGCGGCTTGGCCTCGGGCCGACGGAGATGCTCGGACGTCATCCCGCACTGGTGTACGGGCGCATGACCGGGTGGGGCCAGGACGGGCCACTGGCCAGCACAGCTGGACACGACATCAACTACATCGCGTTGACGGGAGTGCTGAACGCCGTCGGTCGGCAGGGTGCCCGTCCGATCCCTCCCCTCAACCTGGTCGGCGACTTCGGTGGCGGGTCGATGTTCCTGCTCTTCGGCGTGCTCGCGGCGCTGTACGAACGGCAGTCGTCGGGTCAGGGGCAGGTCATCGATGCGGCCATGGTCGACGGTGTCTTTGCTCTCTCCCACCTGATCTGGAACTTCCGTGCGCAAGGTCGGTGGAGCGACGAGCGGGGCACCAACTTGCTCGACACGGGTGCGCCCTTCTACGACACCTACGAGACGTCCGACGGGTTGTTCATGGCTGTCGGGGCGCTCGAGCCGCAGTTCTACCGCGAGTTCATCCGACTCATGGGCCTTGCCGGCGGGGACCTCCCCGAGCAGTACGACCGGAGCCGGTGGGATGAACTGCGGGTCGTCTTCACCGACACGTTCCGAGGCAAGTCGCGTGACGAGTGGTCGGCCGTGTTCGACGGCTCCGATGCTTGCGTGACTCCAGTCCTCAGCTTCGAGGAAGCGACTCGGCATCCGCATGTCGTGGAGCGTGGCTCCGTCGTCAACCTGGGCGGTGCGGATCAGCACCACCCGGCGCCTCGCTTCTCACGCAGCGTCGCTCCGTCTCCGGAGCCGGCGAGGTTCGAACTATCTATTGACGCGGTGTGGAGCTGAAGGATCCGACCGCGGCGCTGTGCGCAGCGGGTCCGAGCCTGGTTGTCAGCCTGACGCCGCGCGTCAAGTGGCGTAGGTGACGAAGCTCGACGGTTCCGCCCGAGCGGTGCGGAACTGGTTGGCAGGGTCGTCGGTCTCCTCCCACCCGAAGGAGACGCAGACGACGACCTGCCGGGTGTCGGGGATGCCGAGGTGCTCGCGAATGATGTCTGAGTAGGTGGCAAGCGCCGCTTGCGGGATCGCGCCCACCCCCTGCGCCTCGAAGGCGAGCAGGGCGTTGCTGAGGAACAACCCGCAGTCGACGGCCCCGTAGACGCCCAGCTCGGTTTCGGTGGTGATGACTGCGACGTGGGGCGCGCCGAAGAAGCTGAAGTTCTTCCCGGCTTGAGCAGCCGACGCGGCTCTGTCGCCTCGCTCGACGCCGACGGCACCGTACAGCTGGAGTGCCGATTCCAGTCGGCGGCCTCGGTAGATTCCGTGATACGCGGTTGGGAACTCGAGGTCCGGGTTTGGTGTCCCGTCGACGAATGCGGCCGACAACGTCCTTCTCAAGCGTTGAGTCGCGTCACCGGAGGTCACCACCACTTCCCACGGCTGCGTGTTGCACCACGACGGCGTGCGGGATGCGGTTGTCCACACGGCTTCGATCACTTCCGAAGGAACGGCATCGGGCCGAAATCCTCGCACGCTGTGTCGTCTCGTCAGCAGAGTTCTCAGCGCGTCGAGCTCGGAGGTGGTCATGTCGAGGGCCGCGGTTCACGCTGGTCGAGAGCGCTCCAGGAAACCACGCGGCTAGCTTTCGATGTCCGGGAGACCGAACAGGGCCGAGGTCCGACCTTGGTCTCCGACGAGATTGACGCCGTGAAAGGCCTTCGCGCCGTCGGAGGCGAGGAAGGTGATCGCCGACGCCACCTCCTGCGGCTGCAGGAAGAACCGGCCGTCGGGACTGCTGTTGTCGTACGTCTCCAGCCGTTCCTTCCAAGCGGACATCTCGGGAGTTGTCGGCCTGCTGACGCTTTCGACCATGGGGGTGTCGACCGCTCCGGGGGCGAATCCGACGACACGGATCCCGGTGCGACGCAGCTCCGGTGTCACAGATCGGATGTAGTGGGCGATGGCGGCCTTCGTCGCGGCGTACACCGCCTGACCTGGTTCCCCGAGGACCGATTGGGTCGACGTCACTGCGACCACCACACCTCCTCGACCATGCATCGCCTGGACTGCGCCTTGGATCACGTTGATGCCTCCGATGAGGTTCACCCCGATGAGCCGATCGGTCTCGGTCGAGTTCGTCTCGAACACTGGTGTCATCGCGTGGTAGCCCGCGCAGTTGACGACGATGTCCACGCCGCCGGCGCGGTTGCCCACGTGTTCGAAGAGATCGCTCACCGCTCGGCGGTCGGTGACGTCGCAGGACATGGCCCATCCCCGGTGAGGGGAGTCGAGCGCTTGGACTCGTGCTTCCAGGGCGGACTCGGACTCGGCGGCGGCGATGACCACCGTGGCCCCCTGCTGTGAAAACGATTGCGCGGTAGACCATCCGATCCCGCTCGACCCGCCGATGACGACGGCTACCTTGTCGACGAACACGTGACGTCAACCTCCGCACTGTCCCAGGTTCGCCTCAAACGCTGGTTCGACTCCGGCATCACGCGGTGGGCCAACGCAGGTTCAGATCGCTGATGCCATGCAGCTGCGCGCAGCGCTTCACGGGCGCCGGTCGATCGGGGTCGACCTCGAACTCCGGGATACGAGAGAGCCACTCCTGGAGGAAGATCTTGACCTCGAGAGTCGCGAGGTTCGCGCCAGGGCAGGCATGGGCTCCGGCGCCGAAAGTGATGTGAGTCTGCTTCGGTCGGCTGAAGTCGACCTTGGCGGGGTCGGGGAACAGCTCTTCATTGAAGTTGTACTGCGCCGGATTGACGGCGATGAGATCGCCGGCCTTCAGCGTCACTCCGTGGAACTCGCGGTCGGTCGGGACTGTGCGCATCTCGTTGGGGATGAAGTAGCGACGCGAGAGCTCCGCAACCACGTGGTCGAGGTCGTCGAGGTGGTTGGCAACGTAGGCGCGATCGTCGGGGTTCTCGGCGAGGTGAAGCGTGATGAAGCTGAGCAACATCCCCACCGAATCGAGACCGCCCTGTGTCGTCATCGTGGCAATGGCCTTGGCCTCCTCCGGCGTCATGGGCCGGCCCTGGACCTGGCTCTCGGTGATTCGAGTCAGCCCATCTGCTCGAGGGTCGGCAATGCGATCCTCGACATGGCCGTGCACATACTCCGCGATCTGAGCGAAGTAGCCCATCTTCTCGTCCATCTCGGTCGAGGTGAGGGCGCCGTTGAGGTAGCTGTTGAGGCGGGACCCGTCCTCGATCGGCATTCCCATGATCCCGAGGAAGACGGTGATCGGCAGCGGCAGTCCGAACTCGGTGACGTACTCGCACCGGCCCTTCGGCAAGAACTCCTCGATGTAGGAGACGGAGAGCTGGCGGATCAGCGGCTCGATCTCGCGCAGTGCCATCGGCGTGAACAGCTGCTGGATCGACTTGCGGTAGAAGCTGTGCAGAGGAGGGTCCGACTCCAGGGGAGGCATGCGCGGGCCCGGATGCTTCGGCGCGGAGATGTCGAAGTTGGACCAGTTCTTGTGGTCTCGATAGATGCCGAGGATGTCTTCCGGGACCGTGGCGACCCAGTGCCCACCGTTGTGCGGCGAGTACACGATGGGTTCGCCTCCCTTGCTGAACTCCGTCCACCCCAGCTGCGGGTCGGACTCCCAGCCCGGGAGTCGATACATGTCAAGGTCTCGAACCAGTGAGGGCGGCACGTTGGTGGGAAGGTCGAACTCTGTCTCTGTACTCATCAGATCTCCTCTAGGTCCTGGCGGCGTAGCCGCTCGCCGATGTTGGTGTCGCAAGAGATGCGCCTGTAGATCTCGAGTCAGGCCTCGGGCGCCAGCGATACGTCGATGGATTCGAGGTCGGCCGGAAGGTCGATCTGGCAAGCGAGCCGGGACCGTGTGGTCCGGGCGTCGAGTGAAGACAAGAGGTCGTCCTCGTCATCGGCCACATCGGGGAGCTGCGAGCCGTCGACTGCCTCGATGTACACGTGGCACGACGCGCAGGAGCAGCAACCTCCGCAGGTTCCGATCTCGTCATCGACGCCGGCATCCCGCAACACCTCCATCAACGTCAGCCCGACCTCGCCGTCGAGTGAGTGAATGTCCCCGGAACGGGCGGTCACTGTGATCCGCATGTGAAACGACAACTCCTTTCGTCTGGAGCGCGGGCCCGATGACTCGCGATGTGGAAGCCCCTCAGCGCTCACACGCCGATCTACTGACCGCCTCGGCAGGGGCGGTGGAGATCGGAGCCACCAACCTCTATTTGTGATACACATCATACCTAGAGGTCTAGAACAGTCGTTCAACCAATGGCGAGAGTCTCAAAGAATGAGACATCCGAATCGGTGCTAATCGTTGACTCCCGCCATACCTGAGGACTAGCGTCTGCCCTCTTAGTTGCCCTGCAAAGACAAGGAAAAATCGTGTCGACCGCTAGTGATTCCGCACCTGCGAGCCTGAGTCGGGACGCGAAGGTGGTCATCGTCGGCGCGGGTCAGGCCGGAACTCAGGCGGCAATTTCTCTAAGAACGAGCGGTTTTGAGGGTCAGATCGTCCTCGTGGGCGACGAGCCTCACACGCCGTACCAACGGCCCCCGCTGTCAAAGGAATTCATCTCAGGAACCAAGGGCGCTGAGGGACTGGCCTTGCGCCCGATCCGCTTCTACGCCGAGAAGGAGATCTCGCTCCTGACCGGTGTGCGCGCGAAAGGTGTGCGCTGTGTTGAGCGGCGAGTGGAGCTGGTGGACGGTAGCGAGCTCGACTACGACCACCTCGTCGTCGCAACCGGGGTGAGGGCGCGAGCTTTGGCCACAGGCGGCGAGCCTGCCGAGGATGCGTCGCTCCTCCGCACACTCGATGACGCTCTGGAATTGCGCGCGGCGCTCGTGGGCCGTCCACCGACTGACGTCGTCATCGTTGGCGGCGGTTTCATCGGTCTTGAGCTCGCCGCCACGGCGGTCCGACATGACCATCGCGTCTCGGTCCTCGAGGCAGAAGATCGCACCATGTCGAGGGTCGCTTCCAGCGAGATTGCCGATTATTTAGAGGGGCAGCATCGAGCCCACGGTGTGAAGCTCCTCCTCGGCGCGCGCGTGGACTCCTTCAGATCGGAGCCAGGCGATGTCGGTGACGGTGTTCGCCTGGTCGATGGAACCCGGCTGCCGGCGAGCGTGGTCGTCGCCGGTATCGGAGTGCTGGTCAATGAGGACTGGCTCCGTGGGAGCGGGCTGAAGCTTTCGAACGGCGTCGTCGTGGACGAGTACCTCTCCGCGAGCGACCCGCACGTCTCGGCGATCGGTGATTGTGCGCGGTTTCCGAGCACGACAGAGGAAGGCGGCTCCATCCGGCTCGAGTCCGTGCAGAATGCCGTTGACCAAGCCAAGTACCTGGCGAGACGACTGCTTGGCGAGACCGCCGCACCCTATGACACCCCTCCCTGGTTCTGGACGCACCAGTACGACGTGCGGGTCCAGACGGCAGGGCTACCGGGACACGGCTCGATCCGTCGCACAGTTGGCAGTGTGGAAGAGGGCCGATTCTCCGTCCTCCACTTCGCGGACGAGGGGCGCCTTGTGTGCGTCGAATCGGTCAACTCTGCCGCTGAGCACATGGCCGCTCGCAAGATGCTGAGCGAGAAGCTCCACGTCTCCGAGTCGATGCTCAACGAGTTTGACGGCTCAGTGGCGCTCTACATGAAGTCACGTCGCGACGTCGGCGCGACCGGCCGACAAGTGGGAGTCGAGAGGTGACGCCCGGACAGTTCGACCAACCGCGGCTGCCGGTCCCGTTCGGGGCTCAGTCGACAGCGGACGAAGTTCTCCGGGGCGTCGACCTGCGAGGGCGGACCGCACTGGTCACTGGAGGGTACTCGGGCCTCGGCCTCGAGACGACTCGCGCCCTCTCCCGCGCTGGAGCGACCGTGATCGTTCCCGCGAGAGACGAGCGTCGCGCACATCGCGTGCTCGAGCGCCTTCCCCAGACGAGAGTCATCCAGCTTGACCTGTCCTCGCTCGCCGACGTGGCGAGATGCGGCCAAGAGTTGCTCGCGTCCTGCGCCGCCATCGACATGGTCATCACGTCCGCGGCCGTCATGGCTTGCCCGGAGACCCGTGTCGGTCCGGGCTGGGAGGCGCAGTTCGCCACCAATCACCTGGGGCATTTCGCCCTGATCAATCACATCAGGCCGCTGCTCCGCTCTGGCTCACGGGTGATCTGCGTCAGTTCCGCCGGGCACTCGCGGTCGCCCATGCGTTGGGGCGATGTCATGTTCGACCATGGGTATGACAAATGGGCCGCCTACGGACAGTCGAAGACCGCCAACGCCCTCTTCGCCGTCCACCTCGACCGCCTTGGTCGCGACCGCGGCGTACGGAGCTTCTCGCTGCATCCTGGGGTGGTTCACACGGGTCTGGCGCGTCACCTGAGCGCTGCTGAACTGGAGGCGTCAGGCGTGACCAGCGCCGGGGTCCGCCAGCGGATCGCCGGCGAGAAGACGCCTGAGCAAGGTGCCGCCACCCAGGTGTGGGCTGCAACTTCAAAATCTCTTGACGACCTAGGCGGGTTGTACCTGGAGGACTGCAATGTCGCCGGCCCCTGGACGGATGAGCCGCGTGGAGGTGTGTCGACCTGGGCTGTCGACCCTGGCGAAGCGGCGCGACTCTGGACGCTGTCCGCGGAGCTCACGGGAGTGGACGGGTTCGGCGACTCGCCATGACGCTCTCGCCTTCAGACGTGACGTCCTGTTCGAACTTGCGTCGCGTACGCGGGCGATCGACATGGCGATGGTGCATCACCGGTACTGAGGTCTCGATGGCCGGACTACCCGCTCGCACGAGCCGGGAACACCGCTTGCACCGCGCTGATCACCGCCGCTCGTCGAGCCGCGCGGTCGACGTTGCGGGCCGCCGAGGTGGCGGCGAACTGCAGGTCTGGTTGCGACGCCCAGGTCGCAGCAAGCTGATTGACGAGAGCCAAGATGTCGATCGGATCCCAATCCTTGCTGAGGTCACCGTCCTGTTGGGCCAGTGCCAGTCGGGCGATCTTGCTCTGGATGACGGTGTTGAACGAGTCCCTGGCGCCCGGGAGGGAGAAATCCGATTCGAGCCGGCCCCAGGCGATGAGACGGAAGCGCTCGGGATTGTCGGAGAAGTAGTCGAAGAGTGCGCCCGCATAGGCCGGCAGGTCCGACGGATTCATGGGTGCTACATCGGCGAGGACCACGAGCTCCCGATCGACGGTCTGCTGGTAGAGGTCCGTCTTGCTCCTGAAGTAGGCGTAGAGACGTTCTTTGCTCGTCCTGGCCCGCTTGGCGATCCGATCAATTCGCGCGCCGGCGATCCCGTGTTGCGAGAACTCTTCCAGAGCTGCGGCCACGATCCGCGCCCTCGTTCCGTCGCTGTGGTTCGCGGTGGCTCGACCGTCGGCGGGGGCGGGCATGAGTCCATCCTAGCGCGCCAAACCGTTTGGTTTGACTTTCCGCCAGCGGGCGTTAGTGTTGACCAAACTACTTGGTTTGGCACGCTCTCAAAGGAGACACCATGGCCGTCGACGCCATCTTCAGCTATCGCGTGATCGACGAGGCGCGGTTCCAGCGCTACCTCGACGAAGTCCTGCCCACGACGGAACAGCACGAGCCCTACGTCCTTGGGTACGAGCTCTTCAGGTCCCCCGAAGGGGTCTATTACCAGCACGAGACGTACGTGGACGAAGCGGCAATCCACCAGCACATGAAGCTGACGGCTTCCGGGCAGGAAGACTTCGCTGCCTCCACGGAGATGCTCTCAGCCGTGATGCTCGGCGAGGTCAGCGACGAGTTCCGAGAGCAGTACGGGATCGAGACCCAGTTTCTGCCGTTTCGGAGCGTTCAGCGCTGAGCCTGCGTCGACGCAGACCGGACCAGCCCTAATCACCCCATCTTGATGACAAAGAGGACACTCATGAGCTCTACGCAACCCACCCTCACCCTGAACAACGGTGTCGATATGCCCGCAGTCGGACTGGGGGTGTACCAGAGCAGCCCCGAGGAAACGATCGAGGCGGTCGTCACCGCCCTTCAGGTGGGGTATCGCCACGTCGATACTGCGGCTGCCTACTTCAACGAGCGAGAAGTCGGCGAGGCGATCAAGCGATCTGAGATCAGTCGGGAGGAGGTGTTTCTCGAGACGAAGATCTGGATGTCGGACTACGGATACGAGGCAACCCTTCGCGGGTACGAGAAGAGCCGACGAAAGCTGGATGTCGATCAGATCGATCTCCTGATCCTCCACCAGCCCTTGGCGGACGAGTTCGACAAGACGATCGCGGCCTACACGGCGCTGGAGACCCTTCTCGCCGATGGTCGGGTTCGCGCGATCGGCATCTCGAACTTCAATCCCGAGCAGGTCGACGAGCTGGTCACTCGCACGACTGTCGTGCCCGCGGTCAACCAGATCGAGGTACACCCCTACTTCACACAGCCGGCGTGGCGCGAAGCCAACGATCGGCACGGCATCTTGACGCAAGCATGGTCGCCGATCGGCGGTTCGTACACCTACAACGACGACGTGACCGCTAATCCACTAGAGGACAAGGTCATCGTCGGTCTCGCGGAGAAGTACGGCAAGACCGCTGCCCAGATCACTCTCCGGTGGCACATCGAGCATGGGTTCTCCGCAATCCCCAAGTCCGTCAAAGCACACCGCATCGCCGAGAACTTCGATGTCTTCGACTTCGAGCTCACTGCCGAGGAGGTCGAGAATATCGACCGACTCGACACTGGCGAGCGAGGTGGCCCTGACTCCAACACCCTGAACCTGAAGAACTTCGGGTTCCCGATCCCGGACTGATCCAGGTGGACCGGCTGGCGAGCGGGCCGCATCAGGTCGGAATCAGCGCGGCCTCGGGTTCGACACCCCGCCGTCCGGCAGCAGGGTGCAGGGAGGGCCGATGCGGCGGGCATGTCTGGGGCGCACCCTGGCGAGAGCAGTCGTGCGACTGGCGGTCGGTCTACGGCGACCTGATCGCCAGCGGTGACCGCTTCGTGCGAGCCGTCGGGGACGCCATTGTCGAGAACAGCCTGAGCGCCACTGACCTGTCGTCCCAGGATGAAGGCGTCTCTCTCACTCCGAGGTAGTCACGCCGAACGATGCGAGTCTCTGCGAATCCGATCGTGGGCCTGTGGGAGCGTCGAGGCGCTCGAGCTTCGGCAGACACTTATATAGCGGCAACGCTAGATTAGGGCCATGCTGTCTGTCCCGGAGTTTGCGGCCGAGGTGGGGATCTCCGTCACCAGGGCTCGCCAGCTTGCCGTGGCCGGCCGAGTGCGAGCCGAGAAAGTCGGGTCGCAGTGGGCGATCGCCGAGGCCGAGGTCAACCGGTGGTCCGCCATGCCGTCACGACCGATGGCCGAGCGAGTCTCGTGGGCGGCTGCGGCGATGGCAGACGGGGATCCCGCCGGTTGGTTGGAGTCCAGTGAACGGTCTCGGCTCCGAAGGCGCCTGACCTCCCTGACCGATTCGCGTGACCAGGTCGCTCGCGTCCAGGCCTGGATGTGGTCGCGGGGTGTCGTCGGGTGGTGGCACGCGGAAGCCGAGTCGCTGACCGAGCTGGCGAAGCGTGTGCGGCTCTCCGGGGTCTCGAGTCTGGACTCGCGGGTCTCCTCGGGAGGCTTGGTGGAGGGGTACGTCCGACCGGGAGAGCTGGAGGCACTCGTCGATGAGTTCTGGTTGGTGACCGCCGACCCTGGTCAAGGCGAGGTTGTATTGAGGGTGAGCGACTTGGTACGTGACCGTGTGCCACGCCTCATGGTTGCTGCTGACCTCGCCGACCATCGTCGACCGCGCGAGGTCGATGCCGCGGAGCGAATGATCCGGGAGGTGCTTGAGGATGGACTCTGGTGATCGGCGCTCATGTCACGTCAACGGGTTCGGCCGGCCGGTCACGTCGAGTCGTTCGCTGGTCCTAGCCACCTGATCCGTGCCCACATTTTGCCCACATTTGTCCGTGATCTGACGTGAACCCGGCGATGTCGGCGTGAGGCAGAATGACTGCGAGTCCAGACCGTATCGGGCATCGCTGCAGGTCAGAGAACTGCCGATAACGAGTTCAAATCCCACCGCCACCGCGTGACGAGAACCCCCGAAATATACTGCAATTGCAGTTGTTTCGGGGGTTCTCTCGTTTGTGGATTTGGGCTGCAATCCCACCGCCATCGGCGGGTTGGGATTACGGCATCGGGCTGCAATTCCAGGGATCAACGACGGTAGGTCCCTATCAGGACTCCGGTCTCGTGCCCACATTTTGCCCACATCTCCGGGAACTCCGGGCGACATCTGAGCCGACTGATGGGCCCCTGCAATCGCCCTGGCGGAGCGGCGGTTGACGCATACTGCACTTGAGTGCACACTGTGACATACACCACTCTGCACTGCAGTGCAGGTCGCGGTGTCGACGCTCGTCCCCCGCGGGCCGTCGATCTCCTCGCGAACTGACAAGGAACCACCATCGTGACTACTACCCCCACTCGTCGCGTACGGCTCGTCGCAGCGGCGACCTTCATCGCTCTCGTTGCTGCATGCGGCGGCGTGCAGGACGCATCCGACTCCCAGGACCTCACGTCCGACCTGGCCGACGCCGAGATCGTGGCGCCGGTCGAAGGGATGGAATGCGACCCCGGTACCGAGCCCACGGGGGAGCCGATCGTGGTCGGGGGCTCGCTCAGCCTGACCGGACCACTCGCCCCCACGGCGCTTGTCCACGACGAGATCGGCAAGATCGTCGTCGAGTGGGTCAACGAGTGCGGTGGGATCGACGGTCGCCCGCTGGAGCGGAAGGTGCTGGACGACCAGTCCTCGCCGGCGCAGGCGGCCTCGAACTACGAGCGGCTCCTCGCTGAAGGCGTCGACCTGGTGATGGGCCCGTACGGCGGCGCGTCGACGCTGGCCGGCGCCGGCCCGGTCAGCCGCGCGGGCTATGCGTATCCGACCGCCACGAACGGGGCTCCGGGACAGCTCATCGGCGAGAACCACTTCCCGGCCCACCAGTTCGGCGCGGGCGTGACCGATCCGACGAAGATGTTCGACGCGTACGCACAGACACTGCTCGGCGCGCTCAACTCCAGCGACACCCCGCCCGAGACGATCTTCTTCGCGAACGCCAAGTTCCCCACGACCCTCAGCTACGGTGCAGCTGCCGAGGCAGCCCTCGAGGAGGACGGCAAGAACATCGTGGGCTCGGTCGAGTACGACCTCGGCACCACCGACTTCAGCTCGATCGCGACGCGCATCGCCAGCGAGGACCCGGACCTGGTCTACCTGGGGGCGATCGGCGCTGACGTCACGAACATCTACCTGGCCTTCGACGCCATCGGCTACGAGCCCCGCGCCGTCTACGCGGCTGCGCCGTCGCCGGCCTCGATCGCCAACCTCGGTGATCAGGTCGAGGGCATCCTGCTGACCTCGATCTACGAGAACCATGCGCCGCTGGGAGACACCGACATCGCTCGATACCTGGCGGTGACGTTCAGCGAGGCGGCGGAGGCGGACGGGTTGTTCCCCCTCGTGGAGACCCAGGCGGCCGGAGGTTTCGCTGCGTGGCAGATCCTGCTCACCGCGGTGAACGAGGTCGGGGTCGACAACGCGGCCATCATCGAGTGGTTGAACGCGAACGAGGTGAGCACGGTTGTCGGCGACATCTCCTTCGACGGTTTCAACAACTACGGCGAGGACTTCAACCGGGTCACTCAGGTGCAGGACGGCAAGCGCGTCCTGGTCTGGCCCGAGGACGTCGCGGGTGCGCCCATCGACCTCGCGCCCTGAGCAACCCGGCCTTCGAGACGCGCGGCGTGGTGGGTCGTTCCCACCACGCCGCCCCTAGCGAAAGGACCGTCATGACGGTCTCGACCCTCGCCCTGACGCAGACTCTCCTCAACGGGGTCTTCGTCGGTTGCCTGTTCGGTGTCATCGCCCTCGGGCTCAGCCTGAAGTGGGGCCACCTCGGTGTCGCCGACTTCTCCCACCTCTCCCTCACCCTCATCGGTGGATACCTCACCTACACGCTCGTGACCGAGCTGCTCTGGTCGCCGTTCCTCACCCTGGCCGTGACCGTGCCGGTCTTCTTCGTCGTGGGAGTGGCGTTGCAGTGGTTCCTGCACGTGATCAAGGCCGAGGCGTTCACGAGCCTGCTGATCACGTTCGCCCTGTTCATCGTCGCCGAGAGCGTCGTCTCGATGATCTGGAGCCCCGACCTGCTCAGCCTCCGCCCGTGGCTGACCGACGACCTGACCCAGTCCATGAAGGTCGGATCGATCTCTGTCGCCCCCATCGACGTCGTGGCCCTCGTCGTCGCGTTCCTCCTCGTCGGCAGCGCCGCGGCCATGCTCCGGTACACGCGCTGGGGTCGGGGGGTGCAGGCCATGCGTCAGGACCCCGGAGTGGCCGAGACCTTCGGGGTGCGCCTCCTGCCCATCTCTCTGGTCGTCTCCGGCTTGGTCGGCGCGAGCGCAGCGGCCGCCGGCATGGTGGTGGCGCTGAAGATGCCGCTCTCGCCCGGGCTGCCGTTGAACTGGATCGGCATCGTCGTCGTGGCGAGCCTGCTCGGCGGCCTCGGCCGACCCGTCGGGGCCCTCGTGGCGGCCGTCGCCCTGCTGATGATCCAGAACGCGTGGTCGCTGTGGTTCCCGCCCCAGTGGTCGCCCGCCGTCACGTTCGGACTCCTGTTCCTCTTCCTCGCCCTCTCGCCGGTCGTCCAGCTGGTCCGCGACCGCCTCTCGTCAGGAGCCGCACGTGAAGCTCTCGTTTGACCCGTCCCTCCGTCGTCCGTTGGTGATGATCGCCGCTGGAGTGGCCGCGGCCTTGGCCCTTCTTCCCGTGCTTGGCTCGGGCTTCGCGGTCACCTTCGGATTCCAGTTCCTGATCTGGATCGTCCTGGCCCTCAGCTGGAGCCTGTTCTCCGGCAACACCGGGTACGCGAGCTTCGGGCACGGCGTGTTCTTCGGCATCGGGACCTACGTGGCTGCCGCGGTGTTCAGATCGACCGAAGCGCCCTTCGTGGTCGCCTTGCTCGCGGCCGGGCTGGTGGCAGGCCTGCTCGCGCTGGTCCTGGGCGTCGCGGTGTTCTCGTCGCCACGCTTCGCTGGCGACCTGTTCGGGCTCGTGACACTGGCGATGGCCTTCATCGTCATGACGATCGTGTCGAACACCTCCTTCCTCGACGGCGGAACGGGCGTGTTCGTCCGTGAGCACACCGACGGCACCTGGATCGGCGCCAGTACGCGTCATCTCTTCGTCGTCGGGGCGCTGCTCGCGGGGCTTGCCGCCATCACCGCCGCGGTGACGTCCGTGACCCGGTGGGGCGCGGCCCTGCGCTCGATCCGCGACGACGAGTCCGTCGCCGAGTCCCTGGGCGTGCCGACCTACCGCTACAAGGTGGTGGCCTTCGCGGTCAGTGGCGCCATCGCCGGTCTTGCAGGAGCGCCACAGGCGGTCTTCCTCGGCTACGTCGAGGTGGGTGCCGTGTTCGCACTGCACATCCCCCTGTTCGTCATCATGATGGCGATCCTCGGCGGAATGTCGCGGTGGTGGGGCCCAGTCGTCGGCGCCGCCGTCGTGGTCGCCCTGCGCGAAGCGCTACTCGGACTGGGTTCAGCGGAGGTGGCGCAGATCATCGTGGGCGTGAGCCTGGTGGTCGTCATCGCCGTCATGCCGCACGGACTCTCGGGGGTTGCCGTCAAGGTCCGCAAGCCCCAGCTCGCGAAGGAGGAGGCGCGATGACAGGGACGCCCCTGCTGAAGTGCGCCGGCGTCAGCAAACGGTTCGGCGGAATCCGAGCCCTTGACGGCGTGGACCTGGAGGTCGGCGAGGGCGAGATTATTGGCCTGGTCGGCCCGAACGGCTCGGGCAAGACGACCCTGCTGAGCTGCATCGCGGGCTCCCATTCCGTTTCGTCGGGGACGATCGAGCTCGCCGGTCACGACATCGCCCGCTCAGCTCCGCACCGCCGCGCCCACGCGGGTATCGCCCGGACGTTCCAGGTGCCACGCCCGCTCGGCTCCTTCACGGTCGTCGAGAACGTCGCCATGTCGATGATGTTCGGACGCGACCGTGTCGCGAGGACCGCAGCACTGGACCGGGCCGACCTCGTCCTGGAACGGGTCGGTCTGGACGCCCACCGTGACCGAGCCGTCGGCGTCCTGACTCTCCACGAGCGCAAGTTCCTCGAGATCGCCAGGGCGCTCGCGCTCGATCCCCGGCTGATCCTCCTCGACGAGGTGCTCGGCGGGCTCAACCCGGCCGAGGCCGCCGAGGGCATGTCGCTCATCGCGTCTCTGCGGGACAGCGGGGTCGCGGTCGTCTACATCGAGCACAACGTGCGAGCCGTCGCGAGCTTGGCCGACCGCATGTACGTGCTCGACCGGGGACGCAATCTCGCCCACGGCTCACCCGAGGCCGTCCTGGCTGATCCGTCGGTCGTCGCTGCCTACCTGGGAGGAGAGGTCGATGCTTGAGGTGAAGGACCTGGTCGTGAGCTACGGGGAGGCGGCCGCGCTGCGCGGGGTCGACCTGCGGGTCGAGCGAGGAGCCGTCGTCTCGCTCATCGGCTCCAACGGTGCCGGAAAGAGCACCCTGGTGAAGGCCCTCATGGGCATGCAACTCGTCGGCTCCGGAACCGTCACGTTCGACGGCCGAGACATCACGCACGCTGCGGCCTCCGAGCGCCCGGCCCTGGGCATCGCCCTGGTGCCCGAGGGGCGCCGCCTCTTCAAGGACATGTCGGTGCGCGACAACATCCTCGTCGGCCTTCATCACCGCGCTGCGCGGGCGCGAGCCGCCGGCGCGATCGACGAGGTGCTCGACCTGTTTCCCGTGCTGTCGAGTCGGTCGCGGCAGCTCGCGGGAACGATGTCCGGGGGCGAGCAGCAGATGGTCGCCCTCGCACGGGCGCTGGTCTCCCGCCCCGACCTGTTGGTGCTCGACGAACCCTCGCTGGGGCTCGCGCCGATCGTGGTGGCCGAGGTGTTTGCCACCATCGAGCGGGTGACCGCGGCCGGGGTGACGGTCCTGCTCGCCGAGCAGAACATGCAGCGGTCGCTGGAGCTGTCCGACCACGGCTACGTCCTCGCGGACGGTCGGGTCGTCCTGGCCGGCACCGGTGCCGAGCTGCTTCGCTCGGACCGCGTGCGCGAGGCCTACCTGGGGGCGCGGTGACCACCAAGAACCGGCCCGGCGGGGTGCTCGACCGGTTCTCCCTCGACGGCAGGGTCGTCGTGGTCACGGGCGCCTCGTCGGGGCTTGGCGTGCACTTCGCCTCAGCCTTCGCCGAGGCCGGTGCAGACCTCGTGCTGGGCGCACGCCGGGTCGACGGTCTGGAGGCGACGGCGGCCCAGGTGGAGGCGATCGGATCGCGGACCGTCAGGGTCGCCACCGACGTCGCCGACCCTGACGACTGCCGCGCCCTCGTCGACGCTGCGATGGAGGAGTTCGGTCGGGTCGACATCCTGATCAACAATGCCGGCGTCGGCACGGCAGTTCCGGCACTTCGCGAGAGCGCCGAGGAGTTCCGGCGGGTGATCGACGTCAATCTCAACGGCTCGTACTGGATGGCCCAGGCATGCGGCCAGGTGATGCTGCCGGGCAGTGCGGTCGTCAACATCTCCAGCGTCCTCGGCATCACCACGGCCGGCCTGCCCCAGGCCGCCTACTCCGCCAGCAAGTCGGGAGTCAGCGGTCTGACCCGGGATCTCGCCCAGCAGTGGGGAAGCAGGCGGGGCATCCGGGTCAACGCCATCGCCCCTGGCTTCTTCGCCTCGGAGATGACCGAGCAGTATGACGCGGACTACGCCGCGAGCCTGCATGCTCGGATGATCCTGGGCCGCGCGGGCGACCCGCAGGAGCTCGCAGCGACGGCGGTCTGGTTGGCCTCGCCGGCGGCGGGCTACGTCACCGGTCAGACGATCGTCGTCGATGGCGGGTTCACGATCACGTGAGCTGTCACCTACGCGGCGGTCACCCGCCCAGGGTGCTTCCGCCCTCGACCCTGATCACCTGACCCGTCGTGTATCCGCCGAGCATCAGGTACAGGTAGGCCTGCACGACCTCGTCCGGCTCGGCGGGGCGCGGGATCAGGTGGGTGCGGGCGATCGCGCCGCGTCGGGCCTCCCGATCCTCAGGGGCCAAGGTCTCCCAGCCGCCGGTGCTGGTGACACCCGGGCACACGACGTTGACCCGCACGGGGGAGACCTCGATGGAAAGGGCACGTGCCACGTGCTCGATGCTGCCTGCGACCGCGGTGGACACCAGCGAGCCCTTCCGTGGGTTGGCTCCGATCATCCCGTTGGTGAGGGTGATCGAGCCGTCGGCCGTGATGCGGTCAGCGCCGTGCTTGGCCAGGGCCAGCGCGCCCCAGAAGCGCACGTCGAACATGGCGCGCCCGGCCTCGAGATCGAGGTCGGCGAGCGTCTGGCTCCGCTGGCCGCCCCAGTCCCCGGCGGTCGTCACGAGGTGATCGACAGGGGCGAGTCCGTCGAAGAAGCGGCGGACGTCGTCCTCGTCGGTGACGTCGACCGTGGCGGGCCGTGCCCGGTGACCCAGGCGAGCGGCGGCTGCTGCGACCCGGTCGGCACTGGTCGAGGCGATCGTCACCTCGGCTCCCAGCTCGAGGCAGGCGTGGGCCACGGCGTGGCCGATGCCGGACCCGCCCCCCACGACGACGACGTGGCGATCTCGCAGGTGTGCAGGCATGGTGATGTCTCTTCTCGTGCTGGGGGTGGTGGTTCGTCAGACGTCGAGGACGAGACGGGCCGAGCGGGCACGCGAGACGCAGATCATCATCGTCGCGCTGGCCTCGCGCTCCTGTGCGCTCAGGACCGAGTCGCGGTGGTCGGGCTCGCCGAGGAGGACCGCGACCTCGCACGAGCCGCAGGTGCCCTCCTCGCAGGAGTAGACGATGGGGATGTCCGCCTCGTCGGCGACGGCCATGATCGACCGATCGGCCGGCACCGTGAGTGTGACGCCCGACTGGGCGAACTCGACCTCGAACTCCGTGTCCTCGACGCCGGAGTCCGATGTTGGGGCTGGAGCGAATCGCTCGATGTGCAGGGAACCCGCGGGCCAGGACCAGCAAGCGGCCTCGATCGCGTGGAGCAAGGGCTCGGGTCCGCAGCAGTAGACCACCGTGCCCGGTGACGGTGCGTCGAGGAGCGCGGCCAGGTCGAGCAGGCCGTGCTCGTCGGCGGGCTGCACCGTCACCTTCGTCCCCCATCTCGCGACGAGATCGTCAGCGAAGGCCATCGACGACCGCGTGCGACCTCCGTACAGCAGGGTCCACTCGGCGCCGCCTGCCTCGGCCGCCTCGATCATGGGCAGCATCGGGGTGATCCCGATGCCGCCAGCCACGAACACGTAGCGTGGAGAGGGCTCGAGTGCGAAGTGGTTGCGCGGCAGGCTCACCGGCACGGTGTCACCGACGTTGAGGCGGTCAACGACGTAGGCCGACCCTCCGCGACCTTCCGGCTCGCGCAGCACCGCCACCTCGTAGCACGTGCGGTCAGCGGGTTGCGAGCACAGCGAGTACTGCCGGACCACAGCGAGGTCGTCGCCCAGGTGCAGGTCGAGGTGCGCGCCGGGCTCCCAGGTCGGCAGGGGGCCGCCGTCCCGGCGAGCCAGGGTGAGCTTGACGACGTCGACCGCCACGGGCTCCTTGCGAGTCACGACGAGGTCCAGCGTTTCGGGCGTGGGCACGGGTCACCTCACTGTCACGGAGCGACGGTCGTCGCCCACCTGTTGGTAGAAGGCCATGAGGTCGGGTCGGTCGATCGCGGTGACCTGGGCCGGGGCGGTCATGCCGCGGAGGACGTTCTTGACGGGCACCTCGAGCTTCTTGCCGGTCAGGGTGTGCGGGATGCCCGGCGCCTCGACGACCTCGTCGGGGACGTGTCGCGCCGACACCTTGTCGCGCACGGCGGCCTGGATGCGTGCAGCGAGGGCGTCGTCGAGGTGGTGACCATCCGCGAGTGTCACGAACACCGGCATCCAGTAGCCGCCGTCCGGTTCCTCGACACCGACCACGAGGGCCTCGGTGACCTCCGGCAGGTCCTCGATGGCCTGGCAGATGTCGGCGCTGCCCATGCGGATGCCGTGACGGTTGAGCGTTGCGTCCGACCGGCCGTGGATGACCACCGAACCTCGGTCAGTCACCGTGACCCAGTCCCCGTGGCGCCAGACGCCGGGGAACTCCTCGAAGTACGCGCTGCGGTAGCGGTCCCCGTCCGGGTCGTTCCAGAAGCCGACGGGCATCGACGGCATCGGCTGGGTGACGACGAGCTCGCCGACCTCGTCGGTCAGCGGCGTGCCGTCGGCCGACCAAGCTTGGAGGTCGACGCCGAGCCAGCGGGCCGTGATCTCGCCGGGGCGGCCTGCCACGGTCGGGACCCCGCCGGCGAAGCCACTGACGACATCGGTGCCACCGCTGGTGGAGGCCACCATGACACTCGGACCGAGCTCCTCGACGGCCCACTCGTGAACGGTCTCGGTCAGCACCGAACCCGTGCAGCCCAGAAGTCGGAGCGCCCCGAGGTCGTACTCGGACGCCGGGTGGATGCCGGCCTCACGGCCAGCAGACAGGTAGCCGGGGCTCACGCCGAGGTGTGTGATCCGTCCGCGCTCGGCGACCTCCCAGAGGGCACGCGGGGTGGGTGCCCCATCGAAGCAGTGGACGGTGGCACCGCAGAGAAGTCCGCTGAGGCGCAGGTTCCACATCATCCAGTTCAGCGTCGTGTACCAGAAGAACTGGTCACCGGGCTTCATGTCGAGGAGGAGGCGGAGGGTCTTCAGGTGCTCGGCCACGACGCCGGCGTGGTCGTGCACGATCCCCTTGGGAGGGCCGGTCGTTCCCGAGCTGAACAGGACCCACAACGG
This sequence comes from Aeromicrobium sp. Leaf350, assembly GCF_916858655.1. Classification (GTDB taxonomy): domain Bacteria; phylum Actinomycetota; class Actinomycetes; order Propionibacteriales; family Nocardioidaceae; genus Aeromicrobium. Next base: position 1,243,502 of record NZ_CAKASL010000001.1, on the reverse strand, counting down.
GTGTCCGGAAGGGACAGCGAGTGGGGTCCGCCGCACGGAGGAGGCGATGGCGGCGTCCCACGCGAGCGTGGCGTCGTCCGCGGCATGGCCGTCACCGACCAGCACGGTCGCGCGCAGGCTCGGCAGGCCGCGTCGCACGGTCTCGACGTCCGCGGTGCGGTCGACCCAGCGGCCACGGTGGTGGTAGCCGGAGGCGGCCACGAGGCAGGTCGGCTCGAGCTGAGCCAGACGGCTGAGCGCGGCCTCTCCGGCGAGGTCAGCGCCGCATCCGGCCCACACCGCTCCGAGGCTGGCCGCGGCCAGGAAGGCCACGATCGCCTCGGGGCGGTCGGGCAGGTAGCCGACCACACGGTCACCCGCGTCGACGCCGAGCTCGGCCAGGTTCGCGGCCAACGACTGCACCTGCCGCTCGAGCTCGGGCCACGAGATGGTGCGCATCGCGCCGGTCTCGTCGTGTCCCACGATCGCCACACCGCGGCGAGGCTGTGCGAAGACCTGGGTCACGTAGTTGAGCCGCCCGCCCGGGAACCAGCGGGTTCCCGGCATGGGGGCACCGTCGGTGACGGTGTCCGGTGAGGTGTCCCAGGCGATGCCGCAGAAGGTGCTCACGGCGTTCCAAAATCCGGTGGAGTCGTCGACGGACCACCGCCAGAGCTCGTCGTAGGACGCCGTGGGCGAGGGACCGCCATAGTGTCCGGCGAACCGGGTGAACGCCGTGATGACGGGTTCAGTCGTCATGGCTCACCACGGGTGCCCACTGCCGCTGGCGTCGCTCGGGAGCCTTGCGCGCTCGTCCGAGCGAGACGGGCTCGGTGCCGGCCACGATGGTGTTCGACAGGGCGCCGATTCCCTCGCCGACCAGCGTCACCACGTCGCCCGGCTTCAGCGGTGGTACCTGGTCGGTGTCGAGGTGCGCCCAGTACTCGAGCAGGCAGCCGCCTCCGCAGGTGCCGGAGGCGAGCACGTCGCCGGGCTTGAGCTCGGTGCCGCGTGACGCGAAGGCGATCATCTCCTCGAACGACCAGGCCATGTTGACCGAGTTGTCACCGCCGGCCGGCAGCGGCACCCCGTTGAGCTCCGCATGGAGGTCCAGCGCGATCCTGTCGTCGCGTCGGTACGGCTCGAGCTCGTCAGCCGTGACGATCCACGGTCCGAAGGAGTTGGCGAAGTCCTTGCCCTTGATGGGACCCATGCCGAAGGGGATCACCGGCGCCATGAGATCGCGGGCCGACCAGTCGTTGAAGAGGGTGTAGCCAGCGATGTGCTCTCCGGCTTGCTCGGGGGTCAGGTCCTTGCCGGCCTTGCCGATCACGACGGCGAGCTCGAGCTCGAAGTCCAGCAGCTCACAGCCCGGCGGCACGGCGACGGTCTCACCGGGCCCGAGGGCCTGGTTGCTGTTGTAGAACAAGAAGACCGGCATCTGGTACCAGACCGGGTGCGGCTCGGCCTGGTGGAGGATCTTGAGGCTTCCCTCCAGGTGCTCCTCGAAGGTCAGGAAGTCCCGGAGGGTCGTGGGCTCGATGGAGGCCTTGAGGTGCACGTCCGACAAGGGCAGGACGGGTCCGTCCGCCGTGCGCGCGACGATCTCGTCGCGCTCGGCGGGGGAGGCCGCGAGCAGATCCGTGAGGCCCAGGTCGGCTGCCAAGGGCTGGACGCGATCCTCGTCCACGATGCCCACGCGGGTGCCGCCGTCATGGCTGATGCGCGCGATCTTCACGCCTCGACCCCCAGCTCGTAGGCCGCGATACGACTGAACTGCTCCAGGCGGTCGGCGCGCGGGCGTGCGGCGTCGAGCTCCTCGTACACGTTGAGGACGTTGGCGGCGATGCGCCCCTGCTCCGAGAGGTCGGCGAACGCACTCATGTCGATCGACTTCACGGCCTCCTCGACCGTCTGGCCCTCTTCGAACCGTCGCGTCGCCTCGGTGGCGACGTGCTCGAGGTAGTCACGCACCCGCTTGACGCCCGCACCGTCGGTCAGGGGTCCGTGACCTGGCACGACGACCTTCGGATCAAGCGCCAGGATCGGGTCGACCGCCGCGATGCAGCGCGAGACGGGTCCGGTCCAGACTAGGGGAGCTCCGCCGATGAAGACGATGTCACCGGTCCACACGACGCCGGCCTCGGGGGCGTGGATCAGCACGTCACCGTCGGTGTGGGCCGGTCCGACCTCGATGAGGCTGACCTCGCGCCCGCCGACGACCAGGTCGAGGTGGCCGCTGAAGGTGTGGGTCGGCGGGGTCGGGATGATGCCCGAGAGGTCGAACGCGGCCGCGATGGGGCGGATGAAGTCGCCGACGTGGTCGTGCCGGTCGTGCAGCGCGGCCATCTCGACGACGTTGTGCTCCGTCATCAGGTCGGCGGCCGCCTGGGAGGCGATGATCTCGACGCCCTCACCGGCGACCAGCTGGTTGCCGAACCAGTGGTCTCCGTCGGAGTGGGTGTTGACCAGGGTCCGGATCGGGTGGTCGGCCGTCAGCGGGGCGTACGCGTCGAGCATCTCCTGCGTGTGGGCGAGGTCGTAGAGGGTGTCGACCAGCAAGGACTCGCCGTCGCCGCGGATCAGCCCGGTGTTGCTCTCTCCCCAGTGGCCGTCGGGGAGCAGGAAGGCGAAGCAGCCTCCGCCGAGGTCGTGGGGGCCCTTGTCGTACTGCACGGTCATGCTCCTTCTGCGAGGACGACGCTGACAGGCAGCGTCTCGAACTTGTGGACGGTCTGGCTGGGGCTACGAACTGCTTCGCCCGCGCGCTCGAAACGCTCCACGCGCCGGGTGAGCTCGGTCAGCAACGAGGTGACCTCCATGCGCGCCAGGGGCGAGCCGAGGCACACGTGAAGGGCGTTGCCGAACGCCAGGTGCGTCTTGGCGTTCTCGCGGGTCACGTCGAGCCGGTGCGGGTCAGGGAACTGTCGCGGGTCGCGGTTCGCGGCCGCCAGCATGACGGCGACACGGGCGCCGGGCGGCACCTCGACGCCGCCGATGTCGGCGGCGGCGCGGGTTCGCCGGAAGAAGGCTCGGAACGGAGCGCCGTAGCGCAGGAGCTCCTCGGCGGCGTTCGGGATGAGGTCCGGTCGACGACGCAAGAGGTCCCACTGGTCGGGGTGGTCGATGAAGGCGTTGATCGCGTTGCCCAGCAGGGCGCCGGTGGAGTCGATCCCTGCGAGCCACAGAGACGCCAAGGACATCAGCCGGTGCGAACCTTCTCCGTCGATGTTGCCGTCGTTGCCGCCGGACTCGACGATCAGCCGGCCCAGGCAGTGCTCGGGCATGTTCGGCAGGCCTTCGCTGACCAGCCAGGTGATCGACTCCATGACGAGGGCGGCGTGCTCCTCGGTGCCGGCGGGTTCCTCGCCGCGGCTCGTGGCGTCGCTCCAGTCGGCCAGCGTCTGCGCGCTGGGCGGGGTGATGCCCGTCAGCAGGGTCATGGCTTGGTCAGGCATCTCCTGGGCCAGGACCTGGACGGCGTCGAACTCGCGGAGGCTGACGGCTCGGTCCACGATCGCGGTCGCCGCCGACTCCACGCCGGGCCTGAATGCCTCGATCGCTGTCTTGGTGAACGAAGGCTGCAACGATCGGCGGATGACGTTGTGGAGCGGCGGGTCGTTCTCGATCAGCGGGTAACGCTCCGTGCGGGTCGTCGGCACCTCGAACGTGACGCCGTCGCCGGACACGAAGTCGGTGTGGTTGCGCAGCACCTGGACGGCTTCCGCGTGACCGGGGACGAGCCAGACGTCGCGACCGGGCACGTACACGGTCGGACCGAGATCACGCAGTGAGTCGTAGTACGGGAAGGGGTCTGCCTGGGCCTGTGCCGAGTACGGGTCCAGATCCGTGTGGTCCGTCGTGGACGCTAGGTTGGCCATGTCACTCCTCCTGGAGAGATCGATTGCACCTCGGTGCAATAGTGGTCTGAGTCACATTGTGCACTCGAGTGCAGAACGAGTCAAGCCGATCCCGAGGAGGACGAGTTCGATGGTGGTGACCCCGCCGCAACCTCTCTCAAATCCCCGCGCCCTGCGCACCCGGAAGTCGCTATTCGACGCCGCCGCGAAGCTCTTCGTCTCGCAGGGGTACGAGGAGACGACGATGGCAGACATCGCAGCAGAGGCGGGCGCGTCGCGGCGGACGGCGTTCAACCACTTCCCCAACAAGGGCGACATCCCGATGATGTGGGTTCGGCAGATCGCGGATCATGCGATCGCCGAGGTCGAGAGCCTCACTCGCGACGACCTGGTGGAGGGGGTGCGCGGATACTTTCGGGTCATCAGCGAGGCCGTGGAGTCCCAGCCGGAGCTGAGTCGGCAGATGATGCTCGGCTGGACCGCCGCGCTGGGTCCGGCGCTCTACGAGTCGCAACTGTTGTCGGACGTCACGCCGTTTCTCGAAAACGCCCAGCAGAACGGTCAGATCCCCGGGACGGTGGACATCGCGGTCGCGGCGCGAGCGCTCAGTGACGTCCTGCAGGGTGCGGTCTTCCGGTGGGTGCGCGAGCCGGAGACGGTCCTCCACGAACGCGTCGACACGGCCATCGCACTGGTGCTCGCCGCCGTGACGTCTCCGCGCTGAGGGCCTGCTGCGACCCGGGCACCAGTGCTCTTGACCTCAACCTCACGTGAGGTTCTAACGTCGACGTGACAGGAGTCGACCGACGAACTGGGGGACCGGATGGCAGCCGCGGACGAGCACGACCTGGTGGACATCGCGGAGGGCTTGCTGGCCGCTCCGACCTCACGACTGCCCTACCAGCGCAACGTCCTCCTCCGCTCGTATCTGCTGCGGCGGTCCGAGGGGAACGTGATCGTCTACAACTCGCCCGGCGTGACCCAGGCGGCCGCTGCGATCCAGGATCTCGGACCGACCCAACGTCTCCTCATGAGCCACGAGCACGAGTCGATGTACGGGCAGCCCACTCTCGACGTGCCCGTCTGGATCCATCGCGACGACGTCGACGCGGTGGGCTCCGACCTCGACATTGCCGGCACTTTCTCCATGCCCGAGCGGATCGGACGTGACCTGGAGGTCATTCCGACCCCAGGACACACGGCCGGGACGACCTCGTTCCTCTGGGACAACGGCACGTGTCGCTACCTGTTCACCGGCGACTTCCTTTGGATCGAGCACGGGGAGTGGAAAGCCGTCGTGCTGGATCCGGCGCTTAGAGACGCCTACGTGGACAGTCTGTCGCTCGTGCGTGAGCTCGAGTTCGACGTGCTGGTCCCTTGGGGCACGACGGATGACGGTCCGCCCTTCGCGACGGTTGAGGGAGCTGCCGACCGCCGGTCGAGGATCGACATGATCATCGACCGGGTGCGGGCGGGCGGCAGCCGCTGAGTCACTCGCTCGCGATCATCCCGGCCGTGGGCCCACCGCGATCAGCTCGGGTCGTCGGACCTCCGGCGGGTGACCTCGTCGGCCCACGCCTCGTGCTCGGCCTTCGCCCAGGTGCGCGAGACGCGCCCCGTGCGCATGCCACGGCGGGCCTCGGGGTCGCGCATCGCGTAGGCCACGTGGCCGACGATGAGCAGCCCGAGCCCGAGGGCGAACCAGTCGTGGACGAAGGTGGCCCCGGCTCGCCAGGACAGGCGCACCAGGTCGGGCCAGTACAGCAGCACGCCGGTGCCCAGCAGGACGCCGGTCGACCCGGCCACGAGCCAGGAGTTGACCTTCTGCCCGGCGTTGAACTTGCCGACGGGGATCGTGCCGTCACGGCGCGACGGGCTACGGAGCCACTGCCAGTCGGCCCGGGTGAAGCGGTTCAGGATCCCGAGGTCGGTGCGGTACGCCTTCGACACGGCGCCCAGCACCAGCGGCACGGGGAGGGCGAACCCGCACCACACGTGGATCGTCTCGACCACGTGGCGGTGGCCGACCGCCATCATGAGAGCGCCGTTGTAGAGGATCGCCGCGGTCACGATGCAGACGATCGTCAGCACGGCGAAGACGCGGTGCACGAGGCGCTCGGCCAGCACGAAGCGGTCGACGTCGACGGACGCGATCACGGGCTCACTCATCCTCGATGAACCCGTCCAGCGGATAGCCGCGGTCCTCCCAGTAGCCCGGGGCGTTGTTCGAGGTGACCTCGATCTCCGAGAGCCACTTGGTGCTCTTGTAGCCGTACATCGAGCCCGAGTAGATCCGCACGGGTCCGCCGTGGTCGTGCGTGACCGGGGCGTCGTACATCGCGAGCACCACCAGGACGTCCTTGGCGCGGGCCTGCTCGAGCGTCATGTTGACGGTGTAGGTGCCGTCGAACGACTTGTAGCGCACGCCCACGGCCTCGTCGGTCGGCGCCGCGGCCTCCAGCAGCTCGCTCACGCGGACACCGCGCCACGGCACGTCGGGCACCGACCACCCGGTCACGCACTGGAACGTGTCGTCGAACTCGGTCTGCGGAAGCCCCTCGAGGTCGGCGAAGGAGTAGGAGGTCGGCTGGTCGACGAGCCCGGAGATCTTCAGGTTGTAGTCCCCTCTTGTGCGCGGCTCGACGGCTCCGGTCACGGAGTAGTAGCGCCACGTGTCACCGAGCGGGATCTGCGAGGTCAGGCCCGTGGGGTCCCGCATCTGCACCGACGCCAGCATCTGGCTCAGGCGGTTCTGCACCGAGCTACCCGTCACGACGCCGACGGCGCCGAGCCCCAGGAGGCCGAGCACCGCGCGTCGACCGATCGGTGCGCCCTCGTCGGCCACAGGCGTGTTCGGCATGGGGCCTCCTCGCGTGGTCCGGACGTGCGGCGGGAATCGGGCGGAGCGGGTCCGCGGGCGCCAACGGCTGCGTCCTCCCAGCGTAGGTCGGCCCCGGGTGATCGGCTGGGCGATCCCCGCACGGGCCACATGCGGGTTAGCGTCGACTCAGGGCACGGGGCCTGCCCGACTCACGCCGGGACCCGCTGTCGCGCTCGGAACGAGAGGACTCGCAGATGACCACCAGCCACACGGTCGGCGACACCGCCGCCCCCCTGCTCGAGACCACGATCGGCACCAACCTGCGCGAGACGGTGGCACGGCACGCCACCCGCGAGGCCCTGGTCGACGTCCCCAGTGGTCGGCGGTGGACCTACGAGGAGCTCCTGCGCGACGTCGACGCCATCGCCCGAGGACTCCTGCAGCGCGGGGTCGAGCGCGGCGACCGGGTCGGGATCTGGGCCCCGAACAGCCCGGAGTGGGTCCTGCTGCAGTACGCCACGGCGCGGATCGGCGCGATCCTGGTCAACGTCAATCCCGCCTATCGCGCACACGAGCTGGCCTACGTCGTGGGGCAGTCCGGGATGCGCACGATCGTCGCGGTCGGGGAGTTCAAGGGCGCCGACTACGTCGAGATGATCGGGCAAGCGCAGGTCGAGCACCCGTCGCTCGAGGACGTCGTGCTCATCGGCACGGCCTCGTGGGACGACCTCGTTGCCGGTGGCCGCGACGGAGTCGACGACCTCGACCTGATCGAGTCGGGCCTCGCGGCCACCGACCCCATCAACATCCAGTACACGTCCGGGACCACCGGCTTCCCCAAGGGCGCGACGCTCTCGCACCGCAACATCCTGAACAACGGATGGTTCGTGGGGGAGCTGCTCGGCTACACGGAGCACGACCGGGTCTGCGTGCCCGTGCCGTTCTACCACTGCTTCGGGATGGTGATGGGCAACCTCGCCTGCACCAGCCACGGATCGACGATCGTGATCCCCGCGCCGGGATTCGATCCCGGCGCCACGCTCCGCGCCGTCACGGACGAGAGCTGCACCTCGCTCTACGGGGTCCCCACCATGTTCATCGCGATGCTGAACGACCCGGGCCTCGCGTCGGCCGGTCTCGACACGCTCCGCACCGGGATCATGGCCGGTTCGCCGTGCCCCGTCGAGACCATGACGCAGGTGATCGAGCGGATGGGGATGGCCGAGGTGTCGATCTGCTACGGCATGACCGAGACGTCGCCGGTCTCGTTGCAGACCCGTCCTCACGACTCGTTGGAGCAGCGGGTCTCGACGGTCGGTCGGGTCGGCCCGCACCTGGAGGTCAAGGTCGTCGATCCGACCACCGGCGCGACGCTGGAGCGAGGTGAGGTGGGTGAGCTGTGCACGCGCGGCTACTCCGTGATGATCGGCTACTGGGGCGAGCCGGAGAAGACCGCCGAGGCCGTCGACGGTGACGGCTGGATGCACACCGGCGACCTCGGGACGATGGACGCCGACGGCTACGTCAGCATCACCGGCCGCATCAAGGACCTGGTCATCCGTGGCGGCGAGAACATCTACCCCCGCGAGATCGAGGAGTTCCTCCTCCAGCACCCGGACGTCATCGACGTCCAGGTGATCGGGGTGCCTGACGCGAAGTACGGCGAGGAGCTCATGGCCTGGCTCCGCGTGCGGGAGGGGGCGACGCCTCCGGATGCAGCGGCGATCCGGGAGTTCTGCGCGGGGCGACTCGCGCACTTCAAGACGCCTCGGTACGTGCACTGCGTCGACGACTTCCCGATGACCATCACCGGCAAGGTCCGGAAGGTCGAGATGCGCGAAGCGGCACCGGCGATCCTCGGCACGACTGAGGCAGAGCCGCCGCGGGACTGACCCCCGGAGAGGTCTCGTGCACGGACTGCAGCGCGGGGGAGGTGCGGCTAGCGTGCGTCGGGTGAACCTCCCCGAGCCCTCCACGCTCCACGGCGACGACCTGGACTTCGCGGTGCTGTCGTGGGGGCGGGCCACCGATCCGGTGGCCCTGCTCCTGCACGGCTATCCGGACTCGCCGCACTCGTGGACGGCCGTGGCCGAGGCGTTGGTCTCCGAGGGATATCGCGTGGTGGCGCCGTGGACGCGTGGATACGCGCCGACCGACGTCCCGCCCGACGGCTCGTTCCACATCGGTGCGCTCGCGCACGACGCCCTCGCGCTGCACGGGCTGCTCGGTGGCGACGAGCGAGCCGTGCTGATCGGTCACGACTGGGGCGCGGTCGCAGCCCACGCGGTGGCGGGAGCGGACGGGCAGCCGTTCCGTCGCATCGTGACGATGGCGGTGCCGCCGGCCGCAGCGTTCCTCGCTCGCACCGACGGCTGGTTGCCGTGGGCGGGGCGGGTGGCGAGGCAGGCCCGTCTGAGCTGGTACATGGCGTTCCAGCAGGTTCCCCGCCTCTCCGAGCGGTCCCTCGACCGGCTCGTACCGTCGCTGTGGCGTCGATGGTCGCCCGGGCACCAGGCGGAGGCCGAGCTGGAGGCAGCCATGGAGGCCATCCGGCCACGCCGCACCGAGGTGCTCCGCTACTACCGGCACGCGGCGCGGTGGTGGACCGTCCCGGACCGGTACCGGGAGGCGCAGGCCGGACTGATGCGCCGATCGACCGTCCCCATGCTGTACCTGCACGGCCGCGACGACGGCTGCGTCCTCCACGACTGGAGCGACCAGACGGCCGCCGTGCTCCCCGAGGGGAGTCAGGTCGAGACGGTCTCCGGCGCCGGGCACTTCCTCCAGGTCGAGCGACCGGACGAGGTCGCGCGACTCGTCCTCGACTTCATCGGCAGCCCCAGCGCCTGAGCCCGCGTTCCCCAGCAGGGAGGCGGGGTCTCGTCTGTGCCACACTGGCCGCGACGCCCCTCCTGTGACCTTCATGGCTCGCGCGCCAGGAGCATCATGGATGTCCGTCGTCTGCTGTCCGCCATGGCACTCGAGGTCCAGGACCTCACGCCGACCGAGACGTTCGAGCGCATCGCGCACTACGCACGGACCGCCGTCGACGCGAGCGACTCGGGGATCCTGATGGTCAGGGCTCGCAAGAAGGTCTCCGGTGCCGCCAGCACGTCGGGGGCCGTCGACCGGGCTCACGAGCTTCAGGTCGAGTGCGGGGAGGGCCCCTGCCTGGACACCATCTTCGGGGAGCACGACAGCCTCGTGACCGGCGACGCGCGCCTCGACCCGCGGTGGCCGACGTGGGGCCCACGTGCAGCCGGGTCCGAGTTCCGCAGCGTGGTCAGTGTCCGCCTCGCGACTCGCGACCGCACGTACGGTTCGCTCAACGCGTTCTCCCACGAGCCTCACGACTTCACCTCCAGCGACCTCGAGGTCATGAAGTACCTCGCTGCCCACGCCACGGTGGCGATCGCCGCCTCGCTGACGGTCGACGGACTCACGACAGCCCTGGAGTCACGCAACCTGATCGGGCAGGCCCAGGGGATCCTGATGGCGGTCTACGACCTCGACGCCGGCGGTGCGTTCCAGTACCTGAGGCGGCTCTCGATGCACGGGAACCAGCGCCTGTTCGACGTCGCCACCCAGGTGGTCGAGCAGCGGCGGGAGCTTCAGCGGACCACGGTCTGACCCGCGCGCACGGGGGCGGAGGACGCCCCTTCAGGCAGGATCGTCGGCTGGTTCGTCGTGGGCGGCCAGGGCTGCCGCGGTCAGGCTGCGGTCGATGTGGGCGCGCATGAGCTCGGCAGCGGCGGCGCCGTCGCCGGCGACGACCAGGTCGACGAGCTCCTCGTGCTCCTGGAAGTCGCGGGTCCGGGGCTCGGCGCCGGTCGGGAGCCGCAGCCCGATGCGTCGGTAGCGGTCGGACTTGTCCCAGATGTCGTCGAGCACGCGGATCATGACGGTGTTGTGGGAGGCCGCGTAGATCGTGCGGTGGAGGGCGCGATGGGCTCGGAGTGCGTGCTCGCCCCAGTCGCGCGTGACCGGGACCAGGTCCTCCAGTGCCGCACGCATCGCGGCGACGTCGTCGTCGGTGCGGTTCGTCGCGGCGAGCTCAGCGGCGGCGGGATCGAGGGCCCGGCGGGTCTCGAAGAGCTCGCGGGCCTCGGTGACGTCCATGCGGGCGACGCGGGCGTCGCGGTGCGTGTCCAGCACGATCAACCCTTCGCCAGTCAGCCGGCGGACGGCCTCGCGCAGGGGGGTGATGCTGATGCCGAGCTGGTCGGCGATCTCGTACTGCGAGAGGCGCTCTCCGGCCGGCAGGGCGCCGGAGAGGATCTGCTCCCGCAGCGCTGCGTACGCGATGTCGCCCTTGCTGAGGAACGTCGGCGGCATGGGTTCATCGTTGCACAGCCGGGGTGAACTTATAAGAGAGGTTGCGTCCGTCGAGCGGGCGGCCTAGGTTAGTCTTACAACTTATAAGACATGCGAAAGGTCGTCCGGTGAAGATCGTCTCCGCCCACGAGGGCACCATCCCCATCAGCTCTTCCATGAGCAACGCGTTCATCGACTTCAGCACGATGGACTGCTCGATCCTGGCGCTGGTCAGTGACGTCGTCGTCGACGGGAAGCCGGTCGTCGGCTACGGCTTCAACTCGAACGGGCGCTACTCGGCCGGCGACATCCTGCGTCGCCGGATCCTGCCGCGGCTGATGGGCGCCCCGGCCGACACCCTGCTCGCGGACGACGGCCAGATCTCACCCGAGAAGGCGTGGGACGCGATGATGCGCAACGAGAAGCCGGGCGGTCACGGCGAGCGGTCGGTCGCCGTCGGCGTGGTCGACATGGCGATCCACGACCTGGTGTCGAAGATCGCCGGTGTCCCGCTCCACCGCTGGCTCTCCGACGAGCACGGCGACGGCGCCCCGGACGAGTCCGTGTTCGTCTACGCCGCCGGCGGCTACTACGCCCCCGGCAAGTCCCTCGTCGACCTCCAGGACGAGATGCGCAGGTTCCTCGACGCCGGCTACGACGTCGTGAAGATGAAGATCGGCGGCGCCGACCTCACCGAGGACCTGCGTCGCATCGAGGCCGTCATCGAGGTGCTCGACGGCGACGGCTCCCGCCTGGCGGTCGACGTCAACGGCCGCTTCGACCTCGAGACCGCCCTCGCCTACGGCAAGGCCATCGAGCCGTACGGCCTGTTCTGGTACGAGGAGGTCGGCGACCCGCTCGACTACCGCCTCAACGCCACATTGTCGGAGCACTACCGCAATCCGATCGCGACCGGCGAGAACCTGTTCTCCCTGCAGGACGCCCGCAACCTGATCCGCTACGGCAGCATGCGCGCCGACCGCGACTACCTGCAGTTCGACCCCGCCCTGAGCTACGGGCTGACCGAGTACCGCCGCATCCAGGACATGCTCGCCCAGCACGGCTGGTCCTCACGCCGCTGCATCCCGCACGGCGGCCACCAGTTCTCCCTGCACATCGCTGCGGCGCTCAAGCTCGGCGGCAACGAGTCGTACCCGGGCGAGTTCCAGCCCACGGGCGGGTTCGCCGACGATGCCGTCGTCGAGAACAGCCGGGTGGCGCTCGACGACCGGCCCGGCATCGGCTTCGAGGGCAAGGCCGACTTCCACCGGGTGCTCCGCGAGCTGCACGCCTGAGGGCAGGGGCTCGTCGGCCTGCTCGTTCAGGGCGCCGTCGGTACGGTGACCGCGTGACGCGCTTCGCCCATACCGCGCTGGTCCTCTACGCGTCGGCGGCCGTCCTCGTCGTCGAGCTGACGGCGCTGAGGCTCCTGGCCCCCTACTTCGGGTTGAGCCTCGAGACGAGCACGATGGTGATCGGCCTGGCGCTGACCGCGATCGCGGTGGGCTCGTGGGCCGGCGGGTGGCTGGCCGACCGGCGCCCGCCCGAGCAGCTGCTGGCGCCGGCGCTTGCGCTCTCGGGCATCACGGTCGCCGTGACCCCGGCCGTGATGCGGGCCGCCGCGGCCGTCGACGACGTGACGCTCCTGCTGGCCGCCATGGTCACGATCGGCGTCCCCGGGGCCCTGCTGTCGGCCGTCACGCCGATCGTCACCACGGTGCGGCTCACGACCTTGGAGGAGACCGGCGCGGTCGTCGGCTCCCTCTCGGGCATCAGCACCGTGGGCGCCATCGCCGGCACGGTCGTGACCGGGTTCGTCCTGATCTCACGGGTCGCCGTCAGCACGATCCTCATCGGGCTCGGCGTCTCGCTCGTCGTCCTGGCCGTGGTGGTGCTGGTGGCCGACCGGCGTCCCCGTGCGGTTCCCCCGCTCGTGCTCGCGCTCGTCGCAGCCAGCGCTCTGACCGTCGCGGCCCGGGGAACCTGCGACGCGGAGACGACCTACCACTGCGCCGTCCTGTCGGCCGATCCCGACGATCCCTCCCTCGTGACCCTCGAGCTCGACGGCCTGCGCCACTCGGCCGTCGACCTGGACGACCCGACGCACCTCGAGTTCGCGTACACCCAGGCGCTGGCCGTCGTGGCCGACCAGGTCCTGGACTCGGACGGTGCCGACGAGCCGAGGGTGCTGCACCTCGGCGCCGGAGGCATGACCCTGCCGCGCTACCTCGCGGCGACGCGACCGGGAACGGCGAGCACCGTCGTGGAGGTCGACCCCGGTGTCGCCGAGCTGAACCGCACCGAGCTCGGCCCGTTGCCCGACGTCGACCTGGTCGTCGACGACGCGCGCCTGGTGCTCGACGACCTTGCGCCAGCGACGTTCGAGCTGGTCATCGGCGACGCGTTCGGCGGCATCAGCCCGCCGTGGCACCTCACGACCCGTGAGGCGGTGGTCGCGATCGAGGACGCCCTGGTCGACGACGGCACGTACGTCGCGAACCTGATCGACTACGGGCCCCTGTCCTTCGCCAAGGCGGAGGTCGCCACGGCGGCGTCGGTCTTCGAGGAGATCGTGCTGCTGGCGGAGCCCGAGACGATCGCCGGCGACGGGGGCGGCAACCTGCTGGTCGTCGCGACGAACGGATCGGTCGACAGCGCGGCTCTCGCCACTGGGCTGGAGTCGGTCGGCTGGGAGGTCCTCGACGACCAGGAGCTCCGCGACTGGTACGCGGGGGCGCCCGTGCTGACGGACGACTACGCGCCGGTCGACCAGCTGATCAGCGCGGTTCGCTGACGGGAGGGTTGTGGTGCGTCACCCGGGGAGCCGGTCAGGCCTTGCGGTCGGCCAGGATCGCGGCGATGTTGAGGCCGGCCCACGCGAGGGTGGCGCCGAGCACCTTGGCCCTGCCCGCCGTGTGGGTCGCCTCGCGGCTGAGCAGCGCGGCGTCCGTGAGGTCGAGCGCGACCCGGGCGAACATCGCGTGCTCGCGGACCCGTGCCGACGGGGCGAAGATCGCCCAGGCACTGACCGCCAGGTCCCGCGGTCCGAACAGGCGGGCCACGACGTCGTACTCGGGCTGCTTGAGCGGGCTGTTGGTCAAGGCGGTGCCGAGGTGTCGCGGCTTGGCGAGCGCGAAGACGGCGTAACCGGCGGTCGCCGCGGACATGAGGGTGCTGTAGCTCGGCTTGGTCATGACCCGACGCTACGGAGGTCGACCCGGACTCGCACGTCCACCGCAGTCGATCGGGCGTCGTGACGGCAGCGCGTGCTCAGATCTCGTCGGCGAGCACCTCGGCGGCGATGCGGAAGGCCGTGTTGGCGTCGGGCACGCCGCAGTAGATCGCGGTCTGGAGGAGCAGCTCCTTGATCTCCTCGACGGTCAGCCCGTTGCGGCGGGCGGCGCGCAGGTGCAGCGCCAGCTCCTCGTGGTGCCCCCGCGCGACCAGCGCCGTGAGGGTGATGAGCGAGCGGCTGCGGCGGTCGAGCCCGGGGCGCGTCCAGATGCTGCCCCACGCGTACTGCGTGATGAGGTCCTGGAAGTCGGCCGTGAAGTCGGTCGTCCCGGCGATCGCGCGGTCGACGTGGGCGTCGCCCAGCACCTCCCGGCGCACGGCGAAGCCGTCCTCGCGGGCCTGGCCGGCGGTGCGGTCGTCGGAGCGGTCGTCGGTCATCGGGGTCCTCCTGCGGTGGCGTGCTCGTGGATCAGGCGGGCCACCTCGGCGGGGGCCTCGGCGGGAGCCAGGTGGCCGACGCCGTCGAGCACGACGAGGCGGCCGTGGGCCACGCCGTCGGCGATCGTGCGCAGCGACTCGACCGGGGTGGGCACGTCGTCGGCACCGGCGATCGCGAGCACCGGCACGGTGATCTCGGGGAGCCGCGCGACGAGGTCGAACGCCGCCAGGGCCTCGCAGGCGAGGGCGTAGCTCTCGGCGTCGGTGTGGGCCAGGCCGGTCAGCAGGGCGGACGCGACGGCGGGCTCCCGCTCCATGAATCCGGGGCTGAACCAGCGTGCGGCCGACGACGTGACCACGGCGCTCGTGCCCGACGCGCGCACGGTCGCCGCGCGCTCGGCCCACGACTCGGGCGTGCCGATGCGGGCACCGGTGCACAGCACGGTGGCCGATGCCACCCGGTCGGGCCGGTCGTGCGCGAGCTGCAGGGTCACGGCTCCGCCGAGCGAGTCGCCGGCCAGGTGGAGGGGCCGCCCGGGGGCGAGGTGGTCGGCGAGGGCCAGCACGCCTGCGGCCAGGCCCGGCACGTCGAGCGTCTCGGTGGTGGGTGCCGAGCTGCTGTGGCCCGGCAGGTCCCAGCCGACCACGCGGAAGGAGCCGGTCAGGTGAGCCGCGGCGCCCGCCCACAGCTCGCGGGTCGGGGTGCCGAGCGACGGCCCGAGGAGCAGCAGGGGAGCCTCGTCGGCACCACCGAGGGCGGTGCCGGTGAGCGCGGGCGTCGTCATGCTTCGCCCGCCAGGCTGCGGGCGCGCTCAACGGCTGCGTCGACGACGAACGTGCTGGTGCCGAGGTGGTCGGCCCGCGGCGCACGGCCCGCGAGCTCGGCCATCGAGGCCTGCTCGGCGTCCACGCCGACGGCGGCCTGGAGGTTCGCCAGCGCTCGGTCGGCGTTGACGACCAGTCCGTCGAGGAGGTCGCGGGCCTGGCTCGCCGCGACGACGGTGCGCAGCGCGAGCAGGCGGAGGGTGTCCCACTCCGCGTGCCAGGCGCCGTCGGGCCGCTCGTCGACCGCGGTGGCCGCGGCGAGGTGCAGGGTGGCGGCCAGCGCAGGAGTCGTGAGTGCCGCGCGCTTCAGCAGCACCGACAGCACGGGGTTCGCCTTGTGGGGCATCGTCGAGGATCCGCCGCCGGACCCCTCGCGCACCTCTGCGATCTCGGGCCGCGAGAGCGTCGCGACGTCGGCGGCGATGCGCCCCCAGGCGTCGGTGCAGCGGGTGAGTGCGTCACCGATCGACGTGATGGGGCTGCGCGTCGTGTGCCAGGGCGCGACCGCCGCGAGACCGAGCGCCTCGGCCGAGCGAGCGACCAGGTCGAGCGCGACCTGCGGGTCTCCCGCGAGCTCGACCGCCGCGGCGTTGGTGCCGGCCGCTCCGCCGATCTGCACGGGCAGGGAGGCGCTCACCCGAGCGACGTCCTCGAGCGCGTCGGCCACCCCGCCGATCCAGCCGGCGATCTTGGTGCCGATCGTGATCGGCACGGCGTGCTGGGTCAGGGTACGGCCCACCATCGGCGAGGTCCGGTGCTCGCCGGCGAGGTCGGCCAGGCGGCCGAGCTGCGCGCGGAGGTCGGCAGCGATCCGCTCCGTCGCCCCCCGCGCCAGCAGGACGAGGGCGGTGTCGACGACGTCCTGGCTCGTGAGCCCTCGGTGCAGCCAGCGCGACGTCGCGCCGCCGGTCCGCTCGCGCAGCAGCGCGACCAGACCGATGACCGGGTTGCCACCGGCCTCGGCCGCGACCGACAGGTGCGCGAGGTCCTCCGCCGACACGAGCCCGGTGAGGTCACCGGCGGCATCGGCCGGTGCCACGTCGAGAGCCACGAGCCCGTCGAGCCACGACTGCTCGACGACGACCATGGCCTCGACGAAGGCGGCGTCGTCCAGCCCGGTGGCGCGATGGGCGCCGGGCCAGAACAGGTCGGCGGTGGAGGCTGCGTCGGTCATGGGCTCACTCTCCCGGATAGGCGAGGAACACGGTCTCGTCCTCGCCCTGCAGGCGCACGTCGAACCGGTAGCCCGTGGGCTCGGCAGCAGCGATCAGGGTGTCGCGCCGGTCCGCCGCGACGGTGGCGAGGAGACGGTCGGCGGCGAGCGCATCGGCGTCGTCCGGCAGGTACGCGCGGGTGAAGAGCCGGTTCATCAGGCCGCGGGCGAAGACCGTGACCAGGAAGAATGGCGCGGCCCCCGGCTCGGTGGCCCCGGGGCGCAGCGTGGTGAACGAGTAGTGGCCCGCGTCGTCGGTCGAGGCGCGGCCCCAGCCCGTGAAGGTCCAGCCGTCACGACGCAGGGAGCCGGGCTCCTGCGGCACGGTGCCGTCGGGCGCGGCCTGCCACAGCTCGAGCAGGGCGTCGGGCACGCCCGCACCGGAGCCGTCGAGCACGTCGCCGTGCAGGCGGATCGCGTCGGCGCGCCCCGGTGGCACGAGCTCGTCGTCCTGCGGGAAGGGCAGGGCGTAGCCGAAGAAGGGACCAACGGTCTGCGCCGGGGTGGGGGGCAGCATCAGTGGTCCTCCTCGAGCGGCGTGGGGTGGCTGCCCGACAGGACGATGTCCCACCGGTAGCCGGTCGCCCACTCGTGCGTCGTGACGTCGTGGTCGTACGTGGCGACGAGCCGGTCGCGTGCCTTGGCGTCGCGGATCGACTGGTAGATCGGGTCGAGCGCGAACAGCGGGTCGCCCGGGAAGTACATCTGGGTCACGAGGCGCTGGGTGAAGTCGGTGCCGAACAGCGAGAAGTGGATGTGCGCCGGACGCCAGGCGTTGCGGTGGTTCTTCCACGGGTACGGACCGGGCTTGATCGTCGTGAATCGGTAGGTGCCGTCGTCGTCGGTCAGGCACCGGCCGACGCCGGTGAAGCTCGGGTCGAGCGGCGCCGGGTGCTGGTCGCGCTTGTGCACGTAGCGGCCGCCGGCGTTGGCCTGCCAGATCTCGACGAGCTGACGGCGCACGGGCCGGCCGTCGCCGTCGACGACGCGCCCCGTCACCACCATGCGCTCGCCGATCGGCTCGCCGCCGTGCTGGATCGTCAGGTCCGACTCCAGCGGGTGCACGTCGCGCTCGCCGAAGCACGGCGACCACAGCTCGATCGACTCAGGGTCGGCGTGGTGCAGGTCCTTGGTGGGGTGGCGCAGGAGGCTGCTGCGGTACGGCGCGTAGTCGAGCCGGGGCTGGGTCTCCTCGACCCCGGCCCGCTCGTAGGCCGCCGTCTGCTCCGCCATCTCGGCGGACATCTCGGCCTGCGTGCGCTGGGCCGCGTTGGGGTTGGTGTCGATCGTCGTCATGATGCTCCGACGGTAAGCCGTGGGTGGGCCGGATCCAAGGGATTGCTTCCGCTCAGCGGAAGTTCTAGCCTGATGGGATGGCGGGCAACACGGCGGTCCCGGGCACCACCGTGACGTCGCGCGTGCTCGCCCTGCTGACCGCCTTCGACGAGCAGCACCGTGAGCTCGGCCTGAGCGCCCTCGCGGAGCGCGCCGGGCTGCCCCTCTCGACGGCGCACCGTCTCGTCGGTGAGCTCGTCGACGGCGGCGCGCTGGTGCGGACACCGTCCGGCGGCTACGCCGTGGGCCGTCGGCTCTGGGACGTCGGCCTGCTCGCGCCGGTCGAGTCGGACCTGCGGCGGGTCGCCGAGCCGTTCCTCAACGACGTGCACGCGGCGACGCGTGCCACGGTGCACCTGGCGGTGCGCGACGACGTCGAGGTGCTGTACCTCGAGCGGATGACGGGCCGCGCGTCGGTGCCGGTCGTCAGCCAGATCGGCTCGACGCTGCCGCTGCACTGCACCGGCGTCGGCAAGGTGCTGCTGGCGCACGCCCCTGTCGACGTGCAGCGACGGGTGCTCGCGGACCTCCGTCGGGTCACGCCCTACACCGTCACCCAGCCAGGCCTGCTGCTCCAGCAGCTCGAGCGGGTGCGGCGCTCGGGCATGGCCACGACCTCGGAGGAGATGACGCTCGGTGCGTGCTCCGTGGCGGTCCCGGTACGCCGCGGGGACCAGGTCGTCGCGGCCGTGGGTGTCGTCGTGGCGTCCCTGCGTCGCGACCGGACCCGGCTGGCCACGGCGCTGCAGGTCGCGGCGCAAGGCATCGGCCGGTCCCTCGGGTGAGGAACCGGCCGACGCGGGTGCTGCGGAAGGTCGTGCTCAGGCGTCGACGAGCTCGCGCCGCGCCGGGTCCACGCGCTGGCCGAGCAGCGCGGTCGGCACGTCACGTGTCTCGCGGGCAGTGAGCGCCGCGATCGCCGCCGTGATCGAGATCGCCGCGGTGAACAGGCTGATGACCACCCAGCCACCCTCCTGCACGCCGCCGAGGGCGGTGACGATGCTCGGCGCGAAGCCGGCCATCAGGAAGCCCAGCTGCGTGCCGATCGCCATGCCCGAGAAGCGGACGCGGGTGCTGAACATCTCGCCGTAGAACGAGGGCCACACGGCGTTGGCCGCGGCGTACCCGAACGAGAAGGTCAGGATGGCCAGCGCGAACGTCAGCAGCTCGTTGTCCTGGCTCATCGAGAGCAGGTAGAACGGCATGAACACGGCCGAGGACAGGGCGCCGTAGACGAAGACGGGCTTGCGTCCGATGCGGTCGGCGAGCCTGCCCCAGAGCGGCTGCGTGCCGAGGGCCACCACGTTGGCCGCGACCACCAGCCACAGCGTGATCGACTCGTTGACGCCGACCTCCTTGCCGTAGGCGATGGCGAGGTTGCCGAACACGGTCGAGACGGCGGCGATGAAGGCGCACAGGACGACGCGCAGGACGTCGCGCCAGTGGTCACGCATCAGCGGGATGAGCGGCATCTTGGCGATCTCGCCCTTGGCCTGCGCCTCGGTGAACTCCGGCGTCTCCTCGAGGCTGCGGCGGATGAAGAACGCGACGACGACGACGATCGCGCTGGCCCAGAACGGGATGCGCCAGCCGTAGCTGAACTTGATCTCGTCGGGCAGCGCCACGACGGGGATGAAGATGAGGGCCGCGAGGATCTGGCCGCCCTGCGTGCCGGTCAGGGTCCACGACGTGAAGAACGAGCGCCGGTCGTCGGGGGCGTGCTCGAGCGTCAGTGACGACGCACCGGCCTGCTCGCCGGCCGCGGAGAGTCCCTGCATCAGGCGGCACAGCACCAGGAGTCCGGGCGCCAGCCAGCCGACCTGCTCGAACGACGGCAGGCAGCCGATGATGAACGTCGAGATGCCCATCAGCACCAGCGTGAACATCAGGACGCGCTGGCGGCCGAGCCGGTCGCCGAAGTGGCCGAGGATCACGGCGCCGAACGGCCGCGCGATGTAGGCGAAGCCGAAGGTCGCGAACGACATCACGAGGGCCGCGTCGTTGTCCGACGGGAAGAACACCGTCGGGAAGATCAGCGCCGCTGCGGAGCCGAAGATGAAGAAGTCGTAGTACTCGACGGCACTACCCATGAAGCTCGCGAGAGCCGCCTTCTTCGGCGTCTTCTCGGTGGTCGTGGTCTCGGACATGGTCTCTCCTGTAGTCACGGTACTCAGCCGACGGCGTCGACGAGTCGGTGGAAGTGCTGGGTCATGCGCGCGGCGTCGGGGGCGACGCCGGTGATGAGGCGCAGGGCGTCGACGGCCTGGTGCACGGCCATCGCGCCGCCGTCGAGCGTGGGGCTGCCGGCCGCGCGGGCGGCGAGCACGAGCGCGGTCTCGAGCGGGCGGTAGACGATGTCGGCGACCCACAGGTCGGGGCGCAGGAGCGCCGCGTCGAACGGCAGGCCGGGGTGGTCGGCCATGCCCGTCGGGGTGCAGTGCACGACGCCGTCGGCGTCGGCGAGCAGGGCCGGGAGCTTGTCGGGCGTCGAGCCGGTGACGGGCGTGTCGTGCCGGTCAGCGAGCTCGCGGGCGAGGCGTGCGGCGCGGTCGTCGTCGACGTCCACGACGGTGAGCCGCTCGGCGCCGAGCCGCAGCACGGCGTCGGCCACGGCGGCTCCGGCGCCACCGGCGCCGATCAGCACGACCTCGCGGCGGGCCGCGTCGGGCAGCCCGGCGGTGAACGCCGTGGCGAAGCCGCTGGTGTCGGTGTTGTGACCCACGGCGCCGTCGGGCGTGAAGATCACGGTGTTGACGGCGCCCAGCGCCTCCGCGACCGGGTCGATCCGGTCGAGGTGGGGGAGCACGAGCTGCTTGCACGGGTGGGTGACGTTGAGGGCGTCGAAGCCGAGGTCGCGGGCCCACTGCAGGACCTCACCGATCTGCTCGGGGGCGATGCCGCGGTCGGCGATGTCGATCGTGCGGTACGTGTACGCCAGCCCCAGGTGCCGGGCCTCGGCCTCGTGCAAGGCGGGGGTCAGGGACGGTCCCACGCCGGAGCCGACCAGGCCCACGAGGTAGCTCCGAAATGTCACGGCGTCACTCCAATGTACGAAACGGTACGTTCAGGATGTGAAGTGAAGCACGAGACCCACGTCACGTCAACGCCGGGACGCGTCCCAGGCGTGAAAACGGCGCGGCGGCGTGCCCGAGGCGCCGCGGTGGGCGCTCGGATGGGGTCGTGTGGTCAGCGCTGCTGGAGCCAGCCGACGACGACGTCGCCGACCACGGTGCGCAGGTGGTCGGCGCGCTCGGCGAGGTCGACGTCGAACAGGTAGCCGAACGTGTGGCGGTTCGCGACCTGGAAGACGCAGAACGCACTGATCACGAGGTGCACGTCGAGGGCGTCGACGTCGTCGCGGACGACACCGGCCGCGCGGCCACGGGTGAGGACCTCGTCGAGCAGGTCCTTCGCGGGCTGGGCGAGGTCACGCAGCGAGTCGAGGCGACGGATGAACTCGCCGCGGTGGATGTTCTCGATCGACACCAGCCGGATGAAGTCGGTGTGCTCGAGGTGGTGGTCGAAGGTGCGCTCGGCCAGGGCGCGGAGCGCGTCGAGCGGGTCGAGGTCGTCGACGTGGAGGGCCTGCTCGGCGTCGCGGATCCCGCGGTACGCGTTCTCCAGGACCGCGAGGTAGAGCTGCTCCTTGCCGCCGAAGTAGTAGTAGATCATCCGCTTCGTGGTGCGGGTGCGCTCGGCGATCTCGTCGACGCGAGCGCCCGAGTAGCCCATCTCGGCGAAGACCGTCGTCGCGGTCGCGAGCAGCTCGGCCCTCGTGCGCTCTGCGTCGCGCTGCTGCTTCTCCGCCACGCCTGCAGCCTAGTGCGCGGCAGGTGCCCCCAGGCGTGACGGATCGCCGAGTAATGAACTGTTTGGTACATTGCGTGGATGCGGACCTCCATCGCCACCGTGTGCCTCAGCGGCACCCTCGTCGAGAAGCTGCACGCGTGCGCCGCGGCGGGCTTCGACGGTGTCGAGGTCTTCGAGCCCGACCTGGTCGCCTGCCCGTCGAGCCCCGAGGAGATCCGGGCGCTCGCCGACCGCCTCGGGCTGACGTTGGACCTCTACCAGCCGATGCGCGACGTCGAGGGCGTCACCGAGGAGCAGTTCGCCGACGTGCTGCGGCGCGCCGAGGCGAAGTTCGCGCTGATGCAGCGGCTCGGCATGGACCTGGTGCTGTGCTGCAGCAACGTCGGCACCGCGACGATCGACGACGACGAGGTGAGCGCCTCCCAGCTGCGCCGTCTGGGCGACCTCGCCCAGGGCTACGGCGTGCGCATCGCCTTCGAGGCACTCGCGTGGGGCCGCTACGTCGACGACTACCGCCGCGCGTGGCGCATCGTCGAGCTCGCCGACCACCCCGCCGTCGGCACGTGCCTCGACTCCTTCCACGTGCTGTCCCGCGGGCACGACCCGTCGGCGATCGAGCAGATCCCCGGCGAGAAGATCTTCTTCCTCCAGCTCGCCGACGCCCCCGCGCTGTCGATGGACGTGCTCTCGTGGAGCCGCCACCACCGCCTGTTCCCCGGCGAGGGCAGCTTCGACCTGCCGACCTTCGTCTCCCACGTCCTGCGGACCGGCTACGACGGCCCGCTGTCGCTCGAGGTCTTCAACGACACCTTCCGGCAGACCGACACGCGCCGGACAGCGGTCCACGCGCTGCGCTCGTTGCGCTGGCTCGAGGACGCCGCCGCTCGCCTGGTCCCTGAGCGCCACGACGTGCGCCAGTTGAAGGAGGCCGCCGCGCCGACCGGGTTCGACTTCGTCGAGATCAAGGCCGAGGACACGAGCGAGCTCGAGGTCCTTCTCGGGCAGCTCGGTCTGACCCCGCGAGGTCGCCATCGCACCAAGCCCGTCACGCTCTGGAGCGCGGGCGACGTGCGGGTCGTGCTCAACGAGCAGCACGCCCGAGGTGAGGCCCCGCACCTGGCCGCGGTCGGGCTGCAGGTGCCCGACGCCTCCGCGACCTCGCTCCGTGCCGCCGAGCTCGTGGCCCCGCCGGCGCACCGCCGCACGTACGCCACCGAGCAGGTCATCGACGCGGTCGTCGCCCCGGACGGCACCGAGGTCTACTGGGTGGACGCCGTCGCCGGCGAGCCCGCGTGGGTCGAGGAGTTCGAGCACGGCACGGCACCGGGCCCGACCGGGATCGGGCGGGTCGACCACGTCAACCTCGCGCAGCCGTGGGACGTCCTCGACGAGGCGGTCCTGTTCCACACGAGCGTCCTGGGGCTGGAGGCCCAGGCCTCCACGCAGGTCGCCGGGCCGAACGGCCTGGTCCGCAGCCACGTCATGCGGTCGCCGGACGGCGCGGTCAGCCTGCCGCTCAACGTCGCGCCGCCGGTCCAGGCGCACCTCGACCAGCACGTCGCGGTCTCGTGCGACGACGTGGTCGGGCTTGCACGGTCCGCCCGTCGACGCGGGCTCGCCTTCCTGCCGGTGCCGGACAACTACTACGAGGACCTGTCGGCGCGGTTCGGGCTGGCCGCCGAGGTCGTCGCCGAGCTCCAGGACCTCGACCTGCTGTACGACCGCGACGACGACGGCGAGTTCGTGCACTTCTACACCCGCACGGTCGGGCAGGTCTTCCTCGAGGTCGTCGAGCGCCGGGCCGGCTACGCGGGCTTCGGCGCCCCCAACGCGCCCGTCCGCCTGGCGGCGCAGTCAGCCGCCACGCACTGACGTCGCGCCCGTGACCCGGCTCGCGACTCAGTCGGTGGCGGTCGACTCGGGCACGCCGTAGACCATCGGCACGTACTCGCGGTGCCGACCGATCCACCCCTTGTAGAAAGGGCACAGAGGCATGACCTTGTGCTGACCTGCGGCGAGCACCTCGTCGAGCGAGACCCGGACGATAGCCGAGCCGACGCCCTTGCCCTCGAACCGTCGGTCGACCTCGGTGTGGGTGAAGACGATCAGCTCGTCGGTCTGGATGTACTCGGCGAAGCCGGCGGTCTCGCCGTCGATCGTGGCCGTGTAGCGCTTGCGGGCGGGGTCGTGGACGACCTGGACGTCGCTCATGAGTGGTCCTTCGCGGGGAGAACAGCAGCGGACCACCAGCGTGACGCACGACGGCGGGCCGGCGCCCGGTGGGTCGGACCGAACATCGGCGGGCTGACGGTCAGCGCCCGACGGTCAGGGGCGCCCGAGGGTCAGCCACGTCCCCGGGGTGAACAGGTGGGCGTCCGCGACCGGTTCGCCGCCGTCGACGTCCACCCACCCGTCGGCTCGGCGGACGAAGGCGTCGGGCCGGCCGGCGTGCTGCGACCGGATCACGACGGCGCCGACAGAGAGCTGAGCGAGCTCCGCCGCGGACGTGACCACCTGAGGGAGGGTGAAGCCGGCCCGCAGCACCGACTCGGCGTGGCGGAGGGCTCGCGACCTCGACAGGTGGAACCGGCCGCCGAAGGAGTCCAGCAGGACCTGGGCCAGCAGCTCGCGTTGGTGGTCCACGGCCTCACTGTAGACAGGCGGAGGCGGGTCGGACCGGTGCTTCACCGCGGCCTCGCCGCCTCGTGCAGCGCCTCGTCGAGGATCTGCAGGCCGACGCGGGCGTGGTTCTCGGTGATGTTGAGCGGCGGGACCACGTGGATGCGGTTGAAGTTGGCGAACGGCAGGAGGCCGCGACTCTTCGCCGCGGCGAGCACCGCGGCCATCTCGGGGCTCGAGCCTCCGTACGGTGCCAACGGCTCCCGCGACTCGCGGTCGCGCACGAGCTCGATCGCCCAGAAGGCGCCCACGCCGCGGACCTCGCCGATCCACTCGTGCCGAGCCGCGATGTCGCGCAGGCCCGGGCCGAACACGTCCTCGCCGAGCCGGGTCGCGTGGCGGACGACGCCCTCGTCCTCCATCGCCTCGATCGTGGCCACGGCTGCCGCGCACGCGAGCGGGTGCCCGGAGTACGTCAGGCCGCCCGGGTAGGCGCGGTCGGCGAAGGTCGCGTAGATGGCGTCGCTGATCGCGACGCCGCCGAGGGGCACGTATCCCGAGTTGACGCCCTTCGCGAAGGTCAGCAGGTCGGGGACGACCCCGGCGTGGTCGATCGCGAACCAGCGGCCGGCCCGCCCGAACCCGGACATGACCTCGTCGGCGATCAGCACGATGCCGAAGCGGTCGCAGAGCTCGCGCACCCCCGCGAGGTAGCCGGGCGGGGGCACCATGATGCCGGCGGTGCCGGGGATCGACTCGAGCACGATGGCCGCGATGGTGCTCGGACCCTCGAGGGCGATGACCTGCTCGAGGTGCTCCAGCGCCCGCTCGCACTCCTCGGCCTCGGTCGTGGCCGAGAACGCGCTGCGGTAGAGGAACGGGCCGAAGAAGTGCACGACGCCGTCGGTCGCGTGGTCGTTGGGCCAGCGGCGCGGGTCGCCCGTGAGGTTGATCGCCAGGTGGCTGCCGCCGTGGTACGAGCGGTACCGCGCGAGCACCTTGTGCCGACCGGTGTGCAGGCGCGCCATGCGGACCGCGTGCTCGTTCGCGTCGGCGCCGCCGTTGGTGAAGAACACGTGGTCGAGGTCGCCGGGCGTGCGCTCGGCGATGAGCCGCGCGGCCTCGGAGCGCGCCCCGTTGGCGTGCGCCGGCGCGATGGTGCAGAGCTCGCCGGCCTGCCGCTGGATCGCCTCCACGATGCGCGGGTGCTGGTGGCCCAGGTTCGTGAACACCAGCTGCGAGGTGAAGTCGAGGTACTTGTGGCCGTCGCCGTCCCAGAGGAACGACCCCTCGGCGCGGCTGACCGTCATCGGGCTGATCTGCTGCTGGGCCGACCACGAGTGGAAGACGTGGGCGCGGTCGAGCTCGTAGGCGCGCTGCGGGTCGTCGAAGGTCGTCACGGTGGGCTCCTCCACGGTGTCGGTCCTCGAGGTGTCAGTCATTGCGGGGGAACCCCAGCTCGAGACCGCCCACGCGTCGCTGCGCAGGATCGGGCCAGCGCGAGGTCACGACCTTGCCCCGCGTGAAGAAGTGCACGCCCTCCGTGCCGTGGGCGTGGGTGTCGCCGAACAGCGACCGCTTCCACCCGCCGAAGGAGTAGTAGGCGACCGGCACGGGGATCGGCACGTTGACGCCGATCATGCCGACCTGCACGTCGGCCTCGAACCGCCGGGCGGCACCGCCGTCGTTGGTGAAGATCGCGGTGCCGTTGCCGTACTCGTTGGCGTTGACGAGGGCGAGCGCCTCCTCGTAGGTCGCGACGCGCACGACCGCGAGCACCGGGCCGAAGATCTCCTCGCGGTACACGTCCATGTCGGGCGTCACGTGGTCGAACAGGGTCGGACCCAGCCAGAAGCCGTCGGCCTCGCCGGCCGGACGGACGTCGCGGCCGTCGACGACGAGCTTCGCGCCGGCCCGCTCGCCGGACTCGATGAAGCCGGCGACGCGGTCGCGGTGCGCGCGCGTGACGAGCGGACCCATGTCGGCCTCGGGGCCGTCGCCCTCGCGACCGTCGCCGGTGCGCAGCGTGCGCGTGCGCTCGGCGATGCGCGCGACGAGGTCGTCGGCGATCGGCTCGACGGCGACCAGGACGCTGATCGCCATGCATCGCTCGCCCGCCGAGCCGTAGCCCGCGTTGACGGCGGAGTCGGCCGCGAGGTCGAGGTCGGCGTCGGGCAGCACGACCATGTGGTTCTTGGCGCCGCCGAGGGCCTGCACGCGCTTGCCGTGCGCGCTCGCCTCGCGATAGACGTACTCGGCGATCGGGGTCGAGCCGACGAAGCTGATGGCCGCGACGTCCGGGCTCTGCAGGAGCGCGTCGACCGCGACCTTGTCGCCCTGGAGGACGTTGAAGACGCCGTCCGGCAGACCGGCCTCCTTCCAGAGGCGGGCGATCCACAGCGCCGCGGACGGGTCCTTCTCCGACGGCTTCAGCACCACGGCGTTGCCCACCGCGATGGCGATCGGGAAGAACCACATCGGCACCATCGCCGGGAAGTTGAACGGGCTGATGATGCCCACGACGCCGAGGGGCTCGCGCTTGGAGTGCACGTCGACCCCGGTCGAGGCGTTCTCGGAGTGACCGCCCTTGAGCAGGTGCGGGATCCCGCAGGCGAGCTCCACGACCTCCTGGCCCCGGGCGACCTCGCCGAGGGCGTCGGAGTGGACCTTGCCGTGCTCGGCGGTGATCAGGCGGGCGAGCTCGTCCTTGCGGGCGTTCAGCAGCTCGCGGAACGCGAAGACCACCTGGGTCCGGCGTGCGACCGAGGTCGCGCCCCAGGTCAGGGAGGCCGCCCTCGCCGACGCGATCACGGCGGCGGCGTCGGCCTCGGAGGCGAGGGCCACGCGGCCGGTGACCTCTCCGGTGGCGGGGTTCGTCACGTCGGCGGTCGCCCCGGACTGCCCGTCGAACGGCGCTCCGTCGAGCCAGTGGTGGATCACGGTGGTCATGTGGTCTCCCTTTCGTCCCGCCCATCGTGGGTCGGCCGACACCGGCGCGGAGGCGACAGAATGTAGGGAGCCGCAGAGTCCGCGAACGATGTGTAGGCTCCCGACTCGTGATGACGCCCGTGACCGTGGCCGACGCCCTGGACCTCGACGTGCTGCGGCACGCCGGACCCGAGGTCGTCGCGGGTGCCGACGGCCTGACGCGGCCCGTGCGGTGGGTCCACTCGACCGAGCTCGCGGACATCGCCCCCCTGCTGCGGGAGGGCGACCTCCTGCTGAGCACCGGCATCGCGCTGCCCGACTCCGAGGACGGACTGGTCGCCTTCGCCTCGAGCCTGGACGCCAGCGGTGTCGCGGGGGTCGTCATCGAGCTGGGACGACGGTGGTCCGAGGCGCCGGCGGCCCTCGTGAGCTCCTGCGAGGCGCTCGGCCTGCCGCTGGTCGTGCTGCACCACGAGGTGCGCTTCGCGGCGGTGACCCAGGAGCTCGGCGAGCGCATCGTCGACCAGCGCCTGCGCGAGCTGCGCGAGGCGCACGAGGTGCACGAGACGTTCACCGAGCTGAGCATCGGCGAGGCCGCCCCCGAGCAGATCCTCGGAGCGGTCCAGCAGCTCGCGGGAGCAACCGTCGTGCTCGAGAACAGCGACCACCAGGTCGTGGACTTCCGCCCCGGCCCGTCGGGCGTGCGGGACTTCATGTACAACTGGGCCGCGCGATCACGATCGGTCACGCTGGACTCGCGCACGACGTGGGACCGGCGCCAGGGCTGGCTGGTCACCCGGATCGGGCGGCGCGAGCGGGGCTGGGGCCGCCTGGTCGTCCAGTCTCCGGTCGAGCCGGGCCAGCGACTCGTCGCCGTGGTGGAGCGGGGGGCCGCCGCGCTGGCGATGCACCGGCTGCACGACCGCCAGCGCGACAGCCAGGTGCGCCGCTCGCACCAGGAGCTCGTGCTCGGACTGATCCACGACCCGACCGACGCGCAGGTCCTGCGTCGCTGCGAGGTGGTCGGGTTCCCGCTGGTGCGGCACCAGTACGTGGCCCTCGCGGTGCGCCCCGTGACCGACGGGCGCGAGTCCCTGCCGCACGTCGTCGACGACGTCATCGCCGCCGCGGTCCACACCGCCCACACCGCGAGGACGCCCGCCCTGGTGTGCGAGGTCGACGGGACGGTGCGCGTGCTGCTCGCGGGCCCGAGCGCCGCGCAGGTCGACCGGGTGGCCGACCAGGTGGCCGAGGCGATCCACCGTCGGCGGCAGGCAGTGGTCGGCGCAGGCCGCCCGGTCGCGACCGTCACCGAGGTCGACCGGACCCTGCGCGAGAGCGCCCACGTGCTGTCGTCGGTCAAGCGTCCGGAGACGCATCGCGTGCACCGCCTGGAGGACGTCCACCTGCGTGGCCTGCTCGCCCTGCTCGGTGAGGACGACCGCGTGCGCCTGTTCGTGCGCCGCGAGCTCGCGCCGCTGTGGGACCACGACGCCCAGCACGGCACGGGCCACACGGCGGTCCTCGAGGCCCTGCTGACGCACCCGACCAGCAAGTCCGAGGCGGCGGCGAGCGTGCACCTCTCGCGCCCCGTCTTCTACGACCGGGTCGCCAGGATCGAGCGGCTCCTGGGCGTCGACCTCGACGACCCGGACGTGCGCGTGTCCCTCCACGTGGCTCTGGTCGCCGCGCAGCTGGCCGGCGAGACCTCCGACTGAGCGGGCTCACGGGTAGGGGCTCACGGATAGCGGCCTACGGGTAGAGACCCCGCAGTCGGTGGGCCTCCGCCACGGCGCCGACCGCGAGACCCGTGGCCGCCGAACGGAGCGAGACGTCGTGCTTCGCCGCGACCTCGGTCGTGCGGTCCCACGCGAGCGACATCCGGGTGGCGAGGCGCTCCTCGACCTCCGCCTCGCTCCACCAGAACGCCTGGTTGGCCTGGACCCACTCGAAGTAGGAGACGACGACGCCGCCGGCGTTCGCGAGGATGTCCGGCACCACGAGGACTCCGCGGTCGGCCAGGATCGCGTCGGCCTGCCGGGTGGTCGGTCCGTTGGCCCCCTCGACGACGACGCGCGCGAGGACCCGGTCGGCGTTGTCCGCGTGGATGACGCCCTCGACGGCCGCCGGCACGAGGAGGTCGACGGGCAGGGTGAGCAGGTCGTCCTTGGCCTGCAACGGCTCGCTGCACGCGAAGCCGACCACCGATCCCGTCGCGTCCACGTGCGCCTCCAGGGCCGGGACGTCGAGGCCCGCTCCGTCGACGACCGCGCCGTGCTGGTCGCTGACCGCGATCACGCGCACCCCGGCCTCGTCGAGGAAGCGTGCGGTGTAGCGACCGACCTTGCCGAAGCCCTGCACCGCAGCCCGCGAGCCCCTGGCCGCGATGCCGCGGGAGGCGAGGGCCGCGAGGGCCACGTGGGTGACGCCGCGCGACGTCGCGGTCTGCCGGCCCAGGGATCCGCCGAGGGCCAGCGGCTTGCCCGTGACCACGCCGAGCTCGGTGTGGCCCGCGCCGGTGGAGTACGTGTCCATCATCCAGGCCATGACCTGCTCGTCGGTGCCCAGGTCGGGCGCCGGGATGTCGCGGTCCGGGCCGATCAGCGGCGCGATCTCGCTGGTGTAGCGACGCGTCGCCCGCTCGACCTCGGCCCGTGAGTACTGCGTGGGGTCGAAGCGCACCCCACCCTTGCCGCCGCCGTAGGGCACGTCGACGAGCGCGCACTTCCACGTCATCCACATGGCCAGGGCGCGCACCTCGTCCAGCGTCACGTCCGCACTGAACCGGACGCCGCCCTTGGCCGGTCCGCGGGTGAGGTTGTGCTGGACCCGGTGCCCCGTGAGGACCTCGACCGAGCCGTCGTCGCGGCGCAGCGGGATGCTCACCGTCACCTCCCGCCGTGGTTGCGCGAGGGTGCGGCGGACTCCCTCGCCGAGGCCGAGCAGGTCGACGGCCTCGGCGAGCTGCTCGAGGGCGTCGGTCAGGACGGGGGACGACGGTGGGGTGAGGTCGGTGGTCACCCCTCGAGCATCGCCGCGAGAGCCGGTCGGACCGCCGACAGACTGACGCAGTGTCAGGCGCCCGGCGACACTCCGTCGGTCCCCAGCAGGGCGCGGAGCGTCGTGACGACACCGAGGTCGGTGTTCGAGGGAGCCGTGTAGCGAGCCCGGGCCATGACCTCGGGGTGGGCGTTGGCCATCGCGAACGACAGGTCCGCGGCGTCGAGCATCTCGAGGTCGTTGAGGTAGTCGCCGAACGCGGCGGTCTGCGCGGCCGTCACGCCGAGCTCGGCCTGGAGCATCCGCACGGCGTGGCCCTTGTTGACCCCCGCGGCCATGACGTCGATCCAGTGCTCGCCGGAGACGACCACCTGGTGCGTCTCGCGGAAGCGCTCGAGCGAGGGCGCGGTGCCGGTCTCGGCGTCGTCGAAGTCGAAGATCGCGAGCTTGAGCACGTCGTCGTCGACCGCGAGCAGGTCGTCGACCGAGGCGAGGGCCACGTAGTACCGGCGGGCCTCGGCGAGAAAGGTCTCGTCGGTGCGCTCGACGTAGGCCGACCGCTTGCCGCACAGGACCACGCCGAGGTTGCGGCCCTGGATGGCCAGGTCGCGGAGGAGGGCGACCGCGGTGATCACGAGCTCCCGGTCGAGTGTGACCGAGGCGAGCTCGACGCCGTCGCGCGCGACGTACGTCCCGTTCTCGGCAATGACGGGCATGCCCTCGGACGCACGGTCGAACAGTCGGGCGAGGGTGGCGTGCTGACGGCCGCTGGCCGGCACGAACGCGATGCCTCGCTCGTGCATCGCCCGCAGCAGGGGCCACAGCGCGTCGGGCACCTCGCCGCGCCCGTCGAGCAGGGTTCCGTCCATGTCGACGACGACCATCCTGAGATCGGGAGCCGCCGGCAGCTCGGACGGGACGGGGGCAGAGTCAACGCTCTGGTGCGACACGCGTCGAGACTACGAGGGCCGTCCACGGCCCGG
Source organism: Aeromicrobium sp. Leaf350 (assembly GCF_916858655.1). Taxonomy (GTDB): domain Bacteria; phylum Actinomycetota; class Actinomycetes; order Propionibacteriales; family Nocardioidaceae; genus Aeromicrobium. The sequence continues at coordinate 1,212,143 of NZ_CAKASL010000001.1, read as the reverse complement.
CGGCGCCGGTGCGCGGGCGGCCTAGGCGGCGTCGATCGCGGCGAGGAAGTCGAGCACCCGGCTGGTCAGCAGTTTGCTGGCCTCGGCGTCGAACTCCGGGTGGCCGGCCTCGGCGAAGAGGTGGCCGGTGACGGGGTACACGAACACCTCGGCGCCGGGCATGCCCGCGAGCTCCTCCTCGGCCTCGACCTCGCGCCACGGGTCGACCTCGGCCTGGTGGGCCTGCACCGGGACCCCCGCGGGCCAGCTCGACTCCCACCACGAGGGGGCCACGGCGCCGTAGAGGAAGAACGCACCGCGTGCTCCGGGACGCTCGAAGACCTGCTCGGCCGCCCGCACTGACCCGAGCGACGCCCCGCCGTAGACCAGCTCGGTCGGCAGTCCTTGGACGGCGTCGGCCACGCGATCGGCGACGACCTGCGGACCCAGGGACTGGGCGAAGGCCACCCCGTCCTCGACCGCGGTGAAGGTGCGCCCCTCGAACAGGTCGGGGGTGTGCACGGTGTGGCCGGCGGCCCGCAACGTGTCGGCGAACGAGCGCACGCCTGCGGTCAGTCCACCGGCGTGGTGGAAGAACACGATCTCTGCCATCACCCGAGGTTAGCGAGAGGAGCCGTTCATGTCGCTGCGACGGCGAAGGCGTCGGCGTGCTCGGGGCCCGGCTCGATCGGTTGGATGACGTCGAGCAGCACCCCGTCGGGCGCCGCCACGATGAAGTGCCGCTGGCCGAAGGTCTCGCTCCGAAGCGACAGCACCGGCGCGAGCCCGAGGTCGGAGGTGAACCGGTCGTGCACCCGGTCGACGTCCTCGACCTCGACGTTGAGGAGCACGCCGCTGGGAAGGGCGCGGAAGCCCTCGGGGATCGTCGGGTGGTCGTGCTGCAGCACGGCCAGCTCGAAGCGTCCGACCTGCAGGCTGACGTACCAGTCGGTCTCGAAGGTCGTCGTGGCGTCGAGCGCGGCGCGGTAGAAGTCGGCGGCGGCGGCGACGTCGTCCGACATCAGGACCGGGTAGAGGCTCGTGGGATTCATCAGGACTCCTTTACGTACAATCGGTATGTAACGCGTTCCACGATACATACGTCACGTACGTAAAGGAAGAGCCGATGCCGAGAGCCACCGCTGCCGCTGCGGCCGAGACGGCCCGCACCGTGCTGCGGACCGCCACCGATCTCTTCGTCGAGCAGGGCGTGGCCGCGGTGTCGCTCGACCAGGTCGCTCGCGTCGCGGGCGTCACGCGGGGCGCGGTGACGCACCACTTCGGCAGCAAGTCCGGGATGGTGCGCGCCGTGGCGGCTGCGCTGCAGTCGGACGTCGCCGCCGCGGTCGTGGCGGCGGCGCAGGAGCAGCCCGACCCGCTCGACCAGCTGCGCTCGGGGAGCCACGCGTTCCTCGACGCCGTCACGGCCGGGCCCTCCGCGCGGCTCCTGCTCGTCGAGGTGCCCGCGGTGATCGGATGGGCCGAGTGGCGCGCGCTCGACGCGGCCGCGTCGGAGGCGCACCTCCGGGACGCGCTCACGGGCTGCGGTGTCGTCGGGCCGGACCTCGACGCCGCGACGGCCCAGCTCTCGGGAGCGATGAACGAGGCGGCCCTCAGGCTGGCGGACCGGCCCGACGACCCGGCCCTTCGTGACGCGATGCACGCCGTGCTCGACCGCCTGATCGACGCGGTCGTGGGAGAGGTGCACCGGCCCGGCTAGCCTCCCGACATGGCTGATCGACTGCGGTGGGGGATCCTGGGGCTCGGCGGGATCTCGAGGAAGTTCGGCGCCGACCTGCGGGTCGCGGGTCTGGACCTCCGCGCCGCCGGATCGCGCTCGCAGGAGTCGGCCGACGCCTTCGCGGCCGAGCTGGAGGTGCCGCGGGCGCACGCGAGCTACGCCGCGCTGGTCGACGACCCGGAGGTCGACGTCGTCTACGTCGGCACGCCGCACCCGTTCCACGCCGAGCACGCGCTGCTGGCGCTGCGGGCGGGCAAGCACGTGCTCGTCGAGAAGCCGTTCACGCTGAACGCCGCCGAGGCCCGCCAGGTCGTCGCCGAGGCCGAGTCGCGTGGGCTCGTGGTGCTCGAGGCGATGTGGACGCGCTTCCTCCCGCACATGGTCCGGCTGCGCGAGATCGTGTCGTCGGGCGCGATCGGCGAGGTGCGCGCGCTGACCGCCGACCACAGCCAGCGTCTGCCCAGCGATCCAGAGCACCGACTCCAGAGCCCGGCGCTCGGCGGCGGTGCCCTGCTCGACCTCGGGATCTACCCCATCTCGTTAGCGCACGACGTCCTCGGAGTGCCACAGGCGATCACCGCACGGTCGACCCCCACGGCCACGGGGGTCGACGCGCAGACCACCGTGGTGCTGACCTACGACCAGGGGCAGCAGGCCGTGACGCACTCGGCGCTCGACGTCGCCGGCCGCAACGACGCCGTCGTGCTCGGCACGGAGGCGCGGGTCGAGATCGACCCCACCTGGTACCGGCCGACCACGATGCGGGTCGTCGCGCCGGACGGCCGCGTGGTCGAGTCCTTCGACGGATCCGTGCCCGGACGCGGCATGCAGCTCCAGGCCCTCGAGCTCGAGCGGCTCGTGCGCGAGGGACGGACCGACACGGACGTGCTGCCGCCCGCGGAGAGCGTGGCGGTCATGGAGACCCTGGACGAGGTCCGACGCCAGATCGGCCTGGTCTACCCCGGCGAGTGAGGCTCGGTGCTCGCGCTCAGTTGATGATCTCGCCGCGCTCGTCGGCGCGGAGCGCGACCAGGCGCTCGTGCCACTCCCGGAGCGCCTCGGGCGTCAGCCGGGTCCAGTCGTCCACCTCGCCGACGATCCTGACGGGCTCGCGGCTGCGGTAGGAGCGGGTCGGGTTGCCGGGGAACTTCTTGTCGGTCACGTTCGGATCGTCCTCGAACGCTCCGGTCGGCTCGACGACGAACACCCGTGGCGTGCCGTCGCCGGCCGCCAGCTCTGCGGCGAGCCCGGCTCCGGCCTGCAGCGCCGTGAAGTACACGTGGTTCATCACGACCTCGGGCCGGTAGTTCGAGCGGAATCCCGCCGTCAACAGGTCGCCGAGGCGGAGATCGGCCTTCGTGCCGTGGAAGAACGGTCCCTCGTCCAGGACGTCGGTCATCGCAGCAGCCTAGGCCGGGATGGGGCGTCCCGGGCTCGTTCGCAGCCGTTCGGGAGAAGATGACGCATGGACACCTACGCCGAGGTCGTGACGGGCCGCCGCAGCATCCGGGGATTCACGTCGGACCCGGTCCCGCGCGAGCTCATCGAGGAGATTCTCACGCTGGCCATGCGGGCGCCCTCCTCGCTCAACTCGCAGCCGTGGAGCTTCACCGTGGTCACGGGCGAGGTGCTGGACCGCATCCGCGCCGGCAACACCGAGCGCACCCTCGCCGGCGTGCCCGACTCGCGCGAGTTCCGCATGGGTGAGCCCTACACCGGGCAGCACCGCGAGCGGCAGGTCGAGATCGCCAAGCAGCTCTTCGGCGCGATGGGCATCGCGCGCGAGGACGCCGAGATGCGCCAGGACTGGGTGCTGCGCGGGTTCCGCCAGTTCGACGCCCCGGTCTCGATCGTCATCACCTACGACCGCGTGCTCTACGGCAACGACATCGCGACCTTCGACTGCGGGGCCGTGACCAACGCGCTCGTGAATGCCGCGTGGTCGCGCGGGCTGGGCTGCGTCATCAACAGCCAGGGCATCATGCAGTCGCCCGTGGTGCGCGAGCACGCCGGCATCGCCGACGACCAGGTGATCCAGACGTGCGTCGCGCTCGGCTGGCCGGACGAGACGTTCCCGGCGAACGCCGTGGTCTCGCGCCGCAAGTCCCTCGCCGAGGCCGCCACGTTCGTCGGCTTCGACGACTGACCCAGCCAGATGTGACGAGCATGGGCCCATTCTCCGTGCGGAGAACGGGCCCAAGCTGGATACATCTGGCGAGGGGCGGGGTGGGGTCAGCGGAAGGCGGCGTGCCCCGTGAGCTCCTTGCCGATGACGAGCTGGTGCACCTCGGAGGTGCCCTCGTAGGTCAGCACCGACTCCAGGTTGTTGGCGTGCCGCAGGATCGGGTACTCGCCGGTGATGCCGGCCGCGCCGAGCACGGTGCGGCACTCGCGCGCGATCGCGATCGCCTCGCGCACGTTGTTCAGCTTGCCGAGGCTGACCTGCGCGGGCCGCAGGTCGCCGGCGTCCTTGAGGCGTCCCAGGTGCAGCGCGAGCAGGGCCGCCTTGCCGACCTCGAGGGCGGCGTCGGCGAACTTCGCCTGCGTCAGCTGGAACCCGGAGAGGGGCCGCCCGAAGAGCTGGCGGTCCTCCGCGTAGGCGATCGCGGTCTCGAGGCAGTCGCGTGCGGCACCGACGGCGCCGAACACGATGCCGAACCGCGCCTCGTTGAGGCAGGCAAGCGGTCCGGAGAGGCCCTTGGCCTCGGGCAGCATCGCCGACTGCGGCAGCCGCACGTCCTCGAGCACGAGCTCGGAGGTGACCGACGCGCGGAGCGAGAGCTTGCCCTTCAGCGTGACCGCGCTGAAGCCGGGGGTGTCGGTCGGCACGACGAAGCCCCGAACGCCGTCCTCGGTCTGCGCCCAGACCACGGCGACGTCGGCGACGGAACCGTTGGTGATCCACATCTTGTTGCCGCGCAGGATCCAGTCGTCACCGTCGCGGCGGGCCCGGGTCTTCATCGCGCCGGGGTCGGAGCCGACGTCGGGCTCGGTCAGGCCGAAGCAGCCGATCGCGTCGCCCGCGGCCATGCGCGGCAGCCACTCGGACTTCTGTTCCTCGGAGCCGAACCGCCAGATCGCGAACATCGCCAGCGATCCCTGCACCGAGACGAGCGAGCGGATGCCGGAGTCGACGGCCTCGAGCTCGAGGCACGCCATGCCGTAGGCGGTCGCGCTGGCGCCGGCGCAGCCGTAACCGGTCAGGTGCATGCCGAGCACCCCGAGGGAGCCGAGCTCCTTCGCGAGCTCGCGGGCAGGGATGTCGCCGTCCTCGAACCAGGTGGGGACGTGCGGACGCAGGCGGTCGTCGCCGAAGCGGCGCACGGTCGCGGCGATGGCACGCGTCTCCTCGTCGACCAGGGAGTCGATGGAGAACAGGTCGAACGGGGTGGTGGGCATGGTGGTCCTTCCGGGAGACGACAGCAAAGGTATCAAAGCGAGCGCTTGGTTGGTGCAGCGGCGGGGACGGGTGTCCGGGGGAGGCCCAGGACGCGCTCCGCGACGATCGTGCGCATGATCTCGTCGGTGCCGCCGCCGATGCGCAGGCCCTCGAGGCTCAGGGCGAGCTGGTGCCAGGCGAACTCCGGGTCGCGGCGCACCGTCATGCGCTCGTCGAGGAGGTCGTGGGCGGTCTGCGCGACACGGCCGAGGTTGTCGGTCAGCAGCAGCTTCGACATCGACATCTCCGGGCCGGGGCCGCCGTTCGCCCGGGCCAGGAACTCCTGCGTCATCGCGGCGGCGGAACGTCCGCGGACCAGGATGTCGCCGAGCGCGTCGAGCGTGGCCGAGTCCTCGCCCAGCCCCTCGTCGCGGGCGAGTCGGGCGAGCTGGTCGAGCAGGACCAGGTCGATGCCGCCGTCGGTGCCGATGACGGCGCGCTCGAAGCGCATCGTCGTCATGATGACCGACCAGCCCTGTCCGACCTCGCCCACGCGGCGGTGGTCCGGGACGCGTGCCCCGTCGAGGAAGACCTCGCTGAAGGAGGCGCCGCCGGTCATCTGGCGGATGGGTCGCACCTCGATGCCCGGCTGGTCCATGTCGATGAGGAAGGCCGTGAGACCGGCGTTGCGCCGCGATCCCGGCTCGGTGCGGGCAAGCAGCAGCCCCACCTCGCTGTAGTGCGCTCCGGACGTCCAGACCTTCTGACCGTCCACGACCCACTCCTGGCCGTCGAGCCGGGCTCGCGTGCGGGCCGCGGCCATGTCGGACCCGGCGCCGGGCTCGGAGAAGAGCTGGCAGGCGACCAGGTCGGTGCGTCGCAGCGGGCGCAGCATCTCGGCGGCGAGGGCCGGGTCCGCGTGCTCGAGGAGCGCGGGGCACAGGATGCCGACGCTGAACCGGGTGTACGCCTCGTCCGGCACGTCGAAGAGTCGCTCCACCCCGCGGTAGGCGTCCGCGTAGGCGGGCGGGAGGTCGCGTCCGCCGTGGGCGCCGGGGCCGTCGACCCAGCCGAAGCCGGCGTCGAACGTCGTCTTGCGCCAGGCGAGCGCCTCGGCCAGCTCGCGCTCCTCGACCTCGCGCGGCTTCTCGGGGAGGACGCTGTAGGTCGGCTCGAGCGAGGCGTCGTGCGTCGCGCGCTTCTGGTGCGCACCGACGAAGTCGAGCGCCTCGCGGGTGAAGTCCTCGAGGGAGGGGGTGGGGGTGCTCATCGCGGCCCTTCTGTCGGCATAGGACGTGTGCTACGTTACAAGCCAAGCGCTTGCTTGGCTACTGCGCGCCGGTGGTGCGCGGTCGTCCGAGGCGGCGACACACGACAGGGCCGGCCCACGCCGAGCCGACGGAGGATGCGATGACCGGACGGTACGAGGGTCGAGCCGTGCTCGTCGTCGGCGGCGGTGCCGCCGGCCCGGACGCCCTGGGGGCGAACGGCGCGCAGATCGCTCTGCGGCTCGCCGCCGAGGGGGCGCGGATCGCCGTGTCCGACGTCGACCTCGACCGTGCCCAGGCCACCGTCACCGCCTCCGGCCGCGACGACGCCGTCGCCCTGCAGTCGGACGCGGGCGACGTCGAGTCGTGCCGCTCGCTCGTCAGCCGCGCCGAGGAGGCGATCGGTCCGCTGGACCTGGTCGTCTGCAACGTCGGCATCACGGGCCGCTACCCCGGCCGCACCCAGACCGTCGAGGACTGGCAGCTCGTCAACGACGTCAACGTCCGTTCGCACTGGCTCGTCGCGCAGAGCGCGCTGCCGGGCATGCTCGAGCGCGGCCAGGGCTCGTTCGTCTTCGTGACCTCGATCGCCGGCATCATCTCGAGCGGCTACTCGCTCTCGTACGAGGCGTCCAAGGCTGCGCTCCTCGCGGTCTCGCGCCACTTCGGGGTGCGGTACGCCGAGCGCGGCATCCGCTCCAACGCGGTCGCGCTGGGCGTGATCGACACCGACATGGTGCGGCACGGCTTCGGCGACGACGAGGCCAAGCGCATCGGTCGCGACCTGATGCAGCCGATGCGTCGCCAGGGCCGTCCGGACGAGGCGGCGGCCGCCGTCGCCTTCCTCGGATCGGACGAGGCCGCTTTCATCACGGGCCAGTGCCTCGTCATCGACGGGGGACGCACGGCCGACGGACGGTACGACGCCCGCTACGCGGCGGCAGCCAAGGACGGCTCGCTCGCCTCGGGCGACCACTCATGAGGAAGAGGTAGGAAACATGCGCGAGACCGTGGTGCAAGGGGTCGGCATGACCCCGTTCGGCCGGTTCGAGGACGTCAGCCTGAAGGATCTCTCGGCGCGGGCCATCAACGCCGCGTTCGAGGACGCGGGCGTCGGCTGGAACGACGTCCAGGCGGTGTTCTTCGGCAACGTCGCGGCCGGCGTCATGTACGGCCAGCACTCGATCCGCGGCGAGACGGTGACGCACCACATGGGTGCTCCCGCGCTGCCGGTCACGAACGTCGAGAACGCCTGCGCGTCGGGCGCGAACGCCTTCCACCTCGGGTGGAGCGCGGTCGCCGGTGGTCAGTACGACACGGTCCTCGTCGTCGGTGCTGAGAAGCTGTACTCCTCCGACAAGCAGAAGAGCTTCTCGGCCTTCATGGGCGGGATGGACGTCGACTACATGGACATCGGCGAGGGAGCCGGCGTCAGCCGCAGCCCCTTCATCGACCGGTACGCCAAGGTCGCCGACCTGCTGCTCAACGAGCGCGGACTGACCCCCGAGGCGTTCGCGCAGGTCGCCTCGAAGGCGCACTACAACGGCTCGCTCAATCCGCTCGCGCAGCGCCGCACCCCGATGAGCCCGGAGGAGATCCTCGCCTCGCGCTCGGTGCTCGGACCGCTGACGGTCCTGATGTGCTCGCCCGTCGGTGACGGTGCCGCGGCCGCGATCATCTCCGCGCCGACGAGCCCGGGCGGGGTGCGCATCCGCGCCTCGCAGATGCGCTCGCTCTCGGCCGACAGCACCGGTCCGTCCGACTCGCACGAGTACTCGGCCGCGGCCGCGTGGGAGCAGGCGGGGCTCGGGCCCGAGGACATGGACTTCGCCGAGCTGCACGACGCGACGACCCCGGGCGAGATCGTCTCGTGGGTCGAGTCGGGCCTGTGCCGACCGGGTGACGAGATGAAGTGGGTCGAGACGGGCCACACGACGCTGAAGGGCGACCTCCCGGTCAACCCCTCCGGCGGGCTCGTCGCCAAGGGTCACCCGATCGGCGCCACCGGTGTGGCGCAGGTCTACGAGGCCGTCACGCAGCTGCGTGGCCTGGCCGGCGCCCGTCAGGTCGCCGGTGCTCGTCGCGCGTTCGTCCAGTGCGGCGGCGGACTCATCAAGGGCACGACCGCCGTGTCGGCCGCCCACGTGCTCGAGATCTAGGAGAAGAAGACATATGGAGCTGGTCCCTTTCTGCACGCTCACCGCCAACCCGATCGCGAAGCCCGACTTCGCGGGGCAGACGCCCCTGGGTCAGCGGATCGTCGTCGGCATCACCGACGGCCGCCTCGAGGGCGAGCGCCTCTCCGCCTCCCAGCGGGGCGAGTCGGCGGCCGACTGGCTGCTGATCGGCCCGGACGGCACGGCGATCCCGGACGTCCGCATGGCCCTCAAGACCGACGACGGGGCCTTCGTCTACATGACGTACCAGGGCCGCGGCGACGCGTCGGGCGGCATGAACGGCGCCACGATGTACACCGCGATCACCTTCGAGGTCGCGGACGAGCGCTACACGTGGCTGAACTCCAGCCTGTTCGTCGGCAAGGGCTCGATCGACACCACGGCCGGCCAGGTGCGCTACGACGTGTACGAGCTGCGCTGAGACCTGCCGGTCCCAGCACCCGCCTTCGCGGCGCGATCGGTCAAGATCGCGCCGCGAAGCCGCTCATGAAGATGTTGGCCATGTCGTCGGCGAGCGCCTCGACGCTGACCTTGCCCTCGGGGCGGAACCAGCGCGCCGTGCCGCTGACCGAGGCCATGACGGTGCGGTAGCAGATCGTCGCGTCGACCTCGGAGCTCAGCGACCCCTCGGCGACGCCGCGCTCGATGACGTCGAGCCAGATCGCCTGGCACTCCGCGAGCGACTCCTCCATGAAGGGGAACGTCTCCGACAGGTAGGTCCAGTCGTTGAGCATGACCCGCAGCGCCAGCGCGCACTCGTCGAGCAGCAGCACCGACGCGCGGACCAGTCCGCGGGTCGCCTTCGTCGCGTCGGGCTCGCTGTCGACGACCTCGCGGTATCGCTGGAGCAGGGTGGTCCAGTAGTCCGCCAGCAGCTCCTCGACCATCGACTCCTTCGAGGTGAAGTGGTGGTACAGGCTGCCGGACTGGATGCCGGCGGCATCGGCGATGTCGCGGATCGTCGTCGCCAGGAAGCCGCGCTCGGCGAAGAGCTCGCTCGCGATCGCGATGAGCTCACCGCGGCGGTCGCGGCCACCCCCTCGCTTGGGGCGGGCCGCCACGTCGGCCTTGGTGGCCGCATCGGTACTCGTCATGCCGAGCAGTGTAAACACACCGGGCCGCCCTAGCGCTTGATCAATTTACTCTCGACAAACCAACCTATCACTTGCTAGGTTAACGCCGTGACGACCGATGACACCCGAGAAGCGATCGAGCGCGGCAGCCGCGCGCTGCACGAGTTCGAGAGCTGGCTCGACCAGCTGCGCGAGGCGGTGAGCTCGCCCGCGCCCCGCGACTTCGCGATGCTCTTCGCCGCGGACGGCTACTGGATCGACTACCTCGCCTTCACCTGGCGGTACCGCACGTTCGCGGGTCGCGACGAGATCACCGACGCCTTCGGCCGGACCTCCGAGGAGGCCCGCATGAAGTCGATCGAGCTGTCGTCGCGGCGCCCGCCGCCCAAGATCGCGCGCCGGTCCGGCGTCGACGTCCTGGAGGGCTTCTACGACTACGAGACGACCGCGGGCCGCGGCACGGCGTACGTGCGGCTGCGCATCGACGGTCCCGAGCCGACCGTCTGGGTCATGCTCACGACCCTCCAGGAGCTGCACGGCTTCCCGGTCCGCACGGGCGTCGACCGCCCGAAGGGCCGCGAGCACGGCGCGGGCACGGAGAACTGGCTCGACCGGCGGACCAAGGAGCAGCGCTTCGACGACCGCGACCCGCAGGTCGTCGTCATCGGCGGCGGTCACGGCGGCCTGGTGCTCGGCGCGCGCCTGCGTCAGATGGGCGTGGACGCGCTCGTCATCGAGCGCAACGAGCGCGTCGGCGACAACTGGCGCCACCGCTACCACTCGCTGACCCTGCACAACGAGGTCGCGACCAACACGCTCCCGTACATGCCGTACCCCGAGACCTGGCCGGCGTTCCTGCCGAAGGACAAGCTCGCCCACTGGCTCGAGTCCTACGCCGAGGCGATGGAGCTCAACGTCTGGACGGGCTCGGAGGTCGTGACGGGTGCCCGTGACGACGAGACGGGCCAGTGGTCGCTGACCGTCCGTCGCCCCGACGGCGAGGTGCAGATCACGACCCCGCACGTGGTGCTGGCGACAGGCGGCCACAGCGGCGTCCCGAAGGTGCCCACGATCGACGGGCTCGACGACTTCGCCGGCCGCAGCATGCACTCCACGTCCTACCGCTCGGGCACGGACCACGCCGGCGAGTCGGTCGTCGTGTTCGGCACCGGCAGCAGCGCGCACGACATCGCGCAGGACCTGCACGAGAACGGCGCCCGCGTCACGATGGTGCAGCGCAACCCGTCAGCCGTCATCAGCCTCGATCCCTGCGGCACGATGGTCTACGCGGCCTACTCCGACGAGCTCGATCCCACGGACGTCGACTTCGTGCAGGCCGCGACGCCCTACCCGATGCTCAAGGACACCTACCAGTGGCTCACGCGCAAGACGTGCGACCTGGACCGTGACCTGATCGACGGGCTCGAGAAGGCGGGCTTCCGCACCGACTTCGAGCCCGACCAGACCGGCTTCCACATGAAGTACCTCCGCAAGGGCGGCGGCTACTACATCAACGTCGGGTGCTCGGACCTGATCATCGACGGCAGCATCTCGGTGCGCCAGGCGGCCGACATCCGGACCGTCGAGGCCGGCGGTGTCCGCATGCTCAGCGGCGAGCTGCTCGAGGCCGACTCGATCATCCTGGCCACCGGCTACGAGAACCAGCAGGAGGGCGTCCGCCTGCTCTTCGGCGACGAGGTCGCCGACCGCGTCGGTCGCATCTGGGGGTTCGACGAGAACCACATCATGGAGAACATGTGGGTCCGCACGGCCCAGGACGGCTTCTGGGTCATGGGCGGATCGCTCATGGAGGCGCGGCTCTACTCGACCTACCTGGCCCTGCAGATCCGCGCGGATCTTCAGGGTGTCCTGCCCCGTCACGGCCTGGCCTGACCCGCACCGCATCATCACGGAGGAAACCCATGTCCGCACTCTCCCTCGCGAACCGCGTCGCGGTCGTCACCGGTGCCGGCGGCGGCCTCGGTCGCGCCTACGCCCTCGAGCTGGCCCGCGGCGGCGCCGTCGTCGTCGTCAACGACACCGGCGGTTCGGTCGACGGCACCGCCGGCTCGACCACGCCCGCCCAGGCGGTCGTGGACGAGATCGAGGCCGCCGGTGGCCGGGCCGTCGCGTCGACCGACTCGGTCGCCACCGTCGAGGGCGGCGAGGCCATCGTGGCCACGGCCGTCGAGACCTTCGGCCGCATCGACGTCGTCGTGAACAACGCCGGCATCCTGCGCGACAAGAGCTTCGCCAAGCTCGACTGGGACGACTTCCGTGCCGTGCACGACGTGCACCTGCGCGGTGCCGCGTACGTGAGCCGTCCGGCGTTCCGCCACATGCAGGAGCAGGGCTACGGCCGCCTCGTGTTCATCGCCTCGAACGCGGGCACCTTCGGCAACTTCGGACAGGCGGCCTACGGCTCGGCCAAGACCGGGGTCATCGGTCTGTCCAACGTCCTGGCGATCGAGGGGGCGCGGGCCGGGGTGCTCAGCAACGTCGTGTGCCCCATCGCGCGCACCCGCATGACCGAGGCGATCCTCGCCGGCGACCCGGAGGACGCGGACGCCTTCGGCGCCGAGCACGTGGCCCCGCTGGTCGCCTACCTCTCGAGCGAGGCGTGCCACGAGACCCACATGGTCTTCTCCGCGGGTGCCGGGCACTTCGCCCGCGTCACGACCGGACTGACGAGCGGCTGGGGAGGCTCGGGCGACAAGCCCGCCACGGTCGAGGACATCGCGCTGCACATCGAGCAGATCCTCGATCCGTCCGACGTCGCTCACCCCCTGTCCGCGGCCGACGAGCTGCAGCTGCTGGGCGAGCGGCGCGAGGCGCTCCGCACGCACGGAGGCTGAGGCCCGGATGGACACGCTGCGCGACGTCCTGCTGCGCTGTCGTGAGTTCGGCGACCGCGTGGCGGTGCGAGCGGGCGAGCACGAGCGGAGCTACGCCGACCTGCTGGACCGCGCGTCCCGCCTGGCGCGGCACCTCGCGGGACTCGGCGTCGCACCCGGCGACCGGGTCGCGGTCATGGTGGAGGACGGCCTGCGCAGCCTCGAGCCGCACCTCGCGACCACGCTCGCCGGTGCCGTGGTGGTGCCGGTCAACGCCCGGTTCCGCGAGCACGAGCTCGCCCACATCCTGCGCGACTGTGACGCCGCCGCGATCGTCCACACGAGCGGCGTGGCCGGTGTCGTGGACTCCTGCGAGGCGGCCACGGGACTCGTGCGCGTCTGCACGGGCGGAGGGGACGGCGCCGAGACCGACGCGGCCTACGAGTCCGTCGTGACCACGGGCTCGGCCGAGCCGCCGGACGTCGGGCCGTCGCCCGGCGACCTCGCGATGATCGGCTACACGAGCGGCACGACGGGCAACCCCAAGGGCGCGATGATGTCGCACGCAGGTGGGCTCGCCGCGATGCGGACGAACCAGGTGGCCTTCCGCGTGGTGCCGTACGGCGAGGGTGCGTTCTCCGGATCGATCTCGTTCACCGCCCTGATGTGGGCATTCGTGTACCCGCACCTCTCCGTGGGGGCGAGCATCGACTTCCTGCAGCCAGGGCTGACCTTCGACCGGTGGTTCGACCGGATGGAGCAGCACGGCAGCACCTTCACGTTCGTGCCGACGCCGTACATGGACGGCTTCGCCGAGCACGCCGCCCGACGGCCCGCCGCGATCGCCCGGCTCGCGGGCGTGTGCCACTCGGCCTCGCCCGCGACGCCCGAGCAGCGCGAGGCGATGGTCGCCGTGCTGGGCGCCGCCTACGTCGAGTCCTACGGGGCGACCGAGACCCTGGCGGCGGTCGCCGCCACGACCCGGCTGGACGCCGACGGCTCGAGCGGGGCGGAGGCGCCGTTCAGCACGATCGGTCGGCCGCTCGCACCCTCGTCGGTGGTCGTCGTGGGCGAGGACGGCGACGTCCTGCCACCGGGCGAGGTGGGCGAGATCGTCGTCGACTCGCCCTGCCTGTTCGTGGGCTACTGGGGCAACGAGGCAGCCACCCGGGCTGCGCTGCGCGACGGTCGCTACTTCACGGGCGACCTCGGCCACGTCGACGAGCGCGGCTTCGTCTACGTCGACGGCCGGCAGGCCGACCTGATCATCAGCGGCGGCATGAACGTGTACCCGGCCGAGGTCGAGCGCGTCCTGGCGCAGCTCGACGGGGTCGCGGACGTGGCGGTCGTCGGGGTGCCCCACGACCGGTGGGGGGAGTCGGTCTGTGCCGTCGTGGTGCGGGCCGCGGGATCGAGCCTCGACGAGGCCGCCGTGGTCGACCACGCGCTGTCCCGCCTGGCGAGCTACAAGAAGCCCACGCGCGTGGAGTTCGTGGACGAGCTGCCCCGCAACGCCAACCTCAAGGTGCTCAAGTCGGTGCTCCGCACCGACCTCGTCCGCTAGGTCGTCGCACCGCCGGACTGTGCTTGACATCACACCGGGGACCGTGTTCTATATCACCCAAGCAATCGCTTGGTTCAATCGAAGGGACTGACAGTGCGCATCGACACCACGCTGCTGGACAAGGACATCATCGCGTCCGGCGACAAGGCGGTGGCGGCCGAGCTCGCCGGCCACGACACGGCCTGGTGCACCGAGACCGGTCTGGACGTCTTCCTCCAGGCCTACGAGGTCACGCGCCGCACCTCGACGATCGGTGTCGGCACCGCGATCGCGGTCGCCCTGGCCCGCACGCCGATGACCGTGGCCTACTCGGCCTGGAACATCGCCGGCGTCGCCGACGGTCGCTTCACCCTCGGTCTCGGCAGCCAGGTCAAGCCCCACATCGAGCGCCGCTACAGCATGCCGTGGCACAGCCCCGTCGGGCAGATGCGCGAGTTCGTGCTCGCCCTCCGCGCGATCTGGGAGAGCTGGCGGACCGGTGAGCGCCTCACCTTCGAGGGCGAGTACTACACGCACACGCTGATGTCGCCGTTCTGGGCGCCGAAGCCGCACGACCACCACATCCCGATCCACCTCGCGGCCGTCGGCCCGAAGATGGTCGAGATGGCGGCCGAGGTCGCCGACGGCATCCTGCTGCACTCGTTCACGAACCCGGCCTACCTCGAGAAGGTCACCTGGCCGGCGCTCGAGCGGGGCCTCGCGAAGTCGGGTCGCACGATCGACGACATCGAAATCTCGCTGCCGATCTTCATGGCCATCGGCGACACCGAGCAGGAGCTCCAGGAGCGTCGCGCGCAGATCGCCGCGCAGCTCGGCTTCTACGGATCCACGCCGGCCTACGGCCCGGTCTTCGAGGCCATCGGCTACGAGGACCTGCAGCCGGAGCTCACGGCCATGTCCAAGTCGAACCGGTGGGACGAGATGGCCTCGGTCATGCCGGACGACTTCATCGACCACTTCTCGGTGACGGGACGTCCAGAGGACATCCCGGCGCTCGCGAAGAAGCACTTGGGGGACAACGTCAAGCGGACGTCGTCGTACTACGGATGGCCCGTGGACGACCCCGCTCGGCTCAGCTCGATCTTCGACACCTTTCGACAGGAGCAGTGAGTGATGAGTAAGAACATCTCGCGAGGCGCAATCGCCATGACCATGGCAGGTGCGCTCCTTCTCGGGGCGTGCGGCGGTGGGTCCGACGACTCGGGCGAGGCGTCCGAGACCGTCAAGATCGGCGTCGTGCTCCCCTTCACGGGCGTGCAGGCCACGATCGCCGAGCTCGAGGGCCAGGGCGCGCGCGTCGCGGCCGACCTGATCAACGCCGACGGCGGCGTCGACGGCAAGTGGAAGATCGAGCTCGTCGAGGTCGATGACCAGCTCGACCCGGGCCGCAGCGCCACGGTCATGCGCGACCTCAACGACCAGGACGTGTCCCTGGCGATCGGCGGCCAGACCTCCGACCTCTGCAAGTCCTCGGCCGAGGCGTCGCAGCGGTTCAACATGACCTTCATCGGTGCGCACTGCACGTCGCCCACCCTGGTCGACCCGCCCATCACGCCGAACTTCTTCATGATCGGGCAGCAGATGCCCGACCTCGCCGACGCGATCGGCAAGGGGCTCGCCGAGCGCTACCCCGACATCGAGACCTGGGACGTCGTCACCTACGACGTCGAGGCGATGCGCCAGTCGTGGGACGTCGCCAAGGCCTCCATGGAGGAGGAGCTCGGCCGCACCATCGAGGTCGGCGAGCAGTACGCCGTCCCGGTCAGCGCCACCACGATGCGCAACGAGATCTCGGGCCTGGAGGCCACGGGTGACAAGTCCAAGCGCGGACTGTTCCTCGGCATCTACGGCGCCGGCACCACGAGCTTCATCCAGCAGGCCGCGCCCACGGGTCTGATCGACCAGTACGGCGTCATCGCCCAGACCGGCGTCTACTGGCCGACCGCCACGGCGCTCGACGGCACCGCGCCCTCGATCTACAACGTGCACGACTACTTCTACGCGTGCCAGGAGACCGAGGAGAACACGGCGTTCGTCGAGGCCTTCGAGAAGGCGACCGGCGAGAAGCCCGACACGGGTGCCTACCAGGGCTACGTCGCGATCAAGCTGCTCGAGGCCGCGATCACCAAGGCCGGCTCGACCGACAGCGCCGAGGTCCAGAAGGCGCTCGAGGGCATCGAGATCGAGACGCCCAAGGGCACGACGATGACGGTCGGCAAGGACTCGCACCACGGCGCCGGTGGCGTCACGACCGCGACGCTCGTCGGCGACCCGAACGCGCCGCAGGGCGTGGCCATCGACGACTGCACGGTCGTCCCCGCCAAGAAGTAGTTCCTCCCCGCCGGCCGTGACCTCCCGAGGTCACGGCCGGCGAGGCCCACCCCCACTCCGTCCTCCCCCCACGAAAGAGACGTCGGTGAACGATCTCCTCACGATCCTCGTCACAGGACTGGCCCAAGGCGTGCCGATCTTCATCGTCGCCAGCGGCCTCACGCTGATCTACGGCGTGCTGCACGTCCTCAACTTCGCGCACGGTGGCTTCTTCCTCATCGGCGCCTTCATCCTGACCTCGACCATCCAGGGCGGCAGCCTCGGCTCGTTCTTCGGTGCCGTGCTGATCGCCGGACTCGGCGTCATGATCGTCGGCATCGTCAGCGAGCTGCTGGTGTTCCGGCCCCTCTACAAGGCCGGGCCGACCGTCAGCTTCCTGGGCGCCTTCGCGCTGTTCCTGGCGCTGCTCGGCCTCGCGATCGTCGTGTGGGGCACCAACCCCCGCACCGTGCGCTACCCCGACGCCCTCGACGGCTCGTTCACGGTCGCGGGTGCCCGCATCGGCGAGTACGACGTCGCGATGGTCGTCCTCGGCGGCGTGATCGCCGTCGGACTCTGGCTGCTGCTGTCCAAGACCTCGCTCGGCATGCGGGTGCGGGCCGTCTCGCACGACCGCACCATGGCGCTGGCGCTCGGCATCCGCGTGGGCCGCGTCTCGACCACGGTCTTCGCGATCGGCGCGTTCCTGGCCGGCGTGGCCGGCGCCCTGATCGCCCCGGTGTCCTCGATCGACGAGGGCCTCGCGCTCAGCACCGACTACATGCTTCCGGCGTTCATCGTCATCATCGTCGGCGGACTCGGCTCGGTGCCGGGCGCGCTCGTCGCGGCGATGGCGCTCGGCGTGCTGGAGAGCGTCATCTTCCGTGCCGCGCCCGATCTCAGCGGGTTCAGCTACTACCTCGTGGTCGCGCTGTTCCTGATGTTCCGTCCCCAGGGCCTGTTCGGCTCGTCCTCCCGATCCATCCAGATGGCCAGGTGACCTCGATGACCGTCCTCGAACGACTTCCGCTCGTGTCACGATCCGGGCTCCACGTGCTGATCGGCTTCGCCGCCGTGGCCATGGTCATGCCCCTGCTCTTCTCGGGCAGCCAGCTCTTCACCTGGACCACCGCGCTGGCCTGGGTGCTGTTCGCCACGGCCACCAGCGTGCTGTTCGGCTGGACCGGCCTGCTCTCCTTCGGCCAGGCCGCGTTCTTCGGCATGGGCGCCTACACGATGGCCCTGCTCTACGAGCGCGACCCGGAGATGTCCGGATTCGTCATGCTGGTCGTCGCGGCCCTGGTCGCCGGCGTGGTGGCGGCGCTGTTCGCGCTGTTCGCCCTGCGCACCAGCGGCGCGGAGTTCGCGATCCTCACGCTCGTGCTGGCCCAGGTGCTGTGGCTCCTGACCTACCGGGTCGACTGGCTCAACGGCGAGGAGGGCTTCCACGGGCTGTTCGGCGTCAAGATCCTCGGCGGACCGCTGACCTCCGACCTGCAGCTCTGGTACTACACGACCGCCGTGGTCGGCGTCTGCGTCTGGCTGCTGTGGCTGCTCAGCCGCTCGACGGCCGGACAGGCGATGCGCGCCGTGCGCGACGACCCGTGGCGGGCCGCTGCGCTCGGCATCCGGGTGCGACGCGTGCAGGTCAGCGCGTTCGCCGTCAGCGCCGCGTTCTCGGCCGTGGCCGGTGCGCTCATCGCGCAGGGCCAGGGCGTCGTCAGCCCGGGCATGCTGACCTTCGCCATCTCGGGCGAGATCCTCGTCGCCTGCCTCATCGGCGGCACCAGCAAGTTCATCGGCCCCGTCATCGGCGCGGTCGTGCTGATCTGGTCGCAGACGCTGATGAGCAACATCTTCCACGAGTCGAACATCTTCGTCGGCCTGCTGCTGCTGGTCATCGTCATCGCCCTCCCGGGCGGCTTCGTCTCGCTGCCGGGCCGGCTCGCCGGTCGACGCCGCAGACGGCCCGCCAAGGGCGAGAGTGCTCCACCGCCGAGTGGTGCCGCCACCGCGTCCGACGACCTGGTCGAGGAGGGTGTCCGATGAGCCCCATCGTGGTCCTGGAAGGCGTCGGCAAGTCGTACGGCGGCGTGCCGGCCGTGACCGACGTGAACCTGGAGGTCGCCGAGGGCGAGCGCCTGGCCATCATCGGTCCGAACGGTGCGGGCAAGTCGACGCTGTTCGGCACGATCGCGGGCGAGCACCGTCCGACGACCGGCCGGGTCACGTTCGACGGCCGCGACGTGACGCGTCACCGCTCCTCGAGCCGCGCGATGGCCGGCATGAGCCGCACCTTCCAGGTCGCGCGCCTCTTCCCGACCATGAGCGTGCGCGACAACCTCTTCATGGCGGCCCTCACGGGTCAGCGCCGCGGCATCAAGTTCTGGGACATGTTCTCGGGACACCGCGAGGTGCACGAGCGGGTCGACCGGGCGATGGAGGACTCCTCGCTCACCGAGCTCGCCGACGCGCAGGCCTCCGCCCTGGCGCAGGGTGCCCGCAAGACGCTGGAGATGGCGATGGCCATCGTCCAGGAGCCGCGGATCCTGCTGCTCGACGAGCCGACCGCGGGCATGGGCTACGAGGACGCGCGTGCGGCCACGACCCAGCTCAAGCGCATGCTGGACGGGCGTCGCGACATGACGATCATCCTGACCGCGCACGACATGGACGTCATCCACTCGCTCGCCGAGCGGGTCGTGCTGATGGCGAACGGCCAGGTCGTGCTCGAGGGCACGCCGCGCGAGGTCGCCGAGCACGAGACCACCAAGGCCCTGTATCTCGGGCACGGAGGAGGAGCAGCATGAGCACGACCCCCGGAGCCCCGGTCCTGTCCGCGACCGGGCTCGACGCTTGGTACGGCGCCGCGCAGGCGCTCTTCGACGTCGACGTGCGGGTCGAGCCCGGCGAGGTCGTCGGCCTGCTGGGCCGCAACGGCGCCGGCAAGAGCACGACCTTCAACGCGATCATGAACCTGCAGGTGCGCTCGACCGGCAGCATCGAGCTCGACGGCACGCCGATCTCGACGAGATCAGCGGACTCCATCGCGCGCGCCGGTGTGGGCTGGGTGCCGGAGGACCGGCGTATCTTCACCAACCTGACGGTGCGCGAGAACCTCGAGCTGGCGAAGTTCGCGGCCGGCACCCGCGACCCGGTGACGGTCGACGAGCTGCTCGCCTCGCTGCCGCTGCTCGACAAGCTGATCGGTCGCAAGGGCAACCAGCTCAGCGGTGGTGAGCAGCAGCTCGTCGCCGTGGCTCGCGCGCTCGTGTCGCGGCCCCGGCTGCTGCTGCTCGACGAGCCCACCGAGGGTCTCGCCCCCCTGATCGTCGAGGGCATCGCCGAAGCGATCCAGCGGCTGCCGCAGATGTTCGACGTCGCGATCCTCGTCGCCGAGCAGAACCTGCCGTTCGTGACCGACCTGACGAGCCGCGTCTACGTCCTGGAGACCGGTCGGGTCGTCCACGAGGGCCCGACCGACGCGTTCTCGCGCGACGCCGCCCTCCAGGAGCGCTACCTCTCCATCTCCATCGCCTGACCCCGCCGAGGGTCGAGCCTCGGCGAACAGCCTCACGAACGGCGACAGGGCACGGAATCTCTTCCGTGCCCTGTCGCCGTTCGTCGTGCCTGCCGCCCTCCGTCAGAAGGCGTCGAGGGGGAGCTCCATGAGGTCGGGCTGGTCGGCGTCGGCGACGACCCGGGCCTCGGCTGGCACGGTGCTGAGTCGCTCGACCGCGAACTGGCGGGCGGCGGCGACCTTGCCCTCGTAGAAGCCGGCGCCCGAGGGCCCGGTGCCGGCCTCGAGGGCCTCGGCGGCGACCCGCGCCTGCTTAGCGAGCATCCAGCCGATGAGCAGCTCGCCGCACATCATCAGCAGGCGGGTCGTGTGGGTGCCGACGCGGTAGAGCTGGTCCGGGTCGTCGGCCGCGGCGTCCGCCATCGCCTCCAGGTGCGCCACCGTCGCCCGCACGGCGTCGGCGGCGGCCAGGAGCGACGAGCCGACCGGCGCGAGACGCCCCTCGCCGTCGGTGAGGGCCCGTGCGTCCGACTCCACGTCGAGCAGCAGGGCGTCCAGCGCCTTGCCGCCGTCGCGACGGATCTTGCGGAAGAACAGGTCGATGCCCTGGATGGTCGTGGTGCCCTCGTAGATCGTGTCGATCTTGGAGTCACGCACGTACTGCTCGAGCGGGTAGTCCTTGAGGTAGCCGGAGCCACCGAAGACCTGCAGGCTCTCGCTCAGCAGCGCGTACCCCTTCTCGGAGCAGAAGCCCTTGAGGATCGGCAGCAGCAGGTCGTTGCGCGCGATCGAGTCAGCCGCACCGGCCCCGTCCTGGCGAGCCAGCTCGATGTCGTCGAGCACGCACGCGGCGTACGCGACCAGGGCGCGCATGCCCTCGGCGTAGTACTTCTGCTGCAGGAGCGAGCGGCGGACGTCGGGGTGGCCGATGATCGCGATGTCGGGAGCGCTGCGGTCGCCCTTCCGCGCGAGGTCGGCACCCTGGAGGCGCGTCTTGGCGTAGTCCAGCGCGTTCAGGTACGCGGTCGACAGCGTGGCGGCGGCCTTCGTGCCCACCAGCATGCGGGCGTACTCGACGACCTCGAACATCTGGGCGATGCCGTCGTGCACGTCGCCCACGAGCCAGCCCACGGCCGGGCTCTCGTGCTCGCCGAACGTGAGCTCGCAGGTGACGGACGCCTTGAGGCCCATCTTGCGCTCGAGGTTCGTGACCATCGCGCCGTTGCGCTCCCCGATCTCCCCGGTCTCCAGGTCGACGTGGTGCTTGGGCACGACGAAGAGGCTGAGCCCCTTCGTGCCGGGGCCACCGGCGCCCTCGGTGTCGACCGGCCGCGCCAGCACGAAGTGCACGATGTTCTCGGCCATGTCGTGCTCGGCGCTCGTGATGAAGCGCTTGACCCCGTGCAGGTGCCAGGTGCCGTCGGCCTGCGGCACCGCGCGCGTCTTGCCCGATCCCACCGCCGAGCCGGCGTCCGGCTCGGTCAGTACCATCGTGGCGCCCCAGTGGCGCTCGACCATGAGCTCGGCCAGACGCTTCTGGTCGGGGTTGCCCTGGCGGTAGAGGATCTCGGCCTGCGGCCAGCCCGCGGCGTAGAGGAAGATCGCCGGGTTCGCGCCCAGCGGGAACTCGGCCATCGCCCAGCGCAGCGACGGCGGTGCGGCGATGCCGCCGATCGCCGGGTCGACGTCCATGCGCCACCACTCGGCGGCCGCGTAGCTCGCGTACGACTTCTTGAACGCCTCGGGCATCAGTGCCGTCCCGGTCGTCGGGTCGAACGCGATCTCGAGCCGGTCGTCGGCGAACGACGCGGCCAGCTCGTTCTCGGCGAGCTCGGCGCCTGCCGTGAGCATCGACTCGACGGTGTCACGGTCCAGGTCGGACCAGGGCCCGCTGCCGAGGACGCGGTCGCGACCGAAGACCTCGAACAGGTTGAACCGGACGTCGGCCAGGTTGCTGCGGTAGTGGCTCATCGTGCTCCTTCATCGACAACGGGTGAGAACTCGGGACGGGGGACGCTCGGGCACCAGGCGCGCGCGGCGAGCGCGATCGTGGCGACCAGGGCGACGGGCTGGTCGAGGGGGACGTGGTGGCCGCTGCCGGGGATCGTCACCGGCGTGTGCGGGTGGCCCAGGGCGCGGGCGGTCAGGTCGGCGAGCGACGGCTCCACCAGCCCGGTCTCGCCGCGCACGATCGTCACGGGCACGTCGAGCGGTCGCAGGTCGTCCATGCCGAGGCGGTCGTGCCCGAAGAAGGCGGGGTCGAACTTCCAGGTCCACCCGTCGGGCGTCTGGAGGACGGAGTGCTCGGCGACGTGCGGCACGACGTACGGCGGATGTCCCTCGTCGGCCGGCAGGGTGCGGAACCGCGACAGGATCGTGGCGCGGTCGGGGTAGGTGCGGGGGGCCGGCGAGCTCGTCCACTCGGGACGCACGAAGCCCTCCCGGTCGAGCGGCACCTCGGCGTCGACCATGAGCAGGGCGGCGACCTCGTCGCCGAGCTCGTGGGCGGCGAGCATGGCGATGATCCCGCCCATCGAGTGGCCGACGAGCAGCGCCGGGGCGGACGACCTCCGCGCCCGCACGACCTCGACGACCTGCCGGCTCCACGCGGCCAGCGTGTACGCGGGGAGGCGTCCGCTGTCGCCGTGGCCGGCGAGGTCCGGCGCGACGACGCGGTGCCCGGCGGCCAGCGCCGGGGCCACGTGGTCCCACCAGGCGGCGTGGGCCGCCCCGCCGTGCACGAGCACGATCATCGGCGCGTCGACCGGTCCCCAGGCGCGGCAGGCCGTGACCACCTCGGCCCCGTGCACGTCGTCGCGCACGGGCGGGTGAGCGAGCGCCGAGGTGTACCAGGCGGGCGCCGTGGACGTCACGCGGTGAAGTCCCACATGGGGTGGGACTCGGTGACGAAGATGGGTGAGCGCTCGAGGTCGATGAAGTTCGGCTCGTCCGCGACGAGCGCCGCGATGCGGCGCCGCGCCTCGCGGTCGGTGAAGGTGCTGCCGATCGCGTCGAGGCTCTCGAACCACAGCTCGACGACGCCGTCGTAGGGCTCCGGGGCGCCGCGGGAGGCGCGCAGGTCCTCGTTGAGCGGGTGGTCGACCGTGTGGTTCTGGAAGTACCGGACCGCACCGATGGCCTTCGCGCCGGCGCGGCCGATGTCGGCGTGAGGCCCGTGCCAGTGGGCCAGGAACTCGGCACGCGTGAGGTCCTCGCGGCGACGCAGGCAGAACAGGAGCTTGTACATGGTGCGGGTCCGATCGGTAGGAGTCAGTCGAGCAGGTAGAGGGAGTAGACGCCCTGGTCCGGGCGCACCTCGCCGCGCCCGACGACGAGGCGCCGGCGCAGCCAGGCGTAGCGCTCGTCGTCGCCGTCGAAGGTGAAGGCGGAGAAGACGGGACCGCTGCCGATGCCGTCGGCCCAGCTCGCTCGTCCGCCGTAGGTGATCTGGAGGAACGCCCCGTCGTCGGTGCGGATGCTCATCCGCACGTCGACGACGATCGTCCCGTCGGGCCCCTGGAGCAGCCAGTCGGCGGACGACGTGCCCCGCTGGGTCGCCTGGAGCTGCTCGCCCTCGAGGCGGGCGCCCTTGATGGGGCCGACGAGCCGATGGCCGCGAGGGCCGTCGGCGCGGTACTCGACCTTGGCCAGGGGGCAGGTCATGGTCGCGAACGGGACCAGCTTCATGTTCTCTCCTACTCAAGCGCTTGCTTGGTATGGTATCCAAGACCATGGCCTCTATCAATGCCGCGGGTCCGGCGCTGCCTCGCTACGACGACCTCCCGCTGGTCGACGGCACCGATCTGCGCCACGCGTGGGACGTGTTCGGGCGCGGCGACTCGCTCGGCACCCTGAACCACCTGACGGACGAGCGACGGCTCGCGGCACTGGGCTGCGCGCGCACCGGCCGCACGGTCTCGCTGACCCTCCCGCTGGACCGGCCGCACGCTCCGCCGTTCGGCCGCGACCCGCTCGTGCACCGCCTCTACCAGGCGAACGGATTCAGCTGGGGCGACCGCATCGAGCACCTCGACCTGCAGGGCTCCTCGCAGTGGGACGGCCTCCTGCACGTCCTGCACAAGGAGGTCGGCTTCTACGGTGGTCACCGTGGCGAACCCGCGGATGCCCCTCAGCTCGGCATCGACGCGTGGGCGCGCACCGGCATCGTCGGTCGTGGCGTGCTGCTCGACGTCGGCGCCTACCTGGACGCGCGCGGCGAGCGTGACGCCCTCGGCGGCCGGGCCGTGACCGCCCAGGAGCTCGCGGAGGTCGCCGACCTCCAAGGCACCGAGCTGCGCGAGGGCGACGTCCTGTGCGTGCGGTTCGGCTGGCACACCGCGTTCGCCGCGCTCGATCGCGACGCGGGCGTCGGCCTCATGGCCCGGCCCCGCACGAACGGGCTCAGCGCCGAGCCGGCGACCGCGGCCTTCCTGTGGGACCACCGCGTCGCGGCCGTCGTGAGCGACAACCCGACCGTCGAGGTCCAGCCGGGCGACCCGGCCGCCGGCTTCCTGCACCACCGCCTCATCACGATGCTGGGCATGCCGCTCGGCGAGCTGTTCGACCTCGACGAGCTCGCCGAGGCCTGCGCGGCGGCCGGGACCTGGGACTTCCTCTTCGCGGCGGTCCCGCTCAATCTTCCCGGCGGCGTGGGATCGCCGGCCAACGCGGTCGCCGTCCTGTGACCGCCCTCGACCCAGGAGCAACCGTGGACCGCATCGCCGACCGGCTGGAGCTGCAGGACCTCGTGCACGCGTACGCGGAGGGCATCGACGACGGCCGGGCGGAGGACGTCGCCGCGATCTTCGCCGAGGACTGTGTGTTCCGGGCGTTCGCCGGACCGAAGGGCGAGGCGCGCGGCCGAGAGGCCGTGGCCGTGCTGGTCGGACGCCTGCTGGCGACGTTCCGCGCCACGAGCCACCACGTCTCGAACATGCGGGTGGACTTCACCGGGGAGGACGAGGCGACGGGTCGCACCTCCCTCTACGCCTGGCACGCGTTCACGACGGACCGGCCGGACGGCTACCTCTGGGGCCGGTACGTCGACACCTTCCGCCGGGAGGACGGTCGCTGGCTCATCGCCGAGCGCGAGCTGCGCATCGCGGGCCAGCAGGACTTCGACTTCGCCTGGATCCCGCGCACCTGAACCGGGGTTGCCGTGTGGCGTGGGACACGTCTAGACTAAACAAACCAAGCACTTGGTAGGAGAAACGATGGACCAGATCGGGCCCCTGTTGACCAACGCCGCGGCGCAGCACCCGCGCCGGATCGCGCTCAAGACGCGCGACGGCTTCGAGCTGACGTACGCGGAGTTCGACGAGCGCACGACGCGCCTCGCCAACGCCCTGCTCGACGCGGGCTTCGCGCCGGGCGAGCGCATCGCCGCGTGGCTCAGCACGTGTCCGCAGTACTTCGAGCTGTACTTCGCCGTGGCGAAGGCGGGGCTCGTGCTCGTGCCGGTGAACAGCCTGTTCACGCAGCACGAGGCGTCGTACCAGGTCGAGGACTCCGGCGCGGTGGCGATGTTCCACCCCGAGGCGCGGTCGGTCGAGGCCGAGAAGCTCGGCGCCGAGCACGGGCTCCGCCGCCTCTTCGCGCTGGGCGACTGGAACGACTCCGGCTCCGAGTACGAGCGCTTCCTGGCCGGCGGTGGCACCGACCTGCCGCCGCTGCCCGACGAGGAGGCCCTGTTCGTCATCTCCTACACGAGCGGCACGACCGGGCGGCCCAAGGGCGCCATGGTCACCCACCGCTCGCTCAAGAACACGACCCGCAACCACGCGCACTCCTACCGCACGCCGCAGGGCAGCACGCTCGTCTACTACGCGAACATGTCGTTCGTCGCGACGGTGCTCGGCCTGATGATGTCGCACGTCTTCGTGCGCGGCACGATCGTGATGGCGACCGACGTGACGAGCCCCGAGCAGGCGCTCGACGTGATCGGCGAGGAGGGCGGCACGTTCACGTTCGTCGCCTCGCCGTGGCTGCCGGGCATGATCGAGTACGCGCGGGCGCACCCCGAGAAGTGGCAGCAGATGCGCAGCTTCGTGCACTCGGCGTCCAAGGCGCCGTCGGCCCAGCTCGAGCGGTGGGCCGGAGTCGTCGGCCACCGGTTCCTCGAGGGCTGGGGCATGTCGGAGGGCTCGGGCAGCCTGTTCACCGTGACCGACGTCGATGACGTCGTGAAGGGCTCGAAGGCCCACGACTTCTTCGCCTCCACCGGCCGCCCGTGCATCGACGTGGTGGTCAAGATCGTCGACCCGGAGGGCAACGACCTCCCGAACGACGGCGAGACCATCGGCGAGCTGGTCGTCAGGTCGCCCGCCATGGTGGCCGGCTACTGGAACAACGAGGCCGCCACGCGGTCCTCCTTCCGTGACGGCTGGTTCTTCACCGGCGACCTCGGCGCGATCGACGAGGAGGGCTACGTCTACGTCACGGAGCGTCGTACCGACCTGATCGTGAGCGGCGGCATGAACGTGTACCCCTCCGAGATCGAGTACTGCGTCGCCGAGCTCGAGAGCGTCGTCGAGGTCGCGGTCGTCGGCACCCCGCACGAGCGCTGGGGCGAGTCGCCCGTCGCCTTCGTGGTGACGAAGGCGGGCTCGAGCCTGACCGAGGCCGACGTCCTCGATCACTGCACGACCTACCTGGCGCGGTTCAAGCGCCCGTCTGCGGTGCACTTCCTCGAGGAGCTGCCTCGCAACGCCAGCCAGAAGGTGCTCCGGCGCGTCCTGCGCGAGCAGGTCACGACCCCGTGAGCCGGGACGACGCGACGTCCCGGTCGGAGGAGGCCGAGCTCGTCCGTGCAGTCGACGAGATGGTCGCCGCGGTCTACCCCGAGGACGCCGCCCAGCGCTTCGCCGACGACCCGGTGCCGGTCCGTGCGGCCTGGGCCCGCCTCGGCGGAGAGCTCGACCTGATCGGCCTGCACCTGCCGACCGAGCTCGGCGGACAGGGCCAGTCCTTCGCGGTGCACGCCGCGGTGGCGGCCGCCCTGGGCCGTCGCCTGACCCCGGCGCCGCACCTTCCGGTGCTCGGCTCGGCGCTCACCCTGCTGGCCCACGGCGGCACGCCGGCCCAGCGGGAGCGGTGGCTCCCGGAGGTCGTCGCAGGCCGCCTGGTCGTGGCGGTCGCCGGCCTCGACCACGCGTGGGACACCGCCTACGCCTCACCGCTGGTCGTCGACCTCACGGGCGACGCGTGCGTCGTCGACGGCACGACCGACCCCGTCGTCCAGGGCGGTGACGCCGACCTGCTGCTGCTCGTGGTGCAGGGCCAGGTGCTCGCCGTCGACCCGACCGCGCCCGGCGTGCACGCCACACCGCTCGAGACCCTCGACCTCACGCGCCCCCGCGTCACGTTCCGCCTGGAGTCGGTGCCGGCCGAGCCGCTCGGTGCCGTGACGCCCGAGCTGCTCGAGCGCACGCTGCTGGAGGCCACCGCGCTTCTCGCCGCGGAGTCCGCCGCGGCCGCGCGCACCTGCCTGGAGCGCACGGTCGAGTACGCCACCGTGCGCACCCAGTTCGACCGTCCGATCGGCTCCTTCCAGGCGGTGCAGCATGCACTCGCCGACCTCTTCGGCGAGGTGTCGGCCGCCGAGGCGGCCGTCGGCGTGGCCGTCGACGCGCTCGCGTCCGACGACGCGTCCGCCGCGGCCGTGGCCGATGCCGTGCGCGTCGCGAAGGTCGCGGCGAGCGAGGCCTTCTGCCGGGCATCGCGCGACGCGATCCACCTGCACGGCGGCATCGGCTTCACCTGGGAGCACACCGCCCACCTCTTCTACCGCCGAGCGCTGACGGACCGTCCGCTGCTCGGTGCCCCCACCCTGCACCGACGCGCGCTCGCCCGAGCACTCGTCGTGTCCGCCTGACCGTCAAGGAGACGACCCATGACCACCATCGATCCTCGCGCCGCGTACGTCGTCGGCACCGCCCGTTCCGCCGTCGGCAAGCGAGGCGGTGGGCTCGCCGGCATCCACTCGGCCGACCTGGCCGCCCAGGTGCTCACCGCCCTGGTCGAGCGCTCCGGCGTCGACCCGGAGCTCGTCGACGACGTGATCCTCGGGTGCCTCGACAACATCGGACCGCAGAACGGCTGCATCGCCCGCACGGCGTGGCTGGCCGCCGGGCTGCCGACCCACGTCCCCGGCGTCACGATCGACCGCCAGTGCGGGTCGTCGCAGCAGGCCGTGCACTTCGCGGCCCAGGCCGTCATGAGCGGCACCGCCGACTTCGTCGTGGCCGGCGGCGTGCAGAACATGAGCATGATCCCGATGGGCACCGCGACGCTGGTGGGCCGCGAGATGGGCCTCGGTGACGACCCCTTCTCGGGCTCGGCGGGCTGGAAGGCTCGCTACGGCGACCAGCCGGTCTCGCAGTTCCACGGCGCCGAGCTGATCGCCGAGAAGTGGTCGATCTCCCGCGAGGAGATGGAGCAGTCGGCGCTCGAGAGCCACCGCCGTGCGGCCGCCGCGATCGACGCCGGCCTCTTCGTCGACGAGATCGTCGAGATCGCCGGCATCACGGTCGACGAGGGCCCCCGTCGCGGCAGCACCGCCGAGAAGATGGCCTCCCTGTCGCCCCTCAGCGAGGGCGGCCGCCTCACGGCGGCGCTCGCGAGCCAGATCTCCGACGGCGCCTCCGCCGTCATGGTCGCCAGTGGAGCGGCGGTCGAGCGTCACGGCCTGACCCCGCTCGCCAAGGTGCACACGATGTCGATCGTCGGCTCGGACCCGATCTACATGCTGACCGGCCCGATCGACGCGACCCACAAGGCGCTGCAGCGCTCGGGCCTCGCGGTCGAGGACATCGACCTGTTCGAGGTCAACGAGGCGTTCGCGTCGGTGCTGCTCGCCTGGCAGCGCGAGATCGGCGCCGACCTGTCGAAGGTCAACGTCAACGGCGGCGCGATGGCGCTCGGTCACCCGATCGGCGCGAGCGGCACGCGACTCATGACCTCGATGATCGCCGAGATGCAGCGCACGGGCTCGCGCTTCGGCCTGCAGACCATGTGCGAGGGCGGCGGCCAGGCCAACGCCACGATCCTCGAGCTCGTCGGCTGATGACAGACCTCGAGCCGCGGATCGACCTGGAGGTCGACGGGGCCGTCGCGACCCTGACGCTCTCGGGTCGAGCGGGCCGGAACGCGATGGACCTCGCCTTCGTGCAGCAGCTCGACGAGCTCACCGCACGCGTGCGCCACCTCGCCGATGCGCGTGAGGTGCGGGTCGTGGTGCTGCGCGCCCGCGGACGGCACTTCTGCGTCGGCGGCGACCTCGCCGACTTCGCGGCAGCCCCGGACATCGGCGCCCACATGACGACCATGACCGCGCACGCGCACCGAGGGGTTGCTGCGCTGCACGACCTCCCCGTGCCGCTCGTGGTGGCCGTGCACGGTGCCTCGGCGGGCGCCGCCATCGGGCTGGCCCTCGCGGGCGACGTCGTGGTGGCGGAGCGATCGGCGACCTTCGTCGGCGCCTACGCCGCTGCCGGTCTCACGCCCGACGCGGGCGTCAGCTGGGGGCTCGCGCGAGCCATCGGTCGGGCCCGGGCCACGGACGTGGTCCTGACCAACCGCCGTGTGACGGCGACCGAGATGGAGCAGTGGGGCCTGGTGACCCGCCTCGTCGACGACGGCGGCCTGGACGCCGAGGTCGAGCAGGTCGTCGCCGCACTCGTGGCCGTCCGCCACGACGTGCTCGTCGAGAACAAGCGCCTCCTGCGCACCGGCTCCGAGGTGGGGCTGCACGAGCGCCTCGACGACGAGGCCGCGACCATCGCCCGCGTCGCCGGAGGCGACAAGCAGGCCAGTGCCGGAGGCAGCAACCAGACCAGTGGGGTGACGGCATGACGCAGGACCACGACACGACGCACACCATCGCGGTCGTCGGCGGCACCGGACCACAGGGCCGCGGGCTGGCGTACCGGTTCGCGCTGGCGGGTCACCAGGTCGTGCTGGGCTCCCGCGACGCGGGCCGCGCCAGCGAGAAGGCCGAGGAGATCGCGGCGAAGGCCGAGGGCCTGCAGGTCTCGGGTGCGACCAACGCCGACGCGGTCGCGCAGGCCGACGTCGTGCTGCTGGCGGTGCCTTGGGACGGGCATGCGGACCTCGTGTCGTCGCTGGCCGACGGCCTCGCCGACACGATCGTGATCAGCTGCGTGAACCCGCTGGGCTTCGACGGCGACGGTCCGTTCGGGCTCGTGCTGGAGGAGTCGGCGGCGCAGGAGACCCAGCGGCTCGTGCCGACGGCGCGGGTCGTCGGCGCGTTCCACCACGTGGCGGCGCTGTCGCTGTGGAAGACCCCCGACGCGCTGTCGCACGAGGACGTCCTGGTGTGCGGTGACGACGCCGAGGCGAAGTCGGTCGTGCAGGACCTCGCCGCCTCAGTGACCGGCAAGCGCGGCATCGACGCCGGCGCCCTGCGTCTGGCGCGCCAGCTCGAGCCGCTGACCGCCGTGCTGATCAGCATGAACAAGCGCTACAAGACCCGTTCGGGTGTGGCGATCACGGGTGTCGAGGCCGGCTGACGATGAGCACGGCGCTGCCCTTTCCCGCGTTCCCGGCCCCGCTCGACGGGCTGCCGACGGAGCGTGAGGTACGGCGCGCGGTGGTTCGGGCGGAGGCGGGCAAGACGCTCGACCTGCCCGAGGTGACGGCGCTGCTCGCTGCGAGCGGTGAGCACCTGGACCGGTTGATGGCGGTTGCTGCGCGGGTGCGCGATGCGGGGCTGGAGGCGGTGGGTCGGCCGGGTGTGGTGACGTTCTCGCCGAAGGTGTTCGTCCCAGTGACGCGTCTGTGTCGGGACCGGTGTCACTACTGCACGTTCGTGGCGACGCCAGGCCAGCTGGAGCGTGAGGGGCAGAGCCTGTTCCTGAGCTTCGACGAGGTCCTCGATATCTGTCGAGCGGGTGCCGAGCAGGGGTGCACCGAAGCGCTGTTCACGTTGGGTGACCGGCCGGAGGATCGGTGGCCGGAGGCGAAGCAGTGGCTCGAGGAGGCCGGTTACGACTCGACGCTGGAGTACGTCCGCGCGTTGGCGATCCGGGTGCTGGAGGAGACGGGTCTGCTTCCTCACTTGAACCCGGGCGTCATGAGCTGGGCGGAGATGAACCGGCTCAAGCCCGTCGCCCCCTCGATGGGCATGATGCTCGAGACCACGAGCGAGCGACTCTTCACGGAGAAGGGCCAGCCGCACTACAGCTCACCGGACAAGGACCCGGCGGTGCGCCTGCGGGTCCTGGAGGACGCCGGGCGCCTCGGGATTCCGTTCACGACCGGCATCCTGGTCGGGATCGGGGAGACGCTGACGGAGCGCGCCGAGAGCCTGTTCGCGATCCGTGGCGTGCATCGTGAGCACGGGTCGATCCAGGAAGTGATCGTCCAGAACTTCCGCGCCAAGGACGCGACCGCGATGCGGTCCGTGGACGACCTGGGCCTGGACGAGTACCTCGCCGCCGTCGCCACCGCGCGGGTCGTGCTCGGGCCGAGCGTCCGGGTCCAGGCGCCGCCGAACCTGGTCGATCTGGCCGAGTGCCGCGCCCTGCTCGCAGCGGGTGTGGACGACTTCGGCGGCATCAGCCCCGTGACCCCGGATCACGTGAACCCGGAACGACCCTGGCCCGACCTGGACCTCCTGCGCGGTGTCTGCGAGGGGGAGGGCTTCGCGCTGAAGCCGCGCCTGACCACGCATCCCGAGCTGCTCGACGCGCCGTGGGTCGACCCGCGTCTCCGTGGCCATGTCGACGCGCTCCGCGGCCCCGACGGACTGCTCGCCGAGGGTGCGAGGCCGGTCGGGAGGGTGTGGCAGGAGCCCGACGGCGGACTCGAGACCACCGGGCGCTCCGACCTGCACTCGACGATCGACACCACCGGCAGGACCGGCGACCGCAGGGGTGACTTCGACGAGGTCTACGGCGACTGGGCCCTGCTCCGCGAGAAGGTCAGGTCGGCTCCGACACTGCTGGGTGCTGCCATCGGCACCGATGTCACCGCGGCACTGCAGGTCGCCGAGTCCGCGCCGACGTCCCTGACCCACGCGCAGACCGAGACCCTCCTGCGGGCCGACGGTGCGGCGCTCGAGGTCGTCTGCGCGCTGGCCGACCAGATGCGTCGTGACACGGTCGGCGATGCGGTCACCTACGTGGTGAACCGGAACATCAACTTCACCAACGTCTGTTACACCGGCTGCCGGTTCTGCGCGTTCGCCCAGCGCAAGACCGACGCCGACGCCTACAGCCTCTCGTTCGAGGAGATCGCGAACCGCGTCGTCGAGGCTCGCGAGGCGGGGGCGACGGAGGTCTGCATCCAGGGCGGCATCGACCCCGAGCTGCCGGCCGACACCTACGCGCGCATCGCGCAGACGGTCAAGCAGACCGACCCGGACATGCACGTGCACGCGTTCAGCCCGATGGAGGTCATGAACGGCGTGTCCCGTACGGGACTGTCAGTCCGCGAGTTCCTGGTGTCGTTGAAGGAGGCGGGCGTCGACTCCCTGCCGGGCACGGCCGCCGAGATCCTCGACGACGAGGTCCGGTGGATCCTCACCAAGGGCAAGCTCCCGACCGCCCAGTGGATCGACGTCGTCACCACCGCCCACTCCGTCGGGCTGCCGACCACGGCGACGATGATGTACGGCCACGTCGACCACCCCGGCCACTGGGCCACCCACCTCGGGGTGATCGCGCGCATCCAGGAGCAGACCGGCGGCTTCAGCGAGTTCGTGCCGCTGCCGTTCGTGCACCAGTCCAGCCCGATCTACCTCGCCGGCGTCGCCCGCCCCGGACCCACGGTCCGCGACAACCGCGCCGTCCACGCCGTCTCCCGCATCCGCCTGCACGGACTCGTCGACAACATCCAGTGCTCCTGGGTCAAGCTCGGACCGGACCAGTGCACCCAGGTGCTCAACGGCGGCGTGAACGACCTCGGCGGCACCCTCATGGAGGAGACCATCAGTCGCATGGCCGGCTCGGTCAACGGCAGCCGCAAGGAGGTCGACGAGCTCGTCGCCATGGCCCACCTCGCCGACCGCCCCGCCGTCCAGCGCACCACCGGCTACGCGCACCTGCCCGCGACGCTCGCGCACCCGCGCGCCCTCGAGGCGGTCGTGTCGTGAGCGGCTGGACTGCCGTCATCCCGGTCAAGCCGTGGCGGCTGGGCAAGAGTCGGCTCCACAGCTCACGGCGCATCACCCTCGCGCGCGCGTTCGCCCTCGACACCCTGGAGGCCACCGCCGCGACGCCGAGCGTCGGACGCGTCGTGGTCGTCTCGTCGGAGGCGGGCCTGATCCTGCCGGCCCGCTCCCTGGGTGCCGCGATCGTCGCCGACCACCCGCTCAAGGGCGCCGGGGGGCTGGCGGCCGCCGTCGACCTCGGACGACGTTGGGCGGTCAGCCGGTTCCCGGGTGAGCCGATCGTGGTCGTCCCCGCCGACCTGCCGTGCCTCACGCCCGAGGTCCTCGACGGCGTCCTGGCCGAGGCGGCCGAGCCGGCGACCTCCTTCGTGCCCGACGCTCAGGGCGACGGGACCACGCTGCTGGCCGCTCGCATCCCGCGCGTCCTGCCCATCGCCTACGGGCCGGGGTCGGCCGACCTGCACCGGGCCGCAGGGGCGCACCCGCTGTTCGACGTGGACCCACGGGCCCGCCGCGACGTCGACACAGTGCTGGACCTCCAGGCCGCCGCGCAGCTCGGCACCGGTCGGCACACCCGGCGCGCGACCGCCCCGAGACTTCGCGCCACCGGCTGACTCAGTCCGATCCCCGGGGTTACCGTCGGAGCATGTGCCGCAACATTCGTGTTCTTCACAACTTCGACCCGCCGACGACCGACGACGAGGTCCGGGAGGCCGCCCTGCAGTTCGTGCGGAAGGTCAGTGGCTCGACCCGTCCCTCGCAGGCCAACACCGAGCCCTTCGAGCGGGCGATCGACGAGATCGCGGAGGCGACCCGTCGGATGCTCGACGACCTCGTGACCAAGGCACCGCCCAAGAGTCGCGAGCGCGAGGCGGTCAAGGGGCGCGAGCGCCACGAGAAGCGGATGGAGCGCGAGGTCCGCATCCGCACGGGCGCCTCGTAGCGACCGCGCGCCCAGAATTGCTCCCGAATCCACCTTTGGGGTCACCCCGATCGGTGGATTCGGGAGCACATCTGGGGGAGGCGGGTCGTGACGTCTAGCGGAGGGGGAGGCCCCGCGACCCGATCGTGCTGCGCAGGTGCTCGCGTCCGTCCAGGTACGCCAGGCTCGTTGCCCGGGCAGCAGCATCGCGCCACGACGAGTCCCGCAAGCCCTCGCGCGCCCTGAACGCACGTGTTGCGGCGTCGAGCGAGTCGACCCAGTCCTCGTCCGCGGGGTTTCGGTAGCGGTCGTGGTGCAGGACGACCGACTGGGCGGGTCGAGGGCGGACGCCCGTGACCCGGTCCGGATCAGGGTGCCCCACCGCCATGCCGAAGGCGACGAAGCTGAGGTCCGGAAGCCCGAGCAGGTCGGCCAGCTCTGCCGCGTGGTTGCGCATCGAGCCCAGGAAGACCACCCCCAGCCCCAGCGACTCGGCCGCGATCGCCGCGTTCTGCGCGGCCAGCGAGACGTCGATCGTCGCCGCCATGAACGAGTCGAGGTGCTCCAAGGTCTCCGCGGTGCCCACGACGGACCGCGTGCGCGAGAGGTCCCCGACCCACACGAGCATCAGCGGCGCCTCCTCGACGAGCGACATCGAGGTGCCCGCAGCGTCACTGCGCGACAGGTGCCGCAGGTCCCTCACCGTGGCCGGGTCCGTGACCGCCACGACGGACCACTGGTGCAGGTTCGACGAGGTCGACGCCGACTGGGCCGCCGCCACCATCGTCTCGAGCGTGCCGGCCGGCAAGGGATCCGGCAGGAACGAGCGGACCGAGCGGTGCCGCAGCATGGTCTCGACCGCGGGTGTCCACGCGACCTTCGGGGCGTGGGGCTGTCCGCCGTAGCGGTGCTCCAGGAGGCGGTCCGTGCCGTCGTGCACGCTCGTCAGGCCTGGGGGGCGGGCAGCTCGCACACCCGCGGGACGAAGCCGCTGATCACGAGCATGCGTCCGACGCCGGCCAGCACCGAGGTGCACAGGAGCAGCTCCGAGACCTGCGCGTCGGTGAAGTGCTGACGCAGCTCGCTCCAGTCGGCGGGGTCCATGATCTCGTCGGAGAACGCGAAGGGCGACAGTCGGACGGCCAGGGCGAAGGCGACCTGCTCGTCGGCCGGCAGGCTCGAGGGGTCCAGGGCCAGGACGCCGTCGACCTGCTCCTGCGTGAGCCCGTTCTTCAGCGCCGAGTCGATGTCGCCGATGCGGCAGAAGGTGCAGCCGCTGAGGGCCGCCAGCGCCAGGCGCACGACCTCCTTGGTGCGCAGCGGCACGATCCCCTCGTGGAAGACGTGGGTGTAGAAGTCGCGCCAGAAGAAGTCGACCATGTGCGGGGCGTGCGAGATGTAGCGATGGAAGGAGGTGTCGGCGTCGAGGCCCTCGAGCCGCTCCACCTGTGCGGTCAGAGCGGCGGGGACGTCGGCGGCGTCGAGCAGGGGCAGGTCGGGCACGGCCATCGGGCACCTCTTCGATTCGGATACATCAGACGTATCGGTCTCGACCAGGATGGCGGGATGTCGCGCCTCTTGGCAAGGGGTCTCGCGATGCCGGGCGGGAACTGTCAGACCGGCTGGTTCGCCGGTGTGCGACCCGTGACGGCGATCGTCAGCGCCCCCAGCGCGCAGAATCCCGCCGTGACGACGGCTGCCACGTTCCACCCCGAGACCAGGTCCTGGGGCGTGCTCGCACCGCCGGCCACGACGACGGCGACGATCGTCACGCCGATCGCGGCGCCCAGGTAGCGGGCCGTGTTGTTGGCGCCGCTGCCCATCGAGCCACGTCCGGGCGGCACGCTCGCCACGGCCTCGCGTCCGAGGGCGGCGTTGAGCACGCCGGTCGCGATGCCCGCCAGCAGGAGACCGGGCAGCAACCGCCACCAGGCGGCGTCGGTCGTCAGGCCCGTCAGCGAGACCAGCCCGACGGCGACCGCGACCAGGCTCCACCCGAGCTGCGCGCTCCCCGACCAGGTCGGCGGCAGTCGACGCGCCAGCAGCGCGAACACCACGCTGGTGCCCGACCACCCCAGCAGCAGGAGGGCCGAGGCCAGGACCGAGTCGTCGAGCGCGGCTCCCGCGAAGCCGATCAGGTACGAGAACAGGGCGATCGGACCGAGGCCCGTCGCGACGGCACCGATCGTCGCCGCGCGGAACCGGGGCACGCGCAGCAGC
This sequence comes from Aeromicrobium sp. Leaf350, assembly GCF_916858655.1. Taxonomy (GTDB): domain Bacteria; phylum Actinomycetota; class Actinomycetes; order Propionibacteriales; family Nocardioidaceae; genus Aeromicrobium. Next base: position 1,176,024 of record NZ_CAKASL010000001.1, on the reverse strand, counting down.
CCGAGGTCGATCATGGGGGCCGCGGATCGGAGCTCGACCACCACGAACAGCACCAGCAGCGCCAGCCCCACGGCGGCCAGGGCCCAGACTTGCGGGCCGACCTCACCCGTCCGGCTCTCGACGAGGGCGGCCAGCAGGCAGCTGAGCGACGACCCGAGCAGGACCGATCCCCAGACGTCGATGCCCCGAGGCGTGGGCGAGCGGGACTCCTCGACGTAGCGGTGGGCGAGCCACGCGAGGAGCGCCGACGCGACCGCCAGCAGCACGTACACGTCGCGCCAGGAGGCCCACCGGTCGCTGACCGCGGAGAGCAGCGGTCCGATCGCGATGCCGGCGCCGACGCTCGCGCCCCACACGCCGGTCGCCGCCGCGCGCGCCGGGCCGACCGGGATCGCATGGGCGATCGTGCCGAGACCGGCCGCCGTCACGGCTGCGCCGCCGACGCCCTGCGCGACGCGGGCCAGGACGAACGTCAGCGTGTCCGGCGCGGCGACGCACACGAGCGAGGCGACGGCGATCACGGCCAGGCCGATCACGAACGTCCTCCGTCGCCCGACGTCGTCCGCCACGGCGCCGGCCGAGAGCAGCAGGGCCGCGAGCCCGACGCTCATCGAGCTGAGGATCCAGGCCTGTCCGCCCGCGCCCGTCTCGAGAGACTTGCTGATCGATCCGATCGTCGCCAGCGGTGCCGTGAACGTCATCAGCGTGACGAGCGTCCCGGCCGCGACGACGGGCACCACGGCCCGCTCGGCGGGCGCTGCAGGGGAGGTCATGATCGCAACGTACCAATAAAAGCGTGCCTCTGACCTGCTGGGTCACGATTCAAGACGGAGTTCGGGTAGCATGGACGAATGCGCCACGACGACCTCGCCGACGTCAACTGCTCGGTCGCGAAGACCTGGTCGGTCGTCGGTGAGCGCTGGACGATGCTGGTCCTGCGCGAGCTCTTCCGCGGCCAGCGCCGGTTCGACGCGATCCAGGAGACGCTCGGACTCGGACGCAGCGTGCTGGCCGACCGCCTGGTGATGCTGACGAGCGAGGGCGTCCTGGAGCGCGTGCAGTACCAGGACTCGCCGGCGCGGCACGAGTACCGCCTGACGCCGAAGGGCGAGGACCTCTACCCGCTCCTCGTGGCGCTGATCGAGTGGGGCGACCGGTGGAAGAGCGAGACGCCGCCGATGGCGCTCAGCCACCGCGCCTGCGGCCACCGCCCCGAGCTGCAGCTGCGGTGCCCGCACTGCGAGGAGCAAGTCACTCGTCGCGAGCTGCGCGCCACCTTTGCGGCCGACGCCTGGTAGCCCGGCCCGCTGGAGCCGCGACGTAGTTGAACGGGCCACGACTGACCCTTTCCTGTGAGAGATTGACTCCCGAGCTCCTGGCCACACGGCCAACGGGAGGGAGCCGTGCCCCGCGGGGCAGCAGGAGGGAATCATGGCGTCACGCCATTCGGCAGCACATCGTGCTGCCCGCACGCATCGTGCTGTCCGGACGCGCCGGGGCGCGTGGCGAGCCGTCGCGCTCGGGATCTCGACGCTGTTCGTCGCCTCGGGCGTGGTCGCCGTGCTCACGAGCCCGACGCAGGCCGCGGGCTCGATCACGTTCTCGAAGTCCGCCGACGAGTCGGTCCTCCAGGGCGGCCAGGTGTCGTACACGCTGACCGCGAGCAACCCCTCCGCGCCGGGCGCCGTCCCGCAGTACAACCTCGGCTTCCGCGACGTGCTGCCCCTCGGCGTCACCTACGTCGGCGGGTCGACCTCGCCCGCCGCCTTCGGTGAGCCCGTCGTCCTGACCGATCCCGTGACCGGCGGCCAGGTGCTCGTCTGGCAGAACGTGGCCGACCTGGCGGTCGACCAGACCCAGGCCCTGACCTTCAAGGCGTCCGTCGCCGGCACCGGCCCCCAGGCTCGTCCCGTCGGCGACACCCTGCTCAACACGGCCGGCGCGTACACCCACGAGAACCCCCGCACGATGCCCCGCTTCGAGACGAGTGGACCGTCGATCGGGCAGCCCCGTGCGTCCACGTACTCCGCGGGAGCGACCGACGACGCCTCGACCTCCGTCACCGCGATCCAGGTCACGAAGTCCGAGCCGAGCCCCGAGGGCGAGCTGCTCCGCGGCGTGCACGACCACGACACGGTCTACACGCTGACCGTCACGAACAACGGCATCCACCCCACGAACGCCGTGACGGTCACCGACCACCTGCCGGCGAGCCTGGAGTTCCTCGGCTGCGGCACGACCGACAGCTCGAGCGCCGTCGAGTACCCCGGTGCGCCGCGCCTCGACGTCTCGACCCAGGACGTGCCGAGCTGCGCGTCGCCGGCGTCGGTCACGACGGTCGACAGCGACCTGCCGACCGGGTACCCGGCGGGCGTCTACACCCGCGTGCAGTGGAACGTCGGCACCCTGGCGCCCGGCCAGAGCGTCCAGATCCTCTACCGCGCCGGCGTGCCGATGCGGTCCAACGTGATGCCAGCGAACCCGGCCGCGTTCGTCTCCACGGCGAACCTCGACAACAACACGGGTGCGCCGACGCGCGAGGGGTCGAGCGAGACCTCCGCCGTCAACCGGGTGCGGGCCGAGGGCCTGTTCCAGGGAACGACCCTCGCGGGCCAGACGAACGTGCTGGTCTCGGCGGCCACGACCCACACCGTGTCGATCGAGGACCTCGCGGTCCAGAAGATCGCCGACCGGGGCACCTTCGTCGACGGCCAGCGGGTGACCTACACGCTGCGCGTGCGCACGGGCGAGTACGCCAGCGCCGCCGACGTCGTGCTGACCGACCAGATGCAGGACGGGCTCTGCCCGCTCGACGCGACCACGAACCACACCCCGGCGCCCGGCGCTCCGGCGTGCGCCCCGGGCGCGGGGCTCGCGCCGTCCGTCGCCTTCGCGTCGGTCACCGACAACGGTGCCGCCGGGTTCACGGTCGTGTTCGCCCCGATCAGCCTCGGCGCCAACCAGGTCACCGACGTCGTCTACCGCGCCGGCATGCGCGACGGCTACGCCGCCGACTCCGAGCCGACCTCGGCCGGCGACGCCTACAAGAACTCCGTCTCGCTGACCGGCGTGACCTCGACGCTGCCCGCCCAGCTGCCACCCGGCCCGACGGGCCCCGTCACGGTCGCCGACGCCTCCGAGCACACCCTCGGCTCCGGCGCGCCCGTGCTCGACAAGACCATCGGCGCCTACGCCGACCCGGCCGCGTGCGGCTCCGCGACGTACGGCAACAGCTCCGGCCCGGGCGCGCTGACCGACGGGCAGCGGTCGTTCCGTGAGGGCGACCGCGTCTGCTTCCGCCTGCGGGTCGCCTTCCCGGCGGGCTCCTCCACGCGCGACGCCGTGCTGACCGACTTCCTGCCCGACGGCGTGACCTACGAGACCGGGTCGGTCACCCCGACCGCTGCGTCGACCCTGACCCCGGCCGAGATCGTCGTCGCCGAGGCGGCCGACTCGGTCACGTTCCAGCTCGGCACGACCGTCGGTGCCCACCGCTACGTGCAGCCCGGCGAGGTCTTCGAGGTGACGCTCTCGGGCGTCGTCGCGAACGACACGTCGCCCTCGGTCGACATGCCCGGCAACCTCGCGAAGCTGCGGTGGGTCGACCGCCAGGGCCGCGCCGTGTCCTCGCGCGACCAGGTCGACTTCGTGCTGCCCCCGCCGCCGCCCGTCGCGGTCGTCAAGCAGGTCCGCACCGTCACGCCGACCCCGACGACCCCGAAGGACCTCGAGGAGGTCCGCCACGGCACCGTCGTCCGCTACTCGGTGGACGTCACCAATGGGGGCACGGCCGCCGTCGGCAACGCGATCGGCGTCCGCGACCCCGAGGTCTGGGACGTCCTGCCGCAGCCGCTGCGCTGCGGTGACGTCGTCGCGGGGTCGTACACCGCCACCAGTCCGTCCGGGACGGTCACGCCCACCGTGGTGTGCACCAACCCGGGCCAGGCCGGGCACCCGGACGTGACGGGTGCGGCCACCAGCTCCGTCGTGCGCTGGACCGTCCCGGTGACCATCGCCCCGCTCGAGCAGGGTGCCGCCAACCGCCTCCGTCTGGAGTACGACGTCCTCGTGCCGGTGAGCACGAGCCAGGGCGTCACCCACACGAACACGGCAGCCGTGCGCACGTACGTGACGCCGACCAACACCGGCGGCACCGCGCCGCACTTCCCGGCCTCGAACGTGGACCGGGCCGTGCCGGCGTCCGCGGTCGACACGACCGCCGCGTCCGACACCGCCGCGATCTCGCTGCCGGCGGCGACCGTCAGCAAGACCGCCGTGACCTCGCTGAACGAGACCGGCAACAGTGCCGCGCAGGCGGTGCCCGGCGAGACCGTCACCTACACCGTCTCCACCACCGTGAAGGCGGGGACCACCCTCTACAACGGCGCGGTCACCGATCCCCTCCCGGCGAACCTGACGTTCGTGTCGGCCGCGACGACCACCGCGACGCCCCCCGGGACCACGCTGACGTCCAGCGCGGCGGTCGTCCGGCTCACGTTCCCGACGACCTACACGAACGCGACCTCTCTCGACCAGACCTTCGTCTTCACCGTCACCGCCCGGGTGCAGGTCGGTTACGCGTCCCACAACCAGGCCCGCACCAACACCGCGACCGTCACGAGCACCAGCGGCCCGTCGATCCTCAGCCCGGCCGTCACGCCGCAGTCGGCGTCGGTCCTGACGACGATCGTGCAGCCGAGCCCGTCGCTCGCCAAGGCGGCGAGCGTCGCCGCACCCGTCGCCGGTCAGGCGGTCACGTACACGCTGACGGCCTTCAACACCGCCGGGCGACCGGTCCTGCACGACACCAGCGTCGTCGACTGCGTGCCGACCGGGCTCACGGTCGATCCTGCGACGCTCCCCCCGGGCCTGGCCATCGCCGCCGACACGTCTGGATGCGCCACCGGGACCGGCACCAAGCTCGTGTGGACGATCGGAGACCTGCCGCCCGGCAACCGCTCGATCACCTACCTCGCGACCGTCTCGGCGGCCGCGGCCGGCAACCAGGCCTACGTGAACCGTGCTGCGCTGACCGGCAGCACCCTTCCGAACGACGTCAACGACACCACCGTCGAGCGCGTCATCACCACGAGCGCGAACGCCACCGTGACGGTGCCCGGTGCGACGCCCGTCAAGGCACTGGCTCCCGGCAGCGAGGCGAAGGCCGTCGGCGACACCGTGACCTACACGGTGACCGTGCCGTTCGCGGCCAACATCAACTTCTACGACGCCCGGGTCCTCGACACGCTCCCGGCCGGCCTCGACGTCGGCTCGCTCCAGACCGTCTCGGTCGTCTGCCGCTACCCCGATCAGACCGCGTGCGCGACGCCGACGGTCGGCAGCACGCCGCTGACGTCCTCGGACCGCACGGTCGGGTGGTTCCTCGGCGACCTGACCAGCCAGACGCGCGTCCGCACGGTCGTCGTGACCTTCACCGCGAAGATCGCCGACGTGGCGTCCAACCAGGCCGGCACGGCCGTCGCCAACACCGCCAGCGTGGCGTGGAACTACACGAACAAGACCGACCCGACCTCGGTCACGGCGACGAGCGACCGGCCCCCGGTCGCCTCGAACACCGTCACCACGACGGTGCTGGAGCCGCAGCTCGGCGTCGCGAAGACGGTCAGCAACCCCAGTCCCGCGCCGGGCGACGCCCCCTTCACGTACTCCGTGACCGTGACGAACCAGACCGGACCGAACCGGGCCCCGGCGCACGACGTGCAGGTCGTCGACCGCGTGCCGTTCGGCATCGTCGTCGACACCGCGACGCTCGTCGCGTCCGGCGGCGCCTACGACCCCCTGCAGCGGACGATCACCTGGACGGTGCCCTCGCCGATGGCCGTCGGCGCCACGCAGACGTTCACGTACGGCGCGAGCCTCGCGGCGAGCAGCATGATCGACACGGCCGCTCGCACCAACACGGTCCAGGTGACCTCGTGGGAGAGCCTGGCGACGGGTGGGCGCACGTACCCGGAGGCCGGTGACCCCGTGCCGACGGCCACCGCGACCGTGACCCCGCGCTTCCCGCACGTCGTGGTCTCCAAGAGCGTGGCCGACCCGGTCGCGTATGCCGGTAATCCGACGTCGTTCACCATCACGGCCGTCAACGACGGCACGGCTCCGGCCTTCGACGTCGACCTGACGGACGTGCTGCCCGAGGGCTGGAGCTTCCAGGACGGCAGCGCCCAGATCTCGGTCGCCGGCGTGCCGCTCACCGGGGCGGTGCTCGTGCCGACCGACGACGGTGCCGACCCCGCCACGCTGGCGTGGAACGACCTGGCCCCGGCCGGCCTCCCCGTCGGCGCGACGATCGTCGTCTCCTACGCGGCGGTGCCGAGCGCGGACGCGCTCGAGACGCCGGGCGTGACCGCGCCCGACGGCACCCGCGTCGACCACACGAACACCGTGTCGGTCCTCGCGGAGGACGCGACCGGTGCGACCGCGAACCAGTCCGGCAGCTACGCCGGACCCGCGGCGTCGGCCTCCGCCCAGATCCACAGCGCCGACCTCTCGGTCGTCAAGGCGGGTGTGGGCGATCCCGTGGCCGGCACGTCCTTCAGCTGGACGCTGACCGTCGCCAACGGCGGACCCGACGCAGCGGTGGGGCCGGTCACCGTGACCGACACCCTGCCGCCGGCCGCGCAGCTCTCCGGTGTCACGGCAGGCGGCACGGGCTGGAGCTGCAGCATCAGCGCCGGCTCCGCCACCTGCACGCATCCGGGTCCGGTCACGAAGAACCAGACGCTCCCGGTCGTCACGCTGACCGGCACGGTCGCCTCGACGGTCGCCGCCGACGCGGTGATCACGAACGCCGCGACCGTCACGGCGCGCACCCACGACCCGGACACCAGCGACAACACGTCGTCGGTCGACGAGGCCGTGGACGTCCAGGCCGACGTCCGGATGGTCAAGTCGCTCACGGGTGCACTCGTCGCCGGCGAGACCGCGACCTACACGCTCGCGGTCACGAACCTCGGGCCCTCGGCCTCGGCGGGACCGGTCGTCGTGACCGACACCCTGCCCAGCGGCACGACCTTCGTCAGCGCGACAGGTCCGACCGGACTGAGCTGCCCGGCGCCGGCCGGCGGCGTGCTGACCTGCACGTTCGCCGACGGGCTCCCGCTCGGCGGTGGCTTCGAGGTCACGGTGAAGGTCGCCGTCCCGGCCGACCGCACCGCCGACGTCGTGAACACGGCCACGGTCGACGCGCCGGACGACCCCAACGCCGACAACGACTCCTCGACGGTCACCACGACGCCGGACCGCACCGCGGTCCTGTCGATCGAGAAGGCACTGGCGGGTGACGACCCGCTCGTCTCCGGCGCAGAGGGCACCTACCGCCTGACCGTCACGAACAGTGGCCCCTCGACCGCGACCGACGTGACGATCACGGACGTCCTCCCGACCTACCTCACCTTCGTGGGGACGGGCAGCGACGCCACGTGCTCGGCGGCCGGCCAGACCGTCACGTGCGAGCGACCGGACGAGCTGGGTGTCGGCGCCGACGAGGCCTGGGAGCTCGACCTGCGGGTGCGGGTCGCCTCCGGGTACACGGGCGACATCGAGAACACGGCGTCGGTGACGGCCACGGAGGACCCGACCGGCGACGACGACACCGACAGCAACACCCCGGACCAGCGGTCCGACCTGACGATCGAGAAGTCCCACACCGGCGAGGTCGTGGCCGGCGGTGACGTCACCTACACCGTGGAGGTCACGAACGACGGACCGTCCGACGAGCCGGGACCGCTCGAGGTCGTGGACACCGTCCCGGCGGGGCTGACGTTCACCGGCGGCCCGGACGACGGTCCCGGCGACGACGGCTGGAGCTGCGAGGCCGGCACCGGGGCCGACGCCGGAACCGTGCTGTGTGCCCGCACCGACGGCCTGACGAGCGGCGACTCGACGTCGCTGGACCTCACCTTCACGGTGGCGTCCGACGCGGGTCCCTCGACGCTGACGAACCGGGTCCAGGTCGACGGCCAGAACACCGATCCGACCCCCGGCAACAACGTGGCGCTCGACCCGACCGACGTCGTCGACCGGGTCGACCTGACCGTCACCAAGCAGGCGCGCGTGGCGTCCGTCGATGCCGGTGCGCCGGTCACGTGGGACGTCGTGGTCACCAACGCCGGCCCGTCCGACGCGGACAGCGTGACGGTCACCGACACGCTGCCGGCCGGTCTCTCGCTGGTGTCGGTCTCCGGCACGGGCTGGACCTGCCCCGACCCGGGTCCGGGCTCCTTCACCTGCTCGCGCCCGACGCTCGCCCCCGGCGCCGCGCCCACGCTCACCGTCGTGACGACGGTCGGCAGCGGAGTCGCTCCCGGATCCACGATCCTGAACACGGCCACCGTCGCCACCGTCACGACCGAGGTGTCGACGACGAACAACTCCGGGGAGGACTCGGTGGCCGTGACGGCCTCGGCGGACCTCGAGCTGGCCAAGACGGTCGCCCCCGACCAGACCCCGGTGGCCGGCGAGCAGCTGACGTTCGACCTCCAGGTCAGCAACACGGGTCCGTCGGACGCGGCCGGGCCGGTCACGGTCACCGACGACCTCCCGGCCGGCATGACGTACGTGGGTTCCGCCGGTCCGTGGACCTGCACGCCGGGGACGGCCGGCCCGACCGGTCAGCAGGTCGTCTGCGTGCTGGACGACGACGCCGGGATCGTCGCGACCGCGGCGGCGCCCCTGCTCTCGATCACCGTGCTGCTGGCGTCGGACTCGACGGGTGACGCGCTGGTCAACGAGGCCTCCGCGACGTCCGGGACGACGGACCCCGACGGCGCCGAGGACACCGCGACGGTGACGCCCGCCGGCTCGGTGGACCTCTCGGTCGTCAAGAGCCACACGGGTCGGGTGCGGGTCGGCAGCGACCTCACGTTCACCTTCGCCGTGCGCAACGACGGCCCCTCGACGGCCACCGGCGTGCGTCTGCAGGACGTCCTTCCCGCGGGCCTGACGCTGGTGCCGGGCTCGGTCTCCGGACTCGGCTGGACGTGCGACGACGACACCGTCGACTGCACGTTGGACGACCCGCTCGCCCCGCAGACCGACGCCGCCGTGGTCTCGATGACCGTGGTGGTGGAGCCGGGCGCGTACCCGAGCATCGACAACACGGCCACCGTCGGCTCCACGGAGCCCGACCGTGACACCGACGACAACTCCGACACCGACACCGTCGCCGTGCCGGCGCTGAGCGACCTGACCCTGGTCAAGGAGCTCCAGGGCACGCTGCAGGTCGGGGCGCAGGCCACCTACCTCCTGTCCGTGTCGAACGCCGGACCGACGGCCGACCCGGGCCCGATCACCGTGGTCGACGCCCTGCCCGCGGGCCTGTCCTACGTGGCGGCCGAGGGCAGCGGCTGGGACTGCGAGGCCGATGACGACGAGGTCGTGGTGTGCCTCTCGGACGATCCCCTGGCTGTCGGCGCCTCGACGACGATCGAGCTCACCGTGGCCGTGGGGCCGCAGGCCTACCCGACCGCCACCAACAGCGCGACGGTCTCGTCGCCGTCGGAGGACAACGGGGTCACGGGCGGCAACGGCTCGACCACGACCGATCCGGTCGGTGGCCGGGCGGCGCTCACGATCGACAAGTCGCTGACCTCGCTCGTCGACCGCACGGCCACGTGGTCGCTGACGGTGGTGAACACGGGGCCGACACCGACCTTCGCCCCGGTCGTGGTCACCGACGACCTGCCCGCGGGGCTGACATTCCGGTCGGCGGGCGGCACGGGCTGGACCTGCGGCGAGGCCGCAGGGGAGGTCACGTGCACCTACCCGGCGGTCGTCCCGGTCGGCACCTCGTTGACGCTCACGGTCGTGACCGACGTGACGGCAGCGCCGGGCTCGACGATCACGAACGTCGCGACCGTCGACGGCCAGGCCGGGGGCGCGGACGTCGCCACGGCGTCGGACGACGCGGTGCTCGAGCTGCCGAGCACCGGCGGCCCGGACGGGTGGATCGCCGCGATCGCGGTGCTGCTGATCCTGCTCGGCGGCCTGGCCGTCGTCCGCGGACGGCAGCTCACGAACGGCTGAGGCCGGCCGGCTAGCGAGCAGCAGGCTTCGGTCGCCCGGTCATGCGGGAGCCGCGCCGGACCTTGATGACCGACTCCTCGCCCGTCTTGGTGCGGACGGTGACGTCGGCCCATCGGGCGCTGGTGGGCTCGACCTTCAGGATGGCGCTGGTCATCTCGTCGGTGTCACGCATGGTGTCCTCAGGATCGGTCGAAGTAGAGCAGAGCGTACAAGGCATGCGCGTACGCCATGCCGAAGGGAACGTCGACGCGCGGACGGAACGCTCCGCGCCGTCTGGTGTCCACGCACAGCACCGCGATCACGTTCTCGTTCGAGATCGGACTGCGGACGGACGTGACGCGGTCGGCCTCGATCGGCCACACGATCGCCGCGGTGTACGGGAACTTGCCGGAGCTGCGGAGCGAGTCGGGCCAGTGGGAGTTGCGGTACTCCCGGTTCAACCACAGCCGCGGCAGGTCGTTGCTGTGGAAGGCGTCGCGGTTCGCGACCACGAGCTCGAAGTCGCTGTTCTCGCGCACGAGGTCCGGTCGCTCCTCCGCGATCCGGCGGACCTCGTCACGGTCGCTGCGCGACACCGTTGCCGCGAAGAGCTCGGACCGCAGGTCGGTCGACCCGGCAGCGGTGCCCGCGTCCTTGGCCTCGGCGTAGATCTCCTTGATCGACGCCCGACAGTTGGAACCCGTGACGAGGGTGAACGCCTCGGCGAACGCGGAAAGGCTGTCGTGCAGGCCGTGAAGAGCGTCTTCCAGGCGCACCCCGCCGAAGACCACGGAGTCCGTCACCTCCTTGAGGCGGCGGTGAGCGCGATCCATGACGAGAGCGGCCTCGGAGTACCGGGACCATCGTTCCTGTCGCACGTACCTGACGATCAGGAAAGAGGACAGGGCGCAGAGGTAGACGATCGGGATGGCTGCGGAGTTCCAGCCGATCGTCGCGAGGACGGTCAGCACGAGGCCGAGGATGGAGGCCAGGTTGGCGACGGCGTTGACCGGGCGGGTGGCGAAGTCGCCGAGCACGCGGCGAGTCTCGGCCAGGTCCATCGAGTGTCGCTCCCAACGCGGATTGTGGTGACCGAACCGTAGACGGGAGTTCGCCAGCGTCGCCGATACCGCGTGTGAATCGTCCGATTCCGAGGTGACCCGCGGGTAGGGGTGGACACGGGAGGCGCGGCAGCGTGGGATCGAGGGGTGAGCGACCAGAACGAGACCCCGACCACCCCTCCTGAGACCGTCGCGCCGCCCGAGGCTGCCGTCCCCGCGCGCGCCCCGAGCGTGTCGCACTCGATCACCGTGAGGCTCGAGGTGCCGGCGGGTGGCTCAGCCGTCGGCGGCCTGACCGCCACGGTCGAGCAGGCCGGTGGCCTGGTCACCGCGCTCGACGTCGTGCCGTCGGGGGTCGAGCACCTGCGGATCGACCTGACGGCGGCGACGTCCGACACCGACCACGCCGACGCGATCGTCGCGGCGCTGGTCGCGATGGGCGACGTGACGGTCAAGAAGGTCTCCGACCGGACGTTCCTGATGCACCTCGGCGGTGTGATCGAGGTCGCCACGAAGCACCCGCTGCGCAACCGCGACGACCTGTCGATGATCTACACGCCGGGCGTCGCGCGGATCTCGCAGGCCATCGCCCGCGACAAGGAGGACGCCCGCCGCCTCACGATCAAGCGCAACAGCGTCGCGGTCGTGACCGACGGGTCAGCCGTGCTCGGGCTCGGCAACATCGGGCCGCACGCGGCCCTGCCGGTCATGGAGGGCAAGGCGGCGCTGTTCAAGTCGTTCGCCGACATCGACGCCTGGCCCATCTGCCTCGACACGCAGGACACGGAGCAGATCATCGAGACGGTCGCCGCGATCTCGCCGGGCTTCGCCGGCATCAACCTCGAGGACATCTCGGCGCCGCGCTGCTTCGAGATCGAGGCACGCCTGCGCGAGCGGCTCGACATCCCGGTCTTCCACGACGACCAGCACGGCACGGCGATCGTCGTGCTCGCGGCGCTCGAGAACGCGCTGCGCGTCGTGCGCAAGGAGCTCGGCTCCGCCCGCATCGTCATGGCCGGTGCGGGTGCCGCCGGCACCGCGGTGCTCAAGACCCTGGTGCACGCGGGGGCGCGCGACGTCGTGGTCTGCGACATCGACGGGATCATCCACCCCGGCCGGGCCGGTCTCGACCCCTCGCTGGCCTGGACCGCCGAGAACACGAACCGGGCCCGGGTCGAGGGCAGCCTGCGCGACGCGCTGCCGGGAGCCGACGTGTTCATCGGGGTCTCGGCCCCGAACCTCATCGGGGCGGCCGACGTCGAGGGCATGGCCGACGACGCGATCGTGTTCGCGCTCGCCAACCCGGACCCCGAGATCGATCCCGCCCTCGCGCGTCAGCACGCGGCCGTGGTGGCCACCGGTCGGTCCGACTACCCGAACCAGATCAACAACGTGCTGGCGTTCCCCGGCATCTTCCGGGGCCTGCTCGACGCGCAGAGCCGTGGCATCGACATGGACGTGCTGGTCGCCGCGGCCGAGGCGATCGCGGGCACCGTGACGGGCGACGACCTCGGGCCGAACTACATCATCCCGAGCGTCTTTCACCCCGACGTCCACGAGCGGGTGGCCGCGGCGGTCCGCGGGGTCGTCGAGCGCTCCCGCTCGGGAAGTGCCAAGCCGTGAGACCGTGGAGACATGGTGGAGTTCTTCGGCACGCAGGACGAGACCGAGCTGGACGTGCACGACCAGAAGTCGGCCGCCGCCGGCGTCACCGGGGTGCGGGTCGCGATGCAGCGCGCCGTCGGCCACATGGGCCCGACGCGCGCGACGCAGGCGCTCCTGAAGCTCAACCAGGCCGACGGCTTCGACTGCATGAGCTGTGCCTGGCCCGACCCCGACCCGGAGCACCGTCACACCGCTGAGTTCTGCGAGAACGGCGCGAAGGCGGTCGCCGAGGAGGGCACGACGGACCGGGCGACGCCCGAGTTCTTCGCCGAGCACTCGATCGCCGACCTCGACTCCCACGACGAGCACTGGCTCGGTCAGGCCGGGCGCATCACGCACCCGATGGTCAAGCGCCCCGGCGGCACGCACTACGAGCCGATCGACTGGGACGACGCGTACGCGCTGGTGGCGGAGCACCTCAACGGGCTCGAGTCGCCGGACCAGGCCACGTTCTACACGTCCGGTCGCGCATCGAACGAGGCGGCGTTCGTGTACCAGCTGTTCGTGCGGGCTCTCGGCACGAACAACCTGCCCGACTGCTCGAACATGTGCCACGAGTCGACCAGCGTCGCGCTCGGCGAGTCGATCGGCATCGGCAAGGGCTCGGTCAGCCTGCGCGACCTCTACGATGCCGAGGTCATCGTGATCGCGGGCCAGAACCCGGGCACCAACCACCCGCGGATGCTGTCGGCCCTGGAGACGGCCAAGCGTCGGGGCGCGAAGATCATCTCGATCAACCCGCTGCGCGAGGCGGGGCTGGTCAACTTCCGGAACCCGCAGAAGCCGCGAGGCGTGGTGGGTCGCGGCACCGACCTGACCGACCTGTTCCTCCCGGTCCGGATCAACGGCGACCTGGCCCTGTTCCAGGCGATCGGGTCGCTCCTGGTCGAGTGGGACGCGATCGACCACGAGTTCGTCGAGTCCCACACGGCCGGCTACGAGGCCTGGGCCGAGCACGTCGCGGCGGTCGACTGGAGCACGGTCGAGAAGGCCACGGGCCTGACCCGGGCGCAGATCACCGAGGCCGCGGAGATGATCCGGGGCTCGAGCGCGACGATCTACTGCTGGGCCATGGGGTTGACGCAGCACCGCAACTCCGTCGCGACGATCAAGGAAGTCGTGAACCTCGCCCTGGTGCGAGGCGACATCGGCAAGCGCGGCGCCGGGGTGTGCCCCGTGCGCGGGCACTCCAACGTCCAGGGCGACCGCACGATGGGCATCTTCGAGAAGCCCCCGGAGGCGCTGCTCGACGCCCTGGAGCGGGAGTTCGGCTTCGCCGTTCCGCGCGAGCACGGCCTCGACACCGTCGAGACCATCCGCGCGATGCGCGACGGCACGGTGCGGGTGTTCGTGGGGCTGGGCGGCAACTTCCTGCACGCGGCTCCCGACACCTCGGTCACCGCGGCGGCCCTGCGCCGCACCGACCTGTCGGTGCAGATCTCGACCAAGCTCAACCGCTCGCACCTCGTGACGGGCGACACGGCGTTGATCCTGCCCACGCTCGGCCGCACCGAGGTCGACGAGCGCGCCACGGGCGAGCAGTTCGTGACGGTCGAGGACTCGATGTCCTCCGTGCACGCGTCGCGCGGTGTCCTCGCGCCCGCCTCGCCGCACCTGCGCAGCGAGACCGCGATCGTCGCCGGTCTGGCGGCGGCGACCCTGCGCGGCCCCGACGGCTCCGACCGGCACGGCATCCGGTGGGACGAGATGGCCGAGGACTACGGCATCGTGCGCGACCACGCCTCGCGCGTCATCCCCGGATTCGAGGACTACAGCCGGCGGGCCGAGCGACCGGGCGGCTTCGTGCTGCCGCACCCGCCGCGCGACTCCCGCACGTTCGTGACGACCAGCGGTCGGGGTGAGCTCGCCGTCTCGCCCATCGAGGTGCTGCACGTCCCCGAGGGGCACCTGCTGCTGCAGACGATGCGCAGCCACGACCAGTACAACACCACGATCTACGGGTTCTCCGACCGCTACCGCGGCATCGAGGGCGGACGACGCGTGGTCTTCGTGCACCCCGACGACATCGCCGGGCTCGACCTGCGTGACGGGCAGATGGTCGACCTCCGCTCGGTGTGGTCCGACGGCGACCACCGGGTCGCGCCCGCGTTCCGCGTCGTGGCCTACGACACCCCGCGCGGCTCGGCGGCGGCGTACTACCCGGAGACCAACCCGCTCGTCCCGCTCGACTCCACCGCGATCCACAGCAACACCCCGACCTCCAAGAGCGTCGTCGTCCGGCTCGAGCCGAGGCCGGCGTGAGCGAGGCGGTCACGCACCGCTCGCTGAGCCGCGTCACGGCCGCCGGGACCGAGGTCGTCGACGACGAGGTCGCCGTCGAGGCGCCGCTGGAGATCCGGGTCAACGGGCGCGGCTACGCCGTCACGATGCGCACCCCGGGTGACGACCTCGACCTCGCCACGGGGTTCCTGGTGTCGGAGGGTGTCATCGGCTCGGCCGCGGACCTGACGGGGATCGAGGTGCTCGGCGGAGGAGACCTCGAGGGAGGGGAGGGCGACGTCGTCGACGTCGCCGTGGCGGGTCCGGGAGCGCTCGTCGCGATGGACCGTCAGCGCCACGTCTACACGACCAGCTCGTGCGGGGTCTGTGGTCTGGCGTCGATCGACGCGGTCCGCACGACGTCGCGCTTCGACGTTCTCGGCGACGAGCTCCGCGTCTCGCCGGAGACGATCGCGGCGCTGCCCGACCGGCTGCGCGAGGCGCAAGCGGTGTTCGACTCGACGGGTGGGCTGCACGCCGCCGGCCTGTTCGGCGCAGGGGGAGCGACGGCGGTCGTCCGCGAGGACGTGGGGAGGCACAACGCCGTCGACAAGGTCGTGGGCGACGCGGTGCGCCGGGGCGCGCTGCCGCTGAGCGGTCACGTGCTGCAGGTCTCGGGCCGGGCCTCCTTCGAGCTCATCCAGAAGGCGGCGATGGCGGGGATCCCGGTGCTCGCGGCGGTCAGCGCACCGTCGTCGCTCGCGGTCGACCTGGCCGACTCGGTCGGCATCACGCTCGTCGGGTTCTCGCGTCGCGGCTCCTTCAACGTCTACACGCACCCGCAACGGGTCGAGGGCGCCTGATGAGCCTTGAGCCGTTCGACGCGATCGTGCTGGCCGGCGGGCAGTCGCGGCGGCTCGGACGACCGAAGCAGGACGTGGTCCTGGGCGGGGCGACGCTGCTGCAGCGCACGCTCGCCGCGGTCGAGCACGCCGGCACCGTCGTGGTCGTGGGTCCGCCGCGCGACGACCTGCCGCCCGGGGTGCTGCAGACGCGTGAGAGTCCCGCGGGCGGCGGGCCGGTCGCCGGGGTGGTCGCCGGACTGTCGGCGCTGAACGGCCAGGGCGGCGCGCGGGACGTCCTCGTGCTGGCCTGCGACATGCCGCTGGTCGACCGCGTGGTCGCCGAGCTGGAGACGTGCGGCGGTGCGGACGCCGTGCTGCTGCGTGACCGCGATCGGCTGCAGCCGCTCGCCGCGAGGTTCCGTGTCGACGCGCTGCGGGCAGCCGCCGCCGGGGTCGACGCCGACGGGGCGTCGATGCGGGCGCTCCTGTCGCGCCTGGTGGTCACGCCGCACGACGTCGCTCCCGGCACGACGGACGACGTCGACCGACCGGACGACCTCGCGGTGTGCGGGACCGTGGCCGACCACCTGGTCTCCAAGCCGTACCTGCTGCCTCCGGATGCCGACGTGGCCGCGGCGCGTGCCCTCTTCGTCGACGATCACGTGCACGCAGACCTCATCGTCGACACCGGGGTGCTGACGGCGGTCGTCCTCCGGTCCGACCTGGGCTCCGCGGACGATCGCGCCCGCGCGGCGGACCTCGGTCGGCTCGCGGGCCGCACGGTGGAGCCGTCGGACGACGCGGAGCTGGTGCGCCGGCGGATGGTCGCCGACGGAGTGCGTCGGCTGGCCGTCGTGGGGGAGGACGGGCGCCTGCTGGGGCTGCTGTGCCTGAAGCGGACCGGACTCGGCTTCTGCTCCGACGCCGGAGTCGAAGCCCGACGTCGGGTGGATGCTGCTCCGTCGTAGGTGCGGGACAGGCGGCATGGACCACCCGGCCACCCCGGGCCCTGAAGGGTGAGAGGTCGATCCTAACCGTCCGTTCGGACTGGAACCGCAGCGAATTATCGCGATCCGACCCTTGTACTCGAACGCCTGTTCGAGTAGAATCAGATCATGAGTTCAGCGGTCACGGTGCAGGCGCTTCGTGAAGCCGCGCACGCCCTGAACTCCGGCGACCACCGCACCGCACTGCGGGCCATCCAGGTCGCTCAGGACGCGTTGGACGCGGCGAAGGCGCACCACCTGGCCGAGATGGACCGCACCGCCGAGTTCGAGCTCGACGGCTCCTCCACCATCACTGCCTGGTCGCGTCTGCACTTGCGTCTGGATGCGAAGCAGACCAAGTCGCTCATCGCTGCCGACGCGACGATGCGTGACCTGCCGCTGGTGGCCGAAGCCGCGACGGCCGGCCAGATCCGTCTGGAGCACGTCAAGCTCTTCACCTTCGGGATGAAGCACATCAGCCCGCAGATCATCAGCAACGCCCAGCCCTGGCTGCTCGACGTCGCCAAGACCAACGAGCCGGTCGAGCTGCGGCGTGTGGTGCGCAAGCTTCGGGAGGCTGTGTATCCCGACGAGCTGGACGAGGCGTGGATCAAGGGGATGGCCAAGGAAGACTTCCAGCTCTCGCCCGTTCCGGACGGGTGGCACCTGACGGGCTTCCTCAACACGCTGACGGGCGCGAAGTTCAAGGCCGTGCTCGACTCGTTCTCCATCCCCGTCACCAAGAATGACGACCGCTCCAGCGCCGAACGCCGCGTCGCATCCCTCGACAAGATGATGACGGCGATCCTCGAGTCGGGTCTGCCGACCAGCAAGGGCGTCCGGCCCCAGGTCAGTGTCATCGTGCCGGTCGACACCCTGCACGACGCCATGACCAGCCAGACGATGGCCGGCGGGGATTCGGCCGAGCTCCAGGGGTTTGGGCCCATCGGGCCGAAGCTCCTGTCCTACATCACCTGCACCGGCGAATCGACCCCCATCCTCACCTCGTGCGGGGACGTCGAGCAGGCCCAGATCCTCAACGTCGGCGACACCATCCGCCTCGCTACCCCCGCCCAGCGCAAGGCGGTCATCGCGAAGCAGGCCGGCCAGTGCGCCGCGCCGGGTTGCACCAACACCCACCTCGAGATCCACCACGTGAACTGGTGGTCCCAGGGCGGCAAGACCAACATTGATGAGCTCGTCGGCTACTGCGAGTGCTGCCACATGTTGATTCACCAAGGTCTCTTGAAGGTCGAAGCCACTGGTGGGGGTCAGTTCACCATGACCACCCGCGACGGCCGACCCATCGACCTCACCCTCAGGCGCACCACCCGCGAGCGACTCCGCACCATCCGCAGAAACGCGCAGCGGGCCCGAGAACACGAACCGCCGCTCCGCACCTGACGCGTGTGCGCCCACCAGAGGTGGGTACTCCTCCACAGAAACTTGTCGATCGAGGAGCTCACATGACTGACCAGGGCCAGCGTCCCACCACCACCGACGGCGGTGCACCCGTCGCCAGCGACGAGCACTCCTTGACCGTGGGGCCGGACGGCCCCCTGCTGCTGCAGGACCACTACCTGATCGAGCAGATGGCCAACTTCAACCGGGAGCGCATCCCGGAGCGGCAGCCACACGCCAAGGGTGGCGGCGCCTTCGGCACGTTCGAGGTCACCGAGGACGTCACGTCCCTGACCCGCGCCGCCGTGTTCGCGCCCGGCACGAAGACCGACGTGCTCGCCCGGTTCTCCACCGTCGCCGGCGAGCGCGGGAGCCCGGACACGTGGCGCGACCCGCGCGGCTTCTCGCTGAAGTTCTTCACGTCCGAGGGCAACTGGGACATGGTCGGCAACAACACGCCCGTGTTCTTCATCCGGGACCCCATGAAGTTCCAGCACTTCATCCGCTCCCAGAAGCGTCGCGCCGACAACAACCTGCGCGACCACGACATGCAGTGGGACTTCTGGACCCTCAGCCCCGAGTCCTCGCACCAGGTCGCCTGGCTGATGGGCGACCGCGGCATCCCGCGCACCTGGCGCCACATGAACGGCTACTCCAGTCACACCTACTCGTGGATCAACGCCGGCGGTGAGCTCTCCTGGGTCAAGTACCACTTCAAGACCGACCAGGGCATCGAGACCTTCACGCAGGACGAGGCCGACCAGATGGCTTCCGCCGACACCGACTACCACCAGCGCGACCTGTTCGAGCACATCGAGTCCGGCGAGCACCCCCGCTGGACGCTGCACGTGCAGGTCATGCCGTTCGAGGACGCGAAGACCTATCGGCTCAACCCGTTCGACCTGACCAAGGTGTGGCCGCACGCCGACTACCCGCTGCACGAGGTCGGCCGGCTGACGCTGAACCGCAACGTCGAGGACTATCACACCGAGATGGAGCAGGCCGCCTTCGAGCCGAACAACATCGTGCCCGGCACCGGCCTCT
Source organism: Aeromicrobium sp. Leaf350 (assembly GCF_916858655.1). Lineage (GTDB taxonomy): Bacteria > Actinomycetota > Actinomycetes > Propionibacteriales > Nocardioidaceae > Aeromicrobium. The sequence goes on along the minus strand of NZ_CAKASL010000001.1, from coordinate 1,156,776 downwards.
CGCCCGACAAGATGCTGCTCGCTCGCGGCTTCAGCTACGCCGACGCCCACCGCGCGCGCCTGGGGGTCAACTACAAGCAGATCCCGGTCAACGCGCCGACCTCGCCCGTCCACAGCTACTCGACGGCCGGCGCGATGCGCGTGCAGAACACGAAGGACCCGCTGTACGCGCCGAACTCCTACGGCGGTCCCGCGGCCGACCCGGCCCGCACCGACGATGGCGGACGCTGGGCCGCCGATGGTGACATGGTGCGCGCCGCGTACACGCTGCGCGAGGACGACGACGACTTCAGCCAGGCCGGCACCCTCGTGCGCGACGTCATGGACGAGGACGCTCGGGGCCGACTCGTCGACAACGTCGTCGGTCACCTCCTGAACGGCGTCAGCGAGCCGATCCTGCAGCGTGCGTTCGAGTACTGGCGCAACATCGACGGCGACGTCGGTGCAGCCATCGAGTCGGGTGTGCGTGAGAAGGCCGACGAGACCGACCCGAAGGCCGGGGAGCAGGGCAACGAGGCTCGCTCGAGCATGCAGGACAAGGCCTGAGATGACGGCGACGGCGACCCCCACCCGGCAGTCGCGGCTCCTGCCGGTCGCCGTGCTCGTCACGGCAGTCCTGCAGGCGGTCGCGCCCGTCGTGACCCTCGCCGGCCCGGGCACGTCGCCCGGGGGCGGGTCGGGGCCCGACCTGCTCATCACGCCGGTCGGGTGGGCGTTCTCGATCTGGGGCGTGATCTACACGCTGGCCATCGTGCAGGCGGTCGCCGCCCTCGTGACCGGGGCGACCGGCTCGGAGCGTCGACAGGTCGCTCAGGTCGTGCTGTACCTCGGGGGCACGGCGTGGATCGCGCTCGCCGGGCTCGACAGCAGCATCGCCACCGCCGCCGCCCTGACCGTCATGTTCGGGGCGGCGCTGGTCGCGGTGCTGGCCGTCGAGCAGGAGACGTTCGAGCGGTCGTGGCTCGGCACGCTCACCCGCGCCGCGGTCGGTCTGTACGCCGGCTGGGTGACGGCCGCGTTCTTCCTCAACGTCTCGACGGCGCTCGTCGACCTCGGTGCGTTCGAGGCGGGCGACGTCACCTGGCAGGTCGTCGTCCTCGGTGTGGCCGTGCTGGTGCTGCTGGGGGTGACCGCCGCCGTCCACGGGTCGGTGGCCTACGCGGCCGCCGGCGTCTGGGCCATGATCGGCATCTCCGTGACGGCCCAGGAGGACGGCACGGGCGAGGTCGCCGGCGCCACCCTCGTCGGCATCGTGCTGCTGGTCGTCGCCACGATCGTCCTCGGCCTGCGCCGACGCAAGGCACCGCTGCCCGTGCTCTGAGCCGTCGCAGTGCGACGGCCGACACTGGACTTCGATCGTCGGGAGCGCGACGGTCACGACCACGACTCGGACGAGGCTTGCGGCGTCAGGCGCGCCGCTGCGATCGCGCGCACCTGCCGCTAGCCGCGGGCGGCGAGTGCAGGATCAGGCTCCCATGAGGTCGTTGTAGTAACGCAGACTGTTGGGACAGTGCCCCGCAGTCACCACCCCGAGCCTGGGGCCGGACGATTGCTTGGCCACGAAGGACGACGTGCAGGCTCCCAACCCCGTTGGATCCACGAGCCACGTGCCACCGTGGCGGTTGTACTGGAGATCCTCGGGCGGGTCGGAGCCTTCTACTACGTTGGTCCTGAACGGTTCCGCGACCGGCGTGGTCCTGGCGATCTCGCCGAGAGCGCTCAGGTCCGCTCCGTCCGTGGACACGACGGTGGCCGAGATGACGCCGGCACCGTCCTGAGGGGCCGGTCCGGTCAGGAGGGCGTCGAGCGTCAGTCCCGCCGCATCGGCGCGTTCCTTGATGTCCTCACCGAGTCGCTCAGCGGCCAACTGGTAGTCGGTGTAGGTGTAGGTCACGTGCTCCTCCACGCGGAAGTCCTGCGACGCAGCTTCCAAGATGGTGAGGGCCTCCTCGGGCGCGGCGCCGCGGAATCCGATCACCGCGGTCGTCCCCGCGAAGTGGGCGTAGGCAAAATCGGCGGCGTAGTCGGTCTCGATGATGAACATGGCATCGCCCATCGGACGGATCTCCTCCCACGCGAGCTCTTCATCGGAGAACGGCTCCGGCTGCATGGCTTCAGGTGTGACGGAGGCCTCCGTCCCCACCGCCGTGGTGGGGCGTGATCCCGACTGCTCTGCTGCGTCGACGGGCGGGGAGGCTGCGGCGCTGAGGACAACGGCAAGCGCGATGTGCGGCAGGAGGCGAGTGATCGGTCGATTCATCGTGGATCTCCGTTTCGGTGCGCGTAGGCCGAGTTGCACGCGGCACTCCGTCAGACGGAGAATAGTGACGATCGTCACACTGGTCGGAACTCGTGGCTAACCTTCGAACCCACAACCCTCGACCGGTCAGGAAAGTCCCATGGCGCCACACCCAAGACCACGACCGTCACTGCTCCAATCCGCTCGAAGGCTAGGGCCGGTCCTGATCGTCGCACTGGTCGGGCTGGGGGCCGGCGCCAGCGAGAGCGATACGGACGCCAAGCAAAGCCGTCCCGCGGTCAGCGGTCCCACTGCGGGGTACTACGAGCCAGCGGTGCCTGAAACCATGGTGGCCTCCGTGGCTTCGGCCTGGGTCCAGGCGGTTGGCAGCGGGGACGTAGCGCGTGTCCAACCGCTGCTGCCGGCCGAATGCCAGCAGTCCGCTGCTGACGCGATCGCTTCCGGTCTTCGCTGGATCGAACACGACCTCGCGGACATCGACGTGACCATCGAGGGCGACCATGCGGAAGCCAGGCTGCCCGCTTCGATGTCGGGACCCGGCACGACGTCCCTCGACCTTCGACAGCGCGCCGACGGTATCTGGGAAGTGTTCCCCTGCTGAGCCGAGCTGCTCAGGCCACGTCGATCCGCCCCGGCGCCGTGTCCACGTCGGCGCCGGCGGCGAGATCGGACGCGACCCCGCCGGTGACCCGTGACAGGTGCCGGGCCGACGTCGTCACCGCGACGTCGTCGACCCAGGCCGGCGTGGCTCCGTCGGCCAGGAGTCGTGTCACCAGGTCGACGTCCTCGTGCAGCGGGAGGTCGAGGAAGCCGCCCACGGCCAGGTAGGCCGTGGCCCGCACGCCGAGGTTCGCCCCGTGCACGTGCCCGTGGTCCGCGCCCGTGCGGCGCCGCCGGTAGCCGAGCAGCCATCGCGGGTGTCGGCGCGCCTCGGCGGCCTCGAGCTCGACCGTGCCGAGCAGGACGTCGGCCCCCGCCCGTGCCTCCTCGACGTGCCGGGCCAGCCAGTCGGCCGGCACGATGCTGTCGGCGTCGGTGAGGGCCAGCCAGAGCGCGCCGACGTCGTGAGCGCGGTCCAGGGCCCAGGCGCACCCGAGGGCACGCGCGGCTCCGACGTTGCCCTCGTCGCAGACGATGACGTGCGCACCGGCCTCGGAGGCGAGCTCGACCGTCCGGTCGGAGCACGCGTCCGCGACCACCACCACGTCCACCGTCGCGGGTGCCGGCAGGTTCACGGCGGCCGTGCGGACGGCGTCGACGGCGACGGCGATCGTCGCCTCCTCGTCCCGCGCGGGAATGACGACCACCACGTGGTCGATCTCGTGCTCAGGCACGGCCCATCACCTCCAGTCGGAAGTCGTCCTCGACGTGGCTGACGATCGTGGTGAGCCCCGGCTCGTCGCCGAGCTCACGATGGGCGTCGTCGCCTGTGCAGTCGGCCTCGTCGAAGGGGTGCCGCCAGTGCACGACGACGAGGTGCCCCTCGGCGCTCAGCCCCTCGAGCACGCGCGCCCGCACCTGGGCGCGGGCCTCGGCCGACAGGAAGTAGAGCACCTCCGACAGCACCACGAGGTCGAGCTCGCCGTCCGGCCACTCGTGGGGCAGCGACGCCTGCTCGAACCTGACGTGAGGGTCCGGCACGGTCCTCCGGGCCTGCTCGAGCGGCGCGGCGACCGCGTCGGTGGCGAGCAGCTCGTCGCAGCGCGGCGCCAGGAGCGCCGTCAGCAGGCCGATCGAGCACCCCGGCTCGAATGCGCGGCCGTAGCTCCGGTGCGGAAGGCTGGCGACGGTGATGCCGTACTTGCGGTGCTCGTACTCGCGCTCGCCGAGGTGCCACGGATCCGCGGAGCGTGCGTACATGTCGGTGAAGTACTCGGGCGCGGTCACACGATCACGACCTCGGGGGCCGTCGTCGCGTGGTGCAGGAGCGCGTCGTCGACGATCGCCCCGTCGCCGCCGCTCGTCCCGACCGGGGCCACCTGCGTCTCGAAGGCGGTCAGGGCGCGGCGCTTGAGGTCGACGGCGGCGGGCACCGAGGGCAGCCGTCGTGCCGAGGCGAGCCACGGCTCGTCGTCGGGCTGGTTCCACACCCACGTCCAGATCGGGAAGCGCCACAGGGTCGTGTGGTCCCCGCAGAGCTCGCGGGAGACATCTCCGAGGGCGTCGTGGTCCGGGTGACCGTCGCGCTCGAACGGGGCCAGCACCAGGTCGACCGGGCCGACCAGCGGCGCGAGTGCCTCACGCAGCTGCGGTCGGGCGTCGTCCAGGCCCCCGTCCGGCAGGCACAGCCGGCGCACGTCCGGGTCGTCGAAGCCCAGGCGGCGCAGCGCGGCGTGGAGCTCACGCGGGCGCCGCTCCCTCAGCTCGTCGGGGGTGATGGAGCTGCTGTCCGGGTGGGAGGCCTCGCCGTCCGTCGCGGTCACGAAGGTGACGGGTCGCTCGACCTGGCAGGCCAGCCAGGCGCCGACCGCGAGCACCTCGTCGTCAGGGTGGGCCGACAGCACGAGCACCGAGCCGCCCGGGTCATGAGGGCGCTCCAGGGGCAGGTCGTGCAGGACGTCGCTCCAGGTCTCAGGCATCGGGAGCCCCCAGGGACCCGAGCCGCTCGAGGTCGCGCTCGGCGTGGTGCTGGCGGACGAAGACCTGCAGGTCCTGCACGTGCTCAGCGTGGGCCGCGTCGAACGCCAGGGGGCCCGGGCCGAGGGCACGGCCCACGTGGCTGACGACGGTCTCGACCGTCCCGGCGGCGTGGGCGCGGAGCGCATGGGCCAGTCGTTCCGACCGTTCGGTCGTCAGGTCCTCCCGGTCGGCCAGGTCGGCGGCGGCGGTCATCGCCAGCTGCGCCGTGTCGAGCGCCGCGCGGACGGCACCCAGGTGCGCGAGGCCGTGCGGGTCGAGCCGCGGCGCCACCTTCTCGAGGGTCGCGGCGACTCCGGTGGCACCTCCGAGCCAGCAGGCCGCGATGCCGATCGCGCCCAGCCAGAACCCGGGGCGGTCCACGTAGTCGCCGACGTCGCCGACCGGGGTGGCGGCGACGGCGTCGAACGCGAGCGCCGTCGTGTCGGCGCGCGCCATGCCGGCGCCCGACCAGCGGGGCGCGGTGTCGTCGGCTCGGACGCCGTCCGTGAGCTCGACGGCGAACAGGCGGCTTCCGGCGTCAGTCCTGGCGGTCACGAGGGCGTGGGTCACGAGGGAGGCGCCGGAGCAGAAGGCCTTGGTCCCGGACAGGGTCCAGCGGTCGCCGTCGCGGCTCGCGGTGAGCACCGCGAACGGCGGTTCGGCCGCCCAGACGCCCCAGATCTCGTCGTCCTGGGGCGGTCGTCCACCGAGGTCGGCCAGGATCGCCGCCGCATCGTGGTGGGGCTCGACGACCTTGACGAGCGGGAGGTCGCGCGCGGCGAGGTCGGCGAGACTCGACCACCGGGTCGCGGTGTCGCCGGCGCCGGGAATGGGCCACGGCGACGCCGTGTGTGGACGCAGGTCCTCAGGGCGAAGGGTTCGGCGGGGCGAGCTCGTCATGATTCCTCACGGACGGCAGTACGCCCGGCTGTCGGCCCAACCAGGAACCTTCACGGTCTCACGCCGTCACGGGTCCGCAACTTCTCGCGGGGGAGTCGCCTGCCTCAGGCAGCGCAGACCCCGCGCACGTTGTCGGCCGCGAGCCCGGTCGGGCCCGGGAGCACGTCGAACCTCACACGCTGTCCCGAGTGCAGGGGGACCGGCTCGGTCGCGGTGATGCCGTGATGATCGACCGGTACGTCCGGCCCGCCGTCGTCAGGGACGATCCGCCCCTCTCCTGCCTGCCAGTCGTACCAGTCCACCGTGCCCACCGCCATGCTTCCCAAACTCCTTAAGTGTTCAACAAGAGGAGTTCGACGCCGTGGAGCCGGCGGATGGGTCAGGAAGCAGCCGCATCGAGGCCGGCTCGCGGCCGTCGTGGCAGACCGACAGCCGACACCAGCGACCCGAGCACCAGCAAGCCCGCTGTCACGACGACGACACGGTGGAATCCGTCGACGTCGAGGGTGCCGCCGGTGATCACGCCGATGAACGCGACCGACACCAGGCCGGCGACCCGGGCGATGGCGTTGTTGACGGCTGAGGCGATGCCCGACTCGTTCGGGTGGACCTCGGCGAGCACGGTCGACGTCAGCGGCGTCACGGTGACCGTGATGCCGAGCCCGAACAGGAGGATCCCGGGCAGGATCTGCCACCACACGTCGACAGGCTCCCGGACCGTCAGCATCCACAGGAACCCGGCGGCCACGATGAGGGGGCCCACGGTCATGAAGGGCCGCGGCCCGAACCGCCCCGCGAGGGCTCCGATCCGGCTCGCGAGGGTGAGCGAGATCAGGGTCGTCGGCACCATCACGAGTCCCGAGACGGTCGCCGACAGGCCCGCGATCTCCTGCACGACGAGCGGGATCACGAGCGTGCCGAGGCCGATCGCGGCGTAGATGCCGACCGTGGCGAGGTTGCCGACGGCGAACGCGCGCACGCGGAAGAGCCGCAGCGGCATCATCGGGTGCGGTGCGCGCGACTCCCACCAGACGAACGCGCCGAGGCAGGCCAGTCCGCCGACGAGTGCGGCCAGCAGGAACGGGTCGTCGAAGCCGATGCGCTGGCCCTCGATCAGGGCGAAGACCGGACCGGCCAGGCCCAGGGCCGCCAGCACGGCGCCGACGCCGTCGACGTGGGCGTGGCCGTCGGTGCCGCGGTGCGCGTCGCCGGGGAGCCGGGTGACGAGCACCAGGGTCACGACCACGGGGACCACGACGATGCCGAAGACCCAGCGCCAGTTCAGCGTGTCGACCAGCGCGCCGCCGGCCAGGGGGCCGATGAGGAAGGCGACCCCGGTCCACGCGGTCCACGTGCCGATCGCTTTGGACATCGCCGCCCCCGTGAACGTGGAGGTGATGAGCGCCAGGCTCGAGGGCACGAGCAGCGCACCCGCCACGCCCTGCAGCGCCCGCGCCACGATCAGCAGCTCGGAGGTCGGGGCGAGGGCCGCCAGCAGTGAGGTGGCCGCGAAACCGACGAGGCCTGCCGTGAGGATGCGCAGACGACCGAAGGTGTCGGACAGCGAGCCCGCGACGAGCATCAACGAGCCGAGCGTCAGCAGGTACCCGTCGACGACCCACTGCTGCAGGGTCACGTCACCGCCCAGCTCCTCGGCGATGGCCGGGAGCGCGACGGTCACGATCGAGCCGTCCAGGAACGCCACGAACGACGCCAGGATCGCCACCACCAGCACCGTTCGCTCGCGCTGGTCCGTCACCCCCGGAGCCTACGACGGCGGTGCCAGCGGTGCCCCTGCTTCGCTGGTTGAGGTGCTGGTCGGTCCGATCACGGACAGCAGCTGCAGCTTCTCGTGGCTCTCGCTCCCGGGCGCCGCGGTGTAGACGAGCAGGTGCTGCGACTGGGCCGGGTCAACCAGGGTCTGGCAGCTGAGCTCGAGCAGCCCGACCTGCGGGTGCAGGTACCGCTTGATCTCGCGCGGCTTGATGCCGACCTCCTGGCGTTGCCACACCTCGCGGAACTCCGCGCTGCGGTCGGTCAGGTCGGCCAGGAGCGATGCGGCGCGGGACTTCGGGCCCCGCAGGGCGACGACGCCGCGCAGTCCGGAGGCGTACATCCGCGAGTAGAAGTCGTGGTCCTCCGGCGGGTGCAGCTCGCGCGCCGCCGGGTCGGTGAACCAGCGGTAGCCGATGCACCGCGCCGGACCGGTGTGGCGGCCGAGGTCGCCCACGAGGGCGACGCCGAGCGGGGTCTGGCGCAGCGTCTCGCCGAGCTCGGTCACGATCTCGGCCGGGGTGTCGGCGAGCCGGTCGAAGATGCGCAACATGCCCGGGCTGACGTGGTCGCTCCCCGCCCCGCGCGCCGGCGGCTGGTGGCCGGCGAGCCGGAACACGTGGTCGCGCTCCTCGAGCGAGAGGTGGAGCCCCTGCGCGATCGACGCCATCATCTGCTCCGACGGCTGGGGTCCGCGCTGTCGCTCCAGCCGCGAGTAGTAGTCGGCCGACATGTGGCACAGCGCCGCGACCTCCTCGCGGCGCAGTCCGCTCGTCCGGCGGCGCTGTCCGCGCGGCATGCCGACGTCCTCCGGCTGCAGCGCCTCGCGGCGGCTGCGGAGGAACTCGGCGAGTCCGACGCGATCGATCATGCGTCCATGGTTCCGCAGATCGTCCCGCCCAGCCACGGATCGTCAGGCCGTGGATAACTTCTCGGCGCTGCGCGAGTCTCGTTGCACGGCACCGGACGGGTGCCGGACGACGAGACGCAGGAGTGGTCCCATGCCCCGCAAGACGTTCGACATCGACGTGCCCGACCTGACCGGGCGCCGCGCAGTGGTCACGGGAGGCAGTGACGGCATCGGCCTCGGCATCGCGACGCGCGTCGCGGCGGCCGGTGCCGAGGTGGTGCTGCCCGTGCGCAACCGCGGCAAGGGTGAGGCGGCAGCTGCCCACATCCGCGCGGCGCACCGCGATGCGGCGGTGGTCCTCGCCGACCTCGACCTCTCCTCCCTCGCGTCGGTCGAGAAGCTGGCCGACGGGCTGCTCGCCGAGGGTGCTCCGATCCACCTGCTGATCAACAACGCCGGCGTCATGACGCCGCCGGAGCGGCAAGAGACCGCCGACGGCTTCGAGCTGCAGATGGGCACGAACCACCTCGGCCACGTCGCCCTGACCGGTCGTCTCCTCCCGCTGCTGCGGGAGGGTCGGGCCCGGGTGGTCTCGCAGTCGAGCGTCGCCGCAAAGCGAGCGAGCATCAACTGGGACGACGTGAGCTGGGAGCGCTCCTACGGCGCCAACGCCTACGGCCAGTCGAAGCTGGCGGTCGCCCTCTTCGGTCTCGAGCTCAGCCGGCGCAGCGCCGCGGCCGGCTGGGGGATCACGAGCAACGTCTCGCACCCCGGCGTGGCCCCGACCAGCCTGCTCGCGGCACGTCCCGAGATGGGGCGCTCCGAGGACACGCGCGCGGTGAAGATGATCCGCTGGATGTCCGAGCACGGCATCGTCGCCGGCACGATGGAGAGCGCGAAGCTCCCGGCCCTGATGGCGGCCACGTCGACCGAGGCGAAGGACGGCGGGTTCTACGGCCCGCAGGGGATCGGCGGCATCGGCGGCCCGCCCGGCGAGCAGACGCTCTGGAAGCCGATGCGGAGCACCGCCGACGCCGCCCGTCTGTGGACGCTCTCGGAGGAGATGACCGGCGTCAGGTTCGCGTGATGATCACCGCGCTGACCACGCTCGAGAGCACGAAGAACGGGGCGTTCAGCACGCCGTAGAAGAGGGGCCTCGGGAAGTTGGGGTTGATCGCGATCTGGAAGGTCATGGCGGACAGGTAGCCCACGCCGACGATCAGTCCGAACAGGACGGCGTCGCCGGTCGAAGTCACCTGGAGCGCCTCGAGCAGCACCGCACTGGTGAACGTCACGACGACGAGGCACACGATCGGGCCGAGGTTCGTCACGAGGTTGCTCGCGGGGGCAGGAGCCTCCTCGCGGCCCAGGGCCACGACGTAGGGCTTGGCGATGAGGACCGGGAACCACAGGCCGGCCAGCGCGATGGAGGCGAGGGTGGCCAGGGCGAAGCCCAGCCAGCTGAGGTCGGAGAGCACGTCGAACATGGGGTTCCTCTTCTCGGGTCGGCGACCCTCGTGGTCGCCGGTGGACCCACGCTCGCAGTCATAGAGGACAGGATGTGTCCTCTACGTGGCGCATGATGGAGCCATGTCCACGACGTCCTCTCGCCTTCTCGCGATGCTGTCGCTGCTGCAGACGCGGCGCGACTGGCCGGGCGGCGTCCTGGCCGAGCGGCTCGAGGTCAGCGGACGCACGGTCCGCCGCGACGTCGACCGCCTGCGCGAGCTCGGCTACCGGATCGAGGCCGTCAAGGGACCCGACGGCGGCTATCGGCTCGAGGCCGGCGCCGATCTTCCGCCGCTGCTCTTCGACGACGAGCAGGCGGTCGCCCTGGCCGTCGCGCTCCAGCTCGCCGCGACGGCCGGGACCGGGGTCGAGGAGGGAGCGCTCCGGGCGCTGACCACGATGCGACAGGTCATGCCGTCGCGGATCCGCCACCGGCTGGACGCGCTGCCGCTCGTCGCCGTCCGCGCGCCGGGCAGGCAGGCGGAGGTGGACAGCGCGGTGCTCGTCGCGCTCGGGGGCGCCGTCCACGCGCGGGAGGTGCTGCGCTTCACGTACGACGGAGCGGACGCCGTGCGCCGGGCCGAGCCGCACCACCTCGCCACGTGGCAGGGACGCTGGTACCTCGTCGCGTGGGACCTCGACCGCGAGGACTGGCGCACGTTCAGGGCCGATCGCCTCGCGCTGCGCATCCCGAACGGACCCCGGTTCGCGCCGCGCGACCTCCCGGAGGGCGACGTCACGTCGTTCCTCGTCGCCCGGTTCCGCGGCGCCACGGGATCGACGGCGTGGCCGTACCAGGGCGAGGTGGTGCTCGACCTGCCGGCGGCTGACGTCGTCCCCTACGTCGGCGACGGCACGGTCGAGGACCTCGGCGACGGGCGCACCCGCGTCGTGACGGGATCGTGGTCGTGGACCGGGCTCGCTGCCTCCCTGCTGCGGTTCGACGCCCCGGTCGAGGTCGTCGGCCCGCCCGAGCTGTCGGAGGCCTTCAGGACGCTCGCGGAGCGCTGCGCCGCCGCCGCGCGAGGATCGTCGCGCCGAGGGTGAGCTCGAAGGCGGTGATCGTGTAGACGGCGAGCCGCTCCCACACCCCGTCGGGCAGGAGGTCGACGCTGCTCGACCCGCTGTCGAGCACGAGGGCGACGACGCTGACGATCCCCACGACGCCGAGGGCGACGAACGCCGCGCCGAGTCGTCGCGACGTCTTGGCGCGCACGGCCAGGCCGGCGGTGATCGCGGCGAGGTCGCCGCCCACGATCGCCATCGCGGCCCCGATGCCGTGCAGCGGGCCGTCGCCGCTGTGGACCACGCCGACCAGCACGTTCCCGACCCCGTGGACGACGGCGAGCAGGGCGACGAGGCGCCACACCGTCGTTCCACGCTTCGCAGCGACCAGCACGCCGGCCGCCGCGAACAGCAGCCCGTGCAGCACGAAGCCCGTGTTCATGACCCAGGCCAGCGGCGAGTCGATCGGTCGGCCGCCGGACGTGCCGACCTCGGGGATGCCGAGGTCGCTGATGTAGTTCGTCGCGTACGAGTAGCCGGGGAACGCCACCGCCGAGACCGCCTCGGTGCCGAGGTAGACGAGGCCGGCCGCGATCCAGCACCAGGCTGCGGCGACGGGCAGGGGTCGCGAGGTGCTCACGCCTGGGGGGCCGCGACCTGGTCGCTCGCGACGAGCGAGCCGAGGAGCCGCAGTCCGTCGTGCGCGGGGGACCCGACCGGGGCGGTGTAGACGTTCAGGTGGAGACCCGGCTCGCCGGGCATCTCGAACGCCTCGTAGTCCAGGTCGAGCTGGCCGACCGCCGGGTGACGCAGGCGCTTGCGGCCGCTGCGGTGGTAGCGGACGTCCTGCGACGCCCAGCGCTGCCGGAAGAGCTCGCTCTGTGTCGACAGCTCGCCCACGAGCTCGATCAGCGCCTTGTCGTGCGGGTGGCGTCCGGCCTCGAGCCGCAGCATCGACGCGGCGTCCTTGGCGATCTGGTCGTAGTCGACGAACATCTCGCGGGCGGCCTCGGGCTGGAGGTAGACGAAGCGGGTCGTGTTCGCCGGGCGGCGGGGATCCGCGAGCACGGGTGCGTACAGGGCCGCGGCCAGGGGGTTCATCGCGAGGATGTCGTGGCGCCCGTTGCGGATCCAGGCGGGGGCGTCGCCGATCGCGTCGATGACCTGCTGAAGGCCTGGTCGGATCGAGGCGGTCGGGGCCCTCCGGCGACGGGCCGGCGTGCTGCCGGACTCGCGAGCCAGCGCGTTGAGGTGGTCGCGCTCGGCGTCGTCCAGCTGCAGGGCACTCGCAAGTGCGTCGAGCACGCTCTCGGAGGCGCCGGCCAGGCTCCCACGCTCCATGCGCACGTAGTAGTCGACCGACACCCCGGCGAGCATCGCGACCTCCTCGCGGCGCAGACCCTTGACCCGCCGGTTGCCGCCGTAGGCGGGCAGCCCGGCGTCCTCGGGGCGGATGCGGGCGCGTCGGGAGCTCAGGAACTCCCGGATCTCGGCTCGCAGGTCGATGGACGTCATGACCCCACGGTAGGCCGGTTGCGGGCGGGGTGGGAGGTCCTGCCAGTACCCGGAACGATGGACACTGCCACGGGCGCTGACATCGGTGTCTGATGGGGATCATGCGAGCCACCTTCATGTACGGCGCCGGCGACGTCCGCGTCGAGACCGTCCCCGACCCGACCCTCCAGAACCCCACCGACGCGATCGTGCGCGTCACCCGTTCCTGCATCTGCGGGTCCGACCTGCACCCCTACGCCTCGATGGAGCACTCCAGCACGGGTGCGCCGATGGGCCACGAGTTCCTTGGCATCGTCGAGGAGCTCGGCAGCGACGTCTCGACCCTGCGCAAGGGCGACCTCGTCATCGCGCCGTTCGCGTTCCAGGACAACACCTGCGTGTTCTGCCGCGAGGGCGTGCACACCTCGTGCGTTCACGGCGGCTTCTACGGCAACGGCGGCGTCGGCGGCGGCCAGGCCGAGGCCGTGCGCGTTCCGCAGGCCGACGGCAGCCTCGTCGTCGTGCCCGGTGTCGAGGAGTCCTCGGACCTCCTGCCGAGCCTCCTGACGATGTCCGACGTCTACCTGACCGGCCACCACGCCGCCTTCACGGGCCGCGTCGCCCCGGGCAAGGTCGTCACCGTCATCGGCGACGGCGCGGTCGGCCTGTCCGCGGTGCTCGCCGCGAAGCAGATGGGCGCCGAGCAGATCATCCTCATGGGGCGCCACCAGAGCCGTACCGACCTCGGCCGCGAGTTCGGCGCCACCGACGTCGTCGCCGAGCGTGGCGAGGAGGGCATCGCGAAGGTCATGGACCTGACCGGCGGCGAGGGCAGTCACGTCGTCCTCGAGGCCGTCGGCCACATGCCCGCCTACGAGCAGGCCTACGGCATCGTCCGCCCCGGCGGCACCATCAGCCGCGTCGGCGTCCCGCAGTACGAGGCCGCGCCCGTCGGCTTCGGGTCGCTCTTCGGCAAGAACGTCACCCTGACCGGCGGCCCCGCCCCGGTCCGCGCCTACATCGAGGACGCCATCCCGCTCGTCCTGGACAGCACGATCGAGCCCGGCAAGGTCTTCGACCGCACGATCGGCCTCGACGACGTCCCCGCCGGCTACACCGCGATGCAGGACCGCGAGGCCCTCAAGGTCCTCGTCACCCCCTGACCCGTCACCACCCCCGAGAAAGGCTGAAGCCATGGAAATCCTCACCCTGAACAACGGCGTCACGATGCCCGCCCTGGGCCTCGGCGTCTTCCAGACGCCGCCGGACGAGACGAAGGCCGCGGTTCACGCCGCGCTCGACGCGGGCTACCGGCACATCGACACCGCCGCCGGCTACTTCAACGAGCGCGAGGTGGGCGACGCGATCGCCGAGTCGAACGTCGACCGCTCCGACGTCTTCATCGAGACGAAGATCTGGATCAGCGACTTCGGACACGACGAGACCCTGCACGCGTTCGACAAGAGCGCGGGCAAGCTCGGCGTCGACCAGATCGACCTGCTGATCCTGCACCAGGCGCTGCCGAGCCGGTTCGACCTGACGATCGGCGCCTACCGCGCCCTCGAGGAGCTGCTCGAGGCCGGCAAGGTGCGCGCCATCGGCGTCAGCAACTTCATGGTCGAGCACCTGGACAAGCTGCTGGCCGAGACGTCGGTCGTGCCCGCGGTCAACCAGATCGAGGTGCACCCGTACTTCCGGCAGTCCGAGGTGCTGGCGAAGGACGACGAGCTGGGCATCGTGAACCAGGCGTGGTCGCCGATCGGGGGCATCACCTTCTACCCCGGCTTCGGCGACGAGCGGCGCAGCGTCCTCGACGACACGATCATCGGCGGCATCGCCGACGCGCACGGCCGCACGCCCGCGCAGGTCATGCTGCGCTGGCACCTGCAGCAGGGACGCCAGGTCATCCCCAAGTCGGTCACGCCGTCGCGGATCGTCGAGAACCTCGACGTGTTCGACTTCGACCTCACCGCCGAGCAGCTGGCCGCGATCGACGCGCTCGACACGGGCGTCCGCGGCGGCCCCGACCCGGAGGTCGTCACCCTGGAGCGGTTCGGCCGCGAGATCCCGGAGGCCTGAGATGAGCGCATCCGTCCCGACCCGCACGCTGGGCGCGCAGGGCCTCGAGGTCTCGGCCCTCGGCCTCGGCTGCATGGGCATGAGCCAGAGCTTCGGAGCCCTGCCGCAACGCGAGGACATGATCACGTTCCTGCGTGACGCCGTCGACCACGGCGTGACGTTCTTCGACACCGCCGAGGTCTACGGCCCGTTCCACAACGAGGAGCTGGTCGGCGCGGGTCTCGCCCCGGTGCGCGACCAGGTCGTCATCGCGACGAAGTTCGGTTTCGACATCGACGCCGGTGGCGTCCAGACCGGGGCGCTCGACAGCCGACCGGAGCACATCCGGGACGCGGTCGACGGCTCGCTCGGCCGCCTCGGCATCGAGACGATCGACCTGCTGTACCAGCACCGGGTCGACCCGAACGTCCCGATCGAGGACGTGGCGGGCGCGGTGAAGGAGCTCATCGACGCCGGCAAGGTGCGTCACTTCGGGCTGTCCGAGGCGGGCGCCGCGACGATCCGTCGTGCCCATGCCGTGCAGCCCGTGACGGCGCTGCAGAGCGAGTACTCGCTGTTCTGGCGTGAGCCGGAGCAGGAGGTCCTCCCGGTGCTGGCCGAGCTGGGCATCGGCTTCGTGCCGTTCAGCCCGCTGGGTCGCGGCTTCCTGACGGGTGCGGTCACTCGCGAGTCGACCTTCGGCGAGGGTGACATCCGGGCGACCCTGCCGCGCTTCACGGCCGAGGCGCTCGACGTGAACCTCGAGCTCGTCGACCGGGTGACCGCGGTGGCGGAGCGGCACGGCGCCACGACCGGCCAGGTCGCGCTGGCGTGGCTGCTCGCGCAGCAGCCGTGGATCGTCCCGATCCCCGGCACGCGCCGGCTCGAGCGGCTCGAGGAGAACCTGGGCGGCGCCTCGCTCACGCTGACGGGCGACGACCTCGCCGAGCTCGCGGCCGCCTCCGACGCCGTCGCGGTGGTCGGCGACCGCTACCCCGAGGCCATGCAGCAGATGATCGACCGCTGACCCCGCCCCCGCCCGCCGGCGGGTCAGGGGTGGAGGACGTAGCCCTCGCGGTAGGTCGGGTGCACCGGTCGCCAGCCGCTCGCGCGGAGGCGGGCGTTCGAGAGTCGCTTGCCGTGACCTCGAGCCGCCTCGGCGGCCGGCGGCGCGGGCAGGTCGAGCTGGCGAGCCACGTGCGCCGCGACGTCGCCCATGAGGGACGGCTCGTCGTCGGTGCCCACGTACAGCGGTCCGGGCTGCTCGGCGCGGGTCAGCAGGTGCACGACGGCCGCCGCGGCGTCGTCGCGGTGGATGCGGTTCGTCCACCGGTGCGGGTCGTCGAAGGTCCCGTTACGCACCTGGTCGACGAGACGTCCGCCCTCGCCGCGGTAGAGGCCCGAGAGGCGCAGCACGGTGCCGGACGGTAGGCGTTCGTGGAACGTCTGCTCGGCCTCGAGCAGCACGCGTGCCGGGGCGTCGCCGGGGACGGCCGGGGAGTCCTCGTCGAGCACGGTCTCCGGCCCCGCGTCGCCGTACACGCCGGTCGACGACACGAGCACGGAACGCACGGGCACCTGCCCCGTCGCGGTCAGAGCGTCCAGCGCCCGCGTCATGCCGTCGACGTAGGTCGCCCGGTACGCCTCCTCCGAACGGGGCCGAGCGGTCAGGGCCACGACCAGCAGGTCGACGGCGAGGCCCGCGAGGTCTGGTGCCTCCCGGGTCAGGTCGGCGGAGATCCCGCGCATCGGCGCGGACACCAGGTCACCTCGGCGCCGCACGGCCGTGACCTCGTGCCCCAGCGTCGCGAGCCGCAGCCCCACGTCGGACCCCAGGTCACCGGCCCCGATCAGCAGTGCATGGCTCATGCCCCGAGGCTAGCCCGGGGCGCCGGGTCAGGTGGCGCGGCGCTTGCCGGCGGTGGGGTCGACCTCGTCCGGCACGAGCCACAGGACGCCGGCCGGCGGCAGCTGCACCAGCGCGGACGCCGGCTGGCCGTGCCACGGCGTGCCCTCGGCCTCGACGAGCCCCATGTTGCCCACGCCGGAGCCGCCGTACACCTCGGCGTCGGTGTTGAGCACCTCGCGCCAGGGACCCGCGAGCGGCAGGCCGACGCGGTAGTCGTGGTGCGGGCTGCCGGAGAAGTTGGCCAGACACGCCAGCCGTGACCCGTCGCGACCGATCCGCTGGAACAGCACCACGTTGCCCGCGGTGTCGGAGGCGTCGATCCACGCGAAGCCCTCGGGCACCGTGTCGGCCGAGTAGAGCGCCGGAGCCTCGCGATAGATCGCGTTGAGGTCCGACACCAGCGACTGCACGCCCGCGTGCAGCGGCTCGGCGGCCTGGTCCCAGTCGAGCGAGCGCGACTCGGCCCACTCGCCCTCCTGCCCGAACTCGCCGCCCATGAAGAGCATCTGCTTGCCCGGGTGCGCCCACATGAACGCCAGCAGCGAACGCACGCCCGCGGCCTTGTTCCAGTCGTCGCCGGGCATGCGGCCCCACAGCGAGCCCTTGCCGTGCACGACCTCGTCGTGCGACAGCGGCAGCACGAAGTTCTCGGTGAACGCGTAGTCGATCGCGAACGTCATCTCGCCGTGGTGGTACGAGCGGTGCACGGGGTCGTTGCCCAGGTAGGAGAGCGTGTCGTGCATCCAGCCCATGTTCCACTTGAAGCCGAAGCCCAGCCCGCCGCCCTCGGTGGGCCGGCTGACGCCCGGCCAGGCGGTCGACTCCTCGGCCACCATCACCACGCCGGGGTGGTGCTTGTAGACCGTGGCGTTGAGCTCCTGCAGCAGCTGCACGGCCTCGAGGTTCTCGCGTCCGCCGTGCTCGTTCGGCACCCACTCGCCGTCGTTGCGGGAGTAGTCGAGGTAGAGCATCGAGGCCACCGCGTCGACGCGCAGCCCGTCGAGGTGGAACTCCTCGAGCCAGAACAGCGCGTTGGCGACGAGGAAGTTGCGCACCTGCGGGTGGCCGAAGTCGAACACGTACGTGCCCCAGTCGGGCTGCTCGCCGCGGCGCGGGTCGGGGTGCTCGTACAGCGCCGTGCCGTCGAAGCGCGCCAGCGCCCACTCGTCCTTCGGGAAGTGCGCGGGCACCCAGTCGACGATGACGCCGAAGCCGCGCTGGTGAAGCCGGTCGACGAACCAGCGGAAGTCGTCGGGGCTGCCGAATCGCGAGGTCGGCGCGTAGTACGACGTGACCTGGTAGCCCCACGAGCCGCCGAACGGGTGCTCGGCGACGGGCATCAGCTCGACGTGCGTGAAGCCCGTGGCCTCGAGGTGGTCGGCCAGGGCGTCGGCGAGCTCGCGGTAGTCGAGCCCCTGCTTCCACGAGCCGAGGTGCACCTCGTAGATGCTCATCGGCGCGTCGGTCCAGGTGGTGGCGTCGCGGCGCGCGACCCAGTCGGCGTCCTGCCACTGGTGCGCCGGATCGACCACGATCGACGCGGTCGCGGGCGGCACCTCGGTGCCGTAGGCCATCGGGTCGGCCTTCTCGTGCCACGAGCCGTCGGGCCCCTGGATGCGGAACTTGTAGGCCTCCCCGGCGCCGACTCCGGGCACGAAGATCTCCCACACGCCGGGCCCGCCGACGGCTTGCAGCGCGTGGCCGCCGCCGTCCCAGCCGTTGAACCCGCCCACGACCTGCACGGCCTGCGCGTGCGGGGCCCACACGGCGAACGAGGTGCCTCCCCCTGCGTCGGTGGAGTCGCGCACGTGCGCGCCGAGCACCTCCCAGAGGCGCTCGTGGCGGCCCTCCGCGAACAGGTGGAGGTCGAGCTCTCCCACGGTCGGTGTCACTGGTGCGGCCACGGTGATCAGCTCCCCTCGGTCATGAGTCGTCGGATCGACGACAGCGGCACGAGCAGCCAGTCCGGCCGGTTCGCGTGCTCGTAGGCGACCTCGTAGACGGCCTTGTCGAGCTCGAAGGCCCGCAGCAGCACGGCGTCGTCCCGGGGATCGCGCCCGGCGACCTTGGCGTAGCCGTCGCAGAAGGCGGCCCGGTTGTGCCGCGCCCAGGCGTCGGCCCGCTCGGCCTGGTCGTGGTCGTCGTCGCCCTGGCCGACGAGCAGCTGCTGCGCCGCGTAGTCGAACGAGCGCAGCATGCCGGCCACGTCGCGCAGCGGCGAGCGGAGCGTCGAGCGCTCGGCGGCGCTCGCGGCGGGCTCGCCCTCGAAGTCGAGGAGCAGCCAGCCCTGCAGCGTGCGCAGCACCTGGCCGAGGTGGAGGTCGCCGTGCACGGACTGCGCCGTGACGGGCGGCGGCACGTCGGCGACGGCGCGGAAGGCCGCGCCCAGGCCGTCGACGTGCTGGGCCAGCTCGGGCACGTCGGCCGCGACCCGCTCGAGCCGGTCGACCATCGCGGTGACCGTCTCGGCGAGCTCGTCGGCGTCGGCCTCGCGGGTGCCGAGCGCCTGCGCCAGGTCGGCGTGCACGTCGGCCACCGCCCGACCGAGCCGGTAGGCCTCGCCGGAGAAGTCGCCACCGAGGTCCTCGGGCGGCAGGCCCGACGGGTCGGCCATGTAGTCGCGCACGCTCGTGGTGGCCATGACCCATCCGTCGGCAGCGTCGGGCATGAAGCGCTGCAGCATGCCGAACGTCACGGACTCCTCGCCGAGCTCGCCCGAGATCGAGCCGAGCGGGTCGGCGATGTGCTCGGACTGCACCTCGCGGAGGGCCCGGTGCAGCACGAGGTCCTTGTTGGTCCCGGGGGTCAGCTTCCGGAACAGCTTGAGGATGTACTGGCCGCCGTAGACGATCGAGGTGTTGCTCTGCTCGGTGCTGATCGGGTGACCCCGCAGGCCGGACTCCAGCTCGGCGCCGGGCTCGGGCGCGAAGCGCAGTCCGTCGACCGTGGCGCTGCCGGCGACGAGGTCGAGCAGGTGGCACGTCAGGTCGGCGTCGCCGGACGCCTCGTAGACCGCCGGACCGTCGGCGAGGGGGATGGAGGCGGACGCCGGCACGTCGGGCACCTGGTCGTCGCGGTGGCCGATCAGCAGCTGGTACGGCTCGCGGCGGTCGCCCTGCTCGACCTCGACCACGAGGTGCAGGAGCAGCACGTCGTCACCGGCGGGCAGGTCGGTCGCGGCGAGCGGACGCACGGCCGTGATCGCGCGGTCCTTGCCGCCGAACCACCGTTGCGTGGGCAGCCACTCCGGCAGGGCGGCGGCGATCTGGGTGACCAGGTCGTCGTGGGTCTGGGATTCGCTCGCGCGGTGCGAGCCCGGTGCGGTGCTCATGCCATGCTCCTCCGTTCGCCCTCGTCGTCGGTCTCGGCCAGCTGGAACCAGTAGAAGCCGTGGCCCGGGAGGGTCAGCAGGTACGGCAGCTCACCCACGCGCGGGAACCGCACGCGGCCGGTCAGCTCGACCGGCGTGCGGCCCTCGTGGTCGGCCAGGTTCAGCTCGACCGGCTGGGGGAAGCGCGACAGGTTGTTGACGCACAGCACGACGTCGAGCTCGCCGTCCTCGCGCACGAGGCGGCGCTCGTAGGCCAGGACGCTCGGGTTGGATCCGCCCAGGTCGACGAACTCGCCCTCGGCGAACGCGGGGTGCTCCTTGCGCACCGCGATCATGCGGCGCGTCCAGTTGAGCAGCGAGGCGCTGCTGCCCTGCTGCGACTCGACGTTGATGGCCTCGTAGCCGTACGTCGGGTCCATGATCGGCGGCAGGTACACGCGGCCCGGGTCGGAGCGCGAGAAGCCCGCGTTGCGGTCGGGCGACCACTGCATCGGGGTGCGCACCGCGTCGCGGTCGCCCAGCCAGATGTTGTCGCCCATGCCGATCTCGTCGCCGTAGTAGAGCACCGGCGAGCCCGGCAGGCTCAGCAGCATCGCGGTGAACAGCTCGAGCTGGTTGCGGTCGTTCTCGAGCAGCGGCGCGAGCCGGCGACGGATGCCGATGTTGGCCTTCATCCGCGGGTCCTTGGCGTACTCGCGGTACATGTAGTCGCGCTCGTCGTCGGTGACCATCTCGAGCGTCAGCTCGTCGTGGTTGCGCAGGAAGATGCCCCACTGCGTGCCGTCGGGGATCGGCGGCGTCTGCGCCAGGATCTCCGAGATCGGGAACCGCGACTCGCGGCGCACGGCCATGAAGATGCGCGGCATCAGCGGGAAGTGGAACGCCATGTGGCACTCGTCGCCGCCCACGGCCGGGTCGCCGAAGTACTCCACGACGTCGGCCGGCCACTGGTTCGCCTCGGCCAGCAGCACGCGGCCGGGGAACTCGCGGTCGATCGTGGCCCGTACCTCGCGCAGGTACTCGTGCGTGCGGGGGAGGTTCTCGCAGTTCGTGCCCTCCTCCTCGAACAGGTACGGCACGGCGTCGAGCCGGAAGCCGTCGATGCCCAGGTCGAGCCAGAACCGCAGGATGTCGAGCATCGCCTCGCGCACGGCCGGGTTCTCGAAGTTGAGATCGGGCTGGTGACTGAAGAAGCGGTGCCAGAAGAACTGCCCGCGCACGGGGTCGTACGTCCAGTTCGACGACTCGGTGTCGACGAAGATGATGCGCGCGTCGCTGTAGGCGGAGTCGTCGTCGGACCACACGTAGAAGTCGCCGTAGGGGCCGTCGGGGTCCTGGCGCGAGGCCTGGAACCACGGGTGCGCGTCGGACGTGTGGTTGAGCACGAGGTCGGTGATGACCCGGATGCCGCGGCTGTGCGCCTCCTCGAGCAGGTGCACGAAGTCGTCGACCGTGCCGAACTCGGGCAGCACCGCGCGGAAGTCGCTGATGTCGTAGCCGCCGTCGCGCAGGGGCGAGGCGTAGAACGGGGGCAGCCAGAGGCAGTCGACGCCGAGCCACTCGAGGTAGTCGAGCTTGTCAGCCAGTCCGCGGAGGTCGCCCGTGCCGTCGCCGTCGGAGTCGGCGAACGCGCGCACCAGCACCTCGTAGAACACCGCGCGCTTGAACCACTCGGGGTCGCTCGGGGCCTGCTCGGCGTGGGCGAAGTCGTCGGCCTGCGGTTCCACGAGCGTGCCGTCGGCCTCGACGGACTCGCCCGTGTGGGGCGTGTCCTCGAGTCCCTCCAGGGCGTGGTCGGGTGCGGTGTCTTCGTGCTGGGTCGTCATGCAGGCGGCTCCTCGAGGTCGGACGCGATGCGTCGGGTCAGGCTGACGATGTGCGCGCAGGCGCGCGTCGGGTCGAGCCGGACGTAGTTGTGGGGGCCCCACGTGTAGGTCTCGCCGGTCACCTCGTCGTGGGCCGTGAGCTGCTCGTCGGGCGCGAACCCGAGGGCGGCC
This sequence comes from Aeromicrobium sp. Leaf350, assembly GCF_916858655.1. Taxonomy (GTDB): domain Bacteria; phylum Actinomycetota; class Actinomycetes; order Propionibacteriales; family Nocardioidaceae; genus Aeromicrobium. Next base: position 1,135,072 of record NZ_CAKASL010000001.1, on the reverse strand, counting down.
AGGTCGAGCGACACCGTGCCCTCGCGGGTCTCGTGCGGGTCGAGCGAGACCACCACGACGACGGTGTCGTCGCTCGCGGGGTCGTGCTTGGAGTAGGCGATCAGCGCGTCGTGGTCGACGTGGTGGAAGCGCAGCGTGCGCATCTGCTGCAGCGCGGGGTGGGCGCGGCGGATCTCGTTGAGGCGGGTCAGCCACGGCTCCAGTGAACGACCCTCGTCGAGGGCGGCCTGGAAGTCGCGCGGGCGCAGCTCGTACTTCTCGGAGTCGAGGTACTCCTCGCTCCCGGGCTTGAGCGCCTCGTGCTCGTACAGCTCGTAGCCGGCGTAGACGCCCCAGGTGGGCGACAGCGTGGCCGCCAGCGCGGCGCGCAGCGCGAACATGCCCGGCCCTCCCACCTGCAGGTGCTCGGGGAGGATGTCGGGCGTGTTGACGAAGAGGTTGCCGCGGCCGTCGTCCCAGCGGTCGCGCAGGTCCTCGCCGAACTCGGTGAGCTCCGCCTTGGTCGTGCGCCAGGTGAAGTACGTGTAGCTCTGCGTGAAGCCGAGCCGGGCCAGGCCCCAGAGGCGCGCCGGACGGGTGAAGGCCTCGGCCAGGAAGAGCACGTCCGGGTGCTCAGCCTTGACCGTGGCGATCAGGTCGGTCCAGAAGCTCGGCGGCTTGGTGTGTGGGTTGTCGACCCGGAAGATCTTCACGCCCCGCTCGACCCAGTGCAACGTGACGCGCACCATCTCGGCCAGCGCCGCGGGCGGGTCGTTGTCGAAGTTGATCGGGTAGATGTCCTGATACTTCTTCGGCGGGTTCTCCGCGTACGCGATCGTGCCGTCGGGCAGCGTCGTGAACAGGTGCGGGTGGTCCGTGACCCATGGGTGGTCGGGCGCAGCCTGCAGGGCGAGGTCGAGCGCGACCTCCAAGCCCAGCTCGGCAGCCTTCGCGACGAACGCGGCGAAGTCCTCGTCGGTGCCCAGCTCGGGGTGGATCGCGTCGTGACCGCCCTCGGCCGCGCCGATCGCGTACACCGAGCCGGGGTCGTCCGGGCCGGGCGTGAGGGTGTTGTTGCGGCCCTTGCGGTTCTCGCGGCCGATGGGATGGATCGGGGTCAGGTAGGCGACGTCGAACTGCATCGCGGCGGCCCGCTCGAGCTCGCTGAACGCGGTGCGGAACGTGCCGTGCACCGGCTTGCCGCTGGCGTCGACTCCACCCGTGGAGCGCGGGAAGAACTCGTACCAGGAGCCGAACGCGGCCCGCTGGCGGTCGACCCAGACCTGCCGGGTCGGGCCCTTCGTGACGAGCTCGCGCACGGGGTGCTCGTGCATCACGGCGCGCACCTCGGCAGACAGGGCGGGTCCCACCCGGGCGCCGAGCGGCAGGTCGGCGTGGCGCAGCGCGTCGGCCGCGCCCTGGAGCGCCGCCTGGTCGGCCCGTCGGTCCTTGCGTGCCGCCACCTGCTCCAGCAGGCGCGCGGCGAGCTCGAGGTCGTTGGCGACCTCGGCAACGCCCTGCCCGGCGGCGAGCTTGGCCTCGATCGCGTGCGCCGTCGTGGCCCACGGGTCGCTCCACGCGTCGACGCGGAACGTCCAGAGCCCCTCGGCGTCGGGCACGATCGTGGCCCCGAAGCGGTCGAGGCCCGTGCCGATCTCGGTCATGCGCGTCGTGCGGTCGCGGCGCTCGCCCGGCCCACGCCAGGCCACGTTGGCGGCGACGGCGTCGTGGCCCTCGCGCCAGACCGTGGCGACGACGGGCACGTGCTCGCCGACGACGGCCTTGGTCGGATGGGTGCCGTCGCCCGCGAGCGGCCTGACGTCGTCGATCCCGATGCGTGCGGTCATGGTCGAGCCTCCCCGTTCGTCGATGTCGTCGTTCGGTGGGTGCTGCGCGGTGTCCCTCGCCTCGAACGTACCGAGAGACCGTGCCCGGCGCGATCCCAGCCGGTCGGAGTCAGACCTCGAGAGGTGCGTCCGACTCCAGGACGCGCCGCAGCAGCCCCGAGGGCCGCGCGCCCTCGAGCAGCGTCGTCGCGGTGAAGTCGGCGGCGAGCCCGTCGAACGTGCGGTGCCGTCGCAGCATGGCGTGCTTGCCGCCCTCGACACGGACGTACGACACGTCGGCCGTGCGCGCGACGTTGCGGGCCGCGGACTCCGACCTCGCCGGGACCGCGATGCGGTCGTCGGTGCCGTGCGCGATCAGCACCCGACGCCCCGTCAGGTCGAGGTCGCCGTCGGTCGGGTAGACCCACGGGTTGAGCGCCACGACGCTGCGCACCTCGGCCCGGCCGGCGGCCAGGATCGCGGCGCGGCCTCCGAGGGAGTGGCCGACGAGCCCGATCGGGAGGTTCTGGGTGCGGCCCTCGTGGAGCTGGTCGATCGCCCAGTGCGCGTCGTCGACGGGCGTGTGGGTCGTGTTCCAGCCGCGGGTCGAGTTGAGCAGGCGGTACACCGCCAGGCGGCGTCGACCCGAGCGGGCGAGCCGCTTCGCGATCGGGATCATGCGCAGCACCGACAGCTGTGTCGGGCTCACCATCGCGTCGCCCTGGCGGCTCGCGCCACCGTGCAGCACCAGCACCGCGGCCTCCGCGTCACGCGGCTCCGACACGGGGATGAGGCGGGCGTGGTTGGTCACGCCCCCAGTGTTCCCCAGCGGTCCCAGCCCGAAACCGTGACCACCACCACGCCCCCGACCCAGATGTGCTCCCGAATCCACCGGACCGGGGCTCGCGAACGGTGGATTCGGGAGCACATCTTGGTGCGTCAGTCCGGGCGGGGGGCCTTGAGGAGGAGGAGCGAGCGGGGGCCGAGGGTCAGTGCGCTCCCCGCGGGCAGCGGGGACTCCCAGGCGGGCTCGCCGTCGGGCGCCGAGGTGTCGAGCGTGGGCTGGAACGTCGCGCCGAACTCCGGGCCGGGCAGGGCGACGTCCACGGGGTCGGCCCCGGCGTGCAGCAGCAGGAGCCAGGAGTGGTCGGTGATGAGCTCGCCCTCGCGGCTGCGCGACTGGCTGTGCGAGCCGTCGATCCACATGCCGAGCGTCTGGCGCCCCTCGTCGAGCCAGTCGGGCTCGGTCATCTCCTGCCCGTCAGGCCGGATCCAGATCAGGTCCGGACGGCCGGTCGGCGTCGTGCGTCCGTCGAAGAACTGGGCCTGCCGCAGGGCGGGGCTCTTCGCGCGCAGGTGGATGACGCGCCGCGAGAACGCGAGCAGCGCGTCGGCCTCCTCGGTCGAGGTCCAGTCGACCCACGCGGTCGGGTCGTCGAGGCAGTAGGCGTTGTTGTTGCCGCCCTGCGTGCGCCAGCGCTCGTCGCCCGCGACGAACATCGGGGTGCCGGTCGAGAGCAGCAGCGTCGCGAGCAGGTTGCGTGCCTGGCGCTGCCGCACCGCGCGCACCTCGGTGTCGTCGGTCTCGCCCTCGGCGCCGTGGTTCCACGAGCGGTTGTCGTCGGTGCCGTCGCGGTTCTCCTCGCCGTTGGCCTCGTTGTGCTTGTGGTCGTACGAGACGAGGTCGCGCAGGGTGAACCCGTCGTGCGCGGTGACGAAGTTGATCGACTGCCACGGGCGGCGCAGCGTGTGGTCGTAGAGGTCCGACGACCCCGAGAGCCGGTACGCGAGGTCGTCGACGCCGCCCGACCGCCCGCGCCAGAAGTCGCGCACGGTGTCGCGGTAGATGCCGTTCCACTCGGCCCATTGCGACGCGAAGTCGCCCACCTTGTAGCCCTCGCCGGTCGCGTCCCACGGCTCGGCGATGAGCTTGCAGCGCGACAGCACGGGGTCGGTCGTGATCGCGGTGAGCAGCGCCGCGTCGCGGTCGAACGGGCCGCCGTTCGGACGTCCCATCGTGCTCGCGAGGTCGAAGCGGAACCCGTCGACCCCGAGCTCGGTCGCCCAGTAGCGCAGCGAGTCCGTGACGAGGCGGATCACGGTGGGGGAGGACGCCTCGAGCGTGTTCCCGCAGCCGGTGATGTCGGCCATGTGGCCGTCCTCGTCGTGCAGGTAGTAGGCCGGCGCCTCGTACCCGCGGAAGCTCAGCGTGGGTCCGTCGGGACCGCCCTCGCAGGTGTGGTTGTAGACGACGTCGACCAGCACCTCGATGCCGGCGGCGTGCAGTGCGGCGACCATCGTGCGGAACTCCTCGACCTCGCGGCCCGGCTCGCTCGCGTAGCCCGCGTGCGGCGCGAAGTAGCCGAGGGGGGAGTAGCCCCAGTAGTTGTGGCGGCCCGCGCGCATCAGCGACGGCTCGTCGCTGAACGCCTGCACCGGCAGCAGCTCGACCGCCGTCACGCCGAGGCGCACCAGGTGCTCCACGACGGCCGGGTGCGCGAGGCCGAGGTACGTGCCGCGCAGGTTCTCGGGCACGTCGGGGTGCTGCTGGGTGAAGCCCTTGACGTGCAGCTCGTAGACGACCGTCTCCTCGAACGGCACCTCCGGCTTCACGCCGGTGTCGGGGCCGCCGGGACTGGTCACGACGCTGAGCGGGACCGAGCCGAGGGAGTCGACGGTCGACATCTCGACGCCGTCGGGATCATCGGCGTAGCCGACCGCCGCGTCGAGGTCGGTCAGCGACCCGCTGATGCGGCGGGCGTACGGGTCGAGCAGGAGCTTGTGGGGGTTGCAGCGCAGGCCGGTCTTCGGCTCGTAGGGCCCGTGCACGCGGTAGCCGTAGCGCTGGCCGGGAAGCACGCCGGGGACGAGGCCGTGCCAGACCCCGAAGGTGCGCTCTGTGAGCTCGATGCGGCGTTCGCTGCCGTCGTCGTCGACGAGGCACAGCTCGACCCGTTCGGCGACGCTGCTGGCGATCGCGAACCGCACGCCTCCCGCCTCGGGGTGGGCGCCCAGGGGGAACGGTCGCCCGGCGAGCACCGTGGTCTCGTGCGTCGGGTTGAGCATCCGCCCAGTGTGTCAGGAGCGCCGGACCCGTCGCACGAGATCAGGGTCTCGTCAGGAGTACGGCCCCGTGAACGGCGCGGGTGCGTCGGGGTCGTCCGGCTCGGACCGGCGCTGCGGGTCCGTGGTCTTGTGCTTGGGGTCGTCCTCCGGGTCCTCGGAGATCCGGGGGTCCTCCTGCGGGATGTCGGTCATGCGGGTCACTCTGCCCCCGCCGTGGTCGGTCCGCCTCCCGAGAACGTCCAGACCACCTCGGAACCGCGGCGCACGGTCACGGCCTCCGCGTCGCGGTCGACCTCGACCGTGAACGGTCCGCGCTGCAGCGTCAGTCGCGAGCCGTCGTGCTCGACCTGGACCGCGGACAGGTCCGGGTCGCGCAGCTCGGGGTGCTCGCGGCGCAGCGCGACCAGGTCGCGGTAGGCGTCGAGGACCTGCCGGTGCGGGGGCTCGTCGATCTCGTCCCAGCGCAGCGTCGAGCGTTCGAGGGTGGCGACGTCCATCGGGTCGGGCACGTCCGACTCGCCCCAGCCGTGGCGACCGAACTCGCGCCGCCGGCCCGTGCGCACGGCCTCGGCCAGCTCGGGGTCCGGGAACGACGCGAAGAACTGCCAGGGGGTGCTCGCCGCCCACTCCTCGCCCATGAAGAGCATCGGCGTGAACGGTCCGAGCAGCACGACGGCCGCGCCGCACACCTGCCGGCCGGGCGTCGCGGTGGCCGACAGGCGGTCGCCGGTGGCCCGGTTGCCGACCTGGTCGTGGTCCTGCACGTAGGCCACGAACGCGGATCCGGGGGTCGTCGACCGGTCGACCTGTCGGCCGTGGGAGCGCTCCCGGAACGACGACCACGTGCCGTCGTGGAAGAAGGCGCCGCGCTGAGTGCGCGTGACGGCGTCGGGTGCGGCGAAGTCGGCGTAGTAGCCGGAGGTCTCGCCGGTCAGCCACACGTGGAGGGCGTGGTGCACGTCGTCGGCCCACTGGGCGTCCATCCCGAGTCCGTGCTCGCCGCGCGGGGTGACGGTGCGTGGGTCGTTGAGGTCGGACTCGGCGACGAGCGAGAGCGGACGTCCGAGTCGCTCGGACAGGTCGGCGGTCTGCGCGGCGAGCTCCTCGAGCAGCGTGAGCGCACGGGTGTCGCGCAGCGCGTGCACCGCGTCGAGCCGCAGCGCGTCGACGTGGAAGTGCTCGAACCAGTCGCGCGCGTTGTCGAGCACGTACCGGCGGACCTCGTCGGACTCGGGGCCGTCGAGGTTGAGCCCGGCACCCCAGTCGGTCGTCCCGGCGAAGAACGGCCCGAAGCGGTCGAGGTAGGCGCCCGAGGGACCCAGGTGGTTGTAGACGACGTCGAGCACCACGCCGAGCCCGCGCGCGTGGCAGGCGTCGACGAACCGCTTGAACCCGTCGGGTCCGCCGTAGGGCTCGTGCACCGCACCCCACAGCACGCCGTCGTAGCCCCAGCCGTACGGGCCGTCGAAGGCGTTGACGGGCAGCACCTCGACCAGGTCGACCCCGAGGTCGACGAGGTGGTCGAGCCGCTCGATCGCGCTGTCGAACGTGCGGCCCGGGGTGAACGTGCCGACGTGCAGCTCATGGACGACCGAGCCGCGCAGGGCGCGACCGGTCCAGCCGTCGTCGCTCCAGTCGAAGCGGTCGTGGTCGTAGCTGCGGGAGGCCTCGTGCACGCCGTTCGGCTGCCAGCGCGAGCGCGGGTCCGGCAGGGGCGTGTCGTCGTCGCCGAGCAGGAACGCGTAGTCGGATCCGTGGGCTGCGTCGACGTCGACCGACCACCACCCGCCGGGGTCGCGGGCGAGCTCGTGGTCCGCTCCGTCGACCCTCACCCGGACCCGCTCGAGCTCGGGGCACCACACGCGAATCGCCATGGTTCGAGGCTAGGTGCGGGCCCTCTGCGCCGCGACGTGAGCGGCTCGGCGAGACCGTGACGGACGTCACGGCGGGTCGATGCTGCGAAGTGGGGTCCGGCGGGGGAACCTGGCCCTCTGGGGGTCGTCGGCCGCCGGTTCGGGGACGAGGGGAACGATGCGGGAGACGCGAGAGCTCGGGCTGTTGCTGTGGGCAGGACTGTGGACGATTGCGGGGCTGACGGCCCTGTGCCTGGCGCTGGTGGGTGGGGGACTGCACCACCTGCTGATCGCCGTGGTGGCCGTGGTGCTGGCGTACGCACCGGTGCGGATCGACCAGGAGTTCGAGCAGCGTCGCCAGCGTCAGTCGGTGTCGGCAGGCGACTGACCCGGGCGGGTCGGACGGGGTGGGCTCAGCCCATGGACTTCCGGCCGTCGATCGTCTCGCGGATGATGTCGGCGTGGCCCGCGTGCTGGGAGATCTCGGCGACGAGGTGCACGAACGTGCGCCGGGCGGTCCACGACGCACCCGGTTCGAACCACGGCGCGGCCGGCAGCGGCTGCGTGGCGTCGAGGTCGACGGTGCGCACGAGCTCGTCCGTGCGGGCGGCGACCCGGCGGTGCTCGGCGACGGCTCCGGCCAGGGTCTTGCCCTCGGTGAGGCGGAACTGGTCCTGGTAGGCCAGCACCTCGGCGGGCGGGTCGGACCAGTCGACGTTCTCCCAGTCGACCTCGGGGCCGTCGGCCGGTCCGTCGGTCACGAACGAGAGCCACTCGGCCTCGGTGGCGGTGACGTGCTTGACGAGCCCGCCGAGCGAGAGCTCGCTCGCGGTCGGCGTGAGGCGGGCCTGCTCGTCGGTGAGTCCCTCGACGGTGCCGAGGAAGAGCTCACGGTGCTTGGCGAGGGCTTCCAGGAGGTCGGCGCGCTCGGCGCTCAGGTGTTCGCTCATGTCCCGAACCTACGCCCTGGCACCGACACTTTCGGGCCGGAATGACGGGCTCGGATCCGGGTCGGACCGGCGCTCAGCGGGTCGCCGAGAACCGGTACGCACCGGCGACGCCGAGCGGCTCGACGACGAGCTCACGCATCCCGAGGCGGCCCAGCTCGGCCACCAGGTCGTCGGCGGCGATCATCCGCACCTCCGAGCGGGTGAGGGTGTGCACCGCGCGGCTCAACCGCGAGTCCGGCAGGTCGTAGCCGACGAACCGGCCGCCCGGGCGGAGGACCCGCACGGCGTCCGCCACGACCCGCTCCCACTCGATCGTGTGGTGCAGCATGAGCCAGCTGCACACCGTGTCGAACGTGGCGTCCTCGTACGGCAGCCCCGTGGCGTCGACCTGACGCGCCTCGGCCCGCTCGCCGAGGTCGGCGAGCTGGCGTGACGCGAGCTCGACCATCGCCGGGTCGACGTCCGTCGCCACGTAGCGCGTGACGTCGCGCCGCGCCCGCAGCACCTCGACCGCCATCGCGCCGCTGCCGCACCCGATCTCCAGCACGCGTGGCCCGACCGGACCCTCCAGCACGCGCGGCACCACGAGACGGCGTGCCGCGACCCGCCACATCGGCGTGCGGCAGAAGACGGACTCCAGGTCGGACATCCTGGCCACGGTCGCGCCTTCTCTCGTCGGGTGCCTCGAGCATGGCAGCCCCGCGGTGCAGCGCGAGCGATCGGGGCGGGTCAGTCCCCGAGGGTCCAGCGCTCGGCGAACTCGTCGGCGCTGAGCGCCTCCAGGTCGCCGCGGACGTCGTCGAGCAGGATCGCGGTCTCCTCGCTGCCCGTGACCGGCAGTCGCAGCACCTCGGAGGCGTCGTCGATGCGGCGCACCACGACGTCGCCGAACGACGGCTCGTCGAGGACGCCCAGGGCCGCGCCGATCATCCGCGTCGGCCAGCGCAGCCAGTCGAGGCGGCGGCGGTCGGCAGGAGGGGTCTCGAGCGCGGCGACGTAGACCTCTCGTGCCGGGCGTTCCACCGTGTCGTGCATGCATCCTCCTGCGGCCCTCGGAAACTCCCATCGTGCCTCGTGGCGCGAACGACGGCATCCCGAGCACCGCCCGAGCCTGGGGGGACCCCCAGGCTGCGCCGGTCCGCCCCCGGCCCTTCTCACGTCATGACGAAAGCCCCCGCACAGAACGCGGGGGCTTTCGTCATGACGTGGCCAGGGCCGGGGTCGAACCGGCGACCTACCGCTTTTCAGGCGGTCGCTCGTACCAACTGAGCTACCTGGCCGTGCCCGCCTCGCGGCGAGCGACCGCCACTCTACTCGATGGCCGGCGGGGCGAACGAATCGGTGCGCGGGCTCAGACCACGCGGATCGCGTCGTCGGCCGAGATCCGGGGGAGCCGGTCGAACCAGGCGTTCTCGCCCGGGTGGCCGATGTTGACCACGAGCTGGCTCTTCCACGTCGTGCCCGCGAAGAACTCCGCGTCGACGCCGTCCTTGTCGAAGCCTGACTGGGGTCCGGCCGCCAGGCCGGCGGCACGCAGGCCGATGATGAAGTAGGCCGTCTGCAGGGCCGCGTTGTAGATCGCGTTCCGCTCACGGGACGCGTCGTCCTTGAACCAGTCGCGGGCCCCGGGGGAGTGCGGGAAGTGCTCGGGCAGGCGCTCGTGGAAGTCGGTGTCGGCGGCGACGACGGCCACCAGCGGGGCAGCCGCCGTCTTGGCGCTGTTGCTGCCCGACATGTGGGGGATCAGGCGGTCGCGCCCGGGCCCCTGCTCGACCAGGAGCAGGCGGACCGGCTGGCTGTTCGCCGCCGTGGGACCGAGCTTGATCAGCTCGAACACCTCGCGCACCTGCTCGACCGAGACGGGCTCGTCGGTCCACGTGTTGGCCGTGCGGGCCTCACGGAACAGCAGGTCGAGCGTGGTGTCGTCGAGGACGAAGGCGTCGGAGGTCGTGGAGGTGCTCATACCCCCGTCCAACGTCGACGGGCGCGAGGCTCATTCCCGCGGGCAGCCCGGGCTCAGGCCGAGATGACCTTCTGGCTGCCCAGTCGCGCCTGGTCGGCGGCGGCGCGACCCCGGGACGTCGACCGGGCGTCGTCGACGACGGTGCTGCCCTTCCAGGTGCCGGAGACTCCGTGCTGCCGCGCCATGGAGGCGTAGTAGTCGTCGACCTCGACCTCCTTGGCCAGCAGCGCCAGAGCCTTCGTGCCGGGGCGCTCGGGGGCGGGGGCGCCCGGTTCACCACCGACGCCGGAGATCGCCCGCGCCGCGCGGTTGGCCTCGTGGAGCCGTTGGCCGATGCGGCTGGTCCAGCCCGCGTAGAAGGCGGCCCGGGCCGTGCGTCCGTGCACGGGGCGGTGCGCCCCGGAACGGATGTAGGCGTCGGCGTCGGCGACCATCTGCACCGCGAGGGACACGTAGAGCACCCGGGTCACCTCGATGTCGCTCGCGAAGCCGTAGAGGGTGACTCCCGTGTTGTCGCCCCGGATGCTGCACCGCAGGTCGTTGGCACGGGCGATGGCCAGCACCAGGTTGATGAAGCGGACGTTCGAGGGCTGGCCGCGGTGCCCGAGCCGGATGCTCTCGAACGTGGGGGTGCGCTCCGCGGCCCCCCGCTCGTGGGCCGCCCGGGCGACCGCGAGCTCGATCGAGTGCACCGAGGCGAGCTCCTGGGCCTTCGAGAAGAAGGCCTCGCGCTCGGCCTCGGTGGTGGCGCCCTCGGCGTGCCGGAGCAGCTTGCCGACCTTCTCGAGCATGCCGTCGTCGGCGCCCTGCCGGCGGTCGAGCCCGACCTGGTCGTACGCCTCGCGCAGCATGGCGGCGACCTGGACCCAGCCGAGGTCCTCCAGCAGCTGCACGAAGGTGGCCCGGAAGCCCTCGCCGTGGACGTCGATGATCGCGCCGTCGACCCCGGTGTTCAGGTGGTGGGCCAGCTCGTGGAGCACCACGAACCCGCGCAGCGCCCACGCCCCGCCCCGCTCGCGCTGGGGGAGGCGGATCAGGCCGTCGCTGTAGGTCGCCTTCTTCCAGCCCGCATGGGCCACCACGCGGACCGGCTTCTTCTCGCGGCCGCGGTAGCCGGAGCCGTACTGGCGCGACAGGCCCTGCAGGCGATCCATGACCTTCTCGACGAACTGGGCGACCTCGGCCGGTCGACTGAAGCGGGGCTCGACCTCGGGGGTGTACGTGGCCTGCTGGCAGCGTCCGTCGCGGCGGGTCGTGACCTGCACCTGGCCGGTCTCGGGCGAGACGGCGTCGAGCCACGCCGTGACCATGTCCTCGGCGGCGTACGTGGTGCTGCGGTCCGGGTCACTCATGTCCAGAAGGCTGCCAGAGCCCACCGACACGAGGGCCCGGCGGACGGGGGCGAAGACGACGACAGCCCACACCGTGGTGGTGTGGGCTGTCGTTCATGGCGACCCCGACGGGACTCGAACCCGCGACCTCCGCCGTGACAGGGCGGCGCGCTAACCAACTGCGCCACGGGGCCTCATGCATGCGGCGAACCGCGGGGGCAACATTAGCCCATGGGGTCGGCCGGGATCAAAACGACCCCCTCGTGAACGGGGCACCTCGTCGGCGTGGACGTGGACACCCGTCCCACGATGCGGGACGGCCCCCGAGATCGCCGCGAAAAGGTTTCGATGGGGCCATGTCCGTCCGCCGCGTCACCGCACCCGCTCTCAGCCTCGCCGAGCTGGTCGACCTCACCCAGGAGGTCGCCGACGAGGTGCGTCGCGGCTGTCACGAGGTGCACGCGGACTCCGACGACCGCTGGCACGTGCGCCTGCGCCGCGACGACAACGTCGACGTGTGGCTCATCAGCTGGACGACCGACCAGGGCACGCAGCTGCACGACCACGGCGGTTCGTCGGGTGCGTACACCGTGGTCGAGGGCGAGCTCAGCGAGGCCGTCTGGACCCCGGGCGCCCAGGAGCTGCGCGAGACCTCCCGCACCTCGGGCGACACCGTCGTGTTCGGCGAGCACTACGTGCACGACGTGCGCAACGTCGAGTCGCGCACCGCGGTCAGCGTGCACGCCTACTCGCCGCCGCTGTCGCAGATGAACTACTACGACGCCGAGAACGGCCAGCTCGTCAAGCTGGCGTCCGCCTGGACCGACGACCCGGAGGCACCCGCGCCGGCCGCCGTCACCCAGCGGCACGCCTCGTGAGCGGCCCGTTCGAGTCCGTCGACGCGCTCCTGGAGCACGCCCGCAGCTCGATCAGCCGCTACACGCCGGCCGAGGCGGCGCGGCTCGTCGCCGACGGCGCGCTCCTGGTCGACATCCGGCCGGCCTGGCAGCGCGAGGACGACGGCGAGGTCCCGGGCTCGTTGATCGTGGAGCGCAACCACCTGGAGTGGCGCCTGCACCCCGAGTCGGGTGCGGCGCTGCCGCAGGCGGCTCACGACCAGCAGTGGATCGTGCTCTGCACGGAGGGCTACACGTCGTCGCTCGCCGCGGCCGCGCTCACGTCCCTCGGCCTCCGCGCGGGTGACCTCGAGGGTGGTCTGTACGGCTGGCGCGACGCGGGCCTGCCCGTCGTGCCGGGCGCCACCCCGATCGAGCAGGTCGTCCGGGCGTGAGTCTTCCAGTTGCCAGCGTGGTCCGGCGACCACAGAATGTCCGGGACCGTCGAACCCGTGGGTTCGCCCCACCGGCGTCTGTGAGGCCTGCATGATCGAGTACCGATCCGTCGGCAAGACCTTCTCCGGCGGCAACGCGGCCGTCGCGGACTTCGACCTGGTGATCCCGTCGCACACCACGACGGTGTTCGTCGGGTCCTCCGGCTGCGGCAAGACGACGCTGCTGCGCATGGTCAACCGCATGGTGGAGCCCACCAGCGGCCAGGTGCTGATCGACGACGTCGACGTCGCGTCGCGCAACCCCGTCGAGCTGCGCCGCAGCATCGGCTACGTCATGCAGGCCTCCGGGCTCCTGCCGCACCGCTCGGTCCTCGACAACGTCGGTACCGTGCTGCGCCTGCAGGGCGTCAGTCGTGCCGAGACGCGACGTCGTTCGCTCGAGCTCATGGAGACCGTCGGGCTCGACACGGCGTTGGCCGACCGTTACCCGCACCAGCTCTCGGGCGGTCAGCAGCAGCGCGTGGGCGTGGCGCGTGCGCTCGTGACCGACCCCAACATCCTGCTGATGGACGAGCCGTTCGGCGCGGTCGACCCGATCGTGCGCGACGAGCTGCAGGCCGAGCTGCTGCGCCTCCAGCGTGAGCTCGGCAAGACCATCGTGTTCGTGACCCACGACATCGACGAGGCGTTCCTGCTCGGTGACCAGGTCGTGATCCTCGCCAAGGGTGGCCAGCGGGCCCAGGTCGGCACGCCGGCCGACATCCTGGCGGCGCCCGCGAACGACTTCGTGCGCAGCTTCGTCGGCCTGGACAAGGGCGGTCGCGAGCTGCACGTCGAGGAGCGCGACGGCGTGCAGGTCGTGGTCGACGCCCAGGGCCGCGCCACCGGCGTGCTCAAGGGATGAGCCTGTCGGCATGAGGTGGATCGGCAACAACACCGACCTGATCCTCGGGTACCTCGCGAGCCACGTGTGGCTCAGCATCGTCCCGACGGTCCTGGGCTTCCTGCTCGCGCTGCCGATCGGGTGGTGGGCCAACCGCGTGCCGGCGGTCCGGGGCGTGGTGCTGAGCGTCGGCAACGTGCTCTACACGATTCCGTCGCTCGCGTTCATCCTGATCCTCCCGGGCGTGATCGGCACCGGCTTCCTCGATCCGCTCAACATCGTCATCGCCCTGACGGTGTACGCCGTGGCCGTCATGGCCCGCTTCGCGTCGGACGGCTTCGCATCGGTGTCGCCGGCGGTGCTCGACTCCGCCCGCGCCAGCGGCTTCGGTGCGGCGGGGCTCGCCCTGCGGGTCGAGCTGCCGCTCGCGGGGCCCGTGCTGCTCGCGGGCCTGCGGGTCGTGTCGGTCAGCACCGTGAGCCTGGTCAGCGTCGGGGCGCTCGCCGGCGTCGACAACCTCGGCCGGCTGTTCACCGAGGGCGTGTTCACCGGCAACACCGCCGAGATCCTCACGGGCATCGTGCTCGTCGTGGCCCTGGCCCTGGTGCTCGACCTCCTCCTCGTGATCGCCGGCCGGGCGCTGCTGCCGTGGTCCGCGGGTGCCCGTCGTGTGCGGGGAGGGGTCGCATGAGCGTCGCCTCGGACTCCTGGGACTGGCTCACCGACTCCGCGAACTGGAGCGGGGACGCCGGCATCCCGCACCGCACCCTCGAGCACCTGCAGTACACGGGTCTCACGATCGCGATCGCCGCGGTCATCGCGATCCCGCTCGGTCTCTACATCGGCCATACCGGTCGGTTCCGTGGGTTGGCGGTCGCCTCGACCGGGGCGCTGCGCGCGCTGCCGACGCTCGGCGTGCTGACCCTCGTCTCGCTCAACACCGGCATCAACCTGACCGCCACGCTCGTCGCGCTCGTGCTGCTGGCCATCCCGCCGCTGCTCGCGGGGGCGTACGCCGGTCTCGAGTCCGTCGACCCGGCCACGGTCGACGCCGCCCGAGCCGTCGGCATGACCCACTGGCAGGTGCTCTGGCGGGTCGAGGTGCCGCTGGCGTTCCCCCTGCTCGTCGGTGGCTTCCGATCGGCGACGCTGCAGGTCATCGCCACCGCGACGATCGCGCCGCAGGTGCCGGGCCCGGGCGGGCTGGGCGTCTACCTGCTCGGCGGGCTCGCCGTCGGCGACTACCCGCGCGTCGTGGGAGGTGCGGTCATCGTGATCGTGCTGGCCCTCGTCGTCGACCTGCTGTTCGCGGTCGTCCAACGACTCACCACACGCCGACGCGTCTCGACCCCCGATCGCGTCTGACCGAGAGAAGAAGAAGGAACCACCATGTCCCGTTCCCGTACCCCCTTGCGACGGATCACGGCTCTCGCCGCCGTCTCGGTGCTCGGCCTCGGTCTCGCCGCCTGTGGCGGTGACCCCACCGAGGGCGAGGCCGCCGCGTCCGACACGATCGTCGTCGGTTCCGCGAGCTTCCCCGAGGCCCAGATCATCGCCGAGATCTACGTCCAGGCGCTCGACGCCGAGGGCATCAAGGTCGAGAGCAAGACCGGCTCCGGCCCGCGCGAGACGTACATCCCCGCGCTGACCAACGGCGAGCTCGACCTCGTGCCCGAGTACAGCGGCAACCTGCTGTCCTACCTCGACCCGGAGGCCACGGCCACCGGACCCGACGAGATCGTCACGGCGCTCGCCGATGCGGCCCCCGACGGCTACGAGGTCCTGGACCCGGCGCCGGCCGAGGACAAGGACTCGCTCAACGTCACCCCGGAGTTCGCCGAGGCCAACGGCCTGACGACGATCGCCGACCTCTCCAAGGTGCCCGGCTTCTCGCTCGGCGCCAACCCGGAGTTCGCCGAGCGCGACTACGGCATCCCGGGGCTGGAGTCGGTCTACGGACTCACGGGCATCGAGTTCGTCTCGATCCCGGACGGCGGCGGTCCCGAGACCCTGCAGTCGCTGCTGTCGGGTGACATCGACGTCGCCGACATCTACTCGACGACGCCGTCGATCGTCGAGAACGACCTGGTGACGCTCGAGGACCCCGAGAACCTCATCGCGGCGCAGAACATCATCCCGCTCATCAACTCCGACAAGGCGACCGACGAGGTCAAGGAGATCCTCAACAAGGTCTCCGCGGAGCTGACGACCGAGGACCTGCTGGACCTCAACGCGCAGAACCAGGGTCCGGACAAGACCGCGCCCAAGGACCTGGCCAAGCAGTGGCTGACCGACAAGGGCTTCCTCTGAGCTGAGCCTCTGAGCTGGGCCACCGAGATGTGTGGACTTCCGCCCCTTTTTTCCGCGAGGAGTGGGGCGGAAGTCCACACATCTGGTGGTTTCAGCCCTCGCTCAGGCCGATCTTGTCGTGCAGGCGACGCAGCGGCCTCGGGGCCCACCAGTTGGCCTTGCCGAGCATCGCCATGAGCGAGGGCACGAGGAAGGCCCGCACGATCGTCGCGTCGATCAGCACCGCAGCCGCGACGCCCACCCCGAGCTGCTTGATGAACACGACCTCGCTGGTGGCGAAGGCCCCGAGGGCGATCGCGAACAGCACGGCGGCTGCCGTGACGATGCGCCCGGTGCGCTGCAGGCCGAGCGCGACGGCCTCCCGGTCGCTGGCGCCCGCGTCGCGGGCCTCCTTGATGCGCGTGAGGAGGAAGACCGCGTAGTCGGTCGAGAGCCCGAAGACGAGCGCGAAGATCAGGACCGGCTGGGTCGAGTTCAGCGCTCCGACGCTGGTGAAGCCCAGCAGGTCCTCCAGGTGGCCCCACTGGAAGATCATCACGAGCAGGCCGAACGTGGCGCTCACGGTCAGCAGGTTCATCAGCAGCGCCTTGACGGGCAGGACGACCGAGCCGGTCATCAGGAACAGCGTCACGAACGTCAGCAGCCCGAGGATCAGCAGGGCCAACGGGATGCGGTCGGCGATCGTCGCGAGCTGGTCGACGTGGTCGGCTGCGGTGCCGCCCACCAGTACCTCGCCGGGCGCGTCGAGCGCACGGATGTCGTCGACGAGCGCCTTGCTCTGCTGGTCGAGGGGCGCGCCGGTGGTGAGCACGTCGAGCTGCCACAGGTCGTCGCCGAGGTAGCGCGGCGGCACGACCGACGCGACGCCGTCGAGCCCCTCGAGCTGGCGCGCCCACGACTCGACCTGCGCGCCCTCACCCTCCTCGGCCGTGACGGCGACCAGGACCGGTGAGGAGTCGGCGTCGGTGAACTCGGTGCGGAGCGTGTCGTCGACGACCCGTGCGGAGGCGCTCTCGGGGAGCACGCCCGAGTCGACCCCCGTGAAGCTGACGTTCAGGAACGGGGCTCCGACGCCCAGCAGGACGACGGTGGCGACGACGGCGGTCGCGACCCGGAAGCGCATGACGAACTGGGAGAGGCAGTACCAGAACCCGCGGTGGTCCGGGTCCGCCTCGGCCTCGCCGGCCCGCTTCCAGCGCGCGGGGGCGAGGGCGTTCACTCGGAGCTGGAGCACGGCGAAGATCGCGGGCAGGACGACGAGGCTGACGGCGGCTGCCATCAGGGCGACCAGGACCACGCCGACCCCCATGGAGTACAGGAAGCGCAGCGGGAAGACGAGCAGGGACAGGCCGGCCCCGGCGATCGTGACGGCGGAGTAGAACACCGTCCGGCCGGCCGTGGCGACGGTGCGTCGCACGGCCTCGGCCCCTGGTCCGACCCGCACGAGCTCCTCCCGGAACCGGGAGACCATGAACAACGAGTAGTCGATCGCCAGGCCGAGACCGAGGCCGGTGATGAGGTTCAGGGCGAAGACCGACATCTCCAGGCCCTCGTTGACGCCGCGCAGCACGAGCATCGAGCCGATGATCGTCAGCCCGCCGACCAGCAGCGGCAGCAGCGCCGCGACGGCCGACCGGAACACGAGCAGGGCGGCCACGAACAGGAGGGGGAACGCGAGGAGCTCGGCGGTGACCAGGTCGTGCTCGACCTGGTCGTTGACCTGCTGGAACGCGACCGCGGCACCGCCGACGGTGGCCCCGTCGATGCGGGCCAGCTCGTCCCGCAGGTGCTCGGTGGCGAGGTCGCCGTCGGCCTCGGCGGCGTAGGTGACGGCGTAGAAGGTGCGCTCGCCGTCGTCGGAGACGAACGGCGGCCCTGCCTCGGTTCCACCGGCCACCTGCCCCACGGCCTCGTCGCGGTCCAGGACCTCCAGGAGCGCCGCCTGCGCGTCGGTGTCGTCGGTGTCGACGAGCACCACGACGGAGGGGGTGGCGTCCAGGCCGCTGGCCTCGGCGACACGGTCGAGCGCGACCGAGCTGTCCGAGCTGGTGTCGGAGAACGAGTCGGTGTCGCTGTTGAGCAGGCCGGTCACGGGACCGCCGACCACGGCGGCCACCACGACGAAGACGCCGGTCACGGCGAGCACGCGCCACGGTCGGGTGGTGGCGAGGCGTGCGAGTGCGTCGATCATCAGAACTCCTCGAGGGTCTCGAGCGGGTTGCCGTACAGGTCGGGGAGGTCGAGGGCGCCGAGGATCGTCATGAGCATGCCGTAGGACATGAACCGCCGGACCTCGTCGGGCGACGCGCCGCTGAGCTCGGCCACGTCGGCCCAGATCGCGCGGTACGTGCGCTGCGCGACCTCCTTGATGTCCGGGTCGGACGCCGCGGCCCACGTGTGCAGCTGGCAGCGGAGGTCGTTCGGGTCCTGCTCCAGGAGGGCGAGGTAGGCCGTGCCCATCGCCACCAGGGGGCTGGTGCCCTCGGAGCGCTGCTCCACGGCCTCGCGGAACAGGGTCCGGATGCCGTCGGTGTGGTACTCGATCGCGGCGGTGATGAGCTCGGCCTTCGTGCCGAAGAGGCGGAAGAGGTAGGGCTGGCTGATGCCCGCGCGCTCCGCGATGACCTCGGTCGAGGTCGCGTGCATGCCGGATCGGCCGTACTCGAGGATCGCGGCCTGCAGGATCGCCTCTCGGCGGTCGTCGGCGCTCATGCGAGGTGACATGCTCGACAAGTTAGTGATGACTCACAAACCACGTCAAGACCGGACGGACTATGGACATCGTGTGACCCAGACGACACGCTGCACCTCATGCCTCTCATCGACGCTAACGGGACCCGCATCCACGTCACCGACTCCGGCGGCGACGGACCCGCCGTCGTCTTCGGCCACGGCCTGCTGTTCAGCGGGTGGATGTTCGCCGCGCAGGTGGAGGCACTGCAGGGGCGGTACCGCTGTGTCACGGTCGACTGGCGTGGGCAGGGGCAGAGCCCGCCCGCCGTCTCGGGCGGGTACGACATGGACACGCTGACCGACGACCTGCTCGGGGTGCTCGACGCCCTCGGGCTCGACGCGGTGCACTACGTCGGGCTGTCGATGGGCGGGTTCGTGGGCATGCGGCTCGCGGCGCGGCACCCCGAGAAGGTCCTGTCGCTCACGCTGCTCGACACGAGTGCCGGCCCGGAGGACCCCGACAAGGTCTCGCGGTACCGGCTGCTCGCCCGGGTCTACCGGCTCTTCGGCATGGGTGTCGTCGCGAAGAAGGTCGAGCCGATCATGTTCGCGCCCGGCTACGGCGACGAGCCGGCCGAGCGGGCGCTGATCGAGGAGTGGATGAGTCAGCTCAGGAAGGTCACCCGGTCGGGCATGCAGCAGGCGATCTACGGGGTGACCGACCGCGACCCGATCCTGGCCGAGATCGGGTCGATCACGGCGCCGACCCTCGTGGCCACGGGTGAGCACGACGTCGCGACCCCGGTCATGAAGGCCGAGGTGATCGCGGCGGCCATCCCGGGCGCGCGGCTCGTGGTGATCCCCGGGGCGGGGCACTCCAGCACGATCGAGCGGCCGGGTGCCGTGAGCGACCTGATCGAGCAGCACCTGGTCACGCACGGGTAGGGCCGAAGCGGCCTCCTCAGCCGAGGGCGGGTGGGCGCACGACCCACGGCTCCCGCGGCAGACCCTCGGGATCGAGCTCGTCGAGCCAGTCCTGCGGGCCCGCCCCTCGGAAGCCGAGCGATCCGCCGATCATCGCCAGCACGTCGACCCCTGCGTCGCGGAGCTCAGTGAGCGTGACGGCACCGTCGCGCTTCGCCAGCCGCGCGCCGTCGGCGTTCAGCGCCAGCGGGACGTGCGCGTACGACGGCACCGGCAGGTCGAGCAGAGTGGCGAGGTAGGCCTGGCGTGGCGCCGACGTCAGCAGGTCGTCACCGCGGACGACCTGGTCGACTCCCTGGTGCGCGTCGTCGAGCACGACCGTGAGGTTGTAGGCCGGCACGCCGTCGCCACGGCGCAGCACGAGGTCGTCGACGTCGGCGGTGACGTCACCGTGCAGCTCGTCGCGCACGGTCCAGGAGTCGACGTCGGCGCGCAGCCGGACGGCCGCCGGTCGCTCGCGTCGCCGGTCCTCCCGCTCGGCCTCGGTGAGGTCGCGGCACGTGCCGGGGTAGGCGCCGGGCGGGCGGTGCGGGGCGGACGGTGCCTCCAGCACCTCGCGCCGCGTGCAGAAGCACTCGAAGGTGAGCCCGGCGTCGGTCAGCCGCGCGACCGCCTGGGCATGGGCGTCGACGCGGGAGCTCTGCCAGAGCACGGGTCCGTCCCAGTCGAGGCCCAGCGTGGCAAGGTCCGCGAGCTGGCGCTCGGCCGCACCCTCGCGCACGCGGTCCAGGTCGTCGACCCGCATCAGGAAGTCGCGGCCCGACGACCGCGCGAACAGCCACGCGAGCACCGCGGTGCGCAGGTTGCCGACGTGCAGGTCGCCCGAGGGCGACGGGGCGTAGCGGCCGGCGGACATGCCCTCAGTCTGACGGTGGTCCGTCGCAGGCATCAGGGTGGGGAAAGGCGAACGCCCCGCCCGCTCGATGAGCGGACGGGGCGTTGCGGTGAAGCTGGGTCAGATCAGAGCGCGCGGATGTTCGCGGCCTGCAGGCCCTTCTGGCCCTGCTCGACCTCGAACTCGACCTTCTGGTTCTCGTCGAGCGAGCGGTAGCCCGAGCCCTGGATCTGCTTGAAGTGGGCGAACAGGTCCTCGCCGCCGTCGTCGGGGGCGATGAAGCCGTAGCCCTTCTCAGCGTTGAACCACTTCACGGTTCCGGTAGCCATAGTTTTCTCCTTCGGTTCTGCGCACGCATGGATTGCGGGCGACTGAGTCGCGACGCATCATCAACCGAGGAGTCAAACTGAGGACCGCGCGAACGCGATCCGGTCAATCACCTACTGGCACAACAAACGCCTACAACACGACAAGCGTAGCGCACGGGTGCAGGGAGGCGCACTGGGCCGCGCGGTGAACACTCGGAGACGTTCGGACGTCAGTCCTCGTCGGCTGCGTCCACCTGGAAGAGCAGGGCGCCGAGGCTGACCTGGTCACCTGCGGCGGCGCCGACGTGCGAGACGGTTCCGGCGTAGGGGGCCTGGAGCGCCAGCTCCATCTTCATCGCCTCGATCCGTCCGAGGACCTCCCCCTCGTGCACCTCTTGCCCCGCCGCGACGAGGACCTCGACCACGGTCCCGTGCATCGGGGCGACGACGCTGCCGTCGGTCGGTGCGGCACCGGCGTCCGCGGTCGGGTCGGGGATGCGGAACTCGTGCTGCTGCCCCTGCGCGACGACCTCGATGCCGTGGCGTCCGAGACGCACGTGGGCGACGACGTCACGGGCGTCGATCCGCGCGCGGACCCGGGTGACCTCAGGCCCGACGGCCCGCTCGAGCGGTCGTACCGGCACGCCGTCGACCGTGCCGGCGACGAGGTCGACCTCGAGGTCACGGTCGAGGCTGATGCGCAGCGGCGCCGACGCGCCTGCGGAGCGGTACCCGTCGGCAGCGAACGGGCCGTCGTCGGCGGCGCGATGGGTGGTGGCCTGGGTCCACGCCGCGATCGTGCGGGCGTCGTCGACCGACGGCGGTTCGACCCGGTTGCGGTCCAGCCAGGCGGTGTCGATCGTGGCGTCCGCGAAGGCCGGGAGGTCGACGAGGGCGCGGAGGAATCCGGTGTTGGTCGTGAGGCCCAGGATCACGGCCTCGTCCAGGGCCGCCACGAGGTCGCGCCGGGCCGACTCGCGGTCGGGACCGTGGGCGATGATCTTGCCGAGCATCGGGTCGTAGGCCGTCGAGACGGTCTGCCCGGACTCCAGGGCGTGATCGACCCGCACCCCGGTCGGCCAGGCGACGTGCGTGGCCGTGCCGGCCTGCGGCAGGTAGCCGCCGAACGCGTCCTCGGCGTAGACGCGCGCCTCGATCGCGCTGCCGTCGCGACGCACCTCCTCCTGGGTGATCGTCAGGGGGCGGCCCGCGGCGACCTCGAGCTGCAGGGCCACGAGGTCGAGGCCCGTGATGGCCTCGGTGACGGGGTGCTCGACCTGCAGGCGGGTGTTCATCTCGAGGAAGTAGAACTCGCCCGTCGCGTTGTCGAGCAGGAACTCGACCGTGCCGGCTCCGACGTACCCGACCTCGCGGGCGAGGTCGACCGCCGACCGGGTGAGTCGCGTCCGGGTCTCCTCGTCGATGGTGGGAGCCGGGGCCTCCTCGAGCACCTTCTGGTGGCGCCGCTGGGTCGAGCAGTCGCGCTCCCACAGGTGCAGCACGGTGCCGTGCGCGTCGGCCATGACCTGCACCTCGAGATGCCGGCCCGACTCCACGTACTTCTCCACGAGGAGGGTGTCGTCGCCGAAGGAGCTCGCGGCCTCGCGTCGGGCCGCTGCCGCGCCCTCGGCGAAGTCCGCGGCGGAGCGCACGACCCGCATGCCCTTGCCGCCGCCACCGGCCGCGGCCTTGACCAGCACCGGGTAGGCGAACGTCTCCGGGTCGGCGGCGAGCTCGTAGGACGGGACGACCGGGACGCCGGCCGCGACGGCCACCTTGCGGGCGGCGTCCTTGCGGCCCATCTGCTCCATCACGAGCGCGCTGGGTCCGGCCAGGGCGACGCCGGCCGCCTCCAGGGCCGCGGCGAGCTCGGCGCGCTCGGACAGGAAGCCGTACCCGGGGTGCACGATGTCGGCCCGGGTGGCGACGGCTGCCGCGACGATGGCGTCGACGTCGAGGTAGCTGTCGACCTGCACGGCGGCGTCGGCCGCTCGCACGTGCGGAGCAGCGGAGTCGACCTCGGTGTGGATCGCGATGGTGCGCAGGCCCATCGCGTGGGCCGTGCGGAACACGCGGAGCGCGATCTCGCCGCGGTTGGCGACCAGCACTGTCGTCA
Organism: Aeromicrobium sp. Leaf350; assembly: GCF_916858655.1. GTDB lineage: Bacteria > Actinomycetota > Actinomycetes > Propionibacteriales > Nocardioidaceae > Aeromicrobium. Next base: position 1,112,704 of record NZ_CAKASL010000001.1, on the reverse strand, counting down.
TGTCGTCACATCCTGAAGACGCCGTAGGAGGGCGGGGGGACGGGCGCGTTGGCCGCCGTCGCGAGTCCGAGGCCGAGGACGCGCCGGGTGTCGGCCGGGTCGATCACGCCGTCGTCCCAGAGGCGCGCCGTGGAGTAGTAGGCCGAGCCCTGGGTCTCGTACTGCTCGCGGATCGGGGCCTTGAACGCCTCGATCTCCTCGTCGGTCTCCAGGTCCGAGCGCACCGTCGCGAGGACCGAGGCAGCCTGCTCGCCGCCCATCACCGAGATGCGCGCGTTGGGCCACATCCACAGGAAGCGAGGGTCGTAGGCGCGACCGCACATGCCGTAGTTGCCGGCCCCGAACGAGCCGCCGATCACGACGGTGAACTTCGGCACGACCGAGCAGGCGACGGCCGTCACGAGCTTCGCGCCGTCCTTGGCGATGCCGCGGTTCTCGTACTCGCGTCCGACCATGAACCCCGTGACGTTCTGCAGGAACACCAGGGGGACGCCGCGCTGGTTGCACAGCTCGATGAAGTGCGCACCCTTGAGCGCTGACTCGCTGAAGAGGATGCCGTTGTTCGCGACGATGCCGACCGGGAAGCCGTGGATGCGCGCGAAGCCGCACACGAGCGTCTCGCCGTAGAGCTGCTTGAACTCCTGGAAGCGGGAGCCGTCGACGACGCGGCGGATCACGTCGCGCACGTCGTACGGCGTGCGGGCGTCGGCGGGCACGACGTCCGACAGGTCCGAGGCGTCCACGAGCGGGTCCTCGGCCGGTGCCGCGACGAGCGAGCCCGCCGTGGGCCGCTCGAACGTGCCGACGATGCCGCGCACGATGTCGAGCGCGTGGGCGTCGTCGTTCGCGAGGTGGTCGACCACGCCGGAGGTGCGGGCGTGCACGTCGCCGCCGCCGAGCTCCTCGGCCGTCACGACCTCGCCGGTCGCGGCCTTCACGAGGGGCGGTCCGCCGAGGAAGATCGTCCCCTGGTCCTTGACGATCACGGTCTCGTCCGACATCGCCGGGACGTAGGCGCCGCCTGCGGTGCAGGAGCCCATCACGGCCGCGATCTGCGGCACGCCCTGGGCCGACATCTGCGCCTGGTTGAAGAAGATGCGCCCGAAGTGCTCCCGGTCGGGGAACACCTCGTCCTGCAGCGGCAGGAACGCGCCGCCGCTGTCGACCAGGGCGATGCAGGGCAGGCGGTTCTGCGCGGCGATCATCTGGGCGCGCAGGTGCTTCTTGACCGTCAGCGGGAAGTACGTGCCGCCCTTCACGGTGGCGTCGTTCGCGATGACCATGACCTCGCGACCGGAGACGCGACCGATGCCGGTCACGATGCCCGCGCTCGGCACGGCGAAGTCGTCGCCGTCCTCGCCGTACAGGCCGTGCGCGGCCAGAGGGCTGAGCTCGAGGAAGGGGCTGCCCGGGTCGAGCAGTCGGTCGACGCGGTCGCGCACGAGCAGCTTGCCCTGGTCGGTGTGCCGGGCGCGGGCCGACTCGCTGCCACCGGCGCGCCCGTCGCGCACGCGGGCCAGGTGCGCGTGCAGCTGGGCGGTGTGGTCCGCGAGGCTCGTCATCGGATCACTCGACCGGAAGGCCGAGGCCGCGGGCGATCAGCATGCGCTGGACCTCGCTCGTGCCCTCGCCGATCTCGAGGATCTTGGCGTCGCGGTAGAAGCGCGCCACGGGGTACTCCTCCATGAAGCCGTAGCCGCCGAAGACCTGCGTCGCGATGCGGGTCGCGGTCACGGCCGACTCGGTGGCGTAGAGCTTCGCGATCGAGGCGGCGTGCTTGAACTCGGCCGCCGTCGGAGCGCCGGAGGCGCCTCGGGTCATCGCGTCCTTCATCGCCGCGGCCCGGTAGGTCAGCAGGCGGGACGCCTGGAGCATGACCTCGACGTCGGCGATCTGGAAGGCCACGCCCTGCTTGCGTCCGATGGGTCCGCCGAAGGTCTGGCGCTGGCCGGCGTACTCGACCGACAGGTCGACGCAGGCCTGCAGCAGGCCGACCGCGAGCGCGGCGATCGCGACGCGGCCGTCGTCGAGGGTGCTGAGGAACTGCGCGTAGCCGCGGCCGCGCTCGCCGAGCAGGTGGTCCTGCGGCACACGGCAGTCGGTGAAGGAGAGCGGATGCGTGTCCACCATGTGCCAGCCGAGCTTGTCGTAGGAGGGCTCGACGAGGAAGCCGGGCGTGCCGGCGGGGATGACGACGGTCGAGATCTCGGCGGAGCCGTTCTCGCGCTGGCCCGTGCGTGCGGTGACGGTCACGAGCGAGGTGATGGGGGAGCCGGAGTTGGTGATGAACTGCTTGGCGCCGTTGACGACCCACTCGTCGCCGTCGAGCTCGGCGCGCGTGCGTGTGGCGCCCGCGTCGGACCCGGCGCCGGGCTCGGTCAGGCCGAAGCCGGCCAGGGCGCGGCCGGCGACCAGGTCGGGGAGCCAGCGCTCCTGCTGCTCGGGCGTGCCGAACGTGAGGATCGGGTTGATCCCGAGCCCGACCGCGGCCTCGAGGGTGACGCCCAGGGACTGGTCGACCCGGCCGATCTCCTCGATCGCCAGGCACAGCGACACGAAGTCGCCGTCGTCGCCCGCGCCACCGAGCGACTCCGGGGACGTCAGGCCCATCAGGCCGAGGTCGCCCATCGCGTGCACGATCTCCACGGGGTACTGGTGGTCGTGGTCCCACTGCGCGACGTTCGGCGCGATCTCCTTCTCGGCGAAGTCACGCACGACGGCACGGAAGGCCCCGTGCTCACGACTCAGGTCCAGCATGGCGCTCCCGGGATCAGGGGTGGTTAACGGTCGTTAACTCCTGTAGGTTAACCCGCATTAACCGACCTGGCAACTGACCGAGGAACCCTGCCGTGACCGAATCGACGCGAGTCCCGCTGGTGGGAGGCCGCCGCCGGCAGATCGTCGAGGTGGCCGCCGGGCTGTTTGCCGAACGAGGTTTCCACGGGGTCTCGATGCACGAGATCGGCGAGGCCGTCGGCACGTCGGGACCCGCGCTCTACAAGCACTTCGCGGGCAAGGAGGCCCTGCTCGGGGCGATGCTGGTCGACATCTCCGAGCGCCTGCTCGCCGAGGGTCGCCGACGCGCCGAGGAGGCGCGGCCGGAGGGTCCTCGCGCCGAGCTGGCCGCGCTGATCCGCTGGCACGTCGAGTTCGCGTTGACGGAGCCCGCACTCATCACGGTGCAGTTCCGCGACCTCGCCAGTCTCGGAGTCGACGACCGCGCCACCGTGCGACGGCTGCAGCGCCGCTACGTCGAGATCTGGACGGCGGCGATCCAGGCCGCCACGGGCACGGATGCCGCCCATGCGCGGTCGTCGGCCCACGCGGTCTTCGGGCTCATCAACTCGACGCCGCACAGCGCCCGCCTCGACACGACCGAGATGGCCACGCTGCTGGAGCGGATGGCGGGCGCCGCGCTGATGGGCTGACGCGGCGGGCGGCTCAGCTGGCGGTCAGCTCGAGCGCGATGTTGTCGGGGTCGCGGAACTCCAGGATCGACATGGGGCCGACGTCCTTGATGTCCTCGTGGGCGACGCCCAGCTCGTCGAGCACGGCCACGGCCTGCTCGAGGGCGGCGCGGTCGGGAACGGCGAAGCTGACGTGGTCGAGCCCCGTGCGGTCCTCGTCGAAGGTGTCGTGTCCCGGAGCGACCGGGCGCAGCCCCAGCAGGCCGCCGGCGAAGGAGTAGATCACGCCGCCGAAGAGGAAGGAGAGCTCCTCCTTGGTCTGCTCGTCAGGGTTCTCCGGCAGCTCGAAGGCCACGTCGAAGCCGAACACCGCGTCGTAGAAGGCGCGCGAGACCTCGATGTCGCTCACGGTGAGGCGCACGTGGCTGAAGTCGGTCACGGAGACGGGCATGGGACGTCCTGTTCATCGGGGAAGCGGGCTCCTCACCGTGACACGGGAGTGCTCGGACCGCCGGGTGACTGGGGACGTTCTCAGGTTCGCGCCCGGAGACGTACCTACGATGACGCCATGGGCACCGTGACCTCAGCCGACGGATCCGTCATCTCCTTCGACGAGCTGGGCGAGGGATCTCCTGTCGTCCTGCTGCCGGGTGCGTTGTGCACGCGCGGCGTCACGCGGCCCTTGGCCGACCTGCTGGCCGCGTCGCACCGCGTCGTGAACGTGGACCGGCGCGGACGAGGCGACAGCACCGACGACAGCGGTGACCCGTGGTCCGTGGAGCGGGAGCTGGAGGACGTCGCGGCCATCCTCGCGGCGACGGGTCCTGCGGCCGTCTACGGGCACTCCTCCGGTGCCGGACTCGCGATCCGGTGCGTGCTCGCGGGTCTGCCGATCACGCAGCTCGTGGTCCACGACGCGCCGTACAACCTCGACGAGTCACAGGTCCTCGACTCGCAGCACTACAGGGCGGGCCTTCTCGCGCTGCTGCGTGCCGGGCGGGACGCCGAGGCCGTCGCGCAGTTCCTCTCCGGCGTGGGAGTGCCTCCGGAGCAGGCCGCCGAGACCGGTCGCCATCTCGCGTCGGTGGCGCCCACGCTCGCGTACGACAGCGCCGCCATGGGTGACGCGCAGGGCGGTCTGGCCCCCCTGGCGAGCCTCAGGTCGGTCGCGGTGCCCACGACCGTGCTCGCGGGGACCGCCGGTGCGCCGTTCTTCGTCGAGGTCGCCCGCCAGGTCGTCGAGGCCGTCCCGGGCGCCCACCTGGTGCTGGTCGAAGGTCACGGTCATGACGCTCCCGCGGACGCGGTGGCACCTCTGGTGCGTGACGCCCTCGAGCGCGACCTGACCTGAAGCCTGTCCCCGAACGCTGGCGGTGGGGACGTGCCGTCGGTCAGCGGCCGCGCTCGACGAACGCGGTGATGAGCTGCTGGGCCTCGTCGGTGCCCACGCGCTCGGCGATCGTGCGGCCCTCCTCGTCGCCGGCCTCGCTCCGGGAGACCGACCACGAGGTGCGGACCAGTCGTCGCGCCTCGCCGAGCGCCGCGGAGGCGCTGCCGGCGACCGTCGCGGCGATCTCCCGCGCCCGGGTGAGGGGGTCCTCGTCGACGACCTCGGTGACGAGGCCCCAGTCGAGGGCGGTCGGTGCGTCGAGCACGCGGCCGTTGACGAGCAGGTCGAGGGCCCGGACCTGCCCGACCGCCCGGGGGAGCAGCCACGAGAGGCCGATGTCCGGGGTCAGCCCGATGCCGGCGTAGGCGGTGACGAACTTCGTGGAACGGCCCGCGACGATGACGTCCGCCCCGAGCATGACGCTCAGGCCCGCGCCCGCTGCCGCGCCCTGCACGGCCACCACCGTCACGACGGGGAGTGCGGCGAACCGCTGCATGGCCCCGTCGAGCACGTCCGCCAGCTCGCGGATGTAGGCCTGCGGGTCGTCGGCGGCCTGGAAGCTCGCCACGTCGCCGCCCGCGCAGAACCGCTTGCCGGCACCGCTCAGGACGACGACCCGCACGTCTGACGACGCCGCGATCTGGTCGACAGCAGCGGCAAAGGCGGTGGCGGTCGGCAGGTCGAAGGAGTTCGCCGACTCCGGACGGTTCAGGGTCAGGTGGGCGATGCCGTCACTGATGGCCAGCTCGACGTTCTCGGACATGGGGACTCCTCGAGTCGTGATCGGGTGCTCCGGCGCGGTGGCTGGCGCTCGATGCCACGGCCTCGCGTGCTGCGTGCGAGACCGCCAGCCCTGGTACCCCGTACGGGATTCGAACCCGCGCTGCCGCCTTGAAAGGGCGGTGTCCTAGGCCACTAAACGAACGGGGCGTGACGCCGGGTCAGCATATCCGCCGGCGGACCGGAGGGTCAGCAGGGCCGATCACGTCCGCCGGTGGGGGCGGGGTGGTGGGGAGGTGTAGGTGTGCTGGGTGGGGGTGGTCCACGTGACCTCGCCGTGAGATCCGGCGTGGACGGACCAGCCGGGTAGTTCTTTGACGAGGTTGGACATTCGACACAGTCCTTGGCCGTTGGCTTCGGTGGTGGGTCCGCCGTTGCGGTGGGGTCGGATGTGGTCGATCTCGCGGATCCGGCAAGAACATCCGGGTTGGCGGCACTTGTGGGGCGCACGGCTCCTTCGTCGCCGTCTCCCCGGCTCGTTCCTCGCCGGTGCCGGGCTACGCCCGGGCGCCTGCCTCGCCTTCGGCTCGGCCTGTGGTGACCAGCCGGTCGTGCCGATGTGGTCCTTGGCGGCCGCGGCTTCGCCTTTGAGGGCTTCGATGGGCAGCACGATGGACAGGTCGATGTCGGGTCCGGCGACGGTCTCGACGCCGGTGACCCGTTCGAACAGGGTGTTGACCATGATCTGGCCACGATCGCGGTCGTCGCCGCGGGCGCGGAGTCGGTCGGCGTGGGCCTGCAGGCTCTGACGGATGCCGACGAGCTGTTCGGCGGGCCCGTGGACGATGAGGGTGCCGACCCCGTCGGGCTCGGCCCAGTACGACACGAACTGGTCGGCGCGGGCCCTGCGCTCGCGTTCTGCGGCGGCCTCGACGTCATGACTGACGACCAGCTCGCGCACCAGGTCCGCCGCCTGCGCCGGCGTCAGACCGGCGAGGGCTCCGGCGAGGGCGGCGTCGATGAGGGTGATGGTGGCCGGGTCGAGGGTGCGCACGACCCGCACGATCGCCCGCACGACCGGCTCGGACACCACCCCTTCACCGAACGCGGTGCGCAGGATCGGCATCGGCCGCAGGCCCATCGCGAGCTCCAGCAGGTTGCGGCCCGCGGTCGGTGACTGACCCCGGGCCATCGCGGTCTCGGCCGCCACGGTCAGCGCCAGGTCACGATCACCCGCATGCGTGGCCAGACGCAGCTCGTAGAAGTCGGCGACCTGCTCGACCAGACGCGCCTGCGCGACCCGGATCAGCCGCTCCAACGCCACGATCGCATCGACATGCTTGGCGCCCATCACGTCGATCGGATCCACCACGCGATAGTCCGCACCCGCCACAGCAGCAAGTACGCCCTCAGGTGCCAGGTCCTCGAACATGAGACCAGCCAACCCGCCCCCACCGACAGCAGCCCCGGCCCACCAGGACCCTGTGGAGAACGGTGGACAACCCCGGCTGGGAGGAACCACTACGGAGCGGGGACGCTCCCGACCCGCAGGACGAGCAGCGCGACGTCGTCCTCGATGCCGGGCGGCACGTGAGCGATCAGCTCGTCGCAGAGGGCCTCGGGATCGAGGTGCTGCCGGCCCGTCAGGACCTCCTCGAGCCAGGTGAAGCCGTCGTCGATCGAGGCCCCGCGGCGCTCCACCAGGCCGTCGGTGAACAGCACGGCGATCGAGCCGGGTGCGAGCGACTCGTGGTGGTCGACCCTGTCCCACTCACCGATGCCGATCAGGGGATCGGGCTTCCCCTCGAGGATGCGTGCGGTGCCGTCCGGCGTGATCACGAACGGCGGCGGGTGACCCGCGCTCGACCAGGAGAGCGCGGCGGACCCGTCGTCGCGCCGGCCGACCCGCGCCGCGACGGCGGTCGCGAGCACGTCCATCTCGAGCTGCTGCACGGCCCGGTCGACCGAGCCCAGCACCGCCGCCGGAGCGTCGCCGATCGTCACCGCGACCCCGCGGAGCATGTTGCGCAGCTGGGCCATGCCGGCCGCCGCCTCGCGGTCGTGCCCCGTGACGTCGCCGATCGCGAGGCAGAGGTCTCCGCCGGGCAGCTCGAACGCGTCGTACCAGTCGCCGCCGACCTGGGCCTCCTCGGCGGCCGGGAGGTAGCGCACCGCGACCTGGAGCCCCGGCTGCTGCACCGGGCTGCTGAGAAGACTGCGCTGCAGCGTCTCGCTCAGGCGGCGCTCCTGGTCGAGGTGGGCACGCTCCACCGCACCGGCGCGGGTGCGGCTGAGGGCGCGTCCGACGACGGAACCGGCCAAGCGGATGAAGTCGTGCAGGTCGTCGTCGAGCGGGACGTGCGGGTTCAGCTCGGCCATGAGCGTGGACACCGCGATGTCGTCGCGATCGGACTCCAGGGCGACCCATGCGGTGCGCAGGCCGTCCGACGACGTCTCCACCACGACCTCCCCGGCCAGCAGCTCACGCGGGGACGGGCCGTGCACCTCCGACGACCACTGCTCGTCGATCTCGCCGGCGAGCTGCAGCTCCACGACGGAGAAGTCGGCGCCGAAGGCATGGAGCGACCGCAGCGTGCGGCGGCGCAGGTCGTCGAGTGACCCGACACCGGCCAACGAGTCCGCCAGGCGGCCGAGGGACTCGAGGCGCCGCCGGCCCAGCACGGCCCGCGTCGTGTCCGTCGCGACGTCGAGCACGCCCTCGATGTCGCCCTCCGGCCCGCGGACGGCCGAGTACGAGAACGTGAAGTAGCACTCCTCGAGGAAGCCGTGGCGCTCCAGCGGCACGAGGGCCTCCTCGACCAGCTTCGCCTCGCCCGTGCTCGCCACGGCCTCCATCCACGGGCCGATCTGCTCCCAGGCCTCGCCGAACACCTCGCGCGCCGCCCCGCCGAGCGCGGAGGGGTGCTTCTCGCCGATCAGCTCGACGTAGGCGTCGTTGTAGACGAGCGCGAAGTCAGGTCCCCAGAGCAACGTCATGGGAAAGCGGCTGTGCATCATCAGGTCGACGGTGTCGACCAGGGAGCGGCTCCAGGTCTCGACGGGCCCCAGGCTCGTGCGCGACCAGTCCACGAGGTCGTACGCGGCGCGCAGCTCAGGGCTGGCCGCGGCAAGGGGACTCCTCGGGCTCACCTCCGAATTCTAGGGAAGCCGGGGTGATCCGGCACAGGGAGCGGGGTCGACCGCGACGCGGGTGCGGCTGGCAGGATGGCGGCGTGATCGAGGTCGACGAGGACCGCTTCGTGGAGCTGGCCGAGGCCGCGCTCGCCACGCTGCCGCCGGAGCTTGCGAGCCTGCTCGACAACGTGGCGCTGTTCGTGGAGGACGACGCCCCCGCGGAGGAGCCCGACCTGCTCGGTCTCTACGACGGTGTGGCGCTGACCGAGCGAGACACGACCTACGGCGGGGTGCTGCCCGACCGCATCCTGATCTTCCGTCGTCCGACGCTCGCGATCTGCGAGACGGAGCAGGACGTCGTCGAGGAGGTCCACATCACCGTGGTGCACGAGATCGCCCACCACTTCGGCATCGACGACGACCGACTGCACGACCTCGGCTATGCCTGATCTCCAGGGGCCAGCCCCGGTGCCGCCGATGCTGCGCAGGGCCGACGACCGGTACCTGACCGTCGGCGAGGGCACGTCGACCCGCCACTCGTTCAGCTACGGCGCGCACTACGACCCCACGAACGTGGCCTTCGGCTCCCTCGTCGCGATCAACACCGAGACGATCGAGCCCGGCGCCGGCTACGACGCACACCGCCACGAGGACGTCGAGATCGTCACCTGGGTGCTCGAGGGGGAGCTGGAGCATCGCGACTCCACGGGGCACGGCGGCGTGATCCGCCCGGGCACGACCCAGCGCCTGAGTGCGGGGGAGGGTGCTCAGCACGCGGAGCGCAACGCCTCGCAGACCGAGCCGCTCGTCTTCGTGCAGATGATGCTGCGCTCGGAGCACGAGGCCGCGCCCGAGTACGCCACGGTCGACGTGCCGGAGGGCCCGGGTCGCTTTCCGGCCGTGGCGGTCCGCGCCTCGGCCTGGCTCGAGGTCGTGCGGCCGGCGGACCCGGTGCAGGTCGACGTCGACGCGAAGGTGCTCGTGCACGTCACACGCGGGGAGATCGCGATCGGCGACGACGTGCTGCGGGCCGGTGACGAGCTCCGGACCTCGGCCGCCGACGGGCCGCTCGTGCTGCACGGGGCAGGCGAGGCGCTCGTCTGGCACCTCGCCTGAGCTCTCGAACCGGGTCCTTGCGGCGCCCCCGGGTTGCGCTGAGAGCGAAATTCGTTGCTGTGTGCAACGACACCCTGTTGCTCCGGTGACACGACGTCATAATCTGGGGTGGTGAAGGACTGGGAGCAGCACGCCGAGGCCGTGACCCGACTCCGTGACTCCTACGCCGCGATCGCTCCGGGATCCCCGGTCCGCCTCGCGAAGCGCACCTCGAACCTCTTCCGCCCGCGCTCCTCGTCGGTCGGGCCCGGCCTCGACGTCTCCGGCCTCGACGGCGTCATCGCGATCGACGCCCACGCGGCCACCGCCGACGTCCAGGGGATGTGCACCTACGAGGACCTCGTCGCCGCGACGCTCCCGCACGGCCTGATCCCCTACGTCGTGCCGCAGCTGCGCACCATCACGCTCGGCGGAGCCGTCACGGGCCTGGGCATCGAGTCGACCTCGTTCCGCAACGGCCTGCCGCACGAGTCGGTGCTGGAGATGGACGTGCTCACGGGCTCGGGCGAGATCCTCACGATCGGGCCGGAGGGCGAGCACGCCGACCTGTTCACCGCGTTCCCCAACTCCTACGGCAGCCTCGGCTACGCCACGCGCCTGCGGATCAAGCTCGAGCGCGTGCCGGAGCGCGTGTCGCTCCGCCACGTGCGGTTCGACTCGGCCGACGACGCCGTGAAGGCCATCCACGACATCGGCGAGACCGGTGAGCACGACGGCCGCCGCGTCGACGGGCTCGACGGCACGGCCTTCAGCCCCGACGAGATCTACCTGAGCCTCGCCGAGTTCACCGACGCGCCGATCGACCTCAGCGACTACACGGGCCAGGACATCTACTTCCGGTCGATCCAGGAGAAGGAGACCGACGGGCTGTCGATGCTCGACTACCTGTGGCGCTGGGACACCGACTGGTTCTGGTGCTCCGGCGCGTTCGGCGCGCAGAACCCGTGGATCCGCCGCGTGTGGCCCCGCCGCTGGCGTCGCAGCGACGTCTACCACCGGCTCGTCGGGCTCGACACGAAGCTCGGCATCATCAAGACCCTCGACAAGATCAAGAAGGTGCCCGGCCGCGAGCGCGTGATCCAGGACATCGAGGTGCCGCTCGAGGCCCTGCCCGAGTTCCTGAGCTGGTTCGACGCCGAGGTCGGCATGCGCCCCGTGTGGCTCTGCCCGCTGCGCACGACCCGCGACTGGTCGTCGTACCCGCTCGAGACCGGCGCGATCTACGTCAACGCCGGCTTCTGGGGAACCGTGGTGGTCCCGGCCGACGCGGAGCCCGGCAGCGTGAACCGGGCGGTCGAGACGGCGGTCAACGGGCTCGGCGGGCACAAGTCCCTGTACTCCGAGGCCTTCTACGACGAAGAGACCTTCGCGCGGCTCTACGGGACCGCGACGATGGACGAGCTGCGGACGCAGTACGACCCCGACGGTCGGCTGACGTCCCTGTACGACAAGGCAGTGAGGAACTCATGACGATCTCTGACGCCCTCGGCACGCTGATGCGGCACGGGATGCCCTTCAGGTTCGAGGCCTACGACGGCAGCGCGGGTGGCGACGTGGACTCGCCCTACACCGTGCGCCTCCTGAACGAGCGCGGGCTGCGCTACCTGATGTCGCACCCGGGCGACCTGGGCTTCGCCCGCGCCTACGTCTCCGGCGACCTGGAGATCGACGGCATCCACCCGGGCGACCCGTACGAGCTGATGCGGCACTTCCGCAGCCGGCTGACGTTCAAGCTGCCGCCGCCGGGCGAGCTGGTGAAGGTGCTGCGCAGCCTGGGTCTGGCGAACCTCATCGCCCCCACGCCGCCGCCGGAGGAGCACCTCTCGCGCGCCCGGCGGGCGTTCGAGGGCTGGCGGCACAGCCGCCAGCGCGACGCCGAGGCGATCCACCACCACTACGACGTCTCGAACCGGTTCTACGAGCTCGTGCTCGGTCCGTCGATGGCGTACACGTGCGCCGTGTTCCCCGACCTCGACGCGACGCTCGAGCAGGCGCAGGCCGAGAAGTTCGACTTGATCTGCCGCAAGCTCGACCTCAAGCCCGGGCAGCGCCTGCTCGACCTCGGCTGCGGGTGGGGCGGCATGGTGCGCCACGCCGCGGAGCACTACGGCGTGCAGGCGCTGGGCGTCACGCTCTCGGAGCAGCAGGCCGTGTGGGCGCAGCAGGCCATCAAGGAGCAGCGCCTCGACGACCGTGCCGAGGTGCGGTTCCTCGACTACCGCGACGTGACCGAGGGCGACTTCGACGCGATCAGCTCGATCGGCCTCACCGAGCACATCGGCGTCAAGAACTACGGCTCGTACTTCTCGTTCATCGAGGGCAAGCTCAAGCCCGGCGGACGCCTGCTCAACCACTGCATCACGCGCGACAACAACACCTCGCCCGCGAGCGCCGGCGCCTTCATCGACCGCTACGTGTTCCCCGACGGCGAGCTCACGGGCGTGGGGCGCATCGTCTCGGAGGCGCACGACGCCGGCCTCGAGGTGCGCCACAGCGAGAACATCCGCGAGCACTACGCGCTGACCCTGCGTGACTGGAACCGCAACCTTGTCGAGAACTGGGACGAGGTGCTCGGCGAGGTCTCGCTCGGCACCGCGAAGGTCTGGGGCCTCTACATGGCCGGCTCCCGCCTGGCCTTCGAGGAGGACGAGATCGAGCTCCACCACATCCTGGCCGTCAAGCCCCACGAGGACGGCACGAGCGGGTTCCCCCTCCGCCCCACCTGGTGAGCCCCCGCACGATGTGTGCGCCAACCGACCGTGTTCGACCTCGACAGGGTCGGTAAGTGCACACATCTGGAGGCGGGCGGTCGGCTGACCGGATCCGCACCCCGCTGGGTGGTCCATGCCTGCTTGTCCGTCACCACCGACGGCGGTCAGGTGCCGAAACCCTCAGTCCAGGTCGATGACGACCGGGGCGTGGTCGCTGGCGCCCTTGCCCTTGCGCTCCTCGCGGTCGATCCACGCGCCGCTGACGCGGGCCGCGAGGGCGGGGGAGCAGAGCTGGAAGTCGATGCGCATGCCTTGGCGCTTCGGGAAGCGCAGCTGCTGGTAGTCCCAGAACGTGTAGACGCCGGGGCCCGGGGTGTGGGGGCGGACGACGTCGGTGAAGCCCGTCTCGACCATCGCGCGGAACGCGGCGCGTTCCGGCTCGGAGACGTGGGTGTGGTTCTCGAAGACCGCCATGTCCCAGACGTCGTCGTCCTCCGGCGCGATGTTCCAGTCGCCCGTGAGCGCGATCTGGGCGTCAGGGTCCGCCGCGAGCCACGCCTCGCCCTGCTGGCGCAGCCGCTCGAGCCAGGCCAGCTTGTACGTGTAGTGCTCGTGGTCGAGCTCGCGCCCGTTCGGCACGTACAGGCTCCACACCTGCACGCCGCCGCACGTGGCCCCGATCGCGCGCGGCTCGAGCACGTCGGCGAACTGCGGCTGGTCGTCGGCGAACTGGCGCTGCACGTCCTCCAGCCCCACGCGGGAGATCAGCGCGACGCCGTTCCACTGGTTCAGGCCGAAGTGCGCCACCTCGTAGCCGAGGGCACTGAGCTCGAGACCGGGGAACTGGTCCTCACGGCACTTGGTCTCCTGGATCGCGAGCACGTCGACGTCGTGCCGCTCCAGGAAGCCGACCACGCGGTCGATGCGGCTGCGGATGGAGTTCACGTTCCAGGTGGCGATGCGCACGGATCGAACCTAACCGAGAGCGACGAGGGACACGGCGACGGCCGCGGCCCCGAGGCCCACCGCCTGGCCCCGCCCGATGCGCTCGCTCAGCACGAGCCACGCCAGCAGCACCGTCGAAGCGGGGTAGAGCGCGGCGATGACCGACACGATCGACAGCAGCCCGTGGTGCGTGGCCAGCAGGAACGTGCCCGAGGCGATGAAGCTCAGCGGCCCGAGCAGCAGACCGCGGGCGGCGGCCCTGGTGCGCGGGACCCAGGCCTCCCGCAGGGTCACGGCGACGGTGATGACCGCGAGGATCGCCGTCGAGTTGGCGATCGCGAGCGGCACGAAGCCGGCCGAGTCGGGCACCTGGCCGAGCGCGGCGAACAGCAGGCCGAAACCGAGCCCCGCCAGCACGCCGTCGACCAGGCCGCTGGAGGAGGGCGTCGCGGCGTCGTCGTCGGTCAGCGGGCCGTCGGACTCCTCGGGGGGCCGAGCCACGAGCCAGATCGCCGGGAACGCGCACACGACGCCGAACACCGCGAGGGCCGACGGCCGGTCGCCCTGCGCCAGCCCGACCGCCAGGGGGACGAGCGCCGAGCCCACCGCGGAGACGGGGGCCACGACGCCCATCCGACCGTGCGCGAGGCCGCGGTAGAGGAAGACGATGCCGAAGCCCGAGCCCACGCCGGCGAGGGCTCCGAGCAGGAGGTCGTCCCGCGTGGGGTCGCCCGCCAGCAGGAGCGCCGCGACCCAGGTGACGACGGCCGCGGACGACTGGCCGCAGACCGAGATCTGCCAGGCGCTGGCCCGCCGCGAGAAGATCCCGCCGAGGAAGTCGCTCACGCCGTACGTCAGCGCCGAGATCAGCGCGAGGGTCACCGCCACGGCGCGACGGTACTCCTGCTTCCGCCGCATCCGTAGGCTGGTGCCGTGGGTGAGCGCGCACGAGGTTGGGGTCGTAGGACCAACGAGGCTGCGGGACGCGTGACGTCCCGGATCGACACGAGCACGGGGCAGGCCGCCGAGCGCGCTGCCCAGCTGCTGGTCGTGGCCGTGCGCGTGCTGCGCATCCCCACCGCGATCCTCTTCGCCTTCCCGCTGCCGTTCATCGTCGTCACCGCGATCGTCGCGATCGCCGCCGACGGTGCGTTCCGCGTCGTCGGCCTCGTCGTCGCCGTCGCCATGGCAGCCGTCGCCGCAGCCTTCGGATGGCGCCGCCACCAGGTCGTCAAGGCCGTCGACGACCCGGTCGCCCTGGCCACCGAGCTCGGCATCATGGTCGAGATGAGCGACCGGGCCGACGAGACCCGCGGGATCCTCCAGCAGATCGCCGGCGGCGGCGGGTCGCGCGTGTTCTCCCGGCTGCGGGGCGCGTGGCGCGGCGTGACGATGCCGGCCCGCTGGATCGAGGGCGTCGAGGACCTGCGGCGTGCCCGCAACTTCGCGCCACCGCGCATCGGCTGGTCGATCTCGCTCACGATCGCCGCCCTGTGGCTCGTCCCGATCTCGATGGTCGTGGCCCTGTTCGCGCTGATCGGGGCCCTCGCGGGCTCGCTCTGACGCTCGCGCTCGAGCTGCGTCGTCACACCGAGTGACACGGCCCGCCGGCCGCCCTACGCTGACGGCCATGGACCTCCGCCAGCTCGCCGTGCTCCCGGTGCGGGTCACCGTCGCCGCGACCCAGACCACGCTCGCGCTCGGCTACTTCGTGTCGCCGCAGGGGCCGCTGCTCCGCGACGGCGGGTACGCCACCCAGCTGTCGAAGATCCTCTCCGAGGGCGGTCTGCTCGACCGCATCAGCCGGATCATGGAGGACGAGCACGGACCCGTCGGGCTGGCGTACACGCTGGCCGAGCTCACGGCCGACGACCGTCCGATCGGCAAGGCGCTGGCCCGTGACGGTCTGCTCGACCGGATGGCGTCGGAGGACGGCCCGTTCATCCGCCTGCTCGAGGCCGGCGGCCCGCTCGACCGCGCGCTGGCCGAGGACGGTGCCCTGTACCGGTTCCTGGCCCCCGGCGGCCCGCTCGACCGGCTGCTCGCGCCGGACGGTCCGCTGGAGCGCATCGTCGAGGAGGACGGCGCGCTCGACCGCCTGCTCGAGGAGGGTGGCCCCCTCGACCGCATCCTGGCGGAGGGCGGCCTGCTGGAGCAGCTGCTCGCCGACCAGGGCATCCTCGAGACGCTCCTGCGTCCGGGTGGCACGCTCGACCGTCTGGTCGAGCTGGGGGAGACCTTCGAGGCCCTCGTGCCGCGCGTGGACATGCTCGGCGCCGCGATCCCGACCCTCAACCAGGCGGTCGCGGTGCTCAACAACGCCGTCGAGCCGCTGAGCTCGCTCGCGACGCGCATCCCGGGGTCGCGTCGTCGTCCGCCGACGACCCGCCCGGCGCTCGAGGCCCCGGAAGCGGCCCCGCACGACTGATCGCTGGGCTACTGTCGCGACATGACGGAGGTCACACCCACGCCGTTCTGCTCGTACGCCGAGTTCGGTGAGGCGTTCTTCCGCGCCGCCGTGACCGAGGACCGCATCCTCGCCGCGATCGGCCAGGTCGCCGGCAGGCCCATGGAGCTCGGACCGATCGGCGTCGGTCCCGGCCGGGTCGCGCAGGTCACGGCCCACGGCGACGTGGGGGAGCCGGTGGTGCGGTCGGTCGCGAACGACGAGGTCGTCTACGCCGTCATGCTGCCCGTCCACCTGGACTTCGAGCTCGACCTCCAGGTCGACAAGCACCACTTCCACGGCGACCTCGTGGTGCCCATCACGGTGCACGCGCGGGCGACCGACGACCTGCGCATCGTGATCGACGTGACGCCGCCGTCGGCCCGCGACATCCGCATGGACCTCAAGGCCGACGGCCTGCGGGCGAGCGTCGTGCGCAAGGCCGCCGGCGTCGACGCCGAGGTCAAGAAGTTCGTCGCACGGTACGTGGCCCGGGAGATCTCGAGCCCCGACGTGGCGGGCGTGCTCGAGGTCGACGTGAGGTCGGGCATCGACGCGACCTGGGAGCAGATGGGCCGCTGAGCGGCACCGATACGATGAGCGCGTGACCGACGCTGCCGCGAAGCCCGTCCTCGATACCGTCTCTCATGCGGAGGCCACCCCGGAGCGCGAGCTCCCGTGGGCCGAGCTGGGACTCAAGCCCGACGAGTTCGCGAAGATCGTCGAGATCCTCGGCCGTCGGCCCACCGGCGCCGAGCTGGCGATGTACTCGGTCATGTGGAGCGAGCACTGCTCGTACAAGTCCTCGAAGGTCCACCTGAAGAAGTTCGGCGAGCTGCCGCAGGAGACCCCGCTCGGCAAGACCCTCGCCGGCATCGGCGAGAACGCCGGCGTCATCGACATCGGGCAGGGCTACGCGGTGACCTTCAAGGTCGAGTCGCACAACCACCCGAGCTACGTCGAGCCCTACCAGGGTGCGGCGACGGGTGTCGGCGGCATCGTGCGCGACATCCTCGCAATGGGCGCGCGGCCGGTCGCCGTGATGGACCCGCTGCGCTTCGGTCCGCTCTCGGCCCCCGACACCGCCCGTGTGCTGCCCGGGATCGTCGCGGGCGTGGGCGGCTACGGCAACTGCCTCGGCCTGCCCAACATCGGGGGCGAGGTCGTGTTCGACGAGACCTACCTCGGCAACCCGCTCGTCAACGCCCTGTGCGTCGGCGTGCTGCGCCACGAGGACCTGCACCTCGCCCATGCCACCGGCGTCGGCAACAAGGTCGTCCTCTACGGCGCCCGCACCGGTGGCGACGGCATCGGCGGCGTCTCGGTGCTCGCGTCGGAGACCTTCGACGCGACCGGCCCGGCGAAGCGGCCCAGCGTCCAGGTCGGCGACCCGTTCATGGAGAAGCTGCTGATCGAGTGCACGCTCGAGCTGTTCAAGGCCGGCGTCGTGGGCGGCATCCAGGACCTCGGCGGTGCCGGGCTCTCCTGCGCCACGAGCGAGCTCGCCTCGGCGGGCGACGGCGGCATGCACGTCGAGCTCGACACCGTGCCCCTGCGCGACTCCACGCTCAGCCCGGAGGAGATCCTCATGAGCGAGAGCCAGGAGCGCATGATGGCGGTCGTCGAGCCGCACCACCTCGACGGCTTCATGGCGATCTGCGAGAAGTGGGACGTCGAGGCCGTCGTGGTCGGCGAGGTGACCGACACGGGCCGCCTCGTCATCGACTGGCACGGCGACACCGTCGTCGACGTCCCGCCGCGCTCGGTCGCCCACGACGGCCCCACCTACGAGCGTCCGTACGCCCGACCCGTGTGGCAGGACATGCTGCAGTCCAAGGGTGCCGAGCAGCTGCCGCGGCCGACGTCGGGCGAGGAGCTGCTCGAGCAGCTGCTGCGCGTCGTCGCCTCGCCCAACATCGCCGACAAGTCGTGGGTCACCGACCAGTACGACCGCTACGTGCAGGGCAACACGGTCACGTCGCAGCCCGACGACGCGGGCGTCGTGCGCATCGACGACGAGACCAACCTCGGCGTCGCGGTGTCTACCGACTGCAACGGCCGGTTCGCGAAGCTCGACCCGTACGCGGGGGCGCAGCTCGCGCTGGCCGAGTCGTTCCGCAACATCTCCGTCGCCGGTGCCTTGCCCCTGGCGGTGACCGACTGCCTCAACTTCGGCTCGCCGGAGGACCCCGACGTGATGTGGCAGTTCGAGCAGGCCACGCACGGCCTCAAGGACGCGTGCGCCGAGCTCGGCATCCCGGTCACGGGCGGGAACGTGTCGTTCTACAACCAGACCGGCGCGACCGCGATCCTGCCGACCCCGGTCGTGGGCGTGCTCGGGGTCGTCGACGACGTCACGAAGCGCGTGCGCCACGGCTTCGCTGCCGAGGGCGAGCACGTGCTGCTGCTCGGCTCGACCGAGGACGAGCTCTCCGGCGGCACGTGGGCCGACGTCGTGCACGGTCACCTCGGTGGCCTGCCTCCGCGCGTCGACCTCCCCGCCGAGCAGGCGCTGGGCGCCCTGGTGCGCGACGCGATCGCGGAGGGCCTCCTGACCTCCACCCACGACCTGTCCGACGGTGGCCTCGCCGTCGCGCTCGCGGAGTCGACGTTCCGGCACGGCGTGGGTGTCACGGTCGCGCTCGACGACCCCTTCCTCGACCTGTTCAGCGAGTCGACGGCCCGCGCGATCGTGACCGTCGCCGAGTCCGACCACGACGCGTTCGTCGCCCTGGCCGAGAAGCACGGGGTCGAGCTGGCCTCGATCGGTCGCACCGGCGGGTCCGACGTCGTCGTCGAGGACCAGTTCACCGTCTCGGTCGCCGACCTCAAGCACGGCTGGCAGGCGACCCTGCCCGCGGTCCTCGGCCCGATCCTGGACTGACCGGGGCTGGGCGACGACGGGGATCGGTAGGGTCGACGGATGGACAGCGACCTGGAGCCCCGGAGCCGCCTCGACTCCACCGTCCGACAGCTCGACATCGCCGCGAAGGCGATCCTGCTCGTCCTGCTGGTCGGGGCACTCATCGCTCCGGACATGGGCAACATGCAGGACAAGGGCGCCTGGTGGCGGGCCGTCGGCTATCCGGCGCTGGCCTTCACGCTGCCGCTGCTGTGGGCGCTGTACTGGCGCGAGCGCATGTCGTTCCCGTGGCTCGCGGACCTCTGCATCACGATCCCGTGCTTCTCCGACATCCTCGGCAACCGGCTCGACCTGTACGACCGCATCTGGTGGTTCGACGACTGGATGCACTTCTTCAACACGGGCCTGCTCGTCGTCGCGGTGCTGCTGCTGACGATGCCGCGCAAGGCCACGCGCGCCGCGGTGCTCGAGCGGTCGCTCGCCTTCGGCGTCACCGCCGCGCTGGCGTGGGAGATCGCGGAGTACTTCGCATTCCTGCACCGCTGGGACGCGCTGCCGAACCGGCTCTACGAGGACACGCTGGGCGACCTCTTCCTCGGCACCATGGGGTCGCTGGTGGCCGGCTTGATCGTGCATCGGGCCTGGCTCCGGGGTCGTCTGACCGAGGAGGGGCCGGCGGTCACGCTCGCCCCGACCGAGCCCTGATCGAGCCCTGACCGACACCTGGGGGACTGACGTGAGACGGATGATCGCGGGCCTGCGCCCGCTGTGGGACGCGTTGATGCTCCTGCTCGCGGCGCTGTTGGTGGCCGACGTGCTGACCGCGGTGCTCCCGGGCCTGTCGGGGCTCGGGCTGCCGGGCGGGGCGCTCGGCGCGCTGGTGGTCTACGGCGTGCCGTTCGTCGTGCTGTCGCTCCTCGTGGGCGTCGCGCCACGCCACGACCTCGACGTGCAGGAGCCGGTCGAGCTGGCCCCGCCCGTCCGTGGCCGCTGGGTCTCGGTGAACGGACCCGGCCAGCAGCTGCCGAGCCACGGCACGCGCACGCGGGGCCAGTACGGCGCGATCGACGTGTGCGGAACCTCGGGGCCGACCACGCCGGAGATCGTGCGGTGGGCCCTGCGCTCGAGCCGCCCCGAGGCGTACCCGTGCTTCGGCGAGCCGATCCATGCCATGGCGGGCGGCACGGTCGTGCGGGTGCGCGACGGCCAGCGCGACCACCGGGCCCGCAACACCTGGCAGGGCTTCGCCTACATGTTCACCTTCGAGGCGCTGTGGCGGGAGGCCGCCGGCACGGGGAGGGTGCTCGGCAACCACGTCGTCGTCGACCACGGCGACGGGACGTTCGCGGCGTACGCCCACCTCAAGAAGGGCTCGGCGCGCGTCGGCGAGGGCGACCGGCTGGAGGTCGGGGACGTGCTGGGGTCGGTCGGCAACACCGGCAACAGCTCGATGCCGCACCTGCACGTGCAGCTCATGGACCGCGCCTCGGTCGACGCGGCCGCCGGCGTCGTGATGCGGTGGCGCGACATCGAGCTCACGGGCGAGCTCGACGAGCAGCTGGAGTCGTTCGGCAAGGACCCGTCCGACTCGGCGGTGAAGGGGATGCCGCGCAACGCGGAGACCTTCGTGGCGCGGGATCCCGCCTGACGATCAGCGGGTGCCTCCCGGAGCGCGTAGCCTGAAGGGGTACGCAGGCCGCGCGGAGGACTACCGGGCACGGTGTCGGACACAATCCAGTCCCGAGGCGGACCGCGATGAGCTCTACGACCACCGACACGATCAATGACCCGCGGCCGGCCAGCAGGCCGGACGGCGGGTACGTCAGCCATTTCACCGACCTGATGCAGGAGGTGAAGCGTGCCGGGCTCCTGGAGCGGCGGCGCGGCTACTACGTCTGGCAGATCGGCGTGCACGTCGCCGCCTTCGCCGGCATCTGGGTGGGGTTCTTCCTGCTCGGCAACTCGTGGTTCCAGCTGATCCTCGCGGCTCTGCTCGGCGTGATCGTCACGCAGTTCGGGTTCCTCGGCCACGACGCCGCGCACCGCCAGATCTTCTCGTCCCCGGCACGCAACGCGTGGACCGCGCGCATCCTCGCCGGTGCCTTCGCGGGGCTGAGCTTCGCCTGGTGGCGGGCCAAGCACAACATGCACCACCGCGGACCGAACCTCGAGGGCTACGACCCCGACATCGGTCCCGGTGCCATCGCCTTCACGCCCGGCATCGTCAACCAGCGCACGACCGGGTTCGCCGGGTGGTTCGTGAAGCGTCAGGGCTGGCTGTTCTTCCCGCTGCTCACGCTCGAGGGTCTCAACCTCCACGCCGAGAGCATCCGCGCTGCCCGCGACAAGACCTCCAAGCAGCCGTGGCGCCGCACCGAGCTCGCGCTGGTCGTCGGCCGGCTCTCGATCTACGTCGTGGTGCTGCTCGCGTTCCTGCCGCTGGGCAAGGCCCTGGCGTTCTTCGCGCTGCAGATGGCGGTGTTCGGCTTCTGCCTCGGCGCCTCGTTCGCCCCGGCCCACAAGGGCATGCCGATCATCCCGCCCGAGATGAAGCTCGACTTCCTGCGTCGCCAGGTGATGGTGTCGCGCAACGTGAAGGGCAACCCCGTCACGGACTGGGCGATGGGTGGCCTGAACTACCAGATCGAGCACCACCTGTTCCCGAACATGCCGCGCTGCAACCTCAAGAAGGCCCAGCCGTTGGTGCGTGCCCACTGCGAGCGCGAGGGCATCGACTACATGGAGGTGGGCCTGTTCCACTCCTACGCGATCGTGGTCGACTACCTCAACAACGTGGGCCTGCGCGCCCGCGACCCCTTCGACTGCCCCCTCGCCGCCCAGCTCCGCGGGTAGCCCGCCACCCCCGGGAGCGCACACATCTCGCGGGGGAGCCGCAGATCGACCCGAGCCGCCACCCCACTGGGTGCTCCATGCCTGCTTGTCCCCAGCCACGCCCAACCGTCGCCCCTCACCGCGCGACGAGCGACTCCAGGTCCGACACCGCGACGTACCGCTGGGAGACGCCGGGGCGGGTCCAGGTGAAGCCGTCCGGCGGCTCGTCGCCCACGGCCACCAGCCCCACGCGCTCGGTCTCGCCGGCCGGGAAGGCGGCTGCGTACTCACGTCCGCCGAGCGTGCCCCACGGACCGAGGGCTTCCGTGGGAGCCAGGTACCCGCGGCCGTTGCGCCAGCCGTAGGCGGGTCCGTCGTAGTAGGTCAGCACCCGTCGCTCGCCGTCGGCGTCGACACGCCACAGGCAGCTGCCGTTCGGCACCCGCGTGCGCTCGACCCGGAAACGGCCGGCGTCGAGGATCGTCATGAGCGGGTGCGGCGCGACCGTCACGAGGTCGACGAACGAGCGCGGCGACGGGTCGTCGAGGCCGGCTAGCTCCCGCAGCTCGTCGGGTCGCAGCCCCAGGGTGCTCGAGGCCGCCAGCAAGGTCCCCTCGAGGGTGTCGAAGCCCTCCTGCAGGACCGCCGTCGTCGTGGCGGACGGCAGCACCGCGACCCAGGCGCCGGAGCGGGGGTCGTGGACCTCGGTGGGATTCGGCACGGTGGTGGATCGATCAGGGTCAGGCCGTCAGGGGACGAGCAGGACCTTGCCGGTGGCTCGTCGCTGGTCGATCTCCAGCAGCGCGTCGACGACCTCCTCCAGGGGGCGGGTCGACGAGATCACGGGATCGAGCGCGCCGGAGGCCAGGTGCGGCAGCAGCGCGTCCCACTCCATGCGGATGTGTCCCTGGCGGCTCAGCGCGTAGGCGCCCCAGCCGACACCGACGACGGTCGTGTTGTTGAGGAGCAGGCGGTTGACCTTGACCTCCGGGATCGAGCCGGCGGTGAAGCCGATGACCAGCAGACGACCGTCCTCGCGCAGGCTGCGCAGCGAGTCGGTGAAGCGGTCACCGCCGACGGGGTCGACCACGACGTCGACCTTCTCGCCCACGTTCTCGCGGAAGCCGTCGGCCAGCACGTACTCGTCGGCGCCCGCGGCCACGGCGACCTCACCCTTCGCGTCGGTCGAGACGACCGCGACCACGCGCCCGGCCCCGAAGGCCTTCGCGACCTGGATCGCCGCCGTGCCGACGCCGCCCGCCGCCCCGTGCACCAGGACCGACTCGCCCGGCTGCAGGTGACCGCGCTCGATCAGGGCGAAGTAGGCGGTGCCGTAGTTGAAGATGACCGACGCGCCCTTCTCGAAGGACACGTTCTCCGGCAGCGGGAGCACGAACTGCTCGTCGACCGCGACCTGCTCGGCGAAGGCGCCGATGAAGCTGAGGGCCGCGACGCGGTCGCCCGGCGCGAACTCGGAGTCCTCGGGCGCCTCGACGACGATGCCGGCGACCTCCGACCCGGGCACGAACGGGAGGTCGGGCTTGAGCTGGTACTGCCCCCGCGTCTGGAGCACGTCGGGGAACGCCACGCCGGCGGCCTTCACCTCGATGAGCACCTTGCCGGCGGAGTCGGGGGCGTCGACCTCCGTCACGCCGACTGCTTCGGGACCGTCCAGGGTTGTGATCTGCACCGCACGCATGCGTCGACCCTAGCGAGCGCCCGCGACGGGCCGACGGGGGTCCCGGTGGTCGGTCCGGGAGGATGGACCCATGAGAAGACTCGTCGACCTGCTGCCGGACGGGACGACGACCGACGAGGACGCCGTCTACGAGGCCATCGCCGAGTGGACCGAGTCCCGTGGCCTCACGCTCTACCCGGCTCAGGACGAGGCGATCCTCGAGTGCGTCGCGGGCTCGAACGTCGTGCTCGCCACGCCGACGGGCTCGGGCAAGAGCCTCGTCGCGACCGGCGCGATGGCGGCGGCGCTGGCGCGCGGTGAGTGCAGCGTCTACACCGCGCCGATCAAGGCGCTCGTCAGCGAGAAGTTCTTCGACCTGTGCGAGATCTTCGGTGCCGAGAACGTCGGCATGGTCACGGGCGACGCGGCGGTCAACGCCGACGCCCCGATCATCGCCGCGACCGCCGAGATCCTCGCCAACATCGCGTTGCGCGAGGGCGCGGCCGCCGACATCGGTCTGGTCGTCATGGACGAGTTCCACTTCTATGCCGACCCCGACCGCGGCTGGGCGTGGCAGGTCCCGCTGATCGAGCTGCCGCGGGCGCAGTTCCTGCTGATGTCCGCCACCCTCGGCGACACGACCCGTCTCGAGGACGACCTCACCCGACGCACGGGTCGCGACACCGCGGTCGTCACCTCGACCGAACGACCCGTGCCGCTCGTCAGCGAGTACGTGACGACGCCGGTGCAGGAGACGCTCGAGCAGCTCGTCGAGACCGGCCAGACCCCGGTCTACGTCGTCCACTTCACGCAGGCCTCCGCGCTCGAGCGGGCCCAGGCGCTCACGAGCATCAAGGTCGCGACCCGTGAGGAGCGCGACCAGATCGCCGAGGCCCTGGGCGACTTCCGCTTCTCCTCGGCGTTCGGCAAGACGCTGTCACGCCTCGTGCGGATGGGGGTCGGCGTGCACCACGCCGGCATGCTGCCGCGCTACCGCCGACTGGTCGAGACGCTGACGCAGCAGGGCCTGCTGAAGGTCGTGTGCGGCACCGACACGCTCGGCGTCGGCATCAACGTGCCGATCCGCACGGTCCTGTTCAGCGGGCTCAGCAAGTACGACGGCACCCGCCAGCGACAGCTGCAGGTGCGCGAGTTCCAGCAGATCGCGGGCCGTGCCGGGCGAGCGGGGTACGACACGATCGGGCACGTCGTCGTCGAGGCGCCCGAGCACGAGATCGAGAATGCGCGCCTCGTCCGCAAGGCCGGGGACGACCCCAAGAAGCTCAAGCGCGTGCAGCGCAAGAAGGCCCCCGAGGGGTTCGTCTCCTGGGGCGAGGGGACGTTCGACAAGCTCGTCGGCGGCACGCCCGAGCCGCTCGTGTCACGCATGCGGGTCAGCCACGCGATGGTGCTCGACGTCGTCAGCCGCCCGGGTGACGCGCGCGCCTCGCTCGAGCGGCTGCTGCGCGAGAGTGGCGAGACCGAGGACTCGCAGGACCGCATGCTCGCCGAGGTCGACGCGATCATCGAGGCCCTGCTCGCCGGCGGCGTCGTCGAGGCGATCGACCCGCCCGACGCCGAGGGTCGCACGCTGCGGCTCACGATCGACCTGCAGGCCAACTTTGCGCTCAACCAGCCGCTCTCGCCCTTCGCCGTCGCGGCGCTGGAGCTGCTCGACCGGGAGTCGCCGGAGTACGCGCTCGACGTCGTCTCGGTCATCGAGGCCACGCTCGACGACCCGCGTCCGATCATCAACGCCCAGCGCCACCGGGCCCGCGGCGAGGCGATCAACGAGATGAGGATGGACGGCATCGAGTACGACGAGCGCATGGAGCTGCTCGAGGACGTCGAGCACCCCAAGCCGCTCGAGGAGCTGCTGACGGCCGGCTACGAGGCGTACCGGATCGGGCACCCGTGGGTCGCCGACCACGAGCTGCGGCCCAAGTCGGTCGTGCGCGAGATGTGGGAGCGCGCCATGACGTTCTCCGAGCTGATCGGCGACTACCAGCTCGCCCGCTCGGAGGGCCTGGTGCTGCGGTACCTGTCGGACGTCTACAAGACGCTGGGTCGCACGGTGCCCGAGAAGGCGCGCAACACCGAGCTCGAGGACCTCACCGAGTGGCTCGGCGAGCTCGTGCGGCAGACCGACTCCAGCCTGCTCGACGAGTGGGAGGAGCTCATCAACCCGGGCGACGACCCTGCGGTGGTCCGCCCGAAGGCCGACGGCAGTGCTCCGCCCCGGCCGGTCACGGGCAACGCCCGGGCGTTCCGGGTGCTCGTGCGCAACGCGCTGTTCCGCCGCGTCGAGCTGGCGGCGTTCGGCCGCTGGACCGCGCTGGCCGAGCTCGACGCCGACGACGGCTGGGACGCGGAGGCCTGGCGCGAGGCGATGCTGGCCTACCGCGAGGAGTACGACGAGCTGGGCACGGGCCCGGAGGCCCGCGGGCCGCAGTTCTTCCAGGTCGACGAGGCCACGCCGGCGTCGATGGAGCCGGGCACGCGCGGGTGGACCGTGCGACAGACGTTCCACGACCCCGACGGCGACCGCGACTGGGGCATCACCGCCGAGGTCGACCTGGACGCCTCCGACGAGGCCGGCGAGGCCGTCGTCCGCATCACCGACGTCGGCCCCCACTAACTACCGCTCGCGAGAGACTTTGTTACCCCTCGCGAGAGACCTTGTTGGTGGACAGGAGAGAACAAAGTCTCTCGTGACCACCAACAAAGTCTCTCGCGAGCGGTAGGCGGCTAGGCGGCGCGGGAGGTCTCGCGGGTGGCGGTGTGCCAGATGAAGTCGCCGGTGTCGACGGTGCGCAGGTGCCACCAGTAGCGGAACGTGAACCCGGGCCAGATCGTGCGGTTCTTGCCCTGGCTGTCGAGGTACCAGCTCGTGCAGCCGCCCTGGCTCCACACGCCCTTCGACACCTTCTCCTGCACCGCGTCGTTGAACGCGGTCTGCGCCTGCGGCGTGGGCTGCACGGCGCCGGCACCCCGCTCGTCCATCGTCTCGAGCAGCTTGACGATCCACTTCGTCTGCTGCTCGATCATGAACACGACCGAGTTGTGGCCGAGCGCCGTGTTGGGGCCCAGCAGCAGGAAGAAGTTCGGGAAGTGCGAGACCGCGATGCCGTTGTAGGTCTCGATGCCGTGCTCGTCGAAGGTCTTCGACAGGTCGCGCCCGCCCTCACCCGTGACGTGCACCCACTGGAACGCGTCGGTCACGTGGAAGCCCGTGCCGTAGATGATGACGTCGACCTCGCGGAAGTCGCCGTCCTTCGTGCGGATGCCGGTGGCCGTGATCTCCTCGACGCCCGTGTCGATCAGGGCGACGTTCTCCTGGTTGTAGACCGGGATGTAGTTGTCGGTCTTGAGCACCCGCTTGCAGCCGAGGCGGTAGTCGGGGATGAGCTTCTCGGCGGTCTCGGGGTCGTTGACGGTCTTGCGGATGTAGCCCGAGACCTTCTTCTCGACGACCGAGGTGATGTTCTGCAGCGGCCCGGTGAAGCCGAGCTGGGTGGCCTCGTTCATCCAGTAGTGCAGGTTGCGGTAGGCGCGCGTGCCGCCCGGGACCTTGGAGATGAAGGTCTTCTTCTTGCCCGTGATGTCGTGGTTCGACTTCGGGACGACCCACGGCGCGGTGCGCTGGTGCACGTCGAGCTGGCCGACGATCGGGGCGATCTGGGGGATGAACTGGATGGCGCTGGCGCCGGTGCCGATGACCGCGACGCGCTTGCCCGTCAGGTCGACGTCGTGGTCCCACTGCGCCGAGTGGAAGCGGGCGCCCTCGAACGACTCGGCGCCCTTGATGGTGGGGATGTTGGGGATGTGCAGGCCACCGATGCCCGAGACGAGCACGCGGGTGTCGTACGTCTCGCCGTTGGTCGTGACGGTCCAGCGCTGGCGGTCCTCGTCCCACGTGGCGCCGGTCATCTCGGTGCCGAAGTGGATGACCTCGTGCAGGCGGTGCTTCTTCGCGACGCCCCGCATGTACTCCCAGATCTCCGCCTGGCCGGAGTACTCGCGCGACCACTCGGGGTTGAGCTCGTAGGAGAAGGAGTACATGTGGCTCTGGACGTCGCACTCCGCGCCGGGGTACGTGTTGTCGCGCCACGTGCCGCCGACGTCGTCGGCCTTCTCGAGCACGAGGAAGTCGGTGCGGCCGGCTTCGCGAAGCTTCATGGCCATGCCCATGCCGGAGAAGCCGCTGCCGATGATGAGGGTGTCGGTGCTGATCACATTTCGGATACTATCGGTATCTGAGTCGTGCGCCAAGATGGTGCGGCATCGATGTGAGGAGAACGACGTGACCGTCGACGGGACCCGGATCACCCGAGCCGAGCGCCAGGCGCAGACCCGCGAGCGTCTGGTCGAGGTCGCGTGCGAGCTCTTCCTGACCGAGGGCTACGCCGCGACGCCGCTCGACAAGGTGGCCCTGACCGCCGGGTTCTCCAAGGGCGCGGTCTACTCCAACTTCTCCGGCAAGGAGGAGCTGTGCCTCGCCGTGCTCGACAGCCTGCACGCCGAGCAGATCGAGGGCATCGTCGAGGCGTTCAGCGCCCGCACCGACCTGGACAGCCGCATCGACGCGTTCGTCGAGTGGGCCCGCCGCAGCGTCGGCACCCCGCGCTACACCGCGCTCGAGGTCGAGTTCGCCGCCGCGGCCCGGCACAGCCCGTTCGTCGCGCGCGAGCTCGTGAAGCGGCACCGCGACATGCGGGCGATGGCCGCCGGGCTCATCACGCAGATCGCCGAGGAGGAGGGCATCGAGCTCGCGCTCACGCCCGACCAGGCCGCCACGTCGCTCCTGAGCCTCGGCATCGGGATGGGCGCGATGCGCTCGCTCGACGCCACGATCGACGTCAGCGTCTTCGCGGCCGCGATCCGGTCGCTGGTGCGCCCGAAGGCTCAGTAGCCGCCGTTGTCCTTGAAGCGCTGGAAGCTGGCCTGGATCTCGGCCTCGGCCTCCTCGCGACCGACCCAGTGCGAGCCCTTCTCGACGAACTTGCCCGGCTCGAGGTCCTTGTAGGTCTCGAAGAAGTGCTGGATCTCGCCGCGGTCGAACTCCGACACGTCGGTGATGTCCTGCAGGTGGGCCTGGCGCGGGTCGTGCGACGGGACGCACAGCACCTTGTCGTCGCCACCGGCGTCGTCGGTCATCTTGAACATGCCGATCGCGCGGCACTCGATGACGCAGCCGGGGAACGTCGGGAACGGCAGGACCACGAGGGCGTCCAGCGGGTCGCCGTCGTTGCCGAGGGAGTCGTCGATGAACCCGTAGTCGGCCGGGTACGTCATCGAGGTGAAGAGGGTGCGATCCAGGCGGATGCGGTGGGTCTTGTGGTCGAGCTCGTACTTGTTGCGCTCGCCCTTGGGAATCTCCACGGTGACGTCGAAGATCACTTGTCCTCCAGGTGGTGGCCGGCCGGATTCGCTCACGGCAGGTGCTCGGTCGTCGGTGATCGCCCGCCCCTGTCCAGCGGAAGGGGGCGTCCGACCGTCTCTATAGTCTGGCCCATGTGACGTCACGTCGAGGCAACCGGGTGCAGGAGCGCACCGGCCACCCCGTCCTGCGCGCCCTCGCATGGCTCACGGCACTCGCCGTCCTGGCCGCGGCGATCGCCGGCGTCACGGTGCTCCACCAGCGTGGATCGTTGAACGAGTTCCTCTGCGGGGGCGACTGCGGCGACCGCTACGTCACCGCGCCCGAGCAGCTCGACGTGGCCGACCCGGCGGGCCAGGCCCTCTCGTCGCCGCCGCCCGCCGAGGCCGACCAGGGCGCCGTGTCCGCCGCGGTCGAGGCCACGCTCGGACAGCCGCTGCTCGGGCCCCACGTGGGCGTGTCGGTGCGCGAGCTCGACGGCACCGAGGTGCTCGCCACCTCGCCCGACGCGTTCATCCCCGCGTCCACCACGAAGGTCCTTACGGCCTACGCCGCGCTCACGACGCTCGACCCGGCTCAGCACTTCCGCACCAGCGTGCGGCTCGACGGGTCCCGGCTGGTGCTCGTGGGCGGCGGCGACCCGTACCTCATGGCCACCCCGGCCGACCGCGGGTTCGCGGCACCGGCCGACCTCGCCACGCTGGCCGACCGCACGGCCGCCGACCTCGTCGAGCGGGGCCTCACGCAGGTGCAGCTCGCCTTCGACGACACGATGTTCACGGGTCCGGCGGACAACCCGACCTGGGAGCCGAGCTACGCGTCGCAGAACCAGGTCAGCCCCATCACGGCTCTCTGGACCGACCGCGGGCGCGTCGACAAGCGGCGTGTCGAGGACCCGTCGGGCACCGCGGCGTCGATCTTCGCCGCGCAGCTCACCGAGCGAGGAGTCACGGTCACGGCCGTCGAGCCGGGTCAGGCGCCGACGAGCGCCACCGAGGTCGCCGACGTCGAGGGACCCACCGTCGCCCAGGCCGTCGAGCGCATGGTGCTCACGAGCGACAACGGTGCCGCCGAGGTCCTGGCCCGTCACGTCGCGATCGCCGCCGGCGCCGAGCCGAGCTTCACCGGCGCCACCGAGTCCATCCGCACCGCCCTCGCCGCAGCCGGCGTCGAGACCACCGGGCTCGAGCTCTCCGACGGCAGCGGGCTGTCGCGCCGCAACCGCATCGCGCCGTCGACGCTCACCTCGGTCGTGGCCGCCTCCCGCGAGGCCGCCCCTCAGCTCACGGGCGACCTCCCGGTCGCCGGGTTCACCGGCACGTTGGTCGAGCGGTTCGTCGGGGTGGCCGGCCGTGGCCTGGCCCGGGTCAAGACCGGGGCGCTCAACCAGGTCCACTCGCTCGCCGGCACGGTCACCACGGCCGACGGCGTCGTGCTGACCGTGGCGGTCATGGTCGACCAGGCCGACCTCACCCGTCCGCTCGACTCGCGCGCTGCGGTCGACGCCGTCGTGGCGTCGCTGGCCGGCTGCAGCTGTGCTGCTCCGTAGGATCCCGGGATTGGTCGAGCGCGGTTGGGCCGGTGTCCGTAGGTTGAGGTCATGATCGACTGGCGGCTCGCCCGCGCCACGGGTGCCCGACTCAGCCGCCCCGGGCCCGACGTGTCCCCGGCGGAGGCCGCCGAGGTCGTCGAGGAGCTGCGGGTCGCCGCGGCCCGTGCCCAGCTGCCGGTCCGCGAGTTCACCGGTCTCTCGGCGCCGACCGACGCGACGCCCGTGCTCGTCGTCGACCGGCCCCGGTGGATCGAGGCCAACCTCGGCTCGTTCTCCGAGCTCCTCGGTCCCACGCTCGAGAAGCTCGACGCACGCACCAACGCGATGACCCGTCGGGTCGGCGGCGCCGTGTCGGGCGCCGAGCTCGGAGCCGTGCTCGCCCTCGTGTCGAGCCGGGTGCTCGGACAGTTCGACCCGTTCTGGACCGGCCCGGGCGGCGAGCCCGGTCGTCTCCTGCTGGTCGCGCCGAACATCGTGCAGATCGAGCGCAAGCTCGGCGTGGTGCCGTCGGACTTCCGTCTGTGGGTCTGCCTGCACGAGGAGACCCACCGCGTGCAGTTCACCGCGAACCCGTGGCTGCGCGACCACCTGCGCAGCATCGTGCAGGAGTTCCTCGACCAGACCGACGCCGATGCGGTGAGCCGCATCGCCGAGCAGCTCGGCAAGGCGCTGCGTGGCGAGGTCGAGCTGTCGTTCCAGGAGCTGTTCCAGAGCGACGAGCAGCGCGCCCTCGTGGCGCGTGCCACCGGGGTCATGTCGCTGCTCGAGGGTCACGCCGACGTCGTGATGGACGGCGTGGGCCCCGAGGTCGTGCCCACCGTCGCCACGATCCGGCGCCGGTTCTCGCAGCGCCGCGAGTCGGCCGGTCCGCTCGACCGCATCCTGCGCAAGGTCCTCGGCATGGAGGGCAAGCTCCGGCAGTACCAGGAGGGCGCCGCGTTCGTGCGGGCCGTCGTCGACGCGGTGGGCATGGAGGGCTTCAACGACGTCTGGACGTCCGCCGAGACCCTCCCGAGCCACGCCGAGGTCCTCGACCCCACCCTCTGGCTCGCCCGCGTCTCCCCCTGACGTACCCCTCGCGAGAGACCTTGTTACCCCTCGCGAGTGAACTTGTTCGTGGTCACGAGCGACGTTGTTCGTGGATACGAGGTGGCCCTGTGGACGACGGCTCTCCTGTCCACCAACAAAGTCTCTCGTCGCCCCTAACAAGCTCACTCGCGAGCGGTGATTCTGGGAGGGTGGGGGGATGAGTGCGGGCTCGGGCGTAGGGCGGTTGGCGGCGGAGGTGGCCGCGGGGCGTGCCGCCGTGCGTGACGCGCTGGCCGACGTCGACGCCGGCGGTGTCGTGCTGGTCGGCGTCTCCGGCGGGGCCGACTCGCTCGCGCTGGCCGCGTCGCTCGCCTTCGTCGGCCCTCGAGCCGGCTGGGACGTCCGCGCCGTGGCGGTCGACCACGCGCTGCAGCCCGGGTCCGACGCCGTCGCCGAGCGAGCCGCCGAGCAGTGCCGCGCCCTCGGGCTGGGCGCCGAGGTGGTCCGCGTGACCGTGGGCGCCGACGGCGGACCGGAGGCCGCCGCCCGCACCGCGCGCCTGCAGGCCCTCCAACTGCGCGCGAGCGAGACCGGTGCCGTCGCGATCTGCCTGGCCCACACCCTCGACGACCAGGCCGAGACGGTCCTGCTCGGGCTCGGCCGCGGCTCGGGCGCTCGTTCGCTCGCCGGCATGGCTCCTCGCTCCGGCCTCGTCCGCCGCCCGTTCCTCGGCCTGCGCAGGACCGAGACCGAGGCGATCTGCACAACCCTCGGCCTCGACCCGTGGCACGACCCGCACAACACCGATCCGCGCTTCCGCCGTGTGCGCGTGCGCCACGAGGTGATGCCCGTGCTCGAGGACGTGCTCGACGGAGGCGTCGCCGAGGCCCTCGCCCGCACCGCGACCCACCTCGGCCGTGACCTCGAGCTGCTGGAGGCGCTGACCTCCGCGTGGGTCGACGCGCACCCCGACCCCACGATCGCCGAGCTCGCGGCCCAGCACGCCGCAGTCCGCACGCGGGTGCTGCACCGCCTCGCGGTCGCGGCCGGCGCGACGCCCGGCGAGACCACCGCCGAGCACGTCGGCCGACTCGACTCGCTCGTGACGACGCCGCGCGGTGGCCGCCGCATCGAGCTGCCCGGCGGCGTCACCTGCACCCGCGAGGCCGATCGGCTCCGCTTCGTCCCGACCCTGCCCCTCACCTGACGCTGTGGCACGCTGATCCCGTGGACCGTGAGCACATCGAGGACGACCTCGATCCGACCCAGACCCTCTACACCGAGGAGCAGATCCAGGCTCGCCTGAAGGAGATGGCGCAGCAGATCCAGATCGACTACGAGGGCCGTGACGTGCTCCTCGTCGGCGTGCTCAAGGGTGCGGTCATGGTCATGGCCGACCTCGCCCGCGCGCTCGACCGCCACGTCGAGATGGACTGGATGGCCGTGTCCTCCTACGGCTCGGGCACGAAGAGCTCCGGCGTCGTCCGCATCCTCAAGGACCTCGACGCCGACATCAGCGGCCGCGACGTCCTGATCGTCGAGGACATCATCGACACGGGCCTCACCCTGTCGTGGCTCGTCGCCAACCTGAGGTCGCGCAAGCCCGCCTCGGTCGAGATCGCGACCCTGCTCCGCAAGCCCGACGCCGTCCAGATGGAGGTCGACGTCAAGTACATCGGCTTCGACATCCCGAACGCCTTCGTCGTGGGCTACGGCCTCGACTACGCCGAGCGCTACCGCAACCTGCGCTGCATCGGCACCCTCGCCGAGCACGTGTACCGCTGAGGGCCTGAGGTTCCGGGCCGAGACGCCGCACAGCAGGAACCCGACGAAGTGCCCGGACGTTGGTCATGCGTGACCGCCCCACGTGTACGGTTCACCTACCGTCGATCGCTGAGGAGAGGGTGGGCTGACGCCCCATGAACGTGAAGCAGATCCTGAAGGGCCCGTGGCTCTGGATCATCGTCATCGCCCTCGTCGTGATCGGCATCCTGCAGTTCTCGTCGTCCTCCGACGGCTATCGCGAGGTCAAGACCTCGACGATGGTCACCTACCTGGAGACCGACAAGATCAAGGAGCTCACCTTCATCGAGGGCGAGCAGCGCATCGAGGCGACCCTCAAGAAGGACGACGAGAAGGTCCGCGCGACCTGGCTCGGCGACCAGGGCGCCCGCCTCGTCGAGACCGCCGAGACCGCGGTCGACGACAAGAAGCTCCCGAGCTTCGACGTCGAGAACCCGCAGACCAGCCCGTTCGTCTCGCTGCTGTTCACGCTGCTGCCGATCATGCTGATCGTCCTGATCCTGTTCTGGTTCATGGGCCGCATGCAGGGCGGCGGTGGCGGCGTCATGAAGTTCAGCAAGTCGCGCGCCAAGCTCATCACGAAGGACACCCCGCAGACCACGTTCGCCGACGTCGCCGGCTGCGACGAGGCGATCGAGGAGCTCGGCGAGATCAAGGAGTTCCTCTCCGAGCCCGCCAAGTTCCAGGCCGTCGGCGCGAAGATCCCCAAGGGCGTGCTGCTCTACGGACCTCCCGGCACCGGCAAGACGCTGCTGGCGCGAGCCGTCGCGGGTGAGGCCGGCGTGCCGTTCTACTCGATCTCCGGCTCGGACTTCGTCGAGATGTTCGTCGGTGTCGGCGCGAGCCGTGTCCGCGACCTGTTCGAGCAGGCCAAGTCGAACGCCCCGGCGATCGTCTTCATCGACGAGATCGACGCCGTCGGTCGTCACCGCGGCACCGGCATGGGCGGCGGGCACGACGAGCGCGAGCAGACGCTCAACCAGCTCCTGGTGGAGATGGACGGCTTCGACGTCCGCGGCGGCGTCATCCTCATCGCCGCGACCAACCGTCCCGACGTGCTCGACCCGGCCCTCCTGCGCCCGGGACGCTTCGACCGTCAGATCGGCGTCGAGGCGCCTGACCTGAAGGGCCGCGAGACGATCCTCAAGGTGCACGCGCGTGGCAAGCCGATCGGCCCCGACGTCGACCTCGGCAGCGTCGCGAAGCGCACCCCCGGCTTCAGTGGCGCCGACCTGGCGAACGTCCTCAACGAGGCGGCCCTGCTCACGGCCCGCAACGACGAGAAGGTCATCACGAACGAGACCCTCGACGAGGCGATCGACCGCGTCATGGCCGGACCGCAGAAGCGCACCCGCCTGATGAACGAGCACGAGCGGCTCGTCACGGCGTACCACGAGGGCGGCCACGCACTCGTGGCCGCCGCCCTGCCGCAGAGCGACCCGGTGCACAAGATCACGATCCTGCCCCGCGGCCGCGCGCTTGGCTACACGATGGTGCTGCCCGACGAGGACAAGTACAGCCAGACCCGCGCCGAGCTGCAGGACAAGCTCGCGTACATGATGGGCGGCCGCGCCGCGGAGGAGCTCGTCTTCCACAACCCCACCACGGGCGCCGGCAACGACATCGAGAAGGCCACGGGCCTGGCCCGCGCGATGGTCACGCAGTACGGCATGAGCGAGCGGGTCGGAGCCATCAAGCTCGGCAGCGACAACAGCCAGCCGTTCCTGGGCGCCGGCACCGGCATGGGCCACACGCGCGACTACTCCGAGCGGGTCGCCGCGCTGGTCGACGACGAGGTGACGCTGCTGATCAGCAACGCCCACCAGGAGGCCTTCGACATCCTCGCCGACAACCGCGACGTCCTGGACTCGCTGGTCGTCGAGCTGATGGAGAAGGAGACCCTCGACAAGGCGCAGGTGGCGCGCATCTTCGAGCCGCTGCGCCGCCGCGAGGTGCGCCCCCCGTGGACCGGGTCCGACACGCGACAGCCCTCGCAGGAGCCGCCGGTCGTCATCGCCCCGGCCCAGCCGGCCGTGTCCGAGGACGGCGTCGACATCGGCCCTGATGTGGACGGATCGGTCTGAGGCGTGGCGATCGACCACGCCCGCGCCGAGGCGGCGATCCGCGAGCTGCTGATCGCGATCGGTGAGGACCCGGAGCGCGACGGCCTGCGCGAGACGCCGGCTCGGGTCGCCCGGTCGTACGGCGAGCTCGTGGCGGGCCTCGACCAGGACCCCACGGAGGTCCTGACCGCGACGTTCGACGTCGGTCACGACGAGCTCGTGCTGGTCAAGGACATCGAGATGTGGAGCCTGTGCGAGCACCACCTCGTGCCGTTCTTCGGTGTCGCGCACATCGGCTACATCCCGGCGGCCGAGGGCAACGTGACGGGTCTGTCGAAGCTGGCCCGGCTCGTCGACGTCTTCGCCCGCCGGCCGCAGGTGCAGGAGCGGCTCACGACGCAGATCGCCGACGCCCTCACCGAGGTGCTGTCGCCGCGTGGCGTGATCGTGGTGATCGAGGCCGAGCACCTCTGCATGACGATGCGGGGCATCCGCAAGGGCGGCGCGAAGACCATCACCAGCGCGGTGCGCGGACAGCTGCGCGAGACCGCCACGCGCGCCGAGGCCATGGGTCTCATCAAGGGCTCGTGAGCCGGCCGCTCCTCCCCGGAATCGCCGGTCACCCGCCTGCCCCGCACACCCT
Source organism: Aeromicrobium sp. Leaf350 (assembly GCF_916858655.1). GTDB lineage: Bacteria > Actinomycetota > Actinomycetes > Propionibacteriales > Nocardioidaceae > Aeromicrobium. Next base: position 1,076,991 of record NZ_CAKASL010000001.1, on the reverse strand, counting down.
CGTGATGGGGGTCGTCAACGTCACCCCCGACTCCTTCTCCGACGGCGGGCTCTGGCTCGACGCGGACGCCGCTGTGGCGCGCGGGCGCCAGCTCGTGGCCGACGGCGCCGACGTGGTCGACGTCGGCGGGGAGTCGACGCGACCGGGCGCGCTCCGCGTCGACGAGGCGACCGAGCTCGAGCGGGTCGTGCCGGTGGTCCGGGACCTCGTGGCCGACGGCGTGGCCGTCTCGGTCGACACGATGCGGTCCTCGGTGGCGGCGGCCGCGTGGGAGGCGGGGGCCGCCCTGGTCAACGACGTGTCCGGGGGCCGCGCCGACCCCGACATGCTCCGGGTGGTCGCCGAGGTCGGTGCACCGTTCGTCGTGATGCACTGGCGCGCGCACTCCGCCGCGATGCAGCACGGAGACCACACGCACTACGACGACGTGGTCCGTGACGTGCTGACCGAGCTGCGGGGGCAGGTCGACGCCGCCCTCGAGGCGGGCGTGCGCGCCGACCGGATCGTGGTCGATCCCGGGCTCGGCTTCTCCAAGACGGGCGAGCAGAACTGGACGGTCCTGGCCGAGCTGGAGGCCTTCGCCGCGCTGGGGCACCCGGTGCTGGTCGCGGCGAGCCGCAAGCGCTTCCTCGGCGAGCTGCTGGCCGAGGGCGACGACCTGCGTCCGGCCGACCGGCGCGACGACGCCACGGCGGCGCTCTCGACCCTGGCCGCCCGCGCCGGCGCCTGGGCCGTGCGGGTGCACGAGGCCCGCCCCTCGGCCGATGCGGTGCGGGTCGTGGCACGCCTGGCAGGATCGTCCCCATGAGCGGTGACGTGCTGGCCGTGCACCGCAGCTTCTACGAGGCGATCGAGGCCGGTGACGTCGACCTGATGGCGGCGCTGTGGATCGACCGCCCCGACACCTCCTGCGCCCACCCGGGCACCACGCCCGTGCGCGGCACGTCGGGCATCCTGCGGTCCTGGACCATGCTCATGGCGCAGGCCGGCTACCTGCAGTTCTTCCTGACCGACGTGCAGGCCGCCTACACGTCCGACGGTGCGGTGGCGATCGTGACCTGCACCGAGAACATCCTGTCCGGGCACGGGCTGGAGAGCCCTGACAGCTTCGCCGGCGGCAAGGTCACGAGCACCAGCATCCTGGTGCTGCGGCAGGGGCGCTGGCAGTTCCACACCCGCCACGCCTCGCCGATCATCGACTTCGACGCCGAGCCGACCGAGGAGGAGTGATGGCGATCCCCGAGGGCCTGGACCGCATCGAGCTGACCGGACTGCGCGGCTTCGGCCACCACGGCGTGTTCGACCACGAGCGCCGCGACGGCCAGGAGTTCGTCGTCGACGTCGTGCTCGGGCTGGACCTGACGACGGCCGGACGCACCGACGACCTGGCCGAGACGGTCCACTACGGAGAGCTCGCCGACAGCATCCACGCGGTGCTCGTGGGTCCTCCTGTGGACCTCATTGAGTCGCTGGCGCTGCGTATGGTGGACTTGTGTCTGACGGACGCCCGCGTGCAGTGGGCGAGCGTCACGGTGCACAAGCCGAACGCGCCCATCACGCCCACGTTCACCGACGTGGCCGTCACGATCGAGCGGAGCAGACAGTGACCGAATCGCCCACCCCCTACGTGCTGGACGCCGACACCATGACCGGCGGGATGCGTCCCATCCGCCAGGCCGTCATCGCGATCGGCTCGAACCTGGGCGACCGCCACGCGCGCTTGCAGGGCGCCGTCTCGGCGCTCGAGGACACCCCCGAGGTGCAGGTCGTCGCGATCTCCTCGGTCTACGAGACCGAGCCCTTCGAGGCCCCCGCCGGCTCCGAGAAGTTCCTCAACGCGGTCGTCCTGATCGACACGACCCTCACGGTCCACACGCTGCTCGACCGCGCGCTGGCCATCGAGGACGCCTTCGGTCGCGAGCGCAGCGAGCCGAACGCCCCGCGCACGCTCGACGTCGACGTCATCGTCGTCGGCGACCGCGTGGCCGACGACGAGTCGCTGCAGCTCCCGCACCCGCGCGCCCACGAGCGCGGCTTCGTGCTGGTGCCGTGGCTGGAGGTCGACCCGGAGGGCCAGATCCCCGGCCAGGGCTTTGTCGCCGACCTGATCGGCGGGGTCGACACCAGCGGCGTCGTCAAGCGCGAGGACCTCGAGATCCTCCTCTGAGAGCCCTGACGTGAGAGCCGTGGCATGAGGTCAGTCCGACCCACCTCGATCCGGCTGCTGGCCGTCGTGGTCAGCGCCGGGCTGCTGCTCGGTGCCGGGCTCCCGGTGCTGGTGCGGCGCCTCGGCGGCGACGTGCCGCTGCTCTCCTGGGGTCCGGCGACCCTGCTGGCCATCGCGGCCGGCATCGTCGGTGTCGTGGCGTGGTCGACCTGGAAGTCGGTCCATCGCGACCACCAACGGGTCAACGCCGACCGCGCGCTGTTCCACCTCGCCCTCGCCCACGCGTCGTCCCGCGTGGGTGCCCTCTTCCTGGGCGGCTACGCGGGCTTCGCGCTCGCGTACGTCGACCTGTGGGAGACCACGAACGGTCGGGACCGTGTGCTGCACGGCGGCGGCGCCGCGGTCGCCGCGGCCCTGCTGATGCTGGCGGGCCTCCTCATGGAGCGTGCCTGCCGGCTCCCCACGGACGACGACGAGGACGAGGACGACGACGGCTCCCGCTCGAAGGCCACCCCCAGCCCCACCTGAGGTCCCGGTTTCCCACGAGACCGCTCGAATCACGCATCGAGCGCACCAAGCTTCATGCGCTCTATGCGGGCTTCCTGGGTGAACCCACGAAGTTTCCGACGGTCTCGTGGGAATCCGCGGGAGGGCCTCAGCTGAGGAGCGTGTGGCGGAGCGTGCCGAGGCCGACGCCGCCGAGCGCGAGGGCGTCGGCGTGGAAGCGCCTCAGGTCGGACCCGTTGACCCGCACCCAGTCGTCGCGCAGGCGGGTCCACTCGCGCTCGCCGATCTTGTACGAGGGCGCCTGCCCCGCCCAGCCGAGGTAGCGGTTGGACTCGAACTGCACGAAGCCCTCGTCCATGTGCATGTGCTGACGCATGAAGGGCAGCACGTCGTCGCCGCGCCACGGGCCCGAGCCGTCGGGCTTCGGCAGGCCCAGGTGCACGCCGATGTCGACGACCACGCGGGCGGCGCGCTGACGCTGGGCGTCGAGCATCCCGAGCCGGTCGCCCGGGTCGTCGAGGAAGCCGAGGTCGGCCATGAGGCGCTCGGCGTACAGCGCCCAGCCCTCGCCGTGGCCCGAGTTCCAGCTGATGCGGCGCCACCCGTTCAGCGTGGCGGCGGCGGCCACCGCGACGCCGCACTGGAGGTGATGGCCGGGCACGCCCTCGTGGTAGACCGTCGTGCGCTCCCGCCAGGTGCCGAACTCCGTCACGCCGGGCGGCACGCTCCACCACATCCGGCCGGCGCGGGCGAAGTCCTCGCTCGGCGGCGTGTAGTAGATGCCGCCGTTCTGGGTCGGCGCGATGCGGCACTCCAGGCGGTGCAGCGGCTCGGCGATGTCGAAGTGCGTGCCGTCGAGGGCCGTGAGCGCGGCGTCGCTGGTCTCCTGCATCCAGGCCTGGAGGGCGTCCGTGCCGTGCAGAGTCCGCGTCGGGTCGGCGTCCAGCGCCGCGATGGCGTCGGCGATCGACCCGCCGGGCACGATCTCGCGCGCGACCTGCTCCTGCTCCTCGACCATCCGGTGCAGCTCCTCGACGCCCCAGGCGTAGGTCTCGTCGAGGTCGACCTCCAGACCCACGAACGACCGCGAGGCGAGGGCGTACGCCTCGCGCCCGACGGCGTCCTGCTCGCGGGCGGCGGGCGCCAGGGTGTGCGCGAGGAACTCACCGAGGCGGGCGTAGGCGGCAGCGGCGTCCGCCGCGGCGGCGGACAGGTCGTCGCGCTGGGCGTCGGGCCCCTGGCCGGCCAGGGTCGCGAAGAACGACTCCGGCCCCGCGAGCTCGCGCACCTGCTCGAGGACCTCGCGGACCTGGCGGATCGCCGGGGTCTGGTCGTGGTCGATGCCGTCGGTCAGCGACGCGACGTAGCCGTCGACGGCCGCCGGGACGTTGCGCAGGCGACGGGCGACGTGGCTCCAGTCCTCTGCGGTCTCGGTCGGCACGAGGTCGAAGATCTCGCGCAGACCCTGGGCCGGCGACGCGATGACGTTGAGGTCGCGTCGCCACTCGCCCGACTCGAACTGCTCGATCGCGAGCCCCAGGGTGCGCTCGAGCTCGAGGCGCGTGACGCGGTCGACCTCGTCCACGGCGTCGGTCGCCGCGACCGTCTGCAGCGTCGACCGGGCCGCGTCGGCGAGCGCGGCGTGCCCGTCGGGGGAGTGGTCGGCGTACTCGCCCTCTCGGCCCGGGCGACCCAGCTCGACGTGCCACTCGGGCTGCAGCTCGAGCAGCGTCTCCAGCCAGTCCTCGGCCACACGGTCCAGGGGTGTCGGTTCACGCTCCATGGTTCGACGGTAACCGCCCGAGCCGTCGGACGGCCCGCAACCACCGGGGCACGGGTGACCGGGGTCACGGGGACGCCGTGCGGCGGCCGACGTAGACTGACCGTGTCAGTTGTCTGGTACCCCGAACGGGGACTGGAACGAAAGGCACCAACCATGTCGCGAGCCCGTGTGGGCATCGTCGGCGCCGGCAGGGTCGGCGCTGTGCTCGGCGCACGCCTGCGTGCCGCCGGCCACGATGTCGTCGCCGTCAGCGCCCGTTCCGAGGCGTCGCTCCTCCGCGCCCGCACGTTGCTGCACGGCGTGCCCGTGCTCGATCCCGCCGAGGTCGTGCGACGCTCCGACCTGGTGCTGCTGGCCGTGCCCGACGACTCGCTCGAGCAGCTCGCCGCCGAGCTCGCCCCTCACGTGCACGAAGGCCAGCTGGTCCTGCACACGAGTGGTCGTCACGGCCGCGCGGTCCTCGCCTCCCTGGCGGACCGCGGAGCCCGCACGGTCGCCTTCCACCCCGCCATGACGTTCACCGGCAGCGACGTCGACCTCGACCGCACGTGCGTCATGGGCCTCACGGCCGCCGACGAGGACCGCCCCGAGGTCGAGGCGCTCGCCCTGGCCGTCGGGGGCACCCCCGTGTGGGTCGACGAGGCCGACCGCGTCGTCTACCACGCGGCCCTGGCGCACGGCGCCAACCACGTGGTCACGGTCGTGAACCAGGCGATGGACCTGCTGCGCTCGATCGGCGTCGCCGACCCGTCGGCCGTGCTCGAGCCGTTGCTGCGCGCCTCCGTCACCAACACGCTCGCCTATGGCGACGCCGCTCTGACCGGTCCGGTCGCCCGTGGCGACGCTCGCACCGTCGAGGCCCACCTCGACGCGATCCACACGGCCGTGGACGACGGTGGCGAGATCGCCGCCACGTACACCGCTCTCTCGGCGGCCACGATCGAGCGCGCCCTCCGCGACGCCCGCATCGACGAGCACGCCGCCGCCTCGCTCCGCGACTCGCTCTCCGAGGGAGCCGAGCGATGACGCCGCGCGTCGTCCGCACCGCGGCCGAGCTGCGGGCGCTCGAGGGGACGATCGCCCTCGTCCCGACGATGGGCGCCCTCCACGACGGTCACGTACAGCTCATGAAGCACGCGCGTCCGCTGGCCGAGACCCTCGTGGCCTCGATCTTCGTGAACCCGACGCAGTTCGCGGCGGGCGAGGACTTCGGCGAGTACCCCCGCACGTGGGACGACGACCTCCAGCGCTGCGAGGAGGCCGGCGTCGACGTCGTCTTCGCGCCCGAGGTCGCCACGATGTACCCCGCGGGCCTCGTCGACCAGGTCACCGTCGACCCCGGTCCGCTCGGCAGCATCCTCGAGGGCGAGCAGCGACCCACCCACTTCCGCGGCGTGCTCACGGTCGTCGCGAAGCTGTTCGGCCTGGTGCGTCCCGACGTCGCGGTCTTCGGCGAGAAGGACTACCAGCAGCTCGCACTGATCCGGCTCATGGCCGACGCGCTGTGCCTGGACGTCGAGGTCGTCGGCTGCCCGACCGTGCGCGAGGCCGACGGCCTGGCGATGAGCTCGCGCAACCGCTACCTGACGGCCGACGAGCGGGTGCGCGCCGTGGCCCTCTCGCAGGCCCTCGACGCAGGTGTCGCCGCCGGCAGCGACGGCCCCGAGGCCGTGCGCGCCGCAGCGCTGGCCCGCCTCACCGACTTCGGCGTCGTCCCCGACTACGTCGCCGTCACCTCGCCCGACCTGGGCCAGGCCGTTCCCGGCGCAGCACGCCTGCTGATCGCCGCCCGTGTCGGCAAGCCCCGACTCCTCGACAACCGCGCTCTCACCCTCGGGCCCGACGCCCTGGGGCACGCCCCGGAAGGAAGCTGACCATGCTCCGCACCCTGATGACCTCCAAGATCCACCGCGCCACCGTGACGCAGGCCGACCTGCACTACGTCGGCTCGGTCACGGTCGACGCCGACCTGCTCGACGCCGCCAACCTGATCCCCGGTGAGCAGGTCCACATCGTCGACATCGACAACGGTGCACGCCTGGTCACCTACGTGATCGAGGGCGAGCGCGGCTCGGGCGTGATCGGCATCAACGGCGCTGCCGCCCGCATCGTGCAGCCCGGCGACCTGGTGATCCTGATCGCCTACGGCCAGATGGAGGACGCCGAGGCGCGCGCGTTCCAGCCGAACGTCGTGTTCGTCGACGCCGGCAACCGCATCATCGGCACGGGCTCCGACCCGGCCGAGGCGCTGCCCGGCACGGGCCTGATCCGCGGCGACGTGACCCTCGGCAGCGACGTCCGCGACAACCCGCTGGTCGCGAGCCGCGCGTGACCCTCCTGACCCTCGACATCGGCAACAGCCAGTCGGTCATCGGGGTCTTCGACGGGGAGAAGCTCGTCAACCACTGGACGGTGTCGTCCGACGCCCGCCGCACCGCCGACGAGTGGCACCTGCTGGCGCTCGGGTTCGTCCGCTCCGCCGGACTGGCCGACGTCGAGGCGGTCGCGATGTGCTGCACCGTCCCGTCGATCCAGGTCGAGCTGCGCGCGATGCTCGACCGCCACTACGGCGACCTGCCGGTCTCGGTGGTGGGGCCCGGGGTCAAGACCGGCATCCCGATCCACACCGACAATCCGCGTGAGGTCGGCGCCGACCGCATCGTCAACGCGCTCGCCGCGGCCGAGCTCTACGGCGGCCCGGCCATCGTCGTCGACATGAACGGCACCGCGACGATCTTCGACGTCGTCGACGAGTCCAACCGCTACGTCGGCGGTGCCATCGCCCCGGCGATCGAGCTGTCGCTCGAGGCACTCGCCCGTCGTGGTGCGCAGCTACGCAGCGTCGAGCTGGCGGCGCCGCGCGGCGTGATCGGCAAGAACACCGTCGAGGCGGTGCAGTCCGGTGCCGTCTACGGCTTCGCGGGCCTGGTCGACGGGCTCGTGGAGCGGATGATCGCGGCGCTCGAGACCGACGCCGACGACGTCGCCGTCATCGCGACCGGGGCGTACTCCGACGTCGTGATCGACCACTGCACGACCATCACGCACCGCGACCCCTGGCTCACGCTGACCGGCCTCCGCCTCGTCCACGAGCGCAACCACGACTGAGGCGTCACGACTGATCTGCGGGGGTCGTCAGTAGGCCGAGGTCAGGCCGTAGTACTCCTCGATCGTCAGCCCGGAGGCGGTGAGCTCGGTCGCGAACTCGACGCCGAGGTAGCGCAGGTGCCAGGGCTCGTACTTGAAGCCCGTGGCGGCCTCCTTGCCGTCGGGGTAGCGGACGATGAAGCCGAAGCGGTGCGCGTTGGCGGCGATCCAGCGTCCGGCCTCGGTCTGGCCGAAGCTCGTCGAGAGCTGGTTGACGTCGATCGCGAGCCCGGTCTGGTGCTCGGAGTGGCCGGGGCGGGCCATGCCGCGGTCGGCGACCTCCTGGCCCACGGACGCGACCCGCTGGGCGTAGTTCTGCGACTGGCGCGCGAAGCTGCGATAGCCGGAGATGATGCGGAGGTCCACCACGCCCGTCGACGCGGCGTCGGCCTGCATCGCCGCGAAGGCCTGGTCGACCTCCGGAGCGAGACCGCCCGGGCCGAAGGCCTCCGGCAGTGCGTACGTCTTGTTGACGATGACGTGCCCGCCGATGCGGAGCACCCCGTCCGGCCCGGTGACGACCACCTGGCGGTCGAGGAAGGGGCTCGGCGGGGTCGTCGTCAGCGCGGGCGTCGGGACGGGCAGGTCCGGCACGGTGGGGGCGGGGGTCGGCGTGCCGGCCGCGTGGGAGTGCGAGGTCAGGCGTGTCTCGCCGACCGTCGCGGCCACCCCGAGGGCGACGGCGACGGTGCCGATCGTGATGGCCGACAGGAGGCGCCGGTCGAGACGGGGGGTGCTCATCGAGCACGACGCTACCCGCCGGGTCCGCCCTCGGCGGCCGACTTGCGAGCGCCCACCGCCGACCTACCGTGGAGGTGAGGGTCGGACCCGCCGGCCCGTGATCGATCAGGAGGACGCATGGGAATCGCCGACAAGGCCAAGAACTCCGCCGAGAAGCTGGTTGGTCAGGGCAAGGAGAAGGTCGGGGACGCCACCGACAACGACGACCTCAAGGCCGAGGGCCAGGCCGACCAGGCCAAGGGCAGTCTCAAGAACGCCGGTGAGGACGCCAAGGACGCCGCCGGCAACGTGAAGGACGCCTTCAAGAAGTAGGCCAGAACCACAGGAGAGGGTCCGGGTCCGCCCGGGCCCTTTTTCCTGCTCGCAGCACGCACGGCCCCACGTCCCCCATGCTCGAAGGAGCGCATCATCGGCTCGGTCATCGGTGCCGTCATCGTGCTGCTCGTCTGGATCAAGGTCTCGGGCTCGCAGAAGTCCAAGCGCTGAGCGTGGTGGTGCGGCTCCGGGGTGAGCCGGGTCGCACCACTACCCTGAGGGCGTGACCGACGTACCTGTGTCCGAGCCCGAGGACGATCTGCCCGAGCAGCTCCGGATCCGCCGTGAGAAGCGCCAGGAGCTGCTGGCCGCCGGTCGGGCGCCGTACCCGATCTCGGTCCCGCGCACCCACACGCTGCGCCAGGTCGTCGGCGAGTTCGACCCCGAGGCGCTCGGCCCGGACCACCACTCCGGCCAGGTCGTCTCGGTCACGGGCCGCGTGATCTTCCAGCGCAACACGGGCAAGCTCTGCTTCGCGCGCCTGCGCGAGGGCGACGGCACCGAGCTGCAGGCGATGCTCTCGCTCGCCGAGGTGGGCGAGGAGTCGCTCGCCGACTTCAAGCGACTCGTCGACATCGGCGACCACCTGTCGGTGACGGGCGAGGTCATCACGAGCCGCCGCGGCGAGCTCAGCGTCGCGGCCACGTCCTGGGACCTCGCTGCCAAGACGCTCCGACCCCTGCCCAACGAGCACAAGCCGCTCTCCGACGAGGCGCGCACGCGTCTGCGCTACGTCGACCTGATCGTGCGCCCGGAGGCCCGCGACAACGTGCGGGTCAAGGCGAAGGTGCTGCAGTCGCTGCGCGCGACGCTCGACGGCCGGGAGTTCATCGAGGTCGAGACGCCGGTCCTGCAGCACACCAACGGCGGCGCGGCGGCGCGTCCGTTCTCGACCCACGTCAACGCGTTCGACGAGCCGGCGCTGCTGCGCATCGCCCTCGAGCTGCACCTGAAGCGCTCGCTGGTCGGCGGCATCGACCGGGTCTACGAGATCGGCAAGACGTTCCGCAACGAGGGCGTCGACAACACGCACAACCCCGAGTTCATGATGCTGGAGGCGTACGAGGCCTACGGCGACTACGACTCGATGGCCGAGCTGACGCGGAGCCTCGTGGTCAACGCGGCGCGCGCGGTCGGCCGCACCGTGGTGCCGGCCCGGGACGGGTCGACGATCGACCTCGAGGCCGAGTGGCGTCACGCCACGGTGCACGAGCTCGTGAGCGACGCGGTCGGCCAGACGATCGACGTGGAGACCTCGGAGACCTCGTTGCGCGCGGCCGCCGAGCAGCACGGCGTGGCGCTGCAGCCCGGCTGGGACGCCGGTCAGGTCGTGCTCGAGCTGTACGAGAAGCTCGTCGAGCACACGCTGATCCAGCCGACCTTCGTGCGCGACTATCCCGAGTCGGTGCGGCCGTTGGCCAAGAAGCACCGCTCCACCGCCGGCCTGGTGGAGGCGTGGGACCTCATCATCAACGGCGTCGAGCTGGCGCCCGCGTACACCGAGCTCAACGACCCGGTGATCCAGCGCGAGCGGCTCGAGGAGCAGGCGCGTCTGGCTGCTGCGGGCGACCCCGAGGCGATGGACGTCGACGAGGACTTCCTGCGCGCGCTGGAGTTCGGCATGCCTCCCGCGGGCGGCGTGGGCCTGGGCGTCGACCGCCTCGTGATGCTCCTGCAGGGCATCGGCATCCGCGAGGCGATCCTCTTCCCGATCACCCGCGCCGAGTGACGCGGTCGGCTGACCGCAGCCGTGCGCGGGTGATCGGGAAGCAAAGGTAGAGCCCGATCACTCGCGCTCTGCGACTTCGGAGGTTTCGAGGCTCGCGCCGCAGGCGGCACTCGCACCTCAACCAGCGGTCGTGCCGGTCAGGATGGCGCGGGCGGCGGTGCGGGCGGACTCGGGGTCGTCGGCCGTGAGGGCGGCGTGGGCGGCCTCGCGACACTGCGCGAACGTCACCGCGCCGACCTGGGCGCCGACGCTGCGGACCGCGGTCGCGGCGCAGGACAGCGACGAGACGCCGAGCCCCACGAGCACGCACGCGAGCAGGGGGTCCGCCGCGGCCTCGCCGCAGACGCCGACAGGCTTGCTGACCCGCAGCCCGGCGGCGGCGACCTGCTCGATCAGCATCAGCAGGGCCGGCTGCCACGGGTCGGTGAGATGGCTGAGCGCCGGCGCCATGCGGTCGGCCGCGAACGTGTACTGGCTGAGGTCGTTCGTGCCGATCGACAGGAAGTCGACGTGCTCGAGGATCCGGTCGGCGAGCAGTGCGGCCGACGGCGTCTCGATCATGACGCCGGCGCTGAGCCCACGAGCATGGATCTTTTCGGCGAGCGCGGCGGCCTCGGACGTCACCGCGACCATCGGCGCCATGACCCACACCTCGGCCTCGCTGCCCTGCGCGGCTTGGGCCACGGCGTCGAGCTGGTGGTCGAGGAGCTCGGGGCGCTCCGTCGCGATGCGCAGGCCGCGGATGCCGAGGGCCGGGTTCGGCTCGTCGCCCATGTCGGCGAACTGCAGCGGCTTGTCGGAGCCGGCGTCGAGAGTGCGCACGACGACCTTCTGGCCAGGGCCCACGGCGTCGAAGACGGAGCGGTAGATCTCGACCTGCTCGTCGACCGTGGGCTCGGAGCCGCGATCGAGGAAGCTGAGCTCGGTGCGATAGAGGCCGAACCCCTCGATGGGCTGCTCGGCCGCTCGCCGGGCACCCGGGCCGTCCTGGACGTTGGCGAGGACCTGCACGGCGTGGCCGTCGGCCGTGGCACCGGGCCCGGTCCACGACGCACCGGCGGAACGACGGGCGGCGTCGGCCGAGCGGCGCGCCTCGACGTCGGCGTCGTCCGGATCGAGCACGACCTCGCCCGTGGTTCCGTCGACCAGGGCGGTGGCAGGAGCGTCGTCGAGAGGCAGGTCGGTCACGCCCACGACGCACGGGATGCCCAGCTGGCGGGCGATGATCGCGGTGTGGCTCGTCGTGCCGCCCAGGCGGATCGCGATCGCCACGATCCGCTCGGGGTCGAGCCCGGCGGTGTCGGCCGGTGCGAGGTCGTCGGCGAAGAGCACGGACGGGACGTCCGGCACGGGCACGCCCGGCTCCGGGACCCCGAGCAGCTCGGCGACGACGCGGTCGCGCACGTCGTGCAGGTCGGTCACGCGCTCGGCCATGAGACCGCCGGCCGCGGTGAACATCGCCGCGAGGTCGTCGACGGCTCGCGTCGTCGCGGTGGCCGGCCCGGCGCCGTCCGCCTGCTTGCCGACGAAGGTCGCGAGGCCTCGGTCGGCGGCCATGCCGGCGGTGGCCTGCAGCACCTCAGCGGCGGCGCCGGAGGCGTGCGCGGCGCGCGCCGTGAGCCGCTCGGCGACCGTGGCGGCCGCCGCGGTGAAGGCGGCGACGGTGCTCTCGACGTCGGTGAACGGCTCGTCGGCGGGGGCCTCGGCGCGGGCGCCGGGCCGGACGACGGGTCCGGCTCCGACGCCGGGGACGACGGGGGTTCCGGTGGTGCTCATCTGACTCCTGACAGTGACCGGGACGACGCTCTCGCGAGGTTTTTTCTCGGATGTGCTTGACGTCACGTCACGTTAACGCGTAGAACAACACAAAGCAACATAAATCCACACGATTCCACAACGGCTCCGGCCGGCGGAATCGGGACGACGAGACGAGGGCACGACCGTGTACGCATCCGAACGACGGACCGCCCTGGCGCGCAAGCTCCGGGTCGACGGCCGGGTGAGCGTCGTCGACGTCGCCACCGAGTTCGGGGTGTCCGGCGAGACCGTCCGTCGCGACCTGGCCGCCCTGGAGCGCCACGGCGTCGCGCGGAAGGTTCACGGCGGGGCCGTGGCCCGCACGTCCGTACAGGCCGTCGAGCTCGGTCTCGTCGAGCGCGAGGGTCGTCAGGCCGAGCAGAAGTCGGCCATCGCCGTCGCGGCCCTGGCGTTCCTGCCCTCCGTCGGCGGCAGCATGATCATCGACGCCGGCACCTCGACCGCGGCGTTCGTCGACCACCTGCCGGCCGAGCTGCCGCTCGTCGCGATCACCCACGGGGTCGTCACCGCGGCGCAGCTGGCCCGGTCGACCTCGGTCGACCTCAACGTGCTCGGCGGCCGCGTCCGTGACGCGACGGGAGCCGCCGTCGGTCCCGGCACCGTCGCCGCCTACGGGCAGGTCGGGGTCGACGTCGCCTTCATCGGCGCGAACGGCATCTCGCCCGAGCGTGGACTGACGACCGCGGACTTCGCGGAGGCCGCAGTCAAGACCGCCATCGTCGCCGCGGCCCGGCAGACCGTCGTGCTCGCCGACGCGACCAAGCTCGACACCGACTTCGTCGTGACCTTCGCCGCCCTCGACGACGTCGACGTGCTCGTGACCGACTCCTCCGCGTCCCCCGAGGCCGTCTCGCGGATCCGCGAGGCCGGGGTGGAGGTGGTCCTCGCATGATCGTCACCGTCACCGCGAACCCCGCGATCGACCGGCTCGTCGCCCTCGGCTCCCCGCTGGAGCGCGGCGGCGTCGTGCGCACGGCGGCGCCGGTCGACCAGCCGGGCGGCAAGGGCGTCAACGTGGCCCGCGCGATCGCAGCCGCGGCGCAGCCCGTCACGGCGGTGTTCCCCGCACGGGACCACGACTCCTTCGTCTCCGCGGTCCGCGAGACCGGCCTGCACCACGTGGCCGTGCCGACGTCCACCCGGGTGCGGGTCAACCTGACCCTCGCCGAGGACGACGGCACCACGACGAAGCTCAACGCACCCGGTGCCGAGCTCGTGGGAGTCGAGCTCGAGACGTTCACCCGCACGGTGCTGACGACGTCGGTCGGCGCCACGTGGGTCGCGCTCTGCGGATCGCTGCCGCCCGGCGTGCCCGCGCACTGGTACCGCGACCTGACTCGCTCCCTGCGCGAGCTGGGCGTGAGGGTCGCGGTCGACACCTCGGACGAGCCGCTGACTGCGACACTCGCCGATCCGTCCGCGGCGCCCGACCTGGTCAAGCCTAACGCGCAGGAGCTCGTCGACCTCGTGGGCGGCGACGCCGACGAGGTCGAGTCCGATCCGCGGCTCGCGGGCGAGCTCGCGCAGGCCCTGCGGACCGAGCGCGGACCGGCCACCGTGCTCCTCACGCTCGGAGGAGCCGGCGCCGTGCTGGCCACCGCGGCCGGGACCTGGTTCGCACCGTCGCCGCGCATCCGCCCGCTCAGCACCGTCGGTGCCGGCGACTCCGCGCTGGCCGGCTACCTCCTGGCCGACTCCCTCGGCGCCGACGCGCCCGCGGCCCTGGTCAGCGCCGTGCTCCACGGCAGCGCCGCTGCCGCCCTCCCGGGCTCCACGCCCCCCCGTCCGTCGGACGTCGCCGCCCTCGAGGCGACGGTCGCCCGCGAGCTGTTCGACACCCCCACCCGGCACCACCCCTGAAGGACCGTCATGTCATCTCTCATCACCGCTGACCTGGTCAGCCTCGACGCCGACCTCGGCGCGCAGGCCGCCGACGTCATCGCCCGCCTCGCGGCGACCGTCGCGGCCGCGGGCCGTGCGACGGACGCCGACCAGCTCGCGACCGACGCGCTCGCCCGTGAGGCCCAGTCCGCCACGGGCCTGCCCGGTGGCCTCGCGATCCCGCACTGCCGCTCCGCCGCGGTGACCGAGCCGACGCTGGCGTTCGCGCGCCTCGCGCGGAAGGCCGACTTCGGCGCCCCGGACGGCCCGGCCGACCTGGTCTTCATGATCGCGGCGCCGGACGGTGCGGGCACCGAGCACCTCAAGCTGCTCTCGTCGCTCGCCCGGGCGCTGGTCCGCCAGGACTTCACCGACGCCCTGCGCTCAGCGAAGACACCCGCCGAGGTCGTCTCGCTCGTCGACTCCGTCGTCGCGCCTGCGGAGGGAGCCGGCGCGACGGCGGACCCCACCCCGGCTGCTGCGACCCCCACCGCCGACGGCCTCAAGGTCGTCGCCGTGACCGCGTGCCCGACCGGCATCGCGCACACCTACATGGCGGCCGACGCGCTCAAGCAGGCCGCGTCGGCCGAGGGCATCGCCCTGCAGGTCGAGACCCAGGGCTCGTCGGGCAGCACCCCGCTGTCGGCCGAGACCATCGCCGCCGCCGACGCCGTGATCTTCGCGACCGACGTGGGCGTCAAGAACGAGGGCCGCTTCGCCGGCAAGCCCGTGGTCGTCAGCGGGGTCAAGCGCGCGATCAACGAGCCGTCGGTCATGCTCGCCGAGGCCCGCAGGGCCTCGACGGACCCGAAGGCGCGTCGCGTCGGCGGCACGGTCGACACCTCCGCCGAGGAGGCCGAGGGCGGCAGCATCGGCCTGAAGCTGCGCCAGTGGCTGCTGACCGGCGTGAGCTACATGATCCCGTTCGTCGCCGGTGGCGGCCTGCTGATCGCGCTCGGCTTCCTGCTGGCGGGCTACGAGTACAACGGCGACCCGGCCCGAGCCGTCTTCGACGAGTTCTCGCTGACGAACCTGCCCCCGGCCGGCGAGAACGCCCTGTTCGGCAGCGCGTTGCTGACCTACCTGGGCTCCCTGCTCAACGTGCTGGGTGGCCTGGCGTTCGGGTTCCTCGTCCCGGCCCTGGCCGGCTACATCGCCTACGCGATCGCCGACCGCCCCGGCATCGCGCCGGGCTTCGTGATGGGGGCGCTCGCCTCCAGCATCGGAGCCGGGTTCCTCGGCGGCATCGTCGGCGGTCTGCTCGCCGGCCTGGTCGCGAGCTGGCTCGCGAAGCGCGAGGTGCCGCGCTGGCTGGCCGGGCTGATGCCGGTCGTGATCATCCCGCTCGTGACGATCTTCCTCGTCGGGCTCGTGATGCTCCTGCTCATCGGCAAGCCGATCGCCGACGCCTCGCAGGGCCTGGAGAACTGGCTCAACGGTCTCTCCGGCGGCTCCATCGTGCTGCTCGGCGTCATCCTCGGTCTGATGATGGCCGTCGACCTGGGCGGGCCGATCAACAAGGCCGCCTACGTGTTCGCGACGACCGGCCTGACGGCGGACGCGATCGCCAACGGCGGCACGGAGGTCAAGATCATGGCCGCCGTCATGATCGCCGGCATGGTGCCGCCGCTGGCCATGGCGCTGTCGACCGCGATCCGTCCGCGGCTCTACACGCCGGCCGAGCGCGAGAACGGCAAGTCGGCCTGGCTGCTGGGTGCCGCGTTCATCTCCGAGGGTGCGATCCCGTTCGCCGCGGCCGACCCGCTGCGCGTGATCCCCTCGATGATGCTCGGATCGGCCACGGCCGGGGCGATCTCGATGGCCGCCGGTGTCGAGTCGGCAGCCCCGCACGGCGGCGTGTTCGTCTTCTTCGCGATCGACCAGGTCATCTGGTTCTTCGTCGCGATCGTCGTCGGTACGCTCGTCAGCGCGGCCTCGGTCACGCTGCTCAAGCAGCTGGGGCGCGACCGCACCGATGCGGCGTTCGAGTACGAGCACGAGACCGTCCCGCCCGCGACCGCCGTCAACGCCTGACCGTCCTGTCTGAAGGAGACACCATGCCCAGCAAGACCGTGACCGTCGGATCCGCCGTCGGCCTGCACGCCCGCCCGGCCGCCACGATCGCCGCCGCCGCGGCCGGCCTCTCGGCCCCGGTGACCCTCGCGACGGACGGCGGCGAGCCGGTCGACGCCGGCTCGGCGCTGCTCATCATGACCCTCGGCGCCGCCAAGGGTGACAGCGTGACGGTGGAGTCCGACGACGAGGCCGCGCTCACCGCGATCGCCGACCTCGTCGAGGCCGACCTCGACGCCTGAGCCGGATCGCCCGGTGGTGCGTCCGGGGTCGGCCAGGCGGGTGGGACGCACCCCCGTGTACGCCGAGAGCGAACGCGAGGAACATGACCCCCCGTGTTGCCGTTGTGTCACGTGTGCGGACAGAAGTCTGCACACGACCTGACCGCCCGTAGACTGGACGGACAGCCCAAAACCGGGAGGGACGCCATGTTCGAAAGATTCACCGATCGGGCCCGTCGTGTGGTCGTGCTCGCGCAGGAAGAAGCGCGCATGCTCAGCCACAACTACATCGGCACCGAGCACATCCTCCTGGGCCTCATCCACGAGGGCGAAGGCGTCGCCGCCAAGGCCCTCGAGAGCCTCGACATCTCGCTCGAGGCCGTGCGCGCCCAGGTCGAGGACATCATCGGCCAGGGCCAGCAGGCCCCCAGCGGTCACATCCCCTTCACGCCGCGCGCCAAGAAGGTCCTCGAGCTGTCCCTGCGCGAGGCGCTGCAGCTGGGCCACAACTACATCGGCACCGAGCACATCCTGCTTGGCCTGATCCGCGAGGGCGAGGGCGTCGCCGCCCAGGTCCTCGTGAAGCTGGGCGCCGACCTCAACCGCGTGCGCCAGCAGGTCATCCAGCTCGTCCAGGGCTTCCAGGGCAAGGAGGCCGAGGCCGCCGGCGCCCCCGCCGAGTCCGCTCCGCAGGGCTCGACCGTCCTCGACCAGTTCGGCCGCAACCTCACGCAGGCCGCGCGCGAGGGCAAGCTCGACCCGGTCATCGGACGCGAGACCCAGATCGAGCGCGTCATGCAGGTCCTGTCGCGACGCACCAAGAACAACCCGGTGCTGATCGGCGAGCCCGGCGTCGGCAAGACGACGGTCGTCGAGGGTCTCGCCCAGGACATCGTCCGTGGCGACGTCCCCGAGACGCTCAAGGACAAGCAGATCTACACGCTCGACCTCGGCGCGCTCGTGGCCGGCTCGCGCTACCGCGGTGACTTCGAGGAGCGCCTGAAGAAGGTCCTCAAGGAGATCCGCACCCGCGGCGACATCATCCTGTTCATCGACGAGATCCACACCCTGGTGGGTGCGGGTGCCGCCGAGGGCGCGATCGACGCCGCCAGCATCCTCAAGCCGATGCTGGCCCGCGGCGAGCTGCAGACCATCGGCGCCACGACGCTCGACGAGTTCCGCAAGCACTTCGAGAAGGACGCCGCGCTCGAGCGCCGGTTCCAGCCCATCCAGGTGCCGGAGCCCTCGGTCGCGCACACGATCGAGATGCTTAAGGGCCTGCGCGACCGGTACGAGGCGCACCACCGCGTCACGATCACCGACGAGGCGCTCGTGGCGGCGGCCAACCTGTCCGACCGCTACGTCACCGACCGGTTCCTGCCGGACAAGGCGATCGACCTCATCGACGAGGCGGGCTCGCGCCTGCGCATCCGTCGCATGACGGCGCCGCCGGTCCTGAAGGACTTCGACGAGCAGATCGCCGACGTCCGCCGCCGCAAGGAGGGCGCCATCGACTCGCAGGACTTCGAGGCCGCCGCCTCGCTGCGGGACGAGGAGAAGAAGCTCATCGCGGCCAAGTCCGAGCGCGAGAAGCAGTGGAAGGCCGGCGACATGGACGCCGTCGCGGTCGTCGACGAGGAGCTCGTCGCCGAGGTCCTCGCCCTGGCCACGGGCATCCCGATCGTCAAGCTCTCCGAGGAGGAGTCCACGCGACTGCTCAACATGGAGGACGAGCTGCACAAGCGCGTCATCGGTCAGGACGAGGCCATCAAGGCCCTGTCCCGCGCCATCCGACGCACGCGTGCCGGCCTGAAGGACCCCCGCCGTCCCGGCGGATCGTTCATCTTCGCGGGCCCCTCGGGCGTCGGCAAGACGTGGCTGTCCAAGACGCTGGCGAACTTCCTGTTCGGCGACGACGACGCCCTCATCCAGCTCGACATGAGCGAGTACTCCGAGAAGCACACGGTCGCGCGCCTGTTCGGTGCGCCTCCCGGCTACGTCGGGTACGAGGAGGGTGGCCAGCTCACCGAGAAGGTGCGTCGCAAGCCGTTCAGCGTGGTGCTGTTCGACGAGGTCGAGAAGGCCCACCCGGACATCTTCAACTCGCTGCTGCAGATCCTCGAGGAAGGCCGTCTGACCGACAGCCAGGGTCGACTTGTCGACTTCAAGAACACGGTCATCATCATGACGACCAACCTCGGCACGCGCGACATCGCGAAGGGCGTCAACCTGGGCTTCAGCCAGGTCGACGACGTCCAGGGCTCGTACGACAAGATGAAGTCGAAGGTCTCCGAGGAGCTCAAGCAGCACTTCCGGCCCGAGTTCCTGAACCGCGTCGACGAGATCGTCGTGTTCCCGCCGCTGACGCAGGACCAGATCATCTCGATGGTCGACATGATGATCGCGTCGCTCGAGAAGCGTCTGGCCGACAAGGACATGGGCATCGAGCTCACCGAGGCGGCCAAGGATCTCCTGGCCCGCCGAGGCTTCGACCCGGTGCTGGGCGCGCGTCCGCTGCGGCGCACGGTCCAGCGCGAGATCGAGGACACGATGGCCGAGAAGATGCTGTTCGGCGAGCTGCGTCCGGGTCAGATCGTGTTCGTGGACGTCGAGGGCGAGGGCCCGTCGGCCACCTTCACGTTCGCCGGCACCTCCAAGGCCGATCTCGAGCTGACCGAGGGCGACGAGCCCCTGGCCGTCGAGGCCGGCACGTCCGACAACTGACGTACCGCTCGACCGAGGCCCCCGCACCCGCTCAGGGTGCGGGGGCCTCGTCGTCCCCCGACCCAGATTTGCGCCGAGATGTGCAATTTGGGGGCGAGCTTTTCGCGCATCTGAGCGCAAATCTGGGTGAGCGGCGGGTCAGAGGGTGAAGGTGCCGTCGGGGTGGGGGGTCACGAGGCCGTCGTCGAGGAGGGAGTCGAGGCAGCGCTCGCGCTGGGCGACGTCGTCCCAGGCCAGGTCGAGGTCGGCCTTCGGCACCGGATCGGCCGACTCGCGCAGCACCGCGAGGAGTCGGCCGCGGCACTGGCGGTCCGTGCCGGCCCAGGCCTGGCCCTTGCGGGCGGGGCCGTCGTGCTCCGGGTGCCCGGCGAGGTGCCAGCGGCACAGGTCCGCGACCGGGCACTCGGCGCAGCGCGGTGAGCGGGCCGTGCACACGACCGCGCCGAGCTCCATCGTCGCTGCGGCCCACCGAGCGGCACCGGTCTCCGGGAGCACCGCCGTCGCGATCTCGCGCTCGGCCTTCGTCACCGAGGTGTGCGGGTACTGACGCCCCTCGAGCACGCGCACGAGCACCCGCCGCACGTTCGTGTCGAGCACGACGTGCCGGCGGTCGAACGCGAAGGAGGCGATCGCCGCCGCGGTGTAGTCGCCCACGCCGGGCAGGGCGATGAGCTCCTCGTAGGTGCCGGGCACCTCGCCGCCGTGATGCTCGGTGATCGCCACGGCCGCGGCGTGGAGCCGCTGGGCGCGCCGGGGGTACCCGAGCCGACCCCATGCGCGCACCGCCTCGCCGACCGGCTCTGCCGCCAGGTCGGCCGGCGTCGGCCACCGCTCCATCCAGGCGTCGAAGACCGGCAGCACGCGCACGACCGGCGTCTGCTGGAGCATCAGCTCCGAGACCATGACAGGCCACGGACGGGGGTCGTCGCGCCAGGGCAGCGACCGGGCGTTCGCCTCGAACCACGTGGCGATCCGCTCGTGCAGGCTCGCGGCGTCGATCGGCTGCACCAGGGCTGATTCGGGCGGCGGGGTCATGGCGGGTCGATCCTGTCACGCCGCAGGTGGCGGCTACCGTGGCCGGGTGAGTCGTCCGCTGCCGCCCGAGGTGTACCGGCGTCGACGCATCGTGCTGCTGGCGGGCGTGCTCGGCATCGCCCTGATCCTCTGGCTGCTCGTGCGCACCGTGCTGGGCGGCGACGACGCGGCGGACGAGGGCGCCACCGCGCCGACCCCCACGCCCACCGAGACCGAGGCCGTGGAGATGCCCGAGGGCACTGTTCCGGCCAGCCTCGCCACGGGTGACGCCGCCTGCGAGCCGTCGACCGTGCGCGTCACCCCGAGCGTCCCCGCGGACCAGACCGCGGGCGGACCCGTGCAGATCGCCCTGACCATCTCCTCCAGCGCCGCGAAGCCCTGCGTGCTGGAGGCGTCGGCCTCGGAGCTGGTCGTGGTGATCGACGACGGCGACAACCCGGTCTACGACTCCACCGCCTGCACCACCTCGATCCTGGCGAGCCCCGTGCGGCTGAGCCCGGAGTGGGCCACCGTCACGACGGTGACCTGGAACGGCCGGGTGTCCGGCGGGTCCTGCTCGGACGCGGAGGCCTTCGTGGGCGCCGGCTCATACACGCTCAAGCTCGGCACCCTCGGCGGAGAGCCCGGCGACACCACGTTCAGCCTCGGCGGGGCACCCCCACCCCCGGCGCCCGTGGTGCCCGACCCGGTGGTGCCCGACCCTGCAGTGCCGGACCCGACGATGCCGGACCCGGCTGCCACCCAGCCCGCCGCCTGACCCACGCACGCCGTCCGAGGGGCGGGACGCACCCACGGCGGCTGCGGAGTTTGGCAGCGTGGACCCATGACGACCTCACCCGTGGCGACGACCCGCCGCGCCGCGACGTCCGCACCCATCCACGACCTGCTCGCCGAGCGCTGGAGCCCCCGCTCCTACGACGCCGACCACGAGATCGGCGACGACGAGGTCACGGCCCTCCTGGAGGCCGCCCGCTGGGCGCCGTCGGCCCAGAACCGGCAGCCCCGGCGGTTCCTCGTCGGTCGACGCGGCACCGCGGTGCACGCAGGCATCGCGTCGGCGATCAACGAGCGCAACCAGGTCTGGGCGCCGCGCGCCTCGCTGCTGGTGCTGGGCCTCGTCGAGCGGGTGGGAGCCGACGGCGCGCGTCAGCGGTTCTCCGAGTACGACCTCGGTCAGGCGGTCGCGCACCTGTCGATCCAGGCGCAGCAGCTGGGCCTCTCGGTGCGCCAGATGGGCGGGTTCGACCCCGCGGTCGCAGCCCGTGCGCTCGCGGTCGACCCTCGCTTCGAGCCGTTCGTGACGGTCGCCGTGGGACGCGCGACGCCGGCCGACGAGCTCGAGCCCGAGTTCGCCCCGCGCGACACCGCACCCCGCGAGCGGCTCCCCATCGACGAGGTCGTGCTGCGTCGCGACTGAGAGGGGCGGGGCGAGTCGCTACGCTGAGGCGGGACGAGGATCGGACGAGGACGGGCATGGCCTTCGAGAAGAAGTACAGCGACGAGCTGCGTGACGCTGCGGTGCGCCGTGTCATCGATCGTCGCCAGGCCGAGCCCGGCAACCGGTCGATCCTGCGCGAGGTCGCCGAGGAGCTCGAGGTCGGCGAGCAGTCCCTGCGCATCTGGGTCAAGCGGCTCGACGACGGCATGTTCACCTCCGGCGACGGGGCGCGCCTGCGCCAGGCGCCCAAGGAGCAGCTGCTGGCACGCATCGCCGAGCTCGAGGCCGAGCTCGCGTCGGCCCGTGACGAGATCGAGGTCCTCAAGAAGGCCTCCGCGATCTTCGCGGCCGAGCTCGCCAAGCGCTAGGGCAAGGCCACCCCACGCAGCACAAAGGGCCCACCGACTTCGTCGGCGAGCCCTTTGTCCAGCGTCGGGGTGACAGGATTTGAACCTGCGGCCTCGTCGTCCCGAACGACGCGCGCTACCAAGCTGCGCCACACCCCGGCCGCCACTCGCGTGAGCGACCTAGGAGAGTCTACCCAGTCAGGGTCAGCAGTGTCGCCTCGGGGCGGCACGCGAACCTGACCTGCGCGTAGCGGGACGTCCCGAGCCCCGCGGAGACGTGCATCCACGAGGGATCGAGCCCGTCCACCTGGTGCTGGTGCAGGCCCTTCACACGCCGGGTGTCGAGGTCGCAGTTCGTCGTGAGCGCGCCGTAGAACGGCACGCAGAGCTGCCCGCCGTGCGTGTGCCCGGCGAGGATCAGCGGGTAGCCGAGCCGGTTCCAGTGGTCCAGCACCCGCAGGTACGGCGCATGGGCGACGCCGATCGCGAGGTCGGCCGTCGGGTCCGCGGGCACGTCGGCCAGCACGTCGTACTCCAGGTGCGGGTCGTCGACGCCGGCGAACGACAGGCGGCGGCCGTCTACGATCACCTCGTCCTCGCGGTTCGACAGGTCCTTCCACCCGCGGTCGGTGAACGCCGCGCGCATCTCCTCGAACGGCAGGTCCTTCGCGCGCTCCCAAGAGCCGCCGGCCGCGACGCCGGAGCCGCCCACCAGGTACCGGAACGGGTTCTTGGGCTGGGGGGAGAAGTAGTCGTTGGAGCCGAAGACGAACACCCCCGGCACGTCGAGCAGCGGACCGTACGCGTCGAGCACGGACGGCAACGCGTCGAGGTGCGACAGGTTGTCGCCCGTGTTGACCACCAGGTCAGGCTCCAGCGCGGCCAGCCCGCGCAGCCACGCCTGCTTGCGGCCCTGGGACGGCGTCATGTGGGCGTCCGACAGGTGCAGGATCCGCAGGGGCCGAGAGCCGGGAGCCAGCACCGGCACGGTCACGCGGCGGAGGGTGAAGGCGCGCACCTCGACGACGGCGCCCCACGCCACGGCACCGACGCCGAGGGCGGTCGACCAGGCGAGGGCGTCACGGGCGCGCATGCGTCCACCCTTGCACACGGTTGCGCGGCGGCCCCGGTCACGACCCGTGCGCGACAATGGCGGCATGTCCGCTCTCAAGGAACGCCTGCGCTCCGACCTCACGACCGCTCTCAAGGCCCGCGAGGCCCTCACGGCGTCGACGATCCGCCTCGTGCTGGCCGCGGTCAGCACCGCCGAGGTCGCCGGCAAGGAGGCGCGCGAGCTGAGCGACGAGGAAGTCCTCGACATCGTCGTCAAGGAGGCCAAGAAGCGCCGCGAGTCCGCCACGGCCTTCGACGACGGCGGCCGGCCCGAGCTCGCCCAGAAGGAGCGCGACGAGGCCGAGATCCTGGCGACCTACCTGCCGAGCGCGCTCAGCGACGAGGAGGTCGCCGCGATCGTGACGGCGGCCATCGAGCAGACCGGCGCCGCCGGCGAGGGTCTGAAGTCCATGGGCAAGGTCATGGGGCTCGTGCAGCCCCAGGTCAAGGGTCGCGCCGACGGCGGAGCCGTGGCCGCCGAGGTCAAGCGCCAGCTCGGCGCCTGACTCAGGGAGCGGGCGGCGCGGCCGGGTCGGCCGGAGGTGCCGCCGGCGTGGCCGGAGGCGCGGGCGGCGTCGGGTTCGACGGGCGACCCTGCGGCGGTCGGGCGAACTCGACCGGGCTCAGGAAGTCGTCGATGACGTGCATCGCGTCGGCCCACATCGGACCCGCGACCGAGCTGCCGGCCGCGTTGCCGCCGCGCAGGGCGATCGGCACGCCGTCGGCGTCGGCGCCTGCGATCATCGCCGCAGCGGCGAGCTCCGGCGTGTAGCCGACGTACCAGACGGCCTTGGCCGAGGTCGTCGTGCCGGTCTTCGCGGCCGAGGGCACCGAGAGGCCCGTGCCACGCGAGTAGCCGAACCCGCCGGGCTCCTGGAGGCCACGCGTGATGTCGTTGATCTGCGCCGCGACCTCCTCGGTGAGCACCCGGGTGCACTCCGGCTCGTAGGTCTTGATCGGCTGGCCGTCGGAGCCGACGATCTCGGTCACGGGCTGCGGCTTGCAGTACAGACCACCCGAGGCGGCCGTGGCGTACGCGGCGGCCATGTCGAGCACGCTGGTGTCGGTGACGCCCAGCGTGAACGACGGCACTTCCTGGTTCTCGGGAACGACGATGCCGAACTCGCGGGCCATCGTGACGGTGGGGCAGAGCCCGACCTTGGCCTCGAGCTGCGCGAAGTACGTGTTCACCGACAGGCGCATGCCCGTGTACATGTTGGTGTAGCCGGAGGTCGTGGAGTTGCGGACCTCGAACTTGTTGGTGCCGCGGTCCTGGCAGTCGAAGTAGGTGCCCGGCGGGATCGTCATCGTCGCCGGTGAGTTGAAGCCCGTCGAGACGGGCAGGCCCTGGTCGAGCGCCGCGGCGAGCGTGAACATCTTGAACGTCGAACCGGCCTGGAAGCCGTTGGACTCGGTGTACGGCTTGGACACCGCGAAATTGATGTACGACTGTCCTGCGGCCTTGTCGCGACCCATGGGACGCGACTGCGCGACGCCGCGCACCTTGCCGGTGCCGGGCTCGACCAGCGCCATCGCGCCGATCGCGCTGTCGGTGGGGGAGACGTGCTCGGCCACCGCGGCGTTGAGCGCCCCCTGCATGTTGAGGTCGATGTTGGACTTGATCGTGAGTCCGCCGCGCTTGAGCATCTCGCGACGCTCCTCCACGGTGTCGCCGAGCGCCGGCTCCTGCAGCAGGTACTGGGTCACGTAGTCGCACGAGAACGCCGCCGACGAGGTGACGCAGCCGTTCGGGTACTCCGTGACGTTGAGCCCGAGGTCGGTGGCCTGCAGGTCGGTGGACTCCTTCTCGGAGATCTTGCCCTGCTGGCCCATCACCGCGAGCACCGTGTTGCGGCGCTGCAGGGCCTTCTCGGGGTAGATGCTCGGGTCGAAGCCGACGGGGTTCTTGACCAGGCCCGCGAGCATCGCCGCCTGCTGGGCAGTGAGCTGGTCGGGCGTGACCGAGAAGTAGTGCGAGGCCGCGGAGAAGATGCCGTACGCGCCGTCGCCGAAGTAGGCGATGTTGAGGTACTGCTGGAGGATCTCGTCCTTCGAGTACTCCTTCTCGAGGTCGATCGCCAGGCGCAGCTCGCGCACCTTGCGGGCGATCGTCTCCTCCGTGGCGGCCTTCTTCTCCTCGTCGGTGCCGGCCTGCTGCAGGAGCGTCATCTTGACGAGCTGCTGCGTGATCGTGGAACCGCCCTGGGTGGAGCCGGTCGCGGAGTTGGTGACAAGGGCGCGCACGGTGCCCTCGAAGTCGAGCGCCCCGTGCTCGTAGAAGCGCTGGTCCTCGATCGCGAGGATCGCGTCGGTCATGACGGGCGCGATCTGGTCGAGCGGGACGTCCTGCCGGTTCTCCTCGAAGAAGTACGCGATGAGCTGGCCGTCGGCGGCGAGCACGCGGCTCGTCTGCGGGTTCGTCGAGTCGGGCAGGGTCAGCGGCAGCGACATGACGTCGTCGGCCGCCCGCGTGACGGTGTAGGTGCCCAGGGCCGCAGCCGGGGCCACGATGGCCGCCACGAGCAGGCCGCCGATGGCCGCGAGCCGCACGACGGCGAACGCTGCAGCGCCGGCCGACGGGGGTCGGGGCTCGTCACGCACGCGGCGTCGTAGACGTGTCGCGGCACGGTCCCAATCCATGTGCACAGGGTACGTGACGAGACCCGGCCCGACCGGCCACGAGCGGGTCCGGGCGGCGGTCGCGTCGCACGGCGCACCCCTCCGGCGGGTCCTTTTCGGGACTTCTAGCCCGAAAGAACTATGCGAAAAGCCTCACCATGACCCTGCCGGAGGTCCTCAGTTATTTCATACGGTCGTCTCAGACACCTTTGGTCCCGTCGGGTCGGGACCACTCTCGGGAGGTTCGACATGACATGGAACGCCAACTGGTCGGCCAATGCCGCCTGTCGCGGCAAGACCGAAGAGCTCTTCGTCAAGGGCGCGGAGCAGAATCGGGCGAAGGTGATGTGCGGCGGATGTCCCGTCACCGCGGAGTGCCTGGCCGAGGCCCTGGACAACCGCATCGAGTGGGGCGTCTGGGGTGGCATGACGGAGCGTGAGCGCCGTGCGCTGCTGCGTCGTCGCCCCAACGTGACGCAGTGGCGTCGCGTGCTGCAGCCGACCGGCTGACTCAGCCCTGCGGGGTCCCCGTACGGGCGAGGAGGTCGCCGATGCGGCGCAGGCCCTCGAGGTCGTGCACGTCGGTCGACAGCGCGGTCACGGGCACCTGAGGCACGCCGGGGTGCGCCCGGGCGAAGCCGTCACGCTCCCGCTGCTCGCGTGCGGCGGTGATGAGCCGCTCCACGTGCACGTCGAGCAGCTCGGCCACCTGCGTCTCGGTCTCGCCGGCGCCGCGGAGGCGTCGCGCAGCAGCGCGGGCCTCGTCGAGCTCGATCCCGTCGGTGACGTCGTCGTGCACGCGGTTGACCACGAGGCCGGCCAGTGGCATGCGGTCGCCGGCGAGGCGCTCGACGAAGTACGAGGCCTCACGCATCGCGGCCGGCTCGGGTGACGCGACGACGAGGAACGCGGTGCCCGGCGCCTGGAGCAGCGCGTAGGTCGCCTCGGCGCGCTGGCGGAAGCCGCCGAACAGGGTGTCGAAGGCCGCGACGAAGGTCTGCACGTCGCTCAGCACCTGAGCGCCGAGGATCTTGTTGATCGCCCCGGTCACGAGGCCGAAGCCCGCGCTCAGCAGGCGGGCCGGGCCCTTGGCCGGCGCGAGCAGGAGCTTGATGAAGCGACCGTCGAGCATCGAGGACAGCCGCTCCGGCGCGTCGAGGAAGTCCAGGGCCGAGCGCGACGGCGGGGTGTCGACGACGATGAGGTCCCACTCGTCCTGCCCATGGAGCTGGCCGAGCTTCTCCATCGCCATGTACTCCTGCGTGCCCGCGAACGAGCTGGAGAGCGCCTGGTAGAACGGGTTGTTCAGGATCTGCGCCGCCTTCTCGGGCGTCGCGTGGCTCTCGACGACCTCGTCGAAGGTGCGCTTCATGTCGAGCATCATGGCGTCGAGCGAGCCGCCGTCGGCCCCGGCGCCGGCGACCGCGCGGGGGGTGTTGTCGAGCTCGGTCAGCCCCATCGACTGGGCCAGGCGGCGGGCCGGGTCGATCGTCAGCACGCACACGCCGCGGCCCGCGTCGGCCGCCCGCATCGCGAGCGCCGCCGAGGTCGTGGTCTTGCCGACGCCGCCCGACCCGCAGCACACGATGATGCGGACGGAGCGGTCGTGGATCAGGGCGTCGACGTCGAGGTGACCCGCGGCGTCGCGGGAGGCGACGACGCGCCCCTGCGAACGGGGGCGCCCCGCAGCGGGCGCCGTGCGCGACTTGCTCGGGCTCATGCCGGCACCGGCCTGAAGAGCGTGAGGATAGCCGGAACCGGCATGAGTGCTCCGATGCTCGCTCGCTGGCGCTCGCTCATGCCACTCCCTGCTCTCGGAGGCGGCCCGCGAGGTCGAGGAGGCTGCCCAGGTCGACGCCGTCGAGGAGCGGGAGCTCGGCCGTGCGCGCGTCGGACTCGGCCAGCAGGGCTCGCTGCGCCGCCTGCAGGGCCTGGCGCTCGAGATGGCCTCGCCCCTCCGCCACGAGGGTCGTGGCCGTGCTGCCGTCGAGCCCGGCCGACGACAGCACCGCGCCGACCGCCTCGGCGTCGAGGCTGCCTTCGTCGATCGCGGACGCGGCCGCCTCGTCGAGCAGCGCGTCGCGCACCAGGTTCACGACGACGTGGCCGACGGGCAGCTCGGCCGCGGTGAGCTCGGCGATGCCGTCGAGCGTCTCCTGGACCGGCATCTCCTCGAGCACCGTGACGAGGTGCACGCGGGTCGAGTCGGAGCGCATCATCGCGGTGACCGAGTCGGACTGGCGCCGGATCGGGCCCACCTTCGCTAGCCCGGCGACCTCGGTGCTGACGTTCAGGAAGCGGGTGATGCGGCCCGTGGGTGGCGCGTCGATCACGATCGCGTCGTACTGGGGGCCGGTGTCCTTCTTCTCGCCGCGGCGTCTGGCGATCTCGTAGACCTTGCCCGTCAGCAGCACGTCGCGGACACCCGGCGCGATCGTGGTGGCGAAGTCGATGACCCCGAACTTGTCGAGCGCCTTCCCGGCCCGTCCGAGCCGGTAGAACATGTCGAGGTACTCCAGCAGTGCGGACTCCGCGTCGATCGCGAGGGCGAACACCTCGCCGCCACCGAGCCCGGAGGCGACGCGTCGCTCCTCGTACGGCAGCGGTGCGACGTCGAGCAGCTGTGCGATGCCCTGGCGTCCCTCGACCTCGCACACCAGCACGCGCTGACCGCGGCCGGCGAGGGCCAGGGCGAGGGCCACGGCGACCGTGGTCTTGCCCGTGCCGCCCTTGCCGGTGACGACGTGGAGGGCGGTGGACGACACGTTCGCAGCCTAGCGAGATCCCCGCCGCGCGCTCGTCGGATCGGGCCACGCACGAGGGAAAACCCCCGTCGCCCGGTCGCCTCGCCCGGCGTAGCGTGGCGGCACCGTCTGCCCCACCCCCAGGAGCCATCGTGCGTCGTCTTCGTCTCGTCTCGGCCGTGCTCGTCCCGCTCGCGCTGCTCACGGCCTGTGGCGGCGACGACTCGGGCGACTCCGACGCAGGCAGCTCCGACTCGAGCAGCTCGTCGGACTCCGGCGACTCCGGCGACGCGCCGTCCGAGGCGCCCAACGTCTGCGAGATCTTCCCGGCCGAGGACGCGAGCTCGGTCTCGGGCCTGACGCTCACGGCCGAGGAGGGCCCGTTCGACATCTGCGAGTACGGCCAGGAGGACCCGCGCTCCACGTCGTTCTCGTTGGGGGCGCTGCTCGAGTCGGAGCTCGGTGGCGGCGCGGAGGTCTACTTCGACGGCCTGACCGCGGGCCTCACGCTCGAGGACGAGTCGGCGCCCGACATCGGCGAGCAGGCCCGCATCGTGACCGGCGAGTTCTCGGGCTTCAGCCAGACCGCG
The DNA here is from genome assembly GCF_916858655.1 of Aeromicrobium sp. Leaf350. GTDB lineage: Bacteria > Actinomycetota > Actinomycetes > Propionibacteriales > Nocardioidaceae > Aeromicrobium. The sequence goes on along the minus strand of NZ_CAKASL010000001.1, from coordinate 1,047,999 downwards.
GGCGCGGCGCTGTCCGACGGCGTGCTCTACACCGTCAACCTCTCACCGGGCGACGAGCTGGACGCCGCGGGTGAGCTGGCCCTGGCCGAGGAGCTCCTCCGCGCCCTCGTCGACGCCGCCTGACCCCACCCCGGCCGGGGACGGTTGGTCGTTGCTGCTGTCCGGGCCGCGGCCGCGCGCCGCTACAGTCGGCTCATGACGAACTGGGAGTACCTGACCGCCCCGTTGCTCGTGCACAACACCAAGGCGATCCTCGACAACTTCGGCCGTGACGGCTGGGAGCTCGTCCAGATCGTGCCGGGGCTGAACCCCGAGAACCTCGTGGCGTACTTCAAGCGCCCGGTGGCCTGACGTGTCAGCGGTTGTCGACCGGCTCGCGGCGCTGGGCCTGACGGTCCCGCCCGTCGCCGCGCCCGTCGCGGCCTACGTGCCCGCGGTCGCCCACGGCGGCTTCGTGTTCACGTCCGGTCAGCTGCCCTTCGACGCCGGGGTTCTCCTGGCGACCGGCAAGGTCGGCGCCGAGGTCACGCCCGAGGAGGCCGCAGCGCTGGCGCAGGTCGCCGCGCTCAACGCGATTGCCGCCGTCGCGAGCGTCGTCGACCTCGAGTCGGTCGTCCAGGTCGTGAAGGTCGGGGTGTTCGTCGCGAGCGCGCCGGGCTTCACCGGCCAGCCCGCCGTCGCGAACGGGGCCAGCGAGCTGTTCGCCGGCGCGTTCGGTGATGCGGGCCAGCACGCGCGCAGCGCCGTCGGTGTCGCCGAGCTCCCGCTCGGTGCGCCGGTGGAGGTCGAGCTGCAGGTCGCCGTCCGCTCCTGAGGCGACGGCAGTGAGGAGTGACGCATGAGGACCCGACTGCCCGACGGCTGGGAGCCCGTCCACGACCAGGATCCGGTGGCGCCGCGCGATGCCGCCACCGTGGCCCTGCTGCGCGACACCGAGGCGGGGTCCGAGACGTACCTCCTGCGCCGTCAGCCGACGATGGCCTTCGCGGCCGGGATGTCGGTGTTCCCCGGCGGATCCACCCAGGCCGGCGACGACGAGCCGCTCGGCTGGGTCGGACCCTCGGTCGACGCGTGGGCGGCGCGGCTGCGCTGCACCCCCGAGATCGCGCGGGCGCTGGTCGTCGCGGCGGTCCGCGAGACCTTCGAGGAGTCCGGCATCCTGCTCGCGGGGCCCGACGAGCACACCACGGCGACGGAGCTCGACACCGACGAGATCACGCAGACCCGCCTCGACCTCGACGGCGCCCGCCGGAGCCTGGCCGACGTGCTGGGCGAGCACGGCTGGGTGCTGCGCAGCGACCTCCTCGGCGCCTGGGCGCACTGGATCACCCCGTCGTTCGAGCCTCGCCGCTTCGACACCCGCTTCTTCGTCGCTGCGGTGCCCGAGGGTCAGCGGGTCGGCTCGTTGCCGGGCGAGGCCGACCGCGCCGCCTGGATCGCACCGCAGGCCGCCCTCGACTCGGCGGCCGGTGGTGGCGTCGCGCTGATGCCTCCGACCGTGGCCGTGTGCCGCGACCTGGTGGGGCTCCGGGCCCGCGACGTCGTGCGGCTGGCGCACGAGCGCGTGATCGAGACCGTCGAGCCGCGCCTCGTGCGGGGCGACGACGGCGCCTGGTACATCGAGAACACCCTGGAGGACCTGTCATGAGTGGTGCCGTTCCCGACGTGACCGCCGGACCGACGGACGTGCCCGTGCGGGTGAGTGACCGCGCCGTGGTCGTGCGGGCCGACAACGCCGGCATCATGACGCTCGACGGCACCAACACGTGGGTCCTGCGGGCGCCGGGTGCGGCGCGCAGCATCGTGGTCGACCCCGGTCCGGACGACCCGACCCATCTCGACGCCGTGCTCGCGGAGGCCGGTGAGGTCGCGCTGGTGCTCTACACGCACTGGCACGGCGACCACACCGATGCCATCGACACGATGGTCGCCCGCACGGGCGCCCCCGCGCGGGCTCGGGACGCGGCCTGGTGCCGCGACGCTGAGCCGCTGGCCGACGGGGAGGTCGTCGAGGTCGACGGCCTGCGGGTCGAGGCCGTGCACACCCCCGGGCACACGCAGGACTCGATCTGCCTGCTCGTCGAGGACGACGCCGCTCTCCTGACCGGCGACACGATCCTGGGTCGCGGCACGACGATCATCGCCCACCCGGACGGCGCCCTCGGGCCGTACCTGGAGTCCCTCGACCGCATCGGCGACGTCGTGTCGTCCGGTCGCGCGAGCCGCTTCTACCCCGCGCACGGGCCGGTGCTCCCCGATGCCCACGGCGTCGTCGACTTCTACCGGGCGCACCGCCTCGAGCGGCTCGAGCAGGTCCGTGCGGCCGTCGCCGCCGGGGCCGTCACGGCCCAGGACGTCGTCGAGAAGGTCTACGCCGACGTCGACCGGTCGCTCTGGCCGGCCGCGGAGCGCTCGGTCGAGGCGCAGCTGGAGTACCTCCGCAGCGAGTGACCGCTGGTCCGGGGCGGTGGATCTACCACCGAAAGGCCCACTCCGGCTGAGGAGCGGTGGATCCTCCACCGATACCAGCGCTGTTCGGTGGTAGATCCACCGCCCGCCCGGGTGTGCGGCCCGATTCGGTGGCGGATCCACCGCCCACCGGGGTCGGCGTCCACGAGCCGTCGGATCGCGTCCCACGCAGAACGGCCCTCCACCCGGTGGGGCGGAGGGCCGTGCAGACCGAATGGTCAGCGCGCGCGGCGCTGCAGACGATCGAGGTCCAGGATGATGACCGAGCGGGGCTCGAGCCGCAGCCAGCCGCGCGAGGCGAAGTCGGCCAGGGCCTTGTTCACGGTCTCGCGCGACGCGCCGACGAGCTGCGCGAGCTCTTCCTGCGTGAGGTCGTGGTTGACGTGGACACCGTCGTCGGCACCGCGGCCGAAGCGGCTCGCGAGGTCGAGGAGCGCCTTGGCCACGCGGCCCGGGACGTCGGAGAACACCAGGTCGCCGACGACCTCGTTGGTGCGGCGCAGCCGGCCGGCCAGCTGGTGGAGCAGCGCGTTGGCCACTCCGGGGTGCGCCTCGAGGACGGGGCTCAAGGCCTCGTGACCGAGACTGCGCATGTCGACGTCGGTGACCGCCGTGGCGGTGGCCGAGCGCGGACCGGGATCGAAGAACGACAGCTCACCGAACATCTGTCCCGGACCGAGGATCGCGAGAAGGTTCTCGCGGCCGTCGGGGGACGTGCGGCCGAGCTTGATCTTCCCGTCGACCACGACGTAGAGCTGGTCGCCGTCGTCGCCCTCGTTGAACAGGACCTCGCCGCGCCGCAGGCTCACCGCCGTCATCGACGCCTCGAGCGTCGCCGCTGCATCCTCGCCGAGACCGGCGAAGAGCGGGGCCTGGCGGAGCACTTCCTCGGACACGTGGGCCTTCTCTCGATGTGGTGTTTCACACGTACCGTCAAATTCTGTCACACTCCGGCGCGCTAACGGGAGATTGACGGGCCAACTAGGCTGTGCGGGTGGCGCGACCGGAGACTGCACGTGGCGTGCCCACGCCCGAGGACGGCCCGTCGCCCCTCCACGACGTCTCCCGCACCGCGCTCGTGCGCCGGGCGCGTCGGATCCACCGGGTCCTGGCCGAGACGTATCCCGACGCCCGCTGCGAGCTCGACTTCCGCACCCCGTTCGAGCTGCTCGTCGCGACCGTGCTCTCGGCCCAGACCACCGACCGCCGCGTCAACGCGATCACGCCGGCGCTGTTCGAGCTGTGGCCCGATGCGGCGACGATGGCCGGCGCCGACCGGACCGAGCTGGAGGAGGTCATCCGCTCGACCGGGTTCTTCCGGGCCAAGGCGGGACACCTGCTCGGGCTCTCGGCGGTGCTCGTCGAGCGCTTCGACGGCGAGGTGCCGCCGCGGATGGCCGACCTCGTGACCCTGCCCGGAGTCGGACGCAAGACCGCGAACGTCGTGCTGGGCAACGCCTTCGACGTGCCGGGCCTGCCGGTCGACACGCACGTGCTGCGGCTCGTCGAGCGACTGGGCTGGGCCGACGCCCACACCCTGGCCGACCCGGTGCGCACCGAGCACGCCGTCGGCGCGCTCTTCCCGCGGCGCGACTGGACGATGCTGAGCCACCGCCTCATCTGGCACGGCCGCCGTCGGTGCCATGCCCGCACCCCGGCGTGCGGGGCGTGCCCGGTGGCTCGCTGGTGCCCCTCCCACGGACTCGGCCCGTCGGACCCGGTGGTCGCGGAGGCCCTCGTGACCACCCAGGGCCCCGCGTGAAGCGGCTCGCGGCGGCCGCGATCGCGGCGCTGCTGGTCGTCGGCGCCTGCGCCCCGGACCGCGCCGGCGACGCGGAGACGAACGGAGCCCCCGTCGACACGGCCGTCACCACTGCGGCGCACGAGGCCGGCATCGCCGGCTGCCCCGCACCGTCCGAGGGCGCCGACGCAGACACCGAGCTGGGTGGGCTCGAGCTCGTCTGCGTCTCGACCGGCGACCCGGTCGACCTCGCCGCCTTCGACGGCCCCGTCGTCGTCAACGTCTGGGCCCACTGGTGCGAGCCGTGCCGCGAGGAGCTCCCGCTGCTGGCGCGGGCCGCGCAGGAGTACGCCGGCCAGGTGACGTTCGTCGGGGTGCTGTTCGCCGACGAGGACCCGCGCTCCGCGATCTCCCTGGCGCAGGAGACCGGGGTGACCTACCCGCAGGTCGCCGATCCGACGAGCTCGCTCCGAGCGGCGCTCTCGCTCCGGGGCCTGCCGACGACGGCCTTCCTCGTCGACGGAGAGGTCGTCGGCTCCCAGCTGACGCCCTACGACGACTACGGTGTGCTCGTCGCGGACATCGCCGAGCACCTGGAGGTCGGGAAGTGAGCCCCAGCACCTCCGCCCTGCCACCGTGGCTCCGACCGCTCGCCGAGATCGCCGGATCCGTCGAGCCCGAGGTGCTCTCGCCGCGCTTCCCGCACCCGCCGGACGACGCCCGTCCGGCCGCCGTGCTGCTGCTGTTCTCCGACGGCGCCGACGGGCCCGAGCTGCTGCTGACCGAGCGGGCCACGACCCTGCGTCAGCACGCCGGGCAGGTCTCGTTCCCCGGGGGGCGGGTCGACCCGGTCGACGGCGACGGCACCGAGGGCTTCGTGGCGGCGGCGTTGCGCGAGGCCCAGGAGGAGGTCGGGCTCGACCCGGCCGGGGTGGAGGTCTTCGGCGTGCTGCCGACCTTGTGGCTGCCGCCGAGCAACTTCGCCGTGGCTCCCGTGCTGGCCTACTGGCGCACGCCGGAGGTGCTGGGTGCTGCCTCGCCCGAGGAGGTCCGCACCGTCCTGCACCAGCCGATCGACCTCCTGCTCGACCCCGACCACCGGTTCACCGTCGTGCACCCGCTCGGCTGGCGGGGCCCGGCATTCGACGTGGGCACGACGATCCCGCTGTGGGGCTTCACGGCCGGGATCATCTCGCGACTCTTCGAGGTCGTCGGCTGGGAGCGTCCGTGGGACGTCTCCGACGAGCGAGAGCTGCCGGCCCTGCCATGAACTCCCTCGACCTCTGCATCGTGCTCGTGGCGGCCGCGTTCGCCGTGTCCGGTGTCGTGCAGGGGTTCCTGGCGAACCTCGCGGCGACGCTGGGGCTGCTGGCGGGCGGCCTGCTCGCCGTGCTGGTCGTGCCGCTGGTGATCTCGCCCGACGAGCCCAGCCTGGCCGCGTCGCTGACCGCCCTCGGCCTCGTGGTCGCGGCCGCGGCCGGTGGTCAGATCATCGGCACGGTGGTGGGCACCGACCTGAGGCGCACCGTCCGCACTCCCGGCGGTCGCTGGGCCGACGCGGCGGGCGGCGGCGTGCTGAGCGTCGTCTCGGTGCTGGTCGTCTCGTGGGCCCTCGGCTACGCCGTCAGCGGCACGACCGTGCCGTACCTGTCGACCGCCGCGCGGGACTCGACGATCCTGGGGGCCGTCGACGACGTCATGCCCTCGCAGACCGCCGGGGTGCTGCAGGCGTTCAGCGACGTCATCGACGCCAACCTGTTCCCGCAGTACCTCGACCCCTTCGACAGCGAGGACATCGTCCGGGTCGGTCCGCCCGACCCGGCGACCCTCCTGCTGCCCGGGGTCGAGCAGGCGTCCGCCTCCGTGGTCAAGATCCTGGGTGAGGCCTCCTGCGACCGCGGCATCGAGGGCACCGGCTTCGTGTACGCCGACGACCGCGTCATGACCAACGCCCACGTCGTCGCCGGCGTCTCGCGGCCGAGCGTCGTGACGACCGAGGGATCCTTCGACGCCGAGGTCGTGGTATTCGACCCGACCCTGGACATCGCGGTCCTGGCGGTCGACCTGGACCTGCCGGCGCTGGAGTTCGACGGTGCGGGCCAGGCTGGGCAGGACGCCGCGGTGCTGGGCTACCCCGGCAACGGACCCTTCGACGCCCAGGCGGCCCGCATTCGCGAGCAGATCCGGCTCAAGAGCCCCGACATCTACAACGACGGGCAGCACGTCCGCGAGTCCTTCTCGATCCGCAGCCTCGTGCGGTCGGGCAACTCCGGTGGCCCGCTCGTCTCGGCCGAGGGGCGCGTGCTCGGCGTCATCTTCGCCGCGTCGGTCACCGACGCCAACACGGGCTACGCGCTGACGGCCGACCAGGTCGCCGACGCCGCCGACCAGGGGCGCACGGCGTCGCGCTCCGTCGACACCGGAGGTTGTGCATGAAGGGCTTTCTCGCGTTCCTCGCGGGCCTGTTCGCCGTCGTCGCGTTCGCCGCGCTGCTGCCCCTGGGGTGGGTCATGACGCACATCGCGGACGAGGACGGCTACGTCGAGCTCAGCCGCGGCGTGCTGGAGGACACCGAGACGCGCGACGCGCTGGTCGGTGCCGTCTCCGACGAGCTCGCCGGGCAGACGCGCGAGCGACTCCTCGGACTCGGGGTGCCGCCCCAGCTGGTCGACCAGGCGCTCGCGACCGTCGAGGGATTCGTCGGCCAGGGTCTCGGCAGCGCCGCCGTGGTGGACGCCTGGGGCGAGTCGCAGCGCGAGGCCCACCAGCAGATGTTCCGCGAGGACGGCAGCGGGTTCGTGGTCGAGCTCTCGCCGCTCGTCTCGGCCGTGGCCGTGCAGGCCGGTGTCGACCTCGAGGTGCCCGCGAACCTGCCCGTCGAGGACGACAGCACGGCGGCCCGCCGCGCCGTGCAGCTCATCGGCGCGAGTCCGCTGATGGGCGTGGCGGCCGCGCTCGTGGCGTTCGTCGGAGCCCTGACCGCCGTGCTGCTGGCGAACCGTCGAGGGGCGGCCCTGGCCTGGCTCGCTGCCGGGGGGCTGCTCGCGGTGGGCGTGTCGTACGTCGGTGCGCGGGTCGTGTCGGCGAGCGACGTCACGACGAGCACCGGGGCCGGCGACCGCGTGGCGCAGGCGTTGATCGACGTGGCGCGCGACTCCTACGGCGGACTGCTCAGCACGGCCGCCCTCGGAGCCGGAGCCGTGCTGGTGGTCGGTCTGGTGATCGCGATCGCCGGAGCGGTCAGGCGAGGTCGCGACCCGGTCGCTGCCCCTTGAGCGCAGCCGGGATCTGCTTGGCGGTCTCGATCGTGGCCTCGGGAGCCTTGATCTTCTTGATGCGGTTGACCCCCACCACGACCAGGAGCCCGGCCAGCAGCAGGTAGGCGCCGGCGACGATCAGGAACGCCCAGGCGGGGTGCAGCCCGGTCATCGTGAGGAAGTACGCGAACGCGAACGACAGCATGATGATGATGAGGATGCCGAGGAAGCCGGCGACCAGGAACAGCAGCGAGCCGAGCACCCCGGCCTTGACGCTGAAGCGCATCTCGGCCTTCGCGAGGGCGATCTCGTGCTGGACGAGCGCCGACAGGTCGCGGCTGGCGTCGGCGACGAGGCGACCGATGGTGGGCTCCTCGACCGTCTCGGTCGCGGAGTCGGACGAGGGCTTCACGCTGGTGGCCATGGGCGCGAGCCTACAAGCGACCGCCCCCGGCGCACCACGACCGCCCGCCCGGTGGGGCGGTGAGTGTTCCACCTGACGCCGACGGGCGGTGAGTCCTCCACCGTACGAACGTTCATACGGTGGAGGACTCACCGCCCTAGGTGGAACACTCACCGCCCAACCCGACGGCTGGGGTCAGTCGTCGGTGCTGGTCGTCTTGAGGCCCTGGGTGATGAGGTCCATCACGGAGGAGTCGGCCAGGGTGGTGGCGTCGCCGACCTCGCGGTTCTCGGCGACGTCGCGCAGGAGGCGGCGCATGATCTTGCCGGAGCGGGTCTTGGGCAGCTCCGGCACGACCATGATCTGGCGCGGCTTGGCGATGGGCCCGATCTCCTTGGCCACGTGGTTGCGCAGCGCCGCGATCGCGTCGTCGGTGCCGCCCTCGTCGCCGGCGGACTCGCGCAGGATCACGAACGCCACGACGGCCTGGCCGGTGGTCTCGTCGGCGGCGCCGACCACGGCGGCCTCGGCGACGGACGGGTGCGACACGAGGGCCGACTCGATCTCGGTCGTCGACAGGCGGTGGCCCGAGACGTTCATGACGTCGTCGACGCGGCCGAGCAGCCAGATGGCGCCGTCGTCGTCCTTCTTGGCGCCGTCGCCGGCGAAGTAGTAGCCCTGCGAGGCGAACCGCGACCAGTAGGTCTCCTTGTACCGCTCCTCGTCGCCCCAGATCGTGCGGAGCATCGAGGGCCACGGCTCGGTGACGACGAGGTAGCCGCCGCCTCCGTTCGGCACGGGCTCGCCCGCGTCGTCGACGACGTCGATGCTGATGCCGGGGAAGCCGATCATGGCCGAGCCGGGCTTGGCCTTCGTGACGCCCGGCAGCGGGGTGATCATGTGGGCGCCGGTCTCGGTCTGCCACCACGTGTCGACGATCGGGGTCTTCCCGCCGCCGACGTTGTCGCGGTACCAGACGTAGGCCTCGGGGTTGATCGACTCACCGACCGAGCCGACGATGCGCAGCGACGTGAGGTCGTGCTCGGCGGGGATCTGGCGACCCCACTTCATGAACGTGCGGACCGCGGTGGGGGCCGTGTAGAAGAGCGTCACGCCGTACTCGGCGATGATCTCCCACCAGCGGCCCTTGTGCGGGGTGTCGGGGGTGCCCTCGTAGAGCACCTGCGTCGCGCCCTCGGCCGTCGGGCCGTAGACGATGTAGGAGTGGCCCGTGACCCAGCCGACGTCGGCGGTGCACCAGTAGACGTCGGTCTCGGGCTTGTGGTCGAACGTGCCGTGGAACGTCGTCGCCGCCTGCGTCAGGTAGCCGCCCGAGGTGTGCAGGATGCCCTTGGGCTTGCCCGTCGTGCCCGAGGTGTACATGACGTACAGCGGGTGCTCGGCGTCGAAGGCCTCGGGGGTGTGGTCGGTGGACGCCTGGCCGACCGTCTCGTCCCACCAGACGTCGAGGTCGTCGTTCCACTCGACGTCCTGGCCCGTGCGCTTGACCACGAGCACGTGCTCGACCGGGCTCGCGTCGCCCAGCTTCGCGAGGGCCTCGTCGACCGCGGGCTTGAGGGCCGAGGGGTTGCCGCGGCGGTAGCCGCCGTCGGACGTGATGACGAGCTTGGCGCCGCAGTCGTCGACCCGTGAGGCGAGGGCGTCGGAGCTGAACCCGCCGAACACCACGGTGTGCGGGGCGCCGAGACGGGCGCAGGCGAGCATCGCGATGACGGCCTCGGGGATCATCGGCAGGTAGATCGCGACCCGGTCGCCGGTCTCGATGCCGAGCTCGGTGATCGCGTTGGCGGCCTGGCTGACCTCGTCCTTCAGGTCGGCGTAGGTGATGGTGCGGGTGTCGCCGGGCTCGCCGACGAAGTGGAACGCGACCTTGTCGCCGTTCCCGTTCTCGACGTGCCGGTCGACGCAGTTGTAGGCCACGTTGAGCTTGCCGCCCACGAACCACTTCGCGAACGGCGGATCGGTCCAGTCGAGCACCTCGGTGAACGGGGTGTCCCACGTCAGGCGGGCCGCCTGCTCGCCCCAGAAGCCGAGCCGGTCCTTCTCGGCGGCCTCGTAGGTGGCGGCGGTGAAGTTCGCGTTCGCCGCGAGGTCGGCCGGCGGCTCGAAGATGCGGTCCTCGTGGGCGAGGTTGCTGATGGTCTCGTCAGTCACAGGTGTCTCCTGGTCGAGGGGCTGTCGTCATTCATCGTGTCGCACGCCACAGCATGCCGCGAGGCGTGTTGCGGAGTGGTTGCGGGGCGGGCGAGGCCCGCCCCGCAACCGTGGTGGTGCCGGCTTACTTCTCGGCGCCGGCTCCGGTGAAGGAGCGGACCTCGAGCTCGGGGAACCGCTCCTCGCTGACCCGGCTGCGGGTCGTCACGGTGCCCAGCCAGCCGAGGAAGAAGCCGAGCGGGATCGAGACGATGCCCGGGTTCTCCAGCGGGAACCAGCTGATGTCGATGTTCTCGGGCAGCAGCGACAGGTTCTTGCCGTTGGGGTCCAGGCCCTTGCCCGACACGATCGGGCTGAAGATGACCAGCCCCACCGAGGAGATCAGGCCGCCGTAGATGCTCCAGACCGCTCCGCGGGTGTTGAACCGCTTCCAGAACAGGTTGTAGAGCAGGGCCGGCAGGTTGGCCGAGGCCGCGACCGCGAACGCCAGCGCGACGAGGAACGCCACGTTGAGGTTCTTGCCCGGGATCGCCAGGGCGATCGCGACGCCACCGATCACGAAGGCCGCGATACGGGCCATCTTGACCTCGTCCTTCTCCGACGCGGTGCCCTTCTTCCACACGTTGGCGTACAGGTCGTGCGCCACGGAGGACGCCGACGTCAGCGTGAGGCCGGCGACGACCGCGAGGATCGTGGCGAACGCGACGGCCGCGATGAGGGCCAGCAGGATCGCGCCACCGGTCGTGCCCGGACCACCGCCGACGGCTTGCGCCAGGAGCGGTGAGGCGAGGTTGCCGCCGGAGTCGATGATCTGCTGCTTCTGGTCGCCCGTGACGAGCGCCGCGGCGCCGAAGCCGAGGATCAGCGTCATCAGGTAGAAGGCGCCGATCAGGCCGATGGCCCAGAGCACCGAGACGCGGGCCGCCTTGGCGGTCGGCACGGTGTAGAAGCGCACCAGGATGTGCGGCAGGCCCGCGGTGCCGAGCACCAGGGCGATGCCGAGCGAGATGAAGTCAATCTTGCTCGTGGTGGAGCCGCCGTACTTCAGTCCGGGTTCGAGGAACGCCTTGCCCTGGCCGCTCTCCTGCGCCGCGGTGCCGAGAAGGTCCGACAGGTTGAAGCCGAACTTCGCGAGCACCAGCACCGAGATGAGCAGCGTGCCGAACATCAGCAGCACGGCCTTGACGATCTGCACCCAGGTCGTGCCCTTCATGCCGCCGAGCACGACGTAGAAGACCATCAGCAGGCCGACCGCAGCGATCGTGATGTTCTTCGCGGTCTCGCCATCGATGCCGAGCAGCAGCGACACGAGGGCGCCGGCGCCGACCATCTGGGCGAGCAGGTAGAAGATCGAGACGATGATGGTGGAGGTCGCCGCCGCGGTGCGGACGGGTCGCTGCTCCATGCGGTACGCGAGCTGGTCGGCCATCGTGAAGCGGCCGGAGTTGCGCAGCAGCTCGGCGATCAGCAGCAGCGCCACGAGCCACGCGACGAGGAAGCCGATCGAGTACAGGAAGCCGTCGTAGCCCGACAGGGCGATCGCGCCGGAGATGCCGAGGAACGACGCCGCCGACATGTAGTCGCCGCCGATCGCGAACCCGTTCTGCATGCCCGAGAACGACCGGCCGCCGGCGTAGTAGTCGGCAGCGGTCTTGGTGTTGCGGCTCGCCCAGAAGGTGATGCCGACCGTCAGCAGGACGACGAAGCCGAACAGCGAGGCGGTCAGGACGCGGTTGTCGCTCGTGGTGCCCTCAGCGGCCAGGATCACCCGGTCGTCGGCGAGGACGGTGTGGAGGGCGCTCATCAGTCGACCTCCCGCTCGAACTGGGCCCGGAGCTCGTCGGAGATCGGGTCCATCTTCGCCAGCGAGTAGCGCGCGTAGGCGTAGGCGATCGCGAAGGTCGTGACGAACTGCAGGAGGCCGAACAGCAGGGCCACGTTGACGTTGCCGAAGACCTGCTGACCCATGAAGTCGCCCGCGTAGTTCGAGAACAGGACGTAGGTCAGGTACCAGACCATGAAGGCGATGGTCGTCGGGATCACGAACTTGCGGTAGGCGCGTTGGAGCGCCTTGAACTCGGCGGTGGCGTGAATACGCTGGTACTCCGCCTGCACCTCGGGACTGACCTTCTCGGCCACGTCGATCACCTGCTTCTGTCTCGCACCGGCGGCAGGGAGCAGCGGCCGATGGACACGGGTGTGTCGTGGCTCACGCTAGGAACCCGCAGGCCTGTGGGACAGGTCACAGCGCGGGTGCAGCGTCGAAGGTCGGGGGCGGAGCGCTCACCGGTCGGCGGGGCGCGACGAGCGGTCGATCTCCGGCGACGAACGGTCGGCGCTCACCGCGGATCCCGGGCCAGGATCGCCCTCAGGACGGCGCGGCCGTCGCCGAACGGCGGGACCAGGAAGACCGCGTGCGCCGCGAACCACCACCGCAGGGACGACTCGGGCGCCGCCGCCGCGAGGGTCAGCCCGGCGCCGAGGCACGCACCCGGGCCGGCCAGGGCGACCAGGACGACGTGGCGGCGCGTCATCCGCCCCTCGGGGTGCAGCGAGAGCCGCCAGGCGGTGCGCTCCAGCCGGACGGCGGTGACGGTCGGCACGCGTCGCAGGGCCAGCAGGTGCGCCGACTCGTGCACCGCGAACGAGCCGACCAGGCCGACGACGGCGACGAGCAGCAGCTCGGCCGCGAGCCGGACCAGCGACGGGTCGCCCGACGTGACCCACCACGCGGAGCCGCCCGCCGCGAACGTGCCGAGCAGGGCGAGCAGCGGCCACACCTGACCGGCGGTCGCGGTCAGGATCGCGGGGACCGAGGCGCGACGGTCCACCGCTCAGGCCAGGCCGCGCTCCTCGAGGAGTCGCTGGCGGTGGACCTTGAGCGCGCGGTACGTGAGCTGGATGAACGTCAGGGCGATCGCGAGCACGACGAACAGCACGATCAGCGGCACCGGGTCGTCGACCCCTGCGGTGATCGCGGTCGACCCGTCGGCCTGCTCCTTCGTGCTGAACATGAGCGAGCCGAAGAACGCCCGGCGGTCCGCGTCGGCGTCACCGTCCGTCGAGAACATGAGCACCAGCAGGATCGCGGCGCCGGCGACGAGGGTCAGCAGCGCCGCCCCGGCCACGCTGTTGACGGCGATCAGCGACTTCTTCATGACGTCTCCTTGACTCGTGGGTGGTGATGCCGACGACGCTGTAGACGACGGCGAGCGCGAGGGTCGCGACGGCGAGGGCCGCAGCGACGGGTGGGGGCAGGCTGAGCACGCCGATCGCGAGGGCGAGCGCGGTCACGACGACGACGGCCAGCGACAGGCCGACGAAGAGGGAGAACGGGTTGTCGTCGACCGCGGGGAAGACGATGCCGACGGCGAGCGCCAGCACCGTGCCGGCGAGGCTGCCGACCAGCGGGTCCACGACGTCGGCGACGGCGCCCGGCTCGACCACGAGCACCGCGGCGGTGGCCGGCACCGCGAGCAGCAGCCACAGCAGTGCCTGGGCACGCAGGAGGCGGACGTAGACGGACCAGGCGGGTGTGCGACCGCCCCGCAGGCGACGCAGCGGCTCGGTGGCCGCGAACTGGTAGAGCGCGCCCATCGACACCAGGGACAGGGCCCACATCGGGTGCGCCAGCGGCTTGATCGTCAGGGCGACGTAGACCGCGGCCGCCAGCACGGTCGGGAGCCACGTCTGGAGGCTGCGGAACACGCACCAGTCGTAGGGGCCGAGCAGGCGGCGGGTGAGCGCCCCGGCCCGCCAGGGGAGGTAGCGCGACGCGGTGAGGTGGCGGTTGGGAGCCAGCGCGACGGTGGCCACCGCCAGGACCGCCATCGCCGCGGCGCAGGTGGCCAGGGCGGCAGGGTGGCCCCACTGGTCGGCCAGCGACGCGACTCCCGCGGTCCACGGCCGCTCGTCGGTGCCCTCGAGGTAGGAGCCGCTCACCGCGGCGGTCAGGCGCGGGACGGTGGCCGCGTACGCGATCAGCAGGGCGAACAGGCTCAGCAGCAGCACCGGGGGCTGGGTCCGGCGCAGGCCTACGGCCGTGAGCACCCAGGTGAGCAGCTGGTAGGCGAGCCCGACCACGAGATAGGTCAGGAGCACGGGGAGCACGATCGACTCGACGAGCGGGAGGAGGGCCGACGGGCCGCGCAGCACGAGCGCCGCGACGGCCATGGCCCCCACGCCTGCCGCCACGACGATGCCGGCCGTGGCGGCCTCGAAGAGGACGAAGGCCGCGGCCCGCTCACGGTTGGTCACCGGGAGCGCGAAGGTCAGGGCGAGCATGCCCTCGGCGTTGAGGAACAGGGTCTTGGTCAGGAGCACGGCGACGAGGCACCAGAGGACCGCCGAGATGCTGGTGGCGTCGAACAGCAGGTCCCAGGCCTCCGGCTCGGAGCGCAGCGGCTCGAGGAAGGTCACGGCGGCCACGACCGCCACGACCGCGAGGCCGGCGACGAGGAGAGCGGCGGCCAGGCGCAGGGGACGGGAGGCCAGGACGCCGCTGCGCAGGACCCGGCGACCGAAGTAGCGCAGCAGCATCCCGGACAGCGCCCGCGCGCGGGAGGGCCGCACCTCAGCGCGCCGCGGAGTCGAGGTGGTCGAACACCATCGTGGCCAGCGAGCCGTGCTGCGCGACGAGCGCCGCCGTCGTGTCGTCGGCGACCACCCGGCCCAGGTCGAGGAAGACCACGCGGTCGGCCAGGCGCTCGAGCAGCGCGAAGTCGTGGGTGCACAGCACGATGGCGCCGCCCTCGTCGCGCAGGTGCGCCAGCTCCTTCTCGCAGAGCCGGAGCGACCCGACGTCGATGCCGTTGAGGGTCTCGTCGATCACGGTCACGGGGCGCCTCATCGTCAGGGCCGAGATGAGCTGCGTCTTCTTGCGCATGCCGTGCGAGTAGTCCTCGAGCAGGTCGTCGAGGCGTCCCTGCATGCCGAACCGGGCGAACAGGTCGGAGGGGTCGTCGGCGCGGGTGCCGTAGAGCTGGGCGACGAGCCCCAGGTACTCGCGGCCCGTCAGGAACTGGGGGAGGTAGTCGTCGCTGGGCAGGTAGAGGGAGGCGTCCTTCGCCGCCGTGGAGGTGTGCGGGTGGCCGTCGATCGTGACCGACCCGCCCTGGGCGGCGAGCAGGTCGAAGAGGACCTGGATCAGGGTGGACTTGCCGGACCCGTTGGGGCCGACGAGGCCCAGGACCTCGCCGGACGCGGCCGACAGGTCGACGCCGTGGAGCACCTGCACGCCCGGCTCGTAGGCGTAGTCGATCGATCGGGCGTCGAGCGTCGTCATCGCGTCACCGGTGCCTTCCGAGAGGAGGGGGTGGGTCGGGTGGCGGGGCCGGTCGCCGGAGCTGCGCGGCCGGCCCCGCCGGCTCGAGTGGCTACTCGCACTCGAAGCGGACCTTCAGACCGAAGTTCTTGAAGCCCCACTCCCCGGTGAAGTTCTTCTTCTGCTTGACGACGCACCAGATCGCCATGCCGCTGATGATCGTGGCGCCGAGGCCGAGGATCACGGCCGTGAAGACCAGGAACCAGCCGTCGTAGCGGACCAGCCCGTTCTCGAGCCTCACCCGCGTCCTCTGGAGGGTGTTGCTCGACCACGCGTACGCGTGGGCCGAGGCGGTGCTCGGCAGCTCGATGACTGACATGTCGTACGTCCTTCCCCGATACGAGCACGGGGCCCGGACGCCCGTCGCGGCCGTGTCCCCCGATACTGATACGTAGCATCCAGGCGGGTGCGGACACTCGTCAACGACCCGGTTGGCCACCGGTGGACAACCGCTCCCACCCCGGTGGTCGAGGGACCCCTTTCGAGGCTCCTCCCGCCCCGAGGGCGGGAGGGTCAGGCGCGCTCGGGGGTGTGGAGCTTGGCGAAGACCCGGTCGGTGTCCTCGTCGCTCGCGCGGCGGGTGAGGAGGGAGACGGCGATCATGAGCCCGAAGCCGAGCGGGACGGTCCACACGGCGGGCTGGGCGACGACCAGGCCGACCCAGCCGTCCGGGTCCAGGCCCAACGTCACCAGGGGCGCGATCCCGGCCGCCAGCCCGCCGCCGACCAGCCCGGCGACCGCCCCCTGGCGGGTCAGGCGTGGCCACCAGATGCCGAGCACCAGCAGCGGGCAGAAGGTCGACGCCGCGAGGGCGAACGCGAACGTCACCGAGGTCGCGATGGGGATGTTGTCGGCGGTGAGGGCGAGCGCGAGGGGCGGCAGCACGCAGGTCACGGCCGCCACGCGCACCGAGGCGACGCCGACGAGCCGTCCGCCGAACCAGCGTCGCCGGTCGATCTCCTGCCCGACGACACCGGCGATCGCCATCGTCAGCCCCGACGAGGTCGAGAGGAACGCGGCGAAGGCGCCGGCGAGGATCAGCGCACCGAGCGCGTCGGCACCCGTCGTGAGCATCCGCTCCGGCAGCTGCAGGATCACGGTGTCGGCCTGGCTCGAGTCGCTCAGGTCGCCCGCGTAGACCCGGCCGAGCGCGCCGTACGCGGTGGGCAGGAGGTAGAACACCCCGAGCAGGCCGAGCACGATCAGCGTCGTGCGGCGGGCCGCGACCCCGTCGCGGTTCGTGTAGAAGCGCACCACCACGTGGGGCAGACCCATCGTGCCGAGGCACGTCGCCGTCAGGACCGCGTAGGCGGTGTAGAGGCGCTCCGCCCCGAGGTCGGCGTCCGGCAGCGCCCACCCGGCCGTGGCCTCCGGCATCGGGGCGCCGTCACCCCGCCACGCGATCAGCAGGAACACCAGCGGCACGAGCAGCGCGGTCAGCTTGAGCCAGTACTGGAAGGCCTGGACGAAGGTGATCGAGCGCATCCCGCCCGAGGCCACGAGGGTCGCGACCACGACCGCGACGACCGCGATGCCCGTCCAGACCGGAGCCCCGGTGACGGCCTGCATCGTGAGGCCGGCGCCCTGGAACTGCGGCATGAGGTAGAGCCAGCCGACGGCGACCACGAGCAGCGTCGAGACGTGGCGGACCGCGACGGAGCGCAGCCTCCAGCCCGCGAAGTCCGGGATCGTGTACGCCCCTGACCGCCGAAGGGGCGCGGCCACGACGACGAGCAGCAGGAGGTAGCCGGTCGTCCAGCCGATGGGATACCAGAGCACGTCGGCCCCGGCCACGAGCACGAGCCCGGCGACCCCGAGGAACGACGCGGCCGACAGGTACTCGCCACCGATCGCCGAGGCGTTGAGCCAGGGACTGACGCTGCGCGAGGCCACGTAGAAGTCGCTCGTCGTGCGGCTCCAGCGCATCGCGAGCGCGCCGATCGTCAGCGTCGCCAGCACGACCAGCACGATCGCGGCGAGCCCCGCGGTGGTGTTCACGGCGGGCTCGGGGCGTCGTCGACCGCCGGGTCGGTGGGGGAGTCCATGAGGGCGACGAACGTCGACTCGTTGTGCTCGGCGCGCCACACGTACGCGCGGCCGAGCCACCACACCCACGGGTAGACCAGGACGCCCAGCACGATCCACACCACGGGCACCGAGGCGATCGTCCAGGTGCGGACCGGCAGGTCCGACCAGAACAGCACCGGCAGCACGCCGATCGAGACCGCCGCGACCAGGGTCGTCGCGATGGCCGCCCGGCGCTGGGCACGCACGAGCGACCGCACGTAGACCGCGCCGACCGTCGACTGCTCGGCGACCTCCTGGCGCGCGCTGCGCCGTTGGGGCGCCGGGGCGTGCACGAGAGGACTCGTGACGCGGACCCGCTCGCGGTGCTGCGGCACGGCCTCCGGCGGGTCGTCAGGCGTCACGGATCAGCTCGCGCAGGTCGCGGTGGTGGCGGCGTGAGACCTCGACCTCGAGCGTGGCGTCGCCGCTCGGCAGCACCAGCGTCGTCCGCCCGCCGGACTGGCGGACCTCGCGGATGTGGCGCCGGTTGACGACGTGGCTGCGGTGCACGCGGGCGAAGTCGTGCTCGGCCCACGTGTCGGCGACGTGGCTCAGCGTCATGCGCACGAGGTGGGAGGTGCCGTCGATCGTGTGCAGCCGTACGTAGTCGCCCTGGGCCTCGACGTCGGTGATGGTCGAGCGCATGACGAAGCGGGTCACCCCGCCGAGCTCGACCGCGATGCGCTCGTCCGGGGCGGCCGGCACGCGGTCGCCCGCGTCGACCGCGCGGCGGATGCTCTCGGCCAGCCGCTCCTCGCGCACGGGCTTGAGCAGGTAGTCGACCGCGTTCATCTCGAACGCCTCGATCGCGTGGGCGTCGTGGGCGGTCACGAACACGACCTGGGGCGGGTGCGCGAAGCGACCGAGCAGGCGGGCGATCTCGAGACCGCTGAGCCCCGGCATCGCGATGTCGAGGAACGCCAGGTCGACGTCACCGCCCTCGAGCACGCGCAGCGCCTCGGTGCCCGACGACGCGGTGCGCACGTGGGCGATGCGCTCGTCGCGGGCGAGCAGCCACACCAGCTCGTCGAGCACGGGGCGCTCGTCGTCGACGACGAGCACGCGCAGTGCCGGGGGAGCCGTGCGGTCGTTCACCCCGGTGAGTCTACGGCGGAGTGACCGGCGTCACCTCGCGGTTCGGGTCGTGCCCTCAGGGAAGGTCGCGCGGGTTGAACTTCGGCACGCGCAGCGAGACCTTCGTGCCGAGGCCGGGTGCCGTCTCGACGACGATCCCGTGGTCGTCGCCGTACACCGCGCGCAGCCGCTCGTCGACGTTGGCCAGGCCGATCGATCCGCTGCTCGCGCGACCGGCCAGCGCCTCGCGCACGACGTCGGGGTCGCTGCCCACGCCGTCGTCCTCGATCTCGATGACGCACGTGGCCCCGGCGTCGCGGGCCACCACCGTGATGTGTCCGGGTCCGTCCTTCGGCTCGATGCCGTGGCGCACCGCGTTCTCGACGAGTGGCTGCACCGCGAGGAAC
Organism: Aeromicrobium sp. Leaf350; assembly: GCF_916858655.1. Lineage (GTDB taxonomy): Bacteria > Actinomycetota > Actinomycetes > Propionibacteriales > Nocardioidaceae > Aeromicrobium. The sequence goes on along the minus strand of NZ_CAKASL010000001.1, from coordinate 1,029,083 downwards.
GGCAGGGTCACGTGCAGCACCTCGGGGGCGACGCTGGAGGTCACGCGCAGCCGGTCGCCGAACCGGGCCTTCTCCAGCACGAGGTAGCGCTCGATCGAGAGCAGCTCTTCGGCGAGGGTCGTGAAGTCGCCGTGACGCCGGAAGGAGTAGCGCGTGAAGTCGGCGAACTCGAGCAGCAGCGACCGGGCGCGCTCCGGGTCGGTGCGCACGTAGGACGCGATCGCGCCGAGCGAGTTGTAGATGAAGTGGGGCGAGATCTGGGCCCGGAGCGCGCGCAGCTCGGCCTCCATCAGGGCGGTGCGCGAGGCAGCCAGCTCGCCGAGCTCGAGCTGGCTGGAGACCCAGCGCGCGACCTCGGTGGTGGCGCGCACGAGGCCCGCGGACGGGTGGTCGGTGCGCACGACGAGCGTGCCGACGACGCGGTCCTCGACGGCGAGCGGCGCCACGACGACCCGGTCGGACGCCTGGGTGCGCCCCTCGGCCAGCACCGCCTCGACGAGCGGGGTGGCGGTCTCGGCGTCGACGTCGCCCGAGGACGCCACCACCCCGGCGCCGTCGGTGAGCGCGGCGGGCGCGTCGCCGAGCAGGGCCCGCAGGTACGGCAGGGCGCGAGCCGCGCCGTCGGTGTCGAGGCCGGCACGCAGGGCCGGTGCGGCCAGCGAGGCCGTGTGCAGCGTCGCGTAGGTGGCCAGGTCGTCGGGGCTGCCGAGCGACTCGTCGCGCCGACGGACCGCCCGCCGCCAGCCCGCGAGGCCGAGCAGCACGACGAGTGCGCCGAGCGCTGCGCCGCCGATGACCTCCATGCGGGGACGCTACCGCGCCCGCCCCGGCTCGACAGGGGTCGCGGCGGGTGCCACGGTGGGGACGTCTCGTGATGAGATATCTTGACGTCAAACTATTCTTGCGTGCGAAACGGAGACCCCGTGGCCGACCCGACGATCATCTACACCCACACCGATGAGGCGCCCGCACTGGCGACGCACTCGTTCCTGCCGTTCATCGAGGCCTACGCCTCCACCGCGGGCGTGCAGGTCGAGACCCGCGACATCTCGCTGGCGGGCCGCATCATCAGCCAGTTCCCCGAGCACCTCGAGGAGGGGCAGCGCATCGGCGACGCCCTCGCCGAGCTCGGCGAGCTCGCGCTGCGCCCCGAGGCGAACATCATCAAGCTCCCCAACATCTCCGCCTCCGTGCCGCAGCTGAAGGCCGCGATCGCCGAGCTGCAGGACCAGGGCTACGCGCTCCCCGCGTACCCGGAGAACCCGCAGACCGACGAGGAGAAGGAGGTCCGCGCCCGCTACGGCAAGGTCATGGGCTCCGCCGTCAACCCGGTCCTGCGCGAGGGCAACTCCGACCGCCGCGCCCCCGCGTCGGTCAAGAGCTACGCCAAGAAGCACCCGCACCGCATGGGTGCCTGGTCCTCCGACTCCCAGACCGACATCGCCACGATGGGCGTCCGCGACTTCCGCTCCAACGAGAAGTCCGTCGTGATCGAGGCCGACGACACCCTGCGCATCGAGCTCGTCGGCGACGACGGCTCGACCACGGTGCTCAAGGAGTCGCTGCCCGTCATCGCGGGTGAGGTCGTCGACGCGACCTACCTCGACGTCGCCGCGCTGCGCGAGTTCCTCACCGAGCAGATCGCCAAGGCCAAGGCCGACGGCGTCCTGTTCTCGGTGCACCTCAAGGCCACGATGATGAAGGTCTCCGACCCGATCATCTTCGGTCACGTCGTGCGCGCGTTCTTCCCGAAGACGTTCGCCGCGTTCGGTGCCGACCTCGCCGCCGCGGGCCTCAGCCCCAACGACGGTCTCGGCGGCATCCTCGCCGGCCTCGACGCGCTCGACAGCGGCGCCGAGATCAAGGCGTCCTTCGACGCCGAGCTCGCCGAGGGCCCGGAGCTGGCCATGGTCAACTCCGACAAGGGCATCACGAACCTGCACGTGCCGAGCGACGTCATCGTCGACGCCTCGATGCCGGCCATGATCCGCACCTCGGGCCACATGTGGGGCCCGGACGGCGGCGAGGCCGACACGCTCGCGGTCATCCCCGACTCGAGCTACGCCGGCGTCTACCAGGTCGTCGTCGACGACTGCAAGGCCAACGGCGCCTACGACCCGAGCACGATGGGCACGGTCCCGAACGTGGGCCTCATGGCGCAGAAGGCCGAGGAGTACGGCAGCCACGACAAGACGTTCGAGATCCCGACCACGGGCACCGTCCGTGTCGTGAACTCGGCGGGCGACGCGATCCTCGAGCACGTCGTCGCGCAGGGCGACATCTGGCGCGCCTGCCAGACCAAGGACGTGCCGATCCGCGACTGGGTCAAGCTCGCCGTCACGCGCGCCCGCGCCACCGGCGACCCGGCCGTCTTCTGGCTCGACGCCGAGCGCGCGCACGACGCCAACCTGATTGCCAAGGTCGACGCCTACCTCCCGGAGCACGACACCGACGGCCTGGACATCCGCATCCTCTCGCCGGTCGAGGCGACGAAGCTGTCAGTCGAGCGCATCCGCAAGGGCGAGAACACGATCTCGGTCACCGGCAACGTGCTGCGCGACTACAACACCGACCTGTTCCCGATCCTCGAGCTGGGCACCAGCGCGAAGATGCTGTCGGTCGTGCCGCTCATCAACGGAGGCGGCCTGTTCGAGACCGGTGCCGGCGGCTCCGCCCCGAAGCACGTGCAGCAGCTCGTGGAGGAGAACTACCTGCGCTGGGACTCGCTCGGTGAGTTCCTCGCGCTGGCGGTGAGCCTGGAGCACCTCGCCCAGACCACCGACAACGCCCGCGCGCAGGTGCTGGCCGACACGCTCGACCGCGCCACCGGCACGTTCCTCGACGAGGACCGCTCGCCGGGCCGCAAGCTCGGCACGATCGACAACCGCGGCAGCCACTTCTACCTGGGCCTGTACTGGGCGCAGGAGCTGGCCAAGCAGACCGAGGACGCGGCCCTGGCCGAGGCCTTCGGCGCCGTCGCGGGGTCGCTGGCCGAGAACGAGCAGAAGATCGTCGACGAGCTCCTCGCGGTGCAGGGGTCGCCGGCCGACATCGGCGGTTACTTCCAGCCCGACGTCGAGAAGGCCGCCAAGGTCATGCGCCCGTCGCAGACGCTGAACGAGGTCCTCGCCACCCTGGCCTGAGGCCCCCGACCCAGAAATGCGCCCAGTTGCGCGGTTTCCCTGACGGGATTCTGCGCATCTGGGCGCATTTCTCGGTGAAGGGTCAGTCGTCGAGGCCGCGGGCTGCGAGGGCGTCGCCCGTGGCGTAGGCGTGGGCGACGACTCGGATCGCGAACGGCACCAGCAGGGCCCGCGGACTCCTCTCGAGCCCGCGGGCCCGTGCTGCGTCGCGGGTCTGCGTCGCGACCTCGAGCACCGCCGGCAGCGCGCGCAGCACCAGGGCGAAGGCCAGGGCCACACGTTCGGGACGCACGCCGACGAACCGCAGCGGCGAGGTGATCCGCTCGACCGTGCCGAGCAGGTCGTCGACCGCGGTCGTGGCCGTGAACGCCAGGCCGACGAGCAGCAGCGCCAGCAGGCTGGTGACGACCGTGACGGCCACCTCCGGTCCGCGCTGCCACGTCTGGAAGGCCGCGACCAGCACCATCAGCAGCAGGAATCCGCGCATCGTGCGGAGCGTGCGACGCAGCGCGAGGCCCGACCAGATCGCGATCCCGATCGCGAGCGCGGCGAGCACCGGCGAGAAGAGGGGTCCGCGCGTCGCGACGACGACGATCGACCACGCCGCCACCACCGCCAGCTTCGGTCCGACCGGCATCCGGTGCAGCAGCGTCGATCCCGGCCGGTACGCGCCCAGGAGCTCAGACATCGTCCGCCTCAGACATCGCTCAGGGCCACGTAGTGGTCGACCGCGTCGGCAGCGGGTCCGTCGAAGACCACGCGGGCGGCGTCGACGACCAGCACCCGCTCGCAGCGGCGTGCGAGGTCGAGGTCGTGGGTCACCAGCACGAGCTGCTGCCGCAGGCCGAACAGGCGGTCGGCGACCGAGCGCGTGTTGCGGAGGTCGAGCAGGGTCGTCGGCTCGTCGGCGACCACGACCTCCGGGTCGGTCGCGAGCACCCCGGCCAGGGCCAGCAGCTGCTTCTGCCCACCCGACAACGAGTGCACGGGCACGTCGGCGCGGTCGCCCAGCCCGATCGTGTCGAGGACCTCGCGGGCGCGTCGACGCCGCTCGGCCTTGTCCGGCACGCTGCGGCGCAGCGACAGCGTGACGTCCTCGAGCGGCGTCGGCATCACCAGCTGGGCGTCGGGATGGGTGAAGACGAACCCCACCCGTCGGCGCACCTCGCGGCCGTCGCGGTCGACGTCCAGCCCGTCGACCAGCACCTGGCCCGCGGCCGGGAGCGCCAGCCCGTTGAGCAGGCGTGCCAGCGTCGACTTGCCGGAGCCGTTTGCGCCGATGATGCCGATGCGGTGCTCGCCGAGGTCGAGGGTCGTGGGGTGGAGCAGCGTGAGCGGTCCGCTGGGGGAGTCGACCACGACGGTCGCGCTCTGCAGCTGGATCACTGTGCTGCTCCGTCCCGGGGCGTCTCGGTCAGGGAGAACCTACCCGCGCGTGAGGCGCGGGAACGCGCGGTGCACGGCGGCGGCGACGATCGCGGCGATGACGCCCTTGGCGATGTCGGCCGGGAAGAACGGCGTGGCGTAGCCCCACGCGACGCCCCACGAGACGTCGAGCGCACGGGCCATGCCCAGGGTGCCGAGCGTGCCGACCACCGCGACCGTGACGATCGCGGCAGCGACACCGACGGCGACCGTGAAGACCGCGGGTCCGCGGCGGACGGTGTACGTCGCGACGAGCCCGACGAGGAACGCGGCGATCGGGAACGCCACGAGGTAGCCGCCGGAGGCGCCGCCCCAGACCCCGGGGCCGGCCTGGCCCTGCGTGAAGATCGGCACGCCGGCGGTGGCGACCGCCAGGTAGAGCGCGACGGCGAGGAAGCCGCGCTTGGCGCCGAGCACGGCTCCGGCGAGGAAGACGCCGAACATCTGCAGCGTGAAAGGCACGCTCGCGACGCCGTTGATGGCGGGCAGCACAGCGCAGACACCGATCACGGCGGCGAACGTCGTGACGAGGGCGAGGTCGGTGGCCGGCGAGCTGCGGCGCTTGAGCGGCACGGCCTGCGTGCTGGCCGGAGTGGGGGTCGAGCTGGTCATGAGGGCTCCTGAACGGTGTTCACCTGAACGGTGTTCGGTAGTGTGGCACACGATCCCGCCCGGGGTCCACGCGCACCCGGTGGGAGGCCCCATGGCGAACACGCTCGACGACGTCGTCTCTGGCGCCCTGGGCGTGCTCGACGAGTTCGGCCTGGAGTTCTGCTCGATGCGTCGGGTCGCCGGCGCGCTGGGGGTGCAGCCCAGCGCGCTCTACCACCACGTCGCGAACAAGCAGACGCTCCTGTCGCTGATGGCCGCGCGCATCGTCGCGGACGTCGCGGTCACCGACGACGTCGCGGGCTCCCTGCACCAGCTGCGCACCGCAATGCTGGCGGTGCGCGACGGTGCCGAGGTCGTCGCGACCGCGTCGGCCTTCCGGCTCGAGGTGTCGACGTTCGAGGAGGCGCTCGCGGAGCAGGTCGGGCTCGACCTCGCGCGCACGCTGCTGATCTACGTCGTCGGCCACACCCAGTCGACCCAGCTGCACCGTCAGGCGGCGGCCGTCGGCGCGATCACGCTCGACCCCGACCTCGACGGATCGTTCGCCCGCGGCCTTGCCCTCATCCTCCGCTGACCCCCGCGGTTTCCCACGAGACCGTCGGAATCCCGCATCGCGCGCACGAAGCTTCGTGTCATCGATGCGGGGTTTGAGCGGTCTCGTGGGAAACCGGCAGGGGTCAGGCGGTGCGGTGGCGGCCGATGAGGCCGAAGTCGGTGGGCGGGTTGAGGCCGGCGAACATCTTCTGGAACAGCGGGCCCTGGGTCGACCAGTACGTGAACAGCTCGACGTCCGTGAAGTGCTTCTCGAGCTCGGTCACGAGCGCCAGCTCGTCGACGCCGTCGCGCACGACGTGGTACTCGACGAGGTCGGACGCCTCGGTCTCGGACCACTCGCCCTTGGCGCGTCGCACCCGGGTCGAGAGCCCCCGCTTGTAGTTGCCCTGCCCGAGCCGCCACAGGAAGTACGTGCCACGGCCCAGCAGCTGCGTGCGCCGGCTGCGCCGCGGGTAGTAGGTCGGGTCCTGGACGGAGTAGAACCAGCCGTCCTCGTCGAGCAGTCCGCTGAGGTCGCCCACGAACGTGACGTAGTCGGGGATGTGGTGCAGCAGCGACGCGCACACGACGCCGTCGAAGCGGTCCTCGCGCTCGAAGACGTCGCCGCCGGTCGTGTCGAAGAAGACCTCGACGTCGTCGCGGTCCGCGTACTTCTCGGTCAGGGTCTTCGCGCTCGCCTCGCTGGCCTCGGTGACGGTGACGCGCGCGCCGGCCGCCAGCAGGAAGTCCGAGAACGTGCCGTGACCGGCGCCGACCTCGAGCACGTGGCACGAGCCCTTGCGGGCGATGGTCTCGCTCACGAGCGCCGCGAGCTGGTCGGCGATCATCGTGCGCAGGACCGTGTGCCGCAGGTGCGGCGATCCCTTGACGTAGTCGTGTCCCTCACCGTGGGCGCTGTTCTGCGTGGCGACGACGTTCTGCGGCTCGTGGGTCACGGGCCCACGATACGCAATGGCGAGCGCGCCGTTCGTCGTCCCACGAAAGTCTTGTCCCGCGGTCACCACAAGCCGAGCGAAGCGAGGTCTGCGCGCCTGGGCGAAGCCCGGCACCGACGAGGAACGAGTCGGTGGAGCGACGAGGGACGAGTCGCGCGCCTCACCAGGAGGCGTGCAGCGGGCGGCCCTCGTCGTAGCCGGCCGAGCTCTGCAGCCCGACGACCGCGCGATCGGCGAACTCGGGGATCGACCGGGCACCGGCGTACGTGAAGCTGGAGCGCACGCCGGCGGTGATCTGGTCGACGAGGTCCTCGACGCCGGGGCTCGAAGGGTCGAGGAACATGCGCGAGGTGGAGATGCCCTCCTCGAACAGCGCCATGCGGGCCTTCTCGAAGCCGGCGGCGTCCCGCGTGCGGTTGGCCACGGCCCGTGAGGACGCCATGCCGAACGACTCCTTGTAGGGGCGGCCGTCGGGGCCGAACTTCAGGTCGCCGGGGCTCTCGTGCGTGCCGGCGAACCAGGAGCCGATCATGACGCTGGCGGCACCGCCGGCCAGCGCGAGCGCGACGTCGCGCGGGTACCGGACGCCGCCGTCGGCCCAGACGTGGGCTCCGACGGAGCGGGCCGCGGCCGCGCACTCGAGCACCGCAGAGAACTGGGGCCGGCCGACGCCGGTCATCATGCGCGTCGTGCACATCGCGCCCGGGCCGACGCCCACCTTGACGATGTCGGCACCGGACTCCACGAGCTCGAGGGTGCCGTCGGCCGAGACGATGTTGCCCGCCGCGACAGGCACACGTCGCCCGGTGCGCGCCTCGAAGGCGTCGCGCTCCTCGCGCACGACGGGGAGCGCGTCGGCCATCTTGACCTGGTGGCCGTGGGCGGTGTCGACCACGATGACGTCGATGCCGGACTCGAGCAGCGCACGGGCCTTGGCGCGGACGTCACCGTTGATGCCGACCGCGGCACCGATCACGAGCCGGCCGTCCGGGTCGGTGGCGGGCGTGTAGATGCTCGAGCGCAGCGCACCCTTGCGGGTCACGACGCCGACGAGCGAGTCGCCGTCGAGCACGGGGGCGAGGGGTCGGTGCTGGCTCGTCAGCGCGTCGAAGTACGCGCGCGGGTCGAGCCCGGCGTCGACCGTGAACATGTCGGAGTCCATGACCTCGTGCACCTGGGCGAACCGGTCGACCTCCGCGCCGTCGCGCTCGGTCACGATGCCCAGCGGCTTGCCGTCGTCGACGACGACCGCGGCACCGTGTGCACGCTTCGGGATCAGGCTCAGCGCCTCGCCGACCGTCATCGAGGACGGCACCGTGACGGGCGTGTCGTAGACGGTGTGCGCCGCCTTGACCCGGCGCACCGTCGAGGCGACCACGTCGAGCGGGATGTCCTGCGGGATGATCGCGATGCCGCCGCGGCGCGCGATCGTCTCGGCCATGCGGCGTCCCGAGATCGCGGTCATGTTCGCGACGACGAGCGGCAGGGTCGTGCCCGTGCCGTCGGCGGTCGCGAGGTCGACGTCGAAGCGGCTCACGACGTCGGAGCGTCGCGGCACCATGAAGACGTCGCTGTAGGTCAGGTCGTGCGCGGGCTGCAGGCCGTTGAGGAACTCCACCCAGGAAGTCTAGGCCGCGGGGTCGAGCCTCAGCGGAAGTCGAGCAGCGACGTCTCGGCCGGCTCGTCGGCCGTGGCGTCGGGAGCCTTCTCGACCTCGGCCCGGGTGCAGGTCGTGGCCTGGCGAAGCCGGAGCGTTCCGCCGCCGTGCGAGGACGAGGCGACGAGCTGGTGCACCTGGGCGGTCTGCTCGGGGCCGAGCGAGTCGCGGAAGTGACGCGCCAGCTGCAGCACTCCGGCCGCGTCGAGCTCTTCCCACGACGCGAACTGCTCGACCTCGGGCTGCGCGAACATCCCGGACGCGACCACGAGCCGGGTGTCGTCGCGCTCGGACGGGGGCGTCCCGGCGATGGCCCGCAGGCGCCGGACCCAGGGCAGGGTCTCGTCGATCGTGCGACGGACGCTCGAGACGACGCCACCGGGCCTCAGCACGCGGGCGTACTCGGCGAGCACCGAGGGGGAGTCGTCGAGCGCGGGCGCCACGACGGCGTCGAAGGAGTCGGCGCGGAAGGGGAGGCGGTCGCCGGCCGTGCGCACGTACTGGAGGTCGGCCCCGCGGGCCACGCGCACGTCGTCGCCGGCGATCACGACGTCGTGACCCTGCTCGGCCATCGTGTAGGCGAGCGAGGCGTCACCGAGGTGCAGGACGGTCGACAGTCGTTCGCCGACCAGCCACTTCGCCATCCGTTGCACGGTCGCGCCTTCCATTCCTGCAGCGTACCCGCGGTCCGCGAGGCGCTCGGTACGCTACGACGCGTGTCAGCGACCGACGATCCGTTCCTGCGCCTCGCCACCCTCGAGGGCATCCCGTCGTCGTTCGCCTCGGCGCGCGACGGCATCGACTCCGTGCTGCGTGACCGCGGACTGCGCCGCTCGACGCCCGAGCAGACGGCCCGCTCGCTGCTCCTCGGCGCGGCTGCCTCGGCGACGCTCGAGGGCGACCCGGTCGCGCCGGACGACCTCGCGGAGGGCGGTGGCGGACCCGTCGCCCGTGGCGCCCTGCGGATGTCCAGCGAGCTGTTGTCGCTCGTCCCCGTGTGGAAGCGCGCTCCGCTGCAGGCGATCGCGCGGGTCCACGCCCTGACGGTCGTCGACGACGCCGGGCCCGGTCTCGAGCCGGGTCGCCCGGTGAACCCCGAGGGCACGCACCGCCTGACCCGGCTCGCCCGCGACCTGGCCCGGCCGACCGCGGCGCCGGGCCTCGTCGTGGCGGCGCTGGTGCACGCCGAGATCCTCGCGGCCGGTGCGTTCGCGTCGCACAACGGGCTCGTCGCCCGCGCCGCCGAGCGGCTCGTCGTCGTCGCGGCGGGCGTCGACCCGGCCTCGCTGGTCGTCACGGAGGCAGGTCACGCCGACCTCGAGCCGGCCTACCGGGCCGCGTCCGAGGCGTACCGCGGTGGCGACGACGTGGGCGTGCACCGCTGGCTGCTGCACGCAGCCGAGGCGTTCGGCCGGGCGACGGCACACGCTCCCGTCACCTGAGGCCGAACGCCCCGACCGCGGCTCAGGCGCGAGCGGTCAGCTGGTCGTGGATCCAGGCGTAGGTGCGCTCGAGGCCGTCGTGCAGCGTGATCGAGGGCTCCCAGCCGTACACGCTGTGGAACAGGGTGTTGTCGCTGTTGCGACCCCGCACGCCCTGCGGCGCGCTGAGGTCGTACTTGCGCTCCACCGTGACGCCCGAGATCTCCTCGAGCACCGAGACCATCTGGTTGATGGTGACGAGCTCGGCCGAGCCCAGGTTGACCGGCTCGACGAAGTCGCCGGCCAGGATCTCCTGGGTGCCGCGCACGCAGTCGTCGATGTACATGAAGCTGCGGCTCTGCTCGCCGTCGCCCCAGATCTCGATCGTGTGGTCGCCGGAGAGCTTCGCCTCGGCGATCTTGCGGCTCAGCGCGGCGGGCGCCTTCTCGCGACCGCCCTCGAACGTGCCGTCGGGCCCGTACACGTTGTGGTAGCGGGCGATGCGCGTCTGGATGCCGAAGTCCTCGCGGAAGTGGCGGGCCATGCGCTCGCTGAAGAGCTTCTCCCAGCCGTAGCCGTCCTCGGGGTCCGCGGGGTACGCGTCCTCCTCCTTGAGAGCGGTGACGTTCGGGTCGGTCTGCTTGTCGCCGGCGTACACGCAGGCCGAGCTGCTGTAGAAGAAGCGACGGGTGCCGGCGGCCCGGGCCGCGACGAGCATGTTGGTGCTGGTCAGGACCGAGAGCATGCACTCGGCCTTGTTGTTCTCGATGAACCCCATGCCACCCATGTCGGCGGCGAGGTTGTAGATCTCCTGCGTGCCCTCGCTGATGCGATGGGCGTCCCGGGCGTCGGCGCAGTCGGCGACGACGTTCTCGGCGGCCTCGTGGACCTGGTACCACTCGCCCTGCGGCTTGACGTCCGCAGCGCGCACGTCGTGTCCCTGGCGGAGGAGGTCGGCCACGAGGTGGCCACCGATGAATCCACCGGCGCCGGTGACTAGCACGGTCATGGAAAAGCCTTTCGAGATCGGTCGGGTCGGGGCAGCCTGGCCCCGACCGAGATCTTCCCACACGCGCCTTCTGACTCGGAGCCGTTCAGGACGTAGACTTCGACGTCGGGCCCGGTCGAGGACCAAGGTCCCAACTCACCGCACGAAAGAGGAGCCTTTCCGTGGAGCTGCGTCAACTTCTGCGAACCCTGCGCAGTCGCTGGAAGTTCGTGACCGCAGTCTTCCTGCTCGGCCTCGTCGTGGCCGGTGTCGTGTCGACGCTGATGACCCCGAAGTACGAGTCGCGCGCCAGCATCTACGTGACCGCGACCGGGTCGTCGACGATCGACGCCTACCAGCTCGGCATCTACTCCTCCCTGCGTACGAGCAGCTACGCCGACCTGGCGACCAGCCCCTCGGTCATGCAGGCCGTGATCGACGACCTCGGTCTGGACCGCTCCGTCGCCGACCTGTCGAGCGAGGTCTCCGTCGAGGCGCCGATCAGCTCGGTGACCCTCACCATCAGCGTCTCCGACGCGGTGCCCGAGACGGCCGTCGACATCGCACGCTCGGTCGCCGAGCAGATCGAGCTCCTCGTCTCGGAGCTCGAGGCGCCGCCGAACGGCCTGGACGCCACGACGGGACTTCCGTCCCAGGCACCCATCGTGGCGCGGCTCGCGGGCGAGCCCACCTTCAGCAACACCGCGGTCAGCCCGAGCCTGCCCCTGAACCTCGTGGTCGGCGGCCTGCTCGGACTCGTCCTGGGCGTCGTCGGCGCGGTCCTGCGCGACATCTTCGACACCTCGGTCAAGAACGCCGACGACGTCGCGGCGATGACCGATCGCCCGGTCCTCGCGGTCGTGCCGTTCGACCCGACGGCCTCCAAGCACCCGCTGATCGACGGCGACAGCGCCGGCAACCTGCGCGCCGAGTCCTTCCGCATGCTCCGCACCAACCTGCAGTTCGCCGATCTCGACGACGACCTGCGGGTCATCATGGTCTCGAGCGCCGTGCCGAACGAGGGCAAGACCATGACGTCGTGCAACCTCGCGATCGCGCTGGCACAGAACAGCAAGCGCGTGCTGCTGATCGACACCGACTTCCGCAAGCCGGAGGTCGCCGACTTCCTCGGCCTCGAGAACGCGGTCGGCCTCCTGTCGGTCCTCGTCGGACGCACGACGCTGCAGGCCGCGATCCAGCCGCACGTCAGCGGCGTCGACTTCCTCGGCACCGGCCCGCAGCCGCCCAACCCCGTCGAGGTGCTCGGCACCCGCGGCATGAAGAACCTCATCGAGGAGGCCCGCGGGATCTACGACGTCGTCATCCTCGACGCCGCGCCGCTGGTGCCCGTGGCCGACCCGGCGGTCGTCTCGACGCTCGCCGACGGCGTGCTGTTCGTGGCACGCCAGGGCAAGACCGGCCGTGTCGTGCTCCGCAACGCCTTCGAGCGCCTCGAGGCCGTCGGCTCGCCGGTCATCGGCGTCGTGCTCAACATGGCGCCGAAGCGTGCGCTCGGCGCGTACGGCTACGGATACGGCTACGGGTACGGCTACGGCCAGAAGAGCCCGAACACAGCCAAGGACGCCAAGGCCGCGAAGGCCGCCAAGCCGAAGGGCCGCGACGGCGTCATGCCCGGCCGTCGCCGCGCCCCGTAGGACGACAGATGATGGGGTCGTCCCCCCGCTGGTCGGCGGTCTCGACCGAGACTGCGTCGGGGATCGCGGTCTCGGGGGTGATCGGCGCCCTGACGGTCGTCTCGGTGACGCTGGCCGCGACGTCGGGAGCCTTCGTCGGCGGCATCCTCGTCGGCCTGTTCCTGCTCGTCGGCGCCGTCCTGTCCCAGGGCACGGAGCGCGTCGGTACCGGGCTCGCCGTCGTGGCGATGGTGCTGTCGCCGATGAACGCGGTACGGCCGGTTCCCGGCCTGACGTTCGTGACGGCGTCGGACGCGATGTTCGCGCTGGCCTTCACGATCCTGCTGCCCACCCTGCTCCGTCGTCGGGTGCAGCTGCCGTCGACGCTGGTCGCCGGCATCGTGATCCTGGTCGGCTCGGCGCTGGTCGCCTCGGTGATCAGCGACCTGCCGTTCGTGAGCCTCGCCCTGACCGTACGACTCGTCGTCGGCGCCTTCGGCCTGCCGATCCTGTTCCTGATCTGGAGCCCGCGCGAGAGCGTGGTGCGCTGGCTCGCGGCCGGCTACCTCCTCGGCGCGAGCCTGAGCACCGTGATCGGCGTCCTGCGCGGCCCGGACGGTGACGGTGGCCGGTACGCCGGCCTGACGACCCACGCCAACATCCTGGGTCTGACGATGCTGCTCGCCGTCGCGATCGTGCCGTTCCTGTGCCACCGCGCGACCGTGGGCGTCCAGGTCCTCGCGATCACGGGCGGCGTCATCGCGTCGTACGGCCTGTACATCAGCGGCAGCCGTGCGGCCCTCGCGGTGCTCATCGCGATCGCCCTGATCTATCCGCAGCTCACCCGCTCGCTCGTGCCGATCGCCTTCATGGTGACGGGCTTCGCGATCTTCCTCGCCTTCTCGAACCGGCTCCTCGCCGCCGACTCCGGCAACGCGATCGGCCGTCTGCTGGGAGGCGGCAGCGCGAGCGGATCCGACATCGAGCGCGAGAACGCCGCACGCGAGGCCCTGGAGCAGTTCCACGAGAACCCGATCATCGGCGGTGGTCTGTCCGGCGTGCTCGAGGCGCACAACATCTACCTGCAGGCCGTGGCCGCCGTCGGCGTGATCGGTCTGGTCGGCTACGTCCTGGTGTTCATCACGATCGTCCGGCCGCTGCTGACCCTGCCCTCGCCCTACCACCTGCTCGCACTGCCCGCGCTGGCCTACGCGACGCTCGGTTTCGTCACCTCGCTCATGTGGGACCGCTACATCTGGTCGATGATGTCGCTCGCCCTGCTGGCCCCGGTGCTGGCCAAGCGCTACGCCGAGGCCCACCCGGAGGAGCTCGAGGACGACGACCAGGCGGACGCGGCGGACTCCTCGGCCGTCGCCCAGGTCCGAGCGTGACCGGAGCAGCATGAGCGACGCCCCGCTCACCGTCGTGGTCGACGCGATGTGCGCGCAGTTCGGCGGCAACCGCACGTTCGTCGAGGGGCTGCTGTCGGCCTGGGCGGAGGTGCGACCGGACGACACGCTGCACGTCCTGGTCGTCGAGGGCTCCGACCTCGACACGGCTGGGCACGAGACGCACGAGGTCGCCGTCCGCGCGCCGTCCGAGATCGGTCGTCCGTCGGCGCAGACCCGCTGGATGCCGCGGCTCGCCCGCGAGACGGGTGCCGATGCCGTGCTGGCCACGGCACCTACCACGACCGTCCGTCGCCCCGGCCCGCCGCTCACGGTCGTGGTGCACGACCTGCGCCACGAGATCCTGCCGCACCAGTTCAGCTGGGCCCGCCGGCGCCTGCGTGACGTCTCCTACGGCCGCAGCTACCGGATCGCCGACGGCGTGGTCGGGGTGTCGCAGCGCACCGTCGCCGACCTCCACCGGCTGCACCCCCGCACGCGCGCCCTGCCGACGGGGGTGGCTCCCCTCGGTGCCGACCACGTCGCGTCGTGGCCGCGCCGCTCGAGCCCGGGTGCGGCCGTCGCGTTCGGACACCACACCAACAAGAACCCCGACCTCGTGATCGACACGTGGGCCGAGCTCCGTGACCGGGGCCGGCTCCCGGCCGACCTCCTGGTGCTCGGCCTCGGATCCGGCCTTCGCGCGGAGCTCCAGCAGCGCATCGATCGCCACGACCTGGGGGCGTCCGTGTCGCTGGCCCCCTACCTCCCCGACGAGGAGTTCCGCCGGGTCGTCGCGAACGCTGCGATGGTCGTGCTGGCCTCGGACCTCGAGGGCTTCGGCCTGCCGGTCGTCGAGGGCATGGCCCTCGGGGCGCCGGTCGTGATCGCCCCCGACCCCGGGGCGATGGAGACGGCGGGAGGTCACGCCAGCGTGGCCGACGACTGGGCACCTGCCGCGCTGGCCGACGCCGTGCTGGCGGCGGCCGCCAGGACCCCCGACGAGACGGAGGCCGCACGCGCGTGGGCCGCCGGCTTCACCTGGTCGCGCACGGTGGAGTCCGTGCGCGCGACGATCGCCCGCACCGTGGAGGCCCGAGGATGACGACCGACGAGCGACGGGCCGACAGCGCGGACGACGCGTCCCCCGCGGACGCCGAGGCCCCCCAGGACTCCTCGGCCGGGATGGGCCGTCGCGTCGGGGTCGTCACGATCGACCAGGCCGTCTCGGGCGGGTCGAACGTCCTCTTCGCCCTGCTGGCCGTCCAGGTGCTGACCCCCGGGCAGTTCGGCCTGTTCGCGATCGTCTTCACGACCTACGTGACCGTCATCGGCCTGGCCCGCGCCCTGGTGTGCGACCCGCTCCTGGTGCACCCCGAGGAGGCCACCGCCCGCGCGGGCAGCGCCATCGGCAGCGCCTGGGTCGTCGGCGGCGTTCTGGGCGTGCTCGTGGCCCTGGGCGGTGTCGCCGCGCTCTCGTGGGACCCCGTGCTCGCCGAGGCGCTCTGGGTGCTGGCGGCGTGCCTGCCGCTGCTGATCGTCCAGGACGCCGGCCGCTACCTCGCCTTCACGACCCGGCGGCCCGCCCGCGCCCTCGTGCTCGACGTGGCCTGGCTCGGCATCCAGATCGGGGCGCTCACGGTCGCGCTGCTGGTCGGACAGCGGTCGCTGCCGGTCTTCGTGGCGACCTGGGCCGTCAGCGGCGCCCTGGCCGGGATCGGCTCGTGCCTGCAGAACCGGGTCGGTAGCCAGCGGCCCGGCACGCGGTGGCTGCGCGAGACGTGGGGCTTCTCCTGGCGCTACCTCATCGCCTACGGGTCGACCAGCGGTGGCGCGTTGGCCACCAGCGTCGCGATCGGCACGCTCGCCGGAGCGCGGGCGCTGGGTGGCCTGCAGGGTGCCCTGTTGCTGACCCGTCCGTTCCAGACCGTGCAGATCGCCGGCATCGCCTCGGGCACGGCCGAGATCTCCCGCGTGGCCTCCGAGCGGCGCTCGTTCGCGATGACCGTCGCGCTCCGCGTCACGGGATTCGCCCTGGCCGCGGCGCTGGTCAACGGCGCGGTCATGGTCCTGCTGCCCGACTCGCTCGGCACGCTCGTGCTGAGCGACACCTGGTACGAGGCCCAGCCCCTGCTGTGGGCCGCTGCCGGGCAGCTCGTCGGCATGAGCCTGCTGACCGGCCCCCGCGCCGGCCTGCTCGGCACGCGCTCGGTGCGCACCTCGCTGGCCTACGACATCATCTCGACCGTCGTCATCCTGACCGTCGTGGTCATCGTGACCCCGATCGGCGGCATCGTCGCCGGCATGTGGGCCGTCGCCATCACCCACAGCGTCGGCGCCGCCGTGCTGATGGCGCTCCTGGCCTGGCGCATCCGGCACCCGGAGGCGGAGGTCAGCACCGCGACGGCCCACCAGGACGAGCCCGTCACGCAGCAGGGCCCCACCGCCGACTAGGTCGACGAGCGGGGCCCGTGGGTGCTGCAGGTGCTGGGGTCAGCTCTTGCGCCAGTAGGCGCCGTGGCCGTCGATGTCGATGATCTCGTCGGTGATGCCGTGCTGTGCGCGGTAGTCGTGCACCGCCTGCTGCGCCTGGTCGACGAAGCTGCCGAAGTCGTCGATCACGAGGAAGCCGCCCGAGGAGAGCTTGGGGTACAGGTTCTCGATGGCCTGCCACGTCGACTCGTACATGTCGCCGTCGAGGCGCACGAGCGAGAGCTGCTCGACCGGGGCGGTGGGCAGGGTGTCCTTGAACCAGCCCACGAGGAACTTCACGCGGTCGTCGAGCAGGCCGTAGCGCTCGAAGTTGTGCTTGACGATCTCCGGGCCGACGGCCAGGCCGCCACGCTTGTAGAGCTCGTCGCCCTGGTCGGCGGGGAAGGCGCTGACGTCAGGAGCCGGCAGGCCCTCGAAGGAGTCGGCGAGCCACACGGTGCGCGTGGTGTCGCCCCAGGCGTCGAGGTTGGCCTTCATGAAGATGCACGCGCCGCCGCGCCAGACGCCGGTCTCGATCAGGTCGCCGGGGACGTCGTCGGCGATGATCTGCGCGATGCACTCCTGCAGGTTGTCCATGCGCTTGAGGCCGATCATCGACTCCGCGCGGGAGGGCCAGTCGCGGCCGTTCTGGCGGGCCTGCGGGTCGTACGGCTTCTTGACCGCGATCTCGACGTTGTAGCGCTGGGCGAACTTGCCCACGGCGCTCGCGGCACGCTTCTTGAAGGAGGGCGATCCGTCGGTGCGGACACCTCCGAGGATCGAGTCGTTGTCCTCGGCCAGGGCGCCGGTGAGGCTGCGCTTGACCAGGTCGAGGTAACGGTCGCGGACGAGGTCGACGGAGGGCTCGGTCGTGGGCACGGGAGGAGACTAACACCGGTTCTCGCGCCCTCGTGGGGACTCACCGGAGTTGATCGTAGGATGGGCCCGCGTGCCCCCCGAGGACGCGCCTGACCTGCGAAGGGACCTCATGGCTGCCGAGCCGAGCTACTGCACCGTCCTGGCCTCGAACTACCTGCCGAAGGCCCTCGCGCTGGCCGACTCGCTGGCCGACCACCACCCCGACGCGACGCTCACGATCCTGTTCATCGACGCCCGCACGGGTGCCGACGCCCCCGACCTGTCGCGCCTGTCGAACGTGCGCGCGGTGGGCACCGACGAGATCGGGCTGAGCCGCTTCGAGCTGCTGCGCCTCGCGACGATCTACAACCTCGTCGAGTTCGCCACCGCCGTGAAGCCCACCTTCTTCCGCGAGCTGCTGCGCGACGCGGAGCAGGTCTTCTACCTCGACCCCGACACGTACGTGACGGCCCCCATGGACGAGCTCCCCGGAGCGCTCGCGGACAGCGCCGGCGGCCTCCTCCTGACCCCCCACTTCCTCGAGCCGCTGCCGTCGCTCGACGACCTCTCGTGGGACGCCCACCTGCTCCACACCGGCGTCTACAACCTGGGCTTCGGCGGCTGGGACCGCCGAGCCCTGCCGTTCCTGGACTGGTGGTGGGCGCACCTGCGGTCGGAGTGCCTCTTCGAGCCGCTCGCGGGCCTCTTCGTCGACCAGAAGTGGCTCGACATCGGTGCCTCGACCTACCAGGCGGGCATCCTGCGCCACTACGGCTACAACGTCAGCGTCGTGAACCTCCACGAGCGCCCGATCGGCAGCGACGACGACGGCCCCGTCATCACCTCCAACGGCGACCGCCTGCGACTGTTCCACTTCCACGCGTTCGACCCGCACTCCGAGACCGAGCTGTCGGTCCGCCACGAGGGCTCCTCGGCGCACCACCGGGCCGGCAACCCCACGATCGACGCGATGTGTCGTGAGTACGCCCGCCGCATCCTCGACCACCAGGCGTGGCTGCCGGAGGCGGGGGAGTACCCGTACCACGTCGACACGACGGGCCGCCCGATCTCGCGGCTCGTGCGGCGGGCCTACCGGGTCGCGTCGGACCGCGGCGAGTCGCTGCCCTCGCCCTTCCTCCCCGAGGACGCCGAGGCCTGGACCTCGTGGCGCCGCGGCACGTGGCGCACGATCGGGCGCGAGCTCGCCGGCGACGCGGCGATCGCGATCCGCTGCTCGGTGCCGGACGAGGTCGCGCGCTTCAAGAAGCGCTTCCCGGGCCTCGTGCGCCGGGTCAAGTCCGAGACCATCACCCCGTCCGGGATGTGGAAGTAGGCCTCAGCGGAGGTAGTCGGCCGACTCGTCGACGCCCGAGCGCAGGCGCTCCAGGTCGACCCGCACCATGTCGGTGACCAGGTCCTCGAAGGAGGTCTGCGGCTGCCAGCCCAGCTGTTCGCGCGCCCGGGTGGCGTCGCCGAGCAGGGCGGGTGCCTGGATGCTGCTCCACAGGTGGGCCGAGAGGTCGACCCGGTCGACCAGGTCGTCGACCCCGGCGGCCGCGCCGGCCACCGTCAGCATGTCGCGCAGGGTGTGGGTCGTGCCGGTCGCCAGGACGTAGTCGTCGGCCTGCTCGTGCAGGACCGCCGCGGCCATCGCGTCGACGAAGTCGGCCGCGGCGCCCCAGTCCCGCTCGACGTCCAGGTCGCCCAGGTCGAGGCGGGCCGGGATGCCGAGCGCCGTCTGGGCGGCGAGCCGCGCGATGCGCCCGGCCACGAACTGCTGGCCGCGGAACGGGCTCTCGTGGTTGAACAGGATCGCGGTGCTGCCCAGCAGGCCGTGCTTCTCGCGGTAGGCGCCGACCGTGTGGTGGGCGGCGCTCTTGGCGATCGCGTACGGCGTGCGGGGGCGGTGCGGCGCCGACTCGTCGAGGGCGCCACTCGCGTCGGGGCCGAACATCTCGGCGCTCGAGGCCTGCAGGAAACGGACGTCGCGGGCGTTCTTGTCGCGATAGCGCAGCAGGCTCTCGACCATCGCGACGAC
Source organism: Aeromicrobium sp. Leaf350 (assembly GCF_916858655.1). Taxonomy (GTDB): domain Bacteria; phylum Actinomycetota; class Actinomycetes; order Propionibacteriales; family Nocardioidaceae; genus Aeromicrobium. The sequence goes on along the minus strand of NZ_CAKASL010000001.1, from coordinate 1,009,957 downwards.
CGTCGTCGCGTTCGTGCGCAGCACCAGGTCCGCGTCGTTCCAGCTGCGACCGACCGAGCTGAACCCGGCGAAGTTTGTCACGACGTCGGGGGAGTGACGGACCACGAGCTCGTCGAAGCCCGCGGCGTCGAGCAGGTCGTGCTCCACGATCTCGACGCCCTCGAGGTAGGGCGCCATGCGGGCGAGCGAGGAGATCCCGGGTCGCACGGTGCCCACGACCTGCCAGCCGTCCCGCAGGAGTCGGCGGGCCATGAACATGCCGTCCTGGCCGGAGACGCCGGTGATCAGCGCAGTGCGCGGCGCAGCGTCCGGGGAGCGGCGGGTCATGGCAGGCCTTCCTGGCGACGCGGATGTCGGCCACAGCATACGAGCGGTGATCAGGAGATGCGGTCGAGACGTGAACTTGGGGCGTCCTGGTGGCCTATGATTCCGACGTCGCTGCTGCTCGCACCGACGTCGCGTCCGCCCCGATCGGAAGGTGCCCTCGATGGCCCGTGGGATCCCCCTGGCAGTGCGCCGGGTCCGTCAGACCGTCTCGAGCTTCGACAACAGTGCGGGCGTGCTCGTGGCGCTGGCGCGTCAGGGCCTGACCGGCAAGCCCGAGGAGATCACCTTCCGCTCTCCGGGAGGCACCATCACGATCCCGAACCAGCCGGGTGCGCGGGTGCCGATCTACGAGATCCTCGTCGAGGACGAGTACCGCATCGACTGGATCGCGCAGGGTCTCGGTGACGCGCCGGTCTTCCTGGACATCGGCGCCCACGTCGGCTGCTTCACGGTGGCCGCCGCCAAGCGTGTGCCGGGCGCCCGCGTCCACGCCTACGAGGCGTCGCCCGCGACGGCCACGTACCTGGACCGCAACGTCGCCGACAACGGTCTGCAGGACCGGGTCGTCGCCAACAACCTCGCCGTCCAGGCCGTGCCGGGCGAGCTCGAGATCGCCGACAACGGTGCCGCCAGCGGCCACAACGGCGTCCTGCACCTCGGTGAGGGCGGCCCGACGGTCACGGTGCGCAGCGTCGCGATGTCGGAGGCGCTGAACGCCGAAGGCCGCTCGGCCGACCTCGTGAAGATCGACACCGAGGGCGGCGAGTACGACATGGTGCTGGGCTCGGACCCGGCCGACTGGGCCGGCGTCCGTCGCGTCGTCATGGAGTACCACGACCTCCCGGGGTTCTCCTGGGAGCAGCTCGAGGCGTTCTTCGCCGAAGCGGGCCTGAACGTCGTCGACCGCGTCCCGTACGCGGACCGTCTGGGCATGGCGTGGCTCTCGCGCGATCCCCTCACGCCCGCGCGCTGAGGCCGACCCGGTGACCCGGCTGCCACCGCGGCTCCGACCGCTCTGGCCCGTCGTCAAGCGCCTGCACCGCTGGGCGTCCCTCTGGTCGGGACGCGTCGGTCGGGCGACCCGTGCCCTGCAGGGCGATCGCCGGCTGCCGCGCTCGGCCGCCCTGACCTCGGCCGCGACCGCTGCGCAGGAGCCGGGCACCGTCACGTTCCACCCGGCCGGTCTCGGCGAGCAGCTCGACCGTACGCCTCCGTCCGGCACTCCCGCGGGCCACTGGATCTTCCCGCGTCGCGCCGACGTCAAGGTCCGCGACCCGTACTGCCTCGAGGTCGCGGGCGGCATCGTCGTGGGCGACTACGCCGCGACGATCACGCCCGGCGGGATCCTCGACCACGAGACGAGCCAGTACTTCGGCGTCCGCGACTGGCGCGAGCACCCGCTGTTCCTCCGGCGGCGTCTGCCGGAGCCGACCGAGTTCGACGGGACCCTGCTGGTCCTCGGCACGCGCGGCGCGGCGAACTACTACCACTACCTGACCGACGTGCTGCCGCGTCACGGCGTCTTCACCGACGCGATGCCGGACACCCGCCCCGACGCGATCTACGTGCCGACCGGCGCCGCCTGGCAGCGCAAGCTCCTCGACCTGGCCGGGCTCGGCGACCTCCCGGTCGTCGAGATGACCAAGCACAGCACGGTCCGGGCCTCGCGCCTGCTGGTCCCGTCCTTGACCAACGACCTCGAGGTCGCGCCCGCGGCCACGGTCCGATGGGTGCGCGACCGGTTCCGCCCGTCCGGGTCCGAGCCGACGCCGCGACGCATCTACGTCACCCGGGGCACGACCCCGAACACGCGTCGGGTCACGTGCGAGGACGAGCTGGTGCCCGCGCTCGAGGAGCGCGGCTTCGTCGTGGTCGAGCCGGGTGGGCTGAGCCCGCAGGAGCAGGTCGACGTCTTCGCCGGCGCCGAGGTGGTCGTGGCTCCGCACGGTGCCGCCCTGACCAACCTGCTCTTCGCGCCCGAGGGCGTGCGCGTGCTGGAGATGTTCACGGCCGGGTACGTCGTGGAGTGCTACTGGGCGATCTGCCAGAACATCCCCGGGGCGCAGTACCGCTACCTGGTGGCCGGCGACGTCGACCGGCACGGGCCCGGCGACCCGATGAACAAGGTGCAGGCCGACGTCGAGGTCGATGCGGCGACGGTCCTCGCCGCGGTCGACGAGCTGCTCGCGGCGCCGGACTGACCGCGCTCGACGTCCTGCGCACATGGTCTGGGCACACAAGGGGACGGCGCCACCGCTGCTCCGTGAGGAGGCGGTGACGCCGTCGGGGTCCAGCTCATCGGCTACCAAGCGTGCACTTCGTCGTCATCGTCGTCTCGGTCCGCGACCGTGAGGTCCGCAGATCATCCGAGAGCAACTGCCCTGTGGGACGGGTGATCGCCGCGTGGGTACCAATTCTTACTGGGCCGGCTGTGAAGTTCTCTGGTCCCCACAGTGCCCCATGTGACCTGAGTCACACAACCCCTGAGCCGATAAATCTTCGGGTCAGGCGGAGGTGCGGGCGCGTCGACCGGCGACGTACAGCGCCGCGACCGCGGCCCCGGCGACGGCACCCACGCCGGCGGCTGCCGCCAGGATCTTGCCGGTGGGCGTGTCGAGGCTCAGCGGTGAGGTCAGCGCGACCGGGCGGCGGAACTCCAGGACCGGCCAGCCGTTCTCCTCGGAGGCGCGACGCAGGGCCTTGTCGGGGTTGACGGCGAACGCGTGGCCCACGGCCTCGAGCATCGGCACGTCGGTCGCGGAGTCGGAGTAGGCGTAGCTCGCCGTGAGGTCGTACCCGCGCTCGTCGGCGAGCTCGATCATCGCCTCGGCCTTGTGCGGGCCGTAGGCGTAGCGGTCGATCTCGCCGGTGTAGCGGCCGTCCTCGACGACCAGCGTGGTCGCGACCACGACGTCGGCGCCGAGCAGGGCGCCGATGGGCTCGACGACCTCCGAGCCCGAGGCCGAGACGATGACGATGTCGCGCCCAGCGGCACGGTGCTCGGCGATCAGGGCCACGGCCTCGTCGTACACGAGCGGCTCGATGATCGAGTGCAGTGTCTCCGCGACCGCCTGGCGGACCGTGGCGACCTCCCAGCCCGTGACCATCTCGGTCAGGTAGGCGCGCATCTTCTCGAGCTGGTCGTGGTCGGCCCCGCTCACGGCGAACATGAACTGGGCGTAGGCGCTGCGCAGGACCGTGCGGCGGTTCAGCAGGCCCTCGGCGAAGAACGGGCGGCTGAAGGCGAGCGTGCTCGACTTGGCGATGATCGTCTTGTCGAGGTCGAAGAACGCGGCACCCCGCCCGCCGACCGTCTGGTCCATGACCTCAGCATAGGCGCCCCGACGGTGCTCGTCCCCAGGTCGCGGACCCGCCGTCGCCGTCCACAGGCCGCGGCGGAGGCGTGGCCGGGTGGTGCGAACCCGGTGAAAGTCGAGCCATGGACCCTGCTGTCGTCGTCGCCACCACCGATCCGGAGTGCCGGGCGGCCGCCTCCCGCTGGGCGTCGGCGGTGGGTGCGGCGGTCGAGGTCGCCGACACCTCGCCCGTGGCGCGACGGCACTGGTCGGGGGCCTCGGCCGTCGTGGTCGACGCGGCCATGGCACGCCGCCTGGTCGAGGTGGGGGCGCCCCGCCGTCCGCACGTCGTGCTGGTCGACCCCGAGGTCGGGCACGGCGACGCGGTGTGGCGCACGGCGGTCGAGCTCGGCGCCGCACTGGTCTGCCGCCCCGACGCGACCGGGCAGGTCGAGGTCCTCGACCTGCTCTCGTCGGCGCTCGAGGGCCGCGGTGAGGCGTGCGTGGTGGCGGTCGTCGGGGCCGTGGGTGGTGCGGGGGCGTCGACGCTCGCGGCCGGCTTGGCCACGTCGGCTGCCCGCCGCTCGTGGAGGACCGTGCTGTGCGACCTCGACCCGGCCGGTGGGATCGACCTGGTGCTCGGAGCCGACGCCGTCGCCGGGGCGCGCTGGGACACCCTCGACGTCACCGGCGGGCAGCTGCCCGCGTCGGCGCTCGTGGACGTGCTGCCTCGCCACGGCGACGTCGCGTTCCTCACCCGGTCGCGCGACGCGCCGTCGGACCGCGCCGATCCGGACGGCGTGGTCGCGGCGCTGCGACGGGCCAGCGACCTCGTCGTCCTCGACGTCCCCCGCCACCCGGCGGCGCTGCCGGTCGTCGGGTGTGCCGAGCTGACGGTCGTGGTGGTGCCGGAGGACGTCCGGGGCATCGCGGCCGCCCGGCACCTCGTCGAGGACCTCCGTCAGGTCGCGGGCACGGTCGTCGCGGTCGGACGCGGTCAGCCGGGTGGTCTGGGCCGTGGGGCGCTCGCGCCCCACCTCGGGGTGCCGGTCGTGACGCGCCTCGGGCACCACCGGTCGTTGCGGCGCGACGTCGGCGCGGGCCGAGGGCCGGCGCACGTCCGGTCGCTCGACCGGGTGGCCGGCACGCTTCTCGGCCTGGTCGGACTCGGAGGAGCCAGGTGAGGTCGGTGCCGGAGCCCCTCGTCGAACGGGTGCGTCGCCGGCTCGCGGCCGATGCCGCTCTGCCGACACCGGAGAACGTGGCCCGCGCCCTGCGGGCCGAGCCCGGCGTCCTCGGGCCCGACACCGTGCTCGCGGTCGTCGACCAGGTCAGGCGCGACACCGCCGGCGCCGGCGTTCTCGAGCCGCTCCTGGCCCTGCCGGGGGTCACCGACGTGCTGGTCAACGGCACGGAGGGCGTCCACCTCGATCGTGGGCAGGGGCTCGAACCGGCCGACGTCCGTCTCCACGACGAGGCGGAGGTGCGCCGGCTCGCGCAGCGCCTGGCCGCGCTGGCGGGGCGACGGCTCGACGACGCGAGCCCGTGGGTCGACGCGCGCCTGCCCGACGGCACGCGGCTCCACGCCGTGCTGGCCCCGCTGGCACATCCCGGCACGGTCATCAGCCTGCGGGTCCCGTCCCGGCACCCCTTCAGCCTCGACGACCTGGTGGGTGCGGGAGCGATATCGCCCGCCGGGGCCGACGTGCTCCGCGGCATCGTCGCCGCGCGGGCGGCGTTCGTCGTCTCGGGCGGCACCGGCACGGGCAAGACCACACTGCTCTCCGCCCTGCTGGCCGAGGTCCCCGCCCGAGAACGTCTCGTCGTGGTCGAGGACGCGGCCGAGCTGCGCCCGCGCCATCCGCACGTCGTGGCGCTGGAGGCCAGGCCGGCCAACGTCGAGGGTCAGGGCGCCGTGCACCTGCGCGACCTCGTCCGTCAGGCGCTGCGGATGCGCCCGGACCGGCTCGTCGTCGGCGAGGTGCGGGGGGCCGAAGTCGTCGAGCTGCTCGCAGCGCTGAACACGGGCCACGAGGGCGGCTGCGGCACGATCCACGCCAACTCCGCGGGCGACGTCCCGGCGAGGTTCGAGGCCCTGGCGCTCGGGGCAGGCCTTCCTCGGGTCGCGGTGCACGCCCAGCTGGCCGCCGGGCTCGACCTCGTCGTGCACCTCGGCCGCGCCCGCGACGGCCGACGCGTGGTCGACCACGTCGGCGTGCTGCAGGTGGGGGCCGACCGGGTCGTCGACTGCGTCCCGGCCGTCGTGCTGACGAGGGACGGCATTCGTGAGGGGCCGGCGCACGAGGTGCTGACGCGTCTGCTCGAGGGTCGTGGGCGTTCGTGACCGTGCTCCCGCTGACGACGTGGGCCGCGGTCGCGGTGTCCTGTGCCGCGCTGCTCGCGAGGCCGGAGCCTCGATGGACGGCCGGTCACCGGCTGGGGCGTCCGCCGGCTCCCCGCTGGCCGCGGGCACTGACCCTCGCCGTCGCCGTTCCGGCGAGTGCCTCCGTGCTGACGCTGGTCGGGGGTCCGGCCCCGCTGCTGGTCCTGGCCACGGCCGTCGGCGTGGCGGTGGTCGTGACCCGCGAGGTGGCTCGCGCCGGGCGCCGCGCTCGGGCTCGGGCAGCCCTCCACGAGGTCACCGAGCTCGTCGACCTGCTCGCGTCGGAGCTCCGGGCGGGCGTGCTGCCCGACCGCGCCCTCGCCCTCGCGTCGGTCGACCACGAGCGCGTCGCCCCGGCGGCACGGGTCGCGCGGCTCGGCGGTGACGTCGCCGCGGCGCTGCGGGCGGTGGGGGAGCAACCCGGGTGCGGGGGCATGGTCGCGGTGGCGGCCGCGTGGCAGCTCAGCGAGACCTGCGGCGCCCCGCTGGCCGACGTGCTCGACCGGGTGGCCCGCGGGCTCCGCTTCGAGGCCGAGCTGGCCGACGAGCTCCGGTCGACCGTCGAGCCCGCCCGCGCCACGGGCCGCCTCCTGGCCGTGCTCCCGGTCCTCGGGCTGCTGCTCGGTGCCGGCCTCGGAGCCGACCCGGTCCGGGTGCTGACCACCACGCTGCCGGGCGCTGCGTGCCTGGTCGTCGGCACGGGCCTCGCCTGCCTCGGCGTGGCCTGGATCGAGTCGGCCGCCGACCGGGCCGAGCGCGGATGATCGCCCTCGCCGCGCTGCTGACCTCGGTCGCGGTGATGGTGCTGCAGGGACCCTCGCCGACCCGCAGGGCCCGCGCGGTCCTGGGCGTGCCGCGGCGACCACGCGAGATCGACCGCGGTGTCGTCGTCGCCGGAGCCGTCGTGGTGCTCGGGACCCTCGTCGCGGGGTGGCCCTGGGGCACGCTCGCCGCGGGCGCCCTGGCACCACTCGTCCGGGCGCGGGTCGCCCGGTCGGGCGAGGTGGACCCCGGAGCCGTGCCGTCCCCCGTCCCGGTGGCGCTCGATCTCGTCGCGGCGGCGCTGGCGGCGGGCCGCCCCCCGGGCATCGCGGTGGCAGCCGCGGGCCGTGCGCTCGGGGGAACGGTCGGGGCCGAGCTCGAGGTGGTGGCGACCCGGCTCGTCACGACGGCCGACCCCGGCGAGGTCTGGAACCGGACGGCCGACCTCCCCGGACTGGCGCCGCTCGCCCGGGCGGTCCTGCGCGCCCAGCGGTCGGGGTCGGCGCCGGCCGTCGTGGTCTCGCACGTCGCGGACGACCTGCGGCGTCGACGCCAGGCCGAGCGCCTCCGGCGCACGCGCGCCGGAGGCGTGGCAACGGCCCTGCCGCTGGGGCTGTGCTTCCTGCCCGCCTTCTTCCTGATCGGCATCGCTCCGACGCTCCTGGGGCTGCTCGGCTCGGTCTTCGGCTGAGGGGCAGAGGCGGGGCGTCGGGCAGGGTGCCTAGCCGGGGATCTTGTCGGCCAGCAGGTCGATCTTCTCGATCTGCGGTTCCGAGAAGAGGACGCCGGTGCTGGGACCGAGAGCCTGGCCCACCCCACCGGCCAGATGAGCGTCTCGGGCCTCGTCGTCGGGGAACACGTCGAACACGCCGAAGGTCGACGGTCCGAGCTGCAGGGCGAACCAGGCGACGGTGCCAGGCTCTGCCATCACGATCGACCGCGCTCCGACGAGGAACTCCGCGAGCTCCTCCTCCTTGCCGGGCAGTGCGTCGAGACGCACGAGAAGTGCTTTCGTCAGCATGGTCGGACTCCTTCGATCCGGGAGGCGCGGCGGCCGGAGGACCGTCTGGGGGACGCCGTCCCGAACACCGGTGAACGCCCATGGTGGTCGGGGTCTCGGCTCTCCGGCATCCCGTGAACGGGTGCTCTTGACCGCCGCAACACGCTCCGGGCGTCCTCAGGTGCGGCGCGGGCGGACCTCGCGGGGCGGGGCGAGGACGAGCCGGTGCTGCAGGACCAGGACGGTGAGCTCGACCCGGGAGTGGATGCGGAGCTTGAGGTAGATGTGCTTCAGGTGGGCATCCACGGTGTGGCGGGACACCTGCAGGTCCGCGGCGATGGTGCGGTTGGTCGTCCCGCGTGAGACGTGAGAGGCGACGCGCAGCTCGGCGAGGGTCAGTGAGCCCCATCCTCCGCTGACGTCCTCGTCCGCCGTGACGAGCCGCTGGGGGGCCGTCGCGTCGTCGCACGCGGCCGCCCGTGCCCCGGACCGCCCGACGTAGTAGGGGTTGTCGACCATCGCGCCGTCCAGCAGGACCTTGGCGTGCGTGCGGAGCACGTCGACGAGCCCGTCGGCGCCGAACTTCTTCAAGTCGTGGAGGCACATGACGATCGCTGGGGCGTGGTCGACGAAGCGGTTGAGTGCCGACTCGTGGAGCAGGAGGTCGTCGCCACCGTGGGGCCGAGGCAGCACCCACGACATCTCGCCGACGGCTCTGAGCAGCTCGAAGCCGGCCGCCTCGGCGGCGTCCACGCGGTCACTCAGGACCTGGATCGTCACGTCGACGTCGACCTCCCCCGACCGGAGGCAGACGTCCGTCGCCCGCGCGACGTCGAGCCGCCCCGCCGGGCGGGGACCGGGGTGATCCCGTCCCGCCACGCGGTCGCGAACCAGCGACGGCTCGATGTCGTCGACCAGGCACCACACCATGTCGCCGTGTCGCAGCCCTTCGTCGAGGAAGGGGAACAGGAGCCGGTCACGCTCGTCCGCTCCGGAGTAGAGCGCGCAGAAGTGCGTTCCGGGGCTGAGGGGTCCGCCTCCGGGCAACCCGAGGCTCAAACCGTGCATGGTGGCCGCCGTTCGAGAATCCGCGGGAGAGTCCCGACGCTACTCGTCCCCAGCCCCGCGGGATCCACAGCGACGGGATCCGACCGCAGATCGACGCGCTCCGGCCCCATCTTCTCGACGTCAACCCACGATGAGAGGACTCCCATGAGTCGATTCCTTCCCCGCCGTCCCACCCGTCGCGACGAGAGCGGCATGACCACCTCGGAGTACGCCGTCGGCACGATCGGCGCGTGCACCGTCGGAGGCGTGCTGGTGCAGATCGCGCAGAGCGAATGGTTCAACAACATGCTCCAGAGCGTCTTCGACAAGATCCCCACGCTCGGGTTCCTCTGACCGACCGGGGCCGGGGCGCCGATGCGTCCCGGCCCCTCGCCCGACCTCGAGGAGGTCCCGATGTCGCTGCTGCCCCTCCCGGTCACGACCCGTCGACGAGGCGACCACGGCATGGCCACCGCCGAGCTCGCCGTGGTCACCCCGGTGCTGGTCGCGCTCGGCGTCCTGCTGCTGTGGACGGCTTCCCTCGGCTACACGCAGGTCCGGCTCACCGACGCCGCCCGCGAGACCGCCCGCATGATCGCCCGCGGCGACCCGACCGAGGTGGCCGAACAGCTCGCGCTCGACCAGTCGCCGGCCGGCTCGGTGGTCGAGATCGACCAGGACGACGGTGTCGTGGTCGTGACGGTCTCGGTGCGCTCCAGCCTCCCGGGCGGCTGGTTCGACGACGTCGTCGGCCGCGACCTCGACGCCTCCGCGGTCGCCGCGGTCGAGGTCCCATGACCCGGTGCGACGACCGAGGGGCCGTCTCCTCGGTGGCCCTCGGTGTGTCGGTGCTGCTGCTGGTCGTGGCCGGAGGGGCACTCGAGCTGGGGGTGGCGGTGGGCGTCAAGCACACGGCGGCCTCGGCTGCCGACCTCGCCGCGCTCGCGGGATCGCGGGCCGTGGAGGCGAGTGCGGACGGGTGCGCCGCCGCCGGGCTGGTCGCCCGCCGCAACGGTGCCGAGCTGGTCGAGTGCCGCCTGGACGCCGCGGTCGCGACCGTCACGACCGAGGTGCGCACGCCACGCTGGTGGGGTCGCACCTGGACGTCGCGCCAGGTGGCCCGTGCGGCACCGGCCACCTACCTGGAGGAGCCGTGAGCCGGGCGCGACGTCTCAGACCACCGGGTCGTGCGCCTCGCGGAGCACGGCGTCCAGCAGCCGCACGGCCCCCGCCTTGTCGAGCGGCTCGTTGCCGTTGCCGCACTTGGGTGACTGCACGCAGCCGGGGCAGCCCGTCGGGCACGGGCAGGCAGCGATGGTGTCGCGCGTGAAGCGGAGCCAGGTCGCCGCCGTCGCGTAGCCGCGCTCGGCGAAGCCCGCGCCGCCCGGGTGGCCGTCGTGCACGAACACGGTCAGCCGGCCCGTGTCCGGGTGGTACGCGGTGGACAGGCCGCCGAGGTCCCAGCGGTCGCAGGTCGCCAGCAGGGGCAGGAGGCCGATCGAGGCGTGCTCCGCCGCGTGCGCCGCGCCCGGCACGTCGACCGCGTCCAGGCAGGCGTCGACCTGCTCGGGCTCCAGCGTCCACCAGACGGCGGACGTGCGGAGGCTGCGCTCGGGGAGGTCGAGAGGTTCCTCGCCGAGGTTGCCGCCGCCGCGGTTCGAGCGCCGCATGTAGGAGGTGACCTGCGTGGTCACGTCGACCGTGCCGCTCGAGATCGTCGCGTGCCCCCACGAGGTGGTGCGGGCCGTCTCGACCACGTCGACGCGGGTCGAGGACTTCGCCTGGGTCGTCCAGCCCGGGTCGTCGCGGCGCACGACCGCCGTGGCGTCCTCGGGGGAGTACTCCTCGACGAGGTACGTGTCGCCCTGGTGCACGTAGACCGCGGCCTCGTGCACGGCGGCGTCGGCGGAGCCGGCGTCGACCGTGCCCACGAGCCGGCCGGTCTCGGCGTCCACGATCTGCACCGGCTTGCCACCGCTGCCGCGCAGGTCGGCGAGGTCGCTGGCCCGTTCGCGCCGCGTCCAGAACCACCCCGCGGGACGTCGGCGCAGCCATCCGGCCTCGGTCAGGGCGTCGACGCCCTCGCGGGCCCGGGGGCCGAACCGGTCGAGATCGAGCTCCGTGAGCGGCAGCTCGTGCGCCGCCGCGGCGAGGTGGGGCCCCAGCACGTAGGGGTTGTCGGTGTCGAACACGGTGCTCTCGAGCGGGGCGGAGAAGATCGCCTCCGGGTGGTGCACGAGATAGGTGTCGATCGGGTCGGTACGAGCGATCAGCACGCCCAGCGACTCCTGTCCGCCGCGCCCGGCTCGGCCCCACTGCTGGAACAGCGACGCCCGGGTGCCGGGGAAGCCGACGCTGACCACGGCGTCGAGACCCGACACGTCGATCCCGAGCTCGAGCGCCGAGGTCGACGTCAGCCCCAGCAGGTCCTTGGCGCGCAGCCGCGCCTCGAGAGCGCGGCGCTCCTCCGGCAGGTAGCCGCCGCGGTAGGTCGCGACGCGGTCGACGAGCTCGGGGTCGACGTCCTCGAGCCGCTGCTGCGCCCGCGCCGTGACGTGCTCGGCACCCCGGCGTGACCGCACGAAGCAGACGGTCTGCACGTGGTGGGCCGTCAGGTCGGCGAGCAGGTCGGCGGCCTCCGACGAGGTCGACCGCCGGGCGCCGGTGGGGGCGTCGTCGGCGTCGAGCAGGGGCGGCTCCCAGAGCGCGACGGTGCGGGCGCCGCGCGGGGAGGCGTCGTCCGTCACGGCCACGGTGTCGCGCCCGGTCAGCCGCCGGGCGAAGGCCTCGGGGTCAGCCACCGTGGCCGAGGAGCACACGACCACGGGGGTGGCGCCGACGTGCTCGCAGAGGCGGAGCAGCCGCCGCAGCACCAGGGCCACGTGGGCCCCGAAGACGCCGCGGTAGTGGTGGCACTCGTCGACCACGATCATCCGGAGCCCGCGCAGCAGGCGAGACCACCGCTGGTGCGCCGGCAGGATCACGTGGTGGAGCGTGTCGGGGTTCGTCAGCACCCACGCCGCGTGGTCGCGCGCCCACTGACGCTCCTCGCGGCTGTTGTCGCCGTCGACCGTGGCGGCCCGCACGTGCGGGTCGAGCTCGCGCACGCGGCGGAGCTGGTCGGCGGCCAGGGCCTTGGTGGGGGCGAGGTAGAGCACGGAGGGGAGCCGGGAGCCGAGCAGGGCCTCCCCGTCACGACCGGCCGACAGGGCGGTGAGGGCCGGTGCCTGGAAGGCCAGCGACTTCCCGGACGCGGTGCCGGTCGTGACGATGACGTCGCGACCCGCGCGGACGTGGTCGATGGCCTCGCGCTGGTGCGCCCACAGGTGTGTCACGCCCTGCGCGGCGAAACCGGTGCGGACCGAGGCGGGCACCCAGTCGGGCCACGGCTCGACGACGGCCTCGCGCGCCGGCTGCTCCTCGACGTGCGTGACCCGCGCCCCGTGGCGCGCAACGAGATCTTCCGGCCGCACCGGACGAGTCTCCCAGACCCCCGGTGGGGTCTCGATCCGTGAGCGTCCCGGCGTCGACGTTCGCAACCGACGGACCCGTGCCAGAATGTCGCCAACTGGGAGGGGAGTCCATGGAGCTCACGGTCGAGACCCGATCACTGCCGCCGTTCGAGGTGCTCGAGATCGGTGGCGAGATCGACGTGTACACGGCACCGCACCTGCGCGAGGCCGTCGTCGAGGCGATCGAGGCCGGCAAGCTGCGGCTCATCATCGACGTCCAACGGGTCGACTTCCTCGACTCGACGGGACTCGGCGTGCTGGTGGGTGCCCTCAAGCGTGTGCGCGCCGACGACGGGACGCTCGACATCGTGTGCACGCACGAGCGGCTGCTCAAGATCTTCCAGATCACCGGCCTCGACAAGGTCTTCGGTCTGCACGACAGCGTGGACGCTGCCGTCGCTGCCCACGCGTGAGCGACCTCGCACCTTCGTCCGACGTCGTCGACCGGTTGGCCGACGCGCTCCGCACGGCCTCGTTCACCGCGGGCTCGGTGCACGACCTCCTCGGTCCTCTGGCCCACGCGGCCCTGGGCCGCAACGAGACCACCCCGGCGACGCGCGCCACGGCCGACGGCTCACCGCTCGCGACGCTGGTGCGGCTGTTCACGATCCAGCGGCCCGTCGACCGGGCGGCTGCTGACCAAGCCCTGCCGGGTCTCGTCGACGCGCTCGCGGCGAGCGGCGTCCTGGCGACCTCCGGCGGCGAGGTCCGGGCGCTCGTCGACGTCCGGCCGTACGGCGACGAGGTCCACGACTGGTGGGTCGTCTGCGACCTGACCCCGGGCCAGGACGCGATGCCGGTCGAGGTCGGCCCCGAGCACGTGCTGGGCATCAGCGAGGCCTCGTCCTCGCTCGCACGGCTGGTGCACCGCCGCCCGGTCGGCCGTGCGCTCGACCTCGGCACCGGGTGCGGCGTGCAGGCCCTGCACCTCGCGCAGCACGCCACCGAGGTGGTGGCCACCGACGTCAACGACCGTGCCCTGGCGTTGGCGCGGCTCACGGGCCGCCTGAACGGGGTCGCGCTCGACGTGCGCGGCGGCAGCCTCTACGAGCCCGTCGCGGGGGAGCGGTTCGACGTCATCGCGTCCAACCCGCCGTTCGTGGTCTCGCCTCCCGACGGCGACCGTCTGGTCTACCGCGAGACGGGCTTCGCCGGTGACGACGTCGTGCGCCGACTGGTCGCCGGCGCCGCCGACCACCTGACCGAGGACGGCCTCTGCCACCTGCTCGCCGCCTGGGTCCACCCGACCGGTGCCGACTGGCAGGAGCGGCTCGCGTCCTGGGTGGCGCCGACCGGGCTCGACGCCTGGGTGCTCGAGCGAGAGGAGGTCGACCTCCCCACCTACACCGAGATGTGGCTCGCCGACTCCGGCCACCGGGGCCGCCCCGGCTACACCGAGGCCTACGACCGCTGGCTCACCTGGTTCGTCGAGCAGGGCATCGAGTCCATGGGCTTCGGCTGGATCACGCTGCGGCGAGCCGGTCGTGACGTGCCCTCCGTGCGTGTGGAGGCGTGGGACGGCCAGGTCTCGGGCCCCGTCGGTCCGGTCGTGGAGCAGTGGGCCGCGGCCCTCGACGTGCCTGGCGACGTGCTCGACCACGCCTGGGTCGTGGCCCCTGACCTCGTCCAGCACGCGTGGGGGCCGCCGGGTGCGGAGGACCCCGCGGTCATCACGGTGCGCCTCCAGGACGGGCTGCGCCGCGAGCGCCGCGTCGACACCGTGACGGCCGGGCTGCTGTCGGCCTGCGACGGCGACCTGACCGCCGGTCAGGTGCTCGGGGCCATCGGCACCCTGCTCGACCTGGATCCGGAGTCCCTCCTCGCGGAGCGTCGCCCGGAGGTGTCCGAGCTCGTCGCAGAGGGCTTCCTCCGACCCGCATGAGGCCGGGTCGACACGGGTACCCCAGTACCGCGCGGGTGCGGAACGGTTGACGGAACGCGCTACGGTGTGCCCGCCGGGTTGCTGATGCTCCCGGCGAGAGAGAGGAACTTCCTTGACCAGCCTCGTCATCGTCGAGTCACCGAACAAGGTCCGCAGCATCGCGGGCTACCTCGGCGACGGCTACGTCGTGGACGCCTCGGTCGGTCACATCCGTGACCTCCCGCAGGGTGCCGACGAGGTGCCCGCCAAGTACAAGGGTCAGCCCTGGGCGCGCCTGGGCGTCGACATCGACAACGGGTTCGAGCCCGTCTACGTCGTGTCCGCCGGCAAGAAGTCGCAGATCACCAAGCTCAAGAAGCTCCTCAAGGACGCCGACGAGCTCGTGCTCGCGACGGATGAGGACCGCGAGGGCGAGGCCATCGCGTGGCACCTGCTCGACGAGCTGAAGCCGAACGTGCCGGTCAAGCGCATCGTCTTCAACGAGATCACCAAGGAGGCGATCCAGCGCGCGATCGCCAACCCGCGCGACGTCGACATGGACCTCGTCGACGCGCAGGAGACCCGCCGCATCCTCGACCGCCTCTACGGCTACGAGGTCAGCCCCGTGCTGTGGAAGAAGGTCATGAGCGGGTTGTCCGCCGGCCGCGTGCAGTCGGTGGCGACGCGCCTCGTGGTCGAGCGCGAGCGGGAGCGCATGGCGTTCCGCTCCGCCTCCTACTGGGACCTCGACGCGACGTTCGACGCGAACGAGGAGCACGACCCCCGCTACTTCCCGGCTCGGCTGATGACGGTCGAGGGCAAGCGCATCGCGACCGGCTCGGCGTTCGGTGCCGACGGACAGCTCAAGAACCCCGACGTCGTGCAGCTCGACGAGGCGGCCGTCACGGCGCTCGCCGAGGGGCTGCGCGGTCGCCCGCTGCGCGTCGCGTCGGTCGAGGCCAAGCCCTACACGCGCAAGCCGTACGCCCCGTTCCGCACCACGACGATGCAGCAGGAGGCGTCCCGCAAGTTCGGCTGGGGCGCGGCCCGCACGATGCAGGTCGCACAGCGGCTCTACGAGGGCGGCTACATCACCTACATGCGTACCGACTCGGCGACGCTGAGCCAGACCGCCCTCACGGCGGCCCGGGCCCAGGTCAAGGAGCTGTACGGCGCCTCGTACCTGCCCGACAAGCCGCGCGTCTACGCCGGCAAGTCCAAGAACGCCCAGGAGGCGCACGAGGCCATCCGCCCGTCCGGCGAGAAGTTCCGCACGCCGCAGCAGGCCGGCCTCGGTGGCGACGAGGGCAAGCTCTACGAGCTCATCTGGAAGCGCACGATCGCCTCGCAGATGAAGGACGCGCAGGGCGAGCAGCTCTCGATCAAGCTCGCCGGCGACGCGGCCGACGGCCGCGCCGTCGAGTTCACGGCGTCGGGCCGCACCATCACGTTCCACGGCTTCCTCAAGGCCTACGTCGAGACCCACGAGGACCCGACGGCCCAGGGTGACGACCAGCAGACCAAGCTGCCGAACCTCACCGAGGGCGACACCGTGCTGGCGCACGAGCTGGTGCCGAGCGGCCATGAGACCAAGCCGCCGGCCCGCTACACCGAGGCCAGCCTGATCAAGGAGCTCGAGGAGCGCGAGATCGGCCGCCCGTCGACCTACGCCTCGATCATCAACACGATCCAGAACCGCGGCTACGTCTACAAGAAGGGCACCGCGCTGGTCCCGGCGTGGATCGCCTTCAGCGTCGTGCGCCTGCTCGAGCAGCACTTCAGCCGGCTCGTCGACTACTCGTTCACGGCCCAGCTCGAGGACGTGCTCGACGAGGTCGCGCACGGCCGCGAGGACCGCCTCCGCGTGCTGGAAGGCTTCTGGACCGGCGGCGGCGAGGGCGACACGGGCCTGAAGCGGCTCGTCGAGAACCTGCCCGACATCGACGCCCGTGGCCTGGCCACGTTCGAGCTCGGCGAGGGCGTGGCGGTGCGCGTGGGCCGCTACGGCCCGTACGTGGAGGGTCCTCCGATGGTGCCCGGCGACGGTGGCTCCGAGGTGCCGACCCGCGCCAACGTGCCCGAGGACCTGCCGCCCGACGAGCTGACCCTCGAGGCGGCCCGCGAGCTGCTCCAGAACCCGTCCGGTCAGGAGAAGCACCTCGGCACGCACCCCGAGACGGGCCTCGACATCGTGGCCCGCAACGGTCGCTACGGCCCGTACGTCGTGGAGTCGCTGCCGGACGGATCGCCCAAGACGGCCAAGCCCCGCACCTCGAGCCTGTTCAAGACGATGGAGCTCGACTCGCTCTCGCTCGACGACGCCGTCAAGCTGCTGACGCTGCCGCGCGTCGTGGGCACGGGTGAGGACGGCGAGGAGATCACGGCGCAGAACGGCCGCTACGGTCCCTACCTCAAGAAGGGCACCGACTCGCGCTCGATCGAGTCCGAGGACCAGCTGCTGACGCTGACCGAGGCCGAGGCCCGGGTCATCTACTCCCAGCCCAAGACCTACGGCCGTCGCGCCGCCGCCGCGCCGCTCAAGGAGCTCGGCGTCGACCCGGTCAGCGAGAAGCCGATCGTCGTGAAGGACGGCCGCTTCGGTCCGTACGTCACCGACGGCGAGCACAACGCCAGCCTGCGCAAGTCCGACGACGTCGACACGATCACCCCCGAGCGCGCCCACGAGCTCCTCGCGGAGCGCCGCGCCAAGGCCCCCGCCAAGAAGGGCGCGAAGAAGGCCGCCAAGAAGTCCCCGGCCAAGAAGACCACGGCGAAGAAGACGGCCGCCAAGAAGACCACGGCGAAGAAGACGGCGGCGAAGAAGACCGGCACGTCCACGAAGACCGCCAAGAAGGCCGACTGACCCCAGCCCGGGTCCGGTGGTGCCGGACAAGCGGCCTGCACCACCCAGCGTGGACCGGCCGCCCTTCACCGCCCGCTCCCCTCACGATGTGTGCGCTAACCGACCCTTCTGGGCCGGATCCAGGTCGGTAAGCGCACACATCTGGAGGCAGGCGGGGTGGCTGAGGGTGGTGGGGTCCGCTCGGCGCGGTCCATACTCTCGGTATGACCGACCGCATCACGAGCTACGTCAACGACGGCCTGACCTTCGACGTCGTCGACTCCGGGCCGCTCGAGGGTGACGTGGTGGTGCTGCTGCACGGCT
Source organism: Aeromicrobium sp. Leaf350 (assembly GCF_916858655.1). GTDB lineage: Bacteria > Actinomycetota > Actinomycetes > Propionibacteriales > Nocardioidaceae > Aeromicrobium. Next base: position 992,603 of record NZ_CAKASL010000001.1, on the reverse strand, counting down.
TCCCCGAGCGCGCCTCGTCGTGGGAGCAGGTGGCCGCGCGGCTGCACGCCGAGGGCTACCGCACCCTCGCGCCGGACCAGCGCGGCTACTCGCCGGGAGCCCGCCCGAAGGGCCGCCGCGCGTACCGCGTCGACCTGCTCGTCGGTGACGTCGCCACGCTGGTCGAGCGAGCCGGCGGGCGCGCCCACGTGGTCGGCCACGACTGGGGCGCGATGGTCGCGTGGTCGCTCGCGATCGCCCGACCCGACCTCGTCCGCACGCTCACGGCGCTGTCCGTGCCGCACCCCGCCTCGTTCCTGCACGCGCTCACCCGCACCACGCAGGGCCTGAAGTCCTGGTACATGCTCGCGTTCCAGATCCCGTTCCTCCCCGAGCTCCTGGCCAGCCGGCAGGGCGGGCCGGTCGAGCGCTGGATGCGCGCCGGCGGCATGGACGACACCGCGATCGCCCGCTTCCGGCGCGACATCGTGCAGCACGGCGCACTGCCCGGCGGGATCGCCTGGTACCGCGCCATGCCCTTCGTGGACCGGAAGGGCGAGACCCGCGTGAGCGTCCCCACGACGATGCTGTGGAGCGACCGCGACCTCTACGTCGGCCGCGCGTCCGTCGAGGGCAGCGCCCGTTTCGTCGACGCCCCCTACGAGCTCGTCGTGCTGCCGGGCGTGAGCCACTGGATCCCCACCGAGGCCCCGGACGCGGCCGCCGACACGATCCTGGCCCGGGTCGCCGACGCGCCGACCTGACCCTCGACGCGCACGCCGTGCCTGACGTAGCGTGACCGGCACGGTCGGCGAGAGGCGCTGCGACGGGCTCGGCCCGCCACGCTCGCCGGCCCGCACGACGCAAGGGCGCCTCCGATCCCGAGGAGGCCACCATGGCACCCCAGACGTCCCCGCTGACCGACCTGATCGCCGCCCTGCCGAAGGCCGAGCTGCACGTGCACCACGTGGGGTCCGCGAGCCCCGAGACGGTCGCCCGGCTCGCCGCGCGCCACGCGGGCTCCAGCCCCGTCCCCGCCGACCCGGTGCTGCTCGCGGACTACTTCACGTTCACCGACTTCGCCCACTTCATCGAGGTCTATCTCTCGGTCGTCGACCTGATCCGCGACCCCGACGACGTCGCGACGCTGACGTACGACATCGGCGCCGACCTGGCCCGCCAGAACGTCCGGTACGCCGAGCTCACCGTCACCCCCTACACGTCGGTGATCCGCGGCATCGCGGCCGAGGCGTTCTGCGAGGCGATCGAGGACGCCCGCCACCGGGTCGCGCGCGACCACGGCACCGAGCTGCGCTGGATCTTCGACATCCCCGGCGAGTCCGGGCTGCCCGCCGCCGACGCGACGCTGGAGATCGCCCTGACGCAGCGCCCGGACGGGCTCGTGGGATTCGGCCTCGGCGGGCCCGAGGTCGGGGTGCCCCGCCCCCAGTTCGCGCCCCACTTCGCGGCCGCGAGGGCCGCCGGCCTGCACAGCGTGCCGCACGCCGGCGAGACCACGGGTCCGCAGACGGTCTGGGACGCCCTCGAGCACCTCGGTGCCGAGCGCATCGGCCACGGCATCGCCGCAGCCCAGGACGAGCGACTGATGGCCCACCTCGCCGATCGCCAGATCGCGCTCGAGGTGTGCCCGACCTCCAACGTCCGCACCGGCGCCGTCGCTGACCTGGCCGAGCACCCGCTCCCGCAGCTCGTGGCCGCCGGCGTTCCCGTGACGATCGCCTCCGACGACCCGCCCATGTTCTCCACGACGCTCCTGCAGGAGTACGAGGTCGCGGCCGACCTGCTGCAGCTGGACGCCACAGGTCTGGTCGAGCTCGTCCGTCAGTCCGTGCGCTTCTCATTCCAGGGCGACGCGGCGAAGGCCGCGCTGCTCGCGGAGATCGATGCGGTGCAGCGCTGAGCCGAGGGGACCGATCCCCATCGCCCGCCTCACAGCCGCCACCTAGGGTCAGGGCATGCGGAGGGTGATCGGGATGCTTGCGACGGCGCTGGTCGCGGCGACCCTCGCCGGGTGCGGCTCGGGCCGCGACGTCGAGGCGTTCGCGGAGCAGATGACGTCGTACCTGCAGGAGCGGGAAGCGATCACCGAGGTCGAGGTGTCCGGGCAGGACGAGGTGCTCGTCACGATCACTCTCGCCGCCGACCTGAGCGAGATCGACGTCGTCGAGGAGGTCTGGGCGGTCACGCACCACGAGCTCGACGCGCAGGTGCCCTACGGGCTGCAGGTGCGAGTGGCGGCCGCGGCCGGTGACGGCACGCCCGCCCTCGCGGCGTTCCACCTCGAGGTCACCGAGCCCGCCCCGGACGGTGACGCGCCCCGTGAGGAGATCCTGCTCGAGCTCGACCTGGCGCGGGCGCTCGTCGGCCTGGGGGCCGGGGAGACGACCATGACGGCGACGTCGGCCGGCACACAGTACGAGAGCGGCGGCGACCCGCTCTACCTGGCGCGGGAGATCTGCTACCTCTCCGACGACGTGACGTCCCGCGTCGACGACCTGACGGTCAGCGGTCCCACCCACCACAGCGGACACGGGAGCGTGACGATGAGAGACGGCTCCGAGTGCGACATCTCGCCCGGGGTGCCCGCCTTCATCAACGTGGCCGGCCAGGAAGCCGCGGTCGAGTCCTTCACCGTGGTGAACCCGCACTCCGAGCAGCCGGAGATCACCCTGACGCTTGCCGACCCGACGTCGGCGCAGCTGGCAGCACTCGAGACGTTCGCCGAACGAGGCACCGTCGCACTGACGATCGAGGGAGACTCATGAGCGTCACTGGACGCACCGCACGCCACCACGTCCGGACACTGGTGATCGGACTGGTGCTGCTCGCGGCGACCGCCTGCTCCGGCGGCGGCGACGAGGGTGACGCCGACGACACGTCGGGGCGCTTCGACCCCGCCGCGGAGCTCGAGACCTACCTGGAGGGCCGCGACGCGGTCGAGGAGGTGTCGGTCGAGCTGGAGCGCGACCCGAATCGACAGGTCGACGTCCTCGTGACGATCGGGATGACCGAGGGGCTCACCGCCGAGCAGGTCGCCGACGAGGTCTCGGAGATCACCGCGTTCCAGGTCTCCGGCGAGGTGACGTACGAGCTCCGGGTGCAGACCTCGGCGCTCACCGGCGACGGATCGCCCGCGACCACCGAGCTCTACCTCGTGGTCACCGCCAAGGACGGCCGCGTGCTCGACTACACCCCTGCGCAGGTGCTGCGCGAGCAGGAGGCGGCCGTCGCCCTCGTGGAGCACAGCCAAGGACCAGCGGTGGTCAGCACCGACCGCAACGGCCCGGCGGTGCAGACCGGGGGCGACCCGGTCGCGATGGCGGTCGGGGTCTGCGGAGACCCGCGCCTCGTCGGCGGCGCCTATGCGGACGTGACGATCGAGGGGCCGACCGACGCCGACGGCAGGTCCTCCTCGGTGGACGTCTCGCAGATCGTGGCCTGCCAGTGGGCCGGTGCGGTCAGCGAGGTCCTCGACGCGTCGCGCGCCCTCGCGCCCGTCGTGACGTACTCCGCCGACCTGAGGATCCCCGCCGGCGAGACGCAGCTGTACCTGACCTTCGCCGACGGGGCCGTCCCGGACGTCACGGCCCTGCAGCAGCTGGCCGCGGGACGTGGCGTCACCGTCACGGTGATGCAGTGATCCATGACGAGCGGGCGCCTCGCCTAGGGTCGTGGCCATGAGGAGGACGGTGGCGCTGGTCGTCGTGGCGCTCCTCGTCGCGGCCGTGGCCGGCTGCGGCGCGGTCAACAAGGGCACGGCGTTCGCGGGTGAGTTCCAGCGTCTGCTCGACGACCGCGAGAACGTCGTGGACTCGTCGATCTCGGCCTCGAACAACCTGCCCTGGTCGGGCACGGCCAGCGTCTCGGTGACGCTCGCGGACGACCTGAACGACTCCGAGATCGTCGAGGAGGTCTGGGAGATCACGGCCCAGGAGGTCGACAACCAGATCGCCTACAGCCTGCAGGTCGACGTCGAGGCCGAGAACGCCGACGGCGGTCCGGCCCGCACCCAGTTCGCCTTCCGGGTGCGCGCTCCCGCCCCCGACGACGACGGGCTCCGCGACGACATCGCCGACCGTCTCGACCGGGCACGGGCCCTCGCGGCCCTCGGCTCGGGCGAGACCTCGGTCGAGGCCTTCAGCGGCCGGACGACCCTCACGACCCAGGCCGACGCGCTGACGATCGCCGGCGAGGTCTGCTCCGACGAGCAGCTCGCCGACCTGGTCGAGACCTTCTCGGTCTCCGGGGTGCTCCCGACGGGGGAGGCCAGCGCCGTCACGTTCAACGACGCCGACGACTGCGACTGGCTCGTCGACGCGCGCGAGGTGCTCGACGCGCTGGGCACGGTCACCGTGGTCGCGGGCTACGACGCGACCCGGCAGGTCCACCAGGCCCAGCCGCGGCTGCGCGTCTCGGTGCCGGGCGCCCAGGCGCTCGACCTGACCGCTGCCGAGACCACGGCGAGCCGGCTCGGACTGACCCTCGAGGTCGTGTCGGTCTGACGTCGGTACGACGGACTAGGCTCCCCGCATGGCCTCTGACCCCGGCACCGGCTTCTTCCTCGTGCTCGAGGGCGGCGAGGGCGGCGGCAAGTCCACGCAGACCGCGCTCGTGGTCGAGTGGCTGCAGGCGAACGGGCACACGGTCCTGCGCACCCGCCAGCCCGGTGGCACGCCGGTGGGCGCGAGGCTGCGCGAGATCCTGCTCGACCCGGCGACGGGTGCCCTCGACCCCCGCACGGAGTCGCTCGTCTACGCCGCCGACAAGGCCGAGCACGTCGCGACCGTCATCCAGCCGGCGCTCGCGCGGGGCGAGGTCGTCGTGTGCGACCGCTACGTCGACTCCACGCTCGCCTACCAGGGCGCCGGACGCGCGATCGACGCCGACGAGCTGGCTCGGGTGGCCGGCTGGGCCACGAACGAGCTGCGCCCCCACCTGACCGTCGTGCTCGACGTCGACCCTGAGGTCGGCCTGGTACGGGCGGGGCGCGCCGGCGACGGCCACGACCGCATCGAGTCCGAGCCGCTGGAGTTCCACCGTCGCGTCCGCCAGCACTTCCTCGACCTCGCGGCCGCCCGGCCCGACGAGTACCTCGTCGTCGACGCCGACCGCGACCCGTCCGTCGTGCACACCGAGATCCGCACACGTCTCAGCGAGCTCCTGCCATGACCGTCTGGGACGAGCTGGTGGGCCAGGAGCCGGTGGTGGAGGTGCTGCGCGGCGTGGTCGCCGATCCGCGCGGGTCCACGCACGCCTGGCTGTTCACGGGCCCGCCCGGCTCGGGTCGCTCGACCGCGGCCCTGGCGTTCGCGGCGGCGATGCAGTGCGACACGGGTGGGTGCGGCGAGTGCGAGTCGTGCCGCATGGCGGCTGCCGGGTCGCACCCCGACGTGCAGGTCGTGCGCACCGACGGTCTCTCCATCGGTGTCGACCTGGCCCGTGACGCCGTGCGTCGCTCGGCCCTGCACCCCTCGGTCGGCCGCTGGCAGGTGCTCGTCGTCGAGGACGCCGACCGCCTGACCGACCAGGCGGCCAACGCGCTGCTCAAGTCGCTCGAGGAGCCGTCGCGCCAGACCATCTGGATGCTCTGCGCGCCGGCGGCCGAGGACGTCATCGTCACGATCCGCTCGCGCTGCCGCTCGGTCGTGCTGCGCACGCCTCCGCCGGCTGCCATCGCCGAGCTGCTCGTGCGTCGCGACGGCGTCGAGCCGCAGCTGGCGGCCGCGGTGGCCGCGGCCTCGCAGGGGCACATCGGTCGGGCCCGTGGCCTGGCTCGCGATCCCGACTCCCGCGAGCGCCGGCGCCAGATCCTCTCGATCCCGCAGCGGGTCGGCCACCTGGGCGACGCGCTCGTCGCGGCCACCCAGGTCGACACCGAGGCCACGGCCCGCGCGGCCGCGTTCTGCGACGTCGCCGACGTGCGCGAGCTCGAGGACCTCAAGGCCTCGTGGGGCGTGGAGGACCGGGGCAAGCGTCCGGCCGGCTACGCGGGTGCCCTGTCGAGCCTCACGAAGGAGCAGGAGCGCCGGCGCAAGCGGCTCGCCCGCGACGCCATCGACGGCGTGCTGCTCGACCTCCTGTCGTTCTGCCGCGACGTCGTCGCCCTGCAGCTCGGCGCGGCCTCCGCCCGGGCCGGGCTGGTCAACGCCGACGTCGCCGAGGCGATCTCCGACCAGGCCCGGCTGTGGACCGTCGAGACGACGCTGGGCGCGATCGATGCGATCGTGGAGTGCAGGTCGGCCCTCGAGGCCAACGCGGCGCCGCTACTGGCGCTGGAACGACTCATGTCGAGATTCGTGCCGAGCACGCGGGCACCGGGCAGTCAACCAACGGGGGACGGACGATGAAGAAGCTCTGGATCATCGGCGGGCTCGTGCTCGCCCTGATCGTGGCCGGCACGGTCACGGGCGTGCTGCTGCTCACCGGGGGAGACGACGACGAACGCGCCGACCCGGAGCCCACGAGCGAGAGCGACATCCCCGAGGGGCTCGAGGAGTTCTACACGCAGGAGCTCGACTGGGAGGACTGCGGCGACGACCGCTGCGCCGCCATCACGGTGCCGATCGACTACGCCGAGCCCGACGGCGAGACCACTGAGATCGAGATGCGCGTCATCGGCGACGAGGACGCCGAGCAGCACCTGTTCGTCAACCCGGGCGGCCCCGGCGGCTCGGCCATCGACTACGCCGTCTCGATGTCGTACGCGCTCGGCGACGACGTCCTCGACGAGTACGCGATCGTCGGCGTCGATCCCCGCGGCGTCGGCATCAGCTCGCCGCTGGAGTGCTACGACGACGAGCAGTTCGACGCGTACGTCGACACCGACCCGACCCCGGACGACCCCGCCGAGACCCAGGCCGCGGCCGACCAGCTGACCGGCATGGCCGAGGCGTGCGAGGAGAACTCCGGCGAGCTCGCCGCCCACGTCTCGACCGTCGAGGTCGCCCGCGACATGGACATCGCCCGCGCCCTGGTCGGTGACACGAAGTTCAACTGGTTCGGCGCCTCGTACGGCACGTACCTCGGAGCCACGTACGCCGGGCTCTTCCCCGAGAAGGTCGGACGCATGGTGCTCGACGGCGCCATCAACCCCGAGCTCGGCCCGGTCGAGTCCGCGCTCGGGCAGACCACCGGCTTCCAGCGCGCGCTCGAGGCCTACATCGCCGACTGCGTCAGCGAGGCGGACTGCCCGCTCGGCACCGACGCGGCGGCAGGCGAGCAGAAGCTCGCCGACCTCCTCGTGCAGATCGACGCGCAGCCCATGCCCACGGGCGACGACGAGCGGCCGCTGACCGAGGGCGAGGCGTTCTTCGGCATCGCGCTGCCGCTCTACAGCGAGTCGCTCTGGCCCGAGCTCACGCGGGCCCTCACCTCCGCGTTCGGGCAGGGCGACGGCTCGGACCTGCAGACGCTGTCCGACCTGTACTTCGAGCGCGGCCCGGACGGGTCGTACGCCTCGAACATCGGTCAGGTCATCACCGCGGTCAACTGCCTCGACGCGACCGAGCGGCCGACCTTCGAGGAGATCGAGGGCGAGCTCGCCCAGTTCACCGAGGTCTCGCCCGTGTTCGGCCGCGCCCTCGGCCTCGGCGCCGCGGGCTGCTCGGCCTGGCCGTTCGAGTCCGACGCCGAGCCGGTCGACTTCACCGCCAAGGGCGCCCCGCCCATCCTGGTGCTCGGCACGACGCGCGACCCCGCAACGCCGTACGAGCAGGCGGTCGAGCTGGCCGACCTCCTCGACTCGGGCGTGCTGATCTCCCGCGACGGCGACGGCCACACGGCCTACCAGTCGGGCAACGAGTGCATCACCGAGACGGTCGACGCCTACCTGGTCGACGGCACCGTCCCCGACGAGGACCCCGACTGCTGAGGGCGCCCTACTGGCGGGCGGCCTCGTGGTGGCGGATGACCTCGTCGATGATGAAGGTCAGGAACGTCTCGGCGAACGTCGGATCGAGGTCCGCCTCCAGCGCGAGCGCGCGCAGCCGCTCGATCTGGCGGGCCTCCCGCGCGGGGTCCGAGGGCGGCAGGTCGTGGGTCGCCTTGAGGCGTCCCACGCGCTGGGTGTGCTTGAACCGCTCCGCGAGCAGGTGCACGAGCGCCGCGTCGATGTTGTCGATGCTGGCACGGATCCGACCGAGCTCCTCGGTCACGCTGTCGTCGCTCACACGATGATTCTAGGAGAGGCCCGACCCGGATTCGCCTCGCCGCCTCCAGGTGGGTAACATCGGCTCTCGGTCCGACGGGCGATCCCTGGCGGACTCCGCCGCCTTAGCTCAGTCGGCAGAGCGTCTCACTCGTAATGAGAAGGTCGTCGGTTCGATTCCGACAGGCGGCTCCACACAGAAGCCCGGTTTCCTCTTGGGAGCCGGGCTTCTGCGTTGCCTGAGCCCGACCCGGCAGGGCGTCTCACTCGTCATGAGAAGGTCGTCGGTTCGATTCCGACAGGCGGCTCCACACAGAAGCCCGGTTTCCCCTTGGGAGCCGGGCTTCTGCGTTGCCTCCCCGCAACGCAGCAGGACCCCGGCCGAGGGCCGGGGTCCTGCTACGTGAGGTCGGTGAGGGTCAGCTCGTGCGGCTCTTGCGCTCGAAGATGAGCGGGTAGACCGCGACGGCGAGCAGGAAGCCCTCGAGCAGGATGAGAGTCGAGACGATGAGTCCGAGCCACTGGTCCACGATGTCCTCCGATGCTGTGGGGTTCTGCAGAGTTCAACGACCGGGGTCCGCGGCGGTTACGCGGGCACGAGTCGCTGCAGGCGCTGCAGGGCCTCGTCGATGACCTCGGGCCGCTTGCAGAACGCCCAGCGCACGAACGGTCGACCCGGTCCGGGGTCGAGGTGCAGCACCTGGTGAGGCACCGCCACGACTCCCGCCAGCTCGGGGAGGCGGCGGCAGAAGTCGAGCCCGTCGTCGAAGCCGAGCGGGCGGATGTCGGTCGTCGCGAAGTAGGTGGCCTGGGGCCGGATCACGTCGAACCCGACGCCCTCGAGCCCGTCGCAGAGGCGGTCGCGCTGGGCCTGCAGCTGGACCGCGAGGTCGGCCACGAAGTCGTCGGCGTGGTCGAGGGCCCAGGCCACCGCGCCCTGGAACGGGGTGCCGGAGGTGTAGCTGAGCCACTGCTTGGCGGCCATCACGGCATCGACGAGGTGCGCCGGACCCGTGGCCCACCCGACCTTCCAGCCCGTGACCGAGAACGACTTGCCGGCGCTCGAGATCGTCAGCGTGCGCTCCGCGAGACCGGGCACGGTCGCGAGCGGGCGGTGGACGACGCCGTCGAAGGTGAGGTGCTCGTACACCTCGTCGCTGATCACGGTGAGGTCGTGCTGCTCGGCGATGTCGGCGAGGGCCGTCAGCTCCTCGTCCGACAGGACGGCTCCGGTGGGGTTGTGCGGGCTGTTGACCATGATCGCCCGGGTGCGAGGGCCGACCACCTCCCGCAGCTCCTCGACCGGGAGCCGGAAGTCGGGGGCGCGCATCGTCACGGCCCGGGGCACTGCACCCGCCATCCGCACCATGGCGACGTAGGAGTCGTAGAACGGCTCGATCACGACGACCTCGTCGCCGGCGTCCACGAGCCCCAGCACGGCCGCGGCGATCGCCTCCGTGGCGCCCGTCGTGACCACCACCTGCGTGTCGGGGTCGAGCTCGATGCCATGGTGGCGGGCCTGGTGCCGCACGATCGCCGCGCGGAGCTCGGGGGTGCCGAGGCCGGGGGCGTACTGGTTGTCGCCCGCGGCGATCGCTGCCCGAGCGCGGTCGAGCAGCTCGGCCGGTCCGCTCGTGTCGGGGAAGCCTTGCCCGAGGTTGACGGAGCCGGTGCGCGCCGCGAGGGCGCTCATCTCGGCGAAGATCGTCGTGCCGAAGCCCTCGATGCGCGTGCTGGGACGAACCATGCCCGCGAGCATAGGCGGCAGGCGAGGGGAGCGCCCGAGGCCGGATCCGGGGGAGAAAAGCACCCGGACATGTAAAGACCCCGCCGTTCTCGGGGGGTGAAACGGCGGGGCTGATCACAGTGTACGCACAACGGACATCTGCTCGTCAACCACTTCGGGCCGTCGGAGTGTCACCGAGGAAACTTTTTGCTCCCCCGGACCTGGATCCGTGTGCGAGAATCGCAGCACCATGGCCGTCATCGAGGCTCCTGAGCAGCCGTCCTCGCCCCCGCCGCGCCGTCGCAAGCCGCGGCGCCGCAGCCGTCTGCTGACGATCCTGGGCCTCGCCCTCGTGCTGACGGGCGTGGGCTTCATCGCGTACGTCGGTTGGGAGCTGTACGGCACCAACATCATCGCCGCGCAGAAGCAGGAAGAGGTCAAGGACCAGATCGCCGAGGACTGGGCGAACAACATCGACTCCAACGCCATCGGCCTGCTCCGCGTCGAGCGCTGGGGCAGCGACTACGAGATGCCCATCATCCCGGGCAGCGACCTGCTCGACTCCAAGGGCCGCGCGGCCCTCGCGAGCGGCGTCGGCTGGTACGAGAAGGGCGTCGGACCGGGTGAGGTCGGCAACTTCGTGATCGCGGGTCACCGCAGCGGCCGCGGTGCCGTCTTCAAGCGGATCATGGACCTGCGCGCGGGCGACAAGATCGAGATCGAGACCCGCACGCACCTGTACACCTACGAGCTCCGCATGAACGGCGACGAGATCAAGGTCGACTACTCGACCAGCTGGCCGCTGTACCCGGTGCCCGACCCGGACGCACGCGGTGCCGTGCCCACCGATCCGGTCCTGACGATGATCACGTGTGCGGAGATGTTCCACACCGACAACCGACGGGTCGTCATCGGCGACCTGGTCGACGTCGTGGAGAAGCCCGCGGCCCAGGCCGCTCCCGCCGCGCAGTGACGGAATCCGCGACGCCTCCCATCGAGGACTACCAGCGAGCGTTCGTCGAGTTCGCGCTCGACCTCGGCGTGCTCTCGTTCGGCGAGTTCACCCTGAAGTCGGGACGCACCTCGCCGTACTTCTTCAACGCGGGCGGCTTCCGCACGGGCGCCGCGCTGGCCGGGCTCGGCCGGTTCTACGCCGACGCGATCGTCGCGGCCGACCGCGAGTTCGACGTCCTCCTGGGCCCGGCCTACAAGGGCATCCCCATCGCGGCCGCCACGGCGGTGCAGCTGTCGGAGCGCCACGGGCGCGATGTCCCGTGGTGCTTCAACCGCAAGGAGGCCAAGGACCACGGCGAGGGCGGCACCATCGTGGGCGCCCCGCTGGAGGGTCGCGTCCTGGTCGTCGACGACGTCATCACCGCCGGCACCGCGATCCGCGAGGTCGCCGACATCGTCGCCGCCGCCGGCGCCGAGCTGGTCGGCGTGACGGTCGCGGTCGACCGTCAGGAGCGCGGGAAGGGCGAGCTCTCGGCGATCGGCGAGGTCGAGCGCGACCTCGGCATCGGGGTCGACGCGATCGTGAACCTCGACCAGCTCATCGCGTACCTGGCCGAGACGGGCAGCCACGCCGAGCACCTCGACGCGGTCCGCACGTATCGCAGCACCTACGGGGCATGAGCGACGAGCCGGACCGGCTCGAGGTGGGCGTCGGCCCGTGGGAGGGCGCCTGGCCCGACGACCCCCGCCTCGACCCCGAGCTGCTGGCCGGCGGTGACCGTCGCAACGTCGTCGATCGGTTCCGCTACTGGCGGCACGAGGCGATCGTCGCCGACCTCGACACGAACCGGCAGCCGCTGCACGTCGTGATCGAGAACCTGCAGCACGACTTCAACATCGGGTCGATCGTGCGCACGGCCAACGCGTTCAACGTCGCGGAGGTGCACGTGGTCGGCCGGCGTCGCTGGAACCGTCGCGGGGCGATGGTGACCGACCGCTACCTCCACGTGCGGCACCACCCGGACGTCGCGGACCTCGCCGCGTGGGCCGAGGCCGAGGGCGTGCCGCTGGTCGGGATCGAGAACGGTCCCGGGTCGGTGCCGATCGAACGCGCGTCGCTGCCCAGGTCGGTGGCGCTGGTGCTGGGCCAGGAGGGTCCGGGCCTCTCGCCGGAGCTCCTCGCGGCCTGCGGCTCGACCCTCTCGATCAGCCAGTTCGGCTCGACCCGCTCGATCAACGTGGGTGCGGCGGCCGCGATCGCGATGCACGCCTGGGTCCGCGAGCACGCGGAGGTGACGCCGTGACCGACGTCCAGGTCGACGTGGTGGAGCCGGACCACGCGGACGCGAGGGCGGCGGTCTCGGCCTACCTGCGTGAGCTCGACGAGCGGTTCTCGACCGGCTTCGACCCCGAGCAGGCGGCCCAGGACGAGGTCGAGTTCACGGGGGAGCGGGGCCTGTTCCTCGTGGCCCGGTCAGGGGGAGCCGTCGTCGGGTGCGGCGCGCTGCGGTGGCTGGGGCCAGGGATCGCGGAGATCAAGCGCATGTGGGTCGACCCCGAGCGACGCGGACTTGGCATCGCCGGGCGTCTGCTGTCACGCCTGGAGTCCGAGGCCCAGGCGCACGGCCGACCCGTGGTGCGGCTCGACACCAACGCCGAGCTGGAGGCCGCGATCGCGATGTACCGGCGCGCGGGCTATCTCGAGGTGCCACGCTACAACGACAATCCCTACGCCCAGCACTGGTTCGAGAAGCGCCTAGACGCGTGACCCGCGCCTGACGGCGAGGGCCAGCAGCAGGCCGGCCGCGAGCGCGAGGACGCCGTGGGCGATGCGCACGGGTGCCGGGCCGAAGAACTGCGGCAGAAACGCGACGAGCCAGATGCCGAGCAGGATCGCGCCGGCCGGCAGCGCCGACCGGCGTGCTCCGAGGAGCAGCAGCACGCCCGCGACAGCCAGGAGCAGCAGGCCCACCGAGAAGAGGGTGACCGGCACCGGGGCGTACCGGAAGCCGTCGCCGAGGTCGACGAGCGAGGCGTCCTCCGTCTCGCGCGCGAGCTCGCCGATCATCGGCAGGCCGTACGCCTCGGCCCCGTAGTAGGGCAGGACGAGCGCTGTGCCGGCGGCGAGCAGCACGGGCACCGCAGTGCGAAGGCGTCCGGCCACGGCGTCGAGGGAGGCCGCGGCGACGAGCGCGACGAGCCCCAGGATCGCGGCGGTGTGCGAGACGACCCAGGCCGGGGAGTCCCACGCGACCACGCCCGCGAGCGTCGTCTCGTCCTCCCACGGCCGTAGGGCGGGATAGGCGAGCAGCAGGACGGCGGCGATGACCCAGGCGGCGGTGGCGGCCAGGTCGCGGGACGAGGAGGTCACGTCGCGACGCTAGGGATCGCGGATGAACGGCTGGTGGCGCTCGCCGGGTGGCTGTCAGGACCTGCCCCTAGGCTCGGCGGCATGGCTCGAGTCCTCGTGATCGGTGGTGACGCGGCCGGCATGAGCGCCGCCGCGTCGCTGCGTCGTCGTCTGCCCGAGGCCTACGAGGTCGTCGTGCTCGAACGCGGCGAGTGGACCTCCTACTCCGCCTGCGGCATCCCGTACTGGATCGCGGGCGAGGTCGAGGGGCCGGACGACCTGGTCGCCCGCACGCCGGAGGAGCACCGCAAGAACGGCGTCGACCTCCGCACGGGCACCGAGGCGGTCTCGATCGACCTGGAGGCGCGCGAGGTCGAGGCGAAGGACCTGGCCTCCGGCGAGGTCGAGCGCATCGCGTTCGACGCGCTCGTGATCGCCACGGGTGCCGAGCCGCTGCGGCCCGACCTGCCCGGCATCGACGGCGAAGGCATCCTCGGCGTGCAGTCCATCGACGACGGCCAGCGGGTGCTCGACGCGCTCGAGCACGATCCGCAGCAGGTCGTGGTGGTCGGCAGCGGCTACGTCGGGCTCGAGATGGCGGAGGCCTTCGTCGTCCGCGGCATCAGCACCACGGTCGTCGAGAAGGCGCCGGTGCCGTTGTCCATCATCGAGCCGAGCCTGGGTGAGAAGGTCGCCGAGGCGATGCGCGGCCGGGGCATCGAGCTGCGCACCGGAGCCGGCGTCGAGGGGTTCGAGCTCGACGACGACGGGCACGTGCGCGGAGTCGTCGTCGACGGCGAGGCCATGCCGGCCGACCTGGTGGTGCTGGGCCTCGGCGTGCGCGCCAGGTCCGACCTCGCAGCGGACGCCGGGCTCCCGACGGGGGTCAAGGGTGGCATCGTCACCGACGCCCGCCAGCGGGTCGCCGGTGTCGACCGCATCTGGGCCGCGGGCGACTGCGTCGAGACGCGCGACCGCACGACCGACCTGCCGGTCCACCTGCCGCTCGGCACGCACGCGAACAAGCAGGGCATGGTCGTCGCCGACGACGTCGTCGCGACGTTGCTCGAGGTGCCGAACCGCCTGACGTTCCCCGGCGTCGTGCAGACCGCCATCACCAAGTTCTGCGCGCTCGAGATCTCTCGCACGGGCCTCGGCGAGAAGCAGGCCACCGACGCCGCCTTCGACCCGGTCGTGGTGACCATCCAGACCAGCGACCGGGCCGGCTACATGCCCGAGTCCGGCGAGATGACCGTGCTGCTGGTGGCCGACCGGGGCTCGCGACGCATGCTCGGTCTGCAGGTCGTGGGCACCGAGAACGCCGGGCTGCGGGTCGACGCCGCGGCCACCGCGATCACGGCCGGCATGACGGTCGACGACGTCGTGATGCTCGACCTCGCCTACGCGCCGCCGTTCGCCTCCGTGTGGAGCCCGATCCAGGTCGCGGCCCGTGCGGCGGTCAAGGCCCTCGACGCCTGAGGGCCACGGGCTGGAATACTGGCCCGCGTCGGCCCCGGCCGACCCCATGAACCGCAGTGACCCCTTACTTCGTGACACAGGAGCCTCCATGCCCGTCGCCACTCCCGAGATCTACGCCGAGATGCTCGACAAGGCCAAGCGCGAGTCCTTCGCCTACCCGGCCATCAACGTCTCCAGCTCGCAGACCCTGAACGCGGCCCTGGCCGGGTTCGCCGAGGCCGAGAGCGACGGCATCATCCAGATCTCGACCGGTGGCGCCGAGTACCTGTCGGGCCCGACCGTCAAGGACATGGTCTCCGGCTCGCTGGCCTTCGCCGCCTTCGCGCAGGAGGTCGCCAAGAAGTACCCGGTCAACGTCGCGCTGCACACCGACCACTGCCCGAAGGACAAGCTCGACGGCTTCGTGCGTCCGCTCATCGCCGCCTCCGAGGAGCGCGTGAAGAACGGCGGCCTGCCGTACTTCCAGTCGCACATGTGGGACGGCTCGGCCGTGCCTCTCGAGGAGAACCTCGAGATCGCGCAGGACCTCCTGGCCCGCGCCGCCGCGGCGAAGATCATCCTCGAGGTCGAGATCGGCATCGTCGGTGGCGAGGAGGACGGCGTCGAGGGCGGCATGGGCGAGCACCTCTACACGACCCCCGAGGACGCGCTGGCCACGGCCGCCGCGCTGGGTGTCGGCGAGAAGGGCCGCTACCTGACCGCGCTGACGTTCGGCAACGTCCACGGCGTGTACAAGCCGGGCAACGTGACGCTGCGCCCGGAGATCCTCAAGGCCGCCCAGGAGGCCGTCGCCGCCCAGTACGGCAAGGACGCTCCGTTCGACCTCGTGTTCCACGGCGGGTCCGGCTCGCTGCCCGAGGAGATCTCGGCGGCGGTCGACTACGGCGTCGTGAAGATGAACGTCGACACCGACACGCAGTACGCCTTCACCCGCCCGGTCGCCGGTCACATGCTGGCGAACTACGACGGCGTCCTCAAGGTCGACGGCGAGGTCGGCAACAAGAAGCAGTACGACCCCCGCGCGTGGGGCAAGGCCGCCGAGGCCGGCATGGCCGCCCGCATCGTCCAGGCCTGCACCGAGCTCCGCAGCACCGGCACGAAGCTCTGACCCCCTCGCGGTTTCCCACGAGACCGCTCGAATCCCGCGTCAAGCACACGAAACTTCGTGTGTGCGACGCGGGATTTGTGGGTTGACCCAGGAAATGAGTGCTCAGGCGGCGAGATGTCCGTACTGGCGTCGCGACTGGTCCATGGCGGCTCGTAGCTCTGCCGCGAGCGCGCGTCGCCGTGCGCCGGCGAGCTGGCTCCAGACCATCCGCGTCATCCCCCAACCAAGACGGCGGATGTCGTCCTCCCGCACCTTCTCCTCGGCCAGGTCGCGACCGTTGGCGTACTTCATCATCCCGTCGAACTCGGCGAGGTGTCGCAGCTCGGGCCACCCGAAATCGGCGATGCCCACGAGCCGCCCGTCCCGGTCGTAGATCCGGACCTGCAGCTCCGGCCTGGGCAGGCGGAACTCCCGCATGAGGTATCGCGACCGCGACTCACCCACCGAGGCCGCGCCCGCATCGCCGAGGGTGAAGGTCAGCTTCGCGTGACGGGCACGACGCCAGTCGGCGTGAGCGCGTGCTTCACGCAGGAGGCTGTCGTGGTCGGCCAGCCCGAGGTGCAGCATCGAGTCGACCAGCACGAGACCCGACTCCGTCGTCTCGCGGATCGCGACGTCCCATGCCGCGCGCGGCGCGGTCGTGGTCAGAAGTCCGTCGACGTCGAGCAGGTCCTGATCCTCGATGACGGCGACGTGATGCGCGACGCCCGCCTGGTGCCGCCCGCGGCCGCTGTCGAGCCGAGTGACGTGGACGGTCTCGAGGTCGGTGCCCCAGACGGAGGCGCCGAGGAGCACGGCGGCGGAGTGGTGCGAGAAGGCGACACGACCGTCGAACCGCGTGGCGACCGCATGGCAGCGGATGACGTGCTGCTCCTCGGGCCGAAGACTCGCGAACTCCGGACCGACGTAGAGCCCCGCGCCGATGCGCAGCATGGACTTGTCGCGCACGGCAGCTGTCAGGACCCGGTCGTCGAGGCCGTGCTCGAGCACCTCGGGGCGGGTCAGGAATCCGCGGTCGGCGAGCAGCCTGTCGAGGTCTGGATGCATGCCCCGACGATGGTCGACCGTCGTCCACTCGTCGAACGGCTACCCACAGCCCACGCGGAAAGGTGAGTCCACCCAGGTTTCCCGCATCCCGCGCACGAAGTTTCGTGCGCCCGACGCGGGATTCGAGCGGTCTCGTGGGAAACCGGCACGGGGGTCAGGGGAGGTACGTGCGGGCGAGGCGCTTCCAGACGTCGAGGTTCGGGTCGCTGCGGTGGTCGCGGGGCTCGAAGGTGTAGGTCAGGGCCACGCCGCGCATGCTCGTGAGGAGCAGCGACGTGAGGTCGCCGAAGCGCTCGTGCGCCGCCAGGTCGGGCCCGAACATGTCGGCGATGGCCGTGCGGATGATGCGGCCGAGGTCGTGCTCGGGCGGCGCCAGGGCTGCCGCCAGACCGGGGTTGTTCTTCGCGGCGACCCACAGCTCGAGCGTCGCGGCGAACAGCGGCCCGTGGAGCGTGTCCCACAGTGCCTCGATCGAGGCGTCGACGTCGCCGACGGTGCGTTCGGGCTGCCCGTCGAGGTCGGCGGTACGGGCTGTCGCCAGGTGCTGCACGGCCGCGATCAGCAGGTCGTCGCGCGAGGGGAACTGGTGCAGGATGCTGCCCCGCGAGACCCCTGATCGACTCTGCACCCGCGAGGTCGTGGCCGCCGCGTAGCCCTCCTCGGCGAGGCACGCGACCGCTGCCTCGAGGATGCGGGTCCGCGTGTCCCACGCGCGCTGCTGCACCGGCATGGGGGCGGCGGAGCTCGGGGGAGTGTTGGGCACGTCTGCAGGATATCCCACAACTGAGCATTCATGACTAGTACGGCTTGACTATTTATCGAGCAGCCTGACAGAGTGTGGCCCACACCACATCGAGGAGTCGTTCATGAGCTCGTCCGTCATCGTCGCCGGCGTCGGCATGGTCCCGTTCACGAAGCCGAGCGCGGGCTCGCGCTACGAGCAGATGGGCGCGACCGCGGCCCGCGCGGCGCTCGACGACGCCGGGGTCGACTACGCCACGGTGCAGCAGGCCTACGTCGGCTGGGTCTACGGCGACTCCACGTCGGGCCAGGCCGCGCTCTACGACGTGGGCCTGACCGGCATCCCGATCGTCAACGTCAACAACAACTGCTCGACCGGCTCCTCGGCGTTGTTCCTCGCCCGCCAGGCGGTCGAGTCCGGAGCGGTCGAGTGCGCGCTCGCGCTCGGCTTCGAGCAGATGGCCAACGGCGCCCTGTCGATGGGCTTCGCCGACCGCACGTCGCCGTTCGTCCGCTTCGACGACGCGATGGAGCCCCTGATCGACCGCACGGAGGCACCGTTCGCGGCCCAGATGTTCGGAGGAGCCGGCAAGGCCCACATGGACCTGTACGGCACGAGCGCCGAGACGTTTGCCCGCATCTCGGTCAAGGCCCGTCAGCACGCCGCGAACAACCCGTACGCGGTCTTCCGCGACGAGGTCACGGTCGAGCAGGTGTTGGCCTCGCCGGCGATCTCGGACCCGTTGACCCGGCTCATGTGCTGCCCGCCCACCTGCGGCGCCGCCGCCGCGGTCGTGTGCACGCCGGAGTTCGCAGCGAAGCACGGGCTCGACGCCTCCGTCGTGATCCGGGCCCAGGCCATGACCACCGACGGCCCGAGCACGTTCGACTCGAACGACATGCGTCGCATCGTCGGCTACGACATGTCGGCCGCCGCGGCCGCGAAGGTCTACGAGGCCGCCGGGGTCGGACCGGAGGACCTCGCCGTCGTCGAGCTGCACGACTGCTTCAGCACCAACGAGCTGCTGTCGTACGAGGCGCTCGGCCTCACCCCTGAGGGCACGGGCGAGAAGTTCGTCATGGACGGCGACAACACCTACGGCGGCCGTGTGGTCACCAACCCGTCCGGCGGCCTGCTCTCGAAGGGGCACCCGCTCGGCGCTACCGGGCTGGCGCAGGCCACCGAGCTCGTCTGGCAGCTGCGCGGAACGGCGGGTCCGCGCCAGGTGGAGGGCGCACGGCTCGCCCTGGCCCACAACATCGGCCTCGGCGGCGCGGCCGTCGTGACCCTGTTCGAGAAGGCGGCCTGACGTGGCCCTCGACCACGAGGCGGCCCTGGCCGTCACGATCCCCGACCTCGCCGTGGAGCTGGAGCGAGGCCGGCTGAAGAGCTTTGCGGCCGCGGTCGGCGAGACCGACCCCGTGCACCTCGACGCCGACGCCGCCCGGGCCGCCGGGCACCCGGACGTCGTGGCGATGCCGACGTTCGTGTTCTCGCTCGACCTCGAGCGTCCGGACCCCTTCGACTACCTCGACGCCCTCGAGGTCGACCTGCGCGGGGTGCTGCACGGCGAGCAGTCGTTCACGTTCCACGCGATGCTCCACGCGGGCGACACCGTGACGGTCCGGTCGCGCATCACCGAGGCGTACGCGAAGAACGCGCACATGGACTTCGTCGTCAAGCACACCGACTTCCTGCGCGGCGACGAGCTGGTCGCCGAGGCGGACTCGCTGATCGTCGTGCGGGAGGTGGCCGCATGACTGCCCTGCCCACCCTCGACCTGGTGCCGGGCACCACCCTGCCGCCGCTCGAGATCGCCCCGATCAGCCGCACGACGCTGGCCCTCTTCGCCGGAGCCTCCGGCGACCACAACCCGATCCACATCGACCTGGACGTCGCCCGGTCGGCCGGGCTGGACGACGTGTTCGCCCACGGGATGCTCTCGATGGCCTACCTGGGCCGACTCCTGACCGGCTGGGTGCCGCAGGAGCGCCTCCGCAGCCTCGGGGTGCGGTTCGTCGCGATCACCCCCGTGCTGGGGCGCCCCACCTGCCACGGCACGGTGCTCGACGTCACCGACGGCCTCGCGACGCTCGACCTCGCCGTCCGGCTCGCGGACGGCACCACCACGTTGACCGGCACCGCCGTCGTCGACCTCACCGAAGGGCCGTCATGACCAGCTTGCAGGGCAGGACCGCGATCGTCTCCGGATCGGGACGCGGCATCGGGCGCGAGATCGCGCTCACCCTGGCGTCGCGCGGCGCCGCTGTCGTCGTCAACGACCTCGACGCCGAGCCGGCGAAGGAGACCGTCGCGGCGATCGAGGCGATCGGCGGGCGGGCGGTCGCGCACGTCGGCAGCGTCGTCGAGGACGGCTTCGCCGAGGGGTTCGTCGCCGCGGCCACCGACACGTTCGGCGGGCTCGACATCATCGTCAACAACGCCGGCTACACGTGGGACAGCGTCATCCAGAAGATGACCGACGAGCAGTTCGACGCCATCCTCGACGTGCACCTCAAGGCGCCGTTCCGCATCCTGCGGGCCGCGCAGCCCGTCATCTCGGCGGCCGTGAAGGCCGAGCGCGCCGCGGAGGCGCCGCGAGTGACCCGCAAGGTCGTCAACATCTCCTCGGTCGCCGGCACGTCGGGCAACACCGGCCAGGTCAACTACTCGGCCGCGAAGTCCGCGATCATCGGCGTGACCAAGACCTTGGCCAAGGAGTGGGGTCGGTACGACGTCACGGTCAACTGCGTGGCCTTCGGCCTGATCCGCACGCGGCTGACCGAGGCGCCCGCGGGCGGCGGTTCGACGATCGACGTCGGCGGACGCGAGCTGGCCGTCGGCGTGAACCCCGAGCTCCTCGCGCAGCTCGAACGGGGCATCCCCCTCGGGCGGGCCGGCACCCCGGCCGAGGCCGCCGGTGCCGTCGCGATGTTCTGCTCGCCGGACTCCGACTACGTGAGCGGCCAGACGCTCGTGTGCGGAGGCGGGTTCGAGTGACCGTGCGCGTCGAGGCGGACGGTCCGGTCACGACCGTGACGCTCGACCGCGCCGACACGCTCAACGCCGTGACGGGCCGCCTCGTGGCCGACCTGCGTGACGCGCTCGCCGCGATCGGCGACGACGCCGAGTGCCGTGCCGTGGTGCTGACCGGCGCCGGTCGCGGCTTCTGCTCCGGGATGGATCTCACGCTGGGCCTCGGCACCGACCGGTCCGAGGCGACCGCCATGATGCGCACCGCGGTGGCCGCGATCCTGCTGATGCGCGGCATCCCGCAGCCGGTCGTGGCGGCCGTGAACGGCCCCGCGGTCGGGGCGGGCTTCGCGCTGGCCTCGGCGTCCGACCTGCGCATCGCCGGGCCGGACGCGGTGTTCAGCGCCCCGTTCCTGCGGCTCGGCATGAGCGCGGGCGACCTCAGCCTCTCCTGGTTCCTCCCGCGTCAGATCGGGGCGGCACGAGCCAGCCAGCTGTTCCTCACCGCCGGGTCGCTCGACGCGGCCGAGGCCCTGGCCCTCGGGTACGTCAGCGAGGTCGTGGCGGATCCGGTCGCTCGCGCCCGGCAGCTGGCCGCCCGCATCGCCGAGCACCCCGCCACCGGTGTCCGCGAGACCAAGCGCCTCCTGGACCACAGCATCGCCGGTGAGGGATTCGCCGAGCACCTCGAGCGCGAGCTGCAGACCCAGGTCGACCTCGCCTTCGCCGGCGACCTCGACCGGGCGCGCGACCACTTCATCCGTCAGCACCACGCCACCACGCCCACGTAGACCCGACCAGGAAGCCACCCCATGCGCCTCACGACTGCCCTGCACCGCGCCGTCCAGCAGGACCCCGACCGCAAGCTGACGATCTACAACGACCGCGTCCGCACCGTCGGCGAGAGCGTCGACCAGGTGGCCCGCCTCGCGGCCGTGCTGACCGATCTCGGTGTCACCCCGGGAGAGCGCTTCGCGATCCTCTCG
Source organism: Aeromicrobium sp. Leaf350 (assembly GCF_916858655.1). GTDB lineage: Bacteria > Actinomycetota > Actinomycetes > Propionibacteriales > Nocardioidaceae > Aeromicrobium. Next base: position 971,092 of record NZ_CAKASL010000001.1, on the reverse strand, counting down.
CTCAACTCCGACCGCTACCACGAGGCCCTGCTCGCGGCGGCCTGGAGCGGCACCGTGGTCGTGCCGCTGAACATCCGCTGGGCGGTGCCCGAGAACTCCTTCGCCCTGCGCGACGCCGGGGCGCGGGTGCTGCTGGTGGACGACGCCTTCGCGGCGATGGTGCCGCGACTGCGCGACGAGTGCGAGGCGCTGACGGCCGTGGTGCACATCGGCGACGGCCCGACGCCCGAGGGCTGTCTCGGTCTCGAGGACCTGCTCGCCGCTCACGAACCGGCGCCCGACGCGGGAGCCGGGGGCCAGGACCTGTTCGGCATCTTCTACACCGGCGGCACGACGGGTGCGCCCAAGGGCGTCATGCTCAGCCACGACAACCTGATGGTCAACGGCATGGCCTCGCTGACGACCCACCGACTGATCGGCCGCGGACGACTGCTGCACGCCGCGCCGATGTTCCACCTGGCCGACGTCGCGGCCTGGAACTTCGGACAGCTCGTCGGGGCGACCCACGTCATCGTGCCGATGTTCGAGCCCACGTCCGTCTGCCGGGCCGTCGAGCAGCACGACGTGACCGACGCCCTGCTGGTGCCGACGATGATCCAGATGCTCGCGGACCACCCGGAGACCGGCGACCACGACCTCAGCGGCGTCCGCCGCATCATGTACGGGGCGTCGCCGATGTCGGAGGCGGTGCTGGAGCGGGCCATGAAGGTGTTCACCGGCGCCGACTTCACCCAGGCGTACGGCATGACCGAGCTGTCGCCCGTCGCCACGTTGCTGCTGCCCGAGGAGCACCACGACCCGGTGCTGCGGCGCTCGGCTGGCCGAGCCGTCGCCGAGCTGGAGGTGCGGATCGTCGACGCGTTCGACGTCGAGGTGCCGCGGGGCGACGTCGGGGAGGTGGTGGTGCGCGGAGACAGCGTGATGCAGGGCTACTGGAACCGCGACGAGGAGACGGCCACGGCGCTGCGCGGCGGCTGGATGCACACCGGCGACGGCGCGTACATGGACGACCGTGGCTACGTGTTCATCGTCGACCGGGTCAAGGACATGATCGTGACCGGTGGCGAGAACGTGTACTCCGTCGAGGTCGAGAACGTCGTCGCGCAGCACCCGTCGGTCGCGGCGTGCGCGGTGATCGGCGTGCCCGACGACGCCTACGGCGAGCGGGTGCACGCGGTCGTGGTGCTTCAGCCGGACGCGAGCCTGACGGCGGCGGAGCTGACCGAGTTCTGCCGGGAGCACATCGCCAACTACAAGCTGCCCCGCAGTGCCGAGGTCGTCGAGGCGCTGCCCGTCTCCGGCGCGGGCAAGATCCTCAAGCGCGAGCTGCGTGCCCAGCACTGGACCGGCGACCGCGGCGTCCACTGACCCCACCCCCGCGGGGCGTCAGGCGTGCCAAACACCGCCCGGCGGGAGAGGGGCGAAACGTGGATGACACGCGACCTCACACGGTCTTGTTCCGAATGGAACCAGTCGGCAACACCCGGGCCGTGGACTTGACCCATGACCACGGGCCACCTCGACGCACACCGCCACATCGGGCGGCTGCCTGAGTTCGCGTTCTACGGCGGCCCGCCGATCCAGGCCGACGTCACCGCCAAGGCGACCGTCGCCGAGTTCATCGCGACCCTCGACGAGGAGGGTACCGAGCGGGCGCTGGTGCTGCCGAACTACGGCGTGCCGATCCCCGACGCCGCGTTCGACTTGAACCCGCTGGCGATCGAGGCGGCCCAGAAGGACGACCGCGTGAGCTGCGGCCTCTGGGTCTCGCCCAAGGCTTCCGACGCCGAGCGCAACGACGGTGCCCTGGCGCTGGCCACCGAGCACGGGGTGAAGGCGCTCAAGACGAGCTTCCTCCTCGGCGGCTCCCCGACCGACCCCGACTGCGCCGAGCAGATCGACCGCATCTTCACGACGGCCGCCCAGCACGACCTGGTGGTCCACGTGCACACCTCACCGGGCGCCGCGAGCGACATCGACCAGATCGGCCACCTCGTCGACCGGTACGGCGACGACACCAAGATCCACCTCGTCCACCTCGGCGGCGGCATGAGCGGCCACATGAAGCTCATCGGCGGCCGGCTCTTCGACTGGATCGAGGCCGGCAAGCAGGTCTACACCGACACGAGCTGGACGATCGGCTTCGCCCCGCTGTGGCTCGTGAGCGAGATCGAGAAGCGTGGCATCGGCCACGACCGCATCCTCTTCGCGACCGACGCCCCCTGGGGCGACTTCGCCGGGGAGCACGCGCGCCTCGCGGCCGCCGCGGGCGACGGCGAGCTCGCCGACCACTTCTTCCACCGCAACTTCGAGGCGCTCTACGGCACGTGACCTCGACCCCGATCCCTGGCCCGCAACGGCGCGACGCCAGTACCGCACGACCCGCACGACGACCCGCCCCATCGCAGCACACCCAGGAGAACTGATGACCGACATCGACGACCAGATCGCCGCCAACATCGAGGCCTCGCTCGGCGAGATCGCCCACCCGTCGCTGCCCAAGGGCACGAACCTCTACGGCTCGACCAAGATCTTCCCCGACTACCAGGCCGAGGAGGGGCAGTCGTACTTCACCCTGATCCACGGCATCCCGCACGAGTCGTCGGTCAGCTTCGTCGCGATCCTGCAGGCCACCCGCGCGCTGCGGAAGGGCTTCGAGACCGCGATCTACTTCTACGGCCCCGGCACCCTCGCCGTCTCGGCCAATCGTGGCTTCCCGACGACGGGTGACGCGGGCTTCCCGGGCGAGCTCAACATGAACGGCTCGATCGAGACCTACATCGCCGAGGGCGGCACCGTCTTCGCGTGCCGCTTCGGCCTCGCGCTGCACGGCATCCGCGAGGAGGACCTGATCGAGGGCGTCATCCCGGCGCACCCGCTCGACGTGCAGGACGCGATCATCCACTACGCCCGCAAGGGCGCGATCATCAACTCCGTCTACAACCTCTGATCCCCACCACCACACGAGGGACGGAGGAGACCACATGAACGCGCCCAGCTGCGGGGCCGGAGCCACGGCCACCCGCACCAGCACACGAGTCGATGTCGCCATCCAGGGCATCCGACTGCTCGATGCGCCGGTCAGCCGGCAGTCGGGCGCGGGACCGAGCGATGACGGTCACGTGCTGCTCGGGGGCATCGGGACCGCCATCCCGATCAACCCCGACAGCCCGTTCACGATCAACCGGGGGCGCCTGCTCCTCGACGGGGCCGACACCGGCCTCGGCGTGGAGCCGGTGCGCCGCCCGGCGTTCTACGACCTCGAGACGGCCGACGGGGTCTCGTACGAGAAGATCGCCCGCCTGCACTCGGCCAACGTCCTCGCCACGACCGTGGTGCAGACGTGCGTGCGGTACGACGAGGCCGAGCGGTGCCGGTTCTGCGCGATCGAGAAGTCGCTCGAAGCCGGATCGACCATCGCGGTCAAGACGCCGTCGCAGATCGCCGAGGTGGCCAAGGCCGCGCACGACCTCGACGGCATCACGCAGATGGTCATGACCACCGGCACGTCGAACGGCCGCGACCGCGGTGCCACCCACCTGGCCCGCTGCGTGCGGGCCGTGCGCGAGGTGCTGCCCGACCTCGCGATCCAGGTGCAGTGCGAGCCGCCGGCCGACCTGCAGACGATCACCGACCTGTACGAGGCCGGGGCCCGCTCGATCGGCATCCACGTCGAGTCGATGGACGACGACGTGCGTCGGCGGTGGATGCCGGGCAAGTCGTCCGTGCCGCTCGACGAGTACCGCGCCGCCTGGCGCGAGGCGGTGCGCGTGTTCGGCCACAACCAGGTCTCGACGTACCTGCTGGTCGGGCTCGGCGAGGACCCGGACGAGATGGTCGAGGCCGCGCAGGAGCTGGTCGACATGGGCGTCTACCCGTTCGTCGTGCCGTTCCGGCCCCTGGCCGGCACGCTCGCGACCGACGTCGACCACGTGCCGCCGCCCCCGGCGGAGGTGCTGCAGGACGTGACGCGCCGCGTCGCCCACGCGCTGATGGAGGCCGGCATGCACGGCTCCGACCAGGCCGCCGGGTGCCCGGCCTGTGGCGCCTGCAGCGTGCTGCAGTCCGAGGGGGCGTGATCCCCGTGGCCTATGTCGACCTCGACCGCGGCATCCTCACCGGCACGCGTCCTTCGCCCGCTCCGACCTTCCTGGTCGAGCAGGCGCAGACCCGAGCAGAGCTCGACGCCTACCGGTCCCTCCGCCGTGAGGTGTTCGTGGCGGAGCAGGGCATCTTCGCGGGCGACGACGCCGACCGCGTCGACGACGACCCGCGCACGATCGTCCTCCTGGCCCGCACCCCGGAGGGCGCACTGCTGGGCGGGGTGCGCATCGCTCCCGCGGTCGAGGGCCGCGACATCGGCTGGTGGGCGGGAAGCCGCCTGGCCGTCAGCGCGGCGGCCCGCACGCACGCCGGCATCGGCGGGGCGCTGGTGCGCGCCGCGTGCGCCCGCGCCGAGGCCGAGGGTGCCCTGCGCTTCGACGCCACGGTGCAGGCGCAGAACGAGTCGCTGTTCGTCCGCCTCGGCTGGACCACGCTGCGGACGCTCGACGTCCACGGCCGCCCGCACGTGCACATGCTCTGGCCGATCGACCGGGTGGAGCGGCTCGCGCGGGCCACCAAGGCCGCGCTCGGCGCGCTCCTCGACGGCCTCGAGGCTCCCCCCAGCGGTCTCGGTGGCAGAGCATTCGTCGGCGACGACGCGGCCCCGGTGCCCGGTTCCGACCTGCTGGCCGCGTGCGACGCGATCCTGCCCGCGATGGTGGAGCGCGACCCGGAGTGGGCCGGCTGGTGCGCCGTGCTGGTCAACCTCAACGACATCTCGGCGATGGGCGCCTCGCCCGTGGGCCTGCTCGACGCCGTCGGCGCCCGTGACGCCTCGTTCGCCCGCCGCATCTTCCGCGGGCTCCGCGCCGCGTCGGAGGCCTGGGGCGTGCCGGTGCTCGGCGGGCACACGCAGCTCGGCGTGCCGGCCTCGCTCAGCGTCACGGCCCTGGGCCGCGCCGACCGTCCGGTCCCCGGTGGCGGTGGCCACCCGGGTGAGTCCGTGCGGCTCACGGCCGACCTCGGCGGCGGCTGGCGCCCCGGCTACACCGGATCGCAGTGGGACTCCTCGTCGCACCGGCGTGCCGACGAGCTGCGGGCCCTCGCCGGAGTCGTGCCGGCCCTGCGACCCACGGCCGCCAAGGACGTCAGCATGACCGGCGTCATCGGCACCACCGGGATGCTCGCGGAGGCCAGCGGCTGCAAGGCCGTGCTCGACGTCGACGACATCCCGATGCCCGCGGACGCCACGGCCGGCGACTGGCTCACCTGCTTCCCCGGCTTCGCGATGGTCACGACCGAGCGCACGCCCGCACGCGCGTCCCAGCCCGGAGCCGGGCTGCCGTCGCACGTCGACACCGCCGTCTGCGGACGGCTGACCGAGGGCCGCGGGGTCGACCTGCGCTGGCCCGACGGACTCGTGACCTCGGCGATCGCCGACACCGTCACCGGACTCGGAACTTCCGACTCGAGGAGAATCGCATGACGCTCACCACCCTGGCCGCCGCGTCGGCCAACTTCGGACGCGACCTCGACGAGGCCTACGCCCAGATCACCCGGCTCGTGGCCGAGGCGCGCAGCCGCGACGTCCGGCTGCTGGCCCTGCCGGAGGCGGCGCTCGGCGGCTACCTCTCGACGCTCCACACCGACGGCGACGGGCCCGACTCGCTGCCGCCGATCATCGACCTCGACGGTCCCGAGCTGCGCCGGGTCGCCGAGATCGCGGGCGACATGACGCTGGTGCTCGGTTTCTGCGAGGCCGACGGTGGCACGCGCTACAACTCGGCCGCCGCGCTGAACGGCGACGGCGTGATCGGCGTGCACCGCAAGGTGCACCAGCCGCTGGGGGAGAACCTCTACTACGAGGCGGGCGACGTCTACGAGACCTTCGAGACGCCGGTCGGGCGCATCGGCATGCTGATCTGCTACGACAAGGCGTTCCCCGAGGCCGCTCGCGCCCTGGCGCTCGACGGCGCCCAGGTCGTCGCGTGCATCTCGGCCTGGCCCTCCTCGCGCACCGCAGGGGCCAGCGACATCGCGGAGGACCGGTGGACGAAGCGGTTCAACCTCTTCGACCAGGCCCGCGCGCTCGAGAACCAGATCGTCTGGGTCGCGGCCAACCAGGTCGGCACCTTCGGCTCGATGCGGTTCGTCGCCAACGCCAAGATCGTGGGTCCGGGCGGCGACGTGCTCGCCACGACCGGCACCGAGGCCGGGCTGGCGATCGCCGGGGTCGACCTCGACGAGGCTCTCGAGACGGCGCGCCGGTCGATGTTCCACCTGCGGGACCGTCGCCCCGACACCTATGTGACCGAGGTGCCGGTCCATGCCTGAGATGACCGTGACCGTGCGCTGGCCCGACGGCCGCGTGGCCGACTGCTACTCGCCTTCGCTCGTGATGCACGACCACCTCGACCCCGGCACGAGCTACCGCGTCGACGAGTTCACCCGCCGATCGGCGACCGCGCTGGCCGAGGCGAGCGAGCGCGTGCGGGCGAAGTACGGCTTCGCGTGCAGCGCGTCGGCCGCCTCGCTCGAGCGCATCCAGGCGACCGCCGCGGGGTTCGCGGCCACCGACCTCGTCGAGGTCCTCGACATGCAGCCGCCTCTCCCGCAGAGAACTCAGTCCCAGGAGTCGTCATGACCATTCCCGTCGCGATCGTGGGAGCCGGCCAGGCCGGTCTCTCGGTCAGCTGGTTCCTGACCCAGGAGGGAGTCGAGCACGTGCTGCTCGAGGCCTCCACCACGGCCCACGAGTGGACCGATCGCCGCTGGGACAACTTCACGCTCGTCACGCCGAACTGGCACTGCCGGCTGCCCGGCTACGTCTACGAGGGCGACGACCCCGACGGGTTCATGAACCGCGAGCAGGTCGCCGAGTGGCTCGCCGGCTACGCCGCGAGCTTCGATCCGCCGGTGCGCGAGCACACCGCCGTCACGCTGCTGACCCAGCGCGAGGGTGGCGGCTTCGAGCTCACCCTGCGGGGCCCCGACGGCGAGGAGGTGCTGGAGGCCGAGCAGGTCGTGCTGGCCACCGGCGGGTACCACCTGCCGATCGTGCCGCCGTTCGCCGCCGGCATCGACCCGTCGATCACCCAGGTGCACTCGGCCGACTACCGCAACGCCGCGCAGCTGCCGGACGGCGACGTGCTGGTCGTCGGATCGGGCCAGTCGGGCGCACAGATCGCGGAGGACCTGCACCTGGAGGGCCGCAAGGTCCACCTCGCCCTGGGAGACGCGCCCCGCGTCGCACGCTTCTACCGGGGTCGCGACTGCATGACCTGGCTCGCCGACATGGGCCTGTACGACACGCCGGTGCAGCAGTACCCCGGCGGCCGAGCTGCGCGCGAGAAGACCAACCACTACGTGACGGGTCGCGACGGCGGGCGTGACATCGACCTGCGACAGTTCGCCGCCGAGGGCATGAAGCTCTACGGCCTGATGTCCGGCGCCGAGGGCACGCGCCTGTCGTTCGAGCCGACCCTGACGGGCGCCCTCGACTCCGCCGACGCGGTCTACAACTCGATCTGCCGCGACATCGACGCGTTCATCGAGCGCGAGGGCATCGACGCGCCGCCCGGCGGGCAGTACGAGCCGGTGTGGGCCCCCGACCACGAGCCGCGGATGCTCGACCTCGCCGAGGCCGGCATCACCTCGATCGTCTGGGGGATCGGGTACCGACCCGACTACCGCTGGGTCAAGGTCGGCGTCTTCGACGGCGCCGCAGCGCCGACCCAGACGCGCGGCGTCACGTCGGTGCCGGGCCTGTACTTCCTCGGTCTGCCGTGGATGCACACGTGGGGATCGGGCCGCTTCAACGGCATCGCGCGCGACGCGGAGCACGTGTTCGACAGCATCGTGGGTGCTCGTCGGCCGGCCACGGTCGAGCACTAGGCCGTGCGCCTCGCCGCGGTCGCGGCCCACTTCGGGCGCGACGTCCCGCGTGCCCTCGACAAGGTCGAGGGCATCGTCGGCGACGCCCGGGAGGCGGGCGTCGACCTGCTGGTGCTGCCGGACGCCACGCTCGGCGGCTACCTCGCCGACCTGCGCAGCCCCGACCCGGACGCGCTGCCGCCGGCGTTCGCCGAGGACTCCTTCGAGGTCGGGCGGGTCGTGGCGATGGCGCAGGACATGGTGGTCTGCTTCGGCTACACCGAGGAGACGCTGGTCGACGGCGAGCTGCTGCACCACAACGCGGCCCTCTGCGTGACGGGCGACGGGATCCTGGGTCGGCACCGAAAGGTGCACCAGCCGGCGGGGGAGTCGTTGGTCTACGCGGCGGGTGACTCCTTCGAGGCGTTCGACACGCCGGTCGGGCGCATGGGCATGCTGATCGACTACGACAAGACGTTCCCCGAGGCCGCGCGCACGCTCGCGCTCGACGGCGCGGAGATCCTGGCGTGCCTCTCGGCCTGGCCCGCGAGCGTCACCGACCGCGCGTCCCGCCTGCCGCAGGACCGGCAGTCGAGGCTGTTCGACCTCTACGACAGCGCCCGCGCGGCCGAGAACCAGGTCGTGTGGGTGTCCTCCAACCAGACCGGCGTCATGGGCGGCCTGCGGTTCCTCGGCCAGGCCAAGGTGGTGGGGCCGGGCGGTGACGTGCTGGCGCGCACGTGGTCGAAGGGGGCGCTCGCGGTCGCGGAGGTCGACGTGGCCCTCGAGATCGCGCGCTCGCGGCGCATCCTGCACCACCTCAAGGAGCTCACCCCGAGCAGCTACCGGACGGTGCCGGCCACGACGGGCGAGACCTCATGACCCCGCTGCGGCTCGCCCTGCTGACGTACTCGTCGAAGCCGCGCGGCGGCGTCGTGCACACGCTTGCGCTCGCGGAGGCGCTGGCGGCGCTCGGCCACGACGTGCACGTGTGGACCCTCGGCCGGGGCGGCGACACTGCGTTCTTCCGCCCGGTCGACCCAGCCGTCACGGTGCACGCCGTGCCGTTCCCGGCGATCGACGGGGAGGAGGTCGGCGAGCGCATCCTGCGCTCGATCGCGACGCTCGGTGAGGCCTTCGAGCCGGTCCGCGACGGCTACGACGTCGTGCACGCCCAGGACTGCATCAGTGCGAACGCCGTCATGGCGGCGGGTGCCTCGTACGTGCGCACGATCCACCACCTCGACACCTTCACGACTCCCGAGCTCGCGGCGTGCCACGAGCGCGCGGTGGTCGAGCCGAGCGCCCGCATCTGCGTCTCGGCCGCGGTCGCCACCGAGGTGAGGATGGGGTGGGGGCTGTCGCCGGTGGTCATCCCCAACGGCGTCGATGCCGCCCGCTTCGAAGCCGGGGCCGAGGACACCGAGGGTCGGGCTCGGTGGGGCGAGAAGCTCGGTCCCTACGTGCTGGCGCTCGGCGGCATCGAGCCGCGCAAGGGCAGCATCGACCTGCTCGAGGCCTACGCGATGCTGCGGCGTCGTCGGCCGGACCTGCGGCTCGTGTTCGCCGGCGGCGAGACGTTGTTCGACTACCGCGACTACCGCCGGGCGTTCGAGAACCAGGCGCGACACCTCAACGTCGAGCACGAGGTGCTCGGGGTCGTCGACGACGGCGACCTTCCCTCGCTCGTGGCGCAGGCGGAGGCGCTGGCGTTCGTCTCGACGAAGGAGGGCTTCGGTCTCGCCGCGATGGAGGCCCTCGCGGCCGGGGTGCCGGTCGTCGCGCGCGACCTGCCGGTGCTGCGGGAGGTGTTCGGGTCGACCGTCGCCTTCGCGGAGTCGCCGATCGGCATCGCCGCCGCGCTCGCCGGAGCGGTGAGCGACCCGCCGTCCCCCGACCCCGGACGCGACCTCGCGCGCGGCTACACGTGGGAACGGGCGGCGCGGGCGCACGTCGCGTTCTACGAGGCCCACGTCGCCCAGGCCTGACGCATGACGTCCCTGCCGATCGGTCGCGCGTTCACGGTGCTGGCCGAGCGCGAGCCGGACCGCCCGGCCGTGACGGCTGGAGGGTGCGTGGTGACGCGCGCGCGACTGGAGTCGCTGGGCAACCGGCTGGCGCGCACGTGGGCCGCCGACGGGGTCGGTCGCGACGACCTCGTGACGATCAGCCTGTCGAACGGACTCGACCTCGTGCTGGCGTGCGTCGCCGCATGGAAGCTGGGCGCGATCCCGCAACCCCTGTCGCCCCGCCTGCCGGCCGCCGAGCGGCTGCGACTTCTCGCGACGATCGACCCGCGGCTCGTGGTGGACGGACCGGTGGAGATCCGCACGAAGGACGACGCGCCTCTGCCGGACGCGGTCGCCTCGTCGTGGAAGGCGCCGACGTCGAGCGGCAGCACCGGGGTGCCGAAGCTCCTGCTGGACCCGAACCCGTCGTCGGTCGACGTCGACCGCCCGGTCGCACCGTTCGTGCCGCGTGACGTCGTGCAGCTCGTCGCGGGTCCGCTGTTCCACGCGGCGCCGTTCACGTACGCGATGCGCGGCCTGATGACGGGGCACGAGCTCGTGCTGATGGAGCGGTTCGACGCCGGTGCGGCGCTGGCCGCGATCGAGCGGCACCGGGTCGGCTGGACGATGCTCGTGCCGACGACGATGGCTCGCATCTGGCGGCATCCTGCGCGGGCCTCGACCGACGTGTCGTCGCTGCACTCCGTGATGCACATGGCGGCGAGGTGCCCCGAGCCGCTGAAGCGCGACTGGATCGACTGGCTCGGCGCTGAGCGGGTCGTCGAGGTGTACGCCGGCACGGAGGCGCAAGGGCTCACGATGATCCGCGGCGACGAGTGGCTGGTGCACCCCGGCTCGGTGGGTCGCCCGATGGCCGGGTCGCGCTTCCGTGCCGTGCGGCCGGACGGCTCGGACTGTGCGCCGGGCGAGGTGGGCGAGCTGCGGATGCAGCGTGACGGTGGACGGCCGGGGTGGCACGGCCTCGGCGACGCCGGGTGGGTCGACGCCGACGGGTACGTCTTCGTCGCCGACCGTCTCGACGACGCGATCACGGTCGGCGGGGTCACCGTGCACCCGGCGGACGTCGAGGCCGTCGTCGACTCGCACCCGGGGGTGCGCTCGTCGGTGGCGGTCGGCCGACCTGACCCCGAGCTGGGCGAGGTCGTGCACGTCCTGGCCGAGTCCGACGTCGATCCGGGCCTGCTCCTGGCCTGGGTGCGTGAGCGCGTCGATCCCGAGAAGCGTCCGCGCACCCTCGAGACGACCCGCGAGCCCCTCCGCGACGACACCGGCAAGACCCGCCGCGCCCGCCACCGCTGACCACCCTGCACCTCCGGGGCGGTGACCTACGCGCCGTTCGCGAGGTCGGGACGGCGCCTCACTCGCCGCCCAAGTCGAGGTAGACGTCGCGCAGGGAGACGACCACAGCAAGCTCGTCGCCGGCGTGTGAGCAGTCACGTAAAGCGTCGTCGATGCTGTTGGACGGCTCAATGACGTCCGACAGTCCGTCGCGAGTGACCAGTAGGCCGGACGCTGGCCCCAGCTCCGTGCCGACCGGGATGAGGAGACCCGCGTAGACGATGGCCGGCGGGTCGGACTGCCTCACCTCGGCCCCGGTCGGCAGCACCAGCAGCCGGTGGCCCGTGGCGGTCGTCGGATCAGCGACCACCAAGCAGCCGTCGCGGACGATGAGTTCGCCCGATATGGGTGTCCGGGGCAGGTCGAGGCGCCCGTCGGCGGTGACGGTCGCCACCGGCGGATCCGGCCGGGCCGAGGCGTTCGGGTTGGCCGTTTCCGTTCCCCCACTCGTGCAACCGCTGGCGATCACGAGCGCCGTGCCCGTCAAGGCCCGCGCGACGGCGACTCTGGTCAGGCATCGAGGCGTCAAGCAACCGCGGCTCGGTGTCACCCTGCTCATGAACAGACCGGGTGTCGGCAGATGTCGACATTCAGCCCGAACTCGACTCCGGATGAACTGGTCGAGGCGGTCAAGAGTCCGTCCTGGGATATCGAGGAGACGATTCCGAATGCGGTATTGCCTCCGTAGAGGGGTCCGCCACTGTCGCCCTCGGCGCCCGAGAAGTTGGTCAACACCTGGTTACCTTTCGTTCCGGTCTGTGTAGTGATCCATTGATTGACTGCCACAGCGGAACCACATTTGCGGCCCGTCGTCTTGCCGTAGGCGCAGACACCGCCCTCGCCCGCGTATGGCGTTCTGACATCCAGCACGGGCCGACCGGCATTGGTGTCAGCGTGGAACCAGGCGTCCATCATGCGGCTCGACCGATGGAACTGACTGTCTCCGCGGCCGATGCTGCTGGTCACGACGTGGGCGAGTGGGTACACCTCGTGCGTACCTTCGTGGTAGTAGCTGAGATTGTCAGGGCAGTGCCCAGCCGTGGCCACGCCGAGCTGTGTGGAACCCCGCCGTTTGGCCACGAATCCTGAGGTGCACTGGCCGAGGCCCGTCAAGGTCGAGACAAGCCACGTGCCACCGGCGCGGCCGTAGGAGGCATCCTCGAAGACAGTTGGTGAGTGCGAGACCTGCAGCACGAACGGGCCGGGAGGGAGCAACGACGAGATGCCTGGCTCCGGGACATCAGCGGTGTCACCCGTCAGAACCACCCGGATGACTCCTCTGCCCGCGACCGGGTCGGGGCCGATGATGAAGCCCCGGTCGGGACTGGCGTCGAGCATGACTCCCACCTGGTCGACGAGGGTCGCAGCCGCTGCGATGTACTCGTCCTGGGTGAATCCCACGTACTCCTCGAACTCAAGCCGTGAGTCTCCACCTTCGAGAAGGTCTCGTGCTCTCTCGGGGGCTCCGGCTTTGAAACCGACGTGAGCGACGGTGTCGTCAGTGAAGTAGGCGTAGGCGAAGTCGTCCGGGTAGTCCGACTCGACGGTCGCGATCGTCGCACCGACGTCGCGCGCACTCTGCCACCGTGACTCCTCGGCATCAGCGACGGCGTTCGCGAACACTGCCGAGTCGACGATGCTGTCGCCGGCGGCAGCGACGGACGCCGTTGCTCCGAGAAGCACAGCGATCGCGAGCGTAGTGAGTGGGATGCGCCGCGGATGTCGCCGACGGGTCCGAGGAGGTTCCATCGACAGAGCGTGCGCCGTACCTGCGTCACTCGGCAATGACCCGGGGAACGGACGTCCGACCGTCGCCCGGGGTGGAGGGGGTGGTCGGCCTGCGAGATCACCACGACCGGGGCAGTCTGGGAGGAGTCCCCGTTCGACGAACCTCCTGGAGGAACCACCCCATGCCGACCCTCGCCATCATCGGAGCCGGATCGAACCTGGGGGCCGCCGTGGCTCGCCGCTTCGCGAAGGAGGGCTTCTCCGTCGGACTGGTCTCGCGCAACCTCGACCGCACGACCGAGCTCGCCGGGACGCTGCAGTCCGAGGGCATCACGGCCCGCGGCTACACCGCCGACGTGCGCGACCCGGCGAGCCTGCGTGACGCGCTCGACGCCGTCTCGGCCGACCTCGGCCCGATCGACGTGCTGCAGTACAGCCCGCTGCCGGCCAAGGAGTACCTGCGCCCCGTGCTCGAGACGACGGTCGAGGACCTGCAGCCCGCGCTCGAGTTCTCGATCCTCGGCCCGCTCGCCGCGATCCACCACGTCACCCAGCACATGCGCTTCCTCGGTGGCGGCACCGTGCTGCTCGTCAACGGCGGCAGCGCCGTGCGCCCGGTCGCGAAGTTCGCGGGCACGTCGGTCGCGTTCGCGGGCGAGTCGGCCCTCGGCCAGATGCTGCACGAGGCGCTCGCGCCCGACGACATCCACGTCGGCCAGCTGATCATCCCCGGTGCGATCGAGCCCGGCCACCCGCGCAAGGACCCGGAGGTCATCGCCGAGCGGCTCTGGGAGATGCACCGCGACCACGGCGACTTCCGGGTCTACGCCCAGGACCTCGACGCGGAGTGAGCCCGGGGATTCGTGGGTGAACCCAGCTATCCCTCCTCGTGCGCACGAAGATTCGTGCGCACGAGGAGGGATATGAGCGGTCTCGTGGGAAACCGTCGACCGTCGCCCGGCTAGGGTCGGCACCATGAGCAACCTGCTGGGAGAACCGCCGGAGACCCTGCTGCCCGAGGACCCGGGTGCGAGTCGGATCTCTGCGGGTGAGCCTGCGCGTGACGTCGCGGCCACCGTGCCGGAGTCGACGCTCGCCTGGGCGCTGCTGGCCGCCGAGGCGCTCGCCGGAGGCAGCGACGTCGAGGGCTACGCCTACGCGCGGACCTCGTACCACCGATCCCTCGACCTCCTGCGCCGCAACGGCTGGAAGGGCCACGGCCCCGTGCCGTGGGGCCACGAGCCGAACCGCGGCTTCCTGCGCTCGCTCGCCGTGCTCGCCGACGGGTCCGAGCGGCTCGGCGACGAGGTCGAGGCGCACCGCTGCCGCGAGTTCCTGCGCGAGTCGAGCCCCGAGGCGTACGCGATCCTCGTCGGCTGACACCCCGTCCTTGGGGGGAGGCTCAGCCCAGCACCAGCCACCGCTCGCCGCGGCGCCGGTGCTCGAGGGTGGCCCAGCGGGCGGCGATGAAGCCCGCGTAGGCGACCCACAGCCAGGTCAGTCCGGCGTCGGTCGCCCCGGCGAGCACCGCGAAGGGCGCGTACGCCGCGAGCGCGATCGCCCCTGCGACGGCGAGGTAGCGGCCGTCGCCGGCTCCGATCAGCACCCCGTCGAGCACGAACACCGCGCCCGACAGCGGCTGCACCACGGCTGCGGCCAGGAGCGCGGGCACCAGGACGTCGACCACGGCCGGGTCCGAGGTGAACGCCGCCGGCAGCCACGGCGTCAGCGCGGCGAGCACCAGGCCGATCACGGCCCCGAGCCCCCATCCCCACCGCACCATCTGTGCCGTCAGCGATCGCGTCAGCGCGGCGTCCCCGGCGCCGAGGGCACGGCCGGTCAGGGTCTGGCCGGCGATGGCGATCGCGTCGAGGGCGAACGCGCAGAACGTCACGACGATCGCGGTCACCTGGTAGGCCGCGAGCGAGGCGTCGCCGAACGTCGCGGCCACCGCCGTGGCCAGGAGCACCGCGACCCGCAGCGTCGCGGTGCGCAGCAGGAGCGGCACGCCCGCCCGGGCGGCGGCCAGCACCGGGCCGAGCCGGGGACGAGGGCTCACACCATCGGCCGTGGCCCGTCGGACGACGGTCACGACGAGCCACGTCGCCGCTCCCCACTGGGCGATCACGGTGCCCAGGGCCGCCCCGCCCACGCCCCAGCCGAGCGCGTAGATCAGCACCGCGTTGAGCCCCACGTTCGCGACGCAGGCCGACACGGTCGCGTACAGGGGCGTGCGCAGGTCGAGGACGCCACGCAGCGCTCCGGTGGCGGCGAGCGCGAGCAGCAGCGCAGGCACCCCGGCCGCGCTGATCCGCAGGTAGGTCGAGGCGTGGTCCGCGACCTCGGGCGAGCTCGCCAGCGCGCCGCTCACCGGTTCGGCGACCACCAGGGCGAGCCCGCCCAGGACGACGCCCAGCGCCGCGGCCAGCCAGACCCCGCCGAACGCCTGGCTCCCGGCCTCGGTCGCCCGGCCTGCGCCGTGGCTGCGGGCCACCGCGGCGGTCGTCCCGTACGCGAGGAACACGCAGAGACCGGCGATCGTCGTGAGCACCACGGACGCCACCGCCAACCCGGCCAGCTCGGCGGTGCCGAGGTGGCCGATCATGGCGGTGTCGGCCAGGAGCATGACGGGCTCGGCCACGAGCGCGGCGAAGGCCGGGACCGCCACCGCCAGGATCTGGCGGGACGTCCCGACGCGGGGTGCGGCGCCGCTCACCGACCCGTGGGCACCAGCAGACGCCAGGCACCGGGCTCGAGAGTCCAGGAGTGGGTGGTGGCGGGGTCGGTCAGCTCGCCATCGCTGTTGCCGGGGATGCCCTCCTCGAGCGCGGATCCCCTCACCAGCACCGACAGGGTCGTGCCCCGCAGCGGCTCGGTGTCGTCGCCCTCGACGTGACGCCCGCTGCGCAGCTTCCAGGCGTACTTCAGCCGTCGCAGCGGCTTGTCGGCCCACGACACGACGACGTCGAGCCGGCCGTCGAACGGGTCGGCGTTCGGCAGCAGCGGGGCGCCACCGCCGACGTAGCGACCGTTGCCGACGGCCACCTGCAGGAGGCGACCCCGGACCGGCACCTTCGTGCCGTCCACGTGGACCTCGCCGCGGAAGCCCTCGGCCGAGAACCCCGAGGCGATCGCGCCGACCCCGTAGCCGATGATGCCGAAGCGCTCCTTCCACGGCTTCGCCGCCACCGCGGCGTCGGCACCGACTCCGACGTGCGCGGCGTTGACCACGACCGAGCCGTCGTCGGCGCGGATCAGGTCGACGTCCCGCTCCGTGGCCGTGGGGAGGTCGCGAGCGGCGGCCGCCGGGTCGTCGGCCGCGACCCCGATCGTGCGGGCGAAGTCGTTGCCCGTGCCCAGCGGCACCAGCCCCACCACGACGTCGCGGAGGCGGTCGAGGTGGTCCAGCGCCGAGACCACCGCGTGCAGGCTGCCGTCGCCCCCGAGCGTCACGACCGTCGCGCCGGAGGGCACCTTCGCCAGGGCGTCGGCCAGGTCGTCGAGGTCCTCGGTGCGTGCGACCTCGACCTCGACCGACTCCTGCAACGCCGCGACGACCGCGTCGACGACCCCGTCCGCGCTGCTGCCGGCAGCCGAGTTCACGACCACGGTCCAGGGGGTCGTCGCCGGCTGGTCGTCACGGCTCGCGGAGGGGTTCACGTTGGAAACAGTAGGCCCGGGGCGGCTAGACTGCGGTCGCAAGAGCCCCGCGAGCGGGGCTTGTCTCATGTCGTGAGGGGTGGGCTGCATGCCCGCAGTCGTGATCGTGGGCGCCCAGTGGGGCGACGAGGGCAAGGGCAAGGCCACCGACCTGCTCGGGAGCCGGGTCGACTACGTGGTCAAGTTCAACGGCGGCAACAACGCCGGCCACACCGTCGTGATCGGCGACGAGAAGTACGCCCTCCACCTGCTGCCCAGCGGCATCCTGACCCCGGGGTGCGTGCCGATCATCGGTAACGGCGTCGTGGTCGACCTCGACGTCCTGTTCCACGAGATCGACGGCCTCGAGGCCCGCGGCATCGACACGAGCGCCTTGCTCGTCAGCGCGAACGCCCACGTCATCGCCGACTACAACCGCACGCTCGACAAGGTCACGGAGCGCTTCCTCGGCAGCCGCAAGATCGGCACCACGGGCCGCGGCATCGGTCCCACCTACGCCGACAAGATGAACCGGCTCGGCGTGCGCGTGCAGGACCTCTTCGACGAGAAGATCCTGCGGGCCAAGGTCGAGGGCGCGCTCGAGCTCAAGAACCAGATCCTCACCAAGGTCTACAACCGCCGTGCGGTCAGCGTCGACGAGATCGTCGAGCAGCTGCTGGTGCACGCCGACCGGCTCTCGCCCATGGTCGCCGACACGGCCCTCGTGCTGCACGAGGCGCTCAGCCGCGACGAGACCGTGCTGCTCGAGGCCGGTCAGGCCACGCTGCTCGACGTCGACCACGGCACGTACCCGTTCGTGACCTCGTCGTCGGCGACGACGGGCGGCGCGTGCACCGGCTCGGGCATCGCGCCGACCCAGATCTCGCGCGTCATCGGCATCGTCAAGGCCTACGCCACGCGCGTGGGGGAGGGGCCGTTCCCGACCGAGCTCACCGGTGACGTCGACCCCGCCGGCGACGGCGAGAAGCTGCGCACGGCCGGCGGCGAGTTCGGCACCACGACGGGCCGTCCGCGCCGCACCGGCTGGTACGACGCCCCGATCGCCCGCTACGCGGCGCGCATCAACGGCGTCACCGACTTCGTCCTGACCAAGCTCGACGTCCTGACCGGCTGGGAGCAGATCCCGGTGTGCGTGGCGTACGACGTCGACGGCGAGCGCGTCGACGAGATGCCCGTCAGCCAGACCGGCTTCCACCACGCGAAGCCGATCTACGAGTACTTCCCCGGGTGGACCGAGGACATCTCCGGGGCGCGCGAGCTCGCCGACCTGCCGGCCAACGCGCAGGCCTACGTCCGCGAGCTCGAGGCCATCAGCGGCGCCCGCATCTCCGCGGTCGGCGTGGGCCCGGACCGCGAGGAGACCGTGGTCCTGCACGACCTCCTCTGACGAGTCAGGCGAGGACGCGGGCCGCGCTCGATCGGAACGCCGACTCGAGGGACTCGGCGCCGGGCTCGTCCTGGCCGTCGAGGTAGCTGCCGACGAGCATCGCGTCGCGCAGCAGCACGAGCGACGCCGCCCGCTGGTCGGGGTCGTCGAGCCCGGCCCCCCGCAGCAGCTGCGCGAGCGTCTCGCGGAACCAGTCGCGGTGGTGGCGCACGACCTGCCGGACCGTGCTCGACGGGTCGGGGAACTCGGCGCTCGCGTTGATGAAGGGGCACCCGCGACGGTGCAGCTGGGTCGCGTCGGCGGCGATGCCGTCGATCACGGCGGCGACGAGCTCGTGCGGGTCGGACGTCTGAGCGGCGGCGCCGGCGAAGAGGGCGCGGAGGGTGGCGTCCTCCTGCTCGAGGTAGGCCACGACGAGCCCCTCCTTGCCGGCGAAGTGGCGGTACATCGTGGCGCGGGTGACGCCGGCCTCGGCGACGATCCGGTCGACCCCGACCGCGGTGATGCCCTCGGCGTAGAAGAGCTGCGCCGCGGTGCGCAGGAGGCGGTCGCGGGGCTCGGACGGGGTGGTGGTGGTGGACACGTGTCGAGGGTAGACAGAAAAAGTTCAAAAAGAAAGAACGATCGTTCTTGACAGAGGTCGATAGGCGGTGCCATGCTCGAAACACACAAGAACGATCGTTCTTTCTACTTCAGGAGTCATCATGAGCCGCTCGACCATCACCCGCCCCGCCCCCTCCGTCCTGTCCGCCCGCGAGTCGGCCCAGGTGGCCGCCGCCAACGCCTCGGGTCGCCGCCCGGTCGTCCTCGTCCACGGCCTCTGGCTGCTGGCCTCGAGCTGGGACGCATGGAAGTCCCGCTTCGAGGACGAGGGCTACGCCGTCGTCGCCGTCGACTGGCCCGGCGACGCCGCCGACCGCGAGGCCGCGCTGACCGACGAGACGCTCGCCGGCACCTCGGTCGCGGAGGTCGCCGACCACGTCGCCGCCGTCGTCGAGGGCCTCGACCAGAAGCCGATCCTGATCGGGCACTCCTTCGGCGGACTGCTGGTGCAGATGGTCGCCGGCCGCGGTCTGGCCGAGGCCACCGTCGCGATCGATCCCGCGCCGAGCCGCGGCGTCCTGCCGCTGCCGTTCAGCGCGCTGAAGGCCGCGTTCCCCGTGCTCGGCAACCCCGCCAACCGCGGGCGGACCGTGCTGCTGACGTTCGACGAGTTCCGCTACGGCTTCGCCAACGCGGTGCCCGAGGCCGAGGCGCGTGAGCTCTACGAGACGCAGCACGTGCCGGCCGCCGGCCGCCCGCTCTTCCAGGCCGCGACCGCCAACGTGTGGCCGTGGACCGTGGTGCGGGCCGACAAGAAGAACCCGGAGCGCGGCCCGATGCTCGTCGTGACCGGCGAGAAGGACAACATCGTCCCCTTCGCCCTCGCGAACGCGGCCTTCAAGCGCCAGTCGCGCAACCCCGGCGTGACCGAGCTCGTCGAGATCCCCGACGCGGGCCACTCCCTGGTCATCGACTCCCGCTGGAGCGCCACCGCCGACGCCGCGCTCACCTTCCTCAGGGCGCAGGGCCTCTGAACCCGCCCGCCCCTTCGCCCGCCCCGCCCTCGCTAGGGTGAGGCGGGTGAAGACGCTCGTGATCGGGACCGGCGGCCGTGAGCACGCCCTCGCCCTCGCCCTGTCCCGCGACCCCGCCGTGACGGAGGTCCACGCGGCCCCGGGCAACCCCGGCATCGCCGCGGTCGCGACCCTGCACGAGGTCGACCCGATGGACGGCGACGCGGTCGCTCGCCTGGCCACCGAGGTCGGGGCCGAGCTCGTCGTCGTCGGGCCCGAGGCGCCGCTCGTCGCGGGTGTCGCGGACGCCGTGCGCGCCGCCGGCATCGACTGCTTCGGGCCCACCGCGCAGGCGGCTCAGCTGGAGGGCTCGAAGGCCTTCGCGAAGGAGATCATGGCGGCGGCCGAGGTGCCCACCGCGATGGCTCGCGTGTGCACGACCCAGGAGGAGATCGAGGCGGCCCTCGACGCGTTCGGCGCGCCACACGTCGTGAAGGACGACGCGCTCGCCGCCGGCAAGGGAGTCGTCGTCACCGACGACCGCCAGGAGGCGCTCGACCACGCGCTGTCCTGCGACCGCGTCGTGATCGAGGAGTTCCTCGACGGGCCGGAGGTGTCGCTGTTCGCGATCACCGACGGCGAGACCGTGCTGCCGCTGCAGCCGGCGCAGGACTTCAAGCGGGCCCTCGACGGTGACGAGGGCCCCAACACGGGTGGCATGGGTGCCTACACGCCGCTGGCGTGGGCGCCGGACGACCTCGTGGCCGACGTGACCCGGCGCGTGCTCGTGCCGACGGTGCAGGAGATGGCGCGTCGCGGCACGCCGTTCGCCGGGTTGCTCTACGCGGGTCTCGCGCTCACGAGCCGCGGCGTGAAGGTCGTCGAGTTCAACGCACGCTTCGGCGACCCGGAGACGCAGGCGCTGCTCGCGATGCTGCGCACGCCGCTCTCGGCGCTCCTGCGCGGTGCCGCGAACGGGACCCTCGCCCAGGTCGGGCTCCCGCAGTGGACCGGCGGCTCGGCCGTCACCGTGGTGATGGCCTCGCGCGGCTACCCCGCCTCCAGCAGCTCCGGCGACCGCATCCTCGGCGTCGATGCCGCCAACGCGATCGAGGGGGTCGACGTGATCCACGCCGGCACCGGCCTGGACGACGACGGCAACCTCGTGACGGCCGGCGGCCGGGTGCTCGCGGTGACGGCGATCGGCGACGACCTCGAGCAGGCGCGCATCCGTGCGTACGCCGGGGTCGACGCGGTCATCATCGAGGGCGGCCAGCACCGCACCGACATCGCCCTCGCCGCCCAGCTCGGCGACATCACCCTCTGACCCCACCCACCCCGCCCCGGGCGGGGGTGGCGGGGTGGGCTGCGAGAATGGGCGGGTGACCGCTCCGAACGTCCTCGCCTCGCGCTACGCCTCCGCCGAGCTCGCCCGACTCTGGTCGCCCGAGCACAAGATCGTGCTGGAGCGTCAGCTCTGGATCGCCGTGCTGAAGGCGCAGCGCGACCTCGGCATCGAGACCCCCGACGGGGTGATCGAGGCCTACGAGGCCGTCGTCGACCAGGTCGACCTCGACTCCATCGCAGCGCGCGAGCGCGTGACCCGCCACGACGTCAAGGCGCGCATCGAGGAGTTCGCCGCGCTGGCGGGCACCGAGCACATCCACAAGGGCATGACCTCGCGCGACCTCACCGAGAACGTCGAGCAGCTGCAGGTCAAGGCCTCGCTCGATCTCGTCCGTCGCCGCGTCGTCGCGACCCTCGCCCGCCTCACCCGCCTCGCGGGTGAGAACGCCGAGCTCGTCATGGCCGGTCGCAGCCACAACGTCGCCGCTCAGGCCACGACCCTCGGCAAGCGCTTCGCGACCGTCGCCGACGAGCTGCTCGTGGCGCTCGGCCGCATCGACTCTCTGCTCGAGCGCTACCCGCTGCGCGGCATCAAGGGCCCCGTCGGCACGGGTCAGGACATGCTCGACCTGCTCGGCGGCGACGTGGCCCTGCTGGCCGAGCTCGAGGACCGCGTCGCGTCGCACCTCGGCTTCGCGAACGTGCTCACCAGCGTCGGCCAGGTGTACCCGCGGTCCCTCGACTACGACGTCGTCACGGCCCTCGCCCAGACCGTCGCCGCACCGAGCAACCTCGCCACCACGATCCGCCTCATGGCAGGCAACGAGCTCGTGACCGAGGGCTTCAAGCCCGGGCAGGTCGGCTCCAGCGCGATGCCGCACAAGATGAACACCCGCTCCTGCGAGCGCGTCAACGGCCTCTCGGTCATCGTGCGCGGGTACGTCTCGATGATCGGCGAGCTCGCCGGCGACCAGTGGAACGAGGGCGACGTCTCGTGCTCGGTCGTGCGCCGGGTGGCTCTGCCGGACGCCTTCTACGCGACCGACGGCCTCTTCGAGACGTTCCTGACCGTGCTCGACGAGTTCGGCGTCTTCCCGGCCGTCGTGCAGCGCGAGCTCGACCGCTACCTGCCGTTCCTCGCCACGACGAAGGTGCTGATGGCCGCCGTCCGCGCCGGCGTGGGCCGCGAGGCCGCGCACGAGGCGATCAAGGAGCACGCCGTCTCGGTCGCGCTGGAGATGCGCGAGCAGGGGACCGCCGAGAACGACCTGTTCGCGCGGCTCGCCGCCGACGAACGTCTCGGCCTGACCGAGGCCGACCTCGCGTCGCTCGTCGCCGAGCCGATCGCGTTCACCGGCGCCGCGACGCACCAGGTGGCCTCGATCGTCGCGCGGGTCGAGGAGGTCCTCGAGGCCGATCCCGAGGCCGCCGCCTACACCCCCGGCGCCATCCTCTAGCCGCCGAGATGTGTGGACTTGCGCCCCACATCGCTCGTCGGAATGGGGCGTAAGTCCACACATCTGGTCGGGTCGGGTCAGGTGGGGGACCAGCCGAGCTCGGGGCCGAGCCGCGTCGCGACGTCGGTGAGGATCTGCACGTAGTCGTCGGGCTCGAACGTGAACGGCAGCGCGAACACGACCTCGTCGACCGCCTGGTACCCCGCGTGCGCCTGCAGCTGCTCGGCGATCGCGGCGGACTCGCCCACCAGGTCGGGCGCGAACATCATGCGAGCCGGCCCCTGGGGCTCCCGTGTGCGGGCCAGACGCGACTCCGCGTACGCCTCGTACTTGGCCCGCTGCTCCGGCGTGGCCGAGTCGGTCGGCACCACCACGAGACCCTGGGAGGCGCGCGCCGCCTGACCGAGGGGGTGTCGAGCGCGGAACTCCTCGACCTGGGCGCGCTGGATGCGGGCGAAGTCGTCGTCCTCCTCGGCCTTCACGACGCTGCTGGTCAGGAGGTTGAGCCCCTGTTCCCCGGCCCAGCGGGCCGATCCGAGGCTCGCCGCGCCGTACCAGACCCGCTCCGCGAGCCCGGGGGAGTGCGGCTGGATGCGGGTCGAGTACGTCTCGATCCCGACCGTGCCCTCGAACGTGCTGACCGGCTCGCCCCGCAGGTTCGCGACGAGCCGCGAGACCCGGTCGTACGAGAAGTCCTCGGCGTCGGCCGTGTGCGGGTAGAGGTGGTCCTTGAGGTGCTCGTAGTTCATCGGCGGGCCGACGCTGACGCCCGGGTTGAGGCGACCGCCGCTCAGCACGTCGACCGTCGCGAGGTCCTCGGCCAGACGGAACGGGTTCTCCAGCCCGAGCGGCGTCACGGCCGTGCCGAGCTCGATGCGGCTCGTGCGCTGCGACGCCGCGGCCAGCACCGCGACGGGCGAGGAGATGCCGTGCTGCAGGTGGCGGTGGCGCAGCCAGGCGGAGTCGAACCCGAGCTGCTCGCCCAGCTCGATGAGCCGCAGCGTGGCCTCGTGGCCCGGTCCGGGGTCGTGCTCGTCGAACAGCCCGATGGTCAGGAACCCGAGACGGCGAAGGGGAGCGGTCACGGTCAGCTCCCGGAGAGCCAGGCGAGGGCGACGGGCGCGGACTGCTCGGCCCAGGTCGCGGTGAGCGTGCCCGACGAGGACGGCGCCGGCTCGTCCGGGGCGATCGCGACGGCGACGTGCAGCTGGCCCGAGCCGGCTCCCGATCCGCGCACGGCGGCGGTCGACGCTCGGCGGGGGACCGGCGTGCCGTCAGGGGCCACGGTCGCGACCTCGCTGCCGCCCTCCCGGATCACCGACGTCGTCGCACCGACGTAGACCGGGTCGCTCGTGCCGAGGTAGACCCAGCGGCGCCCGAGGACGGAGTGCTCCGTCTCGCCGATCAGCTCGCCCCCGACCAGGGCGGCCGCGCGGTACGTCACCGGCACCTGGACCACGCCGCCGCCCACCCGGAGCAGGAACGTCTCGATGCCCACCTCCCCGGCGGGATCGTCGAGCCGGAAGCTCGCCTCGGGCTTCGGCACCTCCGCCCCGGTCGGCCACCACGGCTGCGTCGGCAGCCAGGCGGTGAGGAGCTCGTGCTTGGTGGGGGTCATGTCGGCCCCGGTGTGGACGATCGCCATGCCGCCATCGTGCCTGCTGCGCGACGCGACCACTAGCCTGGTCCCGTGACGCCTGAGATCCCCGGAGCCACCCATCTGCACTCGGGCAAGGTCCGCGACCTGTACACGCTGCCCGACGGCCACCTGCTGATGGTCGCCTCCGACCGCATCAGTGCGTTCGACCACGTGCTGAGCCCCGGCATCCCCGACAAGGGCGAGATCCTCACGCGCATGTCGCTGTGGTGGTTCGACCAGCTCGCCGACCTCGTGCCGCACCACGTGATCTCGACCGACGTGCCCGAGTCCGTCGCCGGCCGAGCGGTTGTTTGCGAGAGCCTCGCGATGTTCCCCGTCGAGTGCGTCGCCCGCGGCTACCTGACCGGCTCGGGCCTGATCGACTACACCGAGACGGGCTCGGTCTGCGGCGTCCCGCTCCCGGACGGCCTGGTCGACGGCTCGCGGCTGCCCGAGCCGATCTTCACCCCCGCCACGAAGGCCGACCTCGGCGAGCACGACGAGAACGTCGACTTCGACCACGTCGTCGCCACGGTGGGGGCCGAGGTCGCCGAGCGCCTGCGCGACCTGACCCTCGCGGTGTACGCCCGCGCCGAGGCGGTCGCGCGCGAGCGCGGCATCATCCTGGCCGACACGAAGCTCGAGTTCGGGGCGCGCGCGGACGGCACGATCGTGCTCGCCGACGAGGTCCTGACCCCCGACTCCTCGCGGTTCTGGCCCGCCGACGACCTGCGCCCGGGTGGTCCGCAGCCGTCCTACGACAAGCAGATCGTCCGCAACTGGCTGCTCTCGCCCGAGTCCGGCTGGGACAAGGCCGCCGACGTGCCGCCGCCCACCCTGCCCGCCGAGGTCGTCGACCGCACGCGCGCCCGCTACGTCGAGGCGTACGAACGCCTCACGGGCCAGGCGTTCTGACCGTTCCTGTGCGTCGGCGCGGTCGGGTCTAGGCTGACGGCATCGGCTGAGACGCCGATCACCATCCGGAACCGACGAGGAGACGCCGTGGCCAACCTGTCCGCCCTGCTGGAGAACTCGGCAGCGAAGTACGCCGATCGCACCGCGATCGTGTTCGGTGACACCAAGCTGAACTACGCGCAGGTCAACGGCGCGGCGAACCAGGTCGCGAACCTGCTCGTCGAGCGCGGCGTGAAGCCCGGCGACAAGGTCGCCCTGTCGTGCCCGAACCTGCCGTACTTCTCGATCATCTACTACGGCATCCTCAAGGCCGGCGCCACGGTCGTGCCGCTCAACGTGCTGCTGAAGGCCCGCGAGGTCGCCTACCACCTCGACGACTCCGACGCGGTCGCGTACTTCGCGTTCGAGGGCACCGCCGACCTGCCGATCGGCGAGGCCGCGTGGGACGGCTTCCAGGCCACGGACTCCTGCAAGGAGTTCTTCCTCATCAAGCTCGACTCGGCCGCCCCGGCGCCGCTGGAGGGCCCGGAGTACTACGCCCCGCTGGTCGGCGCGCAGCCCCCCACGTTCGAGACGGTCGAGCGCGACGACGACGACACCGCCGTCATCCTCTACACCTCCGGCACGACCGGCCAGCCCAAGGGCGCCGAGCTGCGCCACCGCAACATGCGCGACAACGCGTTGTCGGGCAAGGACCTGTTCGGTGCCGACGAGGACAACCCCGACACCTACCTCTGCGTGCTGCCGCTGTTCCACTCCTTCGGGCAGACGTGCATCCAGAACGGCGGCTTCGCCTTCGGCGGCACCGTCGTGATGCTGCCGCGGTTCGAGGCCGAGGCGGCCATCGGCCTGATGGTGCGCGAGAAGGTCACGTACTTCGCGGGCGTGCCCACGATGTACTGGGGCCTGCTCGGCGCGCTCACCCCGGAGCACCCGGTGGCCGACATCGCCGCCAACCTGCGCGTCGCGGCGGCCGGTGGCGCGGCGCTGCCCGGTGAGGTGCACAAGAACTTCAAGGAGCGCTTCGGCGTCACGATCCTCGAGGGCTACGGCCTCTCGGAGACCTCGCCCGTCGCGTCGTTCAGCGTGTTCGGCGAGGAGCCCCGCGTGGGCTCGATCGGCAAGCCCATCCCGGGCGTCGAGATGAAGCTCATCAACGAGGACTGGTCGGACGTCCCGGACGACCCCGACGCGATCGGCGAGATCGCGATCAAGGGCCACAACGTCATGAAGGGCTACTACGACCGCCCCGAGGCCACGGCCGAGGCGATCAAGGACGGGTGGTTCCGCTCGGGCGACCTGGGCAAGAAGGACGCCGACGGCTACTACTTCATCGTCGACCGCTCCAAGGACATGATCATCCGCGGCGGCTACAACGTGTACCCGCGCGAGATCGAGGAGGTGCTGATGTCGCACCCGGCGGTCTCGCTGGTGGCGGTCATTGGCGTCCCGCACGAGTCGCACGGCGAGGAGATCAAGGCCGTCGTCGTCAAGAACAAGGACCACGACGACGTCACCGAGGAGACGCTGGTCGCCTGGGGCAAGGAGCAGTTCGCCGCGTACAAGTACCCTCGCGTCGTCGAGTTCCGAGACGAGCTCCCCATGACGTCGACCGGCAAGATCCTCAAGAGAGAGCTGAGCTAACCGATGAGCGCTGCAGGATGGCATCCCGACCCGGAGGGTCGCAACGAGTACCGGTACTGGGACGGCAACGCCTGGACCGAGCACGTGAGCAACGGAGGCACCCAGTCGGTGTCGCCGCTCGGCGCGGCCCCGCCGGCCGACTCGGGCGCCGGCGCGGCGCAGGCTGCGGGCTTCCCGGCCCAGCAGCAGGCGTCCGGCGGCCTGACGACCCAGCCCGCGGTGGGCGGTGACCCGTGGGCCGGCCTGTCCGGCGACCTGGTCGACGGCACCTTCAGCGAGGTCGAGGGCATCGGTCCGCAGAAGCAGAACAGCAAGCTCCTGCGCGTGCGCATCGCGGAGCCGTTCATGGCCAAGCAGGGCTCGATGGTGGCCTACCAGGGCAACGTCGACTTCCAGTACTCCGGCGGCGGCGCGGCCAAGTTCCTCAAGAAGGCCGTGACTGGTGAGGGCCTGTCGCTCATGGGCGTCAGCGGCCAGGGTGACGTGTTCCTCGCCGACACCGGCAAGCACGTGCACATCCTCAAGATCAACAACGGTGGCCTGTCGGTCAACGGCAACGCGGTCCTCGCGTTCTCGTCGTCGCTCGACTGGAACGTCGAGCGGGTCAAGGGCGGCAGCATCGTCGCCGGCGGCCTGTTCAACACGACGCTCCGCGGCACCGGCTGGGTCGCCATCACGACCGACGGCGAGCCCGTCGTCCTCAACCCGGGCGAGGCCGCGACGTTCGCCGACGCCAACGCGCTCATCGCGTGGTCGCTCGGCCTGCAGACGTCGATCAAGTCCAGCTTCACGGCCGGATCGCTGATCGGTCGCGGCTCGGGCGAGGCCTTCCAGGTCGCGTTCCAGGGTGCAGGGTTCGTCATCGTGCAGCCGTCCGAGGGTCCGCAGATCCCGACCGCCTGACGCGCACGCTCGCCGACGCCCCCGCTCCGTCGCCCCGACGGGCCGGGGGCGTCGTCGTGCCCGCGGCCACGGGCGGGCCCCACCGGGTGGGGGCTGCGGGGGCACACGGATAGACTTCGGGCATGCCTCGCGTGATCGTCGACGTCATGCCCAAGCCGGAGATTCTCGACCCGCAGGGGAAGGCCGTCCACGGCGCCCTCCCGCGGCTCGGCTTCAGCGGTGTCACCGACGTCCGTCAGGGCAAGCGCTTCGAGCTGGAGGTGGACGCGGCCGACGAGGCCACCCTCGCGGAGGTCGCGAAGATCGCCGAGACGCTGCTCTCGAACCCCGTCATCGAGGACTTCACCGTCCGGGTCGACGGCTGATGGCACCGAAGGTCGGGGTCGTCACGTTCCCCGGGTCGCTCGACGACGTCGACGCCCGCCGCGCCGTGCGCATCGCCGGTGCCGAGCCGGTCGCCCTGTGGCACGGCGACCACGACCTCCAGGGCGTCGACGCGATCGTGCTGCCCGGTGGCTTCTCCTACGGCGACTACCTGCGCTGCGGCGCGATCGCCCGGTTCGCGCCGATCATGACCGAGGTCGTCGCGGCCGCGAACGGCGGACTGCCGGTGCTCGGCATCTGCAACGGCTTCCAGATCCTGTGCGAGTCGCACCTGCTGCCCGGCGCGCTGATCCGCAACGACCACCGCACGTTCGTCTGCCGTGACCAGGAGCTGGTCGTCGAGAACGCCTCCACGGCCTGGACCTCGGCCTACTCGGTCGGTCAGAGCGTCACGGTCCCGCTCAAGAACGGCGAGGGCGGTTTCGTGGCCGACGCCGAGACGCTCGACCGTCTCGAGGGCGAGGGCCAGGTCGTCGTGCGCTACGCCGGCGGGGTCAACCCCAACGGCTCGCTGCGCGACATCGCCGGCATCACCAACGAGCGCGGCAACGTCGTGGGCCTCATGCCGCACCCCGAGCACGCGGTCGAGGAGCTCACGGGCCCCGGCACCGAGGGTCTCGGCTTCTTCACGTCCGTCCTGACCTCGCTGGTGGCCCGATGAGCGAGCGCAACGAGCGAACAGTCTGCCGGTCATCGGGCGACCGTCCTACCGTGCTCTTCCTCAAGGCGGTGGCCCGATGACGCTGTCGACGGGGGCCGCGATCCTGCTGGTCGTCGCGGGAGCCTGGAACCTGGTCATCTGGCCCCAGTTCGCCAAGCGCATCGTCGCCGATCCCCGCTCGCGCGACGAGAACGGCGGCCGCACGACGTTCTTCACGGTCCACGCCGTGCTGATCACGGTGTCGCTCGCCCTCGGACTCGCGGTCGGGTTCGTCGGCGTCGTCGCGCTGTTCTGACCCGTTCCCGCACGAACCCATCCAGGAGGACGCCATGGCCACCGAGGTACGACGCAACGACGAGGCCGGGCGGTACGAGATCCTGGTCGACGGCGCGGTCGCCGGGTTCACCGAGATCAAGCCGCGTGACGGCGTGCTGATCATGCCGCACACCCTGGTCGACGAGGCGTACTCCGGGCAGGGTCTGGCCAAGATCCTGGTCACCGGCGCCCTCGACGACATCCGCTCCCGCGGCGAGCGCATCAAGCCGCTGTGCGCCTACGTGCGTGGCTTCCTCGAGAAGAACCCGTCGTACAACGACCTCGTCGTCTGACGTCACCGCCGCTTGCGGCGTCGCCTCGGCTGGGTGCGGTGCAGCTGACGCTGCTCCTCCAGCCAGCGACGCAGCCGAACGGGCCCCACGACGAGACCGGCCGGCAGGGTCGAGGCTCGCGAGCGGGAGCGGACGGGCTCGTGTCGAGGGTCGCCGCGCGTCGGCGGTGCCGGGTCGCGTGCGTGGACCACGACCCGGAAGAGGAGGAGACGGATCCGGTAGAGCTCGAACCACGTGATGTCCTCCCACGCGGCGGACACGTTGCCGCACTCGATGCCCGACGCGGAGACGTGCAGCACCGGCTCGCGGGTCACGGCGCGTCGCACCGCGACGACGGTCGTCACCAGACCGAACACGGTCACCAGCAGCCCGACCAGCGCGGTGAAGATGCCGCCGCCACGAAGGTTCAGCGTCATGAACCCCAGCACGACGACCACGACGCCGAGCAGGGCCAGGAACCCACACCTGACGCGGCTCGTGGGGATGTCGGCGGAGCCGTGCTCGGCCATCGACCGCTCGAGGTCCTCGGTCTTCATGACGGTCCTCCGGTGATCATCGGGCGAGACGATCCTAGGGCGGTCGAGGGCGACGACCTTCCGGACGTGGGCCATCGCACGTCGCAGGATGCGGCTTCCACGGCTCCCACGCGGTAGGCTGGTGATCGGTGGCCCACTGTTCAGTCCAATGCTGGACCAGTGTTGAGTCAAATGTTGACACCGTCTCGAGGGCCCCGTCGCACCATGTCGCTGCGCGACCTCATGTCGCGCGCAGGTGCCCGATCTGTCTGAGAGCTTCGTGAATTCCATGCCTGCCGGCCCTGTGTCGGCCACGCCCACCCGTCCCTCCTCCCCCGCTGAGCAGGTCACCGGTTTCTCCGGTCTCGGCCTGCCCAAGCCCCTCGTGAAGGCGCTCGCCCGCGAGGGCATCGTCGAACCCACGCCGATCCAGCAGGCCGTCCTCCCGGCGGCCCTCGCCGGCAAGAACGTGCTCGGCCGCGCCCGCACGGGCTCCGGCAAGACCCTGTCGTTCGGCATCCCGGTGCTCGACACTCTCGCCGGCGGTCAGCGTCGCCCCAAGGCCCCGCGTGGCCTGATCCTCGTGCCGACCCGCGAGCTGGCCTCGCAGATCGAGCGCGTCCTCGCCCCGATGGCCACCGCGCTGCACCTGCGCACCATGACGATCCTCGGCGGCATGCCGATCGGTCGCCAGGCGGCGCGGCTGCGTGAGGGCGTCGACCTCGTCGTCGCCACGCCGGGCCGTCTGACCGACCTGATCGCCCGCGGCGCGGCGACCCTCGACGACCTCGAGATCATCGTGCTCGACGAGGCCGACCACCTGTGCGACCTCGGCTTCTTCAAGCCGGTCGACGCGCTGCTGGCCGCCACCCCGCGCTCGGCGCAGCGTCTGCTGCTCTCGGCGACGCTCGACGGCGACGTCGACAAGCTCGTCAAGCGCCACCTCCCCGAGCACGTGCTGCACGACGTCGAGACGTCGGACGTCGAGGAGGGCGAGATGACCCATCACCTCGTCGTCACCGACCGCACCGAGAAGATGCAGGTCGTCCGCGACCTGCTGCTCAACACGCCTCGCACGATCGTGTTCGCCCGCACCCGGCGCGGTGCGGCGCGGGTCGCGCGCCAGCTGACGCAGGGTGGCATCGAGGCGGTCGACCTCCACGGCGACCTCGACCAGCGCAAGCGTGACCGCAACCTCGCCCGGTTCTCCTCGGGCGACGCCCAGGTCATCGTCGCGACCGACATCGCCGCGCGTGGCATCCACGTCGACGACGTGCCGCTCGTGCTGCACTTCGATGCCCCCGCCGAGCACAAGGCGTACACGCACCGCTCGGGCCGCACGGCCCGCGCCGGCGAGTCCGGCACCGTCGTCACGATGACGACGCCGGAGGACCAGCGCGACGTCATCCAGCTGCAGCGCAAGGCGGGCGTCAGCGCTCGTCAGCACCGCCGCCAGGACCTCGCCTCGCCGCTGACGGTCGAGTCGCTGGCCACGACCGGACGCCCCGGCGACTCCGCCGACGCCGCCACGGGCGGCTCCGGCGGTGGCCGAGGCGCAGGATCGGGTGGCGGAAGCCGTCCGGGCCACGGCTCGGGGGGTCGTCGTCGCGGTGGACGTGGCGGCGCGCAGGGCCAGGGCGGCCAGGGCCAGCGTCCGCGCAGCCAGGGCCAGGGCTCGGGCCAGGGACAGCGCTCCCGTGGCCAGGGTGGTCAGTCGGGTCACGGCCAGAGCCGTCCCGCCGGCGGCCGCAGCCGCGACACGTCGCGCTGACCCGCTCAGCCCTCACCCCGCGAGCCCGCCTCGGTCGTCAGTGGACGGCCGGGGCGGGCTCTGCTCGTGGCGCCCGCGTCCCGGCCGGGCCGACGACCCACGAGAGGGCTGCCGCGACGAGGCACAGGGCGGATCCGCCCAGCCACGCGATCGTGTAGCTCCCGGTCTCGTCGCGCACGACGCCGGCCGCGAACGCGGCCACGGCTGCGCCGATCTGGTGCGCGGCGAAGACCCAGCCGAACACGATGGTCCCGGCGTCGCCGAAGATCTCGCGGCACAGGGCGACGGTCGGCGGGACCGTCGCGACCCAGTCGAGGCCGTAGACCACGATGAACGCGATCATGCTCGGGTGCACCGTGGCCGAGAGCAGCGCGGGCAGCATCACGAGGCCCACGCCACGGAACGTGTAGTAGCCGACGAGGAGCAGCCGCGGGTCGACCCGGTCGGTCAGCCATCCCGAGGCGATCGTGCCGGCGATGTCGAAGATGCCGACGACCGCGAGCAGGCCGGCGGCCGTGGTCTCGGCCATGCCGTGGTCGTGGGCCGACGGGATGAAGTGGATCCCGATGAGTCCGTTCGTCGTCGCGCCGCAGATCGCGAAGGCAGCCGCGAGGCCCCAGAATGCCGGGACCGTGCTGGCACCCCTCAGCGCTGACAGGGCTCGGCTCGCCGCACCGCCGGTGGGTCGTGCCGGCGGGGTCCAGTCGTCGGGCGCCCCGTAGGGCGCGAGATCACGGTCCTCGGGCCGGTCGGTGAGGTGGCGCAGCACGAGCGGCACGACCGCGAGGGCGGCGCCGGCGATGACGAGCGAGGCGAGGCGCCACCCGGCGACGCCCGCGAAGTACGAGACGACCGGCAGGAAGACGAGCTGGCCGGCGGCGCCGCCCGCGGTCAGGATGCCCATCACGAAGCCGGTGCGCTGCACGAACCAGCGGTTCGCGATCGTCGCGGCGAAGGCCATCGCCATCGAGCCGGTGCCGAGGCCGATCAGCACGCCCCACGTCACGACGAGGTGCGCCGACTGCGTCGCGAAGATCGACAGTCCGCTGCCCAGCGCGACGAGCGTCAGGGCCCCGGCCGCGATCGTGCGGAGTCCGAAGCGGTCCATCAGGGCCGCCGCGAACGGCGCCGTGACGCCGTACAGCACGAGGTTGATGCTGACCGCGAACGACATCGAGCCGATGGACCAGCCGAACTCGTCCTGCAGGGGCACCATGAGCGCTCCGGGCGCGGCGCGGAAGCCCGCTGCACCGACGAGGGCGACGAACGCCACGGCAGCGACGACCCAGGCGGGGTGAGGGCGTCGGCTCATGCGGGTCTGCATCTCTCGGGAGGCTGGCTTTCGCCAGGAAAGTTGTCTCGGAGGACGATAGCGGTCATACTTTCCTGGAGCAAGTGAGGTGTGAGATGCCACTGCGGTCCGACTGGTCCGAGGAGCTGTGCCCGGTGCGGCGCGGGCTCGACGTGCTCGGCGACCCCTGGATCATGCTGATCATGCGCGACGTCCTGCACGGCATGACCCGCTTCGAGCAGATCCGCGACAGCAGCGGGATCTCCGACGCCGTGCTCGCCCGACGGCTCCGGCTGCTGGTCGACGAGGGCCTGCTGCGCAAGGTCGACTACCGCGGCGACCGGCGCACCCACGCGGAGTACGTCGCCACCGAGGCCGGCGCGGACCTCCTGCCGATCATGCACGCGGTCTCGATGTGGGCCGAGAAGCACACCGCACTGCCCGAGGGCGGTGGGCACATGGCGATCGTCCACGAGTCGTGCGGCAGCGAGACCACGAGCGCCGACACGTGCAGCGCCTGCGGCGAGCCCCTGCGCCCCGACGCCGTCAGCTGGGACAAGCCCTGGAAGCACACCCGCGAGCGGCTCGTGGGCGCGACCGACCTCCCTGCCTGAGGTCGTCGGGTCGCCGGCGCGGGGGACCCGCCATAGTGGACCCGTGCTGGTGAGGGCGAGGCTGCGACGGATCGTGCTGATCGGGCCTGCGTTCATCGCGGCCGTCGCGTACGTCGACCCCGGCAACGTCGCGACCAACGTGACGGCCGGCGCCTCGTTCGGCTACACGCTCGTGTGGGTCGTGGTGCTCGCCAACGTCATGGCCGTATTGGTGCAGTACCTCTCCGCCAAGCTCGGGCTCGTGACGCAGCGATCGCTCGCGGAGCACCTGGGGGACCGCTTGCCGACCGGGCCGCGCCTGGCCTACTGGGTCCAGGCCGAGGCGATCGCGATCGCGACCGACCTGGCCGAGGTCGTGGGCGGGGCGATCGCGCTGTACCTGCTGTTCGACCTGCCGCTGGTGGTCGGCGCCGTCATCACCGTCGTCGTGTCGGTGCTGATCCTGATGATCGGCGACCGGCGGGGCCAGAGCGCGCTCGAGCGCACGATCATGGCCTTCCTCGCCCTGATCGCGGTCGGGTTCGTGGCCGGTCTGTTCGTCGCGCCCCCGGAGCCGACGGACCTGCTGGGCGGGCTCGTCCCGCGCTTCGACGGCGCCGAGAGCGTCCTGCTGGCGTCGGGCATCATCGGCGCGACGGTCATGCCGCACGTCATCTACCTGCACTCGAGCCTGACCGTCGGGCGGCTCGGCACCCGAGGCGAGGGGCTCTCGATGGGCACGCTGCTGCGTGCCACGCGGGTCGACGTCGTGGCGGCGCTCGTGCTCGCCGGCATCCTCAACCTGTCGCTGCTGGTGCTGGCGGCGTCCGCGCTCTACGGCATCGACGGCACCGACACCCTCACGGGCGTGCACGAGGTCGTGACGTCCGAGCTGGGCGCCGGCGTCGCCCTGCTGTTCGCCGTGGCCCTGCTGGGCTCGGGCCTGGCGTCGACCTCGGTGGGCAGTGCCGCCGGCGCGGAGGTCATGCAGGGCCTGCTCGGCATCCGGCTCCCGCGACTGGTGCGGCGCGTCGTCACGGCGATTCCCGCGGTGGCGGTGCTGGCGATCGGGGTCGAGCCGAGCCGGGCGCTCGTCGTCTCCCAGGTCGTCCTCTCGCTGGGCATCCCGTTCGCGCTCGTGCCGCTCGTGCTGCTGACCGCGCGCAGGGACGTGATGGGCGAGCACGTGAACCGTCGCGTCGTCACCGCGGCGGCCTGCCTCGTGGCTGCAATCGTGATCGCGCTCAACCTCGCGCTGCTCTGGCTGACGTTCGTCGGGTGATCCGGCCGGATCGTGCGAGACTTCCGGCGTGGCGATGACACCTCTGCGGATCCCGCGCGACCTCGGGGCGGCCCGCACCAACCTGATCGACAAGGTGAGGCGTCGGCCGCTCGCCGACCTGCGCCCCATGCCGCGCGACGAGGTGGTCAGCAACGAGCGCTTCACGCTCTACCGGTACCGGCCCGTCGAGGGCGTGCCGGCCCGGGGACGACCGCTGCTCCTCACGCCCCCGCTGGCCGCGCCGGCCATCGCGTTCGACCTGCGTCGCGGGTGCAGCGTCGCGGAGTACTTCGTGCAGCAGGGGCGCGAGGTCTACCTCGTGGACTACGGCCCGGTGAACTTCGGCCACCGTGCGCTCGGCATCGAGCACTGGGTCGACGACCTGCTGCCGGAGGCGCTCGCGTACGCCTCGGTCGACGCGCAAGGCGCCGACCTGCACATGGTCGGCTGGAGCCTCGGCGGCATCTTCACGATGTTCACCGCCGCAGCACGCCAGGACCTCCCGATCGCCTCGGCCACCGCCGTCGCGAGCCCGTTCGACCTGCGTGAGGTGCCGCTGCTCGCCCTGGCCCGGCCCGTCGACAAGGTGCTCGGCGGCCTGGTCGGGCCGGTGTACCGCTCGCTCGGCGGGGTGCCGGCCCCGCTCACGAAGTGGGGCTTCCAGCTCTCGGCGGCCGACAAGTACCTCACCAAGCCGATCTCGATGCTGACCCATGCCGACGACCGTGACTTCCTCGCCCAGCTCGAGGCCGTCGACCGGTTCATGAGCAGCATGTACGCGTACCCGGGCCGCACGTTCGGCCAGCTGTACCACGTGGTGATGCGCACGAACGAGTTCGCGACCGGCACGATGCAGCTGAACGGCCGGCCGGTGCGTCTGGCCGACATCGACGTCCCGGTCCTCGTGGTCGCGGGCACCAACGACACCCTCGCGCCGCTGCCCGCGGTCGAGCACCTGCTCGACCTCACGACGGGTGCGCCGCGGGCCCAGCTGCTCCAGGCGCCCGGTGGCCACCTGGGCGTGCTGACCGGGCGCGCAGCGGTCCGCACGACGTGGCCCGGCATGGAGGGCTTCTTCTCCCAGCACGACTGACCCTGCGCCGGTTTCCCACGAGACCGTCGGAACCCGGCGTCGAGCGCACGAAGTTTCGTGTGCGTGAAGCTGGACTTGAGCGGTCTCGTGGGAAACCGCGCGGGGTGGCACGATGGGCCTGTGCCCGAGATGCCGGAGGTCGACGCACTCGTCGCGGACCTGCGCGCCCGCATGACCGGGGCGGTCGTCGCCGGGGTCGAGCCCGCCTCGTTCGCGGTGCTGAAGACCTTCGACCCGCCGCTCGACGCCCTCCTGGGGCTCACGGTGACGGGGGTCCACCGCCACGGCAAGTTCATCGACATCGACGTCGACGGGCTGCACCTCGTGATCCACCTGGCGAAGGCCGGCTGGCTCCGGTGGTCCGACAAGCTCGCCACGACCCGGCTCAAGATGGGCAACGGCCCGATCGCGCTGCGGCTCCGGCTCGACCTGGGCGAGGGCCCCACCAGCGGCTTCGACCTGACCGAGGCCGGCACGCGCAAGGGCCTGGCGGTCTACCTCGTCCGCGACCCGGCCGACGTTCCCGGCATCGCCGCGCTCGGCCCCGACCCGCTCGGCGAGGGCTTCGAGCTGCGCCCGTTGCTGGCCCGCCGGATGCAGGTCAAGCGGCTCCTGCGCGACCAGAAGATCCTGGCCGGCATCGGCAACGCCTACAGCGACGAGATCCTGCACGCGGCGAAGCTGTCGCCCTTCGCGATCGCCGAGAAGCTCGACGACGCGGAGATCGGGCGGCTCGAGACCGCGATCACCGAGGTGCTCACCGAGGCGCTGCAGGAGGCGCACGGCAAGCCGCCGGCCGAGCTCAAGGACGACAAGCGCACGCGCATGCGAGTGCACGGGCGCACCGGCGAGCCGTGCCCGGTCTGCGGCGACACGGTTGCCGAGGTCGTGTTCAGCGGCTCGTCGCTGCAGTACTGCCCGACGTGCCAGACCGACGGCAAGCCCCTCAAGGACCGGTCGACGAGCAAGTTCGTGAAGTAGCGCCCCCCAGCGCGGATTCCTGGGTGAACCCAGGAATCCCGCGTCGAGCGCACGAAGCTTCGTGCGCTCGATGCCGGATTCCGACGGTCTCGTGGGAATCCGCGACCGGGGGGAGGGGTCAGTCGTCGAGGTCGTTGCGCGACAGCCGCTTCGGATCGAGCAGGCCGATGCGGTGCCCGGCGCGACCGACC
Organism: Aeromicrobium sp. Leaf350; assembly: GCF_916858655.1. Taxonomy (GTDB): domain Bacteria; phylum Actinomycetota; class Actinomycetes; order Propionibacteriales; family Nocardioidaceae; genus Aeromicrobium. The sequence goes on along the minus strand of NZ_CAKASL010000001.1, from coordinate 934,201 downwards.
ATGTGCGAGGCGACCGGCGCCGTCAGCAGCTGGAAGGCGATGATCAGCAGCACGGTGGTGGTCGCCACGGTGGTCTGCAGCCGCAGGGCCAGGCCCACGAGGATGCAGATGAGCCCGAGCGTCTGGGGCTTCGTCGCGGCGTGCATGCGGGAGAACACGTCGGGGAACCGGACGAGCGCGATCGATGCGGCCAGGGCGAGGAGCGCACCGGTCACGAGGAAGATCCCGGCGATGACGTCGGTCATGAGCTGCCCTTCCGGTCGCGGGCGGTGCGCTCGGACGGGCCGTCGTCCCGCGCCGCGAAGCGTGCGATGCTGACCGACCCGAGGAAGCCGACGAGCGAGAGCGTGACGATGATCGGCAGCGTCGTCGTGTGGCGGCCGATCGCCGCCTCGATGCCGATGGCGCCCGCCGTGGCCGCGACGAACACGTCGGCCGCGACGGTGCGGTCGAGGGTCGTGGGCCCACGCACGATCCGGATCAGGCACAGCGTGCCGGTCACGGCCAGCAGGGCGATGCAGATGATGCCGACGGTGGTCATGAGGTCGCCTCCGCTCGGGTGGTCATGAGGTCGCCCCCGAGCAGTAGGCGTCGCGCTCCTCGCGGGACCCGAGCGCCGCGATGAGGCGTCGCTCCTGCGCGAGCACCCCGGCCTCGACCTTCGCGAGGTCCTGGTCGCCGTCGAGCACGTGGAGCCAGATCTTTCCCTGCTCGGCGTCGAGCTCGATCAGGAGGCTGCCGGGGACGAGCGAGACGAGCTCGCTGGTGAGCACCAGCAGGAGGTCGGAGCGCGTGTGCAGCTGCACCTCGATCACGGCGCTGTCGCCCAGCGCCTTCGGGCGCACGGCGATCCAGGCCACCTGGAAGCTCGCGACGACGAGGTCGAACGCGAAACGGCCGGCCAGCACCAGGAACGGCAGCGGTCGGAACGAGCCGTCCCAGTCGGCCTTCGGGAACGGGAAGACCACGACGACCACGAGCGCCACGAGCACGCCACCGAGGACGAGCAGCGGGGTGATGTCGCCCCACATCATCAGCCACAGCAGGGTCAGGCCCAGCACGGCGGTCCACCGGATCATTCGGCATCACCCAGCACGGCCTCGATGTAGGGCGTGCGCTCCTGCAGCTCGGCGGCGGCCCGCTGGCTGACGCCGATGAGGGGCCCGGCCGCGAGGGTGAGCGTGACGGAGAACGCCACGAGCGCCAACGTCGGCAGTGCCATCCCGCGGGGCAGGCGCAGCACCTTGTCGTCGGTCATGGTGGCCTGGCCCGGGTGGAGGGCACCGGTCTTCGGGGTGTCGTGCTCGATGTCCTCGTCGCGCGGCTGCCAGAAGGCCCGGTTCCAGGTCTTCGCCACGGCGTACAGGGTCAGCAGGCTCACCGCGAGGCTCGCCCCGACGCCGGCGTACGCCAGCCAGTCGCCGGCCTCGGTGCCGGCCTGGATCAGCGCGAGCTTGCCGAGGAACCCGGAGAACGGCGGGATGCCGGCGAGGTTCATGGCCGGCACGAAGAACAGCACCGCGAGCACCGGCGCGGCCCGTGCGAGTCCGCCGAGGCGGTCCAGCTGCGTGGTGCCGGTGCGGTACTCGATCAACCCCGCCACCAGGAACAGCGCGGTCTGCACCGTGATGTGGTGGATGACGTAGAAGATCGCGCCCGCGTATCCGGCCTCGCTGGCCAGGGCGATGCCGAAGAGCATGTAGCCGATGTGGCTGACCAGGGTGAACGAGAGCAGACGTTTGATGTCGGACTGGGCGACGGCGCCCAGGATGCCCACCACCATCGTCAGGATCGCGACGGTCAGCAGCAGGGTGCGCAGCGGCTGGTCGGGGAACACGATCGTCTGGACGCGGATGATCGCGTAGATGCCGACCTTCGTGAGCAGTCCGGCGAACACCGCGGTCACGGGGGCGGGCGCGGTCGGGTACGAGTCGGGCAGCCAGGCCGAGAGCGGGAAGATCGCGGCCTTGATCGAGAACGTCAGCAGCAGCATGAGCTGGAGCACGAGCTGCAGCGGCTCCGGGAGGGCGGCGATGCGCTCGGGCAGGGCCGCCAGGTTGACGGTGCCGGTCGCGGCGTAGACGGCGGCGATCGAGATGAGGAACAGGACCGACGAGATGAGGCTGACGACGACGTAGATCGTGCCCGCGCGGACGCGTGCCTCGGTGCCGCCCAGGGTGATGAGCACGTAGCTCGCCGCCAGCAGGATCTCGAAGCCGACGAACAGGTTGAACAGGTCGGCCGAGAGGAACGCCGCGGACACGCCCGCGCTCAGCACCAGGAACGTGGGGTGGAAGACCGACAGCGGGGTGTCGCGACCGAACTCCACGATGCCCTGGCCGAACGAGTACAGCAGCACCGAGAACGTGACGATCGTCGACACGACCAGCAGGAGGGCGGAGAGGCGGTCGGCGACGAGGCTGATGCCAATGTCAGCGGGCCAGCCGCCGACGTTGACCGATTGCGGACCGAACTGGTCGGCCCGCCACAGCAGGGCGGCAGCGGCGGCGACCACCAGGGCGAGGGCGACGATGCTGATGATGCGCTGCGCGCGGGCGGATCGACCGAACGCCAGACAGAGGCCGGCGCCGAGCAGGGGCACGATGACCGGCACGAGCACCAGCTGGCTCGCGAGGTGGTTCATCGGGTTCCCCCTGCGTCAGGAGCGCCGTCGTTGTGGGGCTCGTCGTCGGCGGTCTCGGCGTTCTCGTCGGTGACCTCGTCGTCGACCGCCGGCAGGTCGGCACCCTCCTCCTCGGGGAGCGACTCGTCGACCTCGTCGAAGCTGGCCGAGAGGTCGTCGCGCTCGGCGCGACGGATGACGAGGGCGTCCTCGACGTCGTCCTGCACGTCGTCGTGCCCCTCGAGCTGCCAGGTGCGGTAGGCCAGCGCGAGGCCGAACGCCGTGACGCCCAGGGTGATGACGATCGCCGTCAGTGCCATGGCCTGCGGCAGCGGGTCGGCCATGCGCTCGCCGTTGTCGCGCACGATCGGGGCGGCGCCGGGCGGACCGGAGGCCACGATGAAGAACAGGTTGACGCCGTTGCCGAGCAGCACGAAGCCGACCAGGATGCGCGTCAGGCTGCGCTCGAGCACGAGCGTCGTGCCGCACGCCACGAGCACGCCGATCGCGATGATCAGGGTCAGGTCGACGCTCATGCCCGGGTCACCTCGCTCACACGCCCACCGCCTGGTCCTCGTCGGCGACGTGCTGGTCGATGCCGCCGCCGAGGCTGCGGAGCACGTCGAGGGCCAGGCCGATCACGACGAGGTAGACGCCGATGTCGAAGAAGACCGACGTGACCAGGTGCAGCTCGCCGAGCGGCCCGAGCGGGATGTCGACGATGGCGCTCTGCAGGACCCCTCCACCGAGCAGCGTCGGCAGCAGGCCCGCGAGGGCCGCGGTCGCGAGGCCGAGGCCCAGCACGAGACCGGCGTCGACGGGCGCGGCCGCGTCGAGCTCCTGTCGGCCGCCCACGAGGTAGCGCACCATGAGGGCGAGGCCCGCGATGAGGCCGCCGGCGAAGCCGCCGCCGGGCTCGTTGTGGCCGATCAGCATGATGAAGATCGAGTAGACGATCACGGCGTGGAACACGAGGCGGGTGACCACCTCGAACACGACGGAGCGACGCTCGGCGCGCACGGCGTCGAGGCGCTGCAGCCAGCGCTGCGAGCCGGACCCGCTGGGCACGCGGCTGATGCGCTCGGCGCGGTCGGTCAGCAGGTGGATCAGGCTGGCGACGCCGGTGGCGGCCACGACGAGCACGGAGAGCTCACCGAGGGTGTCCCACGCACGGATGTCGACGAGGGTGACGTTGACGATGTTGTAGCCGCCGCCGTAGCTGACCGCGGGCTCGGCGAACTCCTGACCGATCGGGTCGGCGATGCGCGAGGCGGCGGTGAGCAGCGCGAGCCCGGCGACGACGAGGCCGACCGTGGCGCCGGCGGCGATGCGGACCCAGCGGTCGGCCGTGAACGGCCGCTCCGAGAAGAACGGGGGGAGGCGCCGCAGCACCAGCACGAACGTCACGAGCAGGAAGGTCTCGACGAGCACCTGGGTCAGCGCGAGGTCGGGCGCCCCGTGGAGCACGAACAGCATCGCGGTGCCGTAGCCCGTCAGGCCCACGAGGAGCACGGCGCGCAGGCGGCGCCGGGACCGTACGGCGGCGATCGCCGCACCGATCACGAGCGCGACGATCACGACCTGGGCGGGGCGGTCGGCGAGGTCGACGTCGAGCCCGCCCTCGTCGAGGACGAAGGCGCGGACCAGCATCGATCCCGGCAGCAGGGCCAGGACGACGATGATCGTGCCGAGGTAGAACGGGAGCGAACCGCGCTGGACGCGACCCGTGAGCTCGACCGACACGCGCTCGACCCCGCGGACGACGGCGTAGTACGACTGCTCGGCGTCGGGCATCGGGAGGCGGTCGGTGATCGCGTGCTGGGCGGCGGCCACGGACCGGCGCGCCACGAACAGGGCGATGCCGAGCACGATCGTGGTCAGTGAGAGCAGCAGCGGCAGGTTGACGCCGTGCCAGAGGGTCAGCTCGAGCTCGTGGGCGCCGGCCGGGTAGGCCTCCCCGGCGCGACCGAGGATCGTCGTGAGCCACGGACCCGAGAATCCCGCGACGAGCGAGGCGGCCGTCAGGATCACGGGGGAGACGACGAACCAGGAGGAGCGCCGCATGATGTCGCACGGCGGGACGTCGGCCTTGGTCGCGAAGGCGCCCCAGACGAAGCGCGCGGTGTACGCGACCGTGAGGATCGTGCCGACGACGATGCCGGCGAGGGCCACGACGCCCCACCCTGCGCCCGTGTCGGCACCGAGGTCCTCGATCGAGGCCAGCACGGCCTCCTTCGCGACGAAGCCGAAGGCGGGCGGGATGCCGGCCATGGAGGCACCCGCCACGACGGCCGCGGCGAACGGCCACGGCAGGAGCCGCCAGAGCCCCGAGAGGTCGCGGAGGTCGCGGGTGCCGGCGCTGCGGTCGATGATGCCGACCACCAGGAACAGGGTCGACTTGAACAGCGCGTGCGCCACGACCATCGCCAGACCGGCGACCGCGGCGGACCGGGTGCCGATCGAGGCGATCAGGGTCAGGAAGCCGAGCTGGCTGACGGTGCCGTAGGCGAGCAGGAGCTTGACGTCGTACTGCCGCAGCGCCCGGAGACCGCCGATGACCATCGTGACGATCCCGAGCGTGGCGAGCGTGGGCCGCCACCAGGCGAGGTCGGCGTACGCCGGCGCCAGGACGGCGACCAGGAAGATGCCGGCCTTCACCATGGCCGCCGCGTGCAGGTAGGCGCTGACGGGCGTGGGGGCCGCCATGGCGCCCGGCAGCCAGAAGTGGAACGGGACGAGCGCCGACTTCGACACCGCGCCGACGAGGGCGAGGGCCACGGCGATCTGCACCGTGACCGTGGCCTCCGGCGGGTCGGCGACGATCTCGCTGAGCAGGGGCGTGCCGGACGTGAGGTGCAGGATGACGAGCCCGGCGAGCATCGCCAGGCCGCCGAAGGTCGTGACCAGCAGGGCGTTCATGGCCGCGCGACGGTTGGCGCGGCGCTCGGGGTTGTGGCCCACGAGCAGGTACGACAGGACGGTCGTGAGCTCCCAGAAGATGTAGAGCACGTACACGTTGTCGGACAGCACCAGGCCGAGCATCGCGCCGGCGAACGCCGTGAACACGGCGCTGAAGCGCCACAGCTCGGTGTCGCCCGGCTTGAAGTACCAGCCGCAGTAGAAGAGCACCAGGGCACCGACACCAGTCACGAGCAGCGAGAACGGGCCACTGACCTCACCGAGCCGCAGCGAGATGTCGAGCCCGAGGCCCGGCACCCACGAGATCTCCTGCGTCACCAGGTCGCCCGCGACGACCTTCGGCAGGAGCCAGGCGAAGCTCGCGGCCGGCACGAGGGCCAGCACCAGGAAGGCCCGCCGGTCGAGAAGTCGGACCAGGGCAGGGGCCCCCGCTGCGGCAAGGAGGTGCGCAGCGAGCAGGGTGATCATCCGACGACCAGTCTACCGGTCGGGGACCTGAGGTGCTGTCGGTGGTGGTGCGCCGAGACGCGGCTCCGGCGTTGCTGCGGCACGATGTGGTCATGCGACCCCTGCGTGAGCTGACGCTGCCGGACCTGCGCGCCCGCAGGAGCGTCAAGTGGTCGTGGTTCGGCCCGGACGTGCTTCCGCTGTGGGTCGCGGAGATGGACGCCCCGCTCGCGCCGGCCGTGACCCGGGTCCTCGAGGAGGTCGCCACGAGCGGCGACCTCGGCTACCCCGACGACCGCGGGTACGCCGCCGCGTTCGCGACCTTCGCGCGGGGCCGCTGGGCCTGGGAGCCGGGATTCGCGAGGCCCGTCGCCGACGTCATGACGGGGGTCGTGGAGGCGCTGCGCCTCACCCGCCGTGACACCGTCATCCTGACGCCGCCCGTCTACCCGCCGTTCTTCGACGCGATCGCCCTGGTCGGCGCTCGCCCCGTCGAGGTACCTCTGGGCGAGGACTGGGGCCTGGACCTCGACGCGCTCGCCGACGCCTTCGAGGCGCACGCCGGACAGGCGACCGTCCTGCTGTGCAACCCGCACAACCCCACGTCGATCGCGCCGAGCCGTGCCGAGCTGCTGCACGTCGCCGAGCTCGCGCGGCACCACGACGTGCGGGTGGTGGTCGACGAGATCCACGCGCCGCTGGCCGACCCGGTGCGGTTCGCCCCCTACCTGTCGCTGCCCGGCACGGAGGACGCCGTGGTCGTCACGTCCGCGTCGAAGGCCTGGAACCTGGCCGGGGTCAAGGCGGCGCTCCTGGTCGCGGGGGACGACGTGGCCGACGCGGTGCGCGCGCTGCCCGAGCTCCTGTCGCACGGCCCGAGCCAGGTCGGCATCCGGACGCAGGAGGCCGCCTGGGCGGAGGGGGTGGAGTGGCTCGACGCCGTGCGGGCCGACCTGGCCGAGAACCGGCGGCTCGTCGCCGAGCTCCTCCACGCCCATCTGCCGCAGGCCGGGATCGTCATGGGCGACGACTCCTACCTCGCCTGGCTCGACCTCGCGGCCTACGACCTCGGGGGCGAGGCCGCTGTCGTCCTGCGTGAGCGGGCCGGCGTCGCGCTCGGAGAGGCGTCGCCGTTCGGCGCGCTGCCGGAGCCGGGGCGGGCGCGTCGGGGTGGCCCCGACTTCGCCCGGCTCAACTACGCGACGACGCCCGAGGTGCTGACGGCGGCGTTCGAGCGGCTGGGCGCCGCGGTCGACGCTCCCGCCTGACGGTGGGCAGGGGCTCGTCCCGGACCGGGGCCGCCCGGCGCCACCGGATACCGTGAGCGGGTGCCTTCGCTGCTGCTCCTGAACGGACCCAACCTCAACCTGCTCGGGACCCGCGAGCCCGGCGTGTACGGCTCCGACACGCTGGCCGACGTCGTCGCGCTCGTGGAGTCGACCGCGGCCGAGCGGGGCTTCACGGTCACCTCGCTGCAGAGCAACCACGAGGGCGTCCTCATCGACGCCGTCCACGAGGCGCGCGGTGCGGCGTCGGGGATCGTCATCAACCCCGGCGGCCTCACGCACACCTCGGTCGCGCTGCGCGACGCGCTCACGGGCGTCGCCCTGCCGTTCGCCGAGGTGCACATCTCGGACGTGCACGCGCGCGAGAGCTTCCGGCACCACTCCTACCTGAGCGACGTCGCCGACGTCGTCGTGATCGGTGAGGGCGTGCCCGGGTACGCCCGCGCGGTGCGCGAGCTCACCGAGGCCATCGGCCGGGCCTGAGGGCTCACGCCTCCTGGCGAGGCCTCGACACCGATCGCAGGGTGCGCCGGGCCGCCTGGTTGAGCCCGTGCATGACCGCCGCGTAGCCGGCGGGCACATATCGCTGGCCGTACCAGCCGAAGCGGATGTCGGCCGAGGTGAAGGCGGTGTGGCGACCCTTCTCGACGGCGCGCACCATCGCCGCGGCCGCCTTCTCGGGCGTCACGGCGTGCTTCTCGAACCGACCGACGGCCGCCGCGACCCGCGGGTCCGAGCGGTCGACGCCGACGATGTTCACGGTGCCGACGAGCGGCGTGGCGACGGCGCCGGGGCAGACCAGCGTGACACCGATGTCGTAGGCAGCCAGGTCGAACCGCAGCACCTCGCTGACGCCGCGGAGCCCGAACTTCGCGGCGCTGTAGGGAGCGTGCAGCGGCAGGCCGAACAGGCCTGCGGCCGAGCTGACGTTGACGACGTGGCCGCCGCGTCGGGCCTCGATCATGGTCGGCACGAAGGCGTGCAGCACGTGGATCGGTCCCATCAGGTCGACCTCGACCGTGCGTCGCCAGTCCTCGAGCGCGAGGTCCTGGATGCGGCCCCACGTGGAGATGCCCGCCACGTTCATGACGACGTCGACCGAGCCGACGATCTCGTGCGTGCGGGAGGCCAGGGCGAGGACCGCGTCGGCATCGGTCACGTCGAGCGACTCGTGGTGGACGACCGAGGACCCCAGGCCCTCGGCGGTGAGCAGCGCGACGGTCTCCGCGAGGCCGTCGGCCTGGACGTCGGTGAGCACGACGCGGGCACCGCGGCGGGCGGTGAGCAGGGCCGTGGCGCGGCCGATGCCGCTCCCGGCACCGGTGATGACGGTGACGGCACCGTCGAAGCTGGTCTTGCGCACGAGTGCTCCCGATCGGGTGGGGAATGATCTTGGACGATCGTACTGGTTTTCGCCTCCGAGGGGAACGCGTGGCTCCCGGAACCTGTCGGTCCTGACGGCTAGCGTGGCGGCACGACGTGGGAGGCAGCATGGAGCAGTCAGGATTCGGCGACCGAGCCGGCAGTGCAGGGGCGTCCGCGACACCGCGCCGGTGGCACGACGGACCCCTGGCCGCGCTCGACTTCGAGACGACCGGCGTCGACCCCCTGCACGACCGCGTCATCAGCTTCGCCCTGCTGACCGACGACGAGTCGCACGACGGCCTGGTCGACCCCGGGGTGCCGGTGCCGGCCGCCGCCTCCTCGGTGCACGGGCTCGACGCCTCGTCGCTCGTCGGTGCGCCCTCGTCGGTCATCGCCCTGGCGGTCGTGGCCCGCTGGGTCGACCGCCTGGTCGACCGCGGCGTCCCGCTCGTCGTCTTCAACGCCGCCTACGACCTCACGATGCTCGCGGCCGAGTGCCGCCGCCACGGCATCGCCGAGCCCGACTGGTGGCGTCTGGTCGTCGTCGACCCGTACCTCATCGACTGCGGACTCACGCCTCGCCGTCGCGGTCAGCGGCGTCTGGTCGACGTCGCGCAGCGCCTGGGGGTGCCGCTGGTCGGGGCGCACGAGGCCAACGCCGATGCCCGAGCGGCGCTCGAGGTCGCCCGGGTGCAGGCCGCACGCAACCCGCAGCTCGGCGAGCTCACGTCCCGCCAGCTCATGTCGCAGCAGCAGCGGTGGCACGCGGCCAAGGCCGAGAGCTGGAACCGGTGGGCCATCGACCACGGTCGCTCGCTCGACGACCCCGCCGGCTGGCCCCTCGCCGCCGCCGTGCGCCAGCAGGCCTCCGCCTAGGTCGAGGCCGCGCGTCCGACGCCTCAGTCGATCGAGTCGCCGATGCGGGCCACGGCGGCGACGTCGAGCGCGTGCGCCGTCTCGGGGTCGGGAGCCGTGCCGCCACGGTCGTGCGGCAGCCACCACCGGTCGGCGTCGTCCCGCGGATCCTCCGGGTACTCCTCGATCGCGACGTCGAGCAGGAGCTCCAGGGCCTGACGCAGGCGCGCGGTGAGGGCGTCGGCCGACTCCCCGGCACGGGGCAGCAGCGGCTCGCCGACCCGGATCGTGATCGGGATGCGCCGCCGCAGGCTGCGATGGCCGTCGACCGTGAGGATGCGGTGGCCGCCCCACGTGATCACAGGCACGAGCGGGGCCTGCGCCTCGATCGCGAGCGCAGCGGCACCGCGCCGCAGCGGCTTGACCAGCCACGAGCGGCTGATCGTCGCCTCGGGAAAGACCCCCACGACGTCGCCCTGCGCCAGCCGGTCTCGGGCCTGCCGGTAGGCCACCGCGCCCGAGGAACGGTCGACCGGCACGTGCCCCATCCGGCGCATCGCCCAGCCCAGCGGGGTGCGTCCGAAGAGCGACCGCTTCGCCATGAAGCGGACGAGTCGGCCCGTCGGACGTACCGCACGGCCGACGAGCGTGAAGTCCAAGAAGCTCTGGTGGTTGGCCGCGAGCACCGCGGGACCGGTGGCCGGGAGGTGCTCGGTGCCGCGGACGTCGAAGCGGTAGCCCTGCAGCCGGAAGATCCCGGCCACGAGACGCACGACCACGCGGTAGACCCGGTCGGACCGTCGCGGAGCGGTCACGTGGGCTCGGCCGCGAGCGCGGGGGCCGGCCGGTCGAGCCGGGCGGCACCGAGGGTCAGCAGGGCGATCGCGCCGAGGTAGAGCACCATGATCGCGACGTGGGTGAGCGTGGTCGTCTCGACCCGGTCGAAGACGGTGAGGGCGATGAGGGCGTCCGAGACCAGGAACATCACGGCACCGACACCCGCGGCGCGCTCCGTCACGAGCGCCGTCGCGGCCGTGCCGGACAGCAGCAGGGCGTAGACGGGGAGCACCGCCCGGACCACCGGGTCGTCGATGCCGCCCCACACGCTGACGACGATCGCCACCGCGGCGACGCCCAGGGCCACGACCAGCAGCGGCCGACGCCGGAGCCGCGGCACGGCGCCGTGGCGCACGAACCAGGTCACGAAGCAGACGTGGGCCAGGGCGAACGAGGCCATGCCGGCCAGGAACAGACCGTCGAGCTCGAGGAAGAAGTCACCACCGAGGCAGAACAGCAGCGCCAGCGCCAGGATGCGCGGGGCGCCGGACGTGAGGACCCAGCCGATCAGCAGGGGAGCGGCCAGGCACTTCGTGATGCTGTCCCACGGCGACGCCTCCGCGGCGAGGAGCACCAGGTGCGCCACGGCGACGGCGCCGAACAGCGGCCACCACGGCACCCGGACCTCGGTCATGGCCCCACGGTAGTGCGCCCCGGCGGTGCGGTGGGGCACATCGGCCGTCGGCTAGCCTGACCGACAGACACGGGGTGCCCCAGTGGGGCTGAGAACACACCCGCCGAACCTGCTCTAGCTCGAACTAGCGAAGGGATGTCCCTCGATGACGTCGTCCTCCACCACCTCTGACCTGCTCGCCGCGTCGGTCGACGCGCTCGACCGGGTGCGGGCCACGGGTCCGCTCGTGCACTGCCTCACCAACGACGTGGTCGTGAACTTCACGGCCAACACGCTGCTCGCGGTCGGCGCCGCGCCGGCCATGGTCGACATCCCGGAGGAGTCCGGGATGTTCGCGGGCGTGGCCGGAGGCGTGCTGGTCAACCTCGGCACGCCGCACGCCGAGCTGCGGGCCGCGATCGAGGTCGCGGTGGCGGCCGCCGCCGAGGCGGGGACGCCGTGGGTGCTCGACCCGGTCGCGATCGGTGCGCTGCCCGTGCGCACCGAGCTCGCGCACCGGCTGCGCGACGCGAGCCCGACCGTCGTGCGCGGCAACGCCTCGGAGATCCTGGCCCTCGCGGGTGCCGGTGCGGGTGGGCGGGGCGTCGACGCTCTCGACGAGGTCGACGTTGCCGCGGACGTCGCGCGCGAGCTGGCCCGGTCGGCGGGCACCGTCGTGGCCGTCTCGGGTCCGGTCGACCTCGTGACCGACGGCGACCGCGTCGCGCGGATCGCCAACGGCGACGTGCTGCTGACGAAGGTCACGGGCGGCGGCTGCGCGCTCGGTGCGGTCATGGCGGCCTTCGCGGCCGTCGAGCCGGATCCCTTCCTCGCGACGGTCGCCGCGGCGACCACCTACACGGTCGCGGCCGAGCTGGCAGCGGACGGCGCCCGCGGCCCGGGCTCCTTCGCCGTCGGCTTCCTCGACGCCCTGGCCACGGTGTCGGGCGACGACCTGCGCACCCGCGCCGCACTGTCGTGACCGACCTGACGCTGTACCTCGTGACCGACTCCGCGGTCGCGGCCGCCGCGGGCCACACGCTGCCGGCGGTCGTCGCGGCCGGCGTGGCCGGCGGCGTCACCGCGGTGCAGGTGCGCGAGAAGAACGCATCGCGTCAGCAGCTGCTCGACGTGCTCGGCTCGGTGGCCGAGGTCCTTCCCGCCGGCGTGCCCCTGGTCGTCAACGACGACGTCACGGCCTTCCTCGATGCGCGGGCCGCCGGCATCGCCGTCACCGGTGTGCACGTCGGCCAGGACGACGACCCCGTGGAGGACGTCCGGGCCGCGATCGGTCCGGACGCGCTGCTGGGGCTCAGTGCCGCGACACCGGCCGAGCTCGCGGTCGTCGACCCGGCGATCGTCGACCACGTCGGCATCGGGGCGCTGCACGGCACGCCGACCAAGACCGACGCACCACCGGCTCTGGGGCTCGAGGGCATGCGCGAGCGGGTGGCCCTCGCGGCGGTGCCCGCCGTCGCGATCGGTGGCGTGACCGTCGCCGACGCGCGGGCGCTCCACGGCTCGGGCCTGGCGGGCCTCGCGGTCGTGTCCGGCATCTGCGGGGCTGCCGACCCCGAGGCCGCCGCCCGCGCCTACCGCGTCGCCTGGACGGGAGCCGACCGATGAACGGGCCCCGACCCGTCCCGCGCGTCCTCTCGATCGCGGGCACGGACCCGACCGGGGGCGCCGGGATCCAGGCCGACCTCAAGAGCATTGCGGCGAACGGTGGCTACGGCATGGCCGTCGTGACGGCGCTGGTCGCGCAGAACACCCGCGGTGTCCGGTCGGTGCACACGCCGCCGGCCACCTTCCTGCGCGAGCAGCTCGTCGCCGTGAGCGACGACGTCGACATCGACGCGGTCAAGATCGGAATGCTGGGCGACGTCGCCACGATCGAGGTCGTCCGGGACTGGCTCGAGCGGGTGCGGCCGCGCGTCGTCGTGCTCGATCCCGTCATGGTTGCCACCAGCGGCGACCGCCTGCTCGTGGCCGAGGCCGAGCAGGCCCTGCGGGAGCTGCTGCCCGCGGCGGGCCTCATCACGCCGAACGTGCCGGAGCTCGCCGTGCTCGCGGGCGAGGCGCCTGCCGCCGACTGGGACGCCGTCGTGGGTCAGGCCCTGGCCGTCTCCGAGCGGTGGGGCGTCGCCGTGCTGGCGAAGGGCGGACACCTGGAGGGCGACGTGGTCCACGACGCGCTCGTCGACGCCGCTGCCGACGATCCCGTGCGCACGCTCGTCGCGCCCCGCGTGGACACGTCGGCGACGCACGGGACGGGCTGCTCGCTCTCGTCGGCGGTCGCGACGTGGCAGGCGACGACCGACGACTGGTTCGCGAGCGTCGACCGGTCGAAGCAGTGGCTGACCGAGAGCCTGCGGCACGGGGCGGCCCTGGAGGTCGGCCAGGGCCATGGTCCGGTCAGCCACTTCGCGGGCCTGTGGTCGCGCGGAGGGCTTCGCACCGACGTGACGGCCGAGTGGTGGGAACGCATCGCGGACGTGCGCGACGGCACCGACTCCGATCCGTTCGTCACGCAGCTGGCCGCAGGCACCCTGCCGAGGGAGGCGTTCGGCTGGTACCTCGCGCAGGACGCCGAGTACCTGCACGCCTACGCCGACGTGCTCGCGCGCACGGCCGAGCTGGCCGACGACCCGGCGGAGAAGGCGTTCTGGGCGAAGGGCGCGGCCGAGTGCCTCGAGGAGGAGCTGCGGCTGCACCAGGGCTGGACCGACGGCCATCGGGTGGACCCGGCGCCGGCCACGGTTGCGTACGTCGAGCACCTGCGGTCGTCGGCGGAGGCGGGGTACGCGCAGGCCGTCGCCGCCGTGCTGCCCTGCTACTGGATGTACGCCGACATCGGGGTGCGCCTCGCGGCGGCCGCGACGCCGGAGCATCCCTACCGCGACTGGCTCGTCACGTACGGCGACCCCGCCTTCGCCGAGGCCGCGGGGCACGCCCGGGCCGTCACGGAGCGCGTCGCGAGGTCCGCATCCCCGGCGGAGCGGGAGCGGATGTGGCAGGCCTTCCGGGCCTCCGCCCAGCACGAGCGCACCTTCTTCGCCGCCCCCCTCCCCTGACGTACCCCTCGCGAGAGACTTTGTTCGTGGTCACGAGAGACCTTGTTGGTGCACAGGAGTGAGTTCTGCACTCCTGTCCACAGACGAACTCACTCGCGAGGGGTAACAAAGTCTCTCGCGAGGGGTCATTCGTCGGGGGTGGGGTCGTCGGGGGTGTGGTCGATGCTGAAGCCGCGGAGGAGGAGGCCGGAGGCGCCGACGGCGACGCCGGTGGCGGCCAGCACGCCCGGTGCGCCGGTGCCGACCGCGGCGACGCCGAGGGCCGTGGGGATCACCACCTGCCCCACCCGGTTGCCCGCGAGGCGCAGCGAGAGCGCCTGCCCGCGCCGGTTCGGCGGGGCCTGCTCGGTCAGCCACGACATCGTGAGCGGCTGACCCACCCCGAGCCCGAGCCCGAGCAGCGCCACCACCGTGATCAGCACCGGCAGTGGCAGCGGCACGGCGCACACGACGAGGGACGCGGCCGTGACGACGATCGAGGTCGCCATGAGCCGCGTGCGCCCGAGCCAGGCCGACAACCGTCCGAGCAGGAGCCGCGAGGCCATCGAGAAGACCGCGCGCACCGTCAGCAGCGCGCCGACGGTCGCGGCCGTCAGCTCGCGCTCGGCCCCCAGGGCCGGCAGGTACACCAGGGTCAGGTCGACGGCCGACAGGATGATCGCGCTCGTGGTCAGGGCCCGGCCGAGGCCGGGGGTGCGCAGCAGCGTGACCAGCCCGCCCCGCGCCTCGGCCCGCTCGGCGGCGGTGCGGCGGCGCAGCGGCACGAGCAGCGACGTCCCGAGCATCACGGTGCTCATCGCGACGGCCAGAACGAAGATCGGCCGGGTGTCGGGCTGCACCGAGGTGCCCGCCACGGCCGCGATCAGGCTGGGACCCGCGGCCTGCCCGAGCGAGGCCATGAAGGTGTAGTAGCCGAACCGGGCGTCGAGCTGCCCCGGTGCAGCAGTGTTGGCGACCAGCGACTGCTGTCCGATGACGCACGCCAGGTGCGCGGCCCCGAGCAGGGCGTTGGCCGCCACGAGTCCCGCGACGGACTCGGCGGCCGTCAGGAAGACGACCGACGCGCCGATCATCAGCACGGCGCCGCCGACCATGAGCCGCTTCTCGCCGAGCCGGTCCACCAGACCGCCGACGGGGATCGCGAGCAGCAGCGGCACGATCGCGAACGTCGCGCCGATCGCACCGAGCGCGCCACCCGGCACGTCCAGCGCGATCGCCTGGTAGGTGCTCGCGGGGCGCAGGAGGAACGTCACCGCCTGCACGAGGACCGAGTTCGCCAGCAGTGCGCTCCACGCGACCCGCCCCATGCGACTCCCTCCCCAGCAGGACCGGGGTCCAGTCTCCTCCCGGCCGTCGGGCGACGGCCGGGAGGGGTGCTGTCACCAGCGGCCGGTGTCGTGACGGGTCAGGCGGTCTCGCCCGTGTCGGCGCGGTGCACGACCGTGCCCTTGGGCTCGTCGTCGATCCACAGGCGCAGGACCTCGCGACGGGCGTAGTGACCGCGTCCGTCGATCAGCAGGTTCAGGAACTCGATGTCGGCCAGGTCGATGTCGGCGACGAGAAGCTTCTCCTCCGCGCCGGTGTGCGGCGGGACGACGTCGGTGCCGGTGGGATGGATGATCGCCGACCAGCCGCCACCGGCGGGCTGGATGTCCTGGGGCCCGAGCTCGGACTCCATGACGTCGATCATGTCCTGAGTCAGGGGGTTCTCGGCGACGATGACGAAGCACTGCCCGGTCAGGGCGTGGGTGCGGGACATCGCCTCGACCTGGAGGTCGAAGGAGTCCTCCATGCCGCGCTGGGTCGACAGGCTCGGCCAGCTGGCGGCGTGGATCTGCTCGCCCTGCACGATCAGGGCCTGACGGGCCAGGTTCAGGGTGTGCTCCCAGCAGGCCAGCCCGCCGACCTTGCCGACCCGGGTGTCGAAGACGCTCAGCGTGGAGCCGTCGCCCTGGCCCCAGACGTACCGCTCGGCGTAGGTCGGCTGGAGCTTGCGGTGCTTGCCGAGGATCACGCCGTTCTCGTCGATGTGGACCTGCGTGTTGTACAGCGTGCCGCCGTCGCGCTCGGAGACGCCGAGCACGACGTTGACCGCGGCGTCGCGGGCCGCCTCCTGCACGCGGGCGATCTCCGGCCCGGGCAGCTCCACGGAGCTCGCGCGGTACCGCAGGTTGAGCCCGAACTGGTCGAGGGGTGCGTAGAGGTTGATCCAGTACGGGAAGCCCGGCACGAAGACCTCGGGGAAGACCAGCAGCTGCACGCCGGCCTCACCCGCCTCGGCGATCAGGCCGCAGGCCTTCTCGATCGAGGCGTCCAGGTCGAGCAGGACGGGGGACGCGTGGGCGGCGGCGACGCGGAACCGGGTCGTGGACATGAGGTCTCCTCAGGTGGTGGTGGGCTCTCAGTGGGGGGCTGAGGTGATGCCGTTCGGGTCGAGGTGGATGTTCACCAGCACGGGCCCGGTGCGCTCCTCGATGCCCACGAGGGCCGCCGTGAGGTCCTCGTCGGTGCGCACGGCGAAGCCGGTCCCGCCGAGCGCCGTGGCGACGTGTGCGAGCTCGGGCCAGTCGAACTCCGACATGCTCGGGTCCATGCCGCGGTCGACGAACTGGATGTGCTCCGCGCCGTAGGCGGCGTCGTTGAGGATCACGACGACGACGTCGAGCCCGTGCCGCACGGCGGTGTTGAACTCGGTCAGGCCGCCGAGCATGAAGCCGCCGTCGCCGCAGATCAGGACCGACGACGCCTCCGGGTCCACGGCGGCGACGCCGAGGGCCGTGCCCATGCCGAGCCCGATCGAGCCGAACTCGACGGTGTGCAGGTAGTAGCCGTCGCGGCCGGTGTCGACGAGGGGTGCGGCGTGGAAGAAGTACCGGCCGCAGTCGAGCGTGATGTGTCGGCGGGCGGGCAGGTCGGCGTCGAGACGGTGCAGCACGTGGTGCAGCTGGAGGGTGCCGGACGACGTCAGGACGGGACCCGGCTCGACCGGCACCGGCGCGGGCACGCGGTCGGCGAAGGTCGTCGCCTCGATCTCGGCCTCGTCGAGCTGGCGCACGATCTCGTCGGCGACGGTCGCCGCGTCGCCGACGACCGGGACGTCGACCGCGATGTGCTCGTTCAGCGCCGCCGGGTCCCGGTCGACGTGGACGACGCGACGGCCGTCGAGCAGGGCGCCCTCGGCGGTCGTCCACTTGGTGAGCGCGGCGCCGAACACGATGACGCAGTCCGCCTGGTCGAGGACCGCGGTCGTGCGCTCGTCGGAGAGCGTGCCGAAGATGCCGAGGTTCTCGGGCTCGTCGGCGTAGAGCCCGCGACCCTTGAGGGTCGTCGCGACGGGGGCCCCGATGCGGCGCGCGAGGCGCAGCACGGCGTCCCGGGCGCCCGAGCGACGCACGCCGATGCCGGCCAGCACGACGGGCCGACGGGCCGAGGCGATCACGCCCAGGGCGGCGTCGAGGGAGTCCTCGCTGGGCCGGGCCGGCTGCTCGACGACCTCGAGCCGGGCCGCGGGGACGTAGTCGGTCTCCTGCCACTGCAGGTCGATCGGGACGTTGAGGATGATCGGGCGACGCTCGGTGCGGGCGCGCCGGAACGCGCGGTGCACGTCGGTCGAGAGCGTCGCGACGGAGCGCAGCTGCTCGAAGCCGGCACCGCTGGGCCCGGTGACGGCCCGCTGGTCGATGTTCTGCAGGCCGTCGCGGTCGGTGAAGGGGGTGTCGCCGGCGACGACGACGATCGGCGTGCGCGAGCGGACGGCCTCGACGAGCGGCGTCACGATGTTGGTCACGGCGGGGCCGTGCGTCACGGTCGCCACGCCCACCCGTCCGCTCGCCCGCGCGTAGCCGGACGCGCCGAGGACGGCTGCGGCCTCGTGCGCGACCGCGATGAAGCGGCCGTGCTTGCGGGCGTAGCTGTCGCTGAGGAACAGGTTGGCGTCCCCCATCAGCCCGAAGATCGTGTCGGTGCCCTCGTCGGCGAGGGCGTGGGCGATGGCTTCGTGGACGTGCATGGGGGGCCTCCGGGGTGGGTGGGTCAGGAGCGGGCGGGGACGCCGCCGATGACGAGCTGCATGACGCGGTGGGACGGTGTGGCGACGCCGAGGGCCTCGCCGCGACGGACGACCTCGCCGTTGAGCGCGTCCACCTCGGTCCGGCGTCCGCGCTCCACGTCGTGGAGCATCGAGGAGCGCAGCGACGGCCCGACGTCGACGAGGAAGTCGAACGCCTCCGTGGCGAAGTCGGTGCCGAGGTCGGCGCCGTCGGCCGCTGCGACCGCGGCACCCTCGGCCAGGAGGGCCTGGGCGACGGCGCGTCCGGCGTCGTCGGCGATGAGGTCGCCGAACATCGCCCGGGTCGCGCCGGTCATGGAGTTGGCGGTCGAGACCAGCACCATCTTCTTCCACGCGGCGGTGTGGGGATCGGGGGAGGCGACCGCGTTCAGGCCGGCGTCACGGAGCAGCTGCGCGAGCGGCTCGGCCCGCTCGTCGGCCCCGTGCGTCGGGTCGCCGAGCTCGAACCGCCGCGCGCCGCTGAGGAACGACACGACCCCGGGCTCCTCCATGCGGGCCTCGAGGTAGACGACGCCGTCCAGGCCGGCGTCGCGGCCGAGGAGGTCGCTGACCGCGGCGCCGCGTCCGACCCCGTTCTGCAGGGCCACGACGACGCCGTCCTCGGCGAGGTGGTCGGCGGCCGCGGCGACGGCGTCGGCCGTGTCGTGCGCCTTCGTGGCGACGAGCACGACGTCGAACGTGCCGCTGTCGTCCAGGCGGTCGAGCACGACCGGATGGGCCGTGACCTCGTCGGGGCCTCCGGTGATCCGCAGTCCGCCTGCGCGGACGGCGTCGAGCGTGCGACCGCGCGCGAGGACCGACACGTCGGCCCCGCCCGCGGCGAGCACGGCGGCGGCGTAGCCACCGATCGCCCCGAGGCCCACGACGAGGATGCGGCTCATGCGGCGGACGCGCCCAGGAAGCCGGAGATCTTGGCGAACATCTCGGCGCCGTCGGCGCTCTCCCACGCCGGTCGGACCTCGTCGCCCTCGGCGGAGAACCAGGAGCCCTCGCGCAGCGTCTCGTCGCCCATCGTGATCGAGCCCGACGTCACGAAGACGCCCATCCAGCTGTCGAGCGTGACCGGGCCGGACTGGCGGTAGCCGGGGTCCAGGCGGATCAGGATCGACTGGGCGCCGGTGGCGTAGTTGTGCGAGAGGACCTTGACCGAGAGGTGCTCGACGTCGAGCAGCGAGGTGTCGCCCTGGGTGCGGGCCCAGTCGGTGCCGCGGATCCACGGGACGTTGTCGACCTGGAGGCGGACCCAGCCGCGCGTGCCCATCGCCTTGTCCCAGTCGGGCTCGGTGACGCACTGCCCGGCCTCCTCGACGGGGCGGATGCGGCGCGAGGCGTAGTCGCTGAGGTCGCCCTCGCTCTTGCCCTCGAGGAAGAGCAGCGACACGTGACCGTTGACGGTGCTGGCGCTGTGCACGATGCCCGGCGGCCGCCAGAAGTAGCCGCGGTCGTGGTAGGTGCCGTCGCCCGTCAGCGTGCTGTCGCCCGTGAGGACGAACGACTCCTCGCAGGTGTCGTGGTAGGCGTCGGTGAGGTCGGCGTACCCGGCCTCGAGGTGGATCAGGTCGCCGCGAAAGGTCGTCTCCGGGTTGTGGAAGAGCCGCTTCTGCTTGTACTTCGTGTAGGACTCGCGCACCTTCTCGATCGGACCGAGGTGATCACGGAACTCCGGCGTCATCGAGTCGACGACGTCCAGGCCGTTCTCCCAGGGCAGGTCGCCCGTGTGCTTGATCTCCATCAGGTGGAACCTCTCGTGTGACGATGTTCACTAATACGTCAGACATTAAGGTCGCTGGCTCCGCTTGGCAATGATCCACTGTTAATTCTGGCGAAACTCGTCGATGATCCCGTGTTTCGCGCGGCTGGCACTTCGATATGTCTGCTGTGAAGACCTATCGCTGACGGGGCCGTCCTAGTCCCAGGGCGGTGCCGACCGCGAGGAGCGCGCAGACGCCCGCCGCGGTGCCGGCGGCCGCCGTGATGCCGGCCGTGTCGACCACGGCGCCGAGCCCGAAGGCGCCGAGCGCGAGCGCGACGAAGGCCGACAGCAGGTAGGCGGAGTAGATCTCCGCCCGCCGCTCCGGCGGCGAGACGGCGCCGACGTGGCCGGCCGAGGCGTGGAGCCCGAGGCCGGCCCCGATGCCGATGAGGGGGACCGAGGCGACCAGCACCGCCGGCTCTCGCAGGACCGCCGCGACCGTGACCGCTCCCCACCCGGCCGCCGTGGCCGTCGCGCCTGCGGCCATGAGGACCGTCCGGCTCCCGCGGGCCAGCACCTGCACGAGCGCCACCAGGACGAGGATCGAGGAGACGAACGCGCCCGCGACCGTGGGCGAGGAGCTCGAGGCCACCCGGGCCACGACGTCCGGCCCGTAGCTGCCGAGCATCGCGAAGGTCACGTTCGTGGTCGCGACGGAGGCGGCCGCGAGCGCGACCGGCGCCAGGATCGGCCGGGGGACGCGGATCGGCGCGATCAGCCGTGCGGCGGTCGTGCGCTCCGGCCGGGTGGCGGAGGCCGCGACGAGGCCCGCGAACGGCACGAGCAGCAGCAGGATCGTGACGGCGTACGGGGCGACGAGCGGGCCGGGCAGGTGGGCGGTCGCCTGCCCCGCGAGCAGGGGACCGATCGCGAGGCCGGTCGCCAGCATCAGCGTCGTGCGCGAGGTGCCCGCGCCGGACCCGCGCGGGTGCAGGTCCATGAGCGCGGCGGCCCCGGCCCCGGTGACCAGTCCGGTCGCGGCGCCCTGCAGCAGCCGGCCCGCGACGAGGGCCTCGAGGTTCGGGGCGGAGGCGAGCACCGCCAGGGCGGCGATCAGGAGTCCGGCGCCGACCCGCAGTGTGGGGATCCGGCCGATCCGGTCCGACATCCCCCCGAGCGCGACCAGCACGACCATCACCCCGAGCGGGTAGCCCGCGAAGATCCAGCTGATCTGGGCGTCCCCGAGGTCCCACTCCTCGCGGTACGCCGGGTAGAGCGGCGTCGGTGTGAAGCTCGCCAGCATCGTCACGAGCAGCAGCAGGCTCGTCGCGGTGAGGCCCGCCGGCCGGCTCACGCGGCGGGCGACAGCAGCAGCACGCCGACGTCGTAGCGCGACGAGAAGCGTCGAGCGAGCAGCTGCTCGTCGCCGAGTCGCAGCGGCACCACCGGTCCGGCGGTGCCGTGGTCGGTCCAGCCCTCGGCGACCGCGAGGTCGTCGACCCGGATGCCCAGGGTGACGCGGGCCGGGTCGGCCGGATCTCCTGGAGTGCTGCCGGGCCGCCAGGCGAACTCCAGCCGCGCGTTGCGCGAGGCCGGCCCGCGGTACAGCGACGCCTCGAGCCGCTCGCCGGGGGCCATCCCGAGCATCTCCTCCATCGCGGGACCCTCGAAGTCGCCCCGGAAGTACTCCCGCCCGCCGAGGGCGTCGGCGGCGAACCGGCGCGCGTCCTCCAGGTCGGGGGTCATGCAGACCACGGCCACGACCTCGCTGCAGTCCTCGGTGTCGTCGACGCCCACGACCGACCGTGTGCCCATCGGCCGGTGCTGCACGATCGCGTGCAGCAGGCCGGCGTCGTCCTGCACGAGCATGCGTTCACGCACCGGGAGGTCGGTGCCGGGGAGTGGGTAGTGAACCGGCTCGGCCGTGAACGTCCAGCCGGCCGCGAGCAGACGTTCCTCCAGCACGTCGCTGTCGCGCGCGTAGAAGTCGAGGGCGTACGGCCCGCGACGGGCCGGCGGTCCGGGGCTGGGCAGCGGCTCCAGGCCTTCCGCCTGCAGCAGCACGATCGCGCCGCCCTGGGCTCGCGGTCGGGCCAGGCTGCGGACGTGCGTGACCGGTCGGTCGAGACCGGTCAGCTCGCTCCACGCGGGGTCGGGGGAGGGGTCGTCGTGGCTGACCGAGAACCCCATGGTGTCGGCGTAGAGACCGGAGACCCGGTCGAGGTCGGACATGGCGAGGACGACGTGGTCGATGCCGTCGAACTCCATCGCGGCCGTCATCAGTAGCTCCGGCCGAGGCCCATGGCCTCGCCGATGATGTTGCGCGTCATCTCGTTGCTGATCGGGCTGAACAGCTGCAGCCGCGCGTCGCGGAAGTACATCTGCATGAGCGACTCCGAGGCGAGGCCCATCGCGCCCATCGCCCGCATGCCGCGGTCGACGACCCGTGCGGCGGTCTCGCCGGCCTGGAGCTTCGCCATCGCGGTGAGGGTCGGGACGCGGTCGCCGGCGTCGATGCGGTCGGCGGCGGCCCGCGTCAGGGCCGTGGCGGCGGCGAGCTCCGTGGCCGAGTCGGCGGCGGGGTGCTGGACGGCCTGCAGCGCGCCGATGGGTCGGCCGAAGGCCTGGCGGTGCTTCGCGTGGTCGAGGTGGAGGTCGAGCGCCCCGCGCGAGATCCCGAGGCTGATGCCGGCGGCCAGGAGCCGCTCGACGTCCAGGGTCGCGGCGAGGAGACGCATCGCCTCGCCGCGCTCGCCGATGATGGCGTCGGGCCCGGCGACCGCGTCGTCCAGGAAGATCTCGCAGCTCACAGCCGCACGCATGCCGGCCATCGAGGTGCGCCGGATCGTGACGCCCGGCTGGTCGGGGTCGATCGCGATCAGGCTGAGGCCGGAGGCGCGGCGACCCGACGCCGGGGTGTCGGTCCGCGCGAGGACGAAGATCGTGTCGGCGTGGAGGGCGAGCGAGATCCAGGCCTTCTGGCCGTTCAGCACCCAGCCGTCGCCGCTGGGCCGCGCCGACGTCGTGGCGGCCAGGAGGTCGGTGCCCGCCCCCGGCTCGCTCAGGGCGAAGGACGCGATGAAGGTCCCGGCGGCCGCGCCGGCCAGCCATGTCTCGCGCTGCGGGTGCTCGACGTCGGCCAGGACCCGGGAGATCATGCCCGCCAGCACGAGGTCGACGGCGAGGCTCGGCAGCGCTCGGGCGACCTCCTCGACGACGACCAGCGCGTCGCCGGAGCCACCACCCGATCCGCCGAGCTCCTCGGGCGTCCCGAGGCCCAGGAAGCCCGCGTCGCCGAGCGCCTGCCAGACCTCGCGGTCGAACGTCCCGGAGGCGTCCAGCTCGATCGCGCGCTCCGGCGGCAGGTGGCGCCGGAGCAGCTCGCCGACGGCCGAACGGACGGCGGCGCGATCATCGGACTCGGTCAGGACGGGCTGGGCCATCAGGCGTCTCCTTAAATGTCAGACAGAACAGATCATGCGCCATGGTGACACCGTCTGGCCAGGGTGCCGCACCGAAAAGTTTGCCGTGTTTCAGGCAAATGACAGCCGGGATGCACGACGGTGACAGTCGGCTGTGGATCTCGCGAAAGCCTTGTGGGTGATCCCGGATGCTGCATATGTTGGTTTTTCAGACAACGCCTGAGGAGCCGAGATGCCCGAGATCGACGCCGTGGTCCGACCGGCCCTTCGCACGGTCACCATGATCAACTCCGACGGCAAGGCGGAGCCTCCGCTTGCGGTGCCGGACGGCACGCAGCTGCGGCTGCAGGAGCTGCGGGTGCGCCTCATGGCGAAGACCCCGTACGAGCACCTGGTGACCGAGATCGCGACGGTCGACGCCGGCGAGGCGGCGATCACCGCGGCCAGCGACGTGATCTACATCGACACGCTCGGCGACTACGGGCTCGAGCGGCTGCGCGCCGTCTCGCCGGTCCCGGTGGTCGGTGCGGGTGAGACGGCCATGGCGGCCCTGGCCGCCGCGGGCCGTCCGGTCAGCATCGTCACGGTGTGGCCCGCGTCGATGGCCTACCTCTACGACCAGATGATCGCGCGTCACGCCGGCGGTGAGCACGTCGCCGGGGTGCACCACTTCTCGGCGGAGTCCGAGCTCGAGCTCGTCGGCACGGGCGCCGGGATCAAGGCGCGGATGAACCGGGGTGAGGGCGACCTCCTCGACCAGCTCGCGGCGACCTGCCTGGCTGCGGCCGAGGCCGATGGGACCGACACGGTCCTGCTCGGGTGCACGTGCATGTGGGCCGTGGCCGAGCCGCTCGCGTCGCGCACCGGCCTGACGGTGATCGAGCCGTCCCGCCTCGGCCTGCAGGCGGCCTTCGACGCCCTCGAGGGTGCGCCGGGTCCCAGCACCCTCGTGAGCGACCGCTTCGGCACGGTCATGGGGCTCGTCGACGCGTGGCTCGGCGAGGGTGCGGACGTCGCGGTGCCGACGGACGACTGCGAGGTCTGCGTGTTCACGCCGGCCGGCGCCGTGTGAGACGAGTACGTTACGTGCAAATTGTCTGATGTTTCAGGCAAGGAGTCGGCGAAGCTCGCGCCTCGACCGGCCTCTCGCAGCCAGTTCGCTGAAAAATCAGCAGATTTGCGACTAGTGCGATAGGTCGGACAGTTCTTTACAAGATTGTCATCGCCGGGTATTGCGCCCCTGACGTTGGCTGCATATCTTTATGTCAGACATTGCACACCTGTGGCGTGCATCACACGGATCGGAGCGATCATGCAGTGGAGTATGAAGCGGAAGGCTGGTGCCGCGATCGGCACGGTCGCCCTGCTCGCGACGGCAGCCTGCGGGGGCGGCGGCGGTTCGGACAGTGGCGACGGGCCCCTCACCATCGCGTGGACGTCCACGCCGACGGAGCTGGACCAGAACCTGTACGGCGGCAACCCTGACGTCTACCTCGCCCACGCACACATGGGCACGATCACGACGTACGACCTGGACGTCCCGGCCGACGAGATCGTCGGTCTGGAGGACATCAAGCCCGGTCTCGCCGAGTCCTGGGAGGTCAACGACGACCAGACCCAGTACACGTTCAAGCTGCGTGAGGGCGTCACGAGCCAGTACGGCAACGAGCTCACCACGGCCGACGTCCAGTACACGTTCGACCGCATGACCTCGAGCGCCACGACGCTGCAGGCGAGCATCTCGATGCCCACCACCAACGTCGACCCGGCCGAGCCGGTCACCGTGATCGACGACTACACGTTCACGCTCAACCTGACGGCCCCGTCGGCCCAGGCACTCTCGCTCATGGCGTACCCGAACCTGGGCATCCTGGACGCGACCGAGATCGCCAAGCACACGACGGACGCCGATCCGTGGGCGTCGGAGTGGCTCGCCACGAACTCGGCCAGCTTCGGTCCGTACAACATCTCCTCGTTCGACCCGGGCACCGAGGTCCGCCTCGAGGCCAGCGACACCTGGTACGGCGACGAGCCCGACTACACCGAGGTCATCATCCGGGCCGTGCCCGACGGCTCCGCCCGTGCGCAGCTGCTCGCGTCCGGCGAGGTCGACATGATCTCCGAGCCGCCGATCGACCAGTTCACGACGATCGACGACAGCGCGAACGCCTCGCTGGTCAGCAACCCGGACGTCTTCCGTCACAACTGGACGTTCAACACGACCGACCCGATCCTCAGCGATCCGAAGGTGCGCGTCGCGCTGAACCACGCGGTCGACCGCGACGCGCTCGTCGAGTCGATCTACCAGGACCGTGCGGAGCCGGCGCTGTACCCGCAGCCGTCGACCCTGTTCGACGACCAGCCCGAGATCGGCACCTACGACCCCGAGCTCGCGAAGGAGCTGCTCGAGGAGGCCGGCTACGGCGACGGCTTCGAGATCCAGATCGCCTTCAGCGCCGAGCGTCCCGGCCCCTACGCCGAGAACATCGCTCGTCTGATCCAGAGCGACCTCGCCGAGGTCGGCGTCACCGCGACGCTCAACGGCGTCGCCTCGGTGGCGGACTTCCAGGCCGGCGTGTCGGGCAAGAAGTACCAGACGTTCCTCTACACGGAGCGTCCGTCGCAGCCGGACATCGGCTTCGGTCTGTACCTCTACCTGAACAGCAAGTCGGCGCTGAACACCTCGGGCATCAACCTGCCCCGTCTGGACGAGATCTCGGTCGAGGTCCTCAAGACGGCGCCGGGCCCGGAGCGTGACGCCCTGACCGAGGAGGGTCTGGAGATCATCGCCGAGAACGTGCCGATCGCCTCGCTGGTCGAGATGCCCAGCTTCGTCGGTCTCGCGGACTCGGTCGGTGGCTTCAAGCCGCTCGTCTCCGGTGGGTTCCTCTTCGACCAGCTGACGCGGGAGTAAACAGATGACGCTGAGCACGACCACCTCGTCGCAGGAGCTGTCCCGGCCCCGACGCGGAACCGGCGCACTGCGGCTGGTCGCGTCTCGGCTCGTCTTCCTCGTGGCCGCGCTCTTCGGTGTGGTGACGCTGTCCTTCCTCCTGGTCAGCGTCACCCCCGGAGACCCGGCGGAGGTCATCGCCGGACCCGTGGCGAGCCAGTCCCAGATCGACGCGATCCGCGCCGATCTGGGGCTGGACGACCCGCTCTGGGACCGTTACACCGACTACATCGGGGGCCTGCTCCAGGGCGACCTGGGCACCTCCTACTACACGAACCTGTCCATCACCTCCGAGATCGGCAACCGGCTGCCGGCCTCGCTGAGCCTGATCATCCTGTCGGTCGTGTTCGCGGCCGTCGTCGGCATCGGCGTCGGCTCGGCCGGCGCCTACTTCCGGGGGCGCTGGCCCGACAAGCTCGGCCGGCTGGGCACCAGCGTGTTCCAGTCGGTGCCGGACTTCTTCCTCGGCCTGATCCTGATCTACGTCGTGTTCTTCGTGATGGGCCTCGCGCCCGCACCGTCGGGGCAGATCGGGATCAGCGAGATGAGGCCCGAGAAGATCACCGGCTTCATCACGATCGACGCCCTGCTCCGGGGGGAGATGGCGACCTTCTGGTCGGCCGTGAGCCACCTGGTGCTGCCGGTCGTGACGCTGGGACTGGTCTACGCCGCGTACTTCTCCAAGACGTCGCGGTCGACCGTGGGCAAGGCCCTCAACTCCCAGCAGGCGCAGTTCGCCCGCGCGATGGGACTGCCGGAGCGCACCGTGCTCCGCTACGCCTTCGTCGAGGCCCGCGGCACGATCGTGACCTACGCCGGCGTCATCTTCGCCGCGCTGATCGGCGGCGAGGCGATCGTGGAGCAGATCTTCGCGTGGGACGGCCTGGGCTCGTGGGCCGTCCAGGGCATCCTGCGCCTCGACATCCCGGTCGTCCAGGGCATGGTCCTGGTCTCCGGGGCGATCACGCTGATCACCTACACCGCGCTCGACATCATCGTCGGACTCCTGGACCCGAGGATCACCCATGGCTGACCTGCAGCTCGCCCCGTCCCGCGCGGCCGTCCTCTGGCGCACCGCGAAGGAGCACCCGGGCGCCACGCTCGGCGGGGTCTTCATCGTCGTGCTGGTGCTGTGGAGCCTGCTCGGCCCACTGCCGTACAGCTCGGCGGCCACCGACGGCTCCGCGTCGCGCCAGTCCCCGAACGGGACCCACTGGTTCGGCACCGACGGCACGGGCGGCGACGTCTTCTCGCGCACGATCGACGCGGCCAGGGTCGACCTGTCGCTGGCCCTCGCGGGCGCGGCGGTCGCGCTGGTCATCGGCGTGCCGCTGGGACTCGCGGCCAGCACCAAGGGCCGCGGCAGCCAGCGGATCGTCCGGGCGCTCGACGCCTTCCAGGCGTTCCCGCTGCTGATCCTGGCGCTCGCGCTGGTCACGCTCTCGGGCAACAAGCTCTACATGGTCGTCGTCGCGATCTCGCTGCAGAACATCCCGCGCTACATGCGCCTGCTCCGCAGCGAGGTGCTGTCGCTGCGCGAGAGCCGCTTCATGGAGGCGGCCACGGCGATGGGCGCGACCACGCCCCGGCTCATCTTCAAGCACCTGCTGCCGAACGTCTGGGGCGTGATCCTCGTCCAGACGTCGCTGACCATCGCCAACTCGATCGTCGTGCTGTCGTCGCTGTCGTTCCTCGGCGTCGGCGTCAGCGCACCCACCCCGTCATGGGGATCGATGATCCGCGACGGCGCCGGAAACATGTCCTCCGGCGAGTGGTGGATCGCCGCCTTCCCCGGCGTGGCCGTGCTGCTCTGCGTCCTCGCCTTCAACCAGATCGCCGACGCCATCGGCGACCGTACCGCCCGGTCCTATCGATGAAGGGCTCCCGATGACCGAGACCACCCCCACCACCCCCGAGACGGTCCTGGACGTCCAGGGCCTGACCGTCGACATCGCGACGCCCGACGGCGTCGTCCACGCCGTGCGCGGCATCGACCTCGCGGTCGGCCGCGGCGAGATCCTCGGTGTCGTCGGCGAGTCGGGCTGTGGCAAGTCCACGACCATCAAGGGCATCCTCGGGCTCCTGCCGCCCAACGCGACGGTGGGCGCCGACAAGATCGAGCTCGCCGGCCACGGCGACCTGCTGCGGACGCCGACCAAGAAGATGCGCCACGTCCGCGGACGTCGCATCGGCTTCGTCGCCCAGAACCCGTTCGGCTCGCTCAACCCGATCTACTCGATCGAGCGGCAGTTCCACGAGCTGCAGAAGGCCCACGGCACGAAGGTCAGCAAGAAGGAGTCGCGGGAGATCGCGCACGCGATGCTCGACGGCGTGGGCATCGTCAACCCGGACCGGGTGCTGGACGGGTTCGCCCACCAGCTCTCGGGCGGCATGGCCCAGCGCGTCGTCATCGCGCTCGCCACGACGCTCAGCCCGCAGCTCCTCATCGCCGACGAGCCGACGACCGGCCTGGACGTCACGGTCCAGGCGCAGATCATGGACCTCATCTCGGGGCTCGTCCGCAGCGAGCAGCGCTCGATGCTGCTCGTGACGCACGACCTCGGCGTCATCGCCCAGTACGCCCAGCGGGTCGTCGTGATGCTCGACGGCAAGGTCGTCGAGCACGGCCGCGTCGAGGACGTCATGGTCGACCCCCAGCACGAGTACACCCGCAAGCTGATCAGCTCGGTGCCCAAGCGCGAGGAGCTCCACGATGTCATTGGTTGAGGTCGACGAGGCGTTCAAGACGTTCCCGTCCCGGCAGCGCGGCGGCGATCCCGTCCGCGCCCTGCGCGGGGTGAGCCTGCGTGTCGAGGCCGGCGAGACGCTCGCCGTGATCGGCGAGAGCGGCTCCGGCAAGTCCACGCTCGGCCGCGCGGTCCTGCGACTGCTCGACCTGGACTCCGGGTCGGTGCGGCTCGACGGCGTGGACCTGGCGAGCCTCTCGCCGAAGGAGCTGCGCGCCAAGCGCGCCGACATGCAGATCGTGTTCCAGGAGCCGTACGAGTCCCTGAACCCCCGCATGTCGATCGGCGCGATCGTGGCCGAGCCGCTCCAGATCCACCGCAGCGACCTCGGCTCGACCGAGATCCGCACGCGTGTCCACGAGGCGCTCGAGCGCGTGGGCCTGACGGGAAACACCGCCGCCCGTCTCCCGGGCGAGCTCTCCGGCGGCCAGCAGCAGCGCGTCGGCGTGGCCCGGGCGATCATCTCCCAGCCGAAGTTCGTGGTGCTCGACGAGCCCACGTCGTCGCTCGACCTCTCGATCCGCGCCCAGATCCTGGCGCTGCTTGCGGAGATCCAGCAGGACCTCGGCCTGGCTTACCTGTTCGTGTCGCACGACATGCACACGGTCGAGAAGGTCAGCGACCGCATCGCCGTGATGTACCTCGGCGAGATCGTCGAGACGGCGCCCACGCTCGACCTGTTCCGCTCGCCGCAGCACGCCTACACGCGCACGCTGCTGTCGGCCCGTCTGTCGGCCGACCCGCGCGAGAAGCACGCCTACAAGGCGTTCCAGGGCGACACGTCGGTCCGCGACGCGGTGCCGGCGGGGGAGCAGGGATGAGCACCACCGCTCCCGACGTCCTCCGCCGCACCTACGTCGACACGTCCTGGGGCCAGCTCCACGCCGTGACGGCGGGCGACAGCGGGCCGTGGATCGGCCTGCTGCACGAGTCGCCGCTGTCGTCGGAGGTCTGGCTCGACGTGGTCCGTGCGCTGGCCGGCCGGGCGCGCGTGGTCGCCTTCGACACCCCCGGCTACGGGGCGTCGAGCCCGCCGCCGCGCGAGGGCTTCGAGCTGGGCGACTACGCCGCGGTCATCGCCGAGGCGTGCACCGCGCTCGGCATGGAGGCGCCGGTCTTCGCCGGAGTGCACACGGGCGCCGCGCTCGCGGTCGAGCTGTGCCACCTGGTGCCCGACACGGCCGGCATCGTGCTGAGCGGCATCTCGCTGTTCAGCCCGGAGCAGCGCGACGAGTTCATCGCCGGCTGGACCCCGCCGGTGCCGACCGATCTCGACGGGGCCCAGTTCGACTGGGCCGTCGAGCGCTACACCCGCATCTGGCCCGAGCTCACCCCCGAGCTCCTGCACGTCGCCGCGATGCAGCTCCTGCGCGTCAAGGACCGCTACCACTGGGGCTACCAGGCGGCCTTCCGCCACGACCCCCGCGAGCTGCTGCGCACCGCGGCCTGCCCCGTGCTGCTGCTCGACGCCGAGCACGACATGCTCGCGTTCGCCGACGCCGAGGCGATGGAGCTGGCCCAGGACGGCCGCCTCGAGATCCTGCCCGGCCTGCCGGGACAGCCCCACCTGCGCGTGCCCGAGACCTACGCCGACCACCTGGTCGCGTTCGCCCTCGAGTGCGCCTCGACGAAAGAGACGATCTGATGACCGACGTGACCTACGAGGTCCGTGACCGGGTGATGCACGTGCTCCTCGACGGCGAGGACACGCTGAACAGCCTGACGCCCACCACCGTCGAGCAGCTCGACGCCATGATCGACGCCGCCGAGGCCGACCACTCGCTGCGCGCGGTGGTCATCCGCGGCGCCGGCCGCAAGGCGTTCTGCGTGGGCATGGACATCACGTTCCTCGAGAGCTGCTTCGGTGATCCCGACGGCGTGTTCGTCCCGTTCATCACGAGCTACCACGCGACCCTGAAGCGGCTCGAGGCGCTCGGCATCCCCGTCATCGCGCAGGTCGACGGGCTCGCGCGGGCCGGCGGGTTCGAGCTCATCCTGGCCTGCGACATCGTGATCGCGGCCGACGACGCCAAGGTCGGTGACGTGCACGTCTCGTTCGGCGTTCCGTCCGGCGGCGGCGCCAGCGCCCGGGCCGCGCACAAGCTCGGCGACCAGCGCGCCAAGGCGCTCATGCTGACGCCGACCTGGCTGAACGGTCCGCAGATGGTCGAGTGGGGGCTCGCGATCGCCAGCCACCCGTACGAGGAGCTCGACGCCGCGGTCGCGTCCTTCGTCGGTTCGATGGTGGGTCAGTCGCGCCCGGCGATGGCGATCACCAAGCGCCTCATCAACGGCGTCCGCACCTACGGGGTCGACGGCGCGCTCGACCACGAGATCACCCTGTTCACGCAGTTCGCCCACGACCCGAACGCCGGCGAGGGCTTCCGCGCCTTCGTCGAGAAGCGCGATCCGTACTGGGGGGACGCCGATGTCGACTCCTACCGCTGAGACCGGCTCCGCCGTGGCCGCTGAGACCGGCTCCGCGATGAGCAGTGCGATCGAGACCGGCACCGTCGAGGTCACCGCCGAGACGATCGCGACGCTCGTCGAGACCGGTGGCTACACCCACCCGCTGTTCCAGCGCACCGACGCCGGCCGGCCCCTCCCGGGGCAGGGA
This sequence comes from Aeromicrobium sp. Leaf350, assembly GCF_916858655.1. GTDB lineage: Bacteria > Actinomycetota > Actinomycetes > Propionibacteriales > Nocardioidaceae > Aeromicrobium. The sequence goes on along the minus strand of NZ_CAKASL010000001.1, from coordinate 902,681 downwards.
CTGTTCCTCATGATGGGCGGGCTCGTCGAGCAGTCGGGCGCCCTCGACCACGCGATCGCGATGGTCGAGGTCCGCCGCGTCTCGTTCCGGAAGATGGTCGTCGCCGGCACCAGCGTCCGCGTGAGACTGGAGCCGGGCGAGAGCCGTACGACGAGCTCGGGCAAGACCCTGCAGGACTGGACGTGGACCGCGGTCGACGCCGACGAGGAGACCCTCGCCGTCGCCGAGGTCCTGATGCTGCTCGAGACGACGGAGGAGAAGGCGTGAACCTCAGCATGAACGTGCCCCTGCACATGGCGGCCGGCATCCGCGAGTTCGGGAAGTCCAGCCCGCGCCGTGACGCCGTCGTCGACGGCGACCGACGGCTGACCTTTGCCGGGCTCGACGACCGCTCCAACCGTCTGGCGGCCGGGCTCCTGGAGCAGGGCCTGCGACCGGGCGAGCCCGTCGCGGTGCTCTCGGGCAACCGCATGGAGTACTTCGAGATCGCGGCCGGGCTCGCCAAGGCCGGCCTGCCGATGGTGCCGCTGAACCCGAAGAACCAGGCCTCCGACAACGCCTACATCCTCGGTCACTCCGAGGCCCGGGCGATCATCGTCGACGACGCGCTCGCCGCGGGCGTCGAGGGCACGCTCGACGACCTGTCGACCGTCGTGTCGCTCACGGGCGAGGTCGGTCGTGACTACGAGACGTTCCTCGCGACGGCCCGCGCGGTCGACCCCTTCGTGGAGGTCCACGACGACGACCCGTTCTGCATCACCTACACGTCGGGCACGACGGGTCTGCCGAAGGGCGTCGTCCTGACGCACCGGGCGCGGGTCATCAACAACTACCTCTCGGCCCTGGAGTGGGGCCTCGGCCCGTCGAGCTCGACGATGGCGGTCGCGCCGATGTACCACGGTGCCGGCTTCGCGTTCGCCTACGCCGGGCCGCAGACGGGTGGCACCACGTCGGTGCTGCGCTCGTGGAACCCCGAGCAGTTCCTCGAGGGCCTCGTGCGTGACCGCGTCAGCACGGTGTTCCTCGTGCCGACGCACGCGCAGCAGATCCGTCGGGTCATCGAGGACCCGATGGTCAAGTACGACCTGTCGGCGCTCAAGACCCTCTACTTCAACGCCGCCGCGCTGCCGATCGACCTGAAGAAGTGGGTCCACGAGGCCTTCCCGGGTGTCGGGATCCACGAGCTCTACGGGTCCACCGAGTGCGCCGTCGTCACGACGCTGCGTCCCGAGGAGTCGCTCCGCAAGGCCGGCAGCGTTGGTCACCCGTGGTTCTTCCAGCAGGTCCGCCTCGTCGGCGACGACGGCCAGGAGGTCGGTCCGAACGAGCCCGGCGAGCTGTACGCCAAGTCGCCGATGCTGATGAAGGGCTACCTCAAGAACGAGGAGGCGACCCGCGAGGGCACCGACGCCGACGGCTTCTTCTCGGTGGGCGACATCGCCGTCCGCGACGAGGAGGGCTTCATCTCGATCGTCGACCGCAAGAAGGACATGATCATCGCCGGCGGGGTCAACATCTACCCACGCGAGATCGAGGAGGTCGTGGCGCAGCACCCGCACGTCGACGACGTCGCGGTGGTGGGGTTGCCCGACGACGTCTACGGTGAGCGCATCGCGGCCTTCGTGGTCGCGCGACGAGGCGTCACGATCGACGTCGGAGTGGTCGAGGAGCACGTCAAGGGCGGCGTCGCGAAGTACAAGGTTCCGCGCGAATGGCATGTCGTAGACGAACTTCCCCGGAATCCCAGTGGGAAGATTCTCAAGCGGGACATCCGAGACCAGCACATCGCGACGATCGCGACGACCACGCCGTGACGTGGACCGACCAGGAGGCAGCATGACCAACGACGCGATCTCGGCGGCGATCCCGCCGCGTCGATCGGCCGACGACCGGGGCGCCGAGGCGCTCACGGTCAGCCGTGTGCGCCCGGCGTACCAGCAGGTCGCCGACCAGCTGCTGGCGCTGATCCTGGACGGTTCCCTCGCGGCCGGTGACCGGCTGCCGTCGGAGACCGAGCTCTCGTCGATCTTCGGCGTCAGCCGCAGCACGGTGCGCGAGGCGCTCCGAGCGCTGGCGTCGCGCGACCTGGTCGAGACCGCACGCGGCACGACCGGTGGCACGTTCGTGCGCCGTGTCGAGCAGGAGCAGGTCAGCGACTACCTGGAGACGAGCCTCGGCCTGATGTCGGGCTCGGACGACATCACCGTCACGCAGATGCTGGAGGCCCGCGAGATCCTCGAGGTGCCGGCGGCGCGTCGGGCGGCGGAGCGGCGCCAGGACCACCACCTCGAGGCGATGCGCGAGGCCGTCGACCGCGAGAAGCTCACGCGGGGTCGCGGGATGCGCTTCCAGGAGCACCGCAACTTCCACGGCATCATCCTGCAGAGCTCGCAGAACCCGCTGCTCGAGATCATGACCGAGCCGGTCTTCCGGGTCCTGCAGACCAAGTTCCTCAACCCGGACGTCGAGCCGCGCGTGTGGCGCAGCGTTGACGACGACCACGAGACGATCCTCGAGGCCATCGCGGCGCAGGACGCCGACGCCGCGGCCGAGGCGATGCACGACCACCTCACGCGTCTGCGTGAGACGTACCTCGACCACGACGTCAGCCGTCGTCAGTCGTAAAAGTCTGTCATTTTGTTTCGCCCTATTTTGTAGTCGTTAACAGCAGATAACGACCGCCGAAACCTCTTGACGGAGATACGTCCGACATTTATTCTGGACGCACCACGTCAGAGGGAAGAGGGCAATCATGGGTCAGAAGCAGGGCTGGGTCGGCCGGTTCTACGAGGACTTCGAGGTCGGCGACGTCTACCGCCACCCCCTGGGTCGCACCGTCACCGAGACCGACAACACCTGGTTCACGCTGCTGACGATGAACACGGCGCAGATGCACTTCAACACCGAGTGGGCGGCGAAGTCGGAGTTCGGCAAGCCGCTCGTCGTCTCGACGCTGACGCTCGCCATCGCCGTCGGCCAGAGCGTCACGGACCTGACGCAGAACGCGTTCTCGAACCTCGGCTGGGACGACATCAAGATGACGAAGCCCGTCTTCTCCGGTGACACCCTGTACAGCGAGTCGCTCGTGCTCGAGAAGCGCGAGTCGGGGTCGCGGCCGCACGCCGGCATCGTCACGGTGCGCACGCGCACGCTGAACCAGGACGCCGTCGAGGTGTGCTCGTTCAAGCGCACGTTCTACGTCTACAAGCAGGGCGCGGAGCAGCTCGAGGGCATCTTCCCGGAGGCCGAGGTCCCGCTGTCGCTGGAGTCCGAGGCGGAGCGCACCAAGGGCGCGCGATGAGCCTCGCCATCACCTACCAGCCCTGGGGGGAGACCCTGGAGGAGCTGGTCGCGGCCGGCCGTCGGGCCGAGGAGGCCGGGGCCGAGATCCTCTGGACCTCCGAGCTCCACCGCAGCGCGACGATCACCGCGGCGGCCCTCGCCGCCGGCACGAGCACCGCGAAGGTCGGCACCTCGATCCTGCTGGCGTTCACGCGCAGCCCGATGGTGACGGCCCTGGAGTCGCTCGACCTCGACGAGATGAGCGGCGGACGGTTCGTCCTGGGTCTCGGCTCGGGCGTGCAGCGCCTCAACGAGGACTGGCACCACGTCGAGTTCGGCAAGCCGGTGCCGCACATGCGCGAGACCGTGCGGAACCTCCGCCTGTTCTGGTCGACCGCCACGACCGGCGAGACGATGCAGACCGAGGGCGACTACGAGCCCATGCACATCCGCGGGTACGAGCGTCCCTTCCCGGTGCAGCGGACCGAGATCCCGGTCTACCTGGCCGCGATGGGCCCGTACATGATGCGGCTCGCCGGCCAGATCGGCGACGGCTGGATCAGCCACGAGCTGTGCTCGCCGGGCTACCTGACCGACCGCCTGCTGCCCGACCTCCAGGCCGGCATCGACAAGACCGACGGCAAGTCGCGCGCCGACTTCGACGTCGTCGTCTCGGCCTGCTGCTCGATCGACGCCGACGGCTCGGTCGCCCGGCGCCGCGCGGCGGGCCTGGTCGGCTTCTACGCGACGGTCCGCTCCTACGTCGAGATGTTCGAGTTCCACGGTCTCGGCGAGGCGCAGCAGACGGTCATCGAGACGTTCCGCGCCGGCACGGGCGCCGACTACCTGGCCGACGTCGTCGGCGACGAGATGGTCGACGCCCTGACCCTCAGCGGCACGCGCGACGAGGTCGTCGAGCGGGTCTCCGCCTACGACGGCGTGGCCGACTCGATCAAGCTCAGCCCACCCACGCACGGCATTGCGGCGCAGGACACCCGCGTCGCCCAGGACGCGATCATCGACATGATCGCCGAGTTCACGGGAGCGAATCGATGAAGCCGCTGGAAGACATCCGCATCATCGCCGTCGAGCAGTACGGCGCCGGACCGTTCGGAACGGTGCACCTGGCCGACCTGGGCGCCGAGGTCATCAAGATCGAGGACCCCAACGTCGGCGGCGACGTCGGCCGCTACGTGCCGCCGTACTTCGACGGCGAGGACTCGCTGTTCTTCGAGACCTTCAACCGCAACAAGCGGAGCATCTCCCTGGACCTCACGAGCGAGGCGGGCCGCGAGGTCTTCGAGGAGCTCGTCAAGGTCTCCGACGTCGTCTACTCCAACCTCCGCGGTGACGTCCCGGCCAAGATGCGCCTGATGTACGACGACCTCAAGCACCTCAACCCCGCGATCGTCTGCGTCTCGCTGACCGGCTTCGGCATGACCGGCCCGCGCTCGAAGGAGCCCGGCTACGACTACATCCTGCAGGGCCTGGCCGGCTGGATGGAGCTCACCGGCGAGCCCGAGGGGCCGCCGACCAAGAGTGGCCTGTCGCTCGTGGACTACTCCGGCGGCTTCGTCGCCGCGATGTCGCTGCTGGCCGGGGTGCACGCCGCGCGCCGCGACGGCGTCGGCATGGACTGCGACGTCAGCCTCTACGACACGGCCGTCACGATGCTGGCCTACCTGGCCACCTGGAAGCTCAACGCCGGCTTCGAGCCCGTGCGCACGAGCCACTCCGCCCATCCGTCCCTCGTGCCCTTCCAGGCCTTCGAGGCCAAGGACGGCTGGATGGTCGTCGGCTGCGCGAAGGAGAAGTTCTGGCAGCGGCTCGCCAAGGTCGTCGGCCACCCGGAGTGGGCGGAGCAGGACTCGCCGTTCGCGAGCTTCTCGTCGCGCCGGGAGAACCAGGCCGAGCTGATCGGCCTGCTCGAGGACATCTTCCGCGAGCGCAACGTCGACGACTGGCTGCCCGAGCTCTACGCGGCCTCGATCCCCTGCGGTCCGATCAACGACGTCGAGGCGGCGCTGACCGATCCGCACACCGCGGCGCGCAACCTGATCGTCGAGACCGAGCACCCGCACTACGGCACGCTCCAGCAGCTCGGCTCGCCCGTGCGGGTGGGGTCCGAGGTGCCCGAGTACCGTCGGGCGCCGCAGCGCGGCGAGCACCTCGAGGAGGTCGCGACCGAGGTGCTGAACCTCGACGCCGACGCGCTCGAGGCGCTGCGCAGCCGCGGAGCGTTCGGTGCGGTGGCTCCCGTCGAGCCCGACACGGCCGAGACGGAGGCCGCCGCCCGATGACCACCGCGCGCAGGCTCGCCCACTGGGGCACGTCCCCGCTGGACGTGCCTGCGGACGTCGACGCGGCCGCGAAGCGGCACCTGCTCGACGGCCTCGGCACCGCGATCGCCGGCCACCGCTCGGGCACCGTCGACCCGGTGCTGGAGGTTGCGGCCGGCCTCGGCGGACCGCCGGAGGCCGTCGCCCTGGGCGACGACCGCCGCATCGGGGCTCCCGCTGCCGCACTGGCCACGGGCGCCCTCGTGCACGCCCTCGACTTCGACGACACCCACGCGGGCGGCCTCGTGCACGCGACGGCCGTCGTGCTGCCGGCGGTCTTCGCCGTCGGTCAGCAGGTCGGGGCGACGGGTCGCCAGGCGCTGGACGCCGCGGTCGTCGGCTACGAGACGGTCTGCCGCATCGCGGCCGCCGCTCCGCACGGCTTCCACACGCGCGGCCTGCACGCGACGATGGTCGCCGGGGTGTTCTCCTCGGCGCTCGTCACGGCCCGGCTCACGGGCCAGGAGCCCGGGACCGCGACCGACGCGCTCGGCATCGCCGGCAGCCAGGCGGGCGGGCTGCTCGCCTTCCTCGGCACCGGCGCCTCCACCAAGCAGCTGCACCCCGGCCTCGCCTCGCACGCCGGCATCCTAGCCGCGCGGCTCGCCGCCGCCGGTGCCAGCGGACCCGCGACGGTGCTCGACGGCCCCAACGGGCTGTACGACGCGCTCTCCGCGGTGCCCGCCGACCCCGAGAGCGTGGTCGAGGGCCTCGGTGACCGCTGGGAGACGACCCGCATCGGCATCAAGCCGTACCCGGCCTGTCAGCTCATGCACGTGACGCTCGACGCCATGCGGGAGGTCGCCGTCCGCGAGTCGTTCGGGGCGGCCGACGTCGTCTCGATCATCGCCGACGTCCACCCCGACTCCGCGCCGACCGTCTGCCCGCCCGGGCGCGACCTGGTGCACCCGAACACGCCGTACGCCGCCAAGTTCTCGCTCCCCTGGAGCACGGCGGCGATGCTCGTCGACGGCACCGTCGGACTCGACACGTACGAGCCCGCGTCGCTGGACCGCCTCGAGGTCTCCGACGTCGCGGCCCGGATCTCGTGGAACATCACCGACCCCGTGGGTCACGCGGCCGACGCAGCCGGTCGCGTCGTCGTGCGGCTCAAGGACGGGCGCGACGTCGTCGGCTCCGTCTCCGGCAGCGCGGGCACGACCGCCCACCCGCTCACCGACGACCAGCTGCACCAGAAGTTCCTCGGCAACGCCGGCCATGGGGGCCAGGCCGTCGCCGACCTGCTGGCCCGGCTCGAGGACGAGCCCTCGCTCGACGCCCTCGTCGCCGCGCTCCACTCCGCCATCCACCCCGTTCCCGGCCCTGGAGGTCCGTCATGACGCTCAACGCCATCCGCCCCGCGGAGTTCCCCTGGTTCCCGTACGAGGGGTTCACGTTCTGCTTGGGACTTTCCGAGGGCGACAACGTTTGGACGTCCGGCCACACGTCCGCCGCGTTCGACGCCGAGGTCGGCAAGATGACGGTCGGCGGCACGATGGAGCAGCAGGCCCGCATCGCCTACGAGAAGGTGCTCACGATCCTCGCGGGCGCCGGCCTCGGCCCCGAGGACGTCACGCGCATCACCGAGAACGTCACCCTGTCGGGCCTGCCCGACTACGAGGCAGCCGCGTCGGTGCGCCGTGAGCTGTTCGGCGCGCACGAGCCCGTCGTCCGCACCGTCGTGGTCGAGCGTCTCGTGCGCCGCACCGCGTTCCTCGAGGTCGAGCTGCACGCGGTCAAGGGCGGCGGCACCGAGCTGCGGGCCGCGAGCGAGGCCCGCGACGCCGGCGCCTGGGCGGCGTCGCCGATCCGCGAGGGTCACGACGGCACGGTCTACCTGCCGACCGTCGTCCCGCTCGACGAGCACGGCGACGTCGTGTCGCCGGGCGACTTCGTGGGTCAGTACGCCTACTGCCTCGACCGCGCCGACGCGCTGCTGCGCGAGACCGGTCTGTCGCTCGACCACGCCGTGACGACGTACGACTACTCCACCCCCGAGACGCGTGACGAGTACCGACGCTCGCACCGCGTGCGCAAGGAGCGCCTCGGCGGCGCGGGCGTCTACCCGGGCGCCGGCGGCATCCTGATGAGCCGCCTGCACGCCCCGGGCGTGCTCGTGGCGATGGACGTCACCGCGTCGCGGCACCCGCTCGAGCTCGTCAACCCGGGCTGGTCGCGCTACGACACCCTCACCTACTCGCCGGGCGTCAAGGCCGGCCGCACCCTGTTCATGTCGGGCTTCGCGGCCCTCGACATGGAGACCCAGGAGGCGCTGCACCCCGGTGACATCGGCGCCCAGGCGGAGGCGACGTTCGGCTCGATCCTGGAGCTCCTGGCCCATGCGGGTCTCGGGCCGACCGACCTCCTCGAGACCGTGGAGTACTGCGTCGAGTCGGCCATCCCGGAGTACCGGGCCGTCGCCCCGGTGCGCGAGAAGCTGCTGTCGGAGCCGTGGCCCGCGTCGACCGGAGCCATCTGCAAGGCGCTGCTGCGTGACGAGTTCCTGCTCGAGGTCTTCCCGATGGCGCTGTACCCGGCCGGTGACGAGGGGAGCGAGGCGTGAGCCTGCTGACCGACGAGATCCGGGCGCTGGTGGGACAGCGCCGGGTCTACACCGCCCCGGAGCCGTTCGGCGCCGCGTCGGGCCGCTACTTCGGCCTCGCGATCGGTGACGACAACCCGCTCTACCGCGATCCCGAGCACGCTCGCGCGCAGGGCCTGGCCGGGGTCACCGCCCCGCCGACCCTGATCTGCGAGACGAACCAGTACTCGGGCCTGCCGATGGACGACGAGGGCTACGCCGGTCACCGCTGGGGCATCCAGATCGAGAACACCCGGGAGGTCCGGGGCGGCAACGCCTACGTCTTCGGCCGCCGCCTGCGGCCCGAGGACGTCGTGACGGCGACGTGGGAGATCACCGACGCCGTCGAGAAGACGAGCGGCTCGGGCGCCGCGATGCTCATCGTGACGTCGCGGGCGACCTACACCGACGAGCACGACGAGTTCCTCGCCGAGAACACCGAGACGATCATCTTCATCGACCTGGGAGGCCAGTCATGACCGCGGTGTCTTCCCGCCGCCCAGGGCCCGGCACCCCTGCCGTGCCGAAGGTCGGCGACACCATCCCGCCGCTCGAGCGACGTATCGGCCTGCCCGACATGGTCGCGTACGCCGGTGCCACGTGGGACTGGTACCAGAGCCACTACGACCCCGACTACGTCGCGGCCAAGAAGCTGCCCGGTCCCATCGTCGACGGCCAGGTCTTCGGTGCGCTGCTCGTCGAGATGCTGCAGGACTGGCTCGGCCCGCAGTGCTTCGTGCAGAGCATCGACTTCACGTTCCGCAACCTGATGTTCGCGGGGGAGTCAGTGCGCTGCGAGGGCGAGGTCTCTGCTGTTCATGTCGGCTCCGCCGACGGGGCGGTGACCGAGGACCCCTCGTACGTCGACGTCACGATGACCGTCACGACGCTCGGCACCGACGGACGCGACGACCGCTTCGCGGTCAAGCCCGCCTCGGCCCGCGTGCTGCTGGGTCGTGCCGACGGGACGGGCCGACCATGAGCCCCACCACCGGCACCGGTACCGGCGCTGCGATCGTGGGCGCGGCCGAGTCCGACCTGGGCGTCACGAACCTGTCGATCCTGACCCTGCAGACGCAGGCGATCACCCGGGCCCTCGCGGATGCGGGCCTCACGCTCGCCGACGTCGACGGCATCGCCACGACCGGCGTCTCGCGCTTCTCGGCCACGCAGGTCGCCGACCATCTCGGGCTCCAGCCGCGCTGGACCGACTCGACCTTCGCCGGCGGCTCCGCCTACGAGATGATGGTGGCCCGCGCGACCCAGGCGATCGAGGCCGGTCAGGCCGAGACGATCGTCATCAGCTTCGCCTCCAACCAGCGCTCGGCCGCGTCGCGCAAGCTCGGCGGCGTCACCGAGGACCACACCCCCGAGGCGCAGCTCGAGGTGCCGTACGACCCGCTGTACCCCCTGTCGTACTACGCGATGGCCGCCCAGCAGTACCTGCACCGCTACGGCGGCACGCACGAGCAGCTGGCGGAGGTCGCGGTCGCGGCCCGCGAGTGGGCCCTGCTCAACCCGGCGGCCTACCGCTTCGGCGCCGGACCGCTGACCGCAGAGGACGTCGTCTCGTCGCGGATGATCTCGAGCCCGCTCACGGTCGCCGACTGCTGCCTCGTGACCGACGGCGGCGGCGCGGTCGTGCTGACCTCGCTCGAGCGGGCGCGCGACCTGGCGAAGCCGGTCGTGCGGGTGCTCGGCTACGGCGAGCGCACGACCAACACCTCGATGACCACGGTGCAGGACCTCACCGTCACGGGTGCCGTCGGGTCGGGCGCTGACGCCTTCGCCCGCGCCGGCATCACGCCGGCCGACGTCGACGTGCTCGAGGTGTACGACTCCTTCACGATCACCGCCGCGCTCAGCATCGAGGCGCTCGGCTTCTGCGGCCGCGGCGAGGTGCTGGACTTCATCTCCGGCGGCCGCATCCGGCCCGGCGGCGACCTGCCGCTCGACACCGCGGGTGGTGGCCTCTCGTACTGCCACCCCGGCCAGTACGGCGTGCTCCTGCTCGTCGAGGCCGTGCGCCAGCTGCGCGGCGAGGCCGGCGCCCGTCAGGTGCCCGACGCGGAGATCGCCGTGGCCCACGGCACCGGAGGCATCATGTCCACGCACGCGACCGTCGTCCTGGGGGCCGACCGATGACCGACACGACCGCGCACACCGAGCCCGTGCCGACGCCCGAGCCCCCCGTCCCGCAGCCCGACGACGTCACCACCGCGTGGTGGGACGCGACCCGTGAGCACCGGCTGACGGTGCAGCAGTGCTCGGCGTGCCAGGCCGTGCAGCACCCGCCCCGGGCGGTGTGCGTCGCGTGCAGCACGCTCGAGGGACTGACGCAGGTCGACGTCTCCGGGCGCGGCGAGGTCGACTCCTTCACGGTGGTCCACCGCGCCCCCCGCGCCGACGTCGCGACGCCCTACACGATCGCGCGCGTCCGGCTGGCCGAGGGACCGATCCTCCTGACCCGCATCCACCCCCACCAGACCGTCTCGATCGGCGACGCCGTCGAGGTCACCTGGTGGGACCTGACCGACGGCCGGGCACTCCCCGTGTTCCGGCCGACCACCAGCTCGACCACCACCTGAGGAAGGCACCCGCCATGGACTTCACCCTGTCCGAGGACCACCAGCAGTTCCGCAAGCTTCTCCGCACGTTCGTCGAGAAGGAGATCATCCCCGTCGCCCGCGAGTGGGAGCAGTCGGGCCGCTACCCGACCGAGATCGTCAAGGGCATGGCCGACATGGGCCTGTTCGGCATGACCATTCCCGAGGAGTTCGGCGGCCTCGACCTGGACCCGGTCTCGTTCGCGCTGGTCTTCGAGGAGATCTCCCGCGGCTGGATGGGCGTCGCCGGCATCCTCGGCAGCCACTCGCTGTCGTGCCGCATGCTCGCGATGCACGGCACCGAGGAGCAGAAGCAGGCCTACCTGCCGAAGCTGGCCACGGGCGAGCTGCGCACGGGCGTGGGCCTGACCGAGCCCGACGCCGGCACGGACCTGCAGGGCATCCGCACCACGGCGAAGCTCGACGGCGACCACTACGTCGTCAACGGCGCCAAGATGTGGATCACCAACGCCCGCTACGCCAACCCGCTGCCGGTCCTCGTCAAGACCGACCCGACCGCGGATCCGCGCCACAAGGGCATGAGCATCCTCCTGATCGACTCGACGTCCGAGGGCTTCACGGTCACCAAGGACATCCCGAAGCTCGGCTACAAGGGCACCGAGTCGTGCGAGATCGTGCTCGACAACGTGCGCGTGCCGAAGGAGAACCTGCTCGGCGGCGTCGAGGGCGTCGGCATGAAGCAGGCTCTGTCGGCGCTCGAGTGGGGCCGGGTCAACATGGCCGCTCGCTCCACCGGCATCGCCCAGCGCGCCTACGACGAGGCGCTCGCCTACGCCAACCAGCGCAAGGCCTTCGGCCAGACGATCGGCGAGTTCCAGTCGATCCAGCTGCAGCTCGCCTCGATGGCCACGAACGTCCAGGCCTCGCGTCTGATGGCCTACTGGTCGGCCGACGCGGTGCGCCGTGGCCGGGCCGACGTCGAGACCGGCATGGCGAAGATCTTCTGCTCCGAGGTCGCCCTCCAGGCGTCGATCGACTCGATGAAGGTCCACGGCGGCTACGGCTACTCGACCGAGTTCGAGGTCGAGCGCCTCTACCGCGACTCCATCCTCATGAGCATCGGCGAGGGCACCAACGACGTGCTCCGCACCGTCGTCGCCAAGTCGCTCCTGCGCGGGGACACGGTCGTCGGATGACCCGGTCGTCGGGCGAGGGCGTCGGTGACCTGCCCCGCAGCTACCTCTACGTCCCGGGGAACGCCGGCAGCAAGCTGGCCGGCGCCCTCGGGCGGGGGGCCGACGCGGTCATCGTCGACCTGGAGGACGCCGTCCCTCTCGCCGAGAAGGACGTCGCCCGCGACGCCGTCGTGGCGTGGATCGGGACCCTCCCGGCCGACCTGGCGACCGAGGTGTGGGTGCGGGTCAACGCCGGCCCGCTGCGGGACGCCGACGTGGCCGCGCTCGCGGGTCTCCCCGGCCTGACGGGCCTGGCGCTCGCGAAGGCCGAGAGCCGGGCGGACGTCGAGGCGGTAGCCGCCCAGCTCTCGGCCGCCGGCGACGAGACCACGCGGCTCATGCCGCTGGTCGAGTCTGCCGTCGCGGTGCTGGGGGTGCGCGAGATCGCGAGCGGTCCGCGGGTCCACCAGATGCAGATCGGCGAGGTCGACCTCGCCGGCGACACCGGCATCACGCCCGGCGAGGACGAGGTCGAGCTGCTGTCGATGCGCACGATGGTCGTGCTCGCCAGCGTCGCCGCGGGCATCGCGCCGCCGGTCGGCCCCGTCTCACGCATCACGGCCGATCCCGACGCGCTCCGTGTCTCGACCGAGCGGGTCCAGCGTCTGGGCTTCGTCGGTCGTGCGTGCATCCACCCGGCGCAGGTCGCGGTCGTGCACGAGGTGTTCACGCCCACCACCGACGAGGTCGACGAGGCCCGCACGGTGCTCCGCCTCCTCGAGGAGGCCGAGGCAGCCGGCAGCGGCGTCGTGCTCGATCCGCAGGGACGACTGGTCGACCCCGCAGTCCTCGCGGGTGCGCAGCGCACCCTGGCCCTCGCGGACCGGGCGGCCCGCTGATGCCCCGCCCCACCGAGCTCGACCTGACCGACCTCGACGCCCAGCCCTGGCGCGAGGTGCCGATGCCCGGCTCGAACGGCGGCATCGAGCTCGTGCCGCTCGCCGCACCGGAGGGCCACTTCTCGATCCTCGGCCGGTTCCCGGCCGGCTTCGAGCGGCTCACGCCGGGCGGATACCACGCCTCGGAGGAGGTGCTCGTGCTCGACGGCGAGCTCCTGCTCGAGGGCGGGACCTACCGTCGCGGCGACCTGGTCGTCGTGCCCGCCGAGTTCCTGCGCACCGACATGCGGTCGCCACAGGGCTGCGTCGTGCTGGCCTGGTTCGCCGGTCCGGCCGCGTTCCTCCCGGCCGACGAGCTCGAGGCCTGCACCGACGTCATCACCTCGACCCGGGTCACCGGGGCGACCGGCCCGCTGGTCGCCTCGGGCGTCGCCGCGTGGTCGGTCGGCGAGCCCCTCGTGCCGGGCGACCCGGACTTCGTGCGGGAGGTCGTCGCCGGCGACCTGTCGCACTGGTCGCGGCCGCCGGCGCAGGCACCCGGCGACGACGCGCTCGTCCGTCGAGGGCTCTGACGTGGTGGCGACCCGGCTCGACCCGCGGTGGAGCGGCGTCGACGGCATCTTCGGCGGCCACGTCTTCGGGCGCGTCGCGGACGCCGCCGTCGCCGCGGTCGAGCACCGGCTCGCCGCCCTGACGGTCTGCTTCGTCGCCTCCGTCAAGCCCGGCGATGCCGAGATCGACCTCGACGTCCTCCACGAGGGTCGTCGCACCGCCACGAGCCGGTTCGCCCTGGTCCAGCAGGACCGGGTGCGGGCCCACGGCCTCGCCGAGCACACCCAGCCGGGCGAGCCGCACCTGTGGGCCGACCGCCACGAGCTGCCACCGCGGCCGGCGGTCGGCACGCTCCCCGCCGACGGACAGCTCGAGCTCGTCTTCCGCGACCGGCTCGACCTCAGGATCGTCGAGAACTCGCAGGAGGGGCGCCCCGGCGGCGGCTGGGTCCGGCTCAACGAGGCGCCCGCCGAGGTCTCGCTCGACTCGCCCGAGGCCGTCCTGGCCACCCTGCTCGACGTGATGCCGCCCGCGCTCTACACGCGTGAGGTCAAGCCGGTCTTCGTCCCCACGCTGTCGTTCACGGCGCACTTCCGCACGGACGCCGAGGTCGACCCCAGCGCGTGGATGTTCGTCAGCCACACGACCTCGTGGGCCACGGGCTCGACCTGCATCGACGACGCGACCGTCTGGGACGCCGACGGGTACCTGCTGGCCCACGGCCGACAGGCGCGAGCGGTCCGGTGGGCGGCATGACCGGCCCCGTCCCGGTCCGCCGTGGCTACGTCGACGTCGCCCACGGCCAGGTCCACGTCCGCACGGCCGGCACCCATGCCGAGCCCCCGACGCTGCTGTGCCTGCACATGAGTCCGGCGTCGGGCCTGGTCTACGAGAACGTCATGGCCGAGATCGGGCGGACCCGCCGCGTGGTCGCGCCCGACACCCCGGGATTCGGTGCCTCCGACCCGACGCCGCAGCCGCCGGAGATCTCCGACTATGCCGACGTGATGGCCGAGGTCGTCCGCGCGGAGCAGGAGCGGACGGGGGACGCCCGCCCCGTCGACGTGATGGGGTACCACACGGGCTCCTTCACGGCGATCGAGCTGGCGCTGCGTCACCCCGGGCTCGTGCGCCGCATCGTCACCGTCTCGATGCCGCTGTTCACCGCCGAGGAGCTCGCGCACTTCCTCGCGATCTACCGCACCGACCCGATCTTCACCGAGGACGGAGAGAACCTGCTGGCCAAGTGGCGCTGGTTCGTCGAGTTCTTCGGTGTCGGCCGGTTCAACACCGTCGAGGACGCGGCCCGCATCTTCCTGGCCCGGCTCTCGGGCGGACCGCGGCACTGGTGGGGGCACCACGCTGCCTTCCGGTACGACATCGCAGACGCGCTGTCGCGGGTCGACGTCCCGATCACGGTGTTGAACCTCGACGACGACCTGACCCACCAGACGCGCCGCGCCGCCGAGCACCTGCCGGCGGGCGCCGTCGTGGAACGACCCGACTGGACCCACGGGTTCCTGGACAACGACGCCGCAGGGGCCGCCGCCGTGGTGGTCGACCTGCTGGACCGAGAGGATGGATGACATGACCGATCTGGGTGTGCTCGAGGGAGTGACCGTCGGAGTTCTCGGTGGTACCGGAGCGCAGGGCCGCGGGTTGGCGCTGCGCTGGGCGGCTGCGGGGATTCCGGTCGTGCTGGGCTCGCGTGACGCCGGACGGGCCGAGGTCGCGGCCAAGGAGGTCGCCGAGCTGGTGGCTGCTGCGGGGTTCGTCGGTGCCCGGGTGACGGGTGCGGACAACGCCGCGACTGCGGCGCAGGCCGACGTGGTGCTGGCGGCGGTGCCGTGGGACGGCCACGGCGAGCTGTTGGCCTCGTTGGCCGCCGAGCTGGAGGGCAAGGTGGTGGTGGATTGCGTGAACCCGATCGGGTTCGGCAAGACCGGTCCGTTCCCGCTGGAGGTGGCCGAGGGTTCGGCGGCGCAGCAGGCGCAGTCGGTGCTGCCGGGGTCGCGGGTGATCGGCGCGTTCCACAACGTCTCGGCCGTGGTCCTGGCTGATCTGTCGCAGGCGGAGGTCGACACCGACGTGCTGGTGGTGGGCGAGGAGCGGGCCGACACCGACCTGGTGATCGCCCTGGCTGACACGATCCCCGGTGTGCGGGGGCTGTTCGGCGGCCGGCTCGCGAATGCGGGCCAGGTCGAGAAGCTCACGGCGAACCTGATCGCCATCAATCGTCGCCACAAGACGCACGCGGGCATCCGCATCACCGGACACGGACTCTAGTGTCGTGACCATGCAGGCGGGAGTGCCGGGCACCGGGCAGCGAGAGAGCACGGCGCTGCCCTTTCCCGCGTTCCCGGCCGCCCCGGTGGCCGAGGTGCTGCCGACGGAGCGTGAGGTGCGGCGTGCGGTGGTTCGGGCGGAGGCGGGCAAGACGCTCGACCTGCCCGAGGTGACGGCGCTGCTCGCTGCGAGCGGTGAGCACCTGGACCGGTTGATGGCGGTTGCTGCGCGGGTGCGTGACGCGGGGCTGGAGGCGGTGGGTCGGCCGGGTGTGGTGACGTTCTCGCCGAAGGTGTTCGTCCCGGTCACGCGGTTGTGTCGGGACCGGTGTCACTACTGCACGTTCGTGGCGACGCCAGGCCAGCTGGAGCGTGAGGGGCAGAGCCTGTTCCTGAGCTTCGACGAGGTCCTCGATATCTGTCGAGCGGGTGCCGAGCAAGGCTGCACCGAAGCGCTGTTCACGTTGGGTGACCGGCCGGAGGACCGCTGGCCCGAGGCGAAGCAGTGGCTCGAGGAGGCCGGCTACGACTCGACCCTCGAGTACGTCCGCGCTCTCGCGATCCGGGTGCTGGAGGAGACGGGCCTGCTGCCGCACCTGAACCCGGGCGTCATGAGCTGGGCCGAGATGAACCGCCTCAAGCCGGTCGCCCCGAGCATGGGGATGATGCTGGAGACCACGAGCCGCCGGTTGTTCGAGGAGAAGGGGCAGCCGCACTACGGCAGCCCGGACAAGGACCCGGCCGTCCGGCTGCGGGTCCTGGAGGACGCCGGGCGCCTCGGGATTCCGTTCACGACCGGCATCCTGGTCGGGATCGGGGAGACGCTGACCGAGCGGGCCGAGAGCCTGTTCGCGATCCGTGGCGTGCATCGTGAGCACGGGTCGATTCAGGAAGTGATCGTCCAGAACTTCCGCGCCAAGGACGCCACCGCGATGCGCAGCGTGGACGACCTAGGGTTGGACGAGAACCTCGCCGCCGTCGCGACGGCGCGCGTGGTGCTGGGTCCGTCGGTGCGGGTCCAAGCGCCGCCGAACCTGGTCGACCTGGCCGAGTGCCGAGCCCTGCTCGCCGCGGGCGTGGACGACTTCGGCGGCATCAGCCCCGTCACTCCCGATCACGTGAACCCCGAGCGGCCGTGGCCCGACCTGGACCTCCTGCGTGAGGTCTGCGAGGGGGAGGGCTTCGACTTGAAGCCGCGCCTGACCACGCATCCCGAGTTGTTGGACGCGCCGTGGGTCGACCCTCGTCTGCGGGGCCACGTCGACGCGCTCCGTGGCCCCGACGGGCTGCTGGCCGAGGGTGCGAGGCCGGTCGGGATGGTGTGGCAGGAGCCCGACGGCGGACTCGAGACCACGGGGCGCTCCGATCTGCACTCGACGATCGACACGACCGGTCGCACGGGGGACCGACGGGGTGACTTCGACGAGGTCTACGGCGACTGGTCGATCCTGCGCGACAAGGTCCGCAACGCTCCCGCGCTCCTCGGTGCCGCGCTCGGCAGTGACGTGACGGCGGCCCTCCTGGCGGCCGAGCGGGACCCGTCAGGGATCTCCCGCGAGCACGCGTTGGCGCTCATGACGGCAGCCGAGGGTCCCGCGCTCGAGGCCGTGTGCGCGCTGGCGGACGACCTGCGCCGCAGTGCCGTGGGCGACCGGGTCGGCTACGTCGTGAACCGGAACATCAACTTCACCAACGTCTGTTACACCGGCTGCCGGTTCTGCGCGTTCGCCCAGCGCAAGACCGACGCCGACGCGTACTCTCTCTCGTTCGAGGAGATCGCGACCCGCGTCGTCGAGGCCCGCGAGGCGGGCGCGACGGAGGTCTGCATCCAGGGCGGCATCGACCCTGAGCTGCCGGCCGACACGTACGCGCGCATCGCGCAGACGGTCAAGCAGACCGACCCGGACATGCACGTGCACGCGTTCAGCCCGATGGAGGTCATGAACGGCGTGTCCCGCACGGGACTGTCAGTCCGCGAGTTCCTGGTGTCGTTGAAGGAGGCAGGTGTCGACTCCCTGCCGGGCACGGCCGCGGAGATCCTGGACGACGAGGTCCGTTGGATCCTGACCAAGGGCAAGCTCCCCACGGCCCAGTGGATCGACGTCGTCACCACCGCTCACTCCGTCGGGCTGCCGACCACGGCGACGATGATGTACGGCCACGTCGACCACCCCGGCCACTGGGTCGACCACATCCGGCTCATCGCCGACCTCCAGCGTCAGACCGGTGGGTTCACCGAGTTCGTGCCGTTGCCGTTCGTGCACCAGAGCAGCCCGATCTACCTCGCAGGCGTCGCCCGGCCGGGACCGTCGGTCCGCGACAACCGCGCGGTCCACGCCCTCGGCCGGATCCTGCTCCACGGCCTGGTCGACCACGTGCAGTGCTCGTGGGTCAAGCTCGGCCCCGAGACCTGCACCCAGGTGCTCAACGGCGGGGTCGACGACCTGGGCGGCACGCTGATGGAGGAGACCATCAGCCGCATGGCCGGCTCCACCAACGGCAGCCGCAAGGAGGTCGACGAGCTCGTCGCCATGGCGCACCTGGGCGGCCGGCCCGCGGTGCAGCGCACGACGCTCCACGAGCACCTGCCCGGGACGGTGTCTCACCGCCGCCCAGGGCCCGGCGCTGTGCTCGCCAGCCGCCCAGGGCCCGGCACCCCTGCCGGTGAGGTCGTGGCCTCGTGAGCGGGTGGACGGTGATCGTGCCGGCCAAGCCGTGGCACCTCGCGAAGTCCCGCCTGCGCACCGTGCGTCGGGCCGACCTGGCCCGCGCGTTCCTGCTCGACGTGCTCGACGTCGTCGCGGCGACCGACGGGGTAGGACGGGTCGTCGTGGTGTCCGCAGAGACCGGACTGGCCGCCGAGGCACGCCGTCGCGACGTCGCCCTGATGGCCGACCGGCCGCTCGGAACCCCGGGGCGGCTCAACACCGCCGTCTCGATCGGACGTCGGTGGGCGTTCGCGCACGCTCCGTGCGAGCCGGTCGCCGTCGTGCCCGCCGACCTGCCGTGCCTCGACCCCGTCGCGCTGGCCACGACGCTCGCCGCGCTCGGCGAGCACGACCGCGCGTTCGTCCCCGACCTCGCTCGCGGCGGCACGACGCTCGTCTCGGCGGCGACGGCCGGCCGCCTGCGCACGGCGTACGGCACCGGTTCGGCCGCCCGTCACCAGCGGCTCGGCCTCCGCCGGGTCGAGGACGTCCCCCTCGTGGTCCGCCGTGACGTCGACACCCTCGAGGACCTCGCCGACGCGCTCGAGCTCGGCGTCGGCGGACACACGCTGGACGCGGCCCGCCCCGCCCTGTCCGCCGCTGGCTGACCCCCCGCCCCCGCTGGTTGAGGTGTGAAGGCGCCTCAACCACCGGAGTCGGGGGCGGGGCGGGGAGCGCTCAGCTGCTGATGCGGACGCCGATCTGGAGCGGACGGGCGTGGGCGGTCGCGAGCGAGACCAGCCGCTGCGCGAGCATCCCGGTCTCGACGGCCTGGCGGGCTCCGGCGACCAGGGTGACGGCGTCGCCGTCGACCACGACAGCGACGCCGTCGGGGACGTCGGCCATCGCCACCAGGTCCGCGATGCTCGCGTCGGTGGCGGGGAACCCGCGAACCACGTCGCCCCCGTCGGCGAGGGCCGCGACGACCGCGTCGCGGGACCCGAGACCGAACAGGTCGCCGTCCTCGTCGCGGAGGATCGCGGCGGCGCCGGGGCCGTCCTCAGCCGTCAGCAGGTGCGGCGCGAGACCGCGCACCACCACCACGGGTCGGCCGCCGAGCTTGCCCGAGGCGAGCTCCGCCGCGCCCGCCACCTCGTCGGCGACGGCGGGCGCGGTCACGACTAGCGGCTGGCCGTGGGTGTCCTCGCGGCCGGCGAACGACTCGACCGGCAGCAGCCCGGCGCAGCCGATCGCGATGTCGGTCTGGCCGATGCGCCACGCGCGGCCCGCGGTGTCGCTGATGACGACACCGACGGTGCGGCCGGTGAGCTCGTGCAGGCGGCCGCGGATTCGCCGGGCCTCCGCGTCCGGGTCGCCGGGCAGGGGCAGCAGCGTGCGGGGTGCCGTGTTGGAGTTGTCGATGCCGGCGGCCGCCATCGTCAGGCCGTGGTGGGTGCGGACGATCGTGGTCGCGTCGCGGCGGGCCACGACGCGGTCGGTCTGCTCGGCGAGCAGCTCGTCCTTCTCGCGGGTCGTCGCGAGCCCGAGGGCCTTGCTGACGACCTTGGACGTCACGACCACGACGTCGCCGTCGGCCAGCTCGACGAGCGATGCGACGAGGGCCGCCAGGTCGTCGCCGGCCACGACCTCGCCGATGCCGTCGACCGCGGTGAAGGTCAGTGACTCAGCCACGCGCGAGCTCCGCCGCGAGGGCCAGGGCGTCGGCGGCGAGCTGGCGCGTGGTGGCGTCGTCAGTCATCCAGAGCGGGACGGCGCGAGCCGTGACCCCGCCGTCCTCCAGACGCGGGAGGAGATCGGCGTCGGCCGTGTCGACGAGCCAGCCGTCGAGCACGCCGTCGGCAGACCGGGCGCCGTGCAGCAGCCCGACCGCGGCGGCGCTGTTCTCGATGCCGAGCCCCGCCAGCAGCTGGTCGGCCATGCCGCGCACCGCGCCACCGCCGATGATCGGCGAGACGCCGACGACGGGCGCGGCCGCGTCACGGAGGGCGTCGCGGATGCCTGGCACGGCGAGGATCGGTCCGACGGAGACGATCGGGTTCGAGGGAGGCAGCACCACGACGTCGGCGTCCGCGATCGCCTCGAGCACGCCGGGGGCGGGAGTGGCCGCCTCGATGCCGCGCTGTGTCACGCCGTGCACCGGCACTCCGGCGTGGTGGCGGATCCAGAACTCCTGGAAGTGGATGTCGGTCGGGCTGCCGTCGACGGTGGTCGAGATCCAGGTCTCGACCTCGTCCTCGGTCATGGGGAGCAGTCGGATGCGCTCCAGGTCGGTGTCGGGGGACCAGCGGGCGCAGAGCCGGTCGGTCGCCGCCGTGAGTCCGTCGCCGGCGCGGAGCATCTCGGTGCGCACCAGGTGGGTCGCGAGGTCGCGGTCGCCGAGACCGAACCATGCCTCCGGCACGCCGTACGCGCCGAGCTCGGACTTGGCGTTCCAGGTCTCGTCGGTGCGTCCCCAGCCGCGCTCGGTGTCGATGCCGTCGCCGAGCGTGTACATCACGGTGTCGAGGTCGGGGCACACCCGCAGCCCGAACAGCCAGATGTCGTCGGCGGTGTTCGCGACGACCGTGACCCGGTCGTCGGGAGTGGTCGCGGCGAGCAGCCCTCGGATGAAGCGGGAGCCACCGACCCCGCCGGACAAGACGACGATGTGCACCCGCTCATCCTCCCAGACGGACCCGGGACGCCTGGACGCGATCGCGACCGTTTGCGACGCTGGCGCCATGACCCAGATCCGCCGCACGCCCGTGGCCGTCGACGGCTTCCAGCTCGACACGGTGCAGGTCGGGGACCCCACCGGCGTCCCGATCGTGCTGCTGCACGGGTTCCCGGCGACGTCGGCGACGTGGTCGGGCGTGCTGCCCGTGCTGGCCGCGGCCGGGTGCTGGGCCGTGGCGCCGGACCAGCGCGGATACTCCCCGGGCGCTCGTCCGGAGCGCGTCGAGGACTACGCGACCGAGCGTCTCGCGGCCGACGTGCTCGAGCTGGTCGACGCGCTCGGTGCCTCGTCGTTCCACCTCGTGGGGCACGACTGGGGCGCGAGCGTGGCCTGGGTCGTCGCCGCGCTGAACCCGGATCGCGTCGCGTCGCTGACGGCGGTGTCCGTCCCCCATCTCGGCGCCTACGGCCGTGCGGTGCGCGACGACCCGGAGCAGCGACGGATGTCGTCGTACTACGCCGAGTTCCGGCGCACCCCTGACATGGCGGACCTCCTGCTGGCCGACGATGCGCGCCGCCTGCGCGACGTCTACGGCGACCTCGACGCCGAGCACGTCGAGACGTACCTCCGGCACCTGAGTCGACCGGGGGCGCTCGACGCCGCGCTGAGCTGGTACCGGGCGATGACCGGGGAGCTGGCGGAGCTGCCGCAGGTCACGGTGCCGACGACGTTCGTCTGGAGCGACGCGGACGCGTTCATCGGACCGGTCGCGGCCCGTGCCTGTCACGAGTTCGTGGGCGGGGAGTTCCGGTACGTCGAGCTCGAGGGCGTCTCGCACTGGGTGCCCGAGCAGCGGCCCCACGTGGTCGCGGCGGAGATCCTGCGTCTCGTGGCCCGACCCTAGGGTCGGAGGCTCGCCGGACGTCGATACGGTCGACGGGTCGTGCACGCCTGAGCTCACCGGAAGGACGTCATGAGCCCCGTCGAGGTCATCGCGATCGTCCTCGCGGGCGTCGCCGCCGGCACGATCAACACCGTCGTGGGTTCCGGCACCCTGATCACGTTCCCGATGCTCCTCGCGATCGGCGTCCCTCCGGTCACGGCCAACGTCTCGAACACGATCGGGCTGGTGCCCGGGTCGGTGTCCGGTGCGATCGGCTACCGCGCAGAGCTGACCGGGCAGAAGCGGCGGGCCGTCTGGCTGATCCCGGCGTCGGCGCTCGGTGCGGCGGTGGGCGCGGTGCTGCTGCTGACCCTGCCCGACGACGCGTTCTCGGCGATCGTGCCCGTGCTCATCGTGCTCGGATGCGTGCTGGTGGTGGTCGGACCTCGCATCTCGGCGGCGGTGGCGCGCCGGCAGGCCGACCGCGGCGGGCTCCCGGACCACGGCGCCTGGTGGACGCAGCCGCTCGTCGGGCTCACGGGTGTCTACGGCGGCTACTTCGGGGCGGCGCAGGGCATCATCCTGCTGGCCGTGATGGGCATCGGGATCGACGACGAGCTGCAGCGGCTGAACGCGCTGAAGAACGTCCTGGCGGGCGTCGCGAACGGCGTCTCGGGCCTGATCTTCGTGGTCGTGGCCGATGTCGACTGGCTCATCGTGCTGCTCATCGCGATCGGGTCGACCGTGGGCGGCCAGATCGGTTCGCGGTACGGGCGCCGGCTCCCGGCGACGGCGCTGCGCGTGTTCATCGTGCTCGTGGGCCTCGTCGCCCTGGGGGTCTTCCTCGCCGGCTGACCGGTGTCGCGGGGTCCGCTCAGCGGGCGGTGATCTGCCAGTCGATGTCGCGCAGCCAGGATGACGTCATGCTGCCGACCGTAGGAGCGGTGTCCGGCCCGAGCGATGGGGACCGGTCCCCATCGCGTCTCCTTCGTCGCTTCGGGCCGCGCAGGGTGTGCGGCGCCGTCGTCAGCGGCGGGCGACGAGCAGGGGCTGCGCGATCTCCGCGCTGAACCCGCGCTCGTCGTAGACCTGGGCACGGGTCAGGCCGATGCCGTCGGCGCCGATGCTGGTGCGGGCGTCCATGAGCATCCACTCGCCGGCCGGTGCGCGCTGGATCGTGGCGGTGAGGGTCGAGGGGATCGAGAACCACTCGGCCATCGGCAGCTCGACCGAGAGTCCGTTGGCCGAGTCCGCCATCGTGAGCAGCTGGGCCGTGGCGGAGGTTGTCTCGCCGGCGACGAGCGGGACGCGCAGGCGTCCCCAGGCGAGGGCCGGTCCGAGCGAGTCGTAGTCACCGCTCACGAACCGCCACTCCATCGCGCGGCCGTAGCCCCAGGAGGGGTCGACGCCGGAGAAGACGTGCTGGGGCTGCTCGCCGGGCAGGGTGGCCGGCGCCTCCTCGTGGTTCACCTCGATCGTGCTGTCGGGGGAGAGGCGGATGCGCCAGGCGGTCGCGGTGACAGCGAGGCGGTCGTCGGCCCAGAGCTTCGCCTCGATCATCTCGACGCGCCGGCCCGGCCGTACGACCGTCGCCTCGGTGCGCATGCGCCCTTGTGGGATCCCGCCGAGCATGTCGATCGTGACGCGGGCGATGCGCATGTCCTCGGCGGGCCGGGCCCGGTCGATCGCGCGTGCGAGCAGTCCGGCGGGTGGCCCGCCGTGCTGCAGCGAGAAGTCCCAGGGGCTCTGGGTGGCCTCGGTCGACTCGAACACGTCCTCGTCGATCGGGAGGTAGAAGGCCGTGAGGTCCTCGGTCATGTCCACCATCATCCTCGGTGCGGCGCGCAGGAAGCACGGCCGGTCCTCAGGTGCGGAGCGGGGCCTGATGTTCTCGGGCCGCATGGGCGGTCTTGCGGATGGTGCGGAGTCGTTCGCGGGTGGTGCGTCTGAGGGTGAGGTCGATGGGGCGTCCGTCGCGGGTGGTCATGGTGAACTGACCCCCGCCGGTGGCTTCGACCTGCAAGAGACCTTGGTGGATGAGCACGTGGCAGCACTCGCAGTAACCGATGAGCTCGTCGATGTTGGTCTTGCCGCCGTTGGACCACCAGGTGACGTGGTGGATCTCGAGGTGGGTGTTGGTGCAACCGGGCGCCGCACACTGGCCGGCCTGCTTCGCGATGACCGCTTTGCGCTGCGCGGGGGTGGCGAGTCTGATGGTGTCGCCGACGTTGAGGATCTGCGCCTGCTCCACATCTCCGCAGGAGGTCAGGATCGGGGTGCTCTCGCCGGTGCAGGTGATGTAGGAGAGGAGCTTCGGGCCGATGGGGCCGAAGCCGGCCAGCTCCGCCGAATCCCCGTCGGTGGTGGCCTGGTTGGTCATGGCGTCGTGCAGGGTGTCGACCGGCACGATGACGCTGACCTGGGGTCGGATGCCCTTGCTCGTCGGCAGACCCGACTCGAGGATCGATCCGAGGACCCGATCAAGTGCGGCGACACGTCGTTCGGCCGAGCTGCGGTCGTCGTTGGCGGTCGTGGGGATGGAGAAGGAGTCGAGGACGGCCTTGAACTTCGCGCCCGTCAGCGTGTTCAGGAAGCCAGTGACGTGCCACCCGTCGGGCACTGGGCTGAGCTGGAAGTCTTCCTTGGCCATGCCCTTGATCCAGGCCTCGTCGAGCTCGTCGGGATAGACCGCCTCGCGAAGCTTGCGCACAACACGGCGCAGCTCAACCGGCTCATTCGTGCGAGCCACATCGAGCAACCATGGCTGGGCGTTCGCGATGATCTCGGGGCTGATGTGCTTGATGCCGAAGGTGAAGAGCTTGACGTGCTCGAGCCGGATCTGGCCCGCGGTCGCGGCCTCGGCCACCTGCGGCAGGTCGCGCATCGTCGCATCGGCGGCGATCAGCGACTTGGTCTGCTTCGCATCCAACCGAAGGTGCAAGCGCGACCAGGCGGTGATCGTCGAGGACCCGTCGAGCTCGAACTCAGCGGTCCGGTCCATCTCGGCCAGATGGTGCGCCTTCGCCGCGTCCAACGCGTCCTGCGCGGTCTGGATGGCTCGCAACGCGGTGCGGTGGTCACCAGAGTTCAGGGCGTGCGCGGCTTCACGAAGCGCCTGCACCGTGACCGCTGAACTCATGGTCCGATTCTACTCGAACAGACGTTCGAACACAAGTGTCAGACTGCCATAATTCGCTGCAGTTCCGGTCCGAACGGACGGTCAGGGGCGACCCTTGCCCTTCGGGGCGCGGGGTGGCCGGGTGGTCCATGCCGCTTGTCCGGCAGGACCTCCCGAACCGAACCACCAGCGGCGTCAGCCGGCCTTGCGCTCGCGGGTCAGGAGCTCGCGCTCCTCGACGGTCATGCCGCCCCAGACGCCGTACGGCTCGCGTGCGGCGAGGGCGTGGTCGCGGCACTCCTCGATGACGGGGCACGTGGCGCAGACGGCCTTCGCACCCTGCTCGCGCAGGTGCTTCGCGGCGCCGCGCTCACGGGACGGCGAGAAGAAGACGGACGAGTCGAGACCCATGCAGGCCCCGGAGTGCTGCCACTCGTAGACCTCGATCAGTGGCATGGGCAGTCGCTTGAGGTTCGGCATGGGTGCTCCCCGGTTCTCGGATGATGCAGTGGCCAGTGCGGCCGAGCTCCGGGCTCTCGAAGCTGTTCGCAATGTTACTCAAAACTTGTTCACTTCGGCAAGTCAGTTGAACAAGTTTTGAATCAGTTGTGCGTACGCCCCTGTCCCGTATGGCCTCGGTGAGACGAGATCGGCAGGAAGTGCGTGACCTCGGGCCGCGTCGAGCGTTTCTCAGGCATGGACCCCCGCATGCTGAGCCGGCTCCTCGACGGTGCCGGTCATGCCGAGACGGATGCCTTCGAGACCGTCGACCGCTGCTGCTCCGAGGCGCGGCGTGACTACCTGGCGGCGTGCGACGCCGCCGACCGTTCGCGGTCGCTGGCGCTCGAGGCGTTCCGGCTCGGGGACGTGGAGACCGCCGTGTCGTTCGCGCGCAGCGCAGGGCACGCCGACGACGCCCGACGCGTCGCCTGGGCGTCCTACCGCGAGGCGTGCGCGCTGCTGATGGCTCTCGTCGAGAAGACCGCCGCGCGCGTCGCCCCTGGGCACGACGACCTCGCCGCCGCCGGCTGACGGAAGTTCGGTCCGTGCCGCCCTCCGGCACGGCCCTCCGGCTCGGTTAGCCGGCCTGGCGGTCGAGCAGGGTCGACTCCACGCGGAGCACCCCGTGCGCCACGGAACCGGCGCGGGCCCTGACGCGGACGTCGAGCCCGCCCTTGCGGAAGGTCGCGATCTCGGACTCGAGCATGTGGACGGCCCGAGGCGACAGGTCCCTGACGTCGCTCAGGTCAACCGTCACGCAGGTCGTCCGGCCGGGTGATGCGAGCCCGATGGACTCGCCGGTCGCCAGGGCTGCGGCGGTGTTGAGCGTGCCGGCGACCGTCACGACGGCGCGGGTGACGTCCAGGTCGATGGAGAAGTGGACGGACCGGATCGGTCTCGGTGTTCTCGGCACGGTCGGGCCCCTTCGCTCTCGTCGGTGCCTCGGGTGTACCCCGGCGGAGGCGGCCTCACACCTGTCGCGTGCCGTGGCAGGTCGTCAGCGGGGAGCGCGGCTCTCGGCCACCTTGCGACGAGCGATCGGGACCCCGAGCCGGCCGAGTGCGGACCAGACGGCGCGCGCGGCGAGTCCGACGACCTTGCGGGCCAGGCGGCCGAAGAATCCGATCAGCTTCCACACGAGCCAGCCGATGGCCGTGAAGATGTTCGTGCGGGCCTTCTGCTGCGCCTTCGTCCTGCGTGCCATCTCTGCTCTTCTCCTCGGGTCGGGTGGGGTGTCGTCGGCGGTGCCGCGAGGCACCGCCGACGACGGGGACGACTTACTTCTTGAAGGCGTCCTTGATGTTCTCGCCGGCCTTCTTGACCGACGCCTTGCCCTGGTCCTTCTTGCCCTCGGCCTCGAGGTCCTTGTTGTCGGTGGCGTCGCCGACGACCTCCTTGGCCTTGCCGACGAGGTCCTCGGCTGCGTTCTTCGCCTTGTCCGCGATTCCCATGACTGTCTCCTTCGGTGGCGGTGGTGCTGCGACCCGGCGGGCGCCGGGACGGATGGGGGTGCGCCTCAGCGGGCGCGGGGGAGGGTCCGGCCTCGGGCCGCGACCTTGAGTCGGAGGCTGCAGCGCAGGTCGTCGCGCTCCAGCACGGTGAGGAGCTGCGACGAGACCTCGTCCGCACGTCGCGCCAGCAGTGCGAGGTCGGAGTCCGGCTCGATCGTCGCGTCGATGCGGGCCACGAGCTGGCCCCGGTCGCGGACGACGGACCCCTTCGCGCTCCGGACGCCCAGGGTGTCGGCATAGGCGTCCGCCGCGGCGCCGACGACCTTCGAGGCGGAGGCCTCGAGTCGTCCGGTGGTGTCGCTCGACCCCAGCCGCAGGCGGGACACGGTGTTGGGCGTGAGGTGCGCGGCGATCCAGCGCAGCGCGACCAGCGCGATCACGACCCCCACTGCGGCGGCGGTCCAGCCGAACCAGTCCTTCGCGACGAGGTCGGCGACGGTCGAGGTGTCGCTGGTGGTCGGCAGGGTGCGCCCGTCGACGGATCGTCCGCTCCACCACCAGACGGCGGTGGCGCCGCCGGCCAGCAGGACGAGGGCGAGGACGAACGTGGCGAGGCGGTCGATCAGCAGCGTCTTGCGTGTGGTCATGTCCGCTCCTCAGATCTCGTCGTGACGGATGGTGACGGACACGGCCGGCCGGCGCTCGAGGGCGTCGCCGACCGAGCGCAGCCGCTCCTCGATGGCGGCTCGCGTCTCGGCGTCGCGGTCCGGGGTGGCCACCGAGGTCGCGGTGACGCGGATGCGACGTCGACTCACCGTGACCGTGGTGTCGGTGACGGCGTCGGTGCCGTCGACTGCGGCGTCGACCACGCGGCGCAGGTCGCGGCGGCGCAGGTGCGCACCGGTCGTCGTCGCCAGCGGGATGCCCTTGCGCGGCCGCGGCTTCACCGAGATCGACGCGAGCAGCAGTCCGAGCACGATGCTGACGACTCCGACGACCAGGACCAGCGGGGTCCCGCCGTCGAGCCCGTCGAGGCCGTCGACGGCGGTGGTCAACCACGAGGTCCCGGAGACCGTGCCGGTCAGGACCAGCAGGTGCTGGACGGCGACGGCCGCGAGGCACACCAGCGCGAGCGCCAGCAGCTGGGCGACCAGGGGAGAGGCGCCCGTGCCGACCGGCGCCTTGCCGGCGCGCAGTGGCGCGACCGGCTCGGCGGCCGCTTCAGGCAGTGGGGTCGTGGTCATGTCGTTCCTTCTTCGGGGCGGTGGGTGGGACGGACTGGTGCAGCGTCAGACGACGCGTCGGGCGGCGGTCTCCAGGTGCACCACGTCGGCGACGGTGACGTCGACGCGGGAGACCTGCGTGCCGGTCAGGTCGACGACTCGGCTCGTCACGTGATCGCGCACCTGGGCGGCGAGGCGGGACAGAGGCGTGGGCCAGGTGGCCGCCACCTCGACGGTGATCCGTGTGGTCCCGCCGGCCACGACCGCGTCGGCGTGGGGCAAGCCCTTGCGGACGAGCTTGGTCCAGCCGGACCGGGTGTCGACCACTGCTTCCATCTCGGCGGCGGCGATCGAGGCGACGCGGGACACGACCTTGTCGGCGATCGTGGTGCGGCCTCGTTCTGCAGCCGGCGCCAGCTCAGCCACGACGTCGTCCGAGCAGGGCCGAGAGGTCGACCTCGCCGTCGACGTGGCCGCCCACGAGGTAGCCGGCGGACCCGAGGACGAGCGCGATCAGGAAGCCGGTGAAGCCGCCTGCGGCGATGGCGATGGCGAGGAGGAGGCCGGCGATGAGGCCGACGGTGGAGGTGGTCATGAGGTGCTCCTTGGTGGGGTGGTGCTTCAGAGGTCGAAGTAGTGACGGCGCCCGGGCCGGCCGCGCGTCAGGCTCGCCCGCACGGCGCGGACCGCGCGGACCAGGACCCCGGGACGCGCGGTCACGATGACGTCGCCGCGGTGGTGACGCGGTTGGTCGAGGTCGCGGTAGAACGCGTCGTTCTCGCGCAGCTCCTGCTGCAGGAGGGCCGGGTCGCCGCCCCGGTCGGGGTGGTGGAGCCGGACGATCGACCGCCGGTCGCGCCGCCACCGCTCGCGCAGCTCGGGCGATGACGGCCCGGCGTAGCTGTCGGTGTCGGCCATGGTGATCACTCCTGGTCGGTCCGGGCGGGGACGACGTCCTCGACGAAGACCTGCACCGGGGTGTCCACGAGGGGCGACACGGCGGTCGCGACCGCGGCTGCGAGGTCGGGGATGGGCGAGCCCATCACGACGGCCAGGTGCACCTCGGTCAGGTCGCCGGCGAGGCGAATGCCCGCCACGCGGCGGCCGGGGAGGTAGGTCCCGACCTCCCCGAACGAGCCGGCGTGCAGGCCGTGGACGCCGGGCACGGCGAGTGCTGCGGCGGCGACCTGGTCGGCGAGCTCGTCGGGGGTGTCAGCGTCGGGGGCCGGGCTCACTGGACCCGCGGCTCGCTGTCGTCATCGTTGTCCTCGGAGGCGATGTGCACGTCCTGCACGTCGATGTTGACCTCGACGACGCTCAGGCCGACCATGCGCTCGACCGAGTTGATGACGTTGGTGCGGATGCCGGCGGCGAGGTCGGTGATGGAGACACCGAACTCGGCGACGAGCTGGATGTCGATCGCGGCCTCCTTCTCGCCGACCTCGACCGAGATGCCCTGGCCGTGGTTGGTCGAGCTGCCCGGGATGCGCTCGCGCAGGGCGCCGACGGCGCGGGCGGCGCCGCCACCGAGGGAGTGGACGCCGTTGACCTCACGGGTCGCGATGCCGGCGATCTTCGACACGACGGTGTCGGCGATGGTGGTGCGGCCCTGGGTGCTCTCGAGGGCGCCACCGGTGGTCGGGGTCTTGACGACGGTCTTCTCGCTCACGTTGATCATTCCTGTTCACGTTCGTGCTGAGTACTTCGGACAGGAGTGAGACGGGTCGAGATCGCGGATCGTCACGGTCGGGTGACGCATGTCACATGGCGTGCGGCTCTCGGGTGTTGATGTCACTCTCGTTTACCTAGTTGAAACATCGCGCACTGCCTGAGCGAGCTACCGAGAAGAGACCGAGTGAGCGCCGAGAAGCCGTCAGCCCCACCGGTGGGTGACGCCTCGGACCACGCGCTCGCCCGGCGCGCGGGCCTGGGCGATCGTGAGGCATTTGCCGAGCTCTTCGCCCGCCTGTTCCCGGGGACGCTGCGCTACGCAACGCACCTGCTGGACGGGGATGCCAGGGCTGCGGAGGACGTCGTGCAGGAGGCGTGGATCAAGGCCTGGCGCGCCCTGCCCGACTTCGCCGGCCGCTCCACGGTGCAGACCTGGTTGTTCACGATCGTGCAGCGCGGGACGTACGACCGGCGCCGCCGCCGGCGGCCCCTCGCCGTGGACGACGACCTCCTGGAGCCGCTGGCCCTGCGGGCCTCCCAGAACCGTCCGGCTCCGTCCTCGCGGACCGATCCGGAACGGGAGTACCTGCAGCGGGAGCTGTGGGAGACCTTGCAGCTGGCTCTGAGTGAACTACCGTGGACCCAGCGGTCGGCCTGGATGCTGCGCGAGCTCGAAGACCTCTCCTACGCGGAGATCGCCCAGGTCCTGGACACGACGCCCACCGTGGTGCGCGGACAGCTGCACCGGGCCCGACGCACCTTGGCGATCAGGATGGAGCAGTGGCGATGAGCGAGCTGGAGGAGGTGCCCGACGGCGTCGACCTGCCGCGCGGCGAGGCCGACCTCGCCGCCGCTGCGCGTCAGCTGCGTGCCGTGCCGGCCGGTCCTCGGGCCGTGGAGGTCGCCAACCGGGTCCTGCAGCGCGCCCTCGCGGCGCCGCGGCGCTCCGTCATGATCCGGGCCGCCGCACCGCACGAGCACCTCCGCGTCTCCTCGATCGCCGTGACCGCGATCGTGCGGGAGCGGCTCGACGAGGCGCTCGTCGACGCCGCCGTGCGCCACGTCGTGCTCGACGTCGACCGCGACGGACTGCTGAGCTCGGTCACGGTCGACCTCGTCGTGCGGTACGGCACGGTCGTCGCCGACGTCGGTGAGCAGGCGCGGGCGCTGGCCCGGCAGGCGCTGGACGAGACCCTCGGTCGGCCCGAGCCGGGCGGAGAGGTGCCGATCGCGATCGGCCACGCGCACGTCTCCGACGTCACCGTCGGCGACCCGCACCTCGTCGACCCGGCCGACGAGCGCGCCTGACCCTGCGGAGCGGATCCGTCCACCCGGCTGCTGTCTCGACAGTCCGCGCATCGGGGCCGGGGGACGGCGCTGGTCCGTCGTTGGATCGTGGTCGTGTGCGAGGAGGAGATCTACCATGAGCGCCATGTCCACCGAGGTTCCGGCGGTCCCGTCGCGAGGGCGGCCCTTCACGAGGGCCGACCTGGAGTCCTTGCCCGATGACGGACGCCGGTACGAGCTGCTCGACGGGGTGCTGGTCGTGAGTCCGGCGCCGCGGGTGAGCCACCAGATCGCCTCGGCGCGGCTGTTCACGATGCTGCAGGACGCGGCCGCCCCGGCGGGACTGCTCGCGCTGTACGCCCCGGTCGACGTCGCTCTCGCCGACGACACGGCGTCGGCGACGCGCCCTTCGAGGTCACCGAGCCGTTCGCTCTGAGCCTCGTGCCGTCGACGCTCCTCGCCTAGCGCGGAGCGGCCGTCAGCTCGCGCAGCTCGTCCGCCGTGACGTTCGCGCCGAAGGCCGGAGTGCCCGGCTCGAGGCGGGCGCCGTCGGACAGGCGTCCGATCGTGACCGGGTCGAAGCCCAGGCTGTCGACCAGGGCCGACACCATGGCGACGTCGGCGGGGTCGTCGCCGGCGACGGCGATGGCCTTGCGACCGGCCGAGCCGTGGGGGCGCGACTCGTCCTCGAGGTCGTGATACCCCATGTGGTTGAACGCCTTGACGACCCGCGACGCGGGCAGGTGGTCCTGCACGATCTCGCTGGTGGAGGTCTTCGGGTTCGCGAGGTCGTCACGGAGCCCGTCGATCTCCCACCAGTAGTTCATGGCGTCGACGACGACCTTGCCCGCCAGGGGCGCGGGGTCGACGCGGTCGTGCTTGCCGAGGGGGAGGGCGAGCACGACGACGTCGGCGTCCGTGACCGCGGAGGTGGCGTCCGTCGCGGTGGCGCCGGGCGCCAGGATCTCCACGGTCAGGGCGATCGCCGCCGGCTCGCGGGACGACGCGATGCGCACGTCGTGGCCCGCTCGCGCGGCGAGCCGGGCCAGGACGAGCCCGAACTTGCCCGCGCCCAGGATGCCGATCGAGCTCACGACGTCACCGGCACGGCGTCCTGCGCGAGCAGCTCGCGGACCCGCGGGATCACCTCGGTGCCGAAGAGCTCGACGGAGCGCAGTCGCGCCGACGCCGGGATGCTGCCCTGGCTGTAGATGAGGTCGAACCGGCCGACGTCGAGCTGACCGAGCGCACCCGCGATGCGGCGTGCCACGGTCTCGGGCGAGCCCAGGTACATCGAGCCCTGCGCGATCTCGGACTCGAAGTCGCGGCGACGCATGGGCGGCCAGCCGCGCTGGGCACCGATGCGGTCGTGCAGGACCTTGTAGCGGGGCCAGACGATCTCGGCGGCCTCCGCGTCGGTCTCGGCCACGAACCCGGGGGAGTGCATGCCCACGGGCAGTGCCGTGGTGCCGAGCTGCTCGGCCGCGCGGCGGTAGAGGTCGACGTAGGGGGCGAAGCGCGCCGGGGAGCCGCCGATGATGGCCAGCATCAGCGGCAGACCGTAGCGGGCCGTGCGGATGACCGACTCGGGCGAGCCGCCGACGCCGACCCAGGTGTCGAGGCGGCCGGACTCGGTCTTCGGGTGCACGTCCGCGTTGTCGAGGGCGGCGCGGGTCGTGCCGCTCCACGTGACGGGCTGCTCCTCGAGGAGCTTCGAGAACAGCTCGAGCTTCTCCTCGAAGAGCGTGTCGTACTGCGCCATGTCGTACCCGAAGAGCGGGAACGACTCGGTGAAGGAGCCGCGTCCGAGGATCACCTGCGCGCGGCCGTTCGAGAGGGCGTCGACGGTCGAGAACCGCTGGAAGACGCGCACGGGGTCGTCGGAGGAGAGCACCGTGACGCCCGAGGCGAGGGTGATGCGCTCGGTGCGCGTGGCGATGCCGGCGAGGACGGTCTCGGGGCTCGAGATCGCGTACTCCGGGCGGTGGTGCTCGCCCAGGGCGATGACGTCGATGCCGACCTGGTCGGCCAGCACGGCCTCGTCGAGGACCTGGCGGATCGCCTGGGCGGGCGTCAGCAGGTCGCCGTGGTCGTCCTCCGGCACGTCGCCGAAGGTGTCGATCCCGAAGGTCACGTCACGCATGAGGGGTCCCATCGCAGAAATTGAACTTTCATCTACCTTAACGGCTCCGACGGGGATTCATTCCCGCGCGGCGGCCGGCTCGCCCCGGCGGTCGAGGTGCAGGGCGAGTGCGGCGACCGCAGCCCCGAGCAGGGCGCCGAGGGTGTTGTAGAGCCAGTCGTTCGTGGAGCAGCTGCGACCGAGCGGTGTCACGAGGGCTTGCACCCCCTCGATCAGGACTGACGAGGCGCTGGCGCCCAGCAGGGTCGGGACCGGCCGTCGGGTCAGGAGCGAGGCCAGCGCGACCGCAGGCACGAACAGGATGGCGTTGGCGATCAGCTCGACCCGGCCGAGCGCGGGCCACGACCACTCGGCGACGCACCGGACGCCCAGGTCGGACCCGCTCGGCGTGAGGGTCAGCAGGGCGATCGCCACCAGCGACGCGGCGAGCAGGACCTGCGTGGTCCGACGTCGGCGCACCAGCAGCACGCCCAGCGGAGGACCGGCGACGACCAGCAGGCCGAGGCCGGCGGTGGTCAGCCAGGGGTGCTCGACCAGGATCGTCGTGATCACCGCTGAACGGTACCGGGAGCGCGGAGGGCGGGGGCGCGTCGGTCAGGGCCGCGCGAAGGCTCCCGGCGTCGCCCCGAGGACCCTGCGGAAGTGGCGCGTCATGTGGGACTGGTCGTGGAAGCCGGCCGCGGTCGCTGCGGCTGCCGCTGACTCCCCGCGGACGAGGAGGCGCCGCGCGCGGTCGACCCGCCGGCCGGTGACGTACTGGTGGGGAGGGATGCCGTAGGTCTGCACGAACACGCGGGTCAGGTGCCCGGGGTGGGCGTGCAGGAGGCGGCCGGCCTCGGCCACCGTCACGGTTGCCGGAAGGTGGTCGTCGAGCAGGTCCCGGAGGCGACGGGCGAGCGGGGCGTCACGCAGGTGCTCCGGAGCCGTGCGGTCGAGCTCTCCGCGGACCACGTCGCCGAGCATCAGCACGCCGTGCTCGGCGGCGGTCTCGTCGCCAGGCGAGCGCAGTGCCTCGTGGATGCCGACGGCGAGACGCGACGCCCGAGGAGCGCGGAGCGCGGGGCGCAGGGCCGTGGGCCCGGCGAGCGCGTCGGGGAGCCAGTCGCCGTCCAGGTAGAGCGCGCGCTTCGTGAAGGAGGTGCCTCGTTCGGCGGAGCGACCGTCGTGGGCGACGTGCGGGGGCAGGATCGTCAGGGTGCCCGGCTCGGTCCGGTGGCCCCTGCGGTCGAGGTGGTAGTCGACGGCACCGTCGTCGACCAGCAGCACGGTCCACGCGTCGTGGGTGTGCATCGGATACGCGTGCTCCTCGAAGGTCGCGTGCAGGACCTCGCGCACCAGGGGCACTCCCGGTTCCCAGGCGCGAACGGACTCGACCACGCGTCAAACGTACAAGCCAAGGTCGTCCCGACGGTTCGAGAATCGACGTGTGAGCACCTCCGAGACCACTCCCGCGACCACCCCCGCAGCAGCTCCACGCTTCGACACGAAGGTCGTGGTGCTGCTCCGCGACGACCTCCTGCCGTGGCAGGAGCTGAACGTGACGGCGTTCCTGACGAGCGGCGTCGCGACGAGCGAGCCCGGCCTCGTCGGAGAGCCGTACGTCGACGCCGACGCGACGGAGTACCTCCCGATGCTGCGCCAGCCGGTGCTCGTCCTCGCGGGCGACGCCGAGCTCCTCGCGACCGCGCGCGCGAAGGCGATCGGGCGGGGGATCGCCACGGCGATCTACACGCGCGAGCTCTTCTCGACCGGGCACGACGCCGCCAATCGCGCCGCGGTCGCCGCGGTCGGTTCGGCAGACCTCGACCTGGTCGGCATCGCCCTGCGCGGTCCGAAGAACGCCGTCGACAAGGTCGTCAAGGGTGCTCGCATGCACGGCTGACGGCAGGTCCTGCGGCCCCGGGCTAGTCCGGCTCCCAGCCCTCGACGACACGGACCGGGATGCCTCTCGACTCCCACAGCGCGATGATCGCGGGGTTGTCGTCCCAGGCCTCCACGACCTCGTAGCGGCGGCGGATGCGCTGCAGGATGTCGCGCTTGACCTCGACGTCGCGGCGGCCGTCCTTGTCGCCGCGCATGTAGAGCTCGTCGGACGGGATGTCGTGCAGGGCGAGCCAGAAGCCGGTCGGGTGGCGCCACCTCTCCTTGCGTGCGGTGACCACCAGCACGGCCAGCCCCTCGGCCCGTGCGCGGCGGGCCGCGTCGGCGACCTCGACGTGCGGCGGACACGCGAGGGCGTCGGAGTGGAAGGCATTGAAGTCCTTCTTGCGACCCCGCACGTGGTGGCGGACCGAGCTGACGTCGCAGAGCGTGCCGTCGACGTCGAAGATCGCGGCCCGGCGCACGGCTCCATGCTATCGACGCGCCTCAGACCTCCTGCGTGATGATCGAGCGGAGCCGGTCGAGGCAGCGGCCGCGCATCGGTCCGATCCCGCCGATCGAGCGCCCCATGTCGGCGGCGATGTCGGCGTAGCTCGGCTCCTCGGAGTCGAAGTAGAGGGCGAGCAGCAGCTCGCGGCACGTGCCGCCCAGGGTTGCCAGGGCGTCGTGGACGGCGGTCTGGGTGTCCCAGAGCTCGTAGGGATCCTGACCCGTCGCCTCGGCGGCGGTCTCGAGCGGGAGGTCGCGGCGCGACGTGGAGCGGGCGCGCCAGGCCTGGCGTCGGGCGACGGTCATGAGCCACGACGCGAGGCGGGTGTCGTCCTCGAGCCGGTGCAGCGAGTCGATCAGGGCGACGAAGGTCGTCTGGGTGACGTCGGCGGCATCCTCGCGACTGGTGCCGTTGCGGAGCGCGACGGAGAAGACCAGGCGCTCGTAGCGCGCGACCAGCAGGTCCCACGCCTGCCCGTCGCCGGTGCGGCATCGCTCGAGCAGCACCGAGTCGGTCGGTGCGGCGAGCACGCGTCTCGGCGCGCGAGCACACGGTTCCATGTGGCTCTCCTCGCTCGGATGGATGGGTCGCGAGGACGGTAGGACCGAAGAATTCACTTCTGGCCCGGCGCAAGTGAAAGCGCGAGAGAATCTGCCCATGACGGACCTCACCGGGACGGGGACCTTCGCGACCGTGCTCGACGAGGCGATCCGTGCACGCCGGATGACGCTCCAGCAGGTGCGAGAGAGGCTGATCGCCGTCGGGCACCCGATATCGCTGGCGTCGTTGTCGTACTGGCGCGCAGGTCTGCGTGAGCCCGAACGTCGGCGCTCGCTCGAGGCCGTCCCCGAGCTCGAGCGGGTGCTCGATCTGGGGGAGGGCGACCTGGGCGGCCGGCTCGCCCGCGGCGGCGCGGAGCGTCCGCGTCCGTTCGACGAGCTCGTGGGCGAGCCGACGCTGCAGAGTCTCGTCGGTGAGGCCGACGTCGACCGGGTGGTCTTCCAGATGACCGTGGACGTGGGACCGGAGCGGGAGGTCCAGCGCGTCCGTCTCGTGCAGATCTTCGTCGCTCGTCGGGCCGACGTCGAGGGCGTCACCATCTTCGCCGGGCCCGACAAGGGCACCCAGGACAACGACGTGGTGCTGCGCGCCGTCAGCGGCTGCTCGGTCCAGAACGCGGAGCGGCTCGGCAACGGGATCATCGGAACGACGATCACGTTCGAGCGTCCGCTGAGCGAGGGCGAGGCGGTCGTCACCGAGTGCGAGGCGGTCGTCGACGGTCGGCCCGACCTGGAGACCGAGTACGGGCTCGTGGCCGAGCAGCGACTCGAGGAGGCCATAATCTGGGTCAGGTTCCACCCCGACTGCCTGCCGGCGAGGGCCTGGGTCTGGTTCGACGAGGACGGCCTGCAGCACGCCTGGCCCGTGTCGCTCGACGGTGCGACCGGACTCCACTACCGCCAGACGGACTTCGGTCCCGGATCGCTCGGTGCCCGCTGGGAGTGGTGATCACGGCGCCGGGGGCGCCTCGGCTGTCAGGGGGAACGCGCACCGTCGGCGGTGGGGTAGTTGCGAGACTCGATCCTTCCTCGGATAGCAAGGGCTGAATTGGGCTGCTCGAGTCGGCTTCCCACAGAGATGCGCGTCGCTTCCCACGAACCCCGCGTTCTGGCTGCAACTGCAGCGCTCATTCGATTCGGGTGAGCACCCGCGGCCCGAGTAGTGCGACGGGTGTGTCGCGACTGGTAGGAACGTCCGCTCAGGATGCCGGACGCACGGACGATCCTGCTTGATGGGCCGCGGGTCAGGCTCCTGGCGGCTTGGGCGTGAGCGGACCCGCGAGGAGGGTCGCTTGCAAGTGACGGTCCCCGAGGTCAGATCAGTTTTCTCTGGAGGCCCCGCAGGATTGAGATGGTGTTGACGTCTTCGAGGCCGGTCGTGGTGGGCCAATCAACGCCAACTCCCAAGACGTCGCTCACGAATGCGATCTCGGTGCCGAGGAGCGCCCGCCTCCAATCCGTCTGCGACATGGGTGACCCGGTGCGAATGGATTCGGACATGCGGTCACGTTCAGAGCGAAAACTTTCCGCGTCGGCGAAACCAATGAGGCTGGCGATCCTGTCGGTCATTGTTGCCAGCCCTCCCCACTCTCCCAAGCCACGCAGCAACAGAGTGCGCTCGTCGTTGCTCAGGTGCGGATTCAGCGATGCCCCAGCGTCGATCATTTCCGTATCGTGTCACCCGCCGGATCACGATGGGCCGGGTCCGTACCGGCCGGGACGGTTCATCCAGCTTGCCTGTCGTGGATCGCGGATCGCGTCGGTCGGCTGCCGGGACAACACATCCGAAGCGGGAGGGACTGCTGCAGCGATAGGTGACAGTCGGGGTGAGGCCGCCAGGGTGGTGGGGGCGGGCCAACGGAGTGCGCTCGCTCGACCGGTGAAGGGATCCCGTGCACGCTCTGACTGCAATGCGAGCGAACCATTTGATCGTTCGTTGGTAGGCCCCGTGGGACTCGAACCCACAACCCGCGGATTAAAAGTCCGCTGCTCTGCCAGTTGAGCTAGAGGCCCTGGCGGGGTTCAGTCTGCCACCGTCGGCGGGTGCCCCGCGCCGTACCGGGTCAGTGCGTGGCTCCGAGCTCCACCAGCAGCACGCCGGTGGCGATCAGCACGATGCCCAGGCTCATGACCCAGGTCAGCGCCTCCTGGAACAGGATCCGCGACAGGACCGCCGTCAGGGCGACGCCGCTGGCGGCCCAGATGCCGTAGGCGACGCCGAGGTTCATGCCCTCGGACAGGCTGAGGCTGAGCGCCGTGAAGGCCGCGAGGTACCCGACGCCGACCACGCCGAACCACGCCCGCGAACCCGTGCTCGCCATGCGGAGCGACAGGGTGGCGGCGACCTCGGTGAGGATCGCGACCACGAGGTAGACCCACTCCATCAGCGGTCGCCTCCCTGGTTCACGTCGGGCGCGGCGGTCCGGGAGCGCGCCGCCTGGGACCCGAGCTCGACCAGCAGCACGCCGCCGATGATGACGACGATGCCAAGCCCCATCAGGGGCGTGAGCGGCTCGTCATAGATGGCGGCGGACAGCATCGCCGTCAGGGCGACGCCGCACGCCGCCCAGATGCCGTAGGCCGCGCCCAGCGGCATGCCCTGCCCGAGGGCGGCGAACAGGAACGTGAAGGCGGCGACGAACCCGACCGCAACGACGACGTAGAGCGCCGGTCGGTCGAGCGCGCCCTTCAGGGACAGCGAGGCCGTCACCTCGCTGCCGATGGCGCCGGCGAGCAGGAGCCACTTCTTCACGACGGGTTCCGTCCGATCAGGTCGAGGGCGGTCGCGAGCAGGGCCTCGCGGTCCTCCGGGGGCACCGGGAGGGTCGAGGTCGCGTCGGCGAACCACGAGCCGTCGGCCATCAGGCGGACGGCCTGCAGTCGAGCACGCTCCTCGGCGGGGAGGTCGCTGGGCACGTGCACCCACGGTGCGAACCGCGTGGCCCAGCGCTCGGCCATCTGCTCGCGCAGGCGCGGGTCGCTGAAGAGGACGAGGTCGGCCGCGTCGTGCTCGAAGGACAGGGCCCAGCGGGCGTAGGCGGCGATCCGGTCGGAGGCCTCGGCCGCGGCCGGACCCTGGGGGAGCAGCTCGGCGAGGGTCGTCTCGTGGCGGTCGAGCACGTGGTCGACGAGGGCGGCGACGAGCGCCTCCTTCGTGGCGAAGTGGTACATGAGACCGGGCTTGGTGACGCCGGCGGCGCGGGCAGCCGACTCGAGCGAGAGGGACTCGCCGTCGCGCACGACGCCGAGCGCCGCGTCCAGCAGGGCGGGCCGCTGCGAAGGGCGGTGAGCAGGTTCGGGCATGGTACTTACTTTACCAACCGGAAGGTCAAGTAAGTCAAGTTCGGCGGGCTACCACCACCGAACCTCCCGGGTCCTCCGTCCGGTCACTGGATTGGTCCGCGTGGTGCGGGGCGCAGCGTTACTCTGATCCTCTCGGGGGAGAAGGTAGGGAGGACATGACGGAGCCGCTGGACGAGCGCCTGCGTGACGACACGGCGCTCGATGAGATCGAGCTGACGAGCAAGCTCATGATCGCGGCCACCGACGCGGACGAGCCCCTCTCGCAGGACCAGGTCGACCAGATCCTGGGCCTCGGCGACGACGCCGACCACCCCGCGGACGAGGGCTGACGGGCCAACTCACGCGGTCACGTTGGTGACCAGCCGGTGAACCCCTAGCATGGTCACGGCCAACTGACCGTTGACAGGAGCAAGGCGTGCGCTTCCGCATCCGACCGGTGGAGACGACCTTCTACGATCTCTTCTCCGAATCCGCCAGCCACCTCGTGGCCGGCTCCGACCTGTTGGCGAG
Source organism: Aeromicrobium sp. Leaf350 (assembly GCF_916858655.1). Taxonomy (GTDB): domain Bacteria; phylum Actinomycetota; class Actinomycetes; order Propionibacteriales; family Nocardioidaceae; genus Aeromicrobium. Next base: position 862,655 of record NZ_CAKASL010000001.1, on the reverse strand, counting down.
CATCCTCGCCGACGGCGTCGATCGCGAGGCGCTGTCGAACAGCATGCGCGACGCCGAGCACCAGGCCGACGAGACGACCCACCGCATCGTCCGCCTCGTGAACAGCACGTTCGTCACGCCCTTCGACCGCGAGGACATCTACTCCCTCGCCAGCGCCCTGGACGACGTCATGGACTTCATGGAGGAGGCGGTCGACTCGATCGTCCTCTACGACGTCACCGAGTTCCCGCCGCACTTCGCCGACCAGCTCGACGTCCTGCAGCGCGCCTCGCGGCTCACCGCCGACTCGATGCCACGCCTGCGCACCATGAAGGACCTCGACGAGTACTGGATCGAGATCAACCGGCTCGAGAACGAGGGCGACCGCAACCACCGCCGGATCCTGGCCCACCTCTTCGGCGGCTCGTACAAGGCGATGCAGGTCCTGAAGATGAAGGACGTCGTGGAGTCCGTCGAGCAGGCGATCGACGCCCTGGAGACGGTGGCCAACATCGTCGAGCAGATCGCCGTCAAGGAGTCCTGAGGGTGGACCTCGTCCTGGCGATGGTCATCGCCGTCGTGGTCATCGCCCTGGTGTTCGACTACACCAACGGCTTCCACGACGCCGCCAACGCGATCGCCACCTCCGTCTCCACGCGCGCGCTGACACCGCGTGTCGCCCTCGCGATGGCGGCGATCCTGAACTTCGTGGGCGCCCTCCTGGGCGTGAAGGTCGCCGAGACCATCCAGGAGCTCATCGACATCGACGGCGTCACCAGTGTGTCCGACTCCGACCGGGCCCACGCCCTGACGATCGTCCTCGCGGCCCTCATCGGCGCGATCACCTGGAACCTCATCACCTGGTACTTCGGCATCCCGTCGTCGTCCTCGCACGCCCTCATCGGCGGCATCGTCGGCGCGGGCATCGCCTCGGCCACGACCGTCTCGTGGGACCTGCTGGTCGAGAAGGTCGCCATCCCGATGGTGCTCTCACCCCTGCTGGGCTTCGCCGGCGCGTTCATCGTGATGACCGGGATCATGTGGGGCTTCCGCAAGGCGAACCCGCACAAGGTCACCCGCGGGTTCCGTCACGCCCAGACGGTCTCGGCCGCCGGCATGTCCCTCGGACACGGCCTGCAGGACGCCCAGAAGACGATGGGCGTCATCGTGCTGGCCCTGGTGGCCGGTGGCTACTCCGACGGCGACGGGGTGCCGCTCTGGGTCATCATCGCTGCGGCCTCGGCGATCGCGGCCGGCACCTACTCGGGCGGTTGGCGCATCATGCGCACCCTGGGGCGCCGCATCATCGACCTCGACCCGCCCCGCGGGTTCGCCTCCGAGAGCGTCGCGGCCACCGTGCTCTACGTCATGGCGATCGGCCTGCACGCGCCCGTCTCGACGACCCACACGATCACCTCGGCGATCATGGGCGCCGGGGCCACCAAGCGCATCAGCGCGGTGCGCTGGGGCGTGGCCCGCGGCATCGTGGTCGCGTGGGTCGTGACGATCCCCGCGGCCGCCTCTGTGTCGGCCCTGACCTACTTCGTCGTCCGCACCTTCCTGCCGTAGTTCTCGGCAGGTCAACGCTCCCGACGGACCCGACAAGCGGGCACGGACGAGTCGGCGGGGCGGGGGCGGTGAGCAGCCAACCGCTCAGCGGGTCCAGAAGGTTGCTGGCTCACCGCCGCCCGGCGGGGGCAGGGGTGGGAACTGCGAAGGCCCCCTGCTGGCGCAGGGAGCCTTCGTCGTGCGTGCGGGAGCTCGGCTCAGCCGAACCGGCCCTGGATGTAGGCCTCGGTGGCGGGGTTGTCGGGGTTGGAGAAGATCTTCTCCGTGCGACCCGACTCGACCAGCTTGCCGGGCTGACCCACGCCCGCGAGGTTGAAGAACGCCGTGTCGTCGCTGACGCGGGCGGCCTGCTGCATGTTGTGGGTCACGATGACGATCGTGTACTCGGTCTTGAGCTCGTGGATCAGGTCCTCGATGACGCTCGTCGAGATCGGGTCGAGGGCCGAGCAGGGCTCGTCCATCAGCAGGATCTCGGGCTGCACCGCCACCGCGCGAGCGATGCACAGACGCTGCTGCTGACCACCCGAGAGGCCCGAGCCGGGACGGTCCAGACGGTCCTTGACCTCGGCCCACAGGCCGGCCTGGCGCAGCGCCCGCTCGACCGTGGTGTCGGCCTCGGACTTCTTCATCTTCTTGCTGTTGAGCTTCTGCCCGGCGAGCACGTTGTCGTAGATGCTCATCGTCGGGAAGGGGTTCGGGCGCTGGAAGACCATGCCGATCATGCGGCGGACGTTGACCGGGTCCATGTCGGCGCCGTAGAGGTCGTTGCCGTCGACGAGCACCTTGCCGTCGACGTGGGCGCCCTTGATGACTTCGTGCATGCGGTTCAGCGAGCGCAGGAAGGTCGACTTGCCGCAGCCCGACGGGCCGATGAAGGCCGTGACGGACTTCTGGGGGATCGTGATGTTGACGCCCTCGACGGCGAGGAAGTCCCCGTAGTAGATGTTCAGGTCCGAGACGTCGATGCTCTTGGCCATCGGTTTTCCTTTCAGAGCCCGAGCCGCGCGGCGCGGTCGGTCAGGTCGGGGGAGGAGACGAGGTGCGGGCGACTCATCGCTCGCCCTTGGGGGAGAAGAAGTAGCTCACGGCGCGGGCGACGAGGTTCAGCAGCATCACGATGATGATGAGCACCAGGGCGGCGCCCCAGCCCCGGTCGATGCTGGCCTCCGGCGGGACGCCGGGGAACTTCACCGAGAAGTACGTGAACACCGGCAGCGTCGTCATGCGCTCGGAGAACAGGTTGAAGTTCACCGAGTCGGTCAGGCCCGCGATGATCAGCAGCGGCGCGGTCTCGCCGATGACACGGGCGATCGCGAGGGTCACACCTGTCACGATGCCCGAGATCGCCGTCGGGAGCACGACCTTGACGACGGTGCGCCACTTCGGCACGCCGAGCGCGAAGGCAGCCTCGCGGAGCTCGTTGGGCACGAGCTTCAGCATCTCCTCGCACGCCCGCACGACGATCGGCACCATGAGCACCGCCAGCGCGACCGCGCCGCCGATGCCCAGTCGGATGCCCTCGCCGAAGAAGATCACGAAGAGCGCGTAGGCGAAGAGGCCGGCGACGATCGACGGGATGCCCGTCATGACGTCGACCAGGAAGGTGATGGAGCGCGAGAGCCGGTTGCCGTCGCCGTACTCGACGAGGTAGATCGCCGTGAACAGGCCGATCGGCACCGAGATGATCGTGGCGGCCGCCGTGATGAGCAGCGTGCCGACCAGCGCGTGGTAGATGCCGCCGCCCTCGCCGACGACGTTGCGCATCGAGTAGGTGAAGAACTCGGCGCTGAGCTGCGGTCCGCCGCGGCTGATGACCAGCCACAGGATCGAGCCCAGCGGGATCAGTGCCAGGCCGAACGCGCTGGAAACCAGCAGCGTCACGGTGCGGTCGCTGGCCTTGCGGCCACCCTCGACCACGCGGGAGGCGATGGGCAGCGCCCAGGTGAGGGCCCAGCCGATCAGCACGGCCTGCGCGATCGAGACGGCACCGCTGACGGCCAGCAGCACGCCGACCACGGCGGCGCCGGCGACGATGGCCTTCGGGACCCACAGGGGCAGCTGGTGCTCCTGCAGCTCGCTCTTGAGGTCGAAGGGCTCAGGCGTCTTCTGAAGCGTCGTGGTCATCAGTTGGCTCCCGAGAAGTCCTTGCGACGCTCCACGATGGCGCGTGCGGCGAAGTTGGCGGCGAAGGTGATCACGAACAGCACGAGGCCGGTGGCGATCAGCACGTTGGTGAAGGTGCCGAAGGCCTCGGGGAACTGCAGCGCGATGTTGGCGGCGATCGTGCTCGGGTTGGTGCTGCCGATCAGGTTGAACGTCACGACGCCCGAGGCGGAGAGGACCATGGCGACGGCCATCGTCTCGCCGAGCGCGCGGCCGAGGCCGAGCATCGAGGCCGAGACGATGCCGGAGCGGGCGTAGGGGAAGACCGCGAGGCGGACCATCTCCCAGCGCGTCGCACCGAGGGCCAGGGCGGCCTCCTCGTGCAGGCGGGGGGTCTGCAGGAAGATCTCGCGGCAGATCGCGGTGATGATCGGCAGGACCATGACGGCGAGCACCAGGCTCGCAGTCAGGATGCTGTTGGCCGAGACGCCGCCGGAGGGGTTGCCCGCGAAGAACGGGATGAACCCGAAGGTGTCGGCGAGCCACTGGTAGAACGGCGCGAGCTCGCGCGAGAGGAACAGCAGGCCCCAGAGGCCGTAGACGACCGACGGCACGGCGGCCAGGAGGTCGATGACGTAGCCGAGCGTCGAGCTCAGGCGTCGGGGGGCGTAGTGCGAGATGTAGAGCGCCACGCCGATCGCGACGGGCACGGCGATGATGAGCGCGATGAACGCGGCCCAGACGGTGCCGAAGACCAGGGGCCAGACGTAGGCGAAGAAGCCCTTGCCGCCGGTCTTGCCGCCGATCTCGTCGGCGGAGGCCGTGATGCCGGGGAGTCCCTCGAGCGTCAGGAACACCGCGACGCCCAGGAGCGTCAGCAGGATCAGGATGCCGGCGCTCGTGGAGAGGGCCTCGAAGATGCGGTCGCCTGGACGGCGAACGGGACGAGGGGCTTCCTTCTCCCGCTCGGTCGTGCTGCTCACGGCGTTCCTACTTTCCGAAGAACTGGTGGTCGTGGTGGGGGTGGACCCCGTCGGGGGCCGGCCCGTGAGGTCTTCAGACTCTCACTGACCGGCCCCCGAACGGAATCAGCCTGCCGAGATCGTCTCGACGGCGTCCTGGGCCTGCGTGGCGATGTCGCCACCGATCGGCGCGGCGCCGGCGTCCTCAGCCGCCTTCGCCTGGCCCTCCTCGCTGACGAGGTAGGCCAGCCAGCCCTTGACGAGCTCGGCCTTCGCCTCGTCCTCGTAGGTCTGGCAGGCGATCGCGTAGGAGACCAGGACGACCGGGTAGACGCCGGCCTCCTCCGTCGCGCGGTCGATCTCGAGCGCGAGGTCGGTCTCGCCACGACCCTCGATGGGCGCGGACTTCTCGAGGATCGCGGCAGCGGCCTCGGGCGAGTACTCGACGAAGTCCTCGCCGACCTTGACGGCGGCGGTGGACAGGTCGCCGGCCTGGCTGGCGTCGGCGTAGCCGATCGAGTTGGCGGTGGCGCCGACGCGATCGATCATGCCGGCGGTGCCCTGGGCGCTCTCGCCCTCCGGGGTCGGCCAGGTCTCGACCTCACCCGCGGTCCACGAGCCGCCCGAGGTCTCCTCGAGGTAGGCCGTGAAGTTCTTGGTGGTGCCCGAGTCGTCGGAACGGTGGACCGTCACGATGGGGTCGGACGGCAGGTCGGCGTCCGGGTTGTCCGCGGCGATGGCCGGGTCGTTCCAGGTCGTGATGGTGCCCTCGAAGATGGCGCCGATGGTCTGGGCCGAGAGGTTGAGCGAGTCGACGCCCTCGAGGTTGAAGACGACCGCGATGGGGCTGACGTAGACGGGGACCTCGACGATCTCGCCGCCGCAACGCTCCTTGGCCGCCGCGAGCTCCTCGTCGTCGAGGGGCGCGTCGGAACCGGCGAAGTCGACGCCGCCGGCGATGAACTGCTCACGGCCGCCGCCCGAGCCGACCGGGTCGTAGTTGACCGTGGCGTCGGGGTTCTCGGTCTGGAAGGAGGACTTCCACGCAGCGACGGTGGCCTGCTGCGAGCTGGCGCCCGCGCCGTTCAGCGTGCCGGACAGGTCGCCGGAGCCGGAGGACTCCTCGTTGCCGGCGCCACAGGCACCGAGCACGAGGGCGAGGGAGAGGACGGCCGCGGCGGAGACCGAGGCTCGCAGGGTGTTGCGCTTCACGTGAATTTCCCTTCAGGGGAACGGGGGGACTGACGTGGTGACGCTAGGGAGGCCAGGTGTATCGGGGCCCCGAGCTGGGTGAACGAGACGTGAACGATCCGGGAACGGTCCCGCAGCTCCGGTGGGGTTCCGGGCGCAGGGGGTGTCCGTCAGGTAACGAAGGTCACTCCCGACGGGGCTACGGCAGGCGTTCGGTCGAGACGACGCGGCCGTGCCGGTGGTGCACCACGACGCCCTCGCCGGGGGCGAGGTCGAGCGGCTTGAGCCCGACGGCGTCGAAGGCCCCCATCAGCGTCGGCAGGTGGCTGCACAGCACCGTGAGCCCGCGGCGGGCCATCGCCTCGCGGATGACGGCCGCGATCGCGGCCGGGGGTGCGCTCTCGACGAGGCGGCGGTCGAGCGTGACGGGCTGACCGACGTGGGTGGAGAGGGGCTCCAGGGTCTGGCGGCAGCGCAGTGCGGGGCTCGCGAACATCCGGAGCGGTCCGTACGGCGCGAGGGTCTGCCCCAGGTCGTCCGCCTGGCGCAGGCCGAGCTCGGTCAGCGGCCGGTCGTGGTCGTCGCCGCGCCACCGGCCGGCGGACGCGGCCTTGCCGTGGCGCAGCAGCACGAGCGACCGCGCCCTGTGGTGGCCCGCGTCGCGGCGCCCGCGGAACGCGGCGAGCAGGTCGCGGTCGTGGCTGTAGGTCAGCAGGTCGCGCGCCACGCGGGGGCGGGCCCAGCGCACCTCGTCGACCTCCTTGTTCGGCACGAACGCGCCCGGGTCGACCGCGTCGGGCTGTGCCGTCCAGTAGTGCACGATCTTCGGGCCGGCCCCGACGCGGTACCTCACGGCGGGCAGCGGCACGCCGAGGTGGACCCGGAAACCCGTCTCCTCCTCGATCTCGCGGACCGCGGTGCGCTGCACGGGCTCGCCGTCGTCGCGCTTGCCCTTGGGGAAGGTCCAGTCGTCGTACCGGGGCCGGTGTGCCACGAGGACCTCGACGCCGTTGCGGGAGCCGGCGCGGGGGCGCCAGACGATCCCGCCAGCGGCCACGATGGTTCGCTCGCGCGTCATGGTCGTATTGTCCTAGCCGTCGGTCGGTGCACCCGCACGCGGGCCGCCGTGGTCGGGCTCGGACCCGAGGAGAGGCGGTCGTCGTGGGCGTGAGGAGCTGGACGCCGAGGGGCTGGACGGCCTCCGCCGTCGCCGTGGCCGTGCTGGCCGCCGCCGTGGGTGCCGGTGTCGTCGTCTCCGAGCGCCTGGGGGCTGACGCGCGCGTGCAGGACGTCGCACGCCTGGTGCCCGCCGACCTGGCCGGCCTCGACGTGACCGACTGGGAGTCGGTGCGCGACCGCCTGGGCGAGAGCGGCGACGGCCTGGTCGCCGCGGCGTCGGACCGTGACCTCGCGACCCGTTCGACGCTCGTCTCGAGCGACGTCGTGGTGGCCGAGGGTCTGGGCTGGTCGCCGCGGACCGTGCGCTGGGAGGCGTTCGTGCAGACCTCCGCGGGCACCGGTCTGCTGGTCGGCCTGCCCGAGTCGAGGAGCCGCACCGAGGCGCGCCTGCGCGACGTCGGCTACGTCGAGAGCGACGGGCTCTGGACCATCGACCTGTCCGACCTGCGGGTCGACGGCGCCTCGACGCCGGAGACCTTCCAGCAGGTGCGCCTGCTCGGCGACGGCGTCGCCGTCGCATCCTCCGAGGTGCCGGTGGTGGAGCAGCTCACCGCGATCGCCGAGGGGCGCGCCGAGTCTCTGGCCGACGACCCGACCGCGGCGCGCACCTGGGCCCAGGCGTCCGCGCTCGACGTGTTCGCCCTCCAGGACGGTCAGGCGGGCTGCGACTCGACCGACCCGGCCGAGTCCGGCCCCGACATCGCGGCCCAGGCGGCCGTGGCCGTCGACGCTGCCGGCGAGCTCCGCCCGTACCGCTGGCTGGTCCGAGGTCTCGACGTCTCCGCCGCGCCGACGGACGAGCCCGACCGGTTCGTGGTCGCGATGACCTTCGACTCCAGCACCCAGGCCGCCGAGCAGGCCGAGGTGCGGTCCCGGCTGGCGACCGGACCCTTCATCGGCCAGACCGGCACCGTCGAGGAGTCGATCGAGCTGACACGTCAGAGCGTCGACGACGGCGTCGCGGTGCTCGACCTGGACCGTCAGGACGGGGCGGTCTCGCTCATGGCGTTCGCCGGACCCCTCGTCCTCGCGTCCTGCTGAGCACGCAGGAGTCGGTGCCGGTCCTGACCAGCGCGATCGCACGGTCGGGCTCAGCCCTTCGTGCGCGACCGGCGACGGCGTGAGTTCTCGATCAGCGCGGCCTGGAGGTCGCGCGTGCCCGCGCCGCGGACCCACTCGCCGTCGGCCGTCAGGTGCCAGTTCGCGGTCTCGTCGTCGGCCGATGTCGCGAGCAGGTCGCCGATGCGATCGGTCTGCGCCTCCGACGGGATGCGCACGAGCACCTCGACGCGGCGGTCGAGGTTGCGGTGCATCAGGTCGGCGGAGCCGATCCAGGCCTCGGGCGTGCCGCCGTTGGCGAACCAGTACGCCCGGCTGTGCTCGAGGAACCGCCCCAGCACGCTGATCGCCCGGATGTTCTCGCTCAGCCCGGGGACTCCGGGCCGGATCGCGCAGATGCCGCGGACCACGATGTCGACCGGCACCCCGGCGACGGACGCCTCGTACAGCGCGTCGATCAGGGCCTCGTCGACGAGCGAGTTCACCTTGATGCGGATGTGGGCCTCGCGGCCGGCGCGATGGTGCTCGATCTCGCGACGGATGCGGTCGAGCAGGCCCGTGCGCAGGTGGGTCGGCGCAGTCAGCAGCGTGCCGTACTCGCTCTGCTGCGAGAACCCCGACAGGTGGTTGAACAGGTCGGTGAGGTCGCGGGTGATGTCCTGGTTCGCCGTGAGCAGGCCCAGGTCTTCGTAGTGGCGCGCGGTCTTCGGGTTGTAGTTGCCCGTGCCGATGTGGGCGTACCGCCGCAGGCCGTCGGGCTCGTCGCGCAGCACGAGGGCGAGCTTGCAGTGCGTCTTGAGGCCGACGATGCCGTACACGACGTGGCAGCCGGCCCGCTCGAGCTTGCGGGCCCAGCGGATGTTGGCCTGCTCGTCGAAGCGGGCCTTGATCTCGACCAGCACCAGGACCTGCTTGCCGGCGCGGGCCGCGTCGATCAGGGAGTCGATGATGGGCGAGTCGCCCGAGGTGCGGTACAGCGTCTGCTTGATCGCCAGGACCTTCGGGTCGGCGGCGGCCTGCTCGATGAAGCGCTGCACGCTCGTGGCGAAGGAGTCGTACGGGTGGTGCACGAGCACGTCGCGCTTGCGCAGCGCGCTGAACAGGTCGGCCGGGCTCGCGGTCTCGACCTCGGCCAGGTGCTCGTGCGTGCCGGGAACGAACGGCTCGTAGTGCAGCTCGGGCCGGTCGATGTCGGCGATCTCGTTGAGTGAGCGCAGGTCGAGCGGTCCGGGCAGGCGGACGACCTCGTCGTCGCGCACTCCGAGCTCGGAGGTGAGCAGCTCCAGCACGTCCGGATCGATGGTCGGCTCGACCTCGAGGCGCACGGCCGGGCCGAACTTGCGGCGCAGCAGCTCCTGCTCGAGCGCCTTGAGCAGGTTCTCCGCGTCGTCCTCCTCGACCTCGAGGTCCTCGTTGCGGGTCACGCGGAACGTGTGGTGGGCGACGATCTCCATACCGGGGAACAACAGGTGCAGGTGGGCCGCCATCGCGTCCTCGAGCGGCAGGTAGCGCTGCGGGCCGACCTCCATCCAGCGGTTGATGATGGGCGGCACCTTGACGCGGGCGAAGTGGTCCTTGCCCGTCGCGGGGTTGCGGAGCACGACGGCCAGGTTGAGCGAGAGGCCGGAGATGTACGGGAACGGGTGCGCCGGGTCGACGGCCAGCGGGGTGAGGACGGGGAACACGCGCTCGCGATAGGTCGCGCCGAGGTTCTCCTGCTCGTCGGCCGTGAGGTCGTCCCAGCGGAGCAGCTCGATGCCCGCCGCGCTGAGGTCGGCGTCGAGGTGCTCGTGCAGGTGCTCGGCGTGGCGGCGCTGGAGGTCCTGGCTGGCGGCGAGGCTGCGGGCCAGCACCTCCTTGGGGTGCAGGCCGCTCGACGACGGCACGGCGACCCCGGCCGCGATGCGACGCTTGAGGCCCGCGACGCGCACCATGAAGAACTCGTCGAGGTTGCTCGCGAAGATCGCCATGAAGCGCACGCGCTCGAGCAGCGGCAGGCTCGCGTCCTTGGCGAGCTCGAGCACGCGCTCGTTGAACGAGATCCAGGAGAGCTCGCGGTCGAGGAACCGGTCGTCCGGGAGGGTGCCCGCGGTGGCGTCAAAGGGTGGATCGACGTCGAACTCGTCGGGAGACGTCACGTCCGTGACGTCCAGATCTGCACTCTCCATGGCCACATCGTGGCACGAGAACGTAGACGCGAGGTGAACGACGGGTGGTGCGGTACCTTGCCGACATGGCGACTCCTGGCCCGTCCCTCGGTACCGTCCTCGGCGCTGTGCGGGGGGTCTCGGCCCGCGGCGTCATGCGGCTTCCCGCCCGCGTCCTGAAGGCTGCTGCGGGCGCGCCGGTCGTGCGCGACGGCAAGCAGCTCGACCACGAGATGCAGCTGCTGCTCAAGCTCGCCCGGATCGAGGGGCCGGCGGTCGAGGACGTCAGCGTGACCCGGGGGCGCAAGATCCTGCGCGCGAGCTCGCAGCTCGCGGGCGGCACGCTGCCGATCGGCGCGGTGACCGACCGCTTCATCGACGGACCCGGCGGCCGGCTCGGGCTGCGGTTCTACACGCCGCGCGACCTGTCGGGTGCCTCGCCGGCGCTGGTGTTCTACCACGGCGGCGGCTGGATCTACGGCGACCTGGAGAGCCACGACGCCCTCTGCCGCTACCTCGCGGAGGCGGCGCAGGTGCGCGTCGTCGCGGTCGACTACCGGCTCGCGCCCGAGGCGCAGTTCCCCGCGGCGGTCGACGACGCGTGGGCGGCGTGGGAGTGGGTGCGCGACAGCGCGGCCGGGCTCGGCATCGACCCGACGCGCATCGCGGTCGGCGGCGACAGCGCCGGTGGCAACCTCGCGGCGGTCGTCGCCCAGCAGGCGGCGCGCGAGGCCAGGGACGGTGGCGCCGCCCAGCAGCCGGCGTTCCAGCTGCTGATCTACCCGGCGACCGACTTCGCGGAGCGGCGGCCGAGCCGGCACACGTTCGGGGAGGGCTTCTACCTGACGACCGGCTTCATGGACAAGGCGGAGGAGAACTACCTCGTCGGCGACGAGGACCGCGCCGACCCGCGGCTCTCGCCCATCCGGGGTGACGTCACCGGCGTCCCGCCGGCCTACGTCGTCACGGCCGGCTTCGACCCGTTGCTGGACGAGGGCGCCGAGTACGCCGAGCTGATGCGCGCGGCCGGGGTCAGGGTCGAGTACCAGTGCGAGGAGTCGCTGATCCACGGCTTCGCCAACATGGCCTCCTTCGGCCGCAGCGCCCCCGCCGCCATCCGCCGCCTCGCCGCCGCCCTCCAGCGCGGCCTCTCCTGACCCCACCCCACCCCACCCGCGGGCGGTGACTTAGGGACGTGTCCCGCTCTCGGGCGGTGACTTAGGGACGTGTAGAGGCGCCGGACACGTCCCTAGCTCACCGCCGACCCGCGGGACACGCCCGTAACTCACCGCCGACCCGCGGGACACGCCCGTAACTCACCGCTCACCGGGGTGGGTGGGGTCAGCGGGCGTAGAGGGTGTCGCGGGCGTGCTCGGTGAAGCCGAGACGGCGGTAGACGACGAGGGCGGGGTCGTTGTCGGCCTCGACGTAGAGGTCGACGACCTGCACCTGCCGGTCGAGGTGCTGGAGGCCGCGGGCCGTGAGAGCCGTGCCGAGCCCGGCGCCGTGCGCCGACGGGTCGACGCCGACGACATAGACCTCGCCCACGCCGTCCTCGATCTTGGTCCAGTGGAAGCCGACGACCTCGCCGTCACGCTCGGCCACGAAGAGGCCCTCGGGATCGAACCACGACGACTGCGTGCGCCGGCGGAAGTCCGCGAGGTCCATCGCGCCCTGCTCAGGGTGCGACGCGAACGCCCGCGCGTTGACCGCCACCACGGCCTCGGCGTCCGCCTCGGTGAACGTGCGGATCGTGACGCCCTCCGGCACCCGCAGGTCGACCGGGGGAGCTCCCTCGCGCCGCAGCACGAGCAGGGTGCGCTCGGCCTCCAGCCCGAGCCGACGCGCGAGCTTCTGCGCCGGCAGCAGGTCGCCGTGCGCCCAGAAGCGGGTCTCGCCCTCGTCGAGGACCGACGCTGCGACCCGGTGCCCCAGGCCCCCGCGGCGGAACCGGGGATCGACGACCAGCTCGACCGGCGCGTCGCCGACGGCGATCGCCGCGGCCACCAGCTGGGGCCCCGCCTCGATGCGGACGTCGACGCGCGGCTCCTCGCGGGCCGCGAGCGCCATCCGGGTGGCCTCGTTGAACGGCTCGACGCCGTCGAACTCCGTCGCGCGCCGCGCCAGCTCGGTCAGGTGCTCGTTCATCGCGCCCTCAACGCCTCGAGCTGGGCCGCGACCTCGGCCGCGACGGCGCGGGCCAGCGACTCGGCGTCGTCGTCGGGGTACTCGCGCACCAGCTGGTGCACGACCCCGTGGCGGTGGAGGTCGACGGCGCTGACCTGCTGCGACGTCGCCATCTCGGCGGCGTGCTCGACGTCGCCGTGCACGATCGCGCTCGCACCCTCGGGCGGCAGCGGCGACAGCCACGAGTGCTCGGTCGCGACCACGATGTCGGCCGGCAGGAGGGCCAGCGCGCCACCTCCGCAGCCCTGACCGAGCAGCACCGAGACGGTCGGCACGCGCAGCGTCGACATCTGGCTGATGCACCGCGCGATCTCGCCCGCGATGGCCCCCTGCTCGGCTTCCGGCGAGAGCTCCGCGCCCGGGGTGTCGATGAACGAGACGAGCGGCAGCCCGAGCTCGTCGGCGAGCTCCATGCCGCGGCGCGCCTCGCGCAGGGCGGCCGGGCCCATCGGCGACTCCGGGGTCTGGGTCGTGCGGTCCTGCCCGATCACCACGCAGGGCTGCCCGTCGAGCCGGGCCAGGGCCACGATCATCGCGGCGTCGCGCTCGCCCTCGCCCGTGCCCTGCAGGCGGACCGTCGCGTCGCTGCCGTGCCGCAGCACCTCGCGCACGCCGGTGCGGTGCGGGGCGCGGGTCAGCTCGATCGACTCCCACGTGTCGAGGCGGCGCTCGACGGGGGCCCGCCGCGGCTGCAGCTCGCGGGGCCGCGGGCCGTCGACGAGGAGCGAGAGCGTGCGGTCGACGACCATCGGCAGCTCGTCGGGGATCACGACGGCGTCGACGACGCCGTGCCGCACGAGGTTCTCCGACGTCTGCACGCCGGCCGGGAACGGTCGGCCGTTGAGCAGCTCGTAGACCTTCGGACCCAGGAAGCCGATCAGGGCGCCCGGCTCGGCGATGCGCACGTGACCCAGCGAGCCCCACGAGGCGAAGACGCCTCCGGTCGTCGGGTGGCGCAGGTACACCAGGTACGGCAGGCCGGCCTGGCGATGGTCCATCAGGGCACGGCTGATGTCGATCATCCGCACGAACGCCGGCGTGCCCTCCTGCATGCGGGTGCCGCCGGAGGCCGTCGCCGCGAGGATCGGCAGGCCCTCCGCGGTCGCCCGGCGCACGGCGGCGACGATGCGGTCGGCCGAGGCCCGCCCGATCGAGCCGGCGAGGAAGCGGAACTCGTTGACGACGAACGCGACGGGTCGGCCGCGCATCGTGCCGCGCCCGGTCAGGATCGACTCGTCGGTGCCGGCGCGCTCGGCGGCGGCCTCGAGCTCACGGCGGTAGGGCTCGGCGTGCCCCGAGATGTCGATGGGGGAGTCCCAGGACTCGACGGAGCCCTCGTCGAGGACGAGGTCGATCAGGTCGTGCGCGGTGAGACGGGCCACGGCCTGAGTCTGTCAGGCTCCGCCGTCAGGCGTTCGCGTCGGCGGTCTCGCGGCTGTCGGCCTTGGTCGAGACGAACCGGTAGCCGACGTTGCGCACGGTGCCGATCAGCGTCTCGTGCTCCGGGCCGAGCTTGGCGCGCAGGCGGCGGACGTGGACGTCGACGGTGCGGGTGCCGCCGAAGTAATCGTAGCCCCAGACCTCCTGCAGCAGCTGCTGGCGGGTGAAGACCCGGCCGGGGTGCTGCGCCAGGAACTTGATGAGCTCGAACTCCTTGAAGGTCAGGTCGAGCGAGCGACCCTCGAGCTTCGCGGTGTAGGTGGCGTCGTCGACGACCAGGCCGCTCGTGGAGATGACGTGGCTCTCGCCGGCGCCGTTCGAGGCGGCGGCGATGCGGCCGATGCCCAGACGCAGGCGCGCCTCGAGCTCGGCGGGACCGGCGGTGGTCAGGATGACGTCGTCCATGCCCCAGTCGGCAGCGGCGACCGCGAGGCCGCCCTCGGTCAGGACGACCAGGAGCGGCACCTCGATGCCGGTCGTGCGGATGACGCGGGTCAGGCTGCGCACCTGGGCGAGGTCGTGGCGTCCATCGACCAGCACGGCGTCGCAGGACGGGGCGTCGAGCAGGGCGCTGGCCTCCGCCGGGAGGATGCGCACGTGGTGCGGCAGCAGCGCCAGGGCCGGGAGCACCTCCACCGACGACTGCGGGCTCTTGGTGAGCAGGAGCAGGTGGGACACGGGCACCTCCGGATGGATGGACCCCCCTGGTGCGAGGGACCCCGGATACAGGACGAGGCCGCGGCGAACTCGCCGGGCCTCATTGCGATTTCAACTCTAACGCACGTGTCGGGTCAATCTCCAGGGCATGTCGAACAGGTGACAGGCATCACTCCGGCAGATGTCGCGTCCGCGGACACGACACGGGACGGACACGCGGACCTCCCGCACGCGTGTCCCGCAGCGCGGGGTGGAGCCGGATGACATCATGCGGTGGTGTCGCGCAGCGCCCATCGAGGCTCGCCCTCCCAGGGCCACGCAGCCTCCCCGGCGGATGCCGGTGGCGAGCCCGCGAACCCGCCCCGACCTCCTCGCCGCGCCCCCGCCCGTCGTGCCCCCTCGCGACTGACCCCCGCGCTGTGGACGGTCGCGCTCGTCGCCGTGATCGCCGCCGCGGTCCAGGCCGATCCGGTGCTGGTCGCCGCGACGGTGCTGCTGGTGCAGGCGCAGATCGCCGTCGGTCCGCACCCCGCCGACGCCCGAGGCCGCACGGTCCGGGCGCCCAAGGTCGCGGCGATCATGACCGCCTCCCTCGTCGCGACGGTGCTGACCCTGTGGCCCCGCTCGCTCGTGGGTGCCGACGGCACCACCGCGGGCGACATCGCCGAGGTCGTGCCGGGCTCGCTCGTCGCGATCGTCCCGGCCACCGCGGCCGGTCTCGTCGTGGCGCTGCTCTCGCAGATGTTCCGCCGCGACGGGCGGCGCGAGCTCGTCGTCACTGCCGCCCACGCGGCGACCGCGAGCCTGCTGGCGGCCCTCACGGTCGGGTGGATCACGGCGGCCCGGAACCCGCTGGGGGAGGAGTCGGTCGTGCTCGGCGCGGTCGGGGTCGCCGTCGGCGTGCTGCTGTGGAGCCTGCCCGGCGACCGCTACCTCGTGGCGTCGATCGCGATGGCGGGCAGCGCCGTCGCCTGTGCGCTGGTGGCCCAGCTGTGGGGCGGCTTCTTCACGTTCACCTGGGTCTTCGGCCTGCTGATGGGCGCGCAGGTCTCGATCGGCGCCGTGCTCGGCCAGGTCGTCGGGCGGGCCTGGGGCGAGGGGCGCCGGCACGCGTCCTCGGGCTGGGGCTTCCCCGGGGCCATGTCGGTCGCGCTCGCCGCGCCCCTCGTGCACCTCATCGGTCAGCTCGGCGTCGGAGCCTGAGACGACCGTGCGCGTCGGGGTCGGCGACGTAGGCTGGTTCCATGATCGGCGTGTGGGTGCTGCTCGCGGCCTTGGTGGCCACGGCCGTCATCGCCGTGCTCAAGCGCCGCGTCGACGGCCGCTTCCGCAGCCAGGCGCCGCCGGGGCAGGCCGCCACGGCCTCGGATGTCGTCACGGCGGCCGAGATCGGCGGAGAGCTCGGTGAGCGACTCACCCTGGTGCAGTTCTCGAGCTCGTTCTGCAGCCCGTGCCGCGCGACGCGGGTCCTGCTCACCGACGTCGTCCGCGGGCGGGAGGGCGTCGCCCACGTCGAGGTCGACGCGGAGTCGAACCTCGAGCTGGTCCGCCGGCTGAACATCCTGCGCACGCCCACGGTGCTGGTCGTCGACCCGGCCGGAGCCGTCGTGGGTCGCGCCTCGGGTCTCCCGCGCCGCGAGCAGGTCGAGGCCGTGCTGGCCTCGGCCGCCTGAGGCTCAGGCCTCCAGCAGCGCGAGGCTCGCAGCCTCGACCGCGCTGGGCGAGAGCACGTGGTCGACCGCCAGGGCCACGGCGCCCAGCACGCCGGCCTCGGTGCCCGCCCGCGACGACTCGATGCGGAGCTGCGCCGTCGCCAGAGGCAGTGAGCGGAGGTAGACGACCTCGCGGATGCCGGCCAGGAGGTGCTCGCCCGCGCCGGCCAGCTGGCCGCCGATCACCACCACGGACGGGTTGACGAGGTTGACCATCGTGGCCACGACCTCGCCGATGTCGCGGCCCGCGTCCCGCACCACGGCGATCGCCGCGGCGTCGCCGGCGCGCACGAGGTCGACGACGTCCTGGCCCGACCGCGCCTGGACGCCGCGCGCCCGCAGCGCCTCGGCGAGCGCGGGGCCCGCCGCGAGGGCCTCGAGACATCCGGTGTTGCCGCACCGACACACGACGTCACCCGCACGGGCCACGCGCACGTGCCCCAGGTCGCCGGCCGTTCCCTGGGCGCCGCGCTGCAAGCGGCCGCCGGAGACGATGCCGGCACCGATGCCGGTGGCGACCTTGATGAGCACGAGGTCGTCGACGTCGGACAGGTGGGCCCGCCGCTCGCCGAGCGCCATGATGTTGACGTCGTTGTCGACCAGCACGGGGACGCCGGTGCTGCGCCTGACGTGCTCGACGACGTCGTACCGGTCCCAGCCCGGCATGATCGGCGGGCTGATGGGCCGCCCCGTGGAGTGCTCGACCGGACCGGGCAGGCCGATGCCCACCGCGGCGAGCTGGGCCTGGGGTGCGGTGGCGGTGAGTCGTGCCGCGGCGCCGACGATCCAGCCGAGCACGGCCTCGGGCCCGTCGGCGACCGGGAGGTCGGTGGCCTCCTCGCCCAGGATCGTGCCGGTGAGGTCGGCCAGGACGGCGCGCACGTGCGTCGCGCCGACGTCGACGCCCACGACGACCTTGGCGGCGGGGTTCAGGGCGAACAGGGCGGGGGGACGGCCCCCGGTGGACCGGGCGTCGCCGAACGGCGCCACGAGACCCAGGCGCATCAGGACGTCGATCCGGGCGGCCACCGTCGACCGGGCCAGGCCCGTCGTCTCGGCGAGCTCCGCCCGGGTCCAGGGCCGCCCGTCCTTCAGCAGCTCGAAGAGGTCACCGGTTCGCACGGTTCGAGTGAACCACGATCTTCTTTCGCTTGCCTAGCAATCGACTTTTGAGAGTCGCTCGACAAAAGCAGTGAGCCGTGTCACAGTGCTGGCGTGGCCGAGACACCTTCACCCGCCCCCTCCGAGCCCGTGGCGCCGCAGCCCGTGCTGGTCGCCTCCGGGCTGACCAAGAGCTTTCTCGGGACGACCGTGCTGGCCGACGCCGGGCTCACGCTCGTCGCCGGTCAGGTGCACGGGCTCGTCGGCGAGAACGGCGCGGGCAAGTCCACGCTCATGAAGCTGCTCGCGGGGGTGCACCAGCCGGACGCGGGCACCATCAGCCTCGACGGCACCGACGTCCGCTTCGGGCACCCGGTGCAGGCCCAGCAGGCGGGCATCTCGACGGTGTTCCAGGAGTTCAACCTGCTGCCCGATCGCACGATCGCCGAGAACGTGTTCCTCGGCCGCGAGCCGGTCCGCCGGGGCATGGTCGACACCGCCGCCATGCGGCGCGACGCCCAGGAGCTGCTGGAGGGACTCGGCGTCTCGCACCTGGAGGCCGGGCGACCGGTCCGCACGCTCTCGGTCGCCGAGCAGCAGATCGTCGAGATCGCGAAGGCCGTCAGCCAGGACGCCCGCATCATCTCGATGGACGAGCCCACCGCGGCCCTCGCCGACCACGAGGTCGAGCTGCTCTACGCGATCATCGGCCGTCTCACGGCCCGCGGCGTCGCGATCCTGTACGTCTCGCACCGGTTGAAGGAGATCTTCGACCTCTGCACGACCATCACGGTCCTCAAGGACGGCCAGCACGTCACGACCCGGGCCGCGGCCGAGCTCGACGAGGCCGAGCTCGTGCGGCTCATGGTGGGCCGCTCGCTCGTCACCTACTTCCCCGACCCGCTTCCGGGCACCGTGGTGGGGGAGCCCCGGCTGGAGCTGGAGGACGTCGGCCACGGCGACGTCGACGGCGTGACCCTCACGGTGCACGCCGGCGAGGTCGTCGGCGTCTCGGGACTCCAGGGATCGGGTCGCACCGAGCTCCTGGAGGGCGTCTTCGGCGTCCGTCCGTTCAGCCGGGGCACGGTCCGTCTCGACGGGCGCGAGCTGCGGCTCCGCTCGCCGCGGCGGGCCGTGCGGGCCGGGCTCGCCCTCGTGACCGAGGACCGCAAGGCCACCGGCCTGGCGCTGCGCCAGTCGATCCTCGACAACGCGCTGTCGGTCGTCCGCGGCGTCGTGCCGGGTCGCACCGGGCAGGCGCGCCGTGCGGTGCCCGGCGTGCTGTCGTCCCTGCGCGTCAGCGCTCGCGGGCTCGACCAGGAGGTCCAGTTCCTCTCCGGTGGCAACCAGCAGAAGGTCGTCCTCGCGCGCTGGCTCGCCACCGAGCCGCGGGTCGTGCTGCTGGACGAGCCCACCCGAGGCGTCGACGTCGGCGCGAAGGTCGCGATCTACGACCTGGTGCGGCAGCTCGCCGCCGACGGCTTCGCGGTGCTCATGGTGAGCAGCGAGCTGCCCGAGGTCATCGGGATGAGCGACCGGATCGTCGTGCTGCGGGACGGACGGGTGGCCGGCGAGCTGCCGGCGGGCTCGTCCGAGGAGGACGTGCTGCAGCTCGCGACCGGCGCCGTCCGGGGAGCCGTCGCGTGAGGGGGCGCAGCGCGGGTCTGTCCTCGACCGCGATCGTCTACCTGGTCCTGCTGGCCACGACCGTGGTCGGCGCAGTGCTCACGGCCACGGTCGGCCGCAACTTCTTCAGCAGCGGCAACATCTCGGCGATCCTGACCGCCACGAGCATCCTCGGGCTCATCGCGATCGGGCAGACGCTCGTGATCCTCGTCGGCAGTCTCGACCTCTCGGTTCCCTACGTCGTGAGCCTGGCCAGCATCATCGGCGGCACCACGATGGCCGGGGAGTCCGGCAACATCGTCCCCGCGGTGCTGCTGACCCTCGCGGTCGCCGCGGCGATCGGCCTCGCCAACGGCCTCGTCGTCAGCCAGCTGCACGTGCACGGCTTCATCGCGACCCTCGGCGTCGGTCTGGTCGTCAGCGGCTACATCGGCACCAACTACCAGGGGTCGAGCGGATCGGCTCCGAAGGCGTTCCGCGCCGTGGACGAGGCCAAGATCGGTCCCGTCCCGGTCAGCGTCCTGATCATGCTCGCGCTCGCCGCCCTCGCCTTCCTGATGCTGAGCCGCACGCGCATCGGTCACCACATGTACGCGGTCGGCGGCAGCCCCGAGGTCGCGCGCCTGTCCGGCCTGCGGACGTCGCCGCCCGTGGTCGTGGCCCACGTCCTCTGCTCGGTGCTGGCCGGCGTGGCGGGCCTCCTGCTGCTCTCGCGGCTCAGCGTCGGCAGCCCGACGATCGGCTCGCAGGGCGGTTACGACCTCCTGTCGATCGCCGCGGTCGTGCTCGGCGGCACCCTGCTCGCCGGTGGGCGTGGCGGCATCGTCGGCACGCTCGGCGGCGTCGCGATCTTCGCCGTCATGGACAACACGATGGGCGCCCTCGAGGTCAACCCGTTCCTGAAGGACGTCGTGCGCGGCGTCATCATCATCGCCGCGGTCGCGGTCTACGCCCGTCGCAACCTCCAGGTGCGACCCGCCCGCTTCGACCGATCCGTCCCGCCGGCGCCCGCCGGATCGACGCCACCGCCGGCCCAGGAGGTCCGATGACGACGACGACCCGCCCCGACGAGCGGCCGGGGCTGCCCGCGCACTCGCGCTCGTTCGGGGCCCGCCTCGCTGCCGGCGCGGCCACGCCCGGCGGCGCGGTCTACGTCCTCGTGCTGGTCCTGCTGGTCTCGATCATCATCAGCAACCCGAACTTCGGCGAGCCCGGTGCCCTGATCCGCTTCGCGGGCCGCACCGCTCCGATCGCGATCGCCGCGATGGGGCAGTACTACGTGATCGTCTCGGGCGAGTTCGACCTGTCGATGGGGGCCGTCGTCACGACCCAGGTGGTCATCGCCGGCAACATGGCGGGCGACGACTCCAGCCAGGTCGTGCCGGTCCTGGTGCTGATGCTGGTCGTCGGTGCGCTCATCGGTCTGGTGAACGGACTCGTCACGACCCTGCTGCGCGTGCCGAGCTTCATCGTCACGCTCGGCACGATGCTGGCCCTGTTCGGGTTCCTCCGGTACCGGGCGGGCGTGGCGCCCGCCGGCAACCCGGTCGACGAGTTCCGCGAGATCGGTCGCGGCGGGATCCAGGACGTGCCGGTCGTCGAGGTGATCCCCTACCCGCTGATCATCGTCGTGGTGCTGGCGACGCTCGCCGCCTTCTCGATGCGCCGACCCTTCGGCCGCTCCCTCGTGGCGACGGGCGACAACCCGGACGCCGCGCGACTCGGCGGCACCTCGGTCTGGTGGGTCAAGACCCGCGCGTTCATGATCTCGTCGCTGTCCGCCACGGTCGCCGGCATCATCCTGGTCGGCTACGCGGGCGGTCGCGCCGTCGGCCAGGGCTACGAGTTCTCGGCCATCACGGCGGTCGTCGTGGGCGGCGTGGTGCTGGGAGGCGGTCGCGGCTGGGTCCTGTCGGCCGCCGCCGGGGCCTACGCGCTCGAGCTGCTCTTCGTCCTGCTCACCGTGCTGCACGTGCCGTCGACGTGGCGCGACTCGGTGCAGGGACTCATCATCATCGTCGCCGTCGCGGCCTCCGCCCGGGTGTGGCAGGTCGGCCGACGCGGTGGCGCCCCACCACCGACCACCGAGCCCGACCCCATCAACGACCCCATCAACGACCCCACCACCGACTCCGCAACCCCCACCCCGCCCACCCCGGGCACTCACCAAGGAGAACACCGATGAAGCGACACGCGACCCGGAGGATCTTCGCCGCAGCCGCGGCCCTGACCCTCCTCGCAGCCTGCGGCAGCGACTCGGACGACAGCTCGTCCGACGACAGCGACCAGTGGTACGTCCAGGCCGACTTCGACGAGCAGAACGCGCAGCGCGACGCGACGTTCGAGGGTGACCCGGCCACGCCGTGGCTGCAGTACATCGACGGCGAGATGACCGACACCGCGGCGTTCGCCTCGCCCGGCGCCAAGAAGGTCTGCTTCGCCAACGCCTCGGTCAGCAACCCGTGGCGCCAGACCGGCTTCCTGACGATGCAGCAGCAGCTCGAGGTGCTCGTGGGCCAGGGGGCGATCTCCGAGATGGAGACCCGCGACGCGCAGGACGACGACAACACGCAGATCGCCGACATCGACTACTTCATCTCCGAGGGCAACTGCGACGCGTTCATCATCTCGCCGAACTCCACGGCCGCCATCACGCCGGCCGTCGAGCGCGCGTGCGAGACCGGCAAGCCCGTCGTCGTGTTCGACCGCGGCGTCGAGACCGACTGCGCCACGACGTTCATCCACCCGATCGGTGGCTACGCCTGGGGCATCGACACCGCCGAGTTCCTCGTCGACAACCTGGAGGAGGGCGACAAGGTCATCGCGCTGCGCATCCTGCCCGGCGTCGACGTGCTGGAGACCCGCTGGGCCGCCGCCGAGAAGATCCTCGACGAGAACGGCATCGAGCACGAGGACCACTTCACGGGTGCCGACCCGACCGAGATCAAGAAGATCATCTCCGACGCGCTGGTCCAGGGTGACGTCGACGGCGTGTGGATGGACGCCGGTGACGGCGCCGTCGCGGCCATCGAGGCCTTCGAGGACGCCGGCGTCGACTACCCGGTCATGACCGGTGAGGACGAGATGAGCTTCCTGCGCAAGTGGGAGGACACCGGCCTGACCGGACTCGCGCCCGTCTACTCGAACTTCCAGTGGCGCACCCCGCTGCTGGCGGTGCAGATGATCTTCGCGGGCCAGCCCGTCCCGGCCGAGTGGGTGCTGCCGCAGACCCCCATCACCGAGGACGAGCGCGCCGAGTACCTGGCGGCCAACGAGGGCCTGCCGGACGGCCACTACGCGAAGTTCGGCGGCGAGGACCTCCCGGGCTTCCCGCAGGTCTGGATCGACCGCGAGGTCGGCTGACCCGTGACGCACACCGCCCGGGCGCGCCAGATCGGGGCCAACACCTGGATCTGGACCTCGCCCCTGACCGACGAGACCGTCGGCCCGCTCCTGCAGCGGGTCGCCGGGCTCGGCTTCGACGCCGTCGAGCTGCCCCTGGAGAACGCCGGGGACCTCACGGCAGGCGTCGTCGCGCAGGCACTGGCCGACACCGGCCTGACGCCCTGCGTGGTCGGGGCGATGGCGCCCGGGCGGGACCTCGTCGCGACCGACACGGCCACGATCGAGGCGACCCGCGACTACCTGCGGGCCTGCGTCGACCTGGCGGCCGCGATCGGGGCGACGTCGGTCTGCGGACCCTTCTACGCCGCGACGGGCCGGTTGTGGCGTCTCGCGCCGGACGAGCGCGAGGCGGCCTACGGGCAGCTGCGCGAGTCCCTGGCCCCCCTCGTCGAGCACGCCGGCGAGCGGGGCGTCGCGCTCGGGATCGAGCCGCTGAACCGCTACGAGACGTCGTTCGTGAACACGGTCGACCAGGGTCTCGACGCCCTGGGCGACCTGCTCGGTCCGGCGCTCGGCCTCGCGCTGGACACCTACCACCTCAACATCGAGGAGCGCTCCAGCGCCGACGCTGTCCGGCGGGCCGGTGAGCACCTCGTGCACGTCCAGGTCTGCGGCAACGACCGGGGAGCACCAGGCGGTGACCAGACCGACTGGTCCGCGCTCCTGGCCGCACTCGACGACGTCGCGTACGACGGCCCTCTCGTGATCGAGAGCTTCACCTCCGACAACGCCTCGATCGCGACGGCCGCCTCGATCTGGCGTCCGCTGGCGCCGACGCAGGACGACCTCGCCCGCGACGGCCTGACCTTCCTGCGGTCGCTCGACGACCGCACCCCCACCAGTGCAGGAGCATCCGCGTGAGCGAGATCGACGGTGTCCTCGGCGTGGCCGTGATCGGCTACGCGTTCATGGGCCGAGCCCACTCCGACGCCTGGCGCACGGTCGGCGCCTTCCGCGCCGACCTGCCCCTCGTGCGCCAGCAGGTGCTGGTCGGCCGCGACGCGACCGAGGTCGACCGGGCCGCCCGGCGGCTCGGCTGGGCCGAGAGCTCGACCGACTGGCGCTCAGTGCTCGAGCGGCCGGACGTCGACGTGGTCGACGTGTGCGTGCCGGGCCACCTGCACGCCGAGATCGCGGTCGCCGCGCTCGAGGCGGGCAAGCACGTCATCGTCGAGAAGCCGCTCGCCAACACGATCGTCGAGGCCGAGAAGATGGTCGACGCCGCGCGGATCGCCCGCGGGCGCGGGGTCCGCTCGATGGTCGGCTTCAACTACCGCCGCGTCCCGGCGCTGGCCCTGGCCCGTCGGCACGTCGCGGACGGCCGCATCGGCGAGGTGCGGCAGGTGCGCATCAGCTACCTGCAGGACTGGCTCGTCGACGAGCGGGCGCCGATGTCGTGGCGCCTGCGTCGGGAGTCGGCGGGCTCGGGCGCCCTGGGCGACCTCGGGTCGCACGCCGTCGACCAGGTGCGCTTCCTGCTCGGCCAGGACGTCACCGAGGTCAGCGGGTCGACGCACACGTTCGTGACGCAGCGCCCGGGCGAGCACGGTGCCGAGGACGTCTCGGTCGACGACGCCGCCTGGGCGACGCTACGCACGAGCGGCGGAGCCGTCGTCAGCCTCGAGGTCAGCCGCATGGCGACCGGCCGCAAGAACTCCCTGCGCATCGAGGTCTTCGGGAGCCGCGGGTCGCTGGGCTTCGACCTGGAGTCGCTCAACGAGCTCTGGACCTGCCTGGACGGAGCGGAGTTCCCGACCCGGGTCCTTGTCACGGAGCCCGACCAGCCCTACCTCGACGGCTGGTGGCCGCCGGGGCACGTGCTGGGATGGGACCACACCTTCACGCACCAGGCCGCGGACTTCCTGCGCGCGGTCGCGGACGGCGACGACCCGACGCCGTCGTTCGAGGACGGCCTCGCGGTCCAGCAGGTGCTCGAGGCGATCGAGCGCAGCGGCACCCCCCAGAACACCAGCGACGCGCGACCGGAGGTCGTCCGATGACCCAGCAGCCGACGGGCCAGCGCCCCTTCACCCTCTTCACGGGCCAGTGGGTCGACCTGCCCCTCGAGGAGGTGGCCGCCCTGGCCGCGGGTTGGGGCTACGACGGTCTCGAGATCGCCGTCTCGGGCGAGCACCTCGACGCCTGGCGCTGGGACGACGACGAGTACGTGGCCGAGCGCCTCTCGATCCTCGAGCGGCACGGCCTCGGGCTGTGGGCGATCTCGAACCACCTCACGGGCCAGGCCGTCTGCGACGACCCGATCGACGAGCGCCACCAGGCGATCGTCCGCGAGCGCGTCTGGGGCGACGGCGACGCCGAGGGGGTCCGGCAGCGGGCCGCCGAGGAGCTCGAGAACACGGCCCGCCTCGCGCAGCAGCTCGGCGTCTCGACCGTCGTCGGTTTCACGGGCTCGTCGATCTGGCCGTACGTCGCGATGTTCCCGCCGGTCTCGGCCGAGCGCATCGAGGCGGGCTTCGTCGACTTCGCCGAGCGCTGGAACCCGATCATGGACGTCTTCGACGAGTGCGGGGTGCGGTTCGCGCTCGAGGTGCACCCCTCCGAGATGGCCTACGACCACTGGTCGACGGTCCGGACGCTCGAGGCGATCGGCCACCGCGAGGCGTTCGGGCTGAATTGGGACCCGAGCCACATGGTGTGGCAGGGGATCGACCCGGTCGCGTTCATCTCCGACTTCGCCGACCGGATCTACCACGTCGACTGCAAGGACACCCGCATGCGGATGGGGGGAGGGCGCAACGGCATCCTCTCGTCGCACCTGCCCTGGGGCGACCCGCGTCGAGGCTGGGACTTCGTGTCGGCCGGGCACGGCGACGTTCCGTGGGAGGACTGCTTCCGCACGCTGCACCGCATCGGGTACGACGGCCCGATCTCGATCGAGTGGGAGGACGCCGGCATGGACCGCCTGCTGGGCGCCCCGGAGGCGCTGGCCCTCCTGCGGCCGCTCGACTTCGCGCCCCCGGCGGTGGCGTTCGACGCGGCTTTCAGCAAGCAGTCCGAGCAGGGCTGAGCAGGTCAGGGCCAGGTCTGAGCTACTCGCGAGGCGACCAGCGTCTCGTAATTCGGACAGTCGTCTCATGATGTAGGACTCCGATGAGACGTCGTCGCTCTGGTCTGCCTACAGTGGACGCATGCTCGGACACACCCACCTGACGCGTCGCCTGGCAGTGGACAACTGCCGCACGCGCTCAGCGCTGTGTCGCTCCTGACCGGCTGACCTGCGCGTCGCCGTCCCGCTCGCCGTGTCCTCGGCGGGCCCTGTTGTCCCGTCATGCGTCCACGACGCGAGGAGCCACTCCATGTCCACGTCCTCCACCGGCACCCCGGTGCCCGCCGGCACGCCGGCCGGGCCCGTCCAGGTCGACCCGCGCGGCCTGCGGTTCGGTGCTGCCGTGACGTCGGTCGTCGTCGCCGCGGCCCTCCTGACCGTCACCCCGGCCCGCGAGGTCGCGCTGGTGCTCACCGGCGTCCAGGCGGTCGTGTTCGCGATCGGCGCGTTCCTCGGCGTGCGGCACTCGCCGTACGGCCGGGTCTTCGCCCGTTTCGTGCGCCCGCGCCTGGGTGCTCCCACCGAGCTGGAGGACGCCCGTCCTCCGCAGTTCGCCCAGGCCGTGGGGCTGGTGTTCGCCGTCGTGGCGCTCGTCGCCCTCGCGGCCGACGCCGCTGCCGTCGCGCTGGTCGCCCTGGCCTTCGCGCTCGTCGCTGCTTTGCTCAACGCCGTCGTGGGCTTCTGCCTCGGCTGCGAGATGTACCTGCTGATCCGCCGTGCCACGGCCGGAACAGCCTGAACTGCCCTGTCCACCATCCCGACGCACCATCCATCACCAAGGAGCACCACATGAGCCGTGAGACCGCACTGGTCACCGCTGACTGGGTCGAGCAGAACCTCGACAACGACAAGGTCGTCCTCATCGAGGTCGACGAGGACGCGTCGGCGTACGACAAGGGCCACATCCCCGGTGCCGTGAAGCTCGACTGGAAGAAGGACCTCCAGGACGGCGTCCGCCACGACTTCATCGGCAAGGACAAGCTCGAGAAGCTGCTGTCCGACAAGGGCATCGCCAACGACGACACCGTCGTGTTCTACGGCGGCAACAACAACTGGTTCGCCGCCTACGCGTTCTGGTACCTCAAGTACTACGGCCACACCGACGTCCGCCTGCTCGACGGCGGCCGCAAGAAGTGGGAGCTCGACAGCCGTCAGCTGACCGCCGACGCGACCGACCGCCCGGCCACGACCTACAGCGCGTCCGAGCCGAACGACGCCATCCGCGCCTACCGCGACGAGGTCATCGAGGCGATCGGCTCGAAGAACCTCATCGACGTCCGCAGCCCCGACGAGTTCGCCGGCCGCCTGCTCGCCCCCGCGCACCTGCCGCAGGAGGCCGCGCAGATCGCCGGTCACATCCCCACCGCGGGCAACGTGCCGTGGAGCAAGGCCGCGAACGACGACGGCACGTTCCGCAGCGACGACGAGCTGAAGGCGCTCTACGCCGACGCCGGCCTCGACGAGGGCAAGGACACGATCGCCTACTGCCGCATCGGCGAGCGCAGCTCGCACACGTGGTTCGTGCTGAGCGAGATCCTCGGCTACCCGAACGTCAAGAACTACGACGGCTCGTGGAGCGAGTACGGCTCGCTGCGCGGCGTGCCGGTCGCCCTCGGCGACGAGCGCGGGGAGGCCTGACATGTGCGGAGCGATCCAGGGCGGCCCCAGCCTCGAGGGCGTCGACGTGGCCAACCAGGCCGTGATCCAGGGCATCGTCACGCGTGACGGCGAGCCCGTCGGCAACGCGTACGTGCGTCTGCTCGACCGCACGGGAGAGTTCACGGCCGAGGTGCCCACCTCGGCGACCGGTCAGTTCCGCTTCTTCGCGGCTCCCGGTGAGTGGACGCTGCGCACGCTCGCCCCGCGCTCGGCCTCGGTCGACCGTCCGGTCGTGGCCGCGCTCGGCAGCGTCGCGGACATCGCCGTCACCGTCTGAGACACGCTCCATCGACCCGGCTTCCGGGCGCCTCGGCGCCTGGGAGCCGGGTCGACCCCTGTTCGGGGGTCGATCGGCGCGATCGAGGCAGATCGGCGTAACCGGGTCCGCCGTCGCCGGTGGCTCTGCGCTGGCCCTGCGTCGGCGACAGGCCTGAAGGCACGACGACCTGAGACACGCGTCACGAGCGAGTCGGTCGGACCTCGTGGTCCGACCGGCCGGTTTGTGGTTTCATATGAGGTGTCATCGCCCGAAGTCGTGCGTGACCTCGCAGTCCTGGAATCGTTGAGGACTGTGTGAGTGCTCCCGCGTGGGGTCGTTCACGTCGAGAAGAACTGCCAGCCCTGGCCCACCATCACTGAACTTTGGGAGCAACATGAGGAAAATCCTCGGAACGCTCGCTGCTCTGGCGTCCCTGTTGCTGGTCGGCCTGACCGCCGGCCCGGCCAACGCTGAGCTGAGCACCGGCTACGCCGGAGGCGACGGCGTCGTCGTGAACATCTCCGGCGGCGAGCTCGTCGGCGGCGGCGTCGTCAACGTCAAGGTCAGCGCGTCGCGCACCGTCGACGGCGCGCCCCAGCCCGTCGTCTGCAACTCGGTCGCGGTGAACACCGTCCCGAACCTGGTCGAGGGCTTCAGTGGCGGCGGACAGGCGTCCTACGACCTGAACCTCGACACCGAGGTCGTCCAGAACCGCACCCCCACGACCATCACGGTCACCTGCAACTACACGCCGATCGTCGCCCTGGGCGAGTCGGGCGTGGCCACGGCCAGCACGGCCTCGCTCCCCGCGGTCTCGACCGCGTGCGGCACCGGCTGCGTCACGAACAGCAACACGGTCGTGCTGCTGCCCCGTGCGGGTGGCAACAACAGCTCGGGCATCCTCCCGACGACCGGTACCGAGATCGGCCTGTGGCTCCTGGCCGTCGGCGGCATCCTGGTCGCCGGTGGCGCCGGCATCGCGGTCGCCGCACGTCGCCGCAACGCCTGAGTCACACCACGACTGCTTCACCTCACGGAGCCGGGTCACGCGATGTGACCCGGCTTCGTGCTGTCCTAGGCAAGAACATCGAAAGGCTGGACCGTGCTGCGTGACGTGCTGAGACCGTCGGACTGGACGCGCCGCGGCGTGCTGATCACGGTCGGCAGCGTCCTCGGCCTGGCGCTCGCGTGGCTCGCCCTCCAGGCGACGCTCGCCTCGCTCGCGCTCACCAAGGCGGCCGACCAGTCGGCGGTCCTGCGGGCCGCTCTCGTCTCGGGTGACCAGGAGACCGCGGAGGCCGCGCTCGACCAGCTCACGCTGTTCGCCGACCGGGCCCACGACAACTCCGACGGCCCGCTGTGGTGGCTCGCCGGCCGCGTCCCGTTCATCGGCGACGAGGCCCGGGCCCTCACCACGATCTCCTCCGGGCTCTCGGTCGCCGTGCACGACGCCCTGCCGCCCCTCATGGAGATCTCCGGCGACCTCGAGGCCGACAGCTTCACGGTGCGCGACAGCATGATCGACCCCGCGCTGTTCACCTCGATCGCGCCGGCGCTCACGCGCAGCGCGGACGCCTACGCGCCGGTCGTGGAGGAGATCGCCGACCTCGACACCAGCGGCCTGTTCGGCCGGTTCCAGCGCCCTGTCGTCACGGCGCAGAACCAGCTGCTCGAGGTCGGCAACGTGCTGGACTCGGCCGCGAGGGCGGCCGACGTGCTCCCGAGGGTGCTCGGCACGGAAGGCCCCCGCACCTACCTCGTCGCGGTGCAGAGCAACGCGGAGGTCCGCCCGCTCGGTGGCGTGCCGGGCACGTGGCTGCTCGTGCAGACCGACAACGGCCGGATCTCGATCCTGGAGACGGGCTCGTCGAGCGACCTCCCGCCGCTCGATGCTCCGGCGGCGCCGCTCACCGCGCAGGAGACCGCCCTCTACGGCACGACGGTCGGCACGGACTTCCGCAACTCGATGCTGAACCCCGACTTCCCGCGGTCGGCCGAGCTCGCCAGCTCGATCTTCGCGACGATCCGGGGAGTCCAGGTCGACGGCGTCATCGCGGTCGACCCGGTCACGCTCGCCTACCTGCTGGTGGGCACCGGCCCGATCGTGGCGAGCGACGGCTCGGTCCTGACGTCGGAGAACGCCGTCGACGTGCTGCTGAACCAGTCGTACATCAACTTCCCCGACGGGGCGAAGCAGAACGCCTACTTCGAGAGCACGGCGCGTGCCGTCTTCGACGTCTTCACCGCAGGTCAGGGTGACCCCTCGACCGTGCTCCGCGGTCTGGCCACGGCGGCCGGCGAGCGCCGCGTGCTGGTCTGGTTCCGCGACGAGGCGCTCGAGGACGAGCTCGGCGACGACGTCATCGCGGGCCGGTTCGGCCCCGACGGCGACGCTCCGACGGTGGGCGTCTTCCTGTCGGACCGCACCGAGGCGAAGCTGCAGTACTACCTCACGAGCGGAACGTCGGTCAGCTCCTCGAGCTGTGAGGACGACGAGCAGAAGCTCACCGTCCGCACCGAGCTGCGCTCGACGGTGCCCGTCGACCCGTCACGGCTGCCGCTGTCGGTCCTCGGCCTCTCCCCGTACGCCCCGCCCGGCACGATGGTGCTGCGCGTCCGCGCGTACACGCCGTCCGGCGGTTCGGTCGAGGCGGTCGAGGTCGACGGCGCCGAGGTGCCCTTCGAGACCCAGGTCTCCGGCGACCGACTCGTCGCCTACGTCGAGGTGCAGCTCGCCCCCGGCGCCACCAGCGACGTGCGCGTCCGGATGACCGGAGGCGAGGGACAGACCGAGGACGGCCGCCTGCTCACGACGCCGGGTCTGCAGCCGGGCCAGACCGACGTCGGGTTCCGCACCGCCTGCTGACGAGCAGCTCGCTCCCGGTGGCCGGGGTCGGGTCAGCTGACCTCGTCGGCGCCCGGCAGCTGCTCGTCCGGGTAGGCCGTGATGTACGAGCCGACCTGGTCGCTCAGCACGGCCTGCCAGAGCTCGTCCGACTGGCTCTCCTTGAGGATCACGACGTTGCCGACCCCGGAGACGTCCTCGGTGGTCGCGACCGGCGCGGTCATGAAGGCGACGGTCTCGGAGCTGACGTTGCGCAGGGACAGCGCGAGCGAGCGCAGGCTCGACGGCGACCAGTTCGAGTCGAGCGTCATGTTGTTCGAGAGCGCCTCGAGCGTGTTCGAGAGCTTGATCGGGTTGGTCAAGGTGCCCCGCGAGAGCAGCTTGTTCATGACGCTGCGCAGGAAGTTCTGCTGGCGCGCGATGCGGTCGAAGTCGCCGCGCTGCAGGCCGTGGCGGGTGCGCACGTAGGCCAGGGCCTCGTCGCCCTCCATGACCTTGGTGCCGGCCTCCCAGGTGATGCCCTGCTGGGGATCGGTGAAGGTCTCCGGGATCGTCACCTCGACGCCGCCGACGGCGGTGGTGATGTCCTTGAAGCCCTCCCAGTCGATGATCGCGAGGTGGTCGATCGTGATGCCCGTGAGCGCCTGGACCGTCGCGACGGCGCCGGCCGGGCCGTACTGCGAGAAGGCGGCGTTGATCTTCTGCTTGTTGGTCGCCTCGCCGTCCTCGTCGTAGATCGTCGTGTACGTGTCGCGAGGGATCGAGATGAGCTGGACGCCGCTGCGGTCGGCCGGGATGTGCACGAGCATCAAGGTGTCGCTGCGGTACTTGCCGGCAGGCCAGTCGGCCAGGACCGCGTCCTCCTCGATCGAGGAGCCGCCCTCGTTGTTCTCGGCCATGTCGGAACCGAGCAGCAGGACGTTGAGGGCGCGACCCTCGTCGGGGTCGGGCTCACCGGACTGGACGGTGCTGATGTCGACCCGGCCGAAGTTCGAGAGCTGCTTGTTGAGGTGGTACGCATAGGCGCCCACGGACGTCAGGAGCAGCCCGACGATCGTCAGCAGCGTCAGCAGCAGGCGGCGGTGACGGCGGTGGAAGGGGAGTCCACCCATGCGTCGCTTGCCGGCGTCGCGGTACTTGCGCGACGACTCCCGACCTGCGGCCATGCTGCTCTCACTCCCACTTCGGACCCGACCACGTGCGGGCATGTCGTCCTATTGTGCCGGGTCCGGCCCAATTCTCGCCGTCCAACCTCGATGTCGGGGCCCTCAGCTGTCGATGATGATCGTCACAGGACCGTCGCCGACGATCTCGACCGCCATCTGCGCACCGAACCGCCCGGTGGCCACCGGCACGCCCCGGGAGCGCAAGGACTCGCAGAAGGCCTCGTAGATCGGCTCGGCCACCGGCGCGGGCGCGGCCGCGGACCAGGACGGCCGGCGACCCTTCCGCGTGTCGGCGTACAGCGTGAACTGGCTGACCACCAGGACCTCGCCGTCGCCGTCGGCCAGGGAGGTGTCACCGGCGAGCACACGGAGGCGGTGCAGGCGGTGGGCCAGACGGTCGCCCACCTCGGCGGTGTCGTCGTGGGTCACGCCCAGCAGCACGACCAGGCCGGGCCCGATCTCGCCGACCGTCTGCTCGTCGACGCGCACGGCGCCGCGGGTGACCCGCTGCACGACTGCTCTCACGACCTCGAGAATAGGCCCGCCGGTAGGATCGGTGGCATGCCCTTCGAGATCCCCAGTGACCTGCACCCCTCGCTGGTGCCGGTCGCCTGGTTGCTCGGCACCTGGCACGGCAACGGGCGGGGCGAGTACCCGACCGTCGAGCCGTACACGTTCGAGCAGGAGCTCGTGTTCGCGCACGACACCCGACCGTTCCTGCACTACTTCAGCCGGTCCTGGACCACCGACGAGCAGGGCGGCCGCACCGGCCCGGGGGCGCTCGAGACGGGCTTCCTGCGGCCCACCGACGACGGCATCGAGATGGTGCTCGCCCACCCCAGCGGCCACGCCGAGGTCTGGTACGGCGCCACCGACGGTCCGCGGCTCCAGCTCGCGACCGACCTGGTCGCCCGCACCGCGTCGGCCACCGAGTACACCGCCGGCCAGCGCCTCTACGGCCTGGTCGAGAGCCGTTTGATGTACGCCTACGACATGGCCGCCGAAGGACACGAGATGCAGTCACACCTGTGGGGTCAGCTTGAGCGCGTATGAGTCCCGTCGATCCCCGCTCCTGGACCTGCCCGGAGCGGTCTTCGCCGACGCCCCGGACTCCGCGGTCGCGGCCCACTACGGCAGCATCGTCAACGAGCAGCGCCGCTTCGAGGCGGGCGGCACGTTCGTCGACCTGTCGCACCGCGACGTCCTGACGATCTCGGGCCCCGACCGCCTGACGTGGCTCCACGACCTCTCGACGCAGCACGTGCGCGACCTCGCGCCCGGGGTGGCGACCTCGGCGCTGATCCTGTCGCCACAGGGGCGCATCGAGCACGGCTTCGACCTCGTCGACGACGGCGAGACGGTGTGGGCCCACACCGAGCCGGGCGCCGCAGCGCCCCTCGTCGCGTTCCTGGACCGCATGCGGTTCATGACCCGGGTCGAGGTGCGCGAGGTCACCGACGAGCACGCCGTGATCGGTCTGCCCGGTCTGGCGTGGCAGATCCGCCCGCGCGCGACGCTGGCCGACCTCCCCGCCGAGCTCGGCGACCCGGTCGGCACCTGGGCCTGGGAGGCCGCGCGCATCGCCGACGGCCGAGCTCGCGTGGGTCTCGACACCGACGAGCTCACGATCCCGAACGAGGCCGGACTGCTCGACGTCGCGGTGCACCTCGACAAGGGCTGCTACCGCGGGCAGGAGACGGTGGCGCGCGTGCACACGCTCGGCCGTCCTCCGCGCCGCCTGACCCTGCTGCACCTCGACGGCTCCGTCGACCACCTCCCGGCCGTGGGGTCGGAGGTCACGGCCGACGGCCGCAAGGTCGGCACGGTCGGCACCTCGGCCCGCCACCACGAGCTCGGTCCGATCGCCCTCGCGCTCCTGAAGCGCTCGGTCGACCTGGCGGCCCCGCTCCTGGTCGACGGCGTCGCCGCCGCGCAGGAGGTCGTCGTCGACCCCGAGGTCGGCCTGCACGTGCGGCCCTCGGTGCGAGGCTGACGTGCAGCATCGCTTCGCGGTGCTCGCGGTCTGCACCGCCAACATCTGCCGGTCGCCGCTGATGGAGATGGTCCTGCGCGACCGTCTCGATCCGTCGCACTTCGAGGTGGCCAGCGCCGGCGTGCGCGGCTGGGTCGACAAGCCGATGGACGCGATGGCGGCGATGGAGCTCATGCGCCTCGGGCTGACCCCCGGCTCGTTCCGCTCGCACCCGATCGACGACTACTTCGTCGACTCGGCCGGGCTCATCCTGACCGCGACCAGCGACCACCGCTCGGAGATCCTCGGCGGGACCCCGGAGGCGCTGCGCCGCACCTTCACGCTCGTCGAGTTCGCCCAGCTGGCCCCCTCGGTCGAGGCCGACTCCCCGGAGGAGCTCGTGGCCGAGGCCGCGCGGCTGCGCAGCCGCGCCCGCGGCAGCCTCGACGTCGTCGACCCATACCGCCGCAAGCCGGCGGTCTACCGCACGGTCGCCGACCAGATCGACGCCGCCTGCGCGACGATCGCCGAGCGGCTCAACGCCCTCGCCGTCACCGTCGACAACGCCTGAGCGCCGGACTCAGCGGCGACGGGCGGCGCGACGCCCCGAGCTCGACGCGGTCTCGCGCGCGAAGAACTCCGGGCCGTAGCCGCTGCCGTAGCCGTAGCGCGAGGTCGAGCGCCGCGGCGTCATCGTGATGACGGTGCCGAGCACCCGTGCGCCGACGGCCTGCAGGCGCTCGGCGGCGCCCTTGAGCTCGTCCAGCCGCGTGCGTCCGTGCCGCACGACGACCAGGGCCCCGTCGGACAGCGCGGCCAGCAGGGCGCCGTCGGTCACGGCGAGCAGCGGCGGTGCGTCGATGAGGACGAGGTCGTAGCTCTCGGACAGGTGGCCGACGAGGTTGAGCATCGCCTCGGTCTGCAGCAGCTCCGACGGGTTCGGGGGCAAGGTGCCGCTCGTGAGGACGTCCAGGCCCGGCGTGCGGGTCGACTGCACGGCCGACTCGGGCGAGACCCGACCGACGAGGGCAGTCGTCAGTCCGACGGTGCGCTCCAGGCCGAACATCGAGTCGAGCCGTGGCTTGCGGAGGTCGCCGTCGATCAGCAGCACGCGACGGCCGGTCTCGGCCAGGGCGATCGCGAGCGACGACGACGTGGTCGACTTGCCCTCGTTCGGCAGGGCGCTGGTGATCGTGATGACCTGCTGGGGGGAGTCGACGTCCAGGAACTGCAGGTTCGTGCGCAGGATGCGCATCGACTCGCGGCGGGGGTGGTTCGACTCCAGCTGCGAGAGCAGCGGGTGGTCGGCCATGTCGGGGTCCTGGGCCACGGTGCCCAGCACGGGAGCGTCGGTCAGCGACTTCGCGTCGTCGGCGGTGCCCACGACGGCTGGTGCGCCGGAGCGGGCGAGGGCGACCAGGGCCCCCACCAGGAAGCCCGCGGCAGCGCCGACCAGCAGGTACAGGACCCAGTCGGGGCTCGTGGCGGAGTCGCTCGCCGCGGCCGACGACACGACGGTCGCGGTGAGCCCGGACTCGCCCGCACGGTCGGCGACGAACCGCGTGAACGCCTCGACCACGGCCGCCGCGCGGTTGCGTGCCTGCTCGGGCGTGTCGCCGTCGACGGAGAGCTCGATGACGTCCGATCCCTCGCGCGGCTCGGCCGTGACGGGGGCGTCGACGCCGGCGTCGTCGGCGAGGTCGCGACCCTCGAGCGTCGCGGCGTACGAGGCGACCACGCGGGCGCCGGGGGAGGACGGTCCGGCCTCGCCCGACTGCTGCACCAGGACCTCGGCGGTGCCGGTGTACTGCGGGGACTGGAAGGTGACGGCCAGGGCGGCGAGCCCGATGCCGAGGAGGGTCACGACGGCCACGATCGGCCAGCGACGGGCGATGGCGCCCAGGGTGTGACGCACGAGTCTTCCTCCCGATTGCGGTCCGGACTGGCCGAAACACTACGGTATGAGGACCCCGCCGGTGATGCGCTGATTGATGTTGGTGACGTTGCGCTGCACCGCGACCTCGCCGATCATCGGAGCAGCATGAGTTCCACCCCGTCCACCTTCGCCGACCTGGGCCTCTCGGCCGGGCTCGTGGCGGTGCTCTCCGATCTCGGGTACGAGTCGCCCACCCCCATCCAGGCCCGGGCCATCCCCGAGCTCCTGGCCGGTCGCGACGTCGTCGGACTGGCCCAGACCGGCACCGGCAAGACGGCCGCGTTCGCGCTGCCGATGCTCGACGGTCTCGACCCGGACCGGTCCGAGACGCAGGCCCTGATCATGGCGCCCACGCGCGAGCTCGCGCTGCAGGTCGCCGACGCCGTCACGAGCTACGCCGCGAAGCTTCCGGGCATCCGTGTGCTCCCGGTCTACGGCGGCCAGGGCTACGCGGCCCAGCTGCGCGGGCTCGAGCGGGGCGCCCACGTCGTGGTCGGCACGCCGGGTCGCGTCATCGACCACCTCGAGCGCGGCAGCCTCGAGCTGTCGGGCCTCGACCACCTCGTGCTCGACGAGGCCGACGAGATGCTCACGATGGGCTTCGCGGAGGACGTCGAGCGCATCCTGCGCGACACCCCCGACGAGAAGCAGGTGGCCCTGTTCTCGGCCACGATGCCGCCGGCGATCCGTCGCCTGGCCAAGAAGTACCTGCACGACCCGGTCGACGTCTCGATCGACGCGAGCATCCGCTCGACCTCCACGGTCAAGCAGCGCTGGATCGGCGTGCACCACCACGGCAAGTTCGACGCGCTGACCCGTCTGCTCGAGGTCGAGGACGGCGACGGCCTGCTGATCTTCGTGCGCACCAAGCAGTCCACCGAGGACCTCGCCGAGCGGTTGCGGGGCCGGGGCTTCGACGCGGCCGCCCTGAACGGCGACCTCGCCCAGGCGCAGCGCGAGCGCATCGTCGGCGGCTTGAAGTCCGGGGCGATCGACATCGTCGTCGCCACCGACGTCGCGGCCCGTGGTCTCGACGTCGACCGCATCACGCACGTCATCAACTACGACATCCCGCACGACACCGAGGCGTACGTGCACCGCATCGGCCGCACGGGCCGTGCGGGCCGCAGCGGCGACGCGATCGTGTTCGTCACGCCGCGCGAGCGCCGCATGCTGTCGGCGCTCGAGAAGGTCTCCGGCCGCACGCTCGAGCAGATGTCGGTCCCGTCGCCCGACGAGGTCAACGAGCGGCGCGCGTCGCGGCTCACCGAGTCGATCACCGAGAGCCTCGGCTCCCCGCAGTTCCACGCGTTCCGCGCCCTGGTCGAGGCCTACGTCGCCGAGCACGGTGTGGAGATGACCGACGTCGCGGCCGCCCTGGCAGTGCTGGGCGCCGACGACCCGAACTTCTTCCTGCGGCCCGAGGCCGAGCAGCGTCACGAGCCGCGGGAGCGTCGTGAGCGCGCCCCGCGCGAGGACGGCGACCGCGGGTTCGACCGGGGTGCCGATCGCGGGGGCGACCGCGGACGCCGTTCCGAGTCCGAGGAGTCGGGGGAGTGGACGCGCTACCGGCTCGCGGTCGGCAAGCGCCACAAGATCGGACCGTCGGCGATCGTGGGTGCGCTCGCCAACGAGGGCGGCCTCAAGCGTTCCGACTTCGGCAAGATCACCCTCGGGACCGACCACGCGATCGTCGAGCTGACCGCGGGTCTCCCCGACGCGGTGTTCGAGGCCCTGCGCGGCACCCGCATCTCGGGCAAGCTCATCGACCTCCGGCTCGACGATGGTCCGCCGCCGAACCGCAACCGAGGCGAGGGCGCGCGCGGCGGGCGCCGCAGCGGTCCGTCGGGACCTTCGTCAGGGCCCCCGCGCAAGCCGCGGCACTCGGCGCGCCGCGACTGACCCGACCTCCGACGCGCGATCCTCGGGCCTTTCGTCCCGCGGGTCGAGGCGTCGACATACGATGGCGGCCATGCATCGGCTGCGGAACGCCTCGCGCGACTACGACTGGGGTTCCTCGTCCGACATCCCCCACTTCCTGGGGGCGTCGCCCGACGGTCGCCCGCTCGCGGAGATCTGGATGGGCACGCACGAGCTGAGTCCCTCCGAGGTCGAGGTCGACGGTGACACGGCGTCGCTGGCCGGTGTCGCGGGTCAGCTGCCGTACATGATGAAGATCCTCGCCGCGGGCCGCCCGCTGTCGCTGCAGGTGCACCCGAACGCCCAGCTCGCGCGGGTCGGCTTCGAGGCCGAGAACGCCGCCGGGGTGCCCCTCGACGCGCCGCACCGCACGTACAAGGACCCGCGCCACAAGCCCGAGATGGCCTACGCGCTGACGACTTTCGACACGTTGGTCGGGTTCCGTCCCACGGCCGAGATCCTGCGCGTGCTCGACGGCATCGACACCGACCTGGCGTCACGGCTCGCCGAGGAGCTCCGGGTGAAGCCGGGCTTCGACGGCATCGTCCGGATCGTCGAGCAGCTCGTGCAGGAGCCGCCGGAGCCGGCCGAGATCGCGGCGATCGTCGACGAGTGCCGCCGGCTCGTCGCCCAGCACGTCGACGTCAAGCGCGCCTACCTGACGGTCCTGGAGGTCTCCGAGCACTTCCCGGGCGACTCGGGCCTCGTGCTGACGCTGCTGCTCAACCGGGTCACGCTGCAGCCCGGCGAGGCGGCGTTCCTCGGCGCCGGCATCATCCACGCGCACCTGCACGGCATGTGCCTGGAGGTCATGACCTCCTCGGACAACGTCCTGCGCGCCGGGCTCACGAGCAAGCACGTCGACCCGGAGGGCCTGGTCACGTGCCTCGAGCGCGGCATGTCGCGCCTGGCCCGCATCACGCCCGAGGTGGTGGGCACCGAGACCGAGGTCTTCGCGCCCGACGTCGACGAGTTCGCGCTCGCGGTGACGCAGGTGGCCGTCGCGGCGAACGGCGTCGAGCTCTACGGCACGGGGCGCCGCATCGCCCTGTGCACGGGCGGTCGGGTCGAGCTGGTCGCCGGCAACGGCGACCGCCTCTCGATGGTGCGCGGCGACTCGGTCTACCTCGATCCCGCCGACGGACGGGTCGAGGTCGAGGGCTCCGGCGAGGTCGCCGTGGCGTTCACGCCGGACGACGAGATCGCCGGCCGCCTCATCGACCTCGTCTGACCCCGCCCCGCTCACTGCAGGTCGGCGCGGCCGAGCTCCTGGAGCGCGGCCGAGACCTCCTTGACGCGCTGGCTGTGCTCGCGGGTCGTCACGAGCAGGGCGTCGGAGGTGCGCGCGATCACGACGTCGTGCAGCCCGACGACCGCGACGGTCGTGTCGTCGCCGGAGATCACCAGCCCGTCGGCGTCGACGAAGATCGTGCCGGGGCTGGAGGTGGCGCCGACGTCCGCCAGCGCCGCGAAGTCGCCGATGTCGTCCCACCCGAAGCGGCCGGGGACGACCGCCATGCCGCCCTCGAGCGAGACGGGCTCGGCGATCGCGTGGTCGATGGCGATCTTGGTCAGGGTCGGCCACACGCGGGCGAGCACGAGGTCCTGCTCGGCGGAGTGCCAGGAGCGGGCGATCTCGCGCACGCCGTCGTGCAGCGTCGGCTGCAGGCGGGCGAGGTGGTCGAGCAGTACCGAGGCCCGCACGACGAACATCCCCGCGTTCCAGCTGAACGACCCGCTCGCGACGTACTCCTGCGCGGTCGCGAGGTCGGGCTTCTCGACGAACCGCCGCACCGCCAGGGCGGTGGGGGCTCCCTCGACCGCGAGCACGTCGCCGCCCTCGATGTAGCCGAACGCGGTCGACGGCGAGGTGGGCGTGATGCCGATCGTGACCAGCAGGCCCGTGCGGGCGGCGACGACCGCCTGCGTGACGGCGTCGGCGAACGCCTCGTCGTCGTCGATGACGTGGTCGGCCGCGAAGGAGCCGATCACGGCGTCCGGATCGGTCTCGGCGATGATTGCCGCCGCGACCGCGATCGCGGGCATCGAGTCACGGGGCGACGGCTCGACGACGAGGTGCGACAGGTCCGGGAGCTGCTCCCGGACCCCGCTGGTGTGGGCGATGCCCGTCACGACGTGGACGCGGTCGGGGCCGACGAGCCGGTCGAGCCGGTCCCACGTCTGCTGCAGGAGGGTCCTGCCGTCACCGAGCAGGTCCAGCAGGAACTTGGGCCGGGCCTGCCGCGACAGGGGCCAGAGCCGGGTGCCGGAGCCGCCGGCCGGCACGATCGCGTGGAGGTCGTCCAGGGAAGGGCGCGAGGTCACGGTCGTCAGCGTAGTGGCGGTGGGCGGGTCCGGTCCGCGGATCCGTGACGCGGTCCTAGTCTGGCGAGGTGGACGTGCTGGTGGAGGTCGAGCGGTCGGGACTCGTCGAGAGTCGTCATCGGGGCGTGCTGGTGCACGTCGACCCGGCGGGGGAGGTCGACTGGTCGATCGGCGACCCGACGACCGTGATCTTCCCGCGGTCGGCGAACAAGCCGATCCAGGCGCTGGCGATGCTCGAGGCCGGCCTGCCGCTCGACGGCGCCGAGCTCGCCATCGCGACGTCGAGCCATCACGGCGAGGTGTTCCAGCTCGAGGTCGTGCGGGCCGTGCTGGCGCGCGCCGGGCTCGACGAGTCGGCGCTGCAGACGCCGGCCTCCTGGCCCGACTCGCCGCACGAGCACGCGCGCGTGATCCGCGAGGGCGGCGGCAAGGCGCCGATCCTCATGGACTGCTCGGGCAAGCACGCCGCGATGCTGCTGACCTGCGTCGGGCAGGGCTGGTCGACGCACGACTACCTGGATCCGGGCCATCCGCTGCAGCAGCGGGTCACGGAGGTCTTCACGCGGGAGACCGGCGGCCCCCCGGCCGTCGTGGGGGTCGACGGGTGCGGCGCGCCGCTCCTCGCGACCTCGGTCCTCGGGCTCGCTCAGGCGATCGGTCACATCGCCACCGGTGGCACGGCGGAGTCGCGCCGCCTCGTGGACGCGATCACGGCTCACCCCACCCACGTCAGCGGCACCCGCAGCACCGAGCGGCACTTCATCACGGCGATGCCGGGCGCCATCGCCAAGACCGCGGCCGAGAGCACCATGGTGGTCGGCTGGCCCGACGGGTCGGCGCTGGTCGGCAAGGTCGAGGACGGGGGAGCGCGCGCGCTCACCGTCGCGATGGCCCGAGCGGTGGAGGTGCTCGGGGGGCCGAGCGTGCTGCCCGAGCCGCGCCCGGTGGTGCTCGGCGGGGGTCGGCCCGTCGGCGAGATCCGCCCCGCGTTCTGACCGGGGCAACATCGCCGCAGGTCAGAGGCCTGTCCACCGCTCCAATCCCTGTGACCCACATCGCTCGCTGTTCTGCTTGCACTTGCTTGCTTTTGCAAGCACGATGGAGACATGGCGAAGCTGACCTCGACCGACGGCGTGACAGGCGCCGTCAAGGACACGGTCAAGGACACCGTGGGGGGACTCGGTGAGTACCTCCGCGAGCAGCGTCGCCAGGCTCAGCTCTCGTTGCGTCAGCTGGCCGAGGAGTCGGACGTCTCGAATCCGTACCTCAGCCAGATCGAGCGAGGCCTGCGCCGTCCGTCGGCAGAGGTGTTGCAGCAGATCGCCAAGGCTCTGCGCATCTCGGCCGAGTCGCTCTACGTCCGCGCCGGGATCCTCGACGTCGACCGGAGCGGCCCTCGGATGGTCGAGGACGCCATCGCCCTCGACCCACGGCTGACCGAACGACAGAAGTCGACCCTGCTCGACATCTACCGCTCGTTCGTCGGAGCCGACGTCGCCACCGGCGACGAGCTGGCCCTGGAGCTGTCCGAGCAGACCGAGAACACCAACGTCCAGGAGGACACCGCACCATGAGCATCACCGATTCCGTGAACACCCGCATCAAGGCCATCGCGAAGGACGTCAAGTCCCTCACCGACGAGCTGGCCAAGATCGACGTCAGCGACCTGCAGGGCAAGGCCAAGACCTCGGCCGCCACCGCCTACGCCGATCTCGCCAAGCGCGCCGAGGAGCTCGTCGCCGCGGCCCGCTCCGTCACCGCCGACGACGTCCGCTCGGCCGTCAAGGTCTACACCGACAAGGCCGAGGAGACCGTCTCCGAGACCGTCGCCAAGGTGACCAAGAAGGCGCCCGCCGCGAAGAAGGCCGCGCCCGCCAAGACCGCTCCGGCCGCCAAGAAGGCGCCTGCTGCGAAGAAGGCCCCGGCGGCCAAGAAGGCCCCCGCCGCGAAGAAGGCTCCGGCCAAGGCCACCGCCACGAAGGCCACGCCGGCCAAGAAGGCTCCGGCGAAGAAGGCCCCCGCCAAGAAGGCGCCTGCTGCGAAGAAGGCTCCGGCGGCCAAGAAGGCTCCCGCCGCGAAGAAGGCTCCGGCCTCGCAGGCCTGATCCTCGGCTCCGCACACCACGGGCGGACCGACATCCCACTCTCGGGGATGTCGGTCCGCCCGTGGTCGTTACGCTGCTCCCGTGTTCGAACTCGGATCCCTGCAGTCCACGATCGCCCTCCTGCTGACGATCGTGCTCTTCGTCGTGAAGGCGTTCGCCCTCGGCGACTGCGTCGCCCGCAGCGGCGGCGACTTCGCGGGCACCGACACGCTGTCGAAGAACGCGTGGCTGCTGATCCTCGGCATCGCCGTGGTCGCGCACCTGGTCTGGTGGAACCCGCTCTCGCTGCTCAACCTCGCCGGCACCGTCGCCGCCCTGGTCTACCTGGCGCAGATCAGGGGCTCGTCCTCGTCGTCGTGGTGAGCCCCTGACCCGTGCGCGTCAGAGCGTGAAGCCGGCGAACAGGATCGAGGCCAGGGCCAGCGCCAGGCCGATGTTGACCAGCGTCGCGGCCGCGAACACCCCGATGGGGCGCCAACCGGCCTCCCGCAGCGAGGTCACCTTGAACTCCAGGCCGATCGACACGAAGGCCAGCGTCAGAAAGCTGTCGCGGAACACCTTGATCGTGCTCTCGAACTGCTCGAGGTTCGCGGCCGAGGCCTGCTCGGCGTAGACCGTCGCCAGTACCGAGGCCGCCAGGAAGCCCAGCACGAACTTCGGGAACCGGTGCCACAGCTCGACCGCCTTCGGGGCACCCTCGCTGCTGCGCTCGACCTTGAACGCGAACCAGGCGGTCAGGCCCACGGCCACGAAGCCGATGAGGGCGTTCTGCGTGAGCTTGACGATCGACGCGATCTGCAGCGGCTCCTCGCCGGCGATCGATCCGGCCGCCGTGACCGCGGCGGTCGTGTCGATGTTGCCGCCGAGCCAGGCGCCGGTCACCGAGGGCGACAGGCCCAGGAGGTCCGCCAGCCACGGCAGGATGAAGATCGACGGCAGCGCGAACAGGATCACGAGGCTCGCGGTGTACGCGAGCTGCTCCCGCTTGGCGCGCACGGCCCCGGCGGCGGCGATCGCGGCGCTGACGCCACAGATCGAGACGGCTGACGCGAGCAGAGCACGCAGCTTGTCGTCCAGCCCCAGCTTCCCGGCGAACCACCAGGTGAAGGCGAAGACGCCCGTGATCAGCAGCAGGCCCTGCAGGATCGCCGGCCCGGCCGCCCGCACGATGACCGAGAGCAGCACGGTGGCGCCCAGCACCACGAGGCCGGTCTTGATGAAGAACTCGGTGCGGAAGCCGACGGCGATACGGTCCCGCACCCCGGTCGCAGCGAGCACCGCGTTGAGCAGCAGGCCGATCGCGATCGCGTAGACGGGGTACTCGACCGCCGCGCCGAGCTCGGCGAGACCGCCGTCGGCGGTCCACTCCGGCACGTGGACGGCGAGGTAGCGGGCGAGCAGCCCGCCGACGACCACGGCGGCCAGGCCTGCGAGGAAGGCCCCGGTCCAGAGCCCGCGGCGCAGGCTGACGACGGAGTCCTCGAGCGGCCCCTGCTCCGTCGCCCGGTTCTGATCCGCCCCCGCGCTCACAGCGGGATCCAGTCGGCGGTGATGACGCCGGCCGCGGCGAGCGCGACGACCACGAGGCCGACGATCGTCGCCAGCCAGTCCTCGGAGAGGGCGAAGCTGCGGGCCTCGTCGACGTCGGCCTTCGGCGTGCTGGGTGGGGTCCCGTCAGGCGACGGGGTGGACTTCTCGGACATGCTGGTGCCTCCCGATGGCGGTACGTGTCCGCCCACCGTCGCAGCGTCGCGCCGCCGATCGTGCGTGTCTCGCCCTGCAAGACCAGGCTGCAGGCAGTCCTGTCCGGCGGTATCGCGGAGGCGACCGCGTCAGACGGCGGGGCCGGGCTCGCGGCGCGCGCCGAGCCGCGGCGGGTGCAGCCAGCGGGTGGCGACCATCAGTGCGGTCGCGACGTCGGAGTCGCTCGGCCCGAGTCCGTGCGTGCCGGCGGCCAGGGCCGACAGGAGCCGCGCGGTCTGGTGCGGGTCGAGCTCGTTGTCGACCGTGCCGTCCGAGATCGCGGCGCTCACGAGCGGCTCGAGCGTGGCGACGTCGGTCGGAGCCCCGCCGGCAGCACGTTCGAAGGCGCCG
Source organism: Aeromicrobium sp. Leaf350 (assembly GCF_916858655.1). GTDB lineage: Bacteria > Actinomycetota > Actinomycetes > Propionibacteriales > Nocardioidaceae > Aeromicrobium. The sequence goes on along the minus strand of NZ_CAKASL010000001.1, from coordinate 818,991 downwards.
ATCAGCGCGTCCCAGGCCGGAGTCACCCCGCCAGTCTAGGGCGCGACGGTGGCCACCGGTGTCGCGTACGGTCGGAGCGTGGACGCCGTTCAGGTCAATGCGCTGGCCGCCAACGTCGCCGTGCCGGAAGACCTTCAGTGGACCGACGAGCGGCGAGGCGAGGAGTTCCGGCTGACGTCGATCACGATCCGGATGCTGCCCGACGGCAGTCTCGCGGCCAAGGCCTACGGGCGCCCGACGGCCGGGGGTCGTGGGGCGTACACGTCGTTCCCCGTGCCGGAGCGGCCCGAGCTCGCCGGCCTCGTGGCGGCGGCCGCGGCGGAGGCGGCGCGACGATGGGCCCAGGCGAGCGAGGCGTGTGATGTCTCAGGAGATCGGTGACAGGTCTGTATCGCGACATGGGTGCCGCTCGATGTCTCAGGACTTGGGTGACGGTGGGGTGTGTTTCGATCGTGGGCCGCGGCGACGTCCGTTGCCGACGTATCGCGTGCCCGGGACTAGTCGGGTGTGCTCGGGGCAGACCGTTTTTGTCACCCAGGTGACAACTTCCGTCCGAACCAAGCCGAATTTCACTGTCAGCGTTGATGGGTTGTGTGACTGGTGTAACGCTGCGGTTTGACGGTTCTTACTTGGGAGGCTTCATGCGGACATCGCACCACAGATCAATCCGATGGGTCGTAGCGTTCGTTCTGGCTCTCCTCGTGACCGTCCCGTCTTCGGCGGCGTGGGCCTACCGATCTGGTGACTACACCGCGACCGGCGTCAAAATTCGCACCGGCGCCGGCACCGGATACACCTCAGTCGGCCTCGGGTACCCCGGTCAGGGGATCTGTTTGTGGTACACCCAGAGCGGCTGGGGCAACCACACCAACCGGGCCACGGGGGTTCGCGGCTGGTCGAGCAACGCGTATCTCGCCATCTACGTCCCAACTGTCTACTGCGCATAAGAACGGGGATTTGACATGAAGTTGAACGTTGCCCAGCGAGTGGCGGCGGCCGGCGGCGTCTTCGCCCTGGTAGCCATCGCCTCTAGCGCAGTGGCTTTCGACGGCGAATCGCCTGATAGCGGGGGACCTGACACCGTCGTCGCGGCCTCTGAGCAAGAACCGTCGCCCCCGATCGAGAAGACGGCCGGGTCACTGCTGTGTGAGGCCGATGAGGTTCCCGACCTGATCGTCGAACGCTTCCCCGACGACAAGACTCCCGGCGCGGCGACCGTGCTGGAAGCCTTGCGGGAGATCGTCCCGGAGGCGACGGCCGACACCATCATCGAGACTCCCTTCGGACCGGCCTCCAAGAGAGCCCCGGTCTGGGTCGAGCACGCCGGCGGCACCTACGTCGTTGACCAGGCTCCAGCTGGGGGCTGGTTCGCTTCCAAGGCCACCCTGAACGGCTGCAACGACCTCTCGTCGTTCAAGCAGCTGGACTCAACGTCAGCTCTCCCGTGATGCCCTGACGCTCGCCTTCCGGGCTGCAGGCTCCTGTATCGGCACCGCAGCTAACGTCAGTCCAGCAGAGAGCGGCAGGACGAGGTTCAACCCACTGGGAGATCGCAGGTCGCCTGTGGGTCGGTAGAGATGTCGCTGACCTTCCACGTGCCTGTCGTGTCGCGCTCCAATCCGACGATCTGCTCGTAGTACCCGGTGATTGGCTGCAGTTGTGCGACGCCATCGATGTAGTCGGCGATCTTGCTCGGGTCGATGCAGCGCGTGATGGTGACCACGACAGAGTCCTCCGGCGTCACCATCACCTCGGTGGGCGTGGTCTTCGCGTCCCATCCCGGTTGCCTCGTCGTGGTGCGACCTTCGGCCTCTGCCTTCATGAATTGATCCCAGACAGCAGGCCAGTCCGCGTGAGTGTCCTGCAAGTACGCGAGGACGTCGGGCGTGGCCCGGCCGGCCTCGAGAAAGTCGTTGATCTTCGCGTCGTACGAATGGAGAAAGTCGATGGCCTCGTGCGCGGCCTCGACCTGAGTCTCGGAGAAGTTGTTCACCCAGTCAGGCGCGGCCGTCGGCGGTGAGCTCGAGATCGGGGATGGAGATGGAGAAGGACCGTCTTCGCCGCTGCACGCGGCCAGGCTGGCCGTTAGAAGGAACACGGCTGCGACGCAGCCGCTATGGCGCTTCAGGTTCCGTCGGTCCATCTCACGTGCACCCCCGGTGCTTCCTCTGCCTCGTCCGAGTATCGCACCCGGTCCCGACACCTCGCGCAACTGAGAGTTCCGGGCGGCTCACCATCGCCCGTCCGAAATCGGTCGGCTGTGGCGTATATGACTGCCGACTGCTGGGGCTGAGTCGAAGAGCCGGAGGATGCGATCTAACGTCGAACTGTCACCGGGAGAAGTCTCCGGATCGTCACCGATGTGCTGATTCGAAACTGTCACCGAAGACCTGCGAGATGGCACAGGCGAGCGAGGCGACACGGCCCCAGGCCTAGAACATTCGTTCGATCCCTGCTTATCATGACGGCGTGTACTTCCAGGCGTCGCTGCTCGACCACGCCGAGGTCCCGACGCTCGGGGCGCTCGGCGCTCGGGTGCAGCGGCGCGACCTCGGTGACGGGGCCTGGGTCGACGTCCGGCCCGGCTGGGTCGACGGGGCCGATCCCCTCTTCCTGAGCCTGCAGACCACCGTGCGCTGGAAGGCCGAGCGCCGCGAGATGTACGACTCCGTCGTCGACGTGCCGCGCCTGCTCGCCCACTTCGGCCCGCAGCACGAGTGGCCCGACCCGTCGCTGCAGCAGATGCGCGGCGCGCTCAACGCCCACTACGCCGACGAGCTGGGGGAAGAGTTCGTCTCGGCGGGGCTCTGCTACTACCGCGACGGGCGCGACAGCGTCGCCTGGCACGGCGACCGCATCGGACGGGGTCGCGAGGAGGACACGATGGTGGCGATCGTCTCGCTCGGGGCGCCCCGGCGGCTCAGCCTGCGGCCGCGCGGCGGCGGGGAGGCGATCGGCTTCCTCGTCGGCCACGGCGACCTGCTCGTCATGGGCGGCAGCTGCCAGCGCACCTGGGACCATGCGGTGCTCAAGACGTCCAAGCCGGTGGGCCCCCGCATCTCGGTGCAGCTCCGCCCCCGCGGCGTGCTCTGAGGCGCAGGCCGCGAGCGTCACACGATCTCACCGGGCCGGGAGCGCTCGGCGCGAGGAGGATGGAGGGGTGACGACCCTCGATCCACGCCCGCCGGAGCTGGCCGGACCGAGGATCATGCGCCAGACGTGGGACCAGCTGGCCTACGTGCACTGGGCGGTCGATCCCGAGCGGGTCGCCCCGCTGCTGCCCCGGGGGACGCGTCCCGACGTCCTCGGCGGTTCGACCTATGTGGGGCTCATCCCGTTCGTCATGCGGCGTGCGGGCTTCGGTCGAGGACCGGCGATCCCCTGGCTGGGCGACTTCCTCGAGACGAACGTGCGGCTCTACTCGGTCGACGAGGCCGGCCGCCACGGGGTCGTGTTCCGCTCGCTCGAGACCGACCGCCTGGCCGTGAGCCTCGCTGCCCGGCTCGCCTTCGCGACGCCCTACACCTGGGCCCGGATGTCGCTCGAGCGCGAGGGCGACGTGCTCGAGTACCGCACGCGCCGCCGGTGGCCGACTCCGCGGGGCGCCGGCGGTCGCATCACGGTGCGCCGCGGTGCGGTGATCGCCGACCCCGACGACCTGTCGGTGTTCCTGACGGCTCGCTTCGGGCTGCACACCCGCCACCTCGGACGCACCTGGTGGGTGCCGAACACCCACGCCCCGTGGGTGCTGCGCGAGGGTGAGCTGCTCGGGCTCGACGACACCCTCGTCGCTGCCGCCGGACTGCCGGGCGTCGTCGATACCCCGCCCGTCTCGGTGCTCACGACCGATCCGGTGCACACGTCGTTCGGCGTGCCGCGCCTCGTGCGCTAGCCCTCCGCGGGAGCGTCCCCGACGAGCAGCCGGGCCTTGATCTCGGGCTTGACGACCTTGCCGACCTTCGAGCGCGGGAGGTCGTCCCAGACGTGGACCTCCTTGGGCGTCTTGACGCTGCCGATGCGCTCCTTGACGAACGCCCGGAGGGCCTCGCCGTCGATCTGCGCGTCGGGCTCGGGCTGCACGACCACGACGACCCGCTCGCCCCACTTCTCGTCGGGGAGGCCCAGCACGGCGCAGTCGCGGATGCCGCCGTGCGCCATGACCGCCTGCTCGACCTCCGTGGAGTACACGTTGAAGCCGCCGCTGATGATCATGTCCTTGGCGCGGTCGACGATGAACAGGTAGCCGTCGGCGTCGAGGTAGCCGATGTCGCCGGTGTGGTGCCAGCCGTGGGCCGACGCCTCCGCGGTGGCCTCGGGGTTCTTGTAGTAGCCGGCCATGACCAGGGGACTCCGCACGACGACCTCACCGCGCTCGCCTCGGGGCAGGAGCGTGCCGTGCTCGTCCATGATCTCGACCGTCACGAGCGGCGCCGGCCGGCCGGCCGACGCGAGTCGGGCGGTGGCCACCGAGCCGTCGGCCTCGAAGTGCTCCGCGGGCGGCAGCATCGAGATCATCATCGGCGCCTCGGTCTGGCCGAACAGCTGACCCATGACGGGGCCGATGCGCCGCAGCGACTCCTCCAGGCGCGTGACCGACATGGGGGCGGCGCCGTACCAGAAGCACTCCAGCGACGACAGGTCCGTGGAGTCGAGCCGCTCAGAGCCCAGCAGGGCGTAGATGAGGGTCGGCGGCATGAAGGTGTGCGTCACGCGCCGCATCTCGACGAGCTCCAGGAACCGGTCGACGTCGGGGCTGCGCATGATGACGATCTCGCCACCGAGGCTCAGGACCGGCATGCAGAGCACGCCGGCGGCATGGGTCAGGGGAGCGATCGCGAGGTAGACGGGCCGGCGGCCGAACGGGTAGCCGATCAGCGTCATGCTCGTCATGGTCTCGAGGTTCGACTCCGTGAGCAGCACGCCCTTGGGCTTGCCGGTGGTGCCGCCCGTTCCCACGAGCATCGCGATCGAGTCGGGCTCGTGCTCGTCGGTCGAGTCGGCCGGACCCGTGAACGCGTCCCAGTCGATGCCGCGGACGGGAGCCCCGTCGAGGCACACGAAGGTGTGCACGCCCGGAAGATCGTCGGCGATGCGCTCGACCAGCGGCGCGAACCCCTCCTGGTAGATCAGCACCTCGCAGTCGAACGCCGACAGGAGGTCGCGGTTCTCGGCGGCCTCGTTGCGCGGGTTGATCGGACACCACACGGCCCCCGCCAGGCTGATCCCGAAGACGCATGAGAACGAGATCGGGTCGTTCGCCGAGAGGATCGCGACCTTGCCGCCCGGGCGGACGCCGCGGGCGACCAGCGCCGCGGCGACCCGACGGGCCAGGTCCTGCACCTCGCGATAGCTCAGGGAGCGGTCGTCCAGGGTGAGGCAGGGGGCCTCCGCATCGAGGGAGGCCCCCTTGTCGAGGTAGTCGACGAGTCGCATGCGTGCCTCAGGCCTGCACGGTCAGTCGGGGCTCGGCGACCAGGCCGAACGCGCGCAGCACGCCCAGCAGCTCGCGGTGACCGAAGGCCTGGCAGCCGCTCGCGAACCCCACGCGCAGGGGCGGGGTCTGCAGCAACGAGTAGGCGGCATAGGCCTGCAGGAGGCCCGTCTGCTTGTAGTTGCTGTTGCCGTGGATGACGCAGTGCGCGCGACCGAGCGGGCCGGATGCGTGCACCGAGTCGAGCGACTTGTTGACCCGTGGGTTCTCGCGCGGGGGCATGACGTTCATGACCTGGAGCGCGGTCTCGGTCAGGGCTGCGTCGCGGTCCTCGGGCGACATGTCCTTGGTGGCCTCGAGCGCTGCGGCCACGATCTGCGGCACGCCGTGCATCAGTGCCGCGTTGAAGACGCCGCCCTGCGCCTTGCAGTTCGCGACGCGGGGATCGCGCTTGAACCAGACGGGGTGTGACGTGCCGCCCCACGGCAGCGACAGCGCGAGCTCGTGCTGCCCGGGGACCACGAGCGGCACGAGGCCGGCCTCGGGGTCGAACGGCACGTAGGTGTTCTGCTCGAGGTACTGGGCGGCGGAGGTCGCCGCGTTGACCAGGATCGTGCGGGTCGAGGCGATCGTGGGGCTGCCGCCCCAGAACACCGCGATGTCGAGGGTGTCCAGGCCCGGCGTCTCGAGGCAGAGCTGGGCCGCGATCTCGCCGGTCGTGTACATCTGGGCGATGCCCGGTGAGAGCAGCAGGCCGGCGGCCGCGAAGTCGGCACCGTACTGCTCGTCGCACGTCACGAGCCAGTCCTGCTCGCCCGTGGTGTCGGTGTAGTGCGCGCCCGCCGCGAGGCAGGCCTCGACGACCGCCGGACCCAGGTCGGAGAACGGGCCGACGGTGTTGAGCACGACGTCGGCGCCCTCGAACAGCCGCGTCAGCGACTCCACGTCGTGCTCGACGGCGACGATCTCGTACTCGGCCGTCTCGACGCCGGCCACGTGGCTGGCGAGGGACTCGGTGAGCTTGTCCTCGCTGCGGCCGGCGGCGATGAACGGGACGTTGTACTCGCGCAGGTACTCACAGACGAGACGTCCGGTGTATCCGGAGGCTCCGTAGACCACGACACGCTTGTCCGACATGGCGTTCACATCCCCATTCCACCGTCGACGGGCAGTCCTGCACCCGTGATGAACCTCGCGGCGTCCGACGCGAGGAAGACGACCGCGTCCGCCATGTCCTCGACCTCGCCGAGGCGGCCCGCGGGCGTGAGCTCGATGACCGCGCCGACGGCGGCCTCGGGCGACTCGAACAGTCCGAGCTTGGCGACGTCGTTGGCCAGGCCGGCGCCCATCTCCGTCGGCACCAGGCCGGGGTAGATGCAGTTGACGCGGACGCCCGTGCCGAGCTTGCCGGCCTCCATCGCGGCGACGCGGGTCAGGCGGTCGACCGCCGACTTCGTGGCCGAGTAGACCGCGATGCCGGGGAAGGCGATCGTGGCCGCCACCGAGGCGACGTTGATGATCGCGCCGCCGTTGCCGGCGGCTCCACCGGGACGCATCGCGCCGAGGCCGTGCTTGATGCCGAGCGTCGTGCCGAGGATGTTGACCTCGAGCATGCGGCGGACGTCGTCGGCCTGGACGTCGGTGAGCAGGCTCGTGATCTCGATGCCGGCGTTGTTCACGAGGATGTCGAGGCCGCCGAGCTGTCCGACGGTCTGGGCGACGGCGTTCTCCCACGTCGCCTCGCTCGTGACGTCGAGCTCGACGAAGCCGTGGCCGTCGCCGAGCGCGGTGGCGGCGGCGCGTCCGGCGTCGGTCTGGACGTCGCCGATCATGACGCGGGCACCGGCTGCGGCCAGGGCCGTGGCCATGCCGAGTCCGAGGCCTTGCGCGCCTCCCGTGACGAGCGCGGTGCGCCCGGTCAGGTCGAATACGGTCATCGGTTCTCCTTCGTCGCCGCCGTCAGCCGGAGCCCACGGCGCTGTGGGGTGATGCACGTCACGTTGGCGTAACATCTTGACACTTGTCAAGACTTTTCTGGACAGTTGTCAAGATCGACGACCTCGACCGTCCGCTCGGACTAGGCTGGGGCGGCGAAGGAGGCAGTCATGGCAGTCACACCCCTCGAGGGCGGCGAGAACGCGTCGTCCGGCAAGGCCGACCGGCGACGGCTCGAGCTGGCCGAGTCGGCCTTCAAGACCCTCGGCGAGCTGGGCTACGCGCGCTCCAGCCTGCGCGAGATCGCCCAGAACTCCGAGTTCAGCCACGGCGTCGTGCACTACTACTTCAGCGACAAGATCGACCTGATCACGTTCTGCGTGCGTCACTACAAGACGGCCTGCTCGCGGCGCTACGACGCCGTGGTGGACGCCGCGACGACGGTCGAGGAGCTGACCGAGGGCTTCCTCGCGACGATGGGTGCGACGCTCGTGGAGGACACGGGGCTGCACCGGCTCTGGTACGACGTCCGGGCGCAGAGCATGTTCGAGCCCTCGCTGCGCGGCGACGTGCTGCACGTCGACCGGCTGCTGGAGCAGATGACCTGGCGGGTGCTCACGCGCTACGCCGAGCTGGCCGGCCGCGCGCCGTGCGTCGACGCGCCCACGGCGTACGCCCTCGTCGACGGCCTCTTCGAGCAGGCCGTCATCGCCGGCTCCGTCGACCCCGCCACTGCCCGAGCGAACCTCACCGCCCGCGTCGCCACGACCCTCCCCCTCCTCCTCACCCCCTAACCCCTGGGCGGTGACTTAGAGACCCGTCCGCCCAGCGGGCGGTGACTTATGGACCAGTGCGCGGACCGGACACGTCTCAGACTCACCGCTCAGGCGCGGGACACGTCCGATACTCACCGCCCCGGGTTTTCCGCAGGTGACGGCGGTCCACAGCCGACGAGGTCGGCCAGGTCGGGTGCGCTCAGGTGCGGTCAGGCTCTCGCCATGGGGCCAGATCCACACGTTCCGGAACCGCTTCGAGCCATGCCTTTTCGCGCGAGCACGGCCGCGGCACTGGGCGTGTCCGCACGCATGCTCCGAGGTAGCGCTTGGCGCCGTCTCTTCCCGCGGGTGTGGGTACACGTCGATCACGTGATGACGCGCAGCGACTGGGTCCTGGCCGCCGTCCTGACCCTGCCGCCCGACGCGCGACTGACCGGCATCACCCGCATCCAGCAGCTCGGCCTCGACCACGGCCCGGAACGTCCGCTGCACTTCGTCGTCGCGCGGGACCACCACATCGCCACCGAGGGCATCATGCTGCACCGCACCGAGCGCATGCCGTTCGCCGACGACCACGCCGTCACCCCGGCCGCCGCCTACCTCGCCTACTGTTCGGAGGCGATCGTGCTCGACGCGATCGTCGTCGGCGACTGGCTCCTGCGTGAAGGTCACATGACCCTGGCCGGACTCGTCGAGCTCGCCCGCCACGACGACTGGCGCGCCGGTTCCGCGCAGGCCGTCTGGATCGCGCCCTACCTCGACGGCCGTTCGTGGTCGACCGAGGAGTCAGCGTTCCGCGCCGCGCTCGTGTTCGCGGGCCTTCCGAAGCCAGACCTCAACGTCGAGATCACGATCGACGGCCGCACGATCATCGCCGACCTTGCCTGGTTGATCTGGAGGCTCATCGCCGAGTACGAGGGCGGCCACCACCAGACCGACCGTCGCCAGTACCTCATCGACATCGACCGATACGCGCTCGTCCGGACCACGGACCTGCGGTACCTCCAGGTCACGAAGGAGCAGATGCGCAACGTCATCGCGGTCGTGACGAAGGTCCACGCGGAGCTCGTCGCCGGCGGCTACGACGGCCCGGCACCCGACTTCGGTCCGCACTTCCGCAGCCTCTATCGCCGCATCCCCGCGGAGCCGCCCCCGCGTCGGCGGTGAGTTTGGGACGAGTGCGAGGCATGCACACGTCCCCAAGTCACCGCTCGCGGAGCGGACAGGTCCCTAACTCACCGCCCAGGGGCGGGAGGGGTCAGCGACCGGAGCGGCGGGCCTTGGCGGCGCGGGCGCGCTCGGACTGGTTCAGCACGACCTTGCGGATGCGCACGTGGGTGGGCGTGAGCTCGACGCACTCGTCCTCGCGGCAGAACTCCAGCGACTGCTCGAGCGACAGCTTCTTCGGCGGGATGACCTTCTCGAAGTTGTCCGACGTCGCCGACCGGATGTTGGTCTGCGCCTTCTCCTTGGTGATGTTGACGTCCATGTCGTCGTCGCGCGAGTTCTCGCCGACGATCATGCCCTCGTACACCTCGGTGGTCGGCTCGACGAACAGCGTGCCGCGCTCCTGCAGGTTCGTCATCGCGAACGACGTGACGGCGCCGGCGCGGTCGGCCACGAGCGAGCCGGACGGACGCGTGGAGATCTCGCCGGCCCACGGCTCGTAGCTCTCGAACACGTGGTGGGCGATGCCCGTGCCGCGCGTGTCGGTGAGGAACTCGGTGCGGAAGCCGATCAGGCCACGCGCCGGCACGAGGAACTCCATGCGGACCCAGCCGGTGCCGTGGTTGATCATCTGCTCCATGCGACCGCGGCGCACCGCGAGCAGCTGGGTGATGGCGCCGAGGTACTCCTCGGGCGCATCGATCGTGAGGCGCTCGACCGGCTCGTGGATCTTGCCGTCGACCTCGCGCGTGACGACCTGAGGCTTGCCGACGGTCAGCTCGTAGCCCTCGCGGCGCATCTGCTCGACCAGGATGGCCAGCGCGAGCTCACCACGACCGTGGACCTCCCACGCGTCGGGGCGCTCGGTCGGGAGCACCTTGATCGAGACGTTGCCGATCAGCTCCGACTCGAGGCGGTCCTTCACGAGGCGCGCCGTGACCTTGGTGCCCTTCTCGCGACCCGCGAGCGGCGAGGTGTTGGTGCCGATCGTCATCGAGATGGCGGGCTCGTCGACGTGGATCAGCGGCAGCGCGACCGGGTTCTCCGGATCGGCCAGCGTCTCGCCGATCGTGATGGTCGACATGCCCGCGATGGCCACGATGTCGCCGGGGCCAGCCTTCTCGCCGGGCTTGCGCTCGAGCGCCTCGGTGATGAGCAGCTCGGTGATCTTGGTGCGCTCGATCGAGCCGTCGCGCTTGATCCACGCGACCTGCTGACCCTTCTTGAGCTCGCCCTCCTTGACGCGCACGAGCGCGAGGCGGCCGAGGAACGGCGAGGAGTCGAGGTTGGTGACGTGCGCCTGCAGCGGCGCGCCCTCGGTGTACTCCGGGGCGGGGACGGCGTCCATGATCGTCTGGAACAGCGGGATGAGGTTCTCGTCCTCGGGCAGGCCGCCGTCGGCGGGCTTCGTCGTCGAGGCGCGACCGGCCTTGGCCGACGCGTACACGACGGGGAAGTCGAGGGCGTCGTCGCCGGCGTCCTCGGGCAGGAGATCGAGGAACAGCTCGTAGGTCTCGTCGACGACCTCGGCGATGCGCGAGTCGGGGCGGTCGACCTTGTTGACGACGAGGATGACGGGCATCTTCGCGGCGAGCGCCTTGCGCAGCACGAAGCGCGTCTGGGGCAGCGGGCCCTCCGAGGCGTCCACGAGCAGCACGACGGCGTCGACCATCGACAGACCGCGCTCGACCTCGCCACCGAAGTCGGCGTGGCCGGGGGTGTCGATGATGTTGATCGTGACGCCGCCCTCGGGCGAGCCGGGGCCGTTGTAGCGGACCGCGGTGTTCTTCGCGAGGATCGTGATGCCCTTCTCGCGCTCGAGGTCACCGGAGTCCATCGCGCGCTCGGTCAGCTGGTGGTGCTCGTCGAAGTTGCCCTGCTGCTGGAGCATGGCGTCGACCAGCGTGGTCTTGCCGTGGTCGACGTGGGCGACGATCGCGACGTTGCGCAGGTCATGGCGAATGGGCATGCAGAAATCCGAGTCTGGAGAAGGGGGCGGCGCGGCGGCCGGGGTGACGGCGCAGAGGCGCCGCCTTGATTCTACGGCCTGGCCTCGTGTGATCTGGCACACCCAGACCTTCGGCCGATGCGTCCTGTCGGTGGTGGCCGCGACGATGGGGGTGCGCAGGCGTGACGGAGCGCGGTATTCCCCCGAGGAGGTGCGAGCCATGTCACATCACCTGCCGACCTGCAATGGTTGCCGATCGGTTAGCATTTCTCTTCGTGTCCACCTCCTCCGTCGTCCTCTACGACCAGCTGCAGGACTTCCTGCAGCGGGTCATGGGCGTCATGCACTCCCGCACCAACGACGCTGCGGCCGACCTCGATCTCACGCTCAACCAGGCCAAGACGGTGTTCCTGCTGGCCTGTGCCACGGAGCCGCTGCCCATCTCGGCGATCGCCGAGGAGGTCGGCATCTCGGTGGCGGCCCAGGGGCGCGTCATCGACCGGCTCGTGAAGCTCTCGATCGTCGAGCGGCGCGAGAGCGAGGCCGACCGTCGGGTCAAGCTCGTCTCGCTGGCCCCGCGTGGCCTGGAGCTGGCCGACGCCCACGGCGAGCAGAAGGCCCAGGCCCTGCGCGACGTCGTCGACCAGATCCCCTCCGACCTGTGTGCCCGGCTCTCCGCGGCACTCGAACCGATTCTCGCAGGCGACCACCTGCGTCCGACCTCCAGAAAGAAGTGACTGCATGAGTGCATCCGCACCCGCAGCGACCGACAAGCTCGACGGGCCGGTGCTGAAGGTCGCCGGCGTCGTCGTGCTCGGCGCGATCATGTCGATCCTCGACATCACCGTCGTCAGCGTCGCGCTGCCGACCTTCGCGAACGTGTTCGACACGACGCTCGCGACCGTCGCCTGGACCATGACCGGCTACACGCTGGCCCTGGCCACGGTCATCCCGTTGACCGGCTGGGCGGCTGACCGCTTCGGCACCAAGCGGCTCTACATCGCCGCGCTGGTGCTGTTCACCGCCGGCTCCGTGCTGTGCGCCGCAGCCGACTCGATCGAGATGCTCATCGCGTTCCGCGTGCTGCAGGGTCTCGGTGGCGGCATGCTCATGCCGCTCGGCATGACGATCCTGACGCGGGCCGCCGGCCCGGAGCGCATCGGTCGCCTCATGGCCGTGCTCGGCGTGCCGATGCTGCTCGGCCCCATCAGTGGCCCGATCCTCGGCGGCTGGCTCATCGACCAGTTCAGCTGGCACTGGATCTTCCTGATCAACCTGCCGATCGGCATCATCGCGATCGCCGTCGCGTGGCGCGTCCTGCCGAAGGACACCGAGTCCAACTCGGAGTCGTTCGACCTCATGGGCATGCTGCTGCTGTCGCCCGGTCTCGCGGCGTTCCTGTTCGGCGTCTCCTCGATCGCCGAGGGTGGCAACGGCGTGCACCTCGGCCCGCGCGTGTGGGTCTCGGTGACGATCGGCCTGCTGCTGATCACGGCCTTCGTGTTCCACGCGTTCCGTCCGGAGCACCCGCTGATCGACCTGCGCCTGTTCAAGAACCGTCGCCTCACGGTCGCGGTCGTCACGATGTTCGTCTTCATCGTGGCCTTCATGGGCGCGGGCCTGCTGTTCCCGAGCTACTTCCTGCAGGTGCGAGGCGAGACGACGCTCATGGCCGGTCTGCTGATCGCCCCGCAGGGTCTCGGCGCGATGATCATGATGCCGGTCGCCGGCTTCATGGCCGACAAGATCCCGGTCGGCCGCACGGTGCCGTTCTTCATGCTGCTCATCGCGGCCGGGTTCGTCCCGTTCACGATGCTCAGTGCCGACACCTCGTACTGGCTCCTCGGCGGCGCGCTGTTCGTGATGGGTCTCGGTATGGGCGGCACGATGATGCCGATCATGACCTCGGCGCTCAAGACGCTGACCAACCACGAGGTGGCCCGCGGCTCGACGCTGGTCAACATCGTGCAGCAGGTCGGCAGCTCGGTCGGTGCGGCGGTGCTCTCGGTCATCCTGACCAACAGCATCCAGGCGTCGCCGACCATCCAGGGCGCGGTCGACGAGAACGGCGAGCCGCTCACCGAGGCGGGCGTCGCGATCGCCACGCAGATGCAGCCGGGCCTGCTCGACCAGCTCGGCCTGCCCGGCGACGTGATCCAGCGAGGTCTGTCGTTCGCGGCCGACGCGTTCTCCTCGACCTTCATGGTCGCGCTGGCGCTCGTGCTGGTCGCGATCGTCCCGGCGCTCTTCCTGCCCCGGAAGAAGGAGGAGTCGCACCTCCTCGACGACGAGGACGCCACGGCAGCACCCATCCTGCTGCACTGAGCGGAGCGATCCTGCTGCACTGAGCGGAGCGATCCTGCTGCACTGATCGTCTGACGCAGCACGACGAGGGCCCCGACCGCACGCGGTCGGGGCCCTTCAGCGTGGGCCGCGGGGCGTGTTCGTGCGTCGCGTGGCGGGCGCGCTGCGGGGATCGTCCGGCCAGGCGTGCTTGGGGTACCGCCCGCGGAGGTCGGCCCGCACCCCCGGGTAGCCGTTGTCCCAGAAGGACTCCAGGTCGGCCGTGATGGCTGCCGGTCGCCGCGCGGGGGAGAGCAGCTGCAGCAGGAGCGGGACCCTCCCGTCCGCCAGCACCGGCACCGCCGACCAGCCGAACACCTCCTGCAGCCTGACGGCGAGCGTCGGCTGCTCCGCGGCGTAGTCGATCCGCACGGTCGACCCGCTGGGCACCTCCACCCGTTCCGGCGCCAGCTCGTCGAGCCGGCCGGCCTGCGGCCACGGCAGCAGCGCCCTCAGGGCGGCCGTGACGTCGATGCGGCGCAGGTCCTGGGCCGAGCGCACCCGCATGAGCTGCGGTCCCACCCACGAGGAGAGGTTCCGCGTCAGTGCCTCGTCGCTCACGTCGGGCCAGGGATCGCCGAGCGCCCGGTGCAGGAAGTCGAGGCGAGCGCGCAACGCGGTGGCCGCCTCCGTCCAGGTGAACAGGGCGATGCCCTCGCTCTCCACCGCTCCCCGGATCGCCGCGGTCACGGCCTCCACCGGGGGGTCGCCGAGCGGGACGGAGCCGAGCTCGATCGCGCCCAGCAGAGTGCGTCGGCGGGCCAGCACGCGCCCGCCGGTCCAGCTGACCTCGTCCACCTCGGTCCAGAGGGAGCCCGCCGCCTCCAGGGCCAGGTCCTCGGTGAGCGGTGCCGCCGCACGGATCCGGGCCTCGCGCTCCCCGGGGCGACGGTCCGCGTCGCCGACCGCGAGCCACTCGAGGCCGGCCAGGGCGCCCGGGTCGCGACGGTCGAGTGCGGCACCCGTGCCGGAGGTCATCAGGTAGGTCGAGCCGCCGGGGCGCTTGCGCGCGATCCGGTCCGGGTGGGCCAGCGCCACCACGAGGCCCACCGCCACGTCGTCGGTCAGCGGTCGCGCGTCGGGCGAGGCCTCCTGGTCCTTCGCGATCGACTCCAGCCGGGTGACCTGGCTGCGCCACGCGCCGGCCCGCCGGTCGGAGCGCAGCGACCGGAGCGCGGCCACCAGGTCGCCGCCGGGAGCGCGGACGTCCTCGCCGAGCATCGCGACCACCTCGGCGGCCCGCCTGGCTCCGACGAGCCCGGCGCCGTCGATGAGGGCCCGCGCCAGCCGGGGGTCGACCGGCACGTCGGCGATCACCCGCCCGCGCGGGGTGGCCAGCCCGTCCTCGGTGATCGCCCCCAGGTCCAACAGCACCTGTCGGGCGGCCGCCGCGGCGTGCGCGGGTGGCTGGTCGAGCAGGGCCAGGTCTCGTGCGTCGCGATGACCCCAGCGCGCCACCTCCAGCGTGAAGGCCGTCAGGTCGGCGGTGGCGATCTCGGGCTCGGGGTGGGCCGCCAGGTGGGCCTGCTCCGCCTCGGACCAGCACCGCAGCACGGCGCCCGGCCCCAGACGCCCGGCCCGTCCCGCTCGTTGCTCGGCCGCGGCCCGGCTGACCGCGACCGTCACCAACGAGGCCAGTCCGCGACGGTGGTCGGTGCGCGGCTCGCGCGAGAAGCCGGCGTCCACGACGACGCGCACGCCGGGGACCGTGAGCGACGACTCGGCGATCGCGGTCGAGACGATCACCCGGCGGCGGGGACCCTCGCTGAGCGCACGGTCCTGCTCGGCTCCGGTCAGCCGGCCGTGCAGGGCGTGCACGGCGGCGTCCACGCCGGCCAGGCGGCGGATGGTCGCCTCGACCTCGGCGACGCCTGGCACGAAGACCAGCACGTCACCCTCGTGCTCGGCCAGCCCACGCCGCACGGTCGCGGCGACGTGGTCGTGGAAGGCCGGGGTGATGCCGCGGTCGTCGGTGCGGCGTGACCCGGCCGGCAGCGGGCACCAGACGACCTCCACCGGGTGCAGCGCACCGGGAACGCGGATGACCGGAGCGCCCCCGTCGTGCGCGCCGAGCAGCGCGGCCGTCCGCTCGGCCTCGATCGTGGCCGACATCGCCACCAGCAGCAGGTCCTCGCGCAGGTTGGCCCGGATGTCGAGCAGCAGGGCCAGGGTCAGGTCGGCGTCCAGGTGGCGCTCGTGCACCTCGTCGAGCACGACCGCGCCGACGCCGGCCAGCTCCGGGTCGTGCTGCACCCGGCGCAGCAGCAGTCCGGTCGTGACGACCTCGATGCGGGTGCGCCGACTGGTGCGGCGGTCCCCGCGCACGGCGTACCCGACGGTCTCGCCCACCGGTTCGCCCAGCAGGTGTGCCAAGCGGCGGGCCGCAGCGCGGGCCGCGATGCGGCTGGGCTGCGTGACGACGACCCGCCCGTCGACGGCGTCGGCGACCGCCGGCGGGACCAGGGTCGTCTTGCCGGTGCCGGGTGGGGCCTGCACCACCGCGACCCCGCGGGTGCGGAGCGCCTCCTCGAGGGCGGCCAGGCCCGCGGTGACCGGGAGGTCGGGCGGCGCGTCGAGCAGCCTGCGCAGCGGGTCGGACACCTCTGCAGTGTGCCCGACGACCAGCTAGCGGTAGTTCGTGAACTGCACCGGGAAGTCGAGGTCGGCGGCCTTGACCAGCGCGATGATCTCCTGGAGGTCGTCGCGCTTCTTGCTCGTGACCCGCAGCTCGTCGCCCTGGATCTGCACCTTGGCGCCCTTGGGGCCCTCGTCGCGGATGATCTTGGAGACCTTCTTGGCCTGCTCGGTCGTGATGCCGTCGCTGAAGGTGCCGTTGAGCTTGGTCTCCTTGCCGCTCTGGCGAGGGTCGTCGGTCTCGAGCGCCTTGAGGCTGATGCCGCGCTTGATGAGCTTCTCCTTGAAGACCTCGAGCACGGCGAGGGCGCGCTCGTCGGCGTTCGCGGTGATCTCGATGCCCTGCTCGCCCTTCCACTCGATCGTGGCGCCGGTGCCCTTGAAGTCGTAGCGCTGGTTGATCTCCTTGACCGCCTGGTTGAGGGCGTTGTCGGCCTCCTGGCGGTCGAACTTGCTGACGATGTCGAACGACGAGTCGGCCATCTGCGTCTCCTCCGAGGGGGTGGATCTGGATTCGATCAGCCTAACGGCGTGGGGTAGGCTCTCTCTCCGTCGCCCGCACTGCGAGCGGCACGCGAGGCAGGTTGCCCGAGCGGCCAAAGGGAGCTGACTGTAAATCAGCCGGCATTGCCTTCGAAGGTTCGAATCCTTCACCTGCCACGTACGGGCCAGGGCCCCCAGCACTCACTGCTGGGGGCCCTGGTGCGTTCCCGAGCACTGCGGGATCCAGTCGCCTACTCGTCGCGGTACCGCACGGCGGCGTCGAGCTTCTCCTGGAGGAGGTCGGCCGTGACGGTGCGCGGCGCCCAGTCCGCGTTGTCCGGGCTGGGGTCGGCGTAGAGGCTCGCGTACGCGGCGGTGTCGCGCTGGTAGCGCCAGCCCTCGGCGAGCGGGCCCACGTCGTGGGCGTCGTACCCGAGCCGATCCAGCAGCGCGCTCGCGTCGGCCTTCGCGGAGGCGTCGTCGCCGGCGATGGCCAGCACCGAGCGGTCCGGGGCGCCCGACGGCCGCGCGAGCGTCCCGAGGTGCTTGAAGTAGATGTTGTTGAACGCCTTCACGACGTGCGACTCGGGCAGGTGCGCCTGGAGGAGCTCGCTGGTCGTGGTCGACTCGTCGTCGAGCTCGGCGATGGAGCCGTCGCGCTCGGGGTAGTAGTTGTTCGTGTCGATGACGACCTTCCCCCGCAGCGGCTCGACCGGCACCTCCCGGTAGGCCTTGAGCGGCACGGTCACCACCACGACGTCGCCCTCCTCGGCGGCCTGCTCGGCCGTCGCGGCCCGGGCGTGCGGACCGAGCTCGTCGACGAGCTCGCTCAACGTCTCCGGCCCTCGACTGTTGCTCAGCACCACGTCGATCCCGGCGTCGACCGCCAGGCGTGCGAGGGTGCTGCCGATGTTGCCGCTGCCAATGAGTCCGAGTGTGGTCATGACGGGGTCAACGGCTGCCCGGTCGTGGTCATTCCACGACCACGAGCGGTGCCGGCGGGCGGTCTCCCACCGCGACCGTTAGCGTCGTCGGCGTTCGAGACGTCCGACGACCGGGGGAGCCGTGATGACCGATCCGACCGCCCTGCGGCTCGTCCACCGCCCCGGCCGGCCCCTGCGCACCCGCCCGCGCCGTGTGGGGCTCGACGGCGTGCTCGGCCGACTCGACCGCGCCTGCACCTGGACCGACGTGCCCGGTGACGCTGCCGAGGACGGCTTCCGGTGGGACGACCGCGACGTCGGCACCCGCTGGTGGTACCCGCAGGGCGTCACGGCCCGCCTCGACCCGGTCGACTCGGCCGGTGACGGCACGTGGACGGGGCGTCCCGTCCTCCTCACGAGCTGGTACGGCCACGGCGGACTCGGGTACCTGCTGCTCGGCTCCCGGATCTCGGTCGTCGACGTCGGGCCGGGCCCGGCCCCGCGTTACGCCCACGTGCGACTGGTCGAGGAGCGACGCATCGGCGGCCTGCCCGGGCTGCGGCGCGTACCGGTGCACGCCGGCGGCCTCGCCTGGTACGGCGACCACCTGTTCGTGGCCGCCAGCGGCGGGGGTCTGCGCGTCTTCCGACCGGCCGACGTGCAGCGCCTCCGCTCCCGGCTGCGAGGCCGCGGGGCACGTCACGTGCTGCCGCAGGTCGGGGCGTACGAGGCGGAGGCGGACGCGGACCTGCGCGGGATGGTCTACTCCTTCCTCTCGCTCGAGCGTGGTGGCGAGACCGACCACCTCGTGGCGGGGGAGTACGGCCGCAAGGGATCGGGCCGGCACCGCCTGCTGCGATTTCCGCTCGACCGGTCCACCGGGCTGTTGAAGGTCGACGCCGACGGGATCGCGCGGCCGGCCGAGGTGGGTGAGGGCGTCCCTCGCATGCAGGGGGCGACCGTCGTCGACGGGACGTGGTTCGTCACGGCGAGCTCGGGGGAGGGCAACCCGGGCGACCTGTGGGTCGGGCGTCCCGGGGCGTTGGAGCGGCACCGCGGCGTCCTGCCGACCGGGCCGGAGGACGTGACGTCCTGGCCCGGGTCCGACCAGCTGTGGTCGCTGACCGAGTGGCCGGACCGTCGGTGGGTGTATCGCATCGACGGATCTCGCTGGTCGGGCCACCGCTAGCCTGAGGCCGTGGTCTACGACGCGCTCTTCCGACAGGTGTTCGCCCGCATGGACCCGGAGGTCGCGCACGAGCAGGCGTTCCTCGCCATCCGCTCCGGTGGCCGGCTCGTCACTCCGCTGGTGCGCGTGCCCGAGTCGCCCCGCACCGTCATGGGCGTCCGCTTCCCCCACGCGTTCGGCCTGGCGGCCGGCTTCGACAAGAACGCTCGCGGCGTCCTCGGTCTGCTCGCCCTCGGCTTCGGTCACGTCGAGATCGGCACCGTGACGGCCCAGGCCCAGCCCGGCAACCCGCGGCCGCGGCTCGTGCGGCTCGTCGACGACCGCGCCGTCGTGAACCGCATGGGGTTCAACAACGACGGCGCTGCCGTCGTCGCCTCCCGGCTGCACCGTCTGCGCCGGACGGCGACCGGCCGCAAGGCCGTCATCGGTGTCAACATCGGCAAGACGAAGGTCGTCGAGCCGGAGCGCGCCGTCGACGACTACGTCGACAGCGCTCGCCTGCTCACCCCGTTCGCCGACTACCTGGTGGTCAACGTCTCGAGCCCCAACACCCCGGGCCTGCGCGACCTCCAGGCCGTGGAGCAGCTCGAGCCGATCCTCTCGGCCGTCCGGGAGGTCACGGAGACGAACCTCGGCCGACGGGTGCCGCTCGTCGTCAAGATCGCCCCGGACCTCGCCGACGCCGACGTCGACGCGGTCGCCGACCTCGCCCTGGCGCTCGGTCTCGACGGCATCAGCGCGACCAACACCACGATCGCCCGCCCCGACTCCCTGCGCACCGCGCGCACGGAGGTCGACGCGGCGGGTGCCGGGGGACTCTCCGGCCCGGTCCTGGCCGACCGCTCGACCGAGGTGCTGGTGCGCCTGAGGGAGCGCGTCGGGGAGCGTCTGGCCCTGATCGGCGTGGGCGGCGTGACGACCCCGGAGGACGTCGCCGCGCGCCTGGCGGCGGGGGCCGACCTGGTGCAGGCCTACACCGGTTTCATCTACGGGGGACCCGCCTGGCCCGCGCGTCTGGCCCGTGCCGCGAGCGGTTCGCGACCCCGGGCCTGATCCGTGCCGAAGGGCTCCACCCCCCGATTTGGGAGACGGGCCCGGACCTTGTAGGGTGGGTCGTCGGCTTGCCCCTTTAGCTCAGTCGGCAGAGCGTTTCCATGGTAAGGAAAAGGTCTACGGTTCGATTCCGTAAAGGGGCTCTGGAACACTGGTCACGACCGGGGTTCCCCTCGCGAGGTGACTCGCGAACTCCGGCGGGGTAGCTCAGTTGGTCAGAGCGCACGACTCATAATCGTGAGGTCGCGGGTTCGAGCCCCGCCTCCGCTACCAAGCTTCACCCAGCAAGCCCCTGAATTCAGCACCGCCCGATCCATCAGAACTGAGGCACTCCCGTGGCCAGCAAGAGCTCCGACGTCCGCCCGAAGATCACCCTTGCCTGCACCGAGTGCAAGGAGCGGAACTACATCACCAAGAAGAACCGTCGCAACGATCCCGATCGTCTCGACATCAAGAAGTTCTGCCCGCGCTGCAAGACGCACCAGGTGCACCGCGAGACCCGCTGATCGCCGGTTCGATCACGACTCAGGCCCTCCCCGCGCCAGCGGTGAGGGCCTTTCTCGTTAGGGTCCTTGCATGCTCTTGTCGGACGTGACCACGCTGCGGCTCGGCGGCCCGGCCCGCGAGGTCGTGGAGGCCACCAGCACCGACGAGCTGGTCGCTGCCGTCCGCGAGGCCGACGAGGCCGGCACCGCCGTGCTCCTCGTGGCCGGAGGCAGCAACCTCGTCGTGGCCGACGAAGGCTTCGACGGCCGGGTCGTGCTGGTGCGCACCCAGGGCGTCGAGGTCGACCAGGACATGTGCAGCGGCGCGACCGTCACGGTCGCGGCCGGCGAGTCGTGGGACGCGTTCGTCGCGACCGCGGTCGCCCGCGAGTGGATCGGCGTGGAGGCGCTGGCCGGCATCCCCGGCTCCGTCGGCGCCACCCCGATCCAGAACGTCGGCGCGTACGGCCAGGAGGTCGCCCAGACGATCGTCCGCGTGCGCACGTGGGACCGGCACGAGGGCGCGATCCGCACCCTCACGGCCGACCAGTGCGGCTTCGGCTACCGCACGAGCCGCTTCAAGGCCGAGCCCGGCCGCCACGTCGTGCTCGACGTCGCCTTCCAGCTGCGTCTCGGCTCCCTCGGAGCCCCCGTGGCCTACGCCGAGCTGGCCCGCACCCTCGGCGTCGAGGTGGGGGAGCGGGCCCCGGCCGAGCGGGTCCGCGAGGCCGTCCTCGCCCTGCGCCGCGGCAAGGGCATGGTGCTCGACCCGGACGACCACGACACCTGGAGCGCCGGGTCGTTCTTCACCAATCCGGTGCTGGCTCCTGAGCAGGCCGACCGGCTGCCCGAGGGAGCCCCGCGATTCGACCAGCCCGACGGGTCCGTGAAGACCAGCGCGGCCTGGCTCATCAGCCACGCCGGCTTCGAGCGCGGGCACGGCGGTGAGGCCGTGAGCCTGTCGACCAAGCACGCCCTCGCCCTCACGAACCGCGGCTCGGCGCGCACGACGCAGCTGCTCGAGCTCGCGCGCGAGGTGCGCGACGGGGTGGCCGCGGCCTACGGCGTGCAGCTCGAGCCCGAGCCGAATCTCGTCGGCTGCTCGCTCTGACGGCTGCCAGCTGCGCTCAGTCGGTCCAGCCCCACCGGATGTCGCCGTCCTCGATCGTCCAGAACAGGTCGTAGCCCGACAGGAACACGTAGGCCACGACGGCCACCAGCGCGAACGGGATCAGGATCGTCCCGACGATGCCCATGATTCGACCCGCGTTGGCGTCGGCGCGTCCGCCGAGACGACCCTCGGAGGCGTCGATCTCGCGCACGGCGCGCGAACCCACGACCCGGGCGTAGGGAGAGACGAACAGCAGGACCCCGCAGCACACCAGCAGGCTCCCGAGACCGATCGCGCCGACGATCAGCGAGGTCATCGCCTGCGGGTGCTTCGGTGGCGGCGGCGTCCAGGGTCCTGCGGGGTAGGTCATCCGAGCTGCTGCACCACGAGCGAGAGCGAGTCGTAGTAGTAGTCCGAGTCGCTGGAGTCGGCCGCGACGATGATGATGACGATCACGGCGATGACGGCGAGGATGCCCAGGACCAGCAGGATCGTGCCGATGATGCCGGTCACGAATCCGGTCTGCGCCTCGCCCCGTCCGCCGAGCTGACCGCCGGAGGCGTCGATCTCGCGCACGGCCTTGCGCCCCATGATCCAGGCCGCGGGCGCGAGGAACAGCGGAAGCAGGCACATGAAGCCGCCCACGATGGAGATGATGCCGAGCACCATCGAGGTCGTGGCCTGCGGGTGGTTCGGCTTGAGCGGCTCGTTGAACATCGGCTGCGGTGCGCCGTACGGCGGGTAGGGACCGCCGCCGAACTGCGGCTGCGGTCCGGGGGGCTGCTGTCCGTACGGGTTGGCCGGCGGGCCCTGCGGCGGCGGCGTGCCGCCCGACGCGTCGGGGCCCTGGTAGGGCGCCTGGGGCTGGTACGGCTCCTGCGGACGGTACGGGTCCGAGGACGGCGGCGTCGGGTCACTCATGGGAAGAAGCATCCCACGGGCACGGTGCGCAGGACCTGGGGACCGCTCCCCAGGTCAGTAGGGCGACGGCGTCGCGACGGCGACCCACGCGAGCGTGGAGAAGACGATCGCGACGAGCGTGGCGACGGCGAGGAACGCGGTGCCGATGATGCCCAGGATCATCCCGGCGCGGGCCGAGCCGGCGCGCCACCGCTCGGGCTCCCGCTCGGCGAGGCGCTGCGCGCTCGCGCCGAGGTACCAGGCGACCGGAGCCACCACGAGGGGGAGCATCAGCACGAACCCGCCGGCCAGGGCGACGATGCCGAGGACCAGAGCGGCGCCCGCTCCCGGCGCCTGGGGCGGCTGCGGCGCCGGCATCCACGCCGGGGCAGGAGCCCACGGTTGACCCCAGGCCGGGCCCAGGGGTGCCGGCGGGGGAGGCGGAGGGGGCGTCGAGGTCATCGCGTCCACTCTGGCACAGCGGGACTGACCCGGCGTGGAGATCTCGGGGCGTGCTCGGTTCAGACGTCGGGCGACGAGAGCCAGGCCTGCACGTCGTCGGCGGCGGCGTCGACCACGTCCTGGGGGGCGCGGGAGGCGCGCCACGAGCCCAGGGCGAGCTCGGCGAGCTCTGCGTCGGAGAAGTCCTGGGCCGCCCGCAGCAGCGCGTACTGCCCGGCGAGCCGGGTGCCGAACAGCAGGGGGTCGTCGGCGCCGAGAGCGACGGTGGCGCCGGCCGCCATGAGCTCACGCACCGGCACCTCCTCGACCGTGGCGTAGACGCCGAGAGAGACGTTCGACGCCGGGCACACCTCGAGCGCCACCCCCTCGGCGACGACCCGCTCGAGCACGCGGGGGTCCTCGGCTGCGCGCACGCCGTGACCGAGCCGTTGCGGGCGGAGGTGGTCCAGGCACGTGGTGACGTGCTCGGGGCCGCGCAGCTCGCCGCCGTGGGGCACGGAGGCCAGGCCGGCGTCGGCCGCGATGCGGAACGCCCGGGCGAAGTCGGTGGTCTCGCCGCGTCGCTCGTCGTTGGACAGGCCGAATCCCACGACACCACGGTCGACGTACTGCGTGGCGAGCCGCGCAAGGGTGCGGGCGTCCATGGGGTGACGCGTCCGGTTCGCGGCGATGACGACACCCATGCCGAGGCCGGTCGACCGCTCGGCCTCGCGCACCGCGTCGATCACGAGGTCGGTGAAGGCCGTGATGCCGCCGAAGCGGGCGCCGTAGCCCGACGGGTCGACCTGGATCTCGGTCCAGCGCGCGCCGTCGGCGACGTCGTCCTCGGCCGCCTCGCGGACGAGTCGCCGCACGTCGTCCTCGGTGCGCAGCACGGAGCGGGCGACGTCGTACAGGCGCTGGAAGCGGAACCAGCCCTTCTCGTCGGCACCGCTGAGCTCCGGCGGCCAGTCCTCCTGCAGGGCCGCGGGCAGGTTGATGCCGTCACGCTCGGCCAGCTCGAGCAGCGTCGAGTGCCGCATCGAGCCCGTGAAGTGCAGGTGCAGATGCGCCTTGGGGAGGTCGTGGAGCGGACGCATCGGCCCATCCTGCCACCCGGGTCCGGCGCGACGCGGGGCGGCGGTCAGCGGTGTCCGAAGGTCTCGCGCAGGGCCGAGGGGACGCCTCCGGACTCCAGCGCCGTGGCCACCTTGTCGACGACCCGGCGGCTCGGCCAGACGTGCAGGGCCATCGCCGGCAGGCCCACGACGAGCGCCACGACGAACGACCAGATCCCGTACGGGAGGACGAACACGGAGGCGATGCCGATGATGATCGGCACCTCGGTCAGCACGAACCGCAGGAGTGCGGACTGCTGGAACCGCTGCACCGCCACCGCGGGACCGTCGGTGGAGGTCAGGGGTGCCACCCGGTAGCCGATGGTCTGCGCGAGCAGCCAGCCGGCGGCCACGAGGGCGATGGCGGCAGCGGCGACCCAGGTGGGCAGGTCCTCCTCGGCGGGCGGGGCCGCGAACACGAGCGCGACCAGGATGTAGAGCGGTGCGCTCAGCAGGGCGAACGCGAGGATCCGGTGGGCGCGGGCGGCGGCGGCTCCGTCAGGAGCACCACCGAGCGGCGGGGGAACGGTCATGGGTCGACCCTAAGCGGGTGCGGCGCCGCGGGAACAAAGTGACCGCTCGCCGCATCGGAGCCACGGACGCACCCGAGGTCCTGGAGCGGGACGGACCCGCAAGGGACCACTTCTGACCTAGAGTGCTGTCCGGCCCACACCGCGTCATCCCGAGGAGAACTTCACATGACCACCGATCCGGGCACCTCGCCCACCCAGTACTTCACCTACGTGAACGGCACCGAGTACGGCCCGTACACGCTCGACCAGCTCAAGCAGTTCGCCGGCAGCGGCAACATCACCCAGAACAGCCACGTCCGCTCGGACGGCGGCGAGTGGGTGCTGGCCTCGGCCCTGCCCGAGCTCGGCGGCGCGTTCCCGCCGGCCGCTGCTCCTGCCTACGGTGCGCCGGGCCAGGGCTACGCGGCCCCCGGCCAGCAGGCCTACGCCCCGGCCGGTCAGGTCTACAACGGTCCCGTCAGCGACAAGCAGTTCATCACCGCGCTGCTGCTCTCGGTGCTGCTCGGCGGCCTCGGCATCGACCGCTTCTACCTCGGCTACACGGGCCTCGGCATCGCGAAGCTGCTGACGCTCGGCGGCTGTGGCATCTGGTCGATCATCGACCTGATCCTGATCGCCACCGGCAAGCTCGGTGACTCGCAGGGTCGCCCGCTCGCGCGCTGATCCCCGCGGTCGGCGAGCGCCGACACGCCAGGACGCACACCTCGGGCCCGGTCGTCACGACCGGGCCCGAGGTCCGTCCCGGCCGATTCGACCCAGGGCGAAGGCACCCCGTACACTGGTCGCTCCGGTGAGATTTCACATCGTTTCGTCATGCCCGCGCGCAGGCGTCGCGGGGCGGAACCACGCCGAACGGCACTAGCTCAACTGGCAGAGCATCGGTCTCCAAAACCGAAGGTTGGGGGTTCAAGTCCCTCGTGCCGTGCCCAGGACGTACGACCCCATGCACGACAAGCGGCGGAGCCTGATCCGCCCCGGCAGCACCGCCGGTGCCGCCGGAACCCCCAGAAACGAAGCACTGACGAAGGAGCATCGTGAGCGATCGCGACAAGAGCGCGGCGACCCGCACGCCGCCGGTCACCTTCATCCGCCAGGTCATCGCCGAGCTGCGCAAGGTCGTCTGGCCCACGCGCCCGATGGTGGCCCAGTACTTCGTGGTCGTCCTCGTGTTCGTGCTGGTCATGATGGCGATCGTGGCCGGCCTGGACTTCGGGTTCGGTCAGCTGATGTTCAAGATCTTCGGTTAGGACGAGTTCACGGTGAGCGAAAGCTACGACGACACGACGGGCGACGTGCAGGAGCACGACGTCGACGAGACCCCTGAGGTCGAGGCCGACGACGCCACGCTCGAGGGCGCTGCGGCCGACGACGCCGAGGTGACCGACGAGGCCCCCGCGGTCGATGACGAGTCCGCGGTCGACGACGAGTCCGCCGACGACGACGAGTCTGCCGAGGGCGACGTCGCCGACGACGAGGCCGTCCTCGAGGACGCGCCCCCGGCCGACCCGCTCCAGGAGTTCCGCGACCGGCTCTACAGCCAGATCGGCGACTGGTACGTGGTGCACACGTACTCGGGCATGGAGAAGCGGGTCAAGGCCAACATCGAGAACCGCATCACCTCGCTCAACGCCGAGGACTACATCTTCGAGATCGTCGTGCCGACCGAGGAGGTCGCCGAGATCAAGAACGGTCAGCGCAAGCTGGTCAAGCGCACGGTGCTGCCCGGCTACGTGCTGGTCCGCATGGACCTCACCGACGAGTCGTGGGGCGTCGTGCGCCACACGCCGTCGGTCACCGGCTTCGTGGGCAACGCCCACCAGCCCGTGCCGCTGAGCCTGGCCGAGGTCGAGAAGATGCTCGCTCCCGCGGTCGAGGCGGAGGTCGCCGCCACGGCGTCCGACGACTCCTCGGAGTCACAGCCGGCCAAGACCCCCAAGGTCGAGTTCGCGGACTTCTCCGTGGCCGACTCGGTCATGGTCGTCGACGGCCCGTTCGCCACGCTGCACGCCACGATCACCGAGATCAACGTCGACGCCCAGCGCGTCAAGGCGCTCGTGGAGATCTTCGGCCGCGAGACCCCGGTGGAGCTCAGCTTCACCCAGATCCAGAAGGTCTGACCCTCCCGGTCCGACCGCCCAAGTTTGACCACACGGTGGTCGAAGGCTGGTTCGCCAGCTCCTGCAACACCCCGATCAACAAGGACCCGAAATGCCTCCCAAGAAGAAAGTCACAGCTGTCGTCAAGGTGCAGCTGCAGGCCGGCCAGGCCAACCCGGCGCCGCCCGTCGGCACCGCGCTCGGCCCGACCGGCGTCAACATCATGGAGTTCTGCAAGGCGTACAACGCCGCGACGGAGTCCATGCGTGGAAACGTCATCCCCGTCGAGATCACGATCTACGAGGACCGCTCGTTCACCTTCGTCACGAAGACGCCTCCGGCGGCCGAGCTGATCAAGAAGGCCGCGGGTCTCGCCAAGGGCTCCGCGACCCCTCACACCGACAAGGTCGGCAAGATCTCCGCCGCCCAGGTCCGTGAGATCGCCACGACCAAGCTCCCCGACCTGAACGCCAACGACCTCGAGGCCGCGGCCAAGATCGTCGAGGGCACCGCCCGCTCCATGGGCATCACGGTCGAGAGCTGACGCTCCACCCCCTCATCCAGCAATCCGTGGGAGGGCCCGCTGGGCCCGCACCACACCTGGCAACCAAAGGAAAGTAGCCATGGCACAACACAGCAAGGCGTACCGCGCCGTCGCCGAGAAGTTCGACAAGGACGCGCTCCACACCCCTCTGCAGGCGACCACCCTCGCCAAGGAGTCCGGCAGCACGAAGTACGACTCGACCGTGGACGTCGCCGTCCGCCTCGGTGTCGACCCGCGCAAGGCCGACCAGATGGTGCGCGGCACCGTCAACCTCCCGCACGGCACTGGCAAGACCTCCCGGGTCCTGGTCTTCGCCACCGGCGCCAACGCCGACGCCGCTCGTGAGGCCGGGGCCGACCACGTCGGCGCCGACGAGCTCGTCGACAAGATCAACGGCGGCTGGCTCGACTTCGACGCCGTCGTCGCCACGCCCGACATGATGGGCAAGGTCGGTCGTCTCGGCCGCGTCCTCGGCCCGCGCAACCTGATGCCGAACCCGAAGACCGGCACGGTCACGACCGACGTCGCCAAGGCCGTCGGCGACATCAAGGGCGGCAAGATCGAGTTCCGCGTCGATCGTCACGCCAACCTGCACTTCGTGATCGGCAAGGCGTCGTTCTCCGCCGAGCAGCTCGCCGAGAACTACGGCGCCGCGCTCGAGGAGATCCTGCGTCTGAAGCCGTCGAGCTCGAAGGGCCGCTACGTCAAGAAGGTCACCGTCTCCACGACGAACGGCCCCGGCATCGGCGTCGACCCGTCGCGCACGCGCAACTTCGCGAGCGACACCGAGGCCTGAGCCTCAGCACCTCCAGCGGAGCCCCCGGTCCACCAGGACCGGGGGCTTCGTCGTGCCCGCAGGTGGGCGGTGGATCGACCACCGAATGACCTCGCCACGCGGGTGGGCGGTGGATCGACCACCGAATGAGGCGTCATACGGTGGCGGATCCACCGCCCACCCCGGAAGGCAGCTCAGAACGTGGTGGATCCACCGCCCGCTGGCCCGGGGCCCGATGTCGGTGAGGGAGCGGACCACCGCCCTGGCGGGAGCGCTCCTATGCTGGCGCCATGACGACCCGACTCCGACGCTGGGCAGCTGCCGCGGCGCTCGTGCTCACCGCAGGACTCGCCCTGACCGCATGCAGCGGCGACGACGACGCGTCGGGCGAGCCGTCGGCGAGCAGCAGCGACGCGTCGGACGAGCCGGCTGGCGACCCCCTGGCGCAGGACGAGTTCGTCTCGACCGTCGCGGCCGCGATGCTCGAAGCCGGGTCCGTGCACGTCGATCTCGACCTGGGCACGTCGGGCACGAGCGGGGAGGGCGACGTCGTCGTCGGTGCCGACGCCGCGAGCACGTCGCTCGCGGTCTCCGTCAACGGCAACGAGATCATCCTGGTCGACAACGTCTACTACGTGAACCTGGGCCAGTTCTCCGGCGGCATGTTCCTGCAGGTCGACCCCGAGAGCGGCGGCACGTTCGGCGAGACCTTCGGGGGGCTCCTCGACCAGGCCAACCCCGCCACGCAGCTGCGCCTCTTCGAGTCGGCGCTGACGGGGTTCGAGGTGGGTGACGCCAGCGACGAGGTCGACGGTGTGAAGACCACCCCGTACGTCCTGACCCTCGACCCGACCAAGGTCCTGACTCCCGAGCAGCTGTCGCTCGCCGGCGGCGACCTGCCGGCGTCGGTGGAGGTGACGATGCTCCTGGGCCCCGACGACCTGCCGCGTCGCGTCACCACCACGATCGCCGGCGCCGAGGTCGCGATCGACTACACCGCCTGGGGCGAGCCGGTCGACATCGCCGCACCGCCCGCCGACCAGGTCACCGACGGCGGACCCTTCGGCCTCTGAGGCCCACGGCCGTTCCACCACGATTTGGCCGGAACGCCCGGCTCTGCGTACAGTGGTGCCTACCGAAGACCGTCGGTCGGTGATCCACCCGGATCGCCCGAAGTGCCTCAGGAGCAATCCGGAGGCGGCCCACGCAGGTTCAGAGCTCGTGACTTCATGCGCTCCGTGCCTTGCGCGGGGCGCATTTCCTGTTTCTGTCCCTGGGGCTCCTCACGTGGTCATCGGTACTGACATGTGCTGGAAGGAGACCCATGGCACGCCCGGACAAGGCTGCAGCGGTCGCTGAGCTCGCGGAGAACTTCCGTGAGTCCAACGGCGCTGTGCTCACCGAGTACCGCGGTCTCACCGTCAAGCAGCTGCAGGAACTGCGGCGCATCCTCGGTGAGACGGCGAGCTATGCCGTCGCCAAGAACACGCTGACCAAGATCGCGGCCAAGGAGGCCGGCGTCGAGCTCGATGACGCCCTCCTCACCGGTCCGACCGCCATCGCCTTCATCTCGGGCGATCCGGTCGAGGCGGCCAAGGGTCTGCGTGACTTCGCGAAGGTGAACACCCCTCTCGTCATCAAGGGCGGCTTCCTCGACGGGAAGCAGCTCAGCGCTGACGAGATCAAGAAGTTGGCCGACCTCGAGTCGCGCGAGGTCCTCCTCGCGAAGATGGCCGGTGCGATGAAGGGCAGCCTGCAGAACGCAGTCTCGCTGTTCGCCGCGCCCCTCGCCCAGACGGCACGCCTCGTGGCTGCCCTCGAGGCGAAGAAGGCCGAGGAGAGCCCCGCCGAGGCTGTCGCCGCTCCCAGCGACGACACCGCCGACGACACCACCCCTGCGACCGAGGACGCGGCCCCCGAGGCCGAGACCGAGGCCGCGACCACCGAGGGCTGAACCGCCCGATCACCCATCGGGACCCCCTCGGGGTCTCACACGAAAGGACGCCACCATGGCGAAGCTCAGCACTGACGAGCTGTTGGATGCATTCAAGGAACTGACCCTCATCGAGCTCTCCGAGTTCGTGAAGGCCTTCGAGGAGACCTTCGAGGTCACCGCGGCTGCCCCGGTCGCCGTCGCCGCCGCCCCCGCGGCCGGTGGCGCTGCCGCCGGCGGCGATGACGCCGCCGAGCAGGACGAGTTCGACGTCGTCCTCGAGTCGGCCGGCGACAAGAAGATCCAGGTCATCAAGGAGGTGCGCACGCTCACGAGCCTCGGCCTGAAGGAGGCCAAGGATCTCGTGGAGGGCGCCCCCAAGCCCGTCCTGGAGAAGGTCAACAAGGAGACCGGCGAGAAGGCCAAGGAGGCCCTCGAGGCCGCCGGCGCCACCGTCACCCTCAAGTGACCAGCTGACACCAGCACGTCCGAAGGCGCTCCTCCCCACTCGGGGAGGGGCGCCTTCGCCGCGTTCTGAGACGTCCACGTCTCGCTGGCTGTCGCCGCTTTTGGTGAAGACGTGTGTCCTCGGTTACAGTCACATCGCGATCGGTAACTCTCAGTGACGAAACGGCGAACGTAACTTCGGTTGAGGCGTCTCGTTAGGTCTGTGCGCCCGGTCACACTGCACTACGATGGCGCAGATCCACCATCCGGCGGGGGGATGCCGGTGAGACGAGGAGGGCTCCGTGGGAGTTGAGGTCAAGGTCGAGGGTCTGACGAAGAAGTTCGGGTCGCAGATGATCTGGAACGACGTCACGCTCTCGCTTCCCGCGGGGGAGATCTCCGTCATGCTGGGCCCGTCGGGCACCGGCAAGTCGGTGTTCCTCAAGACCCTCATCGGTCTGCTCAAGCCCGACAAGGGTCATGTGTGGATCGAGGGCACCGACATCGCGAACTGCTCCGAGAAGGAGCTGTACGAGGTGCGCAAGCTGTTCGGCGTGCTGTTCCAGGACGGCGCGATGTTCGGCTCGATGGACCTCTACGACAACGTGGCCTTCCCGCTGCGCGAGCACACCAAGAAGTCCGAGTCCGAGATCCGTCAGGTCGTCATGGACAAGATGGAGCTCGTCGGTCTGACCGGCGCGGAGAACAAGCTCCCCGGTGAGATCTCGGGCGGCATGCGCAAGCGCGCCGGCCTGGCCCGTGCGCTGGTGCTCGACCCGGAGATCCTGCTGATCGACGAGCCCGACTCGGGCCTCGACCCGGTCCGCACCGCGTACATCAACCAGCTGTTCATCGACCTGAACGCGCAGATCGACGCGACGTTCCTGATCGTGACCCACGACATCAACACCGCCCGCACGGTGCCGGACAACATCGGCCTGCTCTACCACAAGCACCTGGCGATGTTCGGTCCGCGCGAGATGCTGCTGAGCTCGACCGAGCCGGTCGTGGCGCAGTTCCTCAACGCCCAGCGCGTCGGTCCGATCGGCATGTCCGAGGAGAAGGACGCCGACGAGCTCGCGTCGGAGTCCGGCATCGAGATGCCGCCGCTGCCCCCGATCCCGATGCAGCTCGACCCCAGCGACGGCCGTCCGCGCCGCGCCCAGCGCGAGCCCGGCGAGTGGTGCCGCGAGAACGGCATCACCCCGCCCCCCGGCTCCTTCGAGGACACGGCTGCCGTCCCGACAGGTGGCGGTGCGTGAGCCTCTCGGCCGTCGCAGGCCCGGCGCGCGTCGCCGGAGGTCTGTTCGCGTTCATGCTGGACGTGGTGGTGGCCCTGTTCCGCCGCCCGTTCCAGATGCGGGAGTTCATCCTGCAGGCATGGTTCATCATCCGGGTCACGATCGTGCCCACCGCGCTCGTCGCCATCCCCTTCGGCGCCGTCATCGCGCTGCAGGTCGGCGGACTCATCAAGCAGTTCGGCGCCCAGTCGTTCACGGGCTCGGCGGCGGTCCTCGCCGTCATCCGTGAGGCCGGACCCATCGCCACCGCGCTGCTGATCGCGGGCGCCGCCGGATCGGCCATCGCGGCCGACTTCGGCTCGCGCAAGATCCGCGAGGAGCTCGACGCGATGATGGTGCTCGGCATCGACCCGATCCAGCGCCTCGTCGTCCCGCGCGTCCTCGCCTGCATGCTGATCGCCCTGCTGCTCAACAGCCTCGTCAGCCTCGTGGGCGTCGCCGGCGGCTACGTGTTCAACGTGATCCTGCAGGACGGCACACCAGGTGCCTACGTCTCGTCCTTCACGGCGTTGGCGCAGCTACCCGACATCTACCAAGGCATGGTCAAGGCCGTCGTGTTCGGCTTCCTGGCCGCGATCGTCGCCTCGTACAAGGGCATGAACGCCAAGGGCGGACCCAAGGGCGTCGGTGACGCGGTCAACGAGGCCGTGGTCATCACCTTCACCCTGCTGTTCGTGGTCAACTTCGTCATCTCCGCGCTGTACCTGCAGCTCGTCCCGCCGAAGGGGTTGTGATGGCGAACAAGACCATCGGCTCACGCGTCTCGCACCTGGCCTCCAAGCCGACGAACGCCCTGGACGACATGGGTCGTCAGATGGCGTTCTACGTGCGCGTCATCGCGAACGTCCCGCGGGCCATCAAGAACTACTCCAAGGAGATCTTCCGGCTGCTCGCCGAGGTCACCTTCGGCTCCGGCTCGCTCGCCCTCGTCGGCGGCACGGTCGGCGTCATCACCGCGATGTGCTTCTTCACGGGCACCGAGGTCGGCATCCAGGGCTACGCGGCCCTCGACCAGCTCGGCACCTCGGCGCTCTCGGGCTTCGTCTCGGCCTACTTCAACACTCGTGAGATCGCCCCGATCGTGGCGGGCATCGCGCTCGCGGCCACGGTCGGCTGCGGCTTCACGGCACAGCTGGGCGCCATGCGGATCTCCGAGGAGGTCGACGCGCTCGAGGTCATGGCCGTGCCGTCGCTGCCCTACCTGGTCACGACCCGCGTCATCGCCGGCCTCATCGCCGTCGTGCCGCTCTACATGGTCGGCCTGCTGTCGTCCTACTTCGCGACCAGGCTCACCGTGACCCAGATCTACGGGCAGAGCACGGGCACGTACGACCACTACTTCAACACGTTCCTGCCACCGGGTGACGTGCTGTGGTCGTTCGCGAAGGTCCTGATCTTCGCCGTCGTGGTCATCCTGATCCACTGCTACTACGGCTACTACGCCTCCGGCGGACCTGCCGGGGTCGGCGTGGCCGTGGGCCTGGCCGTGCGCACCTCGATCGTCGCCGTCAACGTCGTCGACCTGCTGGCCTCGATGGCCATCTGGGGCACGACCGTGACCGTCAGATTGGCAGGGTGACGACGTGGCTCGCACCTCGACTCTCGACCGGCCCTCGGTCACCAAGGTCCTCGGCATCGGCTTCCTGGCCCTGATGCTGTTCTTCCTGTGGCTCACGTTCGCCTTCTTCAACAAGACGTTCGTCGACACCGACGACGTCACGCTCGAGACGTCGAAGGCCGGCTCCCAGCTGCCGCAGAACGCCGACGTCAAGCTGCGCGGCATGATCGTCGGCGAGGTCACGGGCCAGGAGGTCACCGACACGGGCGTCATCCTGACCCTCGGCATGAACCCTGACCTGATCGACCAGGTGCCCGCGGGCGTCACGGCGCAGATCCTGCCCAAGACGCTGTTCGGCGAGAAGTACGTCGCCCTGATCCCGCCGGAGAACGACGGCGGCCGGTCGCTCAAGGCCGGCGACACCATCACCAAGGCCGACGTGCCGATCGAGCTCGAGGACGTCCTCAACAACCTGTACGGACTCCTGGAGGCCGTCGAGCCCGCCGAGCTCTCGACCACCCTGACCGCGGTCTCGACCGCGCTCGAGGGTCGGGGCGAGCAGCTGGGCGACACCCTCGTGCAGCTCAACTCCTACCTGACCGAGATCAACCCGGAGATCCCGCAGGCCGTCGACGACCTGGTCGCGCTCGGCGAGGTCTCCGACGTGTACGCCGCCGCGCTGCCCGACCTCGCTCGCGTGCTCGAGAACTCCGTCGTCACCGGCAACACGATCGTCGAGAAGGACGCCCAGCTGTCGGCGTTCCTCGCCAGCACGACGACCCTGGCGAACACGCTCACGACCTTCTTCGCGACGAGCGGCCAGGACCTGGTCGACCTCAACGCGAACGGTCGCCGCGGGCTTTACCAGGCGGGTCGCTACTCGGTGACGTTCCCGTGCTTCTTCAACGCGCTCGACGTCGCGATCCCGCGGTTCGACAGCGTGCTGCGTGACAACGCGGTGCACATCAACCTCGAGATCATCAACCCGCTCGTCCTGGGTGACACGAAGGGCGGCATGCCGGGTCCGTACACGCTCGACGAGAACGCAGCTATCAACTACGACGAACTCAACTCGGCCAGCAACGCCAGCCTGGTCGCCCCGACCTGCCTGAGGCTCGACGAGGCCGCCGCGCTGGGGCCCGGCGAGCAGCTGACGTACCCCGACGGTTCCTCGCCGACGGTCTACCCCGGGCCGCCGAGGGCTGGCGAGCTCTACCAGCTCGTCGGAGTCAAGAGTGCGCACGGCAAGTTCTTCAACGCCCCCAGCGCCGGCGGAGGTCCCGCCGGCAGCTTCAACCGCACTGCCGTCACCTCGGAGTGGAACACGCTCGACATGCTCGTGACCAACAGCGTCGGGCTCGACCCGTCCTCCAGCTCGGACCTGGCTCCGCTGCTCCTCGGCCCCGTCTACGAAGGGTCGGAGGTGGCAGTTCGATGAGGCTCGATCGGGAGGCGTTCTCCGCGCTCATCAAGGTGGGGCTGTTCCTGGCCTTCACCGGGATCGTCACGTACCTGCTGATGTCGATCCTGGCCAACGGCCTTTTCCGCGACGACCACGAGTACAAGGCGGTCTTCACCGACGTCACCGGCGTCTCGAAGGGCGACGACGTGCGCATCGCGGGCGTCTCGGTCGGCAAGGTCACCAGCGTCGAGGTCTACGACCGCGACAAGGCGATCGTGACGTTCGGCGTCGACGCCGACCGTCCGCTGACCCAGAACACCCAGGCCACGCTGAAGTTCCGCAACCTTGTGGGGCAGCGCTACCTCGCGCTGTCGCAGGACCCCAGCGGCAGCACGGCGGTGCTCAAGCCCGGATCGACCATCCCGGACTCGCAGACCACCGACGCGCTCGACCTGAACGTGCTGCTCAACGGCTTCAAGCCGGTCTTCGAGGCGCTCTCGCCCGACGACACGAACCAGTTCGCCTTCGAGATCATCCAGGTGCTCCAGGGGGAGTCGGGCAGCGTGCAGAGCCTGCTGTCGACCACGGCCTCCCTCACCAACACCCTGGCCGACCGTGACCAGCTGATCGGGGACGTCATCACCAACCTCTCGACGACGCTGGACATCGTGGCCGACCGCGACGCCCAGCTCGACCAGACGATCGTCACGCTGCAGCAGTTCGTGTCGGGGCTCAACGGCGACCGCGAGGCGATCCTCGGCTCCATCGACTCCATCTCGCTGCTGGCCGACGAGACCTCGAAGTTCCTCGACGAGGGCGCACCCGCCCTGGCCGCCGACGTCACGGCCCTCAAGGACCTGACGAGCACCTTGACCGCCGGCGACAACCTCGGCGAGATCGAGCGGCAGCTCCAGATCACGCCGATCAAGATGAAGAAGCTCAGCAACGCGGCTTCTGCGGGAAGCCAGTTCAACTTCTTCGTCTGCGGCCTGAACCTCACCATCGTGGGCACCTCGCTCGACCTGCCCGACATCGGTGGCCCGCGCTGTCAGCGCGAAGCCGTTCCGGGGGGTGAGTGAGCATGAAGCCGTTCCGTGAACGCAACCACACGATCATCGGGATCGTGGGCTTCGCCGTGATCGCCCTCATGCTGATCGGTGCCTTCCGCGCCGACCGGCTGCCGATCATCGGCGGCGGCGACACCTACAAGGCCGAGTTCTCCGAGATCGGCGGCCTGCGGCCCGGCGACGAGGTCCGCATCGCGGGCGTGCGCGTCGGCAAGGTCGACGACATCGAGCTCGCGGGCGACAAGGTCGTCGTGAGCTTCCGCATCACCGGCGGGTCGAGCTTCGGCCCCGACACCGGAGCTGCGATCCGCATCCGCACGTTGCTCGGCGCCAGCTACCTGGCGCTCACGCCCGAGGGCAAGGGCGACATGAAGGAGAACGCGACCATCCCGCTGTCGCGCACCAAGGCGCCGTACGACGTCGTCCAGGCCTTCTCCGACCTCGCCACCACCACCGGGGCGATCGACACCGAGCAGCTCGCCACGGCCCTGACCACGGTCGGTGACATCGCGGCCGGTTCGGTCACCGAGTTCGGCGACGCGATCGTCGGGCTGTCCGACCTGTCGGCCAACCTCGCGGCCCGCGACCAGCAGATCAACGACCTGCTGACCGGCCTCGACACCGTCTCCGGCACGCTCGCGTCCCGCAACGCCGAGATCGACCAGCTGTTCACGGACGCCTCGACGCTGTTCGACGCCGTCGTGCAGCGCCGCGACGCGATCCACACGCTCCTGGTCTCGACCCAGGAGATCTCCACGGAGCTGACGGCGCTGGTCGACTCGACGCGGGCCGACCTGAAGCCGGCGCTCGACCAGCTGCAGTCCGTCACCGACACGCTCGTGCGCAACGAGGCGTCGCTCGACGAGCTGCTGCGGGTCTCGCCCACGTTCCTGCGCCTGTTCTCCGAGGCGCTCGGCACCGGACCCTGGTTCGACAACTTCCTCGGCATCGGCACAGACCTGACGCTCCCGTCGGTGGGAGGCACCCCATGAGCTCGATCTCCTTCGCCCAGCGCCTCGCCGGCGCCAGCAAGGTCCTCGCGATCTTCGTCGTCGTGGCCCTGTTCGCCGCCGTCGTGCTGGTGTTCAACCGCGGCAGCGACGCCCGCACCATCACGGCCGACTTCACGCAGACGACCTCCCTGTACGTCGGCTCGGAGGTCCGCGTGCTCGGTGTGCCGGTCGGCACCGTCACCGAGCTCGAGCCGAAGGGCGAGTTCATCCGCGCCACGATCGAGTACGACACCGACGTCAAGCTGCCCGCCGACGTCAAGGCCGTCATCGTCTCGCCCGCCATCGTGGGCGACCGCTTCGTGCAGCTGGCCCCGGCCTACAGCGGCGGCCAGACCGTCGCTGACAACGCCCACCTCGACACCGACCGCACGGCGGTCCCGGTCGAGCTCGACCAGATCTACGAGTCGATCGACGACCTCTCGATCGCCCTCGGCCCGGACGGCGCCAACGCCGACGGCGCCCTGAGCGACCTGGTGACGAACACGGCCGATCAGCTCGAGGGCCAGGGCGCGCAGCTCAACGAGACCCTCAAGAACTTCGGACAGTTCACGACGACGCTGAGCGACAACTCCGACGAGCTCTTCGCCGGGGTGCGCCAGGTCGAGGACTTCGTGTCGATGCTGGAGGAGAACGACGCCACGGTGCGCGCGTTCAACGACAACACCGCAGCGGTGGCCGACGTCCTGGAGGCCGAGCGCGACGACCTGGCCGCGACGCTCTCCACGCTGAGCACGGCGCTCACCAGTGTCGAGTCGCTCGTCAGCGAGAACCGCACGTCGCTGCGCAACAACGTCACGAACCTCAAGTCGCTGACCGAGGTGCTGGCGGCTCGTGAGACCGAGCTCGGCGACTTCGCCGTCACCGCTCCGACGGTGCTGTCGAACGTGACTCTGGCGTACAACCCGATCTACGGCACGCTCGACACCCACGCCGACCTGCCGGGCACGGTGCTCAACCTGCTGACGGGTCCGGGCGGTCCGGCGCGAGCCATCTGCTCGCTCCTGTCGCAGAGCCCCGACACGCCGGGCAGCGTCTGCCAGCTCGTGACCGGCATCCTCGACCCGATCTTCGGCGGCACGCCGCTGGCGCCCACCACCGACGTGCCCATGCTGCCGCTCGACCCCGCCGCCACCGACCCGGCGGCCGCCGGGGCGCCGGCGCTCGACCTGGCGAGCCTTGTCCAGAGCCTGACGGGAGCCCAGCAGTGAAGCGCCCGAACCTGCGTCACCTGCTCGCCGGCCTCGTGGTCGCCCTCGTGGCGTCCGGCTGCTCGTTCAGCGCCACCGACGTGCCGCTGCCCGGCGGCGCCGACGTCGGCGACAACCCCTATGAGGTCACGATCGAGTTCCGCGACGTCCTGGACCTCGTGCCGCAGAGCGCGGTGCGGGTCGACGACATCGCCGTCGGTCGCGTCAAGTCCGTCGAGCTCGAGGGCTGGACCGCCGTGGTGGTCGTCGAGCTCAACGGCGACGTCAAGCTGCCGGCCAACGCCGAGGCGACGATCCGCCAGAGCAGCCTGCTGGGCGAGAAGTTCGTCTCGCTGGCCGCTCCGGTCACCGGGGGCACCGGCACCCTGGCCAACGGCGACGAGATCACGCTCGAGCAGTCGGGCCGCAACCCGGAGGTCGAGGAGGTGCTCGGTGCGGCGTCGCTGCTGTTCAACAACGGCGGCCTCGACAAGGTCAACACGATCGTGACCGAGCTCAACAAGGCCACCACGGGCAACGAGGCCGACATCAAGGCCCTGCTCGACAACACGACCGTGTTCCTCGACCAGATCGACCAGAACAAGGACGCCCTGCTGAGCTCGCTCGAGAAGGTCAACAACCTCGCCATCACGGCCAACGGCCAGCGTGACGCGATCGAGTCGGCGCTCGACAACCTGCCCGAGGCCTTCACGGTGCTCGACCAGCAGCGTGACGACCTGGTGACCCTCACGACCGCGCTCAAGAACCTCGGCGACACTGCGACCGGCGTCGTCCAGGCCTCCCGCGAGGACACCGTCGCCAACCTGCAGGCCCTGCAGCCTCTGCTGTCGAACCTCGCCGTGGCTGGTCAGGACATCGTCGAGAACTTCAGCACCTTCGTGACCTTCCCGTTCCCGAACAGCGCGGTCGGCGGCACGCTGGCCGCGGCGCAGCAGTACTGCCCGCGCCCGGCCGACAACGTGCCGCTCGCGGAGACGCCGGCGGGATGTGGCGGTGACTACCTGAACCTCAACGTCAACGTCAACCTCGACGCGGAGAGCCTCGTCAACCTCTTCCGGGCCCTCATCCCGACGAGCGGCACCCCGGTCACGGGCGAGACGCAGGCGTCGACCACCCCCGTCGACGGCCAGGAGCAGCTCACGGACCTCGTGCAGATGCTCAGCGGTGGAGGCGCGGCGCCGGCCCCGGCCGCCACGCCCGGTGCCACCCCGACCCCGGGAACCGGCACGCCCACGCCGGGCACCACCGGTGGAGGATCCGCGCCGACCTGCCTCCTGCCCGGTCTGCTCTGCCGCACCACGGTCGCCCCCACCACGGCGGGCGACTCCGACCTGGCCATGCTGCTGCTCGACGGGAAGGCATCCTGATGATCAGCCGACTGACCAAGATCCAGCTCATCCTGTTCGTCATCGTGACGGTGCTCGGCACGAGCTTCGTCGGGGCGCGGTACGCGCAGATCGACCGCCTCTTCGTCGACCGGACGTTCCCCGTCACGGTCGAGCTCACCGAGTCCGGCGGCATCTTCGCCGGCGCCGAGGTCACCTACCGAGGCATCGCCGTGGGCAAGGTCGACAAGCTGACCTTCACGAGCAGCGGTGTCCGGGCGACCCTCGACATCGAGAAGTCGGCGCCGCGCATCTCGGCCGACGCCCAGGCCGTCGTGGCCAACAAGTCGGCGATCGGCGAGCAGTACCTCGACCTGCGACCGCAGGGCTCGGGGGGGCCGTACCTGAAGGCGGGCTCCAAGATCGGCATCCAGGACACCCAGGTGCCG
Source organism: Aeromicrobium sp. Leaf350 (assembly GCF_916858655.1). GTDB lineage: Bacteria > Actinomycetota > Actinomycetes > Propionibacteriales > Nocardioidaceae > Aeromicrobium. Next base: position 779,403 of record NZ_CAKASL010000001.1, on the reverse strand, counting down.
ATCGACACGCGCACGCTGCTGACGAACCTCAACGCCTTCGTCGGCTCCGTGCCGACCGACGACCTCAACACCGTGGTCACCGAGCTCGGCACGGCCTTCGACGGCGCCGGTCCGGCGCTCGCCGAGATCCTCGACTCGACGTCGAACCTCGTGCAGCAGGCGCAGGACAACCTCGACGTCACGCGCAGCCTGATCAACTCCTCCAGCACGGTGCTGCAGACCCAGATCGACAAGGGCAGCGAGATCCAGTCCTTCGCCAGCGACCTGGCGCTGTTCACCGACACCCTCGTCTCGTCCGACGGCGACCTGCGCCGGCTGATCGACGACGGCTCGGGCGCGGCCCAGACCATCAACGCGGTCGTCAGCGAGAACTCCGCCGACCTGAGCGCCGTGCTCGCCAACCTGCAGGGTCCGGTGCGCGTCCTCGACGAGAACGTCGCGGGCCTGCAGTCGCTGTTCCTGCTGTACCCGTACCTGATCCAGGGCGCGTACTCCGTGGCGGTGCCCAACGCGGACGGCAGCTACAACGCCGCGTTCGGCAACATCCTCGGTCTGCCGGCGGGCCTCCCGGGCGGCTTCTCGCTCTGCCAGGGGCCCGAGAACGGCTACCGCGACATCCGCCTGCCGTCCGACGTCGGTGACCTCGACGCGCTCGGCCAGGAGATCTTCCGCACCGACCTCGGCTGCACCGACCCGAACCTCGTCCCCCGCGCCTCGGGCAAGTCCGAGCTCTCCCGTACCGTGGTCCCGACCGCGAGTACCGGGAAGGGCGATCTGGAGTGGCTGCTGCTCGGAACGAACCAGTGACGGACGCCCGGGAGCCCGGGCGCACGGGCTGGGGCGCACTTCTGCGTGCCCGTTGGCCGTACGTCGTGGGGGTGCTCGGCCTCGTCGCCGGCCTCGTGATGGCGCTCGTCCTGCCTGCCGTTGCGGGCGACGGCTGGTCGAAGGACGCCAAGGCCGCCGAGGCCGCCGCCTCGGAGTTCGTCACGACGTACAACACCTACGACCCCACGAGCCTGGACGACTACCGCACGCGGATCGCCGGGCTCGTCACCGACGAGTTCGACGAGGTGTTCACCGACAGCCTCGACGCCAGCGAGCAAAGCATCATCGACGCCCAGCTCTCCTTCGGCGGCGTCAGCGTGACCTCGGTGGGCGCCACCCAGGTCACCGACGACACGGTCAACGTCGTCGTGGTCTTTCAGTTCACGGCCACCTCGCCCTCGACCCAGCCGATCACGGTCGGAGGGCGCGTCATCCTCGAGCTGACCCGTTCAGGTGACGCCTGGCTCGTGAGCGACCTGTCCGAGATCCAGTCGGTCCAGGCCGGCAGCGGAGCACCCGCCGACGGCTCGACACCCGTACCGACCCCGGAGGTGACGCCGTGAACGCGCAGAAGCCGCCGCGCCGGCGCCGCATCGCGGGCGAGAGCAAGCCGGGGGAGCCGAACGCGCCCCAGGCCCGCCGCCCCGTGCCGCCGCGCACGCCGGCCCGTCCGGTCGTCCCGACCCCGAAGCCGGCCCCGTCCCGCAAGGAGCGCGAGGCGCAGGAGGTCGAGAAGACCGCCGCCACGGCCACGACCCCGACGGTGCGTCGTCCCTCGCGTCCGGCCCGTCCCGCTCGCGACGAGCGGGAGTCGGTCACCAAGCCCGACACCACGCCGGACCGCAAGGCCGCGGAGGTCGAGAAGACCTCGAGCCCCAGCCTCCGCGCTCGGGTGCTCCCGGTGCTGGTCCTCGTCGTGGGTCTGGTCGCCGCGGCGCTCGGCTACCTCCAGATGCAGCGCGAGTCGCCGCTCGACCGCGCCGACGCCCAGGCGGCGGCCGACGCCGCGAGCAATGGCGTCGTCGCGATCATGAGCTACGACTACCGCGACCTCGACACCTACGAGGCCGAGGCGCGGGACGTCATGACCGAGGACTACGTCGACGGCGAGTTCGACGACATCATCGGCCCCCTGCGCGAGCAGGCCGAGGCCGGCCAGGCGCAGGTCGACGTCACGGTCCACGCCGCGGCCACCGAGACCTGCCGGGGCGAGTGCCCGGCAGGGGAGGCGTCGGTGCTCGTCGTCGTCGACAAGGTCACGCTGACCGCCAACCTCGCCGAGCCGACCGTCGCCGCGCAGCGGCTGCGGGTCGACATGGTCGAGACCGACGGCACCTGGCTGGTCGACTCGATCACCTACATCGGCGCCTGAACCGGCCGCGACCCACATGCCCGTACGGCGCGAAATGGTCCGAGAGTCGGGGTACGGTGTCCCGAGATCTGCGATAACCGTTGGAATGGCAGGATGCGGCGCATAGAGTGCTGCAAGTCGCGCCGGATGTCAAGCACCCCGCTTGCGTTGGGTGGAAGTTGCGAGTTACACTGAATCTTCGCGCTCGCCTTGCCATGCCCGCTTCCGGTTTCAGCAGCCCTTGACGGGGTTGGTTTGGCGTGCGCCCAGAGCACCACATCACCACAGTGCCATCCGCCTGCGAGCCTTCGGAAGGACTTCTCTTGGCCGCCACGCGCTCTTCCGCCCAGAAGAAGACAGCATCGTCCACCCACGCGAACACCCGTCGCCTCTCCTTCGCCAAGATCTCGGAGCCTCTCGAGGTTCCCGAGCTCCTGGCCCTCCAGACCGAGAGCTTTGCCTGGCTCATCGGTGACGACACCTGGCAGGCCCGCGTCGCCGCGAGCCTCGAGGCCGGTCGCACCGACGTGTCCACCAAGAGCGGCCTCGAGGAGATCTTCGAGGAGATCAGTCCCATCGAGGACTTCTCCGAGACGATGAGCCTGTCGTTCCGCGACCACCGCTTCGAGCCCCCGAAGTACTCGGTCGAGGACTGCAAGGACCGCGACGTCACGTACGCCGCGCCGCTGTTCGTCACCGCCGAGTTCATGAACAACGAGACCGGCGAGATCAAGAGCCAGACCGTCTTCATGGGCGAGTTCCCGCTCATGACCGACAAGGGCACCTTCATCATCAACGGCACCGAGCGTGTCGTCGTCAGCCAGCTCGTCCGCTCGCCGGGCGTGTACTTCGAGCGCACCCCCGACAAGACGTCCGACAAGGACATCTACACGGCGCGCGTCATCCCGTCGCGCGGTGCGTGGCTGGAGTTCGAGATCGACAAGCGCGACACCGTCGGCGTCCGTCTCGACCGCAAGCGCAAGCAGAGCGTCACGATCCTGCTCAAGGCCCTCGGCTGGTCCGAGGCGCAGATCCTCGAGGAGTTCGGCCAGTACGACTCCATCCGCACGACCCTCGAGAAGGACAACGCGCACACGCAGGACGAGGCGCTCCTCGACCTGTACCGCAAGCTGCGTCCGGGCGAGCCGCCGAGCCGTGAGGCCGCGCAGACCCTCCTGGAGAACTACTACTTCAACCCGAAGCGGTACGACACCGCCAAGGTCGGTCGCTACAAGATCAACAAGAAGCTCGGCACCGACCAGGCGTTCGACCAGCAGACGCTGACCGTCGACGACATCGTCGCCACGATCAAGTACGTCGTCGCGCTGCACGCCGGCGAGACCGAGATCGAGATGCCCGCCGGACCGACCCTGGTCGAGAAGGACGACATCGACCACTTCGGCAACCGCCGCATGCGCACCGTCGGTGAGCTCATCCAGAACCAGCTCCGCACGGGCCTGGCCCGCATGGAGCGCGTCGTGCGCGAGCGGATGACGACCCAGGACGTCGAGGCCATCACGCCGCAGACCCTGATCAACATCCGTCCCGTCGTGGCGGCGCTGAAGGAGTTCTTCGGCACCAGCCAGCTGTCGCAGTTCATGGACCAGAACAACCCGCTCGCGGGCCTGACGCACAAGCGGCGTCTGTCGGCCCTCGGACCGGGCGGTCTGTCGCGTGAGCGCGCCGGCTACGAGGTCCGCGACGTCCACCCGTCGCACTACGGCCGCATGTGCCCGATCGAGACCCCCGAGGGCCCGAACATCGGTCTGATCGGCTCGCTCGCCTCGTTCGGACGCATCAACCCGTTCGGCTTCGTCGAGACCCCGTACCGCAAGGTCATCGACGGCAAGGTCAGCGACACCGTCGACTACCTGACCGCGACGGAGGAGGACCGCTTCATCATCGCCCAGGCAAACTCGCCGCTGGCCGAGGACGGCTCGTTCGTCGACGCCGCGGTCCTGGTCCGCCAGCGTGGTGGTGAGGCCGAGCTCCGCCCGGCCGCCGAGGTCGACTACATGGACGTCTCGCCGCGCCAGATGGTGTCGGTCGCGACCGCCCTGATCCCGTTCCTCGAGCACGACGACGCGAACCGCGCCCTCATGGGCTCGAACATGCAGCGTCAGGCCGTGCCGCTGATCCGCAGCCACGCCCCGCTCGTCGGCACCGGCATGGAGTTCCGTGCCGCCGTCGACGCCGGTGACGTGACCGTGGCCAAGAAGGCCGGCGTCGTCAAGGAGGTCTCGGCCGACGCGATCGAGATCGCCGAGGACGAGGGCACGTACACGACGTACCGCCTCGCGAAGTTCCGTCGTTCGAACCAGGGCACCTGCACCAACCAGCGTCCGCTGGTCGCCTCGGGGCAGCGCGTCGAGGTCGGCGCTCCGCTGGCCGACGGCCCGTGCACCGACGAGGGCGAGATGGCGCTCGGCACGAACCTCCTCGTGGCGTTCATGCCGTGGCAGGGCCACAACTACGAGGACGCGATCATCCTCTCCCAGCGCGTCGTGCAAGACGACCTCCTCACCTCGATCCACATCGAGGAGCACGAGGTCGACGCGCGCGACACCAAGCTGGGACCGGAGGAGATCACCCGGGACATCCCGAACGTCTCCGAGGAGATGCTGAGCGATCTCGACGAGCGCGGCATCATCCGCATCGGCGCCGAGGTCGGCAACGGCGACATCCTCGTCGGCAAGGTCACGCCCAAGGGCGAGACCGAGCTGACCCCCGAGGAGCGCCTGCTGCGCGCGATCTTCGGCGAGAAGGCGCGCGAGGTGCGCGACACCTCGCTCAAGGTGCCTCACGGCGAGTCCGGCACCGTCATCGGCGTGCGCGTCTTCGACGCGTCCGAGGGTGACGAGCTCAGCCCGGGCGTCAACCAGCTCGTCCGCGTCTACGTCGCGCAGAAGCGCAAGATCAGCGACGGCGACAAGCTGGCCGGCCGCCACGGCAACAAGGGCGTCATCTCCAAGATCCTCCCGGTCGAGGACATGCCGTTCCTCGAGGACGGCACGCCCGTCGACATCGTGCTCAACCCGCTCGGTGTCCCCGGCCGCATGAACGTCGGACAGGTGCTCGAGATGCACCTCGGCTGGATCGCGAAGACCGGCTGGAAGGTCGACGAGAAGACGGCCGAGTGGGCCAAGAGCCTGTCGAAGATCGGCCTGACCGAGGCCCCGCCGAACAGCCACGTCGCCACCCCGGTGTTCGACGGTGCGAGCGAGGACGAGATCTCGGGCCTGCTGCACTCCACCACGCCCACGCGTGACGGTGTGCGTCTGGTCAACGGCCAGGGCAAGGCCCACCTGTTCGACGGGCGCAGCGGCGAGCCGTTCCCCGACCCGATCAGCGTCGGCTACATGTACATGCTCAAGCTGCACCACCTGGTCGACGACAAGATCCACGCCCGTTCGACCGGTCCGTACTCCATGATCACCCAGCAGCCGCTCGGCGGTAAGGCCCAGTTCGGTGGCCAGCGCTTCGGTGAGATGGAGGTCTGGGCCCTCGAGGCCTACGGTGCCGCGTACGCGCTCCAGGAGCTCCTCACGATCAAGTCCGACGACATCGCCGGACGCGTCAAGGTCTACGAGGCGATCGTCAAGGGCGAGAACGTGCCCGAGCCGGGCATCCCGGAGTCGTTCAAGGTGCTCGTCAAGGAGATGCAGTCGCTCTGCCTCAACGTCGAGGTGCTCTCGGCCGACGGCAGCGCCGTCGACATGCGTGACGCCGAGGACGAGCTGTTCCGCGCTGCCGACGAGCTCGGCATCGACCTGTCGCGTCGCGAGCCGTCCTCGGTCGACGACCTCTGAGGTGAACGGGGTCGGCGCCCAGCGCCGGCCCCGCCCCACCCCCGCATCATTTGAGTTTCCGACATACGGAGAGAAGAAGACACCGTGCTGGACGTCAACAACTTCGATCGCCTCAAGATTGCCCTTGCCACCGCCGATGACATCCGTCACTGGTCCCACGGCGAGGTCAAGAAGCCCGAGACGATCAACTACCGCACGCTCAAGCCCGAGCGCGACGGTCTGTTCTGCGAGAAGATCTTCGGTCCCACTCGGGACTGGGAGTGCTACTGCGGCAAGTACAAGCGGGTCCGCTTCAAGGGCATCGTGTGCGAGCGCTGTGGCGTCGAGGTCACGCGCTCGAACGTGCGCCGTGAGCGCATGGGCCACATCGAGCTCGCCGCGCCCGTCACGCACATCTGGTACTTCAAGGGTGTCCCGAGCCGTCTGGGCTACCTGCTCGACCTCGCGCCGAAGGACCTCGAGAAGGTCATCTACTTCGCCGCGTACATGATCACCCGGGTCGACCAGGACGCGCGTCACCGCGACCTGTCCTCGCTCGAGGCCAAGATCGACATGGAGCTCAAGCAGATCGAGACGCGCCGCGACACCGCGCTCGCCGAGCGTGGCCAGAAGGCCGAGACCGACCTGAAGACCCTCGAGGACGAGGGCGCCAAGGCCGACGCCAAGCGCAAGGTCAAGGACGCCGCGGAGCGCGAGGAGAAGGCGATCCGCACGCGCTTCGACCGCGAGCTCGACCGCCTGCGCGAGGTCTGGGACCGCTTCAAGAGCCTGAAGGTCCAGGACCTCGAGGGCGACGAGATGCTCTACCGCGAGATGACGTACCGCTTCGGTGCGTACTTCGAGGGCTACATGGGCGCCGCCGCGATCCAGAAGCGCCTGCAGGACTTCGACCTCGACAACGAGGCCGAGGTGCTCAAGGAGATCATCGCCACGGGCAAGGGCCAGCGGAAGACCCGCGCCCTCAAGCGCCTCAAGGTCGTCGAGGCGTTCCGCGCCTCGGGCAACCACCCGTCCGGCATGGTCCTGGACGCCGTCCCGGTGATCCCGCCGGAGCTGCGCCCGATGGTCCAGCTCGACGGTGGCCGGTTCGCCACGTCCGACCTCAACGACCTGTACCGCCGCGTCATCAACCGCAACAACCGCCTCAAGCGACTGCTCGACCTCGGCGCGCCCGAGATCATCGTCAACAACGAGAAGCGGATGCTGCAGGAGGCCGTCGACTCGCTGTTCGACAACGGCCGTCGCGGTCGTCCCGTCACGGGCCCGGGCAACCGCCCGCTGAAGTCGATCTCCGACATGCTCAAGGGCAAGCAGGGCCGGTTCCGTCAGAACCTGCTCGGCAAGCGCGTCGACTACTCGGGCCGTTCGGTCATCGTCGTCGGCCCGCAGCTCAAGCTGCACCAGTGCGGCCTGCCCAAGCAGATGGCGCTGGAGCTGTTCAAGCCCTTCGTCATGAAGCGTCTGGTCGACCTCGCGCACGCGCAGAACATCAAGAGCGCCAAGCGCATGGTCGAGCGTGCGCGCCCGGTCGTGTGGGACGTCCTCGAAGAGGTCATCGCCGAGCACCCCGTGCTCCTCAACCGTGCTCCCACGCTGCACCGTCTGGGCATCCAGGCGTTCGAGCCGCAGCTCATCGAGGGCAAGGCCATCCAGATCCACCCGCTCGTCTGCTCGGCCTTCAACGCCGACTTCGACGGTGACCAGATGGCCGTGCACCTGCCGTTGTCCGCCGAGGCCCAGGCCGAGGCGCGCATCCTGATGCTGTCGACGAACAACATCCTGAAGCCGTCCGACGGACGTCCGGTCACCATGCCGACACAGGACATGATCATCGGTCTGTACTTCCTGACCCTCGATCGTGACGGCCACATCGGCGAGGGCCGCAGCTTCGGCTCGGTCGCCGAGGCGGTCATGGCGTTCGACCGTCGCGAGATCACGCTGCAGAGCAAGGTCTCGATCCGCATCGAGGGCGCCACGGTGGCCACGACGCTGGGTCGCGCGATCTTCAACGAGGCGCTCCCGGAGGACTACGAGTTCGTCAACTTCCAGGTGGGCAAGAAGGAGCTCGGCGTCATCGTGAACGCGCTGGCCGAGCGCTACAGCAAGGTCGACGTGGCCAACGCGCTCGACGCGCTGAAGGACACCGGCTTCCACTGGGCCACGCGCTCGGGCGTCACCATCAGCATGGACGACGTCGTCAGCCCGGACTCCAAGCCCGAGATCCTCGCCCGTTACGAGGACCAGGCCGCCAAGGTCCAGAAGCAGTTCGACCGCGGTCTGATCACCGAGGACGAGCGTCGCCAGGAGCTCATCGAGATCTGGACCCAGGCCACGGCCGAGGTCGCGGAGGCGATGAACGCCAACTTCCACGTCGACAACCCCATCTACATGATGGTCAACTCGGGTGCTCGCGGAAACATGATGCAGCTGCGTCAGATCGCCGCCATGCGTGGCCTCGTGGCCAACCCGAAGGGCGAGATCATCCCGCGCCCGATCAAGTCGAACTACCGTGAGGGCCTGAGCGTCGTCGAGTACTTCATCGCGACGCATGGTGCTCGTAAGGGTCTGGCCGACACCGCTCTGCGTACCGCGGACTCGGGCTACCTGACGCGTCGACTCGTCGACGTCAGCCAGGACGTCATCATCCGCGAGCCCGACTGCGGCACCGAGCGTGGTCTGCCCAAGAAGATCGCCGAGAAGCTCGAGGACGGCACCCTGGTGCCCGACGAGCACGTCGAGACCTCGATCTACGCGCGTGCCTCGGCGACCGACATCGTGCACCCGGAGACGGGTGAGGTGCTGATCGGTGCCGGCGAGGACATCGGCGACGACGACATCGAGCGTCTGATCGCGGCCGGTCTCGAGACGGTCCGGGTCCGTACGGTCCTGACCTGTGAGGCCGCGGCGGGCAGCTGCGCCAAGTGCTACGGCCGCTCGCTGGCCACCGGCAAGCTCGTCGACATCGGCGAGGCCGTCGGCACCATCGCGGCCCAGTCGATCGGTGAGCCCGGCACGCAGCTGACGATGCGTACCTTCCACACCGGTGGTGTGGCCGGTGACGACATCACGCACGGTCTGCCGCGCGTCGTCGAGCTCTTCGAGGCGCGTCAGCCCAAGGGCAAGGCGCCGATCACGGAGGCCGCCGGTCGCATCCAGATCGACGACTCCGAGGCCACCCGCAAGCTCGTCGTCACCCCCGACGACGGCAGCGAGCCGATCGAGTACCCGGTCACGAAGCGTTCGCGTCTGCAGATCACCGACGGCCAGCACGTCGAGGTCGGCGACCAGCTCACGCACGGCACGCCCGACCCGCAGGAGGTCCTGCGCATCCTGGGTGTCCGCAAGGTGCAGGAGCACCTCGTGGACGAGGTCCAGGAGGTCTACCGCAGCCAGGGCGTGGCGATCCACGACAAGCACATCGAGATCATCGTGCGCCAGATGCTCCGTCGCGTGACGGTCATCGAGCAGAGCGACTCCAACCTGATCCCGGGTGACCTGGTCGACCGGGCCACGTTCGAGTCGGAGAACCGTCGCGTCGTCGCCGAGGGCGGCACGCCCGCCTCCGGTCGTCCGGTGCTCATGGGCATCACGAAGGCCTCGCTGGCCGTCGAGTCGTGGCTGTCGGCCGCGTCGTTCCAGGAGACCACCCGCGTCCTCACCGACGCGGCGATCCACGGCAAGTCCGACTCGCTGCGGGGTCTCAAGGAGAACATCATCATCGGCAAGCTCATCCCGGCCGGCACCGGCCTGGAGCGGTACCGCAACATCGCGGTCGAGCCGACCGAGGAGGCCCGCCAGGCCGCGTACGCGGTCTCGGGCTACGAGGGCTACGACTACAACTTCGGCCAGACCGAGGGTGTGCAGGTCGACTCGTACGACTACACCTCCTACGAGAGCTGATCGTCGCTCGCTGACGAGGGCCCCGGGACCACACGGTCCCGGGGCCCTCGCCCTTTCCGGGGGGACCGACGACGGAATTCGGGGGATCGTGGCTGCTGGGGCGACCGCCAACCCCCGAGTCGGGACTCGGCACGACGAACCTCGGGGGCTCTTGGTCGTCCCGGGCGCCACGATCCCCCGAGCTCGGTCATCGGTCCGCGGTCAGCGGCGCTGAGTTGGCGGTGGCCAGCGGTCGACCCTCGTCGGGATGGGACGGACCACGCCGGTCCATCCGCCAGCACGAAGCGCTCGCGCGAGCTGGTCGAGCACGAGCGCCGGCTCGTGACGAATGACGTACGAGGTGAAGATCAACAGGCGAGGGCCGTCGATCACGATCTCGTTGGCGCGGACCAGGTCGGCCGACCACTGCACGACACCGTGGTGCGGGAGCCCGTGGATCTCGGCAGCGACTCCGTACGGCGCCCACTCGACGTCGAGGTAGTAGCGCCCGTTGGTGCCCCGCACGACTCGCTGGCGCGTCGGCCGCGGAAGGCCAGCAAGAAGCACGAGGTCGTCGAAGTCCTTCTCCGGCAGTGACTGGATGCCGCCCACGGCATCGAGGACCGACTCGCGGACTAGCCCGACGCGGCGAGCGGTCGGTCTCCGGTCGACCGCTGAGAGCACGTCGGGTGCGCGCACCAGCCCCTGCTGGAATGCCGCGAGGACGGCGGCCCGCCCGTACCGGTCCGACGGGCTCCAGGAGGCGAGGTCGATGAGGCTTCGCTCGATGCGCGTCCGCCGCGGCCGTTGGACGGGATGAACGTCGCGGTCGCCGAGCCTCACGCTGCTGTGGACGACGAGGTCCGGCAGGGGAGGGGCCAGGGCAGGCGGGCGGTCGCCGCCGTCGGGGATCGTGACGAACACGCGCGTGTCCTCGAAGCCGGTGAGACCGTGGAGCTGGAGCGCCGTCGCCCCAGCCAGCGCTGAGCCGTCGGGGCACGCCAGCAGCGCCACCCACTGGCGGTCCTCGGGACTGAGCGGGCCGTTGTGCGTCACGTAGACACCCCGCACCGGGCGTTGCCACCGGCCGGAGCTGACCGCGTGGCGGACTACGCCGCGGCCGTGGGTGGCGAAGGCTTCGGCGGCGCGGAGGACGGGCACGCCTCCAGGACATCCTTGAACGCGCCCTGATCCCAGGCCCTCCGTCACGCCTGTGGATGAGCAATCCCTGTGGATGACGACAGAACTCAGGGGATCGAGGTAGCCATCGTTACCCGAAGCCCCTGACCTCCGTCGTCGAGCGACCGAAGTCAGGGGCCCATGGTCGTCATCGCAACCACAACCCCGTGAGTTCCGTCGGTGGGGTCAGGTGGGGATCTTGACCTGGGGGGACTCGTCGATGGGGCGGAACAGCCAGGTGAGCTTGGGCTCGAAGATCGGGCGGAAGGTCCGGGCGACGGGCTTGGTCATGAGGAGGGTGGCCAGGACGATCGCGGCCACGATCAGGCCGGCGACCGCCGTGGCGCCGTACGGCTCGAGCTTGTCCCACAGGTGGTAGTGCCGGTCGAGCCAGACGATGACGAAGCCGTGCAGCAGGTAGCAGTAGAACGTGCGCTCACCCTGCGCCGTCGTCCACGAGCGCCCGCGCGGCACGAGCGACAGCGCCGCGAACGTCATGATCAGGCCGAGGGCGATCAGGCCGCTGCGGATCAGCAGCCCCTCGGCGAACGTCACGTCCATCTCGACGTAGCTGTTCTTCCACAGCAGCCACTCCTTCGCCTGCGGGAAGCGCACGAGCTGGCACAGCACGAAGAGACCGCCGAGCAGCACCGCCGAGGCCGCCCGCAGGCGCATCGTGCCGAGGCGCAGGAAGCGCTCGCGGGTCATGTGCAGCCCGATGACGTAGAACGGCAGGAACGCCAAGGTCTTGTGCAGCGCGAGCACGTTCGGGATGTCGATCAGACCCGAGCCGAGGGAGATGATGATCGACGTCGTGATCGGATAGCGCAGCGCGCGCCAGATCGGCGTCGTGAGCCGCCACAGGATCAGCGCCGCCATGAACCAGCCGATCCACTGCGGCGAGAGCACCATGAGCTGGGCCGGCTCACCCGTGTAGTGGCGGTTGATCAGCTGGAGGCTGAGCTCGACGATCAGGTACGGCACGACCAGCGTGCTGACGATGCGCCGGATCTGCTTCACGTCGCCGACGTAGTGCCGGGCCGTGTAGCCCGAGATCAGGATGAAGAACGGCATGTGGAACGCGTAGATCCAGGTGTAGACGCCGCGCGCGGAGTCCATCACGACGAGCTCCGTGAGGCTGTGTCCGATGACCACGAGCAGCATGACCCAGTACCGAGCGTTGTCGAGATAGGCCACGCGCTCCTTCGGTCCGGTCGGGTTGACCGGCAGGGGGGCGAGTGCAGTCACCGCACCGATGGTAGCCAGGCTCGCTGAAGGTGACATCCTGAGCGGCGTGGACCAGCGCGACGAGATCCGGCGCACGCAGAGGCTCGGGGCCTACGGCGTCATCACGCGACAGCGAGCCACGCGCGAGCTGCTCATCACCCGCGTCTCGCCCCGCGGCTACCCCGCCGGCTGGTGGGCGCTCCCCGGTGGCGGCGTCGACCACGGCGAGTCGCCCGACGACGCCGTCGTCCGCGAGGTGCACGAGGAGACCGGGCTCGAGGTCGTCACGCACCGCCTCGTCGCGGTCCACGACGTGCACACGGTCTCACCGGGTCGCGGCGACGCCTGGGAGGACTACCACGGCGTCCACCTGCTGTACGCCTGCCAGGTCGACGACGAGGCGGTCCCGCACGTCGTCGAGCTCGACGGCACGACCGATCTCGCGGCCTGGGTGCCGGTCGAGGAGCTCGCCGACGGTCGCCCGCTGCTGCCCGTCGTGGAGCACGTGCTCGAGCGGCTGGATCAGCTGGCCGGCGTGTAGAACAGCATCACGTAGTTGCCGCGCGCCGTGATGACGTGCGTTCCCTGCGCGACCGAGCCGTCGGGCGCCGTGGCGGTGAACGTGACGTCGACCTCGTTGAGGCCCTCGTACGAGTCGCTCGTGACCAGGCCGTCCGGCACGGCCGACGTCACGTACGACTGCGCGATCTCGCGGGCCTCGGAGCTGCTCGAGACGTTCAGCGCGACGAACGCGGGCTCGAACGAGCTCAGCAGGATCGTGGCGTCCTCCGGCGCGACCCAGCCGTTCAGCAGCTCGGTGTCGGCCGGGGCGTCGGCGTCCATGGCGGGCCAGATGACGTCGTCGGGCGCCTCGGCGGAGACCTCCGGGGCGGCCGGCTCGTCCTCGTCGTCGGCCTCCGCGGCGGCGCGCTCGACCCGCGGGTCGCTGAGGTCCTGGACCTGCAGCTCCATGACGGGCTGGGTCAGGCTCGAGGGGGCCGAGATGCGGGTCTCGAGGTTGCCCGGGTCGACGTGCATCGAGATCGCGAGGGTGCGGTCGTCGTCGGTCACGCCCTCGACCTCGAGCTCGCAGCCCGTGACGCGGTCGTCGACGACGGTGCAGTAGCTCGTGAAGTCCTCGGGGTCGACGTCGGCGTCGGGCAGCAGCGTCGCGATCTGCCCGACGATCGACTGCACGGCCGCCGTCTCGTCGGTGTCGAGGCGGATCAGGGCCGTCGTGATGTCGGCCGGCGGCGGCTCCTCCAGCAGCGCGAAGGTGTCGTCGTCGGGTCGGCCCGACTTCGTGATCGTGGGCGGCACGTCCTGCAGGACGCCCTCGGTGTTGGCCTGGGCGGCCGAGACCGCGTCGGAGACGCCCTGGCGGGTCAGGGCCACGGCCAGGTCGGGCTGGTACGCCGCGATGACGCGGTCGCTGCGGTAGCGGACCAGCGGACCGAGCTGGACGGCCCCCTCGGGGACGGTCAGACCGGTGATGATGGGGGACTCGGGGCCGCCCTCGTGGTCGGTGATCTCCGACGGCGCGCTGGGCGCCCCGGTGGTGGACCCGCCGGAGCCGGACCCGATCTCGCAGCCCGCGAGCACGCTCGTGACCACGGCTGCCGTCAGTGCTGCCGTTGCGACACGCCCCCAGCGCTTCATGCCCTACCTCCACTCGACCTGACCTCTGCGAGGTCGGGCCAACCTTAGCCGGACCCGCACAGGCCGGCTCGTGGCATCGACCCGCCCCTGGCGTCGCGCGCGTGCGGCAGCCGCCGGCGGCCGTATCCTCGAGACGACCGAAGGGAGTCGTCCGTGTCCACATCGTTCGACCCGGCTCGTCCGGAGACCGTGTTCACCTACGCCTCCCCGGCGCTGAAGTTCGGCACCGGTGCCCGGCACGAGCTGCCGCACGAGCTGGTCGCGCTGGGCGCACGACGCGTCCTCGTCGTGACCGACCCCGGCGTCCGGGCCGCGGGACTCGTCGACGACGTCGCCGAGCGCGTCCGGGCCGCGGGCGTCGAGGTCGTCGTGTTCGACGGCGTGCGGGTCGAGCCGACCGACGAGAGCCTCGAGGCCGCCGTCGCCTTCGCCCGCGAGGCGTCCGGCACGACCCCCTTCGACGTCGTGGTGGCGATCGGCGGCGGCAGCAGCATCGACACGGCCAAGGCGGTCAACCTGCTGCTGACCAACGAGGGCGAGCTCATGGACTACGTGAACGCGCCCGTCGGTCACGGGCGAGCCCCGGCGAACCGCCTCCTGCCGCTCATCGCCCTGCCCACCACGACCGGCACGGGCAGCGAGTCGACCACGATCTGCGTGCTCGACGTCATCTCCCAGAAGGTCAAGACGGGCATCTCGCACGCGCGGCTCCGTCCGACGATGGCCATCGTCGACCCGGAGCTGACGCTGTCGCAGCCGGCCGGCGTCACGGCGGCCGCGGGCATGGACATCCTGTGCCACGCCCTCGAGAGCTACACCGCCCGCCCGTACACCTCCTACGAGCACAAGCAGCCCGACGAGCGGGTGCCGTACTGCGGCGCCAACCCGATCTCCGACGCCTGGTCCGAGCGCGCGATGTCGCTGCTGGCGACGGCCTTCCGCACGGCGGTGCGCGACGGGGGAGACCTGGCCGCCCGCGAGCAGATGTCGCTCGCGGCGACCTTCGCCGGGCTCGGCTTCGGCAACGCGGGCGTGCACATCCCGCACGCGAACGCCTACCCGATCGCAGGGCAGGTCGGTCCCTTCACGCCCGACGGCTACGCGCTGGCCGACCCGCACGCCGACCACGGACTGGTGCCCCACGGCATGGCGGTCTCGCTGACGGCGCCCGCGGCCTTCCGCTTCACCTTCGAGGCCTCGCCCGAGCGGCACCTGCGCGCCGCCGCGCTGCTGGCTCCGGACGCCCCGACGGTCGGCGACCCGCAGGAGCAGCTGCCGGCGGTGCTCACGACCCTGATGCGCGACATCGGCATCCCGTCCGGGCTCGCCGAGGTCGGCTTCGGCGAGGGTGACGTCGACGGCCTGGTCGAGGGCACCCTGAAGCAGCAGCGCCTGCTCGCGACGGCGCCGCGGGAGGTCACGGCGGAGGCGGTCGCCCGGATCCTCACGCAGTCGGTCGAGCTCTGGTGACGCCCGTCGTGTGATCTGGTCCGAATCGCCGGACAGACACGGCGATGGTCGGCACACTGTGCCTGCAGCCCACCTCTGGAGGACCCAGGCCGATGGATCACGTGCTCGAGCTCGGCTCGGCGATGCACCGTTTCGCCGAGCTGACCTCCGCGGCCTTCGGGACCGAGCCGGTCCCGACCTGCCCCGGCTGGACCGTCGACGACCTGACCGAGCACCTCGGGACGGTGCACCGCTGGGCCGCGGCGATCCTGCTGTCGGGCCAGCGGCTCGAGGACCCAGCGGGCGTGCACGTGACCGAGCCGCGGTCGGAGTGGTACTCCGCCACGGCCTCCGCGCTGCTCGAGGTCGTGCGGGCCGTTCCCGCCGACGAGCCGACGCCCAACTTCGCCCGCGTCCGGGAGACGGCGGCGTTCTGGCCGCGCCGGCAGATGCACGAGACGACGATCCACGTCGTGGACGCGAGCCTCGCCCTCGGGCTGGGCCCGGACGGCTGGCCGGTCGCGCCCTCGCTCGCCGCCGACGGGGTCGAGGAGGTCCTGTCGGTCTTCTTCGCCCGCATGACCGCGCGGGGCCAGCGGCCGCACCTGCGGGGCCGGGTCAGGTTCCACGCGACCGACCTCGACCTCCGGTGGGTCGTGGGGGAGGCGCCGGACTCGATGCGCACCCCCGTGCTGCAGCACGACGGGGCGTACACGGGCATCGACGGCGAGGTGCGGGGGACCGCCGCCGAGCTGTACCTCGGCCTGTGGGGCCGACTGGACCGTGCGCGGCTGGCGGTGGACGGCGCCGCGGCGCGCGAGCTGCTCGCGGGACCCCTCGTGCCCTGACGGCCTCGCCCTTCGCCATCATGTGCGCATGGCCCGGAAGACGACGATGCTGACCTGGAAGCTGCACGGCGACGGACGCACGGTCGGCGAGGACGAGATCGTCCGTCCCGACGAGCGCCTCGCCTGGCCCGCGACGATCGGCCTCGGCCTCCAGCACGTGGTGGCCATGTTCGGCGCCACCTTCCTCGTGCCGCTGCTGACCGGGTTCCCGCCCACGACCACCCTGTTCTTCTCGGGCGTCGGCACGATCCTGTTCCTCGTCATCACGGGCAACAAGCTGCCGAGCTACCTGGGGTCGTCGTTCGCGTTCATCGCGCCCATCACCGCGGCGACCGCCTCGGACGGTCCCGGTGGCGCGCTGTTCGGCATCGTCGTGATCGGCATCCTGCTCGCCCTCGTCGGCGCCCTCGTGCAGTACACCGGCACCGGGTGGATCGACGCACTCATGCCGCCCGTGGTCGCCGGCGCGATCGTCGCGCTCATCGGCCTGAACCTGGCCCCGGTCGCGAAGTCCAACTTCGAGCAGGCGCCCTGGGTCGCGCTGATCACGCTGACGGCCGTCATCCTGTGGACCGTCGTGTTCCGGGGCCTCGTCGCCCGGCTCTCGATCTTCTTCGGTGTCGTGATCGGCTACGTCGCCGCGGTGATCGCGGGGCAGGTCGACTTCGACGAGGTCGAGAAAGCCGCCTGGATCGGTCTGCCGGACTTCACGAGCCCCACCGTCGCGTGGTCGGTCCTGCCCGCCTTCATCCCGGTCGTGCTCGTGCTGGTGGCCGAGAACGTGGGCCACGTGCGCAGCGTCGCGCACCTGACCGACCCGGCGCTGAACGAGCGCACCGGCCGAGCGCTGCTGGCCGACGGTGTCGCCACGACCGTGGCGGGGCTCGGCGGCGGCTCCGGCACGACGACGTACGGCGAGAACATCGGCGTCATGGCCGCGACCAAGATCTACTCGACGGCGGCCTACTGGGTCGCGGGCTTCTTCGCGATCGCTCTCGGCTTCCTGCCCAAGGTCGGCGCGGTCGTCAACACGATCCCGCCCGGGGTCCTGGGCGGCGTCACGACCGCGCTGTACGGCCTGATCGGCATCATCGGCGTGAAGATCTGGATCGACAACCACGTCGACTTCTCGCGCCCCGCCAACCAGTTCACGGCGGCCACCGCGCTCGTCGTCGGCATCGCCGACTTCACCTTCAGCGCCGGCGAGCTGACGTTCAACGGCATCGCGCTCGGCACCGTCGCGGCGATCGTCGTCTACCACGTCATGACGGCGCTCGAGCGGGGCCGCAGCACGACCCCGCTGCCCTGACCCGGGCCCGGGCGCGGACCGGGCGCGAGGCCTGGAGGTCCGGGCCGAACCGCGTTTTGACCCGCCTGGTCGCGGCGGGTAGTCTTGAACACTGTGTCTGGATCCACCAGGCCGATGCACGCATCCTGTCGCTCCCACGTCTGGATCTTCGAATCCACGGGATCGATGGCGAGTGCATCACACAGTCGAGACGCTCAGTCGAGAAGAAGGATGTCGCGTAGTGCCCACGATCAATCAGCTGGTCCGCAAGGGCCGCCAGTCCAAGGTGGTCAAGACCAGCACCCCGGCCCTCAAGGGGTCGCCGCAGCGTCGTGGGGTGTGCACCCGCGTGTACACGACCACTCCCAAGAAGCCGAACTCCGCGCTCCGCAAGGTCGCCCGAGTCAAGCTCTCCAGTGGCACTGAAGTCACCGCGTACATCCCCGGCGAGGGCCACAACCTGCAGGAGCACTCGATCGTGCTCGTCCGCGGTGGTCGTGTGAAGGACCTCCCCGGCGTCCGCTACAAGATCGTCCGTGGCTCGCTCGACACCCAGGGCGTCAAGGGCCGCAAGCAGGCCCGCAGCCGTTACGGTGCGAAGAAGGAGAAGAGCTAATGCCTCGCAAGGGTCCCGCCACCAAGCGCATCCCCGAGACCGATCCGGTCTACAGCAGCCAGATCGTCACGCAGCTGATCAACAAGATCCTCGTCGACGGCAAGAAGCAGACCGCTCAGCGCATCGTCTACTCCGCGCTCGAGGGCGCCCGTGAGAAGAACGCGACCGATCCGGTCATCACGCTCAAGCGCGCGCTCGACAACGTCCGCCCGAGCCTCGAGGTCAAGAGCCGCCGCGTCGGCGGTGCGACCTACCAGGTCCCGATCGAGGTCCGCCCGGCCCGCCAGACGACCCTCGCCATGCGCTGGCTCGTCAAGTACGCCGGCGAGCGCCGCGAGAAGACCATGGCCGAGCGCCTCCAGAACGAGATCCTCGACGCCAGCAACGGCCTCGGCGGAGCCGTCAAGAAGCGCGAGGACACGCACAAGATGGCCGAGGCCAACCGCGCCTTCGCGCACTACCGCTGGTAATCAACGCAGCAGGGCGGGGCCCTCGGGGCCCCGCCCGCACCACCATCTGTTCCACGATCAAGAGAGAGCTCACGTAGTGGCTACCGAACTCACCACCGACCTGACCCGGGTCCGCAACATCGGCATCATGGCGCACATCGACGCCGGCAAGACCACCACCACCGAGCGCATCCTCTTCTACACCGGCATCAACTACAAGATCGGTGAGGTCCACGACGGCGGCGCCACGATGGACTGGATGGAGCAGGAGCAGGAGCGCGGCATCACGATCACGTCGGCCGCGACGACCTGCTGGTGGAAGAACCACCAGATCAACATCATCGACACGCCCGGCCACGTCGACTTCACGGTCGAGGTCGAGCGCTCGCTGCGCGTCCTCGACGGCGCTGTCGCCGTCTTCGACGGCGTCGCGGGTGTCGAGCCCCAGTCCGAGACCGTCTGGCGTCAGGCCGACAAGTACGGCGTCCCGCGCATGTGCTTCGTCAACAAGCTCGACCGCACGGGTGCCTCGTTCGACTTCTGCGTCAAGACCATCCGCGAGCGCCTCGGCGCCACCGCGCTCGTCCTGCAGCTGCCGATCGGCGCCGAGCAGGACTTCCTGGGCGTCGTCGACCTCGTCGGCATGCGCGCCCTGACGTGGCGCGGCGAGACCACGATCGGTGAGGACTACTCCGTCGAGGAGATCCCGGCCGAGCTGGCCGACGCCGCCGCCGAGGGTCGCGAGGCCCTCCTCGAGACGCTGTCCGACGTCGACGACGAGATCGCCGAGCTGTACCTCGACGGTGCCGACATCTCGATCGAGGTCCTCCAGGCCGCGATCCGTCGCGCCACCCTGGCGGCCAAGCTCAACCCGGTCCTGTGTGGCACCGCGTTCAAGAACAAGGGCGTCCAGCCCCTGCTCGACGCCGTCGTCGCGTACCTGCCCTCGCCCATCGACGTCGGTGCCATCGTCGGCCTCGACCCGAAGGACGAGTCCAAGAACGACACCCGCGAGCCCTCGGACGACGTGCCGTTCTCCGGCCTGGCTTTCAAGATCGCCACCGACCCGCACCTCGGCAAGCTCACGTTCGTGCGCGTCTACTCCGGCCGCCTCGAGGCGGGCACCCAGGTCCTCAACGTGACCAAGGGCCGCAAGGAGCGAATCGGCAAGGTCTACCAGATGCACGCCAACAAGCGTGAGGAGATCGCGTCGGTCGGCGCCGGCCAGATCGTGGCCGTCATGGGCCTGAAGGACACCACGACGGGCGAGACGCTGGCCGACTCGGCCAACCCGATCGTCCTGGAGTCCATGACGTTCCCCGACCCGGTCATCCAGGTCGCCATCGAGCCGAAGACCAAGAGCGACCAGGAGAAGCTCGGCGTCGCGATCCAGAAGCTCGCCGAGGAGGACCCGACGTTCCAGGTCCACACCGACGAGGAGACCGGTCAGACGATCATCGCCGGCATGGGCGAGCTCCACCTCGACATCCTCGTGGACCGCATGAAGCGCGAGTTCAACGTCGAGGCCAACGTCGGCAAGCCGCAGGTCGCCTACCGCGAGACCATCCGCAAGACGGTCACGGGTCACAGCTACACCCACAAGAAGCAGACCGGTGGTTCGGGCCAGTTCGCGAAGGTCGTCATCGGCATCGCGCCCAACGGTCCCGAGGCCGGCGGCGAGGGTGGCTACGAGTTCGCCAACGAGGTCTCCGGTGGTCGCGTCCCGCGCGAGTACATCCCGTCGGTCGACGCCGGTGGACAGGCCGCCATGGAGTTCGGCGTCCTCGCCGGCTACCCCATGGTCGACGTGAAGTTCACCCTGGAGGACGGCGCCTACCACGACGTCGACTCCAGCGAGCTCGCGTTCAAGCTGGCCGGCAACATGGCCTTCAAGGAGGCCGCTCGCAAGGCCGGACCGGTGCTCCTGGAGCCCGTGTTCTCGGTCGAGGTCACGACGCCCGACGACTACATGGGCGACGTGATCGGCGACATCAACTCCCGTCGAGGCCAGGTCTCGTCGATGGACGAGGGCTACGGAGGTGCGAAGGTCATCAAGGCGCTCGTGCCGCTCTCGGAGATGTTCGGGTACGTGGGTGACCTGCGGTCGAAGACCTCGGGCCGTGCCTCGTACTCGATGCAGTTCGACTCCTACGCAGAGGTCCCCAAGGCCGTCGCGGAAGAGATCATCAAGAAGGTTCGCGGCGAGTAGTCCGTAGGGGCCTCGGCCCCTGCACCACTCGGTAGTACCCATCCCCTAAGGTGGCCTGAGGTTTCCCACGCCGGGACCGACGGTCATCGTCAGCAGACATCACAACCCAGAAGGAGCCCCAGTGGCTAAGGCGAAGTTCGAGCGGACCAAGCCGCACATGAACATCGGTACCATCGGACACATCGACCACGGCAAGACGACCTTGACCGCGGCGATCACGAAGGTGCTGCACGACAAGTTCCCCGATCTGAACGAGGCCTCGGCCTTCGACCAGATCGACAAGGCGCCCGAGGAGAAGCAGCGCGGCATCACGATCTCGATCTCGCACGTCGAGTACCAGACCGAGAACCGCCACTACGCGCACGTCGACTGCCCGGGCCACGCGGACTATGTCAAGAACATGATCACCGGTGCGGCGCAGATGGACGGCGCGATCCTCGTGGTCGCCGCCACCGACGGCCCCATGCCCCAGACGCGTGAGCACGTGCTGCTCGCCCGCCAGGTCGGCGTGCCGTCGATGGTCGTCGCCCTCAACAAGTGCGACATGGTCGACGACGAGGAGATCCTCGAGCTCGTCGAGATGGAGGTCCGCGAGCTGCTCAGCGACCAGGACTTCGACGGCGACAACGTCCCGATCGTCCGTGTCGCCGCGCACCCCGCGCTGCAGGGCGACGCCAAGTGGGGCGACTCGATCGCCGAGCTGATGGCGGCCGTCGACGACTACATCCCGCTGCCCCCGCGTGAGACGGACAAGCCGTTCCTCATGCCGGTCGAGGACGTCTTCACGATCACCGGTCGTGGAACCGTCATCACGGGTCGTATCGAGCGCGGCATCATCAAGGTCAACGAGACCGTCGACATCGTCGGCATCCGCGACACGAAGCAGACCACGACGGTCACGGGCATCGAGATGTTCCGCAAGCTGCTCGACGAGGGCCAGGCCGGCGAGAACGTGGGCCTGCTGCTCCGTGGCACCAAGCGTGAGGACGTCGAGCGGGGCATGGTCATCATCGCTCCCGGTTCGACCACGCCGCACACGGAGTTCGAGGGCCAGGCGTACATCTTGTCCAAGGAGGAGGGTGGCCGTCACACGCCGTTCTTCAACAACTACCGTCCGCAGTTCTACTTCCGGACCACGGACGTCACCGGCGTCGTCACGCTGCCCGAGGGCACCGAGATGGTCATGCCCGGCGACAACACCGAGATGAGCGTCGAGCTGATCCAGCCCATCGCCATGGAGGAGGGCCTGCGCTTCGCCATCCGCGAGGGCGGCCGTACCGTCGGCGCCGGCCGTGTCACCAAGATCAACAAGTGATCTGACGCAGCTCAGCTGAAGCGAAGCCCCTCGGACCCTCACAGGTCCGGGGGGCTTCGTCGTGCGCGGGGAGGGGTAGGTGAGTGGTTCGGCTCGGCGTCCGTGCGGGACAGGCAGGCATGGACCGACGCGGTGGGTGCTGGAGCGAGGTCCTCTCGCCGCTGGGACCAGGGATGATGCATCGGGGTCGCCCGGGCAACCCTTGTGCATCACCCCTGGTCCGGCCGTCGGGAGCGTCGAGGCATTTCGGTATCCAGGGCTGCCCGAATGCCTCATCTCCGGTCCCGCCCCGCTGGGTGGTCCGTGCTGTTGGCCCGCGAGCGTGCGCGGGGCCGGTCACGGGGACGGTCTGCTGCGGCGGGAACGGTTGTCGTGGGCGTCCCTTTGGCGGACACGCGGTCGCCGGGATGGGCGGGAGTGCGTAGCGTCAGGGGCATGGGACACGGACACGACCACGCGCCGACGGGATCGGGGGTGCTGCACCGCCGCAAGCTCGTGATCGTGCTGGCCCTGACCGCGTCGGTGCTGGTGGTCCAGGCCGTCGTCGCGATGGTGACGGGCAGCCTCGCGCTGCTCGCCGACGCCGGGCACATGCTCAGCGACTCGATCGGGCTGGTCATGGCGCTCGCCGCCATCGCCGTGGCCCAGCGCGGTGCGCCGCCCGGCTCCCGCCGCACGTTCGGCTACCACCGCACCGAGATCCTCGCCGCAGGGGCGAACGGACTCCTGCTGATCGGCCTGTGCGCCTGGATCGTGCTCAGTGCCGTGCGCCGTCTGGAGGACCCGGCGGCGCTCGAGGCGTGGCCCGTGCTCGCCGCCGGTGCCGTGGGCCTGGTGGTCAACGTCATCGGCCTGGTGGTGCTGCGGTCCGGCGCGCAGGAGAGCCTCAACGTCCGTGGCGCCTACCTGGAGGTGCTGGGCGACGCCCTCGGCTCCATCGCCGTCATCGTCTCGGCCGCGGTGATCCTGCTGACCGGCTGGGTCCGCGCCGACGCCGTGGCGTCGCTGGCGATCGCCGTGCTGATCCTCCCGCGGGCCGTCAGCCTCCTGCGCGACGTCGGAGCCGTGCTGATGGAGTCCTCACCGGCCGACGTCGACCTGGAGGAGCTGCGCCGCCACATCCTGGAGGCGCCGGGCGTCGCCGACGTGCACGACCTCCACGTCTGGACGATCACCTCGGGCATGCCCGTCATGAGTGCGCACGTCGTCGTCGAGGACTCGATCGAGGAGATGGGTCAGGCCCACGAGGTGCTCGACGGGCTGCGAGCCTGCCTGGCGGAGCACTTCGACGTTGCGCACTCGACGCTGCAGCTCGAGCCGCGCGGTCACGCTGACTCCGAGCCCCACCTGCACGCCTGAGGCGCACCGGCCGCGACGGGCTAGGCGACGATCGGGGCGCCACCCTCGCCGGAGGCGAAGCGGCCCTCGCGGGACAGCAGCTTCGCGTCGGCGGGCAGGTCACGCACCTTGACCGCAGGATTGCCGTGGTACAGCCCGAGGGGCTCGGTCAGGTCGCGGCTGATCACCGAGCCGGCGGACACCGCGCTCTGCGGCGCGACCACGACGCCGTTGAGCAGGGTGCACCCGCTCATCACGATCGAGTGGTGTCCGACGCGCACCGGCCGTGAGATCCAGGTGTCCTCGACGATGCTGATGCTGTGGGTCAGGATCACGGTCTGGAAGCCGGCCAGGAGTGCGTGGTGCTCGAGCTCGACGAGGTCGCAGCAGTCGATCGTGTGGTCGAGCATCATCTCGGCGTGGTCGCCCAGGACGAGCGACGGCCGGCGATCCGTCAGGTGGGGGAACATGGCCGAGCCCGAGCGGACGCCGGAGATCTTGTTCGCCTCCGCGATGACGGCGTGGCTGCCCAGGACGACCTCGTCGAGGCCGCGGAAGGTGTTGCGAGGACCGATCACGGCCCCGGGCCCCATGCTCACGTGGCCGACGTCGATGAACTTGCTGCGGCCCAGGTGCGCGGTGGGGTGGATGTCCCATCCCAGCACCCGACGGGCGAACGCGCGTCGCACGCGACCGGGCATCAGGAGCAGGGCGTAGGCGAGCACGAGACGCATGGACCGATCGTAGAAGGACCCAGCGCGCCGCGGAGGACTTTTGACCTTGTTGCCCCAGGCCGAACGTCACGGTGCGACATACTGGGATCGCCCCGGCTCGCGCAGCGTCGCCGAGTCCGAAAGAACGTGACGAGGCCCGGTGGGTCTGGATCGGAGTGATGGTGCGCAACTGGTTGCGACGAGCCCTGCTGCTGCTGCGGGACTTCCCCTTCGGCCGCGACGAGATGACGATGCGGAGGCTGGTGCGATCCGGTCGGGTCGTTCTCGGGCAGCACTCCTACGGCATCCCCACGATCCACACGTTCATCCACGACGAGTCCCGTCTCATCGTGGGCGCCTACAGCTCCCTCGGCGGCAACTACCTCCTGGGCGGGCAGCACAACCCGTACCACCTCACGACCTACCCGCTCCGGATCCTGTGGGGCATGGAGGGCGCGGGGCAGGACGGCGTGCCGATGGTGCTCGGCGACATCGTGGTGGGCTCGGACGTCTGGACCGGCTACGGCTGCTGGATCCGCAGCGGACTGACGATCGGTGACGGCGCCATCATCGCGACCGGCGCGGTCGTCACCAAGGACGTCCCGCCCTACGCGATCGTCGGCGGCAACCCGGCGCGGGTCATCAAGTACCGCCACAGCGAGGAGCACATCGCCGAGCTGCTCGACATCCGGTGGTGGGACTGGCCGGACGACGAGATCCGGGCCGCCGCGCCCTACATCGCGAGCGAGGACATCGACGCCTTCATCGCCTACGCACGGGACCGCCAGGCCGGCGGCCACGTGCCGTCCTGACCGGCGGCTCCTGCCGGGTCAGGACGCCGGCGCGTCGGCGTCCGCGGACGCCGGGCTCCAGCACGACAGCGGCAGGAACGTCGCGAACGGCCAGGCGTACACGCTGGGCTCGAGCGTCGACACGACCGACTGCAGGATCTCCTGCACCGGAGCTGCCGTGGTGTCGCGGGCCTCGGACACCCGGAGGAAGGGGACGCCGTCGGGGTCGCGCTCGCTCGTGACCACCAGCAGGGGCACACCCGCGGTCTGGGCGGCGCGGATGGCTCCCGAGGACGACTTCACCGGGCGTCCGCCGAACTGCACGACGCTCGAGCCCGGCACGTCGCACGCGACGAAGACGACCTGGCCGTCGGCCATGCGACGCGTCATGCCGGCGGTGCCCTCGGTGGCGGCGAACACCGCGATCTTCCGGCCGTAGCCCACGACCCGGCTGTGCTGCATCATGCGGGGGCTGGGGGAGTCGACCACGCTGGGCGCGGCGGCGACGACCGCGGGGACGCCGGCGGCCTCGGCGACCGAGGTCACGAGGCCGTCGAAGTGGCCGTGGTGCGCGAAGGTCACCAGCGCGCCTCGTCCGGTCGCGTGCGCCGCGGTCAGGTGCTCGGCACCCTCGACCCGCTGACGCGTCACGGCGCGCGGGCTCCAGCGCAGCTCACCCTGCAGCGCCGCGAACGCGATGTACTCGCGGGCCTGGGCCTCCACCTCGTCGCCCCGGCCGACCGGACCGAGCAGGTGCTGCATCTGGGCCGTCGCGTCGTCGAGCCAGAACGCCTGCGTCTGACGGCGCGCGGCCACCTTCACGGCGCGGCGCCGGGCGAATCCGCTCCCGAGACGGGGGCGGAGCACCCAGAGGATGCGTCCGACGAGACGGCGCAGGGGGGACGCGGGCATGCGATCTCCTGGAGGGCGTGGGGAAGGTCGGGCCCATCATCCCACGCAGGGGAGCAGGCGAGAGGCACGCGGCGGTGGGCCGTGGGGGAGGCCACACCGATCGCGCGGTGCCACGGATTTGTCTTTCCCGCCCGTCCTCTGTCAGACTAGTGCGGTTGCTCCGGCCGGACTGCTGGGGCGCGCTCGTCCGGAACTCACGCCGGGATTCACGAGGGCGCCGAACCTGAGGTCCGACCCGGCTCGAGACAAGCTCGGTGGCCGTCATGGTCCCAGGCAGCACCTCGAACCCAACCACCCAACTTGAGATCTGTGCTTGTCCGCGCGCTGTGCTCGCGACACGCCCGACCTCGGGGAGCGTGGGACCGGAGCGGCCGAGCTGCTCCGAGGTGGAGCAGATCGTGACATGTACGACGACGCAAAGGACAACGCGAGCATGGCGGGACAGAAGATCCGTATCCGGCTCAAGGCCTACGATCACGAGGTCATTGACTCCTCGGCACGCAAGATCGTGGACACGGTCACGAGCACGGGCGCGAAGGTGGCCGGACCGGTCCCGCTCCCCACGGAGAAGAACGTGTTCTGCGTGATCCGTTCGCCGCACAAGTATAAGGACAGCCGCGAGCACTTCGAGATGCGCACCCACAAGCGGCTCATCGACATCCTCGATCCCACCCCGAAGACGGTCGACTCGCTCATGCGCCTCGACCTCCCCGCGGGTGTCGACATCGAGATCAAGCTCTGAGAGGCCAGTGATGAGCACCTCTTCCACCGCCACCGCGCGAGGCCTCCTCGGCCGCAAGCTCGGCATGACCCAGGTCTGGAACGACGCGGGTCGCGTCGTCCCGGTCACGGTCATCGCCGCCGACACCAACGTGGTCACCCAGATCCGCACGCGTGAGACCGACGGCTACAGCGCCGTCCAGCTCGGCTTCGGCGAGATCGACGGCCGCAAGGTCACCAAGCCCAAGGCTGGTCACTTCGCGAAGGCCGGCGTCACGCCGCGCCGTCACGTCGTCGAGATCCGCACCGAGCTGGTCGCCGACTACACCCTCGGCCAGGAGATCTCCCCGGAGATCTTCGCCGCGGGCGACGCGGTCGACGTGACCGGCACCAGCAAGGGCAAGGGCTTCGCCGGCGTCATGAAGCGTCACGGCTTCGCCGGCGTCGGTGCCTCCCACGGCGCCCACCGCAACCACCGCAAGCCGGGTTCGATCGGCGGCTGCGCCACGCCCGGCCGCGTGTTCAAGGGCCTGCGCATGGCGGGGCACATGGGCACCGACACGGTGACCACCCAGAACCTGACCGTCCACGCGGTCGACGTCGAGAAGGGCCTCATCCTGATCAAGGGTGCGGTCCCCGGTCCCAAGGGCCAGCTCGTCGTCATCCGCTCCGCCGCCAAGGGAGCCTGACCATGGCTGACACCAAGACCATCGACGTCGACCTGCCGGTCGACATCTTCGGCGCCCAGGTCAACATCCCGTTGATCCACCAGGTCGTCGTCGCCCAGCTCGCCGCGGCGCGCCAGGGCACCCACGACACCAAGTCGCGCGGCGAGGTCGCCGGCGGTGGCCGCAAGCCGTACCGCCAGAAGGGCACCGGCCGGGCTCGTCAGGGCTCGATCCGCGCACCCCAGTACGCCGGTGGTGGCGTCGTGCACGGCCCCACGCCGCGCAGCTACGACCAGCGCACGCCCAAGAAGATGAAGGCCGCCGCCCTGCGCGGTGCCCTCTCGGACCGGGCCCGCTCGGGTCGCCTGCACGTCGTGGACGCGCTCGTCACGGGTGACGCCCCCTCGACCAAGACGGCTGTCGCCGCTCTCGCCGCCATCTCGACGCGTCCCCGCGTCCTGCTGGTCGTCGACCGCGAGGACCACCTGACGGTCAAGAGCCTGCGCAACCACTCGGGTCTCGTGATCCTGACGTTCGACCAGCTCAACACCTACGACGTCATCAAGAGCGACGACGTGATCTTCACCAAGGACGCCTTCGACGCGTTCGTGGCCGCCCGTTCGGCCGAGGGTGTCGAGACGGTCAAGCTGAGCGAGGCCGCTGTCGAGGCGCCCGCCGCGACGGCTGCGCCGGCTGCGAAGAAGGCGCCCGCGAAGAAGGCCACGGCCAAGGCCGCTCCGGCCGCGGCCGTCGAGGCGAGCGACGACGGCGTCACCAAGACGCAGCCGTACGGCCCGGGTTCGAAGGCCCCCCTCAAGAGCGGCAACGCTCCCAAGGGCTTCGACATCAAGGGCAACGCCGATTCCCAGAAGTACCACCTGCCCGAGGGCCAGTGGTACGACTCGACCATCGCCGAGGTGTGGTTCGACTCCGAGGAGTCCGCCCAGGCCGCGGGATTCACGAAGGCTGGTGAGTGACCATGACCACCATCGACAAGGACCCGCGCGACGTCGTGCTGTCCCCGGTCGTCAGTGAGAAGTCGTACAACCTCATCGACGACAACAAGTACACCTTCGTGGTGCACCCTGACGCCAACAAGACGGAGATCAAGATCGCCGTCGAGCGCATCTTCGACGTCAAGGTCACCGCGGTGAACACGCTCAACCGCAAGGGCAAGACGCGCCGCACCCGCAACGGTGTCGGCAAGCGCAAGGACACCAAGCGGGCGATCGTCAGCGTCGCTGCCGGTCAGAGCATCGACATCTTCTCGAGCCCGAGCTGAGGACTGAGCAGACATGGCAATCCGTAAGTACAAGCCGACCACCCCGGGCCGTCGCGGCTCGTCCGTGGCCGACTTCGCCGAGATCACTCGCACGACTCCTGAGAAGTCGCTGGTCGAGCCGCTGCCCAAGAAGGGCGGCCGCAACAACCAGGGACGCATCACGACTCGTCACCAGGGCGGTGGACACAAGCGTGCCTACCGCATCATCGACTTCAAGCGTTACGACAAGGACGGCGTGCCGGCCAAGGTCGCTCACATCGAGTACGACCCGAACCGCACCGCTCGCATCGCGCTGCTGCACTACGCCGACGGCGAGAAGCGCTACATCATCGCGCCCGAGGGCCTGCGTCAGGGCCAGACGGTCGAGTCCGGTGTCGGTGCCGACATCAAGACCGGCAACAACCTGCCGCTCCGCAACATCCCCGTCGGCTCCGTCGTGCACTCCGTCGAGCTCCGCCCCGGTGGCGGCGCCAAGATGGGTCGCTCCGCCGGCGTCCGCGTCCAGCTCGTCGCCAAGGAGGGCTCGCGCGCACAGCTGCGTCTGCCCTCCGGCGAGATGCGCTACGTCGACGTCCGCTGCCGCGCGACGTTGGGCGAGGTCGGCAACGCCGAGCAGTCCAACATCAACTGGGGCAAGGCCGGCCGCAACCGTTGGAAGGGCAAGCGCCCGACCGTCCGCGGTGTCGCCATGAACCCGATCGACCACCCGCACGGTGGTGGCGAGGGCAAGACCTCCGGAGGCCGTCACCCGGTCAGCCCGTGGGGCAAGCCCGAGGGCCGTACGCGCAAGCGCAAGGCCAGTGACCAGATGATCGTCCGCCGCCGCAAGTCCGGCCGCTGAGAGGACCTGAACAATGCCCCGCAGCCTGAAGAAGGGCCCGTTCGTCGACGGCCACCTCGAGAAGAAGGTGGACGCTCAGAACGAGGCCGGTACGCACACCGTCATCAAGACGTGGTCGCGCCGCTCGATGATCCTGCCGTCCTTCATCGGACACACGGTCGCCGTGCACGACGGACGCAAGCACGTCCCTGTGTTCATCACCGACTCCATGGTCGGCCACAAGCTGGGTGAGTTCGCTCCCACCCGCACCTTCCGTGGCCACGAGAAGGACGACCGAAAGGCGAAGCGTCGATGAGTGCCGCCACCCGTGAGAACGTCAGCGCCCGCCGCGAGCGCCTGCTGGGCGACCAGCCCGGTGCGTTCGCCGTCGCGCGTCACGTCCGCGTCACCGCGCAGAAGGCCCGCCGCATCGGCGACCTGATCCGCGGCGCCTCGGTCGAGGACGCCCGCAACACGCTCGCGTTCGCCCCGCAGGCCGTCGCCGAGAACTTCTCGAAGCTCTTGGAGTCCGCCGTCGCGAACGCCGAGACCACCGAGGGCCTCGACGCCGCCGACCTGGTCATCAGTGTCGTGACGGTCGACGAGGGCCCCACGATGAAGCGTTGGCGCCCCCGCGCCAAGGGTGCGGCCAACCGCATCCTCAAGCGCACGAGCCACCTGACCGTCGTCGTGACGCCGGTCGACACCACGAAGGGAGGGACCCGCTAATGGGACAGAAGATCAACCCGCACGGGTTCCGACTCGGCATCTCGACCGATCACAAGAGCCGCTGGTACGCCGACAAGCTGTACAGCAGCTACGTGGGCGAGGACGTCAAGATCCGTCGCATGCTGACCAAGGGCATGGACCGCGCCGGCATCAGCCGCGTGGAGATCGAGCGCACGCGTGACCGCGTCCGTGTCGACATCCACACCGCGCGTCCGGGCATCGTCATCGGCCGCCGTGGCGCCGAGGCCGACCGCATCCGCGGCGACCTCGAGAAGCTCACCGGCAAGCAGGTGCAGCTCAACATCCTCGAGGTCAAGCAGCCCGAGATGGACGCGCAGCTCGTCGCGCAGGGCGTGGCCGAGCAGCTGAGCGGCCGCGTGCAGTTCCGTCGCGCGATGCGCAAGGCGATGCAGACCACGATGCGCTCGGGTGCCAAGGGCATCCGGATCCAGTGCTCGGGTCGTCTCGGCGGCGCCGAGATGAGCCGCTCGGAGTTCTACCGCGAGGGCCGCGTGCCCCTGCACACGCTCCGTGCCGACGTCGACTACGGCTTCTACGAGGCCAAGACCACCTTCGGCCGCATCGGCGTGAAGGTCTGGATCTACAAGGGCGAGGTCGCGGGTACCCGCGCCGAGCGCGAGGCCGAGGCGGCCAAGCGTGCTGCCGCTCCGGGCGCTCGTCGCGCCGGTCGGGGTGGCGGACGTCGCCCCGAGCGTCCCGCCCGTGAGGGTGCGCCCACCGAGGCTCCCGCGTCGGCCGAGGCCCCCAAGGCCGCCGAGCCGGTCGCGGCTGCCGCCGCTCCGACCGCCGAGGGAGGCGAGTCCTGATGTTGATGCCCCGACGGGTCAAGTACCGCAAGCAGCACCACCCGAAGCGCCGTGGCATGGCCAAGGGCGGCACGACGCTCGCCTTCGGCGAGTACGGCATCCAGGCGGTCGAGGGTCACTACGTGACCAACCGCCAGATCGAGTCCGCTCGTATCGCCATGACGCGCCACATCAAGCGTGGCGGCAAGGTCTGGATCAACATCTACCCGGACCGCCCCCTCACCAAGAAGCCCGCCGAGACCCGCATGGGTTCCGGCAAGGGCTCGCCGGAGTGGTGGGTCGCCAACGTCAAGCCGGGTCGCGTCATGTTCGAGCTCTCGGGCGTCGACGAGACCACGGCCCGCGAGGCCATGCGTCGCGCGATCCACAAGCTGCCGATGAAGGCTCGCTTCATCAGCCGTGAGACCGAGGGAGGAATCTGATGGCGAACACGACTGCTGTTGAGCTGCGTCTGCTCGACGCCGACGACCTCGGTGAGAAGCTGCGCGACGCCAAGGAGGAGCTGTTCAACCTGCGCTTCCAGAACGCGACCGGCCAGCTCGACAACACCGCGCGGCTGCGCACCGTCCGCAAGGACATCGCCCGCATCTACACCGTGCTGCGCGAGCGTGAGCTCGGCATCACCGAGTCCGCCGACGACAACACCGAGGTGGACGCATGAGCACGAAGGACGACAAGACCGTGACCCAGGAGACCAGCGAGCGCAGCGCTCGCAAGGTGCGCGAGGGCCTCGTCGTGAGCGACAAGATGGACAAGACCATCGTCGTGAGCGTCGAGGAGCGCTTCAAGCACCCCCTCTACGGCAAGGTGCTGCGCCGCAACATCAAGCTGAAGGCCCACGACGAGGTCAACACCGCCGGGATCGGCGACCGTGTGCGGGTCATGGAGACCCGCCCGCTGTCGGCCACCAAGCGCTGGCGTCTCGTCGAGGTCCTCGAGAAGGCGAAGTGACGACATGATCCAGCAGGAGTCCAGGCTCAAGGTCGCCGACAACACCGGTGCGAAGGAGATCCTCTGCATCCGTGTCCTCGGTGGCTCGGGCCGGCGCTATGCCGGCATCGGCGACACGATCGTCGCCACCGTCAAGGACGCGATCCCCGGCGGCAACGTCAAGAAGGGCGACGTCGTCAAGGCCGTCGTCGTGCGCACGGTGAAGGAGCGCCGTCGTCCCGACGGTTCCTACATCAAGTTCGACGAGAACGCGGCCGTGATCCTCAAGGCCGACGGCGACCCGCGCGGCACGCGCATCTTCGGTCCCGTCGGGCGTGAGCTTCGTGACAAGAAGTTCATGCGCATCATCTCGCTCGCACCGGAGGTGCTGTGATGGCTGGCATCAAGAAGGGTGACCAGGTCAAGGTCCTCGCCGGCGCCGACAAGGGCGTGACCGGCAAGGTCATCGAGGTCCTGACCGACGCCGATCGGGTGATCGTCGAGGGTGTCAACCGCGTCAAGAAGCACACGCGTGCTGCTCAGACCGGTGGCGCCGAGACCGGCGGCATCATCACCGTCGAGGCCCCGATCCACATCTCGAACGTGGCCCTCGTCGTCGACGGCGACGACGGCAAGACCACGACGCGCATCGGCTACCGCCGGGACGACGTCACCAAGACCCGGCCCGACGGCTCGACGTACGCGGCCCAGCGCAGCGTCCGCATCGCGCGCAAGACCGGAAAGGAGATCTGAGCATGGCTACCGACACCGCTACCAGCGCTCCCCGTCTCAAGCTGAAGTACCGCGAGGAGATCCTCCCCGCACTGCGCGAGCAGTTCGAGTACCAGAACGTCATGCAGGTGCCCGGCCTGACCAAGATCGTGGTCAACATGGGCGTCGGCGAGGCGGCTCGTGACGGCAAGCTGATCGAGGGCGCCGTGCGCGACCTCACCGCCATCACGGGTCAGAAGCCGCAGGTCACGAAGGCCCGCAAGTCCATCGCGCAGTTCAAGCTGCGTGAGGGCATGCCGATCGGCGCGCACGTCACGCTGCGCGGCGACCGCATGTGGGAGTTCCTCGACCGTCTGCTGACGCTCGCGCTGCCCCGCATCCGTGACTTCCGCGGCCTCTCGCCCAAGCAGTTCGACGGCCGTGGCAACTACACCTTCGGTCTGACCGAGCAGGTCATGTTCCACGAGATCGACCAGGACAAGATCGACCGCTCGCGCGGCATGGACATCACGGTCGTCACGACCGCCACGAACGACGACGAGGGTCGCGCGCTGCTCAAGCTGCTCGGCTTCCCGTACAAGGAGAACTGACATGGCGAAGACTGGTCTCAAGGTCAAGGCCGCCCGCAAGCCCAAGTTCGCGGTGCGTGGCTACACGCGCTGCCAGCGCTGCGGCCGCTCGCAGTCGGTCTACAAGAAGTTCGGCCTCTGCCGCATCTGCCTTCGCGAGATGGCACACCGCGGCGAGCTGCCGGGCGTCACCAAGAGCTCCTGGTAATCCCAGAAGAACCCCCTACACGCTGAGAGGTCCCCT
Source organism: Aeromicrobium sp. Leaf350 (assembly GCF_916858655.1). Taxonomy (GTDB): domain Bacteria; phylum Actinomycetota; class Actinomycetes; order Propionibacteriales; family Nocardioidaceae; genus Aeromicrobium. The sequence goes on along the minus strand of NZ_CAKASL010000001.1, from coordinate 746,022 downwards.
CCCACTCACCTCGGTGAGGACGAGACGGAAACCGCAGCGAGAAACGGAAACACCACTCATGACGATGACTGACCCGATCGCGGATCTGCTCACGCGGATCCGCAACGGCAACCAGGCGTACCACGACTCCGTGTCGGCGCCCTACAGCAAGCTGAAGGAGGGCGTCGTCGCCCTGCTGAAGCAGGAGGGCTACATCACCGACTTCGTCGTGTCCGAGCCCGCCGAGGGCGAGGTCGGCCGCACGCTGACCATCACGCTGAAGTACGGCCCGCACCGCGAGCGCTCGATCGCCGGCATCCGCCGCATCAGCAAGCCCGGTCTGCGCGTGTACGCCAAGAGCAGCAACCTGCCCAAGGTCCTCGGTGGCCTCGGCGTGGCGATCATCTCCACGAGCCAGGGTCTGCTGACCGACCGTCAGGCCAACAGCAAGGGCGTGGGTGGGGAAGTCCTCGCCTACGTCTGGTGAGGGGAGGAGAACCATGTCCCGCATTGGCAAGATTCCCGTCGCCGTCCCGAACGGCGTCGATGTGTCCATCGACGGCCAGGACGTCCGCGTCAAGGGCCCCAAGGGCGAGCTGACGCACACCGTCGCCGAGCCGATCACGATCTCCAAGTCCGACGACGGCACGCTGTCGATCGAGCGTCCGAACGACGAGAGCCGCAGCAAGGCCCTTCACGGCCTGAGTCGCACCCTCGTCAACAACATGGTCATCGGTGTCACCGAGGGCTATGAGAAGAAGCTCGAGATCGTCGGCGTCGGTTACCGCGTCATCTCCAAGGGCCCGACCGAGCTCGAGTTCGCGCTCGGCTTCAGCCACCCCGTCATCGTCAAGGCCCCCGAAGGCATCACCTTCGCCGTCGAGAAGCCGACCGCGTTCAGCGTCATCGGCATCGACAAGCAGGCCGTCGGTGAGGTCGCTGCCAACATCCGCAAGATCCGCAAGCCCGAGCCCTACAAGGGCAAGGGCGTGCGCTACGCCGGCGAGCGCGTCCTGCGCAAGGCCGGAAAGGCTGGTAAGTGATGGCCATCTCGATCAAGCACCGCAAGAGCCTGTCGACCCGCGCCGCGTCGCGTGCGCGCCGTCAGATCCGTGGGCGCAAGAAGATCGCCGGTTCGGCCGATCGTCCGCGCCTGGTGATCACCCGCTCGAGCAAGCACATCGTCGCCCAGGTCGTCAACGACCTGGAGGGGCACACGCTGGCCTCGGCCTCCACCATGGAGGCCGACCTGCGCTCGCTCGACGGCGACAAGACCGCCAAGGCCAAGAAGGTCGGCGAGCTCGTGGCCGACCGCGCCAAGGCTGCCGGCGTCGAGACGGTCGTCTTCGACCGTGCGGGCAACAAGTACGCCGGTCGCGTCGCGGCCCTGGCCGACGGCGCCCGCGAGGGCGGACTGGAGTTCTGATGACCCACATTCACACCAACACCATCGGGAGCGTGGCATGAGCCAGCGTCGAGGCGGCGGAGATCGTCGCGGCCAGCGAGGCGATCGCGGCGAGAAGTCCAACTACATCGAGAAGGTCGTCACGATCAACCGTGTCGCCAAGGTCGTCAAGGGTGGTCGACGCTTCAGCTTCACCGCCCTGGTGATCGTCGGTGACGGCGAGGGTCAGGTCGGCGTCGGCTACGGCAAGGCCAAGGAGGTCCCCACGGCGATCTCCAAGGGTGTCGAGGAGGCGAAGAAGAACTTCTTCCGCGTCCCGCGCATCCAGGGCACCATCCCGCACCCCGTGCAGGGTGAGAAGGCGGCCGGCGTGGTCTTCCTGCGTCCGGCATCGCCCGGTACCGGCGTCATCGCCGGTGGTCCGGTGCGCGCCGTGCTCGAGGCGGCCGGCATCCACGACGTCCTGAGCAAGTCGCTCGGCTCGTCGAACGCCATCAACATCGTCCACGCCACGGTCGAGGCGCTCCGCATGCTGGAGTCGCCCGAGCAGGTTGCTGCTCGTCGTGGTCTGCGCGTCGAGGACGTCGCCCCGGCGGCGCTCCTGCGCGCCGGCAAGGAGGCCCCGGCCGCCACGCCCGAGACCGCAGAGGCAGGTGTGTGATGGCGAACCTCAAGGTCACCCAGATCAAGTCGGCCATCGGTCGGCCTGACAACCAGGCCCACACGCTGCGTTCGCTGGGCCTGAAGCGCATCGGCCACACGGTCGTCAAGGAAGATCGTCCCGAGATCCGCGGCATGGTCGAGACCATCCCGCACCTCGTGACGTTCGAGGAGATTGATTGACATGACGCTCAAGCTGCATCACCTGCGCCCGGCACCGGGCGCCAAGACTGCCAAGACCCGCGTGGGTCGCGGTGAGGGCTCCAAGGGCAAGACCGCGGGCCGAGGCACCAAGGGCACCAAGGCCCGGTACCAGGTTCCCGCGGGCTTCGAGGGCGGTCAGATCCCGCTCCACATGCGCCTGCCCAAGCTGAAGGGCTTCAAGAACCCCTTCCGCGAGGAGTACCAGGTCGTGAACCTGGACCGCCTCGAGGCCCTGTTCCCCGAGGGCGGCTCCGTCGACGTCGACGCGCTCGTCTCGAAGGGCGCCGTGCGCAAGGGCCTTCGGGTCAAGGTGCTCGGCGGCGGCGAGATCGGCGTGGCCGTCCAGGTCACCGCCGACAAGTTCTCGGCCAGCGCGAAGACCAAGATCGAGGCGGCCGGCGGCAGCGTCAGCGAGCGCTGACCCGTCCGACCCGGTCGGCACCTGCCACGATGGCGAGGCACTCCAGCGGAGGGCCTCGCCATCGTGCATGTGCAGGGCGGCCGAGGTCGCACTCGCGTCCCGATGGCGCAACCCCGACGCAACTGCGAGGCGGGGACGATCGACTGTTAGAGTCGCCGGGTTGCCCGGCTGCCCAATCTGAGGAGGACGGAAGTGCTCAGCGCCTTCGTCAATGCGTTCCGCACGCCTGACCTGCGACGCAAGTTGCTCTTCGTCCTGGGCATCGTCGTGCTCTTCCGGCTGGGGTCCATGACCCCGGCTCCCGGTATCGACGTCGCCAACGTGCAGCAGTGCATCGACGTGGCGACCGCGTCCGGCAGCGAGAACGGCAACCTGTTCGCGCTCATCAACGTCTTCTCCGGCGGCGCGCTGCTGCAGCTGACCGTGTTCGCGCTGGGCATCATGCCCTACATCACCGCGAGCATCATCCTGCAGCTGCTCGTCGTCGTGATCCCGCGGCTGGAGTCCCTCAAGAAGGAGGGCCAGGCCGGCCAGGCGAAGATCACCCAGTACACCCGGTACCTGACGCTCGGCCTCGCCGTGCTGCAGGCGACCGGCATCGTGGCCCTGGCGCGCAGCGGACGTCTCTTCGGCGGCGCGTGCACGCAGGACCTGCTGTACCACCCCGACAGCATCCCGGCGTTCCTGCTGATCGTCCTGGTGATGGTCGCGGGCACCGCCATCATCATGTGGTTCGGCGAGCTCATCACCGACCGTGGCGTCGGCAACGGCATGTCGATCCTGATCTTCACGCAGGTCATCGCGACCTTCCCCGGCGCGCTGTGGCAGATCAAGGCGCAGGCCGCGTCGGAGCGCGAGGGCTGGGTCACCTTCTCCCTCGTGATCCTCGTCGGTCTGATCGTGGTGGCCGGCGTCATCTTCATCGAGCAGGCGCAGCGCCGCATCCCGGTGCAGTACGCCAAGCGCATGGTCGGCCGCCGGATGTTCGGTGGCTCCTCGACCTACATCCCGCTCAAGGTCAACCAGGCCGGCATCATCCCGGTCATCTTCGCCTCGAGCCTGATGTACCTGCCGGCCCTGCTCGCGCAGTTCAACGAGGGCTCCAGCTGGGCGACGTGGGTCAACGACCACTTCGTGCGCGGCGACCACCCGTACTACATGATCACGTTCTTCACGCTGATCGTGTTCTTCACGTACTTCTACGTCGCGATCACCTTCAACCCCGAGGAGGTCGCCGACAACATGAAGAAGTACGGCGGCTTCATCCCCGGGATCCGGGCCGGCCGTCCGACGCAGGACTACCTCCAGTACGTCCTGAGCCGCATCACCGCTCCGGGTGCGCTGTACCTCGGTCTCATCGCGCTGATCCCCATGTTCGCGATCGCGTTGCTCAACGCGAGCCAGAACTTCCCGTTCGGCGGCACGACGATCCTCATCATCGTCGGCGTCGGACTCGACACGGTCAAGCAGATCGAGGCTCAGCTGCAGCAGCGCAACTACGAAGGATTCCTCCGTTCATGAGAATGCTGATCATGGGCCCGCCGGGTGCGGGCAAGGGCACCCAGGCGACGGGTCTGGCGAAGCGCACCGGTGGCGCGCACGTCTCGACCGGCGACATCTTCCGCGCGAACGTGTCCGAGGGCACCGAGCTGGGTCAGCTCGCGCAGTCCTACATGGACGCCGGCAAGTACGTGCCGGACGAGGTCACCAACGCGATGGTCAAGGACCGGCTGGCGCAGGACGACGCCCGTGACGGCTTCGTGCTCGACGGCTACCCCCGCACGCCCGACCAGGTCGAGACGCTCGACGAGATCCTGGCCGAGCTCGGGGCACCGCTCGACGCGGTCCTGGTGCTCACGGTCGACCACGAGGAGCTCATCGGCCGACTGCTGAAGCGCGCCGAGACGAGCGGCCGCGCCGACGACACCGAAGAGGTCATCCGCGAGCGGCAGGAGGTCTACATCGCCGAGACCGCCCCGTTGCTGCCGGTGTACCGCGACCGCGGTCTGCTGCGCGAGGTCGACGGGGTCGGTTCGATCGACGAGGTCGAGGCCCGCATCAACGCTGCCCTCGATCTTCACTGACCTCGGCTCGCGGGATGTTCGGCCGGAGCGTCGAGTACAAGTCGGCTGAGCAGATCGCCGTCATGCGACGCGCGGGGATCGTCGTCGCCGACGTGCTGGCGACCGTGCGGGAGGCCGTCGCCCCGGGTGTCACGACGCTCGACCTCGACGCCGTGGCGCGGGGGGTCATCGACCGCCATGGCGCCACCTCGAACTTCCTCGGGTACCACGGCTTCCCTGCGGTCATCTGCACCTCGGTCAACGACGAGGTCGTGCACGGCATCCCGGGCGAGCGCGTCCTCGCGGCGGGCGACCTGGTGTCGGTCGACGCCGGTGCGATCGTCGAGGGCTGGCACGGCGACGCCGCGATCACCGTGGCGGTCGGCGAGGTGAGCCCGGCGGCCGCCGAGCTGTCGCGCGTCACGGAGGCCGCCCTCTGGGCCGGTGTCGAGGCCGCGCAGCCGGGAGCCCGGCTCGGCGACGTCGGTCACGCCATAGCCACGTCCATCGCAGCCGCCGGCGACTACGGCATCGTGGAGGGCTTCACGGGGCACGGCATCGGCACCGAGATGCACCAGGACCCCGACGTGCCGAACATCGGTCGAGCGGGCAGCGGGATGCGCCTCAAGCCCGGCCTGGTTATCGCGATCGAGCCCATGGTCTCGCTGGGCTCGCCCTACACCCAGATCCTCGAGGACGACTGGACCGCCGTGACGGTCGACGGAAGCCGCGCCGCGCACTGGGAGCACACCGTCGCCATCACGGCCGACGGACCCGTCGTGCTGACCCTCCCCGCCTGACGGCGCTCCCGATCCCGGGAGCGCGCCGGCTCAGCCTCCGAAGATGGCGGGGACCTCGGAGGCGGGCTTGGTCTCGTCGCCGATGCGCACGAGCGTGCCCGGGTGGATGCGCCCCTCGACCATGAATCCGCGCACCCGGTCGGCCGGGTACGGGCCGTACTCGCGGCCGTGGATCACGAGGTACACGTCGTCGTCGGGCTCGACGTCGTCATCGGCCTCGTCGTGATCGGCGACGGCGACCGGGCTCGCGTGCCGCGGCTGGTCGTCGGGCGTGTGCATGCGGTCCTCGCCCATGCGGTCGTCGTCGCGATCGACGGCCGGCGGCGGGGGCTCGGCCGCGACCGGCGGTGCGGCGACCACGACGGGCTCGGGCCGCGGACCACGGACGAGGCACAGCAGGACGACCAGGAGCTGCAGGGCCAGCACGGCGACCGTGAACGGCAGACCGTACGAGGCACCCCAGTTGCGGCCGGGCTCGAGGAAGACCGGGCGGAAGTTGGTGTCGATGACCTGGGCGGCGAAGCCGACGTGGCACAGGGCCGAGACCAGCGTCAGGACGAGGACGCCCACGGCCCATCGTCGCGCGGCGAGCCCGATGACGGCGACCACTCCGGCCAGGGCGCCGAATCCCTCGGCCAGCAGGCTCAGCAGGCGGAAGCGCTCGTCGGCGGACCCGAGCGAGTTGTACTGGCTGAAGAGCCGGTCGCGGAAGACGTCGATGGTCTCGGCCAGCGCCAGGTGGGCCAGGTAGCCACCGAGGAACGCGGCGACGGCCAGTCCCAGGGCGCGCGCGACTCCGAAACGTCGGGTCGGGGTCTCCGGGGTCTCGACCTCGGTGGCGGGCGCGGACGCGGCAGGTGGCGGTGCAGTCGTGCTCATGCCCGAAGACTAGAACGGTTCGGGCCCACTAGCAGGTCGCGACGCACGGGATCGGCGCCGTGACCTCTCGCTCAGACGCGATCGGGCCGTCGCCGCAGGTCAGGCGTGGAGCTCCATCGTGCAGCACTTCACGCTGCCGCCGGACTTCAGGAACTCGTCCAGCTCGACCGGCATCGGGCGGTACCCACGCTGGTGGAGCCGGTCGGCGAGCGTGCGTGCCTCCTGCGGCAGCACGACGTTGAGCCCGTCGCTGACGAGGTTGAGGCCGAATGCCAGGGCCTCGTCGCGGGTCACGAGCAGCGCGTCGGGGAAGAGCTCGCGCAGCGTCCGCCGGCTGTGGAGGCTGAACGCTCCCGGGTAGTACGCGATGTCGGCGGGGGCCTCGCCCCGGCCGTCGTCGAGGACGCCGAGCGCGACGTCGAGGTGGTAGAACGACGGGTCCACCAGCTCGAGGGTCACGAAGGGCCGGTCGATGACCGTCGCGGCCTCGACGTGGGCCGCCAGGCTGGTGCGGAAGCCGGTGCCCGCCAGCACGACGTGACCGAGCACCAGGAAGTCGCCCTCGCCCTCGGCGGGGTGGGTCGCCGGCACGACCTCGACGTGGAGGCTGCGGAGCCAGGCGGCGAACGCGTCGGCCTCGGCCGCCCGCTCGGGGAAGCGGAAGCTCGACCCGTACGCGACGTCGCCGACGACCAGGGCGCCGTTGGCCGCGAAGACCATGTCGGGCTGACCGGGGAGGGGCTCGACGACGTCGACGGCGTGGCCGAGAGCCCGGTAGGCCGCGACGAGCGACTCCCACTGCGCGAGGGCGCGGGCGCCGTCGACGGGGCGGGTCGGATCCATCCACGGGTTGATCGCGTACGTGACCCGGAACTCCGTGGGGCGGCACATCGCGTAGCTCCGGGTGCGCGCGCTCCGGCGAGCAGCGGGGCGAGGAGCGGCCAGCGGCACGGCCGGGCGTGGACCGGTCGGGGTCGCGGAGCGGTGCGGGTCGAGAACGGTCATGGTCACCTCGGGGTCGGATCCGGTGGGACGTCGTGGCGCCGGCGGTGGGTGGTCCGGTGCAACGAATCAATCGTAGAAGGCGGCACCTTGTGGCGACGAGGCGACAATCCTCGTTCGGGGTGGTGATTCGTTGCGTGAACGAGCCGCTGGCGGCTGATTCTTGCGCGTCTGCGACGATGGGGCCATGGACCTGATCGACCGACGCATCGTCGAGGTGCTCCTGGACGACGGCCGAGCGAGCCTGTCGGTGATCGGCGACCGGGTCGGACTCTCGGCCCCGGCCGTGAAGCGACGGCTCGACCGGCTCCAGGCCGACGGTGTCGTGCGCGGCTTCACCGCGGTGCTCGACCCGCAGCTGCTCGGCTGGAGCACCGAGGCGTACGTCGAGCTGCACTGCCACGGCGCGATCGGACCGGACGAGCTGCAGGCCGCGTTCGCGTCGATCCCGGAGGTGCAGGACGCCGTCACCGTCACGGGCCAGGCCGACGCGATCGTCCGTCTGGTGGCCCGCGACGTGCGGCACCTCGAGGACGCCCTCGAGCGGCTGCGGCACGCGGCCCGCAACGTCGAGCGCACGGAGACGGCGATCGTCCTGTCGCGTCTCGTCGAGCGCGGAGGCTCACTGGCCGCCGGTCTGCCGGGGGAGTAGTCCCCTGACGACCCCGTCCTCCCCGACGTAGTCTCGTGCGCATGTGGGGGCAGTCCGGGACGAGGCGCGCATCGGCCGTGGTCATGGCAGCCGTGCTGCTGCTGGCGGCCTGCGGCGGGTCGAGCGGTCCGGAGGGCGCGGACGAGACCGCTGCCGCGACTGACCGCGAGATCGGCGCCCCGATGCCCGTCTCGGCACTCGAGGAGGTCGCCCCGGTGCCGACCGTGATCGTCATCGACGCCTCGGGCTCCATGGCCGTCCAGGACGCCCCGGGACAGCGGCTGGAGGCGGCCAAGGCGGCCGTCGGCGACGTCATGGCCGCGCTGCGGCCGGGACACGAGCTCGGCCTCGTGGTCTACGGGACCTCGACGGGGTCGAGCGACGCGGAGCAGCAGGCGGGGTGCCAGGACGTCGTCGTGGCCCGTGAGGTCGGCCCCATGGCCCAGCGCGACATCGCGGGGGTGCTGGCCGGGCTCGAGCCCCGTGGCTACACGCCGGTCGGGCTGAGCCTGCAGACGGCGGTCGACCTCCTGCCCGCGAGCGGGCCGCGGCAGGTCGTGATCGTCTCCGACGGCCTCGACACCTGCGCCCCGGACGGCCTCGGTCCCGACCCGTGCGCCGTCGCCGGAGACCTGCACGGGACGGACCAGGACCTGACGGTCAGCACGGTGGGCTTCCGGACCGACGCCGACCCGGCCGCGTCCGCTCAGCTGGACTGCATCGCGGAGGCCGGTGGTGGCCAGAACCTGAGTGCCGCCACGGCGACGCTCCTGGCCACCAGGCTGTCGGCGACCCTGAACCAGGACTGGTCCGCGCAGGCGCTCACGTCGACCTCGTTCCGCGGCATCGACCTCGGGGCGACCGTCGACGACGTGCGGTCGGCGGCGGACGAGGAGCTGCCGACGGTCCGCTCTCGCGGTGTCGTCGAGCTCGAGGTCGGCGAAGCGGTCGTCGAGCTCACCGACGGGCTCGTCTCGGCGATCACGATCGCGACGTCGGACGTCCGCACGATCGACGGGCTCGCGGTCGGGGACTCCCGCGCCGATGCCGAGCGGCTCTACGGCCCGACCAACGCGAGCGGGGACGGGGTGGTTTCGGTCGTGGCCGACGGCACCGGAGCCACCTGCTTCGCTCTCGACCTCGACGGGTCCGACAGGATCACCGCGATCACCCTGCGCGCCTGCGGCTGAGCCGCGGGCCTGGCCCTGCGACGACGTAGGGTCGGACCGTGGGACCGACCTCGCGAGCGACCTCGATCGGCGCCGGACTCGTCGGAGCGCTGGTCTTCGTCGAGTTCGTCAGCGGCTTCCTGCAGGGCTACTACACGCCGCTCGCCTCCGACATCGCCCGGCACCTGTCGATCAACGACGCCGACGTCAACTGGTTCGAGGCCGCCCAGCTGCTCCTCTCGGCCCTGTGCGTCCCGGCGCTGTCCAAGCTCGGTGACCTGGTGGGGCACCAGCGGGTGCTGTGGTGGTCGGCTGTGCTCACGGCGGTGGCCACGTGGGGCATCGCCTTCTCGTCGTCGTTCGAGACCTACCTCGTCTTCTGGGCGCTGCAGGGCGTGTTCACCGTGTGGCTCCCGCTCGAGGTCGCCCTGATCTACCGCCGCAGCCTCGGGCTGGCCGACCGTGCAGCGGCGACCCGGCGCGCCACGGGTGTCATCGTCGCGGCGCTGCAGGCGGGCGCGATCGCGGGTGCGCTCTCGGCCGGTGCCACGACGGCGGCGTTCGACCCGATCTGGATCGTGCTCGCGGTGCCCGCCCTCCTGACCACCGGCGTCGTGCTGGTGATCCACCTCGCGGTCGACCGCGACCACGTCGTGCAAGCGGGGAGCCTCGACGGACGCGGGCTGGCGCTCATCAGCGCGAGCCTCGTGCTCGTGACGGGTGGGCTCTCGCTCGTGCGCACCGAGGGCGTGGGGTCGCCCTGGCCGTGGCTCGCGATGGCGGTCGGAGCAGCGTTCCTCCTGCCGTTCGGTCGCTGGGAGCTCAGGGCCCCCGACCCGCTCGTGGACCTGCGGGTCATGCGTCAGCCGTCGATGTGGCCCGTACAGCTCACCGCCCTGCTCTTCGGGGTCAGCGTCCTCGGGGCGCAGGTGCCGCTGTCGACCTTCGCCCAGACCGATCCCGACGAGCACGGCTACGGCCTGGGCCTGGACTCCTCGACCGTCGCACCCCTCATCGGCGCCTACGTGCTGTCGCTGCTGGTCGGCGCCCTCGTCTTCGCGCGGGTCAGCCAGAGGTACAGCCCCCGCAGCTGCCTGATCGGCGCCGCCGGCCTGATCGCGCTCGGCTACGGGCTGCTGGTCGTCGCGCACGGAACGATCCCGACCGTCGCCGCCTGCATGGTGGTCGCAGGCCTCGGTTCGGGCGCGCTCGTCGCGGCGCTGCCCGCCGCCGCGGCCGCTGCCGCACCGGAGGGACGCACGGCGGTCGCCACGGGTCTGACCAACACGACCAAGACGATCGGTGGCGCCTTCGCGTCCTGCGTCTTCGGCGTCGCGCTCGCGCAGGGTGCGACCCACTCCACGGCGGCCTCGATGAGTGGGTACTACACGGTCTGGGTCGTGTGCTCGGCCACGGCCGTCGTCGCCGCCGTGCTCCTGACGTTCGTGCCGCGCCTGGCCTTCGCCGACCCCGAGCCCCTGCCGGAGGTCGTGCCGTGAGCACGCCGGCCGAGGAGCTGTCCGAGCTCGTCCGATGCCGCACGGTGTCGGCCCCGGACGAGCGCGACGAGGGGGAGTTCGTCCGGTTCCGCGAGACCTTCGCCCGGCTCTACCCCCGCCTCCACGCGGAGCTGGAGCTCACCACCTTTCCCGGCGGCTCGCTGCTGTTCCGCTGGCCGGGCCGCAGCGAGACGGACCCCATCGTGCTGATGGCGCACTACGACGTCGTGCCGGCGCCGGCCGAGCAGTGGGACCGTGACCCGTTCTCGGGCGAGGTCGTCGACGGACCGTACGGTGTCGTGGTGCACGGGCGCGGGACGCTCGACGACAAGGGCTCCCTCGTGTGTGTCGCCGAGGCGGTGGAGCAGCTGCTCGCCGAGGGGGTCACCCCGGAGCACGACGTGTGGCTGTCCTTCGGCGCCGACGAGGAGGTCGAGGGTCACGAGTGCCGAGGCGTCGTGGCGCACCTGGACGAGCTCGGCGTCCGACCGTGGCTCGTCTCGGACGAGGGCGGTGCGGTCGTCGACGACGCCCTCCCCGGGCTGATCGGCGACAGCGCGATGGTCGCGACGGTCGAGAAGGGCATCACCAACGTGCACCTCCTCGCCCGCGGCGGTGGCGGGCACGCGTCGACCCCGTCGCCGGACGGCGCGACGGCGCGTCTCGCCCGCGCGATCGTGCGGCTCGAGGAGAACCCGGCGCCGCCCGGCCTGTCCGAGCCCGTGCTGCAGATGCTCGGGGTGGTGGGGGAGAGCATGCCGCTCCCGGTCCGGCTGGCGCTCGGCCAGGCGCGTCGCGCCCGGCGCCCCGTGGCGGAGGTGCTCGCCCGGGTCAGCAAGGAGACCAGCTCGATGGTCCGCACGACCATGGCCGTCACGCGTCTGAACGGCAGTCCCGCCGACAACGTGCTCGCGACCGAGGCCCGCGCCGTGGTCAACGTGCGGTTGGCCGTGGGCGACGACCGCGAGCAGCTGCGGGCCCGGCTCACCCGGCTGCTGAAGGGCCTGGACGTCGAGATCGAGGCGATCGAGGGCAACGACCCGCCGCCCGTCTCCCGCACCGACAACGCCGCCTGGGCCCACCTGGGGCGCGCGATCGCCGCGCTCGAGGTGCCGGGCGAGCCGATCCGGGTCGTGCCCTACGTGCAGACCGGCGCCACCGACAGCCGCCACTTCACCCGCATCAGCGACTCGGTCTACCGCTTCAGCCCGCTCAAGATGAGTCGGTCGCAGCGCGACTCGATCCACGCCCCGAACGAGTGGGTCGAGGCCGCCTGGCTGGAACGCGGCGTCGCGTTCCACCGCGCGCTGATCACGGGGAAGAGGTGACCACGGGCCCGATTTGGTTGGAACCCCTGGAGAGGCGTAGACTTGCACGTCGGCCTGTCCAGGCGGAATTCCGCATGTCCGGGCCACCCGACGAAGCAACCGAGAAGCTGAGGTTATGGCGAAAAAAGAAGGCGTCATCGAGATGGAAGGCGCGGTGGTGGAGGCTCTCCCCAACGCGATGTTCCGCGTCGAGCTGACCAACGGGCACAAGGTGCTCGCCCACATCAGCGGCAAGATGCGCCAGCACTACATCCGGATCCTCCCCGAGGACCGGGTCGTGGTGGAGCTCTCGCCGTACGACCTCAGCCGTGGTCGCATCGTCTACCGCTACAAGTGACGCGTCGATCCTGACGCGGCACCGGGGCACCCGCCCCACCACAACTTCATAACCGACACTCACGTTCAGAATCAGGAAAGAGCTTCTCGATGAAGGTCAACCCGAGCGTGAAGAAGATCTGTGACAAGTGCAAGGTGATCCGTCGCCACGGCCGCGTCATGGTCATCTGCGAGAACCCCCGGCACAAGCAGCGCCAGGGCTGACCAGACTTCTTCGCCAGCACCACTGAACATCTGACGGCTCGCCCGGGACCACTCCCGGGCGCCACCCCCGGCGCAGAGGCCGGGGCCCGGCTCCGGATCCCCACTCCCCGCACCTGCGACGGAGCGGCCTCCGGGAGGCAGCTGGGGCGCCGCGGATGCCCACACCTCTGCCGTACCGAAAGGAACTGCCAGCACATGGCACGCCTCATCGGAGTCGATCTCCCGCGCGAGAAGCGCCTCGAGATCGCACTCACCTACATCTTCGGCATCGGGCGCACTCGCGCCGCCGAGACCCTTGCCGCCACCGGCATCTCGGGCGACCTTCGGGTGCACGAGCTCAACGACGACCAGCTCGTCGCGCTCCGTGACCACATCGAGGCGAACTACCAGACCGAGGGCGACCTGCGTCGCGAGGTCACCGCCGACATCCGTCGCAAGATGGAGATCGGCAGCTACCAGGGCCGTCGCCACCGTGCGCACCTGCCGGTCCGCGGACAGCGGACCAAGACCAACGCGCGCACCCGCAAGGGCCCGAAGCGCACCGTCGCCGGAAAGAAGAAGTGATCGCCTGATGCCTCCCAAGAGCGCCGGCGCCAAGAAGGTGCGCCGCAAGGAGAAGAAGAACGTCGTTCAGGGCCACGCCCACATCAAGAGCACGTTCAACAACACGCACGTCACCATCACCGACCCGTCCGGCGCGGTCATCGCCTGGGCGTCCGGTGGAACCGTGGGCTTCAAGGGCTCCCGCAAGTCGACGCCGTTCGCGGCCGGCATGGCGGCCGAGGCTGCTGGGCGTCAGGCCCAGGAGCACGGCATGAAGAAGGTCGACGTCTTCGTCAAGGGCCCGGGTTCGGGTCGCGAGACCGCGATCCGCTCGCTGAGCGGTGTCGGCCTGGAGGTCGGCACGATCTCCGACGTCACCCCCAGCCCCCACAACGGCTGCCGCCCGCCCAAGCACCGTCGTCTCTGAGACCTCCGCGTCCCAGCTCGACCCACGAATTTCAGGAGCACTGAACCATGGCCCGTTACACCGGTCCTCTCACCAAGAAGTCGCGCCGCCTCGGCGTCGACCTCGTCGGTGGTGACGCCGCCTTCGAGCGTCGTCCCTACCCGCCCGGCCAGCACGGCCGCGCCCGCATCAAGGAGTCCGAGTACCGCACCCAGCTGCAGGAGAAGCAGAAGGCGCGCTACACCTACGGCATCCTCGAGAAGCAGTTCGCGAACTACTACGAGCTCGCCTCGCGTCGTCCCGGCAAGACCGGTGACAACCTGCTGACGCTGCTCGAGTCGCGTCTCGACAACGTGATCTACCGCGCGGGACTGGCCCGCACGCGTCGTCACGCCCGTCAGCTCGTCAACCACGGTCACTTCCTGGTCAACGGCGTCAAGACGAACATCCCGTCGTTCCAGGTCAGCAAGTTCGACATCATCGACGTCAAGGCCAAGAGCCTGAACACGACGCCGTTCATCGTCGCGCGTGAGACCCACGACTCCGACACCGTGCCCGCGTGGCTCGACGTGTCGCCCACCCGCGGCCGGATCCTGGTCCACCAGAACCCGGTCCGCGAACAGATCACCGTTCCGATCCAGGAGCAGCTGATCGTCGAGTTCTACTCGAAGAAGTAGTTCTTTCCCCACCCACCCGGGCCTCATATAACGGTTGTCCCGGAAAGGAATCACCATGCTGATCGCCCAGCGCCCCACCCTGTCCGAAGAGATCGTCGACGACTTCCGCTCGCGGTTCGTCATCGAGCCCCTCGAGCCCGGGTTCGGCTACACCCTCGGCAACTCGCTGCGTCGCACCCTCCTGAGCTCGATCCCGGGTGCCGCCGTCACGTCCATCAAGATCGACGGCGTCCTGCACGAGTTCTCGACGGTCCCCGGTGTCACCGAGGACGTCACCGAGATCATCCTCAACCTCAAGGGTCTCGTGGTCTCCTCGACCATCGACGAGCCCGTCGTGATGTACCTGCGGGCCTCCGGTGCCGGCGCGGCCACCGCCGCCGACATCGAGGTGCCCGCGGGCGTGGAGGTCCACAACGCGGACCTGCACATCGCGACGCTCAACGACAAGGCCCGCCTGGACGTCGAGCTCGTCGTCGAGCGTGGCCGCGGCTACGTCTCGGCCGTGCAGAACAAGACCGGCGACGAGGAGATCGGCCGCATGCCGATCGACTCGATCTACAGCCCCGTGCTGAAGGTCACCTACAAGGTCGAGGCGACGCGAGTCGAGCAGCGCACCGACTTCGACCGCCTGGTCATCGACGTCGAGACCAAGCGGTCGATCGAGCCCCGCGACGCCATCGCGTCGGCCGGTTCGACGCTCGTCGAGCTCTTCGGCCTGGCCCGTGAGCTCAACGTCGAGGCCGAGGGCATCGACATCGGTCCGTCGCCGGTCGACGAGCAGCTCGCTGCCGACCTGGCCCTGCCGATCGAGGACCTCGACTTCAGCGTCCGGTCGTACAACTGCCTCAAGCGTGAGGGCATCCACACCGTCGGTGAGCTGATCACCCGTTCGGAGCAGGATCTCCTCGACATCCGCAACTTCGGGCAGAAGTCGATCGACGAGGTCAAGGAGAAGCTGGTCGAGATGGGTCTGGGCCT
Organism: Aeromicrobium sp. Leaf350; assembly: GCF_916858655.1. Lineage (GTDB taxonomy): Bacteria > Actinomycetota > Actinomycetes > Propionibacteriales > Nocardioidaceae > Aeromicrobium. The sequence continues at coordinate 730,817 of NZ_CAKASL010000001.1, read as the reverse complement.
GAAGGACAGCCCCGCCGGGTTCGACCCGTCCGCCGTGTCCTTCGAGGACGACGACACGTCGTTCGCCGAGGACGAGCAGTACTGAGCCACCCGGCGAGCCGTCGGCCCGCCGCATCCCACCTGGAGTAACGCATGCCTACCCCCACCAAGGGTCCCCGCCTCGGCGGCAGCCCCGCGCACCAGCGGCTGATCCTGGCCAACCTGGCGCAGTCGCTGTTCGAGCACGGCAAGATCACGACGACCGAGGCCAAGGCCCGCCGTCTGCGTCCCTATGCCGAGCAGCTCATCACCAAGGCCAAGATCGACACGGTGGCCAACCGCCGCCTGGTCGTCAAGGTCATCCGTGACAAGAGCGTCCTGCACCACCTGTTCACCGAGATCGGTCCGGCCATGGCCACCCGTCCCGGCGGCTACACCCGCATCACGAAGATCGGTCCGCGCAAGGGCGACAACGCCCCCATGGCCGTGATCGAGATCGTCGAGGCCCAGGAGTTCGGTGCGCAGAACCAGGCGCCGAAGAAGAAGGCCGCCACGGCCGCGCCGGTCGAGGAGGCTCCCGCCGAGGAGACCCCCGTGACCGACGAGACCGTGACCGACGAGGCCGCCGAGGAGACCACCACCGAGGCTCCGGCCGAGGCGGAGACCACCGAGGTCGAGGCGTCCGACGAGACGACCACCGACGAGACGACGGAGGAGTCCTCCGACAAGGAGTGACCCTGCTCGTCCGCACGAGGGCCCCGCACCGCTTCGGCGGCGCGGGGCCCTCGTGCGTGCGGGCGTCAGGCGCGGGTCGTGCGCAGGATGCGGAAGCCCTTCGCGGAGGCGAGCCGCTCCGTGGGCCAGCCCTCGTCGACCAGCCAGCGCTGCAGCGAGTCCGCGCCGAGGTTGCGACCCACGACCATGGTCATGGCGCCGTCCGGGCTCAGGCGCGCGAGCCAGTGCAGCAGGAGCTCGTGCAGGGCCTCCTTGCCGATGCGGATCGGCGGGTTCGACCAGATCGCGTCGAAGGTCAGGTCGTCGGGGACGTCCTCGGGCGCCGCGGTGGTGACCGTGAGGTCGTGCCGCTCCGCGTTGCGGGCCGTGAGCGCGAGCGCGCGCTCGTTGACGTCGACGGCCCACACCTCGGCCTCGGGCCAGTGGTCGGCCAGGGCCAGGGCGATGGGGCCCCAGCCGCAGCCGAGGTCCAGCACCCGGTCCGGGGCGGACTCGTCGAGCTCGAGGCTGCGCAGCAGGTGTCGGGTGGCGTGGTCGAGGCCGTCGCCGGAGAACACCCCGGAGGACGTGCGCATCGCGATCGTGCGGCCGCCCAGGTCCACCTCGACCTCGCGCAGGCGCTCAGCGCCTCCGGGGGAGGCGGAGAAGTAGTGGTCGGCCATCGCCCCAGTCTTTCTCAGCAGTGCTCGTAGACGTACGCGGGGTCGTCGTCGGGCACGACGTCACGATCGCGCAGCAGGATCGACCGATCACCCGCGGCGTCGGCGCAGGCCTCCTCGAAGGCCTCGAGACCGTTGTCGGTGTACTCGATCTCGATGACGTGGCCGCCGTACATGTCGGTGTAGACGTCACACTCGTCGTAGACCGCGCACTCCTCGGTGACCGCGAAGTCGAAGCCCAGCGCTGCTCCGTCGAGCTCGGCGGCGTTCTTCTGGCCGATCGGGACGCCGGCGTCGTGGGCGGCCTCCACCAGGAGCGCGGCGAAGGCCTCGGCGTCACCCTGGTCGAGGAGCCCCTGCGACCGGGTCCAGCTGTCGAGGTTGTCGACCTCGACAGCGTCGAAGCCGTCGTTCGCGCAGGTGCGAATCCAGTCGCCCACGACCTCGGCCAGCTCGGTGCGCTTCTCAGGGGTCCCGATGTCGAAGAGGGTCTCCTCGGGCCAGCCCGGGTCGATCACGTCGTCTCCTGCTGCGTCCTGCAGCAGCAGGTCGACGCCGTGCTGCACGACGAACACGTCGCGGGCGCCGCCGGGCTGGGTCTGGAAGCCGTTGACGTAGCAGATCGAGTACCGGTCGGGGTCCGGCACCGAGGACTTGTCGCGGGTCACGACGTCGACGTCGTCGGCGGGCTCGTACCGCCCGCCGAGCTGGTAGTCGACGACCGCTCCGACGGGCGGGAGCGTGAGCCCGGCGTCGTCGGACCCCGCGCCGCAGGCGGTCAGGGCCAGCAGCAGCACGGGCAGCAACCACCTCACGAGGACTGCTCCGCCTCCCAGGCCTTGCGGACCCGGACCTTCGCCATCAGGCGCCACGCCTCGGTCAGGAGGTCGCGAAGCTCGTCCGGGTCCACGTCCTCCGGGCGGACGAGCACCGCCTTGGTGCCGAACTTCCGGAAGTGCTCGATCGTGTAGAAGGGGCTGTCGGGGTCGGCGACGAGGGCCTCGAGCTCGTCGGGCGAGACCTTGATGGCCACCGAGCCGGGGGAGTCGCTCGCGTCCCGCCACCAGGCCACCAGCTTGCCGCCGGTCTTGACCGCCGGGTTGTCCCAGGTGGTGGTGAGCTCGGTGTCGGGGAGTGCGGTGAGGTGACCCGCGATGTCGTCCCAGTCCATGGGTTCAGTCTGGCAGCGAACGCAGTCGGTGCAGGAACTCGACCTGGGCGGCGACGAGGGCCACCTCGGCGTCCTCCGGCGCGAACCACTCCACGCGGTCGAGCTCGGGGACCTGCTGGACCTGGCCGGACCGCGGGGGCCACTCCATCTCGAACGTGCCGGGCACGACCGTGGCGGGGTCGAGGTCGGCGGCGAGCGCCCACACCTGCACGTCCTTGCGCGACTGCCGGACCGAGCCGAGGTCGAGCAGCTCACCCTCGGGGACCGGGAGGCCGAGCTCCTCGGTGAACTCGCGGCGTGCTGCCTCCAGCGGCTCCTCGCCCGGCTCCACGACACCCTTGGGGATCGACCAGGCGCGCTCGTGCTTGCGGGCCCAGAACGGGCCGCCGAGGTGGCCGAGCAGCACCTCGGTCCGCCCGCCGCGCTCGCGGTGCAGGAGGAGGCCGGCGCTCAGGAGCCGCGGCACGTCACTCGTCCCGGCGCCGTCGTGACTCGTGGACGCGGGCCGCCAGCGCGTCGTCGTCGGGGTAGACGACCTCCTCCAGCACCAGGCCGTGCGGCTCCATGACCTTGACCCGTCCGTCGCGGACCTTGCCGGACAACACCTCGGCCGCGAACTCCGGGGGGAAGCGTCGCTCGCCCACAGCGACGAGGCAGCCCATGAGCGAGCGCACCATCGAGTGGCAGAACGCGTCCGCGCGGACCGTCGTGGCGATCGTCTCGCCGCCCCGCACGGTCCGCAGGGCCAGGAGGGTGCGGATCGTCGTGGCCCCCTCGCGCTTGCGGCAGAAGGCGGCGAAGTCGTGCTCGCCCAGGAGGTGCTCGGCAGCCTCGTTCATCAGGTCGACCGTCAGCGGGCGCGGGTGGGCGACGATCATGCCGCGGGCCAGCGGGTCGGGGCCGGCCGGGTGGTCGGTCATCCGGTACACGTAGCGGCGCTCCGTCGCGGCGAAGCGGGCCTCGAAGTCGGGGTGCGCCTCGCGGATGCCCTTGATGCGGATGTCGTCGGGGAGGTAGCGGCGCAGGCGTCGCTCCAGCACCCCGGGATGCGTGTCGAGGTCCACGTGCGCCACCTGGCCGCGGGCGTGGACGCCGGCGTCGGTGCGCCCGGCGCAGACCACGCTCGGCGGCTCCGGCAGCCGCAGGATCATGCCCAGCGCCGCCTCGAGCTCACCCTGCACGGTGCGGAGTCCCGGCTGGACGGCCCAACCGGAGAAGCCGCTGCCGTCGTATGCCAGGTCGATCCGCATTCTCACGGGTCCACGCTAGTCCGTGGGTGCATCATCGGATGATGCGGATCCTCATGATCGGGACGATGCTGCTGGTGCTGGCCGCCTGCGGACGCGACGACGGCGGTGACGACCCGGTGGTCGGGACGTGGACGGTCGACGGGGTGCCGCTGGAGGACGCCGTCGCGGCGGGCACGCCGTACGTCGTGCTGCACGGCGGCGGGAGGGGCGAGGCCTACGACGGCTGCAACAGCGGCTCGGGGGAGTGGGCCGTCCGGGAGGGGGAGGTCGTGCTGTCGGAGTGGATCTCGACCCTCCGCGGCTGCCTGGACCCCTCGCTCGTGGCCGACGTCGGGGTGACGACGCCGCTCCGCCTCGAGGACGACGCGCTGGTGCTGCCCGCCGCCGACGGCGGCGAGCCGTTCCGCCTCACCCGCACCCCCTGACCCGGTTTCCCACGAGACCGTCGGAAACTTCCTGGGATAACCCAGGAATCCCGCATCGAGCGCACGAAGTTTCGTGCGCTCGATGCGGGATTCGAGCGTGGGGGCACCTCCCACGACGAAGTCGTAGGGGGACTCGTGGGAAACCGGAGACGGAACCGGGGAGGGTCAGGCCCAGCGCTGGGCGGCGGGCACGAAGTCGAGCGTGCGACCGCCGGTGTAGATCTGCTTCGGGCGGGCGATCTTCTGCTCCGGGTCGTCGACGAGCTCGATCCACTGCGCGAGCCAGCCCGACGTGCGCGGAATCGCGAACAGCACCGTGAACATCTCCGGCGGGAACTGGAGCGCCTCGTAGATCAGGCCCGAGTAGAAGTCGACGTTCGGGTACAGCTTGCGCTTGATGAAGTACTCGTCGTTGAGCGCGATCTTCTCGAGCTCCTGGGCGACCTCGAGCAGCGGGTTGACGCCCGTGACCTCGAAGACGTCGTCGACGGCCTTCTTGATGATCGTGGCGCGCGGGTCGAAGTTCTTGTAGACGCGGTGACCGAAGCCCATGAGCTTCTCCTCACCGTTCTTGACCCCCTCGATGAACGCCGGGACGTTGTCCTTGGTCTTGATGCGCTTGAGCATGCGGAGCACGGCCTCGTTGGCGCCGCCGTGCAGCGGGCCGTAGAGGGCCGCGATGCCGGCGCTGACCGCGGAGTACGGGTCGACCTGGCTCGAGCCGACCGAGCGCACCGCGTTCGTCGAGCAGTTCTGCTCGTGGTCGGCGTGCAGGATGAACAGGACCTCGAGCGCCTTCACGAGGCGGGGGTCCGCGTCGTACTTGCGCTCGCTCATCTTGAACAGCATCGAGAGGAAGTTCTCGGTGTAGGACAGGTCGTTGTCGGGGTAGACGTACGGCTTGCCCTGCGCGTGGCGGAACGACCAGGCGCCGAGGGTCGGCATCTTGGCGATCAGGCGCACGACCTGGGCCATGCGGACCTCGGGGTCCTTGATGTTGCGCGCCTCGGGGTAGAACGTCGACAGCGCGCCGACCGACGACATCAGCTGACCCATGGGGTGCGCGTCGTAGCGGAAGCCCTGCATCGAGCTCTTGAGGTTCTCGTGCACGAAGGTGTGGAACGTGATGTCGTGCACCCACTGCTCGTGCTGCTTCTGGTTCGGCAGCTCGCCGTTGACCAGGAGGTAGGCCACCTCGAGATAGGTCGAGTTCTCCGCGAGCTGCTCGATCGGGTAGCCCCGGTACTCCAGGATTCCCTTGTCGCCGTCGATGTAGGTGACGGCGCTGCGGGTGGAGGCGGTGTTGGTGAATCCGGGATCGTAGACCGCGAGGCCGGGGGAGTCGTCGGACTTGCCGATCTTGCCGAAGTCGGTCGCGCGGACCGTGCCGTCGGTGATCTCGACCTCGTACTCCTCGCCCGAGCGGTTGTCGCGGACGGTCAGGGTGTTCTTCTCGGTCACGATGGGTCTCCTGTGACGTACGACGTGCGCCGGGGTGTGACGCTTGCGACTTCAACTTAGCCCCGCCTGCACAGGTCCGCGTCCCCGGGGCCGACCTGGAGGCGGTCGTTTTGACCCGGGCGTGCCCAGGCGGTTAGTCTTGGACGTCGTCGTGCCGTGCACTTCACCTGCCGGTGACGACCATCGATTCTTTCGGGGTTCCGCCCTGATTTCCACCAGCTCCAGAACGAGAAGGTCACGCCGTGCGCACGTTCAGCCCGAAGCCTGCTGACATCACCCGTCAGTGGCACGTCATCGATGCCCAGGACGTCGTCCTCGGCCGCCTGGCCGTCGAGACGGCCACGCTGCTGCGGGGCAAGCACAAGCCGACCTTCGCTCCCCACATGGACGGTGGTGACTTCGTCATCATCATCAACGCCGAGAAGGTCGCCCTGTCCGGTGCCAAGCGCACCGACAAGCAGGTCTACCGCCACAGCGGCTACCCGGGCGGCCTGAAGCAGATCTCCTACGGCGACCTGCTCGTCAAGGACGCCCGCAAGGCGATCGAGAAGTCGGTTCGCGGCATGCTGCCGAAGAACCGTCTGGGCAGTGCGCAGCTGAGCAAGCTGAAGGTCTACTCCGGCCCGAACCACCCGCACGCCGCCCAGAAGCCCCAGCCGTTCGAGATCACGCAGATCTCCCAGTGAGCACGAGGAACGAGAGCACCGTGGCTGACACCACCACCGACACCGAGCTCGAGGCGCCCGCCTCCGGCGTGTACACCTCCGAGTCGAGCGGCCTCGCCGCCTCGGCCACCGACCGTCCCGCCGTGGTCGCGCCCGGCGCGGCCACCGGCCGTCGTAAGGAGGCCGTCGCCCGCGTGCGCATCGTGCCCGGCACGGGCGTGTGGACGGTCAACGGCAAGCCGCTCGAGGAGTACCTCCCGAACAAGCTGCACCAGCAGATCGCCAAGGAGGCCCTCGCGGCCATCGGTCTGGAGAACAGCTTCGACGTCGTCGCCCGCGTCACCGGTGGTGGCATGACGGGCCAGGCCGGCGCGCTGCGCCTCGGCGTCGCCCGCTCGCTCAACGGCATCGACGAGGAGGCCAACCGCCCCGTCCTGAAGAAGGCCGGACTCCTCACGCGCGACTCGCGCATCAAGGAGCGCAAGAAGGCCGGTCTCAAGAAGGCCCGCAAGGCTCCGCAGTACAGCAAGCGCTGATCCGCTCGTGGGTCGGATCTTCGGAACCGACGGCGTCCGGGGGCTCGCGAACCGCGACCTGACGGCCGAGCTCGCGGTCGACCTGGCCGTGGCCGCCGCTCACGTCCTGGGCGAGCGCGGTGCGTTCGCCGACAGCCGACCCACAGCGGTGGTCGCCCGCGACACGCGTGTCTCCGGACAGTTCCTGGAGGCCGCGGTCGTGGCCGGCCTGGCCTCGGCCGGGGTCGACGTGCACCGTCTGGGTGTCGTCCCGACCCCCGGCTGCGCCTTCCTGACCGAGCACCTGGCGGCCGACATGGGCGTCATGATCTCGGCCAGCCACAACCCGATGCCCGACAACGGCATCAAGTTCCTCGGTCGCGGTGGTCACAAGCTCGACGACCTGATCGAGCGACAGATCGAGGACCGGCTCGAGGAGCCCTGGGCGCGTCCCACGGGCGCCGACGTCGGCCGCGTCGGCGAGAGCCACGCCGGTCTCGGTGAGTACGTCAGGCACCTGGTCGCCTCCTCGCCGACGCGCCTGGACGGGCTCACGATCGTGCTCGACTGCGCCAACGGCGCCGCCCACGAGGTCGGGCCCCAGACGTTCGAGGCGCTCGGTGCTGACGTCGTCACGATCAACGCGTCGCCCGACGGCACTAACATCAACCTGAACTGCGGCTCGACCCACCTCGAGGGCCTGCAGGCCGCGGTCCTGCGCCACGGCGCCGACGCGGGCTTCGCCTTCGACGGTGACGCCGACCGGTGCCTGGCGGTCGACGCCGACGGCTCCGTCGTCGACGGCGACCAGATCCTCGCCGTGCTCGCCGTCGCCGAGCAGGAGGCAGGCACGCTCCGCGACGACACGGTCGTCGTGACCCAGATGAGCAACCTCGGCTTCGTGCAGGCGATGGACCGAGCCGGGCTCCGCACCGTGCAGACGGCGGTCGGTGACCGCTACGTGCTCGAGGCGATGCGCGCCGGCGGGTTCTCGCTGGGCGGCGAGCAGTCCGGCCACGTGATCCTCGCCGCGCACGCCACGACCGGCGACGGCGTGCTCACGGCGGTGCAGCTCTCGGCGCGCATGAAGCAGACGGGCCGCTCGATCGCCGACCTCGCGGCGGTCATGACCCGCCTGCCGCAGGTGCTGGTCAACGTCCCCGACGTCGACCGCTCCCGCAGCGACTCCGACCCGGTCGTGCAGGGCGCCGTCACCGCGGCGTCCGCCGCCCTCGCCGGCCGTGGTCGCGTGCTGCTGCGCCCCTCGGGCACCGAGCCGCTGGTGCGCGTCATGGTCGAGGCGCCGTCGGCCGTCGAGGCCCAAGAGGTCGCCGACCAGCTCGCCGGCGTCGTCCGCACCCAGCTCGCCCTGTGACGGTCGGCGATCCCCTCCGGTTCGCGCCGGGTGGTCTCGACCGCGACGACGTCGTCGCGCTGCTGGCCGAGCACCTCGCCGAGATGCGCGCCACGAGCCCGGCCGAGAGCGTCCACGCCCTGCCGCTGGAGGCGCTGTCGGCTCCCGAGGTCGCGTTCTGGACCGTCCGCGAGGGAGACCGGCTGCTGGGGTGCGGAGCCCTGAAGGACCTCGGTCACCAGCACGCCGAGATCAAGTCGATGCGCACCTCCGGCACTGCCCGGGGCCGCGGCATCGGGCAGGCGATGGTGCGACACCTCCTCGGCGAGGCACGGCGCCGCGGATTCGCGCGGGTGAGCCTCGAGACGGGCACCCAGGACCACTTCGCCCCGGCGCGCCGGCTCTACGAACGCCACGGCTTCGTCGAGGTGGGCCCGTTCGGCGAGTACCGGCTCGATCCGAGCAGCATCTTCTACGCACTCGAGCTCTGACGACGGCCCGGGCGGGGCAGGGGAGCGGTCCCCATCGCCGCACCGTTCGATTCGCTCCTAGCCTGAGGGCGTCGTATCCTGCGGCGCACGGGCGAACGCTCGTTCCGCCTCCAGGGGCGGCCGGAGCGGGCGACCGGGAGGATGGATCGGGTGACGCAGACAGCGGCGGTGACGTGGACGCCCGACATCATGTCGGCGGGCGTCACGCTGGTCGCGGCGGGAGCCACCCACGAGGGGGCGGTCCGCCGCCACAACGAGGACGCGTGGCTCGTCAGCCCGCCGGTGTACGTCGTGGCCGACGGCATGGGAGGGCATGCCGCCGGAGACGTCGCGAGCCGACTGGTCATCGAGGCGTTCGCCGAGCTGGCCGGTCGTGACGACGTCACGGCACCCGACATCGAGCGCGTGCTCGAGTCGTCCCGCGCCGCGGTCTCCGCGCTCGCGACGTCGCCCGTGACGGCACCGGGCTCGACCGTGATCGCCGCCGTCTACGTCGTGGAGCGGGGTCGGGGCTACTGGCTGCTCGTCAACATCGGCGACTCGCGGGCCTACCTGCTGACGCCTGAGCGCCTCGAGCAGGTCAGCCACGACCACTCCCTCGTGCAGGAGATGATCGACGCCGGCGAGATCGACGAGCGGGAGGCCCGGGTGCACCCGGACCGCCACGTCATCACGCGTGCCATCGGCGCCGTCGACGACGCCGCCGCCGACTTCACGCTGATGCCGGCCCGCGGTGGCACCCGCCTGCTGCTCTGCTCCGACGGCCTGACGGGCGAGCTCGACGACGAGCGCATCGAGCGGGTTCTCCGCGGGGGAGCCTCCGCCGGAGTCACGGCTGCCCGCCTGGTCGCCGCCGCGGTCGAGGCCGGGGGCCACGACAACGTCACGGCGATCGTGATCGACGTCATCGGCAGCGACGTCGTCTCGCACGCCGACACGCTCGGCAGCGGACGCAGCGACCCGGAGGTCGACACCGTCCCGCAGGCGAGGAGCCATGCATGACGCGAGCGTCCTGGACCGTCCTGCGGAGGCCCACTTGGTGACGCACCGCTGGTACCGCCCCGGAACCGCCCTCGCCCTGGTCACGGGCGTGGGCGTTGTCGTGATCGATCCCGGGCACGAGCGCACGCTCGTCAGGCTCGCGGCCGAGCCGATCACGGTGGCGCGCGTCGTCGAGCTGCTGACGGCCTCGGGCTGGCCGTCGGTGCCGGACTTCGCCTGCGCCGTCGCCGAGGGCGACCAGGTGCGCGTCCTCGTGCGTGGTCGCTTCCAGGTGGCTGTCGCCGACGACGAGCTCGAGGGCCACGGCGTGACGACCTGGACCGAGCGCGCCTGGCCGCTGGCGGACGTCGAGCGGGTCGAGCTGCGCGAGGACGACGCCTCCCGCAAGGGGCAGCGTCTGCCGATCGGCTCGGGCGTCGTGGCGGTCTCGCAGCTCGCCTGGCACCCCGACGTCGTCGCCGCTGCGCCGACCCCGGAGCCCACGCCGGAGCCGCAGCCGAACCCGGACCCGACTCCTGAGCCGACGCCGACGCCGACGCCGACCCCCGAGCCGACACCGGCCCCGACTCCCGAGCCGACGCCGAACCCGCAGCCGCAGCCGAAGCCGGTGGTCGCGGCCGCCGACTCCTCGGCCACGATCATCGAGACCGACGAGCTCGAGTTCGACGCGATGTTCGGCGTCACCGTGCCGGGCCGTCGCCCCGAGGACGCCGCCGTGCGACCCGTCGAGGACGACCCGGAGGCCGACCTGGACGACGTGCCGAGCGTGGCGGGCAGCGTCCCGTCGGCGCCGCCGTCGGACGAGGTCGATCCGCACTCGGGCGACCACGACGGACACACCGTCGCCCGCGGGAAGCTGCCTCGACGCGCGCCCGTCGTCCCGACGCCGACCGCCCGGCGCCCGGGGCCGCTCGTGACGCTGACGCTGAGCTCGGGCGAGGCCTACGAGGTCGGCCTGCGGGCCCTGGTCGGCCGCAGCCCGCGCTCGACGACGCTGGCCGGCACGGCGCTGCCGCAGATGGTGGTCGTGGACGACCCCTACGTGTCCAGCACGCACTTGGAGATCGTGGTCGGCCCGACTACCGTTCGCGTGACGGACGTGTCGACGAACGGGACGACGCTCACACCGCTCGGGGGCTCGGAAGTGGTACTGGTGAAGGATGTGCCCACGGACGTGGGTGACGGAGCCGTGCTGCGCCTGTCCGACGCCCTGACGATCGCCCTGTCGATCGAGGCTCCCGCAGCAGGTGAGGCCTCGTGACCCGGCTCCGCAGCAACCCGCCCGTCCTGAACGGCTTCACCTTTGTCGACCACATCGGCGAGGGCGGCTTCGCCGACGTCTTCCTGTACCGCGACGCGCTGAACCGCCAGGTCGCCGTCAAGGTCCTGCTCGAGTCGGCCGTGCAGGCCGCCGAGCGCGACGTCTTCCACGCCGAGGCCAACCTGATGGCCCAGCTCTCCGACCACCCGTCGATCGTCTCGATCTTCCAGGCGGGCGTCAGCAACGACGGCCGTCCGTACCTCGTGATGGAGTACTGCCCGGCGCCCAACCTGGCGGCGCGCTACCGGGCCGAGCGCTTCTCGGTGCCCGACACCCTCGAGATCGGCGTGCGGCTCGGCAGTGCGGTCGAGACGGCCCACCGGGCGGGCATCCTGCACCGCGACATCAAGCCTCACAACATCCTGACCAGCGCCTACGGCGCGCCGATGCTGACCGACTTCGGCATCGCGGCCACGACCCACGACATCGGCTCGGGCGCCACCGGCGTCTCCGTCCCGTGGTCGCCCCCGGAGGCCTTCTGGGACCAGCCGCCGGCCGACGTCCGCAGCGACGTGTGGTCGCTCGGCGCCACGCTCTACACGCTCCTCGCGGGCCGTTCGCCCTTCGAGGTGCCCGGTGGCGCGAACGACAACGCGACGCTCATGACCCGCATCGAGCGGCAGCAGCCGGCGCGCATCAACCGCGGCGACGTGCCGGACTCGCTGATGTCGATCCTGGCGATGGCGATGAGCAAGGACGTCGACTCCCGGCAGCCGTCGGCGCTCGCGCTGGCCTCGGCGCTGTACGACGTGCAGCTGGAGCTCGGCCTCCCGCCCACCCGCATCGAGGTGCTCGATGCGGCGGTGGCGGCCACGCCGCCCGAGAGCGAGGACCGCACCCGCGTGCGACCCGTCTCGGTCATCGACCCGCAGGACCGTGCCGACGGCACGCGCCTGCGTCCCGTCGTCATCGAGGGCATCGACGACCGCACCCACGTCCGACCCGTCCCGGCGGGGCCGCCCGTGCCGGCGAGCCCGCCCGCGACACCGGCACCCGCCCCGCCCGGCCAGGCCGTCCGCCCGGCCCCGGCGCCCACGCCTCTGGCACCGGCCCCGCGGCACACGGCACCGCCCGCTCCTGCCCCACTGCCTGCCGTGGGCTTCGGCCCCGCGGCTCCCGCGCCCGCCACGACCACCGCCCCGGCGCAGCCCGAGCGGCGTCGCCGCTCGCCCTGGGTGTGGGTCTCGGGCCTGGTGGTGCTGCTCGTGATCGCCGGCCTCGTCGCCACGGCGCTGCTCAGCGGCGCCTCGTCGGACCGCGACCAGTCCGACGACCTCGACGACCCGCAGCGACAGGACCCGACCGACATCGGCGACGCTCCGCAGGCGCCGGTCGATTTGGACGGCACGCTCGACGGCGCGCTCGCCACGTTCACGTGGGTCAATCCTGACCCTCAGGAGGGCGACACTTACGTCTGGATGCGGGCCGGTGCCGGGCAGCTGAACACGGCCAACGAGGTCGCCGAGCCCACGGTCAGCATCCGCACGACCGAGGGCGTGACGACGTGCATCGTCGTCATGGTCAAGCGAGCGGACGGGCGGACCTCGCCCGACGAGGACTCCGCACCGGTGTGCGCGGACTGAGCAGGACAGACGGGGGCACGGGGGATGAGCGAGCACGAGCAGGGGACCGACGCACGGGACCTCGTCGACGAGGTCGACGACGAGCTGACGTCCGACGACGCCCAGGACGAGGTGTCGCGCCTGACCGTGGAGTTCTGCGGCGAGGAGTACGACCTCGAGGTCGGCGAGACCTTCACGATCGGCCGCGAGGCCGACCTGGTCGTCGACGAGGACAACCCGTACCTGCACCGCCAGCTCGTCGACCTGCGCCACGAGCGCGGCCTGTGGTGGATCACGAACGTCGGCTCGCGCCTGTCGCTCACGGTGACCGGCGAGGCCGGGACCCTGCAGTCGGTCGTCGGTCCGGGCTCGCAGGTGCCGGTCGTGCTCCCGGAGCTCGCCGTGCTGTTCACGGCGGGCGAGACGACCTATGAGGTCAACGTGCACAGCGAGGCGCCGACCTTCGTCGTGAGCCCCCACCAGGACGTCGACCAGCCGGCCGGCGACCGCACCCTGGGTGCCGTCGAGCTCACGCCGACCCAGTTCCGCCTGATCCTCGCGCTCGCCGAGGGATCGCTGCGTCGCGCCGGCACGGGCATCAGCGAGCTGCCCAGCAACGCCAAGGCCGCCGAGCGTCTCGGCTGGCCGATCACGACCTTCAACCGCAAGCTCGACAACGTGTGCGACAAGTTCTCGGCCGCCGGTGTCAAGGGCCTGCGCGGCGGTGCGGGCCGCCTGGCCACGAACCGACGCGCCCGCCTCGTCGAGTACGCGGTGGCCGCACGGATCGTGCGCCCGGAGCACCTGGAGATCCTCGACGAGCCGGACGGTGAGACGTGAGTCCGCGCTCCGGCGCGCGGCGCGCTGCCCCCGTGCCGGCCGCGGCGCGCAGCCCTCGGGTCCGCCGGTGGCGCAAGGTCGCCTCCGGCGCCTCCCTGGCCCTGGTCTCCTCGCTGCTCGTCGTGCTGGCGTTCCGCGCTGACGGCACACCCGTCACCGACGTCGAGCTGCACGACGGCAGCGTCTGGGTCTCCAACAGCCAGCGTCTGCTGATCGGCCGCCTCAACCCGCAGATCAAGCAGCTCGACCTGGGTGTCTCGACCGACTCCGCCGACGTCGACATCTTCCAGAACGGGTCGACGGTCTTCATCGACAACCAGGGCGACACCCGCACGCTGCGGCAGGTCGACGTCGCCCGGGCGGTCGCGTCCGATCCCGTCGAGCTGCCCGAGTCGGTCGACGCGGCGTTCGGTGGCCACACCATCGCGCTGCTCGACGCCGAGTCGGGCCAGTTCTGGGTGCGGTCGAGCCAGAACCTGACCAGCTTCGCCGCCAAGACCGAGCCCGAGGTGCTCAAGGTCGGCACCGACGGCGCGGTCGCGGTCAGCACCAGCGGCGTCGCGTACGTGCTCGACCGCACGTCGGGCGTCGTCACGAGCTTCGCCCTGGCCGAGGACGGCACCCCCGAGCAGCAGAACACGTGGGAGATGGGCGGCTCGATCGGAGCCGACGCCCAGCTCACCGTCGTCGGCTCGACCCCCGTCGCCTACGACCCCGAGCAGGGCCGCCTGTACCGCTCGGGCAGCGACTCCCTGGTCGTCGACACCGAGAAGCCCGACGCCGTGCGGCTCCAGGCCCCCAGCGCGGCCGGGTCGACGCTCTACGTCGGCACGCACGAGGGCCTGCTCTCGGGCTCGCCGACCGGGGGCGACCTCGAGCAGCTCAAGCAGCCCGCCGTGGCGGGCGACCCCGCAGCGCCCGTCGTGCTCGACGGCTGCGTGCACGCCGCCTGGGCCGACGACGGCGACGCCGAGTCCTACACCCGCCTGTGCGAGGGCGAGCGCGCGTTCCACAAGGCCATCCCCGGCGTCACGGCGTCCGCGAACCTCGTCTTCCGGGTCAACCGCGACGTCGTGGTCCTGAACGACACCGTCTCGGGCGACTCCTGGATGGTGCAGAAGGACTCCCTCGACCGGGTCAACAACTGGGACGACGTCGACCCGAACACGCAGCGCCAGGAGCTCGAGAAGCAGGAGGTCGAGGACCCCGACGAGCAGCCGGAGAACCGGCCCCCGGTCGCGAACCCCGACAACCTCGGCGCCCGCCCGGGCCAGGCGACGATCCTGCCGGTCGTGCTGAACGACACCGATCCCGACCGCGACCTCATCACCATCACGAAGGTCACCCACGTCAGCGGACCCGAACCGACCAGCGGCTACGCGGTCGTGGGCAACGACACCCAGGTGCAGGCCAGCTTCGCCGCCGACGCCGTGGGCGACGCCGTCTTCCGCTACGACATCGCCGACGGCCGTGGCGGCACGGCCTCGACCGAGGCCACCATCACGATGCGAGGCGCCAGCGAGAACCTCGTGCCGGTCAAGCTGCCCGACCGCAACACGTCGCTGACGGTCGCGCAGGGCCAGCGGAACGCCGCCTTCGTGCTGGCCGACTGGCTCGACCCCGACGGCGACGACGTCACGATCACCGCGGCGGTGCCGACGGGCGAGGGTCAGGTCGAGTTCCGCCCCGACGGGACCGTCGAGTTCATCGACACGCTGGGCCAGGTGGGCCAGAACGGCGTCGAGATCACGGTGTCCGACGGCCGCGGGGGAGACGTGACGGCGGTCGTGCCGGTCAACGTCGTCGCGGCCACCTCCGCCGTTCCCGAGCCGGTCGCCGACCGGGCCGTGGGCATCGCCGGCACCAAGGCCCTCGTCGAGCCGCTCCTCAACGACAGCAACCCCACCGGGGTGCCCCTCACGCTGACCGACGTCGGTCGGGTCGAGGGCGTCGAGGTCGTGGTCGACGCGATCGCCGGCACCTTCACCGCCACCGCCCAGCGTCCCGGCACGTACTACCTGCCCTACACGACGGCGAACGTCGACCGCTCGGCGAACTCGGTCGTCCGGCTGGACGTCAAGGCCCCCAGCGAGGCGAACTCCGCTCCGGTCGCGGTGAAGGACCAGGGCGTCCTGCCCGCCGGTGGCTCGGTGCTGGTGGACGTCCTCGCGAACGACTACGACCCGGACGAGGACGTGCTCGTCGTCCAGGGCGCCGAGGTCGCCGACGGGGTCCCGCTCAAGGCCGTGCTGCTGGAGAACAGCATGCTCCGGGTCGAGGCCACGGGTGACCTGACCGAGCCCGCCCAGATCGAGTACATCGTCTCCGACGGCGAGGAGACCGCGACCGGAGCCGTCGTGATCAGCCCCGGGCCCCTCGGCGAGAATCGCGCCCCCGTCGTCAACGAGGACTACCAGACCCTGCGGGCGGGCTCCGTCGCCACGGTCTCGGTGCTCGACAACGACTCCGACCCCGACGGCGACGAGCTGAACCTCGTGCAGGAGGACCTCGTCGTCGACGAGGCCACGACGGAGGCCGGCCTGCTCGTCTTCGTGTCCGGCGACGACCTCAAGGTCCGCGCGCCGCAGGAGCCGGGGCAGTACTCGTTCACGTACGGCGTCCGCGACGCCCGAGGCGTGCGGGTCGCGTCCACGGTGTGGCTGACGGTCAAGCCCGACACCCCCGAGGGCAACAGCGCCCCCCGACCGAACCCGATCGTCGACCGGGCGATCGTGGGCAGCACGGTGCGCGTGCCGCTCAACGTGCAGGGCGCCGACCCCGACGGCGACGCCGTGGGCTTCAAGAGCGTCGTGCAGGCGCCGCAGAAGGGTCGCATCGTCGCGACCGGCGCCGACTGGGTCGAGTACGAGCCGTTCGAGGGCGAGTCGGGCA
Source organism: Aeromicrobium sp. Leaf350 (assembly GCF_916858655.1). Taxonomy (GTDB): domain Bacteria; phylum Actinomycetota; class Actinomycetes; order Propionibacteriales; family Nocardioidaceae; genus Aeromicrobium. Next base: position 714,495 of record NZ_CAKASL010000001.1, on the reverse strand, counting down.
CCGACGTCTTCAGCGTCACGGTGGCCGACAAGTACGGCGCCTCCGCCCCGGCCGAGGTGCGCGTCGGCGTGATCCCGCAGGCCCCCGTCAACCAGGCGCCCGTGGCCCTCAACGACGAGCTGCTGGTCAAGCCGGGCAAGAAGATCCAGTTCGATCCCCGCCTCAACGACGCCGATCCCGACGGCGACCCGATCGACCTGCTGGCCGAGCTCTCGGTCCCGGCCGCCTCGGACGCCCGCGTCTCGGGCACCTTCATCGAGGTCACGGCTCCCGAGGCCTCCGGGGGCGAGACGACCTCCACCTCGGTCGGCTACACGATCACCGACGGCCTGGGCGGCACCGGCAACGCGTTCTTCGTGCTCAGCGCCAGCGAGGACGCCCCGTTCCACGCCCCGATCGTGCGCGACGACTCCGCCGACCTGGCCGAGGTGACCGGCAAGAAGGCCGGCGACACCGCCCTCGTCGACGTGCTCGAGAACGACGGCGACCTCGACGGTCGTCTGGAGGACCTCGACATCGAGATCGTCGACGAGGACGTCAGCCGGGTCGCGGGGCGTCAGCTCGAGGTCACGCTCGCCGCCGAGGACCAGGTCGTCGCCTACAAGGTCGTCGACGACGACGACCAGATCGCCTACGGCTTCGTGTTCGTCTCCGGCACCGACAGTGCGCCCCCGACGGTCAACCCCGAGGCCGTGCCGCTCGAGACCGCCATGAACACGCCGATCGAGATCGAGCTGGCCGACGTCATCCTCGTGCGCGACGGCCGGGTGCCGGTGCTGACCACGGAGGACGTCATCACGGCGCAGCGCTCCGACGGCTCGCCGCTCGTCAAGGAGGGCGAGGACGACCGCGTCGTCTTCACGCCGCAGGCCGACTACGTGGGCCCCGCCTCCGTGACGGTCGAGGTCACCGACGGCGACGGCCTCAACGATCCCGAGGGCAAGCGCTCGCTGCTCACCATCCCGATCGACGTGACGCCGGACGGCAACGTCCCGCCGTCGATGCGCACCGTGCGCATGCTGGTGTCCGACACGGGCGAGGCCGCCCGGCTCGACCTGGTCAACGCCGCCAAGGACGCCAACGAGGACGACGAGCTGAGCTTCGAGGTCACGAGCGTCGAGGGTCCGGTCGAGGCCGACATGGACGGCGACACCGTGATCGAGGTGTCCGCCCAGGACGGTGCGAAGCCGGGCGACACCGCGACGATCGACGTCGTGGTCGACGACGGCACGGTGCAGGTGCCTGGCCAGGTGCTGGTCGAGATCTCCAGCTCGACCCGGCCCCCCATCACCGTCGCGCCCATCCGGGTCGACGCCAACGCCGGGGAGCCCGTCACGATCGACGTCGCGGACTACGCGACCAACCCCTACGCCGACGACGACGAGCCGCTGAAGCTCTCGAACGTCGAGGTCGAGAACGGCGACGGCTCCGTCTCCGGCACCCAGGGCACCGAGTTCACCGTGACGCCCAAGGCCGACTCGTTCGGCACCGTCACCGTCCGGTTCACCGTCTCCGACGCGTCCGGCGACTCGCTGCGCGACGTCGTGGGCCGCGCGACCGTGACGGTCGCGGGCCGCCCGGAGGCACCGGGGCGTCCGCAGGTCACGACCACCGAGGCCCGCTCCGTCGTGCTGACCTGGTCGGCCCCGAACGACCGCGGCGCGCCCATCACGGGCTACAAGGTCACCGGCAACGGCGTCAACCAGGAGTGCGCCTCGACGACGTGCACCATCACGGGCCTGAACCCGGGTGACTCCTACGCGTTCACGGTCGTGGCGGTGAACCGCATCGGCGACAGCGACCCGAGCCCGGCGTCCGCGCCGGTCACGCCCGACAAGATGCCGGACGTCATGGCACCGCCGCAGATCGCGATCCAGCCGACCGCGATGGACGGCCAGCTGCAGCTCTCGTGGGCCCGACCCGGCAACGAGGGCTCGGAGATCACGTCGTACGAGATCAAGATGGTCGGCTCCGGCCAGTCCCAGACCGTCGGCGGCACGGCCACGAGCTACACGTGGGGCGGGCTGGTCAACGGCACGACCTACCAGTTCCAGATCCGCGCCATCAACAAGACGCCGACGCAGCAGCAGTTCTCGCCGTCGTCGGCGGCCGTCGCACCGTTCGGCGTGCCCGCGGTCATGAAGGCCCCGGTGGCCGAGGCCCGCAACAACGGCGCCGGCGGCGGACGGACGGTCCGCGCCCTGTGGGAGCCGCCGAACGACAACGGCGACCCCATCGCCGGCTACCGGCTCGTGACCTACGCCAACGGCTCGGTGCTGCGCACCGAGGAGCTGCCCGCGGGCACGGTCAACCGCACGTACGACGGCGTCGAGAACGGTGTCGACTACACGTTCACGATCGAGGCGAAGAACCGCGCCGGCTGGGCCACCAGCCCGAGCCCGCGGTCGAACGTCGTCAACCCGTTCGGCCCGGCCTCGGCGCCGCAGATCACGGGCAAGGGATCCGAGGACAACGCCGGCAACGGCGGGTGCTCGTGCGTCAACATCGCCTTCACGACCCCGTCCGACAACGGGGGTCGGCCGGTCACCCAGTACCGCGCCGAGTGGAACGGCGGTTCTCAGACGATCGCCGCGCCCACCCAGGCCGAGGGGGCGGCGACCCAGGTCCGCGTGAACTTCGGGGCGAACCGCGGCCCGTACACCGTCACGCTGACCCCGCTCAGCGCGGCGGACGGCGGGTCGGCGTTGGCGGGTGCCCGGTCGAACTCCCTGGGCGGCATCGCCCCGTACGGTCCGCCGAACCCACCGACGGGCGTGCAGGCGACCAAGGACGGTCGCAATGCGATCAACTACTCGTGGTCGAGGCCGAGCAGCGAGAACGGTCGACCGATCGCGGGCTACCAGTACCGGGTCGACGGGGGCAGCTGGTCGGCGACGACGTCCCAGACGTCGTACCGCGGCACGGGTTACGGACAGGGGACCGAGCACACGATCGACGTGCGGGCCATCGACTCCGTCGGCGGCGCGTCCCAGGCCAGATCGGCGTCCGCGACCACCGATGCGCCGAACCCGCAGGTCGAGCTGTACTTCGAGAACGTCGGCTACAACATCGGGGAGTGCTCCCGGCCGGCGACCCAGTGCAAGTGGATCAAGTTCCGGGTCACCGACCTGGAGCCCAACACGAACTACACGGCGAAGTACGACCCGAGCACCAACACGTTCGACCCGATTTCTTTCCGGACCGACGGCAACGGCAACTACACGTACACCACCGACTACTACTACACGGGCTACAACGGACAGCAGATGACGATCCAGATCAACCCCGGCGGCCCGTCTCGCACCCAGACGATCCCGAACTGACCTCCCACCCACCTCAGCGAGGAAACTCTGCATGACCACCACCACGACCCCGACCCTGACGCCTGACCAGACACAGTGGTTCGCCACGACGTTCGGCCAGCTCGTCGGCAACGTCGAGCAGGCCGTCGTCGGCAAGACCCACCAGATCCAGCTCGCGATGGCGTGCCTGCTCTCGGAGGGTCACCTGCTGCTCGAGGACTTCCCCGGCACGGGCAAGACCTCGCTGGCCCGGGCGATCGCGCAGACGCTCAAGGGGCGCCAGAGCCGCATCCAGTTCACGCCCGACCTGCTGCCCAGCGACGTCACGGGCGTCACGATCTTCGACCAGAAGACGCAGAAGTTCGAGTTCCACCCGGGCCCGATCTTCGCCGACATCGTGCTGGCCGACGAGATCAACCGTGCGTCGCCCAAGACGCAGTCGGCGCTGCTGGAGGTCATGGAGGAGGGGCAGGTCACGGTCGACGGCAACACGCACCGTGTCGGCCGCCCGTTCATGGTCATCGCGACGATGAACCCCATCGAGCAGGCCGGCACCTACAAGCTGCCCGAGGCGCAGCTCGACCGCTTCCTCATGAAGACGACGCTGGGCTACCCGGACCACGCCAGCACGCTCAAGATCCTCGCGGCGACGGCCACGAAGGCCTCCGCCACGGGCCTCGAACCGCTCATCACGACCGACGCGGTCGCCTCGATGATCGACCTGGCCGCCCTGGTGCACGTCGACGACGTCGTGCTGGAGTACGTCACGAACCTGCTCGCCGAGACGCGCAGCGCGCCCGAGGTGCAGCTCGGCTGCAGCGTCCGCGCGGGGCTCGCGCTCGTGCGCGTCGCGAAGGTCTGGGCCGCGGCCTCCGGACGCCACTTCGTGCTCCCGGACGACATCAAGGTGCTCGCGATCCCGACGTTCGCGCACCGCATGATCCTCGACCCCGAGGAGGAGTTCCGGGGCCTCACCTCCGAGGCGGTCGTGCAGCGCCTGCTCGACACCATCCCCGCTCCGCAGGAGCGCGCTGCCGGATGAGCGGGAACGCGGTCGATCGTCAGATCAGGGGGGTGCGACGTCGCACCCTCCATCTGGTGCTCCGCACCCGCGACTGGATCGTGCGCTCGACCGCGACCCCACGACGCTGGCTGAGCCCGGTCACCGAGGTCACGAGCGGCGCTGCCGTGGCGGTCGCCCTGGTCACGCTCGTCGGAGGCCTGGTCGGCTGGCGCTTCGGCTGGCTCGAGCTCCTGCTCGGCTTCTGGCTGGGGCTGGCGCTGCTCGCCGTGTGTGCCCTGTTCGTGCTCGGTCGCCACCAGCTCTCGGCGCGCTTCGACCTGGGCCGCGACCGCGTCGTGGTGGGGGAGCGGGCCAACGGCGCCATCTTCGTCAGCAACGGCAGCCGCCGACGCAGCCTGCCGGTCACGATCGAGCTGCCTGTCGGCCGCGGCAGCGCGGCGTTCCACGTGCCGTCCCTCAAGGTCGGTGACGAGCGCGAGGAGCTCTTCGCGATCCCGACGCAGCGCCGCGCGATCATCCCGGTCGGCCCGGTGCTGTCGGTCCGGTCCGACCCCTTCGCCCTGTTCCGCCGCGAGCAGCCGCTGACCGAGGACCACCTGCTGTACGTGCACCCGCGCACCGTGCGGATCGAGAGCTCGGCGACCGGCCTGATCCGCGACCTCGAGGGCCAGACCGTCCGCAAGCTCTCCAACAGCGACGTCGCGTTCCACGCGCTGCGTCCGTACGTGCCGGGCGACGACCGTCGCTACATCCACTGGAAGTCCACCGCCCGCACCGGCACGCTCATGGTGCGTCAGTTCGAGGAGACGCGGCGCTCCCACCTGCTCGTCGCGCTCAGCACCCGCCTGGACGACTACGGCAGCGACGAGGAGTTCGAGGTCGCGGTGTCGGTCGCCGGCTCGCTGGGCGTGCAGTGCCTCGGGGAGGGGCAGACGCTGAGCGGCTCCACCTCGACCCGGCGCCTGCGCACGCCGACGGTGCAGCAGTGGCTCGACCAGCTCTCGGGCGTCGAGTACGAGCCCACGTCGCCGCGGCTCTCCGAGCTCGTGCGCCGCCTGGTGCGCGAGGTCTCCGGTGCCAGCGTCGCCGTGCTCGTGTGCGGCTCGCTGGTCGATCCCACCGAGCTCCGTCGTGCCCGGCGCTTCCTGCCGGTCGACGTCCGCACGATCGTCGTGCAGGCCCGTCCCGGCGGCGAGACGTCGGTGCACCCCGTCGGCGACCTCGACATCGCGGTCCTGGGTGATCTCGACGACCTCGCCCCGACGATGCGGCGGCTCGCCTCGTGAGCGCCTCGACCACCGGGCGCACCGTCGGCCGCGCCACGGGCCGCACGGCACGCACGCTCGACACGACCGAGCACCGCTCGCGCCCGCTCACGGCACCGACCGTCGCGCTCGACCTCGTGGCCCTGCTCGCGCTCGGCCTCGTCGCGGCGAGCCCCCTGGCCGACGCCTACGGCGGCTGGCGCTGGGCCGCGGCGGTCGGCGGCGGACTCGCCCTCGGCCTGCTGGTCGCCCTCGTGTCGCGCACCGCCCACCTCGGGCCCTGGCTCACGGCGGGCACCCTGGTCCTCGTCTACCTCGTCGTCGGTCCGGCCCTGGCGACCCCCGACCTCGCGGCCGGCGGCGTGGCCCCGAGCCCCGACGCGGTGCGCACGCTGCTCAGCGGCGTGATCGACGCGTGGCGTGACTCGTTGACGCTGATCGCACCGCTCGGCAGCACGGGCAACGTGCTGATCGTGCCGTGGGTCATCGGCCTGCTCGGTGGCGTGGTCTCGGGCGTGCTCGTCTGGCGGAGCCGCTGGCCCGGCTCGGCCGCCCTCGTCGTGCTCGGCATCCTCGCCGTCTCGGTCGCGTTCGGCACCTCCACGGCCGAGCACACCACCGTGCGCGGCGTCGCCCTCGCGATGCTGCTGCTCCTGTGGATCCGGTGGCGCTCGATGAGCGGGTCGCGCGCGGCCTGGCTGCGCCGCGGCCTGCTGGCTGCCGTGACGCTCGCGATCGTCGGCGGAGCCGCCGTCGGTGCCACGAGCCTGCTCGACACCGATCGTCGCGAGGTGCTGCGCGACCACGTCGACCCGCCCTTCGACCCGCGCGACTACCCCAGCCCGCTGTCGAAGTTCCGCGCCTACACCGACCAGCTCAACCTCAAGAACACCCCGATGTTCCAGGTCGAGGGCGTCGACGGCGGCACCCTGGTGCGCGTCGCGACGATGGACTACTTCGATGGCATCGTCTGGAACGTCACGGGTGGCGCCGGTTCCGGCGACGCCTCCGGCACCTTCGTGCGCTTCCGCGACGACACGGCCTCCGGCGACACGACCGACGTCACGATCACGATCGACCAGTACACGGGCGTGTGGGTGCCGTCCGTGGGCGACAGTCAGGCCGTCACGGTGCGCGACGTCGACGGCGACGTCGACGCGGAGCGCTCGGTCGACGTCCTCCACAACGACGCGACGGGCACCGTCGCCCAGGTCGGCGGGGTCGGACCGGGCGTCTCGTACGAGTTCGAGACCGTCATCCCCGACCTCCCCTCGGAGGAGCAGATCACCGACGCGGCCCGTCAGCAGGGGGTCTCGCTGGAGGCTCCGGTCGGAGTGCCCGAGAACCTCACGAAGCTCGTCGAGACGTGGATCGGTGACGCGGGCGGCGCCGGTGGCGACGGCGCCACCGTGCAGACCATCGCGCAGCGCTTCAAGGACGACGGCTTCTACAGCGACGGCAAGCCGAGCGGGTACCCGTCGACCGCCGGGCACGGCGTCAAGCGCATCTCCGACCTCGTCGAGCGTCCGCGCCAGATGGTCGGCAACGACGAGCAGTACGCGTCGGCCCTCGGGGTCGCGCTGCAGAACCTGCAGGTCCCGGCGCGCGTCGTGATCGGTGCCGAGGTGCCGGCGAGCGGCTCGGTCACGGGCGACGACATGCACGCCTGGGTCGAGGTCGCGCTCGACGGGCTCGGATGGGTGCCGCTGACCCCCACGCCTCCGGACGACCAGATCCTGAAGGAGGAGCAGGAGGAGCCCGACCCGGTGCCGCAGCCCTACCTGCCACAGCCGCCCCAGGTGCCGGACGAGCCGGGCCAGGCCGACCAGGCCCCGCCGCAGGGTGCCGGTGAGAACACCGGCTTCGACCTGTGGGGGCTGATCCTCGCGATCCTGGGCGTGCTCTGGACGATCGTCAAGATCCTGCTGCTGCTCACCCCGATCTGGGGGCTGCTGCTCGTGAAGTGGTGGCGCCGTCGCCGACGCCGTGGCGCTCGCGACCCGGTGACGCGCCTCAGCGGTGGGTGGCGCGAGGTCACCGACCGGGCTCGCGACCTCGGTGTGCGACTGCCCGTCAGCAACACGCGGCACCAGAACGGTCTGGTGCTCGACGGCCGGTTCCCCGAGGCGGAGGCGCCGACGCTGGCAGCCGTGGCCGACCGGCACGTGTTCGCGCCCGGCGAGCCGACGCCGTCGGAGGTCGACGATTACTGGCGCGACGTCCGCACGGCGCTGTCGCGCATGCGGAAGTCGGTGCCGTGGTGGCGCCGCTGGGTCGCGGTTCTCTCGCCGGCCAGCATCCCGTGGCGTCAGCTCGGCCGCGGCGCCAGCTCGCGCGCCCGGCGTCTGGGAGCATCAGCACGTCGGTCCGCGCCTGCCCGGTGGGTGGCGGAACGCTCAGCGGCGCGGCGACGCCGTCAGCACCAGAAGAAGGGGACCTCATGACCACGCCTCTCGACGGCGGAGCACGCCGCGACGACGCTCCCAGCTCCCACGGGCGCGTCGGCACCGTGACGGGTCCGTTCGCGTCGCTCGGCGCCCGCTTCGGCGGGTACCTGATCGACCGCGTGATCCTCTCGGCGCTGGTCACCCCGGCCGCCGCGCTGTTCTACGTCGCGTTCGAGAACGGCGACCCCGGGTTCCGGCAGCTGTTCTTCGCCGGCGTCCCCACGTTGTTGACCTTGATCTTCCTGCTCGTGCAGTGGATCAACCTGTCGCGCAACGGCTTCACCGTCGGTGGCCGCGTGGTGGGCATCTCGGTCCTGCGGGCCGAGGGCGGCACGCCGCTCGGGTTCGGCAAGGCCCTCCTGCGCACCATCGTGCTGGCGCTGACCCAGTCGATCGCGATCCTCGTGCTCGTCTCGATGTTTCTCAGCCGTCGCGACGAGAAGCGTCAGGCCTGGCACGACAAGGCGGTGGGTGCCGTCGTGGTCAAGGGCACGGTGGGATCGATCGCCGAGGAGGCCGATCGCCGGGCGCGCCAGGCCCCGATCCCGATCGGGGGACCGCACGTCATGCTCGACAGCTCGGCCCCGCCCGCGGGTCTGGCCACGTCCGACGCCCCGCCTGCGTCGCCCGCGCCCTGGGCGGCGCCGGTCCAGTACGCCGGCCCGCCGAACGACCTGCCCGAGCAGGGGCCGGGGCAGGTGGCCCCGCCGTCCGCGTTCCCGTCGTTCGACACCTCGCCCAACCCGGCCGCGGCTGCGGCCCCGCCGTCCGGGCCGCCGACGAGCCCGCCCTCCACGCCTCCGACGGCGCCTCCCGCCGCACCGCGTCCTCCGGCCCCGGCACCGCCGGCCGCGCCGGTGTCCTCCGACTCGTCCTCGCTGCCCCCGCTGCCGCCGCCCCCGGGTGCCGAGCCGACGCCGATCCCTGAGCCGGAGCCGACCCCCGGGCCGACGCCGATCCCTGAGCCGGAGCCGATCCCCGCGCCTGCTCCTGAGCCGCAGCCCGAGCCGACTCCGCCGCCGCCCCGGCCGGCGACCCCGTCGGTCAGCCCTCCGGCCCCGCCGTCGGGCCCGCCGTCCGGTGGTGGCCGTCTGATCACCTCGGTGCCGGGCTTCCCGGCCTCCGGAGCGCCGCAGCCCGAGCCGGAGCCGACCCCCGAGTCGGCACCCGAGCCGGCGACGGGTGCCGACGCGCCGGCCGACGTCGATCGCCCTGCGCCCGTGGTCGGACCCCGCCATGCCGGTCCCGCTCGCGAGGAGGCTGAGGACGAGAAGGCGGTCGACGAGCCCGCGGCCACCCCGGAGCCCGCCGCTGCCGCGCCCGAGTCCGACGCGATCGACGCGAAGACCCAGATCGGCCAGCGCCGCTCGGCCCGACCCACGTGGGTCCTGGTCAGCGAGGACGGCCGGCGCATCGCCGTGACGTCGACCGTCGTGGTCGGTCGCGACCCCGACACGGGTGACCACACCGGAGCCCTGCCGGCCGCCATCCCCGACCCGGAGCGCAGCGTGTCGAAGACCCACGCCGTCCTGACCGTCTCGGGCGGAGCCCTGCGCGTCGACGACCTGCACTCGACCAACGGCACCCACGTCCTGAGCCACGGGGTGGAGTCGGCCGTCCAGCCGGGCACCCCGCTCGAGATCCAGCCCGGTGACACGGTCTGGTTCGGCGACCGCGCCTTCGTGGCGGAGCACGGATGAAGCTCAAGCTGTCGCTCCAGCGGGTGACAGGGCCCACGACGGACGTCGTGCTCGTGACCGAACCGACCGCCCACGTCGGTGACGTCGCCCGCGAGCTGCTCGAGCAGGATCCGCTGGCCGAGGCCGCCGCGCGCTCGGCCGAGGAGGTCACGCTCGCCGTCACGCCGCCCGGCGGCGGACGCCCGACGGTGCTGTCGCCCGATCGCATCCTGGGTGAGTCGCCCGTCGCGTCGGGCAGCGTCGTGTCCGTCGTCGAGGCCGTCGGTGGATCCCGCTCGACCGTCGTCGCGGCCACGATGCGCGTCGAGTCGGGCCCGGACGCCGGCCGTCAGGTCAACCTGCCGCCCGGCTCCTCGGTGATCGGCCGCGACACCAGCGCCGACGTCGTGCTGGGGGACCAGTTCGTCTCCAAGCGGCACGCCCGTGTCGAGGTCGGCGCAGCGATCGAGGTCGTCGACCTGAACTCGGCCAACGGCATCGCGGTCGACGGCGTCGTCGTCTCGCGCGTGACGATGCTGCCCGGGCAGACCGTCCAGCTGGGTGACACCCGTCTGTCGTTCGCGATGGTCGCCGGCACGCCGGCCGTGACGAGCTCGGAGATCCGCGGTGGCGCGATCCCGTTCAACCGCTCGCCGCGCGTCGAGGAGCGGTACCCCGAGTTCCAGCACCCGCGTCCCGCCGTCCCGATCGAGCCGACCCCCCAGCCGTTCCCGTTCCTCATGATGGTCGCGCCGATCGTCATGGGCACCGCGATGTTCACGATCACGGGCAACCCGATGTCGCTGCTGTTCGTGGCGATGGCGCCGCTCATGATGACGAGCAACTTCGTCAACCGGAAGCTGCGCAACAACCGTCAGCTGGCGATGGACTCCGAGAAGTTCACCGAGCAGCTGCGCGTGGTCGAGGAGCGTCTCCGCTCGGCGATGCCCGAGGAGCACCGCGTGCGCCAGGCCGAGACGCCTGCCGTGGCGCTCGTGTACCAGGCTGGGCTCGAGCGCAACGACATGCTCTGGACCCGTCGTCCGGAGCACTGGACGATGCTGAACCTGCGGCTCGGGACGGCCGTCCTGCCCTCGCGGCACACGATCGCCGAGGCGCACGACATGGACGAGGGCATGCCCAAGTACGCGCGCATGCTCGAGGAGGTCGAGGAGCGCTACCGCGACGTCCCGGACGTCCCGGTCGTGGAGTCGCTCTACACCGCCGGCGCCATGGGCATCGTCGGGCCGGCTCAGCACGCCGCCGACGCGGTGCGCGGGACGCTGCTCCAGATCAGCGGTCTGCACTCGCCGGCCGAGGTCGTGCTGGCGGCGATCGCCAGTCCCGACGAGACCCCGGCCATCGACTGGATGCGCTGGCTCCCGCACACGAGCTCGCCGCAGTCACCGCTGTCGGGCTCGCACCTGGTCGACACGCAGACCACGGCGACCGCCCTGGTGTCGGCGCTCGAGCAGCTCGTCGACGAGCGTCTGGGCCGCCGGGCCAGCGAGGCCCCGGAGCGCCTCGGACCGCTCTCGAGCGACCTGGAGTCGACCGCTCGTGGTGGCACCGTGGGTGTCGTCGAGGACAAGAGCGACGACGACGAGGTGCCGCTGCCGATGGTCGTCGTCCTCGTGACCGAGGACGCCCCCATCGACCGGGCCCGCGTCGTGCAGCTCTTCGAGCGGGCGCACAAGGTCGGGGTGTTCCCGATCTGGGTGGGGTCCACCCGCAACCGGCTGCCGGCGATGTGCCGCACGTTCCTCGACGTCACGGGTGGCCTCGGAGCCGCCCAGGCGCACTTCGTGCGTCACGGCCAGGTCGTGACCGACGTCCGGGTCGAGGGCGTCAGCGTCGAGCACGCCCACCGCTTCGCGATGGCGATCGCGCCGCTGGCCGACGAGGGCGCCGTCACCGACGACTCCAGCGACCTGCCCCGGCAGGTCTCGATGGTCACGCTCGTCGGCACCGAGCTGCGCTCGTCCGGTGAGGCCGTCCTCGACCGCTGGCGTCAGAACTTCTCCGTCCACGAGCGCGACAAGCCGCCGAAGCCGCTGCCGCGCACCGGCACGCTCCGCGCCCTCGTGGGGCAGGGTGCCACCGACGCGATGCATCTCGACCTGCGCACCCAGGGGCCGCACGCCCTCGTCGGCGGCACGACCGGCTCGGGCAAGAGCGAGTTCCTGCAGTCGTGGGTCCTCGGCATGGCCGCCGAGTACAGCCCGGACCGCGTCACGTTCCTGTTCGTCGACTACAAGGGCGGCGCCGCCTTCGCCGACTGCGTCAAGCTGCCGCACTGCGTCGGTCTCGTGACCGACCTCAGCCCGCACCTCGTGCGACGTGCGCTGACGAGCCTGCGCGCCGAGCTGCACCACCGCGAGCTCGTCCTGCAGCGCAAGCGCGCGAAGGACCTGCTCGAGCTCGAGAAGCGCGGCGACCCGGACTCGCCGCCGGCCCTGATCCTCGTGATCGACGAGTTCGCCGCCCTCGTCAGCGAGGTGCCGGAGTTCGTCGACGGCGTCGTCGACATCGCCCAGCGCGGCCGCTCGCTCGGCATCCACCTGATCATGGCCACGCAGCGCCCTGCAGGCGTCATCAAGGACAACCTGCGAGCCAACACCAACCTGCGCATCGCCCTGCGCATGGCCGACGAGTCCGACAGCTCGGACGTCATCGACTCCAAGGAGGCCGCGCACTTCGACCCGTCGCTGCCCGGCCGCGCCGTGGCCAAGATGGGTCCGGGCCGCCTCATCCCGTTCCAGTCCGCCTACGCCGGAGGCCACACGACCGACGAGGTCGTGCCCGCCACGGTGCACCTGCACCCGCTCAAGTTCGGTGCCGAGGAGCGCTGGCGCCGTCCCACCCCGGACGTCGAGCCCGAGATCACCGATCCCGGCCCGACCGACCAGGTGCGGCTCGTCGACACGATCGGCCGGGCGTCGCTGCTCGCCGAGCTGCCCGAGCCGCGTCGCCCCTGGCTCGACGAGCTGAGCGAGGTCTACGACCTGGCCCTGCTCGGCCCGCGCACCGACACCGAGCTGCTGATGGGTGTCGCCGACTTCCCCGAGCACCAGGCCCAGCACGTCGTCGCCTTCAAGCCCGACGTCGACGGCAACATGGCCATCTACGGCACGGGTGGATCCGGCAAGTCGGTGCTGCTGCGCTCGCTCGCGGCCGGCGCCGGCGTCACGCCGCGCGGCGGACCGGTGCACGTCTACGGCCTCGACTTCGCCGCCGGCGGTCTGCGCATGCTCGAGGCGCTGCCGCACGTCGGGTCGATCGTCTCCGGCGACGACGACGAGCGCATCGTGCGGCTCCTGCGCACCCTGCGCGGCATCGCCGAGCAGCGCGCCCGCGACTTCCCGGAGGTCAACGCCGGCTCCATCACGGAGTACCGGCAGGCCACCAACCGACCCGACGAGCCGCGCATCCTGCTGCTGCTCGACAACTTCCCCGCGTTCCGCGAGGCCTACGACTCCGGGGGATCGCGCGCCCAGTGGTACGGCGTGCTGCAGCAGCTGCTCTCGGAGGGCCGCCAGCTCGGCATCCACGTCGTCTTCACCGCGGACCGTCCGGCCAGCGTGCCCGGCTCGATCTCCTCCAGCGTGCCGCGCCGCGTCGTGCTGCGGCTGGCCGACGAGACCGCGTACCTCGTGATGGGCATGCCGACCGACGTCCTGTCGGCCGCCTCTCCGCCCGGACGCGGCATCATCGACGGCGTCGAGACCCAGGTGGCCGTGCTCGGTGGATCGGGCAACGTGGCCGACCAGTCGCAGGCCATCGGCAAGCTCGCCAGGGCGATGGAGCGGCAGCAGGTGGCGCCGGCTCCGCCCATCGGTTCGATGCCGTCCGAGGTCCCGGAGTCGGACCTGCCGAACGAGGTCGACGGCCGACCGGTGCTGGGCATCGGCGAGGAGACGCTCCAGCCGATCGGCTTCGAGGCCGCCGGCACGTTCCTGATCGGCGGCGGACCCTCGAGCGGACGCACGACGACCCTCGTCGCGCTCGCCCGGTCGCTGCACCGCTGGAAGCCCGACGGCGAGCTGATCTACCTCGGGCACCGCAGGTCCGTCGTGCCCCGCATGGCGCCGTGGACCGCCGCCGTGACCGACCTGGCCGAGGTCGCCGCGCTCGCGAAGGAGCTCGCCGCTCGGGTCGCCGCGGAGGACGACGGGCACATCGCGGTGTTCGTGGAGTCGATCGCCGACTTCCTGTCGACCCCCGCCGACGCCGGCATCGTCGAGCTCATCCGGGCCATCCGGCGCACCGACCACTTCCTGGTGGCGGAGTCCGAGACCGGCTCGTGGGGCTCGATGTACCCGCTGCTGAGCGAGATCCGCAACGGCCGGCGCGGCATGCTGATGCAGCCGGAGTCGATCGAGGGCGAGACGATCCTGCGCACCCCGTTCCCGCGCTTCGCGAAGCGGGAGTTCCCGCCGGGCCGTGCGATGGCCGTGATGAAGGGGAAGCCGGTGCGCGTCCAGGTGCCGTGGACCGGCGAAAAGTCCTGATACTGCAGGGTTTTTTCGGGTTGGTGAATGTTCCCGCCGACCCGGGGGAGTGCTCCCCATCGCGGGGATGACGATCCGCTCCTAATGTTTTCCTCACAAGCCGCCAACGGGGCGGGTCAGCGAAAGGGAACACCATGTCGAACGTTTCGGTCACTTACGACGAGATGCGCTCCGCGGCCAGCCAGCTGCGCACCGGCCAGGAGAACATGAACACGACGCTCACCGAGCTGAGCAGCTTCATCCAGAACCTCGTGCAGAGCGGGTTCGTCACCGACCAGGCGTCGGTCACCTACAACGACCAGTACGAGCAGTTCACGACCAGCACGCGCTCGGCCGTCGACGCCCTCGAGCAGCTCGCCGCGTACCTCGAGCAGGCCGCCGACACGCTGTCCGCGACCGACGCCGACCTGTCGAGCGCGATCAACGCCTCCTGACCTGACCGTGGTCGCTCCGGCGGGGGTGCCGGAGCGACCGTGACCCTCGGAAGGGACACACGCCATGCCCATCATGATTCCCGAGCCCGTCGAGTGGGCGCTGGACCTCTTCGGTCTGAAGTGGATCAACATCAACGAGGACGCGGTCGAGGAGCTCGGCGGCCAGCTGCTGGACTTCACCACGTCGCTCGACGCCTTCGTCGAGTCGGTGGGCAATGCGGTCAGCACGGTCGCTGATGTCTCGGACTCGTCGGCGCTGAACTCCTACGCCGACGTCTTCCAGGAGACGCGGTCGAACATCTTCACGCCGCTCAACGAGGCGGTCGGTGCGACGCAGCCGATCTGCTCCGCGGTGGCGGACGGCATCCGGGGCTACAAGATCTCGGTCCTCGCCGTCGGCACGGTCCAGGCGGCCGCTCTCGTGGCGGCCGGCCCCCTGGCCGGCGCCGTGCGCCTCGTCGCGAAGGAGGCCATCAAGTCGATCATCGACATCGCGGTGGCCGAGCTCATGTCGCAGGTCATCGGCGCCATCAACGACCAGATCCAGTCGCAGGTCATCGATCCGATCAACAGCTTCACCGAGCAGGCCATCCAGGCCGTCACGCGCCCGGTGGCCGACGTGGTCGTCTCGCTCACGCCGGCGGTCAGCGGTTCGGTCGTCGTCCCGACGCTGGTGTGCGACGTGCTCGACATCGAGTCCGCCGTCACCGACATCCAGGACGCCTACGGTGACTTCGAGACGGCGTTCAACACGCTGCTCGACTGGCACATGCAGTGCGACTACCTGACGCCGACGTCCATCCCGGACCTCGCCACGTCGGGGATGTTCAAGGCGCTGCTCGACGACATGCTCGCCACCGTCTCCGAGGAGATGGGCCTCATGGGCCAGCGCGTCGTCGAGAAGCTCGCCTCGGGCATCACGATCGTCTACGAGAAGTACGTCGAGGCGGACGAGAGCCTGGCGCAGACGGGATCCGAGGTGCTCGCGGGCATCGAGTTCCCGCCGATCACGCATCCGTTCCTCATCGACCGGGAGCCGCCGCCGGCGGCGACGAACATCGAGCTGTCCGACGGTCCGGTGCAGACCGGCGTGGGCCAGTCCGATGCCAGCGACGGCCAGGGCCAGACCCAGGTCGACCTGGCCGACGACCCGATCGAGACCGGTCCGGCCGACTCGACGGCCCGCGAGGACATCGAGGAGATCGACATCGTGCTGAGCGACGGTCCGGTGCAGACCGGTGTCGCGCAGTCCGACGCTCGCGACAACATCCAGCAGGTCAACGTCAACACGGGCCAGCCGGCCTGAGTGGACACCCACGAGAGCGGCCGCGGCTGCGCCTCCGGGATGATCAGGGCATGACGCCTCGATCGTCCGGCGGCGCGGCGGCGGCCGTTCTCGTCGTGCTGCTGAGCACCGCGCTCGCCGCGTGTGGCAGCAACGACGGCGGCCAGACCCGGTGCGCGGAGTTCGCCCTGATGTCGGACGGGGAGCGGAGCGACGTCGTCGAGAAGCTCCTGGAGGACGAGACCGGCGAGACGCCGACCCAGGGCACCGTCGACCTGACCGTCACCGCCGCCAACTACCACTGCCTCGCCCCCGAGTCCGCCGACGACCTCGTCCAGTCCGTCATCGGCTGACCCCACCCCAGCCCCCGAGCGGCCCCCAGCCAGGGCCCCCAGATTTGTGCACTTACCGACCTGAGTCGGGTTGCCGGCGGTAGGTTCGCGCACAACATGTGCCCTAGGCGCCGAACCAAGAGCTCCACTGGACGCTCGTCGCAGGCCGGGGACCCTGGTACCCGTGGCGGGCCAGTGCCTCGTGGACGCGGGCCGGGATCGATGCCGGGCGGTCGAGGTCGGCTGTCGTGATCACGATGACGATCCAGCCGGCGGCCTCGAGCAGCTCGCGACGCCGGAGGTCGTGCTGCCAGGTGCGCGGATCGCGGAGGTGGTGGAGCCCGTCGTACTCGACCACGACCTTCCAGGCTCGGTAGACGAGATCGCCGCGAGCGAGGAAGGCGCCGTCACGGTCGTGGATCGCTCCGTTGACCTCCGGCTCGGGGAGTCGCCCGAAGCGCAGCATCAGACGGATCAGCGTCTCCCGCGGTGACTCGACCCCGGCTCGCACCAGCGGCGCGATGCGGCGCGCCCGCCTGACGCCGTCGAGATGACGTGAGTCGGCGTACCAGCGGAGGTCCTCGATCGTCGTCAGTCCGCGGTGCACGAGGTGGTCTCCGAAGGCGACGAGCTCGGGCAGCCGCAGTCGCAGTGCCACGTCGACGAACGTGCGGTCGGGCCCCAGCGTCGGGAATCCGCCGATGGCCCGCGGGTGGAGCGTGCCGAGGCGTCGATGAAGCGTGAGCCCCGGTATCCGACGCGGCGAGGGGTGGTTGGTCGAGAACTCGAGGCCGTGTCGTCCGCCTGGGTCGAGTCCGTACAGACGCATCGCGGTCGTGTGGCTGACAGCGGCGTCCGGCGGGAGGAGCAGCATCGCAGCCGCGATCCAGGTGAACAGGTCGATCGTGCTGTCAGCCGAGATGTGGACGCCGCGGAACAACCGGCGGTAGCGACGGCCACCCAGGACTCGCTCGGTGATTCCGGAGGCGCGGGCCTGGGCCGTCGTGAACGGTCGTGAGGTGTCCATCCAACGACCGTGATCCCGCCTCTGCCGCGCGGCCACGAGGAATCGGGCGACTGTGGACGGCCCTGCCCTGTGGATCCGTCGCCCCACGTGAGGAAGGCCCCAAGATTTGTGCACCAACCGACCTGAATCGACGGGACAAAGGTCGGTAAGCGCACAAATCTGGGGGCAGGGCAGCCGGGGTCACATCTTGCGGAGGCGGACCCACTTGACGTTGTGGTCGGCGTCCTTGCGGAGGACGAGGTCGGCGCGGCCGCGGGTCGTGAGGATGTTCTCGCGCAGGTTGGGCCAGTTGATCGTGTCCCAGAGGTGGCGGGCGCGGGCGTCGGCCTCCTCGTCGCTGAGCGAGCTGTAGCGGTGGAAGTACGACTCGGGGTCCGCGAACGCCGTGCGGCGCAGGGTCAGGAATCGGTCGATGTACCACCGCTTGATGTCGCGGTTGGCGGCGTCGACGTAGACCGAGAAGTCGAAGAAGTCGCTGATCGCCAGGCCCGGGCTGCCGTCGCCCCGCGCGCGGGCCGGCGCGAGCACGTTGAGCCCCTCGACGATCACCACGTCGGGCCGCTGGAGGGTGACGACCTCGTCGGTCACGTTATACGTGAGGTGGGAGTACACGGGCGCCTCGACGTGCTCCGCGCCCGACTTGACGCTCATGATGAAGCGCAGGAGCCGCTTGCGGTCGTACGACTCCGGGAACCCCTTGCGGTCGAGGATGCCGCGGCGCTCGAGCTCCTCGTTCGGCAGCAGGAACCCATCGGTCGTGACGAGCTCCACGGTCGGGTTCTCGGGCGCGTGGGCCAGCAGCTCGCGGATGAGACGCGCCGTCGTGGACTTGCCGACGGCGACTGAGCCGCCGATGCCGATGACGTACGGCGTGCGCTGCGGCTGCGGGTTGCCAAGGAACTTCTCCGTGGCCCGGTACAGGCCGGACGCGGCGCGGATGCGCAGCACCATGAGCTCGGTCAGCGGCAGGTAGACCTGCCGCACCTCCTCGAGGTCGAGCTCCTCACCGAGGCCCCGCACGCGCTCGATCTCGTCGGCGGTGAGCGGCAGCGGCGCGTCGCCGGCCAGCATGGCCCAGGCGTCGCGCTCGAGCTCGACGTACGGCGACAGCTCCCGGGACATGGTGTCCATTGTCACGATGGCCGACCGGAGGGCAGCAGTCGGTACCCTGATCGGCATGTGTGGAATCGTCGGATACGTCGGCCAGCGCTCTGCGGTCGACGTCGTGATGGGCGGCCTGCGACGCCTCGAGTACCGCGGCTACGACTCCGGCGGCGTCGCGCTCGTCGCCGACGGCACGATCGCGTCGGCGAAGAAGGCGGGCAAGCTCGCCAACCTGGACGCCGCCCTCGCCGAGAGCCCGCTGCCGCCGGCCACGACCGGCATCGGCCACACGCGCTGGGCCACGCACGGCGGCCCCACCGACCGCAACGCGCACCCGCACCTGGACGACACGTCCCGGGTCGCGATCGTCCACAACGGCATCATCGAGAACTTCGCCGAGCTGCGCGACGAGATCGAGCGCTCGGGTCGCGAGCTCGCCAGCGAGACCGACTCCGAGGTCGTCGCGTTCCTCGTCGCCGACCGCCTCGCGGCCGGTGACGACCTGCCCGACGCGGTGCGCGCGGTGGCGCGTCGTCTGCAGGGCGC
This sequence comes from Aeromicrobium sp. Leaf350, assembly GCF_916858655.1. GTDB lineage: Bacteria > Actinomycetota > Actinomycetes > Propionibacteriales > Nocardioidaceae > Aeromicrobium. The sequence goes on along the minus strand of NZ_CAKASL010000001.1, from coordinate 695,539 downwards.
CTTCACCCTCGTGATCTGCGACGCCCTGACCCCCGACGTCGTCGTCGGCGCGCGCCGCAACTCCCCGCTCGTGGTCGGCCGGGGCGAGGGCGAGAACTTCCTCGGCTCCGACGTCGCCGCGTTCATCGAGTACACGCGGGAGGCCGTCGAGCTGGGTCAGGACCAGGTCGTCGTCATCACGCCCGACGACATCACCGTCACCGACTTCGACGGCGCGCCCGCCGAGACCACGACCTTCACGGTCGACTGGGACCTCTCGGCCGCCCAGAAGGACGGCTACGAGTGGTACATGCTCAAGGAGATCGCCGAGCAGCCCAAGGCGGTCGCCGACACCCTGCTGGGCCGTCACGACCCGGACGGCCGCCTGCAGCTCGACGAGATGCGGCTGTCCGACGACGAGCTCCGCAACGTCGACAAGATCGTCGCGATCGCCTGCGGCACGTCGTACTACGCCGCGATGGTCGCGAAGTACGCGATCGAGCACTGGACGCGCATCCCCGTCGAGGTCGAGCTCGCGAGCGAGTTCCGCTACCGCGACCCGATCCTCGACCAGTCCACGCTGGTCGTCACGATCAGCCAGTCCGGCGAGACGATGGACACCCTGATGGCGATCCGGTACGCCCGCCAGCAGAAGGCGCGGGTGCTCAGCATCTGCAACACCAACGGCTCGACCATCCCGCGTGAGTCCGACGCGGTGCTCTACACGCACGCCGGACCCGAGGTCGCGGTCGCCTCGACCAAGGGCTTCCTCGCGCAGGTCGTCGCCTGCTACGTGCTCGGGCTGTACCTCGCGCAGGTCAAGGGCGTGAAGTACGGCGACGAGATCGCCCGCATCGTCGACGACCTCGAGGCGATGCCCGCTGCCATCCAGCGGGTCCTCGACGACGGCGAGCACGTCCGCAAGATCGCCCACGACCTCGCCGGCACGCGCTCGATCCTGTTCCTGGGCCGTCACGTCGGCTACCCCGTGGCGCTCGAGGGGGCGCTGAAGCTCAAGGAGCTGGCGTACCTCCACGCGGAGGGCTTCGCGGCCGGCGAGCTCAAGCACGGACCCATCGCGCTGCTCGAGGAGGGCGTGCCCGTGTTCGTGGTCGTGCCGCCCAAGGGGCGCGACCAGCTGCAGGAGAAGATCGTCAGCAACATCCAGGAGATCCGGGCGCGCGGTGCGCGCACGATCGTGCTGGTCGAGGACGGCGACGACGACGTCGTGCCGTTCGCCGACCACGTCATCCGACTGCCGAAGGTGCCGACGCTGCTCCAGCCGCTCGTCGCCACGGTGCCGCTGCAGATCTTCGCGTGCGAGTTCGCCGCCCAGCTGGGTCACGACGTCGACCAGCCGCGCAACCTCGCCAAGAGCGTCACGGTCGAGTGACCCGGCCGCCGCCGGCGGTGACGTCGTGCATCGAGCCTGAGGCGGCTGAGCGGCGCTAGGGTGGAGCGCATGGGTGTCAGCGGTGTCGGCGTCGACGTCGTGGACCTGGCGCGCTTCGCGGAGTCGCTCGAGCGCACCCCCACGCTGCGACAGCGGCTGTTCACGCCGGGCGAGGTCGAGGCCGGCCTGAGGCTGGAGTCGCTCGCCGGTCGTTTCGCGGCGAAGGAGGCCTTCGTCAAGGCCCTGCGAGCCCCCGCCGGCATGTCGTGGACCGACATCGAGGTCGTCGTCGACGACCGCGGTGCTCCTTCGTTCGTCCTGTCGGGCCTGGCCGAGGCGCGCGTGCACGAGCTCGGCATCACGTCGCTGCACCTGTCGATCGCGCACGACGGCCCGGTCGCGACCGCGTTCGTGGTCGCCGAGGTGGCCTGACGATGCTGCGCGCGCACGACGTCGCGGCGGTCCGTGCCGCCGAGGAGGCGGCCGCCCGCGCGGTGGGCTGGGACGCCCTGATGCAGCAGGCCGCCGACGCGCTTGCTGACGTGCTGCTGGAGGTGCTCCCCCCGGGACGCACCCCCGTCGTCCTCGTCGGACCCGGCAACAACGGCGGTGACGCGCTGTTCGCCGCGGCGCGGCTGCGGGAGCGGGGGCGGCCGGTCAACGTCTGCCTGCTCGACCCCGACCACGCGCACGAGGCCGGCCTCGCGGCGGCCCGCGCGGTGGGCGTCGGCGAGGTGACCGAGCCGCACGGTCACACCGTCGTGGTCGACGGGCTGCTGGGCATCGGGGCCCGAGCGGGACTCACCGGACGAGCGGCCGAGTGGGCACGCTGGCAGGCCGAGACGCGACCGTTCACGGTGGCGGTCGACGTGCCGTCAGGCGTCGGGGTCGACGACGGCACGACGCCCGGCCCTCACCTCGTGGCCGACCACACCGTCACGTTCGGCTCGTACAAGACCGGGTTGCTCCTCGGTCCGGCCGCGGACGCCGCCGGCGCGCTGACGCTCGCGCCCATCGGGCTCGACCCGCACCTGGGCGACCCCTCCGTCGAGGCGCTCACGACCGCCGACGCAGCCGTGCTCGCGCCCGCCGTGCCGCACGGCCACGCCCACAAGTACTCGCGCGGTGTCGTGGGCGTCCGGGCCGGTTCCGCCGACTTCCCCGGTGCCGCTCACCTCGCGGTGGCGGGCGCCCAGTCCGGCACGGCGGGATACGTGCGCTTCGTCGGCGACGACGAGGTCGCGCGCCAGGTCGTGCTCCGTGCGCCCGAGGTGGTGCCCGCCACCGGGCGCGTGCAGGCCTGGGTCGTCGGACCCGGAGGTGGCGACGACGTCGCCGAGCACCTCCAGGCCGCACTCGCAGACGCGGTGCCCGTCGTGGTCGACGCGACGGCGCTGCAGCACCTGCCCGCCGCCCTGCGCCCGGGCGTCGTCATCACTCCGCACGCGGGCGAGCTCGCGACGCTGCTCGAGGTCGACCGCGCGGACGTCGAGGCCGACCCGTGGAGCCACGCCCGCGCCGCGTCCGAGCGCTGGGGCGCCACCGTCCTGCTGAAGGGACGCCGCACCCTCGTCGAGGCGCCCGGGGAGCCGGTGCGGGTCAACCTCTCGGGCACCGCCTGGCTGGGCACGGCCGGATCCGGGGACGTGCTCTCCGGCCTGCTCGGCTCGTTGCTCGCCTCGGGCCTGTCGCCCCGCGACGCGGCCTCGGTCGCCGCCTTCGTGCACGGCGCCGCCGCTGTGCGGGCGAATCCCGGTGGCCCCGTGACGGCCACGGGGGTCGCGGCCCGCATCCCCGGCGTCGTGGCCGACTTCCTCGCCGGCCGCCTCACGGGGGAGCGGGACTGGTGACGCCGCCGACGCCACAGGCTCTGCCGTCGACGCCACAGGCTCTGCCGTCGACGCCACAGGCGTGGGCCGAGGTGGACCTGGACGCCTACCGGCAGAACGTGCGCACGCTCGCGGCGCTCGCTCCCACCGCGCAGCTCATGACGGTCGTGAAGGCCGACGCCTACGGGCACGGACTCCTGCCGGTGGCCCGCGCCGCGCGCGAGGCCGGAGCCGACTGGATCGGCGTGGCGACGCTCGACGAGGCCCTCGCCCTGCGAGCGGCCGGCGACGAGGGTCCGCTGCTGTGCTGGCTCGCGGCCCCAGGGGCCGACTTCGCCGCGGCCGCCCGCGCCGACGTCGAGGTCACCGCGTCCTCCGCCGAGCAGCTTGCGGAGGTCCTGGCGGCCGCGGACGTGCCGAGCACCCAGCTCAAGGTCGACACGGGCCTCGGCCGCAACGGCGCCTTCGGCGACCAGTGGACCGACCTCGTCGCCGCGGCGGCCCGCGCGGTCGAGGGCGGCGCGCGCATCACCGGCGTCTGGTCGCACCTCGCCTGCGCCGACGAGCCGAGCCACCCCGCGAACGACGCCCAGGAGGCCCGGTTCCGCGAGGCCGTCGCCGAGCTCGAGGCCGCCGGCGTCGATCCCGGGTTGCGCCACCTCGCCAACTCGGCCGCGCTGATGACCCGGCCCAGCGCCCACTTCGACCTCGTCCGTGCGGGCATCGCCACGTACGGGCTGCCGCCCGACCCGACCATGCCCCACGACGTCCCCCTGACGCCCGTGATGTCGCTGCGCGCGCGCCTCGCCGCGGTCAAGCGGGTGCCGGCCGGGCAGGGTGTCTCCTACGGATACCGCCACGTGACCCAGCGCGAGACGACCCTCGGCCTGGTGCCGATCGGCTACGGCGAAGGGGTGCACCGCGCCGCCACGGGCCGCGCCTCCGCCTTCTTCGCGGGCCGGCGTGTCCCGGTCGTCGGCACGATCTGCATGGACCAGATGGTCGTCGACCTCGGCGACCTGCCGGCCCGGCGCGGTGACGTCGTGACCCTGTTCGGGCCCGGCACCGCGGGGGAGCCCACCGCGGTCGACTGGGCGGTGGCCTCTGGCACGATCGCGTACGAGGTCGTCACGGGGCTCGGGGGCCGCATCCAGCTCGTCCACACCCACGACCACGATCCAGGGGGAACCCGATGAAGCGCATCACGACGGCTGCCGTCACGGCGGCCGCCTTCGCCGGAGCCGGTGTCGCGGCCTCGCTGCTGCGGCGCCAGCGCATCGTCGAGCGCCGTCGCCACCTCGGCGGCGACGTGCCGTTCGGCTCGGTGCGCGGCGAGCGGCACACGGTCGTCGCGCAGGACGGCACCGAGCTGAACGTCGAGGTCGACGAGCCCGACGCCGACGGCGACGACGGCCTCACGATCGTCTTCGTCCACGGCTGGATGTGCGACCAGGACACCTGGCACTTCCAGCGCCTGCACCTGCGCGGCAGTGCCCGGCTCGTGTTCGTCGACCAGCGGGGGCACGGCGCCTCGGGCCCGACGTCGGGTGCCAACTCCGACCTCAGCCACCTGGCCGACGACCTCGCGCGGGTCATCGCGGCGCACGGCAAGGGTCGCGTGGTGGTCGTGGGCCACTCGATGGGCGGCATGGCGACGATGCAGCTCGCCGCCGACTTCCCCGAGCTGTTCGGTGGCACGGTGGTCGGCGTCGCGCTGGTCGGCACGAGTGCCGGCAAGCTCGTCCGCGGCACGCCTGCGCTCGAGCGTCTCGCCTGGTTCGTGCGCCGCTCCGGCCCCGTGCTCGACTGGGGTCGCGCGTTCAACAGCGAGACCGTCATCCGGCGCTGGGCCGTCGGCCCCGACGCCGACCCGCAGCGAGCGGCGATGGCCGACGAGATGATCTCGCGGGCCCCGTCGCGCGTCATCGCCGACTTCTACCCGAACTTCCCGTCGCTCGACCTGTTCGACGCCCTCTCGACGCTGGCCGACGTGCCCGTGACCGTCGTGTGCGGCACGTCCGACCTCCTGACGCCGCCCAAGCACAGCCGGCGCCTGGCCGAGGCCATCGACGGCGCGCGGCTCGTGCTCGTCGAGGGGGCCGGCCACATGGTCATGCTCGAGGACCCGGACGACGTCTCGGACGCGATCGACGCGCTCGTCGAGCGGGTCCGGTGAACGAGGTGACGCGATGAGCTCCCTGCACGCGCTCGACGTCATCGAGGCGGGCCCCGAGCACGCGGAGGTCGTGGCCGACATCATCCGCCGGTCGTTCGCGGCGCGGCCGGTGCTGGACCCGCCGAGCACCGCGACCGACGAGACCACCGAGTCGGTCGCCGAGGCGCTCGCCGCGTCCGGCGGGCTGCTGGTCGAGCGGCGCGGACGCCCCATGGGTGCGCTGCTGTTCGACGAGTCGCGTCCGGGCCTGCTGGGCCTGCGCCGCGTCGCGGTCGACCCCGAGATCCAGTCGCGCGGCGTCGCGTCGGCGATGGTCGGCGTCGCCGAGGACACGGCGGAGGAGCGGGGCAAGGACGGCATCTGGCTGCACGTCCGTTCCGAGCTGCCCGACACGGTGCGGTTCTGGGAGCGGCGCAAGTACGTGCGCACGGGTGACACCGAGGACGACGGTGGCAGCACCTTGCTGGAGTTCGGGAAGACCCTCTGGCTCGCCCGTGAGACCCACACGCCGGACGACACCCAGGCGCTGGCGGGCCGGCTCGCGACGCTCCTGCGGGCGGGGGATCTGCTGGTGCTCTCGGGCGACCTCGGAGCCGGCAAGACCACGTTCACCCAGGGCCTGGCCGAGGGGCTGGGCGTGCGGGGTCCCGTGACGTCGCCGACGTTCGTCATCGCCCGCACCCACCCGTCCCTGACCGACGGGCCCGGTCTGGTGCACGTCGACGCCTATCGGCTCGGCTCGGCAGCGGAGCTCGACGACCTCGACCTCGACGCCTCCGTCGACAGCTCGGTGACGGTCGTGGAGTGGGGCCAGGGCATCGCCGAGCAGCTGGCATCCAACCGGCTCCACGTGCACCTGGAGCGCCGGCACGCCCGCCCCGGCGACCCGCTCGGCACGCGCGACCCGATGGGCGTCGCCGCCGGTGAGGCCGACGACCTCGCGGAGGCCCGCGTCCTGACGATCCGCTCCTACGGGTCGCGCTGGCTCGGCGTGCCGCTGCGCTCGACCCTCCTGGGCGCCTGAGTCGGCGCTGGCTAGGCTCGGCCCGTGCTCCTGCTCGCCTTCGACACCGCGACCCCGGCCATCACGGTCGCGGTCCACGACGGCAGTTCCGTGGTCGGCGAGGCGGGCGGCGAGGGCGCCACGGCGCACGGCGAGCAGCTGGCCCCGGCCATCACGGCCGCACTTCGCCAGGCGGGTGCCGTCCCGGCCGACCTCACGGACGTCGCGGTGGGTGTCGGTCCGGGCCCCTACACGGGCCTCCGGGTCGGCGTCGTGACGGCGCTGACCCTCGGAGCCACCCTCGGCCTGCGCACCCACGGTGTCTGCACGCTCGACGTCCTCGCGGTCGACGCCGCCGAGGCCTTCGACGGCGAGTTCCTCGTCGCGACCGACGCCCGCCGCCGCGAGGTCTACTGGGCGCGGTACGGACCTGACGCGCGCCGGCTCGACGGTCCAGCGGTCGACACCCCGGCGGCCGTGGTCGAGCGCTTCGGCGACCTGCCGGTGGTCGGCCGCGGAGCCGAGGTCCACGCCGCCGTGCTCGGGGGATCGCGGGGCCCGCTCGACCCGACGGGAGCCGCCCTCGCGCGCGCCGTGGTCGACCGGCTCGTCGAGGTCCTCCCGCTCGAGCCGTTGTACCTGCGCCGGCCCGACGCCGTGCCGCTCGACCAGCGATGACCGCCACGGTGGTCGTCCGCGCCGCGACCCAGGACGACGTCCCCGTCCTCGCCGAGCTGGAGCGCGCCTGCTTCGACGACCCGTGGAGCGCGTCGTCGGTCGCGAGCGAGGTGGCCTCGGTCGAGCGGCACGTGCGCCTGGCCGTGGAGGGGGAGACGGCCGTGGGCTGGTCGTCGACGCTCGTCGTCGCCGAGACCGCCGACCTGCTGCGGGTCGCCGTCCGTCCCGCGTCCCGTCGCCGAGGCGTGGCACGGGTGCTGGTGGAGGAGCTGCTGCGCACCGCCGCGGACGCCGGCGCCGAGCGCATCCTGCTGGAGGTCGCGGCGGACAACACCGGCGCGCAGGCGCTCTACGGCGGGCTGGGCTTCCGCGAGATCCACCGGCGCCGGGCGTACTACGCCGACGGCGGCGACGCCCTCGTCATGGAACGGGCGCTGCCGTGAACGGCGTGCTCGACGACATCCGCTCCTGGCCCTGGTTCTGGGCCTGGCTGACCCTGTTCGCGATCGTCGTGCTGCGGGCCGGCGCGACGTACGGCATCGGCCGGCTCATCGCCGCCGGCGCTGCCCGCGGCCGCGAGCCGAGCGAGCGGCTCAGGTTCGCGATGGAGCGGGTCGACCGCTGGGGTCCGCCCGCGGTGACGCTGAGCTTCCTGACGGTCGGGGCGCAGACCGTCATCAACCTGGCGGCGGGCCTCTGCCGGATGACGACGCCGCGCTACCTGCTCGGGCTCGTGCCGGGCGCCGCGCTCTGGGCGACGATCTGGACCACGATCGGCGCCGGTGTGTTCTCGCTCCTGCGCCAGACCGGCTCCCACCCCGTCCTGGTCGGGGTCGTGATCGCGGTGCTCCTGGGCGTGGTGCTCGTGGCGGTCGGCAGCTCTCGCCGGCGCGTCTGACCGTCCGACCGGACTGCTGTCTCCCGAGGACCCGGGACAGAACCCGTGCCGTACCGCATACTGACTCCCATGCGTCACAGCACCCCCACGCGTCACAGGACGTCGCCGGCCTTCCGGTCGCTGCGCCTCGTCCTGGTCGGGGTGCTCGTCGCCGTCGGCTTGGTCGGCGTCCTGAACGTGTCGCGCGCCCCGGACTCCGAGGCCGTCGACATGTCCCAGTTCCGGCCCGGCAACATCATCAGCGACGCGGTGTTCTTCGACACCGGGACGATGAGCGTCGCCCAGATCCAGTCGTTCCTGGACGCCCAGGGCTCCCGCTGCACCGACGCCTACTGCCTCAAGCACATCAACCTCATCTCGGTGAACAAGGCGGCCGACGCGTACTGCAACGGCTACGCCTCCCCGGGGTACGAGAAGGCCGCCACGATCATCTGGAAGGTCGCCCAGTCGTGCGGCGTCAACCCCCAGGTCATCCTGGTCATGCTCCAGAAGGAGCAGGGCCTCGTCACGACCACCGCCCCGACCGACGGGAAGTACCGCGCGGCGATGGGCATGGGGTGCCCCGACACCTCGGCGTGCGACGCCCAGTACTACGGGTTCGGCAACCAGGTGTACGCCGGCATCCGCCAGATGCGCGTCTACGAGCTCAGCGGTCGGTACACCTGGAACAACCCCGGCACCTCGCCGACGATCCGGTACCACCCCAACGCCGCGTGCGGCGGCACGCCGGTCTACATCGAGAACCAGGCGACGGCCAACCTCTACTACTACACGCCGTACCAGCCGAACGCGGCGTCGATCGCGGCCGGCGCGGGCACCGGGGACAGCTGCTCCTCGTACGGCAACCGCAACTTCTACCGCTACTTCAGCGACTGGTTCGGCTCGACCCAGGGCGGAGCGGTGCGACTCATCCGCACCGCCGCCGACCCCACGGTCTACCTGATCGACGGACTGCGTCGCTGGAGCGTCGCGTCCCTCGACGACTACAACGAGCTGATCCAGGTGTTCGGCCCGCTCAACACGGTCAGCGCGAGCTTCGTCAACCGCTACGCCGCCGCCGGAGCCACGTCGACGATCCTGCACGACACGGGCAGCGGTGCCATCAGCCTCGTGCAGGACGGCACGCTGCACCGGTTCGCGAGCTGTGACCAGGTGGCGATCTGGGGCGGGTCGTGCGCGAGCCTCACGAGCGCCCACCCGGCGATGTTCGCCGGCACGACCGCGGGCCCCGAGATGTCGAGCTGGGCCCGGGTCGGCGCTGGTGCCCGACCCGTCCTGCTGTCCTCGTCCGGCGCGGCCCAGCCGTACTGGGACGCCGAGGCGGTCCGGGCCCTGACCGGGTCGCCGCTCGGGTGGACCGCTCGCATGGGCGACGCCCGCTACGCCGCCTTCACCAAGGCGCCGACGCTGTTCGCCCCGGCGACGCTGGTGCGCGACGCCGCCTCGCCGCAGGTGTACTTGACCGACGGCACGAACACCCTGCTGCCCGTCGCGGACTTCGCGGCGACCACGGAGCTGGGCCGGGCGTCCAGCACGCTCCAGACCGTCACCGCCGCCGACCTGACCGGCTACCGCCCGGCGGGGACCAAGGTCGAGACCGCGGTCACCTGTGGTGGATCGACCTACGTCGCCGGGACCGGCACGCTGCACCGCCTCGCGAACCCGGCCGCTGCCGGGCTCCCCACGGTGGCGCTCCAGCCGCAGACGTGTGCCCAGCTCGCCCTCGGCGGGCGAGCGGTCGCGTCCGGCCTCCTGGTCAAGAAGGCCGGCGACGCCACGGTCTACTCCGTCGAGCAGGGCGTCCGTCGAGCGGTCCTGTCGTGGTCCGACGCCCAGCGCATCGGAGGCGAGGGCGACCCGACCATCGTCACGATGACGGCCGACGGCCTGGCCCGCATCCCCGCCGGGGGAGCCCGCCTGCGCGACGCGTCGCTCGTGAAGCCGAGCAGCTCGCCCGAGGTCCTCGTGGTCTCCGGCGACAAGCTCGCCCGCATCCCGTCGTTCGCGATGGCCGCCCAGTGGGGCATCCCGTCCTCGTTCGCGACCGTCTCGACGGCCGACCTCGGCACCCGCACCCGCGTCGCCGACCTGAGCCTCTGGGGCCGGTGCGGCACCGACCTGGTGGCCGCCGCGAGCGGCAAGGTCTCCCGCGTCACCGGCGCCGACGCGGCGCAGGGATTCGCGGTGCAGGAGTGGACGACCGAGGCGTGCGCGACCTTCGACCGCACGGGCCCCACCGTTCCCCGCCTGTTCGTGAAGGCCTCGAACGACGCCACGGTCCTGGCGGCCGAGGGCGGCACGTACCGACCCGTGACGAGCTGGGACGCGCTCGTGCGCCTGAACGGCGGCGGCACGCCGGTCGTGCTGACGGTGGACCCGGGCGTGGCCTCCGGCCTGCCCCGCGGGGCAGCCGTCAGCTGACGCTGAACCATGTCTAACCTAGGGCGCATGACTTCTGCCGTCGACGAACGTCCGGCGACGGCACGGTCCGACCGGCGCGCGTCGCTGGGGTGGTGGGCCCTGGCGTGCGTCGCCACGCTCGTGACGGTCGTGCTGCGCCTGGTGCGCAACCCGACCTACTACTTCCTGGACGACACCCAGACCGGCGCCGTGGGCCAGTGGTACGCCCTCGGGCAGCGACTGCTCGACGGCGACTGGACGATCCTGGACCCCGGCGCCTGGCAGGGCGGCAACCTGCTCGTCGAGGGTCAGTGGGGGTTGTGGAACCCGCTCTCCTGGCTCGTCGCGATCGGCAGCCACGCCCAGGACGACGCGGCGCTGTACGCGACGTTCGTCAAGGTCGTCTTCCTGCTCGTGCTGACGAGCGGCGTCTTCCTGCTCGCGCGCACCTACGGGGCCTCGGCGCCCTGGGCCGCCGTCGCGGGCTTCGCCGTCACGCTGGGCGGGCAGACCGCCTACCTCGACTCACCCTCGTGGGTGACGGGCCTGATGGGGTCGGGCCTGTTCGCCTGGACCTGGTGGGCGATGGACCGCTACCTGCGCCACGGCCGCCATCCGTGGCCGTTCTTCGTCCTGTCGTACCTGCTCGTGACGGTCGGGTACGTCGCGCCCGTGCTGATGCTCATCGCCCTGTTCGTGGCGATGCTCATCGCCCAGGGACTGCAGAAGAGCTGGTCGGACGTCCGACGCACCCTGGGCCTCGGCGTCTACAGCGGCCTCCTTGTCGTCTTCGTGTTCCTGCCGAGCGTGCTCACGTCGTCGGCGACGGTGCGCACCGCGGACGGCATCTTCAACACCCAGGCCCTCAACATGGACCTCGGTGACCTGGCGATCGGTCCGCTGGCCACCGGCTGGCCGACCGTCACCTGGTTCGGCGGCGGCCTGCCGTTCGTCCCGGTGGCCTTCATCGCCTGGTTCATCCCCCTGCTGCCGGCGCTGCTGCTGCGCGGCCGGCGTCCGGAGCTCGCGGTCGTGGGCCTGGTCGGGCTCGCGGGCCTGCTCCTGGTGATGGGCCCCAGCGACGTCGGTCCGCTGCGCTTCCAGATCCGGATGATGCCGTACGTCGTGATGGCGTTCTGCGTGGCGTTCGCCGTCCTGGCCACCAAGAACTGGCCGCGCACCTTCACCCAGCGCGACCGCTGGTGGGCTCGCGGCCTGCTGCTGCTGGCCGTCTGGTCCGGCGCGGTCGCGGTTCCCGCGAACATCGAGTGGGTGGTCCTGGGCGGCCTCGTGCAGGCCGCCCTGCTGGAGTGGATCATGCGGCGCCCCGACCTGACACCGGCCCGGGGCGTGCGGCTGGCCGCGGCCACGGTCGCCGTGGGTGCGCTGGCGTTCTCGGCGCTCGCGACCTGGCAGAACCCGCGCGGACCGCTGCCCGACTTCCACGTCCCGGAGTCGATCGCCGAGTCGGCCGCCACGGAGGCGGGCAGCGAGCACGGCATCTTCACCGTCGGCAACGTCTTCATGCTGTCGGCCAACCCCGACGGCTACAGCGAGACGCTGCTGGCCAACTCCTGGTACCTGACCGGCAAGGACGCCGCGAGCGTCTACACCGTGGTCCGCTTCAAGCGCATGTCCGAGATCCTGTGCTCCGGCGAGCGCGGCGAGACCTGCCCCGACGCCTACGAGCGCCTCTTCCAGCGCGACGGCGACGACCGCACGATCGCCGACGACATGATGCTCAACACGGTCGTCGTCATGAAGGACGACGTCAACGATCGCCCGGTGCCGCCCGACGGCTGGACCCTCGAGACCTTCGAGCACACCTGGATCGTGAGCCGTGACGAGCCCGTCGGCCGCGCCGGCTCGGTCGTCCACGCCGACGGGGCCGAGGTCACGGTCGAGTCCTCCTCCACGACGGAGGTCCGCTTCCGGGTCGACGAGGTCACCGCCGACGACGCGTCGGTCGCGTTCAGCCGCATCGCCTGGCCGGGATACCGGGTCGACGGTCCGGCCTCGGTCGGCGACCCGCGCCGGGACTTCCTGCTCTCGGTCGACCTGGAGGACGCCGCCCCGGGCGACGTCGTCACGGTGCAGTTCCGCCCGCCGGGCTGGACGCTGGAGCTTGCGTCCGCCGCGGTCGCGCTCCTGATCGCCGCCGGCTGGTCGGTGGCCCACCCGCTCGTGCGACGCCGCGCGAGGCGAGCCCCCCGCCCGGACGAGCCCGCCTCGACCTGACCGCGGTGGGTGGGGAACCCCCTCCGAGGCCTGTGAGACGATGGAGCGTCCCGGGGCGGAAGCCCCACGTCCCGCGGAAGGTACCCCTGACAGCATGGCCGGATCGAAGAAGTCCACACCCGCCGAGACGGTCACGACCGTCCTCCAGAAGGTGGTCTTCCCGCCGATGTCGGCCCTCGACGCGGCCGGGCTGTACGTCGACACCGCGTCCGCCGTCTCGATGGTGACGCCTCCGCGCGACCCGTCCGTGCGCAGCACCAGCAAGGACGTGGCGGTGTCGGTCACCGAGACCGGTGCTCCCGTGCACCTCGAGGACTTCCTGTCGCGCCGGTCGCTGCGGGTGCGCGCCAACGAGCGGCTGTCCCTGGGCACGTACTTCAACGGCTTCCCGGCCGGCTACTGGCGGCGCTGGACCACCGTCGAGCAGGTCACGCTGCGGGTGCGCACGAGCGGCGCAGGAACCGTCGTCGTCATGAAGTCGAACGCCCGCGGCGCGCTGCAGCAGCTCGACTCGCACCGGGTGACCGGCGAGACCGAGACGTCCATCGACCTCACGCTCGAGTCGTTCGGTGACGGAGGCTGGCTCTGGTTCGACCTCGTCGCGGGTGAGCAGGACCTCGTGCTCGAGGGGGCCGAGTGGGTCGCCCAGACCGCCGCGCCGCTCACGGGGCGCGCGATGATCCAGATGACCACGATGAACAAGCCGGACTTCTGCATCGACAACCTGCGCCGTCTGGGGCAGGACAGCGACGTGCTGGACCACGTGCAGCAGATCCTCATCGTCGACCAGGGCACCGACAAGGTGGCCGACCAGACCGACTTCGCGGAGGTCGCCGAGCAGCTCGGTGGCCGCCTGCGCATCATCGACCAGTCCAACCTCGGCGGGTCCGGCGGCTTCGCCCGCGGCATGTCCGAGGCCGTGACCCAGGACTTCGACTACGTGCTCCTGCTCGACGACGACGTCGAGGTCGAGACCGAGAGCCTGCCGCGCATGCTCGCGATGTCGCAGCTGGCCAAGACGCCGACCATCATCGGCGGGCAGATGTTCGACCTCTACAACCGGTCGATCCTGCACACGATGGGCGAGGTCGTGAACCCGTGGCGGTTCATGTGGGACAACGCCCACTCGATGATGGGCTACGGCCACGACTTCGCGAGCCTCAACCTGCGCCGGGCGCCGTGGCTGCACCGCCGGGTCGACGTCGACTACAACGGCTGGTGGATGTGCCTGATCCCCACCAGCGTCATCCGTGAGATCGGTGCCGCCCTGCCGGTCTTCATCAAGTGGGACGACGCCGAGTACGGCCTCCGCGCGAAGGAGCACGGCTTCCCGACCGTGACGCTCCCGGGCACCGCGGTCTGGCACGTCTCGTGGGTCGACAAGGACGACACGGTCGGCTGGCAGGCCTACTTCCACGCCCGCAACCGCATCATCGCGGCGCTGCTCCACAGCCCGTACGACAACGGTGGACGCGTGCCGCGCGAGCTCTTCACGCACGACGTCCGTCACCTGCTCTCCCTGCAGTACGGCACGGTCAGCCTGCGCCACCTGGCCGTGGCCGACGTGCTGGCCGGCCCGGAAGGCCTGGCCGACCTGCTGCCGAGCCGGCTCGGCGAGGTGCGCAAGGAGCTCGGCAACCACTCCGACGCGCAGCTGCGCCCCGAGCCGGAGGACTTCCCGGCTCCCGGCATGGCCAAGCCGCCGCGGCGCGGCAAGGGCTTCAGCCAGCCCCCGCGGGCACTCCTGGCGCCGTGGGCCCTCAAGAACTTCGTGCGTCAGGTCGTCGCGCCGGTGGCGGAGGAGCAGCAGCAGCGCCCGCAGGTGCACCTGCCGCACCAGGACAACTCGTGGTGGCGCGTCTCGCAGTTCGACTCGGCGCTCGTCTCGAACGCCGAGGGCACCGGTGCCTCGTGGTACCGCCGTGACCCGAAGAAGCTGCGCACGATGCTGGCCGAGAGCACCCGCCTGTCACGTCAGCTCGGTGCCGACTGGGAGGACCTCAGCCGCCGGTACCGCGAGGCGCTGCCCGAGCTCGTGGGCCTCGAGGCCTGGGGCCGGGTCTTCGACGAGCACACGACCAACGACACGACCTACTGAGTCCTTCCGCCGAGCGGCGCCCGGGTGGTGTCGCTCAGCGGGCGGCCGGCGTGCCGTTGACCATCGCGTGCCGCAGCTGGGCGCGGTAGAGCGCGCTCATGCCCTCGGCCAGCGTCGTGCGGGCGAGGCCGTCGATGTCGGTCCAGACCTCGGACCGGACGCGCAGGTCCGACGCCTGGCCGGACGCGTCGCCCTGGCCCGCGACGATCGGGGCCCGCACGCGGCGGATGCGGCTCGCCTCGCCGATCACGGCGCCGATCGAGGCCGGAGTCATGGACCCGAAGATCTTCGTGCGTGACGTGCCCGGGTCCTCGCCGCCGAGGCGACGCATCGCGGTGGTGACCATCGCGGCACAGTCGTCGGCGTACAGGTAGTCGCGCAGCGTGTCGAGCGGCACGTACACCGAGGTGGGCCGGCCCGTGACGTAGCTCGAGACGATGACCGAGAGCAGGCCCTGCCCCTTCGACAGGTCCTGGCCCGGGCCGTAGAGGTTGGTGATCCGGCCCACGAGCGTGCGCAGCGGGCTGGCCTCCGAGGCGGCCCGCACGACCTGCTCCATCTGCAGCTTCGCGTCGCCGTAGGGGGTCAGCGGTGCGGGCGGGGTCGACTCGGTGAACGGGGGATCGGTGCGGCCGGCGTACACGCCGCCGACCGACGAGGCCACGAAGAGCCGGCCGTGCGCCAGGTTCAGGCCGTCCTGGCGCAGCAGGAGGTCGACGAAGCCGGCGAAGACGTCGACCTCGTCCTGGAGGTGCTCACGCGACGTCGAGGTGACGCCCTTGCCGGCGCACCAGTAGATCTCCCAGGTCGGGGCGATCGCGTCGGCGTCGAGGGCGAACGCCTCCAGCGCCCCCTCGAGGTCCTCGAGCGCGCGACGCGGATCACTCCACGCGATCGAGGCGGAGAAGACGTCGTCGCGCCCGGCGTCGGCCACCGCGCTGCCCAGCAGCCCGCGACCGATCACCCATCTACGCGTCGCCGGCATCGTCTCGGAGCCGCCCGAGCGGACCGGCCGCCGGGTCACGGACGATCAGGTAGGCCGGCTTGCCGAGCGCCATGTTGACGGCCACGCCGAGGTACTCGGCCACGATGCCGAGGGCCACGAGGATCATGCCGGTGGCGAGCGAGAGCATCACCATGATCGAGGTCCAGCCCTCCTCGATCGCACCGCCGAAGATGCGGTTGATCGTGAGGTAGACCGCGAAGGCCAGGCCGAACAGGGCGAACAGGACGCCCGTGATGGTCACGAGCCGCAGGCCCCGGGTGCCGGAGGTCAGCACCATCCGCCAGAAGTGCGCGAGGAGACTGCGGTACGAGTAGCCGCTGGCGCGGTCGCCCTCCGAGCGCAGCATGACCGGCGAGGTCACGATCGAGTTGGCGATCCAGCTCAGTGCGACGTCGAGGTACACGCCGGTGCCGGAGTAGGCGGCGACGCTGCGTCCGACCTCGCCCAGGATGAGGCGGTAGCTGTTGAACACCGAGGCGTCGCCGCCGCCGAAGACCTTCTCGAGCACGCGCTTGGCGCCCTTCGAGGCGGCGTTGCGCACGGCGCCGTGCGGGGCGACGTTCTCCGGGCTGGCGTAGACGACCTGGGCGCGCTCGCGCAGCGCGGTGTCGAGCAGCGACGGGATGTAGGCCGGGTCGTGCTGGCCGTCCTCGTCGAGGGTGACGACCCAGTCGCCGCCCGTGGAGGCGATGCCCGCCAGGGTCGCGGCGTGCTGGCCGAAGTTGCGCGAGAGCCACACGGGCTTGAGGAAGGGGTGCACAGCCGCGAGCTCGCGGATCACGCGGTCGGAGGCGTCCGGGCCGTTGTCGTGGCACAGCACGACCTCGGAGACCCGGGCGCGGTGGCCGTCGGGCGTGCGGAACTCCGTCACCATGGGCTCGAGCTCGGTCACGAGGTCGGGCAGCGTGCGCTCGCCCTGGTAGACGGGCACGACGACGGAGACGTGGTGGACGTATCCCTCGGGATCGCGGTCGTCGGTCATCGCATCCTCCGTCGCAGCACGGCGTAGGCGAGTCGGCGCATGCGGGCGGCGAGGGCCGCGCGGAGACTGCCGACGCGCAGGTCGTTCGCGGACACGACGTCCGGGTGGTGCTCGTGCAGCCAGCGGTAGAAGCCCTTGGCCTGGTCGGACTGCTGCTTGACCAGCACGACGCTCCACTGCTCGGAGCTCATGCGGAACGTGGCACCGGTCTCGGTGTCGGGGACGAAGTCGCCGTGCAGGAGCACGCGGCAGTACGTGCCCTGGTCGATGAGGTACGGGAACTCGGGGAACCAGCCGCCGGCCTCCGTGAGGGCCGAGCGCCGCATCATGACCGAGGCGGGCTCGCCGAACGGGTTGACGCCGGAGCGCACCGCGCGACGCACGGCCTCCGGGCCGGAGGAGGGCTTGTCGATCTTCTGGAGGCCGCGTCCGGCCAGGAGCGTCGTGCTCGTGGAGTCGATGACGTCGCGGCGGCACGCGGTCAGCACGGCAGCGGGACGCGCCCGCAGCAGCTCGGCCTGGCGCCGCAGGACGCCGGGGCGGAGGGTGTCGTCGCCGCACACGAGCTTGATCAGCTCGCCGCTCGCCTCGTCGCTGACCCGCTTCCAGTTGGCGGGGGCGCCGCCGCCGGCCGGGGTGTCGAGCAGGCGCACACGGGGATCGTCGGCGTAGCGGTCCATGACGCTGCGCGTGTCGTCGGTGGAGGCGTGATCGGCGACGATGAGCTCGAAGTCCACTCCCTCCTGCGACAGGACGCTGTCGATCGTCTCGGCGAGGAAGCGGCCGTTGTTGTAGGCGGGCACCACGACCGAGACCGTGGGCTGGCTCATGCGGGGTCCTTCCGACGGAACGAGAAGTGCTGATGGCCGAACCAGCTCAGCATGGTCGTGACGAACACGAAGAAGAACTGGGCGATGATCGGCTTCAGACTAGCGACCTCCACGAGCAGCGGGAGGCACACGGCGTTGATGGCGAACGCGCCTGCGTAGACGATCTGGAAGCGCACGTAGTCGAGCAGCACGTGACCCGTGACCCGGAAGACGAGCTTGCGGTACAGGATGAACGCCGTCGTCGTGCCGATGACGTGCGTGAGGACGAGGCTGACCATGTAGCCGCGGTCGAGGCCCAGCTCGAAGCCGATGAACAGCACGTACGCCCATGCCGTGTTGAAGCCGCCGACGAGCAGGAACGCGATCCTGCGGTCACGGACGAGCCGGAGGAGGGGTCCGTCAGGGCCGGACAGTCCTGCGACGGACTCGGAGTTCTCCACAGCAGCAGCTCACTCGAAAAGACACCACGCCCGAGGCTTCGGACGCCGGGCGAGCCTAGCGCACGGGCCCGCCCGCCCTGCCGGTCCGACGGGTGCCGCGCGTCATCACCACGGTGCACGCGTGTGCACTACGCTCGCCGCATGCGTGACATCACGTACCCGCCCGTCATCGTCACGGCCAAGACGCTCTTCAAGGCCCTGGGGATGAGGTTCCAGACGTCCGGCACCGAGCACATCCCTCGTGAGGGTGGCGCGGTGCTCGCCGCCAACCACATCGGCTACGTCGACTTCGTGTTCGACGGCCTGGCTGCGCAGCCCAGCAAGCGGCTCGTGCGCTTCATGGCCAAGCGCGAGGCCTTCGAGGGGCCCACGGGTCGCCTCATGCGCTCCTTCCACCACATCAGCGTCGACCGCGACAGCGGCGAGGAGTCGTACAACACGGCGGTCGAGTACCTGCGCTCCGGCGAGGTCGTGGGCATCTTCCCCGAGGCGACGATCAGCCGCTCGATGGAGATCAAGGAGCTCAAGACCGGCGCCGTGCGGATGGCCGCAGAGGCCGGGGTCCCGCTGATCCCCATGGTCACGTGGGGCACGCAGCTGCTGAAGACCAAGGACCACGAGTCCGACATCTGGGGTCGTGGCAAGACCGTCGCCCTGCACGTCGGCCCGCCGCTGCAGGTCACGGGGGAGGACCCGGTGGCCGAGACGGCGCTCCTGCACGCCGAGATGACCCGGCTCCTGGAGAAGGCCATCACGGAGTACCCGATCAGTCCCGAGGGCCAGTGGTGGGCGCCGGCCCGCTTCGGCGGACTCGCGCCGACCCCGGAGGAGGCCGCCCGCCTCGACGCCGAGGAGAAGGCGGCCAAGGCGGCGCGCCGCGCGGAGCGCGAGAACGGCTGAGCGCGGAGCGCGAGAACGGCTGAGCGCGGAGCGCGAGAACGGCTGAGCGCGGAAGAGCAGCAAGGACGAGCCAGCGGGGTACCGCTGACCGTCTCCTGACCAGGTCACCGGGTGGGGCGGTGGATCCACCACCGAATAGGGCCGAGCTTGGGGTCCGCGGTGGATGCACCACCGAATCGCGGTTCGTACGGTGGTGGATCCACCGCCAACCCCGTCGTGGCCGGTCTTTCGGTGGTGGATCCACCGCCACTGGGCGGGACGCGGCGGCTGCACGGGTCGCGGGTTCAGGGTGCCGGGGTCACACTGGGAGCAGACCCTGAGGAGGCACCATGAAGGCCGTCTACGGCAGCACCGTCCTGGCCGAGGCCCCGGCCGACCAGCTCGTGAAGATCGAGGGGAACTGGTACTTCCCGCCCTCGAGCCTCACGGGCGAGTTCGCCGAGAGCGACACCGCGTACCACTGCCCCTGGAAGGGCGACACCCAGTACTGGGACGTCGGCACGGGCGACGACAAGCTCGCGGACGGCGCGTGGTCGTACCCCGACCTCCTGCCGGGCGCGGTCGAGCGCGTCGGCACGGACTTCGCCGGCTACGTGGCGTTCGACCGCAAGGTCACCGTCTCCGAGTAGCCGGGCAGGGGTGCCGGGCCCCGGGCGGCAGGATGAAACACTGGCGGGGTGAGTGAACCCGTCGTCCTCGGCATCGAGTCGTCCTGCGACGAGACCGGCATCGGCATCGTGCGGGGCACGGAGCTGTTGGCGCACGTCGTGGCCTCGAGCATGGAGGAGCACGTCCGCTTCGGCGGGATCGTGCCCGAGGTCGCCAGCCGCGCGCACCTCGAGGCGTTCGTGCCGACGCTGACGGAGGCCCTGTCCGACGCCGGCCTCACGATGGCCGAGATCGACGCGATCGCCGTGACCAGCGGCCCGGGTCTGACCGGCGCGCTGCTCGTGGGTCTGGCCGGCGCGAAGGCGCTCGCGGTCGCGCACGACCTGCCGCTCTACGGCGTCAACCACCTGGCCGCCCACGTCGCGGTCGACCAGCTCGAGCACGGCCGCTTCGACCGCCGCGTCGTGGCGCTGCTCGCCAGCGGCGGCCACTCCGAGATCCTGCTCGTCGACGACATCGCCAGCGACATCACCCTGCTCGGCCAGACGATCGACGACGCCGCGGGGGAGGCCTTCGACAAGGTCGCCCGCCTGCTGGGGCTGCCCTACCCGGGCGGCCCGCACATCGACCGGGTCGCGGCCGATGGCGACCCGAGGGCCGTGCCCTTCCCGCGAGGCCTCACGGCGTCGCGCGACCAGGAGAAGCACCGGTGGAACTTCTCGTTCTCCGGGCTCAAGAGCGCCGTCGCCCGCCACGTGCAGCGCGAGCAGCTCGCCGGTCGCGAGCTCGTGGTCGCCGACGTCGCCGCCTCGTTCCAGGACGCGGTGTGCGACGTGCTCACCGCGAAGGCGGTCGAGGCCTGTCGGGTGCACGACGTGGGCACGCTCGTGATCGGCGGTGGCGTGGCCGCCAATTCGCGTCTTCGCTGGTACGCCGAGCAGCGGTGCGCCGAGGCCGGCCTGGAACTGCGTGTGCCGCGGCTCGGTCTGTGCACCGACAACGGCGCGATGGTCGCCGCGCTGGGCGCCGAGGTCGTGCGTCGTGGCCTGCCGCCGTCGGCGCTGGACCTCCGCGCCGACTCCGGCCTGCCGGTCACCTCGGTCGTGGCCTGACCCTCACGGGGCGGGGTGGCGCCGGAACCGCACGCGGCGCCCGGGCGCGGCCTGGGCGAGGAGGTCGGTGTCGGCGTCGACCACGACCCCGATGACGGGGTAGCCGCCGGTGACGGGGTGGTCGGGTCCGAGCACGACGGGGAGGCCGGCGGTCGTGACCTGCACGGAGCCACGCACCACGGGCTCCGACTCGAGCTCGCCGGCCACCGCTCGCTCGAGCGACGGACCGTCCAGCCGCACGCCGATGCGGTCGCTGCGGGGCGAGACGGTCCATCCGGTGCCGAGCAGCATCGAGACGGCCTCGGGGGTGAACCAGTCGTCGCGGGGCCCCAGGACGAGGCGCACCGTGAGGTCGCCGACGCCGAGCACGCCGGTCTCGATGCGGGTGGTGACCGGGTGTCCGGTGCGCAGGCCGACCGGGAGCAGCGTGCCGACGGTCACCGGGGCGGGGCCGAGCCCCGAGAGCGTGTCGGTGGCCCGCGAGCCCAGGACCGGATCGGGCGTCAGCCCGCCCGCGACGGCCAGCACGCGTCGCACCCCGAGGGCCGGGGGTCCGACCGTCAGCTCGTCGCCGTCCTGCAGGAGCAGGACCTGACCCGTGTCGACCGGGATGCCCTCGCACTGCACGGGCCCGGGTGCGCCGGTGACGGCGACGGCCGTGGCGCGGGTGGCCCGCACGGTCACTGAGCCCACGACCTCCAGCACGGCGGCGTCCGGCGGGTTGCCCAGCAGGACGTTCGCCTGACGGGCGGCGTTGCGGTCGAAGCTGCCGGACGGCGTGACCCCGAGACCCGTGCGTCCGGGCCGACCGGTGTCCTGCACGAGGGCCGAGCCGGTCAGGGCCGTGACGCGCAGGCTCATGCGGCGCCTCGCAGCACGGACTCGAACCTGACGAGGGCTCCAGGCAGGAGGAGGGCCGGAGGATCGCGCTCGAGGTCCCACAACGGCACGTCGGTGCTGCCGACGAGCTGCCAGCCGCCGGGGGACTCGCGGGGATAGACGCCGGAGTACGGGCCGGCGAGGCCGACCGCGCCGACCGGCACCCGAGGTCGAGGGCTGTCGCGCCGCGGCACGTGGAGCCGCGGGTCGCCGCCCGTGAGGTAGGCGAACCCGGGGGCGAAACCGGTGAACGCGACGGTCCAGGGCGTGGCGGTGTGCGCGTCGACGACCTCGTCGACCGTGAGCCCCGTGAGGCGCGCGACCTCCCCCAGGTCGGGGCCGTCGTAGGTGACCGGCACGACGACCTCCGAGGTCGAGCGGCCGGCGGCCTCGCCCGGGGTCGCGGCGCCGACGAGCCGGCGCACGTCGGCGGGCGCGCCGCGCACCAATACGGTGCGAGCACCGAGAGTGACGTCGGCCTCGGGCTCCAGCGCCGCGAACCAGGCCTGGGCCTCGGCGGCGTCGTCACAGTCGAGCAGGACCGCCCGGTCGCCCGAGGGACGCAGCCTCACGCGAAGGCCTGCACCGTGAGCCCGGCCTGCTGCAGCCCGTCGCGCACGGCGTGCGCGAGCGCGAGGGCGTCGGGGGTGTCGCCGTGGACGCACAGCGAGTCGACGTGCGACGACAGCCGGACGGCCTGCGCAACGGCGGTGGCGACGTCGACGTGCACGGCGCCGGGCTCCGAGCGGGGGACCAGCGTGCCGTCGGCGCGGTAGGCGCGGTCGGCGAAACCCTCGACCACCACGGGGAGCCCCTCCTCGGTCGCGATGCGCAGCGAGGCGGCGTCGGGCAGCCCGAGCAGCGGGATGCCGTACGGCGCGACGGCCTCCACGACGGCCCGCGCCTGGCGCTCGTCGGCGACGACGGTGTTGTAGAGCGCACCGTGCGGCTTGACGTAGGCGACGCGAGCGCCGGCCGCGTCGGCGATCTCGGCCAGGAGGTCGATCTGCTCACGCAGCGTCTCGACCAGCTCGTCGTCGCTCGGGTCCATCGCGCGCCGGCCGAAGCCCTCCGGGTCCGGGTAGCCGACCTGGGCGCCGATCACGACACCGCGCTCGACGGCGCGGGTGCAGGCCTCGACCATGAGCTCGACCCCGCCGGCGTAGGCGCCGCAGCACACGTTGGCGCTGGTGACGACGTCGAGCAGGGCGAGGTCGTCGGGGCTCTCGGCGACGTCCGCGTTCAGGTCGACCTGCATGCGCCCAGCCTAGGGGCGCGGTCGGACGTCAGCCCCGCAACGGTTCGACGAGGAAGGCCCGGCCCGCCCCGTCGACGCGGGTCATCACGACGGTCGCGCTGTGCGGGCCCGTGAGGCGGAGTCGCTTCACGAGCTCCTCGGGCACGACCTGCACGCCGCGCTTCTTGACCGTGAGCGTGCCGATGCGGCGTTGCTGGAGGGCGGCCTTGAGCTGCTTCTCGCGAAACGGCAGCTCGTCGACGACACGGAACCGCCGGCCGAGCGGTGTGACGTCGCCGCGGTCGGCGGTGACGTAGGCGATGTGGGGGTCGAGCAGCCAGCCCCCGAGCTCGGCGGCCAGCTCGGCGACGACTCCGGCGCGGATGACAGCGTCGTCCGGCTCGTAGAGGTAGGCGCCGACGGGGCCGACGTGGGCGGGCTCGTCGCGCAGCGACAGCGTGGCCCCCGACGGGAGCAGGGTGGCCCGGCGGCGGGTGCGGGCGAACGCGGTGCCCCACAGGCAGCACTCGACCAGGTCGCCGCCGTCGCTGACCCACTCGGCCTCGACGGCCGCGGGGACGTCACCGTGGGCGAGGCCGGGCATGACCTTGGCGACCGCGCGCCCGCGCAGCAGCTCGCGGACCCACGACCACGGCGGCTGGAGGTCGGCGGTGCCGAAGACGCGGCCGCGGCCGGTGCGGCGGGCCGGGTCGACGAAGGCCGTCTCGTCGGGGCCGATCGTCGCCGTGGTGGCGTCGCCGGTCTCGACGCCGCCCTCGAGCCCGAGCGCCCGCAGGTTGGCGTTCGCGATCGCTGCGCGGACGGGGTCCTGCTCGACGCCCCGCACCCGGAGGCCGGCCCGCGCGAAGGCCACGAGGTCGGCGCCGATGCCGCACCCGAGGTCGACGACGCTCGTCGCCCCGGCCTCCGCGAGACGCCGCGCGCGGTGGTCGGCGACGCGGCGGCGGGTGGCCTGCTCGAGCGCGTCGTGCGTGAAGTAGAGGTGGGCGGCGTCGTCGCCGAGCTTCGTGGCCGCCTTGCCGCGCAGGTGGTTCTGGGTCACCGCGGCGGCCACCAGGTCGCCGGGGTGCGTCTTGCGGAGCCGGGTGCCGAGGCCCAGGTCCGACTCGATCCCGGCTCGTTCGGTGACCTCGGCCAGCAGCTCCTGCCCCTGGGGCGCGAGCAACCGCTCGAACGTCTCCAGGTCCATCCCCGAACCCTATCGGTGGGCCGCGCCCAGATGTGCTCCTCAATCCACCATCTGCCGCCAGAGAAACAGTGGATTCGGGAGCACATCTGGGGAACGCGGTCGGATGGGGGCTGCGGCGACCACCGGTTGGTGACCACGGCGAGGAGCGCAGCGACGAGAAGCGCCCAGGGCGAGGGCGCCCCGCGCCCGAGCCCGACCGAGTGCGAAGCGAAGCGAGCACGTGGCGCTGGCACTCGCGTTCCCTGAGTGCCAGCGATCTGCTAACGTCGGAACTGGCACTCTCCAGGTGAGATTGCCAGCCGCGCACGGCACCCGCGACGACGTGTGCAGCACCCAGATGTCACCCACAGACTCCACTCTCAGAACGAAGGGGAGGTCGACCAGTGTCGACTATCAAGCCGCTCGAGGACCGTCTCATCATCAAGACGAGCGAGGCCGAGCAGACCACCGCGTCCGGTCTCGTCATCCCGGACACCGCCAAGGAGAAGCCGCAGGAGGGTGAGGTCGTGGCCGTGGGCCCCGGTCGCATCGACGACAACGGCAACCGCGTCCCGCTCGACGTCTCCGTCGGCGACAAGATCATCTTCAGCAAGTACGGCGGAACCGAGGTCAAGCACGCCGGTCAGGACTACCTGATCCTCTCGGCGCGCGACGTCCTCGCCGTCATCTCCTGATGCGCTGACGCCCCGGCCCGCCCCCCACGTCCGTGGGCGGGCGCCGGGGCGCTCGCATCTCCCCACCTTTTCCTCTCCCAGCTCTGCTCATTCTTCACTCCGTGAAAGGTGCACACCATGCCCAAGATCCTGGAGTTCGACGAGAACGCCCGCCGCTCGCTCGAGCGTGGCGTCGACAAGCTCGCCGACACCGTCAAGGTCACCCTCGGCCCCAAGGGCCGTTACGTCGTGCTCGACAAGAAGTGGGGCGCCCCCACGATCACCAACGACGGCGTCACCGTCGCGCGTGAGATCGAGCTCGACGACCCCTTCGAGAACCTCGGCGCCCAGCTCGCCAAGGAGGTCGCCACCAAGACGAACGACGTCGCCGGTGACGGCACCACGACCGCCACGGTGCTGGCCCAGGCCATGGTCCACGAGGGCCTGCGTGCCGTGGCCGCCGGCGCCAACCCGGTCGGCCTCAAGAAGGGCATCGAGGCGGCCGTGGCGGCCGTCGTCGAGAAGCTCCACGAGACCGCTCGCGCCGTCGACGACGTCAAGGACATGACGGCCGTCGCCACGGTCTCGAGCCGCGACGCCCACATCGGCGAGCTCATCGCCGAGGCCTTCGACAAGGTCGGCAAGGACGGCGTCATCACGGTCGAGGAGTCCAACACCCTCGGCACGCAGCTCGACTTCACCGAGGGCATGCAGTTCGACAAGGGCTACCTGAGCCCCTACATGGTCACCGACACCGAGCGCATGGAAGCCGTGCTCGACGACCCGTTCGTGCTGCTGCACAGCGGCAAGATCTCGTCCGTCTCGGACCTGCTCCCGCTGCTCGAGAAGGTCATCGCCGCCGGCAAGACCCTGTTCGTCATCGCCGAGGACATCGAGGGCGAGGCGCTCAGCACGCTCGTCGTCAACAAGATCCGCGGCACGTTCACCTCGGTCGCGGTCAAGGCCCCGGCCTTCGGTGACCGTCGCAAGGCGATCCTGCAGGACATCGCGACGCTCACGGGCGCCACGGTCGTCACGCCGGACGTCGGCCTCAAGCTCGACTCGGTCGGCCTCGACGTGCTGGGCACCGCCCGCCGCATCGTCGTGACCAAGGACGACACCACGATCGTCGAGGGTGGCGGCGACGCCGCCGAGGTCAGCGGCCGCGTGTCGCAGATCAAGTCCGAGATCGACCTGACCGACTCCGACTGGGACAAGGAGAAGCTCCAGGAGCGTCTCGCGAAGCTCGCCGGCGGCGTCTGCGTGATCCAGGTCGGCGCGGCCACCGAGGTCGAGCTCAAGGAGAAGAAGCACCGCATCGAGGACGCCGTCTCGGCGACCCGCGCGGCGATCGAGGAGGGCATCGTCCCCGGTGGCGGCTCCGCGCTCGTCCACGCTGTCGCGGTGCTCGAGGGCGACCTCGGCCTGACGGGCGACGAGGCCTTCGGCGTCCGCATCGTCCGCAAGGGCGCCGACGCCCCGCTGGAGTGGATCGCCCGCAACGGCGGTGCCGCCGGCGAGGTCGTCGTGAGCAAGGTCCGCGAGTCGGGCCAGGGCTACAACGGCGCCACGGGCGAGTACGGCGACCTGCTCGCGCAGGGCATCCTCGACCCGGTCAAGGTCACGCGCTCCGCGCTGGCCAACGCCGCGTCGATCACCGCGATGCTGCTGACGACCGAGACGCTCGTCGCCGAGAAGCCGGCCGAGGAGGCGGAGGACGCGCACGCTGGCCACAGCCACTGACGCGTCACCGCTCCACGACGAACGGCCCGTCCCCCTCTCCTCGGAGGAGGGGGCGGGCCGTTCGCCGTGCCTGGCGCGCTCGATGTGACGAGTTCGACCAGCCTGCTTAGGCATACCTAAGCGTGGACAGGGTAACCTTCCCAACATGAAGACTCGTTCCATCGTCGGCGGCATCGTCGGCGCTCTCCTCCTCCTGCCCCTGGCCGCGTGCGGCTCCGACTCCGACTCCGGTGACGGCGACGGCAACGTCGACAAGACCGACGGCATCGACGTCGAGCTCGCCGACGGCGGCCCCGAGCGCATCGTCGCGCAGAGCACCGTCGCCGCCGCGCTGACCCAGCTCGGCCTCGGCGACCGCATCGTCGGCACCTTTGGCCCGCTCAACGGCCCCGACGGCGGCGTCGACAGCCAGGCCAACGGCCTGGACCCCGCGACGGTCACCGACGTGACCGGCGCCGGCGACTACGGCGACATCGACGAGGAGAAGGTCGCCGAGCTCGACCCCGACCTCGTCATCACCTCGAGCTACCTCGAGGGCGACTACTGGTACATGGCCAAGAACATCCACGACAGCCTCGCGAAGCGCTACGACATCGTCGCCGTCAGCTACGTGGACCTGAGCCTGACCGACCAGATCGACGCCGTCGAGGAGCTCGCGGGCGAGCTCGGCGCCGACCTGGAGAGCACCGAGGTCACCGAGGGCAAGGCCGCCTTCGAGGCCGCCGCCGCCACGGCCACGACGCTGGGCGAGCAGCTCACCGCCGCCGGCAAGACCGTCGTCGCCGTCTCGGGCACGACCGACTCGTACTACGTCTCGAACCCGGCCGTCTCGGCCGACCTGAACTACTGGGTCGAGACCCTCGGCCTGCCGATCGTCGTCCCGGACAACCCGGACCCGCAGGGCTACTTCGAGACCCTCAGCTGGGAGGAGTCGGACAAGTACAACGCCGACCTCGCGCTGTACGACGACCGCCAGGGCGACGCCGGGCTCGCGGGCCTGAAGGCCCAGCCGGTCTTCGCGACGATCACCGCCGCGCAGAACGACGCCTTCACCCCCTGGACGTCGGTCTACCCGCCGACCTACCAGGAGGCGGCGACGCTCCTGACCCGGTTCACGACCGCCGCGCAGGGACTGCTCTGACCCATGGTGCGCACGCCCGGCTTCCTTGCCGACCAGGTCATGAAGTCGGCGCACGCCGCCACCCTCGTGAGTCGTCGCGACCTCGGGCACGGGCTCCTCGAGCTCGTGCTCGGGTCCGACGACTTCCGGGGGGCCACGTTCGTCCCCGGTGACTCGACCGCGTTCCGCACCGGGCGCACCGAGTTCCGGCACTACACCCCGGCCCGGCTCGACGCCGAGCGCGGCGAGATGTCGATCATCGTGCACAAGCACGGCAGCGGGCCGGGCGAGGAGCTCATCCTCGGCTGGTCCGACGGAGACCCGGTGGCCGTGTGCCAGTGGGGCTCCAAGAAGAACTTCCGCTGGGAGGACGGTTCCACCCCGGTCATGGTCGTCGGCGATGCCACCGTCATCAGCCTGGTCATGGCCTTCGGCGACCGGTGCGCCGCCGAGGGGCGTCCGTTCTCGGCCCTGCTCGAGGTCGAGCCGGGCGACGTCGAGGCCACGCTCGGGCTGGTCCCCGGCACCACCGTCGTGGCGCGCGACGGCGCCCACGGGCTGGAGGCCGAGGCCTGGCTGCAGCGTCACGCCGGCGAGATCGACTCCACGACGACGGTCTACCTGGCCGGCCACGGACAGTCGATCCAGCGCCAGCGGCGGGTGCTGCTGGACCTCACGCCGATCGACCGTCGGGGCATCCGCACCCAGCCCTACTGGGCTGACGGCAAGACCGGCCTCTGAGCCGGCGGGTCCGCGGGTTCCCACGAGACCGTCGGAATCTTCGTGGGTGAACCCAGGAATCCCGCGTCGCGCACACGAAGTTTCGTGCGCGCGACGCGGGATTCGAGCGGTCTCGTGGGAAACCGGGCGGGCGGGGGCGGGGAGCCCGAGATCACGCTCGCCCTGGCGGGAGCCGCTCGCGGGCGCGCGTACCATGGCTCCATGAGCGGTGGCATCCCCGACAAGTTCCAGACGCTGGGCCTCACCTACGACGACGTCCTGCTGCTGCCGGGCGAGACCGACGTGATCCCCAGCGAGGTCGACACCACGGCGCGCCTGACGCGTGAGCTGTCGCTGCGCATCCCGCTGCTGTCCAGCGCGATGGACACCGTCACGGAGGCCCGCATGGCCATCGCGATGGCGCGCGAGGGCGGCATCGGCATCCTGCACCGCAACCTCTCGATCGAGGACCAGGCGTACCAGGTCGACCTGGTCAAGCGCACCCAGACGGGCATGATCCCGAACCCCATCACGATCGGCATCAAGGCCACGCTCGAGGACCTCGACGCCAAGTGCGGCGAGTACCGCGTCTCCGGCCTCCCGGTCGTCGACGAGGACGGCACGCTGCTCGGCATCATCACCAACCGTGACCTGCGCTTCACGCCCGTGGCGGAGTGGGGCACCACGCACGTCGGCGACGTCATGACGCCCATGCCGCTGTTCACGGGTCAGGTCGGCATCACCCGCGACGAGGCCCAGTCGCTGCTGCGTCAGCACAAGCGCGAGCGCCTGCCGATCATCGACGACGAGGGCAAGCTCGCCGGCCTCATCACGGTCAAGGACTTCGTGAAGTCCGAGCAGTTCCCGCTCGCCAGCAACGACTCCTCGGGCCGCCTCATGGTCGGTGCCGCGGTGGGCTTCTTCGGCGACTCCTGGGAGCGCGCCAACCAGCTGCGCGAGGCCGGCGTCGACGTGCTCGTGGTCGACACCGCGCACGGCCACGCGCGCCTCCTGCTCGACATGATCCGACGCCTGAAGGCCGACCGCGCCTTCGACGACGTGCAGATCATCGGCGGCAACGTCGCCACCCGCGAGGGCGCCCAGGCGCTCGTCGACGCGGGCGTCGACGCCGTCAAGGTCGGCGTGGGCCCGGGCTCGATCTGCACCACGCGCGTCGTCGCCGGCGTCGGCGTCCCGCAGATCACGGCGGTCTACGAGGCCTCGCTCGCCGCCGCTCCGGCCGGCGTGCCGGTCATTGCCGACGGCGGCCTGCAGTACTCCGGTGACATCGCCAAGGCACTCGTCGCCGGCGCCGACACCGTGATGGTCGGCTCGCTGCTCGCGGGCTGCGAGGAGTCGCCGGGCGACCTCGTGTTCGTCAACGGCAAGCAGTTCAAGACGTACCGCGGCATGGGCTCGATCGGCGCCATGGCCTCGCGCGGCAAGAAGTCGTACTCCAAGGACCGCTACTTCCAGGCCGACGTCGTCAGCGACGACAAGATCGTGCCCGAGGGCATCGAGGGCCAGGTCGCGTACCGGGGCCCGCTCGGCGCGGTCGCCCACCAGCTCGTGGGTGGTCTGCACCAGTCGATGTTCTACGTCGGTGCCCGCACGATCGAGGACCTGCAGACCAAGGGCCGCTTCGTCCGCATCACCTCGGCCGGGCTCAAGGAGTCGCACCCCCACGACATCCAGATGACCGTCGAGGCCCCGAACTACGCCGGTCGCTGAGGGCGGGCCGGGCGCGTGCTCGGTGACCGCTGGGGCGTCAGTGACGCCGAGACCCGCCTGACCTACGGATGCGACGCGTTCGTGCTCGATCCGACGCTGCAGGCCTGGCGCGGGGTGAGCGTGGCGGCGACGCCGGCCGTCGTGTGGTCGTGGGTCACGCAGATCCGCCTGGCGCCGTACTCGTACGACTGGATCGACAACCTCGGCCGGCGGTCGCCTCGCGTGCGCTCGGACCTGCCCGAGCCGGCCGTCGGCGACCCGTTCACCGCCACGGCGGGGCGCAGCGTCGGTCGGGTCCTGGCCGCCGAGCCGGGGCGGGAGCTCACCGCGTCGATCCTCGGTGTCGCGATGTCCTACCTCGTCGCGCCGCAGCAGGACGGCTCGACGCGGTTGCTGCTGAAGCTCGCCGGCAACCCACCCCGCGGCACCGCGACCGCGGTGTGCCTGGGCGACCTGCCGATGGCCCGCCGCCAGCTGCTGAACCTGAAGGAGCTCGCGGAGACCACGCCTGCTGGTTGAGGTGCCCCTTTCGAGGCTCGTTCCTCGCACCTCAAGGGGCGGGGAGCGGCTCGTTCCTCGCACCTCAGGGGGCGAGGCTCGCACCGCAGGGCGCGGGGTCGGGACAGCGCGCCGATAGGGTGGGCGCATGGCTGATCTCGACATCGGAGCCGCGAAGCGCGGCCGCCGGGCGTACTCCTTCGACGACATCGCGATCGTGCCGAGCCGGCGCACGCGCGACCCGGAGGAGGTCTCGACCGCCTGGCAGATCGACGCCTACCGCTTCGACCTGCCGGTGCTGGCGGCGCCGATGGACTCGGTCATGAGCCCGGCGACGGCCATCGCGCTGGGCCGCTTCGGTGGCCTCGGCGTGCTCGACCTCGAGGGCCTGTGGACCCGCTACGACGACCCGGAGCCGCTCCTGGCCGAGATCGCGAGCCTCGACCCGGTGGCCGCGAACGCACGGATGCAGGAGATCTACGCCGAGCCGATCAAGCCCGAGCTCATCGTGAGTCGTCTGCAGGAGGTCCGGGAGGCCGGCGTCACGGTCGCCGCCGCCCTCTCGCCGCAGCGCACCAAGCAGTTCGCCGACGTCGTGGTCCAGGCCGGCGTCGACATCTTCGTCATCCGCGGCACGACGGTCTCCGCCGAGCACGTCTCGGGCCAGACCGAGCCGCTGAACCTCAAGCAGTTCATCTACGAGCTCGACGTCCCCGTGATCGTCGGCGGCTGCGCGACCTACCAGGCCGCCCTCCACCTGATGCGCACCGGCGCGGCGGGGGTGCTCGTCGGCTTCGGCGGCGGCGCCGCCCACACGACGCGGTCGGTCCTCGGGCTCGCGGTGCCCATGGCCTCGGCCGTCGCCGACGTCGCGGCGGCCCGTCGCGACTACCTCGACGAGTCCGGCGGACGCTACGTGCACGTCATCGCCGACGGCTCGATCGGCCGCAGCGGCGACATCGCCAAGGCGGTCGCCTGTGGCGCCGACGCGATCATGATCGGCTCGCCGCTGGCCCGGGCCCACGAGGCGCCCGGACGTGGCTACCACTGGGGCGCCGAGGCCTGGCACGCCGAGCTGCCGCGCGGCGAGCGCGTCGAGTTCGGCACCGTCGGCTCGCTGGAGTCCGTGCTCTTCGGCCCCTCGACCGTCCCGGACGGCACGATGAACCTCATCGGTGCGCTCAAGCGGGCCATGGCGACCACGGGCTACACCGAGCTCAAGGAGTTCCAGCGGGTCGAGGTCGTCGTCGGGTGAGGCCCGTCGCGGTCCGCGAGGTCGCGACCGACCACGACGACGTCGTGCGGCTGCGCGCCGACATGGCTGCCGAGATGGCGGCCCTCTACGGAGCGGCCCGGCACGACGCCGCAGCGGAGCGGCTCGACCCCGACTCGTTCCTCGTCACGCTCCTGCTGACGCAGGGCGACCTGGCGCTCGGGACGGGAGCACTGCGTCGTCTCGGTGACGACGTCGAGGCGAAGCGGATGTTCGTGCCACCCGCCGGTCGCGGTCGTGGGCTCGGTCGCGTGCTGCTGGACGAGCTCGAGCAGCGCGCCCGGGAGGCGGGGGCGTCCCGGATGCTCCTGCACACGGGGCAGCGGCAGGAGTCGGCCCTCGCGCTGTACCGCCGCAGCGGGTACGACGAGGTGGCGGTGTTCGAGCCGTACCTCTCGGTCCCGGAGTCGGTCTGCTTCGCGAAGCGCCTGAGCGCGTCGTGAAGGTCGCGGTGGCGCAGCTGGCGTCGGTCGCGGGCGACGTCGAGGCCAACGTCGCCACCGCGGTCGAGGCAGTCGCGCGGGCCGAGGGCGCCGAGCTGCTGGTGCTGCCCGAGCTCTTCCTCACCGGCTACACGTTGCCACCGCCGGTCATCGAGGCCGACGACCCGCGTCTCCTGCCCCTGCAGGACGCGGCGGTCGCCGGCGGCACGCTCGTGCTGGCGGGCGCCGCGATCGCGGGCCGTGGCGCGCCCACCCTCAGCACGCTGGCGTTCGGCGGTGCCGAGGTGCAGCGGGTGTACGACAAGCAGCACCTGTCCGGCGGCGAGCAGGACTGCTTCGCGCCAGGGGAGTCGGGCACCGTCCTCGACCTCTCGTCCGCTCCCGTCGGCCTCGCGACCTGCTACGACACCAGCTTCCCCGAGCACGGCCGAGCGGCGGCCGACGCCGGCGCGCTCGTGTACGCCGCCTCGATCGCGTTCTTCGCCGGCAGCGAGCACCGCCGCGACCTCTACACGCGGGCCCGAGCGCTCGACAACGGGTTCTTCGTGGCCGTCGGAGCCCTGGTGGGGGAGTGCGGAGGTGCCGAGTTCTGCGGCGGGGCCGCGATCCACGACCCGGAGGGTCGCACGCTGGCCGCCGTGCCGGACGGTGTCGCCGGTGTCGCGGTCGCCGACCTGGACCTCGGTCTCGTCGCGACGACCAGGGGACTTCACCCCATGCTGTCCGAGAGACGCGAGCTCGGCACGGTGCGACGATCGAGGGTGTGAGCCACCCGCACCCTGCGCCGTTCGGCGGTCCGCACCCGCAGCACGCTCCGCCGCGGGTGTCGCCGGCCACGCACCCGGTCGACATGGTGCTGTCGGTGTTCGGGTGGGTCGTGCTGGCTGCGGGGAGCGGCTTCCTCCTGGTCTTCTCGCCGTTCGCCCTGCTGGTCGGCCTGGCCTGCGGTCCGAGCCACACCGACCCGCCCATCTGCACCGAGTCCGGCACGACCGCCTACGTCGTCACGGTCCTGGCCTGCCTGGCGGCCCTGGTCCTGGCGTGCACCGTCTCGCTGGTGGGCCTGATCGTCGCCCTGGCCCGGGGCGCGAGGGCGTGGCCGTGGGTCCTCGCCGGCCACGTGGTCGCGGCGCTGGCCACCCTGGCGGTGGTCGTGGTCGCGGCGGTCGTCACCTCCTGACGCATCGCCGCAGGTCAGACGGGCTCGGTCGCACGCGGCCGAACAGCCGATGGCACACGTCACATACCGGCGGTATGCTGATCCAATGTCGTCGTCCACCGCAGCGCGTCCTGGTGTCCCTTCGCAGACCGAGGACGCCCCGATCTCCGCGACCCGGGTCGCCGAGCTCACCCGCCTGATCCGTTCCACCACGGGGGAGTCCCGCACCACCTCGACGCCGTTCACCGGCGAGCCGCTGGCCGAGGTCCCCGTCTCGGGCCTCGACGACGTCGACGCCGCCTTCGACGCGGCTCGCGTCGCCCAGGCCCGCTGGGCCACGACGGCCGTCCGCGACCGAGCCTCGATGCTGATCCGCCTGCACGACCTCGTGCTCGCGCACCAGGGCGAGCTCATGGACCTGATCCAGCTCGAGTCGGGCAAGACCCGCAAGCACGCCTACGACGAGGTGCTGCACCTCGCGCTCACCGCGCGGTACTACGGCCGCAGGTTGCGCCACCTGGCCGGCAGCCGGCGGGGCGTCGGCGTCTTCCCGCTCATCACGCAGGTCACGGTCCACCACGTGCCGAAGGGCGTCGTCGGCATCATCAGCCCCTGGAACTACCCGCTCACGATGGCTCTGGCCGACGGCATCCCGGCGATCGCCGCGGGCAACGTCGTGGTGCAGAAGCCCGACAGCCAGAGCCCGCTGACGGCCCTCGCCGCGCTCGAGCTGCTGCGCAAGGCCGGTGCGCCGACCGACGTCTGGCAGGTGGTCAGCGGTGCCGGGTCCGTGGTCGGCACGGCGATCGTCGAGCAGTCCGACTACATCTGCTTCACCGGATCGACCGCCACGGGAACGGGCATCGCGAAGCTCGCCGCGGAGCGCCTGATCGGTTACTCCCTCGAGCTCGGCGGCAAGAACCCGCTCGTGGTGCTGCCCGGCGCGGACGTCGAGAAGGCCGCCGAGGGGGCCGTGGGCGCGTGCTTCTCGTCGGCCGGCCAGCTGTGCGTCTCGATCGAGCGGCTCTACGTGCACGACTCGCTGTACGACGAGTTCCGTGACGCGTTCGTCCGCCGCGTGTCCTCGATGAGCCTGGGCGCGTCGCTCGACTGGGACGTCGACATGGGCTCGCTCGTCTCGGCCAGCCAGCTCGAGACGGTCACCAAGCACGTCGACGACGCCGTCGCGAATGGCGCGACGGTCCTGGCCGGCGGGCGCGCGCGTCCCGACCTGGGCCCGTACTTCTACGAGCCCACCGTGCTCGAGGACGTCACCGAGGCGGCCGAGTGCTTCGCGGAGGAGACCTTCGGACCCCTCGTCTCGCTGTACCGCTACGGCAGCGTCGAGGAGGCCGTCGAGCTCGCCAACGCGGGCGAGTACGGCCTGAACGCCTCGCTCTTCGGTCCGGTCGCGCTGGCCCGCAGCATCGCGCCGCGCATCAAGGCCGGCACGGTCAACATCAACGAGGGCTTCGCGGCCACGTTCGGCAGCATCGACGCCCCGATGGGCGGCATGCGCACCTCGGGCACCGGCCGCCGGCAGGGAGCCGAGGGCTACTACCGCTACACCGAGACCCAGTCCGTGGGCGTGCAGCGACTGGTGCCGGTCGCGGGACCTGCCGCGATCCCCGCGAAGCCGTACGCTGCCGTTCTGACGTTCCTGCTGCGCGTCCTGCGACGCACCACGGTGCGTCGGTGAGTGAGGAGATGGGCATGACTGACAACGAATTCGACTACGACGTCATCGTGATCGGCTCCGGGTTCGGCGGGAGCGTCTCGGCGCTCCGCCTGACCGAGAAGGGCTACAAGGTCGCGGTGCTCGAGGCGGGCAAGCGCTTCGAGGACGAGGACTTCGCCAAGAGCTCCTGGCGTCTGCGCAAGTTCCTGTGGATGCCGCAGATCGGGTGCTACGGCATCCAGCGCATCGACAAGCTCAAGGACGTCCTGATCCTGTCCGGTGCCGGGGTCGGCGGCGGCTCGCTCGTCTACGCCAACACCCTCTACGAGCCGCTCGACCCGTTCTACAAGGACCCGGCCTGGGGCCACATCACCGACTGGCGCTCCGAGCTCGCCCCGTACTACAACCAGGCGAAGCGGATGCTCGGCGTCAGCATCTACCCGTACGAGACCGAGGCCGACCGGCTCATCAAGCAGGTCGCGACCGAGATGGGCGTCGAGGGCACGTTCCACCACACGCCCGTCGGCGTGCTGTTCGGCGACGAGCAGGGCGCGAACATGGGCGACCCGTACTTCGGCGGCGCCGGACCCGACCGCAACGCCTGCATCAACTGCGGCGAGTGCATGACGGGCTGCCGTCACAACGCCAAGAACACGCTCGTCAAGAACTACCTGCACCTCGCCGAGACCAACGGCGCCGAGGTCCACCCGCTCACGACCGTCACGGCGGTGCGTCCGCTGCCGGGCGGCGGTTACGAGATCGAGACCCGACGCACCAACAAGCGCTTCCGCCGGCACCGCAAGCTGCGGGCCCAGCAGGTCGTCCTCGCGGCCAGCACGATGGGCACGCAGAAGCTGCTGCACAAGATGCGCGACTCCGGCGACCTGCCGAACGTCTCGCAGCGGCTGGGCCTGTTGACCCGTACCAACTCCGAGGCGCTCCTCGGCGCGATCTCCGACGGCAAGGACATCGACTACAGCGAGGGCGTCGCGATCACGTCGTCGTTCCACCCGAACGAGCACACCCACATCGAGCCCGTGCGCTACGGCAAGGGCTCGAACGCGATGTCGCTGATGCAGACCGTCCTGACCGACGGCAGCGGTCCGAAGGCGCGCTGGCGCGTCTGGGTGCGTGAGATGTGGACGCAGAAGCGCAACCTGTTCAAGCTCTACGACCTGCGGCACTGGTCGGAGCGCACGGTCATCGCGCTCGTCATGCAGACGCACGACAACTCGATCACGACCTACACCAAGCGCGGACTGCTCGGGCGCAAGCGCCTGACCTCGCGCCAGGGTCACGGTGCGCCCAACCCGGCCTTCATCCCCGAGGGGCACGAGGCCGTGCAGCGGATGGCCAAGCACATGCCCGGCACCGCCGGCGGCACGATCGGCGAGCCGTTCAACGTGCCGCTGACCGCGCACTTCATGGGCGGGGCCTGCATCGGCGACAGCGCGGAGTCGGGCGTCATCGACCCGTTCCACCGCCTGTACGGGCACGACGGCCTGCACGTCGTCGACGGCTCGGCCATCACGGCGAACCTCGGCGTCAACCCCTCGCTCACGATCACGGCGCAGGCCGAGCGCGCGATGTCGTTCTGGCCCAACAAGGGTGAGACCGACACGCGCCCGGACGTCACCGAGGCCTATCGCCGGGTCGAGCCGGTGGCCCCGAAGAGCCCCGTCGTCCCCGACGACGCTCCCGCGGCCCTGCGCCTGCCCATCGTCAGCTGACGAGGCGCCGGTCCCCGCGGGGCCTCCAGATGTGTGCAGAAACCGACCTGATCCTGCGTGATCGAGGTCGGTTTCTGCACACATCTGGTGGAGGCACCTGGGGGGGTGCAACGACACCGGCCGGCGGAGGCCCGAGCCTCGACGCCGACCGGTGTCGGAGAAATGCACAGAGCCCGGTCGGGAGGGAGAAAGTGACCGGGCTCTGTTGTGCCACGAGGAGCGGGCACTGTGGATCTGACGGGAGGGAGAAAGTGTCAGATCCACTCGTATCAACGACGCCCCACACCGGGGGTTACGTGGCGACGAAGAAAGTTTTCCGGCCGCTAGGATCGCCTCTGTGACGGACGCTCCCAGCACCCCCGCCGATACCGCTCCCGAGGCCGTGGCCGAGGCCCAGCACGACACCGTCCTGGTGGTCGACTTCGGGGCCCAGTACGCCCAGCTCATCGCCCGACGGGTCCGCGAGGCGCGCATCTTCTCCGAGATCGTGCCGTCGACGACGTCCGCCGAGGAGATCCTGGCCCGCAAGCCGGCCGCCGTGATCCTGTCCGGCGGCCCGTCCTCGGTGTACGAGCCCGGAGCCCCGCAGCTCGACGGCGGCGTGCTCGACGGCTCGGTGCCCGTGTTCGGCATCTGCTACGGATTCCAGGCGATGGCCGCGGCCCTCGGCGGCACGGTCGCCCGCACGGGCCTGTCGGAGTTCGGTCGCACCGACGTGTCGGTCCTGTCCGGCGGCGTCCTCCTGGACGGCATCCCCCCGAGCCACCGCATCTGGATGAGCCACGGCGACGCCGTCACCCAGGCGCCCGAGGGCTTCTCGGTGCTGGCCAGCACGGGTGGCGCGCCCGTGGCCGCGTTCGAGGACACCGACCGCCGCTTCGCCGGCGTGCAGTGGCACCCCGAGGTGCTGCACACCGAGCACGGCCAGCAGGTGCTCGAGCGCTTCCTCGTCGACATCGCCGGCTGCCGCCAGACCTGGACCAGCGCCAACATCGTCGAGGAGCAGGTCGCCCTGATCCGCGAGCAGGTGGGCGACGCCCGTGTCATCTCGGCACTCTCCGGCGGTGTCGACTCCGCCGTCTCCACCGCCCTGGTGCAGCGCGCGATCGGCGACCAGCTCACCGCCGTCTTCGTCGACCACGGCCTGCTGCGCAAGGGCGAGGCCGAGCAGGTCGAGAACGACTACGTCGCCGCCACCGGCGTCGACCTGAAGGTCGTCGACGCGGCCGAGCAGTTCCTCGGACACCTCGCGGACGTCACGGACCCGGAGGAGAAGCGCAAGATCATCGGGCGCGAGTTCATCCGCACGTTCGAGGCCGCCGAGCGCGAGATCCTCAGCACGCCGGGCGCGCCCGTCAAGTGGCTCGTGCAGGGCACGCTCTACCCGGACGTCGTGGAGTCGGGCGGCGGCGACGGCGCGGCCAACATCAAGAGCCACCACAACGTCGGCGGGCTCCCCGAGGACCTCGAGTTCGGGCTGATCGAGCCGCTGCGCACCCTCTTCAAGGACGAGGTCCGCGAGGTCGGTCGCCAGCTCGGCATCCCCGAGGCGATCGTCGGCCGCCACCCGTTCCCCGGGCCGGGTCTCGCGATCCGCATCGTCGGTGCGGTCGACGCCGACCGGCTCCGCATCCTGCGCGACGCGGACGCGATCGTGCGCGAGGAGACCACCGCGGCCGGCCTCGACTCCGACATCTGGCAGTTCCCGGTGGTGCTGCTGGCCGACGTCCGCTCGGTCGGGGTCCAGGGCGACGGACGCACGTACGGTCACCCGATCGTGCTGCGGCCCGTGTCCAGCGAGGACGCCATGACCGCCGACTGGAGCCGCCTCCCGTACGAGCTGCTCGAGCGCATCTCGACCCGCATCACCAACGAGGTCCGCGAGGTCAACCGGGTCGTGCTCGACGTGACGAGCAAGCCGCCGGGAACGATCGAGTGGGAGTGAGCACCCTCCTGTGAGCACCGTCCCGTGACGCGCACCGACGTCGCGGTCGCCGCGCCGAGCGAGGCCGCGGCCGACGCCGGCGAGCAGATCGCGCTCGCCGGAGGCAACGCGGTCGACGCGGCGGTGGCTGCGACGCTCGTGACGATGGTCAACGAGGTGGGCATCGTCTCGCCGAGCTCGGGCGGCTTCGTCACGGTGCAGCCCGGCGACGGCTCCGCGCCGCAGACCGTCGACGGCTGGATGGACATGCCCGGCCGCTCGGCCGCCGCCCTCCGAGGCGGCACCTGGGACGTCGACACCGCGTACGGCGGCGGCGTGACCGTGACCGTCGGACCCGGCTCGGTCGCGACGCACGGCTCGATCGCCGCCCTGGGCGAGACCCACGCCCGGTGGGGGAGCCTGCCCTGGGCCGAGCTCGTCGCCCCGGCCATCGACGTCGCGCGGTCCGGCTTCCGCCTCAGCGCCGCCTCCCGCTACTACCTCGAGTACGTGCACGCCTCGATCTTCGGCTGGGACCCCGCGAGCCACGCGGTCGTGCACGACCCGGACGGCGAGGTCACGACGTCGCCCGTGGTGGTGCCCGACCTGGCGGCGACGTTCGAGATCATCGCGGCCGAGGGTCCGCGCGCGATGCACGAGGGCGACCTGGCGCGCGCCATCAGCGCCGACGTCCTGGCCCGCGGCGGCATCCTCGGGCCGGACGACCTCGCCGCCTACAGGCCGGTGGTGCGTCCGTCGCTCGTCGCCCGCCTCGGCGACTGGACCTTCGGCACGAACCCGCCACCGGCGGTCGGAGGCGTGTGCGTCGCGGCGATGCTGAGGCTGCTCGACGGCCACCCGCGTGCGCCTCTCGGTGACCACCGCTGGAGCGAGGCCGACGTCACCCACGTGGTGAGGGTGCAGCGGGCCGTGCTCGCGGCGCGGCTCGAGCGGCTGGAGGTCGCGGA
Source organism: Aeromicrobium sp. Leaf350 (assembly GCF_916858655.1). Classification (GTDB taxonomy): domain Bacteria; phylum Actinomycetota; class Actinomycetes; order Propionibacteriales; family Nocardioidaceae; genus Aeromicrobium. The sequence goes on along the minus strand of NZ_CAKASL010000001.1, from coordinate 656,002 downwards.
CGACCTGGCCGCCGAGGCCGCCGCCCTGCTCGCCCAGGTGGATGCCGGGGGCATCGCCGCCCTGGAGTCCGGGTCGACGGCGCACGTCTCCGCCACCGACTCGGCGGGCACCGCCTGCTCGGTCACCGTCTCGTCGGGCTACAGCTCGGGCATGATCGCTGCAGGCACGGGCATCTATCTGAACAACTGCCTGGGCGAGCAGGAGCTCAATCCGCGAGGCCTGCACGGGCTCGAGCCCGGCACCCGTCTGCTCTCCAACATGGCGCCGACCGTCGGTCGCCACGCAGACGGCACGGCGCTGGCGATCGGGTCACCGGGGGCCGACCGCATCACGACGGCGATCACCCAGGCCCTGGCCGGATTCGTGAACGGTGGCCTGGGCCTCCAGGCGGCGGTCAACCATCCCCGCGTGCACGTGCACCGGGCGGGGCGCCCGAACGAAGAGGTCAAGGTCGAGACCGAGCCGTCGATGTACTTCGGCGGGGTCGCCGCGACGCTGCGCCGGCCCGACGGTCACCTCGTCGCGGCCGCCGATCCGCGGCGCGACGGCGCCGTGCGCCTCGTGCACGCCCAGCGCTGAGGCCGCCCGGCACTTCGCACCCGTCTCGCCGAGGGTCCCGCGTCGCTGGTCGGCGCGGTGGCAGGATGGAGGGGTGGAACGGCCACTCGTCAGCCCGCCGCTGATCATCGCCCACCGCGGTGTGCCGACGTACCGTCTCGAGCACACGCGCGCGTCGTACGAGCTGGCGATCGAGTGGGGCGCCGACTTCATCGAACCGGACGTCGTCTGCACGTCCGACGGACACCTCGTCGTGCGCCACGAGAACGAGATCTCGGAGACGACCGACGTCGCGCTCCACCCCGAGTTCGCCGGGCGACGCACCACCAAGCTCGTCGACGCGATCGCGCGCACCGGGTGGTTCACCGAGGACTTCACGCTCGAGGAGCTGCAGACCCTGCGGACGGTCGAGAGGCTGCCGCAGCTGCGCCCGCGCAACATCGCGCTCGCGGAGCCGATCGTGACGTTAGAGGAGGTCCTCGACATCGCCGAGGCCGCTGACCGGCGGGTCGGCGTCTACGTCGAGACCAAGCACCCGGGGTACTTCGCGGACCTCGACCTCGACCTGGACGACCGCGTGCTGGCGGCCCTCGAGCGCCGGGGCCTGAACCGGGCGGACGCGGACGTGCCGGTCATGATCCAGTCGTTCGAGACCCGCAACCTGCGGGGCCTGCGGCCGCGCACCCCGCTGCCCCTGATCCAGCTGATCGACCGCAAGGGCGCACCGTGGGACTTCATGGAGGCGCAGGACCCGCGGACCTACGCCGACCTGACGACTCCCGAGGCGCTGGCCGAGATCGCCACCTACGCCGACGGGATCGGGCCGAACAAGAGCCTCGTCGTGGGCCGGCGGAAGGGCCACTGGCTGACCGGCGAGACCGGGCTCGTGGCTGCGGCGCACGCGGTCGGTCTCCAGGTGCACGTCTGGACGATGCGCGACGAGAACAACTTCCTGCCTGCCGACTTCAAGCTCGGCGAGGACCTGTCGGCCCACGGCGACGCCCTGGCGGAGTACCGCGTGTTCCTCGAGGCGGGGGTCGACGGCTTCTTCGCCGACGACACGAGCACGGCCCGTGAGGCCCTGCGCCGGATGGCGGAGGACCTCGCGGGCGAGTCCGTCAGCTGAGTCAGGACGTGCGGCGGAACGTCAGCGCGAGCCCGCCGACGCCGAGGGCGATCAGCGCCAGCGGTGAGAGGACGAGCAGCGTCCTCGGGGCGACGAGGTCGGCCGAGACGACCGCACCGCCCACCGCGACGAGGAGGAACAGGGCTCCGGCGAGGAAGCTCCACGGGTTGAAGGGGTGCTGGTTCATGCTCGCTCCACGTCGATCTGTCCGAAGGTGTGGTCGATCTCGATGGTCAGCGCCGGTCGCTCGTCGCTGACGACGTCGAGGCTGGCGCCCTGGCCGGAGGTCTCCTCGCCCAGGATGCGGATCTGTCCGCCCGAGATCTCGGCCTCGACCGTCACGGCCAGGTCGTCGGGCAGGATCACGCGCACCTGTCCGAGACCACCGTCGATCACGATCGTGCGGCCCAGGAGCTGCTCGGGGTTCCGCACCTGCGAGAGGTCCAGGCGCAGCGACCCGGCGCCGAGCTCGTACTCCGGGGCGACGTCGGCCGCGCTGACGGGCGTGCGCCGCACATCGCCGAGCGGGCCGTCGGGAACTGCGCCGACCGCGAGCAGGACGACCGACAGGACGAGGCCGATCGGCACGAGGGCGATGCTGCGCCCCCAGCGCGCTCCGACCAGGAGGCCGAGGCCGACGATGCCGAGCGCGACGGCCGGGTACACCTGCGGCGGCAGGTCCAGGCCGGCACCTGCGTGCACCGTCGCCAGGCCGCCGAGCACGATCAGCACGACCGACATCGTCGCGAGGAAGAGGGTCGGCGGGGTGCGCGGCTTGACCGCGACGGGCGGCGGCACCGGTCCGGAGGGCCAGCCCTCGGCGGGTCCCGGACCGGCGGTCGGTGGCGGCGGTGGGTCGCCGGCGTCGCTCGCGTCGTCGCTCACCTCGTCGTCGTCGAGGACGGCGGTCGGCTCGTCGTCGGCGGCGTCGGTCGTCGTGGGCGCCTCGTCAGGGTCGCTGACCGGCCCGGCGGCGCTCGGCGGAGTCGCGGAGAAGGTCGTCGTCGGTCCGGCGCTCGGGGGAGCGGGCCACGGCTGGACCGGCGGAGGCGGCGTGCCCTCGCGACGCTGGCGAGGCCGCACGGCGAACAGCCAGTAGAAGAACAGGGCCGGGACGACGAGCCACAGCGTGAACAAGGGGGTGCTGACACCCCACCACCACCCCGTGTCGCCGATGATCGAGGCCAGCGCGAGAGCCGCGCCGATCGCGAGCACCACGACGCGGGCCTGCGGCTCGGTCTCGTCGAGACGGAACCAGTCGGCCAGGACGCTGGGGCGACCGTCGTCCGGCGGCAGGGCCAGCCAGGCCGCGCCGTACAGCACGAGGCCGGCCAGGCCGGCGAAGCAGAGGGCGACGAGCACGATCCGCACGATGATCGGGTCGATGCCGAGCTGTCGTCCGAGGCCCGACGCGACGCCGGCGATCAGCCGGCCGTCGGTCGAGCGACGGGTCGAGGTCACCGACCGGAAGCGCTCACGGTCGGGACCGCCGTCGCCCGGGTGCTGGGCACCCGGCGGCGGGGGAGGCGGTGTGGTGGTCTGATTCATGGCTCCATCGTGGGTCGCGCGACCGGCCCGGGACCATCAGGAGCGACCCTGGTCCGACCCTGAGATCGCCCCGGTCCGTGCCGGGTGCTTCCCTCATGGTGCCGCGCCCGGCGACGTGTGACGATCAGGGGGTGACCTCGCCCTCCGCGCGCCCCGCACCGCCCGTGCGCCGCGCGTACCGACCCGCCGGCCGGCGGCTCGTCTCGGGCGTGAGCGCCGGGGTCGCCGACCACCTGGGCGTCGACACCCTCTGGGTGCGTCTCGCCTTCACCGTCACGGCGGTCCTGAACGGCGTGGGCATCGTGGCGTACCTGCTGCTGTGGCGGTTCCTGCCGATCGCCGACGACACCGCCAGCCCGGGCCTCGAGGCCGCCGGGCGGCGGGGGCTGCGCACGGCTCGCACGACCACCTGGGTCGACCACACCCGCGCCGTCGCGATCCTCGCCCTCGGCGCGGGGGTCGCCCTGGCCCTGCAGGTCTCCGGCCAGGGCATCGCGTGGGGCTGGCTCGTGCCGCTCACGGTCGGTGGCGCGGGTCTGGCCGTCATGTGGCGTGGTCTCGACGACGTCGGCCGGGTCTCACGCCTGCGGTGGTGGTCGGTCGCGCGGGTGGTCGTCGGGATCGGACTCGTCGCGGCCGCCGCAGCGTTCGCGGTGACCGTCGAGGGCGGCTGGTCGGCGCTGGCGGACGCCGGCGTCGCGATCGCCGTGGCGCTGGTCGGTCTCGCCATCGTGGCGGGCCCGTGGATCGCCTCGCTCGTGACCGACCTCGGCGCCGAGCGACGCGAACGCGTCCGTTCGCAGGAGCGGGCCGACGTCGCCGCGCACCTGCACGACTCGGTGCTGCAGACGCTCTCCCTGCTGCAGAAGTACGCCGACGACCCGGCCACGGTGTCGACGGTCGCGCGTCGGCAGGAGCGCGAGCTGCGCGCGTGGCTGTACGGCGGCGACGAGCTGGCCGACTCCACGCTCGCGGTGGCGATGCGCGCGGCGGCCGACGAGGTCGAGGACCACCACCGGGTCGCGGTCGAGCTGGTCGTCGTGGGCGACACGCCCGTCGACCCCGACGTCGTGGCCGTGGTGCGGGCGGCCCGCGAGGCGATGGTCAACGCTGCCAAGCACGCGGGCGTCGACCGGGTCGACGTGTTCGCGGAGGCGTCGCCGGGCGTCGTCGAGGTGTTCGTCCGCGACCGCGGTGCCGGCTTCGACCCCGAATCCGTCGACCCCGACCGCATGGGCCTGCGCGGCTCCATCATGGACCGCGTGCGTCGTCACGGCGGTCGGGCCGAGGTGCGGTCGTCGCCCGGCTCCGGCACCGAGGTGCGCCTGGTGCTGCCGCGTCCCGAGCGACCGAGCCACGACGAGCCGAAGCGCGACGAGCCCAAGCACCAAGAACACAACCCCGGCACGACCGACCCCAGGAGCGAGCATGACCGTGTCTGACCCGAACCCCGTCGTGGGAGACGCCCAGCTGCGGGTCGTGCTGGTCGACGACCACGCGATGTTCCGCACCGGGGTACGGGCCGAGATCACCGCGTCGGTCGACGTCGTGGGCGAGGCGGGCGACGTCGACGCCGCGGTCGAGGTCATCGTGCGGACCCGACCGGACGTCGTCCTGCTCGACGTCCATCTCCCGGGCGGTGGCGGGCCGGAGGTGCTCCGCCGTCTCTCGACGTCCGCCCCCGAGGTGCGGTGCCTCGCCCTGTCGGTCAGCGACGCGGCCGAGGACGTCATCGGGGTGATCCGGGCCGGCGCGCGCGGCTACGTCACCAAGACGATCTCCGGCGAGGACCTCGTCGACGCGATCGGCCGGGTGGCCGCCGGGGACGCGGTGTTCAGCCCGCGCCTCGCGGGGTTCGTGCTCGACGCGTTCGCGGGGCACGTCGAGGTCGCCCAGGTCGACTCCGACCTCGACCGGCTGACCGAGCGTGAGCGCGAGGTCATGCGGCTCATCGCGCGCGGCTACGCGTACAAGGAGGTCGCGAAGGAGCTGTTCATCTCGCCCAAGACGGTCGAGACCCACGTGTCGAGCGTCCTGCGCAAGCTGCAGCTCTCGAGTCGGCACGAGCTGACCCGCTGGGCCAACGACCGTCGTCTGATCTGAGCGGGGGCGTCCCGAGGGCCGGTACGCACACGGCATCGGCGGCACGCGCCACGGTGGCTCGATAGAATCGGTCGCGGTCGCCCTCGGGCGACCACGGCGATCCCGCTCCGCTGCGGGACGGAACGGGGGACTCGATGCTCAGGCGCGCAGCCGCGACCGCGGCGACCCTGGTGGTCGTGCTCTCGGGCCTCACGGCCTGCGGGGGCGACGAGGAGCCCACGCCGGAGCCGACCGCGTCCTCGGCCTTCGACCCCGAGGCGCTCGAGCTGGGTCGCATCGAGCCGACCGGCACGGACGTCTCGACCGCCCTCGACGGCGCCACCTCCCGCCTCATCGGCGCCTACCAGCTCGGCAGCAAGCTCGTGCTGCCCCAGCAGCTGCGCTCGGGCCTGGACAAGTACGGCATCGAGACGGGCGCGCTGACCACGCCCGTCGAGCTCGAGCTCTCCCTCAGTGACGCCGCACCGGCCATGGTCGGCACCGAGACCGGGCTCCTGACCCGGCGGGTCGACGCCAAGGGCGACGCCTGGATCACGACGGCTCTCCTCCAGTTCCCCGACGAGGCAGCCGCCGAGGCGGCCGAGCAGGCGGCCGCGGCGGCACTCACGGTGCCGGACCCCGACGGCTTCTCGAGCACGCTGACGATCCAGCCGGTCGCGAGCGACGACCAGGCGACCGCTGTGGTCGCGACCGAGGACGACGTGTCGAACCAGATGTACGTGCTGCGCGCCTACGGCCCGTTCCTGGCGTACGGCTGGTTCTACGACATCAACGGCGACCTCGACGACCAGCGCGAGTACGCCGACGAGTTCCTCCAGGACCAAGAAGTGGCGCTCGAGGACGTCGAGCGTGTCACCGTCAGCGAGGAGCCGCGGGTCCGCGACCTCGACCCGTCAGGCCTGTGGGGCCTGACCCTGGCGCCCGACGCCGCGGGAGGTCTCTCCGAGAGTGCCTACGTCTCCGGGGGGCACGCCGCCCAGACGCGTCAGATCAACTCCAACGGGGTCTCGCGCGCCTTCAACCGGGCGGGCGTCTCGCGGGTCGCGTCCAACCTGACCACGATCTACGCGGCCGAGGACGCCACGGGCGCCGAGCGGCTGCACGAGGCGTTCCTCGAGCAGACCCTCACGCTCGGCATGGTCGAGGTCGACCCGCCGCCGGGCCTGGATGATGCGGTGTGCCTGGCGAACGAGGACGAGGAGAACTTCGACCTGACCCTGTTCCCGCCGTTCCTGTGCTTCACCCCGTTCGACTCGTACCTGCTCGAGAGCGACGGCGTGTCGCTCGAGGAGGCGCAGCAGCGGCTCAGCGCGCAGGCCGTGGTGGTGTACGAGAACCAGCAGGACCAGAAGCGCTCCTCGGGTTGATCTCGTTCACGCGCGCGTCATGACGCAGGACTAGCCTGGCGACATGAAGCAGCCGCACCTGATCGTCCTGTTCGGCGCCACGGGTGACCTCGCCCGGCGCAAGCTGCTGCCGGGCCTCATGCACCTGGTGGAGTCGCACCTCGTCGGCGACGCCCGCATCCTCGGCGTCTCTACGCACGACTACAGCGACGACGAGTTCCGCGAGTTCGCGCTCCAGGCGTGCAAGGAGTTCAGCACCCGCCCGGTGCGCAGCGACGTCTGGACCAGCTTCGCCGAGAAGCTCTCGTTCATCTCGCTCGGCCAGGGCGCCGAGGCGCTCGAGGCGAAGGCCGCCGGTCTCGAGGCGCAGCTGGGCGACGACGCCCGCCGCCTGCACTACCTGAGCGTCCCGCCGAGTGCTGCGCTCGACGTCGTGCACCTGATCGACGACGCCCACCTGGTGGAGCGCTCGCGCATCGTCATGGAGAAGCCCTTCGGCACCGACGTCACGAGCGCGCGCAGCCTCAACGCCGCGATCCACGAGGTGTTCGACGAGGAGCAGATCTTCCGCATCGACCACTTCCTCGGCAAGGAGTCGGCGCTCAACATCCTCGCGTTCCGCTTCGCCAACGGTCTGTTCGAGCCGATCTGGAACCGCAACTTCATCGACCACGTCGAGATCGACATCCCCGAGACCCTCTCGGTCGAGGGGCGCGCCGGGTTCTACGAGGGCACCGGCGCGTTCAAGGACATGGTCGTGACCCACCTGTTCCAGGTGCTGGCCTTCATGGCGATGGAGCCGCCCACCTCGCTCGACTCCGACTCGATCAGCGAGGAGAAGAACAAGGTCTTCCGGTCGATGAAGCCGCTGGTGGCCGAGGAGGTCGTGCGGGGGCAGTACGAGGGCTACCGCCAGGAGGAGGGCGTCGACCCGGACTCCCAGACCGAGACCTTCGTGGCGCTGAAGGCCGAGATCGACAACTGGCGGTGGGCCGGCGTGCCGTTCTACCTGCGCACGGGCAAGCGCATGGCCGAGGGGGCGCGCATCATCTCGATCGCGTTCAACGAGCCGCCGAAGTCGATGTTCCCGGAGGGCTCGGGCGTCGGCCGCTCCGGCCCCGACCACCTGACGTTCGACCTCGCGGACTCCTCGCGGATGTCGCTGTCGTTCTACGGCAAGCGCCCCGGGCCGGGCATGACGCTCGACAAGCTGTCGATGCAGTTCGCGATGCAGGAGACGGGCCGCTCGGGCGACGTGCTGGAGGCGTACGAGCGACTCATCCACGACGCGATGCTGGGCGAGCGCACGCTGTTCACGACGGCCGAGGGCATCGAGCGGCTCTGGGAGGTCAGCCAGCCGTTGCTCGACGCCCCGCCGCCGGTGCAGTCGTACCCGCAGGGCTCGTGGGGCCCGGAGGCCGCGCTCGAGCTCGTCGCGCCGCGCCGCTGGCGCCTCCCGTTCGAACGCCGCTGGCGCGGCTGACCCCGGGCACCCCGCCCCACCGCCCGGCCGCCCCTTCCGCTCGCGAGAGACCTTGTTACCCGTCGCGAGCGAGCTTGTCTGTGCACACGAGCGGGTTCGTCACTCTTGTGCACCAACAAGGTCTCTCGTGACCACGAACAAAGTCTCTCGCGAGGGGTCAGCCGAGCCAGGTGGAGTCGACCAGGCGGAGGGCCTCGTCACGCGAGAGGCCGGACCGGCGGGCGACCTCGACGAACGTGGCGGCCGCCGCCACGGCCTCGGGCTCGGACATCCGACGCGCGGCGACGAACGTGCCCCGGCGACCCTGGGTCTCGATGACCCCGTTGGACTCGAGCTCCCGGTAGGCGCGGGCCACCGTGTTGGCCGCGAGGCCGAGGTCGGCGGCCAGCTGGCGCACGGTCGGCAGCCTGTGCCCCGGGGCGAGCGTGCCGTCCGCGGCGCCGGCCGCGATCTGCCGGCGCACCTGCTCGAACGGCGGCTCGGAGGATTCCGGGTCCACCACGAACACCGGCGAGGAATCCATGCACACCTCCGGTCGTGAGGGCCTGACCTCCGCACTGTAGCCAGGCGGCGGACCGACGCGGCCGGCGCGGGAGCGTCGGCGCGGCCGACTAGGCTGGGACGACGATGACGCTGCCGTTCCCCGTGCCCGAGGCTCGCCCCTCCCGTGATGCCGCCCCCGCCTCCGAAGGACGCCGGCGGCCGCGGTCGGAGACCCTGCTGGAAGGTCTCAACGACCCCCAGCGCGCAGCCGTCGGCCACGAGCCGGGCCAGCTGCTGGTGGTGGCAGGTGCCGGCTCGGGCAAGACGCGGGTCCTCACGCGCCGCATCGCCTGGCTCATGGCCGCGCGTGGCGCGAACCCCGGCTCGATCCTCGCCATCACGTTCACCAACAAGGCCGCCGCCGAGATGCGCGAGCGGGTCGCCGAGGACGTCGGCGGGGCCGCCCGCGCGATGTGGGTCTCCACGTTCCACTCGGCGTGCGTGCGCATCCTGCGCCGCGAGGCCACGACGCTCGGCTTCACGTCGTCGTTCACGGTCTACGACGCCACCGACGCCAAGCGACTCGTGACCCTCGTGTGCCGCGACATGCAGCTCGACCCGAAGCGGGTCCCACCTCGCGCGGTGCTCAACTGGATCTCGAACCACAAGAACGAGCTCGTCGACCACGAGTCGGCCCGCAGCCAGGCCTCGACCCCCACCGAGGAGACGTTCGCCGAGATCTACGGCGAGTACCAGCGCCGGCTCGCCGCGGCCAACGCGATGGACTTCGACGACCTGATCATGCACACGGTGCACCTGTTCCAGGCGTTCCCGGCGATCGCCGAGGGGTACCGCCGGCGGTTCCGGCACGTGCTGGTCGACGAGTACCAGGACACCAACCACGCGCAGTACCAGCTCATCCGCGAGCTCAGCGACGAGCACACCGACCTCATGGTGGTGGGCGACTCCGACCAGTCGATCTACGCGTTCCGCGGCGCCACGATCCGCAACATCCTGGAGTTCGAGAAGGACTTCCCGAACGCCGAGACGATCGTGCTCGAGCAGAACTACCGCTCGACGCAGACCATCCTGTCGGCCGCCAACGCCGTGATCAGCCGCAACGAGAACCGCCCGGCCAAGAACCTGTGGTCCGCGGCGGGCGAGGGCGAGCAGATCGTCGGGTACGTCGGCGACGACGAGCGCGACGAGGCGCAGTTCATCGCCGACGAGATCGACACGCTCACCGACGACGAGGTCGTCACGCCGGCGGGGGTCGCGGTGTTCTACCGCACCAACGCCCAGAGCCGTGTGTTCGAGGAAGTCTTCATCCGCGTCGGGCTGCCGTACCGCGTCGTGGGTGGCGTCCGGTTCTACGAGCGCAAGGAGGTCCGCGACGCCCTGGCCTACCTGCGCGCCATCTCCAACGAGCGCGACGTCGTCTCCCTGCGGCGCATCGTCAACGAGCCCAAGCGCGGCATCGGCGACCGTGCGGAGGCCGCGCTCGAGAGCTTCGCCGCCCGTGAGCGCACCAGCCTCGCCGATGCGATGCGTCGGGTCGACGAGGTCAACGAGCTCGCCACCCGCTCGGCCAACGCCGTGCGCGAGTTCGCGACGGTCATGGACGAGCTGCGCGCGATGGCCGCCGGGGGAGCGCCCGCCGACCAGGTGCTCGAGGCCGCGCTCACGCGCTCGGGCTACCTCGCGGCGCTGGAGTCGAGCGACGACCCCCAGGACGAGACGCGGGTCGAGAACCTCGCCGAGCTCGTCGCGGTGGCCCGCGAGTTCGTCACGGGTGCGGCCACGATCGACGAGGACGCCCCCGAGGTCGACCCGGACGACGCGCTGGCGTTCGAGCCCGGTTCGCTCGACGCCTTCCTGGAGCGCGTCGCCCTCGTGGCCGACGCCGACTCGTTGCCGGAGGAGGGCGACGGGGTCGTCACGCTCATGACGCTGCACACCGCGAAGGGCCTGGAGTTCCCGGTCGTGTTCCTGACCGGCATGGAGGACGGCATCTTCCCGCACATGCGGTCGATCGGTGACAACGACGAGCTCGCCGAGGAACGACGGCTGGCCTACGTCGGCGTCACCCGTGCCCGCGAGCGGCTCTATCTGACCCGGGCCACGAGCCGGTCGGCCTGGGGCGCGCCGGCGTACAACCCGGCGTCGCGCTTCCTCGACGAGGTCCCGGCCGAGCTCGTCGACTGGCGCCGCGAGGCCCCGTCACCCACGTCCTGGATGCCGTCCACGCCGTCGGCCACGACCCGCCGCAGCGAGTCGTTCACGTCCCGCTCGGTCTCGCGATCGGCCGACATGAGCGGGGTCCCCTCGCTCGAGCCGGGCGATCGCGTCAGCCACGACACGTTCGGCCTCGGCACGGTCGTGGCCCTCGACGGCAGCGGCCAGAACATGCAGGCCTCGGTCGACTTCGGCTCGGCCGGGGTCAAGCGGCTGATCCTGCGCTACGCGAAGCTCGAGAAGCTCTAGCCGGCATCGCGATCGAACTCCTCGGACGGACGACCGCTGGTGGCCGGCTGCTCCCACCACCGGCTGGCAACCACGGGCCGAGCCGAAGGCGAGGCAGGCGCTCAGGCGAAGCCTGACTGCGGTGAGGAGTGAACCGCGCGCTTACGGGTAGACGTTGTGGTCGTTGAAGTACGGCTCGGGATCGACGGACTTGCCGCCGCCCGGCTTGACCTCGACGTGCAGGTGGGGACCGGTCGAGCGACCGGTGGAGCCCGTGTAGCCGATCGTCTCGCCGGCGAGGACGTGCTGGCCCTCGGAGACGGTCTGACGGCTCTGGTGGCAGTACATGAGGACGATGTCCTCGGCGTCGAGCTTGATCTGCGTCATGTTGCCGCAATTGCCCGAGTATCGCGCCGCGATGACGGTGCCGGAGGCGATCGAGGAGATCGTCGAGCCGCTCGGACCGGCGAAGTCGAGGCCGGAGTGACCCTTGCCCCACAGGGAGTTCGTGACGCCGTAACGACCCGTGATGCGGTAGCCCGTGACGGGCAGCACCCACTGGTTGGCCTTGAGCTCGTCGGCCTTGGCCTGCGTCGCGACCTGCAGGTCCTGCTGGGCCTGGAGGAGCTGGTCGGCCTGCGCCTGCGTCTGCTCCTCGAGCAGCTCGCGGTCACCGCTGCGGCTGACGTCGAAGCCGCCGTCCGAGACGTCGGCCGAGAGTGCCTGGTAGTCGCCGCCCAGCGTGCCGGAGTCGGCGCGGCTGCTGACCACGGCGGAGCCCAGCCCGGCGAGCACGAGCGCGACCGCGCCGACCATCGCCATCGACGGACGGAACGAGCGGCGAGCACGGCGCGGGGCGGCCCGGCGACTCGAGGCCGCCTGGTCCGAGGCGCGAACGCTGGACTGGTGACGGACGTCGAGTCGGCGCTTGGGTGCGGGAGAACTCACGCACAACCTCCGACCGATGGACGACACAAACCTCGACGAGGATAGCCGACAGGATGAGATCGTCACAGCCGATCGGATGATCTCCTCCACCGTACCCCTGTCATCAGGCGGAAACATGGCAGGCGATGTGCGAGGTCTCACAGGGTGGGACGATGGCCGGGTGACCTCCGATCCCCGCCGTGTCGTCGTCGCCGGTCTGGCGGATGGATCCGGTGCCGAGGACGCGCTCGTGCGGCGCGCACGGGTCCTGCGCGACGCCGGCGTCGAGGTCGTCTGGGCGGGCTCCGGGCTCACCCCCGACCAGGTCGCCGCGATCGCCGTGGCCGAGGACGCCGACGGCGTCGAGGTCGGCGACCAGGCTCAGGTCGACCCGGTGGCGCAGGCGCTCACGGCGCGGGACGCGGATGACGTCGAGGTCGGTGCCCCGCTCGGTGAGGGTGACCTGACCCACGGGTAACCGACCCGGGTTCGCCCTGCGATACCGGCGCGGTTAGAGTCGCCACGGCTCTCGGCGCGATCGCCGGTGCGCCCGAATTCACTCGTCAACACCACAGGACGGTCATCACCGTGGATCTGATGGAATACCAGGCGAAGGAACTCTTCGCCAAGCATGGCGTCGCGACGACGCTCGGCGTCGTCGTCCAGACGGCCGATGAGGCCAAGGCCGCCGCCGAGCAGCTCGGCGGCGTCACGGTCATCAAGGCGCAGGTCAAGGCCGGCGGCCGCGGCAAGGCGGGCGGCGTCAAGATCGCCAAGACCGCCGACGAGGCCTACGAGCACGCGTCGAACATCCTGGGCATGGAGATCAAGGGCCTCACGGTCAACCGCGTGCTCGTCACGCCGGCCACGCCCCCGGTCGAGGAGTACTACTTCTCCTTCCTGCTGGATCGTTCGAACCGCAGCTACCTCTGCATCGCCAGCGTCGAGGGTGGTGTGGAGATCGAGGAGGTCGCCAAGACCAACCCCGAGGCCGTGCGCCAGATCCCGATCGACGCCGGCACCGGCGTCGACGAGGCCAAGGCCCGCGCGATCGTCGAGGAGGCCAAGTTCCCGGCCGAGCTCGCCGACCAGGCGGTCACCCTCATCCAGGCGCTCTGGAAGACGTTCGTCGAGGAGGACGCGACGCTCGTCGAGGTCAACCCGCTCGCCCGTCTCGAGGGCGACAAGCTGGAGGCCCTCGACGGCAAGGTGTCGCTCGACGACAACGCGTCGGAGTTCCGCCACCCGCACCACGAGGACTTCGTGATCCACGAGGAGGCCGACCCGCTCGAGGCGAAGGCCAAGGCGAAGGGTCTCAACTACGTCAAGCTCGACGGCGAGGTCGGCATCATCGGCAACGGCGCGGGTCTCGTCATGAGCACCCTCGACGTCGTCGCGTACGCCGGCGAGAAGCACGGCAACGTCAAGCCGGCCAACTTCCTCGACATCGGCGGCGGCGCCTCGGCGGAGGTCATGGCCAACGGCCTCGACGTCATCCTGGGCGACCCGCAGGTCAAGAGCGTGTTCGTCAACGTCTTCGGCGGCATCACGTCCTGCGACGCGGTCGCGAACGGCATCAAGGGCGCTCTCGAGCTCCTCGGTGACGACGCCACCAAGCCGCTCGTCGTGCGCCTCGACGGCAACAACGTCGACGAGGGACGCGCGATCCTGGACGAGCTGAACCACCCGCTCGTGACCCAGGTGGACACCATGGACGGCGCGGCCGACAAGGCCGCCGAGCTGGCGAACGGCTGAAGGGGCCTTTAGACATGTCGATCTTCCTGACCAAGGACTCCAAGGTCATCGTCCAGGGCATCACCGGCGGTGAGGGCTCCAAGCACACCGCCCGCATGCTGGCTGCCGGCACCCAGGTCGTGGGCGGTGTGAACGCTCGCAAGGCGGGCACGACCGTCTCCCACACCGACGCCGACGGCAACGCCGTCGAGCTGCCGGTCTTCGGCTCGGTCTCCGAGGCCATCGAGAAGACGGGTGCCGACGTCTCCGTCGCGTTCGTCCCGCCGGCGTTCACCAAGGACGCCGTCATCGAGGCCATCGACGCCGAGATCGGTCTGCTCGTCATCATCACCGAGGGCGTCCCCGTCCAGGACTCGGCCGAGTTCTGGGCCTACGCCCAGGGCAAGAAGACGCAGATCATCGGCCCGAACTGCCCCGGCATCATCACGCCGGGCGAGGCGCTCGCGGGCATCACGCCGGCGAACATCGCCGGCAAGGGTCCGATCGGTCTCGTCTCGAAGTCGGGCACGCTGACCTACCAGATGATGTTCGAGCTGCGTGACTTCGGCTTCTCGACGGCCATCGGCATCGGCGGCGACCCGATCGTGGGCACGACCCACATCGACGCCCTCGAGGCGTTCGAGGCCGACCCCGAGACCAAGGCCATCGTCATGATCGGCGAGATCGGTGGCGACGCCGAGGAGAAGGCCGCGGCCTACATCCAGGCCAACGTCACCAAGCCCGTCGTGGGCTACGTGGCCGGCTTCACCGCTCCCGAGGGCAAGACGATGGGCCACGCCGGCGCCATCGTGTCCGACGGTGCGGGCACCGCGCAGGGCAAGAAGGAGGCCCTCGAGGCCGCCGGGGTCAAGGTCGGCAAGACGCCGTCCGAGACCGCTGAGCTCATGCGGGAGATCTTGAAGGCGCTCTGAGCCTGACAGCCTTCAACGGGCGGTGACTGACGTCGGTCGGTCACCGCCCGTTCTGCGTCCTGACCGTCTCGCGTGGCTGGGGTGCCCCAGCCGACGGGGCCGGGGAGGGTCAGGCCGGGGGAGCGGCGTAGATCAGTCGCTGTGCCGCGCGCTGGGCGACCGCGGTGAAGCCCTCGGGGCTGAGGTCGACCGTGGCGGTCGGGGTGAAGAGGATCTGCGCCACGGCAGAGCCCCGCTGCACGATGGCGGTGCGGAGCGTGACGGGCTCGCCGCCCTCGACCTGCAGGGTGAGGGCCCACGTGGCGCCGCGGTTGTCGGGGGTGTCGCCGAAGGCGAGCGGCTGGTCCACGGAGGCCGCGAGGTTGTTCTGCGGGCAGGCGTTGATCGCCGCCTGCACCTGGTCGACGAACGCGGTGGCGGCCTCGGGGGTGTCGAACGTGCCGACCGACTCCACGAGGCCGAAGGTCACCGCGGCCGTCTCGGCGTCGGGGTCGGGCGCGAGGAAGATTCGTGACGTCGCGGTGCCGCCGGCCGCCGAGAAGTCGGCCTGGTCGCACGTGGTCGACGCCGGGTTGCCGGTGGCCTCCTCGGGCTCGGTGCTGGCCCACGGGTTGGTGACGCCGGGGAGGGCGGGGAGGTCGACCGTGCCCAGGAAGCCGGGGTCCTCGGCGAGGGGCGGCGGATCGGCGGGGATCGCCGTGGGGTCGTCGCTGCACTGGCCGCCGCTGTCGCTGCAGACCTTCTCGAACGAGTCGCTGATCGTGAGCGCGAAGTCCTCGATCGAGGGCGCCGCCGTGCCGTCGGTCTCGTGCACGATCGTCGAGGTGACGGTGCCGGACCAGCCGATCCCGACCGTCATGGTGCGGTCGGCCGCACCGTGGTCGACGAGCCGCAGGATCAGGACGTCGCCGAACGGGCGGCTGACCCGGTACGACTCGGTCAGCTGCACGCGGGGGAGGTCGCAGCCGGCGTACCAGTCGACCGCCTTCAGGTAGGCCTCGTTGGCCTGTGCGACGCCGCGGGCCACCTCGATCGACTGCGTGACCCGCTGGCTCGGGGTGCCGCCGTTGTCGAAGGTGCGCACGAACACCTTGAGCGGGTCGTCGGTCGCGAAGCGGTCGGTCGCGCAGGTCGTGAGGGCGTCGGACTCGTCGGTGTCCTGCTCGGTGGAGTCGATGCTCCAGCTGGCGGCGGGTGCCAGGTCGGAGACCTGGTCGGTCGTGAGGAGGTTGTCGGTCGAGATCTTCTGCGCGTCGAGCACGAGGTCGTGGCTCTCGGCGCCGATCTTCTCGCGGTAGGAGTCGCTGGCGAGCTGGGTGAGCGGGCGACCGTCCGTGAGGGCGACGCTGCCCAGCGCGATGGCGACGACGGCCGCGATCGCGACGGCGACGGTGTTGAACCGGTGGCCACGGGTCGCGCGCTCGCGGATCTGCTCCGGCTCCGGCATCGGCAGCTGGCTCGTGACCGAGCCGAGCGCGTTGAGGCGGCGCTCGAGCTGGTCGATCGTCTGCCCCGTGCTCGCCTCGAGGGTCGTGATCGCGGTCGTGACGAGCTCGATCGCCTCCTCGTCACCGACGCCGATCTCGCGGGCGGCGACGTCGAGGTCCGTCGCGCCGAGGGTCATCAGCACCAGGAGTCGCCGGTCGTCGGACGGCAGGTCCATCAGGGCGTCGAGGAGCTCGGTGTCGGAGTCCTCCTCGTGCCGCCGCCGCAGGGGGTGCGTGCCGCGCGTGACGGCCTGCGCCTTCCAGGCCTCGACGCGCACGTAGCGCTGCGGCTCGTGGTCGCGGATCTTCGCCCAGTCGCGCCAGGCGCGCCGGTAGGCGTCGATCGTCGCGTCGCGCGCCACGGCTCGGTCGCCCGTCAGGGCGTAGAACACCCGTAGGACGTCCTCCGACGTGGAGGTGTAGAACGCGTCGAACTCCTCGACCCGCGGCAATCGAACCCCTCCTCGCGAGTCGGCGTGGCTCCGGAAGACGCCGCAACACTACAGGGGAGGATGGTGGGGTGCCGTCCCCTGCTCGCCTCACCTCTCCCGACGAACTGCGATCCGCCATCTGGCCGGGCGCTGTCGCCGCGATCTGGGCTGCGCTCGTGGGCTGGGTGCTCACGGCCGTGCTGCTCCTCGTGGCCGGTGCCGGCGACGGGGCGATCGGCACGATCCGCGCCGGCGCGCGGGTCTGGCTGGTCGCGCAGGGCAGCGGGATCCGCGCCGACGGCGCCGAGGTGAGCCTCGTGCCGTGGGGCGGGGTCCTGCTGACGTTGGCCGTCGTGGTGCTGGTCGCCCGGCGGCAGGTGCGGGAGCCGGTCGCGGAGCCGGCCGCCTTCGCCGCGACGGCCGCCGGCGTCTACGCGGTGCTGGCGTCCATCGTGACCTCGGTGGCCAACGACTCCTCGATCTCGGTGCCGACCGTCCGCGCGGCGCTCGTGACCTTCGTCGTCGCCGGCGTCGGGGCGGCGCTGGCCTACGTCAGCGTGCACGGCGCACCCGCCGCCTGGTGGCCGGCCGACCGACCCGAGCTGCTCGCGGTGCTGCGCGGAGCCGCGACCATCGTCGTCACGGTGCTGACCGTCGCGCTCCTGCTCGTCGTGGCACTGCTGGCGCGGCACGTCGAGCAGGCCGGCAGCCTGTGGGCGCTGCTCGATCCCGGCTTCGGTGGCGGCATCGCCCTCGCAGCCGTCTGCGTCCTGCTGGTGCCGACGCTGGTGCTGTGGGCTGCTGCGGCCCTGCTCGGTCCGGGCTTCCAGGTCGGCACCGACACGTCGGTCGACCTCACGAGCGCCGACCTGGGTCAGGTGCCCGGTCTGCCCGTCCTCGCGGCTCTGCCCGCTCCGGGCGACCTCCCGACCTGGGTGATCCTGCTCGGCCTGGTCCCGATCGCCGCCGCCGCCCTCGCGGGGTGGCGGCTCGTGCGCGGTGGTCACCTCGATCTCGCCCTCGACTTCTGGCGCGGTGTCGGCGTCGCCGCCGGTGCCGGTGCCGCCGGCTCGGTCGCGCTCGCGCTGCTGACCTGGACGTCCGCAGGCGCCGCAGGCCCCGGACGCATGACCGAGGTCGGTCCCGAGTCGCTGCTGGGGCTGCTGGCGGTCCTGCCGTTCCTGGCCGTGGCCGCCGGGGTCGGTGCCGCAGCGGCCCACTATCGTGGAGGCCGTGCCTCCGCTGACTGACGCGACTCCCGTCGTCGTCCTCGTCTCGGGCAGCGGCACCAACCTCCAGGCCCTCCTCGACGCGTGCGACGACCCCGCCTACGGCGTGCGGGTCGCGGCGGTCGGCGCCGACCGCGAGGGCATCGCGGGGCTCGAGCGGGCCGAGGCGGCCGGGGTCCCCACGTTCGTGCTCCGGGTGAGCGACTTCGAGACGCGCGAGGCGTGGGACGTGGCGCTGGCCGACCGGGTCGCGGCGCACGCGCCCGAGCTGGTCGTGCTGGCCGGCTTCATGAAGCTGACGGGCCCGGCGTTCCTCGCCCGGTTCGGCGGCCGCACGCTGAACGCGCACCCCGCGCTCTCGCCGTCCTTCCCGGGCATGCACGGCCCGCGCGACGCGCTCGAGCACGGCGTCAAGATCACCGGCGCGACCCTGTTCCTCGTCGACGAGGGCGTCGACACCGGCCCGATCGTGGCGCAGGTCGCCGTCCCGGTCCTCGACGACGACACCGTCGACTCCCTGCACGAACGCATCAAGACCAGCGAGCGCGGCATGCTCGTCGAGTGGGTGGGCCGCCTGGCCCGCGACGGCTACTCGACGGACGGACGCCGCGTCACGTCCCCTCGGAAGAAGGAATCCGCATGACCCAGCGCCCGATCAAGCGCGCCCTCGTGTCCGTGTACGACAAGACCGGTCTGGAGGAGCTCGCCCACGCGCTGCGTGACGCCGGCGTCGACATCGTCTCGACCGGGTCGACCGCGAAGACGATCGAGGCGGCGGGCGTCCCCGTGACCCCGGTCGAGGAGCTCACGGGCTTCCCCGAGTGCCTGGACGGGCGGGTCAAGACCCTGCACCCGCGCGTGCACGCCGGCATCCTGGCCGACTCCCGGCTGGAGTCGCACGTGCAGCAGCTCGCCGACCTCGGCGTCGAGCCGTTCGACCTGGTCGTGGTCAACCTCTACCCGTTCCGCGAGACCGTCGCCTCCGGCGCCTCGCCCGACGAGTGCGTGGAGCAGATCGACATCGGCGGACCGTCGATGGTGCGCGCCGCGGCCAAGAACCACCCGACCGTCGCGATCGTGACGTCACCCGACGCCTACGGCGACGTGCGCGAGGCCCTCACGTCGGGAGGGTTCACGTTCGAGCAGCGTCGTCACCTCGCCGCGCAGGCCTTCGCGCACACCGCCTCGTACGACGCGGCCGTGGCGTCGTGGTTCGCGTCCTCCTACGACACGGCCGAGGACGGCTGGCCGGCGTTCGTGGGCGAGGCGTGGGACAAGTCGGCGGTGCTCCGCTACGGCGAGAACCCGCACCAGGAGGCGGCGCTCTACACCGACGGCTCCGGCGGCCTGGCCGCGGCCGAGCAGCTGCACGGCAAGGAGATGAGCTACAACAACTACGTCGACACCGACGCGGCGATCCGTGCGGCCTTCGACCACGACCGTCCGGCGGTCGCGATCATCAAGCACGCCAACCCGTGCGGCATCGCGGTGGGCGAGGACATCGCCCAGGCCCACGCCCGGGCCCACGCGTGCGACCCGGTCTCGGCGTTCGGCGGCGTCATCGCCGCGAACCGACCCGTCTCGGTCGCGATGGCCCAGCAGGTCGCGGAGGTCTTCACCGAAGTCATCGTCGCTCCCTCGTACGAGGACGGAGCGGTCGAGGTGCTGCAGGGCAAGAAGAACATCCGGATCCTGCAGGCCGACGACCTCGGTCAGTACCCGGCCGCCGAGCTCCGGCAGGTCAGCGGCGGCGTCCTCGTGCAGCTGCGGGACCGCGTCGACGCGGTGGTCGAGGGCGACGCCGGCGTCACGGGCGGCGACGACCCGAGCACGTGGACGCTCGCGGCCGGTGAGCCGGCCGACGAGGCGACGCTGGCCGACCTCGCGTTCGCCTGGACCTCGGTCCGCGCCGTGAAGTCCAACGCGATCCTGCTCGCGGCCGACGGCGCGTCGGTCGGCATCGGCATGGGTCAGGTCAACCGGGTCGACTCCTGCCGCCTCGCGGTCGAGCGGGCCGGCGAGGAGCGGGTGCGGGGGTCGGTCGCCGCGTCCGACGCCTTCTTCCCGTTCGCCGACGGCCCCGGCATCCTCATCGACGCCGGCGTGAAGGCCATCGTGCAGCCGGGTGGTTCGGTGCGCGACCCCGAGACGATCGAGGCGGCCACGGCCGCCGGCGTCACGATGTACTTCACGGGCACCCGCCACTTCTTCCACTGAGGGGCTCCCGCGGGCCGTTGGAACCGCACCGCCCGCGCTGCGGTGTCCGCCTACGCCGAGCGCCGGAGGAGGCGGAGCACCGACCGCTCGAGCACACGGGGCACCGGGGCGCCGGGGGAGATGCGGCGCCGTGAGCCGAGGGCGGTGTCGCCGAGGGTGATGCCCTGCTCGAACAGGTCGACGACGCGGGGATCGACGTAGGACGACCGGGCGACGGCCGGGGTGTTGCCGAGGTGGCCCGCCGTCTCCTTCATCGCCGCCGTGACGGCGGACTTGCGGGAGCGGGCCGTCGAGACGTCGGAGAGCGCCAGCGAGCGGGCGGCGATCACGGTGCCGCGCCAGGTGCGGAAGTCCTTGGCCGTGAACCCCGGGCCGAGCACGTCGGCCACGTAGGCGTTGACCGTCGCGGAGTCGAGGTCGTGCCAGCCGTTCTCGTCGGCCCACGCGAAGGCGCGATCGGTCCCGCCCTCACGATCGAGCATCGCCTGGACCGCGGTGGCCAGGCGCTCGTCCCGCACCGAGCCGTCGACGACCTGTCCCGACTTGGCGGGGTAGTGCAGGGCGATCCGTTGGCCCTCGACCGTCACGTGGTCGCGGTCGAGCGTCGTCAGGCCGTGGCTCCCGTTCGCCGCGCGGTACTGCTCGTTGCCGATGCGGAAGAGCCCGAGGTCCAGCAGCCCGAACGCGACGGCGCAGGCGCGGGTCAGGTCCGGCTCCTCCCGGCGCAGGTCGTTCCGCGCGACCCGCCGGTTCTGCAACAGCGACCGGGCGAACTGCTCCATCGCCTCGAACTTCTCCGCGTCGCGACGACGTCGCCACTCCTCGTGGTACAGGTACTGACGCCGGCCGGCGTCGTCGGTGCCGACGGCCTGCAGGTGACCGTGGTCGAACGGACAGATCCAGACCTCGGTCCAGGCGGGCGGGATGACGAGCCGCTTGCACCGCTCGATGTCGACCGGCGTGAGTGAGACCCCGTCGAGCCCGAGGTAGCGGAACCCGCGGCCGTGGCGGACCCGCGACCACCCCGGCTCGTCGGGGGAGACACGACGCAGACGGACCATGCGGCGAGCCTAGGCTCGCCACGCAGGGCACGCTCGTCGGCAGGGGCCCGGTGTCAGGAGGTCACGGTCGCGGTCGCCTCGGCCGGCGTGGCGGCGAGGTGTGCGGCCACGAGGTGGCCGATCGCCGTCGTCAGCAGTCGCGCCTCCTCGGCGTCGTCGTACGGCCCGCTCTGACGCCTCAGCGCGATCCCGGCGATCAGGGCGACGGTCTGGGCGGCAACCTCCCGCGGGGCCTGGACGCCGAGCCGGTCGAAGAAGCGGACCGCCAGGTCCTCCAGCGCACGCAGTGCGTCGGCGGCGGCCTCGCGGAGCTCGGGGTCACGGGCCGCGGCGAGGTAGATCGCCAGCTCGGTGCCGGCCTTCTCGGGGCTGCGGGTCGCGAAGATCGAGGTCACGAAGTCGCTCGCGGTGCCCAGGTCGAGCCGGGGGTCGATCTCGACGTCCGCGAGGGCCTCCAGCGTGGCGACCCAGCTCGTGATGTGGGTCGAGAGCGCCTCGCGCACGAGCTCCTCGATCGAGGCGAAGTAGTACGTCGTGGTGGCGGGAGGAAGACCGGCGCGAGCCGCGACGGCACGGTGCGTCACGGCGCGTGCGCCGCCCTCGGCGAACAGGTCGATCGCCGCAGCCAGCAGCTCGTCACGCCGGGCCCGGCTCCTGGCCTGGCTGAGTTGTGCTCGCGACGCCATTGACGCTCCTCGTCCGAAGTTCGTTCTCGATCCGGTGCCGCCGGTGTGATGCAGGGCACCCGGTCGGCGCGGCCTGGTGAGTCTATGCCGACGGTCGTCACCGGGCGACGGGATTCCCCTGTGAATCGCCGGTGCCGTCGCGTGACAGACTCGTCCCCGTGACTGCGCAGATCCTCGACGGCAAGGCGGCCGCCGCCGACATCAAGTCCGAGCTCGCGACCCGCGTCGCCGCTCTTGCCGAGCGGGGCGTCGTCCCCGGACTCGGCACGATCCTGGTCGGCGACGACCCCGGCAGCCAGTGGTACGTGGGTGCCAAGCACAAGGACTGCGCCGAGATCGGCATCCGCTCGATCCGCATCGACCTGCCGGCCACCGCCACGCAGGCCGAGGTGGAGGCGGCCGTCGACCAGCTCAACGCCGATCCCGAGTGCACGCTCTACATCGTGCAGCTGCCGCTGCCGAAGGGCCTGGACGAGAACGCCGTCATCGGCCGGATCGACCCGGCCAAGGACGCCGACGGCCTGCACCCCACCAACCTCGGCTGGCTCGTGCTGAACGAGCCGGCACCGCTGCCGTGCACCCCGCGCGGGATCATCGAGCTCCTGCGACGCCACGAGGTGCCCATCGCCGGCGCCAACGTCGCGGTCGTCGGACGCGGCATCACGGTCGGGCGGCCGATGGGGCTCATGCTCACCCGTCGCAGCGAGAACGCCACCGTGACGCTGTGCCACACCGGCACGCGTGACCTCGCCGCCGAGGTCAGCCGGGCTGACATCGTGATCGCCGCGGCCGGTGTGCCCGGCATCATCACGCCCGACATGGTCAAGCCGGGTGCCGCCCTCCTCGACGTCGGCGTCAGCCGCGACGACGACAACAAGATCGTGGGCGACCTCCACCCCGGCGTGCACGACGTCGCCGGCTGGGTCGCGCCGAACCCCGGCGGTGTCGGGCCCATGACCCGGGCGATGCTGCTGGCCAACGTCGTGGACGCGACGGAACAGGCCCTCGAGGCGACCAGCGCGTGAGGTCGCTCCTGAAGGTGCCGCGGTCGCGGGGGACGCAGGCGTACATCGTCCTGCTGCTCGTCGTGCTGGTCGGTCTCGTGCTCGTCGGTCTGGGTCACTGGCGCCGCGGGATCGTGGTCGTCGGCGGCGCGTTCATCGTCTCGGCCGGGCTGCGCGCGGTCGTGCCCGAGGAGCAGAAGGGTCTGCTGGCCGTCCGCAGCCGCGGGTTCGACGTGGCCTGGACGGCCTTCCTCGGCATCTCCCTCGCGGTGCTCGGCTTCGTCGTGCCCCCGGGCCCCGACGCCTGACTCAGATCAGGCCGAGCTTCGTGACGGCGTCGCGCTCCTCGGCGAGCTCGGCCGCCGTGGCGTCCATCCGCGCGCGGCTGAAGTCGTTGATGTCGAGGCCCTCGACGATGCTCCACGACCCGTTCGACGTGGTGACGGGGAAGGAGTAGATGAGGCCCTCCGGGACGCCGTAGGAGCCGTCGGAGGCCACCGCCATCGAGACCCAGTCGTCGCTGTGCGAGCCGAGCAGCCAGTCACGGGCCGCGTCGATCGTGGCCGACGCCGCGGAGGCCGCCGACGAGGCGCCGCGCGCCTCGATGATCGCGGTGCCGCGCTTGGCGACCGTCGGGATGAAGGTGTTCTCGATCCAGTCCTGGTCGTCGATGACGTCGACCGCGGGGCGGCCGTCGATCTCGGCGTGGAAGATGTCGGGGTACTGCGTCGCGGAGTGGTTGCCCCAGATCGTGACCTTGCGGATGTCCGCCACCGGCACGCCCGTGCGCCCGTGCAGCTGGCTCAGGGCGCGGTTGTGGTCGAGCCGGGTCAGCGCGCTGAAGCGCTCGCGCGGGATGTCGGGGGCGTTGCTCATCGCGATCAGTGCGTTGGTGTTGGCCGGGTTGCCGGTCACGCCGATGCGGACGTCGTCGGCGGCCACGGCGTTCAACGCCTTGCCCTGCGCGGTGAAGATGGCGCCGTTGGCCTCGAGGAGGTCCGCCCGCTCCATCCCGGCCGAACGGGGCCGGGCGCCGACGAGGAGCGCGAGGTTGACGCCCTCGAAGACCTGGTTCGGGTCCGAGCCGATCTCGACCGACTCCAGCAGCGGGAATGCGCAGTCGTCGAGCTCCATCACGACGCCCTCGAGGGACTTCAGCGCGGGCTCGATCTCGAGCAGCTGCAGCTGGACGGGGGTGTCGGGGCCGAGGAGGTCACCTCCGGCGATGCGGAACAGCAGGCTGTAGCCGATCTGTCCTGCGGCTCCGGTGACGGCGATCTTGACCGGGGTGGGGCTCATCGATGCTCCTTCGGGGATGTGACCTGCGCGACATCGTCAACGTAGCGCAGACCGCTCAGGCGGCAAACGGGTGCAGGTCAGGCATCTCCGATGCGGTGCAGGTCAGGCATCTCCGATGCTGCGCCGCTCATGCATCTCCGATGCGGTGCCGGTCATGCATCTCCGATGCGGTGCCGGTCATGCATCTCCGATGCGGTGCCGGTCATGCATCTCCGATGCTGCGCCGCTCATGCATCTCCGATGCTGCGCCGCTCATGCATCTCCGATGCGGGGGAGAGGCCCGTCCGGCACGCCGTCCTCGTTCATGTCGTCGCTGCGGGCGCGACGGGCCTCGAGACGCAGGGCGATGGCACCCAGCACGGCGGCCAGGACGGAGGCCACGAGCACGGCGGCCTTGGCCGCGTCGACCTCGTCGGGGTTCGTGAACGACAGCTCCGCGATCAGCAGGGCGACCGTGAAGCCGATGCCGGTCAGCAGGCCCACCCCCAGCAGGTCGCGCACGCCGATGCCCTGGGGGAGGCGCAGTGGCGTCAGCCGAGTGACCAGCGCCGTGGTCCCGAGCACGCCGACGACCTTGCCGACGAGCAGACCGCCCACGACGCCCAGCGCCACCGGCGAGGTCAGGGGGTCCACGAGACCGTCAGCCAGGTGGACGCCCGCCGCGGTGAAGGCGAACACGGGCAGGGCGATGCCGTTCGACCACGGCTGCACGCCGTGCGCCCATCGCACCGCCCGCGAGTCGGTGCCGTCGTCCGGGACGGAGGCCGGGACGGTCAGACCCAGGAGGACTCCCGCGACGGTCGCGTGCACGCCCGACTCGTGCATCAGCCACCACGCGACCAGGCCGACGGGCACGAGCAGCCACCAGCGAGCCGTGCGGGCGCGGGCCAGCACCGCGAAGACGGCGACCGCCCCGGCGGCCCCCAGCAGGCGCAGCAGGTCGACCTCGGCCGTGTAGAAGACGGCGATGACCGTGATCGCGATCAGGTCGTCGACGACGGCCAGCGTCAGCAGGAAGACCCGGAGCGCGAGCGGGAGCCCGCGGCCGGCCACCATCAGCACCGCCACGGCGAACGCGATGTCCGTCGCCGCGGGGATGGCCCACCCGTGCAGCTCCGAGGCGGTGCCCTGGGTCGCGACGACGGCGGTGTACACGAGCGCCGGGACGACGACCCCGCCGACGGCGGCGAGCATCGGCACCGCGGCCTCGCGCGGGTCGCTGAGGCTGCCCGCGACGAGCTCGTGCTTGATCTCCAGACCGACGACCAGGAAGAACACCGCCAGCAGCCCGTCGGCGGCCCAGGTCGAGACGCTGAGGTCGAGGTGCAGGGCCGAGGGGCCGATGACGGCCGACGTCAGGTCGCGGTAGGCGTCGCCGACGGGGGAGTTCGCCCAGACGGCGGCGATGACCGCCGCCGTCAGGAGCACGAGGCCGGAGACGGTCTCGTCGGTCGTCAGGCGACGCAGGCGGGAGGCGGGCGAGGTGATGGTCACGGGTGGAGGTCCTCGGGGTCGGTCGAAGGCTGGAGCGCTCTCGCACCCGCCGACCAGACTTCCCGGCTCACCGCGACCAGTCTACCGGGAACCCTCGATCGAGGCCCCGCTGTGACGGTTGCCACCGCGGCTCGCGCGGGCCTGGAGGAATGCGACGCCATCGGGTGGGCTTGAATCAAGGGTGACCTCCGAGAGCCCTGCCGCGCCGACCGCCGCCGCCCCCACGTCCGGGACCGGCGAGCTCGGTCTCCCGACCGTGCGTCCGGCCCACCTCGGTCTCGCCCTCCTGGCGCTCGCGATGGGTGGCTTCGCGATCGGCACGACCGAGTTCATGTCGATGGGCCTGCTGCCCGACATCGCCGACGGCATCGGCGAGTCGGTGCCCACGACCGGCCACGTCATCACGGCGTACGCGTTCGGCGTGGTGGTCGGCGCTCCGCTGCTGGTCTCGCTCGGCGCGCGCCTGCCCCGCCGCGGGCTGGCCGTCGCGCTCGTGCTGGCGCTCGGCATCGGCAACGCCTTCACCGCGATCGCCTCGACCTACGGGCCCGTCATGCTGGCCCGCTTCGTCGCCGGCCTGCCGCACGGCGCCTACTTCGGCGTCGCCTCGCTCATCGCCGCCTCGATGGTGCCGCCGCAGCACCGCGGCCGGGCGATCAGCTCGGTGATGCTCGGACTGTCGGTCGCGACGGTCGCCGGCGTGCCCGCCAGCACGTGGTTCGGGCAGAACCTCGGGTGGCGCAGTGCGTACTGGGTCGTGCTCGCGATCGCCGTCGTCGCGGCGCTGATGATCCTCGCCTTCGTGCCGGCCACGCCGGGCAACCCGGACGCGACGGTCCGCCAGGAGCTCTCGGCGCTGAAGCGTCCCCAGGTCGTCGTGGCGGCCGTCGCGGGCATGGTGGGCTTCGGTGGTCTGTTCGCGATGTACACCTACATCGCGAAGCTCGTGACCGACGAGGCCGGCCTGGGCGAGGGCGCGGTGCCGCTGTTCCTGCTGGCGTTCGGCATCGGCTCCGTCGGCGGCACGTGGATCGCCGGGCGCATGGCCGACTGGGACGTCGAGCGCTCGATCGTGCTGGGCTTCGTGGCCACCGTCGTGACGTTGCTGCTCGTGCTGCCGCTGGCCGGCGTCCCGCTGGCCCTGGCGCTGCTGTCGTTCGCGATCGGCGGCCTGGGCTCGGTCGTGGCGATCAACCTGCAGGTCCGCCTGATGCACGAGGCGGGCGACGCCGAGATGCTGGGTGCCGCGCTGAACCACTCGGCCCTCAACGTGGGCAACGGCCTCGGCGCCTGGTTCGGCTCGATGGTCATCGCCGCGGGCCACGGCTACCGTGCTCCGAGCCTGGTCGGCGCCGGTCTCGCGCTGCTGGGCTTGCTGATCTTCGTGATCGGCACCCGCGTCCTGCGGGCCCGCGAGCTCAGCCGCTGATCACCGACTGAGCGCCCACCGCCGGGCGCAGCCACACGCGGTCGCCGAGGTTGAGGTCGAGCGCCCGCGCCTCCGTCCGGGTCAGCGCGACCTGCACCGGCTCGGGGTGCAATGCGTCGTCGGGCGTGATCTCGAGGCGCACCTCGAAGCCGACTCGCGTCCACCGGGTGATGGGTCCGGCGGCGGTGGAGGCCTGCTCGTAGCGGGAGATCTCGATGTCGTGCGGACGGATCAGGTCGCCGCCGAGCCGCGTGACGGGTCCGAGGAAGCTCAGCACGAACTCGCTCGCCGGCCGGTCGTACAGGTCGTCGGGGGTGCCGATCTGCTCGATCTTGCCGTCGTTGATGACGACGATCTGGTCGGCGACCTCGAGGGCCTCCTCTTGATCGTGCGTCACGAACACGGTCGTCACGTGGACCTCGTCGTGCAACCGGCGCAGCCAGTCGCGCAGCTCCTTGCGCACCTTGGCGTCGAGCGCGCCGAAGGGCTCGTCGAGCAGCAGCACGCTCGGCTCGATCGCGAGGGCCCGGGCGAGCGCCATGCGCTGGCGCTGACCACCCGAGAGCTGCGCGGGCTTGCGGTCGCCCCACTGCGTCAGGTGGACGAGCTCGAGCAGCTCCTCGACCTTCGCGTTGACCTCGGCCTTGGGGCGCTTGCGGATCTCGAGCCCGAAGGCGATGTTGCGCCGCACGCTGAGGTGCTTGAACGCGGCGTAGTGCTGGAACACGAAGCCGACGTTGCGCTTCTGCACGGGCAGCGAGGTCGCATCATTGCCCTCGATCGTGACCCGGCCGGTGTCGGCCTCCTCGAGCCCGGCGATGACGCGCAGGAGGGTCGACTTGCCGCCGCCGCTCGGGCCGAGCAGGGCGGTCAGCTGACCGGTCGGGATCGTCAGGTTGATGTCGGTCAGCGCCGCGAAGTCCCCGAAGAACTTGTTGACGCCCTCGATCTCGATGCTCATGGCTGCTTCCTCACGAACGAGTTCCTCATGATCGGTGCGACTCCTGCGGTCGGATGACGGTGATGACGACGAGGGCCAGGACGGCCAGCACGACGAGCACGAACGCGGCGGCGTAGGCCGCGGCCTCGTTGAAGGCGCCGTACTCGTTCTGGATGAGCAGGGTGGCGGTCTCGCCGTTGAACTCGGCTCCACGGCTGACGATGCGGACCGCGCCGTACTCGCCGATGGCCCGTGCGGCGCTCAGCACGACGCCGTAGACCACGGCCCACTTGATGGTGGGCAGCGTGATGCGCCAGAACGCCTGCCAGCCGTTGGCGCCCAGGCTCTTCGCGGCGGTCTCGGCGTCGTCGCCGACCTCCTCGAGCACGGGAATGACCTCACGGATCACCAACGGCAGGCTGACGAACGCAGTGGCCATGATGAGGCCGGGCGTGGAGTTGATGATGCGCAGCCCGGTCGCCTGCAGGACGTCGCCGAAGATGCCGAGCGACGTGCTGTAGGTCAGCACGAGCGCCAGACCGACGACCACGGGGGAGACGCTCATCGGCAGGTCGATCAGCACCGAGAGGACGCGTCGGCCCGGGAAGCGGTGCCGCACGAGCAGGATCGAGATGCCGACGCCGAAGATCGTGTTGATGACGACGGCCCAGAACGAGACGGTCAGCGTCAGGTTGAAGGCGTAGATCGCGGCCGGGTCGGTGAGGCGCTCCCAGAGCGGGCCGATGCCGCCCGGCTTGCCGTCGACGGGAGCGAAGGCGCGCTGCACGACGACCGACACGGGCCACACGACCAGGAAGAACAGGTACGCGATGACGACGACGCGCAGGGTGTAGGCCAGGGGACCGCGCTTGCTGCGGACGCGTCGCTTCGCCTCCTGCACGGGCCCGGCGTCGAGGGGCGTGGGGATCGCGTCAGCCACGGGCCGCCACCCTCCGTGAGATCAGGTCGAGGGCCACGATCACGACGACCGCGACGAGGAGCAGCAGCACGGCGACGGACGCGGCGGCCGCCTGCTGGTCGCCCTCGATGTACTTGAGGATCTTGAGCGAGGCGACCTCGGTGTTGCGCGGCTGGTTGCCGGCGATCAGCACGAGGGAGCCGAACTCGCTGATGGCCCGGGCGAAGGCCAGCGACGCGCCGGCGGCGATGGCGGGAGCCAGCGCCGGCAGGATGATGCGCCGGAACGTCGTGGCCCGCGAGGCGCCCAGGGACGCGGCGGCCTCCTCGACCTCGGCGTCGAGCTCGAGCAGCACGGGCTGCACGGTGCGGACGACGAACGGCAACGTCACGAACAGCAGCGCCAGGAAGATGCCCTGGCGCGTGTTCACGACGTTGACGCCGACCGGGCTGTCCGGGCCGTAGAGGCTCAGGAGGACGAGGCCGGCGACGATCGTGGGCAGGGCGAACGGTAGGTCGATGACGACCTCCAGCACGCGCTTGCCCGGGAACCGGTCGCGCACGAGCACCCAGGCGATCACGGTGCCCATCACGACGTTGACGATCGTGACGAGTGCGGCCTCGGCGACCGTCAGCCGGATCGCCGCCGCGGTGTCGCCGTCGGTGATGGTGTTGACGAAGGTGTCCCACCCGCCGTCGGCCGCTGCGATGACGACGGCCGCGAGCGGGATCAGCACGAGCAGGCTGAACCAGACGACGGCCAGACCGAGGCCGACGCCCGAGGCGCGGGTCAGGGTGGAACGCCGAGGCCGGCGCCGGCGCAGTGGAGGCTGCGCGGGCGCCGGCTCAGGGCGTTCGGTGTCGAGCGTGCTCACCCCTGGGCAGCCTGGTCACGCAGCTGCTTGATGAGGCCGTTCTCCTCGGCGAAGAACTTCGCGTTGGCCGCGTCCCAGCCGCCGAAGTCGTCGGCGATCGTGAGGAGCGTCGCGGGAGTCGGGAACGGGTCGGAGGGATCGTTGGCGCCCTCGACCTCGATGCCGTCCAGGTCCAGCTCGTCGTCGACGGGGCGGAAGCCCTTCTTGACGAACTCGGTCTGACCCTCGTCGCTGAGGACGAAGTCCAGCCAGGTCGTCGCCGCCTCGGGGGCGTCGATCAGGACCGTTCCGGGGTTCTCGATGAGCAGGGTGTCGTCCGGGACGATGTAGTCGTACGCCTTGTCGTTCTGGCGGGCCAGGATGGCCTCGTTCTCGTAGCTGATCAGCACGTCGTACTCGCCGGTGTCGAAGGCCGTGGTGGCCTCGCGGCCGCTGGCGGCCCACTGGTCGACGTTGCGGAACACGCTGACGAGGAAGTCGTTCGCCTCCTGCTCGGTCTTGCCCTCGGCGATCGCGTGGCCGTAGGCACCGAGGATGTTCCAGCGCGCGGCGCCAGAGGAGTCCGGGTCGGGCGTCACGATCGAGACGCCCTCGCGGGCGAGGTCGTCCCAGCCCTGGATGTTGCCGGGGTTGCCCTCGGGCACCACCAGCACGACGACGGAGCGCGAGACGATGCCCTCGTTCTCGTTGTCCTTCCAGCCCTCGTCGACCAGGCCGGCCTTCACGAGGCGATCGACGTCGCCCTCGAGGGAGAAGTGCACGTAGTCGGCGATCTCCGGGTCGGCCTCGACCTTGCGGCTCTGGTCGCCCGACGGACCGTAGGAGCCGCGGATGTCGATGTTCTCGCCCTCCGAGGTCTCGTTGAACTTGGCCTCGATGGCCTCGTTCGCGGCCTCCGGGACGGCGAAGCCGACCAGGTCGACGACCTCCTTGTCGCCGTCGCCGCTGCCACCTCCCGCGCTGGCGCAGGCGCCGAGCGTCAGCAGGGCCGCGGTGGCGGCCGCGACGGCGGTGCGACGGGTGCGTCGGTTCAGGCTCATGGTGGGATCCTTCGGTCGTCGGCGCCTCGGATCGGCGTCGGCTCCCGGAGAATCTAGGCGTCCCTGAGCGACCTGCTGACAGATCTCACGATGTGGGACAAAACGACAAGGCTTGAGACGGCGCCGGGCGGGCGAGTCGAGGTCAGGCGGCCGGATCGGGGTCGAGGTCCTCGGCGGCGGCCTCGTCCTTGCGGTGCTTGCGCTGGAGGACGCGGTCGATCAGGTAGCCGACGATCGCGGCGATGGTGACGGCCACGACAGCGCCGAGCAGCGGGTTCTCCTTGACCCAGGTGCCGGCCACCACGCCGATCAGGACGGAGTAGGTGGCCCACGAGGCGGCACCCAGGGCGCTGAGCGGGACGAAGCGCTTGCGGGGAAAGCCCGTCGCACCGGCTGTGAGGTTGACCGCGACCCGGCCGACGGGGATGTAGCGCGCCGTCAGGATCAGGATGGCCGCGCGACGGTCCAGCTCGTACCGCGCCCGGTGGATCGCCTTGCCGAGCCTCGGTCTCCGGTCGGGGTGGAAACGCTCGACGCCGACGGCACGGCCGACGTGGAAGGTGATGTTGTCGCCGACGAACGCCCCGAGGCCGGCCGCGAGACCCAGCAGCACCAGGTCGGGCTCACCCGTGCTGGCGCCGATCGCGGCGAGAGCCACGACGACGGACTCGCTGGGCAGCGGCGGGAAGATCGCATCGATCGCGGCGAAGGCGAACAGCGCCAGGTAGACCCACTCCGACCCACCCAGGTCGATCGCGAAGTCGTTGATCTGATCGAGTAGGTCCCCCACGCGTGCAGCCTAGGGGGTCGCCGTGAACCCGGCCCGACGGTCAGTCGGCCGACGTCACCCGCTCGGTGTCGACGGCCGGCTCGCGGTCGTGGTTCGGCGCACGGAAGAAGAGCACCACCACGATGCCGATCGTGAAGCACGCCACCGGGAGCCAGTAGGCCTCCGCCATCGCCTGCGCGAAGGGCCCCTGCACCTGCGCCGGCATGGAGCCCCCGGCGGCCTGGAACGACTCCGCGCCGCCGTCGAGCCCGTTGGCCGACAGGCGGGCCCCGATCAGGGACGCGATGGCGGCGCTGCCCAGCGCGGCGGCCACCTGGCGGGTCGTGTTGTAGACCCCGGCACCGGCGCCGGCCGCCGACATCGGCAGGTTGCGGGTCGCCGTGGCGCCGTGGGGTGCCCAGAGGCACGCGTTGGAGACGCCGAACAACGCCATCGGGACGAGCAGCTGCCAGGCCGGGGTGTCGACGTCGATGAGCATCCCCGTCCAGGCCATGGCCACGGCCGCGGTCGAGAACCCGACGAGGGTGATGGTGCGGGGGTGCACGGTGTCGACGAGGCGTCCGACGTAGGGCGACAGGGCGATCAGCACGATCGCCATCGGCAGCATGAACAGGCCCGCCTGGATCGGGCTCCAGCCGCGGGCACCCTGCGCGTAGAACATGAACGGCAGCGCCATGGCCGTGATCGCGGCCGAGATCAGGGCGATGCCGATGTTGGCCACGGCGAAGTTGCGGTCGCGGAACAGGCTCAGCGGCACGAGCGGCTCGGTGCGCACGCGGGTCTGCCACCAGAAGAAGACGGCGAGCACGAGGACGCCGCCGCCGATCAGCAGCGGAACGCTGAGGAACCCGTCGATCTGGCCCCAGTCGTACTTCTCGCCCTCCTGGATGCCGAACACGAGCAGGAACATGCCGATCGCGCTGAGCGCGACACCGACGAGGTCGAAGCTGCGGGTGTGGGTCGGCAGCACCGGCACGAGCCGGACCGCGAGCACGAAGCCGATGACGCCGACCGGCACGTTGATGATGAAGATCCACTCCCAGCCCGCGAGGTCGACGAGCACGCCGCCGAGGATGGGGCCGACCAGCGTGGCGACGCCGGCCGTGGCGCCCCAGAGCGCCATCGCGCTGCCGCGGTTGGCAGCGGGGAACGTGCGGGTGATGACCGCCATGGTCTGCGGGGTCATGAGCGCGGCGCCGAAACCCTGCACGACGCGAGCGACGATGAGGCCCTCGATCGACCCGGTGAGCCCGCACCACAGCGACGCGAGCGTGAAGATGACCAGGCCGATCAGGTAGACGTTCTTCGGCCCGAACCGGTCGCCGAGACGGCCCGTGATGAGCAGGGGCACGGCGTAGGCGAGCAGGTAGGCGCTCGTGACCCAGATGCCGTTGGTGAAGTCGGTGCCGAGCTCACGGATGATGTCGGGCGTCGCGACCGACACGATCGTGTTGTCGAGCAGGATCATGAAGAAGCCGATGACCATGGCCCACAGGGCGGGCCACGGGCGGTAGTCGTCCGGGAGCCCCGTGCCGGTCGCGGCCGGTGTGGTGTCGGGGGTGGAGGAAGTCATGTCCCCATAGTGGCGCGTCGGACCGACATGATTGCCATCGGCAACCAGTTGTCCTGGTCACAGCACGCGTCGGTGCACGCGGCGTCGGTCAGCGGAGGAGCTCGAGCTCGTGCAGGTCGGCATAGGTGCCGTCGCCGAGCGGCTCGGCCGCGGTCTGCCGGCCCGTGGGCACGAATCCGGCCCCCCGCAGGATCGCGAGGCTGGCCTCGTTGCCCTCGGCCGCTGCGGCCGTGATGCGGCGACGCCGGAGCCCGGCGGGGGAGAAGGAGTGGTCGAGCACGGCGGGCAGCGCCGCCCGCAGCACCCCGTGGCCGCGGGCGTCGGGGTGCAGGGCGTACCCGATCTCGCCGCTCGTGGGGTCGAGGCCGTGCAGGTCCATCACGCAGATCTCGCCGAGTGCGTCGTCGGTGCCGGCGTCCGCGACGACCCAGGTCGCGACCTGGCCGGTCGCAGCGCGCCACCACCACCGGGCCACGGCCGTGCGGGTGCCCGCCTCGTCGCGAGGCATGTCGACCAGCCAGCGCTGGGTCTCGGCGTCGGACAGAGCCTCCGCCAGCCGCGGGACGTCGTCGAGGGTGGCCTCCCGCAGCACCAGGTCACGCCCGGACCGGGTCCTGACGTCCAGCACCTCACGTCCGCGCCAGGGCTGGCGGGCGAACATCAGGTCGCCGAAGGTCAGCACGCCGAGCCACCCGTCGATCGCGCGGCCTCGCTCGAAGAGCAGCGAGGGCACCTCGGCGATGAGGCGGAAGCCGCACGCGTGGGCGACGCGCAGAGACGCGAGGTTGCCGACGTGGGCCTTCCACTGCACGGCCTCGCTGAAGCCGGAGTCGAAGCAGTGCTGGACCGCGAGCCGCACGGCCGCGGTCATCACGCCCTGGCCGCGGGCCTCGGGGTGCAGGGAGAAGCCGATGTCGGAGACGCCGCGTCCGCGCACGGCGACGTCGCCGGCGAAGCGGCTGTGTCCGTTCTCGTCGAGCACCTCGATCGCCCACATGAGGTGTGCGCCGGAGTCCCAGCCGGCCGCGACGACGTCGCTCAGGAAGCGCTTGGCGTGGGACCGGTCGTACGGGTTGGGCACGGACGTCCAGCGCACCATCTCGGGATCGGTCGCGGTCTCGAGCATCGCGTCGAGGTCGGCAGGGGTGTGGGCGCGTAGCGTCACGGTGCCGTCGCTGAGGACCGGCACGCTCAGCGGCCAGGCGAGCTCGCTCATACCGGGATCAGCGGGTCGCCCGCGAGGCATCGGCGGGGTAGACGCCGAGCACGCGGACGTCGGTCGTGAAGAACGTCAGCTCCTCCAGCGCCCGCGCCAGGCCCGGGTCGTCGGGATGGCCGTCGACCTCGGCGAGGAACTGGGTCGCCGCGAACGCGCCGCCGACCATGTACGACTCGAGCTTCGTCATGTTGACGCCGTTCGTGGCGAAGCCGCCGAGCGCCTTGTACAGCGCCGCCGGGAGGTTGCGGACGTTGAACACGAAGGTCGTGACGACCGGTCCGGACCCGGCGACCGGCACGACGGCCTCGCGCGACAGCACGACGAAGCGCGTCGTGTTGTGGTCCTCGTCCTCGACGTCGGACGCGAGCACCTCGAGGCCGTAGATGTCGGCAGCCAGCGGCGGGGCGATCGCCGCCTGCGTGGGGTCGGCGGCGTCCGCGATCTCACGGGCCGCGCCGGCGGTGTCGCCCGAGATCACGGTCGTGAGGCCGAGCCGGCCGATGATGCGACGGCACTGACCGAGCGCGTGCACGTGGCTGTGCACCGTGCGGATCGACTCCAGGCTGGCGCCCGGCACCGCCATCAGGTGGAACTGGATGCGCAGGAAGTGCTCCGCGACGATGTGGAGCCCCGAGTCGGGCAGGAAGTGGTGGATGTCGGCCACCCGGCCCGCGATCGTGTTGTCGATCGGGATCATCGCCAGGTCGGCCTCGCCCGAGCGCACCGCCGCGAACACGTCCTCGAACGAGGCGCAGGCGATGGCCTCGAGCTCGGGGTAGTGCTGCTGGCAGACGATGTGGGAGTTGGCTCCGGGCTCGCCCTGGTAGGCGATGCGGCGGTGGCCGGGGCTGGAAGTCACGGGACCAGTCTGGCACCAGCGGAGGGCCGGACCGGAGCCACGACCGGCGCGGCCCACGTGCGACCGACGAAGGCCTCCTTGACGGCGGTGGCCATGGCGGCCGCGCGGTCGGCGGGCACCAGGGCGACCACGCTGCCCCCGAAGCCTCCGCCCGTCAGCCGTGCCCCGAGCGCGCCGTGCTCGAGCGCGACCTCGACCGCGAGGTCCAGCTCGGGGCAGCTCACCTCGAAGTCGTCGCGCAGCGACTCGTGCGACGACGTGAGCATCCCGCCGAGCTGCGACCAGGCCCCGATGCTCAGCGCCTTGACCGCGCCGCGCACGCGGGTGGTCTCGGTGATGACGTGGCGGGTGCGCTTGACCAGCGTCGGGTCGCTCAGGCGGAAGACCGCGTCGACGGGGGCGGCCGCCAGGTGCTCGAGGCCCAGCTCGGCCGCAGCAGCGCCGCACTCCTCCCGGCGTGCCGCGTACTCGCCTGCCGCGAGCGCGTGGTGCACCCGCGTGTCGATGAGTGCCAGCGCGAGCCCGTCGGCTCCCGGGTCGAGCACGACGTCGGTGGTGGTCGGCGGGTCGGGGCGGTGGTCGATCAGCACGGCGTGCCCGGCCTGGCCGAGCAGGACGGCGAGCTGGTCCATGCGTCCGACCGGGACGCCCACGAACCCGCTCTCGGCGTGCTGCGCGACGGCGGCGACGACGGCGCGGTCGAGTCCGAGTCCTGCGACGTCGGCGAGCCCGAGCGCGACGCCGCACGTGAGAGCGGCCGACGACGCCAGCCCGGCGCCCTGGGGCAGGGTCGACTCCACGACGACGTCGGCCCCGGGCACGCGGTGGCCCGCCTGGCCGAGCGCCCAGACCACCCCGGCGACGTAGGCCGCCCAGCCGTCGACCTCGCCCGGCACGACGGAGGTGGCGAAGTCGGCCCGCTCGCCGCCGCTCCACACGGCGACGCGGTCGTCGTCGCGGCGCCGGACCTTGACGGTCGTGCCGCGGTCGATCGCGAACGGGAGCGTCAAGCCACCGTTGTGGTCGAGGTGCTCACCGATCAGGTTGACCCGACCGGGCACGTGCCACTGCTTGATCCCGACCGCTGCGCCCGCCACCGTGTTCACCACTGGTCGAGCCTAGGCGAGGAGGCGGGCCGGGGCGTGGATGCCGTCCCCAGGCGTGCTGGCATGATGCTGGCCATGTCCGACGCTTCCCCCTCTCGGTCTGGCACAGAGCGCTCCGATCGACGGCCGCGTGCGCTGTCCGGTGCTCAGCCGACCGCTGACTCGTACCACCTGGGCAACTACTTCGGTGCCTTCCGGCAGTGGGTCGCGCTCCAGGACGAGTTCGAGGCGTTCTACTTCATCCCCGACCTGCACGCGATCACGGTCGACTACGACCCGGCGCTCCTGCGGGAGCGGACGTACGTCGCGGCCGCCCAGATGCTGGCCTCGGGGGTCGACCCCGAGCGCAGCGCCCTGTTCGTGCAGAGCCATGTGCCCGAGCACGCGCAGCTCGCGTGGGTGCTGAACGGCATCACGGGCTTCGGCGAGGCCGGCCGCATGACGCAGTTCAAGGACAAGTCGTCCCGCAGCGGCACCGACAACGCCAGCGTCGGCCTGTTCACCTACCCGATCCTCATGGCGGCCGACATCCTCGTCTACCAGGCCGACAAGGTCCCGGTGGGCGAGGACCAGCGCCAGCACGTCGAGCTGACCCGCAACCTCGCGCAGCGGTTCAACCACCGCTTCGGCGAGACGTTCACGGTGCCGGAGGCGCACATCGTGAAGGCGACCGCGAAGATCTACGACCTGCAGGACCCGACGTCGAAGATGAGCGGCTCCAACGCCTCCCACGCGGGCGTCGTCGACCTGACCGACACCCCGAAGCAGGTCGCCAAGAAGGTGCGGTCGGCGGTCACCGACTCCGGGTCCGAGATCGTCTACGACCCGGCCACGAAGCCGGGCATCGCCAACCTGCTCTCGATCTACTCGGCGCTCACCGGTCGCACGATCGACGACGTGGTCGCGGAGTACGAGGGTCAGCAGTACGGCCACCTCAAGGTGGCGCTCGGTGACCTCCTGGCCGACTTCGTCGGAGCGTTCGGCGACCGCACCCGTGAGCTGCTGGACGACAAGGGCGAGCTCGACCGCGTCCTCGCCGCCGGCGCCGCGCGCGCCCGCGAGGTCGCGGCTCCCACCCTCGAGCTCGTCTACGAGCGCTCCGGCTTCGTCCGCCCGGCATGACGACGGTGGGGCAGTCGACGGGCGGGACGACCTACGGGGTCGCGATCGCGGTGCCGGAGCCCCACGCCTCCCACCTGCGGGGCAAGCGCTGCGAGTTCGGTGATCCAGAGGGAGAGCTCGTGCCGACGCACGTCACGCTCGTGCCGCCGACGTCCGCGTCGACGGCGGAGATCGAGACGGTGCGCGCCGCGCTCGCCGCGATCGGTCCGTCGCACCGACCGTTCACGATGCGCCTCGACGGCACCGACACGTTCCACCCCGTCTCGCCCGTCGCGTTCGTGGCGGTCGCCGACGGCAGCGAGGAGACGTCGCGCCTCGCCGCCGACGTGCGCGAGGGGCTGGCGGCCGGCGAGCCCGAGTTCCCCTTCCACCCGCACGTGACCGTCGCGCACCACCTCGACGCCCCGTCGCTCGACCACGCCTGCGCCGAGCTCGCGGGCTTCTCCGCGGAGTTCCAGGTGCACGAGTTCGTGCTGTTCTGCCACGACGGCGGCGGCTGGCACGTCGACACGAGGTTCCCCCTGGGCTGAGCCTCCGTTGGTCGAGCCGCGTCAGCCGAGCTGTTGGACGAGCTCGTCGCGGAAGGCGCGGGCAGCGAGGGAGAGGGCCTCCTCCGGCCGGTGCGAGATCCCGATGGTGCGGGTGAGCGCGGGAGCGAGCCGGGCCACGGTCAGCTGGGGGCGGGTCGAGACGACCATCTGCGGCACGATCGCGTGCCCCAGGCCGGCCTCGACGAACCGGAGCACGGCGCTCATCTCGCCGCCCTCGACCGCGATGCGCGGCTCGAACCCCGCCTGGCGGCACGCCGCGTTGGTGCGCTCGCGCAGGTCGTAGCCCTCGCGTGCCATCACGAGCGGCACCTCGCGCAGGTCGCTGACCCGGACCTCGGTCGCGAGGTCGTGGTGCGGCGGACCCACGAGCACGAGCTGCTCGGTCAGCAGCTCGGTCGTGACGAGGTCCTCGTGCTCGGTCTCGGCCGAGACGATGTTGAGCGCCAGGTCGAGCCGCCCGCGCGCCAGCTCCCGCATCAGCAGCCGCGACCCGGACTCGTGCACCTCCAGGTCGATGCCGGGGTGGCGCCGGTGGAACGCCGTCAGCACCTCGGGCAGCACGCCGTCGCACAGCGAGGGCGTCGCGCCGAGGCGCACGCGTCCGCGGCGCAGCCCGGCCACCTCGCGCACCGACTCCTCGGCGGCCTCGACGTCGATGATGATGCGCTCGGCGTGGGGGAGCAGGGCCTCGCCCGCGCTCGTGAGCTCGATCGCCCCGCGGTTGCGCACGAACAGCGGGGTGCCGAGCGAGTTCTCGAGCACCCGGATCTGCTTGGACATGCTGGGCTGGGAGACGCCCGTGAGCTCGGCGGCGCGGGTGAAGTGCCGGGTCTGGGCGACCGTCACGAAGTACCGGAGCTGCTGGATCTGCACGTCACCAGTCTTGCATGCCCGTCGTCTATGAAAGTGAGCCTCAGTCAGACTGCGACAGAATCGTGGAACCGGCTTACTGTGGCCCCGTGGTGACTTCTGCTCCGACGAAGCGCACGCCCGCGACGCGGTCGACGGTGGCGCTCAAGTACTCGATGGCAGTGTCCGGTCTGATCATGATCGGGTACCTGCTCCTGCACATGTACGGCAACCTGAAGGTCTTCGCGGGCCAGGAGGCGTTCGACGAGTACGCCCACCACCTGCGCACCTTCGGTGAGCCCATGCTGCCCTACGAGGGTCTGCTCTGGATCGTGCGCGTGGTGCTCCTCGCCGCGATCCTGGTGCACATCTACGCGGTCGTCGTGCTGACGATCCGCAACCGCCGCGCCGCCGGCTACGCCGGTGGCAAGCGCTACCACTCCAAGCAGAACCGGACGGGCATCCAGCGCAGCTACGCCTCGTTCACCCTGCGCTGGGGCGGTGTCGTGATCCTGGCGTTCATCGTCTACCACCTGCTGCACCTCACGGCGCAGGTCGTGACGCCCGGCGGCGCCTCCGACAGCCCGTACGACCGCGTCGTGAACGGCTTCGAGATCTGGTACGTCACGGTCGGCTACACCGTCGCGATGCTCGCGGTCGGCCTGCACCTGTGGCACGGCATCTGGAGCGCGCTCACCTCGCTCGGCGGCAACCGCAGCGCGACCCGCATCGACTCCCGCCTCACCGGCATCGCCGTCGTCGTGACGCTCGTCATCGTCATCGGCTTCCTGCTGCCGCCGTGGGCGATCTTCCTCGGACTGGAGGCCTGAACGCCGTGACCACCACCACCCCCGCACCCGGCGAGTTCCACGTCGTCGGCGACGACATCCGCGACGCGGCTGCCCCGACCGGCCCGATCGAGCGCCGCTGGGACGACCGCAAGTTCAACGCCAAGCTGGTCAACCCGGCCAACCGCCGCAAGATCAAGGTCATCGTCGTCGGCACCGGCCTGGCCGGCGCCTCGGCGGCCGCCACGCTCGGCGAGGCCGGCTACCAGGTCGTCAGCTTCTGCTACCAGGACAGCCCGCGCCGCGCCCACTCGATCGCCGCCCAGGGCGGCATCAACGCGGCCAAGAACTACCGCAACGACGGCGACAGCATCTACCGCCTCTTCTACGACACCGTGAAGGGCGGCGACTTCCGCTCGCGCGAGTCGAACGTCTACCGCCTCGCGCAGGTCTCGGTGAACATCATCGACCAGTGCGTCGCGCAGGGCGTGCCCTTCGCCCGCGAGTACGGCGGCCTGCTCGACAACCGCTCGTTCGGCGGCGTCCAGGTCTCGCGCACGTTCTACGCCCGCGGTCAGACGGGTCAGCAGCTGCTGATCGGCGCCTACCAGGCGCTCGAGCGCCAGATCGGCGCCGGCACGGTCGAGATGAACACGCGCCACGAGATGCTCGAGGTCATCCTCGTGCCCGATGCCGACGGCGTCGAGCGCGCTCGCGGCATCGTCGTGCGCGACATGGTCACCGGTGAGATCGAGACCCACACGGCCGACGCGGTCGTGCTCGCCACCGGCGGCTACGGCAACGTGTTCTTCCTGTCGACCAACGCGATGGGCTCGAACACCACCGCCACGTGGCGCGCCCACAAGAAGGGCGCCTACTTCGCGAACCCCTGCTACACGCAGATCCACCCGACCTGCATCCCCGTCTCGGGCGAGTACCAGTCGAAGCTGACCCTGATGTCGGAGTCGCTGCGCAACGACGGTCGCATCTGGGTGCCGAAGAAGGAGGGCGACGACCGCCCCGCCTCGCAGATCCCCGAGGACGAGCGCGACTACTACCTGGAGCGCATCTACCCCTCGTTCGGCAACCTGGTGCCCCGCGACATCGCCTCGCGCGCCGCGAAGTACCAGTGCGACGACGGCAAGGGCGTGGGCCCCGGTGGCCTGGGTGTCTACCTCGACTTCGCCGACGCGATCGAGCGTCTGGGCCGCCCGGCGGTCGAGGCCAAGTACGGCAACCTCTTCGACATGTACGCCCGGATCACGGGTGAGGACCCGTACTCCGAGCCGATGCGCATCTACCCGGCCGTGCACTACGTCATGGGCGGCCTGTGGGTCGACTACGACCTGCAGACCAACATCACGGGCCTGTTCTGCGCGGGCGAGGCGAACTTCTCCGACCACGGCGCCAACCGCCTCGGTGCCTCGGCGCTGATGCAGGGCCTGGCCGACGGCTACTTCGTCCTGCCGAACACGCTGGCCGACTACCTGGCCGCCAGCCCGTTCGAGAAGATCGCCGACGACCACCCGCGCGTCGTGGAGGCGCGCCAGGAGGTCGAGGCGCGCATCACGAAGCTGCTCGAGATCGACGGCACCCGCACGGTCGACTCCATCCACAAGGAGCTCGGCCACATCATGTGGGAGTACTGCGGCATGGAGCGCACGGCCGAGGGCCTGACGAAGGCCGTGGGCCTGATCCGCGAGCTCAAGAACGAGTTCTGGACCAACGTCAAGGTCACGGGCGTCAACGAGGAGCTCAACCAGACCCTCGAGCGGGCCGGCCGCGTGGCCGACTTCCTCGAGCTCGGTGAGCTGATGTGCATCGACGCGCTCAACCGCGCCGAGTCCTGCGGCGGCCACTTCCGCGCCGAGAGCCAGACCGAGGACGGCGAGGCCATGCGCCACGACGACCAGTTCGCCTACGTCTCGGCGTGGGAGTACGACACCGACGGCGACGGGCAGACCCCGATCCTGCACAAGGAACCGCTCGAGTACGAGTACGTCGAGATGAAGGCCCGGTCTTACAAGTGATGGAGAGCTACCGATGAAGATCACCGTCAACATCTGGCGCCAGAAGGATGCCGACGCGAAGGGCTCGATGGTCACGTACCCGCTCGAGTCGGTCGACGAGCACATGTCCTTCCTGGAGATGCTCGACGTCCTGAACGAGAAGCTGACGATCGACGGCGAGGACCCGGTCGCGTTCGACTCGGACTGCCGTGAGGGCATCTGCGGCACCTGCGGCGTCGTGATCAACGGCATCCCGCACGGCCCGGAGGTCACCACGACCTGCCAGCTGCACATGCGCACGTTCAAGGACGGCGACACGATCGACATCGAGCCGTGGCGTGCGGGTGCCTTCCCGGTCGTCAAGGACCTCGTCGTCGACCGTGGCTCGTTCGACCGCATCATCCAGGCCGGCGGCTACATCAGCGCCCCCACGGGTGCCGCGGTCGAGGCCAACAACATCCCCGTGCCGAAGGCCGACGCCGACCACGCGTTCGAGGCCGCCACGTGCATCGGCTGCGGCGCCTGCGTCGCGGCGTGCCCCAACGGCTCGGCGATGCTGTTCACCGCGTCCAAGATCACGCACCTGGGCCTGCTGCCGCAGGGTCAGCCCGAGCGTGACTCGCGCGTGCTCGGCATGGTCGAGCAGCACGACGCCGAGGGCTTCGGCGGCTGCACCAACATCGGTGAGTGCACGGCGGCCTGCCCCAAGGGCATCCCGCTCGACGTCATCAGCCGGTTGAACCGCGACCTGCTGGGCGCGCTGTCCCGCCAGGCCGTCGGCAGCTGATCGGAAGCACGCCGAGCCGGTTCACGAACCGGCGACCGGGAGAGCCCCGGCCAGCGATCCACCCTCCGCGGGCGTGATCGGGGGCCGGGGCTCTCCCAGCTTCACGAGCACGACGCCGGTCAGCACGGCCAGGGCCCCGAGCAGCTGCACGGCGGTGGGCACCTGGTCGAGCAGCAGGGCCGCGAAGACGAGGGCCATGAGCACCTCCGTCAGGGCGACGAAGGAGGCCAGGCGCGAGCCGAGGCGACGCGCGGCGGCCACTCCGGTGAGGTACGAGACGGCACCGGCGATCACGCCGAGCGCGAGGAGCGGGACCCACCAGGGCACCGTGCCCACCGTGTAGGTGACGTCGGCCGTCGTCGCGGCCCACGGCAGCACGCCGACCAGGCAGGCCAGGCCGAGCAGGGTGCCGGCGACGACGAGGCCGCCACCCACGAGGGCGAGCGGCGGCAGGCCCGAGCTCTCGTCGGCGCTGAGCAGGAAGTACGAGGCGGCGCCGACCATCGCGCCGAGCGCCCAGAGCACGCCGATCGGGTCGAGCTCGCCGCCGGACAGCAGGTCGAGCACGAGCACCAGGCCGAGG
The DNA here is from genome assembly GCF_916858655.1 of Aeromicrobium sp. Leaf350. Classification (GTDB taxonomy): domain Bacteria; phylum Actinomycetota; class Actinomycetes; order Propionibacteriales; family Nocardioidaceae; genus Aeromicrobium. Next base: position 612,952 of record NZ_CAKASL010000001.1, on the reverse strand, counting down.
GCGGCCACCACGGCGCCCGCCAGGGTCAACGGTCCGGGGCGCTCGCCACGGCGGATCCAGAGCCAGACCACGACGGCGACGGGAGCGGTGTACTCGATCAGCAGTGCCATGCCGACGTCCATGCGCGCGATCGCCTGGAAGTAGCAGAGCTGGGCCCCGGCGACGGCTCCGACGCCGTAGGCGGTCACGAGGCGTGCGTTCTGCAGGAGGGTGTGCCAGCGACCGCGCAGGCTCCACGCCACGGGGACGAGGAGCACGGCGGCCGCGACCAGGATGCGCAGCGTGACGGCCGCGGCGGGGGACCAGCCGGACTCGATGAGGCCGCGTGCCAGGGCGCCGGAGGTGCCGAAGGCGGTGGCGCTGACGAGGGCGAGGAGCAGACCGGCGGCGAGACGGGGCGAGGCGGTCGGCCCGTGGGGGCCGCTCAGGGCGTCGTCATGAGTCAAGGCGGTCATGGGGCATGACGCTACGGTCGGATGGCGTAAGGTGTCAACATGGTCTTTGCCCATGACGTGGAGCAGGTGCTCGTGGCCGCCGTGTGGCTGGCGAACAGCGCCCTCGATCCGGACACGCTGACGTCGGTCGACGAGCTCGACGCCTTCGCGACCGAGAACCGCTACACCGGCTCGCGCCGGCACGACGCCCTCGAGCTCCGGCGGGTGCGGGCCCTCCGGCCGCGACTGCGTGAGGTGCTGCTCGCGTCCCGCGACGACGCGGTAGACCTCGTCAACGAGATGCTGCGTGAGGGCAGCGCGCTGCCGCAGCTCACGCGGCACGACGGGTTCGACTGGCACGTGCACGCCGTGGGGGAGGAGCGCCCGTTCGCCGAGCGCATCCTGGTCGAGACCGCGATGGCGATGATCGACGTGATCCGGGCCGACGAGATGTCGCGGCTCTCCCGGTGCGAGGATCCGGAGTGCGAGGGGGTCGTGGTCGACCTGTCCCGCAACCGGTCGCGGCGCTTCTGCAGCATCGCGTGCGGCAACCGGGTCGCCGCGGCGGCCTACCGTGCGCGCCAGCGCGAGGGTGCCGACGCCGGCTGACTCAGTGGACGGGCGGGATGGCTGGCGAGCCGCGATCCCGCCTGCGCCCTACCGTGGAGGCATGGACGTCGAGCGCAGCTTCGTGGTGGACCGCCCGGTCGAGGAGGTCTTCGACTTCCTCGCCGACTTCGAGAACACGCAGGTCTGGGACCCGGGCACGGTGTGGACCCGGCGGACGTCGGGCGACGGTGGCCTGGGCACGACCTACCGCAACCGGTCGACGTTCATGGGGCGCACGGTCGAGCTGGACTACGAGACGATCGCGCACGACCGGCCGACCCACTTCGTGTGTCGCGGGGTCAACGGTGGCACCACGGCGACCGACCACCTGACCTTCACGCGCGACGGCGACCGCACGCTCGTGCACTATCGCGCCGTCTTCGACTTCCCGAGGTCCTGGGGGTGGATCGCCGGCCTGGTCCTGCGTCGTCCCGTCGCCAAGCTCGCCGACGAGACCGTCCGGCAGATCCAGGGCTCCTTCTCCTGACCCCGCCCCCGGGCGGTGAGTTAGGGACGTGTCGACCCCGGCGGCGGTGAGATAGGGACGTGTCGGAGCCCACGACAGGTCCCTATCTCACCGCTGGCCCGCGGGACAGGTCCCTATCTCACCGCCCCGTGGGGAGGGGGAGGGGATTTTGGTTTGCATGGTTAATGAACTAGGCTCATGACATGCCCGCCACTGCTCAGGAGATCGCGTTGGCGGTCGCGCGGCTGAACCGGCGGCTCCGGCAGGAGCGACACTCCGAGCTGACGCCCACGCAGCTGTCGGTCCTGGGCTCGTTGCGCTCGACCGGACCCACGACGCCCGGTGCCCTGGCCGCGCACGAGAAGGTCAGTCCGCCCTCGATCACCCGCACCCTCAGCAGCCTCGCCGAGCTCGGGATGACCGACCGCGCCCCGCACCCCGACGACGGCCGCCAGGTCGTCGTCAGCGTCTCCGAGCTGGGCGAGAAGGTGCTCTCCGAGGAGCGCGAGCGGCGCGACGCCTGGCTCTACCTGCGGCTCCAGGAGCTCGACCCCACCGACCGCGAGGTCCTGACGGAGGCGGCGCGCATCCTCACGCGTCTGGCCGAGTCGTGAGGCGCGGCGGCACCACGACCGCACCCCGCCCGGGCACCTTCACCTCCCTCCAGGTCCGCAACTACCGGATCTACGCCTCGGGTGCGCTGCTGTCGAACGTCGGCACCTGGTTGCAGAGCACCGCACAGGCCTGGCTCGTGCTGCAGCTCACGGGCAGCGGAGCGGCGCTCGGCCTCACGATCGCGCTCCAGCTCCTCCCGTCGCTCGTGCTCTCGCCGTTCGCCGGCGTGCTGGCCGACCGCGTTGCGAAGCGCACGCTGATGCGCTGGCTGCAGCTCGGCATGGCGGTGCCCTCGGCCCTGCTCGGCCTGCTCGCGATCACGGGCGTGGTGCAGGTGTGGCACGTGTACGTGCTGACGACCCTGTTCGGAGCCGCGCGTGCGCTGGAGGCCCCCGCCCGTCAGTCGTTCGTGGCCGAGATGGTGGGACAGGAGCACCTCAGCAACGCGGTGTCCCTGAACTCCGCCTCCTTCAACTCCGGACGCCTCGTCGGCCCGGCGCTGGCCGGCGTGCTGATCGCGGCGTTCGGCTCGGGCGTCGACGCGACCGGCTGGGTCATCCTCGCGAACGCGCTGAGCTACGGCTTCGTGTTCCTCGCGCTGCAGCTCATGGACCCGGCCCGGCTGCACCCGGCACCGCTCACGGGCGACCGACGTGGCGCGGTGCGGGCCGGCGTCCGGTACGTGCGGTCGCGGCCCGACCTGGTGCTGCTGTTCTCGTGCGTGTTCTTCCTCGGCTCCTTCGGGATGAACTTCGCCGTCACGAGCGCCCTCATGGCGACCGAGGAGTTCGGCAAGGGCGCGGGGGAGTTCGGGCTGCTCGGCTCGATCATGGCGATCGGCTCGCTGGCGGGGGCCCTGCTCGCCGCTCGTCGCCCCTCCCCACGGCTCCGCTTCATCGTCGGCGCGGCCCTGCTGTTCGCCGCCGTGCAGGTGCTGTCGGCCGTGATGCCGACCTACGTGACCTACGCGGCCGTCCTGCCCCTCGTGGGGCTGTCGGTGCTGACCGCGGTCACGACCGCCAACGCCCTGATCCAGATGTCGACCGACCCGGCGATGCGCGGACGCGTCGCGTCGCTCTACCTCATGGTCTTCCTGGGCAGCGTGCCCCTGGGGGCGCCCGTCATCGGCTGGCTCGCGGAGGCCTTCGGCGCCCGCTGGGCCCTGGCCGCGAGCGGGCTCGTGGTCGGGCTCGGCGTCATCGCCTCGGCCGTCTACTTCATGCGCCACGACGCCGCCATCCGCCTCGCGCTGGCGAACCGCCGCCGCCTGCCGCGTCCCTGGTCGAGCCGCGCGACCGCTCCCGTCGACGACGGTCTCGACCTCGTCTGATCCCGGCCTTCGGTCGTGCACCCACGCACATCCCGAGCCGCGCGTATCCTGGCCTGATGGGTTCCCTCGACGTCGTGACGCGCACGATCGACGAGATCACCCCTGACCTCATCGACCTGCGCCGTGACGTCCACGCCCATCCCGAGCTCTCCTGGCAGGAGGAGCGCACGACCGACGTGGTCGCCCGGTGGATGGACAAGCACGGCATCTCGTACGAGCTGCTCCCCGGCACCGGCCTCGTCGCCGAGGTGGGACGCGAGGAGGGTCCGATCGTGGCCCTGCGCGCCGACCTCGACGCGCTCCCGATCCCTGACACGACCCAGGACACGTGGCGATCGATCGTGCCGAACGTGGCCCACGCGTGCGGCCACGACGTCCACATCTCCGGACTGGTGGGGGCGGCCGTGGCCCTGGCCGAGGCGCACCGCATCGAGCCGCTGCCGGTCCGGGTGCGGTTCCTCTTCCAGCCGGCCGAGGAGGTCATGCCCGGCGGCGCGCTCAAGCTGCTGTCGCAGGGCGTGCTGAAGGGCGTGTCGCGCATCTTCGCGCTGCACTGCGACCCGTCGCTCGACGTCGGCCAGGTCGGCCTCCGCGAGGGCCCCATCACGGGTGCCTCCGACCGCATCCAGGTCACGCTCAGCGGCCGCGGCGGGCACACGTCGCGCCCCCACCTGACCGAGGACCTCACGTACGCGCTGGGCAGCCTCGTCACGCAGCTGCCCGCCGTGCTGTCGCGCCGCTTCGACCCTCGGGCCGGGGTGTCGATGGTGTGGGGCCAGATCGCCGCCGGTCAGGCCGCCAACGTCATCCCCGCCACGGGCGAGCTCGCCGGCACGCTGCGCATGCTCGACGCGAACGCGTGGCACCAGGCCGAGCACCTCGTGCGCGGTCTCATCGCCGACATCATCGAGCCGTTCGGGGTGAGCGCCGACGTGCTGTACGTGCGGGGCGTGCCGCCCGTCGTCAACGACTTCGCGGCCACGCAGTCGATGCGCCGGGCCGTGACCGAGGTCATCGGACCGAGCGGGGTCGCCTCGACCTCCCAGAGCCTCGGCGGTGAGGACTTCGCCTGGTACGTCGAGGCGGTGCCCGGAGCCATGGGACGCCTCGGCACGCGCACGCCCGACGGGCCGACGTACGACCTCCACCAGGGCAACCTCCGGGTCGACGAGCGGGCCATCGCCGTCGGCGCCCGCGTCCTCGCCGCCGCCGCACTGAGCTGAGGCGCTCTATCAGCGGACGGCCGGACCGGACGGTGGTGGCGGCACCCCTGTCGAGGCTCGCTCGTCCCTCGCTCGCACCTCAAGGGGCGGGGTCGGCCTCCGCCTGAGTGACAAAACGGTTACGGGTCGTCACAACGCTTCCGGGTAGGCCTGGCGCGACCTAGAGTCTGCCGCAGGCCGGCAGAAGGCCGTGCCGATCACCGAGGAGGAAAAGTGCGCCGACTCTCGACGTACGGCGTCGCCATCGCGACGTGCGGACTCATCCTGTCCGCCTGCGGCACGGCCGCCGACAACGACACCGACGACACCGAGGCCGCGCCCGAGTGCGACCCCGTGCAGATCGAGGGTGACGCCAAGGTCAGCCTGGCGTACGACGTCGGCGGACGCGGTGACCAGTCGTTCAACGACTCGGCCTACGCCGGTCTCGAGAAGGCCGTCGCGCAGTTCGGTCTCACGGACGTCAGCGAGGGCGAGGCCGGTCAGGACGAGTCCGAGGACATCCGCGAGGAGCGCCTGCGCAACTTCGCCGACAGCGGCCACAACGTCATCGTCGGTGTCGGCTTCGCGTACAGCGAGGCGGTCGACACCGTCGCGCCGGAGTACCCGAACGTCGCCTTCGCCGTGATCGACGGCTTCGACCCGACCGAGGACGACGTCAACTGCAACGTCGCCTACCTGGGCTTCGCCGAGAACGAGGGCTCCTTCCTCGTCGGTGCCGCGGCTGCTCTGCAGTCCGAGACCGGCACGATCGGCTTCGTCGGCGGTGTCAACAACACCCTGATCCAGAAGTTCGAGGCGGGCTACGCCGCGGGCGCCGAGGCGGTCGACCCCGACATCGAGATCCTCTCGACCTACATCGAGGAGTCCGATCCCGCGGGCTTCGGCGATCCGGCCGGTGGACAGGCTGCCGCCGAGGGCCAGTACGGCGACGGTGCCGACATCGTGTTCCACGCCGCCGGCTTCTCGGGCACGGGCGTCTTCGACGCAGCGGTCGCGGCCGACAAGCTCGCGATCGGTGTCGACTCCGACCAGTTCCTGACCGCCGGTCCGGAGCAGGCCCAGCACATCATCACGTCGATGCTCAAGCGCGTCGACACGGCGACGTTCGGCTTCATCGAGTCGGTCGTCAACGGCGAGCCGGACCAGGGCTTCACGACCTTCACCCTGGCCGACGAGGGCGTTGGCTACTCGGTGTCGGGCGGGTTCCTGACCCCCGAGACGATCGCCCAGCTCGAGGACTACAAGGCGCAGATCATCAGCGGTGACATCGAGGTTCCGACCGAGCCGTGAGTCGTTTCACCCACGCGTCATGAGTGGGTCCGGGAGGAGGCTCCCGGACCCACTTGTGTTTTCCTTGTTCTGCCCACGACCTGCGAGAGGATGTCTGCGTGACGACCATCGATGTGGAGGTGCGCGGGATCGGCAAACGGTTCCCCGGCGTCGTCGCCAACCACGACGTGTCCCTGCACATCCGGCCGGAGAGCGTGCACGCGCTGATCGGTGAGAACGGTGCCGGCAAGTCCACGCTGATGAAGATCCTCTACGGGGTCCAGCCCGCCGACGACGGCGAGATCCTTGTCGACGGCGCCCCGGTGTCGTTCGCCTCGCCGACCGACGCGATCGCCGCCGGCATCGGCATGGTGTTCCAGCACTTCATGCTGGCCGACAACCTCACGGTGGCCGAGAACATCGTGCTCGGTGCGGAGAAGCTGCACGGCATCGGCGACGACGCGAAGCGCGAGATCCGGGAGATCTCCGACCGCTTCGGCTTCGGCCTCGACCCGGACACCCTGGTCGAGCGGCTCGGGGTCGCGGTCCGTCAGCGGGTCGAGATCCTCAAGGTCCTCTACCGCGGCGCCCGCTTGATCATCCTCGACGAGCCGACCGCGGTCCTCGTGCCGCAGGAGGTCGACGCACTGTTCGCGAACCTTCGCGAGCTCGTGACCCAGGGCCGCTCGGTCCTGTTCATCTCGCACAAGCTCGACGAGGTGCGGCAGATCGCCGACGACATCTCGGTCATGCGACGCGGCACGACGGTGGGCACCGCCGACCCGAAGACCGCCACGAAGCGCGAGCTCGCCGAGCTCATGGTCGGCGCCGAGCTCCCGTCGCCCGCCACCTCGGAGTCGACCGTGACCGATCGGCCCGTGTTGCGGCTCGACGGGGTCTCGGTCGCCGACGACACCGGTCGCGACCTGCTGCACGACATCTCGCTGACCGTGCACGCCGGCGAGGTCGTCGGCATCGCCGGGGTCGAGGGCAACGGCCAGTCCGAGCTCGTCGAGGTCGTGATGGGCATGGTGCGCGCCCACGCCGGTTCGATCCACCTCGGCGAGGACGACATCACCCGGCTCAGCACCCGTGCGGTGCGTGACCTCGGCGTGGGCTTCGTGCCGGAAGACCGACACCGGCACGGACTCGTGCTCGACTACCCGCTCTGGGAGAACCGCGTGCTGGGCCACCAGACCTCGGCCCCCGCGGTCAGGCGCGGGCTCGTGAGCCGCAAGGGTGCGCGGGCCGACGCCCAGCGCATCATCGACGAGTTCGACGTCCGCACCCCGGGTGTCGAGACCTCCGCCCGCGCGCTGTCGGGCGGCAACCAGCAGAAGTTCATCGTGGGCCGCGAGATGAGTGGCAGCCCGCGGCTGCTGATCGCGTCGCACCCGACCCGCGGCGTCGACGTCGGCGCCCAGGCCGCGATCTGGGACCACATCCGCGCCGCCCGACGCGAAGGACTCGGCGTGCTGCTGGTCTCGGCCGACCTGGACGAGCTGATCGGCCTGTCCGACCGTCTCGAGGTCATCCTGCGAGGGCGCCTCACGGCCCAGTTCGACCCGTCCTCGGTCACCGCGAGCGACCTCGGCGAAGCCATGACCGGAGGGGAGGCGGCATGAGGAGTCTCAGCATGCGACGTGTCCTCGACACGGTCGTCGGTGGCCTGCTCCCGCCCCTCGTGGCGGTGGTCGCCGCGATGCTCGCGACCGGCGTCCTGATCGCCGCCTTCGGAGGGTCGCCGGGCGACTTCCTCGAGGTCATCTTCTCGGTGCCGAACGATCGCGTCCTGCTCACGATCATCAACCAGTCGGCCATGCTCTCGATCTCGGGCATCGCGGCGGCCATCGGGTTCCGGATGGGCCTGTTCAACATCGGTGTCGAGGGCCAGTACATCGTGGGCTCGTGCGCCGGGGCCTTCTTCGCCGGCAGCGGGCTCGTGGCCGGGCCGCTCAACATCCTGGCGACCCTCGTCGTGGCTGCTGCCGCGGGCGCCGCCTACGCGCTGATCGCGGGCCTGCTGCGGGTCTACCGCGGAGTCAGCGAGGTCATCAGCGCGATCATGCTGAACTACATCGCGCTGACGATGGCGGGCTACCTCGTCACGAACTACGGCCAGGCCAGCGGCTACACCTTCACGACCGAGCGGTTGCCGCTCGACAGCCAGCCGCTCGGCTTCAAGATCTTCGCCGACGCCCCCGGTGACGTCTGGGCGCTCTCGAGCCTGGCCCTGATCCTGGGCATCGGGTACTGGTTCCTCATCGCGCGCACCCGGTTCGGCTTCGAGCTGCGCGTCACGGGCGAGTCGGCCACCGCGGCACGCGCCAGCGGCGTCAACGTCAAGCGGATGACGCTGGCCACGATGGCGCTGTCGGGTGCCGTGGCCGGCCTGGTCTGGATGCCGGCCTACTTCGGCTCCGTGCACACCTTCGGCACGCCCGAGAACTTCCAGGCGGGCCTGGGCTTCCTCGGCCTCGCGGTCGCCCTGCTGGGTCGCAACCGCACCCTGGGCATCTTCTTCGCCGCCGCCCTGTTCGCCTTCCTGTCCGGACAGTCGAACAACCTGCAGTCGGCCGGCATCGCGAAGGACGTCATCGACATCACCCAGGGCGTCACGGTGCTCGCGGTCGTCGTGGCCTACGAGGTCGTGGGGCGCCGCCGTGCCAAGACCGAGGCCGAGCGGGTCTCGCGACAGCTCGACGCCGAGCGAGAGGGGGCGTCCGCATGAGCCCGCAGGTCAGCGCCGAGGTCATGCGCGCGCGCACGTTCCGCTACACCTGGTGGCTCGCGGCCCTGGCCGTGATCGTCGTGATCTCGTCGGTGCGGCTCTACACGGGCGCCGACCGCATCACGGCTCCCGGCACGCTGCGGGCCGCGACCATCGGTGCGTGCCCCATCCTGCTCGCCGGTCTCGGCGGGCTGTGGGCCGAGCGTGCCGGCATCGTCAACATCGGTCTCGAGGGCCAGATGCTCCTCGGCACCTGGGGCGCAGCGTTCTTCGCGTACCACTACGGGCCGCTCGTGGGCGTGCTCGGAGCGGCTGCGATGGGTCTGCTGGGCGGACTCCTGCACGCGATCGCGACGGTCTCGTTCGGGGTCGACCACATCATCTCGGGTGTCGCGATCAACATCGTGGGGCTGGGGGCCGTGGGCTTCCTCGCCAAGACGACCTTCGACGACCTCGAGGGCGGCGGACCGCGCAACCTGTCGGGCTACTCGACGCCACCGGAGTTCACGGTGCCGCTCATCGCCGACGGGGCCAGGTCGCTCGCCGACCGGCACTGGTTCATCATCTCCGACGTCGCCGGCGCGATCGCGGGCGTCACGACGCGCCTCTCGGTCCTCACGGTCCTGGCCTTCGTGCTGGTCGCCGTGACCGCCTGGGTCCTGTGGCGCACGTCCTTCGGCCTGCGGCTGCGCTCCTGCGGTGAGAACCCGCAGGCGGCCGAGACCCTCGGCATCAACGTGTACCGCTACAAGTACGTCGCGGTGCTGATCTCGGGGGCCTTCGCCGGCCTCGGCGGCGCGTATCTCGCGATGGTCGCCTCGTCGTCCTTCACCGTCGGTCAGACCGGTGGCCGCGGCTACATCGGCCTCGCCGCGATGATCTTCGGCAACTGGCGACCCAGCGGCGTGCTGACGGGCTCGCTGATGTTCGGCTACACCGACGGCATCTCGCTGCTGTCCAACAGCGGCACCCTGGTGCACGCCCTCCTGCTGCTCGTCGCGATCCTGCTGGCGGTGTTCGCGGTCATCAAGGTGCGTGCGGCCGAGCGGACCACGGGCCTCGTCATCGCCGGGCTGTCGCTCGGCGCCTTCGTCTGGTTCTTCAGCTCCGACACGGTCAACGCGTCCTTCACCGGCATGACGCCGTACGTCGTGACGCTGTTCGTGTTGGCCGTGTTCTCCCAACGTCTCCGCATGCCGGCGGCCGACGGGAAACCGTACAGACGCGGAGGGGCGGGCTAGTGGCGCCCGCAGCGATGTCGCTGGGCATCAAGGGCGCCGACGACCCGGTCGACTGGGCGTCCCTGACGCGCTACGCGACCGAGGTCATGGGCCGCGCCTACGCGCCGTACTCGAACTACAAGGTCGGTGTCGCCGGACTGGTCGACGACGGCCGGGTGGTGCTGGGCTGCAACGTCGAGAACGCCGCGTACGGGGTCGCGCTGTGCGCCGAGTGCGGCATGGTCTCCGCGTTGCACGCCACGGGCGGGGGACGCCTCATCGCGGTCGCCTGCGTCGACTCCGAGGGCCGTCCGCTCATGCCGTGCGGCCGGTGCCGACAGCTGCTGTGGGAGAACGGCGGACCCACGATGCAGCTGCAGACGCCCTCGGGCATCAAGACGATGGACGAGGTCCTGCCCGACGCGTTCGACGTGACCGACCTGGCGGCCGGGACGGCCGCTCCGGAACCGCCCGCGTGAGCGCGAGCCACCTCGACCTGACCGCCCCCGGCTTCGTCGCCGACCCCTACCCGGCGCTCGCCGAGCTGAGGGCCGGCGGCAGCCTGCGGTGGCACGAGCCCACGGGTCGCTGGCTCGCCACGACGCACGCCTCGGTCACCCAGGTGCTGCGCAACCGGGCGTTCGGACGTCTCTGGACCGACCACGAGCCGGCCGACGTGATGGAGCCGTTCAACACCCTCCACCGCAACCAGCTGATGGAGAACGAGCCCCCGGAGCACACCCGCATGCGGCGGCTGCTCGCCGGCGCCTTCGGGCGGGGCCACGTCGAGCGGCTGCGGCCGGGCATCGAGACGCTGGCCGCCGAGATGGTCGACCGGCTGGAGCCCCGCAGCGACCTCCTGGCCGACTTCGCGGAGCCCTTCCCGGTCTTCGTGATCGCCGACCTGCTGGGCTTCCCGCGCACCGACCACGAGCTGCTGCGGGACTGGTCGCAGGCGATCGTCCACATGTACGAGTCCGACGTCGACGACGCGACGCGCGCCGCCGCGGTCGAGGCGAGCGTGAGCTTCGCCGCCTACGTGCGCGAGGTCGTGGAGCACCGACGCCGCACCCCGGGCGACGACCTCGTGACCGATCTCGTCGCGGCCCGCGACGACGCCGACGGGGGCGGGGGCCAGAAGCTCTCCGACGACGAGCTCGTGGCGACGGTGGTGCTGCTGCTCAACGCCGGCCACGAGGCCTCGGTCAACACCTTCGGGAACGGGCTGGTCGCCCTGCTGGGCCACCCCGAGCAGGAGGCGCGGGTCCGCTCGGGCGAGGTCGAGGTCGCGACAGCGTTGGAGGAGCTCATCCGCTTCGACGCGCCCCTGCAGCTGTTCGAGCGCACCGCCACGAGCGACGTCGAGGTCGACGGGCAGACGGTGCGGGCCGGCGAGGTCGTGGCGTGCCTGATGGGCTCGGCCAATCGCGATCCTGAGGCCTTCGAGCACGCCGACGCGTTCGACGTGTCCCGCGACCCGAACCCGCACGTCGGCTTCGGCATGGGACTCCACTTCTGCCTCGGCGCGCCGCTCGCGCGCCTCGAGCTGCAGATCAGCCTGCGCGCCCTGCTCGCGCGTTACGGCAGCATCGAGCTGCTCGACGCACCGCGTCGCCCGACCTGGGTGCTGCGGGGCTACGAGAGCCTCGTCTGCGACCTGACCGAGGCGTGAGCGGTGGCGACCCCGTACCACCGGCTCGCACGTGAGCACCCCGATCACGAGTGGTGGAAGCTCCCGGTCGCCGGCCTGATCGGCGCGTTCGGGTACGTCCTGGCCGCCGCCGCCCTGACGGTCGGTGCACTCCTGGTGCTGGTCATCGCCTCAGGCGGCGACGGCGACGAGATCGAGCGCTGGATCGACGACCTCGGCGCCGGGCTGATGTCCTCGCCCTGGGAGCTCGGCTTCTCGCTGCTGCTGATCGCCCTGATGCTGCCGGCCGTGCTCCTGAGTGTGCTGGCGACCGGACCCCGACCGGTCGGGTACCTCTCGTCCGTCGAGGGCCGCCTTCGCTGGGGCTGGCTGGCGCAGGTGGGCGCGGTGGCGCTCGTGCTGTACGCGGCGGCGATCCTCGGCGGGCTGGCGCTCGGCCTGGGCGGCGAGCTCGACGCACCCAGCCTCGCGGACGACGCGTGGATCTACTTCGCCGTCGCCCTGCTGGTGACGCCGCTCCAGGCGACGGCCGAGGAGTACGTGTTCCGCGGGTACCTGTTCCAGCTGGTGGGGTCGTGGACGCGGTGGGCCGTCGTTCCCGTGCTGGTCAGCACGCCGTTGTTCGTGGCCGGTCACCTCTACGAGTTCTGGGGCCTCGTCGACGTGACGATCTTCGCGCTGACGGCGTCGTGGCTGGTCATCCGCACGGGCGGTCTCGAGGCGGCCATCGCCGCGCACGTCGCCAACAACCTCGTGCTGTTCACCCTCGAGTCGTTCAACACCGTGGGGGTCACCTCCGAGGAGTACGGCGTGCTCGACGTGCTGCCGACCCTCGTGACGTCGATCGTGTTCGTGCTGCTGGTGGAGGTCATGGCCCGGGCGCGCGGCCTGCAGCGCACCCGACCGCCCATGCCCCCGAAGCCTCCGCCGCCGCCCCCGCCGACGTGGGCGCCGGGGTACGTGTACCCGTACCCGTACCCGTACCCGCCTGCGTACCACCCGTACCCGCAGCAGCCCGGCCACGCGTACCCGGTCGCGTCCCCGCAGCCGTACCCTCTTCCACCACCGCCACCCCAGGAGGCATCCCATGACTGAACCCTTCGACGCGGTCGAGGTCATCGCGGCCAAGCGCGATCGGCACCGGCTGAGCCCGGAGCAGATCGACTGGGTCGTCGACGCCTTCACCCGGGGTGTCGTCGCGCCGGAGCAGATGTCGGCCCTCGCGATGGCGATCCTGCTCAACGGCATGGACCGCTCCGAGATCAGCCGGTGGACCGCCGCCATGATCGCCTCGGGCGAGCGCATGGACTTCTCGAGCCTCAGCCGCCCGACCTCCGACAAGCACTCCACCGGGGGAGTGGGCGACAAGATCACCCTGCCGCTGGCGCCGCTCGTGGCGGCGTGTGGTGTCGCGGTGCCCCAGCTCTCGGGTCGCGGGCTCGGCCACACGGGCGGCACGCTCGACAAGCTCGAGGCGATCCCCGGGTGGCGGGCCGACCTGTCCAACGAGGAGATCCTGAGCCAGCTCGAGGACGTCGGAGCGGTCATCTGCGCCGCGGGTGCGGGACTCGCGCCGGCCGACAAGAAGCTCTACGCGCTGCGCGACGTGACGGGCACGGTCGAGGCCATCCCGCTCATCGCGAGCTCCATCATGAGCAAGAAGATCGCCGAGGGCACCGGGTCGCTCGTGCTCGACGTGAAGGTCGGCTCCGGCGCCTTCATGAAGAGCTTCGAGCAGGCCCAGGAGCTCGCCGAGACGATGGTCTCGCTCGGCCAGGACGCCGGGGTCACGACCGTCGCCCTGCTCACCGACATGTCGACGCCGCTCGGCCTGACCGCGGGCAACGCGGTGGAGGTCGCCGAGTCGGTCGAGGTGCTGGCCGGCGGCGGGCCGCAGGACGTGGTCGACCTGACCGTCGCCCTGGCCCGCGAGATGGTCTCCGCGGCGGGGCGGGGTGACGTCGACCCGGCCGAGGTCCTGGCCGACGGCCGCGCCATGGACGTCTGGCGCCGGATGATCTCCGCGCAGGGCGGCGACCCCGACGCGGCGCTCCCCACGCCGAAGGAGACGCAGGTCGTCACCGCCTCGGCCGACGGGGTGCTGACCCGGCTCGACGCGCTCGCGGTCGGTGTCGCCGCGTGGCGGCTCGGGGCCGGTCGATCGCGCCCGGGTGAGCAGGTGCAGGCGGCCGCCGGGGTCGTGCTGCACGCCAAGCCCGGCGACACGGTGCGCCGGGGGCAGCCGCTGATCGAGCTGCACACGGACACGCCCGAGCGGTTCGCCCGGGCCGAGGAGGCGCTGGCCGACGCGTTCGACATCGGTACCGACGCCCCCGACCTCCCGGCCTCGGTCGTCCTCGCCCGCGTCGACTGACCCCGTTTCCCACGAGTCCCCCTACGACTCCGTCGTGGGAGGTGCCCCCACGCTCGAATCCCACGTCGCGCGCAGGAAACTTCATGTGGTCGGAGCGGGATTCCTGGGTCCACCCAGGAAGTTTCCGACGGTCTCGTGGGAACCCGGAGGAGGGGGTGGGTGTGACGTGGGTCGCACGGCGCCTCGGTTAGGGTCGAGTGGTCATGCAGCACCAGCACGGAAGTGACGGATGAAGGTCTTCAACGACGCGGCCGAGATCTCGGCAGCGGCAGGAACGACGCTCGGCTCCAGCGAGTGGCTCACGATCACGCAGGACAGGATCGACCTGTTCGCCGACGCGACGGGCGACCGTCAGTGGATCCACGTCGACAGCGAACGGGCGGCCGAGGGGCCGTTCGGCACGACGATCGCGCACGGGTACCTGACGCTCTCGCTGCTGCCGTTCCTCGGTGCGCAGGTGTTCGCGTTCGCGGGCAACGTCGCGCGGGTCAACTACGGCCTCAACACGGTGCGGTTCATCACGCCGGTCCGCGTGGGCTCGAAGGTGCGGAACACGGTCGACCTGGTGTCGGTCGAGGAGATCGAGAAGGGCCAGCGTGCCACCCTGCGCCACACGGTGGAGATCCGCGGCGAGGAGCGTCCGGCGTGCGTCGCCGAGACCGTCTCGCTGCTCATGGAAGGCGGTGCGTTGTGACGTCCGAGACCCCCGAGCTGAAGGTCACCAAGCGGGGCGGCGGCACGCCGGCGACCTCGGAGCAGGTCGCGGCGGCGCCGAAGGTCGCGCTGCACGAGCACCTCGACGGGGGCGTGCGCCCGGCGACGGTCGCCGAGGTCGCCGACGAGATCGGCCACGTGCTCCCCGCCGACTCGGTCGAGGGGCTCGCGCGCTGGTTCGCGGAGTCGTCGTCGTCCGGGTCGCTGCCGCGCTACCTGGAGACCTTCGAGCACACCGTCGCCGTGATGCAGCGGCCGGAGGACCTGGCCCGCGTCGCCCGGGAGTCGGTGCTCGACCTGGCGGCGGACGGTGTCGTCTACGCCGAGCTGCGCTGGGCGCCCGAGCAGCACCTCGAGCGCGGACTCGACCTGTCGGGCGCGGTCGAGGCCGTGCAGGCGGGCATCGACGAGGGACGGGCCGAGGCCAGTGCCCAGGGTCGCGAGATCGTCGTGGGGCAGCTGCTCACCGCGATGCGTCACGCCGACCGCGGCCAGGAGATCGCCGAGCTCGTCGTGGAGTACCGCGACCGGGGCGTGGCGGGCTTCGACATCGCCGGTGCCGAGGACGGCTTCCCGCCGATCCTGCACCTGGAGGCCTTCGAGTACCTGCGGCGCGAGAACGCCCACTTCACGATCCACGCGGGCGAGGCGTTCGGGCTGCCGTCCATCTGGCAGGCGGTGCAGCGCTGCGGCACCGACCGCCTCGGTCACGGCGTCCGCATCGTCGACGACATCGACTTCGACGCCCCCGGTGGGCCCCGCCTCGGCCGGCTCGCGGCCTACGTGCGCGACCGGCGCATCCCGTTGGAGATGTGCCCTTCGTCGAACCTGCAGACCGATGCGGTGCCCGGCATGACCTCGGTCGCCGACCACCCGATCGGCCCGCTGGCGGACCTCGGTTTCCGCGTCACGGTCAACTGCGACAACCGCCTGATGAGCGACACCTCGATGGGCCGCGAGATGCAGCTCCTGGCCGATGCGTTCGGCTACGGCGTCGCCGACCTGCGCTGGCTCACGATCAACGCGATGAAGAGCGCCTTCCTGCCGTTCGACCAGCGCCTCGCCCTGATCGACGACGTCATCAAGCCGGCCTACGCCGCGCTGTAGGGCGGTTGCGGGCCGGTCGCCTGACCGCCCGCGGGGGACCAGCGATGATGCCTTGCGGCTGTCCCGGCCACCCGGATGCATCATCTCCGGTCAGCCTGCGGGCAGCGGGGCCCACCGCGCCTGGTCCGTGCGGCTCTTGCCTGTCGTCATCTCGCGGAGCGGTCAGCCGGCCCGCCGCCCCGCGGCCGAGAGGTCCGCGAACGCTGCTGACGGGCTGACCGGGCGGCATCCGGCGGCGACGGCGCGCGCCACGACCTGGGGGTCGGCCCGCATCAGACGCCACCCGCGCCGCACGAGCACGAGGGGCGGCTTGCGGCCCTCGAGCAGGTCGCGGCGCAGCCGCAGGGCGAAGGTGAGCAGGCGGGGGCGGGCCAGGCAGATCGCGTCGTCGAGCACACCGGCCTCTCGGCAGGCCGCCACGATGTCGGGCGCGAAGAGGCCCTCGGCGATGAACCGGCCGTCGCAGGTGACCGTGTGCGTGCCGGTGCGCCGGCTCGTCGCGATGTCGTAGACGGGCACCTCGGTCGTCCCGGTCGCGGTGAGCTCACGGATCGCCGTGAGCGCGGCCTCGGCGTCCCACGAGCCGGGGTGGTCCCAGTCGACGATGCCGAGGTCCGAGCGGGGCAGGCCGGCAGCGTCGCCGTCGCGGTAGAAGTCGTCCAGGCGCAGGACGGTCCACCCGAGGCGCTCGCCCAGGTGCGACTTCCCGGACCCGGACGGCCCGGCCACGATGACGACTCCCACGGGAGACCAGCCTAGTCGCGGCGCCCGAGGGCTCCGGGGGAGCGTCGTAGGGTGGTGGTCATGTCTGAGACCGTCCGTGCCGCGGAGATCGCCGCCCTCATCGACCACGCCATCCTCAAGCCGGAGCTGACGCGCGCGGAGGTCGACGCCGACCTGGACCTCGCGGCCCGGTACGGCATCTTCAGCGTGTGCGTGCGGCCCAGCGACGTGGCCCACGCCGTGACGCGCCTGTCCGGCAGCGGCGTCGCGGTCGGCACCGTCATCGGCTTCCCGCACGGCACGACCTCGACCCAGACCAAGGTGGCCGAGTCGCGCCAGGCCCTCGCCGACGGTGCGATCGAGCTCGACATGGTGCTCAACATCGGCCGTCTCCGCTCGGGCCTGCTCGACGACGTGCAGGCCGACATCGCCGCCGTGGTCGAGGCCGCGGGCGACCACGTCGTGAAGGTCATCCTGGAGACGGCCTACCTGACCGATGCCGAGATCGAGGCCGGCGCGAAGGCCGCGGAGCGAGCCGGTGCCGCCTTCGTCAAGACCTCCACGGGCTTCGCGGGCGGCGGAGCCACGGTGCCCCACGTGACGCTGATGCGCGCGAGCGTCGGCCCCGACGTCCAGGTCAAGGCCTCCGGCGGCGTGCGCGACCTCGACACCCTGCTCGAGATGCGGGCCCTCGGCATCACCCGCTTCGGCACGAGCGCGACCGCCACGATCCTCGACGACGCCGCGGCGCGCGAGGCCGGCGGCGCGGGCACCGGCGCGTCGGACGCCTCCTCGTACTGACCGACCGCCGGTCTGCCCGACCTCGCTCTTCACCCAATCGTCATCGGGATTTCGGTCCTGGGCGTTGACCCGAACTTCGCGGTGCGGTGTGGTGGAGGAGCACGATTTCGGGGGGAATCAGGCAGTTCGACGACCCACGACTCGGTGCGCCATGTCCCGACTCGACACGAAGGTCGTCCTCCATGTCCCGCACGCCTCGGCGCTCCCTGCGCCCACTGGCCGCCGCCCTCTCAGCCTCGCTCGGCCTCGCCCTGCTGGTCGCACCCGCGGCCTCGGCGAACGAGCCCACCGCCCCCGCAGCCGATCCCGTCACGGTGACGCTGGTCGACATCAACGACTTCCACGGCCGCATCGACGCCAACACCGTCAGCTTCGCCGGCACGGTCGAGCAGCTGCGGGCCGAGCACGGTGAGGACTCGACCCTCTTCCTCTCGGCCGGCGACAACATCGGCGCCTCGCTCTTCGCCTCCGCGACGCAGCAGGACACGCCCACGCTCGAGATCCTGAATGCGCTCGACCTCGCCGTCTCGGCGGTCGGCAACCACGAGTTCGACAAGGGCGTCGACGACCTGCTCGGCCGTGTCTCCGACACCGCCGACTTCACGCACCTGGCCGCGAACGTGCTCGGCCCCGACGGCGAGCCGATCCTGCCGGCCTCCGAGACCTTCACGGTCTCCGGACTGGACGTCGCCGTGATCGGCGTCGTCACCGAGGAGACGCCCAGCCTGGTCTCGCCGTCCGGCATCGAGGGCCTGACCTTCACCGACCCGGTCACCGCGGTCAACGAGACGGTCGCCGAGCTCGAGGCCTCGGCCGACGCGCCGGACCTGATCGTCGCGGCGTACCACGAGGGGGCCGGCGCGGGCACACCCGACGGCTCCGACCTCGCCACGGAGGTCGCGGGCGGCGGCGCCTTCGCCGACATCGTCACGAAGACCGACCCCGAGGTCGACGCGATCTTCACGGGTCACACCCATAAGCAGTACGCCTGGGACGCCCCCGTGCCCGGAGAGCCCGACCGCACGCGCCCGGTGCTCCAGACCGGCAGCTACGGCGAGTTCCTCGGTGAGATCACCCTGACGGTCGACCCGGCCACCGGCGACGTCCTGGCGCACACGGTCGAGAACGTCGCCCGCACCACGACGCCGGCCGCCGAGCTCGTCGCGACCTACCCCCGCGTCGCCGAGGTCAAGACCATCGTCGACGCGGCCCTCGCGTACGCCGCGGAGATCGGCGGCCAGGAGGTCGCGACCATCACGGGCGACATCACCACCGCCTTCGTCGGTGAGACGCGCGACGACCGCTCGAAGGAGTCGACGCTCGGCAACCTGGTCGCGGAGTCGATCCGCGCCTCGGCAGCGGAGACGCCGGCCGGCGCGGACCTCGCGATCACCAACCCCGGCGGACTGCGGGGCGAGCTCCTGTTCGCCGGCGGCGGCGCGGGCGGCGGCGACGGCGTCGTCACGTTCGCCGAGGCCAACGCCGTGCTGCCCTTCGCCAACAACCTCAGCACCGTGACCCTGACGGGTGAGTCCCTGAAGAAGGTCTTCGAGCAGCAGTGGCAGCGCGACGCGGCCGGTGCCGTTCCCTCGCGTCCGTACCTGCAGCTCGGCACGTCCGCGAACGTGAGCTACACCTTCGATCCCACGCGGGCCGAGGGCGACCGCATCACGTCCATCACCGTCAATGGTGCGCCGGTCGACCCGGCCGAGTCCTACAAGGTCGCGGTGCCGTCGTTCCTCGCCAGCGGCGGCGACAACTTCCGCGCCTTCACCGAGGGAACGGCGGTCGACACCGGCCTGCTCGACTACGAGGCCTGGATCGAGTACCTCGGCGCGCAGAGCCCCGTCGCCCCGTCCTACGCCCGGCACGCGGTGCAGGTCCAGGGCGTCCAGCCGTCGTACCCCTCCGGGAGCGACCTGGCCGTGAGCCTCTCGGCCCTCGACCTCACGTCGAAGGGCACGCCGCCCTCGACCGAGGCCACGGCGACGCTGGTCGCCGCCGACGGCACCCGTACCGACCTGGGAGCCTTCCCGGTCCAGGCGGGCGCGACGACGATCGACGCCACGCTGCCCGCCTCGGTCAGTGGCGCCGTGACCCTCGAGGTCGCGGTCGCCCCGGCCGGCACCCTGGCGCGCATCCCGCTCCAGGTCGAGGCAGCGCCCGTCACGGGCCTCCAGGTGACGAGCGAGCCGGTCCGCTGGCTGCGCCCGGCGACCTTGAAGGTCACGGACCCGGCCGGTGGCTCGTCGCTGCTCCTCGCCACGAAGGGTTCCCTCCTGGTCGGTCTGGGCGTGACGGTCAACGGCACCGGGTCGATCACGGTGCCGACGCTGTTCCTCGGCCCCGGCCAGCACCCCGTGACCGTCACGTCGATCCCGTTCTCGGGCGCCGCGCCGCAGCAGGTCGTGACGACGGTCGAGGTGACCCGATGAAGCGCCGTCTGACGTCCGTCTGCGTCGCGCTCGGCACGAGCCTCGTCGCGGGCCTGCTGGCGGCCACCCCGGTCGCGGCGGCACCGGACGGGTCCGGCCCGGTCATCAGCGAGCTCTACGTGAACGGCGGCAGCGCGAACGCGCCCTTCACGAACAAGTTCGCCGAGCTCCACAACCCGACCGACGAGCCGATCGACCTGGCCGGCTGGTCGCTGCAGTACCGCTCGGCCACGGGGACGAACGCGTTCTCGACGTACGCGCTCTCGGGCACGATCCCGGCCGGCGGCAGCTTCCTGGTGCAGGGCGGCAGCAACGCGGGCAACGGCGTGCCGCTGCCCACGGCCGACCTCGTGATCGGCGGGTTCAACCCTGCGGCGACGGGCGGCATCGTCGCCCTGGTCGACGGCACGACCGCGCTGCCGGCCACCACGCGCGGCGACGTGGTCGTCGCCGGCACGGGCCCGGCCGACCTGGTGGGCTACGGCAACGCCTCGACGTTCGAGACCCTGGCGGCGCCGGCACCCACCGCGACGAACGACCCGCGCTCGATCGTGCGCACCGACGCCGTCGACTCCGACGACAACAGCGCCGACCTGACGCTGACCTCCGAGGTCACCCCGTGCACCGCGGCGGGATGCGACGCGGAGGAGCCCGAGGAGCCGGAGGAGCCCGTCGACCCGACGGACGCCACGATCGCCGAGGTGCAGGGCGACGGCGCCGTCAGCCCGCTGGTGGGCAGCACGGTCCGCACGCAGGGCGTCGTCACGGCGGCCTACCCGACGGGCGGCCTCGACGGCGTCTACCTGCAGACGTCCGGCACGGGCGGACCCCATGACCCCGCTGCGGCCGCCTCGCACGGCATCTTCGTGTACTCCAAGGCCCTCGCGACAGAGGTCGCGGTGGGCCAGCTCGTGGAGGTGACGGGCGTCGTCAGCGAGTACTTCGGGCTGACGCAGATCACGCCCGCGGCGAGTGCCTGGCAGGTCCTGGAGGGGCCGGCCGAGGTGCAGCCGACGGCGGTCGACTTCCCGATCGACGAGACGCAGCGGGAGGCGCTCGAGGGCATGCTGGTCTCGCTCGAGGGCGACTGGACCGTCACCGACAACTACACGGCGCACTCCTTCGGCGAGATCGGCCTGGCGGCGGGCACGGAGCCCCTCGAGCAGCCGACCGACGTCGTGGCGCCGGGCAGCGCCGAGTACACGGCGCTGGTCGCCGAGAACGCGGCCCGGTCGGTGGTGCTGGACGACGGCTCGTCGGCGAACTACACCGCGGGCGCGAAGGACGTCGCCCAGCCGTGGCTCACGGCGGACAACGAGGTGCGCATCGGTGCACCGGCCGAGGTCGCCGAGCCGCTCGTGCTCGACTACCGCTTCGACACCTGGCGCGTGCAGCCCACCTCGGCGCTGACCGCGGACGGCGCCAAGCCCGTCACGTTCGGCGACACCCGTGAGGCGGCGCCCGACGACGTCGGTGGTGCCGTGAAGATCGCGAGCTTCAACGTGCTCAACTACTTCACGACCACGGGCGCCGACTTCGTCGCCTCCGGCGGACGCTGCACGTACTACGGCGACCGCACGGGCGAGCCCGTCAACGTCAACTCCTGCACGCCGAACGGCCCGCGTGGTGCCGCCGACGAGGAGGACCTGCAGCGTCAGCAGGCCAAGATCGTCAACGCGATCAACACCCTCGACGCCGACGTGGTCGGGCTCGAGGAGATCGAGAACTCCGCGGCCTTCGGGCAGGACCGCGACGCGGCCCTGGACGAGCTGGTGACCGCCCTCAACGCGGCGACCGGTGAGGACACCTGGGCGGCCGTCCCGTCGCCCGCGACGGCACCCACCACCGGTGAGGACGTCATCCGCACGGCCTTCATCCACCGCACCGACGTGGTCGAGCCGGTGGGGGAGTCCGCGATCCTGGACGACCCGGCCTTCGTGAACGCCCGGGCACCCCTCGCGCAGGCCTTCCGCCCGGCGGGCGGTGGCGAGGACTCGACGTTCCTCGTGGTCGTCAACCACTTCAAGTCGAAGGGGTCCGGATCGGGAGCGGACGCCGACACGGGCGACGGCCAGGGGGCGTCGAACTACTCGCGCGTCCTGCAGGCCACCGCGCTCGTGCAGTTCGCGGCCGACCAGCAGACGGCCGCCGGCACCGACCAGGCGTTCCTGATCGGTGACTTCAACTCCTACACGCAGGAGGACCCGTTGAAGGTCCTCGCCGACGCGGGCTACGTCAACGTCGGTGCCTCGCTCGACGCGGGCGAGACCTACGCCTTCGACGGCCAGGTGGGCTCGCTCGACCACGTCTTCGCCTCGGCGGGTGCGTTCGAGCGGGTCACGGGCGCCGACACGTGGGACGTCAACGCCGACGAGGCGGTCGCGCGCGAGTACAGCCGCTACAACCAGAACGCGACGCTGCTGTACGACGACTCGGTGTTCCGGGCCAGCGACCACGACCCGACGATCGTGGGCTACGACCCCGTCGGTTCCACGTCGCCCGAGGTGCCGCCGACGCAGCCGGACTTCCTGGCGTTCCTGTGGTGGATCTTCCTCACGTTCCTGAGCCTGTTCTGGCCCGGGATCCTGTAGCCCGAGGACCGCGGCAGGGTCGACCTGCGGTCTCTGACCCCGGCGCGTGCGCCGGGGTCAGAGACCGAGCGCGTCGGCGAGGTCGGTGCGAATGAGGTCGAGCCGCTCGGCGGCGCGGGCTCGGGCCTCCTCCAGCGAGGACGTGACGGGCTCGACGACCTCGAGGTAGCACTTGAGCTTCGGCTCGGTGCCCGACGGTCGACAGATGATCCGCGTGCCGGTGCCGAGCCCGAGTCGGATGCCGTCGGTGGGCGGCAGCCCGTGGTAGCCGTCGGTCAGGTCGTCGACCGAGGTGACCTCGAGACCGCCGAGCGACGTCGGGGGAGTTCCGCGGAGCGTCGCCATGGCGTTCGTGATGATCGTCAGGTCGTCGACACGGACCGACAGCTGACCCGTGGCGTGCACGCCGTGCTCACGGTGGAGGTCGTCGATCCGGTCGAGCAGCGTGCGGCCCTCGGAGCGCAGGTCGGCCGTCAGCGCCAGCACGGCGAGCGCCGCGGTCACACCATCCTTGTCGCGGGCGATGTGCGGAGCGACGCTGTAGCCGAGCGCCTCCTCGTACCCGTACGCGAGGTCGGGGATCTTGCCGATCCACTTGAAGCCCGTCAGCGTCTGCTGCCAGGCGCGGCCGTGGGCCGCCGCCTGACGGCCCAGCAGGTCGGAGGAGACGATCGAGGACGCGTAGGTGCCCTCGACGCCGCGGCGCAGCATCAGGTCGGCCAGCAGGGCTCCGACCTCGTCGCCGCTCAGCATCCGCCAGCCGTCAGCCCGGCCCGTCGGGACCGCGACGGCGCAGCGGTCGGCATCCGGATCGTTGGCGATGACGACGTCGGCCCCGGAGCTCGTGGCGAGGGCCAGCGCGAGGTCCATCGCGCCGGGCTCCTCCGGGTTGGGGAACGCCACGGTCGGGAAGTCAGGGTCCGGCGCGGCCTGCTCGGCGACCGGCAGCACCGGGGCGAAGCCCGCGGCCGCGACCGCGTGCTCGAGCGTGGCGAGACCGACGCCGTGGATCGGCGTGTACACCGCCGTCACCTCGCGAGGACCGGGCGGCACCGTCGCCGCGGCTGCAGCGACGTACGCCGCCGCGACCTCGGGGCCGGCGACCTCGTAGTGCTCGAACCGGGGCAGCTCGTCGACCCGGCTGACCCGGTCGATCTCCGCCGAGATGTCGGAGTCGGCAGGAGGCACGATCTGGCTCGTGTCGCCCAGGTACACCTTGTAGCCGTTGTCGCGCGGCGGGTTGTGCGACGCGGTGACCATGACGCCGGCACTGAGGCCGAGGTGCCCGATCGCGAACGCCAGCACCGGGGTGGGCAGCGGCTCGGGGAGCAGCACGGCCCGGACTCCCGCGCCGGCCAGGATCTCGGCGGTGTCGCGGGCGAACACGTCGGAGTTGTGGCGAGCGTCGTAGCCGACGACGGCCGAGGGCGATGCCTCGTGCTGGTGCAGGTAGGCCGCCAGACCTGCGGCTGCCTGCGCGACGACCACCCGGTTCATGCGCTGCGGACCGGCGCCCAGCTCGCCGCGAAGGCCGGCCGTGCCGAACTGCAGCCGGCCGGAGAAGCGCTCGGCGATCTCCGTGTCGGCGCCGGCGTCCAGCAGCCCCTGCAGCTCGGCGCGGGTCTCGGGGTCGGGGTCCTGGGCGATCCACTCGCGAGCGCGCTGGTGCAGGGCGGCGGTGTCGTGGTCGGGGGTGTCGTGGTCGGGGGTGTCGTGGTCGGCCATGGTCAGATCCGGGGGAGGACGTCGGCGAGGAGGGCACCCATGCGCGTGGCGGCCTGGCGGCCCGCCTCGAGGACCTCCTCGTGGTTGAGCGGCTCGCCGGTGGTGCCGGCCGCGTGGTTGGTGACGAGCGAGATGCCCAGGACCTCGAGCCCGGCCTCGCGCGCGGCGATGGCCTCGAGGGCCGTCGACATGCCGACCAGGTGCCCGCCGATCGCGCGGATCATGCCGATCTCGGCCGGCGTCTCGTAGTGCGGCCCGGTGACCTGGGCGTAGACGCCTTCGGCGAGCGTCGGGTCGACCTCGCGCACGAGGCCGCGCAGCCGGCGGGAGTAGACCTCGGTCAGGTCGACGAACGTGGCCCCCACCAGCGGCGAGGACGCCGTGAGGTTGATGTGGTCGCTGATCAGCACGGGCGTGCCGGGGGTCCACTCCGGGACCAGCCCGCCGCAGCCGTTCGTCAGCACGAGCGAGCGCACGCCGGCCGCCGCGGCGGTCCGCACGCCGTGCACGACCGCCTCGACGCCCTTGCCCTCGTAGAAGTGCGTGCGTCCGAGGAAGACCAGCACGCGGCGGTCGCCCACCCGCAGCGAGCGCACCGTGCCGCCGTGGCCCGCCACGGCGGGGGCGCTGAAACCGGGAAGATCCGCGAGCGAGATCTCGTGGTCCGGCTGCCCGAGGGCGTCGGCCGCGGGCATCCACCCCGATCCCATGACCAGGGCGACGTCGTGGTCGCCTCCTCCGGTGCGCTTGCGCAGCTCGTCAGCCGCGCTCTGGGCGTGCTCGTAGGGGTTCACCGACCCACCGTACGACAGCGGCGCGCCTGCGTGCGGCCGTCGGATCACGCGCGTCGGGGGCATCCGTCCCGTATTCTGGACCGATGCCGAAGATCGTGGGCGACACCCTCGCCGACCACCGCGCGCTGGTGCGATCCCACGTCTTCGAAGCCTTCATCTCGCTCATGGAGGAGCGGGGCTACGCCGCCATCACGCTGAGCGACATCGCGGCGCGCGCCGGGGTCGGACGCACCGCGCTCTACAACCACTTCCGCGACAAGGAGTCGGTCGTCGTCGAGCTCGCGCTGCACGAGACCACGGCCTACGTCACGTCCGCCCGCGCCGCCGTGCTCGGCTCGACGGGACCGACGGACGCCCTGCGCACGTACGTCCGCCACCACATCGAGCGTCAGGGCGACCTGCACTTCGGTTTCGGACCCGATCTCCTGGGGCTGCTCTCGCCGGCGGCTCTCGCCCAGATGCGCGAGCACGTGGTCGAGGTCGAGGCCGTGCTGCTGGAGATCCTGCAGGAGGGCATGGGATCGGGTGCGTTCCGCGTCGACGACCTGCGCACGACGGTGACGCTGGTCAACGCGTGCCTGCAGCCGCGGCGGATCGACGCGGAGTCCGTCGCGGACTTCGTCGTGCGCGCCGTCGCCGCCTGACCCTCCGCGGCACCCCGTCGACCGCTCTTCGGTCGCCCCGTCGAGTGCCCCGTCGAGTGCCCCTTCGACGGCCCCATCGACGGCACTGTGACGCGGTCGGTGGCGCGAGCCTGGCCGACCCCCTTTCACGACGCGCTGTCAGCACGCTATGGTTCTTAGGCCAGCCTCACCTCGTTGAGGGTTGGCTGCCCTGTGCTGCTGATTCCGGCCGCGGTTCGCCCGCGGTCTGCTCGAAAGGTCTCGCATGACTGCCGCATCCCCCGTGCGCCGTGTGCTCTCGGTCGTCCTCGCTCTCGCGGTCGCTCTCGTCGGCTCCTTGACGATGAACGTGCCGTCCGCCGACGCCGCGTCCACGGCGACGATCACGACGTCCATCACGAAGCAGGACCCCGACGGCCTCCAGGTCGCGGTCGACGGCTCCGGGTTCGACCTGGCGGCGCCGGGTGTGTACGTGTCGATCGGCGAGACGGGCACGACGGACTCGCAGAACCCGAGCGCCTACCTGACCACGGCGTTCGTCCCGAACACCGCGATGGGGGAGAACGGCACGTTCGCTCGCACGCTGACGCTCACGTCGGCGCAGGTCGCGGCCCTCGATCGCACGAAGTCGTACTCGGTCATCACGATCAAGGCGCACGGCACGCCGGACCCGGGTGCCACGCAGACCACGGACACCCCGCTCGTGCTCGACTTCTCGAAGCTGCAGCCGACGGCTCCCGAGCAGCCGGAGGAGCCGGTCGACCCCGAGGAGCCGCCGGCACCGTCGACGCCTGCGGTGTCGGTGTCGAAGACGTCGGTGCCGTCGTCGGGCAAGACGACGGTGACGGTGACGGGTTCTGGTTTTGATCCGTCGTTGGCGACGGGCACGCGTCCGCCGTTCGCTGGTCAGCCCGGTGGCGCGTACGTGGTCTTCGGCAAGTTCGCTGACGTGTGGAAGCCGTCGGCTGGTGCGGCCTCGGCCTCGCGCAAGGTCGTGGACCAGAAGTGGGCGGTTCCGGCGGGTCAGTACGAGACGTTGGGTGCGCAGGGTGTCGAGCTGAAGGCGGACGGGTCGTTCTCGACCACGCTGGTGCTGGACAAGGCTGCTGCTGACGCGGTCTCGGCGACGGGCAGCTACGGCATCTACACCTATGGCGGCAGCGGTGCCTCGGTCGCGGCCTACGAGACCGCCACCCCCGTCGCGTTCACGACGCCTGCGGTGTCGGTGTCGAAGACGTCGGTGCCGTCGTCGGGCAAGACGACGGTGACGGTGACGGGTTCTGGTTTTGATCCGTCGTTGGCGACGGGCACGCGTCCGCCGTTCGCTGGTCAGCCCGGTGGCGCGTACGTGGTCTTCGGCAAGTTCGCTGACGTGTGGAAGCCGTCGGCTGGTGCGGCCTCGGCCTCGCGCAAGGTCGTGGACCAGAAGTGGGCGGTTCCGGCGGGTCAGTACGAGACGTTGGGTGCGCAGGGTGTCGAGCTGAAGGCGGACGGGTCGTTCTCGACCACGCTGGTGCTGGACAAGGCTGCTGCTGACGCGGTCTCGGCGACGGGCAGCTACGGCATCTACACCTATGGCGGCAGCGGTGCCTCGGTCGCCGCCTACGAGACCGCCACCCCCGTGACGTTCGAGCCCCCGATCATCGTCCCGTCCGACCCGGAGGTGACGGCCACGATCACGAAGCAGGGTGTCGACGGCCTGGACGTGACGGTCGAGGGCTCCGGCTTCGACGTGGTGTTCCCGGGTGTGTACGTGTCGATCGGCGAGACCGGAACGACGGACTCGCAGAATCCGAGCGCCTACCTGACCACGGCGTTCGTCTCGAACACGGCGATGGGTGCGGGCGGCACGTTCACGCGCACGCTCTCCTTGACGCCCGAGCAGGTCGCGGCGCTGGATCCCGCGACGTCGTACTCGGTCATCACGATCAAGGCGCACGGCATGCCCGATCCGGGTGCCACGCAGACGACCGACACGGTCCTGGACCTGGACTTCGACCTGCTGCAGCCGCCGCCGGCTCCCTCGGTGACGTCGACCATCACGGCGCAGTCGGCCGACGGTCTGTCGGTCGACGTGGCCGGCACCGGCTTCAGCGGTGCCTCGCCGGGTCTGTACGTCTCGTTGGCCCTGGAGGGCACGACGTCGGCCGTGGATGCGTCGCAGTACCTGGGCACGAAGTTCCTGCCGCCGGTCCTCATCGTGAACGGTTCGTTCTCGACGACGATCACGCTGACGAAGGACCAGGTCGCGGCGCTGGACCCGACCAAGCAGTACGTGGTCCACACGATGAAGGCCCACGGCCAGGCAGCGACGGATCCCTCGCAGACGACCGCGACGCCGATCGCGCTGGACTTCAGCAAGCTGCAGCCGGCTCCCGAGCCGACCGGCCCGTCGGTGACCTCGACGATCACGGCGCAGTCGGCCGACGGGCTGAGCGTCGACGTGGTCGGCTCCGGCTTCGACGTGGTGTTCCCGGGTGTGTACGTGTCGATCGGTGAGACCGGCACGACCAACTCGCAGGACGCCGGCGCGTACCTCACGACGGCCTTCGTCTCGAACACGGCGATGGGCGCGGGCGGCACGTTCACGCGCACGCTGACCCTCACCCCGGCGCAGGTCGCGGGTCTCGATCCCACGAAGTCGTACTCGGTCATCACGATCAAGGCGCACGGCATGCCTGATCCGGGTGCCACGCAGACGACCGACACGGTCCTGGACCTGAACTTCGACCTGCTCCAGCCCGCGCCGGAGCCGACCGGCCCGACCGTCACCCCGACGATCACCGCCCAGTCGTCCGACGGTCTGTCGGTCGACGTGGTCGGCACCGGCTTCAGCGGCGCCTCGCCGGGTCTGTACGTCTCGCTGGCCCTGGCGGGCACGACCTCCGCGGTCGACGCCTCGCAGTACCTGGGCACGAAGTTCCTGACCCCGATGGTGATCGTGAACGGCTCGTTCTCGACCACGATCACGCTGACGAAGGACCAGGTCGCGGCGCTCGACCCGACCAAGCAGTACGTGGTCCACACGATGAAGGCCCACGGCCAGGCGGCGGCCGATCCGTCGCAGACGACCGCGACGCCGATCGCGCTGGACTTCAGCAAGCTGCAGCCGGGCGGCGTGGTCGTCCCGCCGGTCACGCCTCCGGTGACGCCGCCGGTCACGCCTCCGGTGACCCCGCCCGTCTCGGCCAGCGCCGGGTACCTGCAGTGGGGCATCAGCTCTCCGTTCGCGCGGTACGTGACCGGCACCATCGCCAACGGGTCGGTCGCGGTCAGCGCCGGTGCGTCGGGCGGCGTCGGATCCTTCCGCTTCGCCCAGACCGCCTCCACGGCGGACGCGGCGGGCGTGGGTGGCACGTCGTACGCCGGCCGGGTGGCCTTCTCGGGCCACTCCGGAGCGCTGGCCGTCACGGTGAGCGACCCGATCGTCACGGTCGAGTCCGCCTCGCGGGGCACCGTGTCGGTCGTCGTCAACGGTGGCTCGCGGGTCACGGTCGCGACGCTCGACCTCTCCCGCGCCCAGCGCACCTCGGCCGACGGCGTCACGACGTTCGCGGGCGCTCCGGCGACGTGGACGGCTGCCGGCTCGGCGGCACTGTTCGGCGACTTCGCCGCCACGCCGAACTACCGGGCGGGCGACGCGGCCGACGCGGTCACCTTCGCGATCGGCTCCAACGTGGCGCCCGGCTCGTTCGCTCCGGCGCGCACCGTCGCGGCGTCCACCAAGGCTCCCGCCTTCGTCCCGCCGGCCACCCCGCCGGCGACCACCGGCATCACGGTGGTGGGTGACGTGGACCTGGAGAACGTGACGCCCGGCCAGGCGCTCACCTTCGAGGCGGACGGCTTCCAGGCGAACGAGGACGGCATCAAGGTCGTCGTGTACTCCGACCCGATCGTCCTCGACGAGGACGTGTCGGCCGACGCCTCGGGCGCCGTGACCTGGACGGGCACGATCCCGACGAGCCTGGAGCCCGGTCGGCACACGCTGACCTTCCAGGGGTCGGTCGACCGAGGCATCGAGTTCACCGTGGTCGCCCCGGCGGAGATCGGTGGCTGTGAGGTCACCGATGCCGCGGCCACCTGGGGACTGAAGGAATCCTTCCGCTCCTACGTGTCCGGCACGATCGCGAACGGCGACTGGACCACCAGCGGCAACGTCTCGTACACGACGCCGGAGTTCGACTTCGCCTCCGGCACCGGTGCCTTCGACGCCGAGGCCTTCACCGGTCAGGTCGACTTCACGGGCACGATGGACTTCACGGGCCACAGCGGTGCCCTGGCGGTGACATTCGCCGATCCGTCGATCCGCGTCGTCGACGAGGACACGGCGCTCCTGGTGGTCGACGTGACCGCCGCGGACCGCGCGGCTGCCGAGGCGGGCGACACGACGGCGACGACGACGCAGGACGTGTCCTTCGCCGAGCTCGACCTGTCGGCCGTGCCGCTGCAGGAGAGCGACGGTGCCTGGTCGGCGACGGACGTCCCGACGACGCTGACGGCCGAAGGCCACGCGGTCTTCTCGACCTACGAGGCCGGCACGGAGCTCGACCCGATCGACGTCTCGTTCTCGACCGGCACCGACTGCGCCCCGGAGGACGAGGTCGCCGCAGCCGGCGACACGACGTCCTCGGCCGTCGGCGGCGACGACTCCGGCACCACGTGGTGGCCGTGGGCCCTCGGCGGGGCGGTGCTGGTGGCCCTCGCCGCCGGTGGCGGCATCGCGATCGGGAGGCGACAGAGCGCGTGAAGCAGCACCTACGAGGCGTCGTGGCGACGCTCGCGATCGTCCTGGTCGCGAGCTGCGCCGCGGCGCCCGGGGCATCCACCGACGACGGTTCCCCGGCCGACGACACCCCCCTCAGCGAGCTGGAGGTGCTGGA
This sequence comes from Aeromicrobium sp. Leaf350, assembly GCF_916858655.1. Lineage (GTDB taxonomy): Bacteria > Actinomycetota > Actinomycetes > Propionibacteriales > Nocardioidaceae > Aeromicrobium. Next base: position 582,637 of record NZ_CAKASL010000001.1, on the reverse strand, counting down.
CGATCCCCAGGCGTACGAGGGCCCCAGCACGGCTCGTCTCGTCGACCGTGACATCGATCCGGTCGAGGAGGACCCGGCCCAGTCCCTGCCGGCCACCGTGGTCTCGCACGACCGCGCCGGCGAGGTCGACGTCGTGGTCGACGACACCTCGCGCATCATCGCGCTCGACCTGGCCGGGTCGGTCGCGGCCACGGTGTGGGGTCTCGGGTTCGGTGACTCCCTGGTCGGGCGCGACGGCTCCACGACCTTCCCCGGCGCCGAGGACCTGCCGGTGGTGACCGAGAACGGCCACTCGATCAACGCCGAGTCCGTGCTGGCCCTCGAGCCGACGCTGGTGATCACCGACGGGTCGGTCGGCCCGCGCGACGTGATCGAGCAGCTCCGCAGCGCAGGGGTGACCGTCGTCTTCCTCGACAAGACGTCGTCGTTCGACGGGGCGTCGGAGATGGCACGTCAGGTCGCGGCGGCGCTCGGCGCACCAGCGGCCGGCGAGGCGCTGGCGCAGCAGATCGAGTCCGAGGTCGCCACCACGGCCAGTGAGATCGCGGCCTTCGCGCCGCAGGGAGACGGCCGCCTCCGCATGGTGTTCCTCTACCTGCGCGGATCGGCAGGCGTGTACTACATCTTCGGCCGCGAGTCCGGTGCGAGCGACCTGATCGAGGGGCTCGGGGGAGTCGACGTCGCGAGCGAGCTGGGCTGGAACGACATGCAGCCCCTGACGGACGAGGCCATCGTCGCGGCGGACCCCGACCTCATCCTGGTGATGACGGGCGGCATCGAGTCGACGGGCGGCGTCGACGGCCTCCTGGAGGACAGGCCCGCGATCGCGCTGACGCAGGCGGGCGAGAAGCGACGGTTCGTCGACATGGCCGACGGCGACATCCTGTCGTTCGGCCCTCGGTCGTCCGACGTGCTGGCAGCACTGGCCCGCGCGGTGTACGCGCCGCAGAAACCGGCATCATGACCGCTGTGGTGGATGCTGCCGTCGAGACCCGTCCCGAGACCTCCCGCCGAGGTCGCGGGACGGTGCTGCTCGTCTCCCTGACGATCCTGCTCGTGGTCGGCGTGGTCATGTCCGCCACGATCGGACAGCTGCCGGTCACTCGCGGCGAGGTGCTGGGGTCGCTGCTGCGACACCTCGGCATCTCGACCGACTGGGCCCCGCCCTCCGGCGAGCTGGTCGACCGCACCCTCGACCACATCCGCTACCCGCGGGTCGTCATGAGCGTGCTCGTCGGTGCTGCCCTCGCCGTGAGCGGCGCCGTCATGCAGGCCATCTTCGGCAACCCCCTCGCCGAGCCCGGCGTGGTCGGCGTCTCCTCGGGGGCGGCGCTCGGGGCCTCGATCGCCATCGCGCTCGGTCTGACCTTCGGGGAGAGCTGGTCGGTCGCCGCGCTCGCATTCGTCGGCGCGTTCCTGTCCACGATGCTCGTGTACGTCACCGCCCGCTCGGCCGGTCGGACGGAGGTCGTGACGCTGCTGCTCACCGGCATCGCGGTCAACGCCATCGCGGGCGCCGGCCTCGCACTGGTGATGTTCATCGGCGACACCGCGGCCCGCGAGCAGATCGTGTTCTGGCAGCTCGGATCGCTGAACGGCTCGCTGTGGTCCGAGGTGCTCGTCGTGCTGGTCGTCGCCGTGCCCACCACGGCCATCGCGATCGCTCTCGCCGGCCGGTACGACCTCCTGGCGTTGGGGGAGCGGACCGCCGGGCACCTCGGTGTGCGCGTCGAGGCCCTCCGGCTCGTCTCCATCGTGCTGGTGACGCTCCTGGCGGCCGTCGCGGTCGCGTTCGCCGGCATCATCGCGTTCGTGGGCCTGGTGGTGCCGCACCTCGTGCGCATCCTGGTGGGCCCCGCGCACCGGCTGCTCCTGGTCGCGAGCGCGCTGGGTGGGGCGGTGCTGCTCGTGTGGGCCGACCTCCTGGCCCGCACCGTCGTCGTCGGCGCCGACCTCCCCATCGGCCTCCTGACCGCGCTCGTCGGCGGCCCGTTCTTCTTCTGGTTGATCCGTCGCGCGCGCCAGCGATCCGGAGGCTGGGCATGACCGCGGCGTGTGCCGTGCGCGAGGTCACGTGCGTCCGCGGCGGCCGCCCCGTGCTCACGAAAGTCACGCTCGACGTCCGCTCCGGCGAGGTGCTGGCACTCGTCGGGCCGAACGGCGCCGGGAAGTCCTCCCTGCTCGGGGTCCTGGCGGGCGACCTGTCGGTCGCGGCGGGCGACGTGGAGCTCGACGGCCGACCGATCGGGTCCTGGGTGCCGCGCGAGCTGGCTCGGCAGCGGTCGGTCCTGCTCCAGGCGAACGACGTGAGCTTCCCGTTCCGGGCGGCCGAGGTCATCGAGATGGGCCGCAGCCCGTGGGCGGGCGCCTCCGGCTTCGCCGACGACGAGCAGGCCCTCAGCGCCGCCATCGACCGGGCCGACGTGGCACATCTGCTGGACCGTCCCTACACCGCCCTGTCCGGCGGCGAGCGTGCTCGTGTCTCGCTGGCGCGCGTGCTGGCGCAGGACACGCCGGTCGTGCTGCTCGACGAGCCCACCGCGGCGCTCGACCTCCGCCACCAGGAGGAGGTCATGGCCGTCGCGCGGCGTCTCGCCCGCGCCGGCAAGGCCGTCGTCGTGGTCCTGCACGACCTGAGCGTCGCTGCCGCGTGGGCCGACCGGGTCGCGATCATCGACGCGGGGCGACTGGTCGCCTGCGGTCCGCCGGCCGACGTGTTGACCGCCGAGCGCATCCTCGCGGTGTACGGCATCGCCGTGCACGTCGTGCCGACCCCCGACGGCCACGTCTCCGTGGTTCCCCGCCGCACTGAATTTTCTGACAACGTGTCGCATCAAGGTGACGAAGCGTCATATACTCACGAGCAGGACCGAGGAAGGGACCTCCCATGACGATCGTCTCGTCGCCCGTGCAGCCGCTGACCCCCGTGGGGCTGTCGGCACTGCTCCGCGAGGGCTCGACCTCCGAGCACCAGGCCGCCGAGGGCTCGTCCTTCATGGGCGAGCTGCTGGCCGGTCGGGTCTCGCGTGAGGGCTACGCCGTCTACCTGTCCTGCCTGCGCCGCGTGTACGCCGCGCTCGAGGGCACCGCGGCCACCCTGGTGGCCGACCCGGTCGCCTCCGCCGTGATCGACCCGAGCCTGGAGCGTCTCGCCGCGATCGACGCCGACCTGGAGTTCTGGGGCGGCTTCGTCGAGCACGCCAGCCCGGCCACCGACGCCTACGTCTCGCGCATCCAGCAGACCGCGGGCGACGGCGCCGCCTTCGTGGCCCACCACTACACGCGCTACCTCGGCGACCTCTCGGGCGGGCAGGCCATCGGCCGCCTCCTGGCGCGTCAGTTCGAGCTCGACGGCGCGGGGGTGGCGTTCTACGCCTTTCCCGAGATCCCCAAGCCGAAGCCGTACAAGGACGCCTACCGCGAGCGCCTCGACGCGCTGCCCCTCGACCCCGGCCAGCAGCAAGCGGTGCTGGCCGAGGTCAAGACCGTCTTCGGCCTCAACGGCGCCCTGTTCGCCGAGCTGACGCAGCAGCTGCCCGCCTGGCAGCACTGAGACGGTCCGGTCGGCAGGACTTCGGTCGTCCTGACCAGGACTGAGGCGTTCCGGTACCCAGGACAGCCCGAACGCATCAGCGCTCGCCCGCCCCGCCGGGTGGTCCGTGGCCGCTTGTTGGTGTCACGCGCGCGGTCAGGCGACTGGCGGTCTCGAGGCTCGTCGCCGGGGCTCCTCGCACCTCGATCATCGGGTGGGGTGCGACGTGCGGGACAATGGTCCGGTGACTCACGTGGCGATCATCGGTGGCGGACCCGGCGGATACGAAGCGGCCCTCGTGGCGGCCCGGCACGGTGCCGAGGTGACGATCGTCGAGCGCGACGGCTGGGGCGGCTCGACCGTGCTGACCGACTGCGTGCCGAGCAAGACGCTCATCGCGACCGCCGACGTCCTGACCGAGGTCGCCGAGTCGCTCGAGCTGGGTGTCGAGCTGCCCTCCGGCGTCCACGCCGACCTGGCCAAGGTCAACCGGCGCGTGCTCGACCTGGCGCTGGCGCAGTCCAGCGACATCGGCGAGCGGCTCAGCTCGAGCGGCGTGCGCGTCGTGCGTGGCACCGGCCGGCTCGTCGAGGGCACGACGGTCGAGATCACCTCGGCGGACGGGCCCACCGAGACCGTCGTGGCCGACGCCGTGCTCGTCGCCACCGGCGCCCACCCGCGGGTCGTCGACAGCGCTCAGCCCGACGGCGAGCGCATCCTCACGTGGGAGCAGGTCTACGCCCTGCAGGAGGTGCCCGAGCACATGGTGGTCGTCGGCTCCGGCGTCACGGGTGCCGAGTTCGCCAGCGCCTACAACGGTCTCGGCGCGCGCGTCACGCTCGTCTCGAGCCGCGACCGCGTGCTCCCGGGCGAGGACCCCGACGCCGCCGACACGATCGAGGACGTCTTCCGACGCCGCGGCATGGACGTGCTCGGCAACTCCCGCATGGCCTCGGTCGAGCGTGAGGGTGACACCGTCCGCGTCACGCTGACCGACGGTCGCGTCGTGGAGGGATCGCACTGCCTGCTGGCGCTCGGCTCGATCCCGAACTCCGGCGACCTCGGGCTGGCCGAGAACGGGGTGCTGCTCGACGACGCCGGCTTCGTGCGCGTCGACCGCGTCTCGCGCACCACGGCACCGGGGGTGTACGCCGCAGGCGACTGCACCGGCGTCCTGATGCTCGCCTCCGTCGCCGCCCAGCAGGGTCGCATCGCGATGGCGCACGTCCTCGGCTCGGCCGTGCACCCGCTGAACCTCTCGGAGGTCTCGAGCAACATCTTCACGTCGCCCGAGATCGCGACGGTCGGCCTGTCGCAGAAGAAGCTCGACGAGCAGGGCATCCAGGCCGACGTCGCGATGCTGCCGCTCGCGGCCAACCCGCGCGCCAAGATGCAGGGCGTGCGCGACGGCTTCGTGAAGCTGTTCGCCCGGCGGGGCAGCGGCACCGTGATCGGCGGCGTCATCGTGGGTCCGCGCGCCAGTGAGCTGATCCACGTCGTCTCGCTCGCGGTCATGACGAGCCTGACCGTCGACCAGGTCGCCAACGCGTTCACCGTGTACCCGTCGATGTCGGGCACCGTGGCCGAGGTGGCCCGCCGCATCCACCGACCCGAGTGACGAAGGTCCTCCGCAGAGATCCCTGTCGTTCCAGGCGAAATGACACCGTTGTAGTTCTGTGATGGGTGTGGCGGGTGGGACCAAAGTGGTGTCTAATCGACCCTGGCGGTGAACCTTCCCCCGAGTCACCGCCGGATGGGGAGATCCATGTTCGGCCGACAGAACCGCCGCCTCCGCGTGCGCCGCACCCGCAGGTCACTGCTCGTGCGCCTCGTGCCGATGCTCGCCGTCACGACTCTCGTCGCGGCCCTGCTGGCCGTCGTCACGGTGACGTCCCTGCGCTCGCAGGACACGTCCGGCACGCCGGCCGAGGTCGAGAAGAGCCAGTTCGAGATCACCCCCGCGGCTGAGCGCCCCGCCTACACGCCGGAGGACGCCGCCCTGGTCGCCACGGTCGACCCGTCCGTGCCGACGATCCAGAACGGCACCGTCGTCGCCGAGCTCGCGCCGCACGACCTTCCGTCCTTCGAGCTGCTCGGCGTCACGTGGACCGGCGGCGTGCCGGTCGACGTCGCCGAGGTGCAGGTGCGCTGGCAGCAGGACGGCACCTGGTCGGAGTGGACGATCCTCGATCCCGAGGACGAGCCCGCCGAGGGCGGCATCCCCGGCACCGAGCCGAAGTGGATCGGACCCTCGCAGGGCGCCCAGGCGCGCATCGTCGCCAGCCGCGACATCGACCCGGCCGGGCTGACGCTCGTCACCGTGTCGCCCGGCTCGGCCCCGACCCTGACGCAGGCGGCCAACGCCCAGCCGAGCATCACGTCCCGCGCGGCCTGGGGAGCCCGTCCGTACGGCGGCTCGGGGTGTGGTTCCGCCCCCGAGAACGGCACGTTCCAGGGCACGATCGTGCACCACACGGCCGGCAGCAACGTGTACGGCCCGGAGCAGTCCGGCGGCATCGTCCGGTCGATCCAGGCGTACCACATGGACGGCCAGAAGTGGTGCGACATCGGCTACAACTTCCTGATCGACCGCTACGGCCAGATCTTCGAGGGCCGCGCCGGTGGCATCACCAACACGCCCTACGGCGCCCACGCCGGCAACACCCAGGTCAACGCCAACACGACCGGCATCTCGCTGATGGGCGAGTTCACGAGCGCCGTCCCGCCCCTGGCGATGACCAACGCGCTCGTGCAGCTCGCGACGTGGCGCCACTCGCTGTTCGGCGTGCCCGCCAAGGGCGCGTACTCGATCGGTGGCGTCACGATCCAGCGGATCGACGGCCACCGCAGCGTCAAGTCGACCGCGTGCCCGGGCAACCAGGTCTTCGGCTGGCTCAACGCACCCGGCGGGATGTCGGACCAGGTCCAGGCCGCGCTGGCCGCGAACGCCTCCTTCGTCAAGTCGGCCAACGACCCGAGCATCTACCTGCTCGTCGACGGCACTAAGCACCACGTCCCCGACGGGGCCGAGATGGCGATCCTCGCGACGAGGTTCGGCTCGTACGTCTCGACGGTCGACGCCTCCGCGCTCTCGCGCTACCCGACGGGCTCGCCCGCGACCCGCTACGTCCGTGACCAGGCCTCGCAGGCGCTCTACCTGCTGCACGCCGACGGCACGAAGCACCGCTTCCCGACGGTCGACCTGGTGGCGAAGTACGGGTACGAGCTGGGCTCCTACCTGCCGCTCTCGGCCGCCCAGGTCGGACAGTTCGGCACCGGGGGCGAGGTCGGTCCGGTCTTCGCCGTCGAGACGGGCACCCAGCTGAACCTGATCTCGGGCAGCACCTCACGGCCCATCACCTCGGTCGAGGCCTGGATCGCCGTGCGCGGCGGGTCCGACTCCGTCGGCCGGATGTCGGCGGCGAACGCCGCGAAGTACACCCCCGGCCCGGCGGTGGTCCAGCCCGGCGTGCTCGTCAAGGAGCAGTCGGACCCGGCCGTCTACCTCAGCGCCAACGACAGCGAGCTCGCGCACGTGTCGTCGTTCGACATCGCGAAGGACGCCGGCGTCACGCGCCTCGTCACGGTCGGTGACGGCCTGCTGGATCGCAACCCCACGTCGAAGGGCAGCCTCGGACCCGCGGTGACGTGCGGCTCGAAGAGCTACCTCGTCGGGAGCGGCCGTCTCACGCAGGTCACGGGATGGGGCAGCTCCGGCCTGACGCCGGTCACCATCTCGGCCCAGGCCTGTGACGCGCTCGTGCCCGCCGGTGGCACCCTGTCCCCGCCGTTCTTCGTGCAGCGCTCGGGCGCAGCCGTGTACCTCGTCGAGGGCGGACAGCTGCACCACGTGCGCAGCTGGGCGCGACTCCTGCAGCTCGCGGGCGGCTCCGCCCCCACGATCCTGGGGTGGGGCGAGGCCACGTCGGCGCTCGTGCCGGTGGGGGCGCCGGAGCTCGTGGCCGGCACGTACGTGCAGTTCGCGGGCAGCGCCGAGGTCTACCGCGGCGACGGTCGCACGATCCAGCACGTGACGTCGTACGCGGCGCTGCTGAAGGCGAACGGCGGCACGGTGCCGCCCATCGAGCAGCTCCCGGCGGCGCAGAAGGCGTACTACACGGCCGGCACCCCGCTGACCTGACCGACGGACCCGCAGGCGGGCCAGTTGCCCACCGCCGGGTAGCGTTCGCGGTGTCCTGACGACTTCGCGGAGGTTTCTCGTGGCCCGCCCTGCCCCGTCACGGACCACCTCTCGTTGGGTGGTCACGCTCGGTGTCCTCACCTCGCTGGTGATTCACACGCTGGTCTCGTTCCGCAACCTCCTGACGGCCGAGCCGGGGCCGCTGCGTTCACTGCACACGCTCGGCATGCACGACCAGCTGGGCTACCTCGCGATCGTGGCGAACGTCGCGGAGGGCGACCTGTCCTTGCGGGAGCCGGTCACGGAGACGGGCAACAACTTCTATCCGCGGAGCTACTACACGTTCCTCGGACTGGTCGCCCGCGCGACGGGGTGGCACCCGGTCACGACCTGGAACGTCGTCACCCTCGTGGTGCAGCTCGTCGCCATCGCGATCGTGGCCCTGGCGCTGGTCCGGCTCTCCGGACGCTCGTGGGCAGCCTTCCTCGCCCCGCTCCCGGTGCTGCTCGGCACGATGGGCTGGCTCGTGGGCGAGGACGGCTGGTACACCCGGTACGACTCGCACGCGATCCTCTGGGGGCCGTTCGCGGCCATCTCGGTCGGCAACGCCGGCGCGGCCGGGCTCTGCGTCATGATGGCGGCGATCGCGGTGCTGGCCGCGATCTGGATGAGGCCGACCCCGTCACGGACCCGGTGGGTCGTCACGGGCGCCACGGCGGTCGCGCTCGGTCTGCTGTCGGGCGTCCAGACGTACACGTTCCTCGAGGTCGCCTACCTGAGCGCCTACGTCACGGCCGTGGCGGTGCTGCTGCGTCACGGCACGCGGGCCTGGTGGATCGCCAGCGGCGTGCTGCTGGTCGTGGTGCTGGCGACGGGCGGTCTCGTCGCCGACATCAGCCCCCTGGCCTCCTTGGTCGCCGGACTCGGCGCGGCCGCGCCCGGCCTGGTCAAGGGTGCGCTCGTGAGTCGCGGAAGGCTCGTGATCTGCGCGGCCCTGTTCACCCTGGCCGCGAGCCCGCAGCTGCTGTGGACGATCCACGGCATCCGCACCGAGGACCCCTTCCTGACCTACCGCGTCGCGTCCACCCAGGACCTCGGTGTCATCCGGTGGGAGACGCTGCTCGCGTCGCTCCCGGCCGCCCTGCCGCTGGTCGTCGTGATCGTCCTGGCGGTGCGCACGCGGCACCGCGACCTGATCGCGCTCTCGTCCGTGGCGTTCGTCGTCGCGATCCTGCTGTCGACCAACGAGGTGTGGGGCCCGAACCAGGAGCCGTACCGCTTCTGGCTCGACCTCTACCTCGTGATGGGGGTCGTCGCGCTGGTCGGCTGGGCCAGCATCCTGGGGGAGCGGTCGCGAGCCGCGGATCCCGAGCCGGAGCTTGAGGCAGACCCCGAGGCGGACGCGGCGCCCGTGCTCGCCGCCTCCGGGCCGCTGGCGCCACGCGCAGTGTCCGGCCGCACGCTGGTCGCGAGCGGACTGCTGTGCGTCGCGGTGTTCCTCGCCGCCGCCCCGGACGTCGTGAACTTCGTCCGCGACGACCTGACCACCGACACGTACAACCCGCAGACGCCCCGCGAGGAGGCCCTCGGCGAGCTCGCGAGGCTCACCCAGGAGATCGAGCCGGGCACGATGACCACGGCCGACTCGTGCATCGACCTGCGCAAGGTCAAGGTCAGCTCCGCCGTCCCCATCGCGTACTACTACCTCGGGATGGCGTGGCCGATCGACAAGGGCGCGCTCGACTCGGTCGTGCTCTCGATCCCGGTGTTCGAGGAGATGAACCTCCAGGCGATGGCCGCCACGAACACGCGCTGGGTCCTGACGGACTCCCGGTGCGACGCGACCTTCTCGACCGGCGACGGCCACCTCGAGGCCGTCGAGACCCGACCGTACGAGTCCACGGAGGGCTCGGGCACCATCACGCTCTCGCTCTACGTGGGCGACATCGCCCCCTGAGTGCGCTTCGGCCCGGTCGGGTCGGCTTATACTTCTCGGATGCGGCGCACCCATGGTGCCGCACCACAGCTGGAGCAGATGCCCGCAGCGCACCCGTCGTTCCGCACGATGGTGGCGCCGAGCCTCCCGAATGCAGGACCTCGAGGCATGTGCCGAGACGAGAGGACCCCCAGTGCCACTGTTGAACGAGGGCGTGCGCGACAAGATCCTGCACGCGATCGAGACGCCCGCCGGCTCCCGCTTCTACAAGGGCGCGAACAACGCGTGGCGGTCGATCGCCGGTCCCTTCGACGGGCAGCGCCGCTCGCGCCGCATCGCGGAGCTGGAGCGCATCGAGCTCGAGGGCATCGTCAACCAGGAGCAGAACGTCGGCTGGGTCACCCCTGACAAGTTCGAGAAGTTCCCGACCGCCGCCCTCGGGCGCCACCAGGTCCTGCGCGGCCTGCAGGAGGCCATCGGCGCCCGTACCTACCTCGAGATCGGCATCGACAACGGCGCGAGCCTGTCGTACGTCGACGTGCCCTCGATCGGTGTCGACCCGGCCCCGAACATCACCTACGACCTGGGCGCGCACATCCAGGTGCACCTCGACAAGAGCGACGACTTCTTCGCCAAGCCCGGCGCGGTCGACCACTTCGACGGCGTCCCGCTGGACTTCGCGTTCATCGACGGCATGCACCTGTCGGAGTTCGCGCTGCGCGACTTCATGAACCTCGAGAAGCTCATGTCGCGCGCCGGCGTCATCGTGTTCGACGACATGCTGCCGCGCAACGACCTCGAGGCGTACCGCATCCGGCGCACCAACGCCTGGGCCGGCGACGTCTACAAGGTCATGGAGATCCTCGAGAAGCACCGCCCCGACCTGCTGCTCCTGCCGCTGAACTCCAACCCGACCGGCACGCTGCTCATCACGAACCTCGATCCGTCCTCGCGGGTCCTGGACGAGAACTACGACGAGCTCGAGGCCTACTGCACGACCCCGGACCCGCAGGTCGTCGCCCCGCGCTGGAAGCACCGCGTGTCGGCCGTCGACCCGCGCGCCGTGATCGACAGCGGCGCGTGGGCCCTCCTGCGCGAGTCGCGCGGTGCGGCCGACGCCGACGCCGTCATCGACAAGGCGCTGGCCCAGCTGCGGTCGATCCCGACCGTCTCCTGACACCCGGCAACAACGACGAGGGCCCCAGCGGACATCCGCTGGGGCCCTCGTCGTTGCTTCGGGTCAGGACGCGTCGGCGTCCTTGATGTCGGCGATGACCGCACCGGCGCCGATCGTGGCGCCGACCTCGGCGGCCAGGGCCGTCACGGTGCCCGCCTTGTGGGCGTTGATGGGCTGCTCCATCTTCATGGCCTCGATCACGACGACCAGGTCGCCCTCGGCGACCTCCTGGCCCTCTTCGACCGCGAGCTTCACGACCGTCCCCTGCATGGGCGAGGTCAGCGAGTCGCCGGACACGGCGGCGCCGCCGGCGCCACCGGACTTGCGCTTGGGCTTCTTCGCACCGCCGCCGGCAGCAGCAGTGACGCCGAGGGAGCCGGGCAGCACGACCTCGAGGCGCTTGCCGCCGACCTCGACCACGACGCGCTCACGCGCTGCGGGCTCGTCGTCGTCGGCCGACACGGCCACGTAGGGCTCGAGCTGGTTGTCGTAGTCGGTCTCGATCCACGTCGTGTAGACGTCGAAGGAGCCCTCGCTGGCGTTGTAGGCCGGGTTGTCCAGCACGTCGCGGTGGAAGGGGATGACGGTCGGCATGCCCTCGACGACGAACTCGTCCAGGGCGCGGCGCGAGCGCTCGATGGCCTGCTCGCGGCTGCTGCCCGTCACGATGAGCTTGGCCACGAGCGAGTCGAACGCGCCCGGGATGGTCTCGCCGTTGACGTAGCCCGAGTCGACGCGCACGCCGGGGCCGCTCGGCGGCTCCCATGCGGTCAGGGTGCCGGGTGCGGGCAGGAACCCGCGGCCGCCGTCCTCGGCGTTGATGCGGAACTCGATCGAGTGGCCGATGATCTTCGGGTCGTCGTAGCCGAGCTCCTCGCCTGCGGCGATGCGGAACATCTCGCGCACGAGGTCGAGGCCCGTGACCTCCTCGGAGACCGGGTGCTCGACCTGCAGGCGCGTGTTCACCTCGAGGAAGCTGATCGTGCCGTCGGCCGCGACGAGGAACTCGCACGTGCCGGCGCCGACGTAGCCGGCCTCGGACAGGATCGCCTTCGAGGACGTGTAGAGGCGCTCGAGCTGGTCGTCGCTGAGGAACGGCGCGGGGGCCTCCTCGACGAGCTTCTGGTGGCGACGCTGCAGCGAGCAGTCGCGCGTCGAGACGACGACGACGTTGCCGTGGCTGTCGGCGAGGCACTGGGTCTCGACGTGGCGCGGCTTGTCGAGGAACTTCTCGACCAGGCACTCGCCGCGACCGAAGGCCGAGACGGCCTCGCGCACGGCGGACTCGTACTGGCCCGGGATCTCCTCGAGGGTCGTGGCGACCTTGAGGCCACGACCGCCGCCGCCGAAGACGGCCTTGATCGCGACGGGGAGGCCGTGCTCCTGGGCGAAGGCGACGACCTCGTCGGCGTCCTTGACCGGGTCCTTGGTGCCTGGGGCCAGCGGAGCGTTCGCCTTGAGGGCGATCTGCTTGGCCTTGGCCTTGTCGCCGAGGCTCTCGATCGCGGACGGCGGCGGGCCGATCCAGATCAGGTCGGCGTCGATGACGGCCTGGGCAAACTCGGCGTTCTCGGCCAGGAAGCCGTAGCCGGGGTGCACGCTGTCGGCGCCACTCTTCTTGGCGACCGCGATGATCTTCTCGATCGACAGGTACGAGTCGCCGGGCGTCGCGCCCTCGAGCGAGTACGCCTCGTCGGCCAGCCGGACGAACAGCGCGTCACGGTCGGGCTCGGCGTAGACGGCGACGGAGCCGATGCCGGCATCCTTCGCCGCGCGGATCACGCGGACCGCGATCTCACCACGGTTGGCGATCAGGACCTTCTGCAAGGGGGTGCTCACGAAATGCTCTCCTCGGACACGGCAGGGCTGCGGGCCGAGTCTAGGGGAGGCCTCGGGCGGCGCACCCCGCAGGGCGGTCAGTGGTGACTGTGCGCGATGCCGGTTTCCCACGAGACCGTCGGAAACTTCCTGGGTGAGCGCAGAAATCCCGCGTCAAGCGCACGAAGCTTCGTGTGCTCGATGCGGGATTCGAGCGGTCTCGTGGGAACCCGGGCGGGCGCGGGGAGCCGCGTCGGCGGTTAGGGTGGCGGCGTGGCCGAGGTCTTCGCAGGGCGCTATCAGCTCGTGGACCTCCTGGGCCGCGGCGGCATGGGCGACGTGTGGCGCGTCTGGGACCTGCGTGACGGCGTCTACCGCGCGGCGAAGCTGCAACGCCAGGCCGACAGCGCCTCGCTCCTGCGGTTCGTGCGGGAGTCGTCGACGCGGGTGGAGCACCCGCACGTCGTCGCCCCGACCGGGTGGTCGGCCGAGGACGGCACGGTGCTGTTCGCGATGCCGATCATCGGCGGCGGATCCGTCGCCCAGGTCGTCGCCGATCACGGACCCCTGCCCCATGCCTGGGTGCGTGAGGTCGGTCGCCAGCTCTTCGTGGCCCTGCAGGCGGTGCACGAGGCCGGCCTGGTCCATCGCGACGTCAAGCCGGCCAACCTCCTGCTCGAGGCGACCGGCACGGCCGCCCCGGTGCTGCGGCTCTCGGACTTCGGCATCGCCGCCGTGGTGGACGAGCCGCGGCTCACGCGAGCGTGGGAGGTCGTCCACACGCCCGGCTACGCGGCTCCCGAGGTCTTCACCGACGCCGACCCGCATCCCCGGCAGGACCTCTTCGCCGCCGGGGTCGTGCTGGTCGAGATGCTCACGGCGGCTCGTCCGCAGCGCGACGGGGTCGTGCCGGTGCCGGACGGCCCGTTCGCGGAGGTCGTGTCCCGCCTGGTGGCCGCAGATCCTCGCGACCGGTTCCCCGATGCGGCGAGCGCCCGGGCCGCCCTGGAGTCGGTGGCGGTCGTCCCGCCGGCCCCGGGGGCGGAGCCCGTCGAGGTGTTCTCGCACCTGCCCGAGTGGCCGAGCGGGTGGGGGCCCGAGGGCCCTCGGGCGGTCGAGGCGCTGCCCCCGGCCCGTCCTCCGGCGGCCGGGCCGGCCGCTCCGACCGTGGACCGTCCGACCGACGTCAGCACCCAGGAGCCGACCCGCCGTCGGGCAATCAGCCCGCGTCAGCCCCTGCCCGGGCCCCCGTCACCGGCTCCGACGCCCGTCCCGACCCGCGAGCCGCGCCGCCCCGCGGTGAACGGGAGCACGCCGGTGGGGATCTGGGCGCTGGGGCTGGTCGGCGTGGCCCTGGTGGTGGCCGCCGTGGTCACGGGCGTCCGCTAGCCCTCCTGGACCGGGCGAGGAGAGCCCCGGCCGCCAGCAGTGCGAGCACGCCCGCTGCGCCGAGCCCGACGGGCAGCAGCGGGAAGCCGTCGCCCTCGTCCGTGCCGCCGTCGCTCGCGGTCGTGTCGGTGTCGAGGTCGCGCACGGGGGAGGTCACGAGCGGGGAGTCGGCCTCCGGCGCGGACAGCTCGGACGTGTCGTACTCGGGCGCGCCCGCCCCGCCGTCGCCGTTCGTCGCGAGGGTCAGCGTGTAGGACTGGTTGGACGACCCCTGGGGCGCCTCGAACGACACGCGGACGTAGCGCAGCCCCGGCAGCGACGGCCCGCGGTCGTTGAGGCTCTTCGAGCGGTTGAGGTACGCGATCTCCGGCGACTGGGCGCCCGTGCGGAACGGATCACCGGCCGACATGTTCGCGAGGGCGGTCGTGGTCCAGTCCTCGGGCTCCTGGGCGAAGAACGAGATGGAGTCGTCGGTGCGCAGCGGACCCGTCACGGCGACGCGGAACCCGCTGCCGGCGACGCCCGCATCGACCGTCTCCTTCGTCAGGACCGTGTCGAGCTGGGCCTGCAGCGACTGTCCCCAGTCGAGCGGCACCGCGAAGACCTGCGTCTCGCCCTGGGTGATGTCGAGCGCGTAGGTCCCGTCCTCGAGCAGGGGAGCGCTCGCCAGGCTGCTGCCGGGCACCACGTCGTCTACCGCATCGGTGTCAGGCGTCAGGGTGCTCCACGTGGGGCTCGCCGGCGCCGGGTCGAGGTCGCGGTCGGCGCCCTTCGCCAGGGGCGGCTCCTCGTACACCGCCAGCTCGACCGGCCGACCTGCCGTGCCCGAGCCGGTCGGCTCGATCTCGAGCACGACCTCGTCCTCGGTGTTGCAGGGGTCCTCGGGGTCGGCCTTCCAGGTGCTGATGCCCCCGAAGTAGAAGGGGTTGCTCTGGCCGATGCTGTCGCCGTACGACACGTTGGAGACGCAGGAGACGCCGTCGAGGCCGCTCGCCGGGTACAGCGTCAGACGCACGCCCTGGCCCACGGAGCCGGACTCCCCGGCGAAGGAGAGCCCGACGTGGATCGTCGAACCCGCCTGCGTGCGGGGGATCCGGTAGTGCAGCGGCCCGCTCGTCGGCAGCGCGTCGAGGTACTGGCCCGGCGCCGCCATCTCCGGGGCGTCGGCGGGGTCAGCGGTGCCCTCGACCGGCTCGCCGGTGAGGTCGAACGGCCGGGCCGAGCGGGTCTGGGCGACGGTCAGGCCGTCGATCAGGCTCTCCGTGTCGGTCGCGTCGTAGTACGTGCCGCCGCCCGCCGACGCCACGCACTCGAGGCTGGCCCGCGCGGCGGCGTCGACGTTCAGCCCGACGACGTCGATGCGCACGTCGACGCCTCCGGCCCGCAGCTGCTCGGCCACGACGCACGGGTCGGGCTCGCAGGTCGCGATCCCGTCGCTGACCAGCACGATGGAGCGCTGGCCCTCGGGACCCAGGTCCTTGCCGGCCTCCTGGAGGGCGAACGCGATGGGCGTCTCGCCGTACGGCTCGTAGTCGTCGATCGCCGCTCCGAGGGCGTCGCGGTTGTCGGTGGCGACGGGCACGACGTTCTGCGAGTCCGCGCAGTAGAGCTCCGCGCCGGCGCGGGTCGGCTGGGTGGCGCCGAAGACCCGCATGCCGACGGGCTGGTCGTCGGGGAGCTGGTTCACGACGGCCCGGAGGGCGTCCTTGGCGGCGTCGATGCGGGTGCGGCCGTCACCCGTCAGCTCCGACATCGAGCCGGAGGAGTCCAGGACGAGCATCAGACGCCCGGCGGTCTCGGTCTCGGACTCCTGCGCCGAGGCAGGTGCGACGGTCGTGATCGGGACGAGGCAGGTCAACGCGGTGAGCGCGACGGCCAGCAGATGGCGCATGGTTCCCCCTGAACCTTTGCAGTTGCAAATCTTTGGCAGGAGTTTGCCTCGAAAGCGTTGCAGTGTCAACATGGCGGAGTTCGCATCTGCAAATTCGAGTGGTCGACAGGGGAAGATCCGGTGGCTGACGTCGAGTCCAACCGCGCGGCACAGCGCGAGATCTACGGCGCGCCGCTGGGTGACGTCCTCGGTCGCTGCCGGGAGGTGCTCGGACTGAACCAGTCGCAGCTCGCGGCCGTCCTCGGCATCTCGGCCCCGATGCTGTCGCAGGTCATGAGTGGCCAGCGCATCAAGATCGGCAACCCGAGCGCGGTCCGACGGCTGCAGGTCATGGTCGAGGTCCTCGACGACGTGGCCTCAGGCGCGGTCGGGGTGTCGGACGCCCTGGCGCGCATCGACGACGCGGGTGCCTCGGGGGAGGCGCTGACCGGCACGGCGCGACGGGTCTCGGCCCGCGACACCGCCGGGGCCGTCCAGGCCGTGTTCCGCGGGGTCGCCGCGGCCACCGACCACCTGGGTGCCGCGGACCTCCTGGAGGAGAGCCACCCCGCGATCGCGGAGCTGCTGCGCACCTACGGGGCCGGCAGTCTCGACGACGCCGTGGCCCACCTCAGCCGGACGGACGGCTGACCGTCACCTCAGAGGATGTCGAGGGCGACGCAGGGCAGCGCGAGGTGGCAGACGCGGGTGCCGAAGTCGACCGTGACGGCCGTCATCCCGGAGACGCTGACCACCCGGCCGAGGCCGTACGTGTCGTGCGCGACCCGCTGTCCCACCACGAAGGTCCGGTCCTCCGGAGGCTTCGGCGGCTGGAAGGGACTGCTGGCGAGGGGGCGGCGATTGGCGGTCATGGTCCTCCTAGGGTCCTCCAGTCGGGCTCCGGAAGCCAATCGTGTCCGTCGCGGCCTCAGGCGTCGGGGTGGATGAACGCCCAGAGATCGGTCCAGCGCAGGCCCAGATCGGCCACGAGCTCGCGCAGCAGGGGGATGCTGATGCCGACGACGGTGTGCGGATCTCCCTCGATCCCCTTGACGAAGGCGGACCCGTAGCCGTCGATCGTGAAGGCCCCGGCGACGTGCAGCGGCTCGCCCGTCGCGACGTAGGCTGCGATCTCGTCGTCGGTCACGTCGGCGAAGTGCACGATCGTCGAGGCCGACTCGACGACCTCCTCCCCGCGCAGGCGCAGGCAGTGCCCCGTGTGCAGGACACCGGACCGTCCGCGCATCTTGCGCCACCGTGCGGTGGCCGTGGCGGCGTCGCCGGGCTTGCCGAGGATCTCGCCCTCGAAGGCCAGGACCGAGTCGCACCCGATCACGAGGTCGTCGGGACGATCGGCCGCCACGGTCCGACACTTCAGCTGGGCGAGCGCGGAGGCGAGGTTGGCGGGGTCGCGCGACACGATCTGCGACTCGTCGACGCCCGACACGACGACGTCCGGCTTGATGCCGGCCGCCCGCAGGGTCGCGAGCCGCGCGGGTGACTGCGAGGCGAGGACGACCTTCATCAGACCTCCTTGGGTGATCCGTGACGGCCCACCGAGGCGACCAGGTCGGTGCGACCCAGCAGCATGGTGACGAGCTCGCGGGAGCCCGCGACGGTGAACCACGCCGGGTCGACGTCGGAGGCGATGAACCACGCGCGGTCGCGCGGCCACGTCAGCGAGGCCTGGGGCAGGGCGCGGGGCCAACCCGGCGCGAGCGGGCGTGCGCCCCACTCGCCGACCTGTGAGAGGGGTCCTCGGAAGAGCAGGTAGGACCGGATGCCACCGAGGTCGGCCCGGGGTGCGTCGACGACGGACGGCCCGAAGGCGGGGGGCGACGCGGGGCCCCGGTGGTCGCGGTAGATCCGCGGCAGGACGCGGTGACGCACGTCGACCCCGAGCAGCCGGGCGTCGCCGCCGTCGATCTCGCCCCAGCCGTCCCAGAGGGCGAAGAACACGTCCTCGGGTGTGGCCGTGTGGTGGGCGCACAGCCCCGTCACGAGGGCCACGAGAGCGGGGTCGCTGCGGTAGCCGGACTCGTCCGCCGCGTCGCTCGCGCCGTCGAAGTGGATCGTCGCGTACGCCTCGTACCCCGGTGGCCCCTGGAGGGCCAGCACCTCGGCCGGTGCCTCCGCGTCGACGAACCAGTCGGCGACGGAGGCGTCCGGCTCGTGGGTCAGCGTCACGTCAGCCCCAGGAGGAGCGGCGCCACTGGTCGGCACCCGGGCGGTGCACACCGCGCACGGCGCGGGCCGGGTGGCCCCACTCCGAGCGCACCGGCTTGCGGGTCCGCGCCGCGGCGTCGGCCGCAGCCGCCGAGCGCGCAGCGAGCACGGCCACGAGCGCGGCGAGCTCCTCGGGCGTCGGGTCGCCCTTGACGACCCGGAGGGCAGGCTTTTGCGGCTCCGGAGTCTCTTCGCTCACGTTGCCGGACTCGTTCGCTTCGCTCACGGTGCCGGACTCGTTCGCTTCGCTCACGGTGCCGGACTCGTTCGCTTCGCTCACAGGGGGATGTTCCCGTGCTTCTTGGGCGGCAGCGACTCGCGCTTGGTCTTGAGCAGCCGCAGCGCCTTGGTGACCTCGGCGCGAGTCGTCGCGGGCTCGATGACCGCGTCGATGTAGCCGCGCTCCGCCGCGATGTACGGGTTGCACAGCTCGTCCTCGTAGGCCGTCATCAGCTCCTGACGCAGGGCCTCCGGGTCGTCGGCCGCCGCGACCTGCTTGCGGTAGAGGATGTTGACCGCGCCCGAGGCGCCCACGACCGCGATCTGGCCCGTGGGCCACGACAGGTTGACGTCGGCACCGAGGTGCTTGGAGCCCATGACGTCGTACGCGCCGCCGTAGGCCTTGCGCGTGATGATCGTGATGAGCGGCACCGTCGCCTCGGCGTACGCGTAGATGAGCTTCGCGCCGCGGCGGATGATGCCGTTCCACTCCTGCTCGGTGCCCGGCAGGAAGCCCGGCACGTCGACGAAGGTCAGGACCGGGATGTTGAAGGCGTCGCAGGTACGGACGAACCGCGCGGCCTTCTCGGAGGCGTCGATGTCGAGGCAGCCGGCGAACTGCATGGGCTGGTTGCCCACGACGCCCACGCTGCGGCCCTCGACCCGGCCGTAGCCGATCACGATGTTGGGCGCGAACAGCGGCTGCACCTCGAGGAAGTCGCCGTCGTCGACGACGGTCTCGATGACCGTGCGGATGTCGTAGGGCACGTTGGCCGAGTCGGGGATCAGCGTGTTGAGCGCCAGGTCGCCGTCGTTCGGCTCGAGGTCGGCCACCTCGTCGTAGACCGTGGCCTCCTCGAGGTTGTTCTGCGGGAGGTACGAGAGCAGCGCCTTGACGTACTCGACCGCGTCGTCCTCGTCAGCGGCCAGGTAGTGCGCGTTGCCGCTCTTGGTGTTGTGCGTGCGACCACCGCCCAGCTCCTCCATCGTGACGTCCTCGCCGGTGACCGTCTTGATGACGTCGGGACCGGTGATGAACATGCCGGAGGTCTGGTCGACCATGATCGTGAAGTCGGTGACCGCGGGGGAGTAGACGTGGCCGCCGGCGCAGTTGCCCATGATCATGCTGATCTGCGGGATGACGCCCGAGGCGTGCACGTTGCGCTTGAAGATCTCGCCGTACAGGCCGAGCGAGACGACGCCCTCCTGGATGCGGGCGCCGGCGCCCTCGTTGATGCCGATGATGGGGCAGCCGGCCTTGATCGCCAGGTCCATGACCTTGGTGATCTTCTCGCCGTAGACCTCGCCGAGGCTGCCGCCGAAGACGCTGAAGTCCTGGCTGAAGACGCAGACCTGGCGGCCCTCGACGGTGCCGTAGCCCGTGATGACGCCGTCGCCCAGCGGACGCTTGTCCTGGAGCGCGGCGGAGTGGCTGCGGTGGCGGGCGAGGGCGTCGAGCTCGACGAACGAGCCCTCGTCGAAGAGCAGCTCGATGCGCTCGCGGGCGCTCTTGCGGCCACGCTTGTGCTGCTTCTCGGCGGCGTTCTCGGCGACCACGACGGTCGCCTCGTGCTGCCGGTCACGGAAGTCCGAGAGCTTGCCGGCCGTCGTGTGCAGCTCGGGCTTGATCTCGAGGTCGTCAGTGCTCAGAGGTTCGGTCACGGGGGTCAGCGTAACCACCGTCAGCGGTGACCGTGCTGTGAGGTTCGTCGTGACGCCGTGTGCGAGTCTGGGCGCGTGGACGCCCACCTGTCGCGAGGATCGCTCGACGCCACTGCTCTCGAGGCCGCGCTCTCCGGTCAGTACGCCGAGATCAGGGTGCTGGTCGAGACGGGCAGCACCAACGCCGACGCCGCGCAGTGGGCGCGCGAGGGGGCGCCGCACGGCTCGGTCGTGACGGCGGACCACCAGCTCGCTGGTCGGGGTCGGCTCGACCGCAGCTTCACGCTCCCCGAGCGCTCCGGCATCGCGGTGTCGGTCGTCTGGCGTCCCGAGGTGCCCCTGCGGCACTGGGTGTGGCTGCCGCTCGCCGCGGGTCTGGCCCTCGACGCGACCCTCGTGGAGCTCGGCGTGCACGGTCGGCTCAAGTGGCCCAACGACGTGCTGGTCGACGGGCGCAAGATCTCCGGGATCCTGCTCGAGCGGGTCGAGACGCCCGGCGCGGGCTCTGCCGCCGCCGCGGTCGTCGGGATCGGCCTCAACGTCGACCTCACCGACGACGAGCTCCCCGTGCCGCACGCGACGTCGTTGCGCATCGCCGGCGCCGCCGACCTCGACCGCGGGCGTGTGCTCGCGCTGCTGCTGCACCACCTCGACCTCGCGTACGAGCGCTGGCGCACCGGCGACGCGGCGACGCTGCGCGCCGACTACGTGGCGCGCTGCGACACGGTCGGTCGTGTCGTCGACGTCGCGATGCCGGACGGCTCGGTCCTGCAGGGCACGGCCGAGGACGTCGACGTCGACGGGCGCCTCGTCGTCGCCGGGACCGCCGTCAGCGCCGGCGACGTCACGCACGTGCGCGCTCGCGCCTAGGACCCCGGCGCGCCAGCGCCCTGACAGCCGTAGCGCGCCAGCGCCCTGCGAGCCCCGGCGCGCCAGCGCCCTACGAGCACAGTCGCGAGAAGGCTCTCCCCGCCACGGTCGCCACGTGACAAGATCAGGCGCATGGCACTGTCCGACAAGATGCTCATGACCGGCGAGCACAACATCCAGACCACCCGCACGCACGTGAAGGCGCTGATCCTGCCCTTCCTGCTCCTGCTGGTCATCGCGTTCGCCGGATCGTTCGGCGCGGCCCAGGCCGGCGACACGGGCGACGGCTACGTGCGCTGGGCGATCGTCGCGATCGCGGTCGTGCTCGGCCTGTGGTTCGTCGTGATCCCGTTCCTGCGCTGGTACCTCTGGACGTACACGCTGACGAACCGTCGGATCGTCGAGCAGAAGGGCATCCTGACGCGCACGGGCCGCATCATCCCGTTGAGCCGCATCAACGACGTGTCGTACGAGAAGAACCTCAACGACCGCATCCTGCGCTCGGGCACCCTCATCGTGCACAACGCCGCCGACGAGGAGGGTCTCAAGCTCGACGACGTCCCGCAGGTCGAGAAGTTCCACCGCGCCATCAGCGACCTGGTGTTCGAGGCGCAGAACCAGAACGATGACTGAGCCGGCGCCTCGATGACCCGTCCCGACCCCACGCCGTCACGCGAGCCCGCCCGGGGCGAGCTGCGGTCGCAGCTCCTCGGGCTGCTGCTGCGCGAGCAGCTGGACCGGGACGTCGCGGCCGCGGCCAAGGACGCCGACGTCGACGTCGAGCTGGCGCGCCGCCTGTGGCGGGCCCTGGGCTTTCCCGAGCCCGGCGACCGGCAGGCGTTCGGTGACGCCGACGTCGCCGCGTTCGCCCAGGTCAAGGCGGCCGTCACGTCGGACCTGCTGACCGAGGACACCGTGCTCCGACTGGCGCGGGCGCTGGGTGTCACGATGGCGCGGCTCGCCGACTGGGAGGTCGCGACGCTCGTCGACGAGATGGAGCGCGACGTGGAGGTCGGCCGCGCCGACAGCCGTCTCGGCGTGGCGATGACGCTTGCCGAGCACGTCGCGCCGCGGTTCGAGGAGGTGCTCGTGCAGGTGTGGCGGCGCCACCTGACGGCTGCTGCGGCCCGCATGGAGGCGATCGGCGCAAAGGACGCCGAGCTCCGCACGACGACCATGACCGTCGGGTTCGCCGACCTCAGCCGGTTCACGTCGCTCTCCAACCAGCTCGACGACGCGGCCCTGGGATCGCTCGTGGAGAAGTTCGAGGAGCGCGGTGCCGACGTCATCACGGTCGGTGGCGGCCGGGTCATCAAGACGCTGGGCGACGCCGTGCTCTACGTGACCGTCGATCCCGTGGTCGCGACCCGCATCGCGCTCGACCTCGTCAGCAGCGTCGGGGCGCACGACGAGGTGCCGGCGATCCGCGTGGGGCTGGCGACCGGGTCGGTCGTGAGCCGGCTCGGCGACGTGTTCGGCCCGCCCGTCAACCTCGCTGCACGCCTCTCGCACGTCGCCCGCGCCCATCGCGTGCTGGTCGACGAGGAGACCGCGCGGGCGATCGGGCCCGAGTTCGCCACGCGCGCCCTGCCGCCCCGCCCGCTGCGTGGCTTCGGCAACGTCTCGCCCATCACGGTCACCCAGCGCCGCGCCTTCCGCTCCCGCTGACCCCACCCCGGGCGGTGAGACAGGGACGTGTCGTCTGCGTGGGCGGTGAGACAGGGACGTGTCGAGGGTCGAGACACGTCCCTAGGTCACCGCTGCCCTCCGGGACGGGTCCCAGACTCACCGTCCTTTCGTGCCTGGGCAGCGGCCGTCCCGCGGATCGGCGGAGGCCGCTCGCTAGAGTTCGGCGCATGGCGCGCGCACACCTGGCAGTGATCGGCGGAGGCCAGCTGGCCCGGATGATGCAGCAGCCGGCGATCGCCCTCGGCCTGCGGATCCGTCTCCTCGCCGAGGGGCCCGACGTCTCCGCCGCGCAGGTCGTCGCCGACTCCGTGGTGGGCGACCACACCGTGCTGGCCGACCTCGAGGCCGTGACCGAGGGCGTCTCGGTCGTGACGTTCGACCACGAGCACGTCCCGCCGGAGCACCTGCGGGCGCTCGCCGCCGCGGGTCACGCTCCGCGTCCGGGTCCTCACGCGCTGCTGTTCGCGCAGGACAAGGGTGAGATGCGCGAGCGGCTGACGGCGCTGGGCGCGCCGTGCCCCCGTTGGGCGTTCGTCGAGTCGGGCGAGGACGTCGCAGCGTTCGGCTTCCCGGCCGTCCTCAAGACCACGCGTGGTGGCTACGACGGCAAGGGCGTCTGGGTCGTGCGCGAGCCCGCGGACGCGGAGGCGCTGTTCGACGAGGGGGCGCTGGCGCCCGGCGTCCGACTCCTCGCCGAGGAGCTTGTCGACTTCCGGCGCGAGCTCTCGGCCCAGGTCGCGCGCCGCCCGGGCGGCGAGGTCGTGCGGTACCCGGTCGTGGAGTCGCGTCAGGCCGACGGCGTGTGCGCGGAGGTCGTGGCCCCCGCGCCCGACCTCGACCCGGCCCTCGCGGAGGAGGCCGCGGCCCTCGCGGAGCGCGTCGCGACCGAGCTCGACGTCGTCGGGATGCTGGCGGTCGAGCTCTTCGAGACGCAGGACGGCCGGATCGTGGTCAACGAGCTCGCGATGCGCCCGCACAACACGGGCCACTGGAGCATCGACGGCGCCGTCACGAGCCAGTTCGAGAACCACCTGCGGGCCGTCATGGACCTGCCGCTGGGCCCGTCGCGCCCGCTGGCGCCGTGGAGCGTCATGACCAACGTGCTCGGCGGCGCCGTGACCGACCTCGAGGGGCAGCTGCCCGTCGTGCTCGCCGCCGTGCCGCACGCCAAGGTCCACCTGTACGGCAAGGCGGTCAAGCCCGGTCGCAAGGTCGGGCACGTCACGGTCGTGGGCGACGACCTGGACGCCGTGCTCGCCGACGCCCGCCGGGCCGCCGCCCTCCTCACCGACGGCTGAGCCGTGGCGACGGGCGCTCCGTCGCGGGGTGGCACCGCACTAGGATCAGGGCATGAGCGCACGCGTGGGCATCGTCATGGGATCCGACTCCGACTGGCCGACGATGGAGGCCGCTGCGGAGGCGCTCGGCGAGTTCGACATCGCCTTCGAGGCTGACGTCGTCTCCGCCCACCGGATGCCCGACGAGATGCTGGCGTACGGCCGCGAGGCGCACGCGCGCGGCCTCGAGGTGATCATCGCGGGTGCCGGGGGAGCGGCCCACCTGCCGGGCATGCTCGCGGCGGTCACCCCGCTGCCGGTCATCGGCGTCCCGGTGCCGCTCAAGTACCTCGACGGCATGGACTCGTTGCTGTCGATCGTGCAGATGCCCGCCGGAGTGCCGGTGGCCACGGTCTCGATTGGCAACGCCCGCAACGCGGGTCTTCTCGCGGCGCGCATCCTCGCCACGGGCGACGAGACGCTGACGCAGAAGATGCTCGACTTCCAGTCCGCGCTGGCCGACGCGGCGCGCGCCAAGGGCGCGAAGGTCCGCGACGGCGCCACGGGCCACGGCCCCGCCGGCTTCGGCCCTCGCTGACCACCCACCGCCCCGCGGGGTGGGGTGGGGTCAGCGGGTGAGCTGGAGGGTCTTGTCGGTCCAGGTGCGCAGCTCGTCGAGCAGCGCGGGGTTGTCCTCGAGCGAGGTGCCGTAGGACGGGACGACGTCCTTGAGCTGGGTGCGCCATCCCTCGAACTCGGTCGGGAAGCAGCGCTGCAGCACGTCGAGCATCGCCGAGACGGCCGTCGAGGCACCCGGGGAGGCGCCGAGCAGGCCGGCGATCGAGCCGTCCGCCGCGTTGACGACGGTCGTGCCGAACTCGAGGGAGCCGCCGAAGCGACCCTTCTTGCGCACGACCTGCACGCGCTGACCGGCCGTGATGAGCTCCCAGTCGCGGTCCTCCGCCTCGGGGGCGAACACGCGCAGCGCGTCGACCTTGCCGCCGCGGGTCTTGGCCAGCTCGAGCACCAGGTACTTGATGAGCGACCACGACGTGACGCCGATGGCGGCCATCGGGAAGAGGTTGTGCGGACGGATCGAGCTGGGGAGGTCGGTGAACGAGCCCTCCTTGAGGAACTTCGGCGTCCAGCCGGCGTACGGGCCGAACAGCAGCGACCGGTGCCCGTCGATCACGCGGGTGTCGAGGTGCGGCACCGACATGGGCGGTGCGCCGACGGCGGCCATGCCGTAGACCTTGGCCTGGTGCTTCGACGCGATGTCCTCGTCGAGGCAGCGCAGGAACTGGCCGCTCACCGGGAAGCCGGCGAAGCCCTTGATCTCCTCGATGCCCGAGGCCTGGAGCAGCGAGATCGCGCCGCCGCCGGCGCCGACGAAGACGAACTTGGCCGAGATGATGACGTTCTTGCCGGACTGACGGTCCTTGACCGTGACGCGCCAGGTGCCGTCGCTCTCGCGGGTCAGGTTCTTGACGTGGTGGTCGAAGCGGATGTCCGCACCCGTGCGGGCGAGGTGGTTGATGAGCTGGGACGTCAGGGCACCGAAGTCGACGTCGGTGCCGTGGTCGGACCAGCTGACCGCGACGTCCTCGTCGGTGTCGCGACCCTCGGCCATGAGCGGGAGGCGGCGCGCGAACTCGTCACGGTCGTCGATGAACTCCAGGCCCTGGAACAGGGGGTTGGCCGAGAGCTTGTCGTAGCGCTTGCGCAGGTACTCGACGTTCTCGGCGCCCTGCACGAAGCTGACGTGCGGCACGGGGTTGATGAAGGTGGAGGGGTCGTTCAGGACCCCGTTGTCGACGCAGTGCGACCAGAACTGGCGCGAGAGCTGGAACTGCTCGTTGACGATCGGCGCCTTGGAGATGTCGACGTCACCGTTGGCCGTCTTCGGCGTGTAGTTGAGCTCGCACAGCGCGGCGTGGCCGGTGCCGGCGTTGTTCCAGGGGCCGGTGCTCTCGAGCGACGGGTGCGCCAGGCGCTCGAGCACCGTGATCGACCAGTCGGGCTCGAACGCACGCAGCATCGAGCCGAGCGTGGCGCTCATGACGCCGGCGCCCACGAGCAGCACGTCGGTCGTGACGCGATCGGGCAGCGGCGAGGCCGGCGGGACGGGAAGACTGGCGTTCTCGGACAACGCTCGACAACTCCTTGCGGCAGACGTGGGGACCGTCGGAGGTCCACCGTTCAACTCTGCCGGACGAGGTGGTTGAGGGCCGCATCGATCGGGTGTGAGATTGCCCGGCCGCGATGTGAAGTGCGTCTCAGTCGCGGATGAAGGACGTCACCCGCGTGAGCGTCGGTGTGCGCGGGGCGGACGCGAAGCCGAACCGCACGGGCGGGTCGACGGGCGCCAGGGGGCCCAGGTCGTCGCCGTCCCAGGTCACGCGCGCGGACTCGACGCGCCAGGCGTCGGACGCGGCGTACCACTCCGTGCGGCCGTTCCCGGCGCTGCCGTGGGTGCGCACGCCGGGCATGATCCGCCGGGCGATCGGGTCGCAGAACCGCGCCCACGCCTCGAGCCGGCCGAGTGGCGGCGGCACGGTCCGGAGCACCCATCCGATCGGGGCGCGGGTGCCGGGGGTCCAGCTCACCTGCAGGGGACCGGCGGTGACGCCCCAGCCGTCGACCACCACGGGGACGACGCGCACCTCGTCGAAGGTGTAGGTCGCGGACACGAGGTCGGCCACCCAGGTGTCGGGCGCGAGCAGGAGGCGTCGGCCGTCCGCGCGCTCGACCATCGCGTCGGCGAAGCGCCCGTGCGGCGTCCGGTCCCAGATGCCGACCACGACACGCGTGCCGCTGGTCGTGCCGAGGCCGACGATGTGGCCGTCGAATCGTCGTGTCACGGACCCAGTGTGGGTGACGCCACGCGTCTCGGCAGCCCGGCTGCTGGGACGCCCGTTAGTCGGAAGTCCTACAATGTGAGCACGGCCCACCACCCCGGGCCGGAGAAATCCGTCCACCAGGAGTCGACGATGAGTGACATGTTCGTGCTGTCCGAGGAGCACCAGGCCATCCGTGAGGCCGTGCGCAACGTGGCCGAGGCCAAGATCGCGCCGTTCGCCGCCGAGGTCGACGAGGAGGCGCGCTACCCCCACGAGGCGGCTGCCGCGCTGCTCGCAGCCGACTTCCACGCGCCCCACGTGCCGGAGGAGTACGGCGGCGCCGGGGCCGACGCGCTCGCCACGGTCCTCGTGATCGAGGAGGTCGCCCGCGTCTGCGTGTCGTCGTCCCTCATCCCCGCCGTCAACAAGCTGGGCTCGCTCCCGGTGCAGATCGGCGGTGGCGACCTGGTGAAGAAGACCTACCTGAGCAAGCTCGCCGCCGGAGAGGGCGGGTTCTCGTACTGCCTGTCCGAGCCCGACGCCGGTTCCGACGCCGCGAACCAGAAGACCCGCGCGACCCGCGACGGCGACGACTGGGTCCTGAACGGCACGAAGCGCTGGATCACCAACGCGGGCGAGTCGGAGTACTACACCGTCCTGGCGCAGACCGATCCGGAGAAGCGTTCGAAGGGCATCACGGCGTTCGTCGTCGAGAAGTCCGACGAGGGCGTCTCGTTCGGTGCGCCCGAGAAGAAGCTCGGCATCAAGGGCTCGCCGACCCGCGAGGTCTACCTCGACCAGGTCCGCATCCCCGGTGACCGCATCATCGGCGAGGTCGGCGAGGGCTTCGGCATCGCGATGAAGACGCTCGACCACACGCGCGTCACGATCGCGGCGCAGGCCGTCGGTGTCGCGCAGGGTGCGCTCGACTACGCGCTGGGCTACGTCAAGGAGCGCAAGCAGTTCGGCAAGGCCATCGCCGAGTTCCAGGGCATCGAGTTCATGCTCGCCGACATGGGCATGAAGATCGAGGCCGCCCGCCAGCTCACCTACGCTGCCGCGGGCCGCTCCGAGCGCGGCGACTCCGACCTCACGTTCTTCGGCGCTGCTGCCAAGGCGTTCGCCTCCGACGTCGCGATGCAGGTCACCACCGACGCCGTCCAGCTGCTCGGTGGCTACGGCTTCACGCGTGACTACCCGGTCGAGCGCATGATGCGCGACGCCAAGATCACGCAGATCTACGAGGGCACCAACCAGGTCCAGCGCATCGTCATGGGCCGCCAGCTCCTCGCCGGCGTCCAGTCGACGCTCTGATCCACGCGTTCGTCTCCCCGAGGGGTGGCAGGCTCGAGACGTGAGCCTGCTGCCCTTCGACCTCCCGGCGTCCTTCCTGGCGCACGCGGAGCGCGACGAGCGGTGGGCGGCCTGGGTCGACTCCGTGCCGCGACGCGTCGCGGGCGCCCTCGAGGCGTGGGAGCTGACGGTCGACGGCGCGCCCTGGCACGGTCACACGGCGCTGGTCGTCCCGGTCGTCGCGGACGGCGTCCCGGCGGCGCTCAAGGTCGGCTGGCCGTACGAGGAGCCTCGCCAGGAGTGGCTCGCCCTGCGGCACTGGGACGGTCACGGAGCGGTACGGCTGCTGCGCGCCGACCCGTCGTCCAACGTCCTGCTGCTCGAGCGCCTGCGTCCCGTCGACCTCCTCTCGCTCGACGACGTCGCGGCCTGCGAGGTCGTGGCCGCCCTGTACGGCACGCTGCACGTCCCCGCTCCGCCGCGGCTCGACCGTCTCTCGGTCGCGGTCGCGCGTCGGACCGACGACCTGGCCGCCCTGCCGAGGTCGGCGCCCCTGCCGCGCCGCCTCGTGGAGCAGGCCGTGCACCTGGGTCGCGCGTTCGCCTCCGACCCCGCGACCGACGGCACGCTCGTGCACACCGACCTGCACGACGAGAACGTGCTGGGCGCAGAGCGGGAGCCGTGGCTCGCGATCGACCCCCAGCCCCTCTCGGGCGACCCCCACTACGAGCCGGCT
This sequence comes from Aeromicrobium sp. Leaf350, assembly GCF_916858655.1. Taxonomy (GTDB): domain Bacteria; phylum Actinomycetota; class Actinomycetes; order Propionibacteriales; family Nocardioidaceae; genus Aeromicrobium. Next base: position 553,962 of record NZ_CAKASL010000001.1, on the reverse strand, counting down.
CCGATGCTCTGGAACCGGTGGGAGGAGGTCGTCGCCTCCCACGACGCGCGCCGCACGGTCCGCCGCCGGTTCCACGCCCTGGTCGACGGCGCGGGTCTCGACGAGGACCGCGCCCGCGACTGGGTGCTGGTCCGCGAGGCCCACAACGCTATGTGGGCGATCGAGGACGGCGACCCGGACCGGGTGACCGTCGCCGTCACGATCACGAAGGCCGTGCAGGACTGACGAGGCGACGGGCACGAGGTGACGGGCACGAGGTGCCGATGTCGGTGCGCGAGCCTAGGTTCGGAGCATGAGCCTCGTGACGTTCAAGGACCTCGTGATCGACGCCGCCGACGCCCCGGCCTCGGCCACGTTCTGGGCCGAGCGACTCGGCCTCCGCCTCGAGGTGTTCGACGACGGCGAGGGCGACGACGCCGTGCTCCGCGGCGACGAGCCCGGCCGCACGATCTGGTTCAACCCGGTGCCGGAGCCCAAGACGGTCAAGAACCGCGTGCACCTCGACGTCCGAGCCGGCTCCCTGGCGGGGCTCGAGGAGCTCACGCAGGTCAGCGCGACCGGCGAGTTCTCCTGGACGACCTTCCTCGACCCCGAGGGCAACGAGTTCTGCGTCTTCGTGACCGAGGGCGCCGCGCCGGCGTTCAAGGCGCTCGAGGTCGACGCGGTCGACCACGAGGCCGTCTCCGCGTGGTGGGCCGACGTCATCGGCGGCACCCTCACGCACCACGACGACCACGGCTACTCCTCGCTGGAGGACGTCCCCGGCATGCCGGGCGAGGGCTTCGACTTCTCGCCGGTGCCCGAGCCGAAGACCGTGAAGAACCGGGTGCACTGGGACGTCCTCCTCGAGCCCGGCGCGTCGGTCCGCGACCTCCAGGACCGCGGGGCCTTCCTGCTGCGCGCACCCCTCGACGACGAGCCCTGGACCGTCATGGCCGACCCGGAGGGCAACGAGTTCTGCGTCTTCGAGCCGCGCTGAGTCCGTCCGCGGGGCGTGGCAGAGTGGACGCATGGCCCTCGATCTGACCGCTGACGTCGTCGACCTGACCGCCGCCCTCGTCGACCTCCCGTCGGAGAGCCTGGACGAGCAGCAGATCGCCGACGACGTCGAGGCGGCGCTGCGCGAGCTGCCGCACCTCTCGGTCGTGCGTGACGGTCACACGATCGTGGCCCGCACCGACCTCGGCCGCGGCGAGCGGGTCGTCATCGCCGGACACCTCGACACCGTGCCCGAGAACGGCAACCTGCCGTCGCGCCTGGAGGGCGACGTGCTCCACGGACTCGGCACGTGCGACATGAAGGGCGGGGTCGCGGTGGCGCTGCGACTGGCCGCCACGGTCTCCGAGCCGACGCGCGACGTCACGTACGTCTTCTACGAGGCCGAGGAGATCGCCGCGGTCCACAACGGCCTGGGTCGGCTGGCGCGCGAGCACCCCGACTGGATCGCGGGCGACTTCGCGATCCTCATGGAGCCCTCGCGCGCCGGCGTCGAGGCCGGGTGCCAGGGCACGATGCGCATCGACATCAGCACGCAGGGGGAGCGGGCGCACTCGGCCCGTGCCTGGATGGGGTCCAACGCGATCCACGCGCTCTCGCCGGTCCTGGCCACGCTCGACGCCTACGAGCCGCGTCGGGTCGAGATCGACGGACTCACGTACGTCGAGGGCCTCAACGCCGTCGGCATCACCGGCGGGGTCTCGGGCAACGTGATCCCCGACGCCGCCACGGTCACGGTCAACTTCCGCTTCGCGCCGGACCGCTCCGAGGAGCAGGCCCTCGACTTCCTGCGCGAGACCTTCGCCGGCTTCGACCTGGTGGTCACCGACTCGGCCCCCGGCGCGCTGCCCGGGCTCTCGCGGCCGGCCGCGGCCGCGTTCGTCGAGGCCGTCGGGGCCGAGGTGGGTCCCAAGTTCGGCTGGACCGACGTCGCGAAGTTCACGGTGCTCGGCGTGCCGGCCGTGAACTACGGACCCGGCGATCCCGTCTACGCGCACAAGGCCGACGAGCAGGTCCCGGTCGCGCACCTGCGCAGCGTCGAGGACAAGCTCCGCGCCTGGCTGACCACCTGACGCGGGAGGGATGACCTGATGTCGGTCCACGTCCGGCTCGCCGAGCCCGGCGACGACGAGGCCCTTGTGGACGTCGACGACGCCACGTGGGGTCCGTGGTCGAGCCCGGTCGAGCGTCCGGACCGGGCCACGCGCTCGAGCTTCGTCGACCCTGACGACGACCGCACGGAGCACCTCGTGGCCGTGGTCGACGACGCGGTCGTCGGCTACGTAGGCCTGCGAGCCGTCGGACCGTCGCCCAGCCACGACCACGTGCTGCAGATCTCGGGATTCGGCGTGACGCCCTCGGCGCAGGGGCGCGGAGTCGGGCGGGCGCTCGTCGAGGCAGCGCTCGAGCGGGCGCGGGGCCGCGGCGCGCGCAAGGTCACCCTCGCGGTCCTCGGCCACAACGCCGTCGCGCGCCGGCTGTACGAGCGGTGCGGCTTCGAGGTCGAGGGCGTCCTGCGGGCCGAGTACCGGCTCGGGGGCGCCGACGTCGACGACGTGCTGATGGCGCGCCGGCTCGAGCAGGGCTAGCTAGCGCCCCGGCTCGCGGGCCTCGAGCTCCGAGCGGAGCTGCGTGACCTCGGCCTTGAGGTCGGCGATCGCGGCGAGCATCAGGCTCTCGCCCTCCTCGACCTCGGCGACGATCTCGGCCTTGTCGTCCTCCGACTGGCGGTCGAGGGCCTCGACCGCGACGGCGATGAACAGGTTCAGCACGATGTAGGTCGAGACCAGGATGTACACGATGAAGAAGACCCAGGCCGCCGGGTGCTCGTCGGTGACGGGGCGGATCACGTTGGCCCAGTCGTCGCCCGTCATGACCTGGAACAGGCTCAGCAGCGAGGTCGGCAGGTCGCCGAAGTGCTCCGGATCGGTGGAGCCGAACATGTGCGTCGACATCACGCCGCAGATGTAGACCAGCATCAGCAGCAGCGCACCGATCGAGGCCATGCCGGGAATCGTGGCGCCGAGCGCGGCCACCACCCGACGCATCGAGCGCACCGCCGAGAGCAGTCGCAGCACGCGCAGGACCCGGAGGACGCGCAGCACCCCGAGGTTGCCGGACGCCGGGACCAGCGCGATGAGCACCACGAACAGGTCGAACAGGCTCCAGCCGTCACGGAAGAAGTCGGTGCCGTGGGCGAAGATCCGCAGCGCGATCTCCACCACGAAGATGCCCACCGTGACCCAGCCCAGCGTCACGATCCAGCCCGCGTCGTCGAGGATGCCGGGCGAGGTCTCGACGCCGAGCACGGCGGCGTTCACGACGATCACGCCGATGATGAACCACTGGAATCGGGGCGAGTCGACGAGAGCCCTCACCCGTGCGCGTGCCTCGGTCACCCCTGCTCCTTCTCCCGGTGTGCGCGCGGCGAGACGATCGCCGACGACGTGGAGAAGCGTAGTGGGAGGAGCTCGTGTCCGTGGCGAGTGGCACGATCGGCGCGTGAACGCGATCCCCGGCCCCGACGGTCTGCTGCGCTGCCCCTGGGGCGCGGCGCCCGACATGCTCGAGTACCACGACACCGAGTGGGGGCGTCCGGTCCACGGCGACGTCGGGCTGTTCGAGCGGCTCACGCTCGAGGCGTTCCAGTCCGGTCTGTCGTGGGCCATCATCCTGCGCAAGCGCCCGGCCTTCCGCGAGGCGTTCGCCGGCTTCGACCCACACGCCGTTGCCGCCTTCGGCGACGCCGACGTCGAGCGGCTGCTCGGCGACGCCGGCATCGTGCGCAACCGCGCGAAGATCGAGGCCACGCTCGCCAACGCCCGCGCCGTCGTGGCGCTCGACGGTCGCCTCGACGCGCAGATCTGGTCGTACGCCCTGCCCGAGCGCCCTCGCCCGCGCACGCTGGCCGACGTCCCGGCAGTCACCCCCGAGTCCACCGCGCTCGCCAAGCACCTGAAGTCCCAGGGATTCCGGTTCGTCGGCCCCACCAGCGCCTACGCGCTCATGCAGGCCGTGGGGCTGGTCGACGACCACCTCCAGGACTGCGCCGTGGCCCCCGCCTGAGGGCACCGACCAGGTCGTCACCCACCTGGAACCCAGGTGACGTCGCATCGGTCGCGACCATGGGCGATAATGGGGGCTCGGGCCCGCTGCGACGGCGGGTCCTGCTCGACGAGAGGGGAACTCATGGCGGCCATGAAGCCACGGACCGGAGACGGTCCGATGGAGGTCACCAAGGAAGGACGCTGCATCGTCATGCGCGTCCCGTTGGAGGGTGGAGGCCGCCTGGTCGTCGAGCTCAACAACGAGGAAGCAGCGACGCTCGGCGACGCCCTCAAAGCGGTCTGATGTTCGGACTCTCGGTGCGTTGGTCCTTGACCGACGCACCGGTCGGCACGCTCGAACGGCTCCACGCCTTCATCGAGGAGGAGTCCCTCGCCCGGTTCGCCGGCATGGACGGGCTGCGTCACAAGACGTGGCGTGCCCGTGACGGTGAGTGGTTCGAGGGCACCTACGTGTTCGTCTCGGCCGAGGCGCGCGCCGAGTTCCAGGAGGAGTTCGAGGCGAGCGTGGCGACCGCCGCCGGCACCCGGTTGATCGGGAGCCTGCCGATCCTGATCGAGCCCTACGAGGTCGTCGCGGTCGTGCGGGGCCCGGCCGGCTTCCGGTCGTCGGCCCGCTTCGAGAGCTGACTCAGCCGATCTTCTGGATGGCGAGGAGTCCGTCGCCGACCGGGAGAACGATCGCGCGCAACGTCTCGTCGTCGCTCACGCGGGCGATGAGCTCGCGGATCGCGGTCGTCTCCGGGTCACGCTGTGACGGATCGGCCACGCGGTCGTGCCACAGGGCGTTGTCGAAGCAGATGAGGCCGCCGGGCCGCACGAGGCGGATCGCCTCGTCGAGGTACTCGCCGTACTCGACCTTGTCGCCGTCGAGGAAGGCCAGGTCGTAGTTGCCGTCGGCCAGCCGCGACATCACGTCGAGCGCGGCCCCGGCGATCAGACGGAATCGCTGCGGTGCGAGTCCGGCGAGCCCGAAGACCTCGCGGGCGTGCCGCTGGTGCTCGGCCTCGAGGTCCACCGACGTGAGCACGGCGTCCGGGGCGGCGCGCAGGATCCAGAGCCCGGAGACCCCGGTGCCCGTGCCGATCTCGACGACCGCCTTGGCGCCCACGGCCGCAGCGAGGAAGGCGAGCGTCGCTCCACCGCCAGCGCCGATCGGCACCACTCCGACGACCGTCGCGCGCTGTCGGGCCTCGGCCAGGACGGCGTCCTCGCGGGGGTACTCCTCCGCGAACGTCAGGCTGGCTGCGTTGATCATGCTGTCCTCCGGGCCACGGCGCCAGCGTAGTGCGATCCGGCCTGCAGACTCCGGCGGCGCGCGGGAGGATGGGGGCACTTCGAGACCGGTGCAGGTGCTTGGGGAACCGTCAGCGGGTGCTGGGCGTTCTCTCAGCAAGAAGCGCCACGATCGACCCATGACGAGCGACAGGAACTCCGTGACGAGCCTCCAGGTGAGCCCCGCGCCGGGCGCCGAGGTGAGCGCAGCGGCCGAGAGCGAGCCGCACCCCTCCCTCGAGTGGGACGCCATCGTCTCGGAGCACTCCGCGCGGGTGTACCGGCTGGCGCTGCGTCTCACGGGCAACCCGCACGACGCCGAGGACCTGACGCAGGACGTGTTCGTGCGCGTCTTCCGCTCGCTCGACACCTACGAGCCGGGCAACTTCCCGGGCTGGCTGCACCGCATCACGACCAACCTGTTCCTCGACCGCGCCCGCCGCGCGACCCGCATCCGCATGGACCGCTTCGCCGACGGCGCGGAGGAGCGCATCCTCGCGCGCGACCTGCGGCCCGAGGAGACGGTGCACGACGCGGGCTTCGACCCCGACATCGAGCAGGCCCTCCAGTCGCTGCCGGAGGACTTCCGGGTCGTCGTGGTGCTGTGCGACGTCGAGGGACTGACCTACGAGGAGATCGCCGACGTGCTCGGCATCAAGCTCGGCACCGTCCGGTCGCGGATCCACCGCGGACGGACCCAGCTGCGGGCGGCGCTGGCCCACCGCGCGCCGAGCCGTGGTCGCACGCGGGTCTGGGGACCGGTCGGGATCGGATGACCCATCTCGGTGCCGATGTCGCGGCCTTCGTCGACGGGCAGCTCTCGCCCGAGCGCGAGGAGCTGGCGCGTCGTCACCTGTCCGGGTGCGAGCGGTGCCGCGAGCTGGTCATCCAGCAGGAGCAGCTCAAGCGGCGGATGTCCGCCGGCCCGAGCACCGGGGTCCCGGCGCACCTGGCTGCCGCGCTCGCCGCGGTCGCGGCCGACCCGGGACCGGCCGACCCACGGGGCCGCCAGGCCCTGCAGCGCTCGTTCGGCGTCGTCGTCGCGCTGGTGGGCGCATCTGCGGCCGTGCTGCTGCTGGCCTACGTGCTGGCGCCCACGCCGCCCACCACGGCCGACCCCGTGAGCCCCGACTTCGACGGCTACGCCGCCGACTTCCTGCAGGAGGCCGCCTCGGAGCGCGCGCCCGACGTGGTGGCTGCCTCGACCTCGACCGTGGGCGGCGAGAGGCTCAGCACGGCCGAGCTCGACGAGCTGGACGCCGACGGATGGCCCTGCCACGTCACGCTCGCGGGTGACCTGGACCGCATCGAGGGCCGTCTGGTCGGTGACGCCGAGGTCTCGCTGCGGTACGAGGGCGAGCACGTGCAGCTTCACCTGATCGAGCAGATCGGGGCGCTCGAGGAGCCCGCGATGGCCGGCTTCGACCGCCGCACGGTCGCCGGCTCCGACGTCTGGGTCCGCGAGGGCATGCCCACCGTCGTCGCCTGGGAGGCCGAGGGCGTCGTCTACACCGTCGTCACCGACGCCGGGACCGACCGCATCGCACAGGTCGTCTCGCAGCTGCCCTCGACCCCCGCCCGGTCCACGGTCGAGCGCATCGAGGACGGCCTGCACCGCATGACCTCCTGGGTCGCCGCGGGCTGACGCCGCCCCAGATTTGCTCCCGAATCCACCGACCGGCGTCGACCTTTCGGTGGATTCGGGAGCACATCTCGGGACCCCGGGTGGGGCGCGTCAGGTGGCCTCGGCGTCGAAGGGCGGCTTCTCGCCGGGGCGCAGCGACCGTGCGGCGACGGCCTTGGCGGCGACGCTCGTGCGCGCCGGCTCGTCGAGGAACGTGCGACGCACGGCCTCGCGGGGGTCGAGGTCGCGCAGCTGGAGGCCGGAGAGGTCCTGGCCGATCTCGCGCCCGAGGTCGTTCTTGGCGTTGTCGGCCATCTGCTTGACCGTGCGGACGAATCCGCCGGCCTGCCGTGCGAGCTCGGGGAGCCGCTCGGGTCCGAAGACGAGCATGGCCACGACCGCGATGACGCCGATCTCGGCCCAGCCCATCCCGAACACGGTGGGTCCTAGAGCCGGCCGGCGGGGGTCAGGCCGAGCTGCATGCCGGCCAGGCCACGGGAGCGGCCGCTGAGCCGGTCGGCCGCGGCCTGCAGGACGCGAGCCGAGGTGGACTGCGGGTTGGCCACCACGATGGGGCGTCCGCCGTCGCCGCCGACACGCAGCTCCTCGTCGAGGGGGACCTCGGCCAGCAGAGGCACGTCGTGGCCGAGACGCTCGGCCAGGGTCGAGGCGACCTGCTGGCCGCCGCCCTTGCCGAAGACCTCCATGCGCTCGCCCGAGGGGAGCTCGAGGTACGACATGTTCTCGACGACACCGACGACGCGCTGGTGCAGCATCGACGCCATCGTGCCGGCCCGCTCGGCCACCTGGGCGGCGGCCTGCTGCGGGGTGGTCACGACGACGACCTCGGCGTTGGCCAGGTGCTGGCCGACGCTGATGGCCATGTCGCCCGTGCCCGGCGGGAGGTCGAGCAGCAGGGCGTCGAGGTCGCCCCAGTAGACGTCGCTGAGCATCTGCACGAGGGCACGGTCGAGCATCGGCCCGCGCCACGCGACGACCTGGTCCTTGCGCGGCTTCAGCATGCCGATGCTGATGACCTTGATGTCGGGGGCCACGAGGGCGCCCGGCGCGTCACCGAGCGTGGCGACCGGCACGGGCACCGGCATGATCATGTCGTCGACCTGGGTGGGGCGGTGGTCACCCACGCCCATCAGGTCGGGGATCGAGTGGCCGTAGATGTCGGCGTCGAGGATGCCGACCTTGAGCCCGCTCAGGGCCATGGCCGCGGCCAGGTTCACCGTGACGGAGGACTTGCCGACGCCGCCCTTGCCCGACGCGATCGCGTAGACCCGGGTCAGGTTGCCGGGCTGCGTGAAGGGAATCTCCTTCTCCGCCGCGCCGCCCTTGAGCATCGCGCGCATGTCGGTACGCTGCTCGTCGGTCATGACGCCCATGTCGACGTGCACGAGGTGGGCGGGGGCGACCCCGGCCACGGCGTTCGTGACGTCACGCGTCAGCGTGTCCTTGAGGGGACAGCCCGCCACGGTCAGCAGCAGGCGCACCGTGATCGCGGTGTCGTCGATCGTGATCGTGTCGACCATCCCCAGCTCGGTGATGGGACGCTTGATCTCGGGGTCGTTGACGCGCGTGAGCGCTTCACGGACCTGTTCCTCGGTGACGACGGCCATGCCTTCCATCGTACGGGGGCCCGCTGTGCGTCCGAGGTGAGTCCTGCCTCAGTCAGCCAGGAGGGGTCACGACGAGGAGGAGTCGCGCTTGTCCTTCTTGGGCTTCTCGCGCCGCTCGGAGTCGTCAGAGGGGTCGAGGGACTCGGCGAGGCTGCGCAGCTCGCTGCGCAGGAAGTCGCGCGTGGCGACCTCGCCCAGGCCCAGCCGCAGGCTGGCGACCTCGCGGGCCAGGAACTCCATGTCGGCGTGCGACTGCGCGTCGGCGTCGCGGTCCTGCTGCTGCTGCACGCGGTCGCGCGCCTCCTGCCGGTTCTGCGCGAGCAGGATCAGCGGGGCCGCGTACGACGCCTGGAGCGACAGGATCAGCGTGAGGAAGATGAACGGGTAGGGGTCCCACTGCGCGTCCTCGGGGCCGAGCACGTTCCACACGAGCCACACGATGATGAAGACCGTCATGCCGGCCAGGAACGTGGCCGTGCCCATGAACCGGGCGAACGACTCCGCGAACCGACCGAACCGCTCGGTGTCGAAGGACGTGCCCTTCTTCCACCCGCGGCGGCGGTCGCGCGGCTGGTCGAGCCGGCTCTGGCGGTCGCTGTCGCGACGGGACTGCTCAGCCATGACGCACCCCGTCCGTGGAGGACTCGCGCCAGCCCTCGGGCAGGAGGTGGTCGAGCACGTCGTCGATCGTGACCGCACCGACGAGGTGCTTCGACTCGTCGATCACGGGCAGGGCGACGAGGTTGTAGGCCGCCAGGAGGCTCGACACGTCGGCCAGCGACGACTCCGGGCGCGGCCACTCGATGTCGTCGTCGACGATCGCGCTCACCAGGGTCGACGGGGGGTGGCGCAGCATGGCCTGCAGGTGCGCGACGCCCAGGAAGCGGCCCGTGGGGGTCTCCACCGGCGGGCGGCAGACGTAGACCATCGAGGCGAGGGCCGGGATCAGGTCGGGCTCGCGCACGCGGGCGAGGGCCTCGGCGATCGTGGCGTCGGGGGCGAGCACGACGGGGTCGGTCGTCATCATCGAGCCGGCCGTGCCCTCCTCGTAGGTCAGCAGGCGACGCATGTCCTCGGCGTCCTCGGGCTCCATGCGCTGCAGGAGCTGCTCGGCTGTCGCCGGGGGCAGCGAGCCGAGCAGGTCGGCCGCGTCGTCGTCGTTCATCTCGCTGACGACGTCGGAGGCGCGCTCGGGGTCGAGCACGCCGAGGATCTCGACCTGGGCGCTGGCGGGCAGCTCCTCGAGCACGTCGGCGAGGCGCTCGTCGCCGAGCTCGGACGCGATCTCGAGACGACGCTTCGGGGTGACCTCGAGCAGCGCGTTGGCCAGGTCGACGGCCCGCATCTCGTCCATCGTCTTGAGCAGGTGCTGGGCACCCTGCACGGAGTCCTCGTCGGCCAGGCCGACCACGTCCGACCACTCCGGCGTGTGGGCCGTGCCGCGGCGGCCGAAGCGCTTGCCGGACTCCTGCACCGCGACGTGCGTGAGGTGCCAGTCCCGGCGGGCGTCCATCTCCATGGCGAGGTCGAAGACCGTGCCGGGCACGCCGTCGCGCAGCGAGACCTGGCGGTCGAAGAGCTCGTGCACCGCGAGGGTCTCGTGCTTGCGCTGCTCGAAGCGGCGCATGTTGACGACGCCCGTCGTGATGATCTGCCCGCCGTCGAGCGACGTGACACGCGTGATGGGCAGGAAGACCCGGCGTCGCCCGAGCACCTCGACGACGATGCCCAGCACCCGCGGTCGTCGTCCGGCCGAGCGCACCGTCACGACGACGTCACGCAGCTTGCCCACGCGGTCGCCGGCCGGGTCGAAGACCGGCTGACCGACGATGCGGGACAGGAAGATGCGTCCGGGGTTGCTGCTCACGTGAGCACCCTACCGGCGGTGTCCCGGGTCAGGCCGGTGCCGCGGAGCTCCGACGACCTCCCCGCAGGGAGCCGGTGGACGTCGCGGTCGCGGGCGCGTGGACCGTGCCCTCACGCGCCTCGAGCGAGCTGATGAACGAGCCGATCTCGCTGATCGCGGCCCGGCCCTCCGGCACCCACGAGGCCGCGGCCTGGAACACGTGGACCTGGCGGTCCCAGACCGTCAGGTCGCACGGCACGCCGGCCGCGACGAGGCGGTTGGCCATGAGCTCGGCGTCGGCCAGGAGGATCTCGCGGGAGCCGACGTGGATCAGGGTCGGCGGCATGTCGGCCAGCGGCATGTTGACGGGGCAGGTGCGACGACCGGAGACCCCACGACGGGTGTCGAGCCGGTCCGTGACGTCGGTGAGCTTCGAGACGGCCCGCAGCGAGAACGTCTGGCAGCGGTGGGCGTTGCGGTGGGCCGCCTTGCCCGCGGGGTCGAAGTCGAGCAGCGGCGAGAGGGCGACGACGCCCGCAGGCCGGCCGAGCCCCGCGTCCATCGCGGCGCGGGCCACGGCGAAGGCCAGGTAGCCACCGGCGGAGTCGCCGGCGATCGTGATCTCCTCGATGCGGTGGCCCTGGGCCAGCAGCCAGTGGAGCCCCTCGAGGCCGTCGGCGATCGACTCGGTGACGGGCTCGTACGGCATCTGGCGGTAGCCCACGTTGAGCGCCGGGACCCCGGAGGCCGAGGAGACGCGCGAGACGAGGCGTCGGTGCGTGTTCAGGCCGCAGGTCAGGAAGGCGCCACCGTGCAGGTACAGGATCGCCCCGCCCTGGCCGGGCAGGTCGTCGACGTCGGCGCCCATGACGTACTCGGCGCGGCAGTGCGGCAGGTCGACCGTGCGCCAGCGCGTGCCCTCGGGCGCGGGCAGGAGGCGGGCGGCGTGCTCGAGGAGGTTCGGCGGAAAGACGTCGAACGGCAGCCTCGACCAGGTGTCGAGCAGCGGTCGGACCGTGTGCTTGAGCCCGAAGGCCAGCACCTGGGACGGCAGGCTCGCACCAGAGCGGAACTGCGCGTCCGCGGCTACCGTGAGGTGGCTTCCCATCTCGACTCCCTCCTGTCACTGCCGTTCCCCAGCGGCTCTCGAGATTTCACGAGAACGTGACCTGTTGTGACTTGCTTCACATCCGCTCGTTAGCGTACGCGACGTCCGATCCACCTGCGCGAGGAACCCACCATGCCGTTCATGCCGCCGACCGACTCGATGTTCCTGCTCGCCGAGTCCCGCGAGCACCCGATGCACGTCGGCGGCCTGCAGCTCTTCGAGCCGCCGGCGGACGCAGGGCCGGAGTACGTGCGCGACCTGATCGAGCAGTTCCGCAGCAGCGACAACGTGAACCCGCTGTTCCGCAAGCGGCCGGCCGAGCCGGTCGGCGCGGTCGGCAACACCTGGTGGTCGCTCGACGAGACCGTCGACTTCGACTACCACGTGCGGCACTCGGCCCTGCCGGAGCCGCGGCGCATCCGTGAGCTGCTGCAGGCGACCTCGCACTGGCACAGCTCGCTGCTCGACCGGCACCGCCCGCTGTGGGAGTGCCACGTCGTCGAGGGGCTGCAGGACGGCCGGTTCGCCGTCTACAACAAGGTCCACCACTCGATGATCGACGGCGTCTCGGCGATCCGGCTCATGCAGCGTTCGCTCAGCACCGACGCGGAGGCCGACGACTGCCTGCCGCCGTGGCTGCAGCCGGAGCGCACCGGCGGACGACCCGACGGTTCCGGTGGGGGAGGGTTCGCGCCGCTGTCGATGGCGCGCTCGTTCGCGGGCGCCGCGATGGGCGTGGCGGGCGACCTCGCGGGGCTGCTGCCCGCGTCGGCCCGCATCGCGGCGGAGGCGATCGGGTCGAACGACCTGACCCTGCCGCGGGCGCCGAGGACGATGTTCAACGTGCCGATCGGCGGCGCCCGGCGCTTCGCCGCCCAGTCGTGGGAGATCGAGCGCATCCGCCGCGTCGCGAAGTCGTCGGCGACGACGCTCAACGACGTCGTCCTGGCGATGGTCTCGGGCGCGCTGCGCGAGTACCTCGTCGAGAACAACGCGCTGCCCGACGAGCCGATGACCGCGATGGTGCCGGTCTCGCTCGCCCTCCGTGCCGGCGAGGACGACGGCACGGGCGGCAACCAGGTCGGCGTGATCATCGTCAACCTGGCGACCGACCGTGAGAGCGGCTCGACCCGCCTCGAGGAGATCGCCTACTCGGCCCGCCAGGCCAAGCGGATCCTCGGCGACCTGACGCCGACCCAGATCCTCGCCTTCTCGGCGCTGCAGATGCTGCCGCTCGCCTTCACCCCGGTGCCCGGGTTCGTGAAGTACACGCACCCGCCCTTCAACGTGATCGTCTCGAACGTGCCCGGACCGACCGAGGAGATGTACTTCAACGGGGCGCGCCTCGACGGCATGTACCCCGTCTCGATCGCGCTGGACGGACAGGCCATCAACATCACGCTGACGAGCCGCGCCGGACACATCGACGTGGGGATCATCGGCTGCCGCCGCACCGTGCCGCACCTCCAGCGGCTCCTCCTGCACCTCGAGAGTGCCCTGTCCGAGCTCGAGGCCTCCTGGGGCTAGGTCCTCGGCTAGCGGGCTTCGTAGGCGGTGACGACCTCGTCGGTCGGGCCGTCCATGACGAGGCGGCCGCGCTCGATCCAGACCGTGCGGCTGCACGTGTCGCGCACCGACTTCATCGAGTGGCTCACGAGGAACACCGTGCCGGCGTCGTCACGGATCTCGCGGATGCGGCCCTCGCTCTTGGCGCGGAAGCCCTTGTCGCCGACGGCGAGCGCCTCGTCGACGATCAGGATGTCGTGGTTGCGGGCCGTCGCGATCGCGAACTTCAGCCGCGCCGTCATGCCGGAGGAGTAGGTCCGCATCGGCAGGTCGATGAACTCCTCGAGGCCGGCGAAGGCCACGATGTCGTCGTGGCGGGCCTCGATCTCCTCGCGGGTGAAGCCGAGCGCGAGCCCGCCGAGGATGATGTTGCGCGATCCCGACAGCTCCTTGACCAGCGCGGCGCCGACGCCCAGGAGGCTCGGGCGCCCGGCCGCCTGGACCGTGCCGCGGGTCGCGGGCGTCAGGCCGACGATCGCGCGCATCAGCGTCGACTTGCCCGACCCGTTGGCCCCGATGACACCGACGCTGTCGCCCTCGTAGGCGGTGAAGCTCACGCCGCGGAGCGCGTGCACCGTGCGGGTCGTGCGTCCGCGGTGGAGCAGACCGCCCCGGGCCTCGCCGGCCTTGGCGCGCTTGCCGGTCGCGAGCACGCGGTACTCCACGTGCAGGTCGTCGACCACGACGACGGGGCGGCGCCCCTGCGGGTCAGTCGGTCCGGCCATAGCGTTCCTCCGCGGCCCAGAAGAAGACGATCCCGACCACCAGCACCCCGATCGACCACACGCTCGCGTACAGCCAGAACTCCGGAGGTGCCTCGAAGACGGGGTCGTCCAGCAGCACGCCCCGCGCGAGGGTCAGGAACTCGTGCAGCGGGACGAAGGACGCGATGCGCAGCACGAGCGGGTCGTCGGCGAAGCGCTGCTCGATGCTGAAGAAGATCCCGGTCGTGTAGAACGTGATCCGCGTGATGAAGGGCAGCAGGTTGTTGAGGTCGCGCACGTGGACCGTGAGCCGTGCGGCGATCAGCGCGAGACCGGTGTTGAACGCGAAGAACAGCACCGTCAGCGGCACGAGCAGGAGCCACTCCGGGCCGATCGGGTGGCCGAAGGCCGCGACCACCACGACCATGATCGCGAGCATCGGCACGAACTGCAGGAGCCGTTGGAGCACGACCGCGATCGGCAGCGCCATCCGCGGGAACGCGAGGCTCTGCACCAGAGCGGTGTTGGTGGTGATCGACTTGGCGCCGCTCGTGAACGAGGTCGCGAAGAACTCGAACAGGAACACGCCGATGACGAGGAACTCGACGAAGTGGGGCGGCCGGCCGCTGGCCATCAGGACGCCGAAGATGGTCCCGTAGAGGCCGGCGTTGAGCAGCGGCTTGAGCACGACCCACGCCATGCCGAGGCGGTTCTGGTGGTTCTCGGCCTCGATGCGGAACCGCGCGAGCGCATAGATGAACGAGCGGCGCTGCCAGACCTGCCGGAGGTAGGTCCCGAGCGGCGGTCGCCCCCCGACGAGCGTCAGCGGGACCAGCCCCGGCCGGGCCGCGGGCGCGATCGCGTCAGGCTCGGTGGTCACCACGTCACCGGACGCTAGGGGTTCAGGTCAAACGGTCGGCGACCAGATGGTGGCCTGTTCCTGAACGGCGATCCGTTCGTGGTCGGCCTCGTCGCCGCCGCGACACAGCACCAACGAGCCGCGGCCGAGGCACGCGGCCACGAGGAGGACGGCGTCGCGGGTCACGTCACCCTCGCCGATCAGGAGTCGGCGGTCGTCCGGGGCGGTGCCCAGGAGGTCCGCGTGGGTGGCAGCGAGGCCGGGCAGGTCGACCGCAGGACTCTGGGGATCGGGGCGGTCCAGACCCAGGAAGATGTCGGGATGTCCCGGGATCTCCGCGCCGATGTCGAGGAAGCCCTCCGGCGGGGTCGGGAACCTCACGCCGAACGGCAGCAGGGCCGACGCGACGCGAGTGGGCTCGTCCGCGTCGAGGTCGGGGCCCGTCACGGCGATGCCGGCGTCGCGGTCGGTGACGACCGCCCCGACCTGCCAGGCCGAGAGCAGCCACACGATCCGGAGCCAGTGCGACGGCAGGCCGATGCGCAGGCGCGCGCCGGTCTCGGCGTCGAGCTCGTCGAGCAGGAAGTTCGCCGTCTTCGCGACCCAGTTCGCGGTGGTGACGCCGCTCAGCTCGACCCGCTCGCCGGTGCCCGCGTCGTAGTACGTCACGAGCGGAGCAGCCGGACGGTCGACCCGCGCGGCGAGGTCGAAGAGGGTGCTGGTCGGCCTCATCGAGGCGTCGTCACGGCGCGCAGGACCTCGGCGACGCCCGCCTCGGACACGTCGACGAAGCGGGCCTCCGGCACGCGCGCGGCGATGGCCTCGATCGCGTGCCGCAGCACGGCGTCCGCCCCGACGACCGCGACCGTGGTCTGCTCGGAGGCCTTCACGGCCTCGACGACCTGCTCGGTCACCGACCAGGTCAGGGCCACGACGGCCGGCTCCAGCGGCGTGCCCACGGGCAGCGCTGCCCGGTACTCGTCGTGGTGGACGGCGCGCGATCCCGACTCCTCGTCGGTCACGACGTAGCGCATCTCGCCGCGGTCGTCGCTCAGTGGGAGCAGGGTGAACGGCAGCTTCCGGCGCTCGGCGAGCGCGGCGACGGCGGTGGTCATCGTGAAGTCGGCGTGGAGCAGCTCCGTGCGCATGATGCGCAGGGCGATCTCGTCGTCGTGCGCCCGCTGCCACGCGGCACCGAAGGCCAGCTCCTCCAGGGCCCGAGCGACGCCGTAGGTCGGCTCGTGGGCGGGATCGGAGAGGAAGGCGTCGATGTCGGGGGACCGCTTGAGGCCGTCGGCCCACGAGTCACGGGTGGTCGGGGCGACCACCGTGAGCTCGCACCGACCGGCGAGCTCCCGGGCCAGACCGGTACCGGCCGCACCGGACAGCAGGACGAGTTGCATGCGGTCCATCGTGCCGTAATCACAGGGCGACACGCCGTCCAGGGGCACCATCTTGGACTTTCGGCTTGACGTGTGGCAGATGAGGGACTGTAATCACATGCATGTCATTCGATCTGGGCCTTCCGGTGGGCGACACCGAAGAACTCCTGTGGCAGGAGCGCGCCTTGTGCGCCCAGACCGATCCGGAGGCCTTCTTTCCCGAGAAGGGCGGATCGACGCGTGAGGCCAAGCGGGTCTGCCTGACCTGCGACGTCCGCAGCGACTGCCTGGACTATGCGCTCCAGCACGACGAGCGGTTCGGCATCTGGGGCGGTCTGTCCGAGCGCGAGAGGCGCAAGCTCAAGAAGCGCGCCTGAGACCCCCGTCACGGAGCCCGCTCTGCGGCCCGTGACGTCCCGGACCGCTCATCCACGTGCCCGGTAGTGTCGACGCTCGTGGACGACGAGCAGACAACCCCGACGTGGCGGAGCAGTCCACCCACCGTCGCCGCGGTCCTCGTCTCGCACGACGGGGCCACCTGGCTCCCGAAGGTCCTGTCGTCCCTCGCCGGCCTGACGCACGCGCCGACGGCCTGGCACGCGGTCGACGTCAGCTCGACCGACGGCTCGGCCGAGCTGCTCCGCCGGTCGTTCGGCGCCGAGCGCATCACCTACGCGCCCTCCGGCACCGGATTCGGTCAGGCGGTCAGGCTCGGTCTGTCCGAGCTGCCGCGCACCGACTGGATCTGGCTGCTCCACGACGACGTCACGGTGACCCCGGGCACTCTGGCCGGCCTGCTCGACGAGGCCACCCGATCCTCCGACGTCGGCATCGTGGGCCCGAAGATCCGCGAGTGGCCGTCGCTGCGTCGCCTGCTCGAGGTCGGCCTGACGCTCTCGGGCACCGCCTCGCGCGAGACCGGGCTGGAGACGGGTGAGCCCGACGCGGGCCAGCACGACTGGGCCGAGGACGTCCTGGCCGTCAACACCGCGGGCATGCTCGTCCGCCGTGACGTGTGGGACGAGCTGGGCGGGCTCGACCCGGAGATGCCGCTGTTCGCCGACGACCTCGACCTCGGCTGGCGGGCCAACCGCGCTGGGCACCGGGTCCGCACGGCACCGGCGGCCGTCGTCTTCCACGCGGAGGCGAGCCGGCGCCGGGTGCGCGAGCGCAGCGCGGGCGACCCGCCCCACTTCGAGCGCCGTCGGGCCGAGATGTTCACGGTGCTCGCCAACGTGTCGACGCGCCGGTTCGCGTGGCAGTACGTGCGCCTGTTCTTCGGCACCCTGCTGCGCTTCGTCGGTCAGCTCGTGGAGCGCTACCCGGAGGGGGCGGCCGACGAGCTGCTCGCCCTCCGCTCGATCTATCTGCACCCGGGACGGCTGAAGCGCGCCCGCCGCTGGCGCCAGTCCACGGCTCGCGTCCCGCACGAGGACATCGCCCACCTGTTCCCGCCGTGGTGGCTGCCGTACCAGCACACCTGGGACACCCTCGTCGAGACCGTGCGCGCGATGGTGCGGCCCGAGACGGTCGAGACCGTCGGCCGCCGCACGTACTACGACGACACCGAGGACGGCGAGGAGATCGAGCTCGACGCCGGTCCGTCGATCTGGCGTCGCCGTCCGTGGCTCACCGCCACGGTCCTGTTCACGATCCTGGCGCTGGTCGCCGGTCGTCAGCTCCTGCCGGGCCTGTCGGGCGGGGCACTGCTGCCGGCGCCCGAGACCGCGGGCGGTTGGTGGGAGCTCGTGCTCCGGGGTGCCGACGACATCGGCCTGCCGACGCTCGCGACCGCTCCGCCCTACGTGCTGCTGCTGGCGCTCGCCGCGATCCCGGTCTGGTTCGCGCCCGAGCTGCTCGTCTGGGCCCTCCTCGTCCTCGGTCCGGTGCTCGCGGGACTCACGGCCCACCGCCTCGCCCGTCTGGTCAGCAGCCATCGCTCGGCCCGCATCACCTTCGCGATCTCCTACGGGCTCGTCGTCGCCGCCGGCGGTGCGATCGACCAGGGCCGCCTGGGCACGGTCGTGGGCCTCGTCGTCGCCCCCGTGATCGTGAACGTCGCGCTGCAGCTCGTCGCCGTGCCGCACTGGCAGACGGGTCTGCGGCTCGGCATCTGGACCGCGATCGGCGCGGCCTTCGCCCCGCTGGTGCTGCCGATGACGCTCCTCGGCCTCGCCGTGGTGCTGGGTGCTCGCCGCGGTCATGCGGAGCTCCGCGCGCTGGCGACCCAGGTCGCCCTGTCCGTCGGGGTCATGGTGGTCCTGCTCGGACCGTGGCTGGTGCAGCGCGCGCTCAACCCCTGGCGCGTCTTCTGGGACGCGGGCCTCGCGGTCTCGGCGGACCCGTCGCTCCCGTCGTCCGTCCTCGGTGGCTGGTCGGGCCCCGGGTCGGCGCCGGGGTGGATCGGCATCACCGCCGTGCTCGTCGGTGCGCTCTCGCTCCTGCCCGCCCTCACCCGCTCGGAGGTGCGGTGGGCCTGGATCGTGGGACTCGTCGGCCTGGCGACCGCGGTGCTCGGCTACACCGTCACGTACGGCACCCCGAGCGGCGCGTCCGGCATCGTCCCGACGCTCGCGCTCCCGGCCGGCGTCTTCCTCGGCTCGATGCTGGGGGCTGCGCTCCTGGCGTCCGAGGAGCTGGAGTTCCTGCCGCGTCGCCTCACCGCGGGGCTCGTCGTGCTCGCCCTGGTGTTCCCGGCGCTGGCCGGCCTGCACTGGTTGGTCCGCGGCTCGCACGATCCCCTCCACGACGGCTCCGTCGGCGTCGTCCCCGCCTACCTGGTCGATCGTGACGGCTCGACGCTCGTCGTGCGGGGCGACCTGGAGTCCGGCGCCACCTACGTCGTCGTGCGCGGCGCGGGGGAGCACCTGGGCGAGGAGGCGATGTCGCGCTCGTCCGACGCGGCCGACGAGGTCCGCACCGCGGTCGACCGACTCCTGAGCTCGCCGTCCGCCGGCGACGTCCAGACGCTGCTCGACGCCGGCATCACGGCCGTCTACCTGCCGGACGCCGACGAGCAGCTGGCGTCACGCGTCGACTCGGCGCCCTCGATGCAGCCGGCCGGCAGCGAGAGCCCCACGTCGCGCGTCTGGACGATCGAGGGCGAGGCCGACGTCACGGTGCGCGACAGCCCTTGGTGGCGGGTCGCCCTGGGTCTGGTGCAAGCCGTGAGCTGGCTCCTGGCCCTCGTGCTCACGGCGCCGGTGCGCCGCCGGCCCGAGCCGGAGCCCTTCGCCGACGAGGTCGAGGAGGACGAGGCGGTGGTCCTGCCATGAGCCGTCGGCGTTCGGTCAAGCCCCGCATGGGGCTGGAGACCCTCAAGGTCCTCACGCTGCCCCTCGTGGGCGTGGTCGTGGTGGCCCTCGGCATCGTGGTCGGGCCCGCCACACCCGCCCCCACCGGTCCGCGCCAGGTCGACATCGCCGCGTCGGTCGCCGCGTGCCCGATCGGCGGAGGCCTCACGGCGTCCGCAGGTCAGGTGGACGCGGGCACCTCCAGCGAGGTCTCGACGACCACCGGCGAGGACACCGCCCGGACCGACCTGGACCCCGACGTCTGGACCCCGGCCGCGGCCACGGGTGACAGCGCCACGGTCCGCCAGGACGGCACGGGTGGTGGCGTCGCCTACGCCGCCGGACGGCTTGCCTCCGGCAACGGGCTGGTCGTCAGCGCGTGTCCCCGCGTCACCGACGAGACCTGGTACCTCGGCGCCGGCACGACCGCACGCCACGCGTCGTCGCTCGTGCTGACCAACGTCGCCGACGTGGTCGGCAGCGTCGACGTCGAGCTCTGGGGGCCCGCCGGACCGATCGACGCGGTCGGCGAGACCGGCATCGTCGTGGAGCCGGGGGAGACCCGCACCGTCAGCATCAGCGACCTTGCGGTCGGCGCCGACGAGGTCGCACTGCGCGTGGTCCGCACCCGTGGCGCGGTGACGTCGGCGCTGGTCGACACCTCCACCTCGGTCCTGGCCGGCTCGGAGGTCCTGCCCTCGACCGGGGAGCCCGCCACCGAGACCGTCCTGCCGGGCGTCGCGGCGTCCGGCACCCGCACGCTCCTGCTCGCCAATCCCGGCAGCACGGCCGCCACGGCGTCGGTGCGCCAGGCCGGCGCGGAGTCCGACTTCGTGCCCGAGGGTCTCGACGCCGTGGCCGTGCCCGCGGGCTCGGTCGTCTCCGTCCCGCTGCCCGCGGCGTCCGGCGTCGACGCCACGGCCTTCCGCATCTCGTCGGACCGACCGGTGCTGTCGACCGTCCGGGTCACGGCGTCGGCGCAGGACTTCGCCTACGCGACGTCCAGCCCCGCCTGGACCGGACCCGTCGTCGTGCCGGTCGACACGGGCGCGGGTCCGCTGCGTCCCGTCCTGCAGCTGCTGGCCGACGACGCGACCGCGCAGGTCACGGTCGAGGCGTTCGACGCCTCGATGACCTCGGTCGGGTCGACGACGGTCGAGGTCGGCTCGACCGTGCTCGGCCAGGTCGACCTCGCCGACCCGGCGGCCTTCGGCTCGCCCGAGATCGCCTACGTCGTGCTCAGTGCGGACGAACCCGTGCACGGCACCGCCGTCTACCGGGTCGAGAACCTGCTCTCGCTGCTCGGCCTCGAGGAAGCGCCCGTCGACGCCCTCGGCCCCGACGTCCGCCCGGGGTTCTAGGCCCAGCGCGGTTCAGGGGCGGTTGATCGGCCCAGCGCGCCCCACGGACAAGCGGCATGGACCGCGAGGGGTGTCCCCGCCCAGATGTGTCGACTTTGGTCCCATTTTGGGCGCCAGAATGGGACCAAAGTCGCCATATCTCGACGGCCGCACGATGTGGTCAGTTCTGTCACGAATGTGGCCCCAAATCGTGACCGGAGTGACCACATCGTGCAGGCGCGGGGGTGAGGCGACCGCCGGGGGCCGCTCGCGGTCCATGCCGCTTGTCCGTCGGCGACGGGAGCGGTCACGTACCGGGAGGTTTCGAGGCTCGCGCCGCAGGCGGCACTCGCACCTCAACCACCGGCGCGTTACCTCGGGTCGAGGGACTCCGGGGGGACGTGCCAGACCTGGGCGAGGCCGTCGAGCACCGCGTCCCAGACGGCGTCCTCGAGGTCGGCGCGCGTCTCGCAGCCGCTGGCGAGCGGCAGGCGGTAGAGGACGAGGCGGGCGGGGGTGAGGTGCTGCGCGACGACGCTCGTGGGCACGCGTTCGTCCCACTCGGGCGGCAGCAGCGGCGCCTCCTCCACGACGACGTCGACGTCGTCGGTCTCGCGGACGAAGTGGGGCTCGAGTGCGGCCAGCACGTCGGCGACGAGACGGTCGAAGGCGTCACGCGGGGCGCGGTGCAGCGGCACGCTCGTGGGCGACAGGGGGCCGGGGAGCGCCAACGGTCCTCGCGCGCCGCGGCCGCGGCGGTCGCGCAGGCGGCCCGGTCGAGGTCCGGTGACGACGGGGTCGAGCCCCGGACCGACGAAGCGGCGCTCGTCACGCGATGGGGTGCCCACGAGCCGATCGTAGCCGCGGCGCGAGTCTCGCCGGGTCTGACGGACCGCCGGGGTAGTCTCGCCCGGGTGAGTGTCCGACGCTGTACCCGAGCCGGCTGCCCGTCCGCGGCTGTCGCCACGCTCACGTACGTCTACGCCGACCAGACGGCCGTGATCGGCCCGCTCGCCACGGCCGCCGAGCCCCACACGTACGACCTGTGCGTCGACCACGCGGCCCGGCTCTCCGTGCCGCAGGGCTGGAACGTCATCCGCCTCGCGATCGACGCCGGTGCCTCCGAGCCGTCCCGCGACGACCTCCTGGCGCTCGCCGACGCCGTCCGTGAAGCGGGCCGCGACGTCCGCACGCAGCCGCAGCAGCCGGGTCCGCCCGGGCTCAGCAGCGTCCCTCCGCGCGACTGAGGTCCGTCCGGCGCGCCCACCTCGGGCGACGACTAGGCTCGTGTCGACCCGCCGGCCGACCCAGGAGATCCATGCACCCCCGTTTCGCTGCCGTGACCAAGGCGTACGACGTCCGCGGCACCACCCCCGACCAGCTGGACGCCTCCCTCGCGCTGGCCTTCGGCCGCGCCTACGCCGACGAGGTGGGGGTCAGCGAGGGTGGCGGCACCGTCGTGGTCGGTCACGACATGCGGGACACCTCGCCCGAGCTGGCCGGCGCGATCGCCGACGGCATCCGCGCGCAGGGCGGTGACGTGGTGCTCATCGGGCTGGCCTCCACCGACATGCTCTACGCCGCCTCGGGCGTGCTGGACCTCCCCGGCGTGATGGTCACGGCCAGCCACAACCCGGCGGGCTACAACGGCTTCAAGGTGTGCCGGGCCGGCGCCCGGCCGATCGGTCTCGACACCGGGCTGGCGACGATCGCCGAGGCCGCGGGTGACCTGCTCGAGCAGCCGGTCGGCGCCCTGCTCGGCACGCTGACCGAGCGCGACTTCCTCCAGGAGTACGCCGAGCTCGTCGTCTCGCTGGCCCCCGTCTCCGGCCGTCGGCTGAAGGTCGTCGCCGACGCCGGCAACGGCATGGCCGGCCACACGGCCAGCGCCGTCCTCGACAAGATCGACGTCGAGCTGGTGCCGCTGTACTTCGAGCTCGACGGCACCTTCCCGAACCACGAGGCCAACCCGCTCGACTCCTCGACGCTGGTCGACCTGCAGGCGGCCGTGCGTGAGCACGGCGCCGACCTGGGCCTCGCGTTCGACGGCGACGCCGACCGCTGCTTCGTGGTCGACGAGCGCGGCGAGCTCGTGGCGCCGTCCGCCATCACGGCACTCATCGGCACCCGCTACCTCGCCGAGCAGCCCGGGGCGACGATCCTGCACAACGTCATCACCTCCCGCGCGGTGCCGGAGATCGTCACCGAGAACGGCGGCACGGCCGTGCGCACGCCCGTGGGCCACTCGCTCATCAAGGCAGAGATGGCGCGCACCGACGCGGTCTTCGGGGGCGAGCACTCGGGCCACTTCTACTTCCGCGACTTCTACCTGGCCGACTCCGGCATGCTCGCGGCGCTGCACGTCATGGGCGCGCTCGCCGAGACCAACGGCACGGTGTCGCAGCTCATGGAGAGCTTCACGCGCTACGCGGCGTCCGGTGAGATCAACAGCACCGTCACCGACGCCACCGAGGTCATCGACCGCCTCGTCGAGGCGTACGGCGATCTCGACCAGGACCGGCTCGACGGTCTGACGGTCACGGCCGACACCTGGTGGTTCAACGTCCGCGCCTCCAACACCGAGCCCCTCCTGCGGCTCAACGTCGAGGGCGACGACGAGGCCACGATGGCGAAGGTCCGCGACGAGGTGCTCGGCCACATCCGGGGGTAGTCATGTCCGAACGCAGCCCTGAGATCTACTTCGACGAGGCCGACGACGCGGCCGAGCTCGTCAAGGCGCTCACCGCGGAGGGATACGCCGCTGACCTGCGGCGGGAGCCCTTCGCGGGCGAGGACGACGCCGAGGACCACGCGTGGGCCCTGACCGTCTCGCCCTTCGACGAGCGGGTCGTGGAGATGGTCGACGTCTACGGCGGGTGGATGCCCGGCGACGAGCGGCTCCCGGCCGAGGGCACCGGTCCGGCGCTGCCGGACGGGCCGAAGCGACGGGGGCGCGAGTGAGGCGACGGGGGCTCCCGATGTTCCCGTCGCACCGCGGGGGAGTGGTCCCCATGCCGTTGGGTGGACTCCGGACTGCCCTCATGGCCCGTTCGGGCTAGTCTGCTGGCCATGACTTCCCAGCCCTACCCGCCGCAGCAGCCGCAGCCGCAGTACCAGCAGCCGCAGTACCAGCAGGCTCCCGGTGCGCCGGCCCAGGTCACCAACCCGTTCTCCGGCATCCCGCTCGTCGACGTCCTGCGTGACGTCGCCGCGCTCGTGCTCCTGGTCACCTCGTTGTTCTACGACTGGAACTTCGACGGTGGCGTCAACAGTGGCGCCGAGCTCTGGTTCGTCGACGTGGCGATGGCGATCTCGCTCGTCTCGCTCGCCGCGACCTACCTGTGGAAGCTCGGCGTGTTCGGCCAGGCCTGGAACCCGCGCACCAACGGACTGATCCGGCTGTTCGCGACCGTGCCGTACTTCATCGTCGTGCTCGTCGTCGTGATCCTCGACCTCGCGGACGACCGCGCGGTCGGCGTCGGTGTGGCAATCGGCCTGTTCGCTGCGATCCTCGTGGCCCAGCCGCGCAAGCACGAGCTGCCGCCCGCCTCGCTCGCCCCGAGCGACAAGATCTGGGTCTACGTGACGGGTGGCCTCGTCGCCCTCTCGGCGCTCCTCGCGCTGGTCACGTCGCTGCTCTTCATCGACGACCTGAACGACCTGGGCGCCGAGGCGCCGGAGATCATCGTGTTCGTCCTCGCCGCCATCGTCTACACGGTCCTCCTGGCCTACGGCGCCGTCCAGGCGCTGCTGTCGAAGCCGGCCGGCATCGCCCTGGTCGCGGGCTTCGGTCTCCTGGTCCTGGTGCTCGGCATCCTGCACATCGACGGCCAGAACGCCTCGCAGCTCACCGGCTTCCTCACGCTGCTGGCCGGCGTCGAGAGCTTCAACGGACCCGGTTTCGGTGCGTTCCTGCTCGTGGGTGCCGCCGCAGCGGCCCTGTCGCCGGGCGCCTCGCGGGCGACCGGCGGCGCCACGCACCCGGTCTCGCTCGCGGGTGCCGCGAAGTCGGCCTTCCTTTTGCTCGCGCTGGCCTCGCTGCTGCACGTGCTCGGTGCGATCTTCATCGGCATCATCAGCGACGACTTCGGCGCGGCCGTGATCGTCACGCTGATCCTCTCGGTCCTCTCCGCCGCCGTGGCCGTCTTCGGCTTCGTCACGACGTCGTCAACCGGGGGCAAGCTGCTCCCGCTCGTCGCCGCTGGCGTGTGGGCGCTGCTCGTCACGATCCTCGCGATCATCGTCGCGATCATCGACGAGGGCGCTGCCGGCTTCCTGACGCTGAGCTTCGGCACGGCGGGCCCGGGAGCCGACACGTGGCTGGGCGCGATCCTCGCGGCCCTGCTCATCGCGTTCGCCCTCACCGGTGCGGCCTCGATCGGCGGGTTCTTCAAGAAGGCCTTCGCCAACGCGCAGGCTGCGGGTCCGGCCGCGGGTGCTCCGCTGCCCGGTGCTCCGGCTCCGACGGCCCCGATCGTCAGCGCCCCGGCTCCGGCCCCCGCGCCGGCGTACCAGGCGCCTGCTCCGGCCCCCGCGCCGGCGGCCGAGGCTCCCGCGCCGGCTGCGGAGGCCCCGGCTGCTCCGGCCGCCCCTGCTGCACCTGCTGGCTCGGCCGCCGAGCCCACGCCGACGCAGCAGATCCCGATCGCGGACGCCCCGACCGAGCAGGTCTCGGTCGACCCGATCGTGCAGCGCGCCTCGGACCCGACGATCTCGCAGGCCGAGCTCGCCGACCTGGTGCAGAACCACCCGCAGGCCCGCGCGGCCGCCGCCGCGAACCCGCAGGCCTACCCGGGCATGCTCGAGTGGCTCGGCCAGCTCGGCGACCCGGAGGTCGACGCCGCGCTCGCGCAGCGCCGGGGCTGATCACCGGCACCCCGCACGACAGGACCCCCGCACCGACACCGGTGCGGGGGTCCTGCACGTCACCGCCCGGGGGTCAGGTGAGGTGGTCGCGGAGGAACTGCACCTGGAGCAGCTTGAGGTTCTCGGCGACGACCTCCTGCGGCGTCATGTGCGTGACACCGCTCAGCGGCAGCACGGTGTGCGGACGCCCGGCGGCCAGCAGGGCCGACGACAGCTGCAGCGTGTGGGCCGCGACGACGTTGTCGTCGGAGAGGCCGTGGATCAGCATCAGCGGCCGCTCGAGCCCCGCCGCCAGCGGCAGCAGCGAGTTGCGGTCGTAGACCTCCGGCAGCTCGTCCGGATGCCCCAGGTAGCGCTCGGTGTAGCACGTGTCGTAGAGCCGCCACTCGGTCACGGGCGCGCCGGCCACGGCCGCGTGGAACACGTCGGGGCGGCGCAGCACGGCGAGCGCCGCGAGGTACCCGCCGTACGACCAGCCCGTGATGCCCACCCGTGCGGTGTCGACGTCGTCGGGGAAGGCCGCCGCGACGGCCTGCAGGGCCTCGACCTGGTCGTCGAGCGTCACGCCGGCGAAGTCGTGGTGGATCGCGCGGTCCCACGCGGTGCCGCGTCCCGGCGTGCCGCGACCGTCGGCCACGATCACGCAGAACCCCTGGTCGGCGAGCCACTGCGCCTCCGCGAAGGCCCGCGCCGAGGCCCACACGCGCTGGGCGCCCGGGCCGCCGTACGGGTCGAGCAGCACGGGGAGCGGCGTGCCGGGCGTGTGGTCGGTCGGGAACAGCACAGCGGTGCGGATCTCGTGCGCGCCGGCGCTGAGCAGGTGCACCGACGGGGAGAGCGGCAGCGGCGACGCCACGTTGCCGAGGGAGGAGGGCTCCCCATCGGCCTCGCTACCCGGAGCGGCGCGGTGGACCGCGTGATGGACGAGCGTGTCGTCGAGGCTGACCCGCGAGACCACCGTCGTGTCACCGTCGATCACGGCACCGTGCACGGCTCGGCCCTGCGTGATCGGGTCGAAGGATCCGTCGATCCCGCAGCGCACGACCTGCACCTCCGTGGGCTCGTGCGAGGCCGTGACCACGACGGCGTCGGCGAACGTGGCGACGATCCCGCGCACCTGCCACCCGTCGGGGCTGACGGCGGTGCCGTCGATCACGACCCGGCGCTGCCCCGCGACGTCCTCGATCGTGACCAGCGCACCGTCGGGCGTCCAGCGGGGCGCTGCGCCGAGCTCGATCCAGGCCGGGTCGGTGGTCTCGCGCAGCACCTCGGTGGCGCCGGTGGCGACGTCGACCGCGAGCACGTGCGAGCGCTTCTGGTCGCGCGAGACCACCTGCAGGAGGGGAGCGCCGTCCTCGCTCCACGAGACGCGCGCGAGGTACTCGAAGGACTCGCGGTCCCACGTGACCTCGGTGCGCTGTCCGTCGAGCGTCACGTGCCAGAGGGTGACCTCGGCGTTGGTCGTGCCGGCAGCGGGGTAGCGGTGCGCGACGGCGGGCCGCTCGGGGTGCTCCGGCGAGGCGACGTGCCAGACCGGCACGGCTGCGTCGTCGTAGCGCTCGACCAGCAGCGACCGGCCGTCGGGCGCCCACCAGAAGCCGCGCATGCGCTCCATCTCCTCGGCCGCGATGAACTCGGCCTGGCCCCACACCTCGTGCTCGCCCTCCGGCGAGGCGATCGTGCTGTGGGCGGAGTCGGTCAGCTCGACCACGTGCAGCGCCCCGGCCGCGGCGTACGCCACCCGGCGGCCGGTCGGATCGAGGCGGGGGTCGATCACGGCGCCCTCCGACGGCAGCTCGCGCGTGGCCTTCGTGCCCAGGTGCGTGGCCCAGAGCCGACCCGACAGCGCGAACGTCGCCCAGCGGCCGGTCTCGTCGACGTCGTAGCCGACGATGCCGGCGGCGCCCTCACGGCTGCGCTCGCGCCGCGAGCGCTCCTCGGCCGACAGCTCCTCGTCGCCGCTGCCCAGCAGGGCCAGGGGATCGACCAGCAGCGACTCGACACCCGTCGCGACGTCGTGCTCCCACAGCTGGCCGGTGCGCGTCACCCCGTCGGGGGTGCGGATGAAGCGGACGGTGGCCCCGTCGGGCGACACCGTGACGGAGCGGGGGACGCCGAGCGTGAACCGCAGCGTGCGCGCCGCGAGACGCGGATAGGAGACAACGTCGTCAGTCATGACGTCATCCCATCACGTCACGGCCGGTCGAGCGCAGCGCGTCGGCCCGCCGGCCGCGGACTAGCCTGGGCCCATGACCCTTCCCGCCCGTCGGCTGCTGCTGGTCCACGCCCATCCCGACGACGAGTCGATCGGCAACGGCGTCACGATGGCGCGCTACGTCGCGGAGGGCGCCCACGTCACGCTCGTCACCTGCACGCTGGGCGACCTGGGCGAGATCCTGGTGCCCGAGCTCGAGCACCTCGCGGCCGACCGCGACGACGCCCTGGGCGCCCACCGGGCGGGCGAGCTCGCGGAGGCGATGGCCGAGCTCGGCGTGACCGACCACCGCATCCTGGGCGGGCCCGGCCGGTTCCGCGACTCCGGCATGAAGTGGGACGAGCAGGGACACGCCACGGCGGCCGACGAGATCGATCCCCGCTCGTTCTGGAACGCCGACCTCCTCGAGGCGTCCGACCTGCTGGTCGAGATCATCCGTGAGGTCCGCCCGCAGGTCGTGCTCGCGTACGACACCTTCGGCGGCTACGGCCACCCCGACCACGTCCAGGCCCATCGCGTCGCGCACTACGCCGTCGACCTCGCGGCCGCCCGCAGCCACCGTCCCGACCTGGGCGAGGCGTGGGACGTCGCGAAGGTCTACTGGGGCGCGATGTCGGCCAACCGCATGCGCGAGGGCATCAAGCTCATGCGGGAGTCGGGCGCCGAGGGCTTCGACGGCTTCGACCCCGACAACCTGCCGCCGTTCATGGTCGAGGACGACCAGCTCGACGCCGTGATCGAGTCGCCCGAGCACACCGACGCCAAGCTCGCCGCGATGCGGGCCCACCGCTCGCAGATCACCCCGGACGGCATGTTCTTCGCGATGGGCGTCGACCTCGCCAAGCTCGCCTGGGGCACCGAGCACTACCGGCTCGTCAAGGGCACGCGTGGCCCGGTTGGGGAGTCGGGGCTCGAGGAGGACCTGTTCGCCGGGCTCTGACCCGCGGGGTCTGGGTCCTCGCGGGTCTGTACGTGGGGGTGCTGGGTGCCGTGGTGCACCGGCACGACGCCGACCTCGTGGGCGTGGACGTGCCCTGGGGCCTGCTGGTCGCGCTCGCGCCCCTGGTGCCCCTCGTCCTGGTGGCCGACCGCACGGTCTCGCTCGGTGGGGCAGCGATCATGATCGGCTGGGGTGCCGTGCTGGTGCTCCAGAGCTCGGCGTCGCCGGGGCAGTACCTGATCGGCGACGACCCCGTCGGCTGGACGTACACCCTGCTGGGGCTGGCCCTGCTCGTGGTCACGGTGATCGGGAACTCTAGGCTGAGGCGGTGAACCTCGACCACGCTCGCGACGGCTTGACACCCGTCGACGACGCAGCGTTCCGGGGTGCGCTCGGCCACTTCGCCAGTGGTGTCACGGTCGTCAGCACCGTCGAGCAGGCCCCGTCCGGGGCGATCGACCACGCGATGACCGCGAGTGCCTTCACCTCGGTCTCGCTCGTCCCGCCGCAGGTGCTGGTGTGCGCCCATCGGGTCAGCCGGTTCCACGAGGCCGTGCTGGAGTCGGGCACCTGGGGCGTCTCGATCCTGGCGGAGACCGCCCAGGACGCCGCCTCCTGGTTCGCCTGGCGCGGACGGCCGCTCGAGCGGCAGCTCGAGGGCTTCGCGCACCACCGGGGTCGCACGGGCGTCATGCTGCTCGACGACGCCCTCGGCTGGCTGGAGTGCCGCACCGTTGCCGTGCACGACGGTGGCGACCACGTCATCCTGGTGGGTGAAGTGGTGGCCGCGCGCGTGCGGGAGGACCCCGCCGCTCCGTTGTTGTATTACCGGTCGCACTACGGCACCATCGTGCGGTCACCGGAGTCCGAGATGACCTATCGCCAAGGGGAGACGACATGAGCAGCGACGAACGGACGGGAGATCCGTCCCAGTCGCCCGAGCCGACCGACGGCGTCGCGACGCCGGACGAGGTCGATCACGAGCTCACCGAGCGGGTCGAGGGCCCCGACGCCGACGACCAGGATCCCGGCGTGCTTGCCGCCGCCCTGGCCGGGACGAGCAGCACCGAGCCGCCGGCCGACGACGCGCCTGTCGAGGAGCCCGCGGTCGAGGAGCCTCCGGCCGAGAAGCCGCTCGTCGATCCCGAGGCGACGGTCCTCACGACCGCCGCAGAGCACGACCCCCACAGCGACCTGCCGCCCGTCGACCGCCCTCAGGACGCCGACGGCACGGCCGTCGTGCCGCCCGTGCTCCCGCCCGTCGACGAGCCGGAGGCGGACGGCGAGGAGCCGAAGAAGCGTCGCCGCTGGCCGTGGTTCGTCGCGGCCGCCGTCATCGTCCTGGGCGGCCTGTACGTCGGCGGCTACTACTTCACCGGCTCGCGCCTCGCGGCCGACACCACGATCGCCGGCGTCGACGTCGGCGGGATGAGCCCGGCCAAGGCCGAGGCGACGCTGACCGACGAGCTCGGGCCCCGCGAGGGCCAGAACCTCACGTTCGTGCTCGACGAGAGCGAGTTCACCTTCACGGCCACCGACATGGGCCTCGCGCTCGATGCCAAGGGCTCGGTCGAGGAGGCTGGTGGCAAGCGCAGCTGGAATCCGCTCGACATGGTCGAGACGCTGTTCGGCGGCGAGGACCACCCGGCCGAGCTCACGGTCGACACCGAGCTCTTCGACACCGCTCGCGCCACGATCGCCCAGACCATCGACATCCCGGTCACCGAGTCGCTCATCACCTTCCCCGAGGGCCAGCCGGTCGCGACCCAGCCGGCCGACGGACGTCAGGTGACCTCCGACGACCTCCTGGAGTCGCTGCGCGAGGTCTACCTGCTGAGCGACGACCCTGTCGAGATCCCGACGCAGGTCGTCGAGCCCGGCGTCGACGCCGAGGGGCTCGAGGTCGCGATGCAGGAGATCGCCGTCCCGGCCGTGAGCGCGCCGGTGCTCCTCAACGTCGGACAGCAGCAGATCGAGCTGCCCGTCACGGCGTACACGCCGGCCCTGCAGATCCGCACCGAGGGCGACGAGATGAAGCCCTTCATCGACCCGGTCGCGCTGGCAGGTCCGCTCACGGACTCCACGACGGGCATCGGCGAGAAGGCGGTCGACGCCACGATCGACATCGTCAACGGCGCTCCCGTCATCACGCCGGGCAAGCCCGGCATCGGTCTGCAGCCGGACGTCATGGCGACCGAGCTGCTGCCGGTGCTCACCGCCGCCGGCCCCGAGCGTGCGCTCACGCTGGAGGCGCAGCCGGTCGAGCCGGAGTTCACGACCGCCGACGCCGAGGCGCTCAAGATCGTCGAGAAGGTCAGCGAGTTCGAGACCAACTACCCGAACACGCAGTACCGCAACATCAACCAGGGGCGCGCCGCGGAGCTCATCGACGGCACCATCCTGGAGCCGGGCGAGCAGTTCAGCTTCGACAAGGTCGTCGGTCAGCGCACCGCGGCCAACGGCTTCGTGCAGGGCGGCGTGATCGAGGGCGGCCGGTTCGTCGAGTCCTTCGGCGGCGGCGTCTCCCAGGTCGCCACCACGACCTACAACGCGGCCTTCTTCGCGGGTCTCGACGACGACGAGCACAAGCCGCACTCGCTCTACCTGACCCGGTACCCGCTGGGCCGTGAGGCCACGGTCAACTGGGGCACGACCGATCTGAAGTTCACGAACTCCACGCCCTACGGGATCCTCATCAAGGCCTGGGTCGTGCCGAGCAACTCGAGCCGGCAGGGCACGATGCACGTCGAGATGTGGAGCACCAAGTACTGGGACATCGAGGCGGGCGTCTCGGCCAAGCGGAACTTCCGCAGCGGCACGACGGTGTACGACACGTCGCCCGAGTGCACCCCGCAGGCGGCGATCCAGGGCTTCGACGTCGACGTGACCCGCACGTTCAAGCAGAACGGTCAGGTCGTCAAGACCGAGGTCGACACCGCGGTGTACCGCGCCGGCGACGCCGTCGTCTGCGGCCCGCCGCCCGCCTAGCGGGTCCCGCCCGCACTCACACGGGGACGCGGAGGGTGGCGGTGTAGCCGTCGGCGACGGACCCGGTCACGGTGGCGAGCTGCAGCGAGTAGCCGTCGCTGAAGACGTTGTCGGAGTCGAGGCTGACCTGCTGCAGGTTCCGCACGCTGTCCTCGTAGCCGTCGGTCGCGTACACCGTGCTGCAGACGTCCTCGGGCAGGGCGAGCTGTGAGGTGCGCATCCGGTTGCTGGCCGAGGTCGCGTCGGCGAGGGTCGGGTAGACCTCGAAGTGGATGTGCGGCCAGCGCCCCGAGTAGCAGGCCGGGAAGATCGACGTGAACGTGACCGTGCCGTCGGCGTCGCACTCCTGCACACCACGCAGGTAGTTCTCCTCCACGACCTCGTCGTCATACATCGAGTAGCGGCCCTCGCGGTCGCAGTGCCACGCGTAGACGGCGGCCCCGGCGAGCGCCGATCCCGGGTCGTCGGCGCTGCTGACGTCGATGACCGTGAGGCTGAACGTGAGCGGCACGCCTTGGGCGACGCCGCTCGCCTCGCCGAAGCTGGAGCGGATGTCGCTGCGCTCGATCCCGCTCTCGGTCAGCACGTTGACGCCGTTCGTGCCGTCGGCGGGGTACGGGCCACCGGTCTCCTCGGGGATCTCGCCGTCGCCGACCTCGACGCCGCTCGATCCGCCCGGGGCGCCGCCGCCGGGCCCGCCCTGTTGCGTCGATCCGGTGGACGAGCCCGAGCTCGTGCCGTCGGCGCCGCAGGCGGCCAGGGCCGCAGCGAGGCCGGCGGCACTGAGAATGCCCAGCGCGCGCCGCCGCGTGAAGATCGTCGGCAGGTCGTGCGACAGGCCCAGGTCATGGGCCTCGGTCTCGGTGTGATCGCTCATGCGGCCGACGGTAGGCAGCGGGCCTGGACTCCGTCAGGGCGTCGGCTGTGCCGCTCCTGTGAGCGTGAGGTACCGGTACTCGTGGTGGTCGACGAACCCGAACGCGCGGTACAGAC
The DNA here is from genome assembly GCF_916858655.1 of Aeromicrobium sp. Leaf350. Lineage (GTDB taxonomy): Bacteria > Actinomycetota > Actinomycetes > Propionibacteriales > Nocardioidaceae > Aeromicrobium. The sequence continues at coordinate 521,274 of NZ_CAKASL010000001.1, read as the reverse complement.
GCTCGGCCGGGTCGTTGCCGGTCACGACCTGCAGGTAGGCCTTGTCGGCACCGTGCTCGACGGCCCAGCCCAGGCAGGTCGTCACCAGGCGCCGGGCCAGGCCGGGGCGACGCTTCTCCTCGGGCACCCACAGGGCGCTCAGCCCGGCCCACTCTCCCGTCACGACGACGCGGGCGATCGCCCCGCCGAGCCTGACGTGGGCCGCGGTCGGCGCGCCACCCATCACCTGTCGCGCGAGGTCGACGGACTCGCCGGGGGAGACGTACGCCGCCAGCCAGGCGTCGTCAGGGTCGCCCGCGACCTCGGCCTCCGCGTCGAGCGGCCACCGACGGTCGAGCTGGGCGACGAGCACCGTCGTGTCGCCGCCGTCGACCGGGGTCCAGCCGCGCTCGACGAGAGCGGCCTCCCAGGGGCCGCCGGCCTCGAGGTTGACCAGCGGGCGCAGGTCCCGGGCCGCGTAGTACGCCAGCACCTGGTCGAGCGCGCCGTCGATGCCGATCCCCGGGTCGCCGAACGCGGCCGTCGAGCACGCGCGCTTCGTGAACCCGCCCGACGCCCGCATCTCCCACTCGCCGAGCTCGGCCCTCTCGATGGCCGGCCAGCCCCGGGCCATGGTGCGGCTGAGCTGGTCGACGGGGGTGGCGGTGGCGCGCCGGGCGCGGACGGGACGGTCGGGCACGAGCCGCCAGATCAGCACCGTGGCCGGGTCGACGACCCCGACGGACCCGTCCCGGCGCTCCAGGCGGAGCTCCGGCGCGGTCGCCAGCACGCGGCCGACGACGTCGCTCGCCCCGCCGTCCGAGGTGCGGTGGCGTACGCTGACGCGGCGTCCCACGACCTCCGCTCCGGGGGGTCGGACGGGGCTGGTGTCCATGAGGCGAACCTAACGTGTGGCCCCACCCGCTTTGCCGCGATACTGGTGAGCGGATCTTCGAAGGAGTGAGCAGTGACGTATGTGATCGCCCAGCCGTGCGTGGACGTCAAGGACCGCGCGTGCGTCGACGAGTGCCCCGTCGACTGCATCTACGAGGGCAAGCGCATGCTCTACATCCACCCCGACGAGTGCGTCGACTGTGGTGCGTGTGAGCCCGTCTGCCCGCCGGAGGCCATCTTCTACGAGGACGACACGCCGGAGGAGTGGGCGTCGTACTACGACGCCAACGTGCACTTCTTCGACGAGCTCGGCTCGCCCGGCGGTGCGGCGAAGCTCGGGGTCATCGACCTCGACCACCCGCTCATCGCCGAGCTGCCCCCGCAGAACCAGGACTGACCGTGTCCCGCGTCTCGGCGCGCTTCCCGGAGTTCCCCTGGGACACGCTGGCCGGTGCCAAGGCCCGCGCTGCCGAGCACCCGGGCGGCATCGTCGACCTGTCGATCGGCACGCCGGTCGACCCGGTGCCCGACGTCGCGCGTGAGGCGCTGCTCGCGGCCGTCGACGCCCACGGGTACCCGACCGTGGCCGGTCCGGACCAGGTGCGCGACACGATCGCGCGGTGGGTGACCCGGGCGACGGGCGCGCCGCAGCTGACGCGCGACCAGGTGCTCATGTCGATCGGCTCGAAGGAGCTCATCGCCAACCTGCCGACGCAGCTCGGGCTCGGCGCCGGCGACCTGGTGGTGTACCCGGAGCTGGCCTACCCCACCTACGAGGTCGGTGCCCGCTACGCCGGCTGCGAGGTGCTGGCGGCCGACTCGACCGTCGCGATCGGCCCGCGCACGCCGAAGCTGCTGTACCTGAACTCGCCGGGCAACCCCAGCGGCCGGATCCTGGGCGTCGACCACCTCCGCAAGGTCGTCGCCTGGGCTCGCGAGCGCGGCGTGCTGGTGGTCTCCGACGAGTGCTACCTCGACTTCGCGTGGGACGCCCCCGCGGTCTCGGTGCTGCACCCCGACGTCAGCGGCGGCGACCTCACGGGCCTGATCGCCCTGCACTCGACCTCGAAGCGCTCGAACCTGGCCGGCTACCGGGCGGCATTCCTCTCCGGTGACCCTGCCGTCGTGGGCGAGCTGCTGGCAGTGCGCAAGCACCTCGGGTTCATGGTGCCGACGCCGGTGCAGCAGGCCCTCGCGGCCACGCTGGCCGACGACGCGCACGTCGCCGAGCAGCGCGAGCGCTACGCCCGCCGTCGGCTGCTGCTGCGCGCGGCGCTGGAGGGTGCGGGCTTCACGATCGACCACTCCGAGGGCGCGCTGTACCTGTGGGCCACGCGCGGCGAGCCGTGCCGCGACACGATCGCGTGGCTCGCCGAGCACGGCATCCTCGCCGCGCCGGGGGAGTTCTACGGCCCCGCCGGCGCCCAGCACGTGCGCGTGGCCTTCACGGCCACCGACGAGCGCATCGACGCTGCGGCGCAGCGCCTGACTGCCTGACCCTCAGGGCCCGGAGACGAGACCTCGTCGGGTCAGCGGTTCTTGAGGGCCTCCGCGAAGGCGAGGATGCGGTTCGCGTCGCGGATGTGCAGCTCCTCGATCATCTTGCCGTTGTAGGTCGCGACGCCCTTGGCCTCGCGCGAGGCCTCCTCGAAGGCGGCAATCATGCCCTCGGCGCGCTCGACGTCGGCCTCCGACGGGCTGAACGCGACGTTGGCGGGCTCGACCTGCGACGGGTGGATCAGCGTCTTGCCGTCGAAGCCCATCTCGCGGCCCTGCTTCGCCTCGGCATCGAAGCCCTCCGGGTCCTTCACGGCGTTGTAGACGCCGTCGATGATGACCTTGCCGGCGGCGCGCACCGCGAGGAGCGTCCAGGCCAGCGAGGTCAGCACGACCGCGTTGCGACCCGGGACGTGCAGGCCGTACGTCTCGTTGACGACGTCGTTGGTGCCCATCACGATGACCGTCAGCCGCTCGTGCGCCGCCGCGATCTCCTCGGCGTGCAGGAGCGCGCGCGGGGTCTCGATCATGGCCCACAGCTGGGTGTGCTCGGGCGCGCCGGCGGCCTCCATGGCCGCGACGAGCGCGTGCACCTGCTCGGCCGACTCGACCTTGGGCACGAGGATCGCGTCCGGGCCGGCCTCGGAGGCGGCCTTCACGTCGTCGTCGTGCCACTGCGTGCCGATCGAGTTGACCCGGATCGCGAGCTCGCGGTGGCCGTACTCGCCGGAGCGCACGGCCGCCACGACGTTGGCGCGGCCGGTCTCCTTGGCGTCGGGGGAGACGGAGTCCTCGAGGTCGAGGATCAGCGCGTCGGCGTCGATCGTCTTGGCCTTCTCCAGCGCCCGCTCGTTGGCGCCCGGCATGTACAGGACGGAGCGGCGGGGGCGGATCGCGGCGTTCGAAGAGGGGGTGCTCACAGGTCGTACAGCTCCTTCAGCTCGGGGTCGCGCTCGGCCAGCTCACGGGCCAGGTCGAGCATCACGAGGCACTGCTTGCAGGACGCGTCGTCCTCCATCTTGCCGTTGATCATGACGGCGCCGGAGCCGTCGCCCATCGCCTCGACGACAGTCTTGGCGTGCTCGACGTCCTCCTTCGAGGGCGAGAACACCTTCTTGGCGATGTCGATCTGCACGGGATGCAGGCTCCACGCGCCGACGCAACCCAGCAGGAACGCGTTGCGGAACTGGTCCTCGCACGCCACGACGTCCTTGATGTCGCCGAACGGGCCGTAGAACGGGAGGATGTCGTTCGCGGCGCAGGCGTCGACCATGCGCGCGATCGTGTAGTGCCACAGGTCCTGCTGGTAGATCGTGCGGCCCTCGTGGAGGTCGTCGCCGGTGGGGTCCTGGCGCACGAGGTAGCCGGGGTGGCCACCGCCGACGCGGGTCGTCTTCATGCGGCGCGAGGCGGCCAGGTCGGCCGGGCCGAGGCTGATGCCCTGCATGCGGGGGCTGGCCGCGGCGATCTCCTCGACGTTCGTGACGCCGAGCGCGGTCTCGAGGATCGCGTGCACGAGCAGCGGCTTCTGGACGTTGCCCTTGGCCTCGAGCTGCGCGAGCAGACGGTCGACGTAGTGGATGTCCTGGGCGCCCTCGACCTTCGGCACCATGATGACGTCGAGCTTGTCGCCGATCTCGGTCACGAGGGTCGTCAGGTCGTCGAGGACCCAGGGGGAGTCGAGGCTGTTGACGCGCACCCACAGCTGGGTGTCGCCGAAGTCGGTCTTCTTCGCGATCTCGACCAGGCCGAGGCGGGCGGCCTCCTTCTTCTCGGTCTTCACCGCGTCCTCGAGGTTGCCGAGGATGATGTCGACCTTGGCGGCGATGTCCGGCACCTTGGCGGCCATCTTCTCGTTGCTCGGGTCGAAGAAGTGGATCATCCGGCTGGGCCGGAAGGGGACCTCCGACACGGGCGCCGGAGCGCCGACGGCGAGGGGGCGGAGGAAGGCACGGGGATTGCGCACGGTGTCCCTTTCGGAGGCGTCACGTCGAGGGTCAGTATGCCGGGGGTATTGATCGTGTCGGTGCAGGGGCGTCTACTGACCCCATGCCCAGTGCCACGCTCACGACCGCCGTCTTCCAGCTCGAGTCGCTGATCTCCTCGATCAGCCCCGAGACCGACGACGCGCCCACGCCGTGCTCGGAGTGGGTCGTGCGCGACCTCGTCGACCACGTCCTGCACACGACGGCCGGCCTGACGCAGATGGTCAAGGGCGAAGAAGTCGACTGGAGCGCCCCGGTCGAGCACCACGACGACTCCCTGGCGGAGTTCCGGCAGCGGGGCGCCGCCCTCTTGGCCGCGGCCGACGACGCGCAGCTCGGACTGCCGGCCGCCGAGCTGGCCGTGCACACCTGGGACCTCGCGACGGCCCTGGGGCAGGGCACCGACGACCTCGACCCGGCTGTCGCCGAGGTCGGCCACGCGTTCATGCTCGAGAACCTGGGTCCGGAACAACGCCAGGGCGCGTTCGATCCCGAGAAGCCGGCCCCGGAGGGGGCCAACGCGTACGAGCGCCTCGCGGCCTTCGCCGGTCGCAGCGTCACCCGCGACTGACCCGCCCCGCGTCAAGATCGCGTCAAGACCCGGTCAGGGGTCCGTCAAGGACGCCTGACCGGTGCCCGCGCGGGTGTGCGATGAGCACATGGAACTCTCCTCCGCGCTGTGGCTGGTCGTCGCCGGCGCCCTGATCGTGTACCTGCTCGTCGCCCTGGTCCTGGCGGACCGGTTCTGAGGCGGCGATGAACGACACCCTCTCCGGGCTGCTGACGATCGCAGCCCTCGCCGGCCTGCTGGCCCTGGTGTGGGCGCCCCTGGGCGACTACATGGCCCGCGTCATGACCGGAACCCGCCACGCCCGCCCCGAGCGGGCCCTGTACCGGCTCGTCGGCGTCGACCCGGAGGCGCAGCAGAGCGCCCGGTCGTACGCCACGAGCGTGCTGGCGTTCTCGGCCGTCGGCATCGTGCTGCTCGTCGCGATCCTGATGGGTCAGCAGCACCTGCCGTTCTCCCGCGACCTGCCCGGGATGCCGTGGGACATGGCGGTCAACACCGCCGTCTCCTTCGTGACCAACACGAACTGGCAGTCCTACGCGGGTGAGTCGACGCTGGGCTTCACGGCCCAGATGGCGGGGCTCGCGGTGCAGAACTTCCTTTCGGCCGCCGTCGGCATCTGCGTCGCAGTGGCCCTCGTCCGGGGCTTCCTCGCCTCGCGGTCCGGCACGATCGGCAACTTCTGGGTCGACCTCGTGCGCGTGACCGGCCGGATCCTGCTGCCGGTGGCGGTCGTCGGTGCCGTCCTCCTCCTCACGCAGGGGGTGGTCCAGAGTTTCGCGGACCAGACCATCACGACCGTCACCGGCGGCAGCCAGGTCGTGCCCGGCGGACCGGTCGCGAGCCAGGAGGCGATCAAGCAGCTCGGCACGAACGGTGGCGGCTTCTTCAACGCCAACTCGGCGCATCCGCTCGAGAACCCGACGCCGTTCGCGAACCTGCTGCAGATCTTCCTGATGCTGCTGGTGCCGGTGGCCCTGACGCGCACGTTCGGCACCATGATCGGTTCGCGCCGCCAGGGGCTGACGATCCTCGGTGCGATGGCGGCCCTGTTCACGGCCTCGCTGGCCGTCGCGACCTGGGCCGAGACCACCGGGCAGGGTGCCGCGGCCCGCGCGGCCGGTGCCGCGATGGAGGGCAAGGAGACGCAGTTCGGTGCGTGGGGATCGATCCTGTTCTCGACCGCCACGACCAGCACGTCGACCGGTGCCGTCAACGCCTCGCACGACTCGCTGACGGCGACCGGTGGCGGTGCCGCGCTCGTCAACATGATGCTGGGCGAGGTCTCGCCGGGCGGGGTCGGATCGGGCCTGTACGGGATGCTCGTGATGGCCGTCGTGACGGTGTTCGTGGCCGGCCTCATGGTCGGTCGAACGCCGGAGCTGCTCGGCAAGAAGATCGGCCGTCCCGAGATCACCCGGGTGGCGCTGTACACGCTGAGCGTGCCCGCGATCGTGCTGGTCGGGATCGGCGTGGCGATCGCCCTGCCCGCCACGAACGACGCGCTCGGGAACTCCGGGGTGCACGGGTTCAGCGAGGTCGTCTACGCCTTTACGTCCGCCGCCAACAACAACGGCAGCGCGTTCGGCGGCATCACCGTGACCTCGACCTTCTTCCAGGTCGCGCTCGCCGTCGCGATGCTGCTCGGCCGGTTCGTGACGATCGCGCTGGTGCTGTCGCTGGCCGGCTCGTTGGCCCGCCAGCGTCCCGTGCCCACGACGGCCGGCACGCTCCCGACCCACACGGTCCTGTTCGGCTCCCTGCTCGTCTGGGTCGTGCTGCTCGTGACGGGCCTGACCTACCTGCCTTCCCTGGCCCTCGGCCCGATCGCCGAGGCCCTCACGAACGGAGTCATCTCGTGACCACCTCGTCCCTGCTGCCGATGCTGGCCGCCCAGCTGCCGCAGGCCCTGCGCAAGCTGGACCCGCGCCACCTCTGGCGCAGCCCCGTGATGTTCGTGGTGTGGGTGGGCTCGCTCGCCACCACGGTCGTCGCGATCGCCGATCCGTCGGTCTTCGCCTGGTTCATCGCCGTCTGGCTCTGGCTCACGGTCGTGTTCGGCAACCTCGCCGAGGCGGTCGCGGAGGGACGCGGCAAGGCCCAGGCCGACTCGCTCAGAGCCGCCCGCAGTGACGTCAGCGCCCGGCGGCTCGCTGCCGACGGCTCCGAGGTGGTCGTGCCCGGCACCCAGCTGGCGGTCGGTGACCGCGTGGTCGTCGAGGCCGGCGAGGTCGTCCCGGGTGACGGCGACGTCGTGGAGGGCGTGGCCTCGGTCGACGAGTCGGCCATCACCGGTGAGTCCGCGCCCGTCATCCGCGAGGCCGGGGGCGACCGGTCGGCCGTCACCGGCGGCACGCGGGTGCTCTCGGACCGGATCGTCGTGCAGATCACGGCGGCCCCGGGTGAGACGTTCCTCGACCGGATGATCGCGCTGGTGGAGGGTGCCGAACGGCGCAGGACCCCCAACGAGGTCGCCCTGTCGATCCTGCTCACGAGCCTGACGATCGTCTTCCTGATCGCGGTCGTGACGCTGGCGCCGATGGCCGAGTACGCCGGCGCACCGCAGGAGCCGCTCGTGCTCGTGGCGCTGCTGGTCTGCCTGATCCCGACCACGATCGGTGCCCTGCTCTCGGCGATCGGCATCGCTGGCATGGACCGTCTCGTGCGGGTCAACGTGCTCGCGATGTCGGGCCGCGCGGTCGAGGCGGCCGGCGACGTCAGCACGCTGCTGCTCGACAAGACGGGCACCATCACGTACGGCAACCGGCGGGCCTCGGAGCTGCTGACCGCTCCGGGGGTCACGGACGACGAGCTGCGCGACGTCGCCCGGTTCACGAGCCTCGCCGACCAGACGCCCGAGGGCCGCTCGATCGTCGACCTCGCCCTCGAGCGCGGCGCCGACGACTCCGACCTGCCCGACGGTGCTGCCTTCGTGGAGTTCACGGCCCAGACTCGCATGTCCGGCGTCGACCTGGCCGACGGGCGGTCGCTCCGCAAGGGAGCGGGCTCGGCGGTGGAGGCGTGGCTCGGCACCAGCCTGCCGGCCGCGGTGCAGGTGCAGGTCGACGAGGTCAGTGGCGCCGGCGGCACGCCGCTCGTCGTGGCCGAGTCGGGCCCCGACGGCTCGCGAGCGCTCGGCGTCGTGCACCTCAAGGACGTCGTCAAGGACGGCATGGTCGAGCGCTTCGTCCAGCTGCGCGCGATGGGCATCCGCACCGTGATGGTGACGGGCGACAACCCGCGCACGGCGGCCGCCATCGGGCACGAGGCCGGCGTCGACGAGGTGCTGGCGGAGGCGACTCCGGAGGACAAGCTCGCGCTGATCCGCAAGGAGCAGGCCGGCGGACGCCTGGTCGCGATGACGGGTGACGGCACCAACGACGCTCCCGCCCTCGCGGCGGCCGACGTGGGCGTCGCGATGAACAGCGGCACGTCGGCGGCCAAGGAGGCCGGCAACATGGTCGACCTCGACTCCGACCCGACCAAGCTCATCGACGTCGTCGCCATCGGCAAGCAGCTGCTCATCACCCGCGGGGCGCTGACGACGTTCTCGATCGCCAACGACGTCGCGAAGTACTTCGCGATCCTGCCGGCGATGTTCCTGGCGGCGTACCCCGCCCTCGACTCGCTCAACGTCATGCGGCTCTCGACGCCGGAGTCGGCGATCGCCTCCGCGGTCGTGTTCAACGCGCTGGTGATCGTGGCCCTCATCCCGATCGCCCTGCGCGGGGTGAAGTACCGGCCGCTGTCGGCCGAGGCGCTCCTGCGCCGCAACGTCCTCGTCTACGGGCTCGGCGGCCTCGTCGTCCCGTTCGTGGGCATCAAGCTCATCGACGTCTTCGTGTCGATGATTCCGGGAATCGGGTGATCACATGAACGTCTCTCTCACGCTCACGTCGACGGGTCGACAGGCCTGGGTGGGGCTGCGGCTCCTGCTCGTGGCCACGGTCCTGCTCGGGGTGGCCTACCCCGCCGCGGTCTGGGCGGCCGGTCGGGCCGTGCCCGGCGACGACGCGACGATCGGCCAGGACTTCCCGGTGGCCGACGACGGCTGGTTCCACGGCCGTCCGTCCGCGAACGACTACGACGGACTCGCGTCAGCGCCGTCCAACCTCGGACCGTCGAATCCCGACCTCCTCGCCCTGATCGACGAGCGACGGGCCGCGATCGCGGAGGTCGAGGGGATCGACCCGGCGCTCGTGCCGGCCGACGCGCTCACGGCGTCAGGCTCCGGCCTCGACCCGTTCATCTCGCCGGAGTACGCCACGCTGCAGGTCGATCGTGTCGCCGAGGAGCGTGGCCTGCCGGTCACGGAGGTCGAGCAGCTGGTGGACGACCACACCTCGGGACGCCAGCTCGGATTCCTCGGGCAGCCTCGGGTCGACGTCGTCGCCCTCAACCGTGCGCTCGACCAGGCCCTCGAGGGAGCAGACTGATCCCGTGAGCGATCTCCAGGAGCCGGCACGGGGCGCCCTGCGGGTGTACCTCGGAGCGGCGCCGGGCGTCGGCAAGACGTACCGCATGCTCGACGAGGGATGTCGTCGCGCGGCCCGCGGGACCGATGTGGTGGTCGGCATCGTCGAGACGCACGGTCGGCAACAGACGATCGACCGCATCGGCGACCTGGAGGTGCTGCCGCGCCGCTCCGTCGAGCACCGCGGCACCGAGCAGTCCGAGCTCGACTTGCCCGGCCTCCTCGCCCGGGCGCCCGAGGTGGCGATCGTCGACGAGCTCGCCCACACCAACGTGCCGGGCCTGGAGCACGGCAAGCGCTGGCAGGACGTCGAGGCGCTCCTCGCGGCGGGCATCGACGTCATCACGACGGTCAACGTGCAGCACCTGGAGTCGCTCAACGACGTCGTCGCGGCCATCACGGGCGTGCAGCAGCGCGAGACCGTGCCGGACCGGTTCGTGCGCTCGGCCGACGCGATCGAGCTCGTCGACATGAGCCCGCAGGCGCTGCGTCGACGCATGGCGCACGGCAACATCTACCCGCCCGACCGCGTCGACGCGGCGCTCGGGCAGTACTTCCGCGAGGGCAACCTGACGGCGCTGCGGGAGGTTGCGCTGCTCTGGCTCGCCGACCGGGTCGACGAGGGCCTCGAACGCTACCGCGCGCAGCACGACATCGATGCGACGTGGGCCGCGCGAGAGAGGCTCGTCGTCGCCGTGACGGGCGGGGCCGAGTCGGAGTCGCTGATGCGACGCGCCGAGCGGATCTCCTCCCGCACCGGGGGCGGCCGGTGGATGGCGCTCTACGTCGCGCGGGGTGACGGCCTGGTGCAGCACACGCCGGCGCGCCTGGAGGCGCTGCGGCGCCTGGCGGAGGACCTCGGCGGCACCTTCCACGTGGTCGTGCGCGGTGCGGACGGCGGGGACACCGCCGGGGCGATCCTGACCTTCGCGCGGGCCGAGAACGCGACACAGGTCGTGATCGGCGCCAGTCGGCGGGGCCGGCTCTCGACCCTGGTCCGCCCGGGGATCGGCGAGGTGGTGATCGCCGAGTCCGGTGACATCGACGTGCACATCGTGACGCACGAGCAGGCGCGGCAGCGACGTGGAGACGTGCGGGCCCGCGAGGGGCTCGGCGTGGTGCGCACCGTGGCCGGCTTCGCCCTCGCGGTGCTGGGACCCCTGGCCCTGACGGGCCTGCTGCTCGTGACGCCGGACCTGCACTCGCTGCCCAGCGAGGCGATGCTGTTCATGGTCGTCGTGGTGGCGACGGCCCTGGTCGGCGGGCTGCGGCCCGCGGTGCTCGCCGCGCTCGTCAGCGGGTTCGCCCTCAACTACTTCTTCACGCCGCCCCTGCGCACCCTCGCGATCGCGACGACCGACAACGCCTACGCCCTGGCCCTGTTCATCGCGGTGGCCGTGGCGGTCTCCTCGGTGGTCGACCTGGCCGCCCGGCGCACGACGCAGGCGCTGCGCGCCACGGCTGAGGCGGACGCCCTGTCGGCGCTCGCCCACGGCCTGCTGCACGCCGGTCAGGACGTGCAGGGCGTCGTCGACCGCGCACGCGAGGTCTTCGGGATGCGCGGAGTCGCGGTGCTGGACGCGAACGGTCTGGAGATCGTCTCGGCCGGGGACACCTCGCTCGGGGAGTCCACGCGGGTGGAGGTCGACGACGCCGCGACCCTGGTGTTCACGGGGGAGGCCCCGTCGCCCGACCAGCTCCGCCTCATGACGGCCTACGCCGCCCACGTGAGAGTGCTGCGGGAGCGGCGGGCGGCAGCGCAGGAGAGCGCCGAGCGCCGAGCGCTCGCCGAGGCCGACCGGGCACGCGCCGCGCTGCTGGCCGCGGTGTCGCACGACCTGCGCACCCCGCTCGCCTCGATCAAGGCGGCGGCGTCGAGCCTGCGCAACGACGACATCGACTGGAGCCCCGAGGACACCGAGGCGCTGCTCGCGACGGTCGAGGAGGGCGCGGACCGCCTCGACGCCCTGGTCGCGAACCTGCTCGACATGAGCCGCCTCGAGGCCGGGGCGGTCACGAGCCGCCGCGGGCCGACGGACCTGGAGGCCGTGGTCAGCTCGGCGCTCGCCGGACTGGAGTCCCTGGACCGGGTCTCGGTGTCCGTCGACCCGACGGTGCACGCCTGGGCCGACGCCGGGCTCCTCGAGCGCGTCGTGGAGAACCTCGTCACGAACGCGCTCCGTCACGCACCCGCGCCGGCGGTCGTGCGGGTCGACGCCGCGACGAGCGGGCCCCGGGTGCTGCTGCGGGTCGTCGACACCGGGCCCGGCATCGCCGAGGCCGACCGGGAGCGCGTGTTCGCGCCGTTCCAGCGGCTCGGCGACGTGCCCGGCGGCACCGGGGTCGGCCTCGGTCTGGCGGTCGCCCGCGGCCTGACCGAGGCGATGGCCGGTACCCTCACGCTCGACGACACCCCTGGTGGGGGCACCACGTTCGTCGTCGACCTGCCGCAGGAGGCGCCGTGACGTTCGTGCTCGTCGTCGACGACGACCCGGCCATCGTGCGCACGCTGGGCATCAACCTGCGGGCGCGCGGCTACGAGGTCGAGACGGCCGGCGACGGACGATCGGCCCTGCAGATCGTCGAGGAGCGTCTGCCGGACGCCGTGATCCTCGACCTCGGCCTCCCAGACCTCGACGGGCTGTCGGTGCTGCAGCGGCTGCGTGAGCAGCACGCCGTGCCTGTCGTGATCCTCTCGGCGCGTCATGAGACCGACGACAAGGTCGAGGCGCTCGACTCCGGGGCCGACGACTACGTGACGAAGCCGTTCGAGATGGAGGAGCTCATGGCGCGCGTGCGTGCTGCGGTGCGCCGCTCGTCCGCGGCCGAGCCGCCCCTCGTCGTGGAGGCAGCGGGGGTGCGGCTCGACGTGACGGAGCGGCATGCCGAGCGCGACGGCGAGCCGGTGCGGCTCACGCCGACCGAGTGGCATCTCGTGGAGGTGCTGGCGCGCAGGCCCGGCCACCTCGTGTCGCAGCAGGACCTGCTGCGAGAGGTGTGGGGGCCCGGCTACGGCCGCGAGTCGCACTACCTGCGCGTGTACATGGCGCAGCTGCGGCGCAAGCTCGAGCCCGATCCGGCGGCCCCCACCCTCTTCCTCACCGACCCCGGTCAGGGGTATCGGCTCGTCGTTCAGCGGTCGGCGGGGTAGCCCTCGCGCAGCAGGTCGACCAGCGCGGGGCGCGACGGGCTCCAGCCGAGGTCGGTGCGGGCCTTGGCGCCGGAGGCCTGCTGGTCGAGCAGCAGCGCCTCGCCGAACGGTCCGAGCGCGTCGAGCGTGGCCTGGTCGCCCTGCGCGGTGACGTCGGGGCCGATGGCCTCGCCGAGCTCGCGCACGGTCGGGTTGTCACCGGCCGCCGCCAGGTAGGTCTGGCCTCCGGGCGACTCGAGGGCCGAGACGTACAGGTCGGCGAGGTCGTCGACGTGCACCGTGGTCCAGTGCTGGTCGCCGGTGCCGGGGAGCGACTTCTGACCGGCGAGCATCGCAGGGATGCCGGCGCCGTGGCCGTAGACGACGGCCGGCTGCACCACGGTCGCGCGCACGTCGGACCCGAGCAGCTTCTGCTCGAGCGGCACGCGCCACGCCGTCAGCGGCACGGGGTTCGGCTCGCGGTCCTCGGAGAGGTCCTCGCCCGAGCCGTAGGTCCAGACGCCGCCCGTGAGGACGAACGGGTTGGACGTCCCGCCGAAGGCGGCCAGGGCCGCGTCGACGACCGACGTGTTGAGCGCCTGGTCGTCGGCGTCGCTGCCCGCCGCGGTGTGGATGCCGGCGTCGTGCGTCGCGAGCTGCTCGCGCAGCCACGCCGAGTCGAACAGGTCGCCGACGAGACCGGTGGCCCCGGCCTCCTCGACCGTGGCGCGCGACTCGTCGCTGCGCACGACGGCCGTGACCTCGTGGCCGGCGCTGGTGAGGCGGTCCAGGACCGCTGATCCGATGTACCCGGTTCCCCCGGTGAGCAAGATCTTCATGTCCTCAGTCAACCAAGGACGGAAAGCCGCTGGTCCGGCTCTCCGAGGGCCGGTCAGTCGAAGATCTCGGAGAGCCAACTCTCCTTGCGCTTCTTGCGGTACGGCTTGCCGTAGGAGTCGCTGCGGTACGAGTCGCGGCGGTCGTCGCGGTACCGGTCGTCCCTGTACGGCTCGTCGCGGTAGGTGGGCTGCGGGGCCGCGGGCGTGACGGGCGGGGCCACCGGCGCTGCCGGCCCGGCCTCGGCCGCAGCGCGGTCCAGGATCTTGTCGAGCTCGCCGCGGTCGAGCCAGACGCCACGGCACTCGGGGCAGTAGTCGATCTCGACGCCGGCGCGCTCGCTCATCGTGAGCGTCGCTCCATCGGTGGGGCACTTCATCAGCAATCAGCTCCTTCTGGGCCTCAACGTACTGAACCCTCGTGGAGTTCCGGCCTACGGTGGAGTCATGAGCGAGAACTGGCAGGACAAGGCAGCGGTCGACCTGATGCTCGACGACCTCGAGACGTGGGCCGTCGTCGGTCTCTCGGGCGACACGAGCCGCACGGCCCACTCGATCGCGGCCCTGCTGCAGCAGCGGGGCAAGCGCATCGTGCCGATCCACCCGGACGCACCCGTCGTGCTGGGGGAGCAGGGGTACGCGACCCTCGCCGACGTGCCCTTCGACATCGATGTCGTCGACGTGTTCCGGCGCTCCGAGGCCGCCGGACAGTTCGTGGACGAGGCCATCGAGGTCGGCGCCAAGGCCATCTGGCTGCAGCTCGGCGTGATCGACGAGGCGGCGTTCGACCGCGCTCGCGAGGCAGGCGTCCCGATGGTCATGGACACCTGCCCCGCGATCGAGTGGAACCGCCGCTAGTCGAACGACCAGCCACGACCTCACGTGCGTGGGTGGGCGCGTGGTGGCGGTGAGGTGTACCTGTGCCCCGTGGGGGTGGTCCAGGTGACCTCGCCACTGTCGCCGGGTTCGACGTGCCAGCCGGGAAGCTCCTTGACGAGGTTGGACAGTCGGCACAGGCCTTGGCCGTTGGTCTGGGTGGTGGGTCCGCCGTTGCGGTGGGGTCGGATGTGGTCGATGTCGCGGATTCCGCACCCGCATCCGGGTTGTCGGCACTGGTGGGGCGCACGGCTCCTTCGTCGCCGTCTCACCGGCTCGTGCCTCGCCGGTGCCGGGCTACGCCCGGGCGCCTGCCTCGCCTTCGGCTCGCCCTGTCGTTGCCGGCCGGTCGTGCCGACATGGTCCTCGGCTGCCGCGGCACCGGCCAGGGCCTCCACGGGCAGCACGATCGACAGGTCCACATCCGGCCCCGCGACGGTCTCGACGCCGGTGACCCGTTCGAAGAGGGTGTTGACCATGATCTGCCCGCGGCGGCGGTCGTCACCCCGGGCGCGGAGCCGGTCGGCATGGGCTTGGAGGGCCTGCTTGATGCCGACGAGCTGCTCGGCGGGGCCACGCACGATCAGGGTGCCGACGCCGTCGGGTGAGGGCCAGTAGGAGACGAACTGGTCGGCCCGCGCGGCCTGCTCGCGCTGGGCGGCGGCCTCGACGTCATGGGTGACCACGAGCTCACGCACCAGATCGCCCGCCTGAGGAGCGGTCAGGCCGTCGAGGCGTCCGGCGAGGTGGGTGTCGATGGCGGTGATGGTGTCGGGGTCGAGGTCGCGCACGACCCGCACCACCGCGCGGACTACCGGCTCCGACACCGCACCGTCTCCGAACGCCTGGCGCAGGTTCGGCATCGGCCGCAGCGTCATGGCGACCTCGAGCAGGCTCCGGCCCGCACTCGGTGACTGCCCCCGGGCCATCGCAGCCTCGGCGGCGACCGTCAGCGCCGGGTCACCCGAGTAGTCCAGCCGCCGCAGGGCATACAGGTCGGCCACGTGCTCGGCGATCCGTGCCTGGGCCACACGCACCAGCCGCTCCAACGCGGAGATGGCGTCGATGTGCTTGCCGCCCATGACGTCGATCGGCTCGACCACGCCGTAGTCCGCACTCGCCACAGCGGCGAGCACGTCTTCCGGTGCCAGGTCCTCGAACATGAGACCAGCCAACCCGCCCCCACCGACACCCGCTCCGAGCCGCGAAGAGGCCTGGGGACAACTCCGGAACCCCGGTGTGACCGCCTATCAGTCCAGCTCCGCGAGCCTTCCGTCGGCGATGCGGAGGCGACGCGGGGTGCGACGCGCGATCGGAGCCGGGCGGATGCCAGCGGCGAAGTCGTCGAGGTCGGCGAAGGGATGGATCATCTCGAGCCGAGGGTCAACCAGTGCCGCGTGCGCGAGTGCAGGCAGGTCATCACGCTCGAGGAGCACAACCTTCAGTACCTAAAGTTATGTTGCGACCGGTCGAAGACAACCCTGTGAACGGGAAACGCCCTCCGACCCGAAGGTCGGAGGGCGAGTGGTACACCCCCTCGGACTCGAACCGAGAACCCGCTGATTAAGAGTCAGCTGCTCTGCCAATTGAGCTAGGGGTGCGCGGGTGAAAACATTACCAGCCTGACCGCCCGTCCCGAAATCGGGCGGTCAGGCTGCGTTCACCCGACGTCCCCCGCACGGGGCGTGGCCCTGAGACGCCGGGTGGAGGCGACCATCGCGCCGCCGATCAGGGCGGCGAGGAGGCCCGCCATGAGCGTGCCGAGGCTCGGACCGCCGGTGTCGGGGATCCGTGCGCCGGACGTGTTCACGGTGCCGCCGCCGGCCAGCGTCTGCCCGTCGGGACCCACCAGCGGGGTGCCGCCGCCGGTCGTGGCCCCGCCGCCACCGGTGCCGCTCGGGACGTCACCCGTGCTGACGGAGGCGACCGCGGTGCCCGCGAAGCTGACGGTCACGGTCGCCTCGGCGGCACCGTCGAGCGCGCAGTACTGGTAGGTCGAGTCGCGGCGCAGGTGCGGCTGCCCGAAGCCGGTGAGCACGTCGTCCGAGCTCGTGCCGGCCGCGATCGTGGTGAAGTCGCTGGCCTGGCGGCGCAGCTCGGGCTGGCGGCACGCGTCGTTCGTGATGCCGTTGGCCCGCTCCCACATCTGCAGGTACGCCTCAGGGCCACGCACGAGGTCGTCGTCGATGGTGTTCCCGGCGATCTGCTTGAGGTCCTCGATCCAGTCCGGGTAGAGCCCGTAGTGCGCGACGCCGTCGACGTTGATGTCGTACGTGCGCTCACCGGACTCCTGGTGGTCGATCTCGACGTCGAAGGTGCCCTGGAACGGGTACGTCACGGGGTTCTCGACGTCGGCGCCGCGCGGACCACCCTGCGGGCCGAGGCCGTTGGTGTCGGCGCCGTAGCCGAGCCCGAAGTAGAACCGGCCGTCCATGTCCTCGACGTGGCCGTGCCACTCCTCCACGAACTCCGTGCTCTCGCCGGCGTAGGAGTTGACCATGCCGCCGAGGGCGAAGATCCGGGGGATGGCATACGGGTCGGACCACGAGTGGCTCGAGATCACGCCGGAGTAGCCCAGGCGCTCGAACTCCGTCAGGGCCTCCGAGCGGCCCCGCGCGCTCATGTGGTCGACGTCGTAGACGATGTTGCGCGCGACCATCTGCTCGAGCATGTAGCGGCCCGTCTCGGTCAGGCCGCGGGAGTTGCACTGGTTCGGGTCCTCGCTGTAGAGCGGGACCGCGACGGGCAGCAGGTCGAGGCTGGCGATGGTGCCGAACAGCCCGCCGAGGAGTCGCGCGACGTCGGGCTGGGGGATGAGCGACGGGTTCAGCTGCGCGTTGTCGGGGCCGAGGCCCTCCGGGCAGATGTCCATGTCGAGGAAGGTGCCGCTCGCCAGCACGTTGCCGAGGTTCGTGACGACGCCGTTGAAGCCTTCGTCACCCTTGACGCCCGAGAACGCGTTGTCGAACTTGTGGGTCGGCACCATCTGGCGCACGCCGAGGGCGTACAGCTCGTCGAGCCCCGCGTTGATCGCTTCCTCGGTGCACTCCGACGCGGGTGAGTCGAGCACCGCGCTGCAGCCGAACAGCTTGCTCGACTCCGTGCCGAGCACGACCGCGAGCTTGCCCTGGTTGATCACCGCGCGGGCCTCGGTCGGGGTGGTCACGACGCGGTACCAGCCCTTGCCGGGACCGCCGGCCTGCGCGTCGACGTAGTTCTCGAACGCTCGGGTCTCGGCAGCCTGCGTGCGGATCGAGTCCAGGTCGTTGCAGGTCTTGTTCGGGCCCGGATAGACCGAGCACAGCACGTTGTTCTCGACGAGGAGGTTGACCCAGAGGCGCTGGCCTCCACGCCACGCCCGCTCGACCCACTTGTAGTAGGTGCCCTCGTGGGTGAGGGAGTCGTGAGCGGGCCAGTCCTTGAACGTCGGCCAACCGACGTGGTCGTGCGTGGGGTTGCCGCTCAGCACGATCTCGGGGATCGCCAGGTTGCCGAGGGTCGCCGAGTGGTCGGGGCAGTCCTGCAGCGCGTACTTCACGCCGTACGGGTGCCACGGCCTGCCGCAGTGGATCGCGCCGCCCAGGAAGCCCGTCGTCATGTGGTGGATGTGGTCGTCGAGGTAGCCGCGCACCTCCTGCAGGGGGGAGGTGCCGGCGAGGACGGGCCCCTCGACGTTGACCTCGATCTCGTCCCAGGGAGCGCATCCGTCGGCGAGGCGCAGGGCGAAGGGCGTGGCAGTACCGACGGCGGGGGAGCCGCCCTCGACGGCCAGGCTCTCGGCGCCGTCGCCCAGCACGAAGCCGTCGGGTCCGAGGTCGACGGTCCACTCGGCTGCGGGGCTCGGCGCCTCGGCCGCCGTCACGCCGGCGCCGCGAGCGACGAAGTGCTCGTCGGCGTCGAACAGCAGGTAGCGGCCGAGCTCGGTGGCCTGGAAGTGGAACGGTGCCGCGTCCGCCTCCGTCGTGGTGGTCGCGTAGCCGCCGGCCGACGTCGCGATCCACGAGCCGTCCGGAGCCTGCAGGGTGTAGCAGCCGCCGGCCATCACGTAGCGGTCCTGCGGCACCTCCGAGCGAGGTCCCGGCTCCGGCAGCGGCACGAGCGTGGGGTCCGACTCCTCGCGCTGCTCGGCGGCCTCGCGGGAACCGACCGGCGTCAGCTCGTCGCCCGAGGCCCCCGTGCCCGGCACCAGGAGGACCGCCACGAGCGCGGCGACGAGGGCGGTCCGACGAGCGTGATGTGAGTCACAGGCGTTCCACATGTCCGCAGATTAGTGCGTCCGCCTCAGTTCGTCGATCACGTCTCGCACTCAGGACAGGTCGAGACTTCCGCGCCCGAGGTGCTCCAGCAGCGCGGCGGCGGCTCCGTGCCCGCCCAGCCCGCTGACGGCACCTCCGCGACGGGCCCCGCTGCCGCACACCAGCACGCGCGGGTGCGCCGTGGCCACGCCCCAGCGCTGCGCGGCGGTGTCGGCAGGTTCGTCGTCGTCGAGCCAGGGCCAGGCCAGGTCGCCGTGGAAGATGTGCCCGCCGGGCATCGCGAGGGCGTCCTCGATGTCATTCGGGGTCTTCACCTCGGCGCCCAGCACGAGGGGCGCGATGGGCTCGGCGAGGTGCTCGTCGAGCGCTGCCAGCACGCGCGCGTACGCCTCCTCGGCGGCCGCGGCGTCGGGCAGCGTCGCGGGCGGCGTGTGCAGGCCGAAGTACGTGAGGGTCTGGGCCTCGGTCGCCGCGAGCTCAGGGCCGAGGATGCTGCGGTCGCTCAACGTGTGGCAGTAGACCTCGCCCGCGGCCCGGGTCGGCAGGCGCCCGGACGCGGCCTCGGCGTGGGCCGCCTCGAGCTCGCTGAAGGCCTCGCCGAGGTGCAGGGTCCCGGCGAAGGCCACGGCAGGATCGATACCGCTCGCGAGGCGGGGAAGGCGGGAGAGCAGCAGGTTGACCTTCAGCTGGGCGCCCTCGGGCCGGGTGGGGGTCGGGGTGCCGACGAGGTCGCCGAGCACCGCGGGGGCCACTCCGGAGAGCACGTGCGCGGCCCGCCACGTGCGGTCGCCGGCGCGCACCGTCACGCCGTCGTCGTCAGGCTCGACGGCGTCGACCGTGGTGCCGGTGACGATCTCGGCACCGGCCTCGCGGGCGACCCGCTCGAGCTCGCTCGTGACGGCGCCCATGCCGCCGACGGGCACGCGCCACTCGCCCGTGCCGTTGCCGATCAGGTGGTAGACGAAGCAGCGGTTCTGCACGAGGGACGGGTCGTGGAGCGAGGCGAAGGTGCCGATCAGGGCATCCGTGGCCACGACGCCGCGCACGAGGTCGTTCGAGAACCTCCGCTCGATCGCCTCGCCCAGCGGACGCTCGACGAGGTCGTCCCAGGTCACCGGGTCGATGCGCTCCCGCAGCTCGCTCGCCCGGGGCAGCGGACCGAGCAGGGTCGGTTCCACGACGTCGGCGAACCAGTCGACGTCGCCGTAGAAGCAGGTCCAGGCGCTGAGGTCCTCGGACCCGCCGACGAGGCGCTCGAACGACGCATCGGTCTCGACGGGGCCGTCCGCGATGAGCAGTCCGTCGGCCGTGCCGTCGGCGCGCCGGTACGGCGTGTAGGAGGCGACGTCGCGGGTCCTGAGCTCCAGCCGCAGTCCGAGCTCGGCGACGAGGCGGTCGGGGAAGAGGCTGACGAGGTAGGAGTAGCGCGAGAGCCGCGCGTCGTGCTCGGGGAACGCCTGGGCGCTGACGGCCGCGCCACCCACGTGCTCGAGCCGCTCGAGCACGGTCACGGACAGCCCGGTCCGGGCCAGCAGGGTCGCGGCGACGAGGGCGTTGTGCCCACCGCCCACGATCACGACGTCGCGGTGCTGGGTCATGCGGCCACGCTATCGGGGCCGAGATGTGACCCCGAGCACCCTCGCCTACGGTGGATCGATGAGCCAGCGAGACGGGGACAACGGCACGGCAACGAGCACCGACGAGGTCAAGCCCCGGTGGAGACTCGTCGGTCCGGGGCTCGTGGTGGCCGGCACGGGCGTCGGCGCCGGTGACCTCGTCGCGACCCTCACGGCCGGCTCGAAGTTCGGCTACGCGCTGCTGTGGGCGGTCGTCCTCGGCACGCTGTTCAAGATCGCCCTGGTCGAGGGTGCGGGCCGGTTCTCGCTCGCGACGGGCCGCACGATCTTCCAGGGTTGGCAGACGCTCGGGCGCTGGACCGGCTGGTACTTCGGGCCGTACATCGTGATCTGGGGCATCGTCTACGGCGCGACGGCGATGTCGTCCTCGGCGCTGCCGCTCGTGGCGCTGTTCCCCGAGGGGCCCGACCTCAAGGTCTGGGCGATCTCGATGGGCCTCATCGGCTTCGCCCTGGTGTGGCTGGGCCGGTACGGGATCGTCGAGAAGCTCATGGCGCTGTTCGTCGGCATCATGTTCGTGACGGTCGTCGGTGCCGCCGTCCTGGCCACGCCGAACCTGCCCGACATGGTCGGCGGCCTCGTGCCGAGGATCCCGGACGGCGGCCTCGTCAACACGCTCGCCGTGGCGGGCGGGGTCGGCGGCACGATCACCCTCGCCGCCTACGGCTACTGGCTGCGCGAGAAGGGCTGGTCGACGCCGGGCTGGATGAAGGTCATGCGCATCGACAACTCGATGGCGTACGTCATGACCGGCATCTTCGTGGTCGCGATGCTGATCGTGGGCGCGGAGCTGCTGTACAGCAGCAACATCGCGGTGGGCTCGGGCGACAAGGCGCTGATCGGACTCTCGGACGTGCTCGACGACCGCTACGGCGAGTTCTTCGGCAAGCTCTTCCTGTTCGGCTTCTGGGCGTCGTCGTTCTCGTCGCTGCTCGGCGTGTGGCACGGCGTCTCGCTGATGTTCGCCGACTACCTCGGCACGTCGCGCGGCCTCGCGAAGGACGACCCGCGGATGCACTCCGGCGGCGCCTACTACCGCGGCTACGTGCTGTGGCTGACGTTCCCGTCGATGGCGCTGCTGTTCCTCGACGAGCCGGTCGCGATCATCCTCGCCTACGGCGTCCTGGGCTCGATCTTCATGCCGTTCCTGGCGCTCACGCTGCTCGGCCTGCTCAACACCGACCGGGTGCCCCGGGAGTGGCGCAACGGCCTGTTCGGCAACGTCGTGCTCGGCGTCTGCGCGCTGATGTTCCTCGCCGTCGGCGCGAACGAGCTCTACAAGGCCGTCACCGGCGTCTTCTGACCCGCCCCGGGCGGGCGGGGGCGGGCGGGCGGGCGGGCGGTGAGTCTTCCACCCAGGGCGGTGAGTCAGCCACCGTCTGAGCGCTCATACGGTGGAGGATCCACCGCCCACCCCCGGGGGTCGGTCCGGAAGGTGGCGGATCCACCGCCTACCGAGCGCGGTGGTCGGTTGAGGGCCCCCGGCCGTCCGCTCGTGTTCCATGAGTTCTTAGCTGTTGACCAGCAGCCCGGGGTCCCGCCGTCCGGGACCGACGGCACCCCGTGGTGCGAGGTGGATCTACCACCGGAACGCACGTGGACCCGGGGGAGCGGTGAGGCAGCCACCGTTTGAGCGCTCATACGGTGGAGGATCCACCGCCCATCCCTGGGGATCGGTCCGGAGGGTGGAGGATCGACCGCCCACCCCAGCGGGGTCACCCCAGGGCGGGCTGGACGCGGTAGACCGACTGCACCAGGGCGATGACGGCGGTGGCCACGGTTCGCCCCTCGGCGGTCAGGGCGTAGTCGACGTGGGCGGCCGAGGAGTCCTGTGCCGTGCGCGTGACGAGCCCGCGCGCCTCGAGCTGCTTGAGCGTCTGCGAGAGCATCTTGTCGCTGATGCCGTCGATGCGGCGGCGCAGCTCGCCGAACCGGAGCCGTTCGCCCTCGTGCAGGGCCGCGAGGGTCAGCGTGCCCCACCGGCTCGTCACGACCTCGAGCGTCTCGCGGGACGGGCACTGCGTCGCGAACACGTCGTAGTCCGGTGCACTCATGGGAACCTCCTGCCTCAATGCTAACCCAGGGATAGTGCTTTCGAGAAGTAAGTGCTAACGTTTGGTTAGTACCTACCCCGTCTTCCGAGGAGATCCCATGACCATCGCCGTCACCGGTGCCACCGGCCAGCTCGGCCGCCGCATCGTCGCCCAGCTGCTCGAGCGCGTCCCCGCGTCCGAGGTCGTCGCCGTCGTCCGCGACGAGGCGAAGGCCGCGTCGCTCGCCGAGCAGGGCGTCCACGTCCGCGTCGCCACCTACACCGACGTCCCCGCCCTCACCGCCGCCTTCGCCGGCGTCGAGAAGGTCGTGCTCGTCTCGGGCAACGAGATCGGCCAGCGCGCCGTGCAGCACGGCAACGTGATCGAGGCCGCGAAGGCCGCCGGCGTCGCCTTCATCGCCTACACGAGCGTCCTGCACGCCGAGGGCTCGCCGCTGCTGGTCGCCCCCGAGCACGTCGAGACCGAGCAGCTCCTCGCCGACTCCGGTCTGGCTTACAGCCTGCTGCGCAACGGCTGGTACCACGAGAACTACGCGCCCAGCATCGACGCGGCGCGCGCGAGCGGTGCCGTCGTCACGAGCGCCGGAGCGGGTCGCGTCGCCAGCGCATCGCGCGACGACTTCGCGACCGCGGCCGCCGTCGTCGTCACCACTGACTCGCCCGAGAAGATCTACGAGCTCTCCGGCGACGTCGCCTGGACCCAGGCCGAGCTGGCCTCGGCCGTCTCCGAGGTCATCGGCCAGGACGTGTCGGTGCTCGACGTCGACGCGGCCAAGCACGCCGAGATCCTGTCCGGCGCGGGCCTGGACGAAGGCACCGTGCACTTCGTCGTCGCGACCGACGGCCACATCGCCGAGGGTCACCTCGCCGCGGCACCCGGCACCCTCGCGCAGGTCATCGGGCGACCCACCACCCCGCTCGTCGACACGCTGCGCACGCTGGCCTGACCCGAGCGGCCCCCGGAGGTGGCCTGCGTCACTAGGCTGCCCTGCATGACGCAGGCCCCCTCTTCCGATCGAGCACGGTACGTCGGAGCGATCGACCAAGGCACGACCAGCACGCGGTTCATGGTCTTCGACCACGCCGGCGCGGAGGTGGCCCGCCACCAGGTCGAGCACGAGCAGATCATGCCGCGCGCCGGGTGGGTCGAGCACGACGCGACCGAGATCTGGCGCAACACCGAGCTCTGCATCCGGGAGGCGCTGGCGTCGGCCGACCTGACCCACGCCGACCTGGCCGCCGTGGGCGTCACGAACCAGCGCGAGACCACCGTGATCTGGGACCGGCGCACCGGGGAGCCGTACGCGAACGCGATCGTGTGGCAGGACACCCGCACCGCGGCGATCGCGGCGGAGGCCGACGAGAAGCACGGCGACCTCATCCGTCACCGCTCCGGCCTGCCTCCGGCCGCGTACTTCGCCGGCGGCAAGATCGCCTGGGTCCTGGCCAACGTCGACGGCGTGCGCGACGACGCCGAGGCGGGCCACGCCGTGTTCGGCACGATCGACACGTGGCTGCTGTGGTGGCTCACGGGCGGCCCTGCCGGCGGTCAGCACCTGATCGACGTCACGAACGCGAGCCGCACGATGCTGATGGACCTGGAGTCCCTCGCCTGGGACGACGAGCTGCTCGCCGTGTTCGACGTGCCTCGCCAGATGCTGCCGGAGATCCGGTCGTCGTCGGAGGTGTACGGCACGACGCTCGCCGACGGCCCGTTCGGCGGCGAGGTGCGGCTGGCCGGTGATCTGGGCGACCAGCACGCGGCGCTCGTGGGGCAGGCGTGCTTCGAGCCGGGCCAGCTCAAGAACACCTACGGCACCGGCAACTTCCTGGTGCTGAACACCGGCACCGAGATCGTGCGGTCCAGCCACGGCCTCCTCACGACGCTCGCCTACCAGCTCGGCGACGAGCCCGCGGTCTACGCGCTCGAGGGGTCGATCGCAGTCACGGGGTCGGCGATCCAGTGGCTGCGCGACCAGCTGGGCATCATCGACGACGCCGCCGAGACCGAGGAGCTCGCCGCGAGCGTCGAGGACACGGGCGACGTCTGCTTCGTCCCTGCGTTCTCGGGCCTGTTCGCCCCGCACTGGCGCCCGGACGCCCGCGGCGTGATCGTCGGTCTGTCGCGGTTCAACACCAAGGCGCACATCGCGCGCGCCGCCCTCGAGGCGATCTGCTTCCAGAGCAAGGACGTCGTGGACGCGATGGTCGTCGACGCCGGGCTCGACCTGTCGATCCTGCGGGTCGACGGCGGCGTGACGGCCAACGACCTCTGCATGCAGATCCAGGCCGACGTCCTCGGCGTCGAGGTCAGCCGCCCCGTCGTGACCGAGACGACCGCGCTCGGAGCGGCCTACGCGGCCGGGCTCGCGGTCGGCTTCTGGTCGAGCTGCGAGGAGCTCGTCGACAACTGGCAGGAGAGCAAGCACTGGGATCCCCGGTGGGACGACGAGCAGCGGGACACGGCCCACGCCCGCTGGACCAAGGCCGTCCAGCGCACCCACGACTGGGTCTGACCCGCGGAGCACCCCGCGGGCCGGGGTCGTGGGGGTGTGGGGGTGGCGCGCGCCTGATTGACTGGGGGCATGCGTTCCGTGGCCCTGTCCCCGTCCCAGCGCGACAGCTCGCTCGAGGCGATGGGGGCCCAGCACCTCGACGTGCTCGTGATCGGCGGCGGGGTCGTCGGTGCGGGTGCCGCGCTCGACGCCGCGACCCGAGGACTCTCCGTCGGCCTGGTCGAGGCCCGCGACTTCGCCTCCGGCACGTCGAGCCGCTCCAGCAAGCTCATCCACGGCGGCCTGCGCTACCTCGAGATGCTCGACTTCCGGCTCGTGGCCGAGGCGCTCGCCGAGCGCAGCCTGCTGATCGAGAAGCTCGCTCCGCACCTGGTCAAGCCGGTGCCCTTCCTCTATCCGCTGACCCACCGCGTGTGGGAGCGCTTCTACGCCGGGTCCGGCGTCCTGCTCTACGACTCGATGGCGCGGCTCTCGGGCCGCTCGCGCGGCGTGCCGCACCACCGTCACCTGACCCGCCGCGGGGCCCGCAAGGTGATGCCGGCGCTGCGCAAGGACGCCCTCGTCGGCGCCCTGCACTACTACGACGGGCAGGTCGACGACGCCCGTCACACGATGATGATCGCCCGCACGGCCGCCGCCTACGGTGCGCACGTCGCGACCCGTGCCCGCGTCGTCGACCTGCTGCGTGAGGGCGGCCGCGTGATCGGTGCCCGCGTGGCGGACCTCGAGACCGGACGAGAGATCGACGTGCGGGCCCGCCAGGTCGTCAACGCCACCGGCGTCTGGACCGACGAGACCCAGTCGTTCGCGGGGGAGCGGGGCCAGTTCCACGTGCGCGCCTCGAAGGGCATCCACCTCGTCGTGCCGCGTGACCGCATCCGCGGCGAGTCGGGCCTGATCCTGCGCACCGAGAAGTCCGTCCTTTTCGTCATCCCGTGGGGCCGCCACTGGATGATCGGCACGACCGACACCGACTGGTCGCTCAGCAAGGACCACCCGGCGGCGAGCCGCAGCGACATCGACTACCTGCTCGACCACGTCAACGCGGTCCTCGTGGAGCCGCTCACGCACGACGACGTCGAGGGCGTCTTCGCCGGGTTGCGTCCGCTGCTCGCCGGCGAGTCGGACGCCACCAGCAAGCTCTCGCGCGAGCACGCCGTCTCCACCAGCACCAAGGGGCTCGTCGTCATCGCCGGCGGCAAGTACACGACGTACCGCGTCATGGCCAAGGACGCCGTCGACGCCGCGGTCCACGCGATGAGCGGCGAGCTCGACCGCAAGGTCCCGCCGTCGTGCACCGAGGACGTCCCCCTGCTCGGGGCCGACGGGTACGAGGCGCTCTGGAACCAGCGCCACCAGCTCGCCTCCCGCTCCGGCCTCAGCGTCGGGCGCATCGAGCACCTGCTCAACCGGTACGGGTCGCTGACCCTCGAGCTGCTCGACCTCGTGCGGAAGTACCCCGACCTCGGCAAGCCGCTCGGCGGTGCCGACGACTACCTGCGTGCGGAGGTCGTCTACGGCACGACGCACGAGGGAGCGCGCCACCTGGAGGACGTCATCGCGCGCCGCACGCGCATCTCCTTCGAGACGTTCGACCGTGGCACCGAGGTCGCCACCGAGGTCGCGGAGCTCATGGGCAAGACCCTCGGCTGGAGCCGCTCGCAGCGCGCCCGCGAGGTCGAGCACTACCTCAAGCGCGTCGAGGCCGAGCGGGAGAGCCAGACGATGCCCGACGACGAGACGGCCGATGCCGCCCGGATGGGCGCGCCCGACGTCGTCCCGATCAGCGTCTCGCCGGCCGAGAAGGTCGAGAAGGAGACGAAGCCGGAGAAGCCGGTCAAGCTGCCGCGCCGTGGCAGGGCGCCCGAGCCCGAGGTGCCGTCGGAGCCCGCTCCGCCCGGCCCCGAGGGCTCGGCATGAGCTTCGACCCGGTCGAGCCCGAGATCGACGACCTCTCGGACCCGCGGTCGCCGCTGTCGCGCACCCTCATCACGGTGGGCGTGACGATCGTGGTCGTGCTCGTGGTGCTGGGTCTGGTCGTCGGTGTCGGACGCCTGACGCGCAGCACGGACCGGGTCGCGGACACGTTCACGACCGATCCGAACCAGCCCCTGACGTTCGCCGTGACGAACCTCGACGTCGAGGTCGTGCAGGCCGAGGGTGACGACATCACGGTCGACGCCGAGGTGGTCGGGGGCTGGCTCGGCACGGACTTCACGGCCGAGCAGGACGGCGGCACGATCACGCTCGACGCCTCGTGCCTGCCGCTCCTGATCCCCGGGTGCGGCGGCACCGTCACGATCGGGGTGCCGGCGGGCGCGCAGTTCGAGGTCGATGCGGACGGCGGCGACGTCGACCTGACGGGCGTGGGCGGCATCGTTTCGGTGCGGACCACCTCGGGCGACGTCACGGGACGCGACCTCACGACGCTCGACCTCGGGGTCACCACGACGTCGGGCGACGTCGACCTGGAGCTCGCGGAGCAGACCTATGGCGTCAAGGTCGTCACCGACTCGGGCGACGTCGACGTGGCGGTGCCGGACGCCGACCTCGCCTACGACGTGCTGACCGAGACCGACTCCGGCGACGTCGAGACCGACGTCCCGACCGACGAGGACGGCGAGGCGTTCCTCGCGGTCGAGACCGGCTCGGGCGACATCACGCTCCAGACCCGCTGACCAGCTGGCCGCGAGCGCGCGGGACGGTCAGGCGAGGGCGAGCTGGGCCTTGACCTGGGCGACCGAGGGGTTGGTCAGCGCCGTGCCGTCGGCGAAGACGAGGGTCGGGACCGTCTGGTTGCCGTTGTTAGCCTTCTCGACCAGCTTGGCGGCCTCGGGGACCTGCTCGATGTCGACCTCGTCGAACGTGATGCCCTCACGCTTGAGCTGGCTCTTGAGCCGGTGGCAGTAGCCGCACCACGGGGTGCTGTACATCGTGAACGTCTCGCTCATGGGACTGTCTCCTTCGACCTCTACGCTGGAGTCAACCACGCCCGCCATCATCTGATTCCACCCCACGCGCCACCAGGAGCCCAGCATCAGCACGCCGTCGCACCCCTTGCTCGAGGCACTCGATCCCGAGCAACGTGAGGTCGCCGTGGCGCTCAAGGGCCCCGTGGCGGTCATCGCCGGTGCGGGCACGGGCAAGACCCGCGCCATCACGCATCGCATCGCCTACGGCGTCGACACGGGTCTGTACAAGCCGCAGGAGGTCCTGGCGGTCACGTTCACCACCCGTGCGGCCGGCGAGATGCGCGGGCGGCTGTCGCAGCTGGGAGCCCCGGGTGTGCAGGCCCGCACGTTCCACTCCGCCGCCCTGCGTCAGCTGCGGTACTTCTGGCCGCAGTTCTACGGCGGCGACCTGCCGGAGATCATCGGCTCGAAGTTCGCGATGGTCGCGGGCGCCGCACGCAGCGCCGGGGTGCGACCCGACAACGCGATCGTGCGCGACCTGGCGTCCGAGATCGAGTGGGCCAAGGTCAGCAACGTCGTGCCCGACGACTACACGCGGCGCGCTGCGGGCCGGTCCGTCGGCGACCTCGACCTGGGCGACGTCGGCGCGGCCTTCCTGGCCTACGAGGAGATCAAGCGCGAGCAGCGCAAGATCGACTTCGAGGACATCCTGCTCTTCACCGCCGGCATGCTCGACGCCGACGAACGCATCGCCGCGCAGGTCCGCAGCCAGTACCGCTGGTTCGTGGTCGACGAGTTCCAGGACGTCAACCCGCTGCAGTCCACCTTGCTCGACCTGTGGCTCGGGGGCCGTTCCGACGTCTGCGTCGTGGGCGACCCGTACCAGACCATCTACACGTTCGCGGGGGCCTCGCCCGCCGCCCTGCGCACGTTCGCGCAGCGCTTCGACGACGCCACCCGCGTCGAGCTGGTGCGCAACTACCGGTCGTCGCCGCAGATCGTGGCCGCGGCCAACGCCGTCTTCAGCGGCTCGCAGCGCACCGGTGTCACCCTGCAGCCGCAGAACCCGGCGGGCGACCCGGTCGACTACACGGGCTACGCCGACGAGGCGTCGATGGCCGAGGCCGTCGCCGACGAGATCGTCGCGCTGAACCGACGCGGGGTCCCGTACCGCGAGTCGGCCGTCCTGTTCCGCATCAACGCCCAGTCCGAGGCCTTCGAGGAGGCGCTCGGCTCCCGCGGCGTGCCGTTCATGCTGCGGGGCGTCGAGGGGTTCTTCCAGCGCGCCGAGGTGCGCCAGGCCGTCACGCTCCTGCGCGGCGCCGCCGTCGCCGAGGCGTCGGGCGACCTGATGGGCGACGTCAGGGCCGTGCTGTCGGGCATGGGTCATCCCGACCAGGCCCCCAAGGGCACGGGTGCCGCTCGCGACCGGTGGGAGTCGCTGCACGCGCTCACCACGATGGCGGCCGACTTCGTCGAGGCCGACCCGCAGGCCACCGTCGCCAGCCTCGTGGCCGACCTCGAGCGTCGCGCCGAGGCCGCCCACGCGCCCACGGCCGACGGCGTCACGCTCGCCACGTTCCACTCGGCCAAGGGCTTGGAGTGGGACGCGGTGTTCTGCACCGGCCTGCACGAGGGCATGCTCCCGATCGTGCACGCCCAGACCCCCGAGGCGGTCGAGGAGGAGCGCCGTCTGTTCTACGTGGGTGTCACGCGGGCCCGCCGTCACCTCTACCTCACCTGGGCCACCGCGCGCACCGCCACGGCCCGCACCAAGCGCAGCCCCACCCGGTTCCTCGACCCGCTCCTGCCGGCCAACCACGCCGCGCGAGCCAGCCGCAGCTCCGACCGCAAGGTGCGCACGTGCCCCGTGTGCGGGCAGGTGCTCGCCACGGCGGCCGACCGCAAGCGTGGTCGCTGCGCCGACTGCCCCGTCACCTACGACGAGGGGCTCTACGAGCGGCTGCGCACGTGGCGCACCGAGATCGCCTCCGACCGCAAGGTGCCCGCCTACGTCGTCTTCAACGACAACACGCTCAAGCTCATCGCGGAGGTCAAGCCGTCCGACGGCCCGGCGCTGCTGCGCATCAGTGGCGTGGGGCGACGCAAGCTCGAGGAGTTCGGCGAGTCAGTCCTGGCCATCGTCGGCGAAGCCGGGTAGCTCGTCCAGCAGGATCTGCCGGAAGTGGGCCGTGGCCTCGAGCTGGCTCAGCACGCCGATGGCGCCGGTCCACACGCGGTGGATCAGCAGGTACTCCGGGGGCAGGTTGACCTTCATCGCGGTGCCCATGCCCTCGGCCCCGGGTGCCGTCACGCGGGCGAGCTGGTCGCGCAGCCACTCGCGACTGAAGGTGAACGCGTCGACCGTGGCAGGCTCGAAGAACGGGCCGATGTAGGCCGCGAGGGTCTCGGGGTCGATCGTGACGCCCGGACGGATGAAGCCCTCCGCGCGGAGGCCCTCGGTCACGGCCTCGGCATCACCCTGGACGGCATGACGCAGGAGCTCGCCGATGACCGGTGCGAATCCGCCCTCGAGGTGCGCGACGGCGCCGAAGTCGACGACACCGAGGCGTCCGTCGGCCAGCGTGCGGAAGTTGCCCGGGTGCGGATCGGCGTGCAGCAGGCCCGACCGACGCGGGCTCCCGATCAGGAACCGGGCGAACTGCTCGCCGCGCTCGTCACGCTCGGCCTGGGTGCCGTCGGCGATGACGGCGGCGAGCGAGCCGGTGCTCTCGAGCCACTCCGTCACGAGCACGCGTTCGGTGTGCGCCACGACCCCGGGCACGACGTAGACCGGGTCGTCGGCGTACGCGGCGGCGAAGACCGCCTGTGAGGCCGCCTCGAGCGAGTAGTCGAGCTCTTCCTCGACGCGCGCCTGCAGCTCCGCGACCAGCGGCTTGACGTCCAGGCCCGGCGCGAGCACCGAGAACAGGCGGGAGAGGCGGGCGATCTGGCGCAGGTCGGCCCGCAGGGCGCGGGCGGCTCCGGGGTACTGGATCTTGACGGCGACCTCGCGCCCGTCGGCCCACGTCGCGCGGTGCACCTGCCCGATGGACGCGGCGGCGACGGGGGTGTCGTCGAACTCCTGGAACTGCTCGCGCCAGAAGTCGCCCATCTCGTTGGCCAGCACGCCGTGGACCGTGGCGGCGGGCATCGCGGGTGCGGCGTCCTGCAGCTTCGTGAGCGCCTCGCGGTACGGGCCGGCGAGCTCGTCGGGCAGCGCTGCCTCGAAGACGCTCATCGCCTGGCCGAACTTCATCGCGCCGCCCTTGAGCTGCCCGAGGACCGAGAAGATCTGCTCGGCGGTGCGACGCTGGACGTCGGTCAGCACCACCTGCGCGGGGCGGCCGACCATGCGCTTGCCGACACCGAGGGTCGCTCGACCGGCGAAGCCCACGGGGAGGGCGGCGAGCCGGGCCGTGCGTCCGAACGCGCTGCTCGGCATGACCGTCCGGCGCTGATCGCGCCGACGGTCGTCCCCCTTGCGGTCGTCGTTGCCCACCGCCTCAGGATACGGCCGGCACCGAGGACGGCAGGGCGAGCAGGTGGCAGGGGCATTCGGGGTCGAACCCGACGGCGAGTCGGGTGGCGCGCGCCGGCTCGGGCCCGATCGTGAATCGGGCGCCGACGGTGCGCGGCCGTCCGCGGTCGCAGGCGGCCAGGACGTCGGCGACGACGAGTGCGGCCGTCGCCTGGGCGACCTCGACCCCCACTCCGTGCGGCCGGTCGGCACGGTCGAGCGAGGGCCACTGCCCGGACCAACCGGCGTCCCACGCCGTGAGCGAGAGGTCGGCGCACCGCAGGCACGGGGTGCGCCCCCGCTCGATCCACGGCCCGACGACGCAACGGCCCTCGGCGAGAGTGACGGGCAGGACCGCGCTGCCGCTGCACGCCAGGGCGTCGATCGTCTCGCGGTGCGGCTCGCCCGTCGTGACGACGACCTGCACGCGGGTGGGCCGGTCGGAGCGGTGGGAGACGCCACCGATCCGGGCCCCGAGGCGGACGAGGTCGGCGAGGTCGTGGCACGCAGGCGCGGCGTGCACGACGAGGCCGGTGCGGGCCCGTCCGCCGGCCGCGGCCGGGTCGCGACCGCACAGCACGGCGGCGACGACCTCGTCGCGAGGTGCGCGCACGCGCAGCCACGGGTCGGCGTCGACGACGGCACCGCGGCGCACCAGCTCGTCGAGCAGCGCGTGCGCGTCACGCGGGTCGCTGCCGGTCGCCTCGGCAGCAGCGCCGCACACCTGCGCCTGGTCCTGCACGCCGTCGATCGCCCGCACCAGGGCGCGCAGGAGGGGCGAGTCGTCGACGACGACGCCGGGGTGCGACCCGATCCGCAACCGCCGGGCGTCGTGCCGGGTGAGATGTGCTCCGGGGGAGAGGGCGGGCCGTCGGACCATGGGTCCACCCTCGGGCGTCACGCCGTCGGCGTCACGCCACCGTCCACAGGGGCGGTGTCAGGCCTTGCCGAGGATGCGGGTCAGGTTCGTGCTGCAGGTCGGACACACGCCCTTGGCGAGCTTGGTGCCCTTGGCATTGACCTCGACGTGACCCGTCGCCTCACGCTTCTCGCGGCACTTCACGCAGTAGAACTCACCACTCCAGGACTCGGACATGTGCTCCTCCTCGGTCGGGCGTCACGCCTGTGACGCCGGTCACACCCGAGCATAGGGGCACGAGGTCCTACGACGTGTGACATCGCTCGTCAAGCGGTTTCGGGAAAGTCTGTCCACCGCTGTGGACAACTCTGGGGACAACCTTGTGTGAATCGCCGAGTGACGGTGTGGACGGACCCGTGGACAGCCTGTGGGCAACCTCCGCACGAGGTCGGACGCGCCCCGTACGCTCGTCGGGTGGACGAGGTGGAGATCCGGCGCTCGGCGCGCCGCCGACGCACGGTGCAGGCGCGCCGCGAGGGCGACCGCATCGTCGTGCTGGTGCCCGCCGGCCTCGACGCCGCCGAGGAGCGCCGCATCGTCGAGTCGCTCGTCGCGAAGATCCAGCGCAGCGAGAAGCGCCGCGACCTCAGCGACGACGACCTGATGGGGCGGTGCGAGGCGCTCTCGAGGACCTACCTCGACGGCGAGGCGCGGCCGACGTCGGTGCGGTGGGTCACGAACCAGAGCACCCGATGGGGATCGTGCACGGCCAGCACGGGCGAGATCCGCATCTCGCACCTCGTGCGTGAGATGCCCGCCTGGGTCGTCGACTACGTGCTGCTGCACGAGCTCGTGCACCTCGTGGTCCCCGGCGGCCACCCGCCCCGCTTCTGGGAGGTGCTGGGCCGCTACCCCCGGGCCGAGCGGGCTAGGGGTTTTCTCGAAGGCGCTGCACACCAGCGCTGACGAGGTTCCGCACGTCGTCGTCGGTGCGCTCGGGCAGCGCGTCGACGTCGAACCACCGCAGGTCCTCCGACTCCTCCGAGATCACGGGCTCGGCGCCCGGGGGAGCGACGGCCACGAGCTGCACGTCCAGGTGGTGCCCTCCCGGCACGCAGAACGGCACGGCGTGCCGTGACAGGAGCACCGGCACGGGGTCGATCGTCAGGTCGGCGATGCCCGACTCCTCGGTGCCCTCGCGCAGCGCGGCGCCGGCGATCGAGGCGTCCTCGGTCTCGCAGTGGCCACCGGTCTGCAGCCAGAGACCCGCCTTGCCGTGCAGCGTCAGCAGTACCCGTCGACGGTCGTGCGAGACGACCAGCACGCTCGCCGTGAGGTGGTCGGGACGACAGGAGCGCCACATGGCGTCCTCGGCACCGGCCAGCACCTCGAGGTAGAGCCGCCGCAGGGCGTCCTGCTCGGCGTCCGGGGCGTCCCAGTGCTCCAGCGTGCGGGTGGCGTCGGCGTGCAGGCTCACTCGTCGCCGTCGAGCAGGCGGCGCAGCTCGGCGTCGAAGGCGTCGGTGCCCTCGTCGTCGCTCGGCTCGGCGAACCCCAGGGGATCGTCGAGGTCGGCCGGCGAGGGCAGCACGTCCGGGTGCTGCCAGAAGCGGTCGCGGGCCTCGGCACCCTGGCGGTCGCGTACTGCGGCCCACAGGTTGACGGCGTCGCGCAGGCGGCGGGGGCGAAGCTGTAGGCCGACCAGGCTCGCGAAGGTCTGCTCGGCGGGTCCGCCGCTGGCGCGGCGTCGACGCATCGTCTCGGCCAGGGCCGTGGCGGCCGGCATGCGGTCGTGCGTGGCCTGGGTGACGACCTCGTCGACCCAGCCCTCGACGAGCGCCAGCAGGTGCTCGAGACGGTCGAGCGCCTGGCGCTGCTCGGGGGTCGGCTCGGGGTCGAAGAGGCCGTTCTGCAGGGCGTCGACGATCTCCTGCGGTCGCGAGGGATCGAACTCGGCGGCGCGACGCTCGACGGCCTCCAGGTCGATCTTCGTGCCGCGGCCGTATTCCTCGATGGCCGCGACGAGCGCCGGCTTGAGCCACGGCGCGGAGGCGAAGAGGCGGTGGTGGGCGCACTCGCGCAGCACGACGTACAGCAGCACGTCGGTCGAGGTCAGCTCGAGTCCCTCGCCGAACGCCTCCACGTTGGAGGGCAGCACGGCGGCGACCCCGGTGGGGCCGAGGGGGAGACCGATGTCGGTGGAGCTGAGGACCTCACCGGCCAGCTCGCCGAGGCCCCGGCCGAGCTGCTGGGCGAACATGGCGCTGCCGGCCTGCGACAGCATGCCGATGAGCGGGCCCGCCATGGTCCGGATCTCCTCGGGCATGGCCTGGCTCATCGCGTCGACGACGTGCTGGGCCACCGGCTCCGACAGGGTGTGCCACGTGCCGGCGGTGTGCTCGATCCACTCGGCGCGGCTCCACGCGGTGCTGGTGGTCGCCCCGCGGGGCAGGTCGGTGGCGTGGTCGAGCCACATCTCGGCCAGCTGCACGGCGTCGGCCAACGCGGCCTGCTGCGACGGCGTGGTCGAGGGATCGGGCCCGGCCGCGGCAGTGGTGTGCCGGGCGACGTCGAGCGTCACCGACGCGTCGACCGTGCCCTCGTGCGGCTGGAACATGCGCTGGACCTGCGCCATGAGCGCGTTGAGGTCGGGGGCCGGAGTGCCCGAGGGGCCGTTCGGCAGGAAGCCCGCCGGGCCGCCACTGCCGCCCGCGCCGGGCTGCGTGAAGCCGAGCTGGTTGAACAGCGCCTCGAAGGGCGTGCCTGCGAAGGGGTTCTGCGGCGTGTCGTCGCCGGAGTCGTCGGGCCGGTCTGCGCCATGGTCGGACATGGATCCACGATAGCCACTGCAGCCCAACGTCCCCAGGGCTGGGAGTGCGGCCCTATCGTGGGGCGCGTGTCCGTCACGCCACCCCCTCCGGTCGGCCCCGACCACGATCCGTGGATCGGCCTCGAACCGACCGTGAGCCGCCGGTACGTCACGGTGGTCGTCGCGGCGCTCAGCACGATCCTGCTGACGATCGTCGCCTTCCTGATGCCCGTCCCGTACGCGACGCTCGAGCCGGGCCCGGTGTTCAACACGCTCGGCGAGTTCAACGGTGAGCCGATGCTCACGGTCGAGGGAGACGTGCAGACGTACCCGACCGACGGCGCGCTCGACTTCACGACCGTCTCCGTGACGGGTCCCGACGGTCGTCTGAGCTTCACCGAGGCCCTGTGGGCGTGGTTCGACCCCGACGTGAAGCTCGTGCCGATGGACTTCCTGTACCCCGACGGCGAGACCGCGGAGGAGTCCGACGCCCGATCGGCGGCCCAGCTCGCGTCGTCGAAGGACAGCTCGACGGTCGCCGCGCTGCGGGCCCTCGACTACGAGGTCCCGGAGCAGGTCTCGGTCGCCGACGTCGCGGAGGACGGCGCGTCCGCCGACGTGCTGGAGGCCGGCGACGTCATCCTCTCGGTCGACGGCACCGCGGTCTCGACCCCGCAGCAGGCCATCGACGTCGTCTCGACCGTGTCCCCGGGCGACCCGGTGACGCTGGTCATCGACCGCGAGGGCGCCCAGCAGGAGCTCAGCATCACGACGCGGCCCGCCGAGGAGGACCCCGAGGTCCCGCGCATCGGCGTGAGCCTCGCGTCGACGTTCGACCTGCCGGTCCAGATCGACAACAACGTGGGCGACTCCGTGGGCGGCCCGAGCGCCGGCACGATGTTCGCCCTGGCGATCTACGACCTGCTGACGCCGGGCAGCCTCACCGGTGGCCAGCGGGTCGCCGGCACCGGCGAGATCACGCCGGACGGCGAGGTGGGCCCCATCGGCGGCGTTCGTCAGAAGATGGCCGGCGCGAACGCCGACGACGCGGAGGTCTTCCTCGTCCCGGCCGGCAACTGCGCCGAGGCCGCCGACGGTGACGACTTCGGCATGACGATCGTCAAGATCACGACCCTCGACGACGCGATCAGCTCGCTCGAGAAGCTGGCTGCCGACCCCGACGCGAAGGTGCCGACCTGCTCATGAGCGACCTGCCTCCCACGACCGACGGGGTGCTCGAGCTGCATCCCGACTCGCCCCTGCGCCGGGCAGCCCTCGAGGTCGAGCAGCACGTCGCCGAGGCCGGCTGGGACCAGCCGCCCCGGCTGTTCGCGCTCGTGCGCACCGCCGAGCTCGTCGCCAAGCAGCCCGAGCTCGCCGCCCAGGTGGGCGACGGCGCGGACGGCTCGTTCACCCCGATCGAGCAGGAGGGCGTGCCGGCGGAGGACTTCGAGGACGCGCTCACGCGGCTCGCGTGGCCCGACGAGGTGCACGGCTGCGCGGCCGTGATCGAGCGCGTGATGCTGCCGCAGGACGCTGCCGAGGACCTGCCCGAGGACCCCGAGGCCGCCGCTGCCGCGCTGGCCGAGCACCCCGAGCGGCAGGAGGTGCGCCTGGTGGCGGCCGTGCTCCGCGAGGGCGGGTCGCACAGTGCCGTCCGTCGACGCGGCGGGACGGGCGAGCCGAGCGGCGACTCCGACCTCTTGGAGGGCCCGGAGCTCGTGCCCGGACTGGTTGCACTGCTCGACCAGACGCTCGCTGCTGAGGCGTGACGTAGAGTTCGGGTTCCACGGACTCGATCCGTCACGGACTCAATTTCCGACTCAGGAGCCCTGTGAGCGACATCTTCGGTACGCCCGACCAGCCCACCCCGACCGCGGCCCCCGAGCGTCGTCGCCGCGTGCTGGTGCCGACCCTCGTCACGGTGGCCGTGCTGATCTTCCTCGGGTCGATCTTCACGAACATCTACACCGACCGCCTGTGGTTCAGCTCGGTCGGCTACACCGACGTCTTCACGAAGGTGCTGCTGACCCGCATCGGCATGTTCGCGGCCTTCGGTCTGCTGTTCGCGCTGCTCGTCGTGGGCAGCGCCTACCTCGCCTGGCGCTTCCGCCCCGAGAACCCGCCGGCCCGGCGCGACGACCCGGCGGTCCGGTACCGCCAGGCGCTGTCGCCCATCCTGCGTCCGGTCACGATCGTCGCGGCCCTGCTGCTCGCGGCCTTCGCCGGCTCGGTGGCCCAGGGCCAGTGGCAGACCTTCCAGCTCTGGCGCGCCGGCGGCTCGTTCGGCATCGACGACGCGCACTTCAGCCGCGACATCGGCTTCTACGTCTTCGACTACCCGTGGCTGCGGTTCCTGTCGACGTTCGGCTTCACGACGGTCATCATCACGTTCGTCGTGACCGCGTTCGTGCTCTACGTGTTCGGCGGCATCCGGGTGCTGGGCGGCATCCGCTTCACCCGTGCGGCGCAGGTGCACCTGTCGGTCATCGTCGGCGTGGGCCTGCTGCTCCGGGCGTTCAGCTACTACCTGGACCGCTACGGCTACGCCGTCGGCAACTCCTCGCTCTTCGACGGCATCGGCTACACCGACGCGATGGCCCGCATCCCGGCCCGCAACGTGCTGGCGATCGTCGCGATCGTCGTCGCGCTGCTGTTCTTCGCGATGATCTTCCTCAAGTCCTGGACGCTGCCCGGCCTGGGCCTCGGTGGCCTCCTGCTGGCCTCGATCGTGATCGGCGGCATCTGGCCGTACGCGATGCAGTCGTTCCAGGTCCGCCCATCCGAGCCGGACCGCGAAGGTCCGTACATCGCCAAGAACATCGAGGCGACCCGCGAGGCCTACGACGTGGCAGACTCCGAGGTCGAGGACTACACGGCGGCCACCGAGCTGTCGGCCGAGGAGCTCGCCGGTTCCGCGGAGTCCCGCGTCAGCAGCCGTCTGCTCGACCCCACCCTGATCTCGGACGCCTTCCAGCAGCTGCAGCAGGTGCGCGGCTACTACACGGTGCCCGAGACGCTCGACGTCGACCGGTACCTGCTCGAGGGCAGCGACACCCCGCAGGACGTCATCATCGCGGCGCGCGAGGTCGACCTCGCGGGTCTGCAGGAGAGCCAGCGCACGTGGTCGAACGACCACACCGTGTACACGCACGGCTACGGCGTCATCGCGGCCTACGGCAACCAGCGCGGCGACCAGGGCGAGCCCGTGTGGGCCGTCCAGGACATCCCGCCGGTCGGCCAGATCGAGACCGAGATCCCGCCGCGCATCTACTTCGGTGAGAACTCGCCGAGCTACTCGATCGTCGGCCGCCCCGAGGGTGCCGACCCGATCGAGGTCGACATCCCGCGTGGTGGCGGCAGCGGCAGCGGTGACGACGCCGGCACCGACGGCGACGCGCAGGCGACGCAGAACACCTACGACGGCGAGGGCGGCGTCAACGTCGGCAGCCTGTTCCACAAGGTGCTCTACGCCGTGAAGTTCAACGAGCCGAACATCGTGCTCTCGGACCGCGTCAACGAGAACTCCAAGATCCTCTACGACCGCCACCCGCGTGAGCGCGTCGAGAAGGTCGCCCCGTGGCTCACGGTCGACGGCGACGTCTACCCGGCGGTCGTCGACGGACGCGTGGTCTGGATCGTCGACGGCTACACGACGAGCAACTCCTTCCCGTACTCCGAGCACCGCTCGCTGCGCACGGCGACGGCCGACACCCTGACGCAGACCAGCGCCCAGGCGGCCCTGCCGACCGACGAGATCAACTACATGCGCAACTCCGTCAAGGCCGTCGTCGACGCCTACGACGGCAGCGTGAAGCTGTACGAGTGGGACGAGGAGGACCCGATCCTCGAGGCGTGGATGAAGGTCTTCCCGGGCACGGTCGAGAAGAAGTCCGAGATCAGCGACGACCTGATGAGCCACCTGCGCTACCCGGTCGACCTGTTCAAGGTGCAGCGCGACGTGCTCGCCCGCTACCACGTGACCGACGCGCAGACGTTCTACGAGGACGGTGAGCGCTGGCGCGTGCCGAGCGACCCGACGCAGGGCAGCGACTCCAACGTGCTGCAGCCGCCGTACTACCTGACGATGGCGCGCCCCGGTGAGAACGAGTCGCCGTTCTTCTCGCTCACCAGCGTGTTCCTGCCGAACAGCCGTCAGAACCTGGCGTCGTTCGTGTCGGTCAACTCCGAGGCGTCCAGCGACGACTACGGCACGATGCAGATCCTGCAGCTGCCGAGCGACACACAGGTGCCGGGTCCGTCGCAGATCGCCAACCAGTTCGAGACCGACAGCGCGGTCACGCAGGCCCTGCTCCCGTTCGCCCAGTCGAACGAGGCACGGATCCTGCGGGGCAACCTGCTGACCCTGCCCGTGGGCGGAGCCCTGCTCTACGTGCAGCCGGTCTACATCCAGCGCAGCGCGGGCGACGGCTCCTTCCCGGTGCTGCAGTTCGTGGCGGTCTCGTTCGGCGAGGACGTGGGCTTCGGCACGACGCTGGAGGACGCGCTGGCGAACGCTCTGGGCCTGCAGCCGGCCCAGGTGCCGACCGACCTGGACGAGCCGGACGACGTCGACGAGGGCGAGGAGCCCCCGGCCGACACCGGCACGGCCAAGACGACGTCGCAGTGGCTGGCGGAGGCGTCTGCGGCCTACAACGCGGCTCAGGACGCGCTGGCGGCCGGCGACCTCGCCGGGTACCAGCAGCAGATCGACGCGATGAACGCCGCGATCGTGGGAGCGCAGGAGTCCCTGCCGCCCGGTCAGTGAGCGCATGAGCACGAAGGCCCCCGCCGGATCCGGCGGGGGCCTTCGTGCGTGCGGGGCTGCGAACCTCCTGCGCTACTTCTGGAGGAAGTCCAGCAGCGCGGTGTTGAACTCGTCGGCGTGGCTCACGTTGAAGCCGTGCGGACCGTTCTCGACGACGTGCAGCGTCGCGTCGGCGATGGCCTCGGCGGAGCGCTGGCCGGAGACCTCGAACGGCACGATGCCGTCGCTGTCGCCGTGGATCACGAGGACGGGCACGTCGATCTTGGCCAGGTCGTCACGGAAGTCGGTGCGACCGAAGGCGTCGATGCAGGCCAGCAGCGCCTCGTCACGTGCGGACTTCGCGAGGTCGAGCGCCTCCTGGCGCTGGGCCTCCGTGACCTTGAGGTCGTCGCCGGCGCTGAAGAAGCCCGTCGCGAAGCCGTCGAGGAAGCCCTCGCGGTCGTCGCGCGCGCCCTGCTTCATGCCCTCGACGTCGTCGTCGCCCAGACCGCCGTCGGGGTTGTCGTCGGTCTTGAGCAGGTAGGGCGGCACGGCGCCGGCCAGCACGGCGGAGCGGATGCGCTGCGAGCCGCGGGTGCCCAGGTAGCGCGCGACCTCGCCGCCGCCCATCGAGAAGCCCACGAGGGTCGCGTCGGTCAGGTCGAGATGGTCGAGCAGACCGGCGAGGTCCTCGCTGAAGGTGTCGTAGTCGTACCCGTCGGCGGGCTTGTCGGAGTCGCCGAAGCCGCGGCGGTCGTAGGTGATGACGCGGTGTCCCGCGGCGGTCAGTGCCGGCACCTGCTGCGACCACGACGCGCCGCTGAGCGGCCAGCCGTGGATGAGGACGACGGGGCGGCCCTCGCCGCCGGAGTCGGTGTACGCGAGCGAGATGTCGTTGGACTCGAGAGTCGGCACGGTGGTCCTTTCGGGGTGTGGGAAGGGGCCCTTCCACCGTGCCTCGGAACGTGACGTCCCGCACGGCAAGTGCCTCTGACCTGCGGCGTTGCGACGCCGGAAAATCTCCGCTTGCTCAACGTGTAACTCGGTGTCACGGTGACCATATGGCGGACTCCCTGATCGAACGCTCGCGGGTGCTGCGCAACGTGCGCCGCGTGGGCAAGGCGTTGACCACGCCACTGCACCCCGACGACTACTTCAGCCTGGTCAACCCGCTCTGGTCGGCGCGCGAGCTGCGCGGCCGCATCGAGCGCGTCGAGCCGGTCACCGAGCGGTCGGCGACCCTCGTGATCCGACCCGGCTGGGGTTGGACGTTCAACCACAAGCCCGGCCAGTACATCGGCATCGGCATGGAGGTGAACGGCAAGTACCACTGGCGGTCGTACTCGCTGTCGTCCCCGCCGCTGGTCGAGGGCAAGACCGTCAGCATCACGGTCAAGGCGATGCCCGAGGGGTTCCTCTCCAACCACCTCGTCGAGGGGGTCGAGGCCGGCACGATCGTGCGCCTGGCCGCCCCGCAGGGCGACTTCACGGTGCCCGAGCCGCCGCCGGCCAAGATGCTGTTCCTCGTGGGCGGCAGCGGCATCACGCCGGTCATGTCGATCCTGCGCACGCTGGACCGCCGTGACCACATGCCCGACGTCGAGCTCGTCTACTCCGCCGTCAGCGAGCAGGAGATGATGTTCCTGTACGAGCTGCGGGTCCTGGCGCTGCGGTACCCGACGTTCACGTTCCACGAGCGTTTCACCGACACCGACGGCATGTTCACGGCCGACCAGCTCGACGACGTCTGTCCCGACTGGCGCGAGCGGGAGACCTGGGCCTGCGGTCCGGGGCCGATGCTCGACGCCTTCACCGAGCACTACACCGAGGCCGGTCTCGAGGAGCACATCCACGTCGAGCGCTTCACGCTGCAGCGCGCCGACTCGGGCGACGCCGGCGGCACCGCGACGTTCGGCGTCGGCGGCCCGACCGTCGAGGTCGACGGCGCGGAGACGCTGCTCGAGGCCGGCGAGCGAGCCGGCGTGAACATGCTCTTCGGCTGCCGCATGGGCATCTGCCACACGTGCGACGTGCCCCTGGCCGACGGCCGCGTGCGCGACCTGCGCAACGGCGAGGAGCACGGCGAGCCCGGCGAGTACATCCAGACCTGCGTGTCCGTCGCCGTGGGCGACTGCACCCTGTCCGTCTGACCACCCGACCACCCCGAACGAGGAGGACACGATGGCCTACGCCGACGTGCGTGAGTACACCCACCTGACCGACGAAGAGGTCGAAGAGATCGGGCGCGAGCTCGACGAGATCCGTGCGGAGGTCGAGGCCTCCCGCGGCCAGGCCGACCGCGACTACGTGCTGCGCATCATCGCGCTGCAGCGGCGACTCGCGGTCGCCGGACGCATCACCCTGTTCGCCAGCATGTTCCCGCCGGCGTGGCTGCTGGGCACCGCGCTGCTGAGTTCGGCCAAGATCCTGGAGAACATGGAGATCGGCCACAACACGATGCACGGCCAGTGGGACTGGATGAACGATCCCGAGATCCACTCCAGCAACTGGGAGTGGGACACGACCCAGCCGGCCGAGCAGTGGAAGCACTCGCACAACTACATCCACCACCAGTTCACGAACGTGCTCGGCCACGACAACGACGTGGGCTACGGCATCCTGCGCATGAGCCGCGACCAGAAGTGGACCCCGTACAACCTGGGTCAGCCGGTCTACAACGCCCTGCTCGCGCTGTTCTTCGAGTACGGCGTGGCGCTGCACGACCTCGACATCGAGGCGATCCGCAAGGGCAAGAAGGACCCGAAGCTGCTCAAGAAGCAGCTCAAGCAGATCGGCGACAAGGTCGGCAAGCAGGCGTTGAAGGACTACATCGTCTACCCGGCGCTGACGGGTCCGGCGTTCTTCCACACGCTGTCGGCGAACTTCACGTCGAACATCGTGCGCAACGTGTGGGCGTACATGATCATCTTCTGCGGTCACTTCCCCGACGGGGCGGTGCACTTCGACGAGGAGGAGCTCGAGGACGAGACCCGCGCCGAGTGGTACTTGCGCCAGATGCTCGGCTCGGCCAACTTCGAGGGCGGCAAATTGCTGCACGTCATGAGCGGCCAGCTGGGCTACCAGATCGAGCACCACCTGTTCCCCGACCTGCCCAGCAACCGCTACGCGGAGGTCTCGGTCAAGGTCAAGGACATCTGCCAGCGCTACAACATCCCGTACACGACGGGTCCGCTGCACCGTCAGTACGGCCAGGTGATCCGCACGATCATGAAGCTGTCGCT
The DNA here is from genome assembly GCF_916858655.1 of Aeromicrobium sp. Leaf350. Lineage (GTDB taxonomy): Bacteria > Actinomycetota > Actinomycetes > Propionibacteriales > Nocardioidaceae > Aeromicrobium. The sequence continues at coordinate 478,485 of NZ_CAKASL010000001.1, read as the reverse complement.
GCCGAACCGCCGCACCAAGGACGACGCCACCCCGCCGCCGAAGCCGCGGTCGGGCCGTCTGAGTGACGACCAGCGCCCGGGCCGTCGGTCCGAGCTGGGGCGGTGGACCAACACCGCGGCCTCGATCGTATGAGCGTCATCGAGGGGCTGAACCGCCCGGTCGTCGACGGAGTGCGGCTGCCGTTCGCCTGCGTCGACGACGCGGACGGCGGCCGCCACGACACCGTGGTGAAGGCCCGGGCGATCCGCTGTGCGCTGAGCCGCATCTGCGGCATCTGCGCCGAGGTGCTGACGCGTCCGGTGGCCTTTCTCGGCTCGGCCGAGGAGGCGGACGCGGTGGAGTTCCTGTTCCCCCCGTGTCACGTCGCGTGCGCCGAGGAGGCCGTGCGCGAGCACGCCCCCCGGGGTGCCGTGCTCGGTCACGCGGAGGCCCCGGGAGAGTGGGTCGTGCTGACGACCGGCGGGTTCGACCTCGTGCGGCCGACCAAGCGCGGCGGAGCGGTGTCGTTCCGGCCCAACTCGGTGATCGGGCGCTCAGCGATCAGCTGAGCGTGCTGCTCGCGATCCGCAGGGCGTCGCCGTCGCGCTCGATCGTGAGCTGCAGGGAGCGCGTCACGGTCTCCGAGACGGTCTGCGTCTCGGTGCCCGGCCCCTTGCTCTCGTCCTCGTCGTCGTCGTCCTTCTTCGGGCCCTTCTCCTCCTTGGGCACCTCGACGGTCGACGTCACGGTGTACTGGAGCGTGAGCGACGCAGCGCCGGTGGCGGGGTCGGTCGTGATGGCCGAGACCGTGACGCCGGGCATCGACGTCCAGGACGCCTGGAACGGCTCGAAGCCCCCGACCGCGTCGCGGGCGTCCTCGGTCAGCAAGGCGTAGCCGGCTCCCGGGTCGGTCGCGGTCGTCGTGACGTACTGACGCGCGAACGCGTCGAGCTCCTCGGCGGTCGGAGCGGGCGGCGTCGTGGCCTCTCCGGCGTTCGCGCTGTCGGAGGCCTCCTCTCCGCCGAGGGCCACGGCGAGCGTCCCTAGGAGCACGACGACGAGGGCTGCGGCCCCGGCGAGCACCAGCCAGCTGCGGCGGCGGGTCGGGTGGGCGTCCCCCTTCGGCGGCGGCGGCAGGTCGGGCTCGGGCAGCGGGACCGGCGGCATGCCCAGCATCGCCGTGCCCTCGTCCTCGACCGGAGGACGCGGGACGAGGGCCTGCGTCGCTCCCGGCTCGTCATCGGCGGTCACGAGCGACAGGGCGGTGGACGTCTCCGCCGCTGACGGTCGCCTCGACGGCTCTTGGTTCATCAGGCGGGCGACGAGAGCGGACAGGGCGCCGTCGCCCTCGAGCCGGGGCGGCTCGAGGTGGACGATGCGGAAGACCGTGCCGACGGCGTTCGAGCTCTCGCCCTCCGGCGGTGCGTAGGGGGAGCGGCCGGAGGCGGCGTGGAAGAGCGAGGCCCCGAGCGACCAGAGGTCGCCTGCGGGACCGCCGCGTTCGCCGCGCGCGACCTCGGGCGGCAGGTAGGCGGGGGAGCCGGACACGAGCCCGGTGCGCGTGAGGGCGTCGTCGCCGTCGCCGCGGGCGATGCCGAAGTCCGAGAGCTTCACGGTGCCGTCGGGCGTCATCAGGATGTTGGACGGCTTGACGTCGCGGTGGACGATGCCGGCGGCGTGGGCGGCGGCCAGCGCGTCCGCGACCTGCCGGCCGATCGAGGCGACCTGGTGGGCCGGGAGGGCGCCGTGCGTGCGGATCTCCTGCGACAGGGTGTGCCCGGGCACGAGCTCCATGACGAGCCACGACCATCCCTCGTCGTCCTCGACGAGGTCGTGGACCGAGACGATGCTCGCGTCGTTGAGGCTCGCGGCCAGCGTGGCCTCGCGGTGCGCGCGCCCGCGGTCGGGGCCGTCGGCGGTGCCGACGCCTCCGAGCCGCTTGAGCGCGACCGTGCGACCGAGCAGGGTGTCGCGGGCGCGCCACACGGCGCCCATGCCACCCCGACCGATCTCGCTCTCGAGCTCGTACCGTCCTGCGATCACTCGCCCGACGGTAGTGGAGGAGCCGGGAAACGACGAGTCGGCGGGATCAGGGCGCGGGAGCCGGCAACGGGACCGAGGGTGTGGGTACCGACGGTGTGGTCGCGGTCGGGCTCGGCGTCGGGCTCGGGGTCGGCGTCGGCGTCGGGGTGGGAGTCGGGGTCGGCGTGGGCGTCGGGGTGGGGCTCGGGGTCTCCGACGGCGTACGGGACGGCGTGGGGGTCTCCGAGGGTGTCTCGGTGGGCTCGCTGGTGGTGGCCGGCGGGGTCGGGTCGGGCTCGTCGGAGTCGTCGTCGCGGTTGCTGCCGATCGCGAAGACCGCGACGAGCAGCAGCACGGCCACGAGCACGCCGACGACGATCCACGGCAGCAGGTTCCGGCGGCGCTCCTCCGGCTCCTCGGGATCGGGCCCCGGCGCGGGTGCCGCGGCCGGGACAGGGCCGGGCGCCGCGGCGATGACCGAGGTCGCCTCGGCCGCCGGGGTGAGTGCGGCGGCCACCGGGCCGATCGCCTGGGTCGACTGCGTGGCCTCGTCGCGGGAATCTCCGGCGAGCACGCCGAGCGCGACGGCGACGGTGGTCGCCGTGGGCCGCGCTGCCGGGTCGACGGTCATGAGCTGCGCGACCACGTCGTTCAGGCCACCGCGGTCGGTGAGGCGGGGCGGCGGGTCGTTGACGATGCGGAACAGCGTGGCCACGCCACTGCCGTCACCGGCGTAGGGCGTGCGGCCGGTGGCGGCGTGGAACAGGGTCGCTCCGAGCGACCACATGTCGCCCGGTGCGCCGCCGTTCGCCCCTCGGGCGACCTCCGGCGGCAGGTAGGCGGGGGAGCCGGTGATCTCGCCGGTGCGCGTGAGGGCGTCGTCGTTCTCGCCACGCGCGATGCCGAAGTCGGAGAGCTTGGCGGTGCCGTCCTGGGTCAGGAGGATGTTGGAGGGCTTGACGTCGCGGTGCGCGATGCCGGCGGCGTGGGCGGTGGCGAGCGCCTCGGCGACCTGCTGGCCGATGCGCGCGATGCCCTCGGTCTGCAGCGACCCCTGGGCGATGGCCTGGGAGAGTGAGATGCCGGGGACGTGCTCCATGACGAGCCACGACCAGCCCTCGTCGTCGGTCACGAGGTCGTGGACCGACACGATGTTGCCGTGGTTCAGCTGGGCGGCGAGCAGTGCCTCCCGCTGGGCGCGCCGCTGGTCCGGACCGTCCGCGGTTCCGACACCTCCCAGCCGCTTGAGCGCCACCGTGCGACCGAGCAGGGTGTCGGTGGCGCGCCACACGGCGCCCATCCCGCCCTGGCCGATCTTGTCCTCGAGCTCGTACCGTCCGGAGATCACACCAGTGACCGTATCGGGACCACCCCGATTTGGCTCTGCCGTCACCCGTCTGTAAAGTAGAGCGAGCGACGCGGGGTGGAGCAGCTCGGTAGCTCGCTGGGCTCATAACCCAGAGGTCACAGGTTCAAATCCTGTCCCCGCTACCAATCAGACCGGGATCTCAGTGAGAACTGAGGTCCCGGTCTTTCGTTGTCCCGGTCTTTCGATGTCCGAGTCTCTCGTCATGATGGGCGCATGACTCACGTGCGGCGCTTCGACCACATCGGCATCACGGTGCGCGACCTGGAGGCCGCCACGGCGTTCTTCGTGGGGCTGGGCCTGGAGGTCGAGGGCACGGGGGAGGTGCAGGGGGAGTTCGTCGAGACGGTCTGTGCCATCCCCGGCGCGCACTGCCGGATCGCGATGCTGGCCATGCCGGGTGGGGGTCCGCGTCTCGAGCTCTCGAGCTTCGTGTCGCCCGACCACGTCGACGGCCCGCCGGAGGCCATGGCGACCGAGGTGGGGCTGCGCAACGTCTCGTTCGAGGTCGGCGACCTGGACGCGGCCGTCGAGGCCGTCGCCGCCGACGGCTACGGGCTGGTCGGTGGTGTCGGCGAGTACGAGGGGAGCGTGCGGATGGCCTACGTCCGGGGGCCCGAGGGGATCGTGGTCTCCCTCTTCGAACAGCTGACGTGAATCGAGTATGGTGAGGCTCGCCTAAGCGGTGCCGTGCCGCGTGGCTGAAGGAGATGTCGTGAAGCGTCGCGTCGCCCTGCCACTTGTGACGGGCCTCGTGCTCGCCGTGCTGACCGCCTGCGGTTCGAGCGACGAGGGCCCCACCGGACCGACCATCGCCGTGGAGCACAAGTTCGGCACGACCCAGGTCCCCGAGGACGCCGAGCGCGTCGTGACGGTGGGCTACAACGACCAGGACTTCGTGCTGGCCCTGGGGGTCGTCCCGGTGGCGACGCGAGACTGGTTCGAGGAGTACAGCGACTATCCGTGGGTCACCGAGGTCACCGGCGGGGAGGAGATCCCCGTGCTCGCCGGCGACGACGTCAACTTCGAGGACGTGGCCGCGCAGGAGCCCGACGTGATCTTCGCGATCTACGACTCGATCGACCAGAAGACGTACGACCGTCTCTCGGACATCGCCCCCACCGTGGTGCAGTCGGCCGAGTTCGAGGACGAGGAGACGCCCTGGGACGAGCAGCTGCGGCTCACGGCGCAGGCGCTCGGCAAGGGCGCCGAGGCGGAGGCGTTGATCGCGGAGGTCGACGCCAAGGTCGCCGAGGTGGCCCAGGCGCACCCCGAGTTCGCCGGGCAGGTGCTCACGATGGACTACGGCCCGGAGGACGGCGGCCACTACGCGATCGGCGCGGGGGATCCGCGGCGCACCGTGTTCGACCTGCTGGGCTTCGCGGCGCAGGACGCGGTCGGCGACGTCAGTGAGGAGCGGCTCGACGTGCTCGACCAGGACGTGCTGTTCGTGCTGGGTGCGACGCAGGAGGAGATGCTCGAGTCGCCGGTGTTCTCGCGTCTCGCCGTCGTGCAGGAGGGGCGCACGATGTACGCCACGTGGGAGTCGACGCTCACGGGTGCGCTGTCCTACAGCGGTCCGAACGCGTTGCTCTGGGCGATCGACGAGCTGGTGCCGGAGCTGGCGGCAGCCACCGCCCCGGCGTGAGGCGAGCCGATCCGGTGTGACTGAGGTAACTTCGGGTTACCGTCACGACCCCGGAGGTCCCTCATGCGCACTCCTCGTCTGGCAGGCGCCGTCCTGGCCCTGACCGCCCTGGTCGCGGGGGTGACGACGGCCCCCGCGCAGGCGGCGCCGAACCCGCCGCTGCCGGTGCCGTACTCCTTCCTGCTGCCGGCGGTCATCGCCGGCCTCGGCATCGATGCCGATCCGCCGGGCGCCAACGACTGGGACTGCCAGCCGTCGCCCGAGCACCCGACGCCGGTCGTGCTGGTGCACGGTCTGACGGGCAACAAGGCCACCAACTGGCAGACGTACGCGCCGCTGCTCGCCAACGAGGGCTACTGCGTCTTCGCCCTGACGTACGGCCAGTCGACGCTCGCCCCCGCGCCGTACAACCAGGTCTTTGGCGGACTCGGACCCATCGAGGCCAGCGCGGCGCAGCTCTCGGTCTTCGTCGACGAGGTGCTGGCGGCCACGGGTGCGGCGAAGGTCGACATCCTGGGCCACTCCGAGGGCACCCTGATGCCGAACTACTACGCGAAGTTCCTCGACGGGGCGGGCAAGATCGACAAGTACGTCTCGATCGCGCCGCTCTGGCACGGCACCGACCTGGCCGGTCTCGGCACGTTGAGCCTCATCGGCACCCCGTTCGGGCTGACGCCTGTCCTGAACGCCGCGCTCCAGCCGTTCTTCGCCTCGGGTCCGCAGCTGCTCGCCGGCTCGCCGTTCATCGAGAAGATGCGGTCCGGCGGCGGTCCTGCCGTCCCGGGCATCACGTACACGAACATCGTCACGCGGTACGACGAGCTCGTGATCCCGTACACCAGCGGTATCGAGCCGGGCATGACGAACTTCGTGGTGCAGGACTTCTGCGGTCTCGACCTGAGCGAGCACTTCCAGATCGTGGCCGACCCGGTCGCGGCGGCGCTGGTGCTCAACGCTCTCGATCCGGCTCACCCGCGGCCGGTGCCGTGCCAGCTGGTGCTGCCATTCGTGGGCAACGTCGTCTGACCCTGTTGGGGGCGTGAAGAACCGCACACGCTCGCCCTGCGTGGCGCACGGGGGATCGGGTACCCCTGATCGCACTCACCTCCCGCCCCGAAAGGTCGTCAGATGATCAGCTCGGTCCTGTCCCTCCCCGTCCGACTCGCGCAGCGCGCTGCTCAGGGTGTCGTGAGCGTGGGTGTCAGCACGGCGACCGCGGTGATCGGTCGGGTCCGTTCCGGTGGCACCGGCGATGACGGCACCGGCGGCGACTCCCCGGTGCCGGCGCCCAACCCGGCTCCTCCGCGGGAGGCTCCGGCAGCGGCGGCACCCGTGACGAAGGCTGCACCCGTGACCAAGGCTGCTCCGGCGAAGAAGCCGGCAGCTAAGAAGGCTCCGGCCGCGAAGGCGCCCGCGAAGAAGTCGACGCCCGCAGCGACGCCTGCCGATGTCGCTGCCCGCACCGCGCCGCGAGCGGACGAGAAGCAGCACGTCGAGTCCGAGGAGGTGCTGGCCTACAGCACCGGCCCCGACGTCAGCACGACCGTGGCGGACGAGGTCGCGGGCAGCGCGAAGCCCTAGTCGGCCGGCTCCCGTCCGACCTCACACTCCGGCCGCCTGTGTCGTCGTGTCTTCGCATCGTCCACCGCCCGCCACCGGCGAGCCTCGACATCGGAGACCTCATGACCTCGAAGGACTGGGTCCGCGCCGGACTCGTGTACCTCGCCTCGTACCAGGTGCTCGTCGGCCTCTGGCAGTTCGTGCTGCCGCGGTCGTTCTACGACGACGTCCCGACCGTGGACAACGACACTCCGTTCAACGAGCACCTGATGCGCGACGTCGGAGGGCTGGGCCTGGCCCTCGCGGTGGTGATCGTGTTCGCCGCGGTGTTCCTCGAGTACCACCTGGTGTGCGCCGCGTTGGCGGGGAACGTCGTCTACGCGGCCACCCATTTCGGGTTCCACGTCCTGAACCTCGGCGGCTGGTCGACGGGCGACGCCGTCCTGCTCGCGTCGGTGCTGGGGATCCACGTGCTGATCCCGCTCGCGGTGCTGCTCGCGGCGCGTCGCCAACCTCTGGAACCGACGGCCCAACGGGTCTAGTCTCCCGATGTGAGCGATGACTGGCGCGGTGAACTCATCGACCGACTGCGGACCCTGATCGTGCAGGCGGCGCCCGAGGTGGTCGAGGAGGTCAAGTGGCGCAAGCCCTCGAACCCTGACGGCGTGCCGACCTTCTCCCTTGAGGGTCTGGTGTGCACCGTCGAGACCTACAAGGACAAGGTCAAGGTGACGTTCGCGAAGGGCGCCTCGGTCGACGACCCGTCGGGCGTCTTCAACGCCAGCCTGGACGCCGGCACGCGGCGGGCGGTCGACATCCCCGCCCCGGACGCCCTCGACGAGGAGGCCTTCGTCGAGCTGGTCCGCCGCGCCGTCGACCTCAACCGGGCCTGAGCCTCAGACGTCGTCGATCTTCGCGTGGTCCCCGCCGTCGTACGGCTGGCCGGTGATCTTCGACTTCACGAAGCTGATCGCGGTGGCGACCCGGCCGCCCGGGTTGTCCCAGTACTCGGCCGACTCCACGTCGACCTTGAGCAGGATCGCGTTCGGGTCCTCGGGGCCCTCCGGGATCCAGGCCTCGGCGAACGTGCTCCACAGCTCGCGCAGCTTGTCGACGTCGTCGACGACCGATGCCTTTCCTGCGAGCGAGACCCAGGAGGTCTCGCTGCTGACGGTCACCCCGACCGTGGGGTTCGCCCGCACGTGCTCGACCTTGCGGGAGTCGCGGGTCGCGATGAACCACAGGTCGACGGAGAGATCGACCTCCTGTCGCGCCATGGGACGACTGACGAGCGTGCCGTCTGCGTCGGTGGTGGTCAGCATGCAGAAGCGGGAGTCCTTGGTCAGGTCGACGAGGCGCTCGATGTCGGAGGTGCTCATGCCGGGGGAGTACCCGCTGGGGCGAGTCTCACCCGACCTCGGATGCCAGGGCGTCCGGCGGGACGACGCCGCAGGAGCGGTCGGTGGCGAAGAACAGGGGGCGGCTCGCGAACGGTGCGGCGACCAGCAGCTCGTGCGTCATGCGGCACCAGGCTCGGTCGTCATCAGTGAGCGCGGACTGACCCGGGCGCGCCCGCATCAGTGCGAGGGATCCTCCGGGATGCTCCGTGCGGATCACCTCGGCGTGCGCCGCGAGGAACTTCTCCATGACGTCACGGTCGAGGCCTCCGTCGTGCTCGGTGTCGTAGACCTGGATCACGGTCGGGATGACGCGGTCACGTCGGTCGACCACCAGGGCGAACAGCTGCGGAGCGTCGTAGCCGAGGTCGCCGTCGATGAAGCGCCAGACACGGGTCAGGTCGTGGATCGTGCGGATGGGTCGGTCCTGGATTCTCATGCCCGGCAGTCTCGGCCGATTCGATCCGTCGCGGGGATCGCCGTCCACAGGGGTGGGACGGAGCGGTGAGTCTGTGGACAGGCGGTCGACGACAGGAACCGTCGTGGAGACGATGATCGGATGACGAGTGCATCCCAAACCGGTACCGTCGTGCGCATGAGCACGCAGATCGCCGTCCGCCTTCCCGACGACCTCGTGGCCTGGATCGACGCCCAGGTCGCGAACGGCGCCGGATCTCGAGCTGCCGTGGCGACCAAGGCGCTCCGGCGGTACCGACGTCATCTGGAGGCGGAGCAGGACGCGGAGATCTACCGCGCCTCCGAGCCGGTGAGGTGGACCGAGTCCGACGACGGCCGTCGCTCTTTCCCGATCCTCGACTGATGCGTCCGATCCACCTGGTTCGTCTGGACAAGACTCGGCCCGCCGTTGTGCTGACCCGGGAGTCGGCCGCGCGAGCGATGACCTCGGTGACCGTGGTGCCGATCACGACGACCGTGAGGGGGTTGGTCACCGAGGTGCCGGTGGGGCCGGACAACGGCCTGGAGCAGGGAGGGGTCATCTCGTGCGACAACGTCCAGACGGTGTCGACGACCGATCTCGGCCGTCGAGTCGGCGTGCTGCTGGAGCGGCAGGAGGGTGACCTGGCCCGTGCTCTCGTGAGTGCTTTCGACCTACGCGTGGAGGACGTCGTCTGACCGGTCGGCCATGCTCCGCGCGCGTCGCGGCGCCCCGACGTCTCGGCGGGTCAGGTGCACCGCCAGCAGCAGGTTGGGCACCCGGCACAGCCGCGCGATCGCGACGTAGGACGCGTCGAAGGGGAGTCCGGCCGCGGTGTGGCGCGCGCCTCGTGATGGCGCACACCCCGCGCAGGGCTCGCACCATACCGTCGGTATGTGACACTCTCGATGTCATGAGCATCCCGCCGCCGCTGCCGAACCTCGACGCCCTGATCCGTGGCTCGGAGCGCCTCGCCGCCGTCCCCGGTCTGACGCAGCAGGCCCTGCAGTGGCACCACGAGGCCGCCGACCAGCGCGTCGTCGTGAGCCGCGAGGCGAAGCGCCTCGCCACGCCGCGACTGTGGCCCGACACGATCGGATCGCTGCTCTCGATGGGCTGGCGCGTGGTCACCACCGCCGCCCCCGACGTGCCGTTCCAGCTGCTCGGTGCCGCCGCGGCGGCGGTCGGCCTGCGGGTCGAGCCGCCGAACGCGAGCGCCGGCACGCTGGAGCGCGCACAGCGACTCGTGCGCGCCGGCGGTCCCACCTACGTCAAGCTCGGCCAGTTCATCGCCACGGCCGACGGCCTGCTCCCCGACGAGTGGGTCCAGGCCTTCGCCTGGTGCCGCGACGAGGCCCCGGCACTGCCGACCGACGTCGTGCTCGGCGTCGTCGACCGCGAGCTCGCCGACGTGCGTGATCAGCTGGCGTGGATCGATGACGAGCCGCTCGCGACCGGGTCGATCGGCCAGGTCCACCGAGGACGCCTGGTCGACGGCACCGAGGTCGTGGTGAAGGTGCGCCGCCCCGGCCTGCGACGTCGCTTCCGGGCCGACATCGAGACCCTTGCGCTCACGGCCGCGGCCGCCGAGAAGCTGCACGAGGGGACGCGTTCCGCGAACCTGCCCGGCTTCGTGGAGCTGTTCGCCCAGCTGGCGCTGGAGGAGCTCGACTTCCGGTTGGAGGCCGCCAACCTCGTCGACTCGACCGCCGTGCTGGAGGCGCTCGGAGCCGATCACATGCGCGCGCCGCGGCCGGTGCCGGGCATGGTGACCGAGCGCGTCCTCGTGATGGAGCTGCTGCCCGGGGTGTCGTACGCGCGCCTCGACCCCTCCCGCGACCACGACGGCGAGCGCCTGCTCCACCTGGGCATCAAGGGTGTCGTCGAGGCGACCCTGAAGCACGGTGTCTTCCACGGCGACCTGCACGCCGGCAACGTGCTGGTCGACGAGGACACGGGCTCGTTCTCGCTCGTCGACTTCGGCATCGCCGGGCGACTCGACGCGGCGCAGCGCGCCGGACTCGTCGAGTACCTCACGGCCTGGGCGATGAGTGACGCCGAGGGCCAGATCCGCGCGATGCAGTCGTTCGGCGCCATCGCGCACGACGCCGAGATCGAGGCCCTGGTGGCCGAGCTGCAGGTCGAGCTCGACCTCCTGCAGGACCGGTCTCGTGGGGCGGTGACCTTCGACCAGCTCGGCCTCACCCTGGGCCGGCTGCTGCAGGTGCTGGCCCGCAACGGGTTCCGCATGCCGAAGGAGCTCGTGCTGTTCTTCAAGAACCTGCTGTACCTGGCGGGCTTCGCGGCCAGCGTCGCGCCGGACGCCGACGTGCTCGACGTGGTGCAGACGATCCTGCTCGACCTGCTCGCGGACCCCGAGTCGGGACTGGCGGAGGCGACCACTGCGGCCTGACTCCGCCGAAAGGCGGAGGGGAGGATCACCCTCACGGCCGATTGCACTCTACTTTCGATAGTGCAAAACTGCACTCTATGGATGAGAGTGCAAGTGCTGCGCGTCGTCGCCGGACGGCTCGCTCGATCTCGCAGTGCGCCCAGCGTCTCGCGATCGAGCACGGCCTGGACGGCTTCACGATGGACGACCTCGCCGCGTGTGCCGACGTCTCGCGCCGCACCCTGTTCAACTACGTCCCGAGCAAGGTCGACGCCGTGCTTGGCGTGGCCGACGGGGACCCCGACCCGGCACTCCTGGCCGACTTCCTCTCGGGCGGTCCCACCGGTCACCTGATGACCGACGTGAAGGAGCTGCTCTGCGTCGCGCTCGCGGCCGACGACGTCGACGCAGCCGAGGTCGCGCGCATCCGCCGGCTCATCCGCAGCGACCCGCGCCTGTACGGCGCCGTGCACGAGCGCCTGGTCGACGTCGTCTCGATGTTCTCGGGGCTCATCGAGCAGCGTGAGGGGGCGGTCGCTCCGCTGACCGCCCAGATCGTCACCCGGCTGACCGTGAGCCTTCTCGACGTCGCTCTCGACGAGTCGCTCGCCGACGGCAGCCTCGACCTCGCCCAGCACTTCGACCGCGTGTTCACGGGCGCCGCCGACCTCCTCGGCGGGGCCCCTTCCGTTCCAGCACGTTCCTGACCACCACCAGCCACCTCGACCCAGGAGATCCCTGACATGGCCACCCTGCTCTACCGACTCGGCAAGAACGCCTACCGGCGTTGGCCGATCTTCCTCGCCGCGTGGGTCGTCGCCCTCGTCGGCCTCGGCGCCGCTGCCGGCGCCCTGTCCAAGCCGATGTCCGACACGTTCTCGATCCCCGGGGTCGAGTCCGTCGAGACCGCCGAGCTCCAGCAGGAGCTCTTCCCCGAGGCCGCCGCGGTCGACGCGCCGTCGGCGACCATCGTGGTCGCGGCGCCGGAGGGGGAGACCCTCGCGGACGAGCCGTACGCGGACGCGGTGACCACCCTCGTGACCGACCTCGGCTCGCTCGACGACGTCTCGCAGGGCGTGGTCGGACCCGTGGAGACGGCAGCGGCCCTGCAGGCGCAGGTGACCACAGGCGTCGACGAGGCCGAGGCCCAGGCGACGGCTGCAGGTCAGCCGTTCGACCGCGATGCCGCGCTCGAGGCCGCCGAGGCGCAGGTCGCCTCGGCCACGCCGCTGTCGGAGGACGGGCGCATCGGCACGATCGCCTTCACGTTCGACAAGCCGACCCAGCTCGACGTCACCTCCGACATGCAGGACGAGGTCGTCGACCTCATGGACACCGCGCGTGACTCCGGCCTGACGGTCGAGGTCTCGGGCCCGGCGATGCAGATCGTCGAGCAGCACGGCGCCTCGTCGGAGCTCATCGGCATCGCGCTCGCGCTGGTGATCCTCGCGCTGACCTTCGGCTCGCTCGTCGCGGCCGGCATGCCCATCCTCACGGCCGGCATCGGCGTCGGCATCGGCATCACGGGCATCACCGCGATGACCGCGTTCGCCGAGGTGCCCTCCAGCACCACTGCGCTCGCCAGCATGCTCGGGCTCGCGGTCGGCATCGACTACGCCCTGTTCATCCTGGCGCGGTTCCGCGGCGAGCTCGACCACACCGACGACCGCGAGGAGGCCATCGGCGTCGCCGTCGGCACCGCGGGCTCCGCCGTCGTGTTCGCCGGCCTGACCGTGATCATCGCCCTCGTCGCCCTGAGCGTCGTCGGCATCTCGTTCCTGACCGCGATGGGCATCGGTGCGGCGGTCACCGTCGCGGTCGCGGTCCTCGTGGCCCTGACCCTGCTGCCGGCCGTGCTTGGCATGTTGAAGTCGAAGGCCTTCGGCGGCACCTTCCGCCGCTACCGCCCGCGGCGTGAGGCGAACGGCCGGATCGTCAACAACGGCGTGCGCTGGGCCCGGTTCCTGGGCAAGGCGCCGATCGCCGCCGTCATCATCGTGGTCGTGGGGCTCGGAGCCCTCGCGATCCCGGCGAAGGACATGCACCTGGCGCTGCCGTCCGACAGCACCGCTGCCGAGGGCACCACGCAGCGCGAGGCCTCCGACCTGGTCGCCGAGGCGTTCGGCCCTGGCCGGCTCTCGCCGATGCTGGTCGTCGTCGACGCGCGTGACGTCTCCTCGCCGGAGGAGCAGCAGGCCGCCTACCAGGCTGTCGCGGCGTGGGCCGGCAGCCAGGACGACGTGACCAACGCGATGGTGGCCACCAGCAACGAGAACGGCGCGATGATCCTCGTCGAGCCGTCGTCCTCGGCCGAGGACACCGCCACCGAGGACCTGCTGCAGGCGTTGCGCGACGGCGAGGCCGACATCGAGGCCGAGACCGGCACGACCGTCGGCGTCACGGGCATGACCGCGATCGGCACCGACGTGTCGCAGAAGCTCGCGGACGCCCTGCCGATCTACCTCGCGATCGTGATCGGCCTGGCGTTCCTGCTGCTGGTCATGGTGTTCCGCTCGCTGCTCGTCCCGCTGACCGCGACGCTGGGCTTCCTGCTCTCGGTCATGGCGACGCTCGGCGCGACGGTCGCGCTGTTCCAGGAGGGTCTGTTCGGGCTGTTCCCGGGCCAGCCGATCGTGAGCTTCATCCCGATCTTCCTGATCGGCGTCGTGTTCGGCCTGGCGATGGACTACCAGGTGTTCCTGGTGACCCGCATCCGTGAGGCGTACGTGCACGGCGCGTCGCCGCGCGAGGCAGTCGTCGACGGGTTCCGCAACAGTGCCCGCGTCGTCACGGCGGCGGCGCTGATCATGACCGCGGTGTTCGCCGGCTTCATCTTCATGGACGAGCCGATCATCCAGTCGATGGGCTTCGCGCTCGCTGCGGCGGTCATCTTCGACGCCTTCATCGTGCGGATGATGTTGATTCCGGCGCTGATGTACCTGATGGGCGACAAGGCCTGGTACCTGCCGAAGTGGCTCGACCGGATCATCCCGAACGTCGACATCGAGGGCGAGAACCTGCACCGCCCGCACCTGTCGGGGCAGTACGCCGAGGGCGAGCGGACGAAGGAGTCGGTCGACGCCTGACCCGGTGCCTCCGGCCGAACCCCCGTCTCACCTCGAGACGGGGGTTCGTCGCGCGCGCACGGTCCGCCGCGACGATGCTGGACCGATGCTGACCCTCCACCGCGAGATCCCGGCGCACCCCGACCAGGTGTGGCACCTGCTGACCGACCTCGCTGCCTGGCCGCTCTGGGGTCCGACGGTCAGGCGAGCCGAGATCGACGGCGAGTTCGTGGCAGGAGCGACGGGTCGAGTGTGGCCTCCGCTCGGGCCACCCCTGCCGTTCGAGCTGACGACCGTCGTGCCCGGCCGCCGTTGGTCGTGGAAGGTCGCCGGGGTGCCCGCCACGAGCCACGCCGTCGAGGCCTCGGGAGCCGGCACGCGGCTCAGCATGGGCACCCCGGTCTGGGCGCCCGCCTATGCGCCGGTCGTGGCACTCGCCCTCCGCAGGATCGACCGGCTCGCCCGCGCGTGACCGACGGCACGACGGGTACCCCGGGGACATGAGCACCCAGGATCAGAACCAGGACAAGAAGATGGACCAGAAGGACGCCAAGGACTGGACCGTCGAGGACGCGATGGCCGTCGACTCCACGCCCGACTCCGTGCGCCTCTCGTCCGACCCGTCCGAGCCGGAGCCGGTGCAGCGCAACGACGGTGCCGTGGTCGACCCCGAGATCGAGCAGGACGACCCCGACGAGGACGAGCAGGTCTGACCTCAGTCGTCGCACGTCAAGGGGCGGGGCGGGCGGAGGTCAGGCGTCGAGGTTGGCCTTCTCGGCGCCGATCGTGGTGTCGTCGCCGTGGCCCGTGTGCACGACGGTCTCGTCGGGCAGCGCGAACAGCTTCGCGCGGATCGAGGCCTCGATCGTGGGTCGGTCGCTGAACGAGCGACCGGTCGCGCCGGGTCCGCCGTTGAACAGGGTGTCGCCCGTGAACACGGCACCGAGCTCCGGCGCGTGCAGGCACACGGCACCGGGCGCGTGCCCCGGCGTGTGCAGCAGGATGAGGGTCGTGCCGGCGACCTCGATCGACAGCCCGTCGGAGAGGTCGTGGTCCCAGATGATCGCGTCGCCGTGGGTGAGCTCCCACACCGGACGGTCGTCGGGGTGCAGGTAGATCGGAGCGCCCGTGCGCTCGCGCAGCTCGGGCGCCACACGCACGTGGTCGTCGTGCGCGTGCGTGCAGAGGATCGCAGTCAGCGTGCGCTCGCCGACCGCGGCGAGGATCGCGTCGACCGAGTGCGGGGCGTCGATGACGACGCACTCGGTGTCGTCGCCGACGATCCAGACGTTGTTGTCGACGTCGTGGGTCTCGCCGTCGAGGCTGAACGTGCCGCTCGTGACGGCGTGGTCGATGCGGGCGGTCATCAGAGCACCACGACCGATCGCAGCACGTCGCCGTGGTGCATCCGCTCGAAGGCGGCCTCGACGGCGTCGATCTCGATCTCCTCGGTCACGAACGCGTCGAGGTCGAGGCGGCCCTGCTGGTACAGGTCGACGAGCATCGGGAAGTCGCGGCTCGGCAGGCAGTCGCCGTACCAGCTGGACTTGAGCGATCCGCCGCGGCCGAAGACGTCGATCAGCGGCAGCTGCGGCACCTTCATGTCCGGGGTCGGCACGCCGACCAGGACCACGGTGCCGGCCAGGTCGCGGGCGTAGAACGCCTGCTCCCAGGTCTCGGGGCGGCCCACGGCCTCGATGACGATGTCGGCTCCCTCGGCACCCGGGTAGGTCTGGGCGGCGATCTCCTTGATCGCCTCGACGGGGTCGGTCTTCGAGGAGTCGACCGTGTGGGTCGCGCCGAGCTTGCGGGCGGTCTCCAGCTTCTTGGCGTCGATGTCGACCGCGATGACCGGGCTCGCGCCGGAGAGCGCGGCACCCGCGATCGCGGCCACCCCCACGCCACCGCAGCCGATCACGGCGACGGACCGGCCGCGCGTGGCGCCGCCGGTGTTGATGGCGGCACCGATGCCGGCCATGACGCCGCAGCCCAGCAGGCCCACAGCCGCGGCGCGGGCGGCCGGGTCGACCTTGGTGCACTGGCCGGCGGCGACCAGGGTCTTCTCGGCGAACGCGCCGATGCCGAGGGCGGGGGAGAGCTCCGTGCCGTCCTCGAGCGTCATCTTCTGCGTCGCGTTGAACGTCGCGAAGCAGTACTGCGGCTCACCGCGGTTGCAGGCGCGACAGTCACCGCAGACCGCGCGCCAGTTCAGCACCACGAAGTCGCCCGGGGCGACCTCGGTGACGTCGGGCCCGACGGCCTCGACGACGCCAGCGGCCTCGTGGCCCAGCAGGAACGGGAACTCGTCGTTGATGCCGCCCTCGCGGTAGTGGAGGTCGGTGTGGCACACCCCGCACGCCTGCACCTGCACCACGGCCTCACCCGGTCCCGGGTCGGGCACGTTGATCGTCACGAGCTCGACAGGAGCCCCCTTCGAACGGGCGATGACGGCCTTGACCTGCTGCATGGTGCACCTTTTCGTCGACTGCTCGTCAGTGTGTCAGAGGCACTTCCTGCTCGCCGTGCGGTGCGGGGTCAGGTGCCGCTGTAGACGCGCCAGAGCTCGGCGTAGCGGCCACCCGCGGCGAGGAGGTCGTCGTGGCTGCCTTCCTCGAGCACGCGTCCCTGCTCGAGCACCACGACGCGGTCGCACGCCTTCGCCTGCGAGAGCCGGTGCGCGATGACAATCGCCGTGCGTCCGGCGAGCACCTGGGCCGTGGCGGCCGCGAGGTGGCCCGCGGTGCGGGAGTCCGCCTCGGCGGTGGCCTCGTCGAGGATGGCGAGGTCCGGGTCGTGCAGCACCAGCCGGGCCAATGACAGCAGCTGCGCGTCGGCGCCGGTGATGCGGTGACCCTCGTCGCCCAGCGCGGAGTCGAGTCCCTCGGGCAGAGCGGCCAGCACCCCGTCGGCCCGGGCCGTGCGCAGGGCGTCGTGCAACGTCGCGTCGGACGCCTCGGGTGCGGCGAACCTCAGGTTGTCGCGTAGCGTCCCGGCGAACACGTGGCTCGCCTGGTCGAGGTAGGCGATGCGCGACCGGTCGACCCCGGTGGCGATGCTGCCGCTGGTCGGCTCGCGCACGCCGGCGACCAGTCGCGCGAGGGTCGTCTTGCCCGACCCGGTGGAGCCCACAACGGCCACGTGCTCGCCTGGAGCGACGCTGAAGGAGACGTCCTGGAGCACGGGGTGGCCGGATCGGTACGCGAAGCCCACCCCGTCGACCTCGACCACGGCTCTGGTGGCAGGGGCCGAGGCGGACGCGGGGGTGGTCGCGGTGGACCCCGAGCTCGTGACCCCCACGACCCGCGCGAACGAGGCGGCCGCCGACTGCAGGTCGTCCATGACGAACATCAGCGCCTGCAGAGGGCCGGTGACCTGGAGGAACAGCAGCGAGGCTGCGGTGACCTGCCCGAGCGTCGTGCCGAAGCGGTCGGCGAGCACGAAGCCGCACCCCAGCACGAGCAGCAGCCCGACGGCCTCGGCCAGGTTGATGCGGCCGAAGAAGCGGTTCTGCATGATGCGGGCGCGCACCTCCCAGCGCGCGACCTCCCACGTGGCGGCCTGCACGCCGGCCACACGCGCCGGGCCGGTCTGGAAGGCGGCCACGGTCGGCAATGCGTTCAGCGTCGTGAGCACCTGCTCGCCGCGCGTGCTGTCGGACGACCGCAGCGCGGCGTAGACCGGCGGCACGGCGGGGAGGTACCAGCGCAGTGCGCGGACGTAGAGCGGCAGCCCGAGCGCGAACGCGATCGTGAAGCGCCAGTCGATGACCGCCGTGCCGGCCAGCACGAGGACGATCGTGAAACCGGCCCACGCCATGGTCGGCAGGATGCCGGGCAGGTCGTCGGCGACGGCGCGGGTGTCGGTGGCGGCGCGGGTGACGACGTCGCCCACGCCGACCCGTTCCACCTCGGCCTCGGGAAGGTCCAGCGACGAGGCCACGAACCTCTCGCGCAGCTCGGCTGCCATCGTGTCGACGAGCCTGCCGAGCGCCACGACCCCGAAGAGCTCGACGATGCCGCCGACCACCGCCGCGGTAGCGAGGGCGCCGAGCTGCCACCAGAACACAGCCGGGACGCCGCTTCCGTCGCTCGTCGTGACGGTGTCGACCATCCAGCCGATCGTGAGCGGCAGCACCAGCGTGCTGGCGGCGGACAGCAGCAGGAGCGCCAGGATGCCGGCGATCGACCACCCGCGACCGCTCGCGAGCCTGCCGACCTCGGCACGCATCTGCGCGCGGTCGGCGACGGGAAGGCGGGGGAGGAGCCCCTCGTCGGCCCTGCTCACGACCGCACTCCGTGGGCGGACCCGATGCTGCGGTCGGCCACGGCGTGGAACGCGGGCGACGAGGTGATCACGATCGTGGTCGACCCTTGCCGCGCAGCGCGGACCCGTGCCGCGATGTCGTGCTCGGTCACCGCGTCGACCGAGCTCGTTGGGTCGTGCAGCACGAGCACGGGTGCCTCGTGCGCGATCGCCCGCGCGAGCGCCACGCGCTGACGCTGGCCGCCCGAGAGCGTCCGGCCGGCGTCGCCGATGAGGGTGTCGTAGCCGAGCGGCAGCTCGTGCTCGAGGCTCTCGCAGCGCGCAACCTGGAGCGCCGCTCGGGCGAGGGCGGGATCGGCGTGCACGTTCGCGAGCACCGTCGGCTCCAGCAGGTCCGCGTGGTGGGGCGCGACGAGGATCGTGCGGCGCACCGAGGAGGGGTCGTGCTCGTGAAGGGGACGGTCGTCGAGGGTGGCCTCGGTGTCTCCCTCACCCCGGGAGGTGAGCACGAGTGTGTCCACCAGGGCGTCGGCGTGGGCGGACGGAAGGTCGATCACGACGAAGTCGCCCGACTCCACCTCGACCGGCGCGTCGAGGTGCGGCGAGACGAGGCGGAGGCGGGGTGAGGCGGGCACCGCCGCCGTGCCGAGCGCGGCCGGGTTGGGCTCGCTGCCGAGCAGGTCGAGCACGCGTCCGGCGGAGGCGAGCACCACGGCCCCCAAGGTCGCGGCCTCCTCCACGAGGTGCCGCAACGGCTGCAGGAGCAGCTGGGCCAGGCCGGCCGCGGCGATCAAGGCGCCCACCGAGATCGCGCCGTCGAACGTCAGCAGGGCGGCCACCACGGTGACCAGTCCGGCGAACAGCCCGGTCAGCATCGCGTTGGTGCCCACCAGTGCGCCCTCGGCGGAGTTGGCGGCGAGCGAGCCGCGCAGGGCCGATCGGCTGACGTGGCGGTAGTGCTCCGAGGCTGCGGCCTGAGCGTGGATGCCGGCGATGACGCGGTGACCCGCGATCAGGTCGGCTGCCGTGCCGGAGGCGTCGGCGATGGTCTCCTGCTCGCGCTGGGCGCGGGTGCGGAGAGGTCGCGACGCCACCGTCATGACGGCCAGCAACAGGGGTGCGCCCACCAGCACGAGTCCTCCCAGCAGCGGGTGGATGACGAACAGCGAGACCGTCGCGACCACGATGCCCACGACGCTGCCGAGCGGGTAGATCGCGAAGTAGAGCGCGCTGCAGGTGCGGGACGCGTCGGAGGTGGCGACCGACAGCAGGCGACCGGGCAGCTGGGCCGGACCGGCCGACCCGCGGACGTCGAGGATGCGCTCGACGACCCGCGCCGAGAGCTCGTACTGGGCCCGCTGCACGCAGTGCCAGCCCATGCGGCCGCCGAAGCGGTAGGTCAGGTTGATCACGACGTAGAGGCCCGCGATCACCGCGGCCCACGCCAGGAACGTCCCGATCGCGTCGTTCGCCGCAGCTCCCTCGGTGACCGGGCCGATGCCGCGGTCGATCGCGGCTCCGAGCGCCAGCGGCACCAGCGTGAACGCGGTGTTGTAGGTGATCAGCAGCAGGCATCCGACGCCCGCCAGCCAGCCGCCGGAGCGGATCACCGCGACCGCCAGCTGCAGCGGACGCATGCCGCCGCGCATCGCGATGCGCGGCTTCGGCGGCGTGTCCGGGACGTCGAAGAAGACCGGGAGCCGCTTCGGCGGGTTCCAGGCCGACGTCGGGGCTCCACTCACGTCAGCACGTGATCCCGCGCGTGGTCAGGCGGCAGCGGGTAGACCGTCGGGGTGCCGGTGATGGGGTCCGGCGAGACGAGGCACGGCAGCTCGAAGACCTCTTCGACGAGCTCCGCGGTCATGACGTCCTCGGGCGCCCCGGTCGTGACGATGCGACCGTCCTTCATGACGATCAGGTGGTCGGCGTAGCGGGCGGCCTGGTTGAGGTCGTGCAGCACGGCGACGAGCGTCTTCCCCTGGCCGTGCAGCGTCGTGAGCAGCTCGAGCAGCTGGTACTGGTGGGCGATGTCGAGGAAGGTCGTGGGCTCGTCGAGCAGCATGATCGGCGTCTGCTGGGCCAGCAGCATGGCCACCCAGACGCGCTGGCGCTGGCCGCCGGAGAGCTCGTCGACGTAGCGGCCGGAGAGCTCGTCGACGCGGGTGGCGGCCATGGCCTCGTGGACGGCGGTCTCGTCCTCGGGACGCCACTGCTGGATCAGCGACTGGTACGGCGCACGGCCGCGGGCCACCAGGTCGGCGACCCGGATGCCGTCGGGGGCGAGCGAGGTCTGGGGAAGGAGCCCGAGGCGGCGCGCGACCTCCTTGGACTTGTACGAGCGGATGGCCTCGCCGTCGAGCACGACCTGCCCGGTCGTGGGGGTGAGCACGCGCGCCAGCGCGCGCAGCAGGGTCGACTTGCCGCACGCGTTGGGGCCGATGATCGCGGTGAACGAGCCGTCGGGGATCTCGGCGGTCAGGTCGGTCGAGATCGTGCGCTTGTCGTAGCCGATCGTGACGCCGTCGGCCCTCAGGCGTGAGCTCTCGGTTCCTGATGTCATGTCTCGTCCCGTCTCACGCGATCGAGGTGGTCTGGTGGCGGCGCGCCTCGCGGACGAGCAGCCAGATGAGGTAGACGCCGCCGACGCAGACCGTGATGAGTCCCACCGGGATCGGCCGGTAGAAGCTGGCGACCACGAGCGAGAGCAGCTGGGCGCCCATGAGCAGCACCGCGCCCATCGCGGCGGCCGAGAGCAGGCTGACGCCGGGGGAGCGGGTCAGGCGTCGGGCGATCTGCGGTGCCACGAGGGCGATGAATCCGAGCGGCCCCGCCGTGGCAGTGACGAGGGCCGTCGTGGAGACACCCACGACGATCAGGGCGAGCCGGGTCGCGCCCACGCGGGTGCCCTGCGTGACCGCGGCGTCGTCGCCGAGCTCGAGCCTCCGCAGCGCGGGCGCGAGCAGGGCCGAGCACGCGCAGATCACGCCGAAGATCATGAGCGCCGGCACCATGCTCGACCACGTGACACGACTGACCGAGCCGGCTCCCCAGAACCCCACGGCGAGCGCGTCCTCGATGTCGGCGCGGGTGATGAGGTAGCTGTTGATCGAGCCGAGCATTGCCGAGACGCCGATGCCCACGATGATCAGCCGGAAGCCCTGCACCCCGCGTCGGTACGACAGCACGTAGACCACGAAGGCCGTCGCGATGCCGCCGATGATCGCGGCGGAGGCCAGCGACCAGTAGTCGCGGGTGTTCATCAGCAGCATCACGACGACGACCGCGGTGTACGAGCCCGCGTCGAAGCCGATGACGTCGGGGGAGCCGAGCGGGTTGCGGGTCAGTGACTGGAAGATCGCCCCGCCGATGCCGAGCACGGCGCCGAACACGATCGCGGCGACGATGATCGGCAGCCGCCACTCGAGCACGATCATGCGGTGGAAGCTCTGGCCGCCACCGGTGACCGTGCGCACGACCTGCTCGAGCGTCAGCGGGTAGTCGCCGAAGCGCAGGGCCACGACGCCGCTGCCGAGGGCGATCGCGAACAGGATCGCCGACACCGTGAGGATCCGCACCGGTACCCGGGCGGAGAACCAGCGCGTGCGCAGGCTGCGGGTCGCGTAGCCGAAGTCGACGCTGGTCCCGGTCTGCCGCTGGAGGATGCTCACAGTCCGCTCGCCTTCGATCGACGCACCAGCAGGATCAGCACGGGAGCACCGACCACCGCCGTGACGATGCCGACCTCGATCTCGCCAGGCCGGGCGATGACGCGGCCGATCACGTCGGACAGCAGCACCAGGATCGGCGCGGCCAGCGCGGAGTAGGCGATGACCCAGCGCTGGTCGGGCCCGGTGAACCAGCGCACGATGTGGGGCACCATCAGACCGACGAAGCCGATGCCACCGGTCAAGGCGGTGCCGCCGCCGGCGAGGAGCGTCACGGCGACGATGCCGAGCACCCGGGTGCGCATGATGCTCGTGCCGAGCGAGGCGGCGAGGTCGTCGCCGAGGGCGATCGAGTTGAGCGCGCCGGACAGGACCAGCGCGAGCAGCAGACCCGCGATCAGGAACGGGAACACCTGCCACGTGTCGGTCAGGTTGGTGCCGTCGATCGAGCCGACGCCCCACCGTCGCAGGCGCTGGAAGGTCTCGGGGTCGATCAGGGTCAGGAACGTGCCGACGCCGCCGAGCACCGCGGCGAGCGCGACACCGGCCAGCACGAGCGTGATCGGCGAGGCCGACCCGCCGCCGGACGCACCGATGACGTAGACCAGCACCGTGGCGATCGCAGCCCCGAGGAACGCGAACCAGACGTAGCCCTGCGCGCTGGAGATGCCGAAGATGCCGACGCCGAGCGTCACCGCGAAGCCCGCGCCGGCGTTGACGCCGAGGATGCCCGGGTCGGCCAGCGGGTTGCGGGTCAGCGCCTGGATCAGCGCGCCGGCGACCCCGAATGCCGCCCCGACGATGATGCCGACGAGCGTGCGCGGGATGCGCAACGTCCACACGATGATCGACGCCTCGGTGTCGTCGTGCGCCCAGAACCCGCGCCACACGCTGTCGAGCGGCAAGGGGTTCGCCCCGTACATGAGGCTCAGCGCGATCGAGACGACCAGCAGTCCGAGGATCACCAGCAGCCCCAGCGCGCGCCGCCGGTACAGCGATCCGTCGGGCCGGGCGGGCACCTCGTCGGGTGCCCGGTCGGTCGCGGGGGTGCTGGTGGCGGTCATCAGGTCCTGTTCTCGGGAACGTAGGGCAGCCTAAGCCGTTTGCGCCGGTGGAGGCTGCGGGGTCAGGAGAACGGGATGTCGGCGAGCCAGCCGTCGGCGAGCGCGTCGGCGGTCCACGGCAGGGAGAGGGCGCTGGCCCCGCGACGCAACGGCCACACGGCGTTGGCTGCCTCGCCGCCGTCCGAGGTGATCAGCGGGTCGGTCGCAGCCCCTGCGGGGTAGATGAGCGACTCGTAGCGACCGTCGGCGACAGCGGGCACGGCCTGGAACAGTGGCTGCGACTCCCGAGCCTCGCGGCCGACCTCGTCGTTGTAGATCATCACGAGGGCATCGGCGTCGAGCAGGCCCTGGTTCTCCTCGGAGATCGCGTCGGACTCGACGAAGCTGGTGGCCGTCGGGTTGGCCGCGAAGCCGAGGTCGAGCAGCAGGCCCTCGGCCGGTCCGCCGGCGACCGTGTAGTACGACATGCCGTACTCGGGGCCGTAGTCGTAGCCGATCGTGACGGTCTTGCCCGCCCACTCGGGGTGGGCTGCAGCGACCTCGGCGATGTGTGCGTCCGCCTCGGCGACGGCCTCGTCGGCGGCCTCGCTCAGGTCGAGGGCCTCACCGATCTGTCGCTGCAACGCCCGCCAGTCGGTCCGGTCGCCGTTGCCCGGGTCCTCCGGCAGGTCGAGGACGGGAGCGATGTCGCTGAGCTTGTCGAACTGCTCGGTGTCCTGCAGGAAGCCGGGCACGACGATCAGGTCGGGCTCGGTGGCGGCGATCGACTCGTAGTCGAGCACGAAGTCGGTGATCTCGTCGGCGACGCCGATGCCGTCGAGGTAGGCGGAGTCGTTCCACTCGTAGCCGGCCTTGGCGTCGCGGCCTCCGTAGTACACGGGCGTCACGCCGATGGCCTCGAGCGCGTCGAGGCTCGAGGAGTATCCGAACACCGCGATCCGCTCGGGACGCTCCTGGAGGGTCGACTCACCGAGCCACGTGTCCAGGGTCAGCGGGTACTGGGTCGAGCCCTCGGCCTCGGGCAGCGCCACCGCTTCGACGGGACCCTCGTCATCGGATCCTCCGCAGGCGGAGAGCAGGCCGGCGACCAGCACGCCCGCGGTCGCGAGAAGGACGAGGCGTCGCCGGGTGGGGTGGATCGTGGTCATGGTTGCTCCTCCGCTGGCTCGGGTGACGGGTGGGGTGGTGGCCGGTCCGCACGCCCCCGAGCACGTGCGGACCGGCCGGTCGGGTCAGGAGAGGTCGACGCCGCCGAGCCAGCCGTTGGCGATCTTGTCGGCCGCCCACGGGAGGGCGATCGCGCTGGCGCCTCGTCGCAGGACCCACACGGCGTTCTCGACGAGCTGGCCGTCCGAGGTCATCAGCTGATCCGTCGCCGAGTCCTCCTGGAAGACGAGCGACTCGTAGCGGCCCTCGGCGACGGCCGGGATGGCCTGGAACAGCGGCTGGGCCTCACGGAACTCGCGGCTCTTCTCGTCGGTGTAGATCACCACGAGGACGTCACCGTCGAGCAGCGCCTGGTTCTCCTCCGAGACGACGTCGTCGGTCGTGAAGTTCTCCGCCAGCGGGTTGGGCACGAAGCCGAGGTCGAGCATGACGCCCTCGGTCGGGCCGCCCGTCACGGTGTAGTAGGACATGCCGAACTCGGAGCCGTAGTCGTACATGATCGTGGAGGTCTTCCCGGCGTACTCGGGGTGCGACGCGGCGACCTCGGCGATCGTCGCCTCGGCGTCGGCGACGGCCTGATCGGCGGCCGCGCTCAGGTCGAGCGCCTCGCCGAGCTGTCGCTGGACCTCGCGCCAGTCGACCTTGTCGCCGACACCCGGATCCTCGGTGAGGTCGATCACGGGGGCGATGTCGGCCAGCTTGTCGTAGTCGGCCTGCTCGATGATCGCGTTGAAAGACACGATGAGGTCGGGTTCGGCGGCGGCGATGCCCTCGAAGTTGAGGACGTCGTCCTGCACGTCGGTCACGCCGATCTCCTCGAGGTAGGCCGGGTCGTTCCAGGCCCAGCCCTTCTCGGCGTCACGGCCGCCGTAGTACACGGGGGTCACGCCGATGGCCTCGAGCGCGTCGAGGTTGGAGGAGAAGCCCACCACGGCGATGCGTTCCGGACGCTCCTCGAGCGTCGACTCGCCCAGCCAGGTGTCGAGGGTCAGCGGGTACTCGGTCGTGCCCTCGGCCTCGGGCAGGGGGACGGCGGCGACGGGGCCGTCACCGGCGTCGGACGAGCCGCCGCAGGCGACGAGACCGGCGGTGAGGACGAGAGCGAGCGCGGCGCCGAGGGTGCGGCGCGGGCGGCGGGAGGTGACGGGGGACATGAGGGCCTCTCGGGTGGGCAGCAAACCGTCTTAGGCTAGCCTTCCCTCTCGTGACCGAGTTGCTCGAACGCGCCACCTGCTTGACCCCGCTCTGGCGCGGCGCCGTCCCGAGCATCCCGGCGTCGCGGATCGAGCCGGTCGCCGAGGACGACGCCGTCCTGATGTGGGTGCGGCACGGCACGCTGACCGTGCAGGTCGAGGGTCGCGAGGCTCTGGTCGCCACGGCCGGTCAGGCGGTGTGGGTGCCACCGGGGTTGCGGCACTCGGTCGACCTGGCCCGAGGCGGCGTGGCTCTGCCGCTGCTCGCCGACGGCGACGACCTCCCCGAGCCGCTCGTGGGCCCGTGCGTCGTCGCGGTGCCGCCGGACTGGTCCGACTGGATCGTCCACCGCATGGCACGCTCGTTCGGCTTCAGCAGCGGGGCCGTCCCGGACCGCTCCCGCCTGCGTGACCTGCTGGCCGGCCTCGTGCCGGCCGGCGGTGACACCGACTGGACACCCCTCCCACCGATGCCACGGTCGCCCGGCCCCCGCGCGGTCGTCGATCGACTGCTCCGCGACCCCGCCTGCGCCGCGAGCCTGACCGAGCTGGCGTCCGGGGCCACGACCAGTCCTCGCACGTTGCAGCGCCAGCTGCGGGCGGAGACAGGATGCAGTCTCGCGCAGTGGCGCACGGCGATCAGGACGGATGCGGCGGCCGCTCATCTCGCCGCGGGCCGGGACATCGGCTGGACCGCGCATCGGGTCGGGTACGCGAGCATCACAGGCTTCACCCACGCCTTCACCGACCGCATGGGCGTCAGTCCCGGCCGTTTCGCCGCCGGTCGCGCGTCGGCAGCCCCGGCCTCCGGTCCGCCGTCCCACGACCTGGCGTCGCTCGTCGTCGCCGAGGCGCTGCCGACGGCTCCGCCACCCGTGCCGGCGGTGCCCCTGGCCTCGTGGATCACCCCCTTCGACAGCGTGCTGTGGGTGTACCGCGGTGCCGCCACGATCGAGATGGGAGGACGTCGCCGGGAGCTCACGGCCGGCGACGTGGTCTGGCTCGGTCGTGGGCTCGCCCACGAGCTGGAGGTCGCGGAGGGTTCTGTCGTGCTGCCGCTGGGGTGGAAGCCCGGTGGTCGCCCGGTGCGGGCCGAGAACCTGCGCGTCGTCCGGATGCCGCAGGACGAGGACGTCGAGCTGTACCTGCTCCACACCGTGGTGGCGAACCACTTCCTGCTCCGCCCGCGAGGGCACGACGAGCAGGCGTTCCTCGACCTGCTCCACCCGGTGCAGCCGGTGCCCGAGCAGCTGCCGGCACCGGTCGAGGCGATCGTGACCGCCGTGATCGAGGACCCGTCGGACCGACGCAGCCTGGCGGCCTGGTCGTGCGAGCTGGACGTCGACGCCGCGACCCTGCGCCGCGACTTCGAGCTGTGCCTCGGCGCGCCGTTCCCGCGGTGGCGTGCCACGGCGCGCATGACCGAGGCGCGGGCCCTGATGTGGGACGGCCATCCGCCCTCGGTCGTCGCGCGACGACTTGGGTACGCGCACGTCTCGGCCTTCAGCAGGGCCTTCAGCACCGCGCACGGCATGCCGCCACGCGAATGGTTGCGCCGCGACGCCGGCTGATCCTCGGACTGCGACGTGTCGCGAATGGTGCAAGGGTCGAGGGGTACGTCCGACGCGACAGGCGGGCCCGGCCCGTCGGCGACACACTCGGGAGGAACCATGCTGAGGAAGACCACCATCCTCGCGG
This sequence comes from Aeromicrobium sp. Leaf350, assembly GCF_916858655.1. Classification (GTDB taxonomy): domain Bacteria; phylum Actinomycetota; class Actinomycetes; order Propionibacteriales; family Nocardioidaceae; genus Aeromicrobium. The sequence continues at coordinate 451,569 of NZ_CAKASL010000001.1, read as the reverse complement.
CTGCTGCCGTGGGTTACGTGCTCGGTGCACGCGCCGGGCGGGAGCGGTACGAGCAGATCGTCTCCGCTGCCGGCCGCGTCAAGAGCGACCCGCACGTGCAGAAGGCCGCGAACCAGGCCCAGGACTACGCGGCGCAGCAGGCGCCCGTCGTGAAGGAGAAGGCGCAGGCTGCTGCCGGCAAGGCGGCCGACAAGGCTGCCGAGGCCGCCGCCACGGCGAAGGACAAGGTCCAGGACCTCGTGTCGTCGGACGACGTGCCGACGCCCGACACCTCCGTCAAGGGCGCCCCCAGCGGCAAGACCCCCAAGGCACACGGCGACCCGCTCCCGGGCACCCCGGAGAACCCCGTCCAGGCCGACGATGCCTGAGGGCGACGCGCGCGAGCCCACCGTCGGTGAGCTGACCGCCCAGCTGGCCGAGCAGACCGGTCGCCTCGTCCGTGACGAGATGGAGCTGGCCAAGGCCGAGGTGCGCGAGAGCGTGAAGCACGCCGGCATCGGCGTCGGACTGTTCGGCGCCACCGGGCTCCTCGCCGTCTACGGAGTCGGCGCGCTGGTCGCGGCCGCCATCGCGGCGTTCGCCCTCGTGGTCGACGTGTGGCTGGCGGCCCTCATCGTGGCCGGCATCCTGTTCGTCCTGGCCGGGCTAGGCGCCCTGCTCGGCGTGAAGCAGGTCAAGGAGGTCGGCCCGCCGCACACGGCCGAGAACGTGAAGAAGGATCTGGCTGCCGTGAAGGGGGAGCACGCATGAGCGACCGACCCGGGCCCGGAGCCTCCGCGAAGGAGATCCGCGCCGACATCGAGCAGACCCGCGAGCAGCTGGCCGACACCGTCGACGCGCTCGGCGCGAAGGTCAGCCCGGCCAACGTCGCCGCGCAGGCGAAGCACGGCGCCGCCGAGCGCTGGCCGCAGCTCGCCGTGCTGGCCGTCACCGCCGTCGCGATCGTCGTGGCCTGGCGCAAGCTCTAGGTTCGCGCGGCGTCCAGGCGGGTACTCCCGTCGCATGACCACCATCAGCCGTACGTTCACCGTCCAGCCCACGCCTGCCGTCGTCCTCGACTACCTCAAGGACTTCGCGAACGCCGAGGAGTGGGATCCCGGCACGGAGACGTGCCAGCAGATCGACAGCGGCCCGGTCGAGGTCGGCACGCGCTGGCACAACGTCTCGAAGATCGCCGGTGTGTCGACCGAGCTCGTCTACGAGCTCGTCGAGCTGACCGACTCGCGGGTCGTGTTCACCGGGTCGAACGACTCGGCCAGCACGACCGACACCATCGAGGTCGTGCCCGCGGGCGACGGCAGCGAGATCACCTACACGGCGGAGATCGAGATGAAGGGCGCCGCCAAGCTCGGCACGCCGTTCGTGAAGCTCGTGTTCGAGAAGATCGGCAGCGACACCGAGGACGACATGACCACGGTGCTCGACCGCCTCTGAGCTCGTGGGGCCGCCCCGACAGGGGGCGGCCCCGGTAGCCGTGGGCTTGACCACCGGGGCCTGGGAGCGGCTGTCCCGCGGGGCACCCGATCCATGCAGGAGACGTACCCGCTCCGCCGAGTCGCATGCCGTCGGACGCAGGAAGTTTCGCCGGACCGCGAGTCAGTCGCTCGGGACCGGGTCTCCCGCCGGGGTGCCCGCGGGGTCGACGTCAGGGTCCGGAGCCGGGAGTCCCGGCTCGATCGCCGGGTCGGCCCCGGGCGTGTCCGGCTGCGTCGGCTTGACCGGGGGACGGTCAGGATCCTGCGGAGCGATGGTCATGGTGCGTCCTCTCGATGGGTGGAGATGTCTCGGTGCCCGTTCAGCTCGCCAGTGGCGTGTCGTCGACGGCGTCGCGGAGTCGGGCGAGCACCGTGGTCAGGCGTCGCGAGACCTGCATCTGCGAGATCCCGAGCTCGCGGCCGATGTCCTTCTGCTTCCGGTCCTCGGCGAAGCGCAGCTGCAGGAGGCGTCGGTCCCGCTCGTCGAGCGCGCGGATGGCCGGGGCGACGGCCACGAGTCCCTCGGCGAGCGCGAGGTTCGGGTCCTCGGCGCCGAGGGTCTGCGCGAGCGCCACGTCGGTCCCGGGCGTCGGGGCGTCGAGCGACCGCGGCGAGAACGCACCCGCGACGGCGTCGGCCTCGGTCAGCGCCGCGACGGGCTGGTCGATGCGATCGGCAACCTCGTGGGACGTCGGCTCGCGGGACAGCTCGGCGCGAAGATCGTCCCGCGCGGCCGTCGCCGCAGCCTGGACCTCCTGGATCCGACGTCCGGGACGCACGACCCAGGCCTGGTCGCGGAAGTGGCGCCGCAGCTCACCCAAGATCGTCGGGATGGCGAAGGCCAGGAACGAGCGCTGCTCGACGTCGAACCGTCGCACCGCCTGGAGCAGACCGAGTCGAGCCACCTGCTCGAGGTCGTCGGCCGCGACCCCTCGACCGCAGTAGCGGCGCGAGAGACGGCGCGCGAGAGGGAGGTTGTCCTCGATGACCTGGTTCTGGAGGCGTTCGCGCTGGAGCGATCCGTGCGAATGGGCTTCGGTGAGCAACCGGTGAGACTGCTCCTCGAGGTCGACTGAGACTGACATGGGTACGTCCCCGGGGTTCGGACTCGAACGGCTGAGTGCTCAACCGGTGAGTCCCCTCCACGGAACCACGCGCTCCAAGCCCCGGCAACCGGGCGGACCCCACTCGCCGGCTCAGACCGACGGCGACGTCAGGACGACGAGCCGCTGCGTGGCTCGTGTCATGGCGACGTAGCGGTCCACGGCGCCTGCGATGCCGGTGCCGAAGGTCTCCGGGTCGACGAGCACGACGAGGTCGAACTCGAGTCCCTTGGCCAGGGTGGGCGTCAGCGTCCGGACCCGCGGATCCGCCGGCGCCTGGTCCGACGGTGCGCGCGCGATGACGCAGGCCGTGCCCTCGTCCGTCGACTCGAGCCAGGCGGTCAGCACGTCCTCGAGCTCGGCGACGTCGCCGTGCGTGACAGGCTCTCCGGTGCTGCGGATGGACGTCGGCACGTTCGCGTCCGGCAGCGCCGCCCGGATCACCGGCTCGGCCTCGGACATCACCTCCGCGGGCGTGCGGTAGTTGATCGTCAGCGACGCGAGCTCGACCTGGTCCAGCCCGATGCGGGCGAGCCGCTCGGCCCACGACTCGGCGAAGCCGTGCCTCGCCTGGGCGCGGTCGCCCACGATCGTGAGACTGCGGGAGGGGCACCTCACCAGCAGCATCTGCCACTCGGCGTCGGTGAGCTCCTGGGCCTCGTCGACCACGACGTGCGCGAACGGCCCGGCCAGCAGGTCCGGGTCGGCGTCCGGCGCGACCGCCGCGTCGTCGAGCGACGCCTTGAGGTCGTCGCCCCTCAGCATCGACATCAGCATGAGCTCGGAGTCGTCGGTCGCGATCAGGTCGTCCACGACGCGGCTCATGCGGTCGCGCTCGACCGCCACGGCCTCCTGCTGGCGTCGGCGTCGGGCCGAGGCGTCGGGGTCGCCCAGGCGCAGGCGTGCGGCGTCGAGCAGCGGCAGGTCGGCCTCGGTCCACGCGTAGCCGTCGTCGCGCTGCAGCAGCTGCACCTGCTGGTCGCTCAGCCACGGGGCGCACCGTTGCAGGTAGGCCGGCACGGTCCAGAGGTCGGCGACCAGGTCGGTGGGCTCGACGATCGTCCAGGCGCGGTCGAAGGTCTCCCGCAGGTCGCGGTTGCGGTCGAGCGAGCGCCGGAGACCGTCGCTGGGGCCGCGCTCCGCCTCGGGGTCGTCGTCGACGTCGCCGAGCGCCTCCGCCACCCGGTCGGCGACGATCGCGACGAGGGCGTCCCACACCTGGTCGCGGGCCACGTTGTGCGGGACGCCGGGCTCGGCCGCCGCGAACGCCTCCGCCCAGTCGCGCGACGCGAGGCGGACGTCGGCCCAGGGCGTCTCGACCGAGAGGGGCTGGGTGGGTGCCTCCTCGTACAGGGCGACGGCGGGCTCGATCGCGGTCAGCAGCTCGACGCCGGCCTTGAGCCGGGCGACCTCGGGATCGGACTCGGCGCGCGCACGTCGCCCCTCGGGCACGAGGTCGCGCACGGTGCATGTCTGGACGCCCTCCTCGCCGAGGCTCGGCAGCACGTCGGCCACGTAGGCCAGGTACGGCGCGTGCGGCCCGACGAACAGCACGCCGCCCCTGCGGTGGCCGAGCCGAGGGTCGGAGTACAGCAGGTAGGCGGTGCGGTGCAGGGCGACGACGGTCTTGCCGGTGCCGGGTCCTCCGTCGATGACGAGCGCACCGCTGGAGCCGGCCCGGATGATCGCGTCCTGGTCGGACTGGATCGTGCCGAGCACGTCCCGCATCCGCTCGGAGCGGCTCGTCCCGAGCGACGCGATGAAGGCCGACTGGTCGTCGAGCGCGACCGAGGACTCCAGGCCGTCCTGCGTGAACGCCTCGTCCCAGTAGTCGGTGATGCGGCCCTGGCTCCAGCGGTACCGGCGGCGGCTGGCGAGCCCCATCGGGTCGGCGTGCGTCGCGCCGAAGAACGGTTCGGCGACGGGGGAGCGCCAGTCGACCATCAGCCGCTCGCCGCCGGCGTCGTGCAGGCCGAGCCGACCCACGTAGACCCGCTCGCCGTCCGTGGTGACCATGCGCCCCAGGCACAGGTCGACGCCGAACCGGCGCAGCAGCGCGAGACGCGACGTCAGGTGGTGCACCTCCTGGTCGCGCTCGAGCGCCTCCGTGCCGCCCCGGGTCGGCCGCTTGCGCGCCTCGTCGAGCCGAGCCGTGTGCTCGCCGACCTGGGTCGCGAGCGACCTGCCGATCCGGTCGAAGTGCTGGTCGTCATCGGCCACCAGCGCGGCGTCCGCCTTGGCGGCGAGCCCGTCCGGCAGGTGGAAGATCGTGTCGTGCGAGCTGGCCATGGTGCCCCGTTTCCCCTCGGATTGCAGCGTCGGCCGGCCATTCTGGGTCAGGGAGGGGGTCTTGCGGCAAGCCCCGGTTCGCGCTATACCTTGGATCACGGAGGGGCTCGTGCCCCTCCTTTCGCACGTCCGGGCTCGCTTGGGTGAGGGTTAGCGTCGACGGGGTACTCCCTTTCCGACGTACTCGATCCGAAGGAGAACCCGCATGAGCACCCTGAACGGCACGAAGATCCTCGTCCTCACCTCGCAGGAGGGTGTCGAGAAGGCCGAGCTGGAGCAGCCGCTGGCGGCGATCCGCGAGGCCGGAGGCACCGCCGTGCACGCCGCGCCGAAGGTGGAGCCCGTGCAGTCGATGGTCGGCGACACCGACAAGGACAGCACGTTCGACCCCGACATCGCCGTGGGCGACGTCCAGGTGACCGACTACGACGCGCTCGTCATCCCCGGCGGCACGGTGAACGCCGACCACGTCCGCGCGGACGCCGCCTCGGTCGCGATCGTCACGGCCTTCGTCGAGGCGAAGAAGCCGGTCGCGGCGATCTGCCACGGACCGTGGGCGCTCGTCGAGGCCGCGGTGCTGCCGGGCAAGACCCTCACGTCGTTCCCCTCGCTGCGCACCGACATCACCAACGCGGGCGGCACCTGGGTGGACGAGACGGTCTTCCACTGCCCGGGCAACGGCTGGGACCTCATCACCTCGCGCAACCCCGACGACCTCGAGGCGTTCAACGCCACGATCGTCCAGGTCGTCGGTGGCCGCGGCCCCCGCATCTGAGCCTTCCAGGACCTGGTGGTCTCCCCGTCACTCCCGTCGGACGTCGCCGGCCGCCACGTCCGTGCGCAGGCCCTTCCACACGGGGTGGCGAAGGTGGCCGTCGCCGGTGAGCTCGGTGAAGTCGACCTCGCCCACGATGCGGGGCGTGACCCACCGGGCCACCCGCGCGACGTCGCGGGGGACGTCGGCGAACGGCGAGGTCTTGCGCTCGGACCGCTGGAGGCGCGAGGCGAGCTCCTCGAGGTCGCGCTCGCTGAAGCCGGTGCCGACCCGGCCCAGGTAGGTCAGGCCGCCGTCCTCCGGCACGCCGACCAGCAGCGAGCCGATCGAACCGGACCGGCGCCCGTTGCCGGGGCGCCAGCCGCCGATCACGACCGACTGCGAGCGCTGGTGCTTGAGCTTGACCCAGGAGCTCGACCGCTTCCCGGGCAGGTACTTGGAGCCCACGCGCTTCGCCAGGACTCCCTCCAGGCCACGACCGCGGCTCTCCTCGATCGCCTCCTCGAGCGTCCCGGTGAACGCCGGGGGCACCTCGACGGACTCCAGGTCGTCGAGCGCGAGGTCGGCCAGCTCCTCGCGGCGCCTGGCGTAGGCGAGCGACGTGAGGTCGCGACCGCCCGCGCGCAGCACGTCGAACACCAAGAACCGGACGGGCACCTGTTCGCGCGCTGCCGCGACGTCGGCCGGTGCGCTGAGCTGGATGCGCTGCTGCAGCAGACCGAAGTCGGGCGCCCCGCGCCGGCCGAGGGCCACGACCTCGCCGTCGAGCACGATCGGTTCCCCGGGGGCGATCGAGGCGAGCGCCTCCGTCACCTCGGGGTAGGTGGGGGCGACCTGCCGGCCGGTGCGGCTCAGGAGCGACACGTCGCCACCGTCCAGCACGGCGATCGTGCGCACGCCGTCCCACTTCATCTCGAACGCCCAGTCGTCGCCGGACAGGTCGGACGCGGTGCCGGGACTGGCCAGCATCGGCTCGACGGCGAGCTTCCTCAGCGAGCCGCGCTCGCCCACCCCGGCCGGCTTCATGACGTGGGCGAGCCAGTTCTTGCCGGTCCGCACGAGCGCGATGCGTCGCTCGCCGCCGAGCCCGCCGTCCTCGCCCCCGCGGAGCGTCACGATGACCTCTCCGTCGTTCCACTTCTCGGTCTCGTACGTGCCGGAGTCCCAGATCAGCGACTCGCCGCCGCCGTACTCGCCCTGCGGGATCGTGCCCTCCCACGTGGCGTACTCCAGCGGGTGGTCCTCGGTGGGCACCGCGAGCCGGTTGCGGCGCGGGTCGTCCGGGATGCCCTTCGGCAGGGCCCAGCACCGCAGCACGCCGTCGCGCTCGAGACGCAGGTCCCAGTGGAGGCTGCTCGCGTGGTGCTCGTGGACCACGAAGACGCGTCCCTCGCCCGAGCCCTTCGGCCGCCCCTTCGGCACCGGCTCGGGCGTGCGTGACGCGTCGCGCTTGGCGCGGTACGCCTGGAGGCGGTCGGTCTCCTCGACCCCGTCGTGAACGGCTGAGCGGCCCAGGGCGGCCATCGGGTCCTTGCGACGCTTCATCCGGGCCAGCACCTCGTCGAGCCGCAGGTGGCGCAGGTCGGGGTCGTTGAGCTCGCGCCAGGTGCGCGGCACCGCGACGAACGGCTCGTCACGCCCGCGCAGCGAGTACGGCGCAATGGTCGTCTTGGCGCCATTGTTCTGGCTCCAGTCGACGAGCACCTTGTCGGTGCGGTCGGTCTTGCGCATCGACGAGACGACGAGGTCCGGCAGCTCCTCCTCGAGCGCCTGGGCGACGCGCTTGGCGAAGGCGTTGATGGAATCCGCGTCGTTGGTGCCGTCGAGCGCGGCGTACAGGTGGAGGCCCTTGCTGCCACTCGTGACCGGGAACGGGTCCAGGCCGATGTCCTTCAGCAGGGCGCGCGCCCGCTTGGCCACCACGACGCACTCGGGCAGGCCGGTGCCCGGGCCGGGGTCGAGGTCGAGCACGAGGCGGTCGGGGTTCTCGTGCGTGCCGCTCGGTCCGACTCTCCACTGCGGCACGTGCAGCTCGAGCGCTGCGACCTGTCCGGCCCAGGCGAGCGCCGCGGGCTCGACGAACAGCGGGTAGGTCGTGGTGCGCGCCTTGTGCTCGATGCCGACGCGAGGGATCCAGTCGGGCGCCGAGTCGGGCAGGTTCTTCTCGAAGAAGACCTCGCCCGGGTCGTCCGCGGTGCCCACGCCGTCGACCCACCGCTTGCGCGTCACGATGCGTCCCGTCACGTGCGGGAGGAGGTACGGCGCGACTTGGAGGTAGTAGTCGATGACCTCGGCCTTGGTCGTGCCCGTGGCCGGGTACAGCACCTTGTCGGGGTTGGTCAGCCGCAGCTGCCGACCGCCGAGCTCGGTCGTGACGGCCGCTGCCACGTCACGCAGACTTCTTCTTGGGCGCCGTCTTCTTCGCGGCGGCCTTCTTGGCGGGGGCCTTCTTCGCGGTGGTCTTCTTCGTCGCCGCCTTCTTGGCCGGGGTCTTCTTGGCCGGAGTCTTCTTCGCGGTGGTCTTCTTCGCCGCCGACTTCTTGGCGGGTGCCTTCTTCTTCGCGCCGGCCTTCTTCGACAGGCTGCGCTCGAGCGCGTCCATCAGGTCGATCACGTTGTCGCCGGAGTCGTCGCCACTGTCGTCGGTCACCAGCACCTCGGCGTCGTCGCCCTTCTCGAGCTTCTGGGCGATGAGGTCGCGCAGCTGCTCCTGGTACTCGTCGGTGAACGCGCCGGGATCGAAGTCGTCGGACAGCGACTCGACGAGCTGCTGGGCCATGTCGCGCTCGCGCTGCGAGATCTTCGGCGTGTTCTCCAGGACGTCGAACGCGGGGGAGCGGACCTCGTCGTCCCAGAGCATGGTCTGCAGCACCAGCACGTCGCCGCGGACGCGCAGGGCGGCGAGCCGCGTCTTGCGGCGCAGGGCGAAGCGCACGATCGCGGTGCGGTCGGTGTCCTCCAGGGCGCGGCGCAGCAGCGTGTACGGCTTGAGCGCCTTGTCCTCGGGCTCGAGGAAGTACGCCTTGTCGAGACGGAGGATCTCGACCTGGTCGGCCGGCACGAACTCGACGACCTCGATCTCGTGGTCGCGCTCGGCCGGGAGGAGCTCGAAGTCGTCCTCGCTCAGCACGACCCGGCGGCCGCCCTCCTCGTAAGCGCGGTCGATGTCCTCGTAGGGCACGACCTTGCCGCACTCCTCGCACCGTCGCTGGTACTTGATGCGCCCGCCGTCCTCGGAGTGCACCTGGTGCAGGGGGAGGTCGTGCGACGACGTCGCGCTGTAGACCTTCACCGGCACCGAGACGAGGCCGAAGCTGATGGCGCCCTTCCAGATCGCTCGCATGTCTCAGTGAACCGCGAAGTTGCAGTGGTCGCTCGCCGGCCGGGCCGGGGGCACCGGCCGACGAGGACCGGTCTCAGGAGTCCGCGTCGGGCTCGCGGTCGGAGCCGCTGGCGGGCTCGAGGGGCTCGGCCGGGCGGCCGTCGTCGTCGACCTCGCTGGCGTCCGGCGACGCCTGCGTCGGCGGCTCGTCGGTGTCGGGCTCGGTGTCGGGCGACGTCTTCGGGTCGACGGGCGCCGTGCCGTCGGTGCCGGGCCCGGAGTCGGGGTGGGACGCGTTCATGGGGGCTCCTCGGATCGGGTGGACGTGGACGGGGGAGGAGTACCCGCAGGACGCCGGTCCACGCACCGGGCTCGTCCGGACCTCGAATCGCAAAGGCGCATGCATGAGGCGCGGATTTCGGGGTACCTGCCTGGCATGAGCACTTTCACCGAGGACCAGCTGGAAGCGATCCAGAACGTCGTCGACCGCGTGTCGAGCTACCAGGACGGTGCCCCCGAGGGCACGGTCGCTGACGAGCTTCGCAAGGGTCTCGACGAGGCAGACGTGACGGTGGAGGAGGACCAGCTCGATCGACTTGCGCAGGCGATCGACGCTGCTGACGGTGACGTCAACGCCTCCGACGTCCTGGGCTGACCCGCTCCCACTGGGTCAGTCCTCACGAGCCCCGCTTCCGGTCATCGACCGGGAGCGGGGCTCGTCTCGTCGATGGCGCCCTCGTAGGCGTCCACGAAGGCGACGAGGTCGTCGAGGAAGGCCGCGCGCCGTACGTCGGGAACGGCGGCGAGCGCCCGCTCGACGTATCCCATGTGGCGGTCGAAGGACCGCGAGAACAGCGACTGTCCCGCCTCGGTCACGACGAGCGGCCGGGCGTGGTGCTCGTCAGGGTCGGCTCGGGCGAGGAGCCCGAGGTCGAGGGCCGCGTTCACCTGGCGGTTGACCGTGGACTGCTCCAGGCCCAGGGCGTCGGCGACCTCGCGCATCGTGCGGGGCACGCCGTCCGAGAGCAGCCAGAGCAGGCGCCGGTCGGCAACGCGCATCTCGGACACGTCCTCGGCCGCGCGCTGGGCACGCTCGAGCCGTGAGATCGAGATGATCGCGACCCCCTCGGGGGTGTCGCGGAGATCGTCTGTGACCCGGGTCATGTCGCTCCTCGATGGTTCTCTGCTGCAACGATGTGTAGTCTACATATTGAGCGCGGACCACATCCGTGCCCCAGACTTCCCGAAGGACCTCCATGAGCACCAGCACCCCCACCCGGCGGGTCTTCTCACCGGCCGCGATCATCACCGTCCTCTGCCTCGGCAGCCTCTCCGGCGCGCTGATGCAGTCGCTCGTCATCCCGATCCAGAGCGAGCTCCCCGAGCTGCTGAACACCGACCCGGGCAGCGCGTCGTGGGCCATCACGGCCACGCTGCTCGCGGCCGCCGTCACGATGCCCGTCAGCGGGCGTCTCGCCGACATGTACGGCAAGAAGCGGGTGCTCGTCGCCTCGGCGGCCATCCTCGCGGTCGGCTCGCTCGTCGCGGCCATGGCGAGCACGCTCGCGCCGTTCCTCACCGGCCGTGCCCTGCAGGGCGTCGCGATGGGCTACATCCCGGTCGCGATCAGCCTCGTGCGCGAGATCGCGCCGAAGGAGAAGGCCAACAGCGCCGTCGCCACGGTCAGCGCGACCCTCGGCGTCGGCGGAGCCCTCGGCCTGCCGCTCTCGGCCTGGATCGCCGACAGCTACTCCTGGCACGGGCTGTTCTGGCTCTCGACCGTGCTCGCCCTCGTGATCCTGGTGCTGACGCTGGTGGTCGTGCCGAACGTCTCCGACGGCCACCCCGCGCACATCGACGTCGTCGGCATCGTCGGACTCGCCGTCGGCCTGAGCGCCGCGCTGATCGGCGTGAGCAAGGGCTCGAGCTGGGGCTGGGGCGATCCCGAGACCGTCGGCAGCATCCTCGGTGGCGTGCTGGTGCTGATCGCGTGGGGCGCGTACGAGCTGCGTGCCTCCGACCCGCTGGTCGACCTGCGCATCTCGGCCCGCCGCCCGGTGCTGTTCACGAACCTCGCGGCCGTGCTGATCGGCTTCGGCATGATGGCGCAGTCGATCGTGATGCCGCAGCTGCTGCAGCTGCCCGAGGCCACGGGCTTCGGTCTGGGGCAGACGATCCTGCAGGCCGGCCTCTGGATGGCGCCCGCCGGATTCATGATGATGCTGTTCGCCCCGGTCTCGAGCGGACTGCTCACGAAGATCGGTGCCCGCATCACCCTCTCGATCGGCGCGGTCGTCGTGAGCCTCGGCTACGTCGCCTCGCTGATGCTGATGGGCTCGCCGTGGCAGCTCATGATCGGCGCCCTCATCGGTGCCGCGGGCGTCGGCATCGGCTACGCCGCGATGCCGACCCTGATCCTCGACAACGTCCCGGCGCACGAGGCCGGATCGGGCGTGGGTGTGAACGCGCTGATGCGCTCGGTCGGCACGACGATCGCCGGTGCCGTGATGGCCGCGATCCTGACGAGCAAGACGATCGAGCTCGCCCCGGGCACGACCATCCCGAGCGAGGGTGCGTTCCAGCTGTGCTTCATCGTCGGTGCCGGAGCAGCGCTCGCGGGTGCGCTCGTCGCGCTCCTGGTGCCGCGCCTGCGTCGTCCCGACCCGGAGGCGCTGCAGCCGGTGGACGACGTCGACGAGAGCGCCACGGTCGCGGCCGTCTGAGGCTAGGGCGTCACCTTGCGCGTGAACGTCACGTGCGAGGTGCCGCTCTCGGACGCCTCGGACCGGACGTCGTAGCCCTCGTCGAGCCCACGCAGGTCGTCCCAGAGCGAGATGCCGCGGTTGAGCACGATCGGCGCGATGGCCACGTGGAGCTCGTCGACGAGCCCGGCGCGGAGGTACTCCTGCACGACGGTGGGTCCTCCGCCGATGCGCACGTCACGGCCGGCAGCGGCCTCCGACGCGAGGCGCAGGGCCTCCCGTGGCGGGGCGCTGATGAAGTGGAACGTCGTTCCGCCCTCCATCTCGAGCGAGGGTCGCTCCTGGTGGGTCAGCACGAACACGGGTGTGTGGAAGGGCGGGTTGGGTCCCCACCACCCCTGCCAGTCCGGGTCGTCGCCGTAGAGGTCGAGCCCGAACTTGTGGGCGCCCATGATCTCGGCACCGGTGCCCTCGAAGTACCGGCGGGCGTAGGCGTCGTCCACGCCCGTGGTGCCAGCCCCGGCGTTGTCGAAGACCGTCTCCTGCATCGTGCGGGTCGCGACGTAGGCGGCGACGAGGCGTCCCCAGTCCTCGCCGAAGGGCTCCTCGGGTGTGCCGACCGGCGGCGCCGCGATGCCGTCGAGCGAGATGTTGAGGTCGGCGCGCACGCGCATGGGTGCTCCTTCGCGGGTCGTTGGTGGTCCCAGCGTCGGGTCGGGCAGGGTGTACGTCAACCGCCTGCCCGTCCGCGACGAGAACCGGAGACCCGATGACCGCAGGTCACTCCCACGCCCGGCCCGCCCCGGAGTCGGCACGCCTGCGCAGGATCGCGGTGCTCGTGATCGCGCCGATCGCTGTCCTGACGATCGCCGCGATGGTGTGGCTCTGGCCGTCGGGCGACGTCGCCGGTGCCGAGGAGCTCGCGGGCGAGCAGGTCGACGGGCGGATCGTGTCGATCGAGGCCCAGCCGTGCGAGGAGGAGCTGACCGAGGACACCAACGGCTGCGGGACGGCGCAGGTGCGTCTCGACTCCGGGCCGGAGGAGGGGCGCACGATCGAGGTCGACCTGCCCAACGGCAGCGGCGCCCCGACGATCGCCGATGGTGACGCGGTCGTCGTGCTCGTCAGCGACACCCCGGAGGGCGACCTCTACTCGGTCGTCGACCACCAGCGCGGGTCCGAGATGTGGGTGCTCGTGCTCGTCTCGGTGCTGGCGCTGCTCGCCTTCGGACGCTGGCGGGGGCTCAGCGCGGTGGGCGGGCTCGTGGTGACCTTCGGCATCCTGCTCTGGTTCATCGTGCCCGCGATCCTGGCGGGGGAGTCACCGGTCCTCGTCGCCCTCGTCGGGTCGGCGGCGATCATGGTCTCGGTCCTGTACCTGACGCACGGCCTCACCCTCGCGACCACGGTCGCGGTGCTCGGCACGACCGCGAGCTTCGCGCTCACGGGCCTGCTGGCCGCCGTCTCGGTCGCGGCGCTGCACCTCACGGGCGTCACCGACGACCTCTCCATGGCGGTCGGCTCGACCTACGACGTCGACATGCGCGGACTGCTGCTGGCGGGCATCGTCATCGGCACGCTCGGGGTGCTGGACGACATCACCGTGACCCAGGCGGCGACCGTCGACGAGCTCGCCCGGGCCAATCCCGACTACGGGACCCTTCAGCTGTACCGCGCGGCCACCCGGGTCGGACGCGCGCACATCGCGTCGGTCGTGAACACGATCATCCTCGCGTACGCCGGCTCGTCCCTGCCGGTGCTCGTGCTCGTCGTCGCCGACAACGGGTCGCTCGCCGAGGTGCTGACGGACCAGTTCCTCGCGCAGGAGATCGTGCGCAGCCTGGTGGGCACGCTCGGACTCATCGCGGCCGTCCCGATCACCACGGGTCTGGCCGCCGTGGCCCTCCGTCGCCCGCAGGAGGAGGTCAGCGCCGCACGCGCGTGATGGGGCCGGGCGCGTGCGTGGGTGGCGGCGGGGCGACGACGTAGCCGTCGGCGAACGTGCCGTACACCTGCAGCGCCTGCGGCCGGTGGTGCCACAGCCACGCCACGTGGGCGCACACCACCGCGTCGATCTCGTCCTCGATGCGGGTCAGGTCGCCGGGGCGCGGTTCGTCGATCATGGCGCGCATCTCGGCCCACCGTGCCGACTCCGTGAGCGCGAGCTCGGGCACGGACTCCAGGCACTGCGCCAGGAGCGCGAACCCGGGCTGCCGGTTCGTGCCCTTCTTGTAGAGAATCCGCTCCGGCAGCTCGAACAGGCCGATCAGGGCCGCGTGCGGGTAGACCTCGAGGCACTGCGTGGGACCGCTCCGGTCGTCGGGGTCGCAGGTCCAGTCATGACGCTCGGCCAGCACGGCCCCGCGGGGCGGGTCGAACAGCGGGTTGCTGCGGTTCGACGGATAGGTGCCGGCGGCGAAGCGGCCGTACGCCTGTCCGACGAGCCACTCGGCGCGCCGCTGGCCCGTCTCGTTCGGCACCACCAGCGGAGCGTCGACGCCGACCACGGCCGGTTCGGGCGCGTAGCCGGCGAGCCAGGTGTCGATGTCCTCGTCGGACCGCGCCGATCCCGAGGCCACCAGCCGTCCGGTGTCGTCGACGACGGCGAGCCCGGTGCGGTTGCGAGACCCCCACGCGAGGTCGATGCCGACGTAGTGGCGGAATCGGGGCGGCGGCATTCTGAAACTCTACAGGGTCAGAATTGCCTGCTATGCCGGGCGAAAAGTGTCAGTGGTGGTGGTTAGGTTGGGGGTATGTCGAGGGCCGTTCCTTCTGTTGCTGACCTGATGGGTCTGGCGCGTGATCGTGCGGTCGCGGAGTTCGCTGAGCAGCGGGCGATGCTGGAGTTCCGTGATGGCGAGGTGGCGCGCATCGAGGCGATGGAGGCCTCGTCGATGCGCAAGGTCGTGGAGCGTTCGGGCATCGCGCTGGAGATCGCGATGGCGTCGGGGTTGTCGGTGGGTCAGGTGCAGATGCGGTTGGCGTCGGCCGAGCGGCTGCGTGAGCAGGCGCCCCTGTGTTGGTGGGCGTTCAGTCGTGGTCGTCTGGACGCGGCGCGGGTCAAGGAGATCAGCTCGACGCTTGCGCGGTTGGAGCGTCCGGAGTCGCGTGAGCACCTCGACGGCACCGTGATCTCCTACGCCTCGAAGCACACGGTGGTCGAGCTGCGGGCGTGGTTGAAGCGGTTCGTCAACCGGGTCGAGGCCGACCTGGCGATCGAGCGGGCCAACGCCGAGCGCGAGAAGCGCCGTGTCGAGGTCGTGCAGGTCGAGGACGGCATGGCCTGGTTGAACGCCTACCTCCCGGCGCATCAGGCGGCTGCGATCGCCGCGCGCCTGCGCCGGGGTGCGATCGCGGCCCGCACGGCCGAGGCCGACCACGCTGCCGCCGAGGACGCGGCGACCGGCCAGCCCGGCACGCCGCGGCGCACGCGCGCGCAGATCGAGGCCGACCTTCTGGTCGCGTGGCTCATGAGCGCCGACGACAGCCAGCAGGCCCGCGGCAGGGGGATGGCGATCGACATCGGCGTCCTGATCGACGCTCCCGTGCTGGCCAGCCTGACCCAGGGTCACGCGGCCGCTGCTGACGGGTCCTGGGAGGTGCCGAGCGAGTGGGTCATCGACGAGGCACTGACCGGCGACGCGTTCTGGCACCGGCTCCTGGTCGATCCCATCACCGGCGACACCCTGGCTCACGACTACCCCGGCTACAGCCCACCAGCAGTGTTGAAACGCGCAATCGTGCTGCGCGATGGCGTCTGCTCCGGCCCCGGCTGTCTCAGACCCGCGAGCCAGTGCGACCTCGACCACGAGAAACCGTGGCCCGAAGGACCGACCTCGGGCACCAACCTCGACCCCAAGTGCAGGCGCGAGCACGCGCTCAAGGGTCACGGCGTCCTGGCCGAGATCATCGCCCGCCACCACGCAGCCAAGGCCAGCCACGAGCACCGAGACCGACGACGCCCGCCCGAACACGAGCACAGCCCCATCGAGGCCCAGCTCGCCAAGAGCCTGACCCTCTACGACCCCGCCGACGACCTCCTCGGCACCGCCATCGCCTGACGTCCCCTTGCGCGATCAGGCCGCGTGGTTAGCGTGGAAGGCATGAGCAACCGCGCGGCACTCCTCGTCCTCACCAGCCACAGCGACCTCGGCGGCGTCCGCGACACCGGGTACTTCGTGGGCGAGGCCGCCCACCCCTGGAAGGTGTTCACCGACGCCGGCTACACCGTCGACTTCGCGTCGATCAAGGGCGGTCGTCCGCCCGAGGACGGTCGCGACGAGGACGATCCGGTGCAGGCCGAGTTCCTCGCCGACGAGGCCGTGCAGAAGCAGCTCGACGCGACCCCGCGCCTCTCCGAGATCAGCGCCACCGACTACGACACCGTCTACTTCGTCGGTGGCCACGGCACGATGTGGGACTTCCCGGACGACCCCAGCGTCGCTTCCGTCGCCCGCACGATCTACGAGAACGACGGAGTGGTCGCCGCGGTCTGCCACGGCCCGTCCGCTCTCGTCGGCATCACCCTCGGAAGTGGTCGACCCCTGGTCACCGGGAAGAACGTCGCCGCCTTCACGAACGCCGAGGAGGAGGCCGCCGGACTCACCGACGCCGTCCCGTTCCTGCTCCAGACCCGGCTCGAGGAGCTCGGCGCCCACGTGCAGGTCGGACCGAACTTCCACGAGAATGTCGTCGTCGACGGCCGCCTCGTCACGGGCCAGAACCCGCAGTCGGCGGCCGGCGTCGCGCGTGAGGTCGTCGCGACGCTGGGCTGACGGTCTGGGCTGACGGTCTGGGCTAGTACACCCGCACCTCGAGGCGCTCGCCCAGCTCGACCGTGACGATCGCGCGGCCCTCGCGGTCGGCGGTCACGGTGTTCGTCGCTGCGCCCGTCACCTGGTAGTCGCGACCCGGCACGAGACGCTCGATGGCCAGGTCGGTGCGTACCGGACCGGCGCCCGGCAGCAGCACCAGGTCGAGGGCCTCACCGTCGGTCACCGCCTTCGCGACGAGCACGTCCGGGTAGGCGCACTCGGCCAGGACCGGCCCGGTCCGCCAGGCCGCGGGCGTGCCGTGGGCGACGAGGTCGCGCAGCCCGTTCTCGCGGCCGAACCGCCCGAGCGAGGCGTACAGGTTGGCCAGGCCCGAGGACCGCTGCATGCGCCGCACGCCGTCGCGGTCCTCGATCGGCTCGCGCTCGTCGAGAGTCCGCTGCGCCGCCGCCGCGTACTCCTCGTCACCGATCTCGCGCGCCGCCATCATCGTCACCACGTGGCCGAAGGTGTCGCGGAGCATCAGGTAGTTGCCGGGATCGAGGTTCTTGGTGGCGAACTTCGGCAGGTGCAGGAGTCCGTCGCGGATCTCGAGCCCCCGCTTGAGCAGCCACCACGTGCGCAGCGACAGCTCGGGCAGTGCGGCGTGCATCCAGTAGGTCGTGGTGGTCTGCACCGAGGGGCTCGCCCAGAAGTTCCAGGTCATGCCGAGGTGGGCCGCGCGCACGCCGAGCAGCTTGCCGTCGGGTCGCACGAACTCGCGGTCATAGGCGGCCTGCAGCGTCGGCTGCACCTCGGCCGCATAGGTCGTGCCGTGCAGGCGGTCGTGGCTCACGAGCGTGTTGATGCCGAACGTGTTGCAGACCGTGTAGATCCAGTTCGGCTCGCACGGGAAGAGCGTGTACTCCGACGCGTTCATGTTGCGGTGGATCGAGGACGCCAGGCTGCCGAAGCTGTGGTCGTACGTGCGCTTGGCGTTCCAGCGGAAGGCCAGCGAGCCCGGCTGCGAGTAGCGGTCGTCGTTGAGGGTCTCGTACATGCCGATCTGGAGCCCGTAGAAGCCCGTCAGCATGATGTTCTCGGAGTTCTCGACCGGCTCCGGGTCCCACTTCAGGTTGCCCCAGGCGTTCTCGTGCGCCCAGTACGCCCAGGCCTTGCGACGCAGCATCTTCTCGATCGCGTTGCGCTGCGCCTCGGCGAGGTAGCCACCGAACGCCGGGGTGCGCGTGAACTGGGCCATCGAGAGGCCGTACGACAGGGCGTTGAGCTGGTAGCGGAGCGCGGCCTCGCGGTACTGGTCGAGGTGGGTGAACCCCGTGAACTCGTCCACCGGCTGCAGCGCGAGGTCGAGGCCGAACCGCAGCCGGGCGAGGTCCTCGGCCGAGCTCTCGGCGACGGGCAGCCCGGCGTCGAGGTCGGGTGCGCCGCCCACGACGAGGCCCGCGGTCGCCAGCTCGCGGTTCAGCTCGGCACCGATCCGCTTCTGCGACCGGTGGCGCGCCAGGTGCACGAGCAGCCCGAGGACCACCAGAGTCGGGCCGATGGCGAGGGCCAGGCCTACGTGGTCCAGGTCGTCGGCTGACGCAGCGCCCCACCACGCGGTGCCGGCCAGCACGAGCGGCGGCACGATCGTGGCGCCGAAGAACCACCAGACGACGAGCCCGAGCACGAAGATCGCCAGCACCACGGCGGCCAGGACGAACGAGCCACCGGCCACGAAGCCGCCGCCGGGCCAGACGAGTCCCAGGGCCGCGGCACGCCAGCCGTCATCGGTCGCGGCGCCCGCCACGACCAGGACGACGAGCCACAGCGCCGTGTAGACACCGATCGACCACGTGATGCGCAGCCGGGTCGTGGGCCCGAACGCGCCGTCGGGAACGGGGATCAGCAGGGGCCGCTGCTCGAGGGTGCTGGTCATGTGGGCGCTCCAGATCGTGCGGGTGTGGGGGAGGAGGACAGGAGGGTCGGCCACCACCGCGCCATGCCGACGGCCATGGTGGCGAAGCCGAGCAGGTGCAGGGCGATGTCGAGGACGGGGGAGTAGGTGCGGCCGAGCAGGTGGGCGTCGACGAGCATCACGAACGTCCACGTCGCCCCTGCGACGGCGAGGGCCCGGGAGCCCTCACGGGGTCGACGCGAGGCGGGCACTGCCACGAGCACCACCACCAGCACGACGGCCCACAGCAGGTCGCGCGCGAGCCAGTGCAGGTGGGCGCCGCTCGCGTCGCCGAGGAGCTCGGCCGTGCCCACGTAGGCCAGCACGGCGAGGGCGCCGGCGGGTCCGGCCGCGACCAGGGGCTTCGGGGCCACGGGGCGTGGCGGGGCCTCGGGCCGGGCGGCGCCGGGCGCCGATCGCCGCGCGGGAGGCGGGAACGGCTCGTCGGCCGGACCCCGTCCGACCCGCCAGATGCGCCGCACCCAGGAGATGATCAGCGCGGCAGCCAGGCAGCAGCCCATGTGACCCACCTCTCTCTGACACGGTTGCGTGTCAGAATGCAGGTTCCGTCGGGCCATGTCAATGGAAGGATGTCCGGGTGAGCAGCCAGCCGGTCGAGCGCCCGTATCGCGGCGTCAGTGCGGAAGACCGCCGTACGGTCCGCCGCGCCAAGCTCGTCGAGGCCGGGCTCGACCTCGTGGGGGAGCGCGGGGTGGTCGCCGTGACCGCCGAGGCCGTCTGCGCGACGGCGGGTCTGACCAAGCGCTACTTCTACGAGAACTTCACCGACCGCGACGCGCTCCTGCGCGAGCTCGTCGACGACCTGCTGGGCGACGTCCGCGTCGCGATCGGCAGCGCCCTGGACGGCGTGCCCGACGACGTCGGCGCCCGCGTCAGTGCCACGGTCCGTGCGCTGGTCGACACCCTCGCCGACGACCCGCGCCGCGCACGCCTGTACGCCGAGACCGGCGCGCACGACGCTCTCCGCACGCGACGCGAGGAAGCCCTCGACGGCTACGCGATGCTGCTCATGACCGACGTCCTGCGCGTCGACCCCGACGACCCGCACATGCGGCTGACGTCCCGGCTGGTCGTGGCGGGCACCACCGACGTCGTCAGCCACTGGTTCGCCGGCGATCTGGACCTCACCCGCGAGCAGCTCGTCGCCGACGTCTCAGCCATCGGCGTCGCGCTCGCCCCGTAGTCCGCGGTACCTAGGCTCGGGGCATGACCTCCTCGCACCCGCGTCTCGTCGACGCCCAGTGGCTCCACGACCACCTGTCCGACCCCACCGTCCGCGTCGTCGACGCCACGGTCCACCTGACGTTCGACGCGGACGGAGCCCACACCGAGTCGGGCCGCGAGACGTATCGCGAGGCGCACGTGCCCGGCGCGACGTTCGCCGACCAGCTGACCGACCTGACGGTCCACGACGGGGAGGCGGGCTTCGAGGCCGCTCCCTCGGAGGAGTTCGCCCGGGTGGTCGGCGGACTCGGCATCGGCAACGACAGCACCGTGGTCGTCTACGACCACGTCAACGGCATCTGGGCGACGCGCCTGTGGTGGCAGCTCACGTTCGAGGGGCACGACGACGTCGTGGTGCTCGACGGCGGACTCGCCGCGTGGCAGGCGGCGGGCTTCGAGACCGAGACCGGCGACGCGACCTACCCGGCGGCGACTTTCGTGTCGTCCCGCCGGCCCGAGCTCGTCGCGTCGACCGCCCAGGTCGAGAGCGCCACGTCCGATGCCTCCGTGCTGCTGATCAACTCGCTGACGCGTGACTCCTTCGCCCAGGCCCGCATCCCGGGCAGCGTCAACGTGCCGTTCGACGAGCTCGTCGACGACCAGGGTCACCTCCGGCCGCTGGAGGAGCTGCGGCCGCTGTTCGAGTCGGTCGGCGCGCTCGACCCTGACGTCGCACCGGTCACCTACTGCGGTGGCGGCATCGCAGCGACGGCCGTCGCGTTCGCGCTGCAGGGTCTCGGACGCGGCGACGTCGCGATCTACGACGGCTCGATGAACGCCTGGACGGCCGACCCGGAGCGCCCGCTCGAGCGTGACTAGCCCTGCATGAACTCCGCGATCATCCGCACGGCGCGGCGGGCCTCGGGGGTGAAGGTCGCTGCGGGGTAGACGTGGAAGCCGGACGGCTCGACGTGGAAGGCCAGGTCGACCCCCGCCTCGAGGGCACGCTCGCAAAACTTCAGGGTGTCGGCGAGCAGCACGTCGTGGGCGCCCTGCAGCACGAGCGTGCGGGGGAGTCCGGTCGGGTCGGAGAAGATCGGACTCACCCGCGGGTCCTGGATGTCGCGCGAGCCGGCCCACTGCAGACCCGCCCAGGCGGCGCCCGGGATGTCGAGCATGGGGTCGACCTCCACCAGTCCGGGCGCGACCGGGTTGGACGCCGACGGGTCGAGCCAGGGCGCGATCAGCACCAGGCCGTCGACCTCCTGGCCGTGCAGCGCGAGGCTCACCGAAAGGCCGCCTCCGGCCGAGTCGCCGCCGAGGAAGACCGGCCGCCCTGCCGCGCGACGCCGCACGGCCTCGAGCACGGGCGGCACGAACGCGTAGGCGTCGTCGACCGTGTGCTCGGGGGCGAGGCCGTAGAGCGGCACCGTGACCGTCGCGCCCGTCCGCGCCACGATCTTGCCGAGGAACGCCCAGTGCGCGGGGATGATCGCGGCGATGTAGGCGCCACCGTGCAGGTAGACCAGCTCGGTGCCCGAGCTCTTCTGGCGCGGCGTCAGCGTGATGACGGGGAACCCGCCGACCGTCTCGGTCGTGACCTCGCAGGTGCTCCGCAGCCGCCGCGAGACCTCCGCGGGGCCCTCGCGACCGGCGACCCGCTTCTGGGCGGTCTCGATCGAGGTGAGCGTCTTGGGGCGACGTGCGAGCACGGCGCGGGCGAGGGACATCGACAGAGACATGCCCCGAGGCTAGGCCAGGAGCGCGGCGATGAGGGCCACCGCCGGCACCGAGAGCAGGGTGGAGGCGAAGATCGCGTCGCGCGAGAGGATCGTCGCCCGTCCGTAGCGGCTCGCGATGACGAAGATGTTCTGCGCGGTCGGCAGTGCCGCGATCACCGTGACCGCCAGCAGCTCGGACCCCTCGAGGCCCAGCGCGTAGCGGGCGACCCCGTACGCCACGAGCGGCTGCACGACCATCTTCAGCGTCACGATGGTCCACAGCAGTCGGGGCCGGTCGCCCGTCCCCGGGCGCGGGCCGAGTCGCAGCGAGATGCCGTACGCGATGAGCATCCCGGGCACCGCCATCCCGCCCACGAGCTCGAGCGGGTCGTGCACGACCCGCGGCAGCGGGGTGGAGGTCACCGACAGGAGCACGCCGATGATCGAGCCGAGCGTCAGGGGGTTGCGGAACGGCCGAGACGCGACCTGCGTCCACCGCAGGCGCTGCTCCGCGACCGCAGTGTCGAGGATCGTGAGTGCGAGCGGCTGCATCAGCAGCATCTGCAGCAGCAGCGCCGGGGCCACGAGGGCTGCGTCGCCGAGCACGTAGGCGGCGATCGGCAGACCGAGGTTGCCGGCGTTGACGTAGGAGGACGACAGGGCGCCGACGACGGTGTCGGCAAGCCCCTGTCGGAACACGAACCGCGCCAGCAGGGCGTAGACGAGCACGACGACCACCACCGAGGCGACCGTCGCCACGAGGTTCGCCGAGAACACGGTCGAGACGTCGGCCTCCGACAGCACCGTGAGCATCAGGGCCGGGCTCGCGACGAAGAACGCGAGCTTCGAGAGCATGTGCTGCGCGCCGACGTCGAACAGGCCGACCCGGGCCAGGATCCACCCGAGCGAGATGACGGCGATGATCGTCGCGAATCCCTCGACGACACCGGTCACGGTCTCCATGATCCTCCAGTCGGCGCGCCGAGGTGACCGTGGGAGGGGGTCGGACTGCATTGGCATCACGCCATGTCGGTTGGTCATCACGATCTCGTCGGCAGGCGGTCGTGACGGCCGTCACGACGATCGTTGCTAGCGTCGGAGCATGTCGTCGCCCGTGCTCCTCGCCCACCCGCTGCAGGCCGACCTGGCCGCCGACCTGGTGCGGCTGCACGACGCCGTGTCGGACCCGTCCGACGGCGTCCGGGTGGCCGTCACGACGTCGCGCTTCGGCCTCTCGGCCGACGAGGTCGCGGCGCTCCCGGCGCTCGAGGCGATCGTCAGCTTCGGGGTCGGGTACGACTCGATCGACCTCGAGGCGGTCCGCTCGCGCGGCATCCAGGTCGCGACCACGCCGGGCGTGCTGACCGATGCGGTCGCCGACCTCGCCGTCGGCCTCCTGATCGACACGGTCCGTCAGGTCTCGGCCTCGGACCGCTACGTGCGCGGGGGCCGCTGGGCCGCGGACGGCAACTACCCGCTGACCGGCCAGGTGACCGGTCGCAAGGTCGGCATCGTCGGGCTGGGGCGCATCGGCCACGCGATCGCCGATCGTCTGGCCGGCTTCCGGTGCGAGATCGGCTATCACAACAGGTCCGTCGCAGACGTGCCGTACGCGTACCACTCGTCCGTCGCGGAGCTCGCCGCGTGGGCCGACGTGCTGGTGCTCGCGGCGCCGGGCGGGGGAGACCCGGTCGTCGGTGCGAACGAGCTCGCGGCCCTCGGGGCCGAGGGCCACGTGGTCAACATCGGGCGAGGCAGCCTGGTCGACGAGCCCGCGCTGATCGCGGCGCTCACCGACGGCACCATCGCCGGTGCCGGCCTCGACGTGTTCGCCGACGAGCCGCACGTGCCCGAGGCGCTGCGCGCCCTCGACAACGTCGTGCTCGTGCCGCACGTGGGATCGGGCACGCGCGAGACCCGACGCGCGATGGCGGACCTCGTGCTTGCCAACGTCGACGCCTTCCTGGAGCGCGGCGAGCTCGTCACGCCCCTCTCGTGAGCGCGGCGGAGGCGCTCCTGGTCCTCGCGGGGATCGGTGCAGGCCTCTGCGGGTCGGTCGCCGGTCTCGCGTCGCTCGTGAGCTACCCCGCGCTGCTCGCGTTCGGGCTGCCCCCGCTCGTCGCGAACGTCACCAACACGACCGCGATGGTGGGCACGGCGGCCGGCTCCATCGGCGGCTCGCAGGTCGAGCTGAAGGGCCAGGGCCGCCGTGTCGGCGTGCTGGTGGTGCAGACCTTCGTCGGCGGCCTGCTGGGGGCCGCCCTCCTGCTGTCGATGCCCGCCGAGGCCTTCGAGGTCGTCGTGCCGTGGCTCGTCGCCCTCGGCTCGCTGCTGCTGCTCGCGCGCGACCGCATCCGTGCCTGGGCCGTGCGGCGCGCGGAGCGACGCGACGGGGTCCCGGGGCCGCGCTGGACGGGGCCCCTCCTCATGGTGCTCGTCGGCGTCTACGGCGGGTACTTCGGTGCCGGGGTGGGCATCATCGCGCTCGCCATCCTCGCGGTGCGCCACTCCGAGCCCATCGCGATCACCAACGCCGTCAAGAACGTGGCGACGGGCGTCTCGAACCTGGCGGCCGTGCTGGTGTTCGTGTTCGTCGCCGACGTCGACTGGACGGCAGCACTGCTCCTCGGGGCCGGCGCGGTCGTGGGTGCCGCGGCCGGCCCGTGGGTCGTGCGACGGGTGCCCGAGAAGCCGTTCCGGATCGCCGTGGCGATCGCCGGGCTGGGGCTCGCGGTGCGCCTCGCGCTCTAGCCTGGGCCGCATGGAACCGGAGATCGTCAGCATCGACGGCGTCGAGATCGCGACCTGGACTCTCGGATCCGATGGTCCGCTCCCGGACGTGGTGCTGTGCCACGGCACCCCCTGGTCGGCGGAGGTGTGGCGCGAGGTGGCGCCCCGGCTGGCACGACAGCGACGCGTGCACCTGTGGGACATGCCCGGGTACGGGCGGTCGACGATGCGCGCGGACGTGGAGGTCGACCTGGCATCACAGATGGAGCGGCTGCCGCGGTTGCTGGAGCACTGGGGCCTGGAGGCGCCCGACGTCGTGGCCCACGACATCGGGGGAGCCGTGGCGCTCGGGGCGCACCTGCAGCACGGCGCGGAGTACCGACGGCTGGTCCTGTGGGACGTCGTGACCCTCGACCCGTGGGGCTCGCCGTTCTTCCGCCTGGTCGCCGAGAACGCCGAGGTCTTCGCGGCGTTGCCGCCCGCGCTCCACGGCGCGCTCGTGCGCGAGTACGTCGACGGCGCCGCGAACCACGCGCTGCCCGACGCGTGGGTCGACCGGCTCGCGGCACCGTGGATCACCGAGCAGGGGCAGGCGGCGTTCTACCGTCAGATCGCGGCGCTCACGCCCGATGACACGCGTCCTCTGGTCGAGCTCCTGGACAGCGTCCGGTGCCCGGTGCGGGTCGGATGGGGTGAGGACGATCCGTGGATCCCGGTCGAGCAGGCTCGTCGTCTCGCCGAGGCGCTGCCGGGGGACGTGCCCGTCACGACACTGCCGGGCGTCGGGCACCTCGCGCCGGTCGAGGCGGCCCAGGCGGTCGGCAACGCCGTCGAGGCCTGGCTCGCTTAGCGCTCCAGCTCAGCGCACGAGGCAGGGCCGCTT
Organism: Aeromicrobium sp. Leaf350; assembly: GCF_916858655.1. Classification (GTDB taxonomy): domain Bacteria; phylum Actinomycetota; class Actinomycetes; order Propionibacteriales; family Nocardioidaceae; genus Aeromicrobium. The sequence goes on along the minus strand of NZ_CAKASL010000001.1, from coordinate 426,676 downwards.
GGAGTCGAACTCCCAGCCGGGCACGAGGTACTGCATCGCGACGGCGTCATCACGAGCGCCGAGCCCGTGCTCGAGGTAGAGCTCGTGCGCCGCGGCGACCCGGTCGTCGTCGAGGGTCACGCCGAGGCCCGGCGTGGTCGGCACCTCGATCGCTCCGCCCTCGATCTGCAGCGGCGCGGTCGTGAGGCCCTGCCCGTCCTGCCAGATCCAGTGCGTGTCCAGGGCCGTGATCTCACCGGGGGCGGCAGCGCCGACCTGGGTGAACATCGCGAGCGAGACGTCGAAGTGGTTGTTCGAGTGCGAGCCCCAGGTCAGGCCGAAGTCGTGGCACAGCTGCGCGACGCGCACGGAGCCCCGCATCGTCCAGAAGTGCGGGTCGGCCAGCGGGATGTCGACCGACTGCTCGCGCACGGCGTGCGCCATCTCGCGCCAGTCGGTCGCGATCATGTTGGTCGCGGTGGGCAGCCCGGTGGCTCGCCGGAACTCCGCCATCGTCTCGCGACCGGAGAACCGGCCCTCGGGACCGCACGGGTCCTCGGCATAGGCCAGCACGTCGCGCAGGCTGAGGCCGATCTCGATCGCGTCGGCGAGAAGCCAGCCGCCGTTCGGGTCGAGCGTGATGCGCGCGTCGGGGAAGGCCTCCTTGAGGGCGCGCACGCTCTCGGCCTCCTCACGACCGGCCAGCACGCCACCCTTCAGCTTGAAGTCGGTGAAGCCGTACCGATCCGCGGCGGCCTTCGCGAGGCGCACGACGCCCTCCGGGTCGAGGGCCTCCTCACGGCGCACGCGGTCCCACTCGTCGGCGCTTCCCCCGTCGACGGCAGAGTGCTCTCGCAGGTAGGGGAGGTCGGTCTTGTCGGGGTCGCCGACGAAGAAGAGGTAGCCGAGCATCGGTACGTGGGTGCGCTGCTGGCCCTCGCCGAGCAGCTCGGCCACGGGCACGCCCAGGTGCTGGCCGTGCAGGTCGAGCAGGGCCGACTCCAGTGCGGTGACCGCGTGGATCGTGGTGCGCTGGTCGAAGGTCTGGACACCGCGGCCGCCGGCGTCGCGGTCGGCGTAGGTCGCGGCCACCTGGCGCAGGAGCGAGCCGTAGCGGCCGACCGGCTGGCCGACGAGCAGCCCGGCGGCGTCGTCGATCGTCTGCCGGATCGACTCGCCTCCCGGCACCTCGCCGACGCCGGAGCGCCCCTCGCTGTCGGTGACGATCGCGAGGTTGCGGGTGAAGAACGGCCCGTGCGCACCGCTCAGGTTGAGCAGCATGCTGTCGTGTCCCGCGACGGGGACGGCACGGACGGACGCGATCGTGGGCACGGCTGTCATGCGCGTCACACTACGATCCGCAGCGATTCCCGTCCAAGATCAACTCCGGATCGAGTGATGCAGGCCGGGTATCAGTTCTGCAGGGCTGCCAGAACCGTCTGCAGGGCCGGGTTGTCGGAGTCGCGCGGCCACAGCAGGTGGAGCTCGGCCTGCTGGTCGGTCACGCCCGCCAGTGACAGGTAGGTCACCCCGGCGATGTGCAGGCCCTGCGCGGACTCCGGGACGAAGGCGACGCCGCGGCGGCCGGCGACGAGCCAGAGCATCGTGAGGATCTGGCTGACGGTGTGCACGACGTTCTGGTGGCCGACCGGCACCATCCGTACGACGAGGTTGTAGAAGTACCGCGCCTTCGTGGGGGAGTGCATGATCAGCGGTTCCTGCACGAGGTCGTCGGCCGTGACGTCGCGGCCGAGCGTCGTCATCCAGTGGCCCTCGGGCACCGCGAGCACCATCTCCTCGGTGTGGAGGAGGTGCGAGGCGAACTGCTCGGTGTCGAACGGGGGGCGGGCCAGGCCCAGGTCGAGCTCACCCGACTGCAGCCCGGCGACCTGCTCGCTCGTGACCATCTCGTACAGGTCGAGGTCGATGTCGGGTGCTGCACTGGCGATCGTGTTCAGGACCCGCGTGAGGGTGCCGTAGGTCGAGGCGGCGGTGAAGCCGATGCGCACGGTGCCGGTGGAGCCCGCGGCGATGCGGCGCGCACGGTCCGGGGCGACCTCGGCCAGCGTGAGCAGACGGCGCGCCTCGGTGAGGAACGCCGCGCCTGCGGGGGTGAGCGCCACCTTGCGGTTGTCGCGGTCGAGCAGGCGGACGCCGACGGAGCGCTCCAGCTTTTGGATCTGGCGGCTCAGGGGTGGTTGGGTCATGAGCAGCCGCTCGGCGGCGCGGCCGAAGTGCAGCTCCTCGGCGACGGCGACGAAACCGCGCAGCTGGTCCAGGGAAAACATGATGCTGGCAAGGTATCACCTGATGTTCCATTGGGCTTGGACATGCATGACTCAGGTTCCTAGAGTCACCACGTGCCCATCGGCGTGACGCCGCTCACATGGCGGCGGTCACACGGTCGAACGGACCGGGCCGGAGTGAAGGAGAAATCATGACGACATCCCCCACGCGACGCCTGCGGGCGCTGGCCGGCGTGGCCGTGCTCGCCCTCGGCCTCTCGGCCTGCGGCGGCGGCAACCTCGGCTCGGACGACTCGGGCGAGAACTTCCCCGACGGCGCGATCAACCTGACCGTCGGCCAGGACCCGGGAGGCAGCACCGACCTCATCGCGCGTGCGCTCGCCAACCCCGTCTCCGACGACCTCGGCGTCGAGGTCCCGGTCCTGAACCGCCCCGGCGCCAACGGCGCCCTGGCCGCCAAGGAGCTCGCCTCGAAGTCGGCCAACGGCCAGGAGCTCATGGTCATGAACCTCTCGCTCGTGGCCATCACGAGCCTGACGGTTCCCGAGGACGACGCGATCAACCTCGAGGACTACACCGTCATCACCGGCATCTCCGAGGACGACTACGTGCTCGTGTCCAACGCCGACAGCGGCCTGAACACGATCGACGACCTCAAGGGCGCCGGCGCGCTGAACTACGCCACCACCGGCACCGGTACCGGCAGCCAGCTCTCCTCGGCGCTGCTGTTCCAGCTCGCCGAGATCGACGGCACCGCGGTGCCGTTCGACGGCGGCTCGCCGGCCCTGACGGCGGTCCTGGGCAACCAGGTCGACGTCGCGAGCATCCAGCTCGGCGAGGCCATGCCGCAGATCGAGGCCGGCACGATCACGCCGATCGTCACCTTCGCCGCCGACCGCAACGAGTTCCTCGACGACGTGCCCACGGCCGTCGAGGAGGGCTATGACGTCGAGGTCGCCCAGGCCCGCGCCATCGTCGGTCCGAAGGACATGTCGCAGGACGTCGTCGACCAGCTGCGCGAGGCCTTCACCAAGGCCTTCGAGACGGACGCCTACACGAGCTTCAACGAGCAGAACCTCCTGCGTCCGCAGGAGCTCGACGGCGACGAGCTGACCGAGGTCTGGAACCAGTCCGTCGAGACCTACCGTCAGCTGACGGAGGAGTACGGCATCGACCTCGGGTCGACCGAGTGAGCTCGCCGATGACGCCGGACCGCGCCGAGACCCCGGTGGGCGGCGAGCCCGAGTCCGTCGAGGAGCTCGTCGCGCAGTGGGAGGACGAGAAGCCTCCCGCCTCGGGACCGCTCACCAACGTCGCGACGGGTGCCCTCGTGGCCCTGCTCGGCGTGGCCGGCGTCATCGGCTCCCGCTCGCTCGGGCTGGGCAGCACCTCGCAGCCCGGCCCGGGCACCTGGCCCCTGGTGGTCTCGGTCGCCCTGATCGTCCTGGGCGTGCTGCTGGTGGCGCGGGCGCGGACCGCAGGCTTCGGCGAGAAGTTCAGCGTCGACAGCTGGCGCGTCGTGGCCGGCCTGGCCTCGATGATCGCGTTCACGCTGCTGATCGGGAACATCGGCTTCGAGATCCCGGCCGCCCTGCTGGCCTTCTTCTGGCTCAAGGTCCTCGGCAACGAGGGCTGGCGATCGTCGGCCGTCGGCGCCGTCCTGATGCCGGTCTTCTTCTACCTGATCTTCGTCACCCTCCTGAAGACGAACATCCCCCACTACTTCTAGGACGCGCACGATGGACTTTGCACCTGTCATCGACGGCTTCGGCGTCGTCCTGCAGCCCGAGAACCTGCTCTTCTGCCTGATCGGCGTCACCGTCGGCATGCTGATCGGCGTGCTCCCGGGCCTCGGCCCGGCGGCCACCGTCGCGATCCTGCTGCCGATCACGCTCACGGTCGAGCCCGTCACGGCCATCATCATGCTCGCCGGCATCTTCTACGGCGCGCAGTACGGCGGCACGATCACGTCGGTCCTGCTGCGGCTGCCCGGCGAGGCGTCATCGGTCGTCACGGTGTTCGACGGCTACGCGATGGCCCGGCAGGGCCGCGCCGGCGCGGCCCTCGGCATCGCCGCCATCGGCTCGTTCGTGGGCGGCACGATCGCCATCATCGGCCTGACCTTCTTCGCCCCGCTCGTCGCGTCGTTCGCGCTCGACTTCGGTCCGCCGGAGTACACGATCCTCGCGCTCCTGGGCATCCTGCTGGTCGCCTCGGTCGGCAGCGGCACGCTGGTCAAGGCCCTGATCGCCGCGGGCATCGGCCTGCTGCTCGCCACGATCGGCCGTGACGGCTTCACCGGCTCCGAGCGCTTCACCTTCGACGTCCTGCAGCTCAGCGACGGCATCGACTTCGTGCCGATCGCGATGGGGGTGTTCGGCCTCGGCGAGATCCTCTACAACCTCGAGGACCGCAACAACAACACCAAGGCGCCGACCAAGGTCACCAAGGTGCTGCCCAGCAAGGCGGAGATCAAGCAGTCCTCCGGCGCCATCGGACGCGGATCGGTCATCGGCTTCTTCCTCGGCATCCTGCCCGGCGGCGGCGCGGTCCTGTCCTCCCTCGCGGCCTACGCCTACGAGAAGAAGTGCTCCAAGAACCCCGAGCGCTTCGGCCAGGGTGCGATCGAGGGCGTCGCCGCCCCGGAGTCGGCCAACAACGCCGCCGCGACCTCGTCGTTCATCCCGCTGCTGACCCTCGGCATCCCCGCCAACGCCACGATCGCCGTGATCTACGGCGCGCTGCTGATCCAGGGCGTGACGCCCGGTCCGCAGCTCGTCGAGGACAACCCGGACATCTTCTGGGGCGTGGTGAACTCGATGTACATCGGCAACGTCTTCCTGCTGATCATGAGCATCCCGCTGATCGGCATCTTCGTGAAGATCCTGCAGGTGCGGGCCGCGATCCTCGCACCCATCACGGTGCTGATCACCCTGATCGGCGCCTACACGATCGCCAACAGCGTCTTCGACATCTTCCTGGTCTGCCTCTTCGGCGCGATCGGCTACCTGATGAAGAAGGTCGGCCTCGAGCCCGGCCCGCTGGTGCTGGCCTTCGTGCTCGGCGTGCTGCTGGAGACCGCGCTGCGCCGCTCGCTGATCCTGTTCGGTGGCGACCCCACCGGGTTCATCGGTCGGCCGATCTCGGGCACGCTGGTGGCGATCCTCGTCGCCGTGATCGCGTTCCCGCTCATCGCGAAGCTGTGGAAGAGCAAGACCAAGCAGAAGGAGCTCGTATGACCGTGCTGGTGGGATTCCTCCCGACCGCCGAGGGCGAGGCCGCGTTCCGCGCCGGCATCGACGAGGCGAAGCGGCGTGGCGAGAGCCTGACGCTGGTCAACTCACCGCGCGCCGGTGCCCCCGTGACGACGTCGCAGGCCGACGAGGCGTCGCTCGCCGCCCTCGTGGCCGCGGCCTCCGAGGCGGGCGTCGAGCTCGTCGTGCGGCAGGACCCGCACGAGGACGACCTCGCCGGCACGGTGCTCGCGATCGCCGACGAGGTCGACGCCTCGGTCATCGTGATCGGTCTGCGTCACCGCTCGGTCGTCGGGAAGCTCCTGATGGGCAGCAGCGCCCAGCGCCTGCTGCTCGACAGCACGCGGCCCGTGCTCGCCGTCAAGCCGTAGCGTCCTGATGCGCGCTGCCTTCATGCGGCAGGCGGGGCTCGTGGAGGTCGGTGACTTCCCCGAGCCCGTCGCGGCGCCCGGGGAGGTGCTGGTCCGCATGCACCACGCGTCGATCTGCGGTTCCGACACCCACGTGGTGCTCGACGGCTTCCACCGTCCGGAGCGGTTCGGCGAGCCCGGCTACCCCGGGCACGAGGGCGTCGGGGTCGTGGAGGCCTCGCACTCGGACCGGTTCGCCGTCGGCGACCGGGTGCTGACGGTGCCTCCGGGCTGGCTCGGGGCGTGCTTCGCGGAGCTGCAGGTCGTGCCGGAGGGCTACCTCGTGCCGGTGCCGGACGACGTGTCGCTGCAGCGCGGGCTCATGGCCCAGCAGCTCGGCACCACCGTGTTCGCGATGAAGAAGTTCGGTCGCCCCGACGGCGACGTCGCCGTCGTGATCGGTGCCGGCTCGGCCGGCCTGTACTTCGTGCAGCACCTGCGGAAGCTCGGCTACCCCGAGGTCGTCGTGTCGGAGCCCGACCCCACCCGCCGGGCCCTCGCCCGACGGCTCGGTTCGACCCGGGTCGTGGACCCGACGACCGAGTCGCTGGTCGACGTCGTCGCGCACCTGTCCGACGGCACCGGAGCCGCCCTCGTGATCGAGGCGGCCGGCTACGACGCCCTGCGCGCCGAGGCGATCGAGATCGTGCGCCACAGCGGCACCGTCGGCTTCTTCGGCTACCCCGAGGTGCCCGGCGACGCCCCGTACCCGTCGTTCCTGGCCTTCCGTCGCAACCTCTCGATCGAGTGGGTCAACGGCGCCCAGCTCGAGCCCGGGCTCGCCTCCTTCCGCGAGGCGATGGACCTCATCGCGGCCGGCGACATCCAGGTCGACCACAACCTCGAGCGCTTCCTCGACCTCGAGGACGTGCACGAGGCCGTCGTGCTGGCCAAGCGGGCCGGCGGCGGCGCGGCGAAGGTCAACCTGACGCTGCCGGCGGGACGCTGAGCGTCACACATCTCGTCCGGAATGCACGAGACCCCCTCCACTCGCGGGGTGGAGGGGGCCGGATCGTGCGGGCGGGTGCGTCAGGCGCGCTTGCCGAACTCGGCGGTGGAGACGGTCCAGGCGCGGGCCTGCTCGCTGAGCGTGAAGCCGAGGCCCGGACGGTCCGAGACCCACATGCGGCCGTCGCGCGTCTCGAGGGACTCGTTGAACAGCGGGTCGAGCCAGTCGAAGTGCTCGACCCACGGCTCGATCGAGTAGGCCGCCGCGAGGTGGACGTGGATCTCCATCGCGAAGTGCGGGGCCAGCTCGAGCTGCTTGGACTCCATGATGGTCGTCAGCTTGAGGAACTGCGTGATGCCACCGATGCGCGGGGCGTCGGGCTGCACGATGTCCTGGGCGCCGACCTCGATGAGGTGCAGGTGCTCGGCGACGCTCGCCAGCATCTCGCCGGTCGCGATCGGGGTGTCGAGCGAGCGACGCAGCTCGGCGTGGCCCTCGGCGTCGTACGCGTCGAGCGGCTCCTCGATCCAGACGAGGTTGAACTCCTCGAAGATCCGGCCCATGCGCATCGCGGTGGCGCGGTCCCACTGCTGGTTCGCGTCGACCATGAGCGGCACGTCGGCGTCGAGGAACTCACGCACGGCGGTCACGCGGGCGACGTCGGTGCGCCAGTCGGGCTGGCCGACCTTGAGCTTGATCGCACCGATGCCGGCCTCGAGCGACGCCGCGGCGTTCTCCTTGACCTGCTCGATCGGGGTGTGCAGGAAGCCACCCGAGGTGTTGTAGGTGCGCACCGAGTCGCGGTGCGAGCCGATCAGCTTGGCCAGGGGCAGGCCCGCGCGCTTGGACTTCAGGTCCCACAGCGCCACGTCGAACGCGGCGATGGCCTGCGTGGCCAGGCCGCTGCGGCCCACCGAGGCGCCGGCCCAGCTGAGCTTGACCCACAGCTTGGCGATGTCGCTCGGGTCCTCGCCGATCAGGACGTCACCGATCTCCTTGGCATGCGCGAACTGGCCGGGGCCGCCCGCACGCTTGGAGTACGAGAAGCCGACGCCCTCGTGGCCGCCCTCGGTCTGGATCTCGACGACGAGGAACACGACCTCGGTCATGGGCTTCTGGCGGCCGGTCAGGACCTTGGCGTCGCTGATCGGCGTCGACAGCGGCAGCACGACCGAGGAAAGCTTGACGTGCGCGATGCGGTCGACCGTCGCCGGGCCGGCCGAGGCGGCCAGGATCGCGGCGTCGGGTCCCGAGAGGGCGCTGGTCGTGGGGGTCGTGCTCGCAGTGCTGGATGCAGGGTTCGTCACGGTCATGTCACTCCTGGGTGGGGGCCGGCTGGAGGCGGCCGTCGACGGTGCGCGGGACGCCATAGGGGTTCTCGTCACGCAGCTCGGGTGGCAGGAGCGCCGCGGGGACGTCCTGGTAGGCGACGGGGCGCAGGAAGCGCTCGATCGCGCGGCTGCCGACCGAGGTGCTCGCCGGGGCCGAGGTGGCGGGGTACGGGCCGCCGTGGACCATCGTGTGGCCCACGTCGACGCCGGTGGGCCAGCCGTTGACGAGCACGCGGCCGGCGACGAGCTCGAGCTCGCCGATCAGGTCGCGCGCCAGGTCGTCGTCACCGTCGCCCAGGTGGAGGGTGGCGGTGAGCTGGCCCTCGAGCCGCTCGGCCAGCTCCGGCAGGCGAGCCGGGTCCGAGACGCGCACGACGAGCGCGGCGGGGCCGAACATCTCGTCGTGCAGGTTCGGGTTCTCGTCCAGCACCGCATCGGTGGTCTCGAACAGGCGGGGCGTGGACGACACGGCCGCGTCGCCCGGCGCCTGACCGGCGCCGACCTGCGTGACGCCGTCGGTGCCGCCGGTGCGGTCGGTGGCGGCGTCGAACGCTCCGGCGATGCCCGCCGTGAGCATGGGACCGGCGGCGATGTCGGCGAGGGCGTCGCCCGCGGCCTTCACGAACACGTCCGCACCGGCGCCGTCGGCCACGAAGACGAGACCGGGCTTGGTGCAGAGCTGGCCGGCGCTGCCGGTCAGGGAGGTCACGAAGCCGCGCGCGACGTCGCAGGCGCGCTCCTCGAGGGCGCCGGGGAGCAGGAAGACCGGGTTGACGGCCGACATCTCGGCGTAGACCGGGATCGGTACGGGGCGCGCCTGGGCAGCCGCGACGAGCGCGAGTCCGCCACCGCGGGAGCCGGTGAAGCCGACGGCCTTGATGCGCGGGTCGGTCACCAGGGCCGTGCCCAGCTCGTGCGTCGTGCCCTGCAGGAGCGAGAAGACGCCCTCGGGCAGGCCGGCCTCGGCGACGGCAGCGCTGATCGCGCGACCGACGATCTCCGACGTGCCCGGATGTGCGGGGTGGCCCTTGACGACCACGGGGCAGCCGGCGGCGAACGCCGAGGCGGTGTCGCCACCGGCGACCGAGAACGCGAGCGGGAAGTTGCTGGCGCCGAAGACCGCGACCGGGCCGAGCGGCACGGCGCGCTGACGCAGGTCCGGACGGGGGAGCGGTGCGCGGTCCGGGAGCGCGGGATCGATGCGCACGTCACGCCAGGCGCCGTCGCGCACGACCGCGGCGAACAGCCGCAGCTGGCCGACCGTGCGGCCCGTCTCGCCCTGCACGCGACCGAGTGGCAGGCCGGTCTCGGCCTGCACGCGGGGCCACAGCTCGTCGGTGGACGCCTCGATGTGGGCCGCGATGCTCTCGAGGAACGCGGCGCGCGCCTCGGGGGTGGTCGCGCGGAACGCGGGGAACGCCTCCGCGGCGAGGCGCGTCGCGCGCTCGACCTCGGCGGGCCCCTGCTCCGGGAACTCCGGGGCGAGGGCCTCGCCGGTGGCGGGGTTGGTGGCGTGGAACGTCATGGGGTCAGGACACCTTCTTCACGAGGTCGGTGAGCTCGGCGAGCTGGCTGTCGGTCAGGTCGGTGATGGGCGGGCGCACCGGGCCGGCCGTGCGGCCGATCGCCGTCATGCCGGCCTTCACGATGCTGACGGCGTACCCGGCGCTCTGGTTGCGCAGGTTGCAGTAGGGAATCACGAAGTCGTTCAGCGCGGTGCGCACGTGGTCGGTGTCGTTCGCGCGGACCGCGGCGTAGAAGTCGAGCGCGAACTGCGGCACGAAGTTGAAGATCGCCGACGAGTAGGTCGTCAGGCCCAGGCTCAGGTAGGGGAGCGCGAACATCTCGGCGGTCGGCAGGCCACCCACGTAGAGCAGGCGGTCGCCGATCTGCGAGTAGATGCGCGTCATCTGGTCGACGTCGCCGCCGCCGTCCTTGAAGCCGATCAGGTTGGGGCACGCCTCCACGAGACGGGCGACCGTGACGTCGGAGTAGATCGCGTTGGCGCGGTTGTAGATGATGACGCCGAGCGAGGTCGCGTCGCAGACCGCCTTGACGTGCTGGAAGAGCCCCTCCTGGCCGGCCTCGGTCAGGTAGGGCGGGAACAGCAGGATGCCCGCGGCGCCCGCGGCCTCGGCGGCCTGGGCCAGCTCGATCGCGGTGCGCGTGCCGTAGCCGGCGGGGGCCAGCACGGGCGTGCCCTCGGGCGCGCTCTGCACGGCGGCGGTGACGACCTGCACGACCTCGGGGGTCGTGAGCGAGAAGAACTCGCCCGTGCCACCCGCGGCGAACAGCCCGGCGGCGTCGTACTGGCCGAGCCACTCGATGTTCTCGCGGTAGGCGGCCTCGTCGACCGCGAGGTCGACGGTGAAGTGCGTGACGGGGAACGAGAGCAGCCCCTGCCCGAGATGGGCGGCGAGCTCGGTGGGCGTCAGCGTGGTCATGGGTGCGGCTCCTCGGCACAGGGGTGTGGCGTTCACCACAGACCCTAGGAAGCCGATTGATCCACGTCCAACACTCTTACTGGATGGATTGATGCGCCGCGGGTATCGACAATGGTGCCGGCTCCGCGGCCCCTCGCGCTCTAGTCTGGGCCGGTGCGGCAGGGACCCGGTGGCGACGCGACGTCGCTCGAGCTGCGGCTCCTGGCGTGGGCTCGAGGCCAGCTCGAGGGGGCGCCCTCGACCGGCTGGCGGGGTGGTGTCGTCGAGCTGCTCGTGTTCGGCGTCAAGCAGGCCTGGGCCTGCGTCTTCGGGGCCCTCATGCTGCTCGTGCTGGTCGTCACGGCGGTGGCCTACCCGGAGGGTGCGGCGCTCGATCGCAACGACGCACTCGTGCTCCTCGCGGTCCTGATCCAGCTGGGCATGGTGCTCGGCCGGCTCGAGACGGGGCGCGAGCTCTGGGTCGTCGTGCTCTTCCACGTCGCGGGAACCGGTATGGAGCTGTTCAAGACCTCGGTCGGCTCGTGGAGCTACGAGGGCGGAGGCGTGCTGCACCTCGGGTCCGTGCCGCTCTACAGCGGCTTCATGTACGCCGCTGTCGGTTCGTACATGGTGCGCGTCATGCGCCTCTTCGACCTGCGCTTCTCGCGGTACCCGCCCTTGTGGGCCTCGGCCGTGGTCGCGGTCTGCGTGTACGTGAACTTCTTCACGCACCACTACGTGCTCGACGCGCGATACGTGCTGCTCGCGGCGGTCGTGCTGCTCTGGGGGCGGTGCGTCATGCACTTCAGGGTGCACCGACACGTGCTGCGGATGCCGGTGGTGGTGGCGTTCGCGCTCGTCGCGTTCTTCATCTGGATCGCCGAGAACGTCGCCACGGCGGCCGGCGCGTGGTTCTACCCGAGTCAGCTCGACGGGTGGGAGATGGTGCCCTTCACGAAGTTCGTCTCGTGGTTCCTGCTGATGATCATCTCGGTCGTGCTCGTGACGTTCGTGTACCGGCCGCGGGAGCCGGCGGACGCTCCAGCCTGACGGCTCCTGGACCGCGCTCCGCGAGCGTGTCGTCGGGGTTGTAGAGCGTGCACGAGCGCAACGACAGGCAGCCGCAGCCGATGCAGCCGTCGAGGTCGTCGCGCAGGGCCTCGAGGCGTGCGATCCGGTCGTCGAGCTCGGAGCGCCACGAGCGCGAGAGCCGCGACCAGTCGGCCTTCGTCGGCGTGCGCCCCTCCGGCAGGGTCGCCAGCGCGTCGCGGATGTCGGCCAGTGGGATGCCGATGCGCTGCGAGACCCGGATGAAGCCGATGCGTCGCAGCACCTCGCGTCGGTAGCGGCGCTGGTTGCCGGCCGTGCGCTCGCTCGCGATGAGCCCGTTGCGCTCGTAGAAGTGGAGGGCGGAGACCGCGACGCCGGACCGCGCCGCGACGTCGCCAGGTGTGAGGGTCGCCGGAGTGCTCATTTGACCTCAACCATAGTTCAGGTTGTTCGATCGGACCATGCGCGCGATCAGACACCATCGATTCGGTCCCCCCGACGTCCTCCAGCTCGACGACGTGCCCGTTCCGGAGCCGGCGGACGGGCAGCTCCGCATCGTGGTCGAGGCGGCCGGGGTGCACGTCCTCGACACCACGATCCGGTCCGGGGACCCGAACGGGCCGATGGCCCTGCCCGAGCTGCCGACGGTGCCCGGGCGCGAGGTCGCTGGTGTCGTGGACGCCGTGGGCCCCGGGGTGTCGGCCGACTGGATCGGCAGCCACGTCGTCGCGCACCTGGGGTTCACGAGCGGTGGGTACGCCGAGATGGCCGTCGTGGCCGCCGACCGTGCCTACCGGGTGCCGGACGGGCTCTCGTCCGCTCTGGCCGTCGCGGCGATCGGCACCGGGCGCACGGCCGCCGGGATCCTGACGATCGCGGAGCTGACCGACGACGACGTCGTCGCCGTGACGTCTGCCGCGGGTGGGCTGGGTGTGCTGCTGGTGCAGGGCGCCGTGGGTGCCGGTGCGCGCGTGGTGGGCCTGGCCAGCCGTGCCAAGCGTGAGCTCGTCGAGTCGCTCGGTGCCGAGTTCGTCGACTACGGCGGCGACGTGCCGGAGCTCTCCGTCGTGCTCGACGGCGTCGGTGGTGCCGTCGGGCGGGAGCTGTTCGCGCGGCTGCGCCAGGGCGGCCGGCTGGTGCGGTTCGGCTGGTCGTCGGGCGAGCAGAACGCCTACGCCGACCCCGAGCGTCGCGTGCTGGACGTGCTCGGCCCGTTCATGCTGGAGAACCTCACGCGGTTTGAGCGGGAGTCGCTCGCGGCAGCCGCAGACGGGACACGGGTGCCGTCGGTGTCTGCCTTCGACCTCGCCGATGCCGCCGCAGCGCACCGGGCCCTGGAGGAGCGGCGCACGACGGGCAAGGTCGTGCTGCTGACCGGGTCCGCCTCGTGACGGCCGTCAGCGACCCGCGCACGGCCGCGACCCCGTGGTCGAGGGGGCACGCCGGCGTGACGGTCGGGGTGTTCTCGCTGGCGTTCCTGTTCGCCTTCGAGGCCCTCGCCGTCGCGACGGTCATGCCGGACGTGGTCCGCGAGCTCGACGGCCTCTCGCTCTACGCCGTCGCGTTCGCCGCGCCGCTCGCGGCGTCCATCCTCGCGCTCGTCGTCGCGGGACCCGCCGCGGACCGGCACGGTCCTGTCCCGGTGCTGAACGTCGGGCTCGTCGTCTTCTGCGTCGGGGTGGTCGTGGCGGGCGTGGCGCCGTCGATGGAGGTCTTCATCGCCGGACGTCTGCTCCACGGCGCCGGCGGCGGGGCACTCGGCATCGCGCTGTACGTCGTCATCGCCGAGGCCTACCCGAGCGAGCTCAGGCCCCGGGTGTTCGCGATCCTCACGAGCGCCTGGGTGCTGCCGGCCGTCGTGGGGCCGAGCATCGCTGCCGGCGTGGCCGCGGTGGCGGGCTGGCGCTGGGTCTTCCTCGCCGTGCCCGTGCTCGCCGTCGTGGCGTGGTGGATGGTGCGCTCGGCCGGGGTCGTGCCCCGCGACGGTGCTCCGGCCACCAGGCTCTCGGGCACCCGCGTGTGGCTCGCGGTGCTGGCCGCGACGGGAGTCCTCGCCGTGAGCGCGGGCGGGCAGCGTGACCTCGACGCCTGGCCGGTCGTCGTGGCCGCCGGGCTGCTGCTGGCGCTCGGCGCCGGAGCACGCCTCCTGCCGCGTGGTGCGTGGAGCGGGGCGCGCGGGCTGCCGAGCATGATCGGCACGCGCGGGGCCATCGGCGCCTCCTTCACGCTCGCCGAGGTCAACCTGCCCCTGCTCCTGGTGCTCGGTCGCGACCTCCCGCTGGTGGCCGTGGGCGCCGTGCTGACCTCGGGAGCCGTGACCTGGTGCCTGGGCGCGGTGCTCGCCGCGCGCTGGGGGCGGCTGGCCGACAAGGTCCTGCGCGTGCGGCTCGGCGCCGCTCTAGTGGCGACGGGTGTCGCGGGTTCGGCCCTCGCGGCCGTGCCCGCGGTGCCGCTGGCCGTCCCGGTCGCGTTCTGGGGGATCGGCGGGCTGGGCATCGGCATGGCGTTCTCGACCATCTCCGTGCTCGTGCTCGACGCCTCCGCAGGCGGCACGTACGGCTCCAGCTCCTCGGCGCTGCAGCTCAACGACTACCTCGTCACGAGCACCGTGCTGGCGGTCGGCAGCGTGGTCTTCGCCGGCTTCGTCGACTCCACACCGGTCACGGGGGCGACGCTGCTGATCGGCCTCGCGGTCGGCGTGGCGCTGCTCGCCTCGGTGACCGCCGCTCGCATCCGGACCTCCTAGAACGGAGGCCAGGGGACGGCGGGCATGTGGCCGCTCGGAGCGGGGAACGTGCCGACGTCGTGGAGGCGGTCGCAGCGGGTCGCGAGCGCCTCGATCTCCTCGGCGGTGACGTGCTCGGCCAGGGCGGTGCCGAGGTCACCGACCAGCGCGTCGCGCACGCGGTCGACGCCGGCGAGCTCCTCGGCCGTGAGCGGCTCGCCGATCCATCCCCACAGCACGGTGCGCAGCTTGTGCTCGGCGTGGAACGTGAGCCCGTGGTCGATGCCGAAGCGGTGCCCGTCCGCCATCTCCAGCACGTGGCCGCCCTTGCGGTCGGCGTTGTTCGTGACGACGTCGAGCACAGCCATGCGTCGCAGGGCCGCGGACTCCTCGTGCACCAGCGAGACGAGGTTCTCCTCCGCGTCGAGACCGTCGATCACGTGGTGCCAGCCCTCGGGCTGGTCGTCGGCGGGCACGAGCGTGACGGCCTCCTGGGTGCGGTCGGGCTCGCACCAGAGCTGCACCATGCCAGGCCCGACCGGCCCGTCGCGCAGCCACGTGCGGGGCACGACGCCCCAGCCGGTCGCCTCGGAGACGAGGTAGGCCGCGACCTCACGCCCGGCCAGCGTGCCATCGGGGAAGTCCCACAGCGGCCGCTCGCCCGAGACGGGCTTGTACACGACGGCCGTGCCCTGCTCGGGGTCGCCGATGCGGCCGACGAGCGTGACGTTGGAGGCGGAACGGACCTGCGCGACGAGCACCAGCTCGTCCTCGAGCAGGTCGGGGGTCACCGGAACCCGTCAGGGAGCTCGCAGACGTGATCGCCCTCCATCGGCTCCCCGCACAGGGAGCAGACCGGTCGTCCCGACGACACGACGTCGCGGGCGCGCTTGGCGAACGCGCGGGCGCTGCCGACCGGGATCTTGACCCGCAGGACCTCGTCGGGCTCGATCTCGATCTCGACGATCTCGCCGGACGCGTCGCCCTCGAGCGCGTCGACGTCGATCTCGGCGATCGCGTAGGCCTCGATCACGAGCTGGGAGATGTTCGGGTCCCACCCAAGGCTCATGGTCCCGGCGCGGAACAGGTCGGCGACGGGCTCGTCGAGCGGGTCGGTGTCGTCCAGCTCGACCGGCGTGCCGGACGGGACGCTGAACGGGTTGCCGTCCTCGGCCATGAGGCTGTCGAGCACCTCGTCGATGCGGTCGGCCAGGGCGGAGGCCTGCTGCTTCTCCAGCGAGACGCTCACGACGTCCTGGCCCGTGCGGACCTGCAGGAAGAACGTGCGGTCGCCGGGGGCGCCGACGGTGCCGACCACGAAGCGGTCGGGCCAGTCGAAGGCGTGCACGGTGGGAGCCATGTCCTCCATGCTAGGAGCCCTCCGGTGGAGCCGCGCCTGGTCCCGCCCCTCCACCGACCGCAGCATCCTCCGACGGGGCCTCCGACCCGGGCTTCGGAGCCAGCCATGCCAGGTCTCCCGCGTGCGTGTTGACGCTGACGACGTGGGGGCGCGCGCGGCCGTAGCGGATGATCGTGACCGACGCCGGGTCGGCCTGCACACGCTGGAAGAGGTCGAGGTGCATGCCGTAGGCGTCGGCGACGACCGCCTTGATGATGTCGCCATGGCTCACGGCTGCCCAGACCGCCTCGGGGCCGTGCTCGGCGGTGATCGCGGCGTCGTGCCCGCGGATCGCGGCGACGGAGCGGGACTGCATGGCGTGGATCGACTCGCCGCCGGGGAAGGCCGCGGCGGACGGGTGCGACTGGACGACCTTCCAGAGGTCCTCGCTCGCGAGGTCGGCGAGCGAGCGGCCCTGCCACTCGCCGTAGTCGCACTCGGAGATCGCGTCGTCGACGACGAGCGGCGGGCGGGTCGCCTGGCGTCGCGCGATCGCCTCGGTGGTCTGTCGGCAGCGGTCCAGCGGGCTCGAGACAATCGAGGCGAGCGGCACGACCGAGAGCCGGTCGCCGGTCGCGTCGACCTGCTCCTCGCCGGTCTCGTCCAGCAGGACTCCGGGGGTGCGTCCGGCCAGCAGGCCCGTCGCGTTGGCGGTCGTCCGGCCGTGGCGGACGAGGATGACGGTGGCCATGGACCGAGCCTAGGCGGCACCCTGTCGTCATGAGCATCGACGTCGAGCACCGTGGCCCTGTCACGGTCGTCACGATCAACCGCCCCGAGGTCCGCAACGCGGTCGACACCGAGCACGCGCACGCGCTGCACGCCGCCTTCCGCGCGTTCGACGCCGACGAGACGTCGTCGGTGGCCGTGCTCGCCGGAGCCGGGGGCACGTTCTGCGCGGGGGCCGACCTCGGTGCGGTGAGCGAGGGACGCATGCACGTGGAGCCGCCGGGCGGGGACGAGGTGCCCGGGCCGATGGGACCGACACGGCTGCTGCTCGGCAAGCCGGTCGTCGCCGCGGTCGACGGACACGCGGTGGCGGGTGGGCTCGAGCTCGCGGTGTGGTGCGACCTGCGGGTGGTCGACCCGTCCGCGATCTTCGGGGTCTACTGCCGCCGCTGGGGCGTGCCGCTGATCGACGGCGGGACGGTGCGTCTGCCCCGGCTCATCGGGCAGTCACGCGCGCTCGACCTGGTGCTCACGGGTCGCGCCGTGGAGGCCGACGAGGCGCTGGCGATCGGCCTGGCCAACCGGGTGAGCGAGCCGGGCGGGGTGCTGGAGGCTGCCGTCGCTCTGGCGGAGGAGCTGGCCGCGTTCCCGCAGACCTGCCTGCGCCAGGACCGCCTCTCGGTGCACGAGCAGGACGGCCTCGATCTCGGTGCCGCGATCGACGGCGAGTGGGACCACGGGGTCGTCTCGCTCCAGGAGGCGACGCAGGGCGCCGCCCGCTTCGCCGGCGGCGAGGGCCGCCACGGCACCTTCACCTGACGCGGGCGGTGACTTGTCGACCTCTCGCTGGGGCGGGCGGTGAGTTAGTGCCCTGTCGAGGGTCGCAAGAGGTCATTAACTCACCGCCCCCGGGTGGATGCGGGAGGCGGCGTCGGTGGCGCGGGCGCGGGCCTCGTCGGTCGTGTCGCCGCCGGCCACCGCGACACCCATGCGGCGACGCGTCAAGCTCTCGGGCTTGCCGAACAGGCGGAGGTCGCTCTCGGGCACCGTGAGCGCCTCGGCCACGCCGTCGAACGAGATGCCGACCGCCTCGACACCGCCGTAGATCACCGCGGACGCGCCCGGTCGGCGCAGCGTCGGGTCGACGGGCAGCCCGAGGATCGCGCGGGCGTGCAGCTCGAACTCGTTCTGCCGCTGCGTCGCCAGGGTGACCAGGCCGGTGTCGTGGGGCCGCGGGCTGACCTCCGAGAAGATCACCTCGTCGCCGCGCACGAACAGCTCGACGCCGAACAACCCGCGCCCACCGAGCGCGCCGGTGATCCGCTCGGCCTGGTCCCGGGCCGCCGCCAGCGCCGCCGCGCTCATGGCCTGCGGCTGCCACGACTCGACGTAGTCGCCGTCGACCTGACGGTGCCCGATCGGCTCGCAGAAGAACGTCTCGACCTCGCCCGACGCACCCACCGCCCGCACCGTCAGCTGGGTGATCTCGTAGTCGAAGTCGACGAAGCCCTCCACGATGACGCGGCCCGAGTCGACCCGCCCGCCCTCCGCCGCGTACGCCCAGGCGCCGGCCACGTCCTCGGGCGAGCGCACGACGCTCTGCCCCTTTCCGGAGGACGACATGACGGGCTTGACGACGCACGGGAAGCCGACGGCCTCGGCCCCGGCCGCGAGCTCGTCGGCCGAGTCGGCGAAGCGGTACGGCGACGTCGGCAGGCCCACCTCCTCGGCGGCCAGGCGACGGATGCCCTCGCGGTTCATCGTCAGCGACGTCGCGCGAGCGGTCGGGATCACGGTCGCGAGACCCTCGGCCTCGATGGCCAGCAGCGCCTCGGTCGCGATCGCCTCGATCTCCGGCACCACGAGGTGCGGCCGCTCGGCCTCGACGACCGCGCGCACGGCCGCCGGGTCGGTCATGTCGACGACGTGGCTGCGGTGCGCGACCTGCATCGCCGGGGCGTCGGCGTACCGGTCGACCGCGATCGTCTCCACGCCGAGGCGCTGCAGGGCGATCGTGACCTCCTTGCCGAGCTCGCCGGAGCCGAGCAGGAGGACGCGGGTGGCGGACGGGCTGAGCGGGGTGCCGATCGACATGGGGCCATCATGGTCCCGTGAGCGTCCCTCCCGTCATCGAGGTCGTGGCTGCCGTCGTCGTCGGACCCGACGACCGCACGCTCCTGGTGCGCAAGCGCGGCACGAGCGCCTTCATGAACCCCGGCGGGAAGCCGGAGCCGGGGGAGTCGCACCGGCAGGCGCTCGTGCGCGAGCTGCACGAGGAGATCGGCCTCACGGTCGACCCCGCCGAGCTGGAGCCGCTCGGCACGATCGAGACCGACGCGGCGAACGAGCCGGGACACCTGCTGGTCGCCCACGTCTTCACGCTCCGCGTCGCGTCAGCCGATCACCGCGTGGCGGCCGAGATCGAGGAGTCGCGCTGGGTCGACCCGGCCGATCCCGGCGACCTCCGGCTCGCACCGCTGGCGGCCGAGCACCTCCTGCCGGGTCTGGTCAGAGGTCGGCGATGACGATCTTGTGCATCTGCATGAGGGCGGCGTAGGAGCCGGGGCGCTGCATCAGCTCGTCGAGGTTGGACGGCACGACCTGCCAGCTCACGCCGACCTCGTCGACGCACCATCCGCACTGCTCGGCCTCCGGCACCCGTGACAGCGCGCCCCAGACCCGGTCGATCTCGTCCTGGCCGTCGCACGCGACCGACAGCGACACGGCGACGCCGAACGGCGCGTCCATCTCGACGCCGGTGTCCATCGCGACGATCCACGTGCCGCCGACCAGCGCGTCGCCGTACATCAGGTCACCGGCGGCTGCCGGTCCGGCGGGCTCGGGGTAGGTCGCCAGCGTGCCGATCTCGCCGCCGAGCACGTCGACGTAGCGGCGCAGGGTCTCCTCGGCGCGTCCGACGCGGTCGCCCGTCAGCAGCAGCGACGGCATGACGAAGGGCCGGTGCTCGCCCGAGCGGTCGGCGAGCGAGAGCTGCCAGGAGAACCCCGACCGGTCCTGCACCCACCCGTACCGCGGGTTGAACGGGTACTCGCCGAGCTCCATCAGGGCCGTGCCGCCGTCGATCAGCGCGTCCCACAGGGTGTCGACGTCCGCGGGGTCCATGAGCGAGACGGTGAACGAGATCGACGGGTTGGGCGTGAAGCCGGGGCCGCCGTTGATCGCGGTGAATGCGGTGTCGCCCAGCACGAAGTCGATCGTCAGGACCTCGCCGGCCAGGTGCTCCTGGAAGTCGAGCAGCCCCTCGGTCGGGTAGTGGTTCCGTCGGGTCACCCGGGCGCCTCCGGGCGAGACGGGGTCGAACGCCGCGACCAGCGCGTCGACGGCCTCGGTCATGCCGCTCGCGAACCAGAGGTTGGGCGTGATGGTCTGCACGTTGCTAGCGTCGCACGACATGGACCGCGTGACGAGCAGCGTCTTCCGTGCCGAGGGCACCGCCGTGAACTGGGTGATCCTGCGCGAGGGTCGCGACCTGACGCTGATCGACGCGGGGTATCCCGGCGACGTCGACGCGGTGCTGGCCTCCGTCGCCGCGATCGGGCACCGGCCGGAGGACCTGCGCGCCGTGCTGGTGACCCACGCGCACGTCGACCACGTGGGAGCCCTGAACCACCTGCACGAGCGGTACGGCACGCCCGTGCTGATGCATCCGGACGAGCTGGCCAACGCCACGGGGGAGCGGCACGAGAGTGCGACCCCGGCCGACGTGGCGCGTCGCGCGTGGCGACCGTCGGTGCTGCGGTGGTCGCTGGCGATCACCCGCGCCGGAGGCACGCAGCACCCCGTGGTGACGCACGCCCGCGGCTTCGAGCCGGGGGTGCCGCTCGACCTGCCCGGGCGCCCCGTGCCGGTCCACCTGCCGGGGCACACCTCCGGCAGCGCGGCGTTCGTCCTGCCGGAGGCCGGGATCGTCGTCACCGGCGACGCCCTGGTGACCGGGCACCCGCTCCTGCGCGGCACGGGTCCACAGCTCCTGCCGGACTTCTTCCACCACGACACCGCCGCGGCCCGCCACGCGCTCGAGACCCTCGGCCGGGTCGACGCCGACGTGGTCGTTCCCGGGCACGGCGCACCGTGGCGGGGCGACCTCCGGGCGGCGACTGCCAGACTGGTCGCGTGACCCCCGACGCCCCCGGCCGCGACGCACCGCTCGACTGGGCGCCCCACGTCGACGAGGCCGTGGCGTGGTCGCAGACCGTGCCGCAGGGCCCGAAGGCCGACCGCGAGGTCCGCGAGATCCTCGTGCGGCGGCCGCCGACCATCGCCGACCTGACGATGACGCACGACCGGTCGCTCAAGGTGACGATGGACGCCGCGCTGGCCGGCCTCGCGCAGCTCGACCTGACCCACGGACGCAAGCTCGGAGCGCTCGACCAGCTGCTGCTCCGCACGGAGTCGGTGTCGTCGTCGAAGATCGAGAACATCGAGGCCAGCCTCGGCGACTACGGCAAGGCGATGCACGGCGGCAGGGCCAACGCCTCGGCGGTCTCGATGGCGGCGGCCACACGGGCGCTTGCGGACGTCATCGCCGACGCCGGGCGCACCGGCGAGCTGCGTCTCTCCGCGATGCTCGCGGCGCACAAGGAGCTCTTCCTGCGCCACCCCGACCTGCATGAGAAGGCGGGCACGACCCGCACCGTGCAGAACTGGATCGGCGGCAGCGACTACTCGCCGCGCAACGCGCTGTTCGTGCCGCCGCCGCCCGCGACCGTCGAGGGGTACCTCACCGACCTCTTCGCCTTCGCGAACCGCGACGACGTCCCGGTGCTCGTGCAGGCCGCGATCGTGCACGCCCAGTTCGAGTCGATCCACCCGTTCGTCGACGGCAACGGTCGCATCGGTCGCACCCTGATCCACGCGGTGCTCCGCCGCCGGCGGGCGACCCGCAACCTGACGGTGCCCATCGCCTCGGGTCTGGTCGCGCACCGCGACCGCTACTTCGACGCCCTCGGCGCCTACCGCGAGGGTCACGCCCGCCCGCTGGTCGGCATGCTGACCAACGCCACGCTCATCTCGAGCCACGAGGCGCGACGCACCGCGACGAACCTGCACGACATCGGCCGCGAGTGGGAGGAGTCGCTCGGCGGCGTCGTGGTCGGCAGCCCGGAGCACCGGCTCCTGCGGCTGCTCGTGGCCGAGCCGATCATCACGGTCGACCTGGCGTCGCAGCAGACGGGGTACGCGGGGGCCGAGCTGCGGCACGGTATCGACCGGCTGCAGGCCGCGGGCGTCCTGACCGCGAAGGGTCGCCGCAGCCAGCGCATCTGGACCGCGTCGGCGATCCTCGACGAGCTGCAGGACCTCACGGTGCGCATCGAGTCCGTGACCCGCCGCGCCGACGCCGAGTCCTAGACCCAGTACGACACGGCGACCACGACGCCCGCGACGACCACGAGGGCGCGGAACACCTCGGCGGGCAGGTGCCGGCCGATCTGTGCGCCGACCCAGCCGCCGACGACGGAGCCGGCCGCGAGCAGGCCGATGACCCGCCAGTCGAGCGGGGCGATGAACAGGAACACGCAGGTCGCGACGACGTTGCTGGCGAACACGGCGAGCGTGCGCAGGGCGCTGATGACGGCGAGCGAGAGGTCGAGGCCGAACGCCAGCACCGCGACCATCATGACGCCCTGGCCGGCCCCGAAGTAGCCGCCGTACACGCCGCAGGCCGCGGTGCCGGCGGCCAGGGCGGGAGTCATCTCGGTGCGGTCGGCCGGAGACTCCTCGCCCGAGGCGTCGGCCTTGCGTCGCTTCAGGTACGACGAGATCCGCGGCTGGGTCGCGACGAGCGTGCAGGCGAACAGGATCAGCCAGGGCACGAGGCTCTCGAACACGTCGGACGGCAGCTGCAGCAGGAGCAGCGCACCCGCGATCGCGAACAGCCCGCTGATGACGACCACCGACCACACGAGCCGGCGTCGCCCCGCGAGCTCGCGGCGGTAGCCGAACGTGCCGCTGACGCCGGCCGGCACCAGCCCGACGGTGTTGGACGAGCTGGCCGCCACGGGAGGCACCCCGAGCGCGATGAGCACCGGAAAGCTCACGAGCGAGGCGACGCCGATCGACGAGGTCGCGATGCCGGCGCCCAGGCCAGCCAGCACGATCGCGAGCTGTTCGAGGAGGGTCACGCGCCGTCGTGCAGGATCGCGACGTCACTGACGCGCATGACGTGGGCGTGCATCGCGGCGGCCGCGGCGGCCGGGTCGGCAGCGCGGATCGCGTCGGCGATGCGGCGGTGGGCGGCGAGCGACTCGCGCGGGCGGCCGGGCTGGCCCAGCGACTCGATGCGGGTCTCGAGCACGAGCTCGCCGATCTCGCGCATCATCTTGGAGAGCAGCTCGGAGGCGGCCGCGGCCGTGACGGCGGCGTGGAACAGCTCGTCGCCCTCGACACCGCGTCCGCCGGCGTCGATGTCGGCCTCCATGGCGTCGAGCGCGGCGTCGATCTCGGCCAGGTGCGCCTCGGTGCGGCGCTCCGCCGCGAGGGCGGCGATCTTGGACTCGAGGGCGTCGCGGGCGTCGATGATCTCGGGAAGCCGCTTCGCGTGGGCGCGGATCGCGTCGACGATGCGCGGGGTGCCCGCGAGGTCGGTCACGATCGCGCCGTCGCCGTGACGCACCACGACGGCGCCGACGACCTCGAGGGCCACGAGGGCCTGGCTGATGGTCGCGCGGCTGACGCCGAGCTGCGTCGCGAGCTCGCGCTCGGGCGGAAGGCGGTCACCGGAGCGCACACCGTTGGCGGTGATCCACTCCGTGATCTGGCCCGCGACCTGCTCGTACAGGCGGGGCCGCTGCACGGGACGAAGCGATTCCAGGCGGGCCATGGCGCCATCGTATTGACATTCGTCACATTGACCTATTGGCTAGGCCACTGAACCACTCGACGTGACGGCTGTCACACAGGACGAAAGAAGGACCCGCCATGGGACCGGAATGGGTAGCGATCATCGCGCTGGTCGCCTTGTTCGTGATCGGCACGCTGCTGCCGATCAACATGGGTGCGCTGGCGTACGTCGCCGCGTGGCTCGTCGGCATGTACGCGCTCGACCTCGACGAGAAGGAGATCCTCGCCGGCATCAGCGGTGATCTCGTCCTGACACTGATCGGCGTCACCTACCTGTTCGCGATAGCGCGCAACAACGGCACGGTCGACCTCATCGTCGAGACCGCCGTGAAGGCCGTCGGCGGCCGCGTCGCGCTGATCCCGTGGGTCATGTTCGGCGTCACCGCGCTGCTGACCGCGATCGGCGCCGCGAGCCCGGCCGCCTGCGCCATCATCGGCCCGATCGCCCTCGGCTTCGCCGGCCGCTACAAGATCAGCCCGCTCATGATGGGCATGTTCGTCGTGCACGGCGCCCAGGGCGGCGGCTTCAGTCCGATCAGCATCTACGGCACCATCACGAACTCCGTCATGGAGGAGAACGGCCTGCCCGTCAGCGAGATGACGGTGTTCCTCGCGAGCCTGATCGTCAACCTCATCATGGCCACGATCCTGTTCTTCGCCCTCGGTGGCCGCCGCCTCATGTCGCAGCGCATCGATCCCGGCGAGGACGTCGACGGCGGCGTCCACGCCGACGGCTCGACCGGTGGCAACGCCGTGCCGACCCGCGGTCAGGGCACTGACACGGTGATGGGCACGCAGACCACCGGCATCCGCATGGAGCAGGTCCTGACGCTCCTGGCGTTCGTCGGCACCGCGGTCACCGCGCTGGCGTTCGACAAGAACATCGGCTTCGTCGCGATCACCGCCGCCGTCATCCTGGCGATGCTCTCGGGCAACCAGCACAAGGGTGCGGTCAACCAGATCGCCTGGCCGACGGTCCTGCTCGTCGCGGGCGTCAGCACGTACGCCGCGATCCTCACGCAGGCCGGCTCGCCGGAGTTCGTGGGCAACTGGGCCGCCGGCCTCGGCGCCGTCGCGATCGGCGCGCTCGTGCTCTGCTACGTCGGCGGCGTCGTCTCGGCGTTCGCGTCCTCGACCGCCCTGCTGCCGGTCATCGTCCCGATCGCGATCCCGCTGATCGTCGACGGTGGCATCCACCCGGCGATGTTCGTCGCGGCGCTCGCGGTCAGCTCCACGATCGTCGACGTCAGCCCGTTCTCGACCAACGGTGCGCTCATGCTGGCCAACCGTCCGGACACGATCAGCGAGCAGGCGTACTACAAGCAGATCATCCGCTACAGCGTGCTCGTCGTGCTGGTCGGACCGCTGCTCGTCTGGGCCGCGCTCGTGCTGCCGGGCTGGGGCGCCTGATGGCGGGCGGCACCGGACCCCTGTCCGACCTCCTGGTCGTCGACCTGTCCCGCGCTCTCGCCGGCCCGCACGCCACGATGATGCTGGGCGACCTCGGTGCCCGCATCGTCAAGGTCGAGAACCCGGGCCACGGCGACGACACCCGTGGCTGGGGCCCGCCGTTCCGGTGGCCCGAGTCCGACGGAGACGGTCACGTGGGCTCGGCCGACGACGGCGTCCCCGAGGACCGGGAGTCGACGTACTTCCTGTCGGCGAACCGCAACAAGGAGTCGATCGCCCTCAACCTCAAGGACGAGGCCGATCGCGAGGTCCTGCTGGGACTCGTCGACCGCGCGGACGTGCTCGTGGAGAACTTCCGCACCGGCGTCCTCGATCGGCTGGGCCTTGGCTTCGACACGCTGATGGAGCGCAACCCGCGTCTCGTCGTGCTGTCGATCACGGGCTTCGGCCACGACGGTCCCGAGGGCGGCCGGTCGGGCTACGACCAGATCGCCCAGGGCGAGGCCGGCCTGATGTCGATCACCGGGTCCGGGCCCGACGACCCGCAGAAGGTCGGCACGCCGATCTCCGACATCCTCGGCGGCATGTACGGCGCCTACGGGCTCCTGGCGGCGCTGCACGAGCGTGAGCGCACGGGCAAGGGCCAGGTCGTGCGCACGTCGCTGCTCTCGGCCACCGTCGGCGTCCTGGGCTTCCAGGGCACCCGGTGGACGATCGCCGAGACGGTCGGCCAGGCGGCGGGCAACCACCACGCGTCGATCTCGCCGTACGGCCTGTTCCGCTGCGCCGACGGTGCGGTGCAGATCGCCGTGGGCAGCGAGGGGCTCTGGCACGACTTCTGCGCGGGCTTCGACCTCGACCCGAACCTGCCGGGCTTCGCGACGAACCCGGAGCGGGTCGCGCGGCGCGAGGAGGTCGTCGAGATGGTCGAGGGCGTCTTCGCCGAGTGGGAGGCCGAGAAGCTGCTGGCGCGCCTGGCCGAGGTCGGCATCCCGGCCGGCAAGGTGCGCACGATCGACGAGGTCTTCGCGTGGGACCAGACCCACAGCCAGGGCCTGCTGATCGACGTCGAGCACGCCACGCTCGGGGGCATCCAGCTCCCCGGGCCGCCGCTGCGCTTCTTCGACGGCGACGAGGAGACCACGTACCGCGGGCACGTCGCGCCGCCGGTGCTCGACCAGCACGGCGAGCAGATCCGGGCGGAGCTCGAGCATGGCTGAGCGCGTCTCCGCGCGGGACCTGATCGGACGGGTCCTCGACGAGGGCTCGTTCGAGTCGTGGGACTCACCGATCGACCGCAGCGGCTACTCCGACCAGTACCGGGCCGAGCTCGAGCGGGCCGAGGAGCGCAGCGGTTCCGACGAGTCCGTCCTGACCGGGCGTGGCACGGTGAGCGGCCGGCAGGTGGCGTTCGTCGTCAACGAGTTCGGCTTCCTGGCCGGGTCGATCGGCCGGGACACGGCGGCACGCATCGTCGCGGCCGTGCGCAGGGCGACCGCCGAGGGCCTGCCGATCCTGGCGTCGACCGCGTCGGGCGGCACCCGCATGCAGGAGGGCACCCCGGCGTTCGTGCGGATGGTCGACATCAGCCGGGCGATCATGGACCACCGGGCCGCGGGCCTGCCGTACCTCGTGCACCTGCGCCACCCGACGACCGGCGGCGTCTTCGCCTCATGGGGATCGCTCGGGCACGTCACGGTGGCCGAGCCGGGTGCCCTCGTCGGCTTCCTCGGCCCGAAGGTCTACGAGCTGCTCAACGGCCGGCCGTTCCCGCCCGGCGTGCAGGTCAGCGAGAACCTCGCGGACCGCGGCATCATCGACGCGGTCGTGAAGGTCGAGGACCTGCCCGCCGTCGTGGAGCAGGCGCTCGGCATCCTGCTCGATCCCGTCACGGACTCCTCGCGCGAGCGCCGGGAGGGCGAGGTGACGGGCGCGCACGACACGTGGGCGTCGATCGAGATCACCCGCGGACGGGAGCGAGCCGGAGTGCGCGACCTGCTGCGCCACGGCAGCGACACGACGTTGCGGCTGCAGGGAACCGACGAGGGCGAGCGCGACAGCGCGATGCTCGTCGTGCTGGCGCGACTCGACGGCGTGCCGTGCGTCGTGATCGGTCAGGACCGCACGACGCAGACGCCGGAGTCCCCGATGGGGCCTGCAGCCCTGCGCGAGGCCCGTCGCGGCATGCGCCTGGCCAACGAGCTGGGCCTGCCGCTCGTGTCGGTCATCGACACCCCGGGTGCCGAGCTCTCGGCCGAGGCCGAGCAGGGCTCGATCGCCGGGGAGATCGCCCGCTGCATCGCGACGATGTCGACGATGCGGGTGCCGACGGTCTCGGTGCTGCTCGGCGAGGGCTGCGGTGGCGGAGCACTCGCGCTGCTGCCCGCCGACGTCACGCTGGCCACGGAGCACGCCTGGCTCTCGCCGCTGCCCCCGGAGGGCGCGAGCGCGATCGTCCACGGCGACGTCGAGCACGCCGCCCAGATGGCGGAGCAGCAGCGCGTCTCGGTGCTGGAGCTGCGCGAGGAGGGCACGGTGCACCACGTGCTGCCCGAGCCGGCGGGTGACACCCCGGCGGCGCTCGCGACGGCGATGGCGGCCGAGATCGGTCACCACCTCCGCAGGCTCACCGCGGCCGGCTGAGCTCCTCGACCCACGCGTCCGGGTCGGCCACCTTCAGGACGGCGGCGTCGCCGGTCCCGTGCTGCTCCCACGTCACGAGCAGCACGGGCTCGGCGTAGGTGCGACCCCGGAAGGAGGTCGTGGCGGACGCGGCGGTGACCGTGTCGAGGGGGATGAGCACCTCCTGCCCCCGCGTCGCCGGCACGAGCGCGACGGCGTCGTCGGTGCGGACGAGCGTGCCCACGGCGGGCTTGGCGTCGCGCGGCGACGAGGCACGGCCGAGCAGGAGGGCGACCTCGCGGTGACGGAGCGCGCCCAGCTCGCGGAGCCTGCGGCGGGCGTGCCGGGTGGCCCAGAGGGCACGACCGACGAGGAGCGCGATCGCCGCGACGACGACCAGCGCGATGACGAGGAGAACGGTCAGCACGCGCACCAGGGTGTCATGGGCACGCGACGGGCAGGATCAGGAAGTAGCACTGCGTCGGCGTCGGCGTGGGTGCCGGCGGCAAGGTCGGCTGTGGCGCAGGCGGGGCTCCCGTGGTGGGTGCAGCGGTCGGCGCGGGCTGCTGGGGCGA
This sequence comes from Aeromicrobium sp. Leaf350, assembly GCF_916858655.1. GTDB lineage: Bacteria > Actinomycetota > Actinomycetes > Propionibacteriales > Nocardioidaceae > Aeromicrobium. The sequence goes on along the minus strand of NZ_CAKASL010000001.1, from coordinate 398,773 downwards.
GGCGGGCGCCTGGGCGGCCTGGCTCGGGGTCGCTGTCGGCGTCGCTGCCGGGGTCGGTGAGGCCTCGGCCTCCATCGTGCCCGGCGCCGAGGTGGCGGGATCGGGCGCCGACGAGACCGACGGCGAGGAGGCGTCGGCCTCGGCGCGCGTGCCCGGGCCGCCGATCGCGTCACTGGTGAACGCGAACGTGATGACGGCCGCGACGGCCACCGTCGCGACGACCGCGATGGCGACGATCCGGGAGAGCCGGGTCGAGAGAAGCATGAGTGGATCCGTCGTGTGAGGGAGGGACGACATCCCAGCCTAGAGCCCGGGGCCAGGGCGTGGGCGAGGAATGGGAAGAATGCCTGAGATCCGGATGACGGTGAAAGTGTCGTGTTACCGTCAGTCATGCGATTTCGCCTGGGAGCCGACGAGGGGGAGACCCGACCGTCACTGGTCCTGATCAGCTCCGCGATCGCGGCGCCGGACGAGGCGGACGCCCTTGCGGACGTCGACACGGCCGAGGCCTGGTTCGACGCCGTGGCCGCGGCGCTGCCGCCCGGGGAGCTGGGCGACGACCTCGGGGTCGACGCCGAGGCGCTCGACGCGCTGCGGCAGGTGCGCGGGGCGGTCGAGCAGATCCTGCTGGGTCGCCCTCGGGCCTCGTCGTTGGCCGTCGTGAACCGCTACGACACCGAGTCCGCGCCCTCGTGGGGTCTCGACCTCGACGGTCGGGGCGACCTGCAGGTGAGCCGGCGGCTGTGGGGCCCCGGCGTGGAGTCGTGGCTCGGCACCGTCGCGGCCGACTGCATCGACCTGGTCCGGTCGGGGGGACGTGATCGCCTCACGACCTGCGCGACGCCGACGTGTCGCGTCGTGCTGCTGCCGGAGCACCACCGGCGCCGGTACTGCTCGGCCGCCTGCGCCCACCGGACCCGACAGGCGAGGTATCACCAGAGCCGTTCCCCGCGCCCGTGAAGATCTGACGCAAGGAACGGCTCTAGACGTCAGTCATGACGCCGGATCGGTGATGCGGATCACGACTCGTCGCCGGCGAGCACCCGGTAGAGCTGACGACGCGTGTCGTCCAGCAGGGCGGCCGCCTGGCGGCGCTGCTCCGGGGTCCCGTCGGACGTGACCTGACGGAACGCGCCCATCAGGGACCGCAGCGCGTGGCCGAGCTCGTGCACGCCCTCGCTGCCGGCTTGTGCCGTCGCCCAGGGCGTGCCGAGCTCGTCGGCGTTGTCCTCGACGAACGTGCGACCGGCCGCGGTGAGCGATGCGGTCTTGCGTCCGTCGACGCGCTCGAACTCGACGAGTCCCTCGTCCTCGAGCTGCTGCAGCACGGGGTAGACCGAGCCGGGGCTCGGGGTCCACATCTCGTTGCTGCGCTCGCGGATCTCCTGGATCAGGTCGTAGCCGTGGCGGGGCTGCTCCGCGAGGAGCAGGAGGGCGGCGGCCCGCACGTCGCCGCCGCGGCGACCGCGACGGCGACCGCCACGCTGGTGCGGTCCGCCACGACGAGGTCCGCGCTGGCGGCGGTCGTGACGGTCGAAGGGGTCGTGGTCATGGGGGTGGGTGTCGAAGGGGGTGTTCATGAGGTTCTCCTGGGGAGTGGGGCCGGCGCGGAGTCGCGTCCTGGGGAGTGCCGGGGACGGGCTCGACGCGTCGGCGATGTGTAGGTGATGCATTAACGATATATCGGGAGTGCATCGACGTCAAGACCACTCTCGGGAGGAGGGCGGGTCAGCGGCCGAAGTCGAGGACGTTGCCGAGGTCGTGGGAGCGATCGGGATCGGGACCGGGGTCGGTCTCGTCGTCCCAGCCGTCGCCCGGGGGCTCGGTGTCGGGGAAGTGGCCCAGGTAGGCCATCGCCGCGTCGTGCAGGCGCCCGTTGGTCGCGATCGCGTTCGCACCCCAGGGCCCCTCGCGGCCGGCGAGGGACGTGAACCGCCCGCCCGCCTCGCGCACGATCACGTCGAGCGCCGCCATGTCCCACAGGTTCAGCTCGGGCTCGGCCGCGACGTCGACGGCGCCCTCGGCGACCAGGACGTACGACCAGAAGTCGCCGTACGCGCGGGTGCGCCAGCACTGACGGGTCAGGGCCGCGAACGCCTGCGCCTTGCCGATGTCCTCCCAGCTCTCGACCGAGCTGAACGACAACGACGCACCGCCGAGGTCTCCCACGCGCGAGACGCGGATCTCGCGGCCGTTCATGACCGACTTGCCGGTGAACGCGCCGCTGCCCTTGTGGGCCCACCAGCGGCGCCCGAGGGCCGGGGCCGAGACGACGCCGGCGACGATCTCGCCCTCCTCCTCGAGCGCGATCAGCGTCGCCCACACGGGCACGCCGCGCACGAAGTTCGACGTGCCGTCGATCGGGTCGATGATCCAGCGGCGCGACGAGGTCGCTGCGCCCTCCTGCTCGCCGCTCTCCTCGCCGAAGAAGGCGTCACGGGTGCGGGCGGAGCGCAGGGTCTTGCGCAGCGCGTGCTCGACGGCCTGGTCCGACTCGGTCACCCAGGTCATGTCCGGCTTGGTCGAGACCTCGAGGTCGATCGCCCCGAACCGGTCCATCGACAGGTTGTCGGCGGTGTCGGCCAGGACGTGCGCGAGCCGGAGGTCGTCGGCGTACGAATGGGCCATGCGCCCACGGTAGTGGTCAGACCTGCTCGCGGCTCTCAAGGATGCGTCGAAAGGAGGCGAGTCGTGCGGGGGAGAGGCGGCCCTCGGCGACGGCGACGTCCATCGCGCACTCCGGCTCGTCCACCAGGTGCGTGCACCCGCGAGGGCAGTCGCGCGTGAGCTCGTGCAGGTCGGTGAAGGCCTTGAGGACGTCGTCGACCTCGACGTGCGCGAGGCCGAAGGACCGGAAGCCGGGCGTGTCGACGATGCGGCCGCCGCCGGGAAGGTCGAGCACGACGGATCCGGTCGACGTGTGGCGCCCGCGGCCGGTGACGGCGTTGACGTGGCTCGTGGTGCGGTCGGCGTCCGGCACGAGCTGGTTGACGAGCGTCGACTTGCCGACGCCGCTGTGCCCCAGCAGCACGCTGATGCGGTCGGCGAGCGCCGCGCGGACCTCCGAGAGGTCGGAGTCGGGACCGATCACGAGCACCGGCACGTCGAGCGGCTCCAGGGCGGCGATCATCTCCTCCGGCGACGCGAGGTCGGACTTCGTGAGGATGACGAGCGGGTCCATGCCCGCGACGAACGCGGCCACGAGGCAGCGGTCGATCAGCGCAGGTCGCGGCGGCGGATCGGCCAGGGCGGCGACGACCACCAGCTGCTCGGCGTTCGCGACGACGATGCGCTCGATCGGGTCGTCGTCGTCGGCGGTGCGCCGCAGGACGGTGGTGCGCGGCAGCACCTCGGCGATGCGGGCCAGCGTGCCCTCGGCACCCGTGACGTCGCCGTCGAGGCGCACCAGGTCGCCCACGACGACACCGCGGATGCTGCGTGCCTTCGCCGCGGTGATGGCGTCGCCCGTGCCGTCGGCCCGGTCGTGCTCGAGCCGCACGGAGTAGCGGCCGCGGTCGACCGTGACGACCCGCCCCAGCGGGAGCTCGGAGTAGTCGGGCCGCTCCTTGGTGCGCGGGCGCGTGCGTCGTCGCGGCCGCTCGAAGCGGGCGTGGTCGTCGTCGTCGCGGCGACTCATCCGAGGACACTCACGCGTCGACCAGCCGCTCCCACACGGGGGCGAAGTTCGGGTAGGTCTTGACCGTCGTCACGACGTTCTCGACGAAGACGTCGGGCACCCTCAGGGCCAGCACGACGGCGGCATGGGCCATGCGGTGGTCGTGGTACGTGCGGAAGACGTCGCCGTGGAGGGGGCGGGGCCGGATCTCCAGGCCGTCGTCGAGCTCGTCGACGTCGCCACCGAGGCGGCGGAACTCGGTGGCGATGGCCGCGAGGCGGTCGGTCTCGTGACCCCGCAGGTGGGCGATGCCCGTGAGGCGCGAGGGGGTCTCGGCGAGGGCGGCCACCGCTGCCACGACGGGCGCGAGCTCGCCCACGTCACCCAGATCGAGGTCGACGCCGGACAGCTTCTTCGGGCCGGTCACCACCAGGTCGTCGCCGTCGAGCTCGGCGGTGCCACCGAACGCCACGGCGAGCCGCCGCCAGGCGTCCCCGGCCTGGTCGGTGCTGGCGGGCCAGTTGCGCACGCGCACCTCGCCGGCCGTCACGAGGGCCGCGGCGACGAACACGCCGGCGTTCGACAGGTCCGGCTCGATCTCGGTGTCGAGCGGCGACACGGGGCCGGGCTGCACGCGCCACCGTGTGGGGTCGCCGTCGACCGGGGTCTCGATCGTCACGCCGCGGGCCCGGAGCTGCTCGACGGTCATCGCGATGTGAGGCGCCGACGGCAGGGTCGGGCCCGTGTGCGTGAGGTCGAGCCCCCGGGCGAAACGGGGTGCGGCGAGCAGCAGGGCCGAGACGAACTGGCTGGACGCGGAGGAGTCGATCGAGATCGGCCCGCCCTCGACGCCGCCGGTGCCGTGCACCGTGAACGGGAGCGTGCCGCGACCCTGACCGTCGGCACCGGCGTCGTCGACCTCGACCCCGAGGGCCCGGAGCGAGGAGATCGTGACGTCCATCGGCCGCTCCCGGGCGCGATCGTCGCCGTCGAAGGTCACGGAGGCGGAGCCCAGTGCCGCGAGGGCGGGAACGAACCGCATGACGGTGCCGGCGAGGCCGCAGTCGATCGTCACGGGGGCGGCGCGCGAGGGGTCGACGGGCCGCACGGTCCACTCGATGCCGTCACGGTCGACGCTGGCTCCGAGTGCCGTGAGCGCGGCGATCATCAGCGAGGTGTCGCGGGAGCCGAGGGCGCGGGTCAGCACCGACGGACGTTCTGCGACCGCGGCGAGCACGAGCGCGCGGTTGGTCAGCGACTTCGAGCCCGGCACGATGATCTGGCCGACGACGGGTTCTGTGGGCGTGGGAGCCAGCCACGGCAACGGTTCACTCATCGCGGGTCAGACTAGCGCCCGCGACGGGCGACCGAGGGGCGTCAGCGGGAGATCGCGTCGGCGACGGTGTCGGCCGCCTCGACGACCTTGTCCTTCGCTCGGCGCACGAGGATCTTCTTGTGCGGGTCGGGGTCGAGCGTCGACATCAGGAGCCCACCGAGCAGCGACACGTTCTTGAAGAAGTGCACCTGCTGGTTGGAGCGGGCCGCGGCGTCGGGCTCGGCCCAGAAGCGGTGGCCCTGGACGGTGGCCGGCGCGAGGTTGCCCGCCAGCACGAGTGCCGACAGGCGCGGGAGGCGTCCGGTGGCGAGGGCCGCGCCGGCGACCACGTTGATCGCGCCGTGGGCGCGAACGACGTTGGTGGGGGTCACAGGGAGCTGCGGGGCGAGCGGGGCGATGGCGTCGGAGACGGGCTGCGCGGCGGGCGCGAGGGCCTTCGCGTGACGCAACGAGTTGATGCCTCCGACGACGAACATCGAGGCGAGCATCGGGCGGGCCACCGTGCGCAGAACTGTCATGGCACCTGTCTACCGCATTCGCCCCACTCGGCAACACGTCAGAACAGCAGCAGGAAGGACGGGCTGACGAAGGTCGTCGTGTCGTTGCTGGTGTCCGGGTCCTCGTCGGCCGTCAGCGTGAGGGTGCCGCTCGGGCGCACGCCGGCGACCGTGAGCTGCAGCGAGGTGTTCTCGCCGGCCGGGACGGTGGTCGTGCAGGTGAGCGTCGTGGTCCAGCGCTCGGGGGTTGCCGAGCACGTCCAGCCCGCGCCGACCGATCGGAACAGGGTCGGGCGGGTGAAGTCGACGCGCACGAAGACCTCACGGTCGGCCGGGACGCCGCCGGTGGTGGTGCCTGTGATGGGGACGGTCAGGGTGCGCTGGAAGGCGGGTCGGTCGTTGACCGCGCCGGCGACGCCGAGGGCGAAGTCGGTGCCGACCACGGGCGGTGGAGGCGGAGGCTCCGTCGTCTCGGTCGGTTCCGGCTCGGGATCGGCCGTGGGCTCGGGCTCGGCGGGCGTCTCCGGCTCGGCAGTGGGCTCCGGCTCCTGCGTCGCGGTGGGCTCGGGCGACGGGGTCGGCGACGGGGAGGGCTCCGGCATCGTCACGGTCGGCACGGGGGCCGGGATGCGGATGCCGTCGTCCAGGGGGTCGAGCGGCGGCTCCTGGATGGGGGAGAGCACCGCGGTCGTCGACGGGCTCGTGACGGCCGCGGTGGTGGTGACGACGCCGACGGTGGCGGCACTGGCCAGCGCGACGGTCGCCACGGCGGCCGGGGCCGAGCTGACCATGCTCGTGCCGACGGCGATGCGCGCCGGGGCCGAGGCCACCCGGACGGTCTCGACCAGGATCGTCTTGGTCGAGAGCGCGAGCCCGGCGGCGGTGCCGGCTCCGAGCACCCCGGCGGTCCCGGCGGTCGTCGCGGCGCCCAGGTAGCCGGTGGCGGCCGAGCCCAGCAGGATCGGGCCGAGGACGGCACCCAGGCTGGAGTTCACGTCGCGCAGCTCGAGGTAGAGCCCGGTGCAGCGGGCGCACGTGTCGAGGTGCTCCTCGACCTTGCGGGTGTCGCGCGCCGCGAGCCCGTGCCGGACGTGGGCACCGAGCTTGGTCGTGGTGTCGCGGCACTCGGCGTCGAGCGTCGGCGCGAGGTGCTGCTGGAGGTAGGCGCGCCGCAGTCCCTCACGGGCGCGGTACGCGAGGGCCGAGACGCTGTTGGGAGCCATGCCGAGCAGGGGAGCCACGTCGGCAGGGTTCTGGCCCTCGACGTCCAGGTGCCAGAGCACGAGCTGCCACCGCTCCGGGAGCGATCGGAAGGCCTCGCCCGCGGCGCCGCGCTCGAACTCCATCGCGGCCGGGTCGATGAACTCGACCGGACGGTCGAGCGTCTGCTCGTCGTCGGTCGTGCGCTCGCGCTGGGAGGAGCGCAGTCCGTCGATGTGCAGGCGTCGCACCGAGGTCAGCAGGTACGCGCGGAAGGCCTCGTCCGGGCCGCCGCCCCGCTGCAGCACGCCCAGCACCTTGAGGAAGGCGTCCGAGACGAGGTCGTCGGCACCGAGACCCGACACGAGCTGGCGCGCGAGCCGTTCCGCGGCAGCGCGGTGACGCTCGAAGAGCACGCCGTACGCGACCGTGTCGCCGGCGCGCACGGCGGCGATCAGGTCGACGTCGCCGACCTGCTCCCGTGCCTCCGTGTCGGAAACGCTCACGAAACTCCCTCCTCCGGCCCAGTTAACGACCGGTGCGCCCCTGGTGTCACGGGGGCCGCGAAAGTTGCGTCGAGAGCCCCCCTCCGCCCGTCCGGAAAAAAAGGTGGCCGAACCCGCGTCACGACCCGGGGTCCCGCCCGTTCCACTCCCGAGAACGGCACGAGCGAGGAGGGACCGGATGAACGACTACGACGTCGCGACAGCCGCGTTCGCCCGCGCCGTGAACAGCGGTCGGCCGTCCCTGGTCGACGTTGCACTCGAGGTGGGAGCGAGTGCAGCGTCGCAGGGCGTGCCGCTGGTGGAGGCGATGGAGGCGATCGCCGACCTCAGCCCCGGCCGCGAACCCCCGTACGTGGCAGTCCGCGCGGTGGCGCAGGCGTGGACGGGGAGCGCCCCGCCTGCCGTCACCGACGCGGACTGTCATGACCCCCTGACGTCGCTGGCCTCGGTCCCGCACCTGCGGACCCGGCTCGACGACGTCTACCGGCAGGCGGCACATCGCGGTGGGGAGCCCGCGGTGTCCCACTCCCTGGTGGTGGTCGAGCTCGGTGCGAAGGGAGCGCACGAGCTCGAGGACGCCCTGCGGGGGCTCGAGGTCGCGCACGCGCTGACCGTGGCGTTCCCGGCGCACGAGACGGTCGCACGGCTCGCCGTCGACCGCTTCGCCGCGCTCACGCGCTCCGGTGACGCCGACCTGCTCGGGCTGACGGTGCTCGCACGGCTGCTGCACGAGGCCCTGACGGACGCGCCGGAACCGCGGGTCTGGGTCGAGCGGCTGCCCCGCGACGGCGACGCCGTCACGTGGCTGCTCTCGCGCTTGACGTCCTGATCTGGTCTGCTGGTCCCATGTGCGGTCGATATGCGACGACACGGACGGCCCAGCGGCTCACCGACGACTTCGGCACGACGCTCGCCGTCGCCGAGGACGCGATCTCGGCCGACTTCAACATGGCCCCGACCAAGCAGGCGCCGCTCGTCATCGCCCGTGCCGCCGACGACTCGTCCGCGGTCACGCGCGAGCTGCTGACGGCGAAGTGGGGGCTGGTGCCGAGCTGGGCCAAGGACCCATCGATCGGCAACAAGATGATCAACGCGCGCTCGGAGACCGTCGACGAGAAGCCGTCGTTCAAGCGGGCCTTCGCCAAGCGGCGCGCCGTGGTGCCGCTCGACGGGTTCTACGAGTGGTACCAGGGCCCCGACACGGGTGCCGGCAAGCCGCCGAAGCAGCCGTTCTTCATCACGGGTCACACCCCGGACGGAGGGGGCGAGGGTCTCGGCGTCGCGGGCCTCTACGAGTTCTGGAAGCCCAAGGACGACCCTGACGCCGAGTGGCTCGTGAGCTTCACGATCCTCACGACCGCCGCCGAGGGCGAGGACGGTCGCCTGCACGACCGGGCGCCGTGGCTCGTGGCCGCTGAGCACCTCGACGCCTGGCTCGACCCGGCCCCGCACGGCAAGGACGAGCTCTTCGCGCTGCTGCACCCGGCCACCCCGGGCCGGCTGCAGGCGTGGCCGGTCTCGACCGCCGTCAACAACGTGCGCAACAACGGTCCCGAGCTGCTGAGGCCGCTCGACGCGGAGTAGCCCTTCGGAATAGGTTCCGCGCCGGCGTCGTTGTGAACCGGTGTAAAGGAGGGCCCATGCTCGTCTGTGACGCACCCGAACGCACGAGGCCGGTACGATCGTCAGCAATGGATGACATCGACCGCACGACCGACACGGTCAGTGCCGACGAGAGCCCCGAGCAGCGCCAGGCGCGGTTCGAGGCCGACGCTCTGCCGTTCCTCGACCAGCTGTACTCGGCCGCCCTGCGGATGACCCGCAACCCGGCCGACGCCGAGGACCTGGTGCAGGAGACGTTCGCCAAGGCGTTCTCGTCGTTCCACCAGTTCCGGCCCGGCACCAACCTCAAGGCGTGGCTGTACCGGATCCTCACGAACACGTACATCAACTCGTACCGCAAGAAGCAGCGCCAGCCCACGCAGGTCAGCGAGGACATCGAGGACTGGCAGATCGCTGCCGCGGCCGCGCACACCTCGTCGGGCCTGAAGTCGGCCGAGATGGTGGCGCTCGAGCACCTGCCCGACTCCGACGTCAAGGACGCGCTCCAGGCGCTGCCCGAGGACTTCCGCTACGCGGTCTACCTCGCCGACGTCGAGGGCTTCCCCTACAAGGAGATCGCCGAGATCATGGACACCCCGATCGGCACCGTGATGTCGCGGCTGCACCGGGGTCGCCGCCAGCTCCGCGAGCTCCTGTCGGACTACGCGCGCGACCGCGGCATGGCCGTGGCGTCCTCGAAGGAGGTGTCCTCATGAGCTGTGACGGACCCGACTGCGGCGACGCGCTGCAGAATCTCTACCTGTTCATCGACCGCGAGATCGACGACGCCTCGTGCGAGGAGGTGCAGTCGCACCTCGACAGCTGCAGCGACTGCCTGACCGAGTACGACCTCGAGCAGGTCGTGCGCTCGCTGGTCTCGCGCTCCTGCCAGGAGGCGGCGCCCGAGCCGCTGCGCCAGAAGGTGCTGCAGTCCATCCGGGCCGTCCAGGTCGAGATCGACGGCACGCGCTACACGCGCACGACGATCTCCGAGACGCGCATCATCGACTGATCCGGGCGCCGCACGCCCCCGGAACGACGAAACCCCCGCCAGGTGCGGGGGTTTCGTTGATCACGCGTGAGTCACGCGTTGGGGCGCTTGCCGTGGTTCGCGCCCTTCTTGCGGCGAGCGCGCCGCTTGCGACCGGTCTTACCCATGGTGGCCTCCTCGAAGAATGGACCCCCCATGATCGCACACCTCACAGGCGTGAGAGGAATCGCGCCCGGTCCACGACCGCGCGCACGACAGTGCCCGCGGCCACGACGGTCTCGCCCTGACGCGCCTCGACCGCGAACGTGGCAGCCCGGTCGCTCCGCTCGGTGACCGTCGCGGTGACCTCGATCGTCGCGCCGACCGGCGACGGCGCCAGGTGTCGGACGTCGACGTGCGTGCCGACGCTGGTCAGGTGCGCCTCCAGCTCGAGCTCCGCACAGGTCGCGGCCTCGCACCACGCCACCACCACGGGCGTCCCCAGCACCTCCAGGTCACCACTGCCCACGGCGATCGCGGTGTCGGCGTCGGTCACGATGCGGGTGAGGCTGGCCATGGAGCGAGGTTACCGACCCGCCGGCGCGTGGCCGATTTGTGCACAAACCGACCGCCATCAGGCCCTCGGAGGTCGCTTAGCGCACACATCTGGAAGCTTTCAGGGAGCGGAGGCGCCACCGCGCTGGTCCATGCCGCTTGTCCGTCACCACCGCGAGCGGCAACCTTCCCGGCCCGGCCCGAACGGAACCCCTAAACCCCCGACCAGGCGTTCCAGAGGGTGGCGTAGCGGCCGCCGGCGGCGACGAGCTCGTCGTGGGTGCCGAGCTCGACGATGCGGCCGTGGTCCATCACGACGACGCGGTCGGCGGTCTGGGCCTGGGTGAGGCGGTGGGCGATGACGATGGCGGTGCGGCCGCGCACGACGTTGGCGGCAGCCACCTCCAGCTCCCGGGCGCCGGCCGAGCCGGCCTCGGCGGTCGCCTCGTCGAGCACCACGACGGCCGGGTCGCGCAGCACGATCCGGGCGAGGGCGAGCTGCTGGGCCTGGGCGCTCGTGAGCGCGTGCCCGAAGCTGCCGACGCGGGTGTCGAGCCGATCGGGGAGGGCCGCGACCCACCGTGCAGCGGCCACGACCTCGAGCGCGGACACGAGGTCCTCGTCGGACGCGTCGGGAGCGGCGAGGGTGAGGTTGTCGCGCAGGGTGCCGGTCAGCACGTGCACCTCCTGGCTGACCACGGCGACGTGGTGCCGCACCGTCCCGGGGCCGAGTTCGTCGATCGGGCGGCCCGCCAGGAGCGTGCGACCCGACGTCGGGGTCGTGATGCCGGAGGCGATCGACGCGACGGTGGACTTGCCCGCGCCGCTCGCGCCCACGATCGCCACGCGCTCACCGGGCTCGACGACCAGGTCGACCTCGTGCAGCACCGGCGTCCCGGGCTCCCACTCGTGACCGACCCCGAGCAGCTCGAGGCGTGCCTCGCCCGCGAGCGGCTCCGAGCGCTCGTCGTGCGCGGGCAGCAGCGCGACACCGGCCAGCCGGGTCAGCGACGCCCCCGACGACTGCACGTCGTCGAAGACGTTGAGCACGCCGCCGATGGGGTTGAAGAGGCGGTGGAAGTACAGCGCGGCCGCGGTCGCCGCGCCGATCGTGACGACGTCGCCGCGCACCATCAGGAAGCCCGCGACCAGGATGATCAGCACGCCGATGCACTCCGCGCGGTTCGTGCGGGCGCCGTAGCGCATCAGCATCCAGAAGGTCTTAATCGCGAGGCCACGGGCGTCCGACGACGTCCGCTCGATCTCGCCGACGGCCTGCGTCTCCCGCGAGAACGCCCGGATCGTGGGTGCGTGCTCGAGCGTGGCCATGAGCGACTCCGCGCGCTCGCCCTGGGCGATCCGCTCGGCGCGGTACACCGGCCCGGAGCGCGGCAGGTACCAGCGCAGCGCGCCGACGTAGCCGGGCACCGCGAGCAGGCCGGCCAGGCCGAGCCGCCAGTCGAGGGCGAAGAGCCCTCCGGCGGTGAACGCGATGGCCATGAGCGAGGTCAGCAGCAGCGGCACGGCCTCGTCGAGGGAGTCGGTCACGGTGCGTACGTCGTCGCCGACTCGGGCCATGACGTCGCCCGTGCCGGCCTCCTCGAGGCGGCCCGCGTCGAGGTGCAGCGCGCGGTCGAGCACGGTCTCGCGCAGCTCGGCCAGCACCGGGATCGTGGCCTGCGCGAGCGCGGCGACCGCCACGGCGGCGGCGATCGCGCCGACGACGGAGGCGATGACGATCGCGATGACCGGCCCGGCCAGGTCGGACGCCTCGCCCCCGCCCCGCTCGGCACCGGTCTGCACGACGTCGACGATCTCGCCGAGCGCTCGAGGCGCCACGATGCCGGCGGCCCCGGTCGTGAGGAAGCCGAGGACCGCGAGAGTCACGGCGGCCGGGCGCCGGCGGAAGTGCTGCGCGAGCAGCCGGGTCGTGTCGCGTCCGGTCGCGACCGGCAGGAGGTTGCGGCTCATCGCAGGACGTCCTCGCGGTAGGCCGGGTCGTCCTGCAGGTCGTGGTGGGTGCCGCTGGCCACGACGCGGCCGTCGCGGATCCACACGACCGTGTCGGCGGCGGCCAGCAGCGTGGGGGAGGACGTCACGACGAGCGTGGCGGTGCCCGCGTCGCGGCGCGTGCGCAGACCCAGGGCGATCTGCTGCTCCGTGACGGCGTCGATCGCGGTCGTGGGGTCCCGCAGCACGAGCACGGGCGGCGCCACCGCGAGCGATCGCGCGATCGTCAGGCGCTGGCGCTGCCCACCGGAGAGGCTGCTGCCCCCGATGCGCACGGCGTGGTCGAGCCCATCGGGGTGCGCGTCGACGACGTCGTGCGACGCCGAGGCGGTCAGCACGGCGTCGAGCTCGGTCTCGTCGAGGCGTGCGTCCGGGTCGATCGCGGCACGCACCGTGCCCTCGGGAGGCGTCGCGGCGTGCGGCACGACCAGCAGGGCGCCACGGCGGTCGGCGCGGTCCAGCTGCTGCAGGTCGACCCCGCCGAGCCGCACCGAGCCGGTGACGGGGCGGACGGTGCCCTCGAGGAGGGCGACCACCGCGTCGGCGCTCTCGGGTCCGTCGGTCGTGATCGCGACGAGCCGTCCGGGCGAGCAGGTCAGGTCGACGCCGACCAGCGGACCCGCCGTCACCCCGTCGAACCTCACCTCGCGCGGAGCGCCGTCGGGGAGCCGCTCGGGGCCGTCGAGCACGTGCGACCCGGCAGCGAGGGCGTCGTGCAGGCGCTGGGCGGAGGCCCGGCTGGCGGCGAACTGGGCCGACAGGTCACCCAGCAGCTTGATCGGCTCGGCCAGGAACTGGGTCAGGCCGACGATCGCGACGAGCTCGCCGAGCGACAGCTCGCCGTCGATCGCGCGGCCGCCCGCCAGGAGGGCCACCAGCGCGAGGAAGAGGCCGGAGACCAGCGTCGTGAGGCCCGACATGTAGCCCCAGGAGCGGGCGGTCACGATGCTGGAGTGCCGCGCGGCGCGGCTCGCCTCGCGGTAGCGGCCGCTCGCCGTGGTCTCGGCGCCGATGCCCTTGAGCGGACGGATGCCGGCGATCAGGTCGCCCGCGATGCCGGCGACGCGGGCGATGGCGGCCTGCTCGCGGCTGGTGCGGCGGGCGATGGCTGGCGAGACGATCTGCGTGATCGCCACGGTGACGGGCAGCCCGAGCAGGATCACCAGTGCGAGCGTCACGTCGGTGCGGGCGAGGTAGACGGCCGTGGCGAGGACGGTCACGATCGATGCGGCCGTGAACGCGAGCTGGAACACGAGCGCCGCGACCTTCTCGGCGTCGGCCGTCGCGAGCGAGAGCCACTCGCCGGCGAGCCGCGGGTCGTCGACGGGCTCGACGGCCTTCTCGGCGACCTCCACGCGGATGCGGTGCGACTCGTCCTGCAGCGCCCGCATCAGGAACAGGGCGCCGAAGCGGTAGCCGTAGCTGAGGCAGAGGAACACGACGACGATCCCGGCGCAGGCGAGGGCGAACGGGCCGAGCGCACCGGTCTCGATGCCGACGTCGATGGTCACGCCGATCATGACCGGCACGAGGGCCTCGCACAGCTGCCACAGGACGATCAGCGGCGTCCCGCTGAGCACGAGGCGGCGGTTGCGCGACACCGGACCGAACAGGATCCGGCGGGTGGAGCGGGGCGCGACCCGACCCTTGCTCGCTCCTGTGACCACCTGATGAGGCTACCCTCACCTTCGCGCCCTGGAACGGTCCGGGTCCGGGCCCGAGCGGTCCTCGTCGCAGAATGGGGACATGACTGCGACGGGAGCCGGACCGAGCGTGCGCGAGCTCGTGGTGCTGCGCCGTGAGTCGGTCACGCCGCGCATGGTGCGGGTCGTGCTCGGTGGGCCCCAGGCCGCCGGGATGGTCGGCCTCACGCCCGACGAGCACGTCAAGCTCGTGTTCCCCGATGCGGACGGCGCGACGCGGCCCCCGGTCCTGGCCGAGGACGGCGAGACCCTCGTGTGGCCCCGCCCCTTCCCGCCCTTCCGGGAGTACACGATCCGGCGCCTCGACGCCGTTTCCGGTGAGGTGTGGATCGACTTCGTGGTGCACCCGGGCGGTCTCGCGTCGGACTGGGCGCAGCGGGCCGAGCCCGGCGACACCCTCTGGCTGACCGGCCCCCGCCCGACCGATCCTGTCCCGCCCGAGCTCGACCTGCACGTGCTGCTGGCCGACCACACAGCGCTGCCGGCGGTCGCCCGGTGGCTGGAGGAGCTGCCCGAACACGTGCACGCCGAGGTCGCAGTGCTCGTGCCCGACGCGGGCGAGGAGCAGGAGCTCGCGGTGCGTCCAGGGGTGAGGGTGACGTGGTTCCACCTCGACGACCCGGAGGTCGCGGATGCGGGCGACGACGTGCTGGGTGCGCACCTCGCGGCGCTGGAGCTCCCGGCCGAGCGGAAGGTGTTCCTCTGGGCCGCCGGCGAGGCGGGGGTCCTCAAGCCGATCCGCCGCTGGGCCCGGGCGCACGGCTTCGCTCGGGGCACCTGCGACATCGCCGGCTACTGGCGCAAGGAGCGCACGACCGCCGTGCGCACCTCGCGCCGCTGATCAGATCCCGAAGGTCGCCCGCGGGTAGGCGGCGTCGACGTCGGTCAGCACGTTGACGAGGTAGGGGATGCCGGAGGCGAAGGCGCGGTCGATCGCCGGGCCGATCTCCTTCGGGTCGGTGACGAGCTCGCCACCACCGCCGAGTGCCGTGACGACCTGGTCGTAGCGCGTGCCCGGCGCCAGGTCGGCGGCGACGTCGTAGCCGTAGAGCATCTGCATCGGGCCCTTCTCCAGGCCCCAGGCGCTGTTGTTGCCGACGATCATCACGACCGGGAGGTTGTGGCGGACCAGGGTGTCGACGTCGATGAGCGACATGCCCGCAGCGCCGTCGCCGAACAGCAGCACGACCTGGCTCGACGGCCGCGCGATGCGGGCCGCGATGGCTGCACCGAGGCCGGCGCCCAGGCAGCCGTAGGGGCCGGGGTCGAGCCAGCCGCCGGGCCGCTTCGGCTCCACGAACTTGCCGGCGAACGACACGAAGTCGCCGCCGTCGCCGATCACGACGGCGTCGTCGGCCAGGCGGGGGAGCAGCTCACCGTAGATGCGGGCCGGGTGGATGGGGTCGGCCGTGGCGGTCAGCAGCGCGTCGTCGCGCTCGATGCCGGCCCTGACCTGGTCCTGCAGGTCGGACAGCCAGGCGGTCCAGTCGGGCTTGCCGCCGCTGGCCGACTGCAGCCCGGAGAGCACGCCGTCGAGCACCTGCGTCAGGTCGCCCGAGGCGCTGGCGGCCAGGCTCGCGTGCGTCGAGACCTGGGCGGGGGAGTCGGCCAGGTGCACGACCCGGGCGGGCGTCGTGTCGTCCTTGCCGCCGAACACGCCGTAGCCGAGGCGGAAGTCGAGCGGAGTGCCGACCACGATCACCAGGTCGGCGCCGTTGAGTGCCGCGGACCGGGCCTTGGTGACGAGCTGCGGATGGCCGCCGGGCACGATGCCGCGGCCCATGCCGTTGGCGATGACCGGGACGCCGGTCTCCTCCACGAGGCGGAGCGCCGCCTCCTCGGCGCCGTCGGCCCAGACGTCGGTGCCGAGGATCAGGAGCGGGCGCGAGGACCCGGCGAGCAGCGCCGCGACCTTCGCGAGGGCGTCGCCGTCGGGCGCGATCGCCTCGACGGCTCCCGCGCTGGTGTGGCGGGCGGCGGTGTCGAAGAACTGGTCCATCGGCACGTCCAGGAAGGTCGGTCCGCGGTGCGAGGACCCGGCGACGCGGAAGGCCTCGTCGACCGTGGGGCCGATGTCGGCGGTGGTGTGCGCGGTGGTGGAGAGGGCCGTGACGGTCTTCAGGATCGGCGGGTGGTCGAGCTCCTGCAGACTGCCCTGACCCCAGCGGTTGGCCGGCGCGCGTCCGCCGATGACGACGAGCGGGGAGCCCGCGAACTGGGCCTGCGCGATGGGGCTGACGCCGTTGGTGACACCCGGACCGGCCGTGAGCACCGCGAGACCCGGCTTCCGGGTCAGCTTGCCGATCGCCTCGGCCGCGAACACCGCGGACGGCTCGTGCCGCACGTCGATGATCGGCATCGGCGGCTCGGCCTTGACCGCTCCGTCGTACATCGGGAAGACGTGCGCTCCGGAGAGCGTGAACATGGCCTCCACGCCGTGGGCGCGCGCGACCTCGGTCGCGATGACGCCGCCGTGCACGGGCTGGTCGGGGCTGGTCTGGTCCGCGTCAGTCATGTGACGCAGATTACGGGACGGGCGTGCGCGACGTGGGGCGGTACAGCCACGGGCTCTCGGCGCGGATCTGGTCGAGCACGGCGAGCAGCAGGTCGGCGCGGTCGGTGGGCTGCTCGGCGAACAGCTCGGCGTCGCCGCGCAGGTCCGAACGCCCCTGCACGCCGAGCGCGAGCTGCAGGTGCAGCGCCCGCAGGAACGCCGAGGTGTTGCGCGCCTCGGTCGTCGGCCACTCGATCTCGAGGTGACCCCGCGTGGGCGGTGGCTGGAGCCCGGCCCCGAGGCGGGCGAGCCACGGCTCGACGAGCGTCGTGTCGAGGGAGTTGCGGTGCAGCAGGGTCATGACCGCGAACGCGAGGCGGTCGTCCTCGCCGTGGCGCCAGGTGTACGCCGTGGGGGCCAGCACCCGGTCGGCGATGACGTCGAGCAGCACCGTGAGCTCCAGGGCTCCGAAGTGTCGCGACCTCGCGAGGGCGGCGAGCAGGTCGGCGCCGTGGGCGATGGCGTGGGCCCAGCCCATCTCGGCGATCCAGCCGCGGTGGTCGAACTCGCGGACGTACCAGCTCGTCGCGGCGTCGCCCCAGGCCAGCACCGAGGAGGCCTCGACGAGGTGCCGGTCGTTGTCACGACCGACGATCTCGGCCAGCATCAGCGCGCTGTACGAGCGCCGGATGACGGAGGAGTCGCCGTCGCGGCCGAGGCCGAACCCCAGCCCGCTGACGATGCCGTCGCCGAGACCCGAGAGCAGGTCGTCGTAGACGCCGCGCTGGAGCCAGGAGGTCAGCACGGGGTAGGCGAGCTCCTCGCGCACACGGGGCTCCGGGTCGCCCAGCATCGAGACGAGCTCGGCCGTCATCTCGTGGAGCGGTCGGTCGACCGGTACTTCCATGCCCGTGGAACGGACGGACTCCCAGGTCGACTCGGTCATCGTCCCCATCGTGCCACGTAGTCTGTGGCCGTGGGCCAGCTCGAGGACATGACGCGCTCGCGCACGGCCGTGTCCGCGACCGATGCGCGATGGCTGAATGCCCTGGTCTCGGACTGGCAGCTCATCGCCGACCTCGCCTTCTCCGACCTGGTGCTCTGGGTGCCGGAGGCCGAGGAGACGGGCGTCTGCGCCGTCGCGCAGGTGCGCCCCACGACCGGGCCGACGGCCCTGCTCGAGGACGTCGTCGGACTCTCGCTCGCTCCCGGCGCGGCGCCGCTCATCGAGCAGGCCCTGACGACGGGGCTCACGATCGAGGGCTCGACGCAGTTCGTGC
Source organism: Aeromicrobium sp. Leaf350 (assembly GCF_916858655.1). Classification (GTDB taxonomy): domain Bacteria; phylum Actinomycetota; class Actinomycetes; order Propionibacteriales; family Nocardioidaceae; genus Aeromicrobium. The sequence goes on along the minus strand of NZ_CAKASL010000001.1, from coordinate 381,004 downwards.
CGGTGCGCCGCGGCTCACGCGTCGTGGCTGTCGTCGAGAGGAGACGCGAGGCGCCCGGGCTGCGCAGCGCCGGGGCACTGGAGTCGGCGTACCTCGACGTGGCGTCGGACCTGCTCGAGATGATCCGCACCGGCGAGTTCCCCGAGTCGGCGGACCGCACGGCGGTCGTCGACCTGCTGCGCGTCGGCGACGGCTTCGTGCGCACCGAGGCCGACGGCACGGTGCGCTTCGCCAGCCCCAACGCCCTGTCCGCCTATCGCCGGCTGGGCCTGGTGGGCGACCTGATCGGCACCCGACTGGTCGACGTCACGGCCGGACTCATGGACCGCCGCACGCCGCGGCACGCGGTTCCGGGTCTGCTCGTGGGGGCCGAGGGCGGCTCGGGGGAGCTCGAGAACGCGGCCGCCTCGCTGCACGTGCGTCGCATCCCGCTGCGCTCGGCCGGTGAGCCGGCCGGTGCGCTGATCCTGCTGCGCGACGTCACCGAGCTCCGTTCGCGTGAGCGCGAGCTCATGACGAAGGACGCGACGATCCGCGAGATCCACCACCGGGTCAAGAACAACCTGCAGACCGTGGCGGCGCTGCTGCGGCTCCAGGCCCGGCGCATGTCGACCGACGAGGCGCGGCACGCGCTGCAGGAGGCCGAGCGACGCGTCGGCTCGATCGCGCTGGTGCACGAGACGCTGAGCCAGTCCTTCGGCGACGTCGTCGACTTCGACGACATCGCCGACCGGCTCCTGCGCACGGTGCTCGACGTGGCGGGCGAGCGCGAGATCCTCGCGACGCGCATCGGCACGTTCGGGGCGCTGTCCGGCGAGGTCGCCACGCCGCTGTCGATGGTGCTGACCGAGCTCATCCAGAACGCGGCCGAGCACGCCTTCGGCGACGACGGCGGTCAGATCACCGTCGCGGTGAACCGCATCCGTGACCGCATCCGCCTGCGCGTCAGCGACGACGGCGTCGGGATGCCCGAGGGCTTCCGCACGAGCAGCAGCCTGGGGCTGTCGATCGTGACGACGCTGGTGCAGACCGAGCTCGACGGCACGTTGACGTTCGAGTCACGGCCGAGCGGGGGCACGACCGTGTCGATCACGCTCGACGCCTAGCGTCGAGCGAGGACTCGCGAGCGAGCCGCGGAGGATCAGGCCGTGCGGATGCGGGCGCGGGCGTTGCGGCGCTTGAGCGCGCGACGCTCGTCCTCGGAGAGGCCGCCCCAGACGCCGTGGTCCTGGCCCGACTCGAGGGCCCAGGCGAGGCACTGGTCGCTGACGTCGCAGCGACGGCACACGAGCTTGGCCTCTTCGATCTGCATGATCGCGGGCCCCGTGTTGCCGATCGGGAAGAAGAGCTCCGGGTCCTCGTCGAGACATGCCGACTTGTGACGCCAATCCATGGCGGATGCTCCTTCCCGAACATTCGGGTAGCGATGTGAAAAGTAAAGGGTGGCGCGAGGGTTGCTGTCCAGATGCTGGGCAGGAAAACATTGGTGACCGCGCTCAATGATCATGCTTTCAACATTCCGGGGTGTTTACAAGGATGTAGCAATTCCGTTCGTGTTCGATCCATCACACAGGGGGGCCTCACTCGGTCCCTCCGCGGTCGGGAGCGCCCGTTCCGTACGCTGGAGCCGTGTCGTCACCCTGGCCCCCGAACGTCCGACGCCTCCTGCTCGTGGCCTTCGCGGTCGTGGCGGTCGAGGCGCTCGCCCTCATCGCCCTGGCCGTGGCCGACCTGGCGTCGTTGACGTCGAGCCGGGTCGCGATCGGGGTGGGCGTGGCGGTGTTCCTCATCGTCTACGGGGGTACCCAGCTGGTGGCCGCCGTACTCCTCCTGCGCGGACGCTGGGGTGCTCGCGGGCCGATCATCGCGAGCCAGCTCGTGCAGCTCGGCATTGCCTGGAACCTGCGCGACGTCGACCCCGACGTGCTCGTGGTGCCGCGCCTGGCCCTGCTCGTGGCGCTCGCCGCGGTCGTGGTGCTGGTCTGCGTGCTCGCCCCGCCGGTCAACCGCTCCGTCATGGAGCGTGAGGCCGCCGAGGCGGCGGAGACGGCCGGGGAGACCTCCGACGACGCCTGATCGACCCTGTGAGACGATGACGGACGGGCACGACCTGCCCCGTCTGGCGCCCACCGATGGTGGGTGCCGCCCGCTCCGCCGAGGCTCGATCCCTCCGGCGTCCCGAGCCGGCCGCGGAGATCGTCCTCCGCACTCGTGACCCCCTGCCCCTGCCCGGACCTGAAGACTCGAGCTGCTCTTTCATCATGGTTGCCCCGCACATCGACACCGATCTCGACCTCACGAGCCCCATCGACCCCGAGGACCCGGTCTTCGCGCTGCACCGCGGCGGGAAGATGGCCATCACGGCGACGGTCCCGCTGCGCGACACCGCGGACCTCTCGCTGTCGTACACCCCTGGCGTCGCCAAGGTGTGCGAGGCGATCCACACCGACCCGGAGGTCGCCCACGAGTACACGTGGGTCTCCAACACCGTCGCGGTCGTCACCGACGGCACCGCGGTGCTCGGGCTCGGCGACATCGGTCCTGCGGCCTCGATGCCCGTGATGGAGGGCAAGGCCGTGCTGTTCAAGCAGTTCGGCGGGGTCGACGCCATCCCGATCGCGCTCGCCACGACCGACGTCGACGAGATCGTCGAGACGGTGGTGCGCCTGGCGCCGTCCTTCGGCGGGATCAACCTCGAGGACATCTCGGCTCCCCGGTGCTTCGAGATCGAGCAGCGCCTCATCGAGCGGCTCGACATCCCGGTCTTCCACGACGACCAGCACGGCACCGCGGTGGTGACCCTCGCCGCGCTCTACAACGCGGTGCGGCTGACCGAGCGCGACATCACCGAGCTCAAGGTCGTGATCTCCGGAGCCGGCGCCGCCGGTGTCGCGATCACCAAGATCCTCCAGGCCGCCGGCGTGCGCCGGATTCAGGTCACGGACCGCACCGGCGTGATCCATCCCGGTCGCACCGACCTCAACGCCGCCAAGCAGTGGCTGGCCGACCAGACCGCCGAGTACGCCCGTCCGGGCACGATCGTCGACGCGCTGCACGGCGCCGACGTGTACATCGGCGTCTCCGGCGGCACGACGCCCGAGGAGGGCATCGCCCAGATGGCGCCGGACGCCATCATCTTCGCGATGGCCAACCCCACCCCGGAGGTGCACCCGGACGTCGCCGGCAAGTACGCGCGCGTCGTGGCCACGGGCCGCTCGGACTTCCCGAACCAGATCAACAACGTGCTCGTCTTCCCGGGCATCTTCCGCGGCGCGCTGGACGTGCGGGCCACCCGCATCACCGAGAACATGAAGCTGGCGGCCGCCCAGGCCATCGCCGAGCTCGTGGGCGACGACCTGCACGAGGGCTACGTGATCCCGTCGCCGTTCGACCCGCGGGTGGCGCAGGCCGTCTCCCGGGCCGTCACCGAGACGGCCCGCCGCGAGGGCGTCGCCCGCCGCCCGTACTGACTGTCCGACCCTGACCGTCCGACCCTGATCGTCCGACCCGCCCAGGAGGCTCTGTGTTCGCCGTCTACGCCGGATCCATCAACCCCGACGACCCGCTGACCGGGCTCGTCGTGGGGGAGCAGCCGGACCCGGAGGTCCCCGACGGCTGGACGACCGTCACGGTCAAGGCCGCCTCGATCAACCACCACGACGTGTGGAGCCTGCGGGGCGTGGGGCTGAAGTCGGATGCGCTGCCGATGATCCTCGGGTGCGACGCGGCGGGCTACGACGAGGACGGCAACGAGGTCCTCGTGCACGCGGTGATCAGCGACCCCTCGTGGCGCGGCGACGAGACGCTCGACCCGAAGCGGTCCCTGCTCTCCGAGCGCCACCCGGGCACGTTCGCCGAGAAGGTCGCCGTGCCGGCGCGCAACGTCATCCCGAAGCCGGCGGGTCTCTCCTTCGCCGAGGCTGCGTGCCTGCCCACCGCATGGCTCACGGCCTACCGCATGCTCTTCACGCAGTCCGACCTGAAGCAGGGCGACACCGTGCTGGTGCAGGGTGCCGGTGGCGGCGTCGCGACGGCGCTGATCTCGCTCGCCCGCGCGGCCGGCTTCCGCGTCTACGCCACGAGCCGCGACGAGGACAAGCGCGCCAAGGCGCTCGAGATCGGCGCACACGAGGTGTTCGAGTCGGGCGCACGCCTGCCGTCCAAGGTCGACGCGGTCATGGAGACCGTCGGTGCTGCGACGTGGTCGCACTCGGTGCGCTCGATGCGTCCCGGCGGCACCATCGTGATCTCCGGTGCGACGTCCGGCGACGCTCCGCCCGCCGAGCTGACGCGCATCTTCTTCCAGCAGATGCGTGTGCACGGTTCGACGATGGGCACGCGCGACGAGCTGCACCGCCTCGCCCAGTTCCTCGACGTCACGGGGCTGCGTCCGCTGATCGACTCCGAGATCCCGATGGAGCAGGCGGCCGACGGCCTCGCCAAGGTCATCGACGGCTCGCTGTTCGGCAAGATCGTCCTGACTCGCTAGCCACCTGACCTGACGTGCATCCGCTCGCCCTGCGGACCGAACAGGGCCAGGAGCTCGATCGGGGTGTCGCCGCGGTTGGCGACGACGTGGGGCGTGCGGGTGTCGAACTCGACGACCTCACCCGGTCCGACGTCGGTGACCTTTCCGGCGAGCTCGAGGTGCAGGCGGCCGGAGAGCACGTAGATCCACTCGTAGCCCTCGTGCACCCGCGGCTCGTAGGGCTCCGGCGGGTCGTGTGCCGGGATGATCATCTTGAAGGCCTGCAGCCCGCCCGGACGACGGGTGAGGGGGATGAAGGTGCGCCCGTGTCGGACGATCGGTTTGGGCCGCACCCGCGGGTCACCCGTCTCGGGCGCGTCGACGAGCTCGTCGAGCGAGACCTGGTGCGCCCGGGCGAGCGGGAGCAGCAGCTCCAGCGTCGGTCGCCGCTGCCCCGACTCCAGGCGCGAGAGCGTGCTGACCGAGATGCCCGTGTCGTCGGCCAGCGTCGCCAGGGTCGTGCCGCGGGCGACCCGCAGCGCGCGCAGGCGTGGTCCGACATGGTCGATCGGGTCTCGACTGTCCTTCATGGCCCTGATGTTGCCATACCGGCAAGAAAGTTTGCCCGTTGGGAAGGGGTGGGGGAGGCTGGTTCCATGACCCAGCACTCGCACGACCACGGCGACCAGCAGGACGCTCCCGACTACTTCGAGCAGGCAGGCTGGGACGAGCGGTACTCCGGTACCGACAAGATCTGGAGCGGCAACCCGAATCCCCAGCTCGTCGCCGAGGTCGGCACCCTGACGCCGGGCACCGCGCTGGACCTCGGCTGCGGTGAGGGCGGCGACGTCATCTGGTTGGCGCAGCAGGGGTGGACCGTGACCGGCGCGGACTTCTCGCCCGAGGGCCTGGCCCGCGCGTCGCGTCACGCCGAGGAGGCCGGGGTGGGGGATCGCACCGACTGGTGGCAGGTCTACGCCCGCGCCTTCGCGTCGGACGGCCGCGAGTTCGACCTCGTGACGACGCACTTCCTGCACCCGGGTGGGCCGATGGTCGAGGTCGTGCGCGCACTCACCTCGGTCGTGGCTCCCGGCGGGCACCTGCTCGTCGTCGGTCACGCGCCGTCGGAGGTCTTCGCGCAGCTCAGCGCGGCCCAGCACGCCGCCATGTGGCGCGCGGAGGACCTGCTGCCCGCCCTGCCGGATGACTTCGAGGTCGTCGTGGCCGAGCAGCGCCCGCGTGTCGCGGAGCGCGACGGTCAGACGATGGAGATCGAGGACGCCACGCTGCTCGCCCGCCGCGTCGGCTGACGGCGGCCCCTCGAAGGGCGTGCGGTCGGACCGGCCCGTGGCCGGCGGGTGCCTCAGCCGACCGGGTCTCGTCAGCGGACGCGCTGCGCGCGTGTCGCGCTCGACCTGACTCGGAGCTTCCCTCGCTGCGCTCGGTCAGTCCTCGTCATCATCATCGTCGAGGCGGGCGAGCCAGGTGGCGAAGCGTTCGGTCGGGACCTCGAACTCGGGGTTCACGTCGACGAACTCGCTGAGGCGCTCGGCGAGCCACGCCAGGGTGACGGTCTCGTCACCCCGGCGTGACGCCAGCTCCTCGATCCCGCGATCGGTGAAGTACATGCTCAGGCGAACGCGCGGTCCAGCAGCTCGCGCGCCTCGGCGACGTGGCGCGGGTGCGAGCCGACGGCCGTCGTGGACGACTCCGGACGCGTGACGCCCTTGAGCGGCAGGCCGTCGAAGGCACCCGAGAAGTGGTACTTCACGTGCGGCCAGGCGCCCTGGTTCTCCGGCTCGTCCTGCACCCAGCGGACCTCGTTGGCCTTCGGGTAGCGGGCGATCTCGCGCGCCAGCTCGGCCTCGGGGCGCGGGTAGAGCTGCTCGACGCGGACCACCGCGGTGCGGGTGTCCTCGCGCTTGGCGCGCTCGGCCAGCAGCTCCCACGTGAGCTTGCCCGTGACCAGCAGCACGCGCTCGACCTCGTTCGGGTCGACCGAGTCGTCACCGATGACCGGCTTGAACGTGCCGCTCGTGAACTCGTCGGGCTGCGACGCCGCAGCCTTGCTGCGGAGCATCGACTTCGGGGTGAAGACGACCAGCGGGCGGTGCTCGGCCTCCAGCGTGTGCTTGCGCAGCAGGTGGAAGTACGAGGCCGGGCTCGACGGCTGGGCGAGCGTGATCTCGTCGTTCGCCGCGAGTGCCAGGAAGCGCTCGATGCGGGCCGAGGAGTGGTCGGGGCCCTGGCCCTCGTAGCCGTGCGGCAGCAGCAGCACGACGCCGGACTTCTGGCCCCACTTGGTCTCGCCCGAGCTGAGGTACTCGTCGATGACCGACTGGGCGCCGTTGATGAAGTCGCCGAACTGCGCCTCCCAGACCGTCAGGGCCTCGGGCCGCGCCACCGAGTAGCCGTACTCGAAGCCGAGCGCGGCGTACTCGCTGAGCAGCGAGTCGTAGATGAAGAACGGCGCCTGCTCGTCGGCGATGTTGGACAGCGGGGTCCACTCGTCGGCGTTCTGGCGGTCGATGATCGTCGCGAAGCGCGAGGAGAACGTGCCACGACGCGAGTCCTGGCCCGCCATGCGCACCGGGCGGCCGTCGAGGAGCAGCGAGCCCATCGCGAGGATCTCGCCCGTGCCCCAGTCGATGGGGCCGGCCGTGATCGACGCCGCGCGACGCTGCAGCTGCGGCAGCACCTTCGGGTGGACCGTGAAGCCCTCCGGCACGTTGGTGTACGAGTCGGCGATCGCCTTGAGCACCTCGGGGGTGATGGCGGTCTCGAGCGCACCCGGGATCTCGGGCTTCTCGGGGTAGTCCGGCGTGCGGCTGTAGGCCGGGTCGGAGTGCTCGGCGTCCTTGACGTCCTTGAAGTTGCGCTCCAGGCGGGCCTGGTAGTCGTTCAGCGCCGCCTCGGCCTCCTCCAGCGTGATGTCGCCACGACCGACGAGGGCCTCGGTGTACAGCTTGCGCACCGACTTCTTCTTCTCGATCGTGTCGTACATCAGCGGCTGGGTGAACGACGGGTCGTCGCCCTCGTTGTGACCGCGACGGCGGTAGCAGATGAGGTCGATGATGACGTCCTTGTGGAACGTCTTGCGGTACTCGTAGGCCAGCGCCGCGATGCGGATGCAGGCCTCGGGGTCGTCACCGTTGACGTGGAAGACCGGCGCCTGGATCATCCGGGCGACATCGGTGCAGTACGTCGAGGAGCGCGACGAGGACGGGCTGGTGGTGAAGCCGACCTGGTTGTTGACGATCACGTGGATCGTGCCGCCGGTGCGGTAGCCGCGCAGCTGCGAGAGGTTGAGCGTCTCGGCCACCACGCCCTGGCCGGCGAACGCGGCGTCACCGTGCACGAGGACCGGCAGGACCGGGAACTCCTCGCCGCGGTTCAGCACGTCCTGCTTGGCGCGGGTGATGCCCTCCAGCACCGGGTCGACGACCTCGAGGTGCGACGGGTTGGCCGCGACGGAGACCTTGATCGTGTCGCCGTGCTCGGAGGTGAACTCGCCCTCGACGCCCAGGTGGTACTTGACGTCGCCCGAGCCCTGCACCGTGCGGGGGTCGATGTTGCCCTCGAACTCGCGGAAGACCGCGCCGGGGCTCTTGCCCGCGATGTTGACCAGCACGTTGAGGCGGCCACGGTGGGCCATGCCGATGCAGACCTCCTCGAGGCCGTCGCCGGCAGCCTCCTCGCAGATCTCGTCGAGCAGCGGGATGGTGGTCTCGCCACCCTCGAGGCTGAAGCGCTTCTGGCCGACGAACTTCGTCTGCAGGAACGTCTCGAACGCCTCGGCCTCGTTGAGCTTGGCCAGGATGCGGAGCTGCTCCTCGCGCGGCGGCTTGGTGTAGCCGCGCTCGAGGCGCTCCTGGAACCAGCGACGCTCCGCCGGGTCCTCGATGTACATGTACTCGGTGCCGATCGTGCGCGAGTACGAGTCGCGCAGGATGCCGAGGATCTCGCGCAGCTTCATGTAGCGGCGCTCGCCACCGAACGACGGGCCGGTGGGGAACTCGCGGTCGAGGTCCCACAGCGTCAGGCCGTGCGAGGCGGTGTCGAGGTCGGGGTGGCTGCGCTGCTTGTACTCCAGCGGGTTCGTGTCGGCCATGAGGTGGCCGCGCACGCGGAACGCGTGGATGAGCTCGAGCACGCGCGCCTGGCGGTCGATGTCGTCGTCGTGGCTGACCGCGATGTCCTGGGCCCAGCGGATGGGCTCGTAGGGGATGCGCAGCGCCTGGAAGATCTCGTCGTAGAAGCCCTCGCCGCCGATGAGCAGCTGGTGCACGCGCTTGAGGAACTCGCCCGACTGCGCGCCCTGGATGACGCGGTGGTCGTAGGTGGAGGTCAGCGTCATCATCTTGCTGATCGCCATCTGGGCCAGCGTGTGCTCGGACGCGCCCTGGAACTCCGGCGGGTACTCCATCGAGCCGACGCCGACGATGACGCCCTGGCCGGCCATGAGGCGCGGCACCGAGTGGTTCGTGCCGATGCCGCCCGGGTTGGTCAGCGAGACCGTGGTGCCCTGGAAGTCGGAGACCTCGAGCTTGCCGTCGCGCGCCTTCTTGACCATGACCTCGTAGGCCTGCCAGAACTGCGCGAAGTTCATCGTCTCGGCGGCCTTGATGCTCGGGACGAGCAGCTGACGCGAGCCGTCCTTCTTCTGCAGGTCGATCGCGAGGCCGAAGTTGACGTGCTCGGGCTTGAGCTGCACCGGCTTGCCGGCGTCGTTGGTCTCGTAGCCCGTGTTCATCTCCGGCAGCGAGGCGACGGCGCGGACCACGGCGTAGCCGATGATGTGCGTGAACGAGACCTTGCCACCGCGAGCGCGGGCGAGGTGGTTGTTCATGACCGTGCGGTTGTCGAAGAGCAGCTTGACCGGGACGGAGCGGACCGAGGTGGCGGTGGGGACCGCGAGGCTCGCGTCCATGTTCTGCGCCGTGCGGGCGGCGGCGCCCTTCAGCACGACCTTGTCGACCTCACCGGGGCCCTCGGCCGGGGCGGAGGCGGCCGGCGCCGAGGTGGCGGCGGTCGTCGACTTCACGACGCTCGGGGTCGACTTCGAGATGGGGGCGGACCGGCCGTCGGGGACGGTGCCGTTCGACGCGGCCGGCGTGGTGCTGGTGGGCGTCACGGTGGTGGGCTCCGACTTGGGAGCCGCGGCGGCCGGAGCCTTGCCCGATGCCGGGGTGGTGGCGGCCGGAGCGGCCTGCGCCGGCTTGCCGTTGGAGGCGCCGTTCGGCGTGCCCCCCTTGGCGAAGAAGTCGGCCCACTCGCCGTCGACGGACTTCGGGTCTTCCTGGTAGCGCTCGAACATCTCCTCCACGAGCCACTGATTGGTGCCGAAGTCAGGCATTGAGGAGTTGGAGTTTTCAGTGGTGGAGGACTCGGCCACGGCCCAGATCGCCTCTTCCGGATAGCGCGGTGAACACGGGGGTTGTTGTAGTCACCTTAACGCGCCGGACACACGATGAACTCCCGGGTTCTGGGTGTCGTGACGACACTCACGCGTCGCCTGTGCGAGAGCCGTCGTGTACCCGTCAGTAGGTCAGGACGAGAAGGCTCGATAGCGCTCGACCTGGGCGTCGAGGTGCCGCTGCTCGGACCGGGTGAGGGGTCGGTCGGCGGACACCTCGACATCGACCTCGTCGCCCTTGACCGACCGCCGCCAGTGGCCCTGAAGGCGGCCGTGGAGGAACAGCAGGCCCGTCGCGAACATGGCGGCGTCGTAGCCGTGGCCAGCGTCGGCCTTCACGGCGGCGTCGCGCACGTGAGAGATGACCTCGTCGAAGTTCGCGAGCAGCAGCACCGGCGGCACCTCGACCGCCTCTGGCTCGCCGAGCGACCACAGCTCCTGCCCGGCGAGGGTGACGGGCCGCAGCTCGGCCAGCTCGATCGCGCGGCGGGCCTGCCGCACCGTGAGGCTCGACCACCAGGCGAGGTCGTGGGCGGTGACGGGCCCGTGGCCACGGGCGTAGGTGCGTGCGATCCAGGCCAGGGCGTCGTCGGTGGACGGCAGGGGACCGAGCTCGAGCGGGTGGTACTCGTGCTGGCCGGGTCGGCGCTCGCCGCCGATGTCGCCGCGAAGCTCGGCGGCCATGACGACGTGGGCGAGGCGGTCGCCCTTCTCCTCGTACCCGGCCTCGGCCAGTCGCTCCGCGATGAGGGTGCGGGTGCAGCCCGGGTTCTCTCGCACCACCTGGGTGACGACCTCGCTGGCGGCGAGCAGACGGTCCTCGGCCAGCCCCGCGCGGCGCACGTGCGGGACGAGCTGGCCCATGACGCGGTCGGCGGTGGCGGCGATGACGTGGGGGAGGTCGTCGGTGTGGACGTAGTGCCACGTGGTGCGCAGGGCGTGGGTGCGCACGACCCCGGCCGGCCACAGCCCGTCGAGGACCTGCTCGAAGGTGGCGCCGCATCGCAGGCCGACGGCCCACGGCGCCCACAGGTGCTCCTGCGACTGCACGGCGCCGAAGTGGCGGACGACCTCGGCGGGGGTGTCGAGCGTGCTGCCGACCAGCAGCTGCGGGCCGAGACGCCAGGGAGCGAGGTCGGATCTCATGAGGTCATCCTGCCGTGCGGCTCGGACGGTTCGTGGCGTGACAGCATCGGGGCATGAAGGCGCCGATGAACGACTACCTGACCGAGCTCCTCGACATCTGTGGCGAGGACGACGGCGCGGTGGCCGACTACATCCCGGAGCTGGCGCAGGCCGATCCCGATCGGCTGGCCGTGGCGATCGCGACACTCGACGGGCAGGTCTACAGCGCGGGCGACGCCGACGTGGAGTTCTCGATCCAGTCGATCTCCAAGCCCTTCACCTACGCGCTCGCGATCACCGACCTCGGGCTCGAGGGGGTGCTCGAGCGGATCGACGTCGAGCCGTCGGGCGACGCGTTCAACGAGATCTCGCTGGAGCCGTCGACCGGGCGCCCCCGCAACCCGATGATCAACGCGGGTGCGATCGCGGCCCACGCTCTCGTCGAGGGCGGAGACGCGCCGAAGCGGTTCGAGCGCATCCTCGAGCTGTACTCCCGCCTCGCGGGGCGTGAGCTGTCGGTCGACGAGGGCGTGTTCGAGTCCGAGCTCGACACCGCCGACCGCAACATGGCGATCGCCTACATGCTCAAGACCGTCGGCACGCTGGAGGACGACCCGGCCGACGTGGTGCGCGGGTACACGCGCCAGTGCGCGGTCTCGGTCACGGTGGAGGACCTCGCTCGCATGGCCGCGACGCTGGCCGCCAACGGCATGTCGCCCGACGGCACGCGGGTGCTGGAGCCGGCCGTCACGCGTCAGGTGCTCAGCGTCATGGCGACGTGCGGCATGTACGACGCGGCGGGGGACTGGCTGACCACGGTCGGCATCCCCGCCAAGAGCGGCGTGGCCGGCGGGCTGATCGGGGTGCTGCCGGGCCAGGTCGGCATCGCGGTGTTCTCGCCGCGCCTCGACCAGCACGGCAACAGCAGCCGCGGCGTGCGGGTGTTCGAGCGGCTGTCGGCCGACATGGGCCTGCACCTCATGGAGGCGCCCGAGTCGGCTCGGTCGGTCGTGCGCACGCCGCGGGTGCGTGACGACGGTGAGCCGTCGGTGCACGAGCTGGCCGGCGACCTGCGCTTCGTGGAGTCCGAGCGGGTGCTGCGCGGGCTCGAGGCCGAGCCGGAGGGCGACGGCGTCGTCGTCCTCGACCTCCACCGCGTCCACCGCGTGCACGACGTCGCCCGCCGGATGCTCCTGGAGGGCGTCCGCCGCCTCCGCATCGACGGTCACGAGGTCCGCCTCGTCGACCCTGACGGCCTCCTGCCCGACCCGGACGTCGACGTCAGCGAGCCCGGCGACGACACCCCGCGCGACGGCTACGTCCCCCAGGTCTTCGACTCCCTCGACGAAGCCCTCGCAGCATCCGGTGGTTGAGGTGTGAGTGCCCGCTAGGGCGCGAGCCTCGAAACCTCGGTCGGTGCACAGCAGACGGACATGGTGACGCGACCCATCCGTCGCATTTCGCGACTCTTGCGTAGCATCTGCCGGTTTATCCCCTGATTGCAGTCCTGGGTGGTTGCCGAGTTCTCGGGCGTCCCGTCACGGTTTCCGCACACCTCCGACGGAAGAACCGGTCATGGATCCTGCGACGACCCTCACGACGCGTGTGCGCGAGCTGGTGCGCGAGCGACGCATCGACCCGCGTGCCGACCCGGCAGCGGTGCGTCAGGCGGCGCAGGACGTCGTGGCCGACCACGAGCGCGCCAGCCTCACGGGAGCCGTCCGCACGCTCGACGAGACCGACGCCGAGGTCGCCCGGCTCGTGGCCGACGTCGCCGGTCTCGGGGTGCTGCAGCCCTACCTCGACGACCCCACGATCGAGGAGATCTGGATCAACGCGCCCGACCGGGTCTTCGTCGCGCGGGGCGGACGCCACGAGCTCACGAGCACGATCCTCACCGCTGACGGCGTCCGCGAGCTCGTCGAACGGATGCTGAGCTCCACCGGTCGTCGTCTCGACGTCAGCCAGCCGTTCGTCGACGCCAACCTCCCCGGCGGGCACCGGCTGCACGCCGTGCTGGACGGCATCTCGAAGGGCTTCACCGCAGTCAACATCCGCAAGTTCGTGGCCCGCGCCCACGACCTCGAGGCGCTCGTCGATCTGGGCACGCTCGATCCGGCGGCGGCCCGGTTCCTGCGGGGTGCGGTGGTCGCGGGCCTCAACATCGTCGTCTCCGGCGCGACCCAGGCGGGCAAGACCACGTTGCTCAACTGCCTGGCCGGCGCGATCCCGGGGCACGAGCGCATCGTCTCGGCCGAGGAGGTCTACGAGCTGCAGATCACGCATCCCGACTGGGTGCAGCTCCAGTGCCGGGCGCCGGGGCTCGAGGGCACCGGTGGCATCGACCTCCGGGCGCTCGTCAAGGAGTCGCTGCGCATGCGACCGACGCGCCTCATCATCGGCGAGGTCCGGGCCGCGGAGTGTCTCGACCTCCTGCTGGCGCTGAACTCGGGCCTGCCTGGCCTGGCATCAATCCACGCGAGCTCGGCGCGACAGGCGCTCGCGAAGCTCAGCACCCTCCCGCTGCTCGCGGGCGAGAACATCGGCATCGGCTTCGTGCTGCCGACGGTCGCCAGCACGGTCGACCTGGTGGTGCACACGGCGATGGACTCGCGAGGGCAGCGCGCCGTGCGTGAGGTCGTCGCAGTCAACGGCCGCATCGAGTCCGGAAGCGCCGAGAGCGAGGTGGTGTTCGAGCGCCGGGGAGGCGAGCTCGTGCGCGGCATGGGCCGACCCGTGCGCACCGAGGCGTTCGAGCGGGCGGGACTCGACCTCGACTCACTGCTGGGAGGTCGCTCGTGGGAGCGCTAGTCGGCCTAGTGATCGGTCTCGGGCTCGCGCTGATCGCCTCGTGGTGGATGACGCCCGAGGCGCCGTCGATCAGCCGCCGACGCAACGCGCGCGAACGGTCACGCGTGCCTGCTCGCGAGCTGGGTCTGGCGCTCGGAAGTGCGGCAGTGGCCGGGGTGCTCGTGGCCGGCGTCACGGGAGCGGCGACGATCGGGCTCGGCGTCGCTCTGCTCGCCTCGATGCTTCCGGGCGCGATCCGCCGCGCCCGTCGGCAGCGGCAGCTGCGTGAGCGCCGTGCCGCGTGGCCCGACGCGGTCGACCACCTCTCGGCTGCGGTGCGCGCGGGCATGTCGCTGCCCGAGGCGGTGGCTGCCCTCGGGCGTCGCGGCCCCGAGCAGCTGCGGCCGTACTTCGAGCTGTTCGGCCGTGACCACCGCGAGTCGGGCCGCTTCGACCAGGCCCTCGACCGGCTCAAGGTGCGGCTCGCCGACCCCACGGGCGACCGCGTCGTGGAGGCCCTGAGGCTCACGCGCCACGTCGGAGGGCACGATCTCGGGCGGGTGCTGCGATCCCTGTCCGGCTTCCTGCGCGACGACCTCCGCACCCGCGGTGAGATCGAGGCGCGTCAGTCCTGGACCGTGAACGGCGCGCGGATCGCCGCGGCGGCTCCCTGGCTCGTGCTGCTCAGCATGGCGGGCCGGCCCGAGGTGGTCGACCGTTACTCCACGCCGACGGGGGGCGTCATCGTGGTGGGCGGGGCTGTGGTGTGTGCCGTCGCCTACCGGCTGATGATGCGGATCGGACGCCTGCCGACCGAGCGGAGGGTCTTCGCATGACACCCGCCGGCGCCGGCGGGCTCCTGACCGGCGCCATCGCGCTGGGTGCCGTGCTGGTCGTCGCCGGCTGGCTCGGGACCCGACGGCCTGCGCTCTACGACCGTGTCGCTCCCTACGTGCGTGACGTCGCGCCGCCGGCCGTCTCCGATCCCGGCCGGCTGACGTGGTCGGACCAGGCCCGCCGTCTCGTCACCGCGGTGGCCGACGTGATCGGTGGTCCTGCCGACGTGCAGCGCAGGCTCGACCGGCTCGGGTCGGCGCTTCGCCTCGAGGACTTCCGACTCCGCCAGCTGCGCTGGGCAGGCGCGGGTGCGGCCGCCGCGATCGCACTGTCGCTCCTGGTCGCCGCGCGCCGGCCCGTGCAGCCCGTCGCTCTCCTGGTCTTCTGCCTGGCGGTCACCGTTGTCGCGGCCTGGTGGTGCGACCACGACCTGACGCGGCGGGTGGTCGAGCGCGAGCGTTCGATGGAGCAGGAGTTCCCGACCGTCGCCGACATGCTCGCCCTGGCCGTCGCAGCCGGCGAGAGCCCGGCGGCCGCGGTCCAGCGGGTCGCGACCATCTCGCACGGCGAGCTCGCCGAGGAGCTGCGGCGGGTGATGGGCGACGTGCACACCGGTGGCACCGTGGCCGAGGCCTTCGACGCGCTCGCCTCGCGCACGGGCGTGGGCAGCATCGCCCGCTTCGCCGAGGCGCTGGCCGGAGCGGTCGAGCGAGGCACACCGCTGATCGACGTCCTGCACGCGCAGTCCGCCGATGTCCGCGAGTCCGCCCGCCGCTCGCTCATCGAGTCCGGCGGTCGTCGTGAGGTCCTCATGATGGTCCCCGTCGTCTTCGCGATCCTCCCGGTCACGATCGTCTTCGCCTTCTTCCCCGGCCTCGTCGGCCTGCACCTGACGTCCTGATGTGAGAGGAACCGCCATGTCCCGCAAGCTCGTCACCCCGTTGCTGAGACCGCCGCACCACGGCGAGGACGGAGACGTCCCCGGCTGGGTCATGATCACCGTGATGTCGGCGGGCATCGTGGCCATCCTGACGGCGATCGCCGGCCCGGAGCTCGCCCGCATCCTCGAGCAGGCGCTGGCGTCGGTCGGTGGCTGAGCAGCGGCACCGAGCTCGCCGCGGCAGCACCGAGAGTGGTGCCGCCGTGGTCGACTTCGTGCTCGTCATGCTGCTCGTCCTCCCGCTCGTGCTCGGCATCATGCAGCTCGCTCTCGTGATGCACGTCCGCAACGTCACGACGGCCGCAGCGGCCGAGGGTGCGCGCACGCAAGCTGCGCTCGACGCCCCTCCGGGAGCGGGGGAGCGGCGCACGCGCGCGCAGGTCGACGCCGGCATCAGCGACCGGTTCGTCACGGAGGTCTCGGTCACGCCGACGACGGTCGCGGGAGCGCCGGGGGTGGCGGTCACGGTGGTCAGCGAGGTGCCAGCGCTCGGCCTCCTCGGACCCGCCTTCACCGTCGAGGTGACGGGTCACGCGGTCAGCGAGGTCGCGCCGTGAGGCGGGGGAGGTGCGAGCGCGGCGCCGCCACGGTCGAGCTCGTGTGGCTGACGGTCCTGCTGATCGTGCCGCTCGTCTACCTGCTGCTGTCGGTGTTCGAGGCGCAGCGGGCCGCCTTCGCCGTCTCCTCCGCCAGCCAGGCCGCCGGGCACGCGTTCGTGCGCGCGCCGGACGTCGTGACTGGTCAGGCGCGGGCCGAGCAGGCAGCCCTCGTGGCTCTGGCCGACCACGACGTCACGGACGCGCAGGTCGACGTCGAGTGCCGGCCCACGCCGTCCGACTGCCTACAGCCCGGCTCGAGCGTGCGGGTGGTCGTGACGGTCGACCAACCGCTGCCACTGCTGCCGTCCGTGCTCGGCGAGAGCATCGGTGTGCTCACGGTCGACGCGACCCACGTCGAGGCCTACGGCACTTACCGCGAGGGCCGACCGTGAGGAGGCGCGACGGAGGGCAGATCACGCTCGTCACGGTCGGCTTCTTCGCCGTCCTCGGCCTGCTCGGGGTCGTCGTCATCAACGCCTCCGACGCCTTTCTCGAGCGGCAACGGCTCAACGGTCTCGCCGACGGTGCCGTCATCGCCGCGTCCGACGCGCTCGACCTCGACGCCTTCTACACCTCGGGCGTCACGACGATCGACCCCGCAGCGGCTCGCGCTCGCGTGGCCGACCACGTCGCCGGGTCGCCAGGAGTGCGCGTGGTCGACGTTCGGCTCAGTGACGACACCGTCACCGTCCGCCTCGAGCGCGACATCACGCTACCGCTCGCACCACCCGGCCTCGCCGGCGCGACCACGATCGTCGCCGAGGCCTCAGGCCAGCTCCGCCCCGCACCACCACCCGCCGGTTGAGGTGCGAACGCCGCCTGCGATGCGAGCCTCGAAACCTCGGCCGGCTCCGTGGCTCTCAGGTTCGCCGTGCCCGTTAGACGTTGGACGTCGGAACACTGCCCTTGACGCCCGACGGCCACACCGCGTGGACCCACCCGTCGACCACCCGAGTCACCACACCGATGTCGCCCGTGTCGATCACTCCGTCGAAGACCGGAGCGGCCGTGTACCGAACCAGATCGCCGGGCTTGTACGTCATGGGCTGATTCTTCCTGATGCGGACTCGTACCGAGCAGCAACCACCAGACATCGTCACGGTCCGTCCCGGGCCACAGTGGCGTGGACTGTCGCGCGAATACTGGCTATCGACATCGGCCACGGATCGGTCGTAGCCTGGGCGAGAAGCGCGATCCATCGCGAGTGCCTCTACGGATTTAGCCGGGCGCCGTGGTGTCGACGACATTCAAGTCGGACGGGCACCTCTCATCGAAACCTGTTGAGAGGAGCCCGCGATGGGCTGTTCAAAGAAGTCGTTTCCGAGTCGATGGCACGCCGTCCGCGCGCTCGACGCCATGCGCCGCAAGGGCCGCGTGGAACGAGCCGTCTATCCGTGCGCAGAGTGCCGCGGCGCTTGGCACCTCACCTCCAGTGCCTCTGCTGCCGCGTGGGGGAGACGCAGGGGCCAGGTCTGGACGTGACTCCGCCCCGGCCACGCGATGCGTGGCCGGGGCGGAGTCGTGAGCTGACGCTCGAACCTCAGGCGGTACGGAAGTCGGTGACGACCCAGTTGCTGCCGTCGTCCGTGATCGTGAAGGTCGTGACGTAGTTCTCCTCGGCGCCCGAGGTGTCGTCGGAGATCGAGTACTCGATCTCGACGGTCGCCTCGGTCGGGTCCTGCTCGTCGTCGAGCGACGTCGTGGTGATGTCGTAGTCGTCGAGCGAGAAGTTCTCCGAGTTCAGGTCGCCGAGGCAGGTTGCCTCGTCCGGCCAGTTGCCCGGGGCGATCTCGAGGAGGGCGGCGCAGTCGCCGTCGTAGTACGCGACGGTGAAGTCCTCGACCGTGTCGACCCACGGGCCGTCGTCGAGATCGACCTCTTCGTCCTCGTCGTCATCGGTGGGCTCGTCGGTCGGGTCGTCGGTCGGCTCGGTGCTCGAGCGCGTGTCCGTGTCCTTGTCGTCGTCGCCACCGCTGAGCAGCAGCACGGCGGCCGTCGCGCCGCCACCGAGCAGCAGCACGGCGAGGACGACGATGCCGATGATCAGGCCGGTCTTCGAGCCGCCTCCACCACCGTTGGGCGGGGTGGGGCCGCCGGGAGGCGGGAATCCGCCACCACCGGGGGGCGGGAAGCCTCCACCCGGGGGCGGGAAGCCTCCACCGGGGGGCGGCGAGGCCTGCCCCGGCGGGTAGTTGCCGGACGGCGGCGGGGTGTTCGGGTCGTAGCTCATGACGTCACGCTATTCCTTCGTCTGGGCAGGAGGGTGGGTGAAGAAGTGCTGGGTCAGACCGAGTCGTACTCGACGACGATCCAGGCGTTGCCGTCCTTCTCGAGGGTGAACTCGACCGAGTAGTCGTCCTCGGAGTCGTCCTCGAGGTTGACCTCGGTGAACGAGACCTCGACAGTGGCCTCGGTCGCGTCGGCCTCGTCGTCGACGTCGGTCGCCTCGATGCTCGAGATCTCGATCTCGACGTCGTCGGGATCGGTGTACGGGTACTCGTCCTCGCACTCCTCGACGTCCGCGAACTGGTCGGGGTAGATGTCGAGGATCGTGGCGCAGTCGCCGTCGTCGTACGCGGCGAAGTAGTCCTCGACCGCGGTGATGTAGCCCTCGTCGGTCTCGGTGGTGGTGTCGTCGCCGCCCTCGTCGTCGGAGTCGTCGCCACCCGTGAGGATCAGGATGAGCGCCGTGGCGCCGCCGGCCACCAGTACGAGGGCCGCGACCACGATGCCGATGATCAGGCCGGTCTTGCCGCCTCCGCCACCGCCCTTGGGCGGGGCCGGCGGCTGGTAGCCGCCTCCGCCGTAGCCACCGCCACCGCCGGGAGCGGCGTACGCGGGCTGGCCCGGGGCGCCGTACGCGGGGGGCGTGGGCGCCGGTGCGCCGTAGCCGGGAGGAGTGGGCTCTGACGGCGGTGGCACAGGGCCGGGGACCTGGGACGACATGGTTCGCACCTTCGGCTCGGGGACTGGTTCGAACGTTGAGAGCGAGCGGTGACGAGGAATGTTCCCGCTCCTGGCGCAACATCTTGCTGCATCCTGCCGGTTCCGGCGACCGATCCGCCGGACGTCTCACCGCGGTGACCGTGTGATGGACTGTCGGGCATGCGTGGATTCGGGGCGATGACGCTGGCGGTGGTGCTGCTCGTGGGCACGGGTGCGTGCTCGGGAGGTGATGATGCGGATCCTGGGCCCGACCCGTCGACCGCTGCTCCGGTGGAGGGTGAGGTGATCGACCGGTCCGCCGAGCTGGCCGCCGTGGAGCAGCAGCACGACGTGCGCCTGGGCGTCTACGCCATCGACACCGCCTCGGGAGACCGCATCGAGCAGCGCGCCGACGAGCGCTTCGCGTTCGCCTCCACCTTCAAGGCGCTGCTCGTGGGTGCTCTCGTCGAGGAGCGGTCCGTGAGCGTGCTCGAGCTGAGCATCCCGATCTCGGAGGCCGACCTGGTGGCGTACGCGCCGCAGGTCGAGGCCGCGCTGGCCGCGGGACGCACGAGCATGACGGTCGGCGAGCTCGCCGACGCGACCGTGCGGTTCAGCGACAACGCGGCGGGCAACCTGCTGCTGGAGCAGCTCGGGGGCCCGGCCGGCTTCCAGGCGGCGCTGCGAGCCGTGGGCGACGACGTCACCAACTCCTCCCGCAACGAGCCGGGTCTCAACGAGGCGACGCCCGGCGACGAGCGCGACACCACCACGCCGCGGGCCATCGCCGACACGCTCACGTACTACGCGGTCGACGGCGCCGCGGCCGAGAACCGCGAGGTCCTCGTCGACCTGATGCTGCGCAACACCACGGGCGAAGCGCTGATCCGCGCCGGGGTGCCGGCCGACTGGCAGGTCGCCGACAAGACGGGCTCGGGCAGCTACGGCACCCGCAACGACATCGCCGTGGTGTGGCCCCCGGGCCGCGACCCGATCGTCGTCGCGATCCTCACGTCGCGCGACGACGAGGACGCCGACACGGTCGATGCGGCGGTCGCCGACGCGATGCGCGTGGTCGCCGAGACCTTCGCCCGATGAAACAGGGCTATGGTGCGGTCATGGCTGATTCCTCTGAGAACGACCCGAAGGCCGACATGAAGGCCAAGTTCCGCGAGGCTCTCGAGAAGAAGAAGAGCAAGCACCACGCGACTGCCGAGGGTGCCGCTCACGACGGCAGCGAGAAGTCGCACGGCGCCAACGGTCCGACGCAGTCGCCGGAGTTCCGCCGCAAGAGCGTCTGACCCGACGAGGTAGCCTCAGCCCGTGGCTGCCGTTGACTTCTCCGAGCTCATCAAGGACCTCGACACGACGATGACGTCGATCGAGAAGGTCCTCGACCTGCCCAAGCTGCAGGCCGAGATCGATGAGCTGCAGGAGCAGGTCGGCGCACCGGACCTCTGGGACGACCAGGCCAACGCCCAGCGCGTGACCGGTCGGCTCTCAGTGCTCCAGGCCGAGGTCGAGCGGGTCGAGGGGCTGCGCGCCCGTCTCGACGACGTGCAGGTGCTGGTCGAGCTCTCCCAGGAGGAGGGCGACGCCGACTCCCTCGCCGAGGCCGAGACCGAGATCGGTCGCCTGCGGGCGCTGGTCGAGAGCCTCGAGGTGCGCACGCTGCTCTCGGGCGAGTACGACGAGCGCGAGGCCATCGTCACGATCCGCTCCGGCGCCGGCGGCGACGACGCCACCGACTTCGCCGAGATGCTGCAGCGCATGTACGTGCGCTGGGCCGAGCGCCACAAGTACCCCGTCGAGGTCTACGACACGTCGTGGGCCGAGGGCGCGGGCATCAAGTCGTCCACGTTCTCCGTCAAGGTGCCCTACGCCTACGGCACGCTGTCGGTCGAGTCGGGCACCCACCGCCTCGTGCGCATCTCGCCGTTCGACAACCAGGGCCGCCGCCAGACGTCGTTCGCGGCCGTCGAGGTCGTGCCGGTGCTCGAGCAGACCGACGAGATCGACATCCCCGACGAGGAGATCCGCGTCGACGTCTACCGCTCGAGCGGACCGGGCGGGCAGAGCGTCAACACGACCGACTCGGCCGTGCGCCTGACCCACCTCCCCACGGGCACCGTCGTGAGCTGCCAGAACGAGAAGAGCCAGCTGCAGAACAAGGCCAGCGCGATGGTGATCCTCCGCGCCAAGCTGCTCGCCCTGAAGAAGGCCGAGGAGCGCGCCGAGCTCGACGAGCTGCGCGGCGACGCCAACGCCTCCTGGGGCGACCAGATGCGCAACTACGTGCTGAACCCGTACCAGCTGGTCAAGGACCTGCGCACGGAGCACGAGTCGGGCAACACCCAGGCCGTGCTCGACGGTGAGATCGACGAGTTCATCGAGGCCGGCATCCGCTGGCGTCGCGAGTCGCAGACCGCGTGAGTCGATGAGCTCACCGGCGCCGCAGCGTTCGCGCGGCAACCCCGCGATCGGCGACATCGTCCGCAGCGTCGTCGTGATGGGCCTGATCGTGCTCGCGATCTGGGCGTTCGGGCTGCTGCACACCAACACCCCTGACGACCCGGTGCGCGACGTCGAGTACGCCAGCACCGCCACAAGTGCCCGTCAGGCGGCCACGTACCCGCTGCTCGCACCCGCGTCGCTGCCGAAGGACTGGCGCGCCAACGGCGTGAGGTTCACCCCGGGCGGCACGCAGCCGTGGCACCTCGGCGTGCTGACGGCGGACGACCGCTACATCGGTCTGGAGCAGGAGAAGGTCGAGCTCGACGACCTGCTCGAGGTGCACGCCGACGGCGCCACGGAGGCCGGAACGGTCGAGATCGCCGGCGCGACGTGGCAGCGCTTCGACGGTCCGAAGGACCGCATCACGCTGGTGCAGGTGACGCCCGAGGTCACGACCCTCGTGACCACCAGCACGGCTCCGTTCGAGGACGTCGAGCGCTACGTCACCCTCCTGACCGCCGACTGAGAGCGGCGAGTCACTCGTCGTCCTCGCCCTCGCCCGTGGCGGCGGCGAGCCGCTCGCGGGCACCGTCGAGCCACGTCTGACAGATGCGCGCCAGCTCCTCGCCGCGCTCCCACAGCGCGAGGGACTCCTCGAGCGTGGTGCCGCCGGTCTCGAGCCGCTGCACCGTGGCGACGAGCTCGTCGCGGGCCTGCTCGTAGCTGATCTCGGGCTGCTGGGGCGTGGGGGACTCACTCATCGACGTGCTCCTGCGGGTCGGGGTGGATGGAGGTGCGCTGCGTGACGACGTGGCCGTCGGCGAGCCGCACGTGGATCTCGTCGGGTGTGTCGTGCACCGAGGTGAGGACGGTGCCGTCGGGTGCCTGGGCGACGGCGTAGCCGCGCTGCAGCGTGGCCAGCGGCGAGAGCCCGCGGACCCGAGCCAGGTGGTGGCCGACCTCGTCGCGGGCGCGGTCGAGCCGCAGCTCGAGGGCGCGCCGGGTGCGGTCGCGGGCCGTGAGCACGAGCTCGGCCTGGGCGTCGACGAGGGTGGTGGGCCGGGCGAGCGCCGGACGACTGCGGATGGCGGCAAGGCCGTGCAGCTCGCGGTCGAGCAGTCGGTGCACGGCTTGGCGGGAGCGCTGGCGCACCGAGGCGATGGCCTCGAGCTCGACCGCGGCGTCGGGCACGATGCGCTTGGCGGCGTCGGTGGGCGTGGAGGCCCGCAGGTCGGCAACGAGGTCGAGCAGTGGGGTGTCGGGCTCGTGGCCGATGGCCGACACGACCGGCGTGGTGCAGGCGAACACGGCGCGCACGAGCGCCTCGTCGCTGAACGGCAGGAGGTCCTCGACGGAACCACCGCCGCGGGCCACGACGATGACGTCGACGGTCGGGTCTGCGTCGAGCTCGGCCACGGCGGCGATGACCGCTCGCGCCGACTCCGGCCCCTGCATGAGGGCGTGTCGCACGTGCATGGGCGCGGCGGCCCAGCGCAGGCGGACGTTCTCGAGCACGTCGCGCTCGGCCGCGGAGGCACGCCCCGTGACCAGGCCGATGCCGAGCGGCAGGACCGGCAGGGCCTTCTTCCACCGCGGCTCGAACAGACCCTCGGCGGCGAGCAGCTGCTTGCGGCGCTCGAGCTGGGCGAGCAGCTCGCCCTCGCCGGCGGGACGGATCTCGCGGACGTCGAGCGACAGGCTGCCGTTCGGGCCGTAGTACGTGGGCTTGGCGTGCACGACGACGCGGGCGCCGGCCGTGACGGGCGCGGCGCACGCGTCGAGCACGCTCACGTGGCACTTGGCGCCCATCGACACCTTCGCCTCGAGGTCGCGCAGGGTGAGGAAGCAGATGCCGGGGCGCCGGTTGAGCTGGGCGACCTCGGCCTCGACCCACACCGCGCCGAGCCGGCCGATGTACTCGCCGACGGCCTGCGAGATCGTGCGCAGGGGCGCGGGGGAGTCCGCGCTGGTGTCGAGGGCCATGGCGGCCACCCTAGAGGGAGCCTCGGACGTCGTCGCCCGCTCATGTCGGGCCGTTACGATGGACGCATGTCTTCCTCGGTCACGCTCGGCATGCCCTCCGTCGGCGGCCAGGTGCTCCTTGCCGATCCCCGCGGCTACTGCGCCGGCGTCGACCGCGCGGTCATCACCGTCGAGAAGGCGCTCGACCTCTACGGCGCGCCCGTCTACGTGCGCAAGCAGATCGTGCACAACAAGCACGTCGTGAACGACCTCGCCGCGCGCGGCGCGATCTTCGTCGAGGAGCTCGACGAGGTGCCCGAGGGTGCCACGGTCGTGTTCAGCGCCCACGGCGTCTCGCCGATGGTGCACGAGGAGGCCGCCGAGCGCAGCCTCAAGACGATCGACGCCACGTGCCCGCTCGTCACGAAGGTCCACCACGAGGCCCGCCGCTTCGCCCAGGAGGGCAAGCAGATCCTGCTGATCGGGCACGAGGGACACGAAGAGGTCGAGGGCACCGCGGGCGAGGCGCCCGAGCACATCACCCTCGTCGAGCACCCTGACGACGTCGACGCCCTCGAGTTCCCCGAGGGCACGGCGCTGTCGTGGCTCTCGCAGACGACGCTGAGCGTCGACGAGACCATGGAGACCGTCCGCCGGCTGCGCGAGAAGTTCCCGCAGCTGGAGGACCCGCCCTCCGACGACATCTGCTACGCCACCCAGAACCGTCAGGTGGCGGTCAAGGAGATCGCGAAGGACGCCGACCTCGTGATCGTGGTGGGCTCGGCCAACAGCTCCAACTCGGTGCGCCTCGTCGAGGTCGCGCTCGAGGCCGGAGCCGCCGCCTCGTACCGCATCGACGACATCACCGAGATCGACGACGCCTGGCTCGAAGGCGTCTCCACGGTGGGGGTCACGTCCGGCGCCTCGGTGCCCGACGACCTCGTGCAGGACGTGCTCGGCTACCTCGCGGAGCGGGGCATCGGCGACGCCCGCGCCATCCGCACCGCCGACGAGAGCCTGATCTTCGCGCTCCCGCCGGAGCTGCGCCGCGACATGAAGGCCGCCGGCGCCGCCACCAGCAAGCCCTGACGCCCGCCGACCCAGATGTGCGCCCAGTTGTGCGATTTCTGAGGCTCAGCTCCGCACATCTGGGCGCACAGCGTGGTCAGCCCTCGGAACCGCCGGCCACCTCGTAGCTCCACACTTCGCTGTGGGTCGAGACGGGCTTGGCGGGCTCGCCGCCGCTGCGCTCGGAGGCGGAGCGGTGCCCGTGCGCGAAGGCGGGGGAGGCGACCCACGCCTGGAAGGTCTCCTCGTCGCGCCAGCGGCTGAGGACGAGCCACTGGTCGCGCTCGTCGGTCGGCTTGAGCAGCTCGAACCCCTCGAACCCCTCGGCCCCGTCGACGGCACCCGCGCGGGCGGCGAAGCGGTGGGCGAGCTCGTCGCCAGAATCCTTCGGAACGGTGATCGCATTGATCTTGATGACGGTCATGCGACCGATCCTGTCAGGCCCTCGACCGCCACCCACCCCCGTCCCACCCCCGGGGCGGTGAGTTATTGACGTGTCGAACCCCGGAGCGGTGAGCTAGTGACGTGTCACGGTGGGTTTGACGTCACAATCTCACCGCCGGGCCCGAGGAAAGGTTCATAACTCACCGCTCGACGGTGGGCGCGAGGGCTCTGGGTGCGAATCGTCGGCTGACGCCACGACCTTCCTGACACCATAGGACGGTGGACACCGCCCTCACCATCGTCGTCGCCGTGAGCCTGGCGGTCGCCGTCTCGACCGTCGCCGGCCGGCTGCCCGTCGCCGCGCCCCTCGTGCTGATCGTCTTCGGCATCGCCGCCTCGTACGTGCCGTTCATCCCGGACGTCGAGCTGACGGCCGAGATCGTGCTCGTCGGCCTGCTGCCACCGCTGCTCTACGCCGCCGCGATCCGCACCCCGCTGGTCGACTTCCGCGCGAACCGCCGGCCCATCGCGCTGCTGAGCATCGCGCTCGTGATCGTGACCGCGGTCGTGATCGGCTTCCTGACCCAGGCACTGCTCGACGTGCCGCTCGCCGTCGGCCTCGCGCTGGGCGCGGTCGTGGCACCGCCGGACGCCGTCGCCGCGACGGCGGTCGCGCGCCGCATCGGCCTGCCGCGACGGGTCGTGACGATCCTCGAGGGCGAGAGCCTCGTCAACGACGCGACCGCGATCGTGCTGCTGCGCACGTCGATCGCCGCGATCGCGGGCTCGGTCAGCCTGTTCGAGATCGGCATCGAGTTCGTCGTCTCCGCGCTCGGCGGCGTGCTGGTGGGCGTGGTCGTGGCGTTCGCGGTGGTGCAGGTGCGCAAGCGGATCACCGACGACCTCACCGACGTCTCGCTCTCGCTGCTGACCCCGTGGCTCGCCTACGTGCCGGCCGAGGAGATCCACTGGGCGGGCACCGACGCCCACGCGTCGGGCGTGCTGGCGGTCGTCGTGGCCGGGCTGCTGCTGGGCCACAAGTCGCCGATCATCCAGTCGGCCACGTCGCGCCTGTTCGAGCGCATGAACTGGGCCACGATCTCGTTCGTCCTGGAGAACACGACGTTCCTGCTGATCGGGCTGCAGGTGCAGTCGATCCTCTCCGACGCCGGCGAGAGCGAGCTGAGCACCGGCCGCGTGATCGCGGTGAGCCTCATCGTGCTGGCCGCGGTCATCGGCATCCGCCTGATCTGGATCTTCCCCGCGACCTACCTGCCGCGCCTGATCCCGTCGGTGCGTCGCCGCGACCCGGCCCCGCACTGGACGACGCCGCTGCTGATCGGCTGGGCCGGCATGCGCGGTGTCGTGACGCTGGCCGCGGTCTTCCTGCTGCCCGCCGACACGCCGCACCGCGACGTGCTCGTGGTGATCGCGTTCGTCGTCACGGTCGGGACGCTCATGCTGCAGGGACTCACCCTCCCGTGGCTCGTGCGCATCCTGGGCGTGACCGGGCCGGACCGGCACGAGGACCACCTCCAGGAGGCCGCCGTCCACCAGGCCGCCTCGAACGCGGGCCTGCGCTACCTCGAGGAGGAGATCGCCGGCACGGTGTCCGACGAGGTCCTCGAGCGACTGCGCAACCGCGCGGCCGACCGGGCGAACGCGATCTGGGAGCGCCTCGGCAGCGTCGACACCCCTGCCGCGCAGTACAGCAGGGCCCGCGCCGCCACCCTGGCACGCGAGCGCGCTGAGCTGATCCGCATCCGCGGCGAGGGCACCGTCGACCAGTCCGTGCTGCAGCGCGTGCTCTACGCGCTCGACGTGGAGGAGTCGATCCTCGACCGGCTGGCCGAGGACGAGTCGACCGAGGGACGCGAGACCGACCTCCGCTCGAGCTACGACCCCGCGGGCGCGTGCGAGCACCTGCGTCAGGCGTGCGAGGTGCCCAAGCCCCTCACGCCCACGGGCTGTGCGGAGTGCCTGGAGACCGGGGCCACGTGGGTGCACCTGCGCATCTGCATGACCTGCGGTCACGTCGGGTGCTGCGACTCCTCCGAGGGCCGTCACGCCACGCAGCACTTCCACGACTCCGGTCACCCGGTGATGCGCAGCTTCGAGCCGGGCGAGGCCTGGCGCTGGTGCTTCGTCGACGAGGAGACCGGCTAGGCCCCTCGCTCGCTAGCGCAGCCCGAGGCGGCGCAGGCCGATCGCGGCCAGCGCAAGCACCTCGGCGAGCGCGAGCGTGATGCCGTTGCTGACGGTGCCGGCGAGCACCCGCCCCGCGCGACCGGCCGACTCGGGCATGCCGTCGGGGGCGATGGCGCCCGGGGCGACCATGGCCACGACGACGAGGGTGCCGACCAGGAGCACCGGGGGAGCGAAGAGCGTGTTCCACAGCTGGTGGGGTGCCACGGCGAGCGGCACGGTAAGCGACGCCATGACCACCGCGACGGACGTGACGACGCCGAGGCGCCCGTCGGCCAGGTCGAGCAGTGCGGCTGCCCCGATCAGGAGCGCTGCTCCGCACGCGGCCCCGGCGAGGGTGAGGTCGCGCTGCGCGAGGGCGGCAGGCGCCGCCATTCCAGCCATGTCATGACGGTAGGCCCCGGGTCTGACGTTCCGTCGGACGCGGAAGGCAGACTGGAGCCGTGTCGACCACCGAGGAGTCCCGGGATGAGCTGCGGGGCTGGTACCCCGACGTCACGACCGAGCGGTTCACGCTGCGCCCGTATCGCCACGAGGACGCGGCGGACGTGCTCGCGATCCACTCGCTGCTCGAGGTCGTGCGCTGGCTCGACAACCCGCCGTTCCACCTCATGCCCGACGAGGCTGCGGCCGTGGCCCGCGTCGACGAGTACCTCAGGATCGAGGCCGACGACCCGCTGTGCGCGTTCCGCGCGATCGTCGCCCACGACACCGGCCGGGTCGTGGGCACGGTGCTCGTGTCGCACTGCGATCGCATCGACGGTGGATTCGTGGGGGAGTACCAGCTGGGCTGGCACCTCCATCCCGACGCGCACGGCCACGGCTACGCCAGCACGGCGGCACGCATCCTCGCGCACCAGGCGTTCACCGCCGGCCTCGACGAGCTGGTCATCGGCATGTATCCCGAGAACGTCGCCTCCGCCGCGGTGGCTCGTCGACTCGGTGCCTTCGACCGCGGGGTGCTGCCCGATCCCTGGTACGGCGGCGACAGCCAGCTCTTCGCGCTGAGGTCGGAGCACCTCGCGCACGTCGAGACCGAGCGGCTCGTGCTGCGGCGCTTCACCCGCCACGACCTCGACGTGCTCGCCGAGCTGTTCGCTCTGCCCGAGGTCGCGCGCTGGAGCGGGCCGCGCCGGCCGCGCACCCGCGAGGAGGTGCGCATCGGCCTGGCCAACCAGCCCGGCCGTGCCGGAACGCATCCGGCCGCAGCGATCTTCGCGGTGTGCGTGAAGGGTGATGACCGCCCGATCGGACAGGTCATGCTCGGGCCGCTGCCCGCCAGCTCGGGCGTCGACCGCCACGACCACGAGATCGGCTGGCACTTCTTCCCGCGCGCCCAGGGCCACGGCTACGCCACCGAGGCGGCGCGAGCCCTCGTGGAGCGAGCGGCTGCCGGTGGCATCACCGAGGTGTACGCCGTCACCGATCCCGCGAACGCTCCCTCCCAGGCGGTGTGCGGGCGGCTGGGCATGACCGACCTCGGTCCGCGCGACGACTGGTACGACACGACGGTGCGGGCGTTCCGCCTCGCCACCGAAGCGGCTCCTCGCTGAGGAAGTCGCCTAGCCCGGCTTGCGTGCCGTGAGCGTGAAGCTGGCTGCGAGCCGCTCGGGCCGGTCGGCGAGGCGGAACTCGCCCGGGTGGTCGGGGTGGGGCTCCATCAGCTCCTGCAGGGCGCGCCACGGGACGCTGTCGTGCTCGGTGAACGACTCGACGACGAGGCCGTGCCGCAGGACGGCGGTGAGGATCTCGCCGATGCCGTGCTGCCACTCGTGGCTGGGCAGGGACTCGAGCTGCTCGTCGGTGTCGACGTAGGTCTCGTCGCCGTCGAAGACCAGCGGGTCCTCGTGCTCGAAGTAGGGGTAGGTGAGCTCCGCGCGCCCGTCGACCGGCTCCAGCGTCCCGAGCATGGGATGACCCTCGCGGATGAACAGCCGGCCGCCCGGCCGGAGCAGCTCGGCGACGACCTCGGCCCACCGGTCGATGCTCGGCAGCCAGATGATGGCGCCGATCCCGGTGTAGACGAGGTCGTACGTCGCGCCGAGCGCCGCGACGGCGTCGTACGCGTCGGCCTCGACGTAGGAGATGTCGGCGCCGGTCACGGTCGCGAGACGGCGCGCCTGCTCGAGCGACGCGGGGGAGAGGTCGAGGCCGGTCACGCGCGCGCCGAGGCGGTGCAGGCTCAGGGTGTCGGTGCCGATGTGGCACTGCAGGTGCGCGGTGTCGAGTCCCGTCACGTCGCCCAGCCGGGGCAGGTCGAAGCGGACCACGTCGCTGATGGCGGCGGGGTCGCGGTGGAACCGTTCGACGTCGTAGTCGACGGAGCCGGCGTGGGCAGCGGCGCGGCTGTCCCACATGGCGCGGTTGAGCGCGAGGTAGTCGTCGGTCACGGTCCGACCCTAACGAGCCGCGCGGACGTCGAGCGGGTCCCTCGACCGGCGATTCGAGGCCAGCCGACCCGGCCAGTAGGCTGTCTCCTCGTGGCTCTCTCCATCGGCATCGTCGGCCTGCCCAACGCCGGCAAGTCCACGCTCTTCAACGCTCTGACCAAGAACGACGTGCTCGCCGCGAACTACCCGTTCGCCACGATCGAGCCCAACGTCGGCGTCGTCGGGGTGCCCGACGAGCGGCTCGGCAAGCTCGCCGAGATCTTCAGCTCGGAGAAGATCCTCCCCGCGACCGTGCAGTTCGTCGACATCGCCGGCATCGTGCGCGGCGCGTCCGAGGGCGAGGGCATGGGCAACAAGTTCCTGTCGCACATCCGCGAGTCCGACGCGATCTGCCAGGTCACCCGCGTGTTCCGCGACGAGGACGTCACCCACGTCGACGGCGAGGTGAACCCCAGCAGCGACATCGAGACCATCTCGATCGAGCTCGTGCTGGCCGACCTGCAGACCGTCGACAACGCGCTGCCGCGCCTCGACAAGGAGTCGCGCAAGGACAAGTCGCTCGTGGCGGTGTTCGAGGAGGCCAAGAAGGCCAAGGACGCCCTCGAGGCCGGCGACGGCGTGCTCAAGGCGGGGCTCGACCTCGACCTGCTGCGCGACCTGCACCTGATGACGTCAAAGCGCTTCATCTACGTCTTCAACTGCGACGCCGACGAGCTGGGCGACGACGCGCTCAAGGACAAGATGCGCGCCCTGGTCGCGCCGTCCGAGGCGATCTTCCTCGACGCGAAGGGCGAGGCCGAGCTGGTCGAGCTGGGCGACGACGAGGACGCCGAGCAGATGCGTGCCGAGATGCTCGCCGACATGGGCGTCGAGGAGCCGGGCCTGGACGCGCTGGCCCGCGTCGGCTTCGACACCCTCGGCCTGCAGACCTACCTGACCGCGGGTCCCAAGGAGTCGCGCGCCTGGACGATCCCGAAGGGCGCCACCGCGCCCCAGGCCGCCGGAGTGATCCACACCGACTTCGAGCGGGGCTTCATCAAGGCTGAGATCGTCTCGTTCGACGACCTCGTCGAGGCCGGCTCCATGAACGCCGCGAAGTCTGTGGGCAAGGTCCGCATGGAGGGCAAGGACTACGTGATGGCCGACGGCGACGTGGTGGAGTTCAGGTTCAACGTCTAGCTCGCCTGAGGACCGGCACTAACCTCGGGTCATGCGAAAGCGTCGTCCTCGGATTCTCGGTGAGAGGCAGGGCGAGCCACCGCGGGTCGATGACGGGCTGCTCACACGTCTCTCGGGCCTTCGGATGTACTCCGTCGAGTTCGTGTTGGACTACGTCCAGCTGCGATTCGACGGCGATGAGATCAAGGGTGGCCCGGTCGTCCTGAACAGCTACGTCTGGCCGCGGGTGGATGACGGCGTGCGGTCGTGGCGCGAAGCGGACCTGGGATACGCGGATGCCCTTCGCGGTCTGATCCCGGCCACCGTGAGGTCGACCGCCGAGTCGACGAAGACGGGACTACGCCTCGAGTTCGATCGTCGCGCCATCGTGATCCAGCCGGCGATCGAGGAGGTCTACGTCGAGATCGCGGTGCTTCAAGGGTTCGATGATGGATCGTGGACCGTCTGGCACCCGGGCGAGGGTTGCTTCGGGGACCTGGGGCGCGACGAGTGACCGCGGCGCCGAGTGCATCGTGCGCCGCCCGGTCGAGCGCTCTCAGACCGGACGTCTCGCGAAGATGATTGCTCCGGGAACGTCGTCGTCCGGTCTCATGAGCCACTCGGACTCGATCGTCAGACCTGCCTCGCGCAACCACTCGGCGACCTGCTCCGGCCTGCGCCGGTGGCTCACGACGTCGATCGGGCGGCCCGTGTATCCCTCGGTGTCGTGACTCGCCTCGGCGCCGACGTGGAAGCCGACCAGCACCGGACAGCCCGGGCGCACCACTCGGCGGAACTCCCTGAACACGCCGGGCACGGCGTCGTCGGGCACGTGGATGACCGACCAGAAGGCAAGCACGCCGGCCACGGATTCGTCGGCGAGGTCGAGCTCGGTCATCGTCCCGATCTCGAACCGGAGATCGGGGTAGTCACGCCGCGCGAGGGCGATCATCTCCGGGGAGAGGTCGATGCCGAAGGCGTCCACGCCGAGATCGTGGAGATGGCGAGTGACGTATCCCGGGCCGCAGCCGACGTCGACCACCGGCCCACCTCCGGCTTCGCGCGCCAGGTCGGCGAACAGCGTCAGGCTCGCGCGCAGGTGAGGCGACCCGTCGAGCAGTCCCCGGACCTTCTCGGCGTAGCCAGGGGCATCGGTGTCGTACGAGTCGCGGGTGGTGGACAGCCAGGCGTCGGACATCACGTCACACAGCCTCAGTCTTCGTGCCGGATCTGATCGCTCTCGCGATCAGCGCGGCGGCTGGCCGCCCTTGCGGCGGGACTGCACGTTCGCGACCGCCTTCTTGATGCGGGCCTGGTTCTGAGGCTTGCGGGCCTGGTCGTAGACCATCTTGGCCACTCCGAATGCTCCGGCCTTGCGCATGATTCCCATGACTCAGGCTAAGCGCCGGAGGGCAACGACGCTCGTCCGCAGCACCTCCGGGTGCGGGACGCGACCCGCTCGGTCGAAGGCCTCAACCTGTTGGGCACCATCTCGACCATGAGCTCCGTGACCGCCCAGCGCGGCTACGACGATCTCGACCCGGAGCGTGCCTGGGAGCAGTGGCAGTCGGTGCGGACCCAGCTCGAGGAGTAGGTCGTCGCGCCGCGGCGTCAGGCGGTGGCGTGCTCGCGGGACGTCTGCGCGAGCCTCACCACGAGATCGTCCGGGATCGGCTTGCGTGGTGAGAAGGTGACACCGGTCTTGGTGGCTCGCAGGCCCGCCGCTGCGATCTCGTCGGCGTGGGCTGCGATCGCCGGAGCGAGGACGTACAGCCCCATCTGCTTGCTGAACGCGGCGTAGCTGGCGACGACCGAACCACCCACCGCGAATCCCGGCATGTTGTAGGCCGTCATCTCCTCCGCCTCGGGGAGAGCGCTGCGCACGAGGTCTCGGAGGTGGCCGAGCGCCGGGCGGAATGCTTCCGGAGCGGCGGCGATGTAGGAGTCGTGGTCAGCAGGAGCGGTCATGTCGGCCTCCATGGAAGGGTCAGGCGTCGGATGCGATGAACTCGCGCAGCACGCGCGCGA
Organism: Aeromicrobium sp. Leaf350; assembly: GCF_916858655.1. Lineage (GTDB taxonomy): Bacteria > Actinomycetota > Actinomycetes > Propionibacteriales > Nocardioidaceae > Aeromicrobium. The sequence continues at coordinate 348,255 of NZ_CAKASL010000001.1, read as the reverse complement.
ACCGGTCGGGGTCGTCCAGGTGCGGGAAGTGCCCCGCGCCCTCGAAGATCTCGACCTGGCAGTCGGGGAGCTCAGCCTCGACGCTCCGGGCGTGCGACGCGGGGATCATGTGGTCCTTCGAGCCCCACACGATCAGCGTGGGGATGGGCAGCGAGCCCTCGAGGTGGTCGTGGGCGCTGATGCTCTGCCCGCCGATGTCGATCACGGCGCGGGTCGTGGCGAGGAAGGCGCGGCGGCTCTCGCGGTCGCCGAGCGAGCTGAAGCCTCGCCAGATCGCGCCGATGTCGGCGCCCGGCCGCCAGCCGGCCTTCGAGGCGACGCGTCCGAGGGCTTCCACCTGTGACAGGACGGGCGCCGACGCCGCGACGCTCAGCACCTGGGCGGCGCCGGGGAGTGTCGCGGCGCGGAGAGCCACGTTCACCTCGCGGCCCAGGCCGCCGCTGGAGACCAGCACGAGGCGCTCGACGCGCTCGGGGAAGAGGTAGAAGAACTGCATCGCGATGCCGCCGCCGAGGGAGTGCCCCACGAGCGTCACGCGCTCGACGCCGAGGTGGTCGAGCAGGTCGCGCATCGTCGCGGCATGCGAGCTGAGCGAGTAGTCGCCCATCGGCTTGGCCGATTCCCCGTGACCGAAGAGGTCCGGCAGGATCACGCGGTGGTCGTCGTCCATGCGGTCGACGAGGTGCGACCACTGCTGCTGCGAGCCGAGGATGCCGTGGATGAAGAGCACCACCGGCCCCTCGCCGCGGTCGGCGTAGGAGAGCTCGTGGCCGTGGAGCACGACCTTCTGGGGAGCGGTGTGCGGCATGGGCTCACGGTAGCCCCGCGCGGCAGGTCCTGCCGTATCCGAGACCGCTACGGCCGGGCGGGGGAGAACGCGCGGGCCACTGTCTCGCGCAGTGCCGTGCGGCGGCGGTCGTGGTCGTCCTCGTCGTCCTCCGGGGCGGCGGTGACGGTGCCGCTGAGCGGCGACCAGGAGCCGGCGATGCCGATCACCATCGCGTAGACGACGTCGGGGGCGATCCCGTCGACGACCACGCCGTCGCGCTGGGCCCGCTCGAGCGCAGCCCGCTTGGGATCAGTGAGCGCTCCGTGACCGGCCAGCAGGTCGCCGACCGGCACCCGCTCGAGCCGGTTCCAGCCGACGAGGCGGATGATCTCCGGATCGGTGAGGTAGCTGTCGTAGAGGTCGACGGCGTAGCCGGGGAGGTCGTCGGCGGTGAACGGCACGGCGTCGACGATGCGGTCGAGCTGCGCGGCGAAGACGGCGTCGAACAGCCCGTCCTTGGAGCCGAACCAGGCGTACATCTGCTGCTTGTTGACCTCGGCGGCCGCGGCGATGCGGTCGACCCGCGCGCCGGCCAGGCCGTGGGAGGCGAACTCCTCGGTCGCTGCCGCGAGCAGTCGTCGCCGGCTGGCGTCTCCGTCCCTGACCATGACGTCATCGTACACGCAACCAACTAGTTGGTATGATCGAGCCATGACGGCACCAGCACAGATCACCAGCCCGTTCGACGACTCCACGACGGCCCTCGAGGTGGTCGAGGGCATCGACCTCTCCGGCAAGCGCGCACTCGTCACAGGTGCCGCGTCGGGCATCGGCGTGGAGACCGCCCGCGCCCTGGCCCACGCCGGCGCGCAGGTCACGCTCGCGGTACGCGACACCGCGGCCGGCGACAGCACGGCGGCCGACATCGCCCGCACCAGCGGACGTGACGACGTTCAGGTCGTGAGCCTCGACCTGGCCGACCTTTCCTCGGTCGACGCGCTCACGAGCGCCTGGACCGGACCGCTCGACATCCTGGTCAACAACGCCGGCGTGATGGACACCCCGTTCGGCACCACGGCGCAGGGGTGGGAGACACAGATCGGTGTGAACCACCTCGGCCACTTCGCTCTCGCGACCGGACTCCACGCAGCGCTCGCCGCCGCGGACCGCGCGCGCATCGTGGCGGTCTCCTCCAGCGGTCACGCGGCGTCGCCCATCGTCTTCGACGACCTCTTCTTCGAGCGCCGCGACTACGACCCGGGCCTGGCCTACGGGCAGTCCAAGACCGCCAACTCGCTGTTCGCGGTCGAGGCCACCCGTCGCTGGGCCGACGACGGCATCACCGCCAACGCCCTCATGCCGGGCGGCATCTGGACGCCGCTTCAGCGCCACTGGAGCGCCGAGAAGCGGGCCGCCGCCGAGGCGCAGTCGCAGCAGGCCGAGCAGGCCGGGCTCTTCCGAATGAAGACCCCCGAGCAGGGCGCGGCCACCTCCGTCTTCCTCGCCGCGTCGCCGCTCGTCGAGGGCGTTGGCGGGCGCTACTTCGAGGACTGCCGCGAGGCCGACGTCGTCGACCAGCTCGACGGCATCCACGGGGTCATGCCCCACGCGCTCGATCCGGCCGACGCCCGCCGACTGTGGGACGTCTCCGAGGAGCTGCTCGCCGCCGCGCGGTGAACCTCTAGGTACGAGGCATGAGCGAGGTCGTCGTCCGCAGGTTCGGGTGGTACCCGCGCATCGTGCGCGCCGACGACGGCGCCCTCACGCTGGAGCTCGCCGCAGGTGCGAACTCGAACCACGATCCGCGGGAGTTCGCGTTCCCGATCGAGGAGCGCCACCTCGAGGTGATTCGCGACGACCTCGCCCGGCACCTCGTGCTGTGGTGCGCGATCCTGCCGCTCTGCGACGCCGCCGGCACGCGAGGCGACCTCGACGAGATCGCGGCCGTCGCCCTGCTCGATCCGTTCCTGCTCGGCTCGCCGGCCGAGGTGGATGCGCTGATCCGGGAGCGGCGGATCAACACGAACATGCTCGTCGGCCACGGCGCCGACGTCCGGATGCTCGAGCGCGGGCAGGTCCTCGAGTCGCTGCACACGGCGGTGGAGGAGTCGAATCCGCAGGCCGTGCAGGCCTACGTGGCCAACCGTGACCGGAAGCGGCGCGGTGTGACCCTGGATTCGGTCGACGAGGCCGTGCTGCGGTTCACCGGCCAGTACCTGCACTCGTCGACGCGCCCCGGCCGCAATCCTGACGCTGTCGACCCCGCCCTCCTGCCCGCGGTGCTGGAGGTCGTCGCCACGGCCGAGAGCGCGGCCGAGGGGATGGTGATCCATCGCGATCCCCGCCGCGGGAAGCGGGCGACGGACAAGCAGGACTGGAACCGGATGTCGAAGGCCGTCACCGCGGCCGTGCGTCGCCGTCACGGCCGGCTGGCCGACGACGCAGTCCGGTCGGTGGTCTTCCTGGTGTGCTCGGAGGCCGCCGACCGCTCGCGCAACGCGACGGAGGACGAGAGCGGCGACACCACGGCGCACCAGGCGGCGCTGACCTTCACCGACGACCAGGGCGCCGAGAAGAAGTGGCACCGCGGCGACGAGCGCGCTGCGGGCGTCGAGTTCTGGGAGTTCGTCGCCCAGCGCTCCGGGTCGCGGAACGAGGTGTTCACGATCGAGGACGCGGAGCGCGGCGAGGGCATCCAGCTCCACTTCTACGCCGACTCCGTCGCCCGGGTCACGACCGCGGTGCCGGGCAGGAACGGCAAGGACCCGCAGTACCGGGTCGAGTACGCGCTCGTGGACGGCATGGCCGGATACCGCGCCGTGGTGAACGACTACGTGCGCGGCGGCTGCGGAGCGCTCGACTCGCACGGCCCGTGGATGCTCGACGTCGACGAGCTCGAGCGAGCCCGCAAGCGCCGGGACACCGGGCGATGACCGAGCCGGCGGACGACCTCAGCGAGGCGGTCGTGCTGCACCTCAAGCGCTATCCCAGCTCGAACGACGAGGAGTTCCTCGCCCGGTTCAGCAGTGCCGCCACGCGCGAGGCCGTGCGAGCGATCCTCGACGAGACCATGCACGTCCGGGTCGAGTGGGGCCAGAAGTCGCTCGCCGAGATCGGCGACGAGGTCCGCGACGCGATGCGCGACCGCCATCCGGAGCTGTCCCACACCGCTCTCCACCAGCTCGGCAACTACTACACGTACCTGGTCAAGTGACGAAGGAGTGATGCGAATGATCGATTCCTACGAGGTCGTGCACCGGGTCTCCGGCGCACTGGGCCTGGCGTCGGTGCCGCCGCCGATGACGCGTTCCGACGGCGAGAGGAAGATCGGCATGGTCGAGGTGCCGGACAGCCCCACGCGTGGGGTCACCACGTGGGCGACCGTTGCCGCGAGCTTCTTCCCGACGGGGTACCGCACGCCGGACGGTCGGCCGATCGGGGTCGAGATGGTGGCCGGCATCGACTCGCGGTGGTCGTTCGTGGGCGACGCCGTGGCGGCGTGCGCCTTCCAGATCGGTGAGCCGAACGAGGTGCGGCCCGGCACGATCTACCGCGGCGCGATCGGTGACCGCTTCACCGAGGCCTCGACCCCGCACCTCATGTCGGTGCCGCCGTTCCTCTGGGGCAGCTTCGAGTCGTTCAGCGACCCCGACATCCACGTGACGTGGCTCCAGCTCGTGCCCGTGACCGACGCGGAGGCCGACTACTGCCTGAAGCACGGCTTCGACGCCATCGGCGACGCGTTCGACCGGGGCCAGCCCGACCTGTTCTCGATCGAGCGTCGCAGCGTGAGCCTGGACGGGGCGTGAGGGACGGCATGTCCGACGTCACCGTGGTGCTGATCCGGTCGCTGGTCGCGGCGATGAACGAGCCGTCGGGGCTGCCGGGGGCCGACGGCCCCGGCGACGCCTGGGAGTCCTTCGCGATCGTGCTCGAGTTCGGCGACGGCTATCGCAGCGCGTCGGGCTACGCCTACGCGGCCGACGGCACCGTGATCCCGGTGGCTTGCAGCTGGCCGAGCATCCTGGACGCGGTGAACGACTACCTGGGCAGCCACTACGAGCCCGGTGACCCGCTCCCGCTGAAGATCCTCGTGCAGCTCGACCGCGCGAAGGGGCGGTACGAGGTGACGTTCGAGGAGTCCGACGCCGAGCGGTGGAAGACGCGACCGTCGAACTTCCGGCAGATGCGCGAGGAGCTGCGGCCCGCGTTCGACTGACGCAGGTCAGCTGCCGTCGAGCAGCTCGCGATAGCGGGCCTCGTGGTGCTCGGACGGCGTGGGCGAGACCTCGGGCTCGACCAGGTCGTCGGGGTCGTCGGCGCTGATCGTCACGCCCTGCGCCCGGCACTGGGCGACGAGCGCGTCGTAGTCGTCCTGCGACCACTGGCCGTACTCGTCGGTGAGGGCCTCGCTGAGGCTGGTGCCGCGGAGCAGCTCGAACTGGCCCTCCGTGTCGAGGGTGACGACGGGTGCGCGGTCGAGGGGCAGGTCCTGAGGTCCGCGCCAGTAGCCGAAGGCCACGCCGTCGTCCTCGTTCTCGGCGGCCCAGGTGATGAGCTCGGCGGTCTCGGCGATGGCCGTGGTGTTGGCGGCGATGTCGGGGTTGGCCAGGTCCTCGGCGGTCAGGTAGCCGGTGTCGAGGGCGGCAGGCTGCTCGTCGTCGCCGAGGAGGCGGAGGCTCTCGGACCACGGGTTCGACTGGCCGGCGTCCTGCAGGCGACGCCACACGGCGAGGTCTTCGGGAATCGTCATGTCCTCATGATGGCGCGTGGGAGTGACACACAGCGGCCACCCAGGCTCCGGGATCCGCGTGTCGGGGATGGGCCATGATGGTGCCGTCTGGGACGGCGACAACAGGGGGCACGAGATGGCCGACGACGACTTCCTCAGGGTGATCGAGACCGAGGTGGCGCGCGACCCGTCCAACCTGGCGTTGCGGGAAGACTTCGTGACCCTGCTGATGGAGGTCGACCCCGACCGCGCCGCCCAGGAGCTGGCCGTGTTCGAGGCCAACGGCGGCAACCCGGCTCGGGTGCAGGTGCTGCGGGCGCGGGTCATGGCGGCGCGGCTCCGCGGAGGATCCGCGACGCCTCCGGCCGAGCCTGGGCCCATCCCTGCGCCGTCCCCGGCTGAGCGCGAGCCGGTCGACGCGGCGACGGCGGGGGACTGGGACGCCGAGCGTCCCGTGGTCACGCTGTCCGACGTCGCCGGCCTCGCGGAGGTCAAGCAGCACCTCGACTCGACCTTCCTCGCGCCGCTGCGCAACCCCGAGCTCGCGGCGGCCTTCGGTCAGACGCCCGGCGGCTCGCTCCTGATGTACGGCCCGCCCGGCTGCGGCAAGACCTTCATCGCGCGGGCCATCGCGGGCGACCTCGGTGCGTCGTTCATCCACGTGACGCTGGCCGACCTGGTGAGCAAGTATCTCGGCGACAGCGAGAAGGCCATCCGGAGCGTGTTCCGCAACGCGCGTGCCGCCGCGCCGTGCGTCATCTTCATGGACGAGTTCGACGCGCTCGGCGGTCGGCGTACGTCCGGCGGTGCCGGGGCGCAGTCGCTGCGCATGATCGTGACGCAGCTGCTCGAGGAGCTCGACGGCGTGTCGAGCGTGAACGACGGCGTCTACTTCCTGGCCGCCACCAACCGTCCGTGGGACATCGACTCCGCGCTCCGACGCCCCGGACGCATCGACAAGACGGTGCTGGTGCTGCCGCCGGACGAGGTCGCCCGGCACGCGATCCTGCAGAGCGCCCTCGAGGGCAAGCCTGCGGCCGACGTCGACGTCGCCCGCGTGGCGGCGTCCACCGAGGGCTTCTCCGGTGCGGACCTCAGCCACGTGGCGACGGTCGCGCTGCAGCAGGCGCTGACGGCGTCGATGGAGGCCGGCAGCGTCGTCCCGGTCACGACCGAGACGCTGCTCGCCGCAGCGGCGGGGGTGACGCCGTCGACGACGTCGTGGTTCGACCAGGTGGCTCCCGTGCTCGACTACGGCGTCGACGACGGCACGTTCGACCAGCTGCGGGCGTACCGGGTGAAGCGGGGCCTGGCGTGAGCGGCGTCGACGAGATGGATCCGCTGGAGCGAGACGTCGAGCTGGCGTGGGAGCTGTTCGAGGTGCAGCCGTCGCACCCGGAGGTCGGGCGCCTCGCGAGTCGCGTGCTCGCGCAGCAGCCGGGCCGCAACGGCATCCGCATGCTGCTCGCGATGCACCGCCAGCAGTGTGGCGACGCCGACGAGGCCCGCCGACTCCTGCTCGACATCCTCGGCCAGCGCGACCAGTACTTCGTCAACGCCGCCCGCACGCTGCGCGACCTCGAGCAGCACGAGAACCAGTTCGTCGAGGCGCGGCGCTGGGCCGAGGTCGTGCTCCAGGAGGACCAGGAGGGCTGGCACGACCTGATGGAGCTGGGCGTCGCCTCGGCGATGTCGGGCGACATGGAGCGCGGGTGGCAGATGCTCGACGAGGCCGTCGCGCAGTGTGCGCGCACCGAGGAGAGCGAGCTGCGGTACGCGCTGGCCGGGCGCGCGATCTACCTGTTCCAGAGCTTCGCGCCGTCCGAGCGATTCATCGTCGCGGCCGAGGAGGCGATCCGGGCCGATCCGTCGAGCGACACCGTCGTCGGTCCGCTGATGTGGGCCTACGTGCACCAGGGGCGTTTCGACGACGCGCAGGAGCTGGCGCTGCGCACGCTCCGCCAGGACCCGATGGACGGGCTGGCCGGGGGCGTGATCACGATGCTCCGTGAGCTGCGGGAGGTCACGGCGAAGCAGGACATCACGATGGCCGACCTCCACCAGGCCGGTGCGGTCGAGGCCGTGTGGGTGCAGATGCGCGACCAGATACTCGGCATCGACCTCCAGGCTGCGCTGGCGGCGCTCGACGAGGTGCTGCCGGACGACCTGCGCGCGGCGCTGCGTCCGCCGCTCGACGAGGAGGCGGCCCGGGAGTCCGGCGGCGAGAGCGACGTGCTCGCCTGGCACGACGGTCAGGAGCCGGGCACCGGGGCGCTCTGGCAGACCGGCGGCGACTTCCGGCTCATGTCGGCTGCAGAGATCGGCGCGATGGACGACGCGGTGGAGGCCGACCCCGTGGCGTGGTCGCAGTGGACGCAGGAGAGCCTCGACGACTACTACGTGCAGATCCTCACCGACGACGCCGACGGCTACATCATCACGACGATGCACGAGGTGGTGCTCCGGCGTCAGGGCTCCGAGGACGTCGTGATCGCTCCCAGCCTGTCGGGCTGGTTCTGGGACCGCGTGCGGGCGTTTGGCGGGCGCGATCCGCGCCCGCTGTCGCAGCGCGAGGAGGCCGCGCAGCCGGCGAATCCCGCGCCGCCGACTGTGGCGGAGATCGACGCGCTCAACGCCGAGTACCTGGCGGCCCCGGAGGACCAGGATCGGCAGATCAGGTTCTGGCAAGCCGTGGTGGCGCTCGACCGGTGGTACCTGATCAACCGCGGCACGGAGGACGCGCCGCGACCGTTCGCGCTCCAGACGGGCGAGGGTCCGCTGGTCTGCCTCTACACGAGCGAGGAGAGGGCCGGTGCCGCGGCGGAGGCCAACGGGCTCGTGCCGCCGGGGGAGACCGTGCCGCTGTTCTCGATGCCGCTGCCCGCCGCGATCGACTGGGTGCTGTCGCTCGGGGAGCACGGCCTCGCGGGCGTCATCGTCGACCATCCGCAGATCGGCGCCTGGTGCCCGCTGCCGAACCTGGTGCACCTGGGACGGATGCGCTGGCAGTCCTAGGTCTTGGTGCGTGATGCCGTGAGCGAGACCGCCACGACGCCCGCGCTCAGCAGCGCCAGGGCCGGCGGGAGCCAGTACAGCGGGTTGTCGATCTCGTCGGAGCGGATGGCCATGCAGGCCAGCGCTAGGGCTGAGAACACGGCGGTTCCGATCGCCGTGCCGAGGGCGCGTCGTCCGACCTGGCCGGGGTCTCGGCGACCCAGCGACCATTGATCCGCCATGTGCACGACGGCGAGGCTGTAACAGACCGCCACAACGACGAGTCCGGTGTCGGCGTCGAAGATGTAGTCGCCGACGCGGCTGCCGTTCACCGCGAGACCGACCATGTCGTCGCGGGTGTAGGTGAAGGGCGAGATCCAGAGCCATCCCAGGGCCGTCGCGATCCACACGAGGGTCGCCGTGACCCCGCTGAGTCCCAGGTCCCGGTAGCGCTCGTGCAGGCTCGGCCGCTGCTGGGCTGCCGCTTTCTCAGTCGCCTCGACCACGGTCTCGGTCGTCGCCCTGCGGGCCGCCACGCTGTCTCGCAAGCACCGGAACATGTAGTCGAACGCCTCGGCGTCGGTGGCGAACGATCGTTGCGTCGCCTCGATCGGAGCCGCCGAGCTGTCGGTTGCGAACACGGTGGCGACCCCGGCGATCCGCGCGAACGCCACCCCGTCAGCTCGTGCGGCGTCGCCCTCATCCATGAAGAAGGCGTTGCCGTACCCGGGCGCCGCGACGCCCATCGACTTCAGCTGCCTGCGATCCACGGATTTACTCCTGAGTCGAGCCGATACTGGCGCAGCAACTCTAGGACGTCGCGTCACGCCGGCTCACGCGAGGCGAGCCGTCGGCGATGATGATCCGATGGCCTCGATCCAGACGCTCAGCGACGCCGACCGGCGCACGATCGCCCGATGGGCCGCCGCCTGCGCCGAGCGCGTGATCCCGCTGTTTGACGGCGACGCCCGAGCCGTGGCCGACGTCGCCGATGCGCTGGCCCGCACGCGTGCCTACGCCGCTGGGCAGGGGAGTGCGGCCGAGGAGATCAAGAAGCGGCTCGTGGCCGTCAAGGCAGCCAAGTCGGCGACGACCCCCGCCGGAGCCGCAGCCGCGAGGGCCGTCGGTCAAGCCTCCGCCGTGGCGCACATGGGTGCCCACGCCCTGGGTGCCGCCGGCTACGCAGTGAAGGCGGTGTCGCTGGCCAACCCGAGCAGCCCCGACGCAGTCACCGCGGAGATCCGCTGGCAGCTCTCGCGGCTGACCGACGTCGACCGGTCCATCCTTCGGCAGTTGCCCCCACTCGGATCCGACACCTCCGGCCCCCTCGGACCAGGCCTCCTGGCCGGCGGCATCGTGGGGCAAGCGATCCGCGAGATCCAGGCGCAAGTCGGCTCGACCCCAGCCTGAGCAGTGGTGACGGCAGCAGAGCTTCGAGATTCGAGCGCGACTGTTTGTGCGTTCCGCTTCAACGTGTGAATGTGCGCGTTTGCGCAGGTCAGGGACCTGCAAGGTGCTTGCGGTCCGCACTCAGTCCGCAAGATTTCGGAGCGCGCCTACCTTGGATATGGTCGAGTCAAGTGGTCAAGTTGGGTCCGGACGTCTACCTCCAGCCGCTCGCCCGCTCCCATGAAGCGCCGGTGGCCGCGGGACGCCCGGCCGTGGCCGTCCACGACGATCGGTCTCTATCACTTATATCGATGGGACCTCGATCGACCCGCGCGCGCTATACGCTGGCGGTCAGAATCTCCGGCCGGTACGCAAACATCGCAACCGGTGATGCAGCGCCGGACTACTCGTACTGGGGATCGCCGCGCAGACCGGCGCGGCGCTAGAGGGGGCCTAGAGTGCCAGACATCATCGGCGACCACTTCATGCTTCTGAAGGTTGAGCGCCGCAGTGGGACCTTCTCCGTGGTCCGGAAGGCCATCGACGAAAGAGATGAGTCCTTTGTCGCAGTGAAGTTGCTTTCCGGACAATCTGACGATGTCACGCGCAAGGTGTTCAACAATGAGGCAAAGACTCTCAAAAGCCTGTCGCACCCCAACATCGTCCGTTGTCGATGGGCCGGGATGGACGAGTCTGAAACCTACGTGCTGGTCCTCGACTGGGTCGAGCGAAATCTGGATGACGTACTCCAAGCGTCTGGCCCATGGGACTCGTGGGACCGTCTCGCTGCAGAGGTAGCACTGCCACTTACGGACGCGCTGGCGTACACCCATCTGAAGCAGATCGAGCATCGGGACATCAAGCCGCAGAACGTGCTCATGTCCGACTCGGGGGTTCCGCTACTCGCTGACTTCGGGATCGCAAAGATCCGCGGTGAGGAGCAGACAACCTCGCAGACCGTCGCCGGTTGGCACTCTAAGCCGTACGCCCCGCCTGAGCTGAACGCAGATATTCGCTACGTGAGGGACGTTTACTCGATGGGCGTTCTGCTTATCCAGTGCATGACGAACGACCGCTTGACCGATCTGGTTGGCGTCGAGCAAGCGTTGAACTCCATTGCTGTTCCTCCCGATGTCCGTCGCCTTCTCGGCGCCTGTATTGCTACGCAACCGGACGATCGGCCGAAGAATGCGAGCGATCTCTTCGGAGCATTGCGATCGATTCAACAGAGGCGGCAAGCTCAGAAACAGGTCGCTCGAAACCCTGTATGGCTTCGGCTCACTAAGTCAGCGATCAGGTCCCTGGGAGGCGGCGACGACGCCCGACTAGAAGCGATCGCAAAGGCACAGGCTGACCTCTCCGGAGAAGTCTATGCGTCGTTCTACAACGATCACCAGTCAGGCGAACTCCAGCGCGACAGTATTCGGCTTGATGGCGAGGCATGGTCCTTCACGTTGAAGTCCGATGAGAGCGGCGCCGTGATCGTTAAAGCGGCGGAACTCGACTTCGATCGACTTGAGAATCATCGACGCCGGGCTCTGCTCGTACCCAAGGTCTTTGAGTGGGCACTCAGTGAGCCCGCCAACAAGTCGGCGGCTCGCGCGGGCCTCGCCACGTTGGTCGATGCCATTGATGACTTCTACCTGAAGAGGGATCAGACGGCCGAGTCAATTGTTGACGAGCGTGACGGGGACGAGCTCTTTGACACCTGGCGTCGAGTGCTGAACGCGCGTGAGGAACTGGCGCGTGGCGAGAAGAAGCCCATCCCTTACAAGAAGTGTCATGCTCGTGGCCGGGAAGCCACGTTTACGCTCGAGTCGCCGGTGGATCATGACCTGGTCGGTACAGAGTGGCGTGTAAGGGATCAAGTCACTGATCGAAAGTTCGGTTGGGGCGAGGTAATCGATCATGACGTCGACCGAGTAGTGGTGCTGAGTGCTCGTCGCTGGGAAGGCCTGCCGGACCGAGCTGTGCTTGACCCGCACCTTGGCCCGGACGAAGCGGCGCTGAATAGGCAGCGTCAGGCAGTCGATGATGTGCAGAGAGACAAGTCGGCCCGTCCGGATCTGAGAGAGCTGTTGCTTGATCCTGGCCGGAACGCGAAGCCGCGGACCGTCTCGATCACGAACTGGAACCGTGATCTTGACGATCGGAAGCGCGAGGCGATTGAGACGGCCATGGGGTCCACGGACATTTACGTCGTTCAAGGACCGCCGGGCACAGGTAAGACGAGCTTCATCGCTGAACTTGTTGAGCAGACTCTGAGCGCAAACTCAGACGCGCGGGTGCTCATTGCGTCGCAAACCAACGTGGCCGTAGATAACGCCTTGCAACGGTTGGCTGGCGATGGGCAGGCGAGCATGGTGAGACTTGCCAGTGCTGACCCGAACCGCGTCGACGAGTCGGTCCGTCACCTTGTCCTGGACGCACAGATGAAGCGTTGGGCGCGGTCGGTCCGTAAGAGCGCTGAGAACCACCTGGCAGCGAGGGCAGCCGAAGCGGGACTAGCCCCCACTCATCTTCGAGCGGCGCTCGCCCTGCAGCAACTCGCAGCCACCGTGGCGCAATTGGACCACCTGCAGTCGGCTAGACCTGAGGATGAGGACGGACAACGATCCGAGATTGCGACATCGCTATCCGAGACGACCTCCTCCACGTCGGTTCAGGAGAAGGTTGACGCTCTAGCTGACCTCCGCGATGAGTTGGTATCCGAGGCGCAGTCAGAGTTGGCAGGTGACCTGACACTGTCGGCGGACATGAGTGCGGCGGACGCCCGCAGCGCCGTGGATGTTCTCATCGGCGAGAGCTCCCATGCGCAGCAGTTGCTCTCTCGTCTGCGGCTTCAGGGTGAGTGGCTTCAGCGCATTGCCTCAGACTCTGGTCTTGCGAACACCTTCCTCGATCAGACAAGCGTCATTGCAGGTACGTGCATCGGCTACTTGAGGCATCCGGCGGTCCGACACCTCGACATTGACTTGTGCATCGTTGACGAGGCGTCCCGGGCGACGTTGACGGAAGCGCTGGTGCCAGTTTCGCGTGCCAAACGTTGGGTCGTGGTGGGGGACACCAACCAGTTGCCCCCGGTGGACGAGAACCTGCTTCGGAACAAGGAGCTTATGAACGATCATCAACTCCTCCCAGAGGACGTTAAGCAGACGCTTTTTCAGCGGCTGACGGACCGATTGCCAGAGCACTCGCAAGTGATGCTCAATCAGCAGTACCGCATGATTCGGCCTATCGGCGACATGATTTCTACCTGCTTCTATGACGAGCAGCTGCGTTCGCCCAATGAGGGTGGCCTCGAGGGCTACACACTCGGCTTTGGGAAGCCGGTGCTTTGGCTCGACACCTCCGCGCACGGCGAAGCTCGGCGCGAGGCCGCGCCTCTTGGCAAGGGCAAGAGTTTTGCAAATCGTGCCGAAGTGCGCATCGTTATCGATCGACTTAAGGTGCTGAACGGTTCGATCGACATGAACGTTGTCCGATTGCCAGAAGGCTCCAAGCAACTCGACGTGCTCGTAATTGCACCCTACGTCGCGCAAGTCGCCGACCTGAATCAGCAGTTGGCTCCAATCCGCGACCGTCTCCGGCATCTCGCCGTCACGGTGATGAGTGTCGACGCGGTTCAGGGGCGCGAGTCTGATGTCGCGATCTTCTCGGTCACGAGAAGCAACTCGCGAGCCGAACTCGGCTTCATCGGTCCTGACTACTGGCGTCGAATTAACGTCGCACTCTCCCGTGCGCGTTTCGGTCTCACCATCGTCGGGGACGCGGGGTTCGTCCGAGGAACGACCGGCGCACTGAAGAAGGTGTTGACTTACGTCGAGTCACATCCGGATGACTGCGAACTAAGAATGGCCGAACGATGAGCCTGACCTCAGCCGACACGATTCGACGGAGGTTCGGCGACCACAGGCCAGGGCTCCAGCTGATCAGCGTTGTCGACGCCGCCTTGCCAGTCACCATCTTGCGTGTCGACGTCCTTGCGCAGGAGCGCAAGCCATTGCCTCTTTTGGAAGAGTTTATCTTGCGGTTCGTCCACGCGGGCGTCCGCGAGATCGACGAGATCGCGGCGTTACTCGGTCTACGCCGGGATCAAGTCGTCTCTACGGTGGCGGACCAGATCAGCTCCAGCAATCTAGTCCGATCGTCAGCGGGTGAACTAGGCCTCACCACGCTAGGTCTTGAGGCAGCGCGAAACCTCGCGGCGGTCCAGCCGGTGCTCACGCAACTAAACGTTCCGTTTGACCGTCTGGTTTGGAATGCCCAGGACTACGCGCGCGGCGCTCTAATCAAGAAGCGTGATGCACAGGAGGCTGGGCTCGAGATTTTGCCGGCGAAGAAGAGCTCGCGAGTCGATCTGCCTGATCTCACAGTCGAACGGTTCAATGAATTGGTCGAATCTCGGGAAGACCGCGCGCGACGTGTCGAGGTGCTACGTGTTCGCAAGATTGCCTCCCAGAACGTGCATCTCTACTTGCCCGCGCAACTACTGGTTTACGGAGACACCGAGTCCGGGGAAGTTGAGCTCGGACTTTGTATCGACGGAGATCTGCAGGCAGCTCACGGTTTGGAACTCGCGGCAGCCGATGCCGTCATCAAATTGGGCATCTCTGTGGCTCGCCCGGAACCTCGTCCCACGCTCGCTCGTGAGTTGGAGGAACAGCGTGTGGGGAGCGATCAGGTTGAGTTGCTCAGAGTCGCAGGTGGTCGCATCGACCCGGAGGTGCATGAGTCGTCAGAGAATGCGAGCCGTGTCGAGGACATGGCTGTTCGTAGTGTCGGCGTCCATGAGCACCCGGAACTGCTGACTAGCGCGCTCAACGGCGCCAAGAGGCGCATGTTGCTCATCGCGCCGTGGGTGAAGGGTGGAGTAGTCAACACAGATTTTGTCGCTGCGCTTGAGCGGCGATTGCGGGCGGGTGTGCAAGTCCATATCGGGCATGGCTACGGACCCGACGACAAGGGGTCGGACGACTTCGCACTGCGCAAACTCGCAAACCTGGCGGACCGTTACGACAACTTGCGCGTTGTCCGCCTGCGGAATACCCACGCCAAGATCCTGATCTTCGACGATCAGTGGATCACTACGAGTTTCAACTGGCTGTCATTCAGGGGCGACCCGAACAGGACCTATCGCATGGAAGAAGGCACGCTCGTTCAGATCCAAAGTGAGGTCGATAAAGCATTCGATCGGTACAACGAGATCCTGAATGCTGGGGGAGTCGACCCCCGCGTCCAGCACTGAAGTTATCAGTTCGGGACTATTTCGTTGGTCCGGCATTACATTCAGGCGCTCGGATAGACCGAGATCAGCCGTCCCCGGCGTCGGACCTGCCGCACGGGTTTGGGCGGGGTAGTCGGAGGTGACGGAGTCCGTACGTCATGAACTTTCTGTCGGCTCTCCGTGAGTCCGCAACGACGAGTCCATAACGAGTTGAGCCGCGACGCGGGTGCGATCTTCTGCTGTGGGCCAAAGGTGCGCGTAGGTGTTGAGCGTCGTGGTCGCCTTCGCGTGGCCGAGAGAACGCTGAACAGTGACGACGTCGCACCCGGCCGCGATCAGCCCTGACGCGTAGAAATGCCGAAGGTCGTGGAGTTTGATTCCGGTTAGGCCTGCTGCCTTTAGAGTCTTCCGCCACCAGTAGCCAACGGTGTTCTGGTGGGGTGGTTGATCGTCCTCGCCGAACAGCCACTGCTCGTGTCCGACGGTTCCGACTTCTGCGACGTGTCGCGTCAGCAGATCGACCATCCCGGGGGCGAGGTGCACGACTCGCTCCGATCCGTACTTCGGTGGGCGGATGTCGAGGTCAGGTCCGCCGAGACGTTGCACCTGGCGGGTGACGGCCAGCGTCGCGTTGGTGAAGTCGATGTCGCCGAGCTGGACCGCTGCAGCCTCCCCGAGTCGAAGGCCGGTGAATGCACAGAGCGCGATGAAGGTCCGGACCTCGTCGTTGGCGACGGCCACGAGTGTGCCGACTTCCTCGGGTGTGGGGATCGACATGGCGGCGTCGCTGCGGCGGCGCCGGGGGAGTCGGATGCCGTCGGTGGGGTCCTGGCCGATGACTCGGTCGCGGACGGCAGCGCGGAACACCGACCGCACGTTGACGTATCGAGTCTTGACGGTGCCCGGCGCGAGCCCGGCGGCGTCCATCGACTTGATCCAGACTTCAACGTCCGATCGGCGGATGTGTCGCATCGGTTTCTCCGAGAACGGGACCGACCTCGCCGCGAGTGACATCGCGAGCACGGTGCCGGGTGCCCAGACTTGTCGCGCTGACCACTCGCCAAAGAATGCCGCGAAGGTGATCTGCCCGGCCCTCGGGTCGGCGTAGGTCCCGGTGATGATCGCGGCGGCGATCTGGTCGAGCCACTGCTGGGCGTCGACCTTCCGCTCGAAGTGCCGGGTGTGCTCTCTGCCCGATTCGTCGCGATACCGAGCTCGCCACTTGCCGTTCGATCGACGTGCGATGTTGCCGGCCACGTTCGTCTCCTGTCGTTGGCTGTACTCGGATCGTCAGCAGGTCCGGGTGCGGGTCGCCAGGGTCAGTTGCCGGTCTGTGGATGGCGGGACTGCTCGTCGAGCCAGTGGATAACTTCACTACGCCAGTAGCGGACGGATCGGCCGACGCGGAAGCCGAGAGGGCCGGTGCCGAGGTGGCGCCAGTAGCGGACCGTGGCGACGGGGACGCGGACAAGTGCTGCGACCTCGGCGATCGACATCAGCTCGTCGGCGGCATGTGGCTGGTCCTGCAGGGTGGTTCGGGGCGAGGTCTTCATGGTCACTCCTGGACTCGGATGGTGGGGTGGTGCTTCCGATGGCTGCAGAGTGACCCGGTGACGTCACCGGATTCGTACCCCCTTGGCGGATCTTGCAGGGGGTGCGAAGGGGGTACGTTCGCATCGGCGCAGGTCAGGGCACGTACCCCCGAAAGTTTGAAGACTTTCTGGAGTCGGCCGTATAAGGTTGTCTTATGACCCTGTTGGCGGAGTACGCCGCGGCGCGTCGCGACGAGGACGTGGCGCGTTTGCGCCGTGCCATCGCGTTGCGAGCGATGGTGGCGACAGGCTCGAGCCAGACGCAGATCGCCGAGGTCCTCGGCATCTCCCAGCCCGCGGTCAGTCAGCAGCTTCGCCATGCTCCGGACCTCGCTGGAGTTCATCCCGAGCTCCTCGTCGAGGCCGCTGCGCCGGTCCTCCGCGCGCTGGCCGCCGAACGGGGATACGCCCGCCTCGCCGTCTTCGGGTCGGTGGCTCGCGGCGAAGCCCGACCGGACTCGGACATCGACCTGCTTGTCGAAGCACCCGAGGGCACCTCGACCTTCGACTTCCTCCGTTTGAAGCAGCTGCTCGAGAATGTCCTGGGGCGCGAGATCGACTTGATCTCCTACGGCGGCCTGAAGCCGATCGACGACGACATCCGCCGTGACGCGGTGGTGCTCTGATGGAGACCAGCGTGGCGAAGGACCTGCTCCATATCGACGGGTGGTTGTCGCGAGCCGACGAGATCTTCTCCCGTGGTCAGGACGCCTACCTGGCCGACGGCCTTCTTCAGGAGGCGGGGGACTCCCTGATGATGAAGCTCGGCGAGGCGGCCGAGCGGCTTTCGGCGAGCGGAGTTCTTGCTCCGGCGGGGGTCGAGTGGGCGCTTGCGATCGCCAACCGCAACTTCCTCATCCACCAGTACGACGAGATCGACCGAGCACTGACGTGGCCGACACTCGCCGTAGACCTGCCTGCTTGGCGCCGGTCCTTGGTTCCGCTGATCGACGAGGCGCGGGCGAAGCTCGGCGCCGTCTGACCCAGCAGCTCGGTCACCGACCGATGCTCGGCCCTCGATCTGATCCGGGGGATGGGGAGAACCTCTCGTAATCCTTGCGCCGCACGGGCCGAGGTGTCGGCATGGGCCCGTAGCGCTCGATGTCTGCCAGTGCCTGGTCACGCGCGGCCTCCGGCCCGAGGTCAGCGCGGTCGCGTGCGAAAGCTGATGTCCACTGGGCTCTCGCTGAGTCGACCGAGTCCGCGACGAGGTGCGCGGTGTTGCTGTGCCGACCACGGGTCATGGCCACGTAGGTTGCGGCCGCGCCGGTCGTGTCGTTGAGCGCGAGATGAGCCCGGTCGACCGTGTCGCCCTGTGCGCCGTGGACCGTGGTGGCGTAGGCGAGCTCCACGTGGTCCAGGACGTAGGAGATCGGGAGTGTTCGAGTGCCGCGCTTGCCTTGGACCTCGAGCTCGCCCCTGGTCCGGCTCCCGACCACGGTCCACGTGTCGCGGTTGGCGACATCGAGGTCCCGGTCGTTCTGTCGGGTCGCGATCCGGTCGCCGAGGTGGATGGCGTCCGTCCGCCCATACGCCACAGGCGAGGCCGAACCTTCGGGTCGATCCGATCGTCGGCGATCCTGAATCGCGGCGTTGAGCGCGGCGACGTCTTCGAGCTTCGCCGCGATCACCGTCTCCCCGCCCGCTCCATGCTCAGCGAGGCTCGCGATGCGTTCGACGTCGCTCGCATGAATGACGATGCCGCCGCGGGCCAGGAGGGTGTCGAAGACTGTGTCCTCTGCCTCGCCGGTGCGCATGCGGAGCGTGAGGTCGCGGTACTCAGGGTCTGCGAACCGGCGCACGGTCTCGAGTGAAACGGTCGACTCCGGCCTGGTCCATCGCACGGCGTGGTCGAGCACTCCGCCTCGTCCGACGGCCGGCAGCTGGTGCCGGTCGCCCATGAACGCCACCCGAGCGCTGGCCTCATCGGCGATGGTCATCAGCGCCAGCGCCGTGTCCTGATCGAGCATTCCGGCCTCGTCGATCAGGAGCAGGGCGCCGGTGTGAAGAGTCGCTGCTCGACTGGGCTGGCGATCCTCGAAAGGCAGGCGTTGCCAATCGCCGTCGTCGTTCCATCGGAAGCCGTGCTGGTGCGCGAGCCACGCAGCGGACACTGCGGCCACGCCGGTCTCGGCCCGTGCGACTTGTGCGGCCTTCAGTGTGGGGGGTGATCACGAGGAATTGATGTCGCTGGGCCCGGATGACCTGCTCCGCGGCAGCCAGGGTCGTGGTCTTGCCGGCGCCCGCTGCTCCCTCGACCGTAATGAGACGTCCGGTGCCAGCGAGCGTCGCGACGACGGACTGCTGATCGTCATCCAAGGCGTGGTTCGAGTCGATGGGCAGGTCAGCCAACGGGCGGTCCCGCCGCATTGACCGCGCGGCGAGACGGTCGACAAGCTCAGCTTCCACGGCCACCACGTGGTGAGAGCTAAGGCACCGGATGTGGCCCGGGACGTCGTCGCGTTCGAGCAGCGGCACGCAGGCGGCGACGATGCGTGACGTCAGGTCCTCAGCGAGCTCTCTGCGCACAATCGGCTCGGCGACCACGTCGACGGAGGCGAGAATCCGCTCGACCTCGCCTCGGATGTCGGCAGGGTTCCAGCTAGACCGGCGCGTGCCGAGCCGCATTTGAACTAGGTCGACGACGGCATCGCGGTTGAGCGATCCGATTGGCGTACTGGGGTGTGTCGCGTGGCCGGTTGCCGGGGAACGGAAGCCCATCTCGTGCAGCTCGTCGGTCCACCTTTGAGCGAGTTGTTCGCCATCTTGGGGCACGACCTTGTCCGGCCGAGCCTCCGCCCATGCCCGTCGGTCCCAGGTGCGTCGAAGTCGCGCATCCGGTTCCTGGCCGGGGTGGTCTCTCCGCCATTCGGCCTCGTAGCGGTCGACGTTGCGGCCGATCTGTCGCGTTCGCTGGCTGAACGCTGACGCGCAGGGAGCGAGTTCGGCGATCTCGCTGGAGGCGGGGTCGAGGGTGTAGCCGTGCCGGGCGAGCTCGCGTCGGAACTCCGGGTCGCATGCGACCGCCGCGTGGCCGATGCCGTTGAGGGCATCGATCATGTCGACGACGCCTGCGGAGTGAAGTCCTCGCCATCGACCTTGCGCCAGGACGCGCGCGTTGATCTGCACGTGGAGGTGTCGATGCGGGTCGCCTGCGCGAGACGTGAAGTGTTGGATGACCGCGGCCTCGAGCTGGTCGACCGGCACCTGCACCTGGCGACCGCGCGGCCCGACGCGTGTGGTGGCATTCGCCGCTAGCCAGGTGACGATCTCCTTCGCGGCCCGGTCTTGAGCGCGGCCGTAGGCGGCGCTGATGCCGGGGTGGATCAAGGCTGCGATCGACCAGGTCTTCGGTCCGTTGACGACAATCTCGACGAATCGCAGTCCGTGGGCGCCGGTGCGGAGGCGGCCCTTCGGGTTGCCTTCGCGATCGATGCCGACGACCCAGGCTTCGTAGGCGTCGCCGTCGAGCTGACCAGCCTCGACCGCGCTCGGCGAGAGCTGGGGCTCCGACGACTCGGGACTGGTCGCCACGAGCAGCACGGCGACTCCGGTTCCTTCGGCAAGGTAGTAGTCGTCGGCGCGGGAGTGATCGGCCTCGACGTAGGCCCGGGCTGCCTTCGGCGCTCCGCGGTAGAACTTGACCCCACCGTGCACCTGCCCACCACCCCCGACGTTTCGGCGGCGTCGAGCCGGCCCACCAACGGTGGGGGACTGGCCTACGGAACTCCGTAGCATGCGTGCCGCTTCGCTGGGCAGGGCCGTGATGAGGGGGCTGGGTGGTCAGGTAACGGGGAAACGGGCAGGCGAGGGACGTTGCATTAGACGGGAGGAGGGTTGCGGGAGAGGAGGTCGCGACGGCGTGTGTATCGCGGTTGCCAGAGCCAAAGGAGCGGACTGTGCGCTGAGTAGGGGGGGGCACGCATTGAGGGCTGCCACCTCGAAAGTGCATCACCGCCGCGGGTGATGCGAGTCGTTCGCGTCCGCTCAGGCTGTCGGCGGACTATCGTGCACGTCGTGGGGGATGACACTGCGACAACCGTTCTTAGTCGGCCTGCGCTTCCCGAAAGCGGCCAAGTCGTCGAGGTTCGCGGATCGACTTGGGCTGTGGCTTCGGTGCGGGAACAGGGCCTGCCGCGAAGCCCGGCCGATGAACTCGTCGCGGGGCTGTCACACGTTGTCGATTTGCAGTCCCTTGACGAGGACCGCCTCGGCGAGCAGCTCTCGGTCGTGTGGGAGTTGGAGGTCGGCCACACCGTCACACCCGCGCAGGGACTCCCGGACGTCATCTACGCGGACGCCTTTGATGAGCCGGCCACACTCGCAGGCTTCATCGACGCGATGCGGTGGGGAGCGGTGACCAGTGCCGACCCGAACCGATACCAAGCACCCTTCTGGTCGGGCGTGAACGTCGAGGCGTATCAGCTCGAACCGCTCCGCCGCGCCCTCGGCGCACCTCGCGCGAACCTCCTACTCGCCGATGACGTCGGACTGGGCAAGACCATCGAGGCCGGCCTGGTGATTCAGGAGCTGTTCCTTCGTCACCGCGCCCGCACCGCCGTCATCGTTTGCCCGCCCAGCCTCGCGCTGAAGTGGCAGGACGAGATGCGCGAGAAGTTCGGTCTGGAGTTCACCATCGTCAACTCCGAGTTGATGGCCCAGGTGCGTCGCACCCACGGGTTGCACGCCAACCCGTTTCAGCTCTTCCCGCGCGTTATCGTCAGCATGGCGTGGCTGCCGCAGGTCCGCGCCCAGCGTCTGCTCCGCGACGTCTACACCCAGGCCACCAACCCTAAGACCGGGAAGCGGTACGCCTTCGACATCCTGGTGGTCGACGAGGCTCATCACGTGGCGCCGTCTAGCCCCTCAGCCATCGCCGGTGGGCGCGGCTACGCGGTGGACACCCAGCGCACCGTCGCGGTCCGCCAACTCGCCGAGAAGTGCGAGCACCGTCTTTTTCTGAGCGCGACCCCCCACAACGGTCACCCCGAGTCGTTCACCGCGCTGATGGAGATGATCGACCCCCGGCGCTTCGCTCGCGGCGCGAACCTCGACTCGACCGCACTCAAGGACGTCACCGTCCGTCGACTGAAGACCGACCTTCCCAGCAAAAGCTTCAAGAAGCGCAAGGTCAACACCCTCGACGTCACGCCGTCGGACTCCGAGCAGCAGATGTTCTCCTTGCTCGACGACATCGTCACCCAGAGCGCCAAGCAGAACGGCACCAAGCCTGGCGGCGACATTGTCACGATGCTTCTGAAGAAGCGATTTTTGTCTAGCCCGTTCGCGTTCGGCATGACGCTGAGTCACTACGTCGCCTTGAAGGCCGGGCGCGGTTTGTCCGACGACGAGTACGACGACATCTTCGGCGAGGGCCAGTCGGATGAGGAGGAGGGACTGTGGGAGCAGGACGAGGCAGAAAAACTGCGCGAGTCCAAGGGGTCCGACCCGCTTGTCGCGGCTGAATCGGGTCAGCTCGAAACGCTCATGGAGTGGGGCCTGGGCTACGAGAGCCGTGCCGACTCCCGCCTCGACCGACTCATCAGCTTCCTCGACGCGGTCTGCCGCCCTGTTGGCAATACGTGGTCCAATGAGCGCGTCGTGGTCTTCACCGAGTACGCCCACACGGTCGACTGGTTGACTCGCGTGCTGAACCAGAAGGGCTACACCGATGACCGACTTGCGGTCATCCAGGGGTCGACGCCAACTGATGAGCGCGAGTACATCCGTTCGCAGTTCACCGCCGACCCCACCAACGAGCCCGTGCGCGTGCTTCTCGCCACCGACGCCGCCGGTGAAGGTATCGACCTCCAGACTTACTGCCACCGGGTCGTGAACTTCGATATCCCGTTCAACCCCTCGCGCCTCGAACAGCGCATCGGCCGTATCGACCGGTATGGCCAGACCGAGGAGCCGCAAGTCTTCCACTTCGTGCCAGTCGTCGACTCCTCGACGTACGCCGCCGACCTGAACTTCATGGAGCGCATCGCTCGCAAGATCGCTCAGGTCGAGTATGACCTCGGCTCCGCCAACCAGGTCGTTGGCGAGGAGATTCAGGGCCACTTCGGCAAGCGCGCCCCGACCAAATCGAAGTCCAAGGGTGTCGACACGAACGAGGCCATCAACGCCGCTCTCGCCGGCGGCATGGAGCTCAATGCTCGCCTGACCCAGTTGGAGCAGGGGTACGACGAGTCCCGCACTGAGATGCACCTCGACCCGGCCAACCTACGCCGGGTGGTCGACACCGCCTTGCGGATCAACCACCAGGCGCCGTTGATCGAGAATCACGAGTTCGCCCAAGACACCGACGCCGAAGTCTTCACCGTCCCAACTCTGACGACTGGCTGGCACGACACGCTGCGTGGCCTCGACACGCGACTCAAGCCCGGCGAGTTGCGACCGATTACCTTCGATCCCGCCGCGTTCGACGAGGACCACAAAGTTGGGCCGGAAGACCTCGTCTACGTCCACCTCGGGCATCCCATCGTGCAGAAGGCCCAGCGCCTCCTACGCCGCTCGCTGTGGAGTGTTGACTCCCCACTCAACCGCGTGACCGCCGTGGTGGTCGATGACCTCGAAGAATCCTTCGTTGCCGCCGTCACCCGCATGGTGCTCGTCGGCCGCGGCGGTGTCCGGCTCCACGAGGAGGTCTTCCTCGCCGGTGTCCGGTTGAAGGGTCGCCGCGCGATGGCCGAAGAGAAGGCTGAAGCCGCTCTCGACAAGGCACTCGACCGCGAGCGTCTTTCCGTGGCCGACGACCGTGTCCGCGATCAGCTCTGCGACCTGTGGAACGTCCCTGACGCACCGCTGCGCCTGCGTCTGGAAGAGTCGATGCAAGCCCGTGCGGGCCGTCGTCACGACCTGGTCATCGAGCAACTCGCCAAACGCCAAGCCGCTGACATCCAACGTGCGAAGGACATCTTTGCGGCGTTTCGCGCCAACCTGCGCGACTCGCTCGCACGGCTCCGGGCGGAGGAGGACGAGGCCCAGGGGCAGTTGTTCACCGACCCCGACCAGATGCGCCAATGGAGACGCGACATCGACGCTATGAGCCGCCGCCTGGACGAACTTGACGACGAGGAAGCACGAGAGATCGCCGCCATCACCGACCGCTACGCCGATGTGAAGCCTCACACCACCGCAGCGGCTGTCGTGTTCGCACTTACTCGCGCCGATGCAGACGGGTGGGTTGAGTGATGGCACGCGCAAAGACCAACACCGCCGCCCGTGGCAGCAAGCCCATCAACGTGACGGACCAGCACCGCGCCTGGCTCGAACTAGTCGACACAGAAGGTCCGTTTCTTGCCATCCCGCCGCTGAAGCGGGTCTGGCCCCAAGGGATGCCGAGCCTTGCTGACGAGCGCAAGGCAGCCCTCGTCGATGCTCGCAAGGACTTCGAGGGCGCGTGGGAGTCTCTCGACCGCACCCCTGACTCCGAGAGCGCACAGGATGCCTACCGCGTCGCCCGTGACAAGTGGGTCGAGACGATCCTGCGTGACGTCGCCGGGTGGGCCGAGTCCCTCACGTGGCGGCAGGGCCCCGGGGTTGAAGCGCAATCGCCGAACCGTGCGGTGACGGTCCGAGCTCATGCGTCACTCAACGGCGCTGACGGCATCGGCGCGATCGTGCACGTCATCGACTCCGTCGACTCGCTGCGCCAGACCCCCGGTGACCTGTGGGCGGCCAACCCCATCGACCGCGTCGAGGTGATGCTCCGCGAGAACAAGATTCCGATCGGAATCGTCACCGACGGCCGTTGGTGGGGACTCGTATGCGCCCGAGAAGGCGCTATGGCTGCCTCCGGCATCGTCGACGCCCTGACGTGGATCGAAGAACCCCGCACCCGCGACTCCTTCTTCGCCCTCATCGGGCGCCAGCACCTCATCGGCGGCGACCCCTGCGAGCGACTGCCGATCCTGTTTGAAGAGTCGGTCGCCGCGGCTGAGGAGATCACCGAAGCCCTCGGTGCCCAGGTCCGCCGTGCCGTAGAACTGCTCATCCAGTCCTTTTCCGAATCCGCCGCGGACGCGCAGCGCCGTGGTCTGCCCGACCCGCTCCCACCGGCTGACTCGAACGGGCGCACCCACGCCAGCTACGAGGCTGCCGTCACGGTGATGATGCGCGCTGTCTTCCTTCTCTTCGCCGAGGAGCGCGGACTGCTGCCTTCGGGTGAGCTGTTCGAGCAGGGGTACGGCATTGCCGGCGAACTGGAACGCCTCATCGCGCGTGAGACCGAAGAGAGCGAGGAAGCTCTCGACGCGACCTCGCTCACCTGGCACCGGCTCCTGGCCACCAGCCAGGCCCTCTACCAAGGCGCGAGCTTCGAGAGCCTTCGGATGCCGGCCTACGGTGGCTCACTGTTCGACCCGGCCCGCTTCCCGTTCCTCACCGACACCAACGAGCAGGGGGCGCTCGCCATCACGGTCTCCGACCGCGTGATGCTTCACGTCCTGCGCTCAGTCCAGGTCGCAGACATCAAGGGCGAAGCCCGTCGCATTTCCTTCCGCGACATCGATGTTGAGCAGATCGGCTACATCTACGAGGGTCTGCTCGGCTACACAGCCGCGATCGCCGACGAAGTCACTGTCGGCCTGAAAGGCACCCTCGGCGAAGAGCCAGAAATCCCCCTCGCGAAACTCGAAGAGCTGGCTGCCGAGCACACCGACCCGAAGAAGCTCGCCGCGGCAATCCGCGCCTTCGTCGAGGGCGACCAGCCCTCGGCTAAGCCGTCGTCGGCGGCGGCCATCGCTAAGGCCCTCAGCGCGGAGGTCGAGCCGAGCATCGTCAGCGCACTGACTCAGGCTGTCGGTGACGACCTCGAACTGCGTGACCGAGTGCTGCCGTGGCTCGGCCTGGTCCGGCTTGACCTGCGCCAGCGACCCTTCGTCGTACTCGGCGGCGGTCTCACCGTTAGAGAGACCCCGTCCCGCAAGAACGCTGGCGCGCACTACACACCCAAGTCACTCGCCGAAGACGTCGTACTCCACGCGCTCCAGCCCCTCTGCTACTCGCCAGGTCCCCACCAGACAGCCAATACGAAGGAGTGGAAGCTCAAGTCCTCCGACGAACTGCTGAGCCTCAAGGTCGCCGACATCGCGTGCGGGTCCGGCGCGTTTCTCGTGGCTGCCGCCCGCTACCTTTCCGAGCGCGTCGTCGAGGCATGGACCGGCGAGGACCCACGCAACGGAGTCCGAAAGGACCTCTACACCCGCGCTATCCGCCAGGTCGTTGCCAACTGCCTCTACGGAGCCGATATCAACGACATGGCAGTCGAGATGTGCAAGCTCTCGCTCTGGCTCGTCTCCCTCGACCGAGACCTGCCATTCTCCTTCGTCGACGACAAGGTCTTCCTCGGCAACTCGCTGCTCGGTGTCACCGACCTTAACCAATTGCGTCGCCTCCACATCGACCCGAAGGTCAAGACGGAGATGGCGGGCTACTACGCCTACGACGTCGACATCGACTCCATCATCGACCGGGCCAAGGAACTGCGCCGCACGCTACTCAACGAGATCAACGAGAACGACCCGGCTCGCACCAGCGCCGCCAAGCGGCGTCAACTCCTTGACTTCCGCCAAGTCACGTCGGACCTACGCCAGATCGCGAACGGAGTGGTGGCGGTCGGTCTGGCTCAGGGCGGCAAGCCCGGCAGGGCGCTCAACGAGGCGTACGACAACCTGCGCATCGCGGTCGGCAAGGCATACCCGGACAAGGGGGAGGCCGACGGCGCGTTCCTCACTTCTCTGATCGATTCCGGTCTGACACCAACAGTCGTGACTGACTACGAGCGGTGGCAGCCCCTCCACTGGGTAATCGAGGCGCCGGACGTCATCATCGACAACGGCGGCTTCGACGCCGTCATCGGCAACCCGCCGTTCCTTGGCGGAAGCAAGCTCACTGGGGCGATGGGGACGAACATTCGTGACTGGTTCGTCAACACCATCGCAGGTCGACGCGGCAACGCGGATCTCGTTGCCTACTTCTTCTTGCGTGCCACCGGGCTCTTGCAGGCGAACGGGACACTTGGACTGATCGCGACCAACAGCGTTGCGCAAGGGGAGAGTCGCGAGGTCGGTCTCGACACGATGGTCGCTGCCGGGTTCACGATCGCCCGAGCGATTCAGTCCCAGTCGTGGCCGTCTGCAAGTGCCAACCTCGAGTTTGCGGCCGTCTGGGGCACCCGTGGATCAGTCGCCGAGATCGCCTCCCGAATCGCCAACGGCACGCCCGTCAAACGCATTTCAACCCTCCTCGAAGCTGCCGGTCGCGTTGATGGGCTGCCCCACCAACTAGGCGAGAACAAGGGCATCGCCTTCGAGGGATGCAAACTGCGAGGCACTGGCTTCATCATCGAGTCGGGTGAGGCAGCGGAGTGGATCGCGTCGGATCCCGCCAATCGCGACGTCCTGTTTCCTTACCTGAACGGCGACGACCTCAACTCCAGACCAGACGCGTCGGCTTCCCGATGGGTCATCGACTTCACCGGCCTAGATCAGACCGCTGCATCCGGCTTCCAGCTCCCGTTTGCGCGTGTGTCCGAGGCAGTGCGCGCTGAGCGCAATCTCCTGGCGCCGAAGCTACGCGACAACTTCTGGTTGTACGAGCGACCTCGGGCTGCGATGCGGCAGGCGATCGGAGCCTTGGATGAAGTGTTGGTCATCGCTTGTACCAGCAAGTCTGTGATGCCTGTCCGCGTTCCGACGGGACAGGTGTTCAGCAACGCACTCGACGTCTTCGCGACTGCCGACTACAGCGAGCAGGCAGTCTTGTCATCAAGCCTTCACCAACTCTGGGCGATCACCTACGGATCTACGCTGGAGACCCGGATTCGCTACACGCCCTCAGACGTCTTTGAGACGTTCCCGCGACCGTCAGCAACAGACCGACTGACCTCCATCGGCCGCGTCCTTGAGGACGAGAGGAAGGAGATTGTGCTTCGTCGCAACCTTGGACTCACCAAGCTCTACAACCTTGTCAATGACTCGATGGTCACCGGAGACGCCGACGTCGAACGTCTGCGCATGATTCACTTTGAGGTTGACGAGGCGGTCATGGCCGCGTTTCACTGGTCCGATCTGTCGACCCGGCATGGCTTCCACACCTACCGCCAAGAGAATCGCTGGGGGCCGAGTCCCGAGGTTCGCACTGAGCTGTTGGATCGGCTTCTGCTCGAGAACCATGCACGGGCGGCAGCGGCGCTCTCCAAGTCCAGCGGATCGAAAGCGAACGGGCTCGCGACCGACGAAGGCACTCTGTTCGATGCGTTCTGAGCGTGCAGCAGCTTGATGGAGCTAATCGAAGAGCGTCGCGGCCTCGGCGCCGGCGCCATCACTACGCGTTGCCGGTGCGCCAGCACCTTCGTTCTTCTTCCGCCGATGATTCTCCTCAAGCAATCGGTCAAGAGCCTCTACCCGGGCGAGTGGGCTGAGCGACCATCGCAGCATCTTCCGGTACTCGTGAAAGCCATGCTGGGGGTCCAAGTCATTCCAGCCGTAGGCATCCAGGACAGCAGCGTCGAGGTCAACATGAGCCTGTCGAATACCCGCGATCTCTGGGTCCTTCGTGCCAGCGACCTCCGGATCATTGACAAGGTTGTAAAGCTTGGTGAGTCCAAGGTTGCGACGAAGCATGACATCGCGCCGAAAGTGGTCAAGCGACCGTCCGGCCTCTTCAACCAAGGTGGTGGCGACTGGTCGCGGGAACGTCTCGAAGACATCGGACGGCGTGTAGCGGGGGTCGTTGCGCATTCCGGACCCGTAGGTGATCGCCCAGAGTTGGTGGAGGCTTGATGACAAGACTGCCTGGTCGCCGTAGCTGGAAAAGGCGAAGACCTCAGTGGCGTCGCTGAAGACATGTCCCGTGGCGACCCTGAGGGGCATGACCGTCTTGCTGACACGCGCGATGAGGCACCTCGGTAGAGGGATGCCGCGGCCTCTCCGATGGGCTGGAGCCTATGAATACACATCAAGAACGGCGCTGCGTGCTCTATGCAAGGCTCAGCGTCACCAAGGAAGAGTCCGTTTCAATCGCCCGCCAGCTTCTGTCATGTCGCCGGTACGCCGAGGCCCGAGGGTGGGAGGTGGTGGGCGAATTCATCGACGATGGGGTCTCTGCCACCGCCAGCCGTCCCGAGGACCGCAACGGCTGGGCGTCTCTCCTCGCCGCGACAGACTTCGACGCGGTCGTCATCTGGAAGGTCGACCGGCTTGCCCGGCGCGTTCTCGACTTCCTCCACGCCGATGAGGCGCTCCAGAAACGAGGTGCTGGGCTGGTTGCAGTGGAGGACCCCATCGACATGACCAGTCCGCAGGGCCGTGCTTTCGCGGTGATGCTCGCCGTCTTCGGCGAGATGGAGGCTGAGGCGATCCGGGCTCGTGTCAGAGCGGCGCGGGCGCAGCTCTTGAAGGACGGTCGCTGGGCTGGCGGCGGTGTTCCCTACGGTTATAAGTCCGCTGAGAATCCAGCCGGTCCCGGCTGGGTGCTCGTCAAAGACCCCGAACGCCAGCCCTGGTTGGCCGAGATGGTCGCCAAGGCACTTGGTGGTGCGACTGTCAATGCCATCACGACTTGGCTGACAGCCGCTGGCGCGCCGCTGCCCGCTGGCTCGCTCGCCCGCAGGAAGTCCGGCGCGACCGCATGGAATCGGCAGACTGTGGAGGGCATCCTCCGAAACCCGGTGCTTGCGGGAATGACGCCGCACAATCCGGGTCGCCCAAAGAGTGCGAAGCGAGCTGACCCGCTCGCGGTCTTCCGCGACGAGGATGGCGAGCCAGTCGTCAACGACGCCTTGGCGGTTATCAACGCTGAGCAGTTCACTGTTCTTCAGAACCTGCTCGACGCGCGCAGCACTCCGCAGGCCAGGAAACGGAGTGAGCGGGTGCCCACGAGCCCCTTCCTTTCACGCCTCGTCAGGTGCGACGACTGCGACGTGTTCCTCTGCCGGGGCACCAACCAGAAGCGGCCCGTTCTCTACTGCCCAACCTGTCGTCAGACCATGAGCCGGTCGTCCTTCGACCCGTACCTTGTCGACCGGCTCCTGGCCGAGCGCGGGGCAGAGCCACTTGGCAGCTCCACCGTGGCGGCTCACTGGGCTGCCGTCGGAACCAGCGACACGGCGAGGCGTGAGATTCTGCTGACGCAGTTGGAGAGCCTGCGCGTCCGTCGAGGCGTCGTTGGCCGCTACTTCGACGAGGACCGCGTGCTGCTCCGCTGGCGCGCGGCAGGCGGCAGGCAACTCACTAGGCAGAGATGATCCGTGCCCAAGTCTGGTAGTCGTTGACCGGAGCGTCCTGCGGCTCCCATCCGGCACGGGCGACCATGTGTTGGCTCGCCGCGTTGCGTACATGGATTCGGCCGCTTATGACCACGTCCTGGTGTCCGCCTTCGGCGAGGCGCTCCAGGCAGATTGCTTGTGCTTCGGCCAGGAGAGCGTCGGCGACGGTGCCGCCATCGCGCCTCATGTCTTGCGTGATGCCGGCAACAGCGTGGTAGACCTCGAGGAAGTCGCCGCCGGCGAGGAACTGAAGGTGGAGGGCCGCAATAGTTCGGTCGCCCAGCTTTCCCAGCAGCACGAGATCCCCGGGACGGAGGGTCAGGGAGAGTTGACGCAACAACGTTTGCGCTTCCTTCTCCCAC
This sequence comes from Aeromicrobium sp. Leaf350, assembly GCF_916858655.1. GTDB lineage: Bacteria > Actinomycetota > Actinomycetes > Propionibacteriales > Nocardioidaceae > Aeromicrobium. Next base: position 317,917 of record NZ_CAKASL010000001.1, on the reverse strand, counting down.
GGGCGGGGGTGGGGCAGCTTTCGTCCACCCTCGGTGGTTGGGTCTGCCGTCGTGCACGTCAGGCTCTGAAGTTCGCGAAGGTCGGAGCGCTTCGTGACACGCTGCCACGACAGTTCGTCGCGGGTCACGCCCGCGCAGCAAGGATGGCGTGCCAGTCGGCAGCAGTCGGCCGGTCGGCGTTGATTCGCTCGGCGATCTCCGACGCCGTCTCATCAATGGGCTCGGGAAAGTCGATGTCGTCGACTGGCACGTCGAGAGCCCAGGCGAGCAGCTCCGGAGAGGCAGCGCCGAGATCGATCTGGTCTTGAAGCGCGGAGAGCAGGGTGACGGGGAACCGACGGGACGACGCAGCCTGCTCTCGCGCGACGATCGGATTGGCCTCACCGCTGGTAGCCAGCGCGGTGACGTTTTGCCGCATTAAGAGCGGCGTGCTCTTGGATAGCGCCTCAGCGACAGGCGTGGTGAGCGGTCGCTTGGCCTTGCGGAGCTGGATTCGGATCGCCTCAGTGGAAACGCCAAGGTTCCACACCAGCTGCGCAACGGACCTTGCGTCTGGCGGGCTGTCGAACTGCTCAAGCACCTCGTTGGGCACCAACACGCCTCCGGCGAAGTTGTCGGCTGCCTTCTCGTCGCGTTGTATCCGCTTGGCGGAGACGTCACTTGTGTGATGTCCCAACGCAAGATGCCCAAGTTCGTGCGCGAGTGACCAGTTGCTTCGGAACCAAGACGACTGGGTGGCGAGAACGATGACCCCCCGCTCGCCGATACGGATGGAGTAGTCGGTTGTGAGGCCGGGGATGCGAATTACATCGACGCCGAGCTCCGACTCGATGGCGTTGGCGAAGTTTCGGACAAATGTGCTCCCGAGTGCGTTCCTGAGCGCCGCCGGAGTGGCTGGCAGGGGGCCCGATCCGGCGGGACCTTGGGGGTAGGCAGCGCGGTACAGCGAGACCACTTGGTCGAGGATCGTTCTGTCTTCTTCCTGGCCATCGTTGACGCGAACACGCCGCCGCGCATCCCAAGAGTGCCGCGCTGCGACCGAGACGGCGAGCGGGTCTGGGGCCCCAGTGATCAGCCAGTGAGTGTCCGCTCCAAGGGTCTTCGCGATTGACGCTACCTCGGCGGGAGATAGGCCGCGTTGCCCGTTGAGGGCACGCGAAAGTGCATCGGGAGTCATGTCGGCACGCCTCGCCAAGTCCCGCTGATTCATCCCGAGTGGCATCATCGAGCGGATGCGCTCGCCTACCTCGATCATGGCGTTCATGCCTCCAGGCTAGTCGGCGATTGGGAATATCCCAACGCTGACAGTATGCATGCCGGCTCCGACACTTCATGCCAGCCAACCCCAATGTCGGACGTCTACGGCAGACTTTGACCTGTGACAGAGGTAACCACTGAGTCGGCTGGGCCGCAGGAGTCGTACGAGCTGAACCACGAGCTGGACGGCTCGTCATTTGCGGTGCGCGAGAATCTCGTGGACATCCTTCAGCGTGAGCTGCTCGGCCCAATCCACGGTCCAGAGGAGACCCTTCCGTTCAGCCCTCGCTCGCAGTACCTCGTCGGGCATATTGCTCCGGTCAAGCTAGTCGGCTCGGTGACCGCCACCCCAGACGACACCGACGGCGGTGACCTGGTCGAGGTTCGCACTGATGACGACGCCATGAGCGAGGGCCGCGGCGTCCCGGCGTACGCCGCCGATGACACTGAGGCGGATGCCGAGGACGATGACGTCGAGGACCGCGCTCCGAAGCAGGGCCTGATGATCCCTGCGTCGATGGGTCTGCGGTTCCAGGTTCCCGCCGACGTCGAAGCGTTCCGCGTCGTGTCCTCGTGGGGCAGCTACGAGACGGTCGAGACCGACAAGGTCACCAAGGCCGGCCGTCCTGTGCGCGAGTACCAGCGCACCCCAGTCGAGGAGACCCGCACCGTCCGCCTCGCCGACCTCGCTCCCGGCCACACCGCGACCGTCAGGTTGAAGGAGTCAATCGTGCTTCGGGTCGACCGGTACGACGACCCGAAGTTCAACCGCGTGCTCGTGGAGATCGCGCTGTGCAACGACCGCGAGACCCCCATGCCGATCCCGCTGAGCATGTGGATGTTCCAGACCAAGCTCCTCGTGGACGCCGGTGGAGCCGAGGTGTTCTTGCCGGTGCAAGACGTGATGGAGCAGGACTTGCCGGAGCACGACGAAGAGGTCAAGCGACTCAACCTCCAGTACCGCAACCGCCTGGAGTTCGCCATCGGCCGCACCTGCTCAGTCGACTGGACGGTCCGGAACGGTTCGCGTCGCGCGACGGCTGTCGAGACGACCTGGTTGCCCACCGGGCAGACCCCGCAGACCAAAGCCCGCTCGGTCGAGGATGCGGTGCTGTCGATGGACGCGCTCTCGTCCGTCGCGGCAGACGACTTGCGGTCTGGCCTTACTCCGCTGGTTGATGGGTACGGCGAATGGCTGGGCATGCAGGAGGCGGAGGCCGTCGCGCTGCCGGGTCACCTCCAGGAGACGGCCGAGGTTGCGCTCTGGGAGGCGCGCGAGGCGCACGAGCGGCTGATTGTCGGCTTGGAGCACGTCGCCAGCGACCCTGAGGCGCTGCGCTGCTTCCAGTTCATGAACCGAGTCATGCGTGACCAGCGCATCGCATCACAGGTGGCGGCGGCTCGCGCGGCTGATGCCACGCTGTCGATTGAGGCGGCGGAACAGATCGTCGCGGGTCGAGGCGCGGTGGCTGCGTCCTGGCGTCCGTTCCAGCTCGCCTTCATCCTGATGCAGCTCGGAGCGCTCACCGACCCCGCCGCGCCCTCCCGCAGTTCGGAGCACCAGTCGAAGGTCGAGTTGCTGTTCTTCCCGACCGGTGGCGGCAAGACCGAGGCGTATCTCGGCCTCGCTGCCTACACGTTCGCCATCCGCCGACGACAGGGCGTCATCGAGTCAGCTGACGGACCGCTCGACGGAAGTGACGGCATCGCTGTGCTCATGCGATATACCCTTCGCTTGCTCACCGCCCAGCAGTTCCAACGTGCGACCGCACTAGTCTGCGCCGCCGAACTTGCCCGCCTCGAGGACGAGCAGGTCTGGGGCGCCGAGCCGTTCCGCATCGGACTGTGGGTAGGAACCGACGTCAGCCCCAAGCGGTTCGAGGAAGCCGACGAACAACTCAAGAAGGCCAACGAAGGCTTCGGCCACCGGCTGACGGTCCTCCAGATCCAGCGGTGCCCTTGGTGCGGCACCCCGATCACCGGAGCCCAGGTCAGGGCGGATGCGAATTATCGCCGGGTCTATGTCCACTGCGGTGACGAGTTGGCACGCTGCCCGTTCTCCAAGGGCGGAGCAGTCAGCGAGGGTCTGCCAGTCCTGACCGTGGACGAGGAGATTTACCGCCTCACGCCCGCCTTCGTCATCGCGACGGTCGACAAGTTCGCGCGCCTCGCTCGCGAGGGGGAAGCAGCCGCTCTCTTTGGGTTCGTCAGCAGGCGTTGCGGTCGGCACGGCTACGTTCACGCCGACTACGCGCCATGTCAGGTCGGTTCGCACCCTGCCAAAGACGGGCTGCCCGGCTCGACAGTCGCACCTGTCGGGCGGCTCCGCCCGCCCGACCTGATCATTCAGGACGAGTTGCACCTCATCACGGGAGCGCTCGGCACCTCAGTTGGACTGTTCGAGGTGGCCGTGGAGACGCTGTCGTCGTGGGAGACCGTCGCCGGTGCTCCGGTCAAGCCGCTGATCGTGGCCTCGACTGCAACGGTGCGCAACGCGCAGGAGCAGGTGCGGGGGCTCTATGGCCGGCAGGTCGAGATCTTTCCGCCGCAGGTGCTCGACGTTGCCGACACGTTCTTCTCGCAAGAAGTACCCATTGACGACGCCAACCCGGGCCGTCGATACATCGGTGTCAGCGCCCAGGGGGTGCGCCTGTCGAGCGCCGAGATTCGTGTGTCCGAAGTGCTGCTTTCGGCCGGGCAGTTGCTGCTCGATAGGGCCGGAGCAGCCGCGGACCCGTACATGACACTGGTCGGCTACTTCAACGCCACCCGTGAGCTCGCCGGTATGGCGCGGTACGTCGCCGACGACGTGCAAAGCCGCGTGAAGCGACCGCGCAAGGACTCGGGCTTCCCAAGCCGTCGTGGGGCAAGCTTCGGTCTGCTGAAGACAGGCGAGCTGACTTCGCGTATCGCGTCGTCAGAGATCGGTGCGACGCTCGACAGGCTCGGCTTGGAGTTCGACCCGGACTACGACACCACGGAGGCCGCACGGCAGCGCATCGCCGACGAAAAGGACGGGAAGAAGACGTCGCGCCGTACCGAGGCTGACTCGCCGTTTGACGTCGTACTGGCAACCTCAATGTTGCAGGTTGGTGTGGACGTCCAGCGTCTCGGGCTCATGCTCGTTGTCGGCCAGCCCAAGAACACTGCTGAGTACATCCAGGCATCGTCCCGTGTGGGACGTGACCCTTCCGCCCGGCCCGGGCTGGTGGTGTCGCTCGGGAACTGGGCGCGTCCCCGTGACCTCGCGCATTTCGAGCAGTTCCGGCACTACCACGAGACCTTCTATGCGCAGGTCGAAGCACTCTCCGTCACGCCGTACTCGCCGACGTCGCTGGCGCGCGGTATCGACGGGCTGCTCGTGAGCGTTGCCCGCGTTCTTCAAGCTGCCGTAGTCGACGGGCTCTCACCCGAGCGTGAAGCGTGGCGGATCAGGGACCAGCGCGCTGCGGTTGAGGCCGTCGCTGAGAGACTCAAAAAGCGGATCGCCGCCGCCGCTCTCGACGAGGCGGCGACAAAGAGAGCCAACGACCTGCTCGTCAACCGACTTGACCGATGGACCGAACGTGCCAAGCGTGCTGCCGACATGCACAAGACGCTTGTCTACGAGCGCACGGGCGAGGGAGGTAAGTACCTGCCGCTGATCATCAGCCCCGAGAACGCGAAGGCATCCGTCGGCGGCTCGATGGAGGCGCCGTTCGTCATCGCCAACTCCATGCGCGAGGTGCAGCCCGAGATCAATCTGCTGGTCAGCCCTGTGCCTGACCGGTTGTTCGCGAGGAAGCCTGACAGTGTCGACGACTGGACCTTGCCGGTCGGGGATGAGGACTGATGACCGATCTGACCTTTAAGTCCGGCGAGGACATGCTGCACGACGAGCACGAGATGCTCGACCCGCTGGGGGACGCTGAGGAAGGCGTAGTCAAGAACCGCGCCAAGGTCGGCTCGGCTCGCCCGTCGTCGCTCCTCTATACCTATGGCCCCGGCGCAATCATGGATCTTCCGAACTTTGCGATCATGCCCGCTGGCCTCGATGACTGGGAAACCATTTGGAAGCGGCGCGACCACGTCCCCTCCATCGTTGAACCCCGCCTGCTCAACGTTGTCCGTCTCCACCTCGGCCCCCAAGTCGACGAGCTGCGTCCCTTCCCGTGGCAGCCCAAGCGCATGGGCATGTCGAATGAAGGGTCCGACCTCGGTATCCCGGGACGGGTGTTCCCGCAGTGGTTCCGCTGCACTGGATGCGATTACCTCGGTCCGCTGCCGCGCTTCGACTACACGAACACACACCCCTTCCGGCCCGACCTCGCGCAGTTCGCCCACAGGAGTTGCCCTGGCCGAGGAGGTAGCGCGAAGAAGAAATCAGGCAGCCCCGCGGTGCCCGCCCAGCACCTGCTGACCTGCACCAACGGCCACCTCGATGAGTTCCCATACTCGCTGTGGGTCCACCGAGGCAAGAAATGCCTCAAGGCCGAATTTCCGGACCTGAAGATGAAGGACGCCAACGTCGGCAAAAGTGTCGGCTCGATCATCGCCTGCGCCGCGTGTGGTCAGACCCGAGGCATGGCGGAGGCTCAGGGGTCGATCGGTCGCGACAAACTCCCGCAGAAGTGCCGTGGTCGCCACCCGCACCTCAACGCCTTCGACAACGGTTGCGACGCCCGTCCGGCGCTCATCATGATGGGAGCCTCGAACCTCTGGTTCGCCTCCACCCAGTCGATCATCGTCATGCCGCGCACCGACGCCGAGGAGAAGGAAGCCCTCGCCGACCGGCTCCGCGTCGCGTTGGGCGTTGAGCAGGTCGAGCAGTTCGGCAGCCAGATCGACGTGATCAGGGCACTTGCGGGCGCGAAGAGCATCGACCTCGACGGACTCACCGACGACGACATCGCCACCGCCATCGCCGACGTGCTCGCACCAGCCGACTCCGAAGAGGTCCGCCAGGAGAAGCTCGCAGCATGGGACCCGGTGGACCTCCTCGTGCCCGAGTGGCGCTACCTCCAGAAGCCGTCACTCTTCCCGCAGCAACAGAACGCCAGCGGCCTCATGGTTACCGAGATGAAGTGTGATCCTGATCTGCACCAACGGATCAGTCGTGTCGTCGCGGTCAACAAGATGAAGAAGATCAACGCTGTCCTCGGCTTCACCCGCCTCGATGAGATGGACCGCGTCAACGACCTCGTCAGCCGCATGGTCAAGCTCACCCGCAACGGCAAACCGACCTGGGTTCCTGCCACCGAGGACCGAGGTGAAGGAATCTTCCTCCAGCTCGACCTCGACGAGGTCGCGACGTGGGAGCAGACGATCCTCTCGACCCCGCTGTGGCACGCCCAACGGTCCGCCCACCGCCGCAACTTCGAGCGCCGTTTCTCTGAGACCGCCAAGAACGTTGACCCTGATCTGCGCCTGCCCGCTCCTCGCTACTGGCTGCTCCACACGCTCTCGCACTCCCTTATCCGGGAGATGGCCATGTCGAGCGGCTACGGCGCAGCCAGCCTCACCGAACGCATCTATGGCTGGGCGAGCACTCCTCAGCGCGAGGCGGCCGCTGGATTGCTGATCTGTACGACCGCATCCGACAGCGAAGGCACACTCGGTGGCCTTGTGGCGCTGTCCGAGCCGGCGCGGCTCCACGGTCTCGTCGTGTCCGCGCTTCGTCGAGCCGCGCGATGCTCGTCCGACCCGGTGTGTGCAACTCGGACCCCGAGCGACCCGGAGGACTTTCTCCACGGTGCCGCTTGCCACTGCTGTTCCTTCGCCTCGGAGACCTCCTGCGAGAAGGCCAACCGCTTCCTCGACCGGCGGTTCCTTCTCGACCTCCCGACGGCCACGGGCGAGACCGTGCCCGGGTTCTTCGGGAGCCCGGATGCCCTCTGAGCCTTTCGCATCACTTGGAGAGTTCCTGACTGCAAGCGAGGCCGAAGCCCTCGCTGTCCAGTTCGCCTCTGGTCAGCACGTCCTCAAGGCCTTGTCTGTCGTCAACGCCGCGCGTCGTGGCGAGGCCAAGCAGTTGCTCGCCGACGCCGGACTTAACCACGAGCACAGCGAGCGTGCCGCAGGGGTTCTGAGTGCCATCGCCGGGGCGAAGTCGTTAAGCCGTGACCTCACGCCCGTCTGGACGATGCCGGGTAACGAAGCGAAGATCGGCCACCTGACCGGCGAGTTTCACCGCCTCGTCCAGGCTGCTCGGCAATCGATTGTGTGCGCAACTTACAACTTCGAGCAGACCTCCCAGATGTGGAAGGTGCTCAAGAAGTCTTCCGAGCAGCCGGGTGTGGTCGTGACTGTCTACGTCGATGGTGACAAAGCCGACGCGGCCAAAGTCAGGTCCCAGCTTCCGAGGGCGACCGTCTACCGGTCAACCGAGCTCCCAAACGGCAGGCGCGTGGTCAGCCACGCTACGTTCATCGTCATCGACCACGAGGTACTACTGCTCACCAGCGCCAACTTTTCTTTCAGCGCTGAGAACCGCAACATCGAGTTCGGTCTCCTCGTTCGTGACGCTGCCCTCGCCGAGTCGGTCGAGTCGACGATGTCCAGCAAGCACGGTTCCCTCTACGAACTGGTGTCACTCTGACCTCGGCGCGAGTGTCACGCAGAGGTCGAGAAGTGCGCCGCGTGGTCCGTCAGTTCTTGCTGCCGGAATCCTTTTTGAGCTTCGCAAGCTTTTCCATGTAGTTGGCCTTTTCGTTAAGTCGCTTGGCCTCAGCGCGAAGCTCGCGGGGCGTTCGATTCTTCGAGCCCTCAGGACGTCCCATTGGCATCTCCAGCCTGGACCTTCTACTGCAGAGTTACGGTAGAAGTATCGTTCATCGCAAGGATACCGCCGGTCGCTCCAAAGGGGAAGGGTCATCTTCGAGCCGCTGCCTGTTTGGGGCTCAGGACGGTCGACCCTGGCGGCAGATACTGGCCTTGCCGGTCCGCAAACGGTCCGCAAAACGTCCCACAACAGTCCAAAACTGCAAATAATGTCCAACTTTCGAGATTGGACGTTTCCGCAGGTCAGGGCCACTTTTCAACGGTTTCCACCGTCTCCACTAGCCCCAATTCTCGTTCCGCTTCAACGTCTGAACTGCCATCCGCCGGGGCGCCGCACCTATACGGTCACCGAGCGCGCGGCCAACCATCGCTCGAGCGAGTCGGGATCCGTGGCGGGGTAGTCGCCATCAGGGCGTCTGATCCATCCCGCGCCCGAGAGCAGTTCGAACTCGGCGACGAGCTCGCGGCCCGTCAAGAATGCCAGCGAGCACGTCGGCCACTCCATCCATTGCATCGGCTCACAGATGCAGTCCCACACGTCCAGCAGATCCACGAGGGCACTGATCTCGCGAGGATCACGTTCGGTCGCAAGCCGGTCCACCGACCGGCGGCTTTGAGGGTCGTAGCCAGCTCCTTCGAACACCACGACCTCGTCGACCCCGAGAAGGCGGTTGCGCTCCCTGATCCGGTGGGTGTTCATGTCCGGCATCATGGTCCGAATCGTCGGGTGCGGAAAGTTTGTCGGCGGAGCTCGGAGAACCTCAGCTAGACAGTCGCGAACATGCTGCACGCGGGAGGTCCTCGGCGAGCATTCTTGCCGAGGGACGGGTCATGACGTCGCCTGCGTGTGTCGGGCAAGGACGGCGAGGACCTCGTCGAGCAGTGATTCTGCGAGGCGCAGCACTATCTGCTCGACCTCGTCGGCGTAGATGCCGGCGCTTCCGGCAACGGCGGGATACAGCTCGAGGAGTGCGCCCACGGTTGCCGCGGGGATCAGACCGTCGTCGCGGCCCCAGCCTTCGCTCGCCGCAGCGAGAGCGGATCGGAACGCATCCACTCGAGATTCGTCGATCCCGGCACCTGTCCGTAGCGAGACGGCGAGGTCGGATACGGATCTGATCAGCTCCTCATCTGCCATGGCGTCATCGTCGTCGGACGGACCGACGAAATCGACCGTCGCGGCGGCGGGCGCCTGCAGTTGCCCGAGTGGCCGCAACCATGGACCCGAAATCGTGCAGACTGCTCGCATGGGGCTGTTCGGCGGGAAGCGTCCTCAGGACGACGAGCGAGCGCCCGACAAGATCGGTGCCGAGTGGCAGGCCGCCGATGATGCCGGGGACGCCGCTCGCGCGGGGGAGCTGGCGGAGGAGATGACGCAGCGGCTGCCCGAGTCGTTCATGGGGTGGTTCCAGGCAGGTCTCTACTCGAAGGCACGCCGCGACTGGGTGACGTCGCTCGAGCGCAACCGCCGTGCCGACCAGCTGTACGGGGAGCGCCAGGTCGAGGAGTTCGAGGGTGTGAACCCGGCCGCCTGGAACCTCGCCATCGCCGCCACGGCGCTGGGCGACTGGGCCACCGCGCGATACGCGTGGACCCGCTTCGGGGTATCGGGACTGGCCGAGGGGGAGGGACCGATCGACGCATCGTTCGGCACCGCTCCGATCCGGCTCAACCCGGATCGTCCGTCGCTGCCGCACCAGGTGCTGCCCGACTTCGGCGTGACGGAGGTCGTGTGGTGCCGTCGGCTGAGCCCGGCGCACGCCGTGATCGTCAGCGTGCCGATGCCAGAGTCAGGACACCGGTTCGGCGACGTCCTGCTCCACGACGGCGAGCCCAAGGGGTCACGTCGTCTCGGCGGCGCGGAGGTAAGCGTGTTCGACGAGATCGAACGGCTGGAGAGCTCGGGCACGAGCACCTGGCAGGTCGCGGTCGAGAACGCCGGTCAGGCCGATTGGGATGCGGTGGGCGAGATCGCCTACCGCCACGAGGTCGGGGCCGACGACTGGTCATCGATGCGCATGCTCTGCAGCGACTGCTCGCACGGGCCGTCTGACCCCGCTCACCACCACCCGCCGGCAGTCAGTGACACCCTGCGGCTCGGCCTCGCCGGGTCGGACCACGCCCTCGCGCAGTTCCTGGAGGAGTGGGCGTCGGGACGTCCGCACCTCACGATCGGCGAAGCCGAGCTGCTCTGGTGACTAGCGACGCAGCCGAGACGACGTTCCTGCGAGTGGAGTGGCGCCACGAGAACGACGAGTACCCGGTGCTGCTCCACAGCGCGCTCGATGCCGGGCGGCTCGAGGTGCGCAAGGTCGACGTCTGGGCGGACGGTTCTGCGCAGACCTCCGACTCGGTCGACGACCAGGACCGGCAGGCGACGTCCCTCGCGTCCGTGGCCACTCCGTCGCTCGATGAGATCAACGCGGACCCGCAGTTCTCGGGAGTCGAGATCAGCGCCGAGGAGTTCGAGCAGATGTGGGCACGCCACCGCGGATAGCCGTGCGATTCGGTGCGAAGCGACCGCGCCTAGCACGCACCCGTGCAAACATCCCTCATGCACGAGTCGCGGTGGACCACGGCGGAGATGGCGCAAGCTATTCGCCGCATCGGCAGGTTCGAGAAGCCCACCGCGCCGAATCTCGAGCGGGAGATCGGCGTCCGCGACGTGACGGCGCGCGAGGACGACGTGCTGGTGACGTTCCGGTGGAAGCGGTATCCGTGGCTGCTGGCGATCGGATTCGGACCCGAGAGCGAGTACGACGAGTACCCGGACACGGTGGACGCCTGGGCCAGCGACGCGCTGACCTACCTTGCCGAGCTCACCGGCACGGGCATCGTCGTCGGAGCCGCGCGGAAGATCCGCGAGGGCGGCGTGATCGAGCTGCTCGAGCGCCAGGCGTGGGACCGCAGGTTCTACCTATCCATAGTTCCGCCGGACGGCGAGGCCTGGGGCGCCCTGAAGTTCTTCGAGCGAGACGGCTTCGACACCACCCGCGTGCAAGAGCTGCGCGCCTCGGGCGACCTGATCTCCTGGAACCGGGTCTACGTGAACAACTCGACCGGCTCGCCCTACGTGGGGCACGCCGCCGTCGTGCGGGTCAGCGACACGCGGGCCGAGATCGACTTCTGCGAGACCGTTCCGGGCCTGCCCGTGACCGTCGGTCTGAACCTCTGCGAGGTCCTGGCGCACGAGGCTGCCTGGACCGGCATCACCGAGGTCGTGACCGATATCGACAGGCCGGAGCTGGACCTTCTCGGCTTCAAGCCCGAGGGGGAGCGGCGCGTGCTGACGACCGACTTCCTCGCGGTCGACCACGCGGAGATCGCTCGGCTGATCGCGTCATCGGACGACTGGGTGCCGCCGCCGCCCCGTCGCCTGTCGCCGGGGACGATCCGCGTCGCCGGATAGCGGGCGACTCAGACCGTCCGCAGCGGGAGCACCGCACACACGCGCGTGCCACCGTCGCGCTCGATCCACCAGCGTTCGGCGAGGCGGTCGATGATCGCCAGGCCGCGGCCCGACGTCGCGGTGTCGGCGGCCTGCGTCGGCTCGAGGTGTCCGCCCTGCCCACCGTCCTCCACGCTCAGGCTGATGCTGCCGTGAGCGAGGGACCACCGCGCCTCGAAGGTCCCGTCGTGGCGAGGCGCTCCATGTCGGACGGCATTCGCCGCCATCTCACCGAGCACGAGAAGCACGTCGTCGGCGGTGGGCTTCGGCACGTCGTGCTCGGCCAGGAACGTCAGGAGCTGGTGCCGTGCGGCCCGCAGCGACGTGGACGCGAACGGGAGCTGCGTCACTTCCGTATCGCTCACCCGTGCTCCTCGCCCCGCGCCTGCCGGTCCCGTCGCGGCAAGACTAGGCGGGGTCGGCGCGATCTGCGCGGCCAGGCCCGAAGTCGCGCAGCGTCCGCCCGCGGATCGGGGCCCGCGCGGCGATAGGCTCGCCCCAATCACCGCCCGGGGAACGGCGGTGCGGGGGGCGGCGCAGCGCACCTCGACGACCGCAGAGACCTCGAGGTGGAGCGCAGGATGCCGGGAGACGAGCCGACGCCGTTCGACGGCGCCGACGCGGACGTCACCCCGTGGCTCGAGCTCGCCGTCGACGCTGCCGGGGTCGGGGTCTTCGACTGGGACCTCACGACGGGCGCGCTCGTCTGGGACGACCGGCTGCTCGCGCTGTTCGGCCGCGACCGCGCCTCGTTCGCGGGGACGATCGAGGGCTTCACCGAGTACGTCCACCCCGACGACCGCGACCGCGTCTCCCGCGCGCTCGCCTTCGCCGTCGACACGGTGGGGGAGTACGAGGCCGAGTACCGCATCACCCTGCCCGGCGGGCAGGACCGGTGGATTCGGGCCAGCGGCCGCGCCTTCGCCGGCCCCGACGGCACGTCCACGCGGGTCGTCGGTGCCGCCATCGCCAGCGGTACCGGATCCGACGAGGACACCCGCGCCTTCAAGGTGCTGGAGGCCATGCCGACCGCGTTCTTCGCCCTCAACCGCGACTGGCGCTTCACCTACGTCAACCCCACGGCGCAGCGCCTCCTGGGCGGAGTCAGCACCGATCCGGTCGGCCACGTGATCTGGGAGCTGTTCCCCGACGCCGTCGGCACCGAGTTCGAGACCAGCTACCGCCGCGCCGCCGAGACCCACGAGCCCGTCTCGTTCGAGGCGTACTACCCGCCGCCGCTCGACGACTGGTACGAGATCCGCGCCTGGCCCACGCCCGACGGCCTGTCGGTCTACTTCCTCGACATCACCGAGCGCCGCGCGACGCAGCAGGCGCTCGAGCGGCACGCACGCCGCAGCTCCATGCTCGCCGCGGTGACCGAGGCGCTCACCGACACGATGGATCCCGAGGTGGGCGTCACCCGTCTGGCCGGCCTGCTGGTGCCCGAGATCGCGGACTGGTGCATCGTCACGATCGTCGACGGCCCGCGCGGGGCGGAGGTGACACGGCGCGACCTGCGCGACATCGGTGCCTGGCACGTCGACCCGGCCCAGGAGTCCCTCGTGGAGCAGTACGCGGAGACGCGCCTGCCGGCCCTCCGCGACGACGCCTTCCTGTTCCGGGCCCTGCAAGGCAGCGAGCCGATCCTCATCGAGCGCGACGCGACCGCAGCGATCAGCGCCGTGCTCGAGCCCGGGCTAGCGCGCGACCTCTACCAGCAGCTCGCCCCGGAGTCGGCGGTCATCATGCCGCTGCGCGGCCAGGGTCAGGCCAACGGACTGCTGACGATGTTCCGCTCCGACCAGCGGCCCCCGTTCGGACCCGACGACCTCGACCTCCTGCGCGACGTCGGCGGTCGCGCCGGCATGGCACTGGGCAACGCCCGCGCGTTCACCGAGCAGCGCGACCTCGCGGAGGCCCTGCAGCGCAGCATGCTGACCGAGCCGCCGGAGCCGGACTACCTCCACGTCGTCGTGCGCTACGAGCCCGCCGCAGACGTCGCGCAGGTCGGCGGCGACTGGTACGACTCGTTCGTGCAGCCGGGTGGCTCGACCAACGTCGTCATCGGCGACGTCGTCGGCCACGACACGGCCGCCGCGGCGGCGATGGGCCAGGTCCGCTCGCTGCTGCGTGGCATCGCGATGACGACCAACGAAGGCCCCGCCGACGTGCTGCGGCGGGTCGACGACGTGCTGGCGGGGCTGCAGGTCGACACCACGGCGAGCGTCGTGATGGCGCGCTTCGAGCAGACTCCCGCTGAGCGGGCCGAGGGCCTGACGCGCCTGCGCTGGTCGAACGCCGGGCACCCGCCGCCCCTGGTGGCGATCGCCCGCGACGCGGCCGACCTCACGACCGACGACGTCGAGGTTCGCGAGCTCTGGGGAACCGACACGAACCTGCTGCTCGGTCTCTTCCCCGACACCGAGCGCACGGAGGCCGTGATCACCCTCCCGCTCGGCGCCACCGTGCTGCTCTACACCGACGGCCTCGTGGAGCGTCGCGGCGAGGACCTCGACGCGGGCATCTCGCGGCTCGCCAGCGTGCTGGCTGAGCTGGTGGCCGAGGGAGTGGAGCTCGACGGCGCCCTCGACGAGGTGCTGGAGCGGATGCTGCCCGGCTCGCCGCAGGACGACGTCGCCATCGTGGCCGTCCGCCTGCATCCCGACGCCTCCGTCGTCTGAGGTCCGCCAGGGCGCCGCTGTGTGGCTCCTGTGGCTACCGTCGGCCTCAACCGGTGCCGGTTCGACGGCGCCCTCACGAGAGCAGGCACTCATGGCCAAGCCCGAGCGTGACGTCGAGAAGATCTACAAGACCGAGGACGTCGTGGCCAAGCTGCGGCGCCTGGCCGACGCGCTGGAGACCGGCTCGTCCTTCCGCATCCAGATCGCCGGCGAGCGCTTCCGCGTGCCGGCGCGGGCGGAGTTCTCGATCGAGCACGAGCGCGGCGAGGACGAGGAAGAGGTCGAGTTCCAGCTGAAGTGGTCGCTCGAGTCAGACGACGACGAGGACGGCGACGAGCCCGTCGTCTGAGATGCGGACCCCGCGTCAGGTGTGCGTGCCGACGTTGACCACGCGCCCTGACGCGTCGCGGTAGAAGAACCGCGTGACGCCCCACGGCTCGAAAGTCAGGGGGTGCACGATCTCGACGCCGGCCTCGATCGCGGAGGACAGCGCCTCGTGGACGTCGTCGACGAAGACCGAGACGTCGGGGTTCACGGGCGCCGTCGCGTCGGCCGTCATGAGGCTCAGCTGGTGTCCGGCGTCGTCGGAGAGCGTGACGATCCAGCCGTGGTCCATCACCACGCGCAGGCCGAGCGTCTCCGTGTGCTGACGGACGGCGACCTCGAGGTCGCTCACCACCAGGTTCGGGACGACACGCTCCACCTTCATGACTCGAGTGAAACATCCGAGGGGGCCACGTCGAGGGATCCGCGTGCCCGGGTCCTGCATGCTGGGTGCATGGCCGTGAGTCCCGTTCCCCACGTGGTCGAGCGCGGATCCGGCACGCCAGTGCTATTCATCCACGGCAACGGTGTCGACCACCGGATCCTCCTCGACCTCGACCCCGCGTTCGAGGCCGCCGGCGGCTGGCAGCGCCTCCACCTCGACCTCCCGGGATTCGGGAGGACAGCCGCGCTGGACGAGCCGGGCGGTCTCCCCGAGCTGGCCGACTGGGTGGACGGCGCCGCGTCGTCGCTGCTGGGTGATCGGCCGTTCGCCGTCGTCGGGAGCTCGATGGGCGGGCTCCTCGCCCGCGACCTCGCCGTCCGCCGACCGCAGCAGTGCCTCGGACTGGCGCTGTTCGCTCCCGTCGTGGACCCGGTCGCCTCGCGCCGCACGCTGCCTCCCCAGGTCGTGCTGACGGAGGATCCAGACCTGCTCGCCTCGCTCGACCCGGACGACGCGGCCGACTACGCTGAGATGGCGGTCGTCCAGTCGCCTGCGGACTGGGACCGCTTCCGCGCCGCGGTGCTGCCGGGCATCCGGGCTGCTGACGAACGCGCGATGGATCGACTGGGCCGGCGCTACGAGCTGGTTCCCCATCCGGACGCTCGACTCGCCGGGTTCGACCGCCCGGTGCTCGTCGTGGCCGGGCGGCAGGACGCGGTGGTCGGGTTCGAGGACCAGCGCGCCCTGGCCGATTCTCTGCCACACGCGACCTACGCCGTCCTCGACCGCGCGGGCCACAACGTCCACCTCGACCAGCCGGACCAGGCTCGGGCCCTCCTGTCGGGCTGGATCGCCGCGGTCCGCGCAACGGCGGGGTGAGCCCGTGCCGATGAGACGCCGTCCGCCCTGGGCGCGCACCGTCCTGCGGCTCAACGCCCTGGCTCTGGTCGTGTGCGCGGGGGTGGCTGCCGTCGGCGCCTTCCTCACCGGGCGAGCCGGTGACCTTCCGCTCTCGCTGGTCTGTGCGCTCGTCGCCATCCTCGCGGTCGTCGGCGCTCGGTCCGCCGTCCGCGAGTCCGAGAAGTAGCGCCGTCAGATCAGGTTGCGAAGCCGGTCGCGGAGGGAGTCCTTCACGGCCTCCTCGACCGCGGCACCGATCTGCTGCTCGAGGTCGGCCTGGCTGGTGAGGTTCTCCAGCAGGTCGCGCAGGTCGAGCTTGTCGATCGCGCGCGTGAGCACGTCGTCGGTCTTGAGCGCAGCGTCGATCACGCCGTCGGGCAGCGCGCGGATCGCGGTCTTCAGGAAGCCGTTCAGGTCGGAGGACTCGAGGGCCTCGTCAACGAGGGCGGACGCCGGCGGGAGCGTGCCGTCGTCCTTCATGCGGGTGACGGCGGTCTTCAGCCCGTCGCGCAGCGCGTCGACCTGGGCGTCGTTGCGTTCACCGGGCCGGGCGAGCTCGAGCGTCAGCTCCTCGCGGCTGACCTGGAGCGTGCAGGCAGCCTCGTCGATGCCGATGAGCACGAGCTGCTCGGTGAGCCCCTCGATGCCCTCGGCCCGGGAGGTCACCTCGCGCTCGGCGCACGGGTCGGCCGGCTTCAGCGGCTCGTAGGAGCCGCCGCCGTTGCCGAGCTGCACGCCGACCACCAGGGCCACGAGAACGAGTGCAAGCACCGGCAGCCCGGCCCAGCGGGCGGTGGCATTCACGAGGACCTCCGGCGGCCCAGCGGCACGAGGGTCAGCAGGGCGGCGAGCGCGAGGCCAGCACCGATCAGGAACGAGTCGCGGAACGCGCGGGTGGCGGCCCGCTCGAGCTGGTCGTCGAGGTCGCGCTCGAGCTGGTCGAGGGCTGGCTGTTCGCCGGCGGCGACGTCGATGCGGTCGAACGCGGGAGCCAGTTCGGGCACCTGGCCCTGCTGGTCCACGAGCGCACCGCCGAGCGCCTCGGCCACGGAGACCTTGTCCTGCGGCATGAGCGGTGAGTCGAGCACGAGCGAGGTGATGGCCTCCTGCGCCGGCTCCTGCGCGTCCTGCAGGTCGGCCGTGAACACCGGGGTGAGGACGGCCAGGCCCAGCACGACGCCGACGTGTCGTGCGCCGATCGTCCAGGCGGCGTGCTCCGAGCGCGGCAGGCGCAGGTCCATCGCCCGCGAGGTGAGCTGGTCGACCGTCAGGCCCAGCCCGAGGCCCACGAGCGCCTGCGGGGCGACGCTCCACAGCAGGTTCGACGACGGCGGGATCGCGAGGCCCACGAGGCCACCGGCGACGAGGAAGCAGCCGACCGCAATCTCGACCTCGGGCGGCGGCCGGAAGAGCCGTGCCAGCGGACGCGCGGCGATCGCGGCGACGGGCACGACCGACACCGTCAGGGCGGCCGTGGCGGGGGAGCGGCCCCAGCCCTCGACCAGCAGCAGCACGAGCAGGAACAGCGCCGCAGTGAGCGCGGCCGACAGCAGGGCGAGGGTCAGGTTCGCGCGGATCGCGGGACGGTGACGGTCCGGGCCCTGCTGCGGAACCGCGCGCACGGCCAGGGCGGCCGGCACGGCGAGGGCCGCGAACGGCACCTGCACGACGAAGATCGCCTGCCACGAGATCGCCTGCGTGAGGAGTCCGCCCGCGACCGGGCCGACGGCCGTGCCGATGACGCCCGCGGTGACCCACCACCCGACACCGCGACGCTCACCGCGCTCGGCCACCAGCTGCTCGAGGCAGCCCACGAGCGCCAGCGCGCCGCCGACGGCCTGCACGCACCGCGCGACGATGAGCACCTCGATCGAGTCCGCGAACGCGCACCAGGCGGAGGCCCCCGCGAACATCGCGATGCCGACGGCGGTGAAGATCCGCGGATCCGCGCGCCGGAACGCCAGCGCGGCAGGCACCGCTCCGAGCCCCAGCACCAGGTTGTAGGCGATCAGCACCCACGCGACCTGGCCGACCGAGGCGTCCAGGTGGTGCAGGATCTCCGGCAGCGCGAGCGTCACGATCGCCGAGTCCGCCAGGACGAGCCCCACCGTCACGGCGAGCAGGGGAGCCGTGACGAGACGCATCCCGTCATCCTCTCAGCGGCACCAGGGAATCGCCCGTGGCGGAGCGCCGCCGAAACTTTTTCTCGCGAAGTTGTCGTATCCGGTCGGGCCCGTTCGATGACAGGGTGAGAGGCAGCCACCGGGCCGCCGCACACGAGAGGCACGACCATGACGCAGTACATGCTTTCCGTCCAGCACACCGGCGCCTACCCGGCGATGGACTCGCCCGAGGCGCAGGAGATGTTCGCCGCGACCGGCGCGTTCACCGACAAGCTCCAGGCCAGCGGCCAGTGGGTCTTCGTCGGCGGCCTCCAGGGCGTCGACACCGCCACGCGCATCGACGCCCGGGGTGGCGACGCGGTCGTCACCGACGGCGCGTACGTCGAGAGCAAGGAGCACCTCGCGGGCTTCTGGGTGATCGAGGCCGCCGACCTCGACGAGGCGATCGCGCTCGCGGCCGAGGCGTCCAAGGCCTGCAACGACCCGATCGAGGTCCGTCCCTTCCACTCGGTGTGAGCACGACGCCGGAGCTCCTCGCGGAGGTCGAGCGGACCTTCCGCGAGGAGCACGGGCGCGTCGTCGCCGCACTCACTCGCCGCTTCGGCGACCTCGACCTCGCTGAGGACGCGGCCGCCGAGGCCCTCGTCGTCGCGCTGGAGAAGTGGCCCACCGACGGCGTCCCGCCCAACGCCGGCGGATGGCTCACCACCACCGCCACGCACCGCGCGATCGACCGCATCCGCCGCGAGTCCCAGCGCGACACCAAGCACCAGGCAGCCCTGATGATCACTGACGACACCGCGCACGAACCGACCGGCGTGGTCGAGGACGACCGCCTCCGGCTGATGTTCACGTGCTGCCACCCCGCCCTGCCGGGCGAGGCGCGCGTGGCGCTGACGCTCCGCATGCTCGGCGGGCTGACCGTCGAGGAGATCGCGCGGGCCTTCCTCGTGCCGGAGACCACGATGGCCCGTCGCATCACCCGCGCCAAGCACAAGATCAAGGCCGCGAACATCCCGTTTCGCGTGCCCGACGGCACCGACGTCACCGACCGGCTGGGGACCGTGCTCGACGTGGTGCACCTCGTGTTCAACGAGGGCTACCTGGCGGGTACGGGCGACGACCCGATCCGCGCGGACCTGACGGGTGAGGCGATCCGGCTCGGTCGCCTGCTGCGCGAGCTGGTGCCGGACGACGGCGAGGTGGCCGGGCTGCTGGCGCTGATGCTGCTGATCGAGGCCCGCCGCACCGCACGGGTGGCGGGCGGGGAGCTCGTCACGCTCGACCAGCAGGACCGCGGCGCTTGGGACCGCGAGCTCGTCGCGGAGGGGCACGCGCTGGTGCGCGAGTGCCTGGCCCGGGTGGCCGGCGGGGGAGCGGCGCCCGGTCGGTACCAGCTCATGGCCGCCGTCAACGCGGTCCACACCGATGCTCGCGACGCCCGCGACACCGACTGGAGCCAGGTCGCGCAGCTCTACGACCAGCTCTACGCGGTCTCACCCACGCCGGTCGTCGCCCTCAACCGGGCGATCGCGATCGCGGAGCTCGACGGACCCGAGGTCGCACTCGCCATCGTCGACCGGCTCGATCTCGACGGGTACCACGCGTGGCACGCGACCAGGGCCGACCTGCTGCGCCGACTTGGCCGCAGCGCCGAGGCCCGCGCTGCCTACGACGCGGCGATCGCGGCCGGCGACAACCCGGCCGAGCAGGCGTACCTGACCCGCCGGCGGGACGAGCTCGGTCGCTGACGGTCCGTCCAGAACGCTCGCCAGCGACCCGCCACCTCACTTACTCTCGGGAAGGTGCACCGGATCTTCACGACGAGCGTCGCCTCCGTCTACCCCCATTACGTGACGAAGGTCGAGCGCAAGGACCGCACGAAGGCCGAGCTGCACGAGGTGATCGAGTGGCTCACCGGGTTCGACGAGGAGCAGCTGCAGAAGCACCTCGACGCCGAGACCACGTTTCTCGACTTCTTCGCGGAGGCCGAGATCAACCCCAACGTCTCGCTCATCACCGGCTCGGTCTGCGGGGTGAAGGTGCAGGAGGTCGAAGACCCCCTGATGCAGAAGATCCGCTACCTCGACAAGCTCGTCGACGAGCTGGCCAAGGGGCGGCCGATGGTCAAGGTCCTGCGGGCGTGACCACCCAGGCCGTGCCGATCCTGCGCATCAGCGACGTCGACCAGGCCCTCGCCTGGTGGGCGCGGCTGGGCTTCGCCGAAGACTTCCGCCACCAGTTCGAACCGGGCTTCCCCTGGTACGTCGGTCTGGTGCGAGGCGATGCGCAGGTGCACCTGTCGCAGCACACGGGCGACGCCCTCGGCCCGGGACTGCTCTACCTCTGGGTCGAGGACGTCGACGCGGTGGCGGCGGAGTTCGGCGTGCCGATCGAGGACATGCCGTGGGCGCGCGACTGCGAGGTCACCGACCCCGACGGCAACCGTGTCCGCGTCGGCTCGACCCCTTCAAGCGCCGGCTAGGGCGGCTAGCCTCGGGCGCATGACGAGCCTGGCGCACGTGCGGACCGCGGTGACGCGGCTGGACGAGGTCGAGAAGTGCGCCGACGGGGGCGAGTCGTACGCGGTCGCGGGGCAGACCTTCGTGACGGTCACGGCGGACCGGTCAGGCATCGAGCTGAGCCTGCCCGGCGACGACGCGCGGAAGGTCACCGAGGACATCCCCGGCGCCTCGGTGGTCGAGGGTGGAGTTCTCGTGCCGCTCGACGTGATGAACGGGATGCAGGCCAACGCCGTGATCGGTCGGGCGTGGGCGCACCGCGCCCCGGGCCGTCTCACGAAGGTGTCGGCGGCTGCCGCGTCCGCGGACGGTGACCTGCCCCGCGCGATCGGGCGCCCTGCCACCTCGGCGCTGCACGGAGCCGGCATCTCGACCCTGGCCGAGCTCTCGACCCGCACGGAGTCGGAGATCGCGGACCTGCACGGCGTCGGCCCGAAGGCCATGCGGCTGCTGGGTGAAGCTCTCGCCGCCGCGGACCTCGGCTGGGCGCGACCGCGGTCCTGACCCTGTTGGTGCGCTGGTTGTGCACAGCCTCCGGCCGTCCACAGGCGACCTCGCGGTGGGCGCGGAGGGCTGACCTGCGCGCCTAGCGTCCTGGCAGTGCCACCGGATCGGCGTGGCCGCCAGCAGACGAGGACCACGATGAGCCAGCACCGACGCCCAGACAGCCCACCCGCACGAACCCGACGACGGACGCTGGCCGCACGAGGGCTCGTGGCCTCCGTCGTCGTGCTCGCCGGGGTGATGACCACCGGCGCCGGCACCGCGTCGGCCGCCGTCGAGCGCATCGCCGGCAAGGCCCACCCCTCGACCTACGTGGGCGTCGAGGCCGTGCACGGAGTGGTCGGTGTGTGCACCGGCAACGGTCGCGCCGCGCCCACCACGCTCCTGCCAGGCACCAGTGTCTACGCGCCCACCTCGGCCTGGGCGCTGAACCACGTGACGAACGGCGACGGCTCCAACCTCGACGACACCACCGGCGCCGCCGTCGCCACGATCGTCAAGAACGATCCGGCGGTGCCGAGCAACCACAAGAACCCCACGCCCGACGTCGGCGTCGGAGGGCGCGTGGCCCAGATCGTGGCCGAGGCGAACGCCTACGCCGGCGCCAGGTCCATCCCGCTGGGGCTCACCTCGACCTCCACACCGCCCGGACTGACCTGGAGCCTCGGCGGCGTGGGCGTCCAGGCGCCCGGCGGCTGGATGCCCGGTCGCCTGATCACGCTGACCGCCAGCGGCCCGGTCGTCTTCGAGGCGACCGGCACGGCTTCGATCACCGTCACCTCGACCGGCGCCCCGCAGGAGGTCGGCCTCCGGGCCACGGGCAACGGCGGGTTCACGGTCTCGGCCGAGACGTCCGTGCCGTCGAACTACGTCACCTCGCACCCGTCGGAGAGCCCCGGCCACCAGCGGATCACGACGCGCGTGGGGGACGAGCCGCTGACCGGGTCCACGGGAGAGCAGCTCGCCGTCTTCGACTACGCGCCGTCGGCCGTCACCGACACCAGCGTGGTGACGGCCTCGGCTCCGGGCGTCGAGGTGCACGACACGATCCGCATCACCGGCGCCAAGCCGATGTCGACCCTCACCGGCCGCTCCACCCTGTTCGGGCCGCTGCCCGCCAAGCCGACCGAGTCGCCTGCGCCGCCTGCGGGCACGCCCGTGGTCGGCACGGTCGAGTACGAGGTCACGGTCGACGGCAGCGGCGCAGCCACGGTCGACACCACGTCGCTGACGCTGCCGGCCCAGGGGTACTTCGTCTGGCAGGAGGAGATCGACGGCGACCCGGAGAGCACGCCCAGTCCGCGCAACCGGGGGTTTGCCGGCAACTACGGCGTGGGCTCGGAGACGTCTCTGGTGGCACCTCCGCCGGACGTCTCGACCCAGGTCAGCCGCCAGGAGGTCGTCGTGGGTCAGCCGATCAGCGACACCGTCACGGTGACCGGCACGGTCTACGACCACGACGGTCGCGGCCCGATCAGCACGGTCCTGACCGGCCGCCTCTACGGACCGGTCGCCTCCGACGGCCGAGGATGCGGCGGCGCGGACTGGACGAACGCGCCGATCGCCCACGAGTTCGGGCCCACCCCGGTCACCAGCACCCAGCTGACGTTCACCGGCATCGGCGAGTTCACGCCGACTGAGCGCGGCTGCTACTCCTTCGGCGAGACCCTCGTCGCGACGAACAGCCAGGGTGCCGAGATCTACCGCGTCGACCACCCTGCCGGTCGCGCCGAGCAGACGACGCTCGCTCAGGTGCCGGAGGCGGTCACACAGATCAACGCGTCGGTGGTGGCACCGGGGGAGTCGTTCAGCGACACCGTGACCATCAGCGGCAGCGCGGGCGCCACGGGCACCTTCGAGGCGACGTTGTGGGGTCCGGTGGCGCCGAATGCGGAGCGAGGTTGCTGGCTCGATCCTGCGGTGTGGGGCGAGATGGTCGCGTCCGGCCAGGCGCCCCGGCACCACACCGAGACGGTCCCGTTCGCGGGCGACGGCGACGTGACCACCTCGGACGTGACCGTCACCGAGATCGGTTGCTACACGTGGTCGGAGACCTTCACGTTCGACGACGCACCCGGCACCGAGCTCGAGTCGCCGCCCGGTCTGGAGACGGAGACGGGCATGGTCGCCGAACCGACCATCGCGACCGTCGCGCAGGCGAGCACGACCTACCTCGGCGGCCGGTTCGAGGACGTCATCACGCTGGCCGGCACGCAGGGCCAGCCCGGCACCCTGACCGGGAAGGTCCTCACCGCATCGCCGGTGGGCGACGGCTGCACCGAGGTCGACTGGGCGGCGAACGGCACCGAGGCGGGGCAGATCGAGCCGATCGCCACGACCGACGACGGGGTCTTCACCTCCAGCGCGACCGTGATCGACGGCGACCACGCGCTCTGCGCGACGTTCGTCGTCTCGTGGACGCCCGACCACGAGAAGATGATCGGTGCAGCGGCGGTCGACGAGGCCGGCCTGCCCGCCGAGACGATCCTGTTCGTGCCGGAGGTGCCCGCGGTGCCGGCCGGCGAGCCGTCCGGAGCATCCGTGTCGGTGTGGTTCGTCCTCGGCCTGCTGCTGATGGCCGGTGGCGCTGGCTCCTCCGTGTGGCAGGTCCGGCGCCGGCGGACGACCGATGGCTGAGCGGGCCCGGCGGGCTCCGCTGGTCGCAGGCGTCCTCGCGGTCGTGCTCGGTGCGGTGGTCGTCGTGCTGGCCAGACCGGCGGACGGGCCGGCCCCGATCAGCTCGTTCCGCGCCCCGAACGCGAACCCGCAGGGCCCGACGGCCAGCGCGTCGATGAGCGCCGACGACATGGAGGACGGGTCGATCTTCATCCCGTCGCTCGACGTGCACGCCCCGATCGAGCAGGTCGGGGTCAGGGCCGGGGTGCTGGAGGTCCCCGGTGACCCGGCCGTCGTCGGCCAGGACGAACGCACCTCGCCGCTCTCGTCGCAGGAGGGATCGACCTTCATCGCCGGTCACGTGCAGGCAAGGGGCGAGGACGGGGCGCTGCACGACCTGCCCCTGATCTCGCCGGGCTCACGGATCTACACGCGCGACGACGCGGGTGAAGGGCGCGAGTGGGTCGTCGTCGCCCTCGAGACCTCGCGGGACAAGGTGATGGCGCGTGAGCACTTCGCCACCACGGGGGAGCGGCGCCTGACCGTCGTGACGTGCACCGGCCCGCTGGTCGTCAAGCAGGGACGGCGCAGCTTCCGGGACTCGGCGATCGTGACGGCCGTTCCGGCGGGCTAGGGACGGATCAGGGCGGCGGTGTCGGCCAGCGGGACGACGCCGTCGGCCAGCGTCAGCAGCTCAGCATCGGTCGTCACGAGGGCATCGGCCTGCAGGCGGGTCACGGCGAGGTACTCCGCGAGCCGCAGGTCCTCCAACCCGTGCTCTCGGGCGATCTGCCAGGCACCACGGCGCGAGACCCGGTCGCCCAGCAGACGCACCTTGATCTCGGTCATCGCCGTGTGGAGCTCGAGCACGGCACGGTCGTCGAGCTCACCATCAGCGGCGAGGGGGAGAAGCAGGGTGAGTGCCTGGGTCCGCAGCGCGCTCGGCGCGACGAGCTGGTGCGAGGGATGCGCGCGCTGCCCTGATCGGGCGAGGTGCAGCAGGGTGGCCGGATCGATGCAGTAGCGCGTCATCGGCCGGGAGTCAGTCGTCGGCGGGGCGCGTGGGGTTGACGCGACGCAGCGTGACGCTGGTCAGCTTGCCGTCCTCGTCGAACTCCGCGTCGGTGCGCGGCTGCTCGTCGTCGGCGGACGGGAGCACGGCACCGGCCTTCTTCTGGCGGTCGAGCTCCTCGCGGGCGTCACCGCGTCCGGGGCTGAACAGGTTCTCGACCAGGCCGAGACCGTTGCCGCCCGTGCCGAGGCCCGCGCGTCCGCCGGGCTGGTCGAGCGACCGCTGGAAGAGCCAGACGGCGACGAAGCCGGCGGTCAGGATGCCCCCGATGACGAGGACGGGTTCCAACCAGGACATGGGGCAACCCTACGCCTCGTCGGGTCGCCGCACCCGCCTTCCGGCGACGCGGGGCTCGGGCTCCTCGTGCTGGCGCGCCTGCGGAGCGAGCCAGACGGCGAACGCGGTGGTGACCGGCACGGCCAGCACCAGGCCGATCGCGCCGACGAGCGTGCGCACGACCTCCTGGGCGATCTCGCCACTCGTGAGCACGTCCACGAGCCCGCGCTGGTAGGCCGTGATCAGCAGCATCACGGTCATGGCAGACCCGGCGTACGCGAAGACGAGCGTGTAGACGCTGGAGGCGATGTGGTCGCGACCGATGCGCATCGCCGAGCGGAACAGCTCCCACGCGGACGCGAACGGCTGGAGGGCGCGCAGCTCCCAGACCGCGCTGGCCTGCGTGACCGTCACGTCGTTGAGCACGCCGAGCCCGGCGATGACCATGCTCGCCGCGACGATGCCCTGCATCTGCAGCTGGGGCACGGTCGCGAGCAGCAGGGCGTCGTCCTCGGAGGTCAGGCCGGTCAGGTGCGACCAGTCAGTGCCGATGAGCCCGGCTGCGGCGGTGAACGCGATGCCGAACAGCGTGCCGAACAGGGCCGACGTCGTGCGGATGGAGATGCCGTGGGCCAGATAGAGAACGGCGATCATGATGCCCGTCGAGCCGACCACCGCGATCAGCAGCGGTGCCTGGCCGGAGAGGATGCCGGGCAGCACGAACGTCATGAGGGCCAGCAGCGTCACGCCGATGCCGACGAGGGCGAAGAGCCCGCGCCAGCGACCGATCAGGGCCACCAGCACCGCGAACGCGATGGCGAGGGCCGCGAGCGGGAACCCGCGCACGAAGTCGCGGAACTCGTAGCCGAACGCGCCGCCCTCGATCTCGTACTGCACGAGCCGCACGTGGTCGCCCTCGGCGACGGTCCCGGCGACGTAGTTCGTGGAGTTGAGCTGGAACTCGGCGGTGTCGCCCTCGGCCTCGCCCTGCTCGACCGTGGCGGTGACGTTCGCGCACTCGCCCGCGACGGTCGGCATGCTGTCGATGTCGACCTCGCCGGTGCTGCCGCAGTCGAACGGCTCGAGGCCGGTCACGGTGGCCTCGACCGTCGTGACGCCCTCGCCGCCGAACGGGTCGGTGTTGCGGGGGACGTCCTCCGCGGAGGGCCAGAGCATCGCCATCGCGATGCCCGTGGCCACCGCGATCGCGGCGACGATGCCGCCCAAGGTGCGGGCCAGCTGGGGTCGAGGAGGGCCGACATCGAGGGAGCCGTGGCCGTGCGTGTGTGACACGATGCCAGGGTGTCACGCGAGGCTTCCCCGTCCGAAGGTCCCACGCCGGAGCACCTGCCCGGAGGCTCGGGCGGCGTCTGGAAGGTGGGCCGCACGGTCCGCCGTCCCACCGGCCCCTGGACCCCGGCGGTGCACGAGCTGCTGACCTGGCTCGCCGACGAGGGGCTCGGCGGCATCCCGCACGTCGGAGGCATCGACGACGAGGGCCGCGAGATCGTCTCCTACGTCGAGGGTCGCGGCGTGCCGGTCGACGACGAGGTCGTGCTCGACGACGTGCTGGTCGAGGCGGTCGGCTGGCTGCGCGACTTCCACGACCTGGTCGACTCCTTCCGACCCGACAGCCCACGCATCTGGCGGCAGACGGGGGAGGAGCCCGTGGAGCTCGAGCAGGGCCAGATCATCTGCCACAACGACCCGGGCGCCTACAACTGGATCATCCAGAGCGGCCACTTCGTCGCGATGATCGACTGGGACCTCGCCGGTCCGGGCGACCCGCTCGACGACCTCGCCTTCCTCTGCTGGACCGCGATCCCGCTCTACCGCGACATCGGTGCCGCCGAGACGGCCCGCCGCCTCGACCTCGTGGTCGACGCGTATGCCGAGTGCGGCCCGCTGACTCTGCTCGACGCCGTCGACCGCCGCATGACCATGGCCACCGAGCGCATCGCCGCGGGCATCGAGCGGGGCGATCCGGGGATGCTCAACCTGCAGACCAAGGGCGAGCCCCAGCGCACCCGCGACCGGGTCGCGGCGTTCCGCGAGCGTCGCGCCGAGATCGAGGCGGCCCTGTCATGAGCGATGGCGGCACGAGCGACATCGAGCGGCTCGGGCTCGAGCCCCACCCCGAGGGTGGCTGGTTCGCCGAGACCTGGCGCTCCCCGGTCGAGGTGACGCTGCCGGACGGGCGCGTCCGGGCGACCGCGACGCTGATCCACTTCCACCTGCCGGCCGGGGAGTCGTCCGCCTGGCACGCCGTCGCCTCCGACGAGCTGTGGATCGCCCAGTCGGGCTCGGTCACGCTGGAGCTCGCCGGGGCGGGAGAGCAGCCGGGTGCCGAGGTCGTCACGCACACGTGCGCCGTCGACGCCGAGCCTCAGGTGCTCGTGCCGGCCGGCGTCTGGCAGCGGACCGTCCCGAGCGACGCCGATGCCTTGGTCAGCTGCCTCGTCTCGCCCGGCTTCGACTTCGCCGACTTCCGCCTCGAGGGCTGAACCGCGGGTCGCGTCCTGCTACTGGGCGCGCATCTGCTCGACGGCGAGCTTGGCGTCGCCGTCGAACATGACCTTGCCCTCGCGCAGCAGGATGCCGCGGCTGCAGAGGTCCGAGACCATGTTGAGGTCGTGGCTGACGACCACGAGCGTCTTGCCGGCCGCCTGCAGCTCACGGATGCGCTCGAGGCACTTGCGCTGGAACGGCTCGTCGCCGACCGAGAGGATCTCGTCGACCAGCAGGATGTCGACCTCGGTGTGCACCGCGACGGAGAACGCCAGGCGCAGGAACATGCCCGAGGAGTAGTGCTTGACCTCGGTGTCGATGAACTTCTCGATCTCGCTGAACGCGACGATGTCGTCGAAGCGGGAGTCGATCTCGTCCTTCGTCATGCCGAGGATCGCGGCGTTGAGGTACACGTTCTCGCGTCCGGACAGGTCAGGGTGGAAGCCGGCGCCCACCTCGATGAGCCCAGCGATTCGACCGCGGATGCGCACCGTGCCCGCATCCGGGCGCAGCACGCCGGAGATCAGCTTGAGCAGCGTCGACTTGCCGGAGCCGTTGAAGCCGAGCAGCGCGACGGACTCGCCCGCCTCGATCGCGAAGTCGACCCCGCTGAGGGCGTCGAACGTCGAGGAGATCTTGCGGCCGCGGACGAGCGCGACCATCGACTCCTTGAGCGAGTGCGTGTGACGCAGCAGGAAGGTCTTGCGCACGTCGGAGACGGCGACGGCGGTGCGGTCGGTGACCTGCACGCGGGCCTCAGAGGTCCTGGGCAAAACGACCCTCCAGTCGGTGGAAGACGAACTGGCCGGCGGCGAGCACGATCAGCGAGGACAGCAGGCCGATGCCGGCGAAGAGCCACGTGTCGGGGGCGACGGTGCCGTTGCTGGTGGTCGGCTCCCAGAAGCCCTGGTGCATCAGGTTGACCGCGGAGGTGACGGGGTTGAGCTGGTAGATCGTGAAGAGCCAGTCCGGGACGACGTCCTTGACCATGTTCCACTGGTAGAGCACCGGCGCGGCCCACGGAGCGACCATCACGATCAGCTCGACGAAGTTCTGCGAGTCGCGGTACGAGACGTTCGCCGCACCGAAGAGCATGCCCAGGCCGAGCGCGAAGATCATGATGATCGCGATCGCCAGGAGCACCCCGAGCACCTGCAGCACGGTGGGCGTCCACCCGATGGCGAGGCACACGACCAGCAGGATGCCGACCTGCGGCAGCAGGTTGACGATCGCGACGAAGACCGTGGCCACGGGGAACAGTTCGCGCGGCATGAAGATCTTCTTGATCAGCGGACCGTTCTCGACCAGCGAGCGGGTGGAGTTGGTGAACGACTCGCTGAAGAAGTTGACCAGGATGAGGCCCGAGAACAGGTAGATCGGGTAGTGCTCGATCGTGTCGTTCAGACGCAGGAACACGCCGAGCGCCAGGAAGTAGACCGCGAACAGCGCGGCCGGCTTCACGAACGACCAGGCCCAGCCGAGCACCGAGCCGCGGTAGCGGACCTGGACGTCCTTGCGGGTCAGGAGCTGCAGCAGGTAGCGGCGTCGGAAGACGTCGACCAGGCCGAGCCCGCGCCCCGGGTCGACCAGCTCGGGCACCGGGTCACCAGCGCGTACCGACACGTGCTCTCCTTCGTGGTCAGCGCCTCGAGCGCCCTGACGGTCGCAGTGAGTGTAGCCGGGCGCGCTCCGGTAACGTGGAGGGCTGTGTGTCCTGCGGTGCCACCGCGCCGCGACCCACGCCCCGTCGTCCAACGAGCAAGGAATCTCCCGTGGTGAATGCTGATCTGCTGATCGTCGGTTCGGGCTTCTTCGGCCTGACGATCGCCGAGCGTGCTGCCGAGCACGGCCAGAAGGTCGTGGTCATCGACCGTCGCTCGCACCTCGGCGGCAACGCGTACAGCGAGTTCGAGCCGGAGACGGGCATCGAGGTCCACCGCTACGGCGCGCACCTGTTCCACACCTCCAACGAGCGCGTGTGGGAGTACGTCAACCGCTTCACGGCCTTCACGAGCTACGTGCACCGCGTCTACACCGTCCACAAGGGCGAGGTGTACCCGCTGCCCATCAACCTGGGCACGGTCAACCAGTTCTTCCGCTCCGCGCACTCGCCCGACCAGGCCCGCGCGCTGCTGGCCGAGCAGGCCGGCGAGTTCGAGTCCGCCTCCGCGTCGAACCTGGAGGAGAAGGGCATCAGCCTGATCGGCCGCCCCTTGTACGAGGCGTTCATCCGCGACTACACCGCGAAGCAGTGGCAGACCTCGCCCACCGAGCTGCCGCCGGAGATCATCAGCCGCCTGCCCGTGCGCTACACCTACGACAACCGCTACTTCAACGACACCCACGAGGGCCTGCCGGTCGACGGCTACACCGCGTGGCTCGAGCGCATGGCCGACCACAAGAACATCGAGGTCCGGCTCGACACCGACTTCTTCGACGACTCCCACGACGCCAGCAAGGCGCAGACGCTCGGCCAGCTGCCGATCGTCTACACGGGCCCCGTCGACCGCTACTTCGACTACTCCGAGGGTCACCTGTCGTGGCGCACGCTCGACTTCGAGGAGGAGGTGCTGCCGGTGGGTGACTACCAGGGCACCTCGGTCATGAACTACGCCGACTCGGACGCGTCCTACACGCGCATCCACGAGTTCCGCCACTTCCACCCCGAGCGGGACGCGCCGAAGGACAAGACCGTCATCATGCGCGAGTTCTCGCGCTTCGCCGAGGGCGACGACGAGCCGTACTACCCGGTCAACACCCCCGAGGACCGCGAGATGCTGCTGGCGTACCGCACCCGCGCGGAGGCCGAGCCGCAGGTGCTGTTCGGTGGCCGCCTGGGCACGTACCAGTACCTCGACATGCACATGGCGATCGGCTCGGCGCTGTCGATGTTCGACAACCAGCTGCCCGAGCTGATCCCCGCCCTGAACGACGTCACGCCGGCGAGCAAGGCGTGAGCGAGAACCAGGGCTTCCGGTACACCGCTGCGCTCGCGGCGGAGATCGAGCAGCGCTGGCAGGACCGCTGGGAGGCCGAGGGCACGTTCCACGCGGTCAACCCCGAGGGCGACCTGGCCGACCCCACGGCCGGTGAGCTGGGCGAGAAGTACTTCCTGATGGACATGTTCCCGTACCCCTCGGGTGCGGGCCTGCACGTCGGCCACCCGCTGGGCTACATCGCGACCGACGTCGTCGGCCGCCACCAGCGCATGCTGGGCAAGAACGTGCTGCACGCGCTGGGCTACGACGCGTACGGGCTCCCGGCCGAGATCCACGCGATCTCGACGGGGGAGCACCCGCGCGACAACACCCTGGCCAACATCGCCAACATGCGGCGCCAGCTGCGGCGCCTCGGCCTGGGCCACGACGAGCGCCGCTCGTTCGCGACGATCGATCCCGACTTCGTGCGCTGGACGCAGTGGATCTTCCTGCAGCTGTTCAACGCCTGGTTCGACCCCGAGCAGCAGAAGGCACGCCCGATCGCCGAGCTGGTCGAGAAGATGGGCACGTCCGACCCCGCCGTGATCGACACGCACCGCCTGGCCTACGTGTCGGAGTCGCCGGTCAACTGGTGCCCGGGCCTGGGCACCGTGCTGGCCAACGAGGAGGTCACGGCCGAGGGCCGCTCCGAGCGCGGCAACTTCCCGGTGTTCACCCGCAGCCTGCGGCAGTGGAACATGCGCATCACCGCCTACTCCGACCGCCTGATCGACGACCTCGAGCGCGTCGACTGGCCGGAGCCGGTCAAGCTGATGCAGCGCAACTGGATCGGCCGGTCCCACGGCGCGCACGTCGACTTCGCGTCGCCCGCCGGCCCGATCCGGGTCTTCACGACGCGCCCCGACACGCTGTTCGGCGCGACGTTCATGGTGCTCTCGCCCGAGCACCCGCTGGTCGACGCCCTGACCACGCCGGAGCAGGCCGAGACGGTCGCCGCCTACCGCGAGACGGCCGCGGCCAAGACCGACGTCGAGCGCCAGGCCGACAAGCACAAGACCGGCGTGCTGACGGGCAGCACCGCGACCAACCCGGTCAATGGTGAGCAGATCCCCGTGCTCGTGGCCGACTACGTCCTGATGGGCTACGGCACC
This sequence comes from Aeromicrobium sp. Leaf350, assembly GCF_916858655.1. GTDB lineage: Bacteria > Actinomycetota > Actinomycetes > Propionibacteriales > Nocardioidaceae > Aeromicrobium. The sequence goes on along the minus strand of NZ_CAKASL010000001.1, from coordinate 286,452 downwards.
GGCGCGATCATGGCCGTCCCCGACGGCGACGCGCGCGACGCCGAGTTCGCCGAGGTCCTGGGCCTGCCGACCGTGGAGGTCATCGCGGGCGACACGATCGTGAACTCCTCCAACGACGACGTGAGCCTCGACGGCCTGTCGGTCGACGACGCGAAGTCGACGATCATCGCGTGGCTCGAGACCAGCGGTCACGGCACCGGCACCACGACGTACCGCCTGCGGGACTGGCTGTTCAGCCGCCAGCGCTACTGGGGCGAGCCGTTCCCGATCGTCTACGACGAGCACGACAACCCGATCGCGGTGCCCGACCACATGCTGCCCGTCGAGCTGCCCGAGGTGCCGGACTACAGCCCGCGCACGTTCGCGCCCGACGACGTCACGAGCGAGCCCGAGCCGCCGCTGGGACGCGTCGACGAGTGGGTGCACGTCACGCTCGACCTCGGTGACGGCCCGAAGCAGTACCGCCGCGAGACCAACACGATGCCCAACTGGGCCGGATCGAGCTGGTACGAGCTGCGCTACGCCGACCCGCACAACGGCGATGAGCTCGTCTCGGCCGCGAACGAGGAGTACTGGCTCGGGCCGCGCGAGACCGGTGGCACCGGCGGAGTCGACCTGTACGTCGGCGGTGTCGAGCACGCCGTGCTGCACCTGCTGTACGCGCGCTTCTGGCACAAGGTCCTGTTCGACCTGGGCCACACCTCGAGCGAGGAGCCGTTCCACCGGCTCTTCAACCAGGGCTACATCCAGGCCTACGCCTTCACCGACGCCCGTGGCACCTACGTGCCCGCCGACGAGGTCGAGGAGACGGTGTCCGACGCCGGCGTCCCGACGTTCACCTGGAACGGAGAGCCCGTCGACCGCGAGTACGGGAAGATGGGCAAGTCGCTCAAGAACGTCGTCACGCCCGACGAGATGTACGACGCGTACGGCGCCGACACGTTCCGCGTCTACGAGATGAGCATGGGCCCGCTCGACGTCTCGCGACCGTGGGAGACGCGCGCCGTCGTCGGCTCGCAGCGCTTCCTGCAGCGCGTGTGGCGCCTCGTCGTCGACGAGGAGACCGGTGAGTCCGTCGTGACCGACGCCGAGCTCGACGCCGCCACTCTGCGCGTGCTGCACCGCACGATCGAGGGCGTCGCGGCCGACATGGACGGGCTGCGGTTCAACACCGCGATCGCGAAGCTCATCGAGCTGACGAACCACCTGACGAAGGCCGAGGTCACCGCCCGCGCGGCGATCGAGCCCCTCGCGCTGATGCTCGCGCCGCTGGCGCCGCACCTGGCCGAGGAGATCTGGGCCCGCCTGGGGCACGAGGGCTCGCTCGCGCGGGCGCCGTACCCGGTAGCCGACCCGGCCCACCTGGTCGCCGACACGGTGCTGTGCATCGTGCAGGTGCAGGGCAAGGTGCGCGCCAAGCTCGACGTCGCGGCCGACGCGACCGAGGAGCAGCTCACCGAGCTGGCTCTCGGTGAGGCCAACGTGCAGCGGGCGATCGACGGCCGCGAGGTCCGCAAGGTCATCGTCAAGGCGCCGAAGCTCGTCAACATCGTCGTCTGATGCTCGAAGGGCGTGCCTTCCGGCGCGGTCAACCTCCCGGGGGCTACGCCTGCCCGCTATAGACTCCGCGCATGGCCGGGAAACGACGCACGAAGAAGTCCGCGGCGTTCCCCGGGGGCGTTGCGGTCGTCACCGACTCGACGGCGTCGCTCGATCCCGCTGACGCCGAGCGTGAGGGGATCGCCGTCGTCCCGCTCAGCGTCGTCGTGGGAGCCGACACCTACACCGAGGGCGTCGACACGTCCGCCGACCTGATCGCCGCGGCGCTCAAGGAATTCGTGCCGGTCAGCACGTCCCGCCCCAACCCGGACGAGTTCGCGGAGGTCTACGCGCGTCTGGCCAAGGAGGGCGCGACGTCGATCGTCTCGGTGCACCTGTCGAGCCGCATGTCGGGCACGCTCGACTCCGCGATGCTCGCCGCCAAGCGCTCGCCGGTGCCGGTCTCGGTCGTCGACTCGCGTCAGGTCGGGCTCGCGACCGGCTTCGCGGCCGGTCTCGCGGCGCGGGCCCGCGGTGAGGACGTGAGCCCGGAGGACGTCGCCGAGGTCGCCCGGGTCGCCGGGTCCAGCTCCACGGCCCTGATCTACGTCGACACGCTCGAGTACCTGCGTCGCGGCGGTCGGGTCAACGCGGTGGGCGCCCTGATCGGCTCGGCCCTGGCGGTCAAGCCGCTGCTGACGATCACCGACGGCCTCGTCGTGCCGCTCGAGAAGGTGCGCACCTCGGGGAAGGCCATCGCCCGCATGGAGACGCTCGCGGCCGAGGCCGCCGAGCAGCTCGACGGCTACGACATCGGGGTGCAGCACCTCGCGAACGCGCCCGTGGCCGAGCAGCTCGCCGAGCGGCTGGCCAAGCGGCTCGAGCGCGACGCCATCGCGGTCGACGAGGTCGGCGCCGTGATCGGTGCGCACGTCGGGCCGGGCACGGTCGCGGTCACCGTCACGCCGCACTGAGCGTCGTCCAGCGGCAGCTCCGTCCACAGGCCGCGTCGTCCACAGGCCGCCGGTTCGTCGGCCCGCGGGAGGCTCCGGCCACCTAGCGTCGGGACGTGGACACCGAGGAGACCCGCGCGGAGATCGCCCGCCGCAGACTCGCGCAGCTCGTCGCGTCCTTCGACGAGCACGTGCCTCCTCCGGCGCACGGAGCCCCGGTCGCCGAGCCCACGACTCCGCCTGCGGTGCCGGTTCCCGCCGCGCCGCTCCATCGGCGCGTCACCCGGCTGCACGTGCGGGTGGTGGTGGCGGTCGTGGTCGGAGCCGCGGTCGTGCTGGCGTGGTCGGTGCTGTCGGGCCGTCCCCAGGCCGACCCGGCCGGCGTCGGCGACGCTCCGGCGGTCTCGGAGGCCACCGAAGGGCCGGTCGAGACCGGCGAGATCGTGGTCGACGTCGCCGGACTCGTGCAGCGTCCCGGCATCGTCGCGCTCCCGGCGGGCTCGCGGGTGCACGAGGCGATCGAGGCCGCCGGCGGGCTGGCCGGCGTCGTCGACACCTCGGGGCTGAACCTGGCGCGCAAGCTCGTCGACGGTGAGCAGGTGCTGGTGGGCGTCGCACCCGTCGCGCCGGCCGGCTCCGGCTCGACCCCAGGTGGAGCCACGAACCTCAACACGGCGACGGCCGACGAGCTCGACGAGCTGCCCGGGGTCGGCCCGGTCACGGCGCAGTCGATCATCGACTGGCGCACCGAGAACGGGTCGTTCACGAGCGTCGACGACCTGCTCGAGGTGCGGGGCATCGGCGAGGCGACGCTCGCCGATCTCCGTGACCTCGTCACCGTCTGACCCCGTGACCTCGTCACCGTCTGACCCCGTGACCTCGTCACCGGATGAGGCGCTGCTGCGGCCTCGGCACGACCTGCGCCTGGTGCCGGCGGCGGCACTGGCGTGGGCGCTTGCGGCCTGGGCCGTCGGGCAGCCGTCCTGGGTCGCGCTCACCGCGGCGGGTGCATGCGTCGCGCTGGCAGCGCTGGTGCGGCGTCCGGTCTTCACCGTCTCCGCGTGCCTCGTCGGGGTCGTGGCGGCGTCCGCGGCGTGGCAGGTCGCCGCGGTCGAGGGTTCTCCGGTGCGTGCGTGGGCCGAGCGAGGGGTGACCGTCGAGGTGGTCCTCGAGGTCACGGTCGACGGACGTGCGTATCGCGCCCCAGGCGGCGACGGCGTGGTGCTGGCCGGCCAGGTGGTCGAGGGCACGAGCCGGCTCGGTGCGGTGCGCGACGGCGGTGCCGTGACGGTCTTCGTGCCGGCCACGGCCACCGAAGTCGACGTGCGTGACCTGACGGTCGGTCGCCGTGTCGCGGTCACCGCTCGGGCCTCGCCGTCGGACGATCCCGCCGAGGTCGCCGTGCTCGGCGCCCTCGACGTCGAGGTGCTGCCGGGCGTGCCGTGGTGGTGGGCCATGAGCGAGCGGGTGCGCACCGGCGTGCGGGAGTCGGTCTCGCACGAGCCGCTCGACCCTCGTGCCCTGGTGCCGGCCCTGGTCGACGGCGACGACGCAGCCGTCTCCGACCCGCTCGAGGAGGACTTCCGCCGGAGCGGGCTCACCCATCTGCTCGCGGTGTCCGGGACCAACCTCACGATCGTGCTCGCGGCCGTGCTCGGCGTCGCCCGGGTCCTCGGGGTGCGGCGCCGGTGGTGGGTGGTGCTGGGACTCGTGGCGGTCGTGGGCTTCGTGCTCGTCGCCCGCCCCGAGCCGAGCGTCCTGCGTGCGGCGGCGATGGGCGTGGTGGGCATCGTCGCGCTCGGCGTCGGTGCCGCCGGCGGGGTGCGGGCGCTGGCCGTGGCCGTGCTGGCGCTGCTGGTGGTCGACCCGTGGCTGGGTCGCTCACCCGGCTTCGTGCTGTCGGTGTGTGCCACGGCGGGCATCGTCGTGCTGGCGCCGCCGCTCGTCACGCGGATGCGCTGGCTGCCGCGGTGGGCGGCCGTCGCGACCGCCGTGCCGCTGGCGGCGCAGGTCGCCTGCACGCCGGCTCTCGTGGCGCTCAGCGGCGAGCTGTCGGTCGTCGCGGTGCTGGCCAACATCGTGGCGGCGCCGGCGGTCGCGCCCACCACGGTCGCGGGCCTGCTCGGGGGCCTGCTGTGGCTTCTGCACCCGGCGCTCGGATCGGTGGCCGGGACCATTGCTGCCCTCGGGGCGCGGTGGCTGGTCGGTGTCGCCCGGCACGCCGGCGGGCTCGACGGTGCTGCCGTCTCATGGGCGGGCCCGTGGTGGGTCAGCCTCGTGGTCGTCCCCGTCGCCGCGGTCGTGCTCTGGTGGCTGCTGCGTCGCCCGGCCGTCACGATCGGGCTCGTCGTCGGACTGGCCGTCGTCGTCTGGCGACCGCCGAGCCCGGGCTGGCCGCCGGACGACTGGGTGCTGGTGGCGTGCGACGTCGGACAGGGCGACGGTCTCGTGATCGATGCGGGGGAGGGGCGCGCCGTCGTGGTCGACACGGGGATGGAGCCCGAACCCATCGATCGCTGTCTGAGCCGGCTCGGCATCGACCGCGTGTCGGCCCTGGTGCTGACCCACGCCGACGCCGACCACGTGGCGGGGTGGCAGGGCGTGACGCGCGACCGCGCGGTCGACACGGTCGTGGTGGGGGCCTCGGGCGGGCCGGACGTCCCAGGCGTGCCCGTCGAGCTCGCGGCGGCCGGTGACGTGATCGAGGTCGGCCCGGTGCGGCTCGAGGTGCTGTGGCCCCTGGAGCGGGAACCGACCCCGGGCGAGGACCGCAACGACCTGAGCCTCGTGCTCCGACTCGAGGTCGACGGCGTGCGGCTGCTGCTGACGGGAGACGTCGAGCCGGAGGCGCAGCGGGCCATCCTGCGAGCCGGCACCGACGTCCGCGCCGACGTGCTGAAGGTGCCGCACCACGGCAGCGCGCACCAGGACCCCGACTTCGTCCTGGCCACCGGGGCGTCCGTCGCGCTGCTGAGTGCCGGGCGCGACAACGACTACGGCCACCCCGCGCCGTCGACGCTCGAGCTGCTCGCCCGGCTCGGGGCGACCTGGTGGCGCACCGACCTTCAGGGCGACCTCGGGGTCGTCGTGCGCGACGGTGGACTCCGTGTCCTGACGCGCGACTAGACTCGCGTGCGTGCCCTCGGTCTTCGGCAGGATCCTGCTCATCACGGGCGGATCGGAGTTCCTCGCCGACCGCACCCGTCGCCGGGCCGTCTCCGCCGTCCTGGCCGAGGAGCCCGAGTGCGAGGTGTCGGAGTGCGTGGCCGGGCAGCTCGTCCCCGGTGAGCTCCTGACCCTCACCAGCCCCTCGTTGTTCAGCACCGCCAGCGCCGTGGTGGTGCACGACCTGCAGGACCTGGGCGACGACGTGCAGGCCGAGCTGCTGGCCTACGCGGCCGAGCCCGCCCCCGAGGTCGCGCTCGTGCTCGTGCACGGTGGCGGCCAGAAGGGTCGCGGCGTGCTCGACAAGCTCCGCAAGCTGAGCGCGGTCTCCGAGGCCAAGCAGGAGGCCCCGAAGTACGAGCGCGACCACGCGGGCTGGGTGCGCGCCGAGGTCAAGCGCCTCGGCACCTCGATGTCCGACGAGGCCGCCAGCACCCTCGTCACCGCGGTGGGCCTCGACCTTCGGGCGCTCGCCGGTGCGGCCGACCAGCTCGTGGCCTCGGTGCCCGAGGGCGACGACATCTCCGTCGAGGTCGTGCGCCGGTACTTCGGCGGTCGCGCCGAGGTGCGCGGCTACGAGATCGCCGACGCCGTGCTCGACGGGCGGCTCGACATCGCGGTCGAGCGCCTGCGCTGGGCGTTTGCCTCGCGCACCTCGCCGGTCGTGGTGGTCTCGGCCGTCGCGTCCGGCGTCCGACAGCTCGTCCGCCTCGCCACGGCCCCCCAGGGACTTCGCGACGCCGACCTCGCGAAGCACGTCGGCGCTCCTCCGTTCAAGATCCAGGGGATGCGCCGTCAGCTGCAGCAGTGGGACGCCACCGGGCTGCAGGGTGCGCTGGCCGCCGTGGCGCAGGCCGACCTCGACGTCAAGGGCGCCACGGCCGACCCGGAGTACGCCACCGAGCGCATGGTGCTGCGCGTCGCGTCCCTGCGGCGCCGTCCGTCCCGCGGATGATGCGGTCGTGACGCCACCCCGGCAGGGCTCCGCACGCCTGGCGGGCATCGACCTGGCCCGCGCGGTGGCGCTGCTCGGCATGATGCTGGCGCACCTCGGGCCCCCGTGGACGGGGTACGACTGGCCGCCGGTCTCGGAGTGGCTGGCCTCGGGTCGCGCCGCGCCGCTGTTCGCCGTGCTGGCCGGGCTGAGCGTGGGTCTCATGACCCGCCTCGACCCCGAGGGCACCGGCACCCGCGCCGCGGTCGTGCGACGAGGCGTCGCGCTGATGGTGATCGGCCTGGGTCTCGCGGCCCTGCCCGACCTGACGATCCTGGTGATCCTGCCGTGCTACGCGCTGCTGGTCGCGGCGACCGTGCTCGTGCGCCAGCTCTCGACCCGCGCCCTCGCACTCCTGGCCGGGGGATGGATCCTGCTGTCGCCCGCGGCGCTGTTCGGGCTGCGGCACCTCGTCGACCCACCGGTCAGCGACGTCATCCAGCCGTCGTTCGCCGGGGGACTGGGCGAGCTGCCCGTCTCGCTGCTGCTCTGGGGCGGCTACCCGGCCGTCGTGTGGTTCGGGTACGTCCTCGTCGGTCTCGTGCTCGCGCGGCTCGACCTGCGCAGCGCTGTCGTCGTGCGGCGCCTCGTGGTCGGAGGAGGGGTCGCGACGGTCGCGGCCCTCTGGATCGCCGCCACGGCGCTCTTCCTGGGGGCGTTCCAGGACCAGGTCTTCGGCGACCCGGCGGTGGAGCAGCTCTTCTGGTCGTCCTCCCAGCTCGACCCGCTCGACCCGACCTGGTTCCTCGCGGCCGGGCAGCACACGTCGACACCGCTCAACGTGATCGGAGCGACCGGGTCGGCCGTGCTCGTGATCGGCCTGTGCCTCCTGGTGTGCCGATCCGGCGCCGGCACGCGGATCACCACGCCGTTGCGGTTCGCGGGCTCGATGACGTTGACGCTCTACGTCATGCACGTCGTGCTCACGTGGGCGAACCGCCAGCACGAGGCCAGCTTCACGGGCGGCTACTACCGCGAGTGGTGGGTGCAGGTGCTGCTGCTCGTGGCCCTCGCCTGGCTCTGGCGCGCGCTCGTGCCGCGAGGCCCGCTCGAAGCCCTGGTCCGCTGGTTCTGCCTGCCCTGGCGCCGCACCCGCGCTGGGCGGTGAGTCCTCCACCGAATGGCGGGGCGGACGGGGGTCGGCGGTGAGTGTTCCACCCTATGAGTGCTCATACGGTGGCTAACTCACCGTCCACCCCTGGCGGGAGGGGTTTTCGGTAGAAGACTCACCGCCCAGCCCGGGCAGCCCCCGGACATGACACGACCCCGGCCGGTGGCCGGGGTCGGTCGTGAAGCTGGAGTCAGCTGCGGCTCAGAGCGAGGCAGCCTTCTTGGCGATGGCCGACTTGCGGTTGGCCGCCTGGTTCTTGTGGATGACACCCTTCGAGGCGGCCTTGTCGAGGCGACGGTTGGCCTCGGCGGCGAGCTTCTTGGCGTCGTCGTTGTTGCCGGCGTCGGCAGCCTCGGTGAAGCGGCGGATGGCCGTCTTCAGCGCGGAACGGACCGACTTGTTGCGCTCACGGGCAGCCTCGTTCTGACGGTTGCGCTTGATCTGCGACTTGATGTTCGCCACGGGGCGTACCTGTTCTTTCGATGGAGACGTGCAGGAAAAGAAGTGTGGTGGCGTGCCAGAGCACGCGACCGCCAACCCTACCATCGGCGTCCGGTGGCTCCCAAATCCGGACAGGTCACTACGATCGGCCCTCATGGAGACTCTCTACGACGTGCTGGTGTGGGTGCACATCGCGAGCTGGGCCGCGGTCCTGCTCGGGTACGTGCTCGTGCTGTCGTCTCCGCAGATCAACGGCCTCATGGCCCACGGTCTCAGCGCTGCGTGGCTCCTCGGGATCATCCTGGTCGCGATCGCCTCCATGAGCGACGACGTCGCCGACCCGAACCACGCCAAGGTCGCCGTGAAGCTCGTGATCGCCACCGTGGCGGTCGGGCTGGCCCACGGCACGCGCAAGAAGCCCGCCCCCAACCCCCTGGCCCACGTCGTGGCGGCGCTCGTCGTCGTCAACGTCGGCCTCGCCTACCTCTGGTGACCACCACATGACGCCCCCCACGCCCTCGACGCCTCCCGCGGTCGGGTCCACGCCCCCCGGCCTGCTGCGGAACTTCTGCATCATCGCCCACATCGACCACGGCAAGTCGACGCTCGCCGACCGCATGCTGCAGATCACCGGCGTCGTCGACGAGCGCGCCGCGCGCGCCCAGTACCTCGACCGCATGGACATCGAGCGCGAGCGCGGCATCACGATCAAGAGCCAGGCCGTGCGCATGCCGTTCCGCAAGTCCGACGGCGACGACGCCGGCACGGACTACGTGCTGAACATGATCGACACACCCGGCCACGTCGACTTCACGTACGAGGTCAGCCGTTCGCTCGAGGCGTGCGAGGGCGCGATCCTGCTGGTCGACGCCGCGCAGGGCATCGAGGCGCAGACGCTCGCGAACCTCTACCTGGCGATGGACGCCGACCTGCACATCATCCCGGTGCTCAACAAGATCGACCTGCCGGGCGCGCAGCCCGAGAAGTACGCCGAGGAGATCGCCGGCATCATCGGCGGCAACCCCGACGACGTGCTGCGAGTCTCGGCCAAGACGGGCCAGGGCGTCGAGGAGCTGCTGAACCTCATCGTCGACGAGGTCCCGCCCCCGCAGGGCGATCCCGACTCCCCGCCGCGGGCGCTGATCTTCGACTCCGTCTACGACACCTACCGCGGCGTCATCACCTACGTCCGCGTGTTCGACGGCAAGCTCAGCCACCGCGACAAGATCAAGATGATGTCGACCGGTGCCGTGCACGAGATGCTCGAGGTCGGCGTCATCAGCCCCGAGCCGGTCAAGGCCGACCACCTCGGCGTCGGCGAGGTCGGCTACCTCATCACGGGCGTGAAGGAGGTCCGTCAGTCCCGCGTGGGCGACACCGTCACCTCGAACGCCCGGCCGGCCACCGAGCCGCTCGGCGGCTACGCGCACCCGAACCCCATGGTGTTCTCGGGTCTGTACCCGATCGACGGCGACGACTTCGCGACGCTGCGCGAGGCGCTCGAGAAGCTGCAGCTCAACGACGCCGCCCTGGTCTACGAGCCCGAGTCGTCCGGTGCGCTGGGCTTCGGCTTCCGCATCGGCTTCCTCGGCCTGCTGCACCTCGAGATCGTGCGCGAGCGGCTCGAGCGCGAGTTCAACCTCGACCTCATCGCGACGGCGCCCAACGTCGTCTACCGCGTCGAGCTCGAGGACGGCTCGGAGCACGTCGTCACGAACCCGGGCGACTACCCGAACTCGGGCAAGATCTCGAAGGTCTTCGAGCCCGTCGTGTCGGCCACCGTGCTCGCGCCGAGCGAGTACATCGGCACGATCATGGAGCTCTGCCAGGCGCGGCGCGGCCAGCTCGTCGCGATGGACTACCTGTCCGAGGACCGCGTCGAGATCCGCTACACGCTCCCCATGGGCGAGATCATGTTCGACTTCTTCGACGCGCTGAAGAGCCGCACGAAGGGGTACGCCTCGCTCAACTACGAGCTGTCGGGCGAGCAGGCGGCCGACCTCGTGAAGGTCGACATCCTCCTGCAGGGCGAGATCGTCGACGCGTTCAGCGCGATCGTGCACCGCGACAACGCCTACACGTACGGGGTCGCACTCGCGGGCAAGCTCAAGGAGCTCATCCCGCGCCAGCAGTTCGAGGTGCCCATCCAGGCCGCGATCGGCGCGCGCGTGATCGCCCGCGAGAACATCCGCGCGATCCGCAAGGACGTGCTCGCCAAGTGCTACGGCGGCGACATCAGCCGCAAGCGCAAGCTGCTCGAGAAGCAGAAGGAGGGCAAGAAGCGGATGAAGATGGTCGGCCGCGTCGAGGTCCCCCAGGAGGCGTTCATCGCCGCGCTCTCGACCGGCGACGGCCCGTCCTGACCCGCAAGCCCCCGGCATCGCCCGTGTCGTCCCACCTCATCACCAGGAGCTCCCATGCTTGACCAGCTGAAGAAGCGCGTGCGCGAGAAGCTCGTCCACGTCGTCGAGGACGCGGTCCGGCGCCAGAACGAGGAGCTCCACCGTCAGGTGCGCGAGCTGAACGAGCAGGTCGCCGGGCTCGAGCTGCGCGACCGCCGCGACATGTTCGCCGCGGCCGAGCGCGAGGCCGTCACGTCGAGCGCCGCGTACGTGGGCCAGCACTTCTCGGGGGCGACCTGGCACCCGCACCCGCACGAGACGCTGCGTGCCGCCCTGGCTGCCGCGCCCACCGGCGGCATGGCCCTGGAGTTCGGCGTCTTCTCCGGCACCACCCTGCGCATCATCGCCCGTGAGCGCCGCGGCGAGGTGTACGGCTTCGACGTCTTCAGCGGTCTGCCCGAGGACTGGCGCCCCGGCTTCCCCGCCGGCACGTTCGAGGTCGAGGACCTGCCGAAGGTCGCCTGCGCCGAGCTCGTGGTCGGCCTGTTCGAGGACACCCTGCCGGGCTTCCTCGCCGAGCACGACGGCCCGATCGACCTCCTGCACGTCGACTGTGACCTCTACAGCGGCGCCGTGACGGTGCTGGAGCTCGCCGGCGACCGTCTGCGTCCCGGCTCGATCGTCATCTTCGACGAGTACCTCAACCACCAGAACTGGCAGCAGGGCGAGTTCAAGGCGTGGGCCGAGCACGTCGCCCGCACGGGCATCTCCTACGAGTACGTGGCCTACACCTTCGACCACGAGCAGGTCGTCGTGCGCGTCACCGACGTGCCGTCGAACCCCGCCTGAGACGGCGGTCCTGGGCGCCTGGCACCGCCCGAATGCGTGCCGGGCGCAACCAAGATCGTAGTGACCGGACAGTAGGTTAGGGTGATCCGCACCACACGCCCCGTAGCCCTGTGAGGACCGCATGAGCCCCCTTGTCCTGACCCCGCAGCAGCAGGCCCAGATCGACGACCGAGCCCCGAGCATCGGCCGACTGTTCCTGAACCGCGTCGCCGAGACGCCGCAGCGCGAAGCCTTCCGTTACCCCGACGCCAACGAGCGCTGGCACTCCCTGTCCTGGGGAGAGGTCGGTGAGCGCGTCAACAAGCTCGCCGCCGGTCTGGTCTCGCTCGGACTCGAGAACGAGTCCCGCGCGGCCGTCGCGTCCGGCACCCGCGTCGAGTGGATCCTCGCCGACCTGGCGATCAACGCCGCCGGCGGCGCCACCACGACCGTGTACCCCTCGACCGTCTCCGACGACGTCGCGTACATCCTGTCCGACTCGGGCAGCGTCATCGTGTTCGCCGAGGACGACGAGCAGATCGCGAAGCTCCAGGAGAAGAAGTCCGAGCTCCCCGACATCACCAAGGTCATCACCTTCGACGGCAAGACCGACGGTGACTGGGTCATCAGCCTGACCGACCTGGAGAAGATCGGCGAGGCCCACCTCTCCGACCACCCTGACGTCGTCGAGCAGCGCGTCGCGGCCATCAAGCCGGACGACCTCGCGACCCTCATCTACACCTCGGGCACCACGGGCCGCTCCAAGGGCGTGCGCCTGAGCCACAGCGGCTGGGTCTTCGAGGGTGCGGCCATCCAGGCCAACGGCATCCTCACGGTCGACGACCTCGAGTACCGCTGGCTGCCGATGGCGCACTCGTTCGGCAAGGTCTTGCAGATGACGCAGCTGCAGATCGGCTTCGCCGCTGCGATCGACGGCCGCGTCACCAAGATCGTCGACAACCTCAGCATCGTGAAGCCCACGTTCATGGGCGCCGCGCCGCGCATCTTCGAGAAGGTCTACGGCCGTGTCGTCGGCATGATGGAGGAGGACGGTGGCGCCAAGCTCAAGCTCTTCCGCTGGGCCGAGAAGGTCGGTCTGGAGCACTCGCGCCGCACCCGCGCCGGCCAGCCGATCCCGGTCGGTCTCAAGGTGCAGCACGGACTCGCCGACAAGCTCGTCTTCGGCAAGATCCGTGACCGCTTCGGTGGCCGCGTGCGCTTCTTCATCTCGGGCTCGGCCGCGCTGTCGGCCGACGTGGCCGAGTGGTTCCACGCCGCCGGCGTCATCATCCTCGAGGGCTACGGCCTGACCGAGACCTCCGCCGGCTCCACGGTCAACCACCCCGACCACCTGAAGCTCGGCACGGTCGGCCTGCCGTTCCCCGGCGTCGAGATCAAGATCGCGGCCGATGGCGAGGTGCTCATCAAGGGCCCGAACATCATGCACGGCTACCACAACCTCGACACCGCCACGAAGGAGACGCTCGACGCCGACGGCTGGCTCGCCACGGGCGACATCGGCGAGCTCGACTCCGAGGGCTTCCTGCGCATCACCGACCGCAAGAAGGACCTCTTCAAGACGTCGGGCGGCAAGTACGTCGCCCCGTCGCACGTCGAGGGCGTCTTCAAGGGCGTGTGCCCGCTGGCCAGCCAGATGATCGTGCACGGCAACGACCGCAACTTCTGCTCGGCGCTCATCACGCTCGACCCCGACGCCATCGCGGCGTGGGCCGAGAGCCACGGCAAGTCGGGTCAGTCGTACACCGAGGTCGTGCAGTCGCCCGAGATCGAGAAGCTCGTCGCCGGCTACGTCGAGGAGCTCAACTCCAAGCTCAACCGCTGGGAGACGATCAAGAAGTGGAAGATCCTCCCGAACGACCTGTCGATCGAGTCCGGCGAGCTCACGCCGAGCCTCAAGGTCAAGCGCAAGGTCGTCGAGGACAACTACCGCGAGATCCTCGACGGGTTCTACGCCGGGGTCTGACGGTTCCGGCCCCCTCTAGGCTGGGGGCGTGAACACGTTCGAAGGGTCGTCTCCTGTGGGGAGGCGGCCCTTCGGCGCGCCTGCACCTTCGCTGCCCGCCTTCGGCGTGTACGTCCACGTCCCGTTCTGCTCCGTGCGATGCGGGTACTGCGACTTCAACACGTACACGGCCGACGAGCTGGGGGAGGGCGCGACGCGGGCGTCGTACGCCGACTCCGCGATCGCCGAGATCCGGCGGGCCGCGGCGCAGACCGGGCCCCGCACGGTCGAGACCGTCTTCGTGGGCGGTGGCACGCCGACGCAGCTGGCGGCCGCCGATCTCGTGCGCATCCTCCGGGCGATCGACGAGGCGTGGGGGCTCGCGCCGGACGTGGAGGTCACGACCGAGGCGAACCCCGACAGCGTCGACCCCGCGATGCTCGCGACCTTGCGCGCCGGTGGCTTCAACCGCATCTCCTTCGGCGTGCAGTCGGCCGTGTCGCACGTGCTGCAGATGCTCGACCGCACCCACGACCCGCTCCGGGTGCCCGAGGCCGTGCGCTGGGCCCGCGAGGCCGGCTTCGAGCAGGTCAGTGTCGACCTCATCTACGGCTCGCCGGGGGAGTCGATGGACGACTGGCGCCGCACGGTCGAGCACGCGATCTCGTTGGAGCCCGACCACGTCAGCGCCTACGCGTTGATCGTCGAGGACGGCACCGCTTTCGCCCGCAAGGTCTCGCGCGGCGAGGTCGTCATGCCCGACGACGACGAGACGGCCGACAAGTACCTGTTGGCCGACGAGATGCTCGAGGCAGCCGGTCTCGGCTGGTACGAGCTCTCCAACTGGGCGCGCGACGAGGCGGCGCAGTGCCGGCACAACGTCCTGTACTGGACTGGCGGCGAGTGGTTCGGCATCGGACCGGGTGCCCACTCCTACGTGGGGGGTCGACGCTGGTGGAACGTGAAGCACCCCGCGGCGTACGCCCAGCGGCTGGCGGCGGGGCAGTCGCCGGAGGCCGACGGCGAGGTCATCGACGCCGACGCCGCCCGGATGGAGGACGTCATGCTGCGCACGCGCCTGCGCACCGGTCTCGACCCGGCAGGCCTCCCTGCGCACGACCACCTGATCGAGCAGGGCCTCCTGGAGCCAGTCGCGACCAAGCTGGTGCTGACGAAGAAGGGGCGACTGCTGGCCGACCACGTGGTGCGCGAGCTGACATGAGCGCGTCCGACCCGGCGCTCGTGCGCACGTCGCGGACGCTGCTGCGGCCTCCGGTCGAGGACGATCTCGACGCGGTGTACGCGATCTACGGCGATCCGGCGACGTGGAAGCACCTGCCGTCCGGTCTCGGTGACCGTGCGATGACGGCCGACATGCTCGCGATGATGATCGCCGGCTGGCGACGGTTCGGGCTCGACACCTGGGTCGTCGAGGACGTCGATGCGCAGGTCGTCGGCATCGCCGGCACTCGCCGGGTGGAGGGCCGCGTGCTGAGGAATCTCGGATACCGGCTCTCGCCGGCGGTGTGGGGGAGCGGGCTGGCCACGGAGGTCGCGCAGGCGGCGCTGGAGGCGGCTCACGAGCACGATCCCGGCACCCCGGTCGTGGCGAGGGTCCTGGTGAACAATCCGGCATCCGTCCGGGTGCTCGAGAAGCTCGGGCTCCGGCTCCTCTTCGAGGGCCCGCGCGACGACGGCCTGGTGAGGCAGGTCCACGCCGACCGCGACCTCACCCCGGACGACCTGGCTCACCTGGTCTCCCTCGGCTGACACATCGTGTCGACGGACCCCCGGGAGCGCACACATCTGGGGGACACCCCGGCGGGGCTCAGGCCGTGACGAAGTCGATGAGCTCCTCGACCTTGCCCAGGAAGACGGGTTCCAGGTCGGTCCAGGTGGAGACCGAGCCGAGGATCTTCTTCCAGGCGCGGGCGATGTCGGCCTGCTCGGCGTGCGGCCAGCCCATCGCCTCGCAGATGCCGTGCTTCCACTCGATGCCGCGGGGGATCACGGGCCACGCGTCCAGGCCGAGACGCGCCGGCTTCACGGTCTGCCACACGTCGACGTAGGGGTGGCCGACGACGAGCACGTGCGGCTCCTTCGAGAGCGTCTGCGCGATGCGCCACTCCTTGGAGCCCATGACGAGGTGGTCGACCAGCACGCCGAGGCGACGACCAGGGCCGGGGTCGAAGGAGTCGACCTCGGCCTTGAGGTCGTCGATGCCGCCCAGGTACTCGACCGCGACGCCGACGTGGCGAAGGTCGTCGCCCCAGACCTTCTCGACGAGCTCGGCGTCGTGCCGACCCTCGACCCAGATGCGGCTCGGCTGGGCGACCTTCGCCCGCTCGCGGGGCCCGGCGACCGACCCGGACGCGGTGCGCTGAGGCCCTGAGGCGGCCACGGCCGGCGGACGGAGCGTGACGGGCTTGCCGTCGACCCAGTAGCCCGGTCCGAGCGGGAAGCTGCGGCGCTTCAACCGGCGGTCCTCGAGCACGACCATGCCCATCTGCGGATCGACCTGCACGACCTCGCCGACGAAACCGCTCGTGACGTCCTCGACGACGAGACCCAGCTCGACGGGGAGGTCGGCCGAGCGGCCCTTCGCCGGACGCTGCCAGTCACCCGACAGGACGTCCTGCCCGTAGCGGTCCTTGCTCATGCGAGTCCGCCGCTGGGTCCGGGATGGCCCGGGTGCAGGAGGCCGAGCAGGCGTTGGTGGAAGTCGGCGAGGTCCTCGCGCGGGACCTCGCCCGACGGGCCGAGGATCGTCGTGCCGGGCCCGGTGAGCCCGATCGCCAGGTCGACCGCGACGGGCCAGCTCTCCGGGACCGGGCCGGTCGGCTCGCTGACGAGGTCGCCCAGCAGCACCGTGTCGGCATCGGGCACCACGACCACGAGCTCACCACCCGACGGTCCGTCGCCGAGGTGCACGACCTCGACGAACCGGTCGCCGAGGTCGACGGCCCAGACCGAGCTGAGCGATCCGCCGAGCGACTCGTGGGCGACCCACGAGCCGTCGCTCAGCGTCACCCGGCGCGGGCGGTACGTGAGGCTGCGCTCGTGGCCCTCCACGACGATCGTGTCGTCTCGACGCACGATGCTCCTCACCGTTCCACTCCCATCGGGCTAGACTGGCAAACGGGCACCGAGAGTGCCAGCGACGCGCCGAGAGGAGGCCAGGATGTCCGACGACCGTCGCCTCGACGTCCTCCGGGCGATCGTCGAGGACTACGTCGCCACGCAGGAGCCCGTGGGCTCCCGAGCCCTCGTGGAACGTCACCACCTGGGCGTCTCGCCGGCGACGATCCGCAACGACATGGCCGTGCTGGAGGACGAGGGCTACCTCACCCAGCCGCACACGTCTGCCGGCCGCATCCCCACCGACAAGGGCTACCGGATGTTCGTCGACCGGCTCGCCACGGTCAAGGCGCTCTCGCCGGCCGAGCGCCGGGCGATCGAGCGCTTCCTTTCGGAGTCGGTCGACGTCGACGACATCGTGCAGCGCAGCGTGCGCGTGCTCTCCCAGCTCACCAGCCAGGTCGCGGTCGTGCAGTACCCGAGCCTGACCCGGTCGACCGTGCGGCACGTCGAGGTCGTCGCGCTCGACGGCGATCGCGCGCTCGTGGTCGTCATCACGAGCTCCGGCCGGGTCGAGCAGCGCACGATCGACCTGCCGTCGCCCCTGACCGACCAGCTCCTGGCCGACCTGCGCTCCCGCCTCATGCCCGTCGTGCTGGGCGAGCGCCTCTCGGAGGCCGCGGTCAAGGTCGCCGACCTGATCCACACCTTCGAGCCGGTCGACCAGCCGCTCGTCGCGGCGGTCGTGGCGACCCTGACCCAGACCTTCTCCGACGAGCGCTCCGACGCCCGCATCGTCGTGGGCGGCACGTCGAACCTCGCCCGCTACGGCGCCGAGTTCGACACGACGGTCCGCCCGGTCCTCGAGGCGCTCGAGGAGCAGGTCGTGCTGCTCAAGCTGCTCGGCGAGGTCTCCGGCGGCGTGACGGTGCGCATCGGCGGCGAGACCGGTTTCGACACCCTCGCCGGCAACGCGGTGGTGGCCTCTGCCTACGGTGGGGACGGCAGCCGCGCGACCCTCGCCACGGTCGGTCCGGCCCGCATGGACTACCCCGGCACGATGGCAGCGGTCGCCGCCGTCGCCCGCTACGTCGGCCGCATGCTCGACGACGCCTGACCCTTCTCCTGACATCCAGCCCGAAAGCACCTCATGGCCACCGACTACTACGCGACCCTCGGCGTCGAACGCTCTGCGACTCCCGAGGAGATCAAGAAGGCGTACCGCCGACTGGCGCGACAGCTGCACCCCGACGTCAACGACGCCCCGGACGCCTCCGAGCGCTTCAAGGAGGTCTCGCAGGCGTACGAGGTGCTGTCCGACCCGCAGAAGCGTCAGGTGTTCGACCGCGGCGGCGACCCGATGGGTGGCCAGCGTGGCGGCGCGGGCTTCGGCCAGGGGTTCAGCTTCGACGACATCATGGACGCCTTCTTCGGGCAGTCCGGTCCGCGCGGGCCCCGGTCGCGCATCCAGCGCGGTCAGGACGCGTTGCTGCGGCTCGAGGTCGAGCTCGCCGAGGCCGCGTTCGGCGTCACGCAGGAGCTCAAGGTCGACACGGCCGTCGTGTGCGAGGTCTGCGACGGCAGCGGCGCGCACGAGGACTCCTCGCCCGTCACCTGCGGAACGTGCCGCGGCCAGGGCGCGATCCAGCACGTGCAGCGCTCGCTGCTGGGCGACATCCGCACCGCGCGTCCGTGCCCCACGTGCCACGGCTTCGGCACCGTGATCCCCGACCCCTGCCGCGAGTGCGACGGCGAGGGCCGCGTCCGCGCCCGCCGCAACCTCAAGCTGACCATCCCGGCCGGCGTCGACCACGGCACGCGCATCCAGCTCACCGGGGAGGGCGAGATCGGTCCCGGCGGCGGACCGGCCGGCGACCTCTACGTCGAAATCCAGGTGCGTCGCCACCCCGTGTACACGCGCAGCGGCGACCACCTCGAGTGCCAGGTCACGCTGCCGATGACCGCGGCGGCGCTCGGCACGACCCTCGACCTGCCGTCGCTCAAGGCCGACCTCGAGGACAACGACGGACCCGAGGGCGTCACGGTCGACGTCGAGGCCGGCACCCAGTCCGGTCAGGTCGTCGTGGTGCGCGGTGAGGGCGTGCCGCGTCTGCGCGGCGTCGGTGCCGGTGACCTGCGGGTGACGGTCGTCGTTGAGACGCCCGGCAAGCTCGACGACGAGCAGCGGGAGCTGCTGCACCGCCTCGCGGCGATGCGCGAGGAGGAGCGACCGGAAGCCCGCCTCGGTGCGACCCACCGCAGCGTGTTCGGCCGCATGAAGGACGCCTTCCGCGCCGGTGCTGGTGAGTGACGGCCGGCGAGTGAGAGCCTGGACCCATGACTGACGACTGCCTGTTCTGCTCGATCGTCAAGGGTGACGTCCCGGCCGAGATCGTCGGCGAGACCGACCACACGATCGCCTTCCGCGACATCAACCCCCAGGCCCCGACCCACGTGCTGGTGATCCCCAAGCGCCACGAGCCCGACGTCGCGAGCCTGGCCGAGGCCGATCCAGAGGCCACGGTCGACCTGATCACGCACACGCGCCGCATCGCCGACGAGCTCGGCACGGGTTCGTACCGCCTGGTGTTCAACACGGGCGCCGACGCGTTCCAGACCGTGTTCCACTGCCACGGCCACGTGCTCTCGGGCCGTTCGCTCACCTGGCCGCCCGGCTGAGCGGCCGACGGGGTCCACGCCTGCGGTTCTGGTCGTAGACTGGGGACACCCATGACTGACGAGCACCCCACCCACACCTTCACGGTTCCCACCAGCATCGACGCCGTCTCGCTGTTCGGCCCCGGCGACGAGTTCCTCCGCCTCATCGAACGCGACTTCGACGCCGACATCCACGTGCGCGGCAACCGCGTCAGCGTGACCGGCGAGCCCGGCGAGGTCGCCCTCGTCGAGCGCCTCCTCGACGAGCTCACGACGATCGTCCGCACCGGCCAGGGCATGACCCGCGAGACGGTCGAGCGCAGCATCGGCATGCTCCGCACCGAGACGCAGGAGCGGCCGGCCGAGGTCCTGAGCCTCAACATCCTCTCCAACCGCGGCCGCACGATCCGTCCCAAGACGCTCAACCAGAAGCGCTACGTCGACGCGATCGACGAGAACACGATCATCTTCGGCATCGGCCCCGCGGGCACCGGCAAGACCTACCTCGCGATGGCCAAGGCCGTCCAGGCGCTGCAGTCCAAGCAGGTCAGCCGCATCATCCTGACCCGGCCGGCGGTCGAGGCGGGGGAGCGGCTGGGCTACCTGCCCGGAACGCTGAGCGAGAAGATCGACCCGTACCTGCGCCCGCTGTACGACGCGCTGCACGACATGATGGATCCCGAGGCCATCCCGAAGCTGCTGACGGCCGGCGTCATCGAGGTCGCTCCCTTGGCGTACATGCGGGGAAGGACGCTCAACGACGCGTTCATCATCCTCGACGAGGCGCAGAACACCACCGCCGAGCAGATGAAGATGTTCCTCACGCGCCTGGGCTTCGGCTCGAAGGTCGTCGTGACGGGTGACGTCACGCAGGTCGACCTCCCGACGGGCCAGCGCAGCGGTCTGCGGATCATCCAAGGCATCCTCGACGACATCGACGACATCCACTTCGCCCAGCTCTCGGCGCAGGACGTCGTGCGACACCGTCTCGTCGGCCGCATCGTCGCGGCGTACGACGAGTTCGAGAACGGCGCCGAGGAGCAGGAGAGTCGTGAACGTCGACGTCCTCGATGAGTCCGGCACGGGCGTCGACGTCGTCGCGCTCACCCGTCTCTGCCGCTTCGTCATGCGGCGGATGCGCCTGCACCCCGCGACCGAGCTGACCGTCAGGCTCGTCGAGCCCGACACCATCGCGACGCTCAACGAGCAGTGGATGGGCAAGAAGGGTCCGACCGACGTCCTGTCGTTCCCGATGGACGAGCTGACCCCCGGCAGCGACGACGAGGACGCCCCCGAGGGCTACCTCGGCGACATCGCGCTGTGCCCGCAGATCGCGGAGCAGCAGGCGCCGGCCGCCGGCCACTCGACGTCCGACGAGGTCGACCTCCTGCTCGTGCACGGCATCCTGCACCTGCTGGGGTACGACCACGCCGAGCCGGAGGAGCACCGGGAGATGTTCGGCCTGCAGGGTCGGCTCCTGCTGGAGTGGCAGCGCGCCGAGCTCGGCGTCGACCCCGAAGGACCCTGATGCTCGACCCGGTCAGCTGGACCCCGGCGGTCGTCGCCGTGGGCCTCGCGTTCATCGCCGGCCTGCTCACCAGCGTCGAGGCCGCCGTCTCGTCGTTCTCCCGCGCGCGCGCCGAGGAGCTCGACGAGGAGGGTCGCGCGGGGGCCGCCCGGCTCATGCGCATCCTCGACGACCCGGCGCCGTACCTCAACAGCGTCACCCTGGTGCGGGTGCTGGCCGAGACGGCCTCGGTCGTGCTGGCCGCGATCTTCGTGGCCGGCGAGATCGACGGCCTGTGGCAGCAGTTCGTCGTCGCCACGCTCGTGATGGGCGTGGTGAGCTTCGTGTTCATCGGCGTCGGACCCCGCACCCTCGGGCGCCAGCGAGCCGAGGCGATCGCGGTCTGGTCGGCCTGGCCGGTCATGGCGCTGGAGTGGGTGCTCGGCCCGATCCCGAAGCTGCTCATCGTGGTGGGCAACGCCCTGACGCCCGGTCGCGGCTTCACCGACGGTCCGTTCGCCTCCGAGGTCGAGGTCCGCGAGCTCGTCGACCTGGCCGCGGCGTCCTCGGTCATCGAGTCCGACGAGTCCAAGATGATCCACTCGGTCTTCGAGCTGGGCGACACGATCGTGCGCGAGGTCATGGTGCCCCGCACCGACGTCGTGTCGGTCGAGCAGACCAAGACCTTGCGCCAGGCGATGTCGCTCTCGCTCGAGAGCGGCTACTCCCGGCTGCCGGTCGTCGACGAGAACCTCGACGACGTCGTCGGCATCGCCTACCTCAAGGACGTCACGAAGCGCGTCTTCGACAACCACACGGCCGAGCAGATCGAGCGGGTCGTGACGATCATGCGCCCCTGCCTGTTCGTGCCCGACACCAAGCCGTGCGACGACCTGCTGCGCGAGATGCAGGCCAGTCGCACCCACATCGCGATCGTCGTCGACGAGTTCGGCGGCACCGCAGGGCTCGTCACGATCGAGGACGTCCTGGAGGAGATCGTCGGCGAGATCACCGACGAGTACGACTCCGAGCCCGACGAGGTCGAGGTCCTGGCCGACGGCTCCTGGCGCGTGAGCGTGCGGCTCGACATCGACGACCTCGCCGAGCTCACCGGCATCGACGACCTCGAGGACGAGGACGTCGACACGGTCGGCGGCCTGCTCGCCAAGCACCTGGGCGAGGTGCCCCTGCCGGGCTCGCGCACGGAGGCCCTCGGGCTGCAGATCGTCGCCGAGGGATCCACGGGTCGCCGCAACAAGGTCGGCCACGTGAGGGTGACGCGCATCGCCCCGGACGACGAGTCGGTAGCCTCAGGCTCATGACCGACTCCCACAGTGCCTTCGAGCTGGAGGCCGAGGACGCGAAGCTGGTGACCTTGGCCCGCGCGTCCCGTGCCCGCACCAGTGCCGTCCAGGGCGCCGCCGTGCGCGACCAGGACGGTCGCACGTACACCGCCACGACGGTCCGCCTCGAGACGCTCGAGCTCGAGGCGCTCGACCTCGCGGTCGCGATGGCCGTCTCGTCCGGGGCCACGAGCCTCGAGGCCGGCGCCGTCGTCGGACCCGAGGACCGCATCGTCAACCTCGACGCCTTCCGCGAGCTCGCGGGCGAGGAGACCCCCGTCTTCTCCGCCCACCCCGACGGCACGGTGCACGCCGTCAAGCACACCTGAGATGACGCATCCCGAGATCACCTTCCGCTCCGGCTTCGCCTGCTTCGTGGGCCGGCCCAACGCCGGCAAGTCCACGCTCACCAACGCCCTCGTCGGCGACAAGATCGCCATCACCTCCTCCAAGCCGCAGACCACGCGTCACGCGATCCGAGGGCTGGTGCACACCGACGACGCGCAGCTGATCCTCATCGACACGCCGGGCCTGCACCGCCCGCGCAACGTGCTGGGTGAGCGGCTCAACGATCTCGTGCGCTCCACGTGGACCGACGTCGACACCGTGGCGATGTGCTTCCCGTCCGACCAGAAGGTCGGCCCGGGCGACAAGTACCTCGTCAAGGAGCTCGCGGGCCTGCGTCGCAAGCCGGTGCTCGCGGTCGCCACGAAGACCGACCTGGTCTCGCCCGCCCGTCTCGCCGAGCACCTCATGGCGATCCAGGCCGCGGGGGAGGAGGCCGGGCTGCGCTGGCAGGAGATCGTGCCGGTCAGTGCCGTCGACGGCAACCAGGTCGAGCTGCTGCGCGACCTGCTCATCCGCACGCTCCCGGAGGGGTCGCCGCTGTACCCGGACGGCCAGCTCACCGACGAGCCCGCCGAGACGCTGGTCGCAGAGGTCATCCGTGAGGCAGCGCTCGAGGGCGTGCGCGACGAGCTGCCGCACTCGCTGGCGGTCGTGGTCGACGAGATCGTGCCGCGCGAGGACCGGCCCGAGGGCAAGCCGCTGACCGACGTGCGTGTGAACGTCTACGTCGAGCGCGACAGCCAGAAGGGCATCATCATCGGCAAGCAGGGGGTACGCCTGCGTGAGATCGGTGCCGGCTCCCGTCGCCAGATCGAGAAGATCCTGGGCGTCCCGGTCTACCTGGACCTGCACGTCAAGGTGGCCAAGGACTGGCAGCGAGACCCCAAGCAGCTCCGCAAGCTCGGGTTCTAGGCCTCGCCGCGCGACCGCGATCGTCGGCCTGACTCGATCCACGCGGCTACCACGACGGCGACGAACACGACCGACATGACGAGGAACCCCCATTCGGGCGACGCCGAGCTGGTGAGGCCGTCACGTTCGCCGCTGAAGATCGGGAGGCCGGCAACGGTGAGCTCGGTGGACCCGGACTCGATGGCGCGCAGGCGGGTTGCGGTAATCGTGAGACCCGCGATGTACAGGAGCGTCACTCCGAACACGGCGACCAGGCTCGCTGGATAGAAACGGCGGAGATCGGGTCGAGTCATGTCACGGCCTTCCGGTCGGGGTCGGGCCACTGCTTGTGGGGTGGTCAGTTGCGGGAACGTAGCAGTCGGTTGGCTACTGATAGGTGGCTCCCATCCGGGCTTCCGCTCCCAGGCTCGCCCTCGCGGACGTCCCGGGTGACGATGGGGGCATGGACCCCGTGGAGGCGCTGGACGAGATCGGCTTCTGGCTCGAACGCGGCCGGTCGTCGTCGTACCGCGTGGAGGCCTTCCGTCGTGCCGCGCGCACGCTCGAGTCGATGCAGGCGAGCGAGGTCGTCGAGATGGCCGAGAAGGGCCGACTGCGGCGCCTAGACGGGATCGGTGAGCGCACCGCGACGGTGGTGACCGACGCCGCCCGCGGCGAGGTGCCTGCCTACCTGGCCGAGCTGCGCGAGGCGGGGTCGGAGCCGCTGGCTCCGGGCGGCGAAGAGGTCCGGGCCGCCCTGCGCGGCGACCTCCACCTGCACTCCGACTGGTCCGACGGCGGGTCCTCGATCGAGCTGATGGCCCAGACGGCCCGGTGGCTCGGGCACGAGTACGCCGTGCTGACCGATCACTCGCCCCGGCTGAAGGTCGCGAACGGCCTCTCGGCCGAGCGCCTCGCCAACCAGCTCGACGTCGTGGCCGCGGTCGACGCGTCGTACGACGACTTCCGTCTGCTGCCGGGCATCGAGGTCGACATCCTGGAGGACGGCACACTCGACCAGACGCCGGAGATGCTCGGACGTCTCGACGTGGTCGTGGCCAGCGTGCACTCGAAGCTGCGTGCGGAGCGCCGCACCATGACGCGCCGGATGCTGGGCGCCGTGGAGGACCCCCACACGAACGTCCTCGGCCACTGCACGGGCCGGCTGGTCGAGGGCTCGCGCGGCACGCGTCCGCAAAGCGAGTTCGACGCCGAGGCGGTCTTCTCCGCGTGTGCCGAGCACGGCGTCGCGGTCGAGGTCAACGCCCGACCCGAGCGTGCGGATCCGCCGGACGACCTGCTGCAGCTGGCGCTCGACCTGGGCTGCCTGATCTCCATCGACTCCGACGCCCACGCCCCGGGACAGCTCGACTTCCTCGACCACGGATGCGCCCGGGTGGCCGGGTTCGACGTGCCCCTGGACCGCATCGTCACCACCTGGCCCGTCGACCGGCTGCTGGAGTGGAGCCACGCCCGCCGGTGACGGGAACCTCCGATCGACCGGCGGCGTTGGGCCATGGAGGCCATCATGGAGACCTACGGTTGAGGGGCGTGCATGAGTCAGGTCAGCAGCATCGTCGAACGGGTCGAGCGCGTCATCGACGGCAAGTCCGAGGCGGTCGAGACCGCGCTCGTTGTCCTCCTCGCGGAGGGACACCTGCTGATCGAGGACGTTCCCGGCGTCGGCAAGACGGTCCTGGCCAAGGCGATGGCCCGCACGCTCGGTTGCTCGGTGAGCCGCATCCAGTTCACGCCCGACCTCCTGCCGTCCGACGTGACCGGTGTCGCGGTCTACGACCAGCAGTCCGGTGACTTCGTCTTCAAGCCCGGCGCGGTCTTCGCCAACGTGGTGATCGGCGACGAGATCAACCGAGCCTCGCCGAAGACCCAGTCCGCGCTCCTGGAGTCGATGGAGGAGCGGCACGTCACGGTCGACGGCACGACCCACCCGCTGGCGTCGCCGTTCGCCGTCATCGCGACGCAGAACCCCGTCGAGATGGAGGGCACCTACCCGCTGCCCGAGGCCCAGCTCGATCGCTTCATGGCCCGCATCTCGATGGGCTACCCCGACGAGCGGGCCGAGCTGGCGATGATGCGCGACCGTGACGCCGGTGACCCGATGGACGCCATCGTCCCGGTCACGACCGCCGAGGGCCTGCGCGCGATGATCGCCTCCGCACGGGCCGTGCACGCCTCCGGAGCGGTCGAGCAGTACGGCGTCTCCCTCGTGCGGGCCACGCGCGACGACCCGGACGTCCGGCTCGGGGCCAGCCCTCGCGCCGCCCTCCACCTCCTGCGCGCCGCGAAGGCGCGCGCCTACGTCCACGGGCGCGAGTTCGTGCTGCCGGACGACCTCTCCGCCCTGGCCGGCCCGGTGCTGGCCCACCGCATCGCGACGCACCGCGGCTCGGGCGACGACGCCGTCGCGCGGGTCCTCGCAGCCACCCCGGTGCCGTCCGGCGCGCGCCACCCGTCCTGATGCCCCTCGTCCGGCCCACCCGCCGCGGCCTCGTCCTGCTGCTGGCCGCGGTCGTGGCCCTGCTCGTGGCCGGCCGCTACCAGCTGCCGGCGCTCCTGCCGGTCACGGGTCTGCTGCTGGGCCTCGTGCTGCTGGCGGTCGCGGCCGTGCTGCTGGTGCCCCGCCGCCTGACGGTCGAGCGGTCGGCGTCGCCGCGGGTGCTCGAGCACGGTGCGAGCGGCACCGTGCGGGTGAGGGTCACTAACCGGTCGCCCGTCACGTCGCTCGACCTGGCCTGGCGTGCGCTCCTCCCGTCCGGTCTCGGCGGCACCGTGGAGGGGTCGCTCGCCGGCCTCGGACCGGCGCGCTCGCGCACGCAGACCGTCGACGCGACGGTGCGCGTGAGCGGCGAGGCTCGCGGGTGGCACCCGCTCGGGCCGCTGGTCGTCGACGTGTGCGACCCGTTCGGGGTCGTGCTGCGCCGTCGTCGCGTGACCGACGACCTCGACCTGGTGGTCCTGCCGCGGCAGGTGTCCCTCACCCGACTGACCTCGCTGCAGGGGACGGGCAGCACCCGGGTCGGCCGCCCGATGTCGCAGCGTCGCGGCGACGGCGAGGACGACGTCATCTCCCGCGGCTACCAGCCCGGCGACCCGCCGAAGCGCATCGACTGGCGCACGACGGCGCGTCGCGGAGAGCTGATGGTACGCCAGGACGAGCCGTCGACGGCCGACCGCGTCGCCGTCGCGATCGACCCGGGATCGTCCGCCGCGCCGGCCGAGTGGGCCCTGGTGGCCGGTGCCTCGGTGATCGGTCAGCTCGCCGCTGACGGCCATGCCGTCGCCACCGTGGTCCCGGGCTGCGAGGCGCGGACGATCCTGGGTGGACAGGACTCCGTGCGTCCGACTCTCGTCGACCTCGCCCGGCTGTCGCACGAGACCCAGGAGCAGATCGGCGTCACGCCTCCGGACGGGCGGCTCGTGATCGCGGTCCTCGGGGTCGTCGACGTCGAGCGCGCCCGGGAGTGGGCCTCCGCCCTGCGACAAACCGCTCAGGTCCTGGCGCTGGTCGCGGGCGAGAGCCCCGAGTCGTCGCTCGACACGCTGCGCTCGGCGGGGTGGCGGGTCGTGGCGTGGGACGAGAGCGACGACGTCGCCGCCCGGTGGTCGGAGCTGGCTCGCGAGGTGAGTCGTGCGTCGGCGTGACGGCCTTCCGCTGAGCGGTCGCGCTCCGGTCGGCGGTTCCGAGCACCTGGTGGAGCACGGGCTCCTGCTCACGACGCTGGCGGTGCTGGCCGGCGGCTACGTCACCCTGCTCAGCGGCACCTGGTGGTGGGTCACGATCGTGGCCGTCTCGGCCGCCGTCCTCGTGCCCACCGCGGTGCTCCGCCGGCTCGGACGACGAGGCGCGCCGGTGGTCGGTCTGGTGTCGGTCGTGGTGGTGCTCGGGTGGGTGTTCGCGCCGGGATCGATGCTCCTCGGACTCATCCCGACCCCTGACACCGTCGTGAGCCTGGCGGACCTCCTCGACCGTGCCGGGACGATCGTGGCCGAAGAGGCGCCACCGGTCGACGCGTCGCCGGGGGTCACGCTGCTCGCGGCAGGGGCTTTCGGGCTGGTCGCTCTCGTCGGCGACCTCCTGCTGCAACGGCGCGGCGGTGTGCCGCTGATCGGGGTGCTCCTGGTCGCGATCTACCTCGTGCCCGGCGTCGTCCTGGGCGACGTGCCCTCGTTCGTCGTGCTCGCGGTCCCGGCCGCGCTGTGGCTCGTGCTGCTCCAGCGATCGGCGACGGCCGAGGTGCGGGCGAGGAACCGGTCCGCGACGGGTCCGGGCGTGGACGGCGCACCGAGCAGCCCCTGGCTCAGCACCGCCGGTGCCGTCGTCGGGGTCGGCGCGATCGTCCTGGCGCTGGTACTGCCGCCCGTCCTCCCGGACACGACCGCGCTGACCGGCGTGGCCGAGGACCTCGAGTCCGGCCCGTTCCAGCGCGGCGTCAACCCGATGCTGACCCTCGGCGACGACCTGCGTCGCCCCGACCGTGCGGTGGCGCTGGAGTACACGACGCAGGGGCCCGCCCCGTACCTCTCGGTCGCGATGCTGCGGGACTTCACGGGCGACACGTGGGAGCCCGTGTCGTCGGACGCGGGCGGCCCCCAGGAGGGCCGGGCCGACCTCTCGGAGGAGATCGACGTCGAACGCCAGGTCGTCGAGGTCGAGATCCGCTCCCTGCGCACCTCGATGCTGCCCGTGCCGTACCCGGCGGTCGACGTCCGAGGTCTCGAGGGCGTGTGGGAGCGCACGAACCCGGGGCTGACGTACTCCTCGGACGACAGCGACACCCGCGACCAGACCTACTCCGTCACGACCCTCGCCCGGCAGCCCACGCTCCAGCAGCTCGCCGAGGCGCCGGAGGACCCGCCCGAGCGCCTCGACCCGTACCTGGAGCTGCCCGACGACGTGCCCCAGTCGGTGACCGACACCGCGCAGGTCGTGGCGGGCGACGCCGTCGGTGCCTTCGCGAAGGCGCAGGCGCTGCAGGACTTCTTCCGGTCGGGGGCCTTCGAGTACTCCGAGACGGCCCCGGTCGACGGCGACTACGACGGCAACGGCTTCGACGTCATCGAGCGCTTCCTCGAGGAGCGCAGCGGGTACTGCGTGCACTACTCGTCGGCGATGGCGGTCATGGCCCGCTCGGTCGGGGTTCCGGCCCGCATCATGGTGGGCTACGCGCCCGGCGTGCGTCAGGCGCCGGGGCCGGACACGGACGACGACGAGGAGCGCTACCGCGTCACGACCGACCAGCTGCACGCGTGGCCGCAGATCTACGTCGACGGCGTCGGGTGGGTGGCCTTCGAGCCCACGCCGGGGATCTCCGACGAGGACGAGGGCCCTGACGACGGTCCGACGTCCTCGGCACCGGCGCCCGAGACGACGGCCCCGCAGCCGGAACCCACGCAGGCGACGCCCACCCCGGAGGCCGCGGACCAGAACGAGGTCACGACGGCACAGCAGACCGAGCAGGACCGGCGCGCCTGGGCGGCCGTCGTCCCCGTGATGCTCGTGCTGCTGCTCCTGCCGGCGGCCGTGCGGGGCCTGCTGAGGCGTCGGCGGCTGCGCGCCTCCGCGACGCCGGACGAGCGGTGGCGCGAGGTGGTCGCCACGGCTACCGACCTCGGCGTGGAGGTCGGTCCGACGACCACGCTGCGCGCCTACGCGGTCGGGCTGTTCGACCACGTCGCACAGGAGGCGGCGCCGGCCGTCGAACGGCTCTGCCTCGCGATGGAGGCGAGGCGGTACGGACCGCCGGGTGCCACCGCCGTCGCCGACGACCTGCGCGCCGATGCGTCGGCGGTGGTCAGGTCGCTGCTCGCGACCGCGCCGGCGGGCCGTCGTCGCCGTGCGCGACTGCTGCCGCGCTCGCTGTTCCGCTGACGCGCCCGGCGGGTCAGGCCACGAGGTCGGCGACGAATCCGGCGAACGACGGGCAGCGCGTGATGTCGTGCTGCTCGCACTCGAAGGCGTGCATCGTCATCTCGCGCGAGCGTCGCATCTCGTCCATCCGGCGGTCGAGGTCGGCGACGTGGTCGAGCAGCACCTGGTGACGGTTCGGTGCGTCCTCGTCGAGCAGCACCCGGATCTGGTCGAGGCTCATGCCGGCCGCCTTGTTGCGGACGATCACGGCGATGCGCACGACGTCGTGGTGGTCGTAGCGCCGCCGGCCTCCGCCGTCGCGCGCCGGGAGCACGAGTCCGACGTCCTCCCAGTGGCGCAGGACGTGGGTCGGGAGGTCGAACTTCGCGGCGGTCTCGCCGACGGTCCAGGTCTCCTCGGGGGCGGGGCTTGACTTCATGTCAACATGAAGTCACACGATGGTGAGGACGGCAAGCCCCAGACCCAGGAGAACCCATGCACGACGACCTGTTCGACGCCCTCGTGATCGGCGGAGGGCCGGCGGGCCTCCAGGCCACGCTGACCCTCGCCCGCGTGCACCGCACCGTGCTGCACGTCGACTCCGGTGCGTATCGCAACGCCCCCGAGCGGCACATGCACAACCTCATCACCCACGAGGGCCAGGACCCGAGCGAGCTCCGGGCGGCGGCGCGCCGCGACATCGACGCGTACGCCACCGTCACGTCGCTCGCGGCGCGGGTCGAGTGGCTGGCGGGGGAGGCGGGGGAGTTCACGGCGACCTTCGAGGACGGCTCGACGCGCCGGGCGCGGCACGTCGTGCTGGCCACCGGCGTGCGCGACGAGCTGCCGGCGATCCCGGGGGTGGCCGAGCTGTGGGGTCGCGGGGTCGCGCACTGCCCGTTCTGCCACGGACACGAGCTGAGCGGGCGGGCGACGGGCGTGATCGGCACGGACCCGGCCCGCCTCCTGCACCTGGCCGGGTTCTTCGGGCGCATCGCGGACTCGTTCTCGGTCTTCTCGCACGGCACCGAGGTCGACGCGGAGGCGCGCACGCTCGCGGAGGCCTACGGCGCAACGGTCCGCTCGGAGTCGGTCGAGCGCGTCGAGAAGTCTGCGGACGGCGTGGCGGTGCACCTGGTCGGAGGCGACGTCGTGGAGCTCGGTGGCGTCTTCGTGGCGCCGACCGTGCACCAGGCGGCACCGTTCGCGGCCCAGCTGGGCGTCGAGGTGTCCGCGACGGGCGGGATCCTGCTGGACGGCTTCGGGCGCACGAGCGTTCCCGGTGTCTACGCCGCCGGCGACGCCGCCCACCACCGCGACCTCCCGATGGCCATGGCCTCGGTCGGCACCGCGATCGGCGCCGGCCTGACCGCCGGAGGCGCGTGCGTCGCCGACCTCATGACAGCCGAGCGCGCCACGCTCCTCCCCACCCCTTGACCCCCGGGCGGTGACTGAGGGACCTGTGCGTGGAGGGGCGGTGAGTTAGGGACGCGTAACGGGGCTCGACACGCCCCTAGCTCACCGCTCGGGTGGGGGACACGTCTGTAAGTCACCGCTCCGGGGTCAGGTGGTGAGGGTGGCGGCGACGGTGCCGCCGAGCTCGGTGGCCGACTCGAGGTGGGCGTCGGTCACCTCGCCGGTGAAGACCAGGGGCTCGGCGACGAGGTTCCAGCCCAGTCCCGTCGTGATCTGCTCCATCGCCCGCTCGGCGCCCGTCGTGTCGTACCCGCCGTGGATCCAGTACGAGAACGGCCGCTTCGCGGTCCCCTCGCGCACGTGGTCGTAGACCGTGTCGAAGAAGTGCTTCAACGCGCCCGAGATGTACCCGAAGTTCGCGGGCGTCCCGAGCAGGTAGCCGTCCGCGGCCAGCACGTCGTCGATCCCGGCCTCGAGCGCGGGCAGCACCGTGACCTCGACCCCCTCGAGGTCGGGGTGCCGCGCACCGGCCAGCACGGCGTCCGCGATGGTCGCGAGGTGGTCGGTCGGCGTGTGCTGGACGACGAGCAGGCGAGGCATGCCGGAGACGCTACGCGGTGGACCCGGAGGCGGATAGCGTGGCGGCGTGCGCGCACCGCTCAGGGGGCGGGCTCCAGCAGCTGCTTCTTCTGGATCTTGCCCATGTGGTTGCGGGGGAGCGACTCGACGAAGCGCACCTCGCGGGGGCGCTTGTGCCACGACAGGTCCGTCGCGACGTGGTCGACGAGCGAGGCGGCGAGGTCGTCGGAGGCCTCGGCGGTGACGACGAACGCCACGATGCGCTGGCCCAGGTCCTCGTCCGGAAGGCCGACGACCGCGACCTCGTGCACCTCGGGCCGCGACAGCAACGAGGTCTCGATCTCGCCGGCGCCGATGCGGTAGCCACCCGACTTGATCAGGTCGACCGACTCGCGCCCGACGATGCGGTGGAAGCCGTCGGCGTCGACGACGGCGAGGTCGCCCGTGACGAACCAGCCGTCCTCGGTGAACACCTCGGCCGTGACCTCGGGCAGGTTCAGGTAGCCGTCGAAGAGCATCGGACCCCGCACCTCGAGACGGCCCACGGTCTCGCCGTCGTGCGGAGCGAACGAGCCGTCCTCGCCCCGGATGCGCGTCTCGGCCTCACCGACCGGCAGCCCGACCCAGCCCGGACGACGCTCGCCGTCGGCGCGGGTGCTGAGCGTCAGCAGCGTCTCGGTCATGCCGTAGCGCTCGATGGGCGACTGCCCGGTCAGCTCACGGAGCCTCTCGAACACCGGCACGGGCAGTGGGGCGCTGCCCGAGACGAGGAGCCGCGCGGACGCGAGCCGGCGGGCCGACTCCGGGTCGCGGGCGACGCGGGTCCACACCGTCGGGACGCCGAAGTACATCGTGGCCTCGGCCGCGGCGTACAGCTCGGGCGTCGGCTTGCCGGTGTGCACGGCGCGCGAGCCGATGTGCAGCGAGCCCAGCACGCCCAGCACGAGCCCGTGCGTGTGGAACAGCGGCAACCCGTGCGCGACGGTGTCCGCGTCGGTCCAGCCCCAGGCCTCGGCGAGCCCCTCGATGCCGGTGCGCAGGGCGTGGTGGCTCATCAGCACGCCCTTGGGGGAGCCGGTCGTGCCCGACGTGTAGAGGATCGTTGCGGGCGTGGCCTCGTCGATCGCCTCGGGCAGGGGAGCGGGGTCGCTCGGGTGCAGGTCGATGCTCTGCACCGGCAGTTCGATCCCATCGCGCAAGGGCCCGGCCCAGCTCGTGGCGCCGGAGTCGGTCACGAGGTGGGCGAGCTCGGCAGGACCGGAGTCGGGCGCGATCGGCACGACCGGCACACCGGCGAGCAGGCAGCCGGTCACGGCCACGACGGTCTCCATCGTCGGCACGGCGCACACCGCGACCGGGCCCGTCCGGTCGACGCCCGCGGCGAAGGTCGAGGCGGCGTCGCGCACCTGCGACCACGACAGGGTCACGTCGCCGATGCGGAGCGCGTCCGGGGCGTCGGGGCGGGTGGTGTCGCGCAGCGCGGCGAGGAACGTCATGAGAAGGCCATCCCGGGGAGGATCAGGGTCAGGGTCAGCGCGACGGGTCCGACGACCACCATCGACAGGCCCCAGCGTGTCAGGAGCGTCGTCATGCGCGGACGCTGCTCCTCGTCGACCGTCGTGGCGACGTAGGTCGCACCGACCGTGGAGAACGGCGAGACGTCCACGATCGAGGCGCAGACACCGATCGCGCAGATCATGGCCCAGCCGGGGATCCCGCCCTCGGAGATGAGGGGGAGGGCCAGCGGCACGATGGCGGCGAGCATGCCGGTCGTCGACGCGAAGGCCGAGATCAGGCCGGCCGCGGCGCACAGCATCAGCGCGGCGATCACGGGTGCGCCGATCTCGGCGGCCTTCTCGCCCAGCATGTCGATGACGCCCATCTGCGTCAGGACGCCGACGTAGGTGATGATGCCGCCGACCAGCAGCACGGAGCCCCAGTCGATGCGGGACATCGCGGCCTTGCCGGCCTTCGGGTCGACGAGCGCCAGGATCGCGCCGAGCGCGAAGCCGATCACGCCGATGTCGGGCTCGGCGTCGCGCAGGGCGAGGACGACCACGACCGCGACGAGTGCGACCATCGTCGCGAGCGTCAGCGACTGCAGGCCGGTCGGTCGGCCGACCGGTCCACCCTCGTCGTCACCGTCGGCGCCGCGACCGGAGTCGAGGTCGAGCGAGGACTGACCGTACGTGGGGAGCGCCTCGCCGCGGGCGACCATCGCCTTGGCGAACTCGGGGGTGGTGCTGCGGCGACGACCGCGACCGAACAGCAGGTGCGCGACGGCCAGCAGCACGACGTTGATGATCACCGCGACCGCGAACAGGAGCAGCGGGCTGAGCTCGATGCCGGCGGAGTCGGCCGTGCCCCACGTGATGATGCCGAACAGGCTGGTCGGTGCGAACGCACCCGCACTCAGGCCGCAGCCCATCGCGAGGGCCATGAGCATCGGGTCGATCCCGCGCTTGTGCGCGACGCTCATGCCCATGGGCGCCATGACCAGGCCACCGAGCGGAGCGCCCATCGCGGAGATCAGGGCGGTCAGGAGGAAGAACGCGGTCGGCAGCAGGGCCACGCGGTCGCCGACCTTCGCGAGCGAGGCCTCGATGAGCCAGTCGATCGTGCCGTTGCTGTGGGCGATGCCGAAGAAGTAGGTCACCCCCACCAGCAGCACCAGGATGCTCAGCGGGAAGCCGGCCACGACGTCGGCGAGGGCGACGTCGGCGATCCAGATGCCGACGACGCAGGCGACGGGGAACATCGCGATCCCGATGTTGACGTTGCGGACGGCCGCGATCGCGAACACCGCGACGAAGATCGCGAGGGCGACGAGTTGCTCGAGCATGAAGGTCTCCGAGGTGAGGGAGGCGGGTACGTGACAATCGGTCCATCTAGTGGCACACTGGACTGACTAGTGGACCGTTCGCTGTAACGTAGGCCACACCGACGAGGAAGGCAAGCCATGGCCACGACGAGTGTCGTCTCCGCGTTCCGGGTGCTCGAGGGCGTCGCGCGGCGGCAGCCGGTGGGTCTGTCCGAGCTCGCGCGTGAGGTCGATCTGCCCAAGAGCACGGTGCAGCGCTGCCTGCTCACGCTGCAGGAGATCGGCTGGGCGGACTCCTCGGCGCAGTCGCCCACGCGCTGGAGCATGACGCTCCGTGCCCTCTCGGTGTGCGGCGGAGCCGGCACGCGCGACAGCCTGCGCGACGCCGCGCTGCCCGTCATGAACGAGCTGCAGCTCGCCACGACCGAGACCGTCCACCTCGCCGCGCCGGACGGCGACGTCCTGGTGCTGCTCGAGCGCCTCGACACGTCGCACCAGCTGCGCGCGTTCCTGGCGCTCGGCGCTCGCATCCCGCTGCACGCCTCAGCCACCGGGCTCGCGTTCCTGTCGGCGTGGGACCGCGCTCAGGTCGACCGCTACCTGGGCGGAGCGCTGGAGGTCCGCACGGGCGACACGCTCGTCGACCCCGACGAGATCCGGGCCGAGCTGGCCCGCATCCGCGAGCGCGGGTACTCGATCAACGTCGGCGGGCTGACGTCGCACATCAGCTCGGTCGGCGCCCCGATCCGAGACCGCACGGGCGCCCCAGTCGGTGCCGTCTCGATCTCGGGCCCCTCGACCCGCATCGAGCCCGGCCGCTTCCCCGAGCTGGGGCCGCAGGTCGCTGCCGCGGCCGCCCGCATCAGCAAGGTGCTGTAGCTCAGCCGCGTCCGTGGGGCGTCAGCCAGACCGCCGGATCGGGCCCCTGCGGCACGATCTGCGTCGGGTTGATGTCGGTCTGCACGACGTAGTAGTGCGCCTTGATCTGGTCGAAGTCGGTGTTGTCGCCGAAGCCCGGCGTCTGGAACAGGTCGCGCGCGTAGCCCCAGAGGTTCGGCATCTCGGTCAGCTTGGTGCGGTTGCACTTGAAGTGCCCGTGGTAGACCGCGTCGAAGCGGGCCAGGGTCGTGTAGAGCCGCACGTCCGCCTCGGTGATGGTGTCGCCCATCAGGAAGCGCCGGTCGCCCAGGCGCTCCTCGAGCCAGTCCAGCGCGGTCCAGAGCCGCTCGTACGCCGACTCGTACGCGGCCTGCGAGCCCGCGAAGCCGCAGCGGTACACGCCGTTGTTGACCTCGGTGAAGACCCGCTTCATGACGGCCTCCATCTCCTCGCGCACGTCCTCGGGCCACAGGTCTGGGGCGTCCGGACGGTGGAACTCCTTCCACTCGAAGAAGAAGTCGTGCGTGATCCACGGGAAGTCGTTGGTCACGACCTGCTTCGTGGGCACGTCGACCATCGCGGGCACCGTGATGCCCTTGGGGTAGTCGGGGAAGCGGGCGAAGTAGGCCTGCTGCAGACGCTCGTAGCCGAGCACCGGGTCCACGCCGCCGGGGTCGAGGTCGAAGGTCCAGCTGCGACGGTCGTGCGTCGGACCGGCCAGGCCGAGGCTGATGACGTCCTCCAGGCCGAGCAGCTGGCGCACGATGATGGCGCGATTCGCCCACGGGCACGCCTTCGCGGCGACGAGCCGGTAGCGCCCGGGCTCGACCGGCCACTGCTCGGAGTCGCGCGTGATCCGGTCGGGGATGTAGTCCATGTCGCGGTCGAACTCGGCGCCCGCCTTCACGTACGCGCCGGAGGTCGAGTGGTCGGGCGTGGGGGAGTCCTGACTCGTCATGCTGTTACGCTATCCGGGACATGCGTATCGCGAACATCCTCCTCCTTCGCTGCCACGTCGAGGTCTGATCAGGTCGGACACCTCGCCGTGGAGTCTCGTGATGCCGACCGCCGAGACCGCACACCTTTGAGGATCCGACCATGAAGAACAACGCTGTTTCTCCGCAGACGCCGTCGCCGATGCCCTTCGGGCGCTACAAGGCGTTTCCGCCGATCGACCTGCCCGACCGCACCTGGCCCGGCCAGGTCATCACGCAGGCGCCGCGCTGGCTGTCGACCGACCTCCGTGACGGCAACCAGGCCCTGATCGACCCGATGACCCCCGTGCGCAAGCGCCGCATGTTCGACCTGCTGGTGCGCATGGGCTACCAGGAGATCGAGGTGGGCTTCCCGTCGGCCTCCGAGACCGAGTTCGGGTTCATCCGCTCGCTCATCGAGGGCGACCTGATTCCTGACAACGTCACGATCTCGGTGCTGACCCAGGCCCGTGAGGACCTGATCGAGCGCACGACGCAGGCGCTGAGCGGTGCCAAGCGCGCCAACATCCACCTCTACAACGCCGTCGCGCCGCTGTTCCGCCGCGTGGTGTTCGACGCCAGCCGCGACGAGGTCCGCGCGATCGCGACCCGCGGCACCGAGCTGGTCATGAAGCACGCCGAGCTGAACATGGCGGGCACGGAGTTCGGCTACCAGTACAGCCCCGAGATCTTCACGGGCGCCGAGCTGGACTTCTCGCTCGAGGTCAGCGAGGCCGTCATGGACGTCTGGCAGCCCGAGGACGGTCGCGAGATCATCCTCAACCTGCCGGCGACCGTCGAGATGGCCACGCCCAACACCTACGCCGACCAGATCGAGTACTTCGGCCGCAACATCAGCCGCCGCGAGCACGTCGCGATCAGCCTGCACCCGCACAACGACCGTGGCACGGCCGTCGCCGCCACCGAGCTGGGGCTCATGGCCGGCGCCGACCGCGTCGAGGGCTGCCTGTTCGGGCACGGCGAGCGCACGGGCAACGTCGACCTGGTCACGCTCGGCATGAACCTGTTCAGCCAGGGCATCGATCCGCAGGTCGACTTCTCCGACATCGACGAGGTCCGTCGCACCGTCGAGTACTGCACCAACTTGCCGGTGCACCCGCGCCACCCGTACGCGGGCGACCTGGTGCACACGGCCTTCTCGGGCTCGCACCAGGACGCGATCAAGAAGGGCCTGGAGGACCTCGAGCGCCAGGCCGCGGCCCAGGGCAAGAGCGTCTCGGAGATCCCGTGGGAGGCGCCGTACCTGCCGATCGACCCGCACGACGTCGGTCGCAACTACGAGGCCGTCATCCGGGTCAACAGCCAGTCCGGCAAGGGCGGCGTCGCCTACATCCTGCGGGCCGAGCACCAGCTCGACCTGCCGCGCCGTCTGCAGATCGAGTTCAGCCGGGTCATCCAGACGCTCTCCGAGGGTGACGCCGGCGAGATCGACGGCCCCACGATCTGGTCGACCTTCCAGAGCGAGTACCTGCAGCGCACGGAGCCCTACGCGCTCACGTCGTTCAGCTCCACGACCTCCAGCGACGGTCGCGACCAGCAGGTCGTCGACCTCGTCGTGCGGGGCGAGGCCCAGTCGTTCAAGGGCGAGGGCAACGGCCCGGTCGACGCGTTCGTCGACGGGATGCGCCAGGCCGGCTCCGAGATCCGCGTGCTCGACTACTCCGAGCACGCGCTCTCAGCCGGAGGTGACGCCCTGGCCGCGGCCTACGTCGAGTGCGAGCTCGCCGGCGAGATCGTGTGGGGCGTGGGCATCCACGCCAACATCGTGCGAGCCTCGCTGGAGGCCGTCGTGTCGGCCGCCAACCGCGCCGTCGCGGTGACGATCCCCGAGGCCTGAGCCTCACGGCCGCGCTCGCGGCACCTCCTCGACCCGCTCTGCCTCGCGCCGGGCGGGTCGAGGTGTTCTCGGCGCCGGACGTCGATAGGGTCGTTCGTGAGCCATCACCGACCAAGGGGGAGTCGTGACCTCACCAGCCATCACCGTCGACCGCCTGACCAAGCGCTTCGGCGCGGTCACCGCCGTCGACGACCTGTCGTTCACCGTCGCGCCCGGACGCGTCACGGGCTTCCTGGGGCCGAACGGCTCCGGCAAGACCACGACGCTGCGGATGCTGCTCGGTCTCATGCAGCCGACCTCCGGGCAGGCGATCGTGGGTGAGCGGGCCTACCGCGACATCCGGCGTCCCGCCCAGCTCGTGGGCGCCGCCCTGGAGGCGTCGAGCTTCCACCCGGGCCGCACGGGTCTCGGGCACCTGCGCACGCTCGCGCCCCAGGTGGGCGTCAAGGATGCCCGCTGCCACGAGGTGCTCGAGCTCGTCGGCCTCTCCGGTGCGAAGAAGCGCCGGGTCGGCGGCTATTCGATGGGCATGCGGCAGCGTCTCGGTCTGGCGACCGCGCTGCTCGGCGACCCGTCGATCATCATCCTGGACGAGCCGGCCAACGGTCTCGACCCGCAGGGCATCGCGTGGCTGCGCGGGCTCCTGCGCGCGCTGGCCGCCGACGGACGCACCGTGCTGGTCTCGAGCCACGTGCTCGCCGAGGTGCAGCAGTCGGTGGACGACGTCGTCGTGATCGGCGGCGGCCGGCTCATCCACGCCTCGACGCTGCTGGAGTTCGAGGAGCTCGCCTCGCGCGACGTCGTCGTGCGCACGACCGACTACCAGGCCGTGGAGACGCTCGTCCGCGAGCGCGGATGGAGCTTCGACGCGCAGCTCGACCACCACGTCGTGCACGACGTCGCGGCCGCCGAGATCGGGGCGGCCCTGTTCGCCGCCGGTCTCGAGGTGCACCAGCTCGCCGACCACGGCGCCGACCTGGAGGCGGTGTTCCTGCGGCTCACCGAGTCCTCGGACGCGCCGACGACCCAGTTCACCGGGTCTGCTTCTGCTGCCCCGGCTGCGCCGCCCGCACCGGCTGCGCCGCCTGTCGACGGAACGGTCGCACCGCCGCCGCCCCCGGCACCGCCGACGACGGGAGGTGTCGCATGATCGCCGCTCTCGTCGCGGAGTACCGCAAGTTCTTCTCCACCCGCCTGTGGTGGATCCTCGCGATCGTCATGGTGGCCTACCTGGCCTTCATCGCCGGCGTGTTCGGCTTCTCGCTCACGGTCGACACCGGTGCCGACGCGCAGGCGTCGAACTTCCTGTCACCGAAGGAGATCGCGCAGAGCATCTACGCGCTTACGAGCCCGATCGGCTACGTCTTCCCGCTCATCATCGGCAGCCTCGCGGTGACGTCGGAGTTCCGGCACAAGACCGTCACCGGCAGCCTGCTCGTCGAGCCGCGACGGTCGATGCTGGTCGTCGCAAAGCTCGTCTCGAGCATCCCGATGGGCCTGGCCTATGGCGTCCTCGCCACGGTCACGGTGGTGGCCGCGGGCGCGCCCGTGCTCGAGCTCGTCGGTGACGGCGCCTTCCTGGGTGACGGCGACGTCATCGAGACGCTCGTGCTGTCGGTCGTGGTCATGGCGCTCTGGACGATGATGGGCGTCGCCTTCGGCACCGTGCTCACCAACCAGGTCGCGGCCATCGTCGTGGTGCTCGCCTTCACTCAGCTCATCGAGCCGATCGCCCGCGTGGCCCTCGGGGCCTTCGACGCCACGAGCGAGGTCTCGAAGTACCTACCGGGCGCCGCAGCCGACGCCCTGCTCGGATCGAGCTTCTTCAGCTCGTTCGGCGGGGAGGGTGGCGGCACCGACCTGCTCCCGCAGTGGGGTG
The DNA here is from genome assembly GCF_916858655.1 of Aeromicrobium sp. Leaf350. GTDB lineage: Bacteria > Actinomycetota > Actinomycetes > Propionibacteriales > Nocardioidaceae > Aeromicrobium. The sequence continues at coordinate 247,016 of NZ_CAKASL010000001.1, read as the reverse complement.
GCGCGATCGTGATGGTCACCTACATCCTCGTGCTGGCGGTCGTCGGACGCCTCACGACGTTCCGCCGCGACATCGGCTGAGGCGTCCCGCGGCGGGCTTCAGCGGGTCCGGATGACGACGGTGTCGGCGGCGGCGTCGGGCGACTCGACCCAGCCTTCGGGGGAGTCCTCGACGGTCCACGCGCGGCCGTCGAAGCTCACGCTCGAGATGCCGAGGTGGGAGGCGTTCGCGACGGCGTACTGCGCGAGTGCCCAACCGCGGATCACGGTGTCCTCCGCGGGTCCGGTGAAGCGGGTGACCACGGAGTCGCCGTCGACGACCCCGCCGAGGCTGCCGAAGGCCGCGTTCACGTCGTCGAGCACGCCCGTGGCGCTGCCGCCGCCCTCGTCGTTGAGCTGGCACGTGAACGCCGCCGGGCTGTAGCCCCGCAGTGCGGAGGCGAGCGACCGGGAGGCCGGCTCGTGCTGGGCGTAGGCCTCCGGGAACGCTGAGCGCTGCACGGCCTGGGCCGCCGCGGTGATCTCGAGCGTCGTGTAGTCGGCGACCTGGACGAGTCCGTCGTAGAACCCACCGATCGAGTAGCGCGGGTCCATGATCTGCTCGACCGTGCCCCACCCCTGCGAGGGGCGTTGCTGGAACAGCCCGACCGAGTCGCGGTCGCCGTAGTCGATGTTGTGAATCCGCGACTCCTGGAACGCCGTGGCGATCGCGATCGTGGTGGCCCGGGGCGGCAGGCCGCGGTTCTGCGCCATCGCGGCCATGAGCGAGCTCCAGCGGGCCTGCTCGAGGTCGACCTGGGCGCGCGTGCCCTCGACCTCGGCGACGCAGTACTCCGCGCGGTTCGGCTCACGGTCGTGCAGCGTCGTCGCGGCGACGACCCCGACGAGCGCGAGGGATCCGGCGACGACCCAGCGGAGCTTCACGGAGTGGGCGCGGCCGGCATCAGTTGGCGTGGAGCGCGGCGTTCAGCTCGATGCCGGCGCGCTCGCCGCGCGGGCGCGCCTCGAGGCGGCCCGTCTCGGTGTTGAGGAGGAAGAGAAGGCCGTTCTGTCCCGACAGCTCGAGGGCCTTGACGACCGTGCCGTCCGGGAGCGTCACCTTGCTGGCGGCCGTGACGTAGGTGCCCGCGGCGACGACGCAGTCGTCGCCGAGGCTGATGCCGATGCCGGAGTTCGCGCCGAGCAGGCTGTTGGAGCCGATGCTGATGACCTGCGACCCGCCGCCCGAGAGCGTGCCCATGATGGACGCGCCGCCGCCGATGTCGCTGCCGTCGCCGACGACCACGCCGGCCGAGATGCGGCCCTCGACCATCGCGTGCCCGAGCGTGCCGGCGTTGAAGTTCACGAAGCCCTCGTGCATCACGGTCGTGCCGTCAGCCAGGTGCGCGCCGAGGCGGACGCGGTCGGCGTCGGCGATGCGCACGCCGGAGGGCACGACGTAGTCGGTCATGCGCGGGAACTTGTCGACGCTCGTGACGGCGAGGTGGAGGCCCTGCGCACGCGCGCGGGCGCGTGCCGCGTCGAGGTCGGCGACCGCGACGGGGCCGAGCGAGGTCCAGGCGACGTTGGCCAGCAGGCCGAAGATGCCGTCGAGGTTCTGGCCGTGCGGCTGCACGAGCCGGTGCGACAGCAGGTGCAGGCGCAGGTAGACGTCGTACGCGTCGGTCGGCGCCTGGCCGAGGTCGTCGATCACGGTGTGCACGACCGCGACCCGCACGCCGCGGATCGCGTCGTCACGATCGGCCGCGGTCAGGGCCTCCGGCTCGTGGTCGTGGGCGCTGGCGGCTCCGAGGCGCGGCTCCGGGTACCAGACGTCGAGGACGGTGCCGTCCTGCGTGAGGGTGGCAAGGCCGAAGGCGTGGGCGCCGGGGTGCTCCGTCGTCATGGCCACCACGCTACCGACTCGTGCCGCGCGAGGACCCCGCCGGTCGCGCGGTGGGACCGCCGGGTTGCCGGCCGCCGCCGGTTGGTCGGCGACAGGCGGGCACGGACGATCCGGCGTGGCTGGGACCGGAGGTGATGCATTCGGGCTGCCTGGGGTGCCGGAATGCATCATCGGCGGTCCTCGTCGGACCGGGGATGAGGCGTTGCGGTTGTTGGGGCTACCCGGATGCATCGTTTCCGGTCCCTGACGACGGAGGTCGAGGGTTTGTGGTCGCCCTGGCACCCTCAACCCCTCGACCTTCGTCGTCGCCGCGGCAAGGTCAAGGGATCACGATTACTCCGGCGACCGCAATCCCTCGACCTCGGTCGTGCACCCGACCGCGAGCCGAGACCGACCGGCTCCTGGTCCGTGCTGCTTTTCCCGCACCTGGCCCGAGCCGAGACCGACCGCTCTCACTCACCGCCGCCGGTCCGGTGCCTCAGCCGGCGGTGAGCTCCTGCGGTGTCGGGCGGTGCTGCACGTACTCGACGACGGTGCCGTCGGGGTGGCGCGCGTTGAACCCCGAGCCGGTCGGCACGGACTGCAGGGGCACGACGATCTCTGCCCCGTCGGCGACGAGCTGGTCGTAGTACGGCGTGACGTCGTCGACGAGCAGCGTGCCGGTCGTCGAGCGGAAGGGAGCGAGACGCTTGTCGTCACCCTCGATCAGGAGGAAGCCGCCGACCGTCGCCAGTCGCAGGCCCGCCTCCGGGTAGGGGAAGATCGCGTCGACCTCGACCGCCTGCAGGCGCTCGTAGTACGCGATGCCCTGCCCGAGTCGGTCCGGCTCGAGGAACACGCGGATCAGCACGCGGGGCGGTCGGCCCTCGCTCGAGGGCTCGGCCCGCCAGAAGGTCGAGAGGTCGCGGTCGGTCATGGATCCCCCTGCACTGGTCGTTGCTCCCAGCATGCGTCGCGGACGGGACGATCCGAACCGGGTTCTGCATCGTGGACCGTCCCGGCGACCTCAACCTCCGACGCTGACCCCCGCGAACGCCGCGGCGACGCAGACGGCGAGCATCAACGCGGCCGACCGGGCGCCGCTCGCCCGCTCGCCGTCGACCCATCGGAGCGCGGCGTCGAGGCTCGCGGCGCTGAAGGTCGTGTATCCGCCGAGCAGCCCCGTGCCGACGACCGTGTGCCAGGTCGTGTCCGCCGTGACCGAGACGAGGACCCCGAGGGCGAACGAGCCGGTCGCGTTGATGACGAGCAGCGCCGACGGGACGTGGCCGCGGGCGGGGACGAGCTCGTCGACGAGGTGTCGCAGCGCGGCGCCGGCACCTCCCGCAGCGGCGACCGCGAGCGCGAGCGCGATGCCCGTCATCGACGGCCCCAGCGCAGGCCGAGCACGGCGAGGGCGAAGCCCCCGACGACGGTCACCACCGGGTAGACCGCGCTCAGCACGACCTCGGAGGCCGACCCGAGCTCCTGCGTCTGCACGGCGAAGGCGCTGTACGTCGTGAACCCGCCGATCACGCCCGTGCCCAGCAGCAGCCGCAGGCGATCGGAGACACCGTGGCCCACGAGCAGGCCGAGGGCGAGCGAGCCGACGAGGTTGACGAGCAGCGTCGAGAGGGGGAGGTCGCCGACCGAGCCGACCGCTTCGTCGAGCCCGAACCGCAGCAGCGTGCCGATCGCGCCACCCCCGGCGACGAGCCCGAGGTCGGTGGTGCGGTTCACGGGACGACGATAGGGGCTGCCGACCGGAACTATCTGACCGGAAGCCCTGTCAGATTCGTGTTCGTGCCGTCACAATGACGCCATGCGAATCTTCGTCACGGGCGCGAACGGCTTCATCGGACGGCACCTCCTCGCGCGCTTCGCCGCCGACGGGCACGAGGCACGGGGTCTCGACCTCGTGGCCGACCCGGACCGCGGTGTCGTCGCCGGAGACGTGGGGGAGCCCGCTGCGTGGCAGGAGCACCTCGCCGGCAGCGACGTCCTGATCCACACCGCCGCGCTGGTCTCGAACTCGCCCACGCTGGAGGAGGCCTGGCGGGTCAACGTGCTCGGGACCCGGCGCGTGCTCGACGCGGCGGTCAGCGCCGAGGTCGGCCGCTTCGTCCACCTGTCGTCGATCCGGGTGTTCTCCGACCTCGGCTTTCCCGACGGCGTCACCGAGGACCACCCCGTGCGCCCCGACGGCAACCCGTACGTCGACACCCGGATCGCGTCCGAGCAGGTCGTGCTCCAGGCGCACGCGGCCGGTCAGCTCGAGGCCACGATCGTGCGACCCGGCGACGTGTACGGTCCGGCGTCCCGTCCGTGGACGGTCCTGCCGGTCGAGATGATCCGCAAGCGTCAGTTCTTCCTGCCCGCGCGGGGGCGGGGGATCCACAGCCCGGTCTACGTGGACGACCTGGTCGACGGCATCAGCCTCGCCGCGCTGCGACCCGAGGGAGCGGGTCAGGTCTTCACCCTCGCGGGAGGCGTCGGGGTGACCACGGCCGAGTTCTTCGGCCACTACTACCGCATGCTCGGTCGCCGGCCCGTGCTGCTGCCGACCTCGCTCGCGCTCGCCATCGCCGGTGGCGCAGCCGTCCCGGCCCGGATGCTCGATCCCGGCACGGAGGTCAGCACGGTCGCGGTGCGGTACTTCTGCCGCACCGGCACGTACTCGATCGAGAAGGCCCGACGCCTGCTCGGCTACGAGCCGACGGTCGACCTGGCCGAGGGCATGGTGCGTGTGGAGGCCTGGCTGCGCCAGGAGGGCCTGCTCTGAGCCTCAGTCCTCGGCGACGACGGCGACCTCGGACGAGGGTGCGCGCGTGAACCGGAGGACGAGCACGAGGGCGGCGACGCCCACCGCCGCCCAGGCGAGCAGGACGAGCCACGGCTGAGCACTCCCGGTGTCCCCGAACAGGGCCATGCGCGAGGCGACGTCGGCAGCGGCGCCGTGCGGGAGCCAGCGACCGACCGCCTCGAAGGACGCCGGCAGCAGCTGCACGTGCGGGGCCCGCACGATGACCCAGGTCGGCAGCACGAGCAGAGCCACGACCAGGCCGAGACCCCACGCCCCGATCGCCCGCAGGACGGCGGCCGTCAGGGTCGCCGAGAGCGCGACGAGCAGCACACCGAGCCCGATCCACACCGGCGGCGACCCGGGCAGGCCGGCGAACACGGCGGCGAGCCCGAGGACGACGCCATACAGCAGCGCGTCGGTGCCGATGCGCTCCGCCAGGTGGCGGGGCGGTCGCGCAGTGCGACGGAATCTGCCGCCCCAGCGCCGCACGAGCATGGTGACGATCCCCAGGAGCAGCCCGACCGCCACGAGCACGGGCGGCACCACCGGGCGGACGTCCGCCGGGTTCACATCCTGCACGACCACGGTGCGGTCGAAGGTCGCCATGACGTCCTCGACCGCGGTGATGACGGCGGTGTTGACGCGGCTGCCGTTGGCGCCGGCCACGTAGAGCACGTCGTTCTCGGCCTCGAGGTCCACCGTCAGCGCTGCGACGACATCGCCCTGCTCGACGGCGACCCGGGCCTCCTCCGACGAGGACGCGGTCAACGGCTCCACGACGTCGTCCCCGGCCGTCTCGAACGCGTCCACCAGCCCGGCGGACACCACGTCGGTCGCCACGACGACGACGGAGGCGTCGCGGGTCTGGGCGGGCACGGGACGCAGCACGAGGGCCACGAGCACCAGCACCGGAAGCAGCACCGAGACGGCGATCACGAGGACTCGGACGCGTGACATGCCGTCAGCCTAGGGTGGCGACCACAGCCCGACCGAGGAGACCGACGTGACCCAGCCACTCGTGGCCGTGACCGGATCGACCGGGTCGGTGGGGGGTGCAGTGGCCCGGCTGCTCGCCGACGCGGGCGTCAGACAGCGGCTGCTCGTGCGCTCCCCGCAGCGCGCGCCCGACCTCGACGGGGCCGAGGTGCGCCCGGCCGACTACGGCGACCGGTCCGCGTCGGCCGTGGCCATGGCGGGTGTCGACGTGCTGTTCATGGTGTCGGCGCCGGAGAGCACGCACCGCCTCGACCTGCACCGCTCGTTCATTGACGCAGCGGCTGCGGCCGGTGTGCGGCACGTCGTCTACACGTCCTTCCACGCCGCCGGCCCGGAAGCGGTGTTCACCCTCGCCCGCGACCACGGCGTGACGGAGGAGTACCTCCGGGCGTCCGGCCTGGGGTGGACCTTCCTGCGCGACGCGTTCTACCTCGACCTGATGCCGCACTTCGTGGGCGACGACGGCGTGATCCGCGGCCCCGCCGGCGACGGCCGCGCGGCGCTCGTGGCCCGCGAGGACGTCGCCCGGTCCGCGGTCGCGGTGCTGCGGAACCCCGACTCGCACCTGGGTCGCACCTACGACCTGACGGGTCGTGAGGCCCTGACCATGTCCGAGGTGGCGGGGGCCATCGCGGCCGCACGGGGCACCGACGTGCGCTTCCACGACGAGACGATCGAGGAGGCCTACGCCTCCCGCGCCGGGTACGGGGCGCCCCAGTGGCAGCTCGACGCCTGGGTCTCGACCTACACCTCGATCGCGCGGGGAGAGCAGTCCGAGATCTCGGGCGACGTCCTGGCGCTCACAGGCCGCGAGCCCTTGACGCTCACCGAGCTGCTCGCCCTCGGCTGAGGGTCGAGCACCGTGCGCTAGCGTGCGACGCGACGTGGCCGGACGACGTCGGGGCGCGCCTGCGCGTCCTTCGCCGAGCGAGGGGGATCCGTGGACTCCGAGAAGATCGATCTCGAAGGGGCTGCTGGACGGCTCGTCGCCGACCGCTGGTCCGCGGACGACGAGCGCGGCGTGGTGCTGCTGCTCCACGGCGGCGGGCAGACACGTCACTCCTGGCACCGCAGCGGACCGCGCTTCGCCGCGGCAGGCTGGACCACGATCGCCCTCGACGCCCGCGGGCACGGCGACAGCGCCTGGGCCGAGGACGGTGACTACTCCATGGACGCGCTCGTCGGCGACCTCGCTGCCGTGGCGTCCCAGCTCGCGATCGAGCCCGTGCTGGTCGGCGCCTCGATGGGCGGCATGACCTCGCTGATCGCCGTGGGCGAGTCCGCGGTGGCCGCCCGCGCGCTCGTGCTCGTCGACGTCGCTCCCCGGACCGAGCCTGAAGGAGTGAAGCGCATCCTCGACTTCATGGCGTCCGCCCCGGACGGCTTTGCCACCCTGGAGGACGTCGCGGACGCCGTCGCCGCCTACAACCCGCACCGGCCGCGCCCGAAGAACCTCGACGGGCTGAAGAAGAACGTGCGGCAGGGGCCGGACGGCCGGTGGCGCTGGCACTGGGACCCGGCCTTCCTGCAGGTGCGGGACGAGCCGAGCCGCGCCACACGACAGGACCGTCTGGGTCCGGCCGCCGAGCGGGTCCAGGTCCCGACGCTGCTCGTGCGCGGCGCGCAGTCCGACGTCGTGTCGGCCGAGGGAGCCGAGGAGCTGCAGCGGCTCATCCCGCACGCGGTCGTGCGCGAGGCCGCCGCCGGGCACATGGTGGCTGGGGACGACAACGACGTCTTCGCCCACCAGGTCGTGGAGTTCCTGGAGAGCTCCGGCGCCTAGAGGAGACGCTGCGCCATGGTGCGAGCGGTGCCGAGCCACGTCGCGCACAGGCGCTCGTCGTCCCCGTCGACGGCGTAGACGTCGGCCGCACACGTCGTGAGCAGCCGGCCCTGGTCGACGACCCGGCCGACCGCCCGCAGGCCCGTGCCAGACGCCGGGGCCACGAGCTTGATCGTGCCGTCGATCGTGGCGGCCCACGAGCCTGGTTCCAGCAGCGTCCCTGCCGCGGCCACGGCCGCGCAGTCGCCGGCCGCGAACACGGCTGCGGCCTGCAGCTGCCCCGGGCGGAACGTCATCGCCTCGGCGATCGGGGTGCGCAGCTCGGCGTGCCCGCGCCGCAGCTCGGTGACCTCCACCCCGAGCGTCCGGGCGATCGGCATCGCATGCACGATGTCGCTGATGTGGCTCAGGGCGGGATCGATCGCGGGTGCGTTCATCGGGTCTCCTTCGTCGGCGTGGGGCGTCGCGCCTCGAACCACGCCACGTGGTCCACGACGCGCCGTCGTTGCTGCTGGAGGGTGGCGATCTCGGCGTCGATCGCCGTGATCCGGCGGTGCAGGCGTGACACGAGCTCGTCGATGCCGAGTCGGCCCGCCGCGTAGTCGGGCACCAGGGAGGCGATCTCGTCGAGTCCGAAGCCGAGGTCCCGGGCCATCGCCACGAACGTCACGACGCGGACGGTGTCGTCGTCGAACCGGCGCGTGCCCAGGTCGTCCCGCTGGGCGCGCAGGAGCCCGGCCGACTCCCACCGGCGCAGGCGGTGGATCGACACCCCGGTCCTGGCGGACAGCTCCGAGACCCTCACCCGGCCGAACCTAGCGACCCTCGCACGGTGCGAGGCAAGCCCGAGGTGCGACGGGGCGCGGGCCGACCGAGCATGGAAGGGAGACAGGACAGGAAGGACGCGGCATGCGCAGGATCGTGGTGACGCAGATGATCAGCCTCGACGGGATCGTCGACAACGAGCAGTCGTGGTTCGACCCGTCGGCCGACACGCCCCAGAACGCCGAGATGTCGGAGGTGACCCGTCAGCACGCGGCGGCGTCCGACGGCTTCCTCGTCGGTCGGGTGACGTTCGAGGAGATGCGCGGCTTCTGGCCGCAGCAGACCGACGACTCGACCGGGGTCACCGACCACCTGAACCGGGTGGCGAAGTACGTCGTGTCGAGGTCGCTCGACGACCCGGAGTGGGAGGGCACGACGGTCCTGCGGGGCGGGGACGGGCTGGCCGACGAGATCAGGGACCTGGTCGCGCAGGACGGGACGGACATCGTGCTCACCGGGAGCATCGAGCTCGCCCACGAGCTGTTCCGGCTCGACCTGGTGGACGAGGTCAGGCTGTTCGTGCACCCGGTCGTCCTGGGGTCGGGCCGGCGGCTCTTCCCGGACGGTTGGGTCCACCGCGCGCTCGAGCTGCTCGAGGAGCGACGTTTCAGCGAGGGCGCCCTCCTGCTGCGGTTCGCGCTGCCGCGGGGCTGAGCGGTCTCAGTCGCCCAGGTCGCGGAGAGCGTCGCGGGCCTGGGCGAGGCGGTCGGCCTCGTCGACCTCCCACCAGTACGGACCCCGCTCGCCGAGCCCGGTCTTGGCGAGCTGTACCCGGTCCCGGGCGCGACGGACGGCTGCCTCGTCGCCGGCGCCCTTGGCCTGCTTGACCGCGGACCGCGCCCGCCCCAAATGGGACTTCAGGGCCTCGACGACGTCCTCGGGCAGCGACGGGTCGGTACGACGCCAGCGGCGTCCGTCGATCACGAGCCAGCGCTCGTCGTCGTCCGTCATGCCGGGGGAGTACCCACGACCGGGCTCAGTCCTCAAAGGTCAGCTCGGTGACCGCCCAGGTGCCGTCGTCGTCCTGCACGACCTCGTAGCCCCGGAAGTTGCCGGAGTACTGGGTCTCGCCGTCCTCGAGGTAGGACTCCTCGTAGTCGATGGAGAACGTGACGACGTCACCCTCGTCGTCGACGTCCATGACCTCGAAGTCGGCGACGCGGCTGTCGGGGTCGATGTCGTGGTCCAGGTCCTCCTCGCGGTGCTCGGCCTCGGCCTCCTCGCACTCGTCCAGGTCGGCGTACCCGGCGATGGGGTGCCTCACGAGCTCCTCGCAGTCGTGGGTCGCGTCGGCGGTGAGGTAGGCCCGGAGCGCCTCCTCGGGCGTGGCTGAACCGGGCGGCGTCGAGGTCACGGACATGACCACGGCGGCGCCCGTGCCGGCGAGCACGAGGACGAGGCCGCCGATCAGCGCCACGAGCGGCCCACGTGAGTGTCGCGTCGCCAGGGGAGGCGAAGGCAGCGGGCGCGAGGTGCTCATCCTGCGACGGTACGAGTGCCGGCCGGCGTGGACCCGGGGGAGCGGTCCCCACCACGTCCGGACGTGGAAGAACCCGGACCGCACGGGTCCGGGTCCGACGAGTACCCCCGGCAGGATTCGAACCTGCGCTTCCGCCTCCGGAGGGCGGCGCTCTATCCCCTGAGCTACGGGGGCCCGGGGTCCGGCGCTTGAGGCCGGACCGTCCGTTTCCGCGCCGAGCCTACCGGACCGCGGATACCGTGGATCAGGTGGAGGAGAACACGGGCGTGGGGAGCGGTCGTCGGGTGCTGGTGGTCGACGACACGGCATCGATCCGCTTCCTGATCCGCATGAACCTCGAGCTCGCGGGCTTCGAGGTCGAGGAGGCGGTCGACGGTGTCGACGCCCTCGAGGTGCTGCGTGCGGCCGAGTCCCTCCCGGACGCGGTCACGATCGACGTCATGATGCCGCGGATGGACGGCATCTCGGCGACGCAGGCCATCCGGGCCGACCCCGCCCTGCGCGACCTCGTGGTCGTCATGGTCACGACCCAGGGTCATCCCACGTCGGTCCAACGGGGCTGGGACGTGGGGGTCGACGCGTACGTCGTGAAGCCCTTCGACCCCGACCATCTCGTGGCGACCGTGGCGGAGCTGGTCGAGAGTGGGCGTCGATAGACTCCGCGGGTGACTCCCGACCAGCTCAGTGACGTGATCGTGTCCGCCCTCGGCCGCCTGGCGGACGACGGGCGCCTGAGCCTGCCGGACCCGCTCCCGACCCACGTCGTCGTGGAGCGTCCGAAGGTCAAGGAGCACGGCGACTACGCCACGAACATCGCCCTGCAGCTCGGCAAGAAGGCCGGTCGGCCGCCGCGCGACCTCGCCCAGGACCTGGCCGGTCTGCTCGCCGAGCACGAGGGCATCGCCTCGGCCGAGATCGCGGGCCCGGGCTTCCTCAACCTGCGCGTCGAGGCCGGTGCGCAGGGTGGCCTCGCCGTCGACGTGCTCGCCGCGGGAGCCGACTACGGCCGCGGCGACGTCTACGCGGGCCAGCGGGTGAACCTCGAGTTCGTCAGCGCCAACCCGACCGGACCGATCCACATCGGTGGAGTCCGCTGGGCTGCGGTGGGCGACTCGCTCGGTCGCCTGCTCTCGTTCGTCGGTGCCGACGTGACGCGCGAGTACTACTTCAACGACCACGGCGTGCAGATCGACCGCTTCGCCCGGTCGCTGCTCGCGGCGGCCCGCGGCGAGGACGCGCCCGAGGACGGCTACGGCGGTCAGTACATCCACGACATCGCCGCCCAGGTGCTCGCTGCGCACCCCGGTGCTGCCGACCTGCCCGGTGAGGAGGCGTCCGAGGTGTTCCGCGCCGAGGGCGTCGAGCTCATGTTCACCGAGATCAAGCAGAGCCTGCACGACTTCGGCGTCGACTTCGACGTGTACTTCCACGAGAACGACCTGCACGAGTCCGGCGCTGTCGACCGGGCGATCACCCGCCTCGACGACCTCGGCAAGATGTACGAGCAGGACGGCGCGCGCTGGCTGCGCACCTCCGACTACGGCGACGACAAGGACCGGGTCGTCGTGAAGTCCGACGGCCAGCCCGCCTACATCTCGGGAGACCTGGCCTACTACCTCGACAAGCGTGAGCGGGGCTTCGACCGCGCGATCATCATGCTGGGCGCCGACCACCACGGCTACGTGTCGCGGATGATGGCGATGTGCGCGGCGTTCGGCGACGAGCCGGGCGTGAACCTCGAGATCTTGATCGGCCAGCTGGTCAACCTCGTCCGCGACGGGCAGCCCGTGCGCATGAGCAAGCGGGCGGGCACGGTCATCACCCTCGAGGACCTCGTGGAGGCGATCGGCGTCGACGCGGCCCGGTACGCCCTGGCCCGGTACTCGACCGACTCCTCGATCGACCTGGACCTCGACCTGTGGTCGAGCAGCACGAGCGACAACCCCGTCTACTACGTGCAGTACGCGCACGCCCGGCTCTCGTCGATCCTGCGCAACGCCGCCGACCTGGGCGTCGTGGTCGACGTCGAGGGCTTCCAGCCCGGCCTGCTCGCGACCGACCAGGAGGGTGACCTGCTGCGCGCCCTCGCCGAGTTCCCGCGGCTCGTCGCCCGCGCGGCCGAGCTGCGCGAGCCGCACCGGGTCGCCCGTTACCTCGAGGCGACGGCCTCGGCGTTCCACAAGTTCTACGACGAGTGCCGGGTCCTCCCGCGTGGCGACGAGGAGGTCAGCGACGTGCACCGCACGCGTCTGGTGCTCGTGGCCGCCACCCGCCAGGTGGTCGCGAACGGCCTGGGTCTGCTCGGCGTCAGCGCTCCCGACAGGATGTGACCATGCGTTCCCACGAGGCAGGCGCCCTGCACGGCCAGGCCGGACACCGCGGCCCCGCCTGGCTGCACCGTCCCGACGACGTCAACGAGCTCGTCGAGCACCTGTGGTCGCGCAACGCGGCCAAGGCCGACGGCGTGCTCACGGTGGCGGGGGAGTCCGCTCCCGAGCTCGCCGAGGAGTACGGCACACCGCTCTACGTCGTCGACGAGGACGACTTCCGGCACCGCGCACGCGCCTTCCGCGACGCGTTCTCCGACGCCGACGTGTTCTACGCCGGCAAGGCGTTCCTCTGCGTCGCCACGGCCCGCTGGGTCGCCGAGGAGGGGCTCAACCTCGACGTCTGCACGGGCGGCGAGCTCGCGGTCGCGCTCAAGGCGGAGTTCCCGCCGTCGCGCATCGCGTTCCACGGCAACAACAAGTCCGAGGCCGAGCTGCGCCGGGCGATCGAGCTGGGCGTGGGTCGCATCATCGTCGACTCCTTCGACGAGATCGACCGGCTCGCAAGCCTCGTGACCGAGCTCGGCGCCACCGCCAAGGTCATGGTGCGTGTCACCGCCGGCGTCGAGGCCCACACCCACGAGTACATCTCCACGTCGCACGAGGACCAGAAGTTCGGCTTCTCGATCGCCGGTGGCCAGGCCCTCGAGGCGGTCCGGCGCATCACGAGCGCCACGGGACTGCAGCTGTGCGGCCTGCACTCGCACATCGGCTCGCAGATCTTCGTGACCGACGGCTTCGAGGTCGCCGCGCGCCGCGTGCTGCGGCTGCACGCCGAGGTCGAGCGCGAGCTCGGTGTCACGATGCCCGACCTCGACCTGGGCGGCGGCTTCGGCATCGCCTACACGACGCAGGACGACCCGCGGGCCCCCGACGACCTCGCCCGCGAGATCACCAAGATCGTCGACGACGAGTGCCACGCCCTCGACATCGGTGTGCCCAAGCTCTCGATCGAGCCCGGGCGGGCCATCGTGGGTCCCTCCACGTTCACGCTGTACACCGTGGGCACCACCAAGGAGGTCGCGCTCGACGGCGGCGCCTCGCGCCGGTACGTCGCGGTCGACGGCGGCATGAGCGACAACATCCGGGCCGCCCTCTACAGCGCCGACTACTCCGCCACGCTCGCCTCGCGGTCGTCGGAGGCCGCCGGCGTGCTGAGCCGCGTCGTCGGCAAGCACTGCGAGTCGGGCGACATCGTGGTCAAGGACGAGTACCTGCCGTCCGACCTGGGCCCGGGCGACCTCCTCGCGGTGCCCGGCACCGGCGCCTACTGCCGCTCGCTCGCGAGCAACTACAACCACGTGCCGCGACCGGCCGTGGTCGCCGTGCGTGCGGGCGAGGCCCGGCTCGTGGTGCGCCGCGAGACCGAGGACGACCTGCTCGCCCTCGACGTCGTCTGACCAGGCTGGGCCTGACCGTGCTGGGCCTGACCGCGCTGGATCAGGCGAAGCAGACGACGAAGCCGTAGCCCCCCGTGGCCTGGAAGCTGTCGACCCGGCGGCCGTTGACGTCGGTGTGGCACTCGATGTTCTGAGACTTCTCGCCCGCCTGCGCGGCAGCGACCATGAGCGGCGACTTGCCCTTGACCGTGAACGTCTGGGTGGTGGTCTTCTTGCCCGGGGGCAGCTCGACCTCACGACCGTCGATGACGAGGTAGGCCGCGGCGGTGAACGCGACGTCCGTCGTGATCGTGAGCGTGACGGTGTGGGTGCCCTCGCCCGTCGCGATCGCGGGCCCCGTGCGCCCTCCGGGTCCGGCCGCGTTGACGTCCAGCTGCTGGGCGAAGTCCGACGCCCCGCCGGGAGCACCGATCGTGCTCGACGGATCGGCGCGCTCGCTGCCGACGATCGGCTCGGTGGCCGCGTCGTAGATCAGCCAGCCCGCCAGGGCCATCGCGACGAGCGCGGTGCCCCCGATCGTCAGGGGCTTGCGGCGGCGACGCGCCCACCGACGCAGACGGCTCCAGGACTCGAGTGCCATGGGTGTTCCTCTCGCGGCCGTCGTCAGGTCGGCCGATGCTACAACGAGCGGGACGCCGGTTCGGTACGTGGCGCGGCTCGTCGGCCTGCCAGTGCCGCCGATAGGCTGACCCCCGTGAATGCCCACGATCGTCCCCTTCGCGTCGCGCTGCTCGGGTGCGGTGTCGTCGGCACGGAGGTGGCCCGACGTCTGACCCGTGACGCCGACGAGCTGGCCCGCCGTGTCGGTGCGCCGCTCGAGCTGGTCGGCATCGCCGTCCGCAACCTCGACACGCCGCGCGACCTGGACGTGCCCGCCGAGATCTTCACCGATGACGCCGCCGCCCTGGTGCGGCGCGGCGACCTCGACATCGTCGTGGAGGTCGTGGGCGGCATCGAGCCGGCCGGCGACCTGATCCGGGCCGCGCTGGAGCACGGTGCCTCGGTCGTCACGGCCAACAAGGCGCTGCTCGCCGATCAGGGCGCCGACCTCTTCGAGGCGGCCGAGAAGGCCCAGCGCGACCTGTCGTTCGAGGCGGCGATCGCCGGAGCGATCCCGATCGTGCGGCCGCTGCGCGAGTCGCTCGCGGGTGACCGCGTGCGCCGGGTGCTGGGCATCGTCAACGGCACCACGAACTACATCCTCGACCAGATGACGACCCTCGGGCAGAGCTTCGACGAGGCGCTCGCCGAGGCCCAGCGTCTCGGCTACGCCGAGGCCGATCCCACGGCCGACGTCGAGGGCCACGACGCCGCCGCCAAGGCTGCGCTGCTCGCCGGCCTCGCGTTCCACACGCACCTGACCCTCGACGACGTGCACTGCGAGGGCATCACGTCGGTCACCGCGGAGGCCGTGCAGTCGGCCGCCGAGATGGGCAGCGTCGTCAAGCTGCTCGCGATCTGCGAGCAGATCGACACCCCGGACGGCCCCGCCGTGGGTGCCCGCGTGCACCCCGCGATGGTGCCGCTCAGCCACCCGCTCGCGAGCGTGCGTGGCGCGTACAACGCGGTGTTCGTCGAGTCGGAGGCCGCCGGAGAGCTCATGTTCTACGGTCCCGGCGCGGGCGGTGCCCCCACGGCCAGCGCGGTGCTGGGCGACATCGTCTCCGCGGCGCGCAACCGCGTGAGCGACGTGTACGGACCCGGCGAGACCTCGCACGCCGACGTGCAGCTGCTGCCGATCGGCAGTGCCCACACGCAGTACCACCTCGTGATCGAGGTCGACGACCGCGCGGGCGTCCTGGCCGTCATCGCCCAGGAGTTCGCCCGGTACGACGTCTCGATCAAGACCCTGCGGCAGGAGGGCCACGGCTCCGACGCCCAGCTCGTCATCGTGACCCACGAGGCCGAGGACGCGTCGCTCGCCGCGACGGTCGAGATCCTGCGAGGACTCGACGTCGTGCGCGCCGTCTCCTCGGTCATGCGCGTCGAGGGAGGCAGCTGATGGCACGACCGTGGCGGGGCGTGATCGAGGAGTACCGCGAGTGGCTCCCGTTCGACGCCGGTGTGAAGGCGCAGACGCTGGGTGAGGGCGGCACGCCGCTCGTGCACTCCGCGTGGCTGTCGCAGCTCGTCCAGGGCGACGTGTTCGTCAAGGTCGAGGGCCAGAACCCCACCGGGTCCTTCAAGGACCGCGGCATGACCACAGCCATCTCGGCCGCCGTCGCGCAGGGGGCGAAGGCTGTCGTGTGCGCCTCGACCGGCAACACCTCGGCCTCGATGACGGCCTACGCCGCTCGCGCGGGGCTGGTGCCGATCGTCCTGGTGCCGCACGGCCGCATCGCGGCGGGCAAGATGGCGCAGGCCGTCATGCACGGCGCCGACATCATCCAGGTCCGCGGCAACTTCGACGACTGCCTCGACCTGTCGCGCGGTCTCGCCAAGGAGTACCCGGTCGCGCTCGTGAACTCGGTCAACCCGATCCGCATCGAGGGCCAGAAGACCGCGTCGTTCGAGATCGTCGACGTGCTCGGCAAGGCTCCCGACCTGCACGTGCTGCCGGTCGGCAACGCCGGCAACATCACGGCGTACTGGAAGGGCTTCGTCGAGTACGAGGCCGCCGGCGTCGTGGCGAGCCGCCCGCGCATCTGGGGCTTCCAGGCCGCCGGTGCCGCCCCCATCGTCCTGGGTCGCGTGGTGCCGGAGCCCGACACCGTGGCCACGGCGATCCGCATCGGCAACCCCGCCTCCTGGACGCTGGCCGAGAACGCTCGCGACGAGTCGGGCGGCCGTATCGACATGGTCGACGACGACGCGATCCTGGCCGCGCAGCGTGAGCTGGGGGCCCGCGAGGGCATCTTCGTGGAGCCCGCGTCGGCCACCGGTGTCGCCGGTCTGCTCGCCGCCGTGCAGGCGGGCGAGGTGGAGCCCGGCCTCACGATCACGGTCACCGTCACGGGCCACGGCCTGAAGGACATCGACACGCCGATGTCGCACCGGCTGGAGGCGCAGGGCGAGAACCTGGTCGACGCCGTCATCGACGTCGACGTCGACGCCGCGGCCGAGGTCGCGGGACTGCGATGAGCGTGCGCTCGACCCCGGTCACCGTACGGGTGCCGGCCACCAGTGCCAACCTCGGTCCCGGCTTCGACGCACTGGGCCTCGCGCTCGGTCTGCACGACGAGATCACGGTCGAGGCGGTCGACTCCGGTCTGCACATCGACGTGACCGGCGCCGGTGCGGGCGAGGTGCCGCTCGACGAGACCCACCTCGTGGTGCAGGCGATGCACGCCGCGTTCGACCTGCTGGGGGAGCAGCCGCCCGGGCTGCGTCTGACCTGCCGCAACGTCGTGCCGCACGGCCGCGGGCTCGGTTCGAGCGCCGCGGCCATCGTCGGTGGTCTGCTCGCGGCCCGCGCCGTCGTGCAGGGCGAGGACCGTCTCGACGACGCCGCCCTGTTCCAGCTGGCCACCGACATCGAGGGGCACCCCGACAACGTGGCTCCGGCGCTCTTCGGCGGCCTGACGATCTCCTGGGTCGACGGCGCCGCTGCAGCGGTCCAGCGTCTCGACTGCCAGGTGCCGGTCACGGTGTTCGTGCCGCCGACGGCCGTCTCCACGGCCGAGGCGCGCGGGCTCCTGCCCGAGACGGTCTCCCACGGCGACGCCGTGTTCAACGCGGGGCGGTCCGCCCTGCTCGTGGCCGCGCTCCTGCACGCGCCGGAGCGCCTGATCTCGGCCACCGAGGACCGGTTGCACCAGTCGTACCGCAGCGCCGCGATGCCGGAGTCCTACCAGCTCGTGCGGTCGCTGCGCGTCGAGGGCGTCCCGGCCGTGATCTCCGGGGCAGGTCCGACGGTCCTCGCCTTCGCGCGCGGCATCGACGACGCCTGTCCGCCGGGATGGGACCTGCACCACCTCGACGTCGACGCCGAGGGCGCGACCGTCCGGTGATACGCTGGCGGAGCCGGAGTTGAGGACACTCCCCGGCACGCCACGAGAACAACCATTCAGGCTCGTTCTGCTCTGATCCGCTTTCGCGCGGACGTGGCGAGACCACCTCTAGAGGGAAACTCATCTGTGACTGACACGACCGAGGCTCCGAACGAGCCCACGAACAACGCGGCTGACGACACGGCCGCCACCACCCGTCCGGCCCGCCGCAGTGGCGGCGCGCTCGGCGGCAAGGTGATCGCCGAGCTGCAGGAGATCGCTGCCGAGCTCGGCATCGACGGCGCCGGCTCGATGCGCAAGGGCGCGCTGATCGACGCGATCAAGCTCGCGCGTGGCGAGACCCCCAAGGCTGCACCGGCCCAGGCCGAGGAGTCCGCTCCGCAGGCCAAGGCCAAGACCGACCGCCCGCGCAAGGCTTCCGCCGAGGCGTCGGCCGACGACGCGTCCGCGAACGACGCCACCCGCAAGGACGCCAAGAACGACGGTGCCAAGAACGACGGTGGCCAGGAAAAGGGCGCCAAGAACGACGGCGCCAAGAACGACGGGCGCCAGGACCGGGGCCGGGGCAACCAGGGCCAGAACAAGGGCAACGGCAACGGCAACGGCAACGGCCAGCAGAACCGCCAGAACAACGACCGCCAGAACAACGACGGCCAGGACAAGGGTCGTGGCGGTCAGCAGGACAAGAACCAGAACCAGGACCGCAACCAGGGCCAGGACAAGCAGGACCGCAACCAGGGCCAGGACAAGAACCAGGGTCCGGACCGCAACCAGCAGAACGACCAGGGTCCGGACCAGGGTGACGACGAGGCCGGTGGCCGCCGTCGCAACCGTCGCGGTCGCGGCCGGGGCAGCCGCGGCGCCGAGGGTGACGTGCAGGTCGCCGAGGACGACGTCCTCGTGCCCGCCGCCGGCATCGTCGACATCCTCGACAACTACGCCTTCGTCCGCACGACGGGCTACCTGCCCAGCGAGAACGACGTCTACGTCTCGCTGTCGATGGTCCGCAAGTGGGGCCTTCGTCGCGGTGACGCCGTCGTCGGCCAGGTGCGTCAGCCCCGCGAGGGCGAGCGCAAGGAGAAGTTCAACCCGATGGTCCGGGTCGACTCGGTCAACGGCATGAACCTCGACGAGGCCAAGCAGCGCTCGGAGTTCGACGCGCTGACGCCCGTCTTCCCGACGCAGCGGCTCAAGCTCGAGACCGACGCGACCAACGTCGTCGGTCGTGTGGCCGACCTGTTCGCCCCGATCGGCAAGGGTCAGCGCGGCCTGCTCGTCGCGCCCCCGTCGACCGGCAAGACCAGCGTCCTGCGCGACCTCGCCAGCTCGGTCACGGCCAACAACCCCGAGTGCCACCTCATGATCGTCCTCGTCGACGAGCGTCCCGAGGAGGTCACGGAGTTCCAGCGGTCCGTGAAGGGTGAGGTCATCTCCTCGACCTTCGACCGCCCGGCCGGCGACCACACGACGGTCGCGGAGCTCGCGATCGAGCGCGCCAAGCGCCTGGTCGAGCTGGGTCACGACGTCGTCGTGCTGCTCGACGGCATCACGCGACTGGGTCGGGCCTACAACCAGGCCGCCGCCGGCCAGGGTCGGGTGCTCACCGACGGCATCGACACCTCGGCGCTCTTCGCGCCGAAGCGTCTCCTCGGCGCTGCGCGCAACCTCGAGAACGGTGGGTCGCTCACGATCATCGCGACCGCGCTGGTCGAGACCGGCTCGCGCGTCGACGAGCTCATCCTCGGCGAGGTCAAGGGCACGGTCACGACCGAGCTGCACCTCGTCGGCGATGCGGCCGCGAAGCGCCTGTTCCCGGCGATCGACCCGGTCGCCTCGGGCACGCGCCGCGACGAGCTGCTCCAGGCGCCCGAGGAGCTGGCCGCGGCCCGCACCTGGCGCCGCGAGCTCGCCGACCTGGAGTCCTCGGCCGCCGTGGCCGCGGTGCTCGAGCGTCTCGGCTCCTCGGCCACCAACGCCGAGGTCGTCCGCCGCCTCGGCTGACACCCACGCACGCCCCGGACCGGCTCGTCGCCTCGTGCGGCGGGCCGGTCCTGCGTCGTCCGGGAGGGTGTCGTCGGCGGCTCACCTGCCGGGCTGGGTCATCGCCTCTAGGCTGATCGTCATGACCACCGCTCATGACTTCACCGCCACCGGCATCGACGGCGCCGAGCGCCAGCTCGCCGACTACCGGGGCAAGGTCCTTCTCGTCGTGAACACGGCGACCCAGTGCGGGTTCACCCCGCAGCTCGCCGGACTCGAGGAGCTGTACAGCAGCTACGTCGACCGCGGGCTGGTCGTCCTCGGGTTCCCGTGCGACCAGTTCGGCCACCAGAACCCCGACGGCGACGAGGAGACGGCCGCGTTCTGCCAGAAGAACTACGGCGTCACGTTCCCGATGTTCTCGGCCATCGAGGTCAACGGTGACGGTGCGCACCCGCTCTACCAGTGGCTCAAGAAGGAGAAGGGCGGCATCGGCCCCTCGAAGATCAAGTGGAACTTCACCAAGTTCCTGGTCGACCCGGAGGGCAACGTCGTCAAGCGCTACGGCTCGACCACCGCCCCCGCGAAGATCGCCGGCGACATCGAGAAGCTCCTCCCCGCCTGACCTCCGCCTCGCGTACCCGGCGGTAGCCGGTGGCGGGGGACAAGCGGGCACGGACACGAAGCCGTCCCTGCCGCCACCGTCACCTCACAGCCGCCCCAGATTTGCGCCGTAATGCGCCATTGTGACCTACCCGAATGGCACATTTCGGAGCAAATCTTGCGAACCCGGTCCGAGGAGCCCGGATCGGTCCGGCCGCGACGGACCCCCTGCTGCGGTCCTTGCCTGCTTGTCCTGTGCCCACGCGCGAGGCGAGCCGCGTCGCCGGCTCCGGCCGAACTTGGTTTCGGTCGGGGCGGGTGGCAGAATAGGAGGTCGGCCCTGGTTCACGAGCGCGACCGCGCTCGACCCAGCGTCACCGAGAGGACACCATGAAGAACGCCATCCACCCTGACTACGTCGAGACCCAGGTCACCTGCACCTGCGGCAACTCGTTCACCACTAAGAGCACCGCCCCCGAGGGCGTCCTGCGCGCCGACGTCTGCTCGGCCTGCCACCCGTTCTACACGGGCAAGCAGAAGATCCTCGACACCGGCGGTCGCGTGGCGAAGTTCGAGAAGCGCTACGGCAAGAAGTAGCTGCTCCGAGGCGCCGGTCACTCCCCGTGAGGGAGTGGCCGGCGCCGTCGTCTGTCCGCACCCGTCCGACGAAGGAGCCCCATGTTCGACGCCGTCACGCCGCTGCTCGACGAGTACGCCGATCTCGAGGTGCGCCTCGCTGATCCCGCGGTCCATGCCGACCCGGCCACGGCCAAGCGCGTCGGGCAGCGGTACGCCGAGCTGGGCGGCATCGTGCGCACGTACCGCTCGTGGGTCGAGGCGGCCGACGACCTGGAGGCGGCCCGCGAGCTCGAGCTGGCCGACGAGGTCACCGAGCTCGAGCAGCAGGTCGCCGACCTGGGTGTGCGGCTGCAGCGGCTCCTCGTGCCGCGCGACCCGGCCGACGGCAAGGACGTCATCGTCGAGATCAAGGGCGGTGAGGGTGGCGACGAGTCGGCCCTCTTCGCGGCCGACCTCCTGCGCATGTACTCGCGCTTCGCCGAGACCCGCGGCTGGAAGGTCGAGCTGCTCGACAGCACCGAGACCGCCCTGGGCGGCTACAAGTCCGTGACCGCGTCGGTGAAGTCCGGCAAGACCACCGACCCCGGCGAGGCGCCCTTCGCGCTGCTGAAGTTCGAGGGCGGCGTGCACCGCGTGCAGCGGGTGCCCGTCACGGAGTCGCAAGGTCGCATCCACACCTCGG
The DNA here is from genome assembly GCF_916858655.1 of Aeromicrobium sp. Leaf350. Classification (GTDB taxonomy): domain Bacteria; phylum Actinomycetota; class Actinomycetes; order Propionibacteriales; family Nocardioidaceae; genus Aeromicrobium. The sequence continues at coordinate 225,745 of NZ_CAKASL010000001.1, read as the reverse complement.
CGGCCGGCGTCCTGGTGCTGCCGGAGGCCGAGGACGTCGACGTCCAGATCAACGACGCCGACCTGCGCATCGACGTGTTCCGCTCGTCCGGTCCCGGTGGCCAGAGCGTCAACACGACCGACTCGGCCGTGCGCATCACCCACGTGCCGACCGGCATCGTCGTCAGCTGCCAGAACGAGAAGAGCCAGCTGCAGAACAAGGACCAGGCGATGCGCATCCTGCGCTCGCGCCTGCTCGAGGCGGCGCAGGCGGCTGCCGACGCCGAGGCCTCGCAGGTTCGCCGTTCGCAGATCCGCACGATGGACCGCTCCGAGCGGGTCCGCACCTACAACTTCCCGGAGAACCGCATCTCCGACCACCGCACGGGCTTCAAGGCCTACAACCTCGACGCCGTGATGGACGGCGCGCTGGGCGACGTCATCGCCTCGCTCGTCGAGGCGGACCTGGCCGAACGGCTCGACGCGCTGGCCGAGGGTGGTGCGCGGTGACGGTCCGCTCGCAGGCGGAGCGTCTGCTCGAGCAGGCCACGGCGATGCTCGCCAACGGGGGAGTCGCCTCGCCGCAGAACGACGCCGAGCTGCTGCTCTCGCACGTCACCGGCTCGCCGCGTGCCCTGGTGCGTCGGGCGTCGGTCTCGGAGATGGCTCGGCGCACGTTCCTGGAGATGATCGAGGCTCGTGCCCGCCGGATGCCGCTGCAGCACCTCACGGGCTCGGCGGCGTTCCGGTACGTCGACCTCGAGGTCGGGCCGGGAGTGTTCGTGCCCCGTCCGGAGACCGAGGTCATGGCCGGCTGGGTCATCGACCAGGTCGCGCACCTGGAGGCGCCCGTGGTCGTGGAGCTCTGCGCCGGGTCGGGCGCGATCGCCCTGAGCGTCGTGCACGAGGTCCCGCACGCGCGGGTGCACGCCGTCGAGCTCGACGAGGGCGCGTTCGAGTGGGCGGTCCGCAACCTTGCCGGAACGGGGGTCGACCTGCGTCAGGGTGACATGGCCGACGCGTTCGGCGACCTCGACGGCACCGTCGACGCGGTCGTCGCGAACCCGCCCTACATCCCGCTGGACGCGTGGGAGAGCGTCGCTCCCGAGGTGCGTGACCACGACCCTGCGCTCGCGCTCTGGTCGGGCGAGGACGGCCTCGACGCGATGCGCGTGGTCGAGCAGGTCGCTCGTCGCCTCCTGCGCAGCGGGGGAGTCGTCGCCGCCGAGCACGCGGACGCGCAGGGCGAGTCGGCCCCGGCCGTCTTCGGCGGCGCCGCCCACGAGGAGCCCTGGCTGCAGGTCCGCGACCACCCCGACCTGGCCGGACGCCCCCGCTTCGTGACGGCTCGACGCCCCTGAGTCGTACATTCGTCCAAATTAAGTGACGAAACTCCTCCCGAATCGTTGTGACGGGAGTCACTCGCGTTTACAGTGACTCACGCGCAGGGACGAGGCGAAGGGGCATCATGACGTTGCAGGAGGGAGCGCGCCGAGGCGTGCCGACGCGGGTCGGTGGCGCCACCCGTGCCCTCCGCACGAAGTTCCTCGACGGCGTCGACACGTTCGGCGAGATGGTGCTGCTCGGCCTGGGAGCGCTGCGCTTCATGGTGGTCGACATCGTGCGCCGCCGCTTCTCGTGGCGCGAGTTCTTCGACCAGGCGTGGTTCATGACCCGCGTCGCGTTCCTGCCGACCGTGCTCGTGGCGATCCCGTTCGGCATCATCATCGCGATCCAGGTCGGCGCCGTGGCCCAGCAGATCGGTGCCGTCTCCTTCACGGGCGCCGTCAACGGCATCGGAATCCTTCGCCAGGCCGCACCGCTCGTGACCTCGCTGCTCATGGCCGGTGCCGTCGGCTCGGCGATCTGCGCCCAGCTCGGGGCGCAGACCGTGCGCGAGGAGGTCGACGCGATGAAGGTCATGGGTCTCAACCCCGTGCAGCGCATCGTGGCGCCGCGCATCGCGGCGGCGATGGCCGTCGGCTTCCTGCTCAACATCGTCGTGGCGGCGACGGCCATGCTGACCGGCTACGTCATCAACGTCGGCGGCGGGCACGTCAGCTCCGGGGCGTACCTCGCGTCGTTCATCTCCTTCGCGCAGCCGACCGACCTGGTCCTGGCGGAGGGCAAGGCCGTGATCTTCGGCTTCCTGGCCACCGTGATCGCGGCGCACAAGGGCTTGAACGCCAAGGGTGGGCCCAAGGGCGTGGCCGACGCGGTCAACCAGTGCGTCGTGATCGCCGTCATCGTGCTGGCGGTCGTCAACGTCGCCATCACGCAGGGCTACTCGATGCTCGTGCCCGCGAGGATCGCGTGACGACCCTCGGAGCCGGCGTGGGCGCGGCGCGCGACCGGGGCACGGCGGGGCTGGCCACGATCGGCACGTTCACGACCTTCCTGGCCCGAGCCGTCGCCGCCGTGCCGATGACGCTGCGCCACTACCGGGCCGAGACGTTCCGCATCCTGCTCGACATCAGCTGGGGCACCGGCGCGATCCTCGTCGGCGGCGGCACGGTCGGCGTCATGGTGCTGCTGGCGCTCTCGGCCGGCACTTCGCTGGGCATCGAGGGATTCAACGGGCTGGAGACGATCGGCCTCGCCCCGCTCACCGGCTTCGTCTCGGCCGTCGTCAACACCCGCGAGCTCGCCCCGCTCGTCGCCGCCCTCGCCCTGGCGGCGCAGGTCGGGTGCCGGTTCACGGCACAGCTCGGCTCGATGCGCACCAGCGAGGAGATCGACGCGCTCGGCGTCATGGCGGTCCCCGCGATCCCGTACCTCGTGACGACCCGCATCATCGCCACGATGCTGGCGATCCTGCCGCTCTACATGATCGGCCTCGCCGGCTCCTACCTCGCGTCGAGGCTCGCCGTGACGGTGCTGTTCGGGCAGCCGTCGGGCACGTACGACCACTACTTCGGCACGTTCATCGCGACCTCGGACGTCATCCTGTCGGTCGTCAAGATCGTGGTGTTCGCCTTCGCCGTCGCGGTCATCCACTGCTGGTACGGCTTCATGGCCACCGGCGGCGCCGAGGGCGTCGGCGAGGCCACGGGCCGCGCGATCCGGGCCAGCATCGTGGTCGTGGTCGTGCTCAACATGGTCATGACGCTGCTCTTCTGGGGCGGCGATCCCGGGGTCAGGATCTCGGGGTGACGCCATGACCGCCGCGTACATCTCCCGCGACCTCGAGCACCGGGGTGGCGCGCTCGTGCAGCGCGGCGTCGCGACCGTGATCGTGCTGGCGCTGGTCGTGGCCGGCTTCTTCGCGGTGCAGGGCGGCGTCTTCAGCGACCAGGTCGACGTCCAGGCCCAGGTCGACGACGTGGGCGGCGCCCTCGCGGTCGGCAACGACGTGAAGCTCCGCGGTGCCATCATCGGTCGGGTCACGTCGATCGAGGCGCGTGACGAGGGCGTGCGACTCGGTCTGAGCCTCGATCCCGACGAGGCCGACCGACTGCCCGCCGAGGTCACGGCCCGCATCCTGCCGGCCACCGTGTTCGGCACGTCGTTCGTGGACCTCGTGCCGCCGGAGCGGCCGGCCGGCACCTTCCAGGCGGGCTCGGTGATCCAGCAGGACCCGTCGAGCCGCACCCGAGAGCTCCAGGACGCCCTCGACTCGAGCTTCGAGATCCTCACCGCCGTCGAGCCGGCGCGGCTCTCGACGACGCTCGGGGCGTTCGCGCAGGCGCTCGACGGCCGCGGCGAGTCCCTCGGTGCCTCGCTGGTGACGCTCGACCGCTACCTGACGCGGCTCGAGCCCCAGCTGCCGCAGGTGGGCGAGGACCTCCGGCTCCTCGCGACCAACCTGACGACGATCGCGCAGGTCGCGCCCGACCTGCTCGACGCGCTCGAGAGCTCGTTCGTCACGACCCGCACCGTCGTCGACCGGCAGGCGGACCTGGCGTCCGTGCTCACGGGCGGCGACGACCTGGTGGACGAGGCGCAGCTCCTCGTCTCGAGCACCCAGCCGGCCTTCGTGAAGGCCGTCACGCAGTCGGCTCCGCTCGTCGAGACGATGTTCGACCGCCGCGCCGGGTTCGCCGAGACCTTCGACTCCCTCGTGGAGCTCGCGACGATCGGGGCGACGTCGTTCACCGATCCCGACGCAGGCGCCACGGCCGGCGGCTACCTCGAGACGACGGTCGAGATCGTCGTGAACACCGACGCGCCGTACACCGCCGCCGACTGCGCGGTGTTCGGGCCGCCGGCGTACCGCGCCGCCGCCGGCAGCTGCGGCGGCTCCGGCCCGGCCACCACCACGACCTCGCCGGCCGACGACGCGGCGCTGGTCGCGGAGATCCAGGGGCTGCTGGCGCAGCTGGAGTCGGTCGCCGCATCCGACCCGAACGGCATCGGCGACCTGCTGACCCGCGGGTTCGTGGGCGGAGGTGGCGACTCGTGAACTACGGGGTCCGCATCAAGTTCCTGCTGTTCGCCGCGGTGGCGCTCGTCATCATGCTCGTCATCTACAACACGATGATGAACCGGGTCTCCGGGGAGTCCACGACGTACCGGGCGGACTTCGAGTCGGTCTCCGGTCTGCGCCCGGGCGACGACGTGCGGGCCGCCGGTGTGCGCGTCGGCCGTGTCGAGGCGATCGGCCTGACCGACGGCAACGCGGCGCGGGTCGAGTTCACGCTCGGCTCCGGACAGGAGATCACGGGCACCACGACGATCTCGGTGCGCTACCAGAACCTCCTCGGCCAGCGGTACCTCGCGCTGCAGCCCGGTGACGAGCCCGGGGAGGTGCTCGACGCCGACGAGGTGATCGGCGCCGCGCAGACCGACCCGGGCTTCGACCTGACGGCCCTGCTGAACGGCTTCGAGCCGCTGTTCGACACGCTCGAGCCGGCAGCCGTGAACCAGCTCGCCTCCTCACTCGTGGCCGTGCTGCAGGGCGAGGGTGGCACGGTCGAGGCCCTGCTCGACCAGACCGCGACCCTGACGCAGGACCTCGCTGCCAAGGACGACGTCATCGGTGACGTCCTGGCCAACCTCACGCCCGTGCTCGACGACTTCAGCGCCCAGCAGGCGGAGTTCACGACGACCGTCGACCGGCTCTCCGAGCTCATGACCGGTCTCGCCGCGGAGCGCGAGGTGCTGACCGGCTCGTTCGACGGGATGTCGGAGCTCGCCCAGGCGGCTGCGTCCCTGACCGAGCAGATCCGCCCCGACCTCGACTCCACGATCGGCTCGCTGCGCGACGTCGCCGACCTGCTCGTCGGTCACCAGGCGGCGCTCGACCAGCTCTTCGCGTCGGCGCCCGCCGGGTTCGACTCGTTCACGCGCCCCACCAACACCGGCACCTGGCTCAACATGTACATCTGCATGATCTCGGTCGAGCTCGCCCCCGGCACGCTGATCGACCTGGGCAACCCGGCCGGCCCGTACTCGGAGGTGTGCTCGTGAAGGCGGCGAGCCGGCTGCGCGAGCCGCGGACGGTCGGACTGCTCGGCGTCGTCGCGGTCGTGGTGGGCGCCCTGGTCGTGGTGTTCCTGAGCACCGCGAGCCTCGGCAAGAACCACGCGACGGCCATCATCGAGCACACCGCGGGCCTGCGGGTCGGCGAGGAGGTGCAGGTCTCCGGTGTCGGCGTCGGCGAGGTCACCGCGATCCGTCTCACGAAGGACGCCGTGGCGGTCGAGTTCACGATCGACGCGGACGTCGACCTGGGCTCGACGACCTCGGCGTCGGTCAAGGTGGCCACGCTGCTCGGCACCCACTACCTCGAGATCTCGCCGTCCGGCAGCGGCACGCTCGCCGACGACACCATCCCGCTGGACCGCACCGACGTCCCGTACAACCTGCAGGACGTCATCGACGGCACGCAGGAGCAGCTGTCCGAGCTCGACGAGGACGGTCTGGCCGAGGCCATGACGGTCGTGGCGGACGTGCTGGGACGCACGCCGGAGGAGGCGCAGGCGGCGTTCGCGGGCGTCGAGGCACTGTCGTCGGTCGCGGTGCAGCGCACCGACGAGCTGGCCGCGCTGCTCGACGCGTCGGCCGCGTTCACGGGGATGCTCGTCGACCAGCAGGACGAGATCCTCGTGCTGCTCGACCAGTCGGCCCTCGTGCTGGAGGCCCTCACCTCGCGGCAGACGGCGATCGACGCGCTGCTGGTCGACGCGCAGAGCCTGGCCGACCAGGTCACGGGCCTGCTCGCCGACACGGCCGACGACCTCGACCCGCTCATGACCAACCTCACGGAGTCGCTCGACCACCTCTACGAGGTGCGCGACTCGATCACGTCGACCGTGACGAGCCTGTCGACCATGACGGTCTACCTGGCGAACGCCTCGGGCAACGGGCCGTGGATCGACCTGCACGTGCCGTCGGCGATCCCGGACAACCTCTTCTGCCTCAGCCCCTCGCGGGAGTGCTCATGACCAGCCGGTGGATCGTCCGTGTCGCCGGCCTGCTGGCGGTGCTTCCCCTGCTCGGCGGCTGCCTGGGGGTCGGCGAGCAGGAGACGCGCCTGACCCTGCAGTTCTCCGACGCGACGGGGCTGTTCCGCGGCAACGACGTCGGCATCCGTGGGGTGTCCGTCGGGCACGTCGAGTCGATCACCCCTGCCGGCGCCTACGTCGAGGTCGAGGTCGTCGTCGACGGCGACGTCGACATCCCGAAGGACGTCGGAGCCGTGATCGTCTCGCGGTCCGTCGCGACGGACCGGTACGTCGAGCTGACCCCCGCCTACACCTCCGGTCCGCGCATCGAGAGCGGTGCGGTGGTCGCGATGGACCGGACGAGGACGCCGGTCGAGTTCGAGCAGCTGCTCGGGTCGCTGGAGGACGTCTCGTCCGCGCTCGGCTCCATCGACGGCTCGGAGGGTCCGCTGCACGCGCTGCTGTCGTCGACCGCCGTCACCCTGCAGGGACAGGGCCAGACGATCGCGAACGGGCTCGAGGACCTCGCGGTCGTGCTGTCGACGGTCTCGGGATCGTTGCCCGCGGTGGAGCAGAACCTCACGAACCTCGACACGCTCACCCAGACGCTCGCCTCCAACGACGCCCTGGTGCGCGACTTCGTCACCCAGGTCACCGACGCCACCGTGATGCTCGACGGCCAGAAGCTGCAGATCGAGGCGACGTTCGACGCGATCACCGCGATGCTGCAGGGGCTCTCCGACTTCTCGGCGACCCACCGCGAGCAGATCTCGGCCCAGATGGAGGACTTCGTCGCCCTGTCGGACGAGCTCGTCGCGCACGAGCAGGAGATCACGCAGCTGCTCCAGAACGGGCCGCTCGTGACCCAGAACCTGCCGCGTGCGATCGACGACCGCGGTCGTCTGCGGTTCCTGACCCGCCCGGCCGACCTGATTCCGGGACGGTCGACGCTGCAGGAGATCTGCCACTCCGCCGTGCTGGTGTGCGACACGCTCAACCTCGACGAGGCCACGATCTTCGACCTGCTCGACCTGCTGCGAGGGGAGCGCTGATGAGCCGCCTCGGGAACACCCTCGCGACGGCCGGCGTGCTCGGCGCGCTCGCGGCCGGACTCGCCGGCTGCGGCACGACGGCGGCCGACCTGCCCCTGCCCGGCAGCTCGATGCCCGGCGAGACCTACCGGATCACCGCGACGTTCGACGACGCCCTCAATCTGGCGCAGGGCGCGCCGGTCAAGGTCGACGGCGTCTCGATCGGTCGGGTCGACTCGATCTCGGTCAAGGACCTCAAGGCCGTGGTCGAGATGGAGATCGACGACGACACCGAGATCGGGACCGGAGCGGACTTCCGGCTGCGCAGCACGACGGCGCTGGGCGAGCTGTTCGTCGACGTCGTCGACGACCCGGCCGACACCGAGGTGCTCGCCGACGGCGACGAGGTGGCCCCCGAGCTGGCCTCGGCGGCCCCGACCGTCGAGGACACGCTGTCGGCCGCGTCGCTGTTCATCAACGGCGGCGGGGTGGGCCAGATCCAGACGATCGTCGACGAGACCAACCTGATGATCGGTGGGCGCGAGGACACCCTGCGCGACGTGCTGCAGCGCGTCGCCAGCACCGCCGGTGCCGTGACCGACCTCAGCGGCGACATCGACGCCGCCCTGTCCTCGATCTCCGCCGCGTCCCAGGTGCTGGCCGACCGTCAGGCGACGATCGACCGCGCGCTGACCGAGATCGCGCCGGCCGCCGAGGTGCTCGACGCCAACACGGCCAGTCTCGTCGACCTCCTGGCATCGATCGACACCCTGGGCCAGGTCGTGGTGCCGACGATCGAGCAGACCGGCGACGACATCGCCGCGATCGTCGCGCAGTCCGGACCGGTGTTCGAGCAGGTCGCCTCGATCGAGCCGCGGATCGAGGAGGGCGTCACCCAGATCCTCGCCTTCGTCGCCGGTCTGCAGACGGGGGTGCCGGGGTCCTTCCTCAACACGCACCTGATCTTCCAGGGGTCGCTCAGCATCGGCGACCTCACGCTCGTGGCCCCGAGCACCGAGGGCGCCCCGACGCCCGACGTCGCCCCGAACGCGGTGCAGGACCTGACGCAGCTGCCCCTCATCAGCAACCTCACGGGTCTGCTGCCGACGGCCCCGGCCGCCGGGGCACCCGCGAGCGGCGGGGCCGGGCTCCAGGACCTCCTGGGCGTCCTGACGGGGGGATCCCGATGAAGCGGCTCCCGCTCCGCCTGATGGTCCCGGCCGCCGCCCTCCTCGCGGTCTTCCTGCTGACCACGGTGTACGTCTACCAGAACTTCCTCGGCGGCTCGATCTCCCAGCGCCCCACCACGGTGACGGTGCAGCTCGAGGAGACCGGGGGGCTCTTCGAGCGGTCGTCGGTCACCTACCGGGGCGTGAAGGTGGGACGGGTCGTCGAGATCCGCACGACCGAGACCGGCGTCGAGGCCGAGATCGCGATCGACGCGGGCGTCGAGGTCCCGTCGTCGGCGCGAGCCGTCGTGCGCAACCTGTCGCCGGCGGGCGAGCAGTTCCTGGACCTGCAGCCGGAGGACGACGAGGGCGCCGTGCTGGCCGACGGCGACGTCATCCCCACGGACCGCACCGACACGCCGACGACCGTCGCCGAGTCGCTGCAGGCGATCGACACGTTGATGTCGCAGATCGACCCCGAGGACCTGCGGGTGACCCTCGACGAGCTGAGCGTCGCGTTCGCCGACCCCGACGACCTGGCGACGGTCGTCGACTCCGGGCAGGAGATCCTCGCGTCGCTCGACACGTACTGGCCCGAGACGGAGCGCATCATCACGGGGTCCGCCACGGTGCTCCGGACCGGTGTCGACCTCGGGCCCCAGCTGCGCACGCTCGCCCCGGCGGCCAACCGCCTGACGGGGTGGCTCGCGGCCTACGACCCGAAGCTCCGCAGCATGCTCGAGACCACGCCCGCCCAGGTCACCGAGCTGCGCGCCTTCACCTCGACCGTCGCGATGCAGCTGCCGGCGATGCTCACGACGATGGGGGAGTTCACCGACATGACGCTGCCCTACCGGCCGCACCTGTGGCAGTTCCTCGCCGACGTGCCGCAGGGGTTCTCGGACTTCGCCACCACCATCACCGGCGGCCGGCTCCACGCGGTGATGCTGGTCGACACGCGCCCCGGCGCGGAGGCCGTCTGCCGGTACGTGCCCGACGGGTCGGCCACCGACCCGTCGCCGGTCGTCGTCGACCCGACGCGCGCCTGCACGAGCGAGTTCGGGCTGCAGCAGCGCGGCTCGGCGAACGCCCCCGGCCCGGTCGGGGTGCTCGCGCCGTGACGCGCGCGCCCGCCTCCGTGGCCTCCGACGTCGCACGGCGCCTGCGGCAGCGCGACCGGTCGCCCTGGGTCCTCGCTCTCGGCTTGGCCCTCGCCGTGAGCCTGGTGGCGCTGGCGGTCGTGTCGTGGCAGTGGCGGTCCGACGTGCGCACGCACGAGGCCGAGTCCGAGGCCCGCAGCGTCGCCGAGGACCGCACGGGGCAGCTGCTCACGTGGAAGGCGGCCACCCTGGACGAGGACGCCGCCTGGGCCGACGAGGGGGCGACGGCCGACTTCCGCGCCGACTACGACGTCATCATCGACGGCCTCCGGGAGACCTACGGCGCGCTCGGTGCGTCGTCGACCGGCACGGTCCTCGCCTCGTCGCCGCGGGCCACCTCGGCCGACGAGGTCGAGGTGACCCTCTTCGCCCGTCAGAGCGTCGCTCAGGCGACCTCCGGCGACCCGACCTGCGTGCTCTCCTCGATCGTGCTCACGATGGTGCGCCAGGACGACGCCTGGCTCGTCGACGCGCTCGAGGCTCCCGGTGAACCGGTGCAGGTGCCGTGCTGAGCGTCGCGCTGCACGACCGATAACGTTCCGTCCATGGGAGACCTCGCGCTCGTCGCGACGGCGTTCGCCTTCGGGGTGGGGTCGTCACTGCTCCCGATGTTCCTCAACGCCGAGGCCTACGTCATCGTGCTCGGCACGCTGACCGAGAGCCCGGTCTTCCTGTTCTGGCTGATCATCTCGCTCAGCATCGGCACGGTGCTCGGCAAGATGTTCGTGTTCGACCTGGCGCGCAAGGGTCGGCAGAAGCTGAGCAAGCGCGAGCGCAAGGTGCCACGCGGGCGGTTCATGACCGGTCTCCGCCGGTTCTCTGACTGGATGCTGGGCCTGCTCGACCGTCCGTACCTCGGCGCGACCACGGTGTTCGTGTCGTCGGCGCTCATGGTCCCGCCGCTCGCGATCGTCACGATCCTCGCGGGCGCCTCGCGCCAGCCTCTCTGGCTGTTCTCCGTCATGGTGCTCGTCGGACGCACCCTGCAGTACCTCGCGATCGCGTTCCTGCTGCACCACGCGGTCGGCTGAGCCTCCTCGTGGCGCCGACCTGACCGGGCGTCCTCGGGCGTAGGGTCCTGCTGTGGCTCGCACTCCCGTGGTCTCCGACTCGATCGGTCCCGTCCTCACGATCCCCAACGCGATCACGGTCGTCCGCACGGTCGTGAGCCTGGGGCTGGCCGTCGTGGCGCTCGGGGCCGACGACCGCCTTCCCTGGGTGATCGCGGCGTACCTCGTCTACTACCTGGGCGACAGCGCAGACGGCCTGGCGGCGCGCCTCCTCGGGCAGGAGACCCGCCTCGGCGCGGTGCACGACATCCTCAGCGACCGGCTCTGCACGGCGCTCTGCGCGTCGAACCTGATCCTGCTGCAGCCGGACCTCGCGGTGCCGGTGGCGATCTTCCTGCTGAACTTCATGGTCCTGGACTGCCTGCTGTCGCTGTCGTTCCTGCTGTGGCCCATCGTGAGCCCGAACTACTTCGCCGTCGTCGACCCACTCGTCTACCGCCTCAACTGGTCGCACCCCGCCAAGGCGCTCAACAACATCGGCATCATCGTGGCCGTCGTGGTCGGGTGGCTGCCCCTGGCGCTGCTCATCGTGCTCGCCCAGGTGGCGGTCAAGGCCTGGAGCGCCCACCGGGTCGTCGGGCGCGTCCGGGAGCTCGAGGCCGCCCGAGGTGCACCAGTGTGATGAGCCCACCGTGATGGGCGACGTGCTGGTCCTGACGGCCTTCGTCTACGGCATCGGATCGGCGATCATCCCGATCCTCAACGCCGAGGCGTACGTCGCGGCCACGGCTCTCGTGCTCGGCAACGTCGACATCGTGATCATGGTCGTCGCGGTCTCGGTCGGCACGACCGTCGGCAAGGTCGTGCTGTTCCGCGGCGCGCGTGCCGGACGCGAGGTCGCTCGCAAGCGGCCCGCTCGTGAACGCGCGGACCCCGGACGCATCCGCGTCGCGCTCCGCAGGCTCGCGGAGATCCTGATCGGCTGGCTCGAGCACCCGCTCCGTGCCGTCGCGACGGTGTTCGTGTCGTCGTTCGTCGGCATCCCTCCGCTGCTGGCCGTGGCCGTCGTGGCCGGGGCTTCGTCGATGCGCACCGACGTGTTCGCCGCAGCGGTATTCGTGGGGCGCACGGGGCGCTTCGCGCTCATCGCCCTGGCGGCCTACGGACTCGTCTGAGTGACCTCGCCTACGATGACGACCGTGATCGAGGTGACCGCATGATCTTTGACTGCCGGGACGAGGCGCAGCGACGCGACGGCGTCGAGGCCGCGCGCGCCGCCGTGCGCGCCGGCGAGCTGGCGGTCATCCCCACCGACACGGTCTACGGCCTCGCGGCCGACGCGTTCTCGCCCGCTGCGGTCCAGCGTCTCCTCGACGCGAAGGGGCGCGACCGCACGATGCCGCCGCCCGTCCTGATCGGTGCGACGTCGACGCTGGAGGCCCTCGTCGCGGAGGTCCCCGGCTGGCTGCGCGAGATGACCGGCGAGCTGTGGCCCGGCGCGCTCACCGTCGTGTGCCACCAGCAGGCCTCGCTCGACTGGGACCTCGGCGAGACGCACCGCACCGTCGCGGTGCGCGTGCCGGACGACGAGATCGCGCGGGAGCTGCTGTCGGCCACCGGGCCGCTGGCCGTGAGCAGTGCCAACCTGACCGGGCGTCCGGCGGCCACGACGGCCGCGGAGGCCGAGGAGCAGCTCGGCGAGTCGGTCTCGGTGTACCTCGACGGCGGACCGTCCGGCGGGGGAGTGCCCTCGACGATCCTCGACGTGACCGGGCCGACGCCCCGCATCCTGCGACAGGGTGCCGTCGACCTCGAGGTGCTGCACCGGTTCAACAACACCATCGAGCCCGCCCCGAGCTCGGGCGGGTCCTCCGGTGCGTGAGTATCTCGCGATCTTCGGCATCGCCCTCGGCGTTACTTACCTGCTGGCGTCGATCGCCCGGCTCATCGCCGTGCGGCTCGGGGCGCAGGCCCGCGTGCGGGAGCGCGACGTGCACGCCGTGCCGACCCCCTACTTCGGCGGTCCGGCGATGCTCGGCGGCCTGCTGGCCGCGACGCTCGTCGCGGAGCGGATGCCGTTCCTCGGCGCGGCCGACGCGACGGTGTTCCACGACGTCCGCGCGATCCTGGCCGGCGGGGCGCTGATCTGTCTCGTCGGCGTGGTCGACGACCTGATCGAGCTCGACGCGCTCACGAAGTTCGCCGGGCAGGTGCTCGCGAGCGTCGTGGTCGTGGCGCTGGGCGTGCAGTTCGTCTACCTGCCGCTGCCGGGCACCTTCATCGGCCTCGATCAGGCGCAGGCCATGCTCCTGACGGGACTGCTGATCGTCGGCAGCGCCAACGCGGTCAACTTCGTCGACGGCCTGGACGGCCTGGCGGCCGGCATCGTCGCGATCGGCGCGATCGCGTTCTTCGTGTTCGCGTTCATCCTGGCCGTCGAGAACGGCGAGACCCGCGCGATCGCGGCCGCGATGCTGACGATCGCCCTGGCCGGGGTGTGCCTGGGGATCCTGCCGCACAACTTCTACCCGGCACGCATGTTCATCGGCGACTCCGGGTCGATGCTGATCGGCTTCGTCATGGCGTGCTCCTCGATCAGCCTCACGGGCCAGTTCCCGCCCAGCAGCCTCGCGCAGGGCGTGGGCGACGCCGACGCGAGCTTCCTGCCGGCCCTGCTGCCGCTGCTGCTGCCGTTCATGGTCCTGGCGATCCCGTTCGTCGACATGCTGCTCGCCGTCGTGCGCCGCACCCGCGAGCGCCGCTCGCCGTTCAGCCCCGACAAGATGCACCTGCACCACCGGCTGCTGCAGATGGGCCACTCGCACCCCCAGGCCGTGCTCTCGATGTACGCGGTCGCGGGTCTGGTGGCCTTCGGCAGCGTCGTCATGAGCCTGCTGAGCGGCTGGCAGTCGATCGTGGCGTTCCTGGTGCTCATCGTGCTCACCGCCGTCGCGATCGTCCTGGCCCCCAAGCTCAGCTCCAAGGTCGGCCCCTAGCCCTCCGACTGCGGTTTCCCACGAGACCGTCGAAAACTTCCTGGGTCCACCCAGGGATCCCGCGTCGAGCGCACGAAGTTAATTGCGCTCGATGCAGGATTCGAGCGGTCTCGTGGGAACCCGGCAACCGGGGGAGCGAGACGACGGAACCCGCATGGAACGATGGAGCCATGCTGATCGTGCGTCGAGTCGTCCTGCCGTGCCTTCTCGTGGTCGCGGTCGTCACCGTGGTCGCCGGGTTCATCGGAGGTCGTGAGGGCGTGCTCGGCGCCCTCCTCGGCGGCGTGCTCGTGATCGTGTTCCTGGGCTCCAGCCCGGGCCTGCTCGACCCGCTGGCGAAGAAGAACCCGATGGCCTCGCTGCCCATCGCGCTCGGCTTCTTTACGATCAAGGCCGTCGCCGCGATCGTCGTGCTGTCGGTGCTGCTCGACCCCGACGGCATCGGCGCGAACCTCGATCGACAGGCCGTCGCGGCCGCGATGATCGTGACCGCGGTGGCCTGGATCGCCCTCCACGTCACGACCGTGCGGCGCTCCCGCACCCCGATCTACGACCTCGAGTAGGAGGTCGTCATCGCCGCCTGATAGCCTTCCCGCAGCAAGCAGATGACTCGTTCGTCACACTCGCTAATGACGCTGGCCGTACGCCCGGATCGCGACTCAAGGTCGCGCGACCGCGCCATGATTTAGAAGGAGACCGAGTGTCCCTCGCCTCCACGCTCGCCGCTGCCTCAGGTCCGCCGAGCCCTGGTCCCGCCGACTTCAACCTGCCGGCGATCTTCGAGGTCGGCGCGCTCGAGGTCACGAAGCCGATGGTGCTGCTGGCCTTCTCCGCGGTCCTCATCGTCGCGCTGTTCGCCGCCTCGGCTCGCCCCGCGGCCGTCGTGCCCGGCCGGCTCCAGTTCGCCGGCGAGATGGTCTACGGCTTCGTCCGTAACGGCATCGCCCGCGACAACATCGGCTCGCACGACTTCCAGAAGTTCGTGCCGTTCCTGTTCGCGGTCTTCACCTTCGTCTTCGTCAACAACTACTACGGCCTCATCCCGGTCGTGCAGTTCCCGGCGATGTCGCACATCGGCTTCCCGCTGGCGCTCGCCGTGATCACCTGGCTCGTCTACAACGGCGCCGGCATCAAGCAGCACGGCTTCCTCGGCTACCTCAAGCACGAGACGGTGCCGTCCGGCATGAAGGGCCCGATCCTCGTCCTGCTGGTGCCGCTGGAGTTCCTGTCCAACATCCTGCTGCGGCCGGTCACGCTGACGCTGCGTCTGTTCGCCACGATGTTCGCCGGCCACCTCCTCCTGCTGCTGTTCTCGCTGGGTGCGGAGTACCTGCTGCTCCACTCGGAGAACACGCTCGCCATTCCGGCCGGCATCGCCTCGGCAATCCTCTTCGTGGGCATCAGCTTCCTCGAGATCCTGGTGATGTTCCTCCAGGCCTACGTCTTCACGCTGCTGGCCTCCATGTACATCGGTGAGGCGGTCGCCGACGAGCACTGATCCTCACCGATCGGTCTCGTCGGTGGTCTCACCGGCACAACTTCACATTCCCACCTGTACATCGACGCGGACGTACCGCATCGACGACGAAAGGAACTGCCGTGGAAGGCAACCTGAACATGATCGGCCTCGGCCTGGCCGCCATCGGCCCCGGTATCGCCGTGGGTCTGATCTTCGCCGCCCTGGTCTCCGGTGTGGCTCGTCAGCCCGAGGCCCAGGGCACCCTGCGCCAGCTGGCCATCCTCGGCTTCGTCCTCGCCGAGCAGTTCTTCATCATCGGCCTGGCGCTCGCGTTCGTCCTCAACTAGTCCGTAGCACCAGCCACCGACTCCGACAGAAGGCACACGCATGATCTCGACTCGACTCGTCGCGGCCACCGAGGGTGAGGAGCTCAACCCCCTCATCCCGCACGCCGCGGAGATCGTCCTCAGCGCGGTCGTCTTCCTCCTGCTCCTGTTCCTGATCGTCAAGTTCGTCGTCCCGGGCTTCGAGAAGGCCTACAAGGAGCGCACGGCTGCCATCGAAGGTGGCATCGAGGAAGCACAGGCTGCGCAGAAGGAGGCCCAGGCCGCGCTCGAGCAGTACAACGCTCAGCTCGCCGAGGCCCGGCACGACGCTGCTCGCATCCGCGAGGAGGCCAAGGAGCAGGGCGCGCAGATCCTCGCCGAGCTCCGGGCCGACGCGCAGGCCGAGGCCGCACGCATCACCGCGGCCGCCCACGCGCAGGTCGAGGCCGAGCGTGCCCAGGTCGTCGCGCAGCTCAAGAGCGAGGTGGGCACGCTGGCCACCGAGCTCGCGGGCCGCATCGTCGGCGAGGCGCTGAGCGACGACGAGCGCAGCCAGCGCACCGTCGAGCGCTTCATCGCGGAGCTCGAGGAGTCGGCCAACTGATGTCCGCCTCCACCCCCGGCCACCTCCGTGGCGTCTCCGGCAGCTCGCTCGACGCGGTGCTGTCCGCGGTCGACGCGAGCAGCGACGCCGGTGACGAGCTCGGGACGCAGCTCTTCGGCGTCGTCGCCACGCTCGACTCGTCGCCGGCGCTGCGGCGGGTGCTCACCGATCCGTCCACCGAGGACGAGGCCAAGCGCGACCTCGCCACGTCGGTGTTCGGCAAGGCCGTCTCCGCCTCCACCCTGGAGGTCGTCCGCACCGCGGTCGGCAGCCGGTGGAGCGCGGGTCGCGACCTGACCGACGGTCTCGAGACCGCTGGTGTGGTGGCGATCCTCAAGGGAGCGGCCGACGCCGGCGAGGTCGAGGCGCTCGAGGACGAGCTGTTCTCGGTGGCCGGTCTCGTCACCTCCAACGCGGACCTGAGGTCGGCCCTGTCCGACACCACGGTCCCCGGGGCCGGCAAGGCCGACCTGGTCGGCTCGATCCTCGACGGCAAGGCCAAGACGGCCACCGTGGCGATCGTCCGACAGGCGGCGCACGCCCGGTCGGCCTCGTTCGAGCGCACGCTCCAGCGGTTCGCCGACCTGGTCGCCGCACGCCGCGGTCGTCTGCTCGCCGAGGTCCGCACGGCCTCCGAGCTCGGGCAGACCGAGCACGACCGGCTCGCCGCAGCCCTCACGGCCCGCTACGGCCGTGAGGTCCACCTCAACGTCGTCCTCGACCCGTCCGTCATCGGTGGCCTCGCGGTCAGCATCTCCGACGACGTCATCGACGGCACCATGTCCAGTCGCCTCGAGGCTGCCCGCCGGCAGCTCGCAGGCTGAAGTCTTCTCGCATCCGACCCAGTAAGGCAGGCACACCATGACGGAGCTCTCGATTCGTCCGGACGAGATCCGGGACGCGTTGCAGAAGTTCGTGGCCGACTACACGCCCAGCGCGGCCAGCACCGAAGAGGTCGGCATCGTCTCCGACGCCGGTGACGGCATCGCGCACGTCGAGGGCCTGCCCTCGGCGATGGCCAACGAGCTGCTCGAGTTCGAGGACGGCACGCTCGGCCTCGCGCTGAACCTCGACGTCCGCGAGATCGGCGTCGTCATCCTCGGTGACTTCGCCGGCATCGAGGAGGGCCAGAAGGTCCGCCGCACGGGCGAGGTCCTCTCGGTCCCGGTCGGTGAGGGCTACCTCGGCCGCGTCGTCGACCCGCTCGGCAACCCGATCGACGGCCTCGGCGAGATCGAGACCGACGGCCGCCGCGCCCTCGAGCTGCAGGCGCCCACCGTGGTCCAGCGCAAGAGCGTGCACGAGCCGCTGATGACGGGTCTGAAGTCGATCGACTCGCTGACCCCCATCGGCCGTGGCCAGCGTCAGCTGATCATCGGTGACCGCCAGACCGGCAAGAGCGCCATCGCGATCGACACGATCATCAACCAGAAGGAGTTCTGGGAGTCGGGCGACCCGGACAAGCAGGTCCGCTGCATCTACGTCGCGATCGGTCAGAAGGGCTCGACCATCGCCGGCGTGCGTGGCGCCCTCGAGGAGGCCGGCGCGCTGGAGTACACGACGATCGTCGCGGCTCCCGCCTCCGACTCGGCCGGCTTCAAGTACCTCGCCCCGTACACCGGCTCGGCCATCGGCCAGAACTGGATGTACCAGGGCAAGCACGTCCTGATCGTGTTCGACGACCTGTCGAAGCAGGCCGAGGCGTACCGCGCCGTGTCGCTGCTGCTGCGCCGCCCGCCGGGCCGTGAGGCCTACCCGGGCGACGTGTTCTACCTGCACTCGCGTCTGCTCGAGCGCTGCGCCAAGCTCAGCGACGAGCTGGGCGCCGGCTCGATGACGGGTCTGCCGATCGTCGAGACCAAGGCCAACGACGTCTCGGCCTACATCCCGACCAACGTCATCTCGATCACCGACGGCCAGATCTTCCTGCAGTCGGACCTCTTCAACGCCAACCAGCGTCCGGCGGTCGACGTCGGCATCTCCGTCTCGCGCGTCGGTGGCGCCGCGATGCAGAAGTCGATGAAGGCCGTCACCGGCTCGCTCAAGGTCGAGCTCGCGCAGTACCGCGCGATGGAGGCGTTCGCGATGTTCGCCTCCGACCTCGACGCGGCGTCCAAGGCGCAGCTGGCCCGCGGTCAGCGCATCATGGAGCTGTTCAAGCAGGGCCAGTACCAGCCCTTCGCGGTCGAGCAGCAGGTCGTCTCGCTGTGGGCCGTGCAGAACGGCAAGGTCGACGACGTCCCGATCGACGACGTGAGCCGCTTCGAGTCGGAGTTCCTCGACTACATCAAGCGCTCGCACAGCGGCATCTTCGACGCGATCCGGGAGACCGGAAAGTTCGAGGACGACACCGCCTCGGCGCTCGAGGACGCGTACACGTCCTTCCTCGACCAGTTCGAGACGAGCGACGGCGAGTCGATCAAGCCCGGTTCGCAGGACGTCGAGGCCCTGGACGACGAGGACGTCGAGCAGGAGCAGATCGTCAAGCAGAAGCGGGGCTGACCATGGCAGCGTCGGTACGAGAGCTACGCGCGAAGATCAGGTCGACCCAGGCGACCAAGAAGATCACGCGCGCCATGGAGCTCATCGCCGCGTCGCGCATCATCAAGGCGCAGCAGCACGCGGCGGCGGCAGCGCCGTACGCGCGTGAGCTCACCCGGGCGGTCTCGGCGGTGGCGACGTTCTCGAACGTCGACCACCCGCTGACGACCGAGAAGGAGAACCCGACCCGCGCCGCGGTGCTCGTCATCACGAGCGACCGTGGCCTGGCGGGCTCCTACTCCTCGAGCGTGCTCAAGGAGACCGAGCGTCTCGCCGAGAAGCTGCGCGGCGAGGGCAAGGAGATCGACTTCTACCTCGCCGGGCGCAAGTCGGTGGCCTACTTCAAGTTCCGCGACATCGATCACGTGACGTCGTGGACGGGCTTCTCCGACAAGCCGCAGTACGAGGACGCGCGCACGATCGGCGAGGCTCTCGTCGAGGCGTTCGCCGAGGGCGAGGACATCGACTCGGATGCCGACAGCGATGTCGACGTCCGACCGGTCGACGAGCTGCACGTCGTCTTCACCCGGTTCAAGTCGATGCTGACGCAGGAGCCCGACGTCATCCGTCTGCTCCCGCTCGAGGTCGTCGAGGGCACCGAGGCCCCCGAGGAGCACGAGCTGCTTCCGCTGTACGAGTTCGAGCCCTCGGCCCACGAGGTCCTGGACGCGCTGCTGCCGAAGTACGTCAACAGCCGCATCTACTACTGCCTGCTCCAGGCGGCCGCTTCCGAGCTCGCCGCCCGTCAGAAGGCCATGAAGTCCGCGACCGACAACGCGCAGGATCTCATCGAGAAGTACACCCGAACTGCCAACCAGGCCCGCCAGGCTGGCATTACCCAGGAGATCAGCGAGATCGTGGGCGGCGCTAACGCGCTCGCCGACGCCACCGCTGGTCAGGAGTGAGAGAACATGACTGCCACCGCTGAAGAGAAGACCACGCCCACCACGGGTGCCACCGGTCGGGTCGCGCGCGTCATCGGCCCGGTCCTCGACATCGAGTTCCCGTCGGACCAGATGCCCGACATCTACAACGCCCTCCTCGTCGACACCGAGGTCGCCGGCACCAAGGAGACCCTGACGCTCGAGGTCGCCCTGCACATCGGCGACGGCCTCGTCCGCGCGATCAGCCTGCGACCGACCGACGGTGTCGTGCGTGGCACGTCGGTCATCGACACCGGCGGACCGATCTCGGTCCCCGTCGGCGACGTCACGCTCGGCAAGGTGTTCACCACCACCGGTCAGGTCATGAACCTGGAGGAGGGGGAGACGCTCGAGGTCGGCGAGACCTGGGGCATCCACCGCAAGGCTCCGGCCTTCGACCAGCTCGAGGCCAAGACCGAGATGTTCCAGACCGGCATCAAGGTCATCGACCTGCTGACGCCGTACGTGCTCGGCGGCAAGATCGGCCTGTTCGGTGGTGCCGGTGTCGGCAAGACCGTGCTGATCCAGGAGATGATCGCCCGCGTCGCCAAGGACCACGACGGCGTGTCGGTGTTCGCCGGTGTCGGCGAGCGCACCCGTGAGGGCAACGACCTCATCGCCGAGATGGAGGAGGCGGGCGTCCTCGACAAGGTGGCGCTGGTCTTCGGCCAGATGGACGAGCCGCCGGGAGCGCGTCTGCGCGTCGCCCTGTCGGCCCTGACGATGGCCGAGTACTTCCGCGACGTGCAGAAGCAGGACGTGCTGCTGTTCATCGACAACATCTTCCGCTTCACGCAGGCCGGCTCCGAGGTCTCGACGCTGCTCGGTCGCATGCCGTCCGCGGTGGGCTACCAGCCGACCCTGGCCGACGAGATGGGTGTGCTCCAGGAGCGCATCACCTCGACGCGCGGTCACTCGATCACCTCGCTGCAGGCGATCTACGTGCCCGCCGACGACTACACCGACCCGGCCCCGGCCACGACGTTCGCGCACCTGGACGCCACGACCGAGCTGAACCGCGAGATCGCCTCGATGGGCATCTACCCGGCCGTCGACCCGCTGACGTCGACGTCGCGGATCCTCGACCCGCGCTACATCGCCGACGACCACTACCAGACGGCGAACCGGGTCAAGAGCATCCTGCAGCGCAACAAGGAGCTCCAGGACATCATCGCGATCCTCGGTGTCGACGAGCTCAGCGAGGAGGACAAGACGATCGTCTCGCGCGCTCGTCGCATCCAGCGCTTCCTCAGCCAGAACACCTACGTCGCCAAGCAGTTCACCGGCATCGAGGGCTCGACCGTCCCGCTCGACGAGACGATCGACGGCTTCACCAAGATCTGTGACGGCGAGTACGACCACGTGGCCGAGCAGGCCTTCTTCATGTGTGGCGGTCTGGAAGACGTCGACGCGAAGTGGGCCGAGCTGCAGAAGAGCTTCTGATGGCCGGCACTCTGCAGGTCGAGCTCGTCGCGGCGGACCGCGTCGTGTGGTCGGGCGAGGCCGTTCGCGTCCTCGCCCGCACCGCCTCGGGTGACCTCGGTGTGCTCGCCAACCACGCTCCTCTGCTGTCGGTGCTCGTGCCGGGCGTCGTCGAGATCGAGGCGTCCGGTGGCGAGCGGGTCCGCGCCGCGGTGGGCGACGGCTTCCTGTCGGTCGCCGACAACCGCGTCTCGGTGCTGAGCGAGGACACGTTCCTGGCCGACGAGCTCGTCGAGTCCGACGTGCGCGCGGAGCTCGAGCAGGCGCAGTCCGAGGGCGACGCCCTCGCCGTGCAGGCCGCCGAGGCCAAGCTGCGCGTCCTGCAGCGGTCCTGACGACGACGGAGGGGGACGAGCATGCCGCTGTGGCTGTGGCTGGTCGACTCCCTCCTCGCCGTCGTCGTGCTGGCCATCGTGCTGCTGGCGCTCGTCGTCGTGCGGCGTCGTTCGATCGAGCGACGCTCCGGCGCCTTCGAGCTCACGGTCAGCCGGCGTGACTCCGGCGCGGCCGGGTGGTCGATCGGCACGGGCGTCTATCACGACGACCACCTCGAGTGGTACCGCACGTTCTCGCTGGCCTGGAGGCCGACGATCGTGCTGCCGCGCCGGGGCGTGGAGATCAGCGGACGGCGTCAGCCCGACGGCGCCGAGGGGCACGTGCTGTCGCCCGGATACGTCGTGGTCGACCTGCAGGCGTCAGAGGGTCAGTTTCGACTCGCGCTGACCCCGCCCGCGCTGACCGGACTGCTCGCCTGGCTCGAGTCCTCGCCGCCTGGGCGCGGCATCAACACCGTCTTGTAACCGTCGCGGTCCTTGACGCCCACGGGCGCGGGACGTCAGACTCAGGAATTCCAGCACGTCAGGGAGAAGAGACCTCATGCTCAAGAAGATCGTCGTCGCCGCCGTCGTCGCGGTGCTGCCCGTCCTGGGCGTCGCCGCCCCCGCGGACGCCGCTCCCAATAAGCCGGGCGTCGTCGTCCAGGCTGCCATCGACTGGCACTGACCCGCCCCGTACCGCTCGCGAGAGACTTTGTTACCTCTCGCGAGTGAGTTCGTCTGTGGACACGAGAATCCAAAGTCTCTCGTGAGCACCAACAAAGTCTCTCGCGAGCGGTAATCCCGGCGAGCGGACGTTTCGCTAGCGCTCGCCGCCGGGGACCCAGAGGACGTCGCCCGTGCCGGCCGCGTGGTTGGCGACGCGTCCGAGGATGAAGAGCAGGTCGCTGAGCCGGTTGAGGTACTTCGCCGTCAGAGCGTTCATCGAGTCGCCGTGCTCGTCGATGGCCGCCCAGGCCGCCCGCTCGGCACGCCGGGTCACCGTGCGCGCCACGTGCAGCTGGGCGGCGGCCCTGGTGCCACCGGGAAGGATGAACGAGCGCAGCTTCTCGACCTGCTCGTTGTAGGTGTCGCACCAGTTCTCGAGCCGCTCGACGTAGTCGGGCTCGACCCGCAGCTGGGGGTACTCCGGGTTCTCGACGATCGGCGCACCGAGGTCGGCCCCCACGTCGAACAGGTCGTTCTGCACGTGGGTCAGCACGGCCACGAGGTCGTCACCGAGCTCACCGAGGGCGAGGACCACGCCGATCTGGCTGTTGGCCTCGTCAACGTCTGCGTAGGCCACCAGGCGCCGGTCGTTCTTGGACGTGCGGCTCATGTCGACCAGGGCCGTCGTGCCGTCGTCGCCGGTCCGCGTGTAGATCCGAGTGAGGTTGACCATGGGGTGACTGTAGAGCGTGGTCGAGCTGGCAGAAAGCTCGGTGGTGGACATCCCGGCTGATCGCCGTGGCCGGTCCACGCTGCGGTCCGCCGACGTGATTCAGGCCTCTCCCATGACCTGGGCCGTTACCCCGCGGTAATCTGCCCCCATGGCTGACAAGACTGCGCCCGACCGCCCCTGGGTGATGCGGACCTACGCGGGGCACAGCTCCGCGGCCGAGTCGAACGCGCTGTACCGCAAGAACCTGTCGAAGGGGCAGACCGGACTCTCGGTCGCCTTCGACCTGCCGACGCAGACGGGCTACGACCCGGACCACGAGCTCAGCCGTGGCGAGGTCGGCAAGGTGGGCGTCCCGATCCCGCACCTGGGCTCGATGCGCCGCCTCTTCCAGGACATCCCCCTGGAGGAGATGAACACCTCCATGACGATCAACGCCACCGCGATGTGGCTGCTCGCCATGTACCAGGTGGCCGCCGAGGAGCAGGGCGCTCCGCCCGAGAGCCTGGCCGGCACGACCCAGAACGACATCATCAAGGAGTACCTGTCGCGCGGGACCTACGTGTTCCCGCCCGAGGCCTCCCTGCGGCTCACGACCGACATGATCGCGTACACGGTCAACAACATCCCGAAGTGGAACCCGCTCAACATCTGCAGCTACCACCTGCAGGAGGCCGGCGCGACGCCCGTGCAGGAGCTCGCGTTCGCGATGAGCACGGCGATCGCGGTGCTCGACTCCGTCAAGGACTCCGGGCAGGTCGACGAGGCCGACTTCGACAAGGTCGTCGGCCGCATCTCCTTCTTCGTGAACGCCGGGGTGCGCTTCATCGAGGAGACCTGCAAGATGCGCGCGTTCGGGCAGCTGTGGGAGGAGGTCACGCGTGACCGCTACGGCGTGACCGATCCGAAGATGCGCCGCTTCCGCTACGGCGTGCAGGTCAACTCCCTGGGCCTGACCGAGGCGCAGCCCGAGAACAACGTCCAGCGCATCGTGCTGGAGATGCTCGGCGTGACCCTCAGCAAGAACGCCCGGGCCCGCGCCGTGCAGCTCCCCGCCTGGAACGAGGCCCTCGGCCTGCCGCGCCCGTGGGACCAGCAGTGGTCGCTCCGCCTGCAGCAGGTGCTGGCGTTCGAGTCCGACCTCCTGGAGTACGAGGACATCTTCGACGGCAGCCACGTCATCGAGGCCAAGGTCGCCGAGCTGGTCGAGGGCGCCAAGGCCGAGATCGACCGAGTGCAGGCCATGGGTGGCGCGGTGGCCGCGGTCGAGACGGGCTACATGAAGCAGGCGCTGGTCTCGTCGCACTCGGAGCGCCGCGCGCGCATCGAGGCCGGCGAGCTCAAGGTCGTGGGCGTCAACTCCTACACCGAGACCGAGCCGTCGCCGCTGACCGAGGACCTCGACGCCGCGATCATGGCCGCCGATCCGAAGGCCGAGGCCAACGCGATCGCCGACGTCCAGCAGTGGCGCAGTGAGCAGGACCGTGCCGCCGTGGAGGAGGCCCTCGCGCGGGTCGCCTCGGAGGCCAAGACCACGACCAACTTGATGGAGGCCACGCTCGCCGCGGTCCGCGCCGGCGCCACGGTGGGCGAGTGGGCGCACACGCTCCGCGGCGTCTTCGGCGAGTACCGGGCGCCCACGGGCGTGTCCGG
Organism: Aeromicrobium sp. Leaf350; assembly: GCF_916858655.1. GTDB lineage: Bacteria > Actinomycetota > Actinomycetes > Propionibacteriales > Nocardioidaceae > Aeromicrobium. The sequence continues at coordinate 201,314 of NZ_CAKASL010000001.1, read as the reverse complement.
TGCCGTCGGCGTCGCCGAGGCGGGTGCCGAGCTGCGGGCCGTGCGCGAGAAGGTCGCCAGCACGGGCGAGCAGCTGGGCGGTCGCCTGCGCTTCCTCGTCGGCAAGCCCGGGCTCGACGGCCACTCCAACGGGGCCGAGCAGGTCGCGGTGCGCGCCCGTGACGCGGGCTTCGAGGTCGTCTACCAGGGCATCCGACTCACGCCGTCACAGATCGTCGCCGCGGCCGTGGCCGAGGACGTCGACGTCGTGGGCCTCTCGATCCTGTCGGGATCACACATGGAGCTCGTGCCGGACGTGCAGAAGGGTCTGCACGACGCCGGGCTCACGAACGTGCCGGTCATCGTCGGCGGCATCATCCCCGACTCCGACGCCCGTCGCCTCGAGGAGGCCGGCATCGCCGCGGTCTTCACGCCGAAGGACTTCGGCATCACCGACATCATGGACCGCGTCGTCGACGAGATCCGCAAGGCCAACGACCTCGACTGAACCCTTCCACGACGAAGGCCCCGACCTCACGGTCGGGGCCTTCGTCGTCGGGCTCAGTTCAGGACGCGGAAGTCCGACGGCAGCCCGCCGCCGGCCACGATGTCCTTCGTGAGGTCCTGCAGCGCCATGAGGGCGACGGACTGCGAGAACGGGCCGTACGAGACCCGAGCAACGCCGAGCTCGGCCTGACGGGCCAGCGGGATCGAGCCGGGGTAGCCGATCGTGGTGAGCTTCTGCGGGCCCCAGGCGTCGACGAACGCCTGCACGTCGTCCTCCGAGAGCGGCCCGGGCACGAAGACGACGGGCGCACCGACGTCGAGGAACGCGCTGCCACGCTCGATCGCGTCGGCGATCACCTCGTCGTGGGGGCGGTCGCCGGCCTTCGCGACCGCGTCCGTGCGGGCGTTCAGGACGAACGGGATGCCCGCGGCCTCTCCGGCCTTCACGACGGCCTCGACCGCGGCCACGGCCTCGGCCAGCGGCTTCATCTGGTCCTCCAGGTTCGCTCCGACGACGCCGACGTCGATCGCCTTGCGGACCGTCTCGCCCGGGTTGCCGTAACCGGCCTCCAGGTCGGCGGTCACGGGCAGGTCGGTGGCGGCGACGATGCGGCCGACCGCCTCGATCATCAGGTCGACGGGGATGTTCTCGCCGTCCTCGTAGCCGTACATCGCGGCGATGGAGTGGCTGGCGGTCGCAATCGCCTCGATGCCGTCGGTCTCGGAGACGATCTTGGTGCTGATCGCGTCCCAGACGTTGACGACGGTGAGGATCTCGGCGGAGGTGTGCAGGTCGAGGAGGAGGTGGGCGCGCGCGGCGATGTCGGTCATGTCATGACGGTAACGCGGGGTGCCGTGCTTCGCACGCGAGGTCGTCAGGCAAGCCGAACCTTCGCGAGGTCAGCCATTCCTTGCTGGAATTCCAGCGTTCTGCAGGGCTAGGCTGGCGAGGTCGCCGAGCCAGGAAGGGGTGACCGTTCAGGCCGCAGCGAGCTTTTTGCCGGACTTGGCGCCCTTGGCGCTCTTGCCCTTCGGAATTTTCACGAGCTTGCGCTTCTTGACGGTGTAGCCGTCGGGGAGCGTCCCGTCCTTCAGCATCTGGATGGGGCACCGCTTGCACCGTGGCTTGCTCACGCAGCACTTCTTCTTCGGCATCTTCGCCTTCTTCGCCACTGCCTCACCGTAACACCGCAGGTGAGGTCGAACCCTTCGGAAAGGACCATGACCATGGCAGCTCCCGCCTTCGTCTCCCGACTCAACCAGCAGCTCGGCTACGAGTTCGGTGCCCACCAGCAGTACGTGGCGATCGCCGCCTACTACGACGCCCTGACGATGCCCCAGATGGCCGCCCTGTTCTACAACCAGGCCGTCGAGGAGCGCGACCACGCGATGATGATGATCCAGTACCTGCTGGACGCCGACGCCGAGATCCGCATCCCTGCCCTCGAGGCCCCGGAGATGGCGTTCGCGGACGTCATCGCGCCGGTCAAGCTGGCCCTCGACCAGGAGAAGCGCGTCACCGACCAGATCAACGAGCTGACCCGCATCGCCCGCGACGAGAACGACTTCGCCTCGGACCAGTTCATGCAGTGGTTCGTGAAGGAGCAGGTCGAGGAGGTCTCCAAGATGAGCGACCTCCTGGCCGTCGTGACTCGCTCGGCGAGCGACTACGAGCGCATCGAGGACTGGGTCGCCCGCGAGGACACGGGCGAGGGCAGCGACCCGACCGCGCCCCGCAAGGCCGGCGCCTGACCCAGCACGCCCCGCGGGAGCCCCCGCAGCCACCACGGCTGCGGGGGCTCTCGCCTGCCCAGGTCAGAATCGGTCGAAGCGGAGGTCCATCCACCGCGTCCAGGTGTCGCCCGTACGCCGCTCCCAGCACGTGGAGAGGTGGTCGGCGTCCTCGTCGATGCGGAACCAGCTGCGGACGCCCTCGCCGTGCAGCAGGAGCAGTCCCGGTTCCTCGAGCGTGAGGCGCATGGTGCCGGGTGTCGGCGACTCGTCGAAGGCGAACATGTTCCAGCCGCCGTCGGGGTTCTCGCCGCCGATCAGCTCGTGGGCCACGGCCTTCTGCCCACCGCCCATGTCGACGTCGACCTCGTGCGCGATCCACGTGCCGCCGGGCAGCAACGTGTAGGTGTCGGTGCCCGCGATCTCGGCCGAGACGGCGCCGTGCTCGTCCAGGACGGTTCCGCTCGTGCGCCAGCCACCGAGAATCGGGTGCAGGGGAGTCAGGTCGCTCATGCCCCCAGCGAACGACATGCCCTCACGTCCCGCAACCCGGGTCAGAACAGACGCAGGCTCGGGTCGTCGATGCCGCGGAGGGCGTCGTAGTCGACCAGGACGCACTCGATGCCACGATCGGTGGCGAGGGTGCGGGCCTGGGGCTTGATGTCCTGGGCCGCGAAGATGCCCCGCACCGGGCGCAGCTTCGGATCGCGGTTCATGAGCTCCAGATACCTCGTGAGCTGCTCCACGCCGTCGATGCCACCTTGGCGCTTGATCTCGACCGCCACCGCGGCTCCCGCCGCGTCGCGACACAGCAGGTCGACGGGCCCGATCGCGGTCATGTACTCGCGGCGCACCAGGCTCAACCCGTCACCGAGGGTCGACGTGTGCTCGGCGAGCAGCTCCTGCAGGTGCTTCTCGACGCCGTCCTTCTGCAGGCCCGGGTCGATGCCCAGGTCGTGCGAGGAGTCGGAGATGACCTCCTCGATCCGGATGCGCAGCGTGTCGTCGGTCTTGGTGGCCGACACGGTCCACTCGGCCACGCCGTCGTCGGCCACGCCCTCGCGCAGCGTGCACGGTGGGCTCATCCAGTTCAGCGGCTTGTAGGAGCCGCCGTCGGAGTGGATCAGGACCGAGCCGTCGGACTTGACCATGATGACGCGGGTGGCGAGGGGCAGGTGCGCGGTGAGCCTGCCGGCGTAGTCGACCTGGCAGCGCGCGACGACGAGCCGCATCAGCCCTGCTCGCTCATCGGGGCGTCAGGGTGCCGAGCGTGAACACGAGGCCCTGCGGGGTCACCTGGCCGGCGAGGTCGTTGCCGTCGTTGCCGGCGAACGTCACCACGCCGCTCTCGAGCGTGTAGGTGCCCGTCAGGAATCCGGTGTTGCCCTGGTAGTCCCAGGTGAACGTGCCGTCGGCCGCGAAGTTCGCGGTCCAGTCGGCGGTGTCGTCGCGCCACGTGCCGACCAGGTCGGACGCGACCTGGGGGAGGGCCGGGGTCTCGGGAGTCGGGGAGGCCGTCGTGGGGGCGGGGGAGCTCTCGCTCGCCGACGGGGTCGACGACGACTCGGACTCGGGATCTTCCTCGCCACAGGCACTCAGCACGAGGCCTGCCGTCAGGGTCAGGGCGACGGCCCAGACCCGCGTACGTCGATTCATCGGCTCCCCGTAGATCAGTGCGAAAAGTTCACGCTAGTGTGTCACGACCCGTCACGTTACTCAGGAGTAGACATGCAGGAGATCGTCGACCGACTCACCGCCGATGACCGCGGCGCAGAGATCGCGCGAACGCTCGTCTTCCCGTACCTCAACCACGCCGCGACGATGCTCGAGAGCGGCTACGCGACGAGTGCCGACATCGATGCCGGCATGCGTTTCGGCTGTGGCTACCCGGTCGGACCGATCGCGCTGATCGAGGCCCTCGGCGCCCAGACCGTGATCGACGGCCTGCAGGCGCTGCACGCGAAGTCGGGCGACCCGCTGCACGAGCCGGCCCCGATCCTGAGCAACCTCGCGGGCGCTGCCGGCGCCGAGGAGGCCACCCCGCAGCTGCGCCACGACGTCACCTCGGTCGGCGTCGTCGGTACCGGCACGATGGCGTCCGGCATCGTCCAGGTGTTCGCGCAGGCCGGCTACGACGTGACCTACGTCGGCCGCTCGCAGGACAAGCTCGACGGCGTCGTCGCCTACATCACCAAGAACCTCGATCGCGCGATCTCCAAGGGCAAGCTCGACGAGGACGGCAAGTCCTCCGTGCTCGACCGCCTGACGGGCTCGACCGAGCGCGAGGCGCTCGGCGGCGTCGACGTCGTGGTCGAGGCCATCGCCGAGGACCTCGAGATCAAGCGCGAGCTGTTCCGCGACCTGGACCGCATCGCCAAGCCCGGCGCGATCCTGGCCACGACCACGTCGTCGCTCTCGATCGCCGACCTGGCGGCGCAGACGGGTCGCCCCGGCGACGTCGTGGGTCTGCACTTCTTCAACCCGGCTCCGGTCATGAAGCTCGTCGAGGTCGTGTCGGCCGACACGACGTCGGCGGAGGTCGCCGAGACCGCCAAGGCGCTGAGCCTGAACGTCGGCAAGCACCCGGTCTCGTGCGGCGACCGGGCGGGATTCATCGTCAACGCCCTGCTCTTCCCGTACCTGAACGACGCCATCAAGCTCCACGAGGCCGGCGAGGGCTCGCTCGAGGAGATCGACACGGCGATCAAGGAGAACGCGAAGCTGCCGATGGGTCCGTTCGAGCTGCTCGACGTCGTGGGCAACGACGTCTCGCTCGCGATCCAGCAGACCCTCGTGGGGGCCTTCGGGCACGACGGGTGGGCGCCGGCGCCCACCCTCGAGAAGCTCGTCGCCGACGGCCAGCTCGGCCGCAAGACGAAGGCCGGCTTCCACACCTACTGAGCGGACCCGCGGCGCCTCCGGGCGTCGACGTCCTGCAGATCACGCGACGAGGCCGGTAACCCCTGGGGTACCGGCCTCGTTGTCGTGATGGGGGAGGACGGAACGGTGGTGCGTGAGCACTCTGCAGCTGGTCGCCCGCTGGGTCAGACGAGTCACCTGGTCGACCCTGGCGGCCTCCGTCGCGATCGCGATCGCGCTGATGATGTTCGACGCCGGGCGGCACTCCGGCGGTGACCGGGAGCTGACCGTGACGCCGTCGGTCAGGCCCGACCTCGTTGCCCAGGCCGTGGCCGACGTCGAGGCGCGGGGACTGAGCTGCTCGGCGACACCGACGCTGAGCTCGAGCATCGTGTTCGAGTGGCTCGACGGGCGCGTGGGCGTCGTGACCTTCGACGAGGCGCTCACCGGAGCACGCGACGGCGAGGGCTGGGTGCGCTGGTACTGCGCCGAACCCGCGGCCTAGCGGAGACCTAGGATCGAGGCGTGCCCCGCCGACGTCCTCCGCGCCCCTCGGGGCGCCCACTCGTCGTGAACCAGAGCGTCGAGGTGCGGGACGGACGCGAGTGGCACGTGCGTCGCCTCACGGGCGCCACGTCGGGCAAGGCGTACACGTGCCCGGGCTGCTACCGGCCCATCCAGGTCGGCACCGGCCACGTCGTGGTGTGGCCGGTCGTGGCTGCACTGCTCAGCGCGTCGGCGCTCGACGAGCGCCGACACTGGCACACGGCCTGCTGGCAGCGGGCCTGAACCTCAGGACTGCGTCGCCTCCGGGCGGTCGGTCTCGGGCGCAGCGGTCTCGACCTCGTCGGTGACGGACTCATCGGTGACGGACTCGTCGGTCTCGGCGTGCGCTTCCGGCTCCGACTCGACGTCGGCCGCCGGCTCGGCCTCGGCCGACGTCTCCTCCGCCACGGCCGGAGCGGCCGTGGGGGCAAAGGTCGCGACGATGTCGCGCAGCTGGCCCATCTGCGAGACGATGCCGTCGCGCTTGCGCTCGAGGTCGGCGACCTCCAGGCGCAGGGCGCGCGTGTGGCGCTCGACCTCGGTGGTCGTCGTGACCCGGACGTTGTCGGCCTCGGCAGTGGCCTGCGCCACGATGTTCGACGCCTCGGTGCGGGCGTTCTCGATGAGCTGGGCGGCTTCCTTGCTGGCCTCGTCGCGCGATCGTGCCGCGTTCGCCAGCACCTCGCGCGAGCGGTCGTCGGCGGCCTGCGCGCGCGACTCGGCGTCCGAGACGAGCTTGGAGGTCTTGGCGACGGCGGCCTCGTGGTTCTCGGCGGCCTCGCGGGCGAGGCGCTCCTTCTCGACGGCCAGCACGCGACGGGCCTCGGAGACCTCGCGGTCGGCGCCGGCGCGGGCCTGCTCGACCTCGCGGGTCGCGGTCAGGCGCATCGACTCGGCGTCCTGCTCGGCGGCCAGCTTGACCCGCTCGGCCTCGCGCTCGGCCTGGTCGCGCAGGTCGGCCGCGTAGGCCTGGGCCTCGCCGTTCTTGGCCTCGGCCTCGTCGAGGAGCGACTTGCGCTTCGTCTCGATCTCGCTGGTGGTGCGGGAGCGCAGCTCCTCGCTCTCCTGCTTCGCGGCGGCGACCATGAGGGTCGCGTCCTCGCGGGCCTTCGTGACGGTCTCGTCGGCCTCGCGGCGCGCCTTCGCGCGGACCTCCTCGGCCTCGGTCTCGGCCAGGCCCAGCAGCTGGGCGGCGTGGTTGCCCAGGCCGGTGTACGTCGGGCGCTCGACGGCCTCGACGCGGTCCTTCAGCTGCTCGACCTGCTGCGTCAGGTCGGCGTTCTTGCGATTCGCCTCCTGGACGGCCTTGGCGGCCTTGGAGAGCTCGGCCGACTGGGAGCGGACCCAGGCGTCGACGGCGTCCGGGTCGTAGCCACCGCGGCGGGCCGGCGGGAACGACGCCGACGAGGCGGACTTGCTGGCATCGAAGATCGACAATCCGGACTGATCCGACATGGAAATTCCTCGCAGGTGGGATGACGGGGGCGCGGTCATCGCCCACTGTACCGACGCCGAAGGGCGTGGCCCATGGCCACGCCCCTCGGTCTCGTACTGGTGCCTCAGATACCCCGGAAGCGGTTGATCGCGGTGAGGTGCTGCTCGCGCTTCTCGGCGTCGCGGACGCCGAGGCCCTCCTCGGGCGCCAGCGCGAGCACGCCGACCTTGCCCTGGTGGAGGTTGTGGTGCACGTCGAGCGACGCCTGGCCCACGTCCTCGAGCTTGTAGGTGCGCGAGAGCGTCGGGTGGATCTTGCCCTGGTCGATCAGGCGGTTGGCCTCGAACGCCTCGCGGTAGTTCGCGAAGTGGCTCGAGACGATGCGCTTGAGGTTCATCCAGAGGTAGCGGTTGTCGTACTCGTGCATGAAGCCCGTGGTCGACGCGCAGGTCGTGATCGTGCCGCCCTTGCGGGTCACGTAGACCGAGGCGCCGAAGGTCTCGCGACCCGGGTGCTCGAAGACGATGTCGATGTCCTCGCCGCCCGTGAGCTCACGGATCTTCTTGCCGAGGCGCTGCCACTCCTTGGGGTTCTGCTTCGTGTTGTCCTCGTTCCAGAACTTCCAGTTCTCCTCGGAACGGTTGATGACGTGCTCGGCGCCCATGCTGCGGACGATCTTGGCCTTCTCCTCGTTGGAGACGACGCAGATCGGGTTGGCGCCACCGTTGAGCGCGTACTGCGTGGCGAAGCCGCCCAGGCCGCCGGAGGCGCCCCAGATCAGGACGTTGTCGCCCTGCTTCATGTTGCCGCCGTTCTTGGAGACGAGCTGGCGGTAGGCCGTCGCGTTGACGAGGCCGGGCGAGGCCGCCTCCTCCCACGTGAGGTGGTCGGGCTTGGGCAGCAGCTGGTTCGACTTCACGAGGGCGATGTGGGCCAGGCCGCCGAAGTTGGTCTCGAAGCCCCAGATGCGCTGCTCGGGGTCCATCATCGTGTCGTCATGGCCGTCGGGGGCCTCGAGCTCGACGGAGAGACAGTGGGCGACGACCTCCGCGCCGGGCTGCCACTTGGTGACGCCGGGGCCGGTCTTGAGCACGACGCCCGCGAGGTCGGAGCCGACCACGTGGTACGGCAGGTCGTGACGCTTGGTCAGCGGCGAGAGGCGGCCGTAGCGCTCGAGGAAGCCGAACGTCGAGACGGGCTCGAAGATCGAGGTCCAGACAGTGTTGTAGTTGATGGCGCTCGCCATGACCGCCACGAGGGCCTCGCCCGGGCCGAGCTCGGGCAGCGCGACGTCCTCGACGTGGATCGACTGTCGCGGATCCTTGTCACGGCTGGCGACACCCTCGAACATGTCCACCTCGTCCTTGTGGACGGTCGCGGCGAGGTAGTGGTCGGGGATGTCCAGGTTCGCGAAGTCCTCGCCGGCGGTGTCGCCGGCCATGATCGCGTCGAGGATGTGCTGCACGAAGAGCCTCCAGGTGGGGTCGTCTCAGGTCGCGGTGATGTTACCCGCGAGAAACATGGGCGCGCCACGACCTGCCGTGTGACACAGGTCTCGTACGGTCAGTGGTGACCGTTCGTGGCCGGCTCGACGAGCTCGACCAGCACGCCGCCGGCGTCCTTGGGGTGCACGAAGTTGACCCGGCTGCCGCCGGTGCCGTTACGGGCCTCGTCGTACAGCAGGCGTGCGCCGCGCTCGCGCAGCGTGGCCGAGACGACGTCCAGGTCGGAGACCCGGTAGGCGAGCTGCTGGATGCCCTGGCCGTTCTTGGCCAGGAACTTGCCGATCGTCGTGTCGGGGGAGAGGGGCGAGAGCAGCTGGATGAACGAGCCGGAGTCGCCGACGGCCAGCATCGCCTCGCGCACCCCCTGCTCCTCGTTGGTCTCCTCGTGGACGGACTTCAGTCCGAACAGCGAGGAGTAGAAGGAGATCGCCTCGTCGAGGTCGGGGACGGCGATGCCGACGTGGTCGATCGCGATCAGAAGGTGCTCGGGCACAAGGGGTTCGGTCGCAGACATGGGGGCAGCGTAGAGCAGGACGTACGGGGCGACCTGCCGGGTCAGCCGAAGATCTTGATCGCCGCGAACGCCAGCAGCACGACCACGATCGGGCTGCCGATCAGCACCACCAAGCCTCCGGGCGAGAAGGGCTCGAGGTCGCCGCCGGTGCGCGGGTCACGGACCCGGGTCGATCGGCGCCACACGCTGACGCCGCCCGGCACGCCGATCGCGAGGCCGAGCCCCAGCCACAGCCAGCCCGACTGGCCCCAGTAGGACTCGCCGAGCAGCACGGCGAGCCCGCCCTGGGCGACGAGCCACCCGGCCAGACCGGAGCCGACGAGGCTCACAGCGGTGACCCATTTCGGGTCCGGCCGGTGCTCCGCCGTGAGGCTCGCGGCGTACTGACGGGGGGAACCGAAGGCCTCGACCGGGTCCTCGCCCGTCTCGGCGACGTGGCTCTCGACCTCGGCGACGATCTCGCCGATGCGGTCGCCGGGGACGTCCTTGAGTCGCAGGGCCAGGATGAGGCGCTGCTGGTAGTCGCTGCGGGTGCCGTCGGTGGTCATGTCGTGCTCCTCTCGGTGGGGAGCAGGCCGGTCGCCCGCTCGGTGAAGCTGTGCCAGGCCGCGGTCCGGGTCGCCAGGTGCTCGCGGCCCTCGGGCGTGACGGCGAAGAACTTGCGGCCGGGTCCGCCCACGCCCTCGCGCCAGGACGAGGTCAGGAGCCCGGCGTCCTCCAGGCGGTTGAGGACCGGGTAGAGGGTGCCTCCCTTGACCGTGCCGAGGCCGGCGGCCTGGAGTCGCTGGGCCACGACGTAGCCGTACGTCTCGCCCTCGGCGACGATCGCGAGGACGGTCAGCGACAGCACGGCTCGGAGCCACTCGGTCGGCGTCTCGTCGGTCTCCATGACTAGAGCGTATGCATGACTAGTCAGATACGCAAACTAGTGAGCGTCGAGGTCATGGCGTGATCCGGCCCACGCCCGTGTCGGCCGCACGTTACCTCTGGGTAAAGTGACGAGCACCTGCCTTCTAAGGAGCTCCTCTCATGACCCAGACCGTGATCGTCGCGGGGGCCCGCACCCCCATCGGCCGCCTGCTCGGTGGACTCAAGACCCTGTCGGGCGCCGACCTCGGTGGCGTCGCCATCAAGGGCGCCCTGGACAAGGCCGGCATCACCGGCGACCAGGTCGACTACGTGATCATGGGGCAGGTCCTCGGAGCCGGAGCCGGCCAGGTCCCGGCCCGCCAGGCCGCCGACAAGGGCGGCATCCCGCTCGGCGTCCCGGCCCTGACCATCAACAAGGTCTGCCTGTCCGGCATCCACGCCATCACGCTCGCCGACGCGCTCATCCAGTCGGGTCAGTACGACGTCATCGTCGCGGGTGGCCAGGAGTCGATGACGCAGGCGCCGCACATCCTCACCGGCTCGCGCGAGGGCTTCAAGTACGGCAAGACCACGATGCTCGACCACATGGAGTACGACGGCCTGTGGGACGCCATCACGAACCAGGCGATGGGCTCGCTCACCGAGCAGCGCAACGTCGACGTCGAGACGTTCACGCGGGAGGAGCAGGACGCCTTCGGCGCCCGCTCGCACCAGCTCGCCGCCACGGCCCAGAAGAACGGCGTCTTCGACGACGAGATCGTTCCCGTCGAGATCCCGCAGCGCAAGGGGGACCCGCTGGTCGTCAGCGCCGACGAGGGCGTCCGTGGCGACACGACCGCCGAGTCGCTCGGCAAGCTGCGCCCGGCGTTCTCCAAGGAGGGCACCATCACGGCCGGCACCGCCAGCCAGATCTCCGACGGCGCCTGCGCCGTCGTCGTCATGAGCAAGGCCAAGGCCGAGGAGCTGGGTCTCCCGATCCTTGCCGAGCTCGTCGCCCACGGGAACGTGGCCGGCCCCGACTCGAGCCTGCAGGACCAGCCGGCCAACGCGATCGCCGCGGCGCTCGCCAAGACCGACCTGACGACCGACGACCTCGACCTGGTCGAGCTGAACGAGGCCTTCGCCGCGGTCGGCCTGGCGTCGACCAAGAAGCTCGGCATCTCCGAGGACATCGTCAACGTCAACGGCGGTGCGATCTCCCTCGGTCACCCGATCGGCATGAGCGGCGCTCGCGTCGTGCTGCACCTGGCGCTGGAGCTCCAGCGTCGCGGCGGCGGCGTCGGCGCGGCTGCGCTGTGCGGCGGCGGCGGTCAGGGCGACGCCCTGGTCATCCGCGTCCCGCGGGCCTGATCCGGGCCTGACGGCGCACTGACGCAGGAGCAGGCATGCGCCGTGTCGACGACGTCACCGAGCTCGTCGAGACGGCACGAGGCGACGGTCCGGGCAAGGCCCGGGCCGTCGCCCGTCTCATCTCCCTGGTCGAGCGCGACTCGCCCGCCCTCCGTGAGGTTGCGAAGGCGCTCGTGGCGCACACCGGCGGGGCGCACGTCGTCGGCCTGACCGGTTCGCCGGGCGTCGGCAAGTCCACCTCCACGTCGGCCCTGGTCGCGGCGCTGCGCGCTGCGGACCGCACGGTCGGCGTGCTGGCCGTCGATCCCTCCTCGCCCTTCAGTGGCGGGGCCCTGCTGGGCGATCGCATTCGCATGTCCGACCACGCCACCGATCCCGGCGTCATGATCCGCTCGATGGCCAGCCGGGGCCACCTCGGCGGGCTCGCTGGCGCTGCACCGCAGGCGCTGCGGGTGCTCGACGCGGCCGGTTGCGACGTGATCCTCGTCGAGACCGTCGGCGTGGGCCAGTCCGAGGTCGAGATCGCCGGCCTGGCCGACACCAGCCTCGTGCTGCTGGCGCCCGGCATGGGTGACGGCATCCAGGCCGCGAAGGCCGGCATCCTCGAGATCGGGGACGTGTTCTGCATCAACAAGGCCGATCGTGACGGCGCGACGACGACCCGGCGCGAGCTGCGCGGCATGCTGTCGATGACCGACCGCCCCGACGGGGCCTGGAAGCCGCCCATCGCGCTGACGGTCGCGACCGAGGGCGAGGGCATCGCCGAGCTGCTGGCGCACGTCGACGACCACCGCGCCCACCTGGAGTCCTCGGGCGAGGGGCGTCGTCGCCGCCTCGCGCGGGCGCGGCGCGAGATCGAGGCGATCGCGCTCGGGGAGGTGAGCCGCCGGTTCGGCCACCTGGGTGGTGACGCACGGCTCGACGGGCTCGCCGCCGACGTCCTGGGCGGCTCGACCGACCCCTACAGCGCGGCCGACGTCGTCCTCGACCAGATCTGAGAGCTGGAGGCTCCGGGACGCGGAGCCTCGAAGGGCATGCCGTTCGGCGCGCCTCCCGCGGCTGTGCGGGGTGATGGCCTAGAAATAGTGGCGTGGTGAAGAAGGCTCTGGCGCTGCTCGTGATCGGGTTTGCCGTCTACTACCTGCTGACCGCGCCGACCCAAGCGGCCGACGCGGTCGATGGTGCGTTCAGCGCCGTCATCGACGCGTTCGGCAACGTCGGCGTCTTCGTGCAGGAGCTCTTCGAGTAGCGGGCCAGCCATGATCCGTGCGCTGGCCGAGCGTATCCCCGAGCAGCAGGTCGATCGCCACCTGCTGCACGACGAGGGCGAGCACGTCGTCGACCTCGTGCGCCACCACGGCATCGTCTACGCGCTGCCGGAGGTCGAGCTGATCGGTGTCCTGGCGCTGTGGGTCCTGGCGCTGTTCGGGCCCATCTCGTGGGGCTGGGTCTTCCTGCTCGTCTCCTTCGTCCTCCTCGGGCACGCCGTGTTCCTCACGGCCCGCGAGCGCCGCGACGTCTTCGTCATCACCAACATGCGGGTCTTTCGCGCCTCGGGCGTCTTCAACGTCAAGATCGCCACGATGCCCATCACCCGCATCCTCGACATCACGGTCGACAAGCCGCTCCTCGGACGACTGCTCGGCTACGGCCACTTCATCTTCGAGTCGGCCGCCCAGGCGCAGGGGCTGCGCGACATCCGCTTCATCGGCGACCCGGACGGGCGCGACCTGACGATCCAGCGTGTCGTGCAGCGCGCGGGCCTGCGTGGGCCGCGCGGGGGAGTGCCGCCACACCTGCTTCCCTAGGATGGGGGCATGAGCTTTTCGCGTCCCGGAGCCCTCGACCTGTCCGCACTCGCCCGCCCTGCGACGCAGCCCGCCGCTGCCGGTGGTTCGGGCGCCGGCGGCTCCTGGGTCGTCGACGTCACCGAGGCCGACTTCCAGCAGGTGGCCCTCGAGGCCTCGCTGAACCACCTCGTCGTGCTGAGCCTGTGGTCGCCGCGGGCCCCGCAGGGTGCCGAGTTCAACGCCCGGCTCGCCGCCGCGGCCAACGCGTACGACGGTCAGCTGCTGCTCGCGCAGGTCGACGTGGACGCCAACCCCGGCATCGGTCAGGCGCTCGGCGCGCAGTCGGTGCCGCTCGTCGTCGGTCTCGTGAAGGGCCAGCCCGTTCCGCTGTTCCAGAGCGCCGTGCCGGACGAGCAGATCCGCGGCTACTTCGACGAGCTGATCCGCCTGGGCGCCGAGCACGGCGTCACGGGACGTGCGCCTGCCCCCGGCTCCGCGCCCGAGGCCCTGGAGGAGCCGGCGGACGATCCGCGCTTCGCGGAGGCGGACGCCGCCTTCGCCGCGGGGGACCTCCCGGGTGCCGTGGCCGCGTACGAGAAGCTCGCTGCCCAGAACCCCGGCGACGCCGAGGTCGCCGAGCGGCTCGCCGGCGTGCGGCTCATGGCGCGCACCCAGGGCTCGGACCTCCAGCAGGCCCGTGCCGCGGCAGCGGACGCTCCCGACGACATCGACGCCCAGCTGCTGGTCGCCGACCTCGACGTCAGCGGCGGTCACGTCGAGGACGCCTTCGACCGCCTGATCCAGCTCGTGCGTCGCACGAGCGAGGACGATCGCGATCGCGTGCGAGCACGCCTCCTCGACCTGTTCGTCGTCGTGGGCTCGGACGACCCGCGCGTCGCGACGGCGCGACGCCTGCTGGCGACCGCCCTGTACTGAGAACCCACCGAGACCCGCCGCGAGACCCTCACCGCGCGTCTCCCGCAGGATCCGATCGCCGCAGGTAGGGTCGGCGTCGCGGTGCGCGAGGGCGCCCGTCGTCGGGAGGGACGGTGCGGATGACGGGGCGCATGAGGGGGCGGATCAGGGGGCGCACGATCGGGGCCTGGGCGATCAGCGTGCTCGGTGTCCTCGTCGCGCTCGCCGGTGCCGCGCTCATGGTCGTGCTCGGACCTGACGGGCGCATCACGACCGGCCCACACGCCATCGACACCGACCAGGCAGCCGTCGTGACGGCGCCGGGGGTCGTGACGTGGGTCGGCGTGCAGGTCGACGTGCTCGTGGAGGTGCCGATCGGCAAGCCCGTCTTCGTCGGCGTGGGCAACACCGTCGACGTGGAGAACTACCTCAGCAACGCCGCGCGCGTCGAGATCACCTCGTACGGGACGCCGTGGGACATCGAGACCCGGTCCGTCGAGGGCGAGCCCAACGTGCCGTCCGCGCCCACCGCGCTCGACTGGTGGATCGTCTCCCAGGCCGGTCTCGGCGGTGCCGACGTCAGCCTGACCCTGCCGGACGAGCCCGTGTCGATCGCCGTCGTCGCGGTCGGGTCCACGAACCTCTCGGGTCTCGAGGTCACGACCGCCTACGGCATCCGCGGCGGCTTCGGCCGCGGCGCGGGCATCGCGCTGCTGGGCGTCGGTGTCGCGTGGTTCGGCGGCCTGCTGCGCCGCCACCACGTGTGGCGCAGCCAGCCCGACGAGCTCGACGACACCGAGGCGGTGGAGGTCGAGGAGGTCGAGGTCTTCCTGTACGTCGACGAGCACGGGGTGGAGCACGAGATCGACCCGGACGAGCTCGACGGCTTCGAGGTGGTCGACGAGGAGGACCTGGTCGAGCCCCGACCGGAGCCCGAGCCGCAGCCGGCACCCGAGCCCGAACCGGAGCCGGTGCCCGAACCGGAGCCGGAGCCCGAGCCGCAGCCGGCACCCGAATCGGAGCCGGAGCCGCCGAGCGCCACGCCGCAGGTGCTCTACGTCTGGGTCGACGAGGACGGCGTCGAGCACGAGGTGACCGAGGCTGAGCTGCACGAGTTCGACGTCGTCGACGACGAGGACACGACGGAGGGCCCGCGATGAGCAGGATCCTGCGGCTCGGGGTGGCCGTCGTCTCGTGCCTGTCCCTGCTGGCGTGCGCCGTGCCGCACCAGCGCGACGACGCCGATGCGACGAAGCTCGCGATCGCGGAGGACGAGGTCGACAGCGTCTACGCCCGCTACCGCGAGGTGTACGGGGCGGCCGTCGACATCGGCGACCCCCAGCCGTTGTCCGTCGTCGAGAGCGGGTCGGTGCTCGACATCGACACCGCCGCCTTCCAGGTCGATGGCGGAGGCACCGAGACGGTGCTGCGGGCCGAGGAGGTCGCGATCCCGCGGTTCGGCGCGTACCCGCTGTGGTTCGTCGCCGTCGCGAGTGCCGACGGCGGCGAGCGGCGGGTGCAGGTCTTCGCCCGGGCGAGCGCGGTCGACGAGTGGACCCTGACGGAGAGTCCGGCGATCGTCGCCCAGGCGTCGTTGCCGGAGCTTCGCGTCACCGACGACGCGACGGCCGTCACGGTGTCACCGGACGACGAGCGGGGCATGGTGCTCTCGCCGCAGGCCGCGGTCGACGCCTACGTCGCCGCCCTCGCCTCGCTGCCCGAGGCGCCGGCCGAGACCGTCGCGGCCGACGACCCCTTCCGCCAGCAGATGGTCGACTCCTACCAGCAGAGCGCGCAGCTGCCCGACGTCGAGTTCTCGCAGGCGTGGACCGCCGAGCCGGTGCAGTACGTGCTGCGCACGGCCGACGGGGGAGCGCTGGTGTTCGCGACCCTGCACCGGGCCGACCAGTTCCAGATCACCCCCGGCCGCACCGTCACCTACGCCGCAGGCACCGTGCAGAACGCGCTGGCGCCGGAAGGCCTCGTCGGCAGCGGTGTCGTGCGGTTCGACCACCAGGTCCTGCTCGTCGTTCCGCCGGGTTCCGGCGAGGTGCGGGCCATCGGCCAGTTCGGCGGCGTCGTGGCGGTCGAGCAGGGCTGACCAGCGAGAAGTGTGGGCTTGCGCCCCTTTCCTCGTCGAGAAATGGGGCCCAGGTCCACACATCTCGCCGGGGTCACTCAGGGGCGAGGGGGGCCTCGCGGTAGGGGGTCACGCCGGTGGTGACGGCGGCGAGGACCTCGGTGGCCGCCGCGGTGGCGCGTTCACCGATGGTGGCGGGGTCGCACCAGTGCACACCGGCGATCTCGGTGGGCTGCAGCGTCATGGTCGAGGTGATCGAGGCGTCGGCGACGCCCAGGTCGAACAGGAAGATGCAGGCGTCGTCCCAGCCGCGCCAGGCCGGGAGCCAGCTGACGGTCACGAGGTCGCCCACCTCGACGTCCAGTCCCAGCTCCTCGCGCAGCTCACGGGCGAGGCCGAGCGCCGGCGACTCGCCGACCTCGATCACGCCGCCGGGCAGGTCCCACTCCTGCTTGTAGGTCAGCTCGCACAGCAGCACCCGGCCGGCCTCGTCACGCCAGAGTCCCTGCGCGATGACGCGCTTCGTGGGGAGCCCGGCGTTGAGGATCGCGATGAAGCCGTCGCGGCTGCGGGCGGGCGGATCGGTCGAAAGGCGCGCCATCAGGACGCGATCGGTCTCACCCGGAGCACTGCGCAGCACCCCTTCCTTGCGGAGACCGCTGATCGAGGCCGCCCGGACGTCCGCCGTGCGGTCGACGGGGATGCGGGCCTCGACACGCCCGGCGCCCAGCGCGCCGAGCACGTGGTCGACGGCCAGCCCCACGGCGTGGATCGCCCAGCGCGCGGCCGAGTCGCCCGTGCCGACGTTCCAGCGGATCGACCAGGTCGAGCGCGACTCCTGCCGCAGGGCCACCGAGCCGACGCGCTCGGACTCGACCCACACGCTGTAGCCGTCGAACCCGGACTGGGATCGCTCGGGGCGCAGGGTGACGGTGTCGTCGGCGATCTCCGTTGCGTCCATGCCTGCCTCTCGTCCGGCCCGGGTCGGGCCCCGACCACCGTACGCGGTCACCCGCGTGCGCCCCTATGCTCGGCGACATCGACGAGTCCGGCCACCAGAGCCGTGACCTGATCGGCGGCCTTGGCGCCGCAGGCAAGGAGATCGACGTGGCAGAGTTCGTGCGGCTCGAGGTCGAGGGCGGCGTGGGAACGATCCGTCTGGACCGGCCCAAGATGAACGCCCTCGACGCCCAGGTGCAGCGTGAGCTCATCGAGGTCGCCCGTGAGGCCGACGAGCGCGACGACGTCGCTGCCGTCGTGGTCTACGGCGGCGAGCGCGTCTTCGCGGCCGGTGCCGACGTCAAGCAGATGGCCGACATGACCTACCAGGAGATGGTGCGACACGCCCACCTCCTGCAGGACTTCACGCGGGCCCTGGCGGCCATCGGCAAGCCCACGATCTCGGCGATCACCGGCTTCGCGCTCGGTGGCGGCTGCGAGGTCGCCCTCGCCACCGACCTCCGCATCGCGGCCGACAACGCCAAGCTCGGCCAGCCCGAGATCCTGCTGGGCATCATCCCCGGCGCGGGCGGCACGCAGCGCCTGTCGCGCCTGGTGGGACCGAGCACCGCGAAGGAGCTGATCTTCACGGGTCGCTTCGTCGACGCCGAGGAGGCTCTGCGCATCGGCCTGGTCGACCGCGTCGTCCCTGCGGCGGACGTGCTGACCGAGGCCGTCGCCTGGGCCACGCAGTTCGTCGGAGGTCCGGCTCTGGCACTCCGCGCGGCGAAGTCCGCGATCGACCGCGGTCTCGAGGTCGACCTGCAGTCGGGCCTGGAGATCGAGCGGGTCGAGTTCACCGGTCTCTTCGCGACCGACGACGCCCGGGCCGGCATGACCTCGTTCGTCGAGAACGGTCCCGGCAAGGCGACCTTCACCGGTCGCTGACCCCGCCGGACGCACCGACCACCGGGTCCGCAATACGCGTGGACTCGAGTGACACTTGAGGCATACTGATGCGGACGTGACCTGGCAGGGCCCGCAAGGAAAGGGAGTCATGAGCGACTCAGACGAGAAGCCGACCACCGGTAGTGCTCCGGCCGACCCCTTGAGGGTCGCGGCCGACATGATCGGCGACTCCGGCGACGAGGGATCGACGCCGACCGCTTCCGGCGCCGGACGCCCCCTCTCGGCCCGTGAGCGCCGTGCTGCTGCCAAGGCGGCCCGTCTCGACGCCGCCAAGCGCCGTCGCGAGGAGCGCTCGTCGCGCAAGGGTCCGGCCGATGACGAGGCCGACGAGGTCGAGGACTCCGCAGACGACCTCGACGAGCCGAAGCCCGCCGAGCCGCAGACGCTCGCCCAGAAGCTCGAGGCCGCTCGCCAGGCCGCCTCGGAGCGCAGTGCCACCGAGGCCGACGACTCGAGCGCGGCGGGTGACTCCACCCGCGAGCTGAGCCGCGACGAGATCGCCGAGGAGATCCAGCGCGGTCAGGAGCCCGAGGCCCCGCGCGCCGCCGAGCCCGAGCCGACGTCGGCGGACGCGCCCGCCGACGAGCCGAAGGAGTCGGTCTTCGGACGCCTCTGGACGGCCGCCACGGCCGGAGAGCTTGCCGCCGACGAGAAGAAGTCCGAGTCCGAGCCGCAGCCCGAGCCCGTCGCCGAGGCGGCGCCCGAGCCCGAGCCCCAGCCGGTCGCCGAGGTCGCCCCGGAGCCTGAGCCGGTCGCCGAGGTGGCACCCGAGCCTGCCCCCGAGCCCGAGCCCGAGCCTGCCCCCGAGCCGGAGCCGGAGCCCGTCGCCGAGGTGGCACCGGAGCCTGAGCCGGTTCGTGAGCCGGAGCCGGTCGCCGAGGTGACGCCCGAGCCCGAGCCCGTCCAGGAGCCCGAGCCGGAGTCCTACAGCGTCAGCTACATCGACAGCCTGGCCGGCCCGGAGCCGGAGCCGGTCCGTGAGCCCGAGCCGGTCGCCGAGGTGGCGCCCGAGCCCGAGCCGGCCGCCCCCGTGTCGTCCTTCGCGGAGAAGCTGGCCGCAGCGAGCGCCGCGGCCCAGGGCCGCGTCGCCGCGGCTCGTGCCGAGGCCGCCCGTCTGATGGAGGAGGCCGCTCGTGAGCGTGCCGACCTCGAGGCGCGCCTGGAGGCCGACGAGACCCGTCAGCGCGAGGCCGCCGCCCAGAAGCTCCGTGCCGCCGAGGAGGCCGCCGAGGAGCGCGTCGCCGCAGCCCGCTCCGAGGCCGAGCGGGTCAACCGCGACATCCAGAGCGAGCGGTCGGCCGCCGCGGCCCGCATCGCCGAGCTCCAGCGCGAGTCCGACGAGCGCGTGGCGCAGGCCAAGGCCGACGCCGACCGCGCCGCTGCCGCGCGCATCAGCGACGCCGAGGCCGAGGCCCGGCGCCTGGTCCAGTCGGCCGAGGAGGAGGCGGCGCGCAACACCGAGAAGCGCATCGCCGAGGCCGAGGCCGAGGCGGCGCGCACGACGCAGGAGCGTCTCCAGGCCGCCGAGGCCGACGCCGACCGGCGCATCGCCGCCGCTCAGCAGAAGGCCGACGAGGTCGCTCGTCAGGCCGCGCAGCAGCGCGAGGCCGCCCACAAGCAGCTCGCCGGCGAGCGCGAGGAGGCCGACCGCCGCCTCGCCGAGGTCAAGGCCGAGTCCGAGCGCATCGTCCGTGAGGCCGAGGAGACCGCGGCCAACCACGTCGCCGCCGCGCGGTCCGAGGCCGAGAAGTACGCCCAGGAGGTCGCCGCCGAGCGGGTGGCGATCGCCGTGCGCGTCGCCGACGCCGAGCGTGCAGCGGAGGAGAAGCTCGTCGCCGCCAAGGTCGAGGCCGAGCGCCTCGCCTCGGAGGCGGCCGGTCGCCACGAGGCGGCCGCGAAGGAGCTCGCCCGTGAGCGCGACGAGGCCAAGGCCATGGTCGCCGAGGCGGAGTCGCAGGCCCGTCGTCTCGCCGAGGACGCCGAGGCCCAGCGGGTCGAGGCCGCGCGTCGTCTGTCCGACGCCGAGCGCGTCGCCGAGGAGCGGGTGCGTCTGGCCCAGGCCGAGGCCGAGCGCGTCGCCGCCGAGGCCGCCGAGGCTGCCCGGGTCGCCGCTGCGGCCCGTGCCGAGGCCGAGCGCGAGCAGGAGCGTGCCGCCGAGGCTGCACGCCAGGACGCCGAGCGCAAGGTCGCCGAGGCCGAACGTGCGGCTGCCGAGAAGGTCGCCGCCGCCCAGGAGGAGGCTCGCCGGGTGGCAGCCTCCGCCGAGTCGGAGTCCCGCCGTCGCATCGCCGAGGCGCAGGCCGAGGCCGAGCGTGTCACGATCGCGTCCAAGCGTGAGGCGCAGGAGCGTCTCAGCCAGGCGGTCGCCGCGGCCCGCGAGGCCGCCGAGCAAAAGCTGCAGGAGGCCGAGCGCACCGCGATGGAGTGGGTCGCCGCCGCCGAGGCCGAGGCCGAGCGAGTCGCCCAGGAGCACATCGTGATGGCGAACCAGGTCGCCAAGGGCACCCCCCTGACCCCCTCGGCGCCCACGGCGTCGGAGTTCGTCGACGACGGCGGCGACGCCGACGACGACGACGCGGGGGAGACGCTCCAGGAGGTGAGCGGTGAGACGGGAGCCCTTGCCTCCCCGATCAAAAAAAGGGTCGTCCGGCGTAGATGAGTCGCCCGCGGAGCCGTCCGAGTCGGACGGCCCCGGGCGTTGGGCGGTCGCCGACCGCGGGCTCGACGAGTCGAGCCCGCTGCACCGTGCCCTCCAGGGTCTGACGACCGCGGGGGAGTGGGCCGCGCAGGCCGAGGCGGACGAGCGTGCCGCATCGGCCGAGGCCGAGCTCGCGGAGCCCGAGTCGACCGAGGAGTCCCGCGTCGTCGACCCGCTGGAGGAGGCAGAGCAGGTCGAGTTCGACACCGACCGGCTGACGCCCCTACAGCAGGCTCGGCTGGAGCGCGCGCAGGCCAAGGCGGCTCGACGCGCGGCCAAGCGTGCCCGTCGCGAAGGCACGCCCGCCGTCGACGCACCTGACGAGATCGATCCGGCCGACGCCCCCGACGAAGGTCTGAGCGCGGAGGTCCTGCCCGAGCCCGTTCAGGACGTCGAGCCCGAGCCCGTTCAGGACCCCGAGCCCGAGCCCGTGGTCGAGGAGCCGCAGGTCGAGGAGGCACTCGCCGCCGAGGCCCTGCCGGTCGCCGTCGACGACATCGACCAGGCCCAGACCGACGACACCGACATCGACGACGAGCCCGCCGCGGCAGTGGCTGCGGAGGCGCCGAGCACCCGTGGCCGCAGGGCGACGGCGAAGCAGGCCCGCCGCGCCGCTGCACTCGAGCGTCGACGTGCGCGCAGCGAGGCCCGCCTGCGTCGCAGCGACGCCCGCGTCGAGGAGCCGGCCCCGGCCGGTCCCGACGAGCTCGAGGTCGAGGAGCCGTACGAGCCCGACGAGATCGACCGCGAGCTGGCGGCCGACGAGGTGACGACCCGACTCGCAGCGGTGGCGGCCGAGGCCGAGGCCGAGCAGCGCCGCCTCGACGAGGAGGAGGACGCCGCCGCCCTCGAGGCGGAGCGACGGGAGGCAGAGCGTCTGGAGGCCGAGCACGCCGCCGCCCTCGAGGCCGAGCGTCTGGAAGCAGAGCGGTTCGAGGCTGAGCGTCTGGAGGCTGAGCAGGCTGCTGCGCTCGAGGCCGAGCAGACGGTCGTCCTCGACGTCCAGGACGACGTCGACGACTCCGACGAGCCGACGGCCGAGCAGCGCGCCGTCGACGCTGCGCCGGCCGTCTCCGCCCGCGCGTCCGCCCGGTCGGCGAAGGCGGCCGAGCGCCGCACCCGTGCGGAGTCGAAGGCCGCGGCGAAGGTCGAGAAGTCCCGCGCCCGGCGCGAGGCCGCCGAGATCGACGCCGTCCCGGAGCCCCCGGACGAGTCCCGTGGCTCGTCCCGGTCCTCGACCGTCGCCGTCCTGGCCGCGGTGGTCGGTGCTGCCGGGCTCATCCTGTCGGTCGTGCTGGCCGTCGGAGCCCTGCTCGTCGCGCTGGGCAACGACTCCGGCGGGCTCTACTCGGCCGTCGAGACGGTCTGCAACGCCCTGACCGCCCCCATGGCGGGCCTCGTGGACTTCTCGGGATCCAACGCGGAGCGCAAGGAGGCCCTGGTGGCCTGGGGTGCCGGATCGATGATCTACCTCGTGATCGGCCTGGGAGCGCAGTCGCTGCTGCGGTCGCGCACCGAGTCCGACTGAGCCGGCCTCGTGTGACCTGCGCCTCGGTGTGACGCAGTCCATGGCCTGCAGCGGTCGCCCGAAATACTACGAGTGGGTAACATTCAGGTTGCTGAGGGTCGCCTCACCCTTGCTGACAGCGAGGTGACACAGTGACCCCAGGTGCCATCGTGCGATGGCCACGACGCCGGTCCCGGCGCCGTGAATCCCGAACCTTCCAGGAGGGTCCCCCGTGACCAAGATCGTTGTTGCGGTCAAGTACGTCCCGGATGCCACCGGCGACCGAACCTTCACGTCCGACAACACTGTCGACCGTGAAGGCGTCGACGGCCTGCTGTCCGAGCTGGACGAGTACGCGGTCGAGCAGGCTCTGCAGGTCGTCGAGGCCGGCGAGGGCGAGGTCACCGTCGTGACCGTCGGCCCCGAGGACGCCGCCGACGCCGTGCGCAAGGCGCTGCAGATGGGTGCCGACGCCGGCGTCCACGTCGTCGACGACGCCATCGCCGGGTCCGACGCGTTCGCGACGTCGCTCGTGCTCGCCAAGGCCATCGAGAAGCTCGAGTACGACCTCGTGTTCTTCGGCATGGCCTCCACCGACGCCGGCATGGGCATCGTCCCCACGCTGGTCGCCGAGCGCCTGGGCCTTCCGGCCGTCACGTTCGCCTCGGAGATCACGGTCGACGGCGACACCGTCACGATCCGCCGCGACGGCGACGTCGCGTCGCAGGAGATCACCGCCAGCGGCAAGGTCGTCGTCTCGGTGACCGACCAGACCGGTGAGGCCCGCTACCCGTCCTTCAAGGGCATCATGGCGGCCAAGAAGAAGCCGATCGACGAGTGGTCGCTCGCCGACCTGGGCCTCGAGGCCTCGGAGGTCGGTGGCGACAACGCCTGGACCGCCGTGGACTCCACGACGCCCCGCCCGCCGCGCACCGCCGGCGAGGTCGTGACCGACGAGGGAGACGGCGGCGCGAAGCTCGTCGAGTTCCTCGCCTCCAAGAAGTTCGTCTGAGAAGGGATCAGGACATGTCTGAAGTTCTCGTGCTGATCGATGCCCCTGAGGGCAAGGTCACCAAGCCGTCGCTGGAGCTCCTCACGATCGCTCGCCGCATCGGCGAGCCGTCGGCCGTCGTGTTCGGCTCCGAGGTCCCCTCGCAGCTCGCCGAGTACGGCGCCGAGAAGATCTACCAGCTCGACGACGCCGTCTACGCCGACTACCTGGTCGGTCCGAAGGCCGAGGCGCTGAGCCAGCTCGTCGCCGACAAGAGCCCCGCCGCGGTGCTCGTGCCGTCGACGTTCGAGGGCAAGGAGATCGCGGCTCGCGTCGCGCTCAAGGCCAGCTCGGGCTTCATCACCGACGCGGTCGACGTCTCGGTCGACGGTGACACCATCACGACGACGCAGTCGGTCTTCGCCGGCAACTTCACCGTCGACGCGAAGATCACCGCCGGCACGCCGGTCATCGCCGTCAAGCCCAACTCGACGGCCCCCGAGGCCACCTCGGGTGCCGGCACGGTGGAGGCCGTCTCGGTCGACGTCTCCGACGCCGCCAAGGGCGCCAAGATCACCTCGACCAAGGTCAAGGAGGCCTCGGGTCGCCCCGAGCTCACCGAGGCCGCGATCGTGGTCTCCGGTGGACGTGGCACCGGTGGCGACTTCTCCGAGGTCGAGGCGTTCGCCGACAGCCTCGGTGCCGCCGTGGGCGCCTCGCGCGCCGCGGTCGACTCCGGTTGGTACCCGCACTCCTTCCAGGTCGGCCAGACCGGCAAGGTCGTGTCGCCCCAGCTGTACGTCGCCAACGGCATCTCCGGTGCGATCCAGCACCGCGCCGGCATGCAGACGTCCAAGACGATCGTCGCGGTCAACAAGGACGACGAGGCGCCGATCTTCGAGCTCGTCGACTTCGGTGTCGTGGGCGACCTGAAGACGGTCCTGCCGCAGGCGACCGAAGAGGTCGTCAAGCGCAAGGGCTGACCCCCGCACACGACGAGACCCCCGGACCACGCGGTCCGGGGGTCTCGTCGTGTCCCGGCCACCTCGCGGTGGCCGCTCGGCCGCCTGGGGTTGGGTGTCGATTTGATGAAGTAGCCCGTCGGGACTACTCCGCACTGGCCCGAT
The DNA here is from genome assembly GCF_916858655.1 of Aeromicrobium sp. Leaf350. Taxonomy (GTDB): domain Bacteria; phylum Actinomycetota; class Actinomycetes; order Propionibacteriales; family Nocardioidaceae; genus Aeromicrobium. The sequence goes on along the minus strand of NZ_CAKASL010000001.1, from coordinate 177,002 downwards.
GGTGATACTCATGGGTGATTCATCGGCTGCCCCGTGCCACCGCACGGGTCACCCATCAACAGGAGGAATGGATGCGACTCACACGACGAGTCCGCCTCGCGGGAGTGGCCCTGGCCGCCAGCGCGCTGGTGTTGACCGCCTGCAGCGGCGGTTCTGACGACGAGGGAAGCGGCGACGCGAGCGACGCGATCATCTCGGTCAACGGCTCCGAGCCGGAGAACCCGCTGATCCCGACGGCCACGAACGAGACCGGCGGCGGCAACCCGATCCAGAACCTGTTCGCGGGCCTGGTGGCCTACAACGCCGACGGTTCGACGACCAACGAGGTCGCCGAGTCGATCGAGAGCGACGACGCCACCCTGTGGACCGTCACGCTGAACGACGGCTGGACCTTCACCGATGGCACCCCCGTCACGGCTGAGTCCTTCGTCAACGCCTGGAACTACGGCGCCGACCCGGCCAACGCGCAGCTCAACGCCTACTTCTTCTACCCGATCGAGGGCACGACCGAGGAGGGCAACACCCCCGAGGGTGTCTCCACGATCTCCGGCCTGACGGTCGTCGACGAGTCGACCTTCACGATCCAGCTCAAGAAGCCCGAGTCGGACTTCCCGCTGCGTCTTGGCTACTCGGCGTACTTCCCGCTGCCGGAGGCCGCCTACGGCCCCGACGGCAAGATCACGGCCGAGTACGGCGAGCGCCCGATCGGCAACGGCCCGTACATGCTGTCGGAGTCGGGCTGGGAGCACGACGTCCAGATCTCGATGGTCACCAACCCCGACTACGAGGGTGCGCGCACCCCGGCCAACGGCGGACTGACCTTCAAGTTCTACGCCGACCTCGACGCGGCCTACACCGACCTGGTCGGTGGCGACCTCGACGTGCTCGACACGGTGCCGGACTCGGCGCTCGCGACCTTCGAGACCGATGACGTCCAGGCGTTCAACGATCCCGGCTCGGTCTTCCAGTCGTTCACGATCCCCGAGACGCTCCCGCACTTCTCCGGCGAGGAGGGCAAGCTGCGTCGTCAGGCCATCTCCTACGCGATCAACCGCGAGGAAGTGACCGACAAGATCTTCGACGGCACCCGCACCCCGGCCTCCGACTTCACCGCTCCGGTGCTCGACGGCTGGTCCGAGGAGGTCGAGGGCAACGAGGTCCTGACCTTCGACGAGGAGAAGGCGCAGGAGCTGTGGGCCGAGGCCGACGCCATCAGCCCGTGGACCGGCTCGTTCCAGATCGCGTACAACACCGACGGTGGCCACAAGGCCTGGGTCGACGCGACGACGAACCAGATCAAGAACGCCCTGGACATCGACTCCTCGGGCGCTCCGTACGCGACGTTCGACGAGCTGCGGGCCAAGGTCAACGACAACACGATCACGACCGCGTTCCGTACCGGCTGGCAGGCGGACTACCCGTCGATGCTGAACTACCTGGGCCCGCTGTACGGCACGGGCGCCGGCTCCAACGACGGCGAGTACACCAACCCGGAGTTCGACACGACGATCGCGGACGCGGCCTCCACCGAGGGCGACGACCGGTACGCGCTGATCGAGGACGCCCAGGCGATCCTGTTCACCGACCTGCCGGCGATCCCGCTGTGGTACTCGAACATCGCTGCGGCGGCCGCCACGGACGTCGACAACGTCGAGTTCACCTGGCAGAACCTGCCCGACTACTACAAGATCACCAAGTAGTAGACCTCGCGACCCGGACTTCCTGGCGGGCAGCGTCATGCTGCCCGCCGGGGGGTCCGGTCGTCCGTGCGCTGTGCCGAACGGTCTCACCGAGTCGTTCGTCGTCGTAGCTCTGGCCCTAGGGAGGCGCCATGGGGTGGTACATCCTCAAGCGGATCGTGCAGACGATCCCCGTCATCGTCTTTGCGACGCTGATCATCTACGCGCTGGTCTTCCTGCGCCCCGGTGACCCGATCCTCAACCTGTTCGGCGACAAGCCCGTGTCGGAGGCGACGCGGGCCACGATCGAGGCGCAGTACAACCTCGACAAGCCGTTCATCGTGCAGTGGCTGCTGTTCCTCAAGGGCGCGCTGACGTTCGACTTCGGCACCTCGTTCTCGGGCCAGCCCGTCATCGACCAGATCCAGCGGGCCTTCCCGGTATCGGTGACCCTGGCCCTCATGGCGGTCGCCTTCGAGGCGGTGCTCGCCATCATCATCGGCACGTACGCCGGCATCCGCCGCGGCGGATGGTTCGACGGCATCTCGCTCGTCGTCTCGCTGCTCATCGTGGCCGTCCCGATCTTCGTGATCGGCTTCCTCTTCCAGATCTTCATCGGCATCAAGGCCGACATCGACTGGCTACCACCCACCGTCGGCGGTGACTGGACGATCACCGACCTGATCATGCCGGCGATCGTCCTGGGCCTGACCTCCCTGGCGTTCGCGATGCGCCTGACGCGGGGCTCGGTCTCGGAGAACCTCGCCGCCGACCACGTGCGCACCGCGCGGGCCAAGGGCCTGTCCGAGGGCAAGGTCGTCCGCAACCACGTGCTGCGCAACTCCCTGATCCCCGTCGTGACGTTCCTCGGCGCGGACCTGGGCACCCTGATGGCCGGTGCCATCGTGACCGAGGGCATCTTCAACGTCCCCGGCATCGGTGGACTCGCCTACAGCGCGATCCTCAAGGGGGAGAGCCCCACGATCGTCTCGGTGGTCACCTTGATGGTGCTGATCTACGTCGTCATGAGCCTGCTCGTCGACATCCTCTACGCCTGGCTCGATCCGAGGATCCGTTATGCCTGACTCCACGAACAAGCCCCAGCGTCCCGGCCAGGAGCGGTTCGTCGCACCGCTCGACGAGACCCCGCTGGCCGCGATCGACAACGTCGACATCGAGCGTGCGCCCGAGAGCCAGTGGAAGGAGGCCTGGAAGCGCATGCGGCGCAGTCCGATGTTCTGGTCGTCCGTCACGATCCTGGCGTTCCTCGCGGTCGTCATCGCCTTCCCGCAGCTCTTCACCTCCGCCGATCCTCGGTACGCGCAGCTCTCCGACAGCCTCGAGCCGGCCCGCGAGGGTCACCCGTTCGGCTTCACGAAGCAGGGCGCCGACGTGTGGGCCCGTACCGTCTACGGCGCGCGAGCGTCCGTGGCCGTCGGCCTGCTGACCACGATCATCTTCGTCGTGGTCGGTGTGGTCACCGGAGCCGTGGCGGCGTACTACGGCAAGTTCGCCGACACGGTGATCTCGCGCACCAGCGACATCTTCTTCTCGATCCCGCTTCTGCTCGGCTGCATCGTCGTCGTCTCGGTCATCAACAACACCTGGCCCGATCGCGGCTTCTGGGGCTCGGTGCTCGTCATCGTGCTCGCGCTGTCGCTGTTCGCCTGGCCCCAGATCACGCGTCAGATGCGGGCGGCGGTGCTCGAGGTCAAGAACCTGGAGTTCGTCGACGCCGCACGGGCGATCGGCGCCTCGGGCCGCGCCAACCTCGTGCGCCACATCGTCCCGAACGCGATCGGGCCCGTCATCGTCACCGCGACGATCTCGCTGGGCGTGTTCATCGTGTCGGAGGCCACCCTGTCGTTCCTGGGCCTCGGGCTCCCCTCGAACGTCATGTCCTGGGGCAACGACATCGCCGCCGCCGAGGTGCAGATCCGCTCGGGTGAGAACCTGCGCGTGCTGATGGTGCCGTCCGTCGCCCTGGCCGTCACCGTGCTGGGCTTCATCCTGCTGGGTGAGGCCGTGCGCGAGGCCCTCGATCCGAAGGCGAGGAAGAAGTGAACGCCGCATCCGCGGGCCAGACCCCGCTGCTCGAGATCCGCGACCTCGACGTCGCGTTCCGTGACGAGAAGAAGAAGCCCGTCCCGGCCGTCCGGGGTGCGAGCCTCACGGTCTACGAGGGGCAGACCGTCGCGATCGTGGGGGAGTCCGGCTCGGGCAAGTCCACGACCGCCCACGCCGTCATCGGACTGCTGCCCGGCACCGGGCACGTGACCGGTGGTCAGATCCTGTTCGAGGGCAAGGACATCGCCGACGCCCGCAAGCAGGACATCGTCGCGCTGCGTGGATCGTCGATCGGTCTCGTCCCGCAGGACCCGATGTCCAACCTGAACCCGCTGTGGAAGGTCGGGCACCAGATCAAGGAGGCGCTCGTCGCCAACGGGGTCGCCACCGGCAAGGCCGCCGACGCCCGGGTCGTCGAGCTGCTCGAGGAGGCCGGGCTCCCTGACGCCGAGCGCCGGGCCCAGCAGTTCCCGCACGAGTTCTCCGGCGGGATGCGGCAGCGCGCGCTGATCGCGATGGGCCTGGCGGCCCGCCCCAAGCTGCTGATCGCCGACGAGCCCACCAGCGCGCTCGACGTCACGGTTCAGAAGCAGATCCTCGACCACCTCGACCACCTGACCGACGAGCTCGGCGTCGCGGTCCTGCTGATCACGCACGACCTCGGTCTGGCCGCGGAGCGGGCCGACCACCTCGTGGTCATGTACAAGGGCCAGATCGTCGAGTCGGGTCCGGCGCTCGAGATCCTGCAGGACCCGCACCACCCGTACACCCAGCGCCTCGTGGCCTCGGCCCCGTCGCTGGCCTCGCAGCGTCTCTCGTCGGTCGAGCACCGGGTCGAGGTGCGGGAGGCCGCGCTCGAGCACGCCGAGGAGATCGCCCAGGAGGTGGCCGACAGCTCGGCCGCGTTCGGCCAGGGTCGCGACGACATCATCGAGGTCAAGGGCCTCACGAAGGTGTTCACGCTGCCCGGCAAGGGTCCGTTCAACAAGACCGACTTCGTCGCGGTCGACGACCTCAGCTTCTCGCTCCGGCGCGGCACGACGACCGCCATCGTGGGGGAGTCCGGCTCGGGCAAGTCGACCGTCGCCCGCATGGTGCTGGGTCTGCTCGAGCCGACCTCGGGCACGGTGACGTTCGACGGCGTCGACGTCGCCGGCATCCGGGGCAAGGCCGACCGTCTGCGGCTGCGTCGTCAGATGCAGCCCGTGTTCCAGAACCCGTACGCCTCGCTCGACCCGTTGTTCACGATCTACCGGTCGATCGAGGAGCCGCTGCGCGTGCACAGCATCGGCACCGAGAAGGAGCGCGAGGCCAAGGTCCGCGACCTGCTCGACAAGGTCTCGCTGCCGACCAGCGTCATGCGCCGGTTCCCGCACGAGCTGTCGGGTGGCCAGCGCCAGCGGGTCGCCATCGCCCGTGCGCTCGCGCTCGAGCCCGAGGTCGTCATCTGTGACGAGGCGGTCTCCGCCCTCGACGTGCTGGTCCAGGCGCAGATCCTGACGCTGCTCAACGACCTCCAGGCCGAGCTGGGACTCAGCTACTTGTTCATCACCCACGACCTCGCGGTGGTCCGTCAGATCGCCGACGACGTCCTGGTGATGCAGAACGGCCGCCTCGTCGAGGCGGCGTCGGTCGACCAGGTCTTCAGCTCGCCGGAGCAGGAGTACACCCGTGCGCTGCTCGAGGCCATCCCCGGCGGGTCCATCCCGCTCGGCGTGGTCGAGGCCGGCGACGTGCTCCCGGAGGTCACGCTCGACGACTGAGGGGCGTCACCCCCGGCCGGGGCGGACTTCTCAGCGGTCGTTAAGGTCGATTGGTCTCTGTACGCAACGGGAAGTTCTTCATGACCGACACGACCGAGTCCACCCCGCCCGGCACCCCGGGCCCCGAGAGCAAGAGCAAGAACGAGAACAAGAGCAAGGGAGCGGCCGGCGCGTCGCTCGCCGAGCACGCGCGACGCGCCCTGCGGTTCCGCACCGTCGACGACGTGCCCACCGCCGAGAACACCGGCCGCAACCCGGTCGACAAGGTCGTCTTCGGCGTCACCGGCGCCCTCGCGATCGGCTTCGTGCTGTGGGGCGCGTTCGGCACCGACAGCCTCGCGTCCGTCTCGGGCGACGCCCAGTCGTGGGTCATCGACACGACCGGCTGGCTGTTCGTCCTGACCGCGAGCTTCTTCGTGATCTACGTCCTGTGGCTCGCGGCGAGCAAGTACGGCCGCATCCCGCTCGGCGCCGACGACGAGCGACCTGAGTTCCGGACCGTCTCCTGGATCGCGATGATGTTCAGCGCCGGCATGGGCATCGGACTGATGTTCTTCGCCGTGGCCGAGCCGCTGGGGCACTACATGTCGCCCCCGCCCGGCACCACCGAGGGCGAGACCACCGAGGCCATCCAGACCGCGATGGCCACCACGATGTTCCACTGGGCGCTGCACCCGTGGGCGATCTACGCCGTCGTCGGCATCGCGATCGCGTACGGCACGTTCCGCAAGGGGCGCTCGCAGCTCGTCTCGGCTGCCTTCCGGCCGCTCATGGGGCGTCACGCCGACGGCCCGGCCGGCAAGGCCATCGACTGCCTGGCGATCTTCGCGACCTTGTTCGGCTCGGCCGCCTCGCTGGGCCTCGGTGCCCTGCAGATCGGTGGCGGCCTGGAGTTCAACGGCTGGGTCGACTCGGTCAGCACGACCGCGCTGGTGCTCATCATCGTGGTGCTGACCATCGCCTTCATCGCCTCGGCGGTCTCCGGCGTCGCGAAGGGCATCCAGTGGCTCGCCAACACCAACATGGTGCTGGCGCTCGTGCTCGCGGTGTTCGTGTTCGTCGTGGGCCCGACGCTGACGGTGCTGAACCTGGTGCCGGCCGCGATCGGCTCCTACGCCGCCGACATGACCGAGATGGCCTCGCGCACCGCCGCCACGGGTGGCGACGAGATGACCGCGTGGCTCTCGGGCTGGACGATCTTCTACTGGGCCTGGTGGGTCTCGTGGACGCCCTTCGTCGGCATGTTCATCGCGCGCATCAGCCGCGGACGCACGATCCGCCAGTTCGTGACCGGCGTGCTGCTCGTGCCGAGCCTGGTGAGCCTCGTGTGGTTCTGCATCTTCGGCGGCTCCGCGATCGCCGAGCAGGCCAAGGGCGGCAACGTCGCCGAGTCCGACGGGTCGGTCGACACCGAGAACGCGCTGTTCCGACTGCTCGAGCAGTACCCGCTCGCGACCGTCTCGGTCGTGCTCGTGATGCTGCTCGTCGCGATCTTCTTCGTGTCGGGCGCCGACGCCGCCTCGATGGTCATGGGCACGTTGTCCGAGCGGGGCACGCTCGAGCCGAGCCGCAAGATCGTGATCTTCTGGGGCGCGCTCATGGGTGCCGTCGCGGCGATCATGCTGGCGGTGGGCGGCGACGAGGCGTTGAGCGGGTTGCAGGCGATCACGATCGTGGGCGGGCTCCCGTTCGTGATCGTCATGATCGGCCTGACGCTCTCGCTCTACCTCGACCTGCGCACCGACCCGATGATCGTGCGCGGCCAGATCGCGACCGAGCTGGTCGAGGACGCGGTCGTGGCCGGGGTGGAGGAGTACGGCGACGACTTCACGCTCGTGACGGAGTCACCGGAGGAGGGATCGTCAGAGGCGGTCTCGGCCACTGGGAAGGACGCCGATCGGACTTGACCTGTTCGAACGCATGTTCGATCATGGGTGAGTGGATCTTGACGAGCTGAGACGACGCGTGGCCCGCCTCGAGGGGCGGCCCGTCGACACGGCCACGGTCCCGGTCCACCCCGCCCTCGCGGGGCTCCTGACGCCCCGCGCGGGCGGGGTCTACGGCGTCGACGCCGCGAGCCTCGCGCTCACGCTCGTCTCGGGTCCCTCGGCGGCGGGGTCGTGGTGCGGGGTCGTGGGCTGCCCCGACCTCGGCCTCGCCGCGGCGCGCGAGGCCGGCATCGACACCGACCGCCTCGTCGCGGTGCCCGACCCCGCCGAGCTGTGGTGGGAGGTCGTCGCGGCGCTCGTCGACACGCTCGCCATGGTCGTGGTGCGTCCGCCCGCCCGCGTCCCGCAGCGCGACGCCGCTCGCCTCGCCGCCCGGCTGCGCACGCGCCAGTGCGTGCTCGTGGTGTGGGGGGAGTGGCCGCGCTGCGACGGGCGGCTCTCGCTGGTCTCCTCGCAGTGGTCGGGTGTCGGCCACGGGCACGGCCACCTGCGGTCGCGGCGCGCCGTCATCGAGGCGCGTACCGACGTCACGGTCTCGCGCAGCCGCGAGGTCTGGCTGCCCGGCGACCTGGGTCAGCTCGGCCCCGTCGAGCAGCCCTCTGGCGGGGGTGCCGGGCCACGGGCGGTAGATGGCACAGAGCTGCAGCTCCTGCGCGGTGCCTCGTGAGGACCCTCGTCGTGTGGTGCCCCGACTGGCCCGTCGTCGCGGCGGGCCTGCCCGCCACGGTGCCGGCCGCGGTGCTCGCGAACGGCGAGGTGCTGGCGTGCTCGCCCGCGGCGCGGGTCGAGGGGGTGCGGCGCGGCATGCGGCGCCGCGACGCCCAGGCGCGGTGCCCCGAGCTGCGGCTCGTCGAGCGCGCCCCACAGGTCGAGGCCCAGCGCTTCGACGAGGTGCTGGAGGCGCTCGAGCAGCTCACGCCCGGGGTCGCCCCGATCAGGCCCGGCCTGTGCGCGCTGCGCGTCCCCCCTCGCTACTACGGCGGCGAGCGCGAGACCGCCGCGGTCCTGGCCGAGCGCATCGTCGAGCTGGGCGTGTGGGACGTCCGGTGCGGCGTGGCCGACGGCGCCTTCGCCGCCGAGCACGCGGCCCGCCGCGCCCTCACCCAGGACGTCTGGATCGTGCCGCCCGGCGGCTCGGCCGACTTCGTGGGCGAGCTCGGCATCGACGTGGTCGAGGACGCGGCGCTCGCCGACCTGCTGCGCCGGCTCGGGGTGCGCACGCTGGGCGCGTTCGCCCGTCTCTCGCGCGCCGACGTCCGCACGCGCTTCGGTGACACCGGAGCCCTGCTGCACCGGCTGGCGCAGGGGGAGGACCCGCGTCCGGTCGCGCGTCGCCAGGCGCCGCCCGAGCTCGTGGCGGGCTCGGCGTTCGAGCCGCCGCTCGAGACGTCCGAGGCCGCGGTCTTCAGCCTGCGCACCACGGCCGAGCAGTGCGTGGCGCAGCTGGCGCACCACGGCCTGGTCGCCACCGCGGTGCGCATCGAGGTCGACTCGGGCGACACGACGGTGCAGGCCCGCACGTGGCGGCACCCGGCGTGGTTCGACGCCGCGGCGCTGCTCGACCGTCTGCGCTGGCAGCTCGCGGCGGGCGCCTCGGCAGGGGTGCCGGGCCCTGGGCGGCGAGATGGGCACAGCCCTGGGCGGCGAGATGAGTACCGCCAGGGCATCGGTGCGGTGCGGTTCGTGCCGGAGGAGACCTCGGCGGTCGCGGAGCACGCCGACACCCTGTTCGGCTCGGGGCCCGACGCCCAGGTCGAGCGGGGCGCGGCCCGGGTGCAGGCGCTCATCGGTCCCGAGGCGGTGCAGGCCCTGCGCACCCAGGGTGGTCGGGCGCCCGCCGACCAGGTGCATGCTGCGCCGTGGGGCGAGCGGGTGGCGGTGGCGCGGCCCGCCGAGCGCCCCTGGCCCGGGCAGATCCCGGCGCCGGCGCCGGCCACGGTCTTCGCCTCGCCGCGTCCGGCCTCGGTCGCGGGGGCCGAGGGACAACGGGTCATCGTCACGACGCGGGGAGCCGTCTCGGCGGTGCCGGCGCACTTCCGGGTCGGCGCCGCCGAGCCGTGGCAGCAGGTCGCCGCCTGGGCCGGGCCGTGGCCCGTCGACGAGCGCTGGTGGGACGAGGCCAGCGCCCGCCGCGTCGCGCGCTTCCAGGTCGTCGGGGTCGACGGCCAGGCCTGGCTCCTCGTCCTCGACGGCGACACCTGGTTCACCGAGGCCCGCTATGACTGAGCGGCGGGCCTGAGCCGTGGGGTGGAACAACCCGGACCTGCCGTGGGGCGAGCTGGAGCGTCGGCTCAGCGGGCGCACCGCCTCGGGCAAGCCGATCAGCGCCGACGACGTCATTCGCGACGCGCCCATGTCGCGGCCGCGGCGGCGACCCGCCGAGCGCACGGTCGTCCGCCCGTCGGGAGCGGTGCCGTACGCCGAGCTGCACAGCCACAGCAGCTTCAGCTTCCTCGACGGCGCCAGCGATCCCGACGCCCTCGTGGAGGAGGCCGTGCGGCTCGGGCTGGAGGCGCTCGCCCTGACCGACCACGACGGCTTCGCCGGGGCACCGGCCTTTGCGGAGGCGGCGCGCCTGCACGGGCTCAGCACGGTCTTCGGGGCCGAGCTCTCGCTCGATTTGCAGCGTCCGCAGAACGGGGTGGCCGACCCCGAGGGCACCCACCTGCTCGTGCTGGCCCGCGGGGCGGAGGGATACCACCGGCTCGCCGGGGCCCTCACCGAGGCGCACCTGGGCGGCGACGACAAGGGGCGTCCGACCTACGACCTCGACGACCTGACCGAGCGGGGTCGCGACCACTGGGTCGTCCTGACCGGGTGCCGCAAGGGCGCCGTGCAGCAGGCCCTCGCCGTGGGCGGCGCGTCTGCGGCCGAGGCCGAGCTGGCCGAGCTGGTCGAGCGCTTCGGTCACGAGAACGTGGTGGTCGAGCTCACCGACCACGCGCGGCCCGACGACTCGGCCCGCAACGACGCCCTCGCGGCCCTCGCGGAGCGGCAGGGTCTCGCGGTCGTGGCCACCCAGGCGGCGCACCACGCCACCCCCGAGGGTGGCCGGCTGGCGGCGGCGATGGCGGCCATCCGGGCCCGTCGCAGCCTCGCCGAGATCGACGGCTGGCTGCCACCTGCAGGGGGTGCGCACCTGCGATCGGGGGAGGAGATGCAGGCCCGCTTCGCCCGCTACCCCGGAGCGGTCGCCACCTCGGTGCGGCTGGCGCGCGAGCTGGCCTTCGACCTGCGTGCCGTCACCCCGCGACTGCCCGTCGTCACTCCCGACGGACTCACCGACCGCCAGCACCTGCGCAACCTCGCCGAGGAGGGCATCCGCACCCGCTACGCCCACCATCCCGACATCGCCCGGGCCCGCATCGACCGCGAGCTCGCGGTCATCGCCGAGAAGGGCTTCGAGGGCTACTTCCTCATCGTCCACGGCATCGTCAGCGAGGCGAAGCGCCGCGGCATCCTGTGCCAGGGGCGAGGCTCGTCGGCCAACTCCGCGCTCTGCTACGCGCTCGGCATCACGGCGGTCGACTCGATCTTCTACGACCTGCCCTTCGAGCGGTTCCTCGCGGCCACCCGCGAGGAGGAGCCCGACATCGACGTCGACTTCGACTCCGACCGGCGCGAGGAGATCATCCAGTGGGTCTACGACACCTACGGTCGGCGCAACGCCGCCCAGGTGGCCAACGTCATCACCTACCGCCCGCGCTCGGCGGTACGCGACGCCGCGAAGGCGCTCGGCTACTCCACGGGCCAGCAGGACGCCTTCTCCTCCGAGGTCGAGCGCTGGCGCGAGATCGACGACGACGCGGCCCTGCCGGCCCCCGTGCGCGAGCTCGCCCAGCAGCTGCTCGGCCGACCGCGGCACCTCGGCATCCACTCCGGCGGCATGATCCTGACCGAGCGGCCCATCGGGGAGGTCTGCCCCATCGAGCGGGCCCGCATGGTCGACCGCACCGTGCTGCAGTGGGACAAGGACGCCTGCGAGTGGATGGGTCTGGTCAAGTTCGACCTGCTCGGTCTGGGCATGCTCGGCGCGCTCGACCACTGCTTCCGGCTCGCCGAGCAGCACCTGGGGGAGGCGTGGTCGCTCGACACGATCCCCAAGGACGAGGCCGGGGTGTACGACATGCTCTGCCGGGCCGACAGCGTCGGCGTCTTCCAGGTCGAGAGCCGCGCCCAGATCGGCACGCTGCCGCGACTGCGCCCCCGGCGGTTCTACGACCTCGCGATCGAGATCGCCCTGATCCGTCCCGGCCCGATCCAGGGCGGTGCCGTGCACCCGTACATCCGCCGTGCCACGGGGCGCGAGACCGTCGCGTACCCGCACCCCGCGGTCGAGCCCGTGCTGGAGCGCACCCTGGGCGTGCCGCTGTTCCAGGAGCAGCTCATGCAGATGGCCATGGTGCTGGGCGACTGCACGGGCGACGAGGCCGACCTCCTGCGCCGGGCGATGGGTTCCAAGCGCGGCATCGAGCGCATCGAGGCGCTCGAGGCCCAGCTGTTCGAGGGCATGGCGCGCAAGGGACTCGTGGGCGAGGAGGCCGAGTCGATCTACGTCATGATCAAGTCGTTCGCCGACTTCGGCTTCGCCGAGAGCCATGCGCTGAGCTTCGCGCTGCTCGTCTACGCCAGCAGCTGGCTCAAGCTGCACCATCCCGCGGTGTTCCTCGCGGCCCTGCTGCGCAACCAGCCGATGGGCTTCTACTCGCCGGCCTCGCTGGTCGCCGACGCCCGCCGCCACGGCGTCGAGACGCGTCGCCCCGACATCGCCCGCTCCCAGGCGCAGGCCGATCTTGAGCCCCTGGTCGACGGGGTCACGACCGTGACCGGGCTGGAGTCCTGCGCCCACCGCGAGCAGCCGCGCCCGGGACCGTTCGACCCGAAGGGTCCCGACCCCACGCCCACCCACAGGCGTGACGGCAGCTTCGCGGTGCGCCTCGGTCTCGACAGCGTGCGGGGCATCGGGCTCGAGGTCGCGCAGCGGGTCGTGGCGGCCCGCGCCGAGCGGCCCTTCGCCGACATGGCCGACGTGGCCCGGCGCACGGGGCTCACGACGGCGCAGATGGAGGCGCTGGCCACGGCCGGGGCGTTCGACGGCTTCGGCCTGAGCCGTCGCCAGGCGCTCTGGAACGCGGGGTTCGTCGACGCGCCCGACATGCTGCCCGGCACGGGAGCCTGGTCGGTGCCGCCGGCCCTGCCCAATCTCTCGGCGGTCGAGCAGACCCTCGCCGACCAGTGGTCGACCCGCATCACCCCCGACCGTCACCCCATGGAGCACCTGCGCGAGGTGCTCACGGCCGAGCGCGTCCGCTCGGTCGGCGACGTGCTGGCCGCCCGGCCGGAGAACGAGAGCGCACCCGTCGCCGACGGTCGGGTCGAGTCGGGCGACCGGGTGTGGGTCGGCGGTCTGGTCACCCACCGCCAGCGCCCCGGCACCGCGGGCGGAGTCACGTTCCTCAACCTCGAGGACGAGACCGGCATGCTCAACGTGGTGGTGTTCGGCTCGGTCTGGGAGCGCCACAAGCGCATCTTCCGTTCCGCGGCCGGTGTCGTCATCCGCGGCGTCGTGGAGGTCACCGACGACCGCGTCGTCAACCTCGTCGCCGAGGTCGTCGACCGCATCGAGACCCGCTACCGCGCCGCGGCCCGAGCGGGCGCCGGCCCGTTGTCGGTCCGCCACAAGAGCCGCGACTTCCAATAGTCCGTCGAGATGTGGCGACTTTTGCACCATTCCGACGGCCGAAATGGGGCGAAAGTCGCCACACCTGCGTGGGCAGCAGGATGTGGTCAGTAGTAGTTGGCGATGGCGGACCGGGGGCCCGCCGCGAGGGCGTCCCAGGCGGCGTCGTCGGCGGCGTCATCCGTGAGGTGGCCGAGGCGGCGCAGCGTCCGCGCGTCGGCGACGCCGAACAACGTCTGCACGAGGGCCGTGTCGTCGAGCGTGCGCGAGGCCGAGGAGGTGGGTGCCACCTCGACGCGACCGGAGGAGGCGGTCAGCACGAACGCCTGGTCGTTCCAGCGGAACGGCAGCTCGGCGCTCAGCCCCGGGGCGGGGGACAGGTACGAGAAGGCCGCGACGTCGAGCACCTTGACCATGTACGTGCCGCGCCACTGCACGCGGGACTCGTCGGACCGCAGCAGGCCGGTCCACTCGTCGGCCGTGCTCGTGCGCACGACTGTCACCGGAGTCACGGACGCGAACGAGCCGAGCGCCCGCAGCAGTCCCACGAGGCTCGGGCGGTCGAGAGCGACCAGCTCGCGCACCGTCAGCACGGCGTCGGCGCCGTAGCCCTTGCCCCGGTCCCAGGCGGCGTAGCCAGAGACCTGGCCGGGGCTCGACTCCGCGAGCGTGACACCCGTGGTCTCGCTCGTGAACGCCTTTGCGAGGTCGGGGAACGAGATGCCGTCGCGGGTCAGCGGCCCGCGGTGCTCGCGCGCCCAGGCGGTATAGGCCGCCGCGACCGCCGGGAGGTCGTCGTGGCCCGCGCGGCGCACCGGGGCGGCGTCACCCCGCACGTCCAGCAGGTGGGTCGGCACGGCGACGTCGTCGAGCTGGGCGACCGGCGCGTAGCCCAGGCTGCGGTAGATGCCGGTCGACGTCGGGTACAGCCCGCTGATCTGCGCGCCGCGCTCGGTCGCGGCGTCGAGCATCGCCGCGAACAGGGGGCGCAGGTGGCCGCCGCCCCGGTGCTCGGCCGGGACCGTGATGCCGGCGATGCCCGCCGTCGGCACGCGCGATCCGCCGAACCAGGTCTCGAACTCGCGCTCCACCCCGAGGGCGACGGTCTCGTCTCCGTCCTGCGCGCGCCACGTGTGGCGGCCGGGCCCGGGCGGCGACTCGTCGTCATCGGCGCCGAACGCCTCGATCCAGAACGGCTTGGCTGCCCGCCAGTCCTCGGCGTGCAGGGGGCTGACCCTCGTGCTCATGCCCCCATCCTGCACCGAAGCCCTCCGCCCCGGCGGGTGGCCAGGGGGAGGGCTTCAGTGGTGACGAGGTCAGCCGACGTGGACCGCCTGCGCGTCCTCGGCGTGCAGCTCGGTGTGCTTGGTGTTCATGAACACCCACACCAGGGCCGAGGCCGCGAAGATCATGAACGCGCCGATGAGGAAGGCCTGCGACGCGCCCTCGGTGAAGGCGGCCTGGCCGACCACGTCCTGGAGACGCTCCTGGGTCGCTGCGTCCGGCTGCGCGCCACCCATCGACTGGAGGGCGGCTCCGATGCTCTCGGCCTTGTCGCGGGTGAAGTGCACCGCGGCGGTGGACAGCGCCGCCAGACCGACCGCGCCACCGACCTGCTGCATCGTGTTGAGCACGCCCGAGCCGATGCCGGAGTCCTCGGTCGGGATGCCGTGGACCGCGACCAGCGTCATGGTGACGAAGTTGAGGCCCATGCCGAGCGCCATCGTCACGATGAACGGGGCGATCTTGATCCAGAAGTCGATGTCACTCGCGAAGTCGGAGGTGCCGTTGGCGACCGCCAGCAGGTTCGACGGGCTGTCGTCGACCGCGATGCGGGAGAACATCAGCAGCGAGAAGCCGGAGATCAGGGTGCCGACGCCCACGATGTAGCGAGGGTCGATCCGCGTGATGAGGTTCGAGGCCGTCGTGGCGCCGGCGATCATGCCCACCGTGAACGGCAGGAACGCGAGACCGGTGTGCAGCGGCGACCAGCCCGACACGTTCTGCAGGACGAGCGACATGAAGAAGAACATCGCGAACATCGCGGCGGGCGTGATGAACATCGTCACGAACGCGATGGAGCGGGCGCGGTCGGCGAACAGGCTCAGCGGCATCAGCGGGGCCTTGACCGAGCGCTCCACCAGCACGAACGCGACGAGCAGCAGCGCGCCACCGATCAGTGCGGCGAGCGTCCAGCTGTCGCCCCAGCCGTGGGCCTCCTCGCCGGCGCGGGAGAAGCCGTAGACCAACGAGACGATGCCGATCGTGCCGATGATGGCGCCGGGCACGTCGAGCGCGATCTTGCGCGGCTCGCTCTCGTCGAGGTAGCGCGGGGCCAGGAACGCCGCGACCAGACCGATCGGGACGTTGATGAGGAACGTCAGGCGCCAGCCCTGGACGGTGTCGCTCTCGATGCCGGTGAGCCAACCACCGAGCACCAGGCCGAGCGCCGCGCCGATGCCGGCGAGGGCCGCGAAGATCGAGAAGGCGCGGTTGCGCTCGGGGCCGGCCGGGAAGGTCGTCGTGATGAGCGCGAGGGCGGCGGGGGAGGCCAGCGCGGCACCCAGGCCCTGCAGGGCGCGGGACGACAGCAGCATGGCCTCGTTCTGAGCCAGGCCGCCGATCGCGGAGGCGACGACGAAGACGACCAGGCCGATCATGAACACGCGACGGCGACCGAACTGGTCGCCGAGGCGTCCGCCGAGCAGCAGCAGTCCGCCGAAGGCCAGCGCGTAGCCGGTCACGACCCACTGCAGGTTGTTCTGGTCGATGCCCAGGTCGTTGCCGATGTACGGCAGGGCGATGTTGGCGATCGTGGCGTCGAGCACGACCATGAGCTGCGCCATGCAGATCACGGCGAGCGCGATGCCCAGACTCTTCTTGCCGACCGACGAGCCGTCTTCCGTTGCGGCGGCGGTCGTGCCGCCGTCGGGGGTGGTGGTCATGCGTTCTCCTGGAGAAGGCTGGGCCGCAGGGCGGCGGGAAGGATGATCTGGTCGATGACGGTCTCGATGACGTCGACGTCGGGCGGGAGTCCGAGGAGGAACTCGCGGTGCAGGATGATGCCGGCGAGGGCCGGGGCGACCAGGTCGACGTCGACCCCGTCCCGGAGCTCCCCCCGCTCGGCGGCGCGGCGGTAGATCTCCCTAGATCGGGCGATCTTCGGACCGATGAACTTCTCCCGGAACCCGGCCGCGAACTCCTCGTCGTGGCCGAGCGCGGTGATGATGCTGCTGAACACGGCCATCAGACGGGGGTCCGTCAGACGTCCGGAACCGCAGTGCATGGCCAGCAGGTCGCCGCGGAGCGAACCCGTGTCCAGCTCGCCGGCCGGAGGGTCCTTGAGGACCAGCAGTGCCTCGAGCACGAGCGTGGCCTTGCTCGACCACAGTCGGTAAAGCGTGGCCTTCGAGGCCTTGGCCGCCTGCGCGACCGCGTCCATCGTCAGCCGGTCGTAGCCCACCTCGGCGAGCACGTCGATCGTGGCGTCGAGGATCTCGAGCTCACGGTCGCCGGTGACCCGCGGGCGGGTCGGGGAGTCGTCGTCGGGGGCCACGCGGTCGTCCTCTCGATGGTACGGAACGGTTTCGTTCCATCAGGAGAGTACGGGTTCGTTTCATCGACGGCAAGCCGCGGCGCGGGGTGAGGTGCGTCACCTCAGCCGGTGGGGGCGAGGACGAGAGGCGTGCCGGTGGCGTCCTTCGTGACCGTGAACGTGTCGAGCACGTCGCCGGGCTGCAATCCCGTGGGCATCGGCCCGGTGCCCTCGCCCGGGTCGCCGACCTTGCCGACGTAGGAGGTGTAGACGAGCCGTCCCGCCTCCACCGTGATCGACTGGTAGGTCGAGATCTTGTCGGCGGCCGCGTCGCGCTCGGCGTCGTTGATGGTCCAGTTGTTGCGACCGGCCGGGTCGAGGTCGTAGTACTTGTCGCCCGCGTTCGCGACGACGTAGGTCGGGCCGGCGTATCCGCCGGGCACGTCGTTCTCGGCCAGGTGTCCCCGCGCGTAGGCGTGGTCGTGGCCCTGCAGGACGAGGTCGACGTCGTGTTCCTCGAGCACCGGCATGAAGGCCGAACGCTGCGCCACGTTGTCGCGGAGCTTCGCGGCCGAGAACATCGGCTGGTGGATCGAGACGACGGTCCACTCCATCGGGTTGTCGGTGAGCTGCTCCTCGAGCCACTCGGCCTGGAGCGCGCCGAGGCCGTTGTCGGTCGTGTCGGTCAGGCCGTCGGTGATGTTGCCGTTGAGGGTGATGAAGCGGACGCCGCCGACGTCGACGCGGTAGGCGAGGTCGTCCTGGCCCTCCGGTCCGTTGCGCGGATGCTCGACCTGGCTGCGGTAGCGAATCATGTCGTCGTCGCCGTAGAGCTCGTGGTTGCCGGGCACGGTCAGGAAGCTGCGGGTCGAGGAGTACGGCGCGATCGCCGCGAACCACTGCTCCCACTGGTGGTCGTCGTTGCCGTCGTTGACCTGGTCGCCCGCGGTCAGGGCGAGCGTGGCGTCGGGGTGCTGCGTGAACGCCTGCTCCACGATGCTCGTCCAGCCGGCGTCGAGACCCCACTGGGCGTCGCCGAAGTAGAGGAACGTCCACGGGTCCGCTGACGCCGCGGCGGGTGGGGTCGTGAACGTGGTCCAGCCCGAGAAGTCGTCGCCCTGCCCGACCCGGTACGTGTAGGCGGTCTGTGGCTCGAGGTCGTCCACGGTCGCGCTGTGGTGGCGCGCGACGAGGCGGGACCGCGGGAGCTGCTCGGCCACGCTCGCCTGGGCCTGCACGACCCGGACGTCATCGGGAGAGTCGGCCGGCGCGATCTGCACCTCGCCCTCGGAGGTCGCCTCGTTCGTGCGCCACGTGAACGTCTGGCTCGTGGCGGGCTCGGCCGTCGGGTTGAGGATGATGCGGTCCGGCTGGGCCGTCGCGGTGCCGTCGTCGGAGGGCAGCAGGTCCTGGCCGGCTCCGGTGCGCACGGCGACGAGCGCCACGAGCGCGAGGGCCAGCACGAGGGCGATGGCGAGCCGGCGGGTCAGCGGCCGGCGGGCCCACGCAGGAAGGGCGAGGTCACGCGTCTGGGCGAACACGCGGCGACGGTAGGTCGGCCGTCGGGCGAATCGTTGAACGGCGCCCCCGTGGATCGGTGACCGACACGTGAACACGCGGGTCCGACTTAGTGTTGACCTGACTCTAACGGAGGGTTAGAGTCGATTGCACCTGAACGGAAGGAGTGGCGCATGACGCTCGACCTCGATCGATCCGGCGGCGGGGCACCCGTCGACGAGCAGCACGACTCCGACCAGCGGGTCGACCTGGCCGTCTCGACCGTGATCTTCGCGCTGCGCCCCCACCCCGTCACGGGCGAGCCCACCGTCTGGCTCCCGCTGGTGCGTCGCATCCGCCAGCCGTTCGAGGGGCGCTGGGCCCTGCCCGGAGGCCCCCTGCAGCCGCACGAGGACCTCGCGTCCTCCGCCCGCAACACGCTGGAGCGCACGACCGGCCTCGCCCCCAACCACCTCGAGCAGCTGTACGCCTTCGGAAGGGTCGACCGCTCGCCCGACCGGGTCGTCTCGATCGTCTACTGGGCGCTCGTGCGCGCCGAGGAGGACGCCCAGGTGCTGCCGGTGCCGAACGTCGAGTGGTTCGTGGCCGACGAGGTCTCGGGCCTGGCCTTCGACCACGACGACATCGTCGAGTACGCACTGACGCGGCTCCGGGCCAAGATCACGTACTCGCCGATCGCCTACGGCTTCCTGCCCGAGGAGTTCACGCTCGCGCAGCTGCGCGAGGTCTACGAGGCCGTGCTCGGCCGTCAGCTCGACCCGGCCAACTTCCGGCGCCAGATGATCGGTCGACTGGAGGCCACCGGTCGATGTCTCGAGGGCCGCAGTCACCGCCCGCCGGCCCTGTACCGCCACGACCCCACCCCGTCCCGCACCACCCTGACCTTCGAGGAGACCCGATGACCATCTCCGTCAACGAGCTCATCACCACCGCTCCCGGTGCCAGCTGCGACGCGGACCTCGCCGAGGGCCCGTGGGCCTTCGACCTGAGCCCCGGCTACGGCCCGGGCGCGTCCGAGGACGACGTCATCCCCGACCCCGTGGTGCGTCCGGGCCAGCTGCCGGTCGCGTACCAGCGGATGTCGGACGACGAGCTGCACGCGCGCATCCGCGCCGCGAAGGAGACCCTCGGCGACCGGCTCGTGATCCTGGGGCACTTCTACCAGCGCGACGAGGTCGTGCAGCACGCCGACTTCGTGGGCGACTCCTTCCAGCTCGCGAACGCCGCGCTGACGAAGCCGGACGCCGAGACGATCGTGTTCTGCGGCGTGCACTTCATGGCCGAGACCGCGGACATCCTGGCCAGGCCCGAGCAGCACGTGATCCTGCCCAACCTCGCCGCGGGCTGCTCGATGGCCGACATGGCCGACGAGGACTCGGTCGAGGCCGCGTGGGAGGAGCTCATGGAGCTCTATGCCGATGAGGAAGGGGCCGACGAGGACACCTCGGACGGTCGAGCGAGCGTCGTGCCCGTCACCTACATGAACTCCTCGGCCGCCCTCAAGGCCTTCTGCGGCCGCCACGGCGGCATCGTGTGCACCTCGTCCAACGCCGCCACGGTGCTGGAGTGGGCGTTCGAGCAGGGCCGTCGCGTGCTGTTCTTCCCCGACCAGCACCTGGGCCGCAACACCGGCAAGGCGATGGGCGTGCCGCTGGAGCAGATGCCGATGATCAACCCGCGCAAGCCCGGCCTCGGCGTCGACCGCCAGGAGCTGCTCGACGCGCGCGTGCTGCTGTGGCCGGGCTTCTGCTCGGTGCACAAGCGCTTCACGGTCGCCCAGATCGACCAGGCGCGGGCCCAGTTCCCGGGCGTCAAGGTCGTCGTGCACCCGGAGAGCCCGATGCCGGTCGTCGACGCCGCCGACGCGGCCGGCTCGACCGACTTCATCCGCAAGTTCGTCGCGGCCAGCGAGCCGGGCGACGTCATCGCGATCGGCACCGAGATCAACCTGGTCAACCGGCTCGCGGCCGACTACCCGGACCGCACGATCTTCTGCCTCGACCCGGTGATCTGTCCCTGCTCGACGATGTACCGGATCCACCCCGGCTACCTCGCCTGGGTGCTGGACGGACTGCTCGAGGGCGAGGTCCGCAACGAGATCGTGGTCGCCGACGACGTCGCCACGCACGCCAAGGTCGCGCTCGAGCGCATGCTCGCGGCGCTGCCGAAGTAGGGCGGGAGACACCCATGACCCACATCGTCGTGATCGGGAGCGGTGTCGCGGGGCTGACCGCGGCGCTCGACGCCGACGGCCGTCCCGGCGTCAGCGTCACGCTGCTGACGAAGGCGACCCTCGAGTCGTCCAACACGTGGTTCGCCCAGGGCGGCGTGGCGGTCGTGACCTCGAGCGACGACACCGTCGCCGAGCACGTCGCCGACACGCTGGCCGCCGGTGCCGGCCTCTCCGACGACGAGGCCGTCGAGGTGCTGTGCGCCGAGGGCCCCGACGCCGTGCAGCACCTCATCGACCGCGGCGTGCTGTTCGACGTCCACGACGGCCAGCTGGCGCGCGGGCTCGAGGCGGCCCACTCGCACGAGCGCATCCTGCACGCCGGGGGAGACGCGACGGGTGCGGCCATCGCCGCAGCCCTCATCGCGCGGCTGAGCCAGTCGTCCGTCACGGTGCGCGAGAACACGACGGCGGTCGACCTCGTGGTCGAGCACGGCCGGGTCGTCGGCGTGCTGCTCCTCGACGGCGAGCGCCTCGAGGCCGACGCGGTCGTGCTCGCCACCGGGGGAGCGGGCCAGCTGTACCCCTACACGACCAACCCGTCCGTCGCGACGGCCGACGGGCTCGCGATGGCCCTGCGCGCCGGCGCCGTGGCGGCCGACCTGGAGTTCTACCAGTTCCACCCGACCTCGCTCGCGGCTCCGGGCAACCACCTCGTCTCCGAGGCCGTGCGCGGTGAGGGCGCCGTGCTGGTCGACCGCGACGGTCGCCGGTTCATGCTCGACGTGCACCCCGACGCCGAGCTCGCCCCGCGGGACGTCGTCGCCCGAGGCATCGCCGCCCAGATGGCGCTGCAGGGCGGCGACCCGGTGCGGCTCGACGCAACCGCGCTGGGGGCCGAGTTCCTCGCCCGTCGCTTCCCGACGATCGACGCGGCCGTGCGGGCGCGAGGGTTCGACTGGGGACGCGACCCGATCCCGGTCACGCCCGCGGCGCACTACTTCATGGGCGGCATCCGCACCGACCTCTGGGCGCGCACCTCGCTGCCCGGGCTGTTCGCGGTCGGCGAGGTCGCCTGCACCGGCCTGCACGGGGCCAACCGGCTCGCGTCCAACTCGCTGCTCGAGGGCGCCGTCTACGGCCGCCGGGTCGTCGACGCCGTCCTCGGCGAGCACGCGCAGGAGGGCCTGCTGGACGACCACGAGTGGGCCGAGCCCCTCACGATCGAGCTGCCCGTCGGGGGAGTCCCGTCGAGCAGGGCGGACCTGCAGCAGCTCATGTGGGACGCTGCCGGCCTGACCCGTGACGCCGCGACGCTCACCGACGCCGCCGCCACCCTGGCCGGGTGGGCGCTGCCGGCGGCCACCGACGCGAAGTCGGCCGAGGACGCGAACCTGCGGGTCGTGGCGCAGGCCGTCGTGGCCAGCGCGCTGGCCCGCCGCGAGTCGAGGGGCGGCCACTACCGCAGCGACTTCCCGGAGCCGGGCGCCGGTCCGGGCGTGCACAGCGCGGTCGTGACGACCCGGGGGGCGGCCGATGCTTGAGGTCGCGCAGCTGCGGCCGGTCGTGGTGATGGCCCTGGCCGAGGACGCGCCGTCCGGCGACGTCACGTCCCAGGTCTTCGTGCCCGCTGACGCCGTCGCCACCGCCGACGTCGTGGCTCGCGAGGCGGGCGTCATGGCGGGCGTGCTGTTGCTCGAGGTCGTGTTCGGCGAGGTCGACCAGACGGTCGAGGTCGTGCTCCACATCGACGACGGTCAGGAGTTCGCCGCGGGCGACGTCCTGGCGACCGTGAGCGGCCCTGCACGCGCGATCCTGCGGGGCGAGCGCATCGCGCTGAACCTGCTCCAGCGGATGTGCGGCATCGCGACGCTCACGGCCGAGCACGTGCGTGCGGTCGCCCACACGGGTGCGCGCGTGGTCGACACGCGCAAGACCACGCCGGGCCTGCGGGTGCTGGAGCGGCACGCGGTGCGCTGCGGTGGTGGCTTCAACCACCGGTTCTCGCTGTCGGACGCGGTCATGGCCAAGGACAACCACCTCGCGCTCACCGACGACCTGACGGCAGCCATCCGCGCCGCTCGGGCCCAGATCCCGCACACGATGCACCTCGAGGTCGAGGTCGACCGCATCGCGCAGATCGAGCCGGTCCTGGCCGGCGGCGTCGACACGATCATGCTCGACAACTTCTCGCTCGCCGAGCTGCGCGAGGGTGTCGACCTGGTGGCCGGTCGTGCCGTCGTCGAGGCGAGCGGCGGCGTGCGGCTCGACACGATCGGCGCGATCGCGGAGACGGGGGTCGACGTCATCAGCGTCGGCGCCCTCACGCACGGCGTGCGCGCGCTCGACCTCGGACTCGACATGAGGGTGGAGCGTGGCTGAGCAGGGCTCGGGGCTCCTCTACCTCGACGAGGCGGCGACCACTCCGGTCCGCCGTGACGTGCTCGAGGCGATGTGGCCCTACCTGACTGGCACGTTCGGCAACCCGTCGAGCCACCACGAGGTGGGCGACCTGGCGCGGCGCGCGTTGGAGGACGCCCGGCGCGACGTCGCCGCCTTCCTCGGCGCACGCGCCTCCGAGATCACCTTCACCTCGGGCGGCACCGAGGCCGACAACGCCGCGGTCAAGGGCATCGCGCAGGCGTCGACGCGAGGCCGGCACGTCGTCGTCAGCGCCATCGAGCACCCCGCAGTGCTGGAGTCGGCCGCGTGGCTCTCTCGACAGGGTTTCGAGGTCACCGAGCTGGGGGTCGACGCGTTCGGCCGGGTCTCGCCGGAGGCGCTGGCCGGCGTGCTGCGCGACGACACCGCCCTCGTCAGCATCCAGCACGCCAACAACGAGGTCGGCACGGTGCAGGACGTCGCCGCCCTGGCCGCGGTGGCTGCCGAGCGCGGAGTCCCGTTCCACACCGACGCGGTGCAGTCAGCCGGTTGGCTCGACCTCGACGTCGCCCGGCTCGGCGTGCAGGCACTCAGCCTCTCCGGGCACAAGCTCGGCGCACCGAAGGGCGTCGGCGTGCTGTGGGTCGCCCGGCGCACCCCGTTCGAGGCGCTCGTGCACGGGGGCGGCCAGGAGGACGGCCGGCGCTCCGGCACCGAGAACGTCGCCTCGGCCGTCGGCATCGCCGCCGCGGTCCGAGCGCCGCGTCCCGATCCGAGTGGTGTCGCCGCGCTGCGTGACGCCTTGGTCGCCCGCGTGCTCGCCGGAGTGCCCGGCGCGCTGCTGACGGGTGACCCCGTGCACCGGCTCCCGGGCAACGCCTCGTTCGTGTTCCCCGGCCGCTCGGGGGAGTCGATCCTGCTCGACCTCGAGCGCCGCGGCGTCGTGGTCTCGAGCGGCTCGGCCTGCCACGCGGGCAGCGACGAGCCCAGTCATGTGCTCACGGCGATGGGCTGCGAGCGTGAGGTGGCGCAGACGGCCGTGCGCTTCACCTTCGGCTCGTCCGTGACCGCCGAGCTGCTCGACACCGCGGCCGACACGGTGGTCGAGGTCTGTGGCTGAGGTGGGCGTGAACCACGGGTCTACCCTGGAACGATCATGAGTGACCCCAATCCGGTGCCGCCCAGTCCGGCGGTGAACCGTCCGGCCTACCTCGACCACGCGGCGACCACGCCGATGGTGCCGGAGGCCGTGGCGGTGCTGACCGAGATGCTCGGTCGCACCGGCAACCCGTCGTCGCTCCACGCCTCGGGTCGTGCCGCGCGACGTGTCGTCGAGGAGTCGCGCGAGCTCATCGCCGAGCGGCTCGGCGCCAGGCCCAGCGAGGTCGTGTTCACCTCCGGCGGCACCGAGGCGAACAACCTCGCCATCAAGGGCCTGTACTGGTCGCGTCTCGCGCAGGACCAGGCACGCCGCCGACTCCTGTTCAGCGCGATCGAGCACCACGCCCTGCTCGACCCCGTGCTGTGGCTCGGGAAGGAGCAGGGGGCTGACGTCGTCACGACCTCGGTCGACCGCGACGGCATCGTGCGGCTCGACGACCTGCGCACCACCATCGAGTCGGACCCAGGCTCGATCGCGGCGATCACGACGATGTGGGCCAACAACGAGATGGGCTCGGTGCAGCCGATCGCCGAGATCGTGGCCCTGGCGGAGCCGCACGGCATCCCGGTGCACAGCGACGCGGTGCAGGCCGCCGGTCACCTGCCGATCGACTTCGCGGCGAGCGGTCTCGAGGCCATGACCGTCACGGCGCACAAGCTCGGCGGCCCCATCGGCGTGGGTGCGTTGCTCGCCGTGCGCGAGCTCGACCTCATGCCGCTGCTGCACGGCGGCGGCCAGGAGCGCGACGTGCGGTCCGGGACTCTCGGCGCGCCGCTGATCGCCTCGTTCGCGGCGGCGGTGGACGTCGCGGTGCGCCACCGCGAGGTCGAGGCGGCCCGGGTCGAGGGTCTGCGGGAGCGCCTCGTCCACGGCATCGCCGCCCTCGTGCCCGACGCGATCATCAACGGCCCGGACGACCGGGCCCTGCGCCTGCCTCACGTCGCCCACGTGACGTTCCCCGGCTGCGACGCCGACGCGATGCTGATGCTGCTCGACGCCCGCGGCGTCGAGGTCTCGACGGGATCCGCCTGCACGGCTGGCGTGCCGCAGCCCAGCCACGTGCTGCTCGCGATGGGCTACGACGAGGAGTCGGCCAGCAGCTCGCTCCGGTTGAGCCTGGGTCACACCAGCACCGACGACGACGTCGATCGCGCGCTGGCCGCTTTGCCCGAGGTCCACGCCCGGGCCAGCGCTGCACGGGCGGTGCGTCAGCGATGAGCACCGGAGGGCTGCGGCTCATCGCGGCGATGTCCGGCGGTGTCGACTCCGCCGTGGCGGCCGCGCGCGCCGTCGAGGCCGGTCACGAGGTCACGGGCGTGCACCTGGCGCTGAGCCGCAACCCGAAGTCGTACCGCTCGGGAGCGCGCGGCTGCTGCTCGATCGAGGACTCCAACGACGCGCGCCGGGCCGCCGACACGATCGGCATCCCGTTCTACGTGTGGGACATGAGCGACGAGTTCGCCGACACGGTCGTCGACGACTTCATCGCCGAGTACGAGGCGGGGCGCACGCCGAACCCCTGCCTGCGCTGCAACGAGAAGATCAAGTTCGCCGCGGTGCTCGACCGCGCGCTGGTGCTGGGCTTCGACGGCGTCGTCACGGGTCACTACGCCCAGGTGCACGAGAACGACGAGGGCCTCGTCGAGATGCACCGCGCCGTCGACATGGCGAAGGACCAGAGCTACGTCCTCGGCGTGCTGACCCAGGAGCAGCTGCGTCGCTCGCACTTCCCGCTCGGTGGCTCGACGAAGCCCGACGTCCGCCGTGAGGCCGACGAGCGAGGGCTCCAGGTCGCCACCAAGCCCGACAGCCACGACATCTGCTTCGTTGCCGACGGCGACAACGCGGGCTGGCTCGCCGACAAGCTCGGGCCGCGTCCGGGCACTGTGGTCGACGAGTCAGGCACGGTCCTGCGCGAGCACGACGGCGCCTACGCGTACACGATCGGCCAGCGTCGGGGACTCCGCCTCGGGGTGCCGGCCGACGACGGCAAGCCCCGGTTCGTGCTCGACATCGAGCCGGTCTCCGGCACGGTCACGGTCGGGCCGCGCGAGCACCTCCTGGTCGACGCGCTCGACGGCATCAAGCCGCTGTGGTGCACCGACGTCCCCGCCGGTGTGCTCGACTGCTCGGTGCAGCTGCGTGCCCACGGCGCGGAGCACCGCGCGCGGCTGCACGTGGTCGAGGGCGAACAGACCGTGCACGTCGAGCTGCTCGATCCGGCCGAGGGCATCGCGCCCGGTCAGGCGTGCGTGGTCTACGACGGCACGCGCGTCGTCGGCTCGGCGACGATCTCGGCGACCCATCGGCGTGCCGTGAGCCCTGCGTGAGCGAGCAGGTCCTCGACTCGCTCGTGATCGGAGCCGGGCAGGCGGGTCTCTCGTCCTCGTTCCACCTGCGCCGCCTCGGCATCGACCACGTGGTGCTGGACGCCAACCCCGAGCCCGGCGGCGCGTGGGAGCACCGGTGGGACGCCCTCGTGATGCGTGACGTGCACGGCGTCGCCGACCTGCCGGACGCGCCCCTGCCCGAGGCCGTCGGTGACGAGCGCGCGAACACCTTCGTTCCCGCGTACTTCGCGGCCTACGAGACCGAGCACGACCTCCCGGTCGAGCGGCCCGTCGTCGTGCGGCACGTGCGCCAGGACCCCGACGACCCGGCGCTGCTCCGCGTCGAGGCCGTCTCGGCGGACGGTGACCGCGTGTGGCGCACCCGCACGCTGGTGAACGCGTCGGGCACGTGGCGCCGGCCGTTCGTGCCGCGCTATCCCGGGCAGGAGGTGTTCGCGGGGGAGCAGCTGCACACCGTGGACTACCCCGGACCCGAGCACTTCCGGGGCAAGCGCGTGCTGGTCGTCGGCGGGGGTGCGTCGGCCGTGCAGTTCCTCGGTGCGCTGCGCCCGATCACCGACACGCTCTGGGTCACGCGACGCGAGCCGATCTGGCGCGAGGAGCCGTTCGACCCGGAGGCGGGGCGCGAGGCCGTCGCGATGGTGATCGAACGGGTGCAGCAGGGCCTGCCGCCGCGCAGCGTCGTGAGCGTGACGGGCCTGATGCTGCGACCGCAGGAGGCCGAGGCGGAGCGGCTCGGGGCCTACGAGCGGCTGCCGATGTTCGAGCGCGTCGAGCCCGACGGCGTGCGCTGGGCCGACGGGTCGTTCGAGGCGGTCGACGTCATCCTGTGGGCCACCGGCTTCCGGCCGGACGTCGAGCACCTCGCGCCGCTGCGACTGCGGTCGCCGCGCGGTGGCATCCAGCTCGGGTCGACGCCGGGCACCGCGACGGAGTCGGTCGTCGACCCGCGCGTGCAGCTCGTCGGGTACGGCCCGTCCGCGTCCACGATCGGCGCCAACCGCGCCGGCCGCACCGCTGCGGTCGCCGTGCGCCGCCACCTCCGCCCCTGACCCGCGGGCGGTGACTTACGGACGTGTCCCGGGGGTGGGCGGTGAGTGAGGGACGTGTGGTGCCCCCGCACTGGTCCCGGACTCACCGCTCCCTCCTCGGACTGGTCTCTATCTCACCGCCCGCTCGGGGGGCGGTGGTGCAGGGTGGGGCCGGGGGAGCCCTAGGGTGGCGGGCATGCGCGCCACGGGAGTCGGGTCGGTTCCGGGCGAGGACGTCGCCGAGTGGGGGCGGGTGTCGCTGGGTCAGCTGGACCTGCCGTTCGTGCCCGAGCTCCCGGAGCGCGGCGTGCACGCCCAGATGACGGGCCGCTCGCTCGCGCTCCTCGACGGCCTCGACGCCGACCTCCAGCCCGCCGGCTGGCGCGTCGGCGTCGGATCCGGGGTCGACCACCGCCGCGCGCGCTCGCTCCTCGCGCAGGACCTCGACACCCTCGAGGAGATCGGCTCCGACCACGAAGGACCCCTCAAGCAACAGGTGGCCGGACCCTGGACCCTGGCTGCCACGGTCGAGCTGGCTCGCGGCGAGAAGTTCCTCGCCGACCACGGCGCCCGGCGCGACCTCGCCGAGTCGCTCGCGATCGGTGTGACCGCGCACGTGCGGGACCTGCGGCGCCGCTTCCCGCGGGCCGAGCTGGTCGTGCAGGTCGACGAGCCCGCCCTGCCGGCCGTGCTCGACGCCGGCATCCCGACGGCCAGCGGCTTCGGTCGGCACCGCACGGTGCACCCGCCGGAGGCCGACGCCCACCTGCGTCTCGTGAGCGACGCGATCCGGTCCGCGGGGGCGACCCCGGTCGTGCACGTGTGCGCGTCCGACGTGCCGGTCGCGCTGCTGCGCGGTGCGGGCTTCGCGGGCATCGGGTTCGACCTCGCGCTCGCCCGTCCGCACGACGCCTGGGCCGAGGCTTTCGAGGCGGGTGTCGAGCTGTGGGTTGGCGCGGTGCCTTCCACCGACCCCTCGCCGGTGCCGACGTCCTCGGTCCTGATCGGCCGGGTCGACTCCTTCCTCTCGCGCCTCGGCTTCGACGAGGAACGGGCCGATCCCCGCGTCGTCGTCAGCCCCTCGTGCGGTCTGGCCGGAGCGACGCCGCAGTGGGCCCGGCAGGCCCTCGCACTCGCGGCGAACGTCGGTGCCCGGCACTAGTCTCGGACCATGAGTCCCCGCAAGAAGGCCGCCCAGACTCCGGCCACGCAGACTCCGGCCACGCAGGCTCCGGCTCCGGAGGAGGCGCTCGAGACCAGCCTCGGCGACGCGCGGGTCGAGGTCCAGGCGCTGGTCGAGCGCATCGAGAAGGCGCGCGACGACTACTACGGTCGCAACGCCTCGCTGGTCGACGACGCCACGTACGACGCCGACATGCAGCGGCTCGAGGCGCTCGAGCGGTTGTTCCCCGCGCTGCAGGGCCAGGACTCGCCCACCCAGCGGGTCGGGGCCGCGGCCAGCTCCGACCTGGCTCCCGTCGAGCACGCCGAGCGCATGCTCAGCCTCGACAACGTGTTCTCGCCCGACGAGCTGCGCGCCTGGTGTGCCAAGACGGAGGCCGCCACGGCGCGCAAGGTCGCCTGGCTCACCGAGGCGAAGATCGACGGGCTCGCCATCTCGCTGCGCTATGAGCACGGGGTGCTCGTCACGGCCGCCACCCGCGGCGACGGCCGCATCGGCGAGGACGTCACCACCAACGCCGTCAAGCTGGCCGACCTGCCCGACCGGCTCACCGGCGAGGGCCATCCGGCTCTGGTCGAGGTCCGCGGCGAGGTGTTCATCGCGGTCGAGGCCTTCCACCGGCTCAACGCGCTGCAGGCCGACCTGCGTGAGCGGGTCGTGGCCGAGTCCTTGGAGCGCGGCGTCGATCGTGAGCGCGCCGAGATCAGCGCGGGCCGGCGGTTCCCGGCCTTCGCCAACCCGCGCAACGCCGCGAGTGGCGGCCTGCGACAGATGCTGTCGAAGAAGTCGGGCCTCGAGCTCGAGGCCGGTCTGGCCCGCATCGAGGCGCTGTCGCTCTACGTGCACGGCATCGGCGCCTGGCCCGACCCGCCGGTCGAGGCCCAGAGCGAGGTCTACGACCTCCTCGCCTCCTGGGGCCTGCCCGCCAGCCCGAACAGTCGGGTGTACGCCGACGTCGAGGACGTCGTGGGTCGCATCACCGAGCTGGGCGAGGGTCGTCACTCGATCGTGCACGAGATCGACGGCGTGGTCGTGAAGGTCGACCAGCTCGCGATGCACGACGAGCTGGGCGAGACCAGCCGGGCGCCCCGGTGGGCCATCGCCTACAAGTACCCGCCCGAGGAGGTCCAGACCACGCTCCTC
The DNA here is from genome assembly GCF_916858655.1 of Aeromicrobium sp. Leaf350. Taxonomy (GTDB): domain Bacteria; phylum Actinomycetota; class Actinomycetes; order Propionibacteriales; family Nocardioidaceae; genus Aeromicrobium. Next base: position 147,389 of record NZ_CAKASL010000001.1, on the reverse strand, counting down.
GACATCATCGTCTCGGTCGGACGCACGGGCCGCGCCACGCCGTACGCGCAGATGGAGCCCGTGCTCGTCGCCGGCAGCGTCGTGCGGCAGGCCACGCTGCACAACAAGGACGTCGTCCGCGAGAAGGGCGTGCTGATCGGCGACACCGTCGTGGTCCGCAAGGCGGGCGACGTGATCCCCGAGGTCCTCGGCCCGGTCGCCGAGCTGCGCGACGGCTCCGAGCGCGAGTTCGAGATGCCCACCGGTTGTCCCGAGTGCGGCACCGAGCTGCGGCCCATGAAGGAGGGCGACATCGACCTGCGCTGCCCCAACGCGCAGTCGTGCCCGGCCCAGGTTCGGGGCCGCGTCGAGCACATCGGCTCGCGTGGGGCGCTCGACATCGACGCCCTGGGCGAGGTCACGGCGGCAGCGCTCACCCAGCCCTCGCGACCCGAGGTGCCGCCGTTGGTCACCGAGGCCGGGCTGTTCGCCCTGGGCCGACGCGACCTGTTCGGCATCGACGTCGCGGTCCGAGACCCCGAGACCGGACTCGCTCGACTGAACGAGGACGGCACGACCGACACGCGCGCGCCGTTCCGACGCCTGCGCAAGAAGGACGACCCGCCGTTCGACGCCGAGGGCGAGTTCGACGGCGACGAGACCCACATCCTCTCGGTGCAGGCGCTCAAGCTGCTCGACGAGCTCGAGAAGGCCAAGACCAAGGACCTCTGGCGCTTCCTCGTGGCCCTGAACATCCGTCACGTCGGGCCGGTCGCCGCCCGCGCACTCGCCCAGCACTTCGGGTCGCTGGAGGCCATCGAGGACGCCTCGGTCGAGGAGCTCTCGGCGGTCGACGGCGTCGGCGGCATCATCGCCGAGTCGTTCCGCAGCTGGCTCGAGGTCGACTGGCACGCCGAGATCCTCACGAGCTGGCGCGACGCGGGCGTGGCGTTCGAGATCCCCGGCCACCCGGGGCCGGGCCAGGCCGAGACGGGCGGCGTGCTCGACGGCCTCACGGTCGTCGTCACGGGCTCGCTCGAGAACTTCACGCGCGACTCCGTCAAGGAGGCCATCATCCAGGCCGGCGGCAAGGCGGCCGGATCCGTCAGCAAGAAGACCGACTACGTCGTCGTGGGCGAGAACGCCGGCTCCAAGGCCGACAAGGCCGAGGAGCTCGGGGTGCCGATCCTTGACGAGGCGGGCTTCGAGAAGCTCCTCGCCGAGGGCCCGCCGCCGGCCGAGACGGCGGCCACCGACGACGCCGAGCCCGCCGAGGAGGGCGAGTCCTGATGCTGGAGATCCGACCGAGCTGCGAGTGCTGCGACCGCGACCTCGCCCCTGAGTCCACCGACGTCCTGATCTGCTCGTTCGAGTGCACGTGGTGCCGTGACTGCGCCGAGAACGTGCTGCACGGCGTGTGCCCCAACTGCGGCGGCGAGCTCGTGCGGCGCCCCGTGCCGTCGGCGTCGCGCCTGGCCGCCGGGCGCGTGTCGACCGTGCGGGTGCTCTCTGACAGCTGCGGCGCACCCTGATGGCCGACATGTGGGTCACCGCCGGCCCCGACCCGCGCGACGGCGAGCAGCCGGTGGGCGAGAAGGCCACGTACGTCGACTACCTGCGCATCTACCGTCACACGCTTGCGCTGAAGTGTGAGGAGCTCACGCCCGAGCAGCTCGCCACTCGCAGCGTCCCGCCCAGCACGATGAGCCTGCTGGGGCTCGTACGTCATCTCGCCGGGGTCGAGCAGTTCTGGTTCGCGCAGACGGCGCTGGGCCTCGACGAGCCGCGCCCCTTCCGCACGCCCGAGCACCGCGACCTCGACTTCGACGGCGCCGAGGGCACCGACGCGTGCGTCACCGAGGCGTTCGAGCGCTGGCGAGCCGAGGTCGCACGGGCCGAGGCGTGGGTCGAGGGCGTGCCGGAGTCCGATCTCGGCCACGAGCTCGTGATCCCCGGACGCGACGGCGAGGTGGTCACGATCCGCGACCTGCTGGTCCACATGATCGAGGAGTACGCGCGTCACTGCGGCCACGCCGACCTCCTGCGCGAGGCGGTCGACGGCCGCACCGGCCAGTAGCGCGCTCTGGCCAGAGCGCGGTCCTCGGGGCACGATGGATCCATGGCCGAGTCCGCCTCGCCCCAGACCGCCTCGCCGCTGCGAGGCAGCCGCACGATCCTCGTGGTCGTGGCGGCAGCCGTGGTCGTGTCGGTCGTTCACTACGTCGACAACTACGCGAACTACGCCGACTACCCCGTGCCGGGGCCCGACGCGACGATCCCGGCGCCGAGCGCCACCGTCGTCGGCCTGGCGTGGTTCGTGTTCACGGCCTTCGGGGCCTGGGGAGTCTGGAACCTGCTGCGCGGACGCGTCGTCCCCGCCGTCATCGGGCTGGCGCTGTACTCCGTCAGCGGTCTGATCGGCATCGGTCACTACACCGTGCCGGGCGCTCTCGACATGCCGCTGTGGCGCCAGGCCCACGTCGTGGCCGACATCGCCCTCGGCGTCACGATCTTGGTGCTTGCCGCCCGCCTGTTCGCCCGCAACCGCGCCCGAGCCTGACGTCAGCCCGCCCAGATTTGCGCTGAGATGTGCGGTGCAGGGTGGGCCATTCTGCACAACTCGGCGCACATCTGGGTGCGGTCGAGGCGAGGTCAGTCGACGTCGGCGTCCTCCGGGTCGAACAGGTCGGCCGCAGCGCCCACGATGAGGGGGTCGGGCGTGCGGACGACGTCGTGGTCCTTGCCCGGGTAGTCGAAGCGGTGCAGGACGTGCCGCATGGCCTCGAGGCGGGCGCGCTTCTTGTCGTTGCTCTTGACCACGGTCCACGGCGAGTGCTTCGTGTCGGTCTTGCGGAACATCGCCTCCTTAGCCTGGGTGTAGGCGTCCCACTTGTCGAGCGAGGCGAGGTCCATGGGGGAGAGCTTCCACTGCCGCACGGGGTCGACCTGCCGGATCGTGAAGCGGGTCAGCTGCTCGGCCCGCGACACGGAGAACCAGAACTTCACGACGTGGACGCCGTCGTTGACCAGCATCTTCTCGAAGGCCGGCGCCTGCCGCAGGAACTCGGTGTACTGGTCGGGCGTGCAGAAGCCCATGACCCGCTCGACGCCGGCGCGGTTGTACCAGGAGCGGTCGAAGAACACGAGCTCCCCGGCGCTCGGCAGGTGCTCCACGTAGCGCTGCAGGTACCACTGGCTCTGTTCGCGGTCGGTCGGCTTCACGAGGGCGATGACGCGCGCGCCACGCGGGTTGAGGTGCTCCGTGAAGCGCTTGATCGTGCCGCCCTTGCCGGCGGCGTCGCGCCCCTCGAACACGAGCACGATGCGCTGGCCGGTGTCCTTGACCCAGCTCTGCAGCTTGATGAGCTCGATCTGCAGCAGGCGCTTCTCGAGGTCGTACGTCGTGCGGTCGAGCCGCTCGTCGTACGGGTAGCCCTCGCGCCAGGTGTCGACCGGCCGGCCGGCGGCGTCGAGCAGGACGGGGTCGTCGTCGTCGGAGTCGTCGACGGTGAATCCGTCGAGGCGGTCGATCAACAGGGTCTCGGGCACGGAGGGACGCTACGGGCGTCGGGTGAACGGATGGTGACGCGTCAGGGTCCGTCGCGGGGGTCACTAGGATGGCGCGGTACTGACCCCTCGACCCAGGAGACGCATGTCGTCGCCCCTCTCGCGTGAGGACGTCGCCCACCTGGCGAGCCTCGCCCGCATCAGCCTCAGCGAGGACGAGCTCGACCGCCTCGGCGCCGAGCTGCCCGCCATCCTCGACCACGTCGCCGCCGTGCAGGGCGTCGTGGAGTCGGCCGGCGCCGACGTCGCGCCCATGAGCCACCCGGTGCCGATCACCAACGTGTTCCGCGCGGACGAGCCCAGCCCCGGCCTCAGCCGGGACGAGGCGCTCTCGGGTGCCCCGGCGTCCGAGGAGGACCGCTTCCTGGTCCCGAAGATCCTGGGGGAGGAGGCATGAGCGACCTGACGCGTCTCCACGCCTCCGATCTCGCGGCGCAGCTGGCCGACGGCAGCGTGACCTCGGTCGAGGCCACGCAGGCCCAGATCGACCGCATCGCCGCGGTCGACGGCGACCTCAACGCCTTCCTGCACGTCGATGCCGAGGGCGCCCTCGCCACCGCCGCGGACGTCGACGCGCGACGCGCGGCGGGGGAGTCGCTCCCGACCCTCGCGGGTGTGCCGATCGCCGTGAAGGACCTCATCAACACGGTCGGCCAGCCCACCACCGCCGGCTCGAAGATCCTCGAGGGCTGGGTGCCGCCGTACGACGCGACGGTCGTGACCCGCCTGCGCGCCGCCGGCCTGCCGATCCTCGGCAAGACGAACCTCGACGAGTTCGCGATGGGCTCCTCGAACGAGCACTCCGCCTACGGTCCTGCCCGCAACCCGTGGGACACGGGGCGCATCCCCGGCGGCTCCAGCGGCGGTTCGGCCGCGGCCGTGGCCGCCTTCGAGGCCCCGCTGGCGCTCGGCACCGACACCGGCGGCTCGATCCGCCAGCCCGGCGCGATGACCGGCATCGTGGGCGTGAAGCCCACCTACGGCGGGGTCTCCCGCTACGGCGTCATCGCCATGGCCAGCAGCCTCGACCAGGTCGGTCCGATGGCGCGCTCGGTGCTCGACGCTGCCCTGCTGCACGAGGTCATCGCCGGGCACGACCCGCGCGACTCCACCAGCATCGACGCTCCCGTGCCGTCGGTCGTCGAGGCCGCCCGTCGCGGCGACGTCGCCGGCCTGCGCATCGGCGTCGTCCGGGAGTTCGCAGGGGAGGGCTTCCAGCCCGGCGTGCAGCGCCGGTTCGACGAGGCCGTCGCGAAGCTGGCCGACGCCGGCGCCGAGATCGTCGAGGTCTCCTGCCCGAGCTTCACGCACGGCATCGCGGCGTATTACCTGGTGATGCCGAGCGAGGTCTCCAGCAACCTGGCCCGCTTCGACGCGATGCGGTACGGGCTGCGTGTCTCGCCGGACGGCAACCCGTCGCCCTCGGCCGAACAGGTCATGGCCGCCACGCGTGACGCCGGCTTCGGTGACGAGGTCAAGCGCCGCATCATCCTGGGCACCTACGCCCTCTCGAGCGGCTACTACGACGCGTACTACGGCTCGGCGCAGAAGGTGCGCACGCTGATCGCGCAGGACTTCACCGCCGCGTTCGAGCAGGTCGACGTGTTGTTCTCGCCCACCGCCCCCACCACGGCGTGGCGACTCGGCGAGAAGTCCGACGACCCCCTCGCGATGTACCTCGAGGACGTCTGCACGATCCCGGCCAACCTGGCCGGCGTGCCCGGCATCAACGTGCCGATCGGTCTGGCCGACGACTCGGGCCTGCCGGTCGGAGGCCAGTTCCTCGCCCCGGCGCAGGCCGACGAGCGCCTCTACAACGCGGGAGCGGCGCTCGAGCGCCTCGTGCCCGCCCCCGTCCTCGAGGAGGTCGTGCGATGAGCACCCCGACGAAGACCCCGCTGGTGCCGTTCGACGACGCCCTGACCCGTTACGAGCCGGTCATGGGCCTGGAGGTCCACGTCGAGCTGGGCACGCGCACCAAGATGTTCTGCGGCTGCGCCACGGAGTTCGGCGCCGAGCCCAACACCCAGGTGTGCCCGGTGTGCCTCGGTCTGCCCGGCGCGCTGCCGGTCGTCAACGCCAAGGCCGTCGAGTCGGCCATTCGCATCGGCCTCGCGCTGAACTGCGAGATCGCCGAGTGGTGCCGCTTCGCGCGCAAGAACTACTTCTACCCGGACCAGCCGAAGAACTTCCAGACGTCGCAGTACGACGAGCCCATCGCATTCGACGGCTACACCGACGTGGAGGTCGACGGCGAGGTCTACCGCATCGAGATCGAGCGCGCGCACATGGAGGAGGACACCGGCAAGAGCCTGCACGTGGGCGGCGCGACGGGTCGCATCCACGGCGCCGACCACTCGCTGCTCGACTACAACCGCGCGGGCATCCCGCTGATCGAGATCGTCACCCGCACGATCGAGGTGCCTGGCGACAAGGCTCCCGCCGTGGCTCGCGCCTACGTCAACCAGCTGCGCGACCTGATGCTGGCCCTCGGCGTCTCGGACGCCCGGATGGACCAGGGCTCGTTGCGGGCCGACGTCAACCTGTCGCTCAAGCCGACCGGTTCCAGCACGCTGGGCACCCGCAGCGAGACCAAGAACGTCAACTCCTTCCGCTCGGTCGAGCGGGCCGTGCGCTACGAGGTCGGCCGCCACGCCGGCATCCTCGACGCGGGCCAGAAGGTCGTCCAGGAGACCCGCCACTTCCACGAGTCCGACGGCTCGACGTCCTCCGGTCGCGAGAAGTCCGACGCCGAGGACTACCGCTACTTCCCGGAGCCCGACCTCGCCCCGGTCGCACCCTCGCGCGCCTGGGTCGACGAGCTGCGGGGCACGCTGCCCGAGCCGCCGTCCGAGCGTCGCAAGCGGCTCCAGGCCGAGTGGGAGTTCTCGGACCTCGACATGCGCGACACGATCGGCGCGGGCGCGCTCGAGCTCATCGTGGCCACGGTCGAGGCCGGTGCCGCCCCCCAGGCCGCCCGCAAGTGGTGGCTCGGCGAGCTGGCGCGCCGCTCCAACGACACGGGCGTCGACCTGGCCGCGCTTCCCATCACCCCGGCCCAGGTGGCCGGCATCCAGGCCCTGATCGACGCCGGGAAGATCAACGACAAGCTCGCGCGCGACGTGTTCGACGGCGTCCTCGCCGGCGAGGGCACGCCCGAGGAGGTCGTGGCCTCGCGCGGGCTCGAGGTCGTCTCCGACGACGGTGCGCTCGGGGAGGCCGTCGATCGCGCGATCGAGGCCAACCCGGACGTGGCCGACAAGATCCGCGACGGCAAGCTTCAGGCCGCCGGCGCGCTGATCGGCGCCGTCATGAAGGAGATGCGCGGTCAGGCCGACGCGGGTCGAGTTCGCGAGCTGATCCTCGAGAAGCTCAGCTGACGCGCTCGAGGAGCCGGTGGAGCTCCTCGAGCACGAGCTCGGGATGCTCGACCGGCAGGAAGTGGGTCCCCTCGACCACGCGGTAACGGGCCCTCGGGATGCGGGCGGCAGCCGAGCGCATGGCCTCGGGGCCCGCCAGCAGGTCCTTCGTCCCGGCGACCAGCGACACGGGCACCGAGATCTGCGACAACGAGACGCGGTCGTGGCGGGCTGCCTCGAGGGCCAGCTGGGCGTACCAGGCGGGGTGCGAGGTGAAGAACTCCTGCACCACGGACCGCAGGAGCGCGTCGTCGGCGTCCGCGTCGAAGACCCGCGCCATCTTGAGCAGGTTGATCGAGAACCGTGTCCACGGGATGCGGCTCGTCACGGGCGCGAGGCCGTGACCGGTGACGGTCGAGATCCGGGCGAGCGTGGTCATCAGGGTCTGGGCCACCAGAGGCGGCACCTTCCACGGTTCGAGCATGGTCGAGAACGTGGCGCCGGGGACCCCCGAGACGGCGAGGATGCCCTTCACCCGCTCCGGGTACCGGACGGCGAACTCGAAGGCGACGTTGACGCCGATGGACCACCCCACGAGGACGGCGGTCTCCATGCCGGCGTCGTCCAGGACGGCGACCATGTCCTCGAGGTGAGCGTCCATGTCGACGCGGCCCGACTCGGGGCGCTCGGACCCGCCGATGCCACGGTGGTTCCAGCCGACGACCTGCATGCCGTTGTCGGGCTGCAGGAGGGTGGGCCACGCGTAGGGGTTGGTGCCGAGGCCGTTCGAGATCAGCACGGCCGGGCCTGACCCGCCGTTGCTCCAGGCGCGCAACCTCGTGCCGTCCGGGCTGCTGACGTCGTGGAAGCGGACGAGGGCTGGCTGGATCACGCGTGCATCCTGTCACGGGCGAGCAGACGCCGCAGGCGCGTCGGACCCGCGCACTAGGCTCGACGCATGGCCGTGGAGGACCAGCCCGCGCACACCCCGACCCGCTCTGCCGACCTCGTCCTGGAGGGCGGTGGCGTCAAGGGCATCGCGCTCGTGGGTGCCGCGGTCGCGCTCGACTCGGCCGGGTGGCGGTTCGAGCGCATCGCGGGCTCGTCGGCGGGCGCCATCGTCGGCTCGGTCATCGCCGCGATGCAGCGAGCCGGGGAGCCGATGACTCGGGCCGACGAGATCATGCGCACGCTCGACTACGGCCGCATGGAGGACCGGCGGCCCGGCCTGCGGTGGCTGGAGTGGGCGCCACGGGTCGCCGACGCCTGGGGCATCCTGTTCCGCCTCGGCATGTACCAGGGGGCCTACCTGACCGAGTGGCTGCGCGGCGTGCTCGGCGACCTGGGCGTGCGCACCTTCGCGGACCTCGCCCGCGATCCGGCCGCGGCGGACGTGCGCGACCGGTACCACCTCGTCGTCTCGACGAGCGACCTCTCGCGGCAGCGTGTGCTGCGCATTCCCTGGGACCTCCCCGAGTACGGCGTCGATCCCGACGGTTTCGAGGTCGCCACGGCGGTCCGGGCCTCGGCGGGCATCCCGTTCCTCTTCGAGCCGGTGCGACTGCGTGGTGTCCACGGCGAGTCGACCCTGGCCGACGGGTCGCTCCTCGAGACCTTTCCGGTCGCCGCGTTCGACCGGGTGGACGACCAGCCGCCACGGTGGCCCTCGATCGGGGTGCGGCTCAGCTCGCGCGCCAGCGAGCGGGCGCCGGCCGTGCCCGTCACGGGTCCGATCTCGATGCTGCGCAGCCTGGTCTACACGACGGTGGACTCCACGCAGATCCGCCACGTCGACGACCCGCGCGACGCCGAGCGCACGATCTTCGCCAAGCCCCGTGGGGTGGGGTGGACCGACTTCGACCTCACCCCCGAGCAGCAGCAGTCGTTGTACGACGGCGGCCGTGCTGCGGCGCTGCGGTGGATCGCGAGGCATCCGGACGGGCCTCGTCCGACGGGCTAGGCTGGCACCAGCATCGCGTGCGGGTGACGGACTGCGTCACGCATGGAGGTGCCGGACACGAGAGGGGTCGCCATGACGACGCCCCTGTCGTCGCTCCTCACTCGTGGGTGAGGGCGATGCGACCAGGCTGATCGCCTGGCACCACGAGATGACCCGGGTGCACGCCCGGTTGCGGGCCGCGCTGGACGTCGTGCGCGACGCCGTCGAGGTCGGTCGCGACGTGCCCGAGCCGGAGCGAGACCTGCTGCTGTACTGCCAGGGCTTCTGCACTGCGCTGGACGGGCACCACGCGGGGGAGGACCGCACCCTGTTCCCCGAGCTGAGACGGCTGCGCCCCGAGCTGTCGCACGTCCTGGACCGCCTCGAGCAGGACCACTCGATGATCGAGCACCTGATCGGTGGCCTGCGTCGCGCGATCGATCTCGGCGGCACGCCGGTCGAGCTGGAACGGCACCTCGACGGCATCGGCGCGATCATGGAGTCGCACTTCCGCTACGAGGAGCGTGAGCTGCTCGAGGTGCTGGCGGGGCTCCGGCTCCAGGTCGCGGTGCGTCGCGCGTTCGGCCCCCTCGCCGGGTAGCGGGTCAGAGGGTCGCGAGCACGGCCTCGATCACCCGAGCGGCACCGACGGACGTGTGCTGGAGGAAGAACGACGGCTCGGTGAGCTCGAGCTCCATGAGCCGCAGCGTCCCGTCGGCGTCGGTCACGACGTCGACCCGCGCGTAGAGCAGGTCGGTTCCGAGGATCTCCTGGGCGGTCGCGACCGTGCGCTCGGCGAACGCGACCTGCTCGGCCGAGGGGTCGCGTGGTCGGATGTCCTCCTTGAGCTCGGGGAGCTCACGCGGGTCGTCGTCGGTCGTGAGCAGCGCCCCCTTGCGGAAGGCGTGCGAGAAGCTGCCGCCGAACAGCAGGAGACCGGTCTCGCCCTCGCTGTCGACCGCGGCGACGTAGGGCTGGGTCATCGTCGGACGGCCCGCGTCGAGCAGTCGACGACCGTGCTGCAGGACCCGCTCCGGGTCGGTCCAGCGTGCCGTGTCGGCGGAGCCGGCCGAGATCGTGGGCTTGACGACCCACTCGTCGGCGGGAGGCAGCTCGTCCTCGCTCGTGACCGACCACGCCGTCGGGACGATCGGCACGCCGGCCGCCTCGAGCTCGCGCAGGTAGCTCTTGTCGGTGTTCCACCTCAGCACGGCCGCGGGGTTGGCCAGGCGCGGCACGGTGTCGGTCCAGGCGAGGAACTCCTCGCGGCGCGGCACGTAGTCCCAGCACGACCGGACGACGACCAGGTCGTAGGCGTCCCAGTCAACGTCCGGGTCGTCCCAGACGACGACGTCACTGGTCAGGTGCGCCTCGGCGGCGGCCGCGGTGAGCAGAGGGAGATCGGCGTCGGAGGCGGCGAATCCGCTTCCGGTCGCCCAGGCGAGGTGCGTCATGGACCCACCGTACGAGGCGGCAGGGACGGACACGAGGCCACGTCGGCATGAAGCAATGTGCTTCACACGGAGCGAATGAAGCGATATGCTTCATCTCATGGTGATGAAGCGCTCCACTTCCGACGCGGCTCCTGTGGTGCGGTACGCCCTGATCGGAGACCTGGTGGCGTCACGGTCCGCCGAGTCGCGGGCCGGCGCCCAGCGTGACCTCCTCGCCGCACTTGATCGGGTCAACCGCCTGGTCCCGCACGACCAGGCCCTCGAGCCCACGATCGGCGACGAGTTCCAGTCGGTCCACGGGAGCCTCGACGAGGCTCTCCGTGCCGCCGCGCTCGTGCGGTGCGCCCTGCCGGAGACGATGGATGCCCGCTGCGGCATCGGCGTCGGGGTGATCGAGATCGTCGGTGCCTCCGCGTACGGTCTCACGCAGGACGGGCCCGCCTGGTGGTCGGCCCGCACCGCGGTCGACGAGGTCAAGGACCGTCAGCGCAGGCTGCCCGCCCTGCGCACCTGGGTCGTCGACAGCGGGGGAGAGGAAGGGGTGGTCGATCTCGTGAACGCTTACCTGCTGTGCCGTGACGAGGTGCTCAGCGCCCTCGATGCACGCCAGCGACGCATCGTCCTCGGTCTCGTCGAGGGTCGCACCCATGCCGAGATCGCGCGGAGCGAGGACGTCTCGCCGTCCGCCGTGTCCCAGCGGGTGCGCCGCGGTGGCATCGCCTCGCTGGTCGAGTCGCTGCGGCTCGTCCCGACGACGCTCGCAGGAGCCACGGCGTGACCGCGCTCGCCGTGCTGCTGGCGTCGGTCGGCGTGGCTGACCTGCTGCCTCGCTGGCGCCACCTCGGGGGCCTCGGTGTGGCGATCACCGGGTCGCTCGTCCTCGGTCTCGGATGGCACGCCCTCTGGGTCGTCCCGGTCGTCACCCTGGTGCTGGTCGTCTGGCTCGACGCCGCCAGCCATGCCTCCACCGCCGGCACGGTCCTGCTCGCGGTCACGGGCGTCGCCCTCGTCGCCGCCTCGCCGATCCTCGAGGTCACCGACGCGCCCATCGGTGGGTGGTACCGCGACCTCGCCGTGCCCGGACTGGCCGGCGTCCCGCTCGACCGAGCGGCACTCGGACTCGGGGTGCTGCTCTTCCTCACGACCGCGGCCAACGTCGTCGTGCGGCAGGCCCTGGAGGCCACCGGCCCGCAGGTGCTCGCGACCGAGAAGACCCTGCGGGGCGGCCGCCTCCTCGGGCCGCTGGAGCGCTGGCTCGTCTTCGGCTTCGCCGTCAGCGGCAACCTCGGGGCCATCGCCGTGGTGGTCGCGGCCAAGGGCATCCTGCGGTTCCCGGAGATCTCGCAGGACAGCAAGGACGGCATGCGAGCGGAGTACGTGCTCGTCGGGAGCTTCGTCAGCTGGTCCCTGGCCCTGGTCCTCGTGCCCCTGTTCTGAGGTCTGAGGGGCACCTGTGCTGCAGGCGTCACCGGCCGCAGTCGTAGTCTGGGCCCATGGCCGACGACCCCACCACGCCCGACATCAAGCCCCGCAGCCGCACCGTCACCGACGGTCTCGAGGCCACGGCATCCCGTGGCATGCTCCGCGCGGTCGGCATGGGCGACGACGACTGGGAGAAGCCCCAGATCGGCGTCGCGTCGAGCTGGAACGAGATCACCCCCTGCAACCTGTCGCTCGACCGCCTGGCCAAGCGCGCCAAGGAGGGGGTGCACGCCGGGGGCGGCTACCCGCTCGAGTTCGGCACGATCTCGGTGTCCGACGGCATCTCGATGGGCCACGAGGGCATGCACTTCTCGCTCGTCAGCCGTGAGGTCATCGCCGACTCGGTCGAGACCGTCATGATGGCCGAGCGCCTCGACGGCTCGGTGCTGCTGGCCGGCTGCGACAAGAGCCTGCCGGGCATGCTGATGGCCGCCGCGCGCCTCGACCTCGCGAGCGTCTTCGTCTACGCGGGCTCGATCATGCCCGGCAACGTCGACGGCAAGGACGTCACGATCATCGACGCCTTCGAGGCCGTCGGCGCGTGCCTGGCCGGCAAGATGTCGCGCGAGCAGGTCGACAAGATCGAGCGCGCGATCTGTCCCGGCGAGGGCGCCTGCGGTGGCATGTACACCGCGAACACGATGGCGTCGGCCGCGGAGGCCCTCGGCATGAGCCTGCCCGGTTCGTCCGCCCCGCCGGCCATCGACAGCCGCCGTGACGAGTACGCGATCAAGTCGGGCGAGGCCGTCGTCGAGATGCTCCGCCGCGGCATCACCGCCCGTCAGATCCTGACGAAGGAGGCGTTCGAGAACGCCATCACGGTCGTCATGGCCCTCGGTGGTTCGACCAACGCCGTCCTGCACCTGCTGGCGATCGCCCGCGAGGCCGAGGTCGACCTGACGCTCGAGGACTTCAGCCGCATCGGCGACAAGGTCCCGCACCTGGGCGACCTCAAGCCGTTCGGTCGCTACGTCATGAACGACGTCGACAAGGTGGGCGGCATCCCCGTCATCATGAAGGCCCTGCTCGACGCCGGCCTGATGCACGGCGACTGCCTGACCGTCACGGGTCGGACCATGGCCGAGAACCTCGCCCACATCGAGCAGCGCATCGACGGCGACGTCATCCGCACGATCGACCGGCCGATCCACAAGACCGGTGGGCTCACGATCCTGCACGGCACCCTTGCGCCCGAGGGTGCGGTCGTCAAGAGCGCCGGCTTCGACTCCGACGTGTTCACCGGCACCGCCCGTGTGTTCGACGGCGAGCGCAAGGCGATGGATGCTCTGGAGGCCGGCACGATCGTCGCCGGCGACGTCGTCGTCATCCGCTACGAGGGCCCCAAGGGCGGCCCCGGCATGCGCGAGATGCTCGCCATCACCGGTGCGATCAAGGGCGCCGGTCTGGGCAAGGACGTGCTGCTGATGACCGACGGACGCTTCTCCGGCGGCACGACCGGCCTGTGTGTCGGCCACGTCGCCCCCGAGGCGGTCGACGGCGGCCCGATCGCCTTCGTGAAGGACGGCGACCAGATCACCCTCGACGTCGCCAACAAGCGCCTCGACGTCGCGGTCGACGCCGACGAGCTCGAGGCCCGCAAGGTGGGCTGGGAGCCGCTTCCGCCGAAGTACACGACCGGCGTGCTCGCCAAGTACCGCAAGCTCGTGAGCTCGGCGGCCCACGGCGCGATCACCGGCTGACGCCCTGGGCCACCTCGGCCTGAACCGTCCGGCGGCCCTCCTGTGGAGGGCCGTTCGACGTCGCGGCCGGCCGGAGCGACCCTGGTCGGGTGGCTGGGAGGCGTGGAACACTTCGAGCAGGAGGTCCACCATGTCGGTCCTGGGTTTCGATTCCTGGCAGCGGTACACCGTCGACGACATGCCCGACTACGAGGGCAAGCTCGAGCTGGTCGACGGACGCCTCGAGGTGAGCCCGCCGGCGCAGTGGCGGCACGGCCGTATCGCCGCGACCCTGACGAAGCTGCTCGATGGTCACCTGGGTGACGAGTACTTTCCTGGTGCTGAGCTGGGTGTCCGGTTCGACACCCGGAACTTCCGGCAGCCGGACGTCCTCGTCACTCGCCGCGACGTCGACCCGGCCGGGAAGTGGCTCGCGCCCACTGACGTGCTGCTCGCCGTCGAGGTGGTGTCGGAGTCCTCGCTCACGGTCGACCGCATCACCAAGCCCGCCCAGTACGCGCGGGCCGGCATCGGTGCCTTCTGGCGGGTCGAGACCGATCCCTCACTGAGCCTGACTGCCTACGTGCTCGACGCAGGCACGGACGTCTACATCGAGCTCGGCACCTGGCAGGCGGGGGAGACCGTCACGGTCGACCGACCGTTCGCGGTGGTGTTCGACCTCGACACGCTCGACGCCTGACGCGCCGCGTAGAATTCGCCGGTGCCCGACTTCTCCGACGACGACCTCGCCACGGCCCTCCGGGTCCTGGCCCAGGCAGGCGCGCTCGACGAGGAGGACCCGGCCTACGTGGCGCTGCGGCGGGCGACGGGTGGGTTCTTCAAGGCGGCCAAGCGCGAGCGGCGCAACGCCAAGCGCGACGCTGTCAACGCCGCCGACCGCAAGGTCATCGAGCTCACCGCGACCGGTTCGGCGAGCCGCATCGACGACGAGACGGCCGGTATCCCGCTGGTCTCCTCTGCGGCCGGAGCCACGGCGGGGGAGCTGCTCGTCCCGCGCGGCTGCTACATGTGCAAGCAGAAGTACACGACGGTCGACGCGTTCTACCACCAGCTCTGTCCCGAGTGCGCGGCCTTCAGCCACGCCAAGCGCGACGCCCGCACCGACCTCACGGGCCGGCGAGCGCTGCTGACCGGCGGCCGCGCCAAGATCGGCATGTACATCGCGCTGCGGCTCCTGCGCGACGGCGCGCACCTGACCATCACGACGCGGTTCCCGCGCGACGCCGTGCGCCGGTTCACCCAGATGCCCGACTCGGGGGAGTGGCTCCACCGCCTGAAGGTCGTGGGCATCGACCTGCGCGACCCGGCGCAGGTCATCGGCCTCGCCGACGACGTCGCTGCGGCGGGCCCGCTCGACATCCTCATCAACAACGCCGCCCAGACCGTCAAGCGGCAGCCGGGTGCGTACTCGGCGATCGCCGACGCCGAGCAGGCGCCGCTGCCGGCCGGATCGCCCGTCGAGCTCGTGACGTTCGGGCACACGAGCGACGCCCACCCGGCCTCGCTGGTCGGTTCGGTCTCGGCGCACCCGGTCCTCGCCAGTGATGCCTCGACGGCCGACGCGCTCACGGCGATCGCGCTCACGGCGGGTTCCGCCGACGTCGACCGCATCGACGCCGGCGGCCTCCTGCCCGACGTCGTCGACACCAACAGCTGGGTGCAGACGGTCAGCGAGGTCGACGCGCTCGAGCTCCTGGAGGTGCAGCTGTGCAACAGCGTCGCGCCGTTCATCCTCGTCAGCCGGCTGCGTCCCGCGATGGCCGCCTCGCCCGCCCGCCGCAAGTACGTCGTCAACGTCTCGGCGATGGAGGGCCAGTTCGGTCGGCGCTACAAGGGGGCCGGACACCCGCACACCAACATGGCGAAGGCCGCCCTCAACATGCTGACCCGCACGAGTGCCGAGGAGATGCTCGAGTCCGACGGCATCCTCATGACCGCGGTCGACACCGGCTGGATCACCGACGAGCGGCCCTACACGACCAAGGTGCGTCTGGCGTCCGAGGGCTTCAAGGCGCCGCTCGACCTGGTCGACGGGGCGGCCCGCGTCTACGACCCGGTCGTGCGCGGCGAGGCCGGCGAGGACCTGTTCGGCGTGTTCCTCAAGGACTACGCCCCCTCGCCCTGGTGACGGTCGCGTCGCCGTGATCGTGACCGTGAGCAACTAGCGAGATCTACGGAGCGTTCCAGAGCACGATCGCGTACTTTCCGTTTGAACCAAGGATGCACGACGATCTCACGTTGTAGTCCTTCGCATAGGTCGCCTGAAACACGCGGCACTGGAAGTAGGACAGGTTGTACGTGAGGGCACTCGCCGTTCCGGGAGTGGCGGCTATCAACGAGACGGCTGCGACAGCGGCGATGGGGAGAGCGCGGAATCGAATCATGGGAGTGCCCAACTGTTGAGGAGTGGAGACGCAAGACTCGACGACAGTGCACGACTCCGCAAGGACCCAGGAGCGCCGATCAATCTGCTCATCGACGCTGCGCGAGGGTGCGAGCCTGGTCCGAAATTCGTCGACCAGGGCAACCATGACGGGTGATGCAGGTATCGACGAGATTGGGCGTGGTACTCGCCCATGACATCGAGATCTACGATCAATCAATCGCGCACGAACGGCCCGAGAGAACCTCTCCCGGGCCGTTCGTGGTGAAGTTGTGAGTTCAGGCGCCGAGGCAGGCGGCGAAGTCCTCGCCGAGGGACTCGAACTCCTTCGCGTCGTCCTCGGGGAGGGCGGCGACGCCGGTGACATCGATGTCGCCGTCGACGATCTTGTTGAGCGTGTCATCGGAGATGTCCGACCCGTGGAGCAGGTCGGCCAAGCAGTCAGCCTGCTCGTCGGTGGCGGCGTCGCCGGCAGCGTCGGAGATCGAGGCGCTGATGTCGTCGACCGACGGCCGGCCTGCACCACAGGCGGAGGTAATGACGATGAGCGAGACGGCCGCGACCGTCATGAGCTTCTTCATGTGAGGACTCCCGGTGTTGAGGCGCGGCCCCTGCCGCGCCTTTCTGCACCATTCAATCGTCTGCCTGTGTGGGGGCTGTCAGCAGGGGTCGGGGCGCGGAGACCGCGAACGTCCAAAGAGAGGCCCTGTTGGGCCGTTCTGTCGTTGCAGAAATCAGTTGTCATGATCCTTTGCCTGTAGCAATTCTGTGGGCCAGGTGTGCGGACCCGGGTGCGGAGACGCCGAATGGCCCGGGAGAAGACCTCCGGGCCGTTCTTGTCTTGCCGTGTTCAGCCGCCGAGACAAGCGGCGACATCGTCGGTGATGGCCTCCCAAGCGGCGACGTCGTCCTCAGGTAGGCGAACCGTAGGTCCTGTGAGCTTGATATCGCCCTCGGCGACTCTGTTCACCGTGCCGTCGGACATGTCAGAGGAATGGACTACGTCGGCCATGCAGCTGGCAGGGCCTTGCTCGATCGGAGCTGCGTTGACGGACTGTGACTCGAACTGCTTGGCCAGGTCGGCCGAGGTCGGCCGATCGCTGCCACCGCACGCCGAGGCGAGGGCGATGAGCGACACGGCTGTGGCCGTCGTGACCTTGTTCATCTGACGAATCCCCGCAGAATTTCGACGCGATTCCCTCTCGCGTCCGGATGTGTAATCCAATACTTGGACATCTGCCGTGGGGTCCTCCCGGGCGTACCCGGGAGGACCCGCGCGATCACTCCGAGATGCAGGTGGCGAGGTCCTCGGTGATCGCGTCGAGGGCGTCGGCGTCGTCCTGCGGGACGGAGGCCACACCGGTCACGTCGACGTCGCCGTCGACGATCTTGTTGAGGGTGTCGTCGGAGATGTCCGAGGCCTCGACCTTCTCGGCGATGCAGTCGGCGGCCTCCTCGGTGATGCCGAGCGAGTCGCCCTGCTCCTGGATGGCGGAGCTGAGGTCGTCCACCGAGGGGCGACCGGCGCCACACGCGGACGTGAAGGCGATGAGCGAGATGGCGGCAACGGCCATGAGCTTCTTCATGCAGAACTCCCGGGTATCTGGTCGCGACCATCTGCCGCGTCGCACACATTCAAGCGGAGTCCGTGCGGCTCCGCGATAGGGAGGGGTCCCCATCCGTCGACGTGCCACCTCGTGGACCGGGCCGTGCGCGGCCCGGGAGATGTCTCTCAGACCTCGGGGTGCCCCTCGGGCACGCCGTCGGCTCCACCCCACGCGGCGGGGAGGCCGATGAGCGGCATGTTCACGCCGTCAGGCAGGCGGCCAGCTCGTCCTCGAGCGACTCGAACTGGAGGGCGTCGGCCTCCGGCACCCCTGACGAACCGTCCACGGCAACGCTGCCGTCGGCGATGCGCTGGAGGGTGTCGTCGGAGATGCCGGACGCGTGGACGACCTGGGCGAAGCAGTACGCCTGGCTCTCGGTCAAGAGGTCGGGTCCGGCGGCCTCGGCAACGGATCTCGCGATCTCGTCGATCGACGGCCGGTCGACGCCCGCGGGGCCGGGCACGCACTCGAGCACGTCGCCCGTGACGGCCTCCCAGGCCGGACGATCGTCGCCGCGGAGGTCGTCGCCGAACGTCGCCAGCCCGGCCTCGCCGCCGGTAAGTCCGCGAAGGGCGTCGTCCGAGAGGTCCGAGGCATACATGATTTCGGCGATGCAGGCCCCGACGACGGCGTCGATCGGCATCGATTCGGACGCCTGTGCCACGAGCTGTTCCGCGAGGTCCTCCCGCGAGGGCCGGCCGGCCGACAACGGGAGGCAGGCGTCGAGGTCGTCAGCGACGTCGGACAAGGCCTCCTCGTCGGCCGCCTCGGCGCCGAGGTCCGTCTCGACCATGACCTGGGCGGCATCGGGTCCGGTCTCGCCCGCGTTCCGGAGCTCCTCGACGACGAGCAGGACGGCAGCGTCCGACAGCTCGGAACGGTCCACGACCTGGGCCAGGCAGTCGGCGGCGTCTCGCGCCTCGGTCCCGTCCAGGGCCGCGAGCGTGGGGAGGGCAGCCTCCGCGACGTCGTCCGGGGTCGGGCGGTCGGACCCACAGGCGGTCAGGAAGAGGAGGACCGTGACGATCGTGAGCGCAGTGCGAGGGTGCACGGCGTATCCCCCTCAGCCCGTGCAGGTCTGGAGGACCTGGACCTGCAGCGTGGCGAGCATCGAGCGGTCCTCGGCCGAGAGGTCCGCCTCCGCCTCCTGGTCGGCCTCGGCGACGACGGTCAGGACCTCGTCGGAGAGGTCGGAGTCGAGCAGCAGCTCGGCGGCGCACTCGGCCTGCTGCTCCGCGACCGGGAAGATCGACGCGTTCGAGGTCAGCCCGGTCTCGAGGTCGGCGACGGCGGGGCGTCCGCCGGAGCAGGCCGACAACAGGGCGAGACCCGCGACGGCCAGACCGGCCGTGCGGAGGAGGGGCGAGGTCATGCGGGCTCCCGGATCGTTCGGGTCGGCCTGGGTGGCGGACCGGCCCATCGTAGGACCGAGCAGGGCCGCCGCGGGGGAGATCGCCGGAGGCCTCGTCCACATCGTGGTACCCGTTGTCTCGCAACTTGACCACGTAGGAGCAGGGGGACACACTGGTCGCGTGCACGCGCTCCTTCTCGTATCCGTATGACGTGACCGCCCACCCCGGGCTCACGTCTCCCTCGTCTGCCTTCGGGCCGAGGGCCTTTTTTATGTCACGGGCCATACGAAGACGACGAGCCGACACCACACTCCCAGCACCACCGAAGGACACAGCATGACGGGCCAGACGACTTCCTCGTCGATCGAGGCGAGCACCACCCTGACGGGCGCCCAGAGCCTCGTCCGCGCACTGGAGCACGCCGAGGTCGAGGTCATCTTCGGCATCCCCGGCGGCGCCATCCTGCCGGCGTACGACCCGCTCTTCGACTCCAGCATCCGCCACATCCTGGTGCGCCACGAGCAGGGCGCGGGCCACGCGGCCCAGGGCTACGCGATGACCACCGGACGCGTGGGCGTCTGCATGGCCACCTCCGGGCCGGGCGCCACGAACCTGGTCACGGCCATCGCCGACGCCTACATGGACTCCGTCCCGATCGTCGCGATCACGGGTCAGGTCTCGTCGGCGCTGATCGGCACGGACGGCTTCCAGGAGGCCGACATCCGCGGCATCACGATGCCGATCACCAAGCACAGCTACCTCGTGACCGATCCCGCGCAGATCCCGCGCGTCATCGCCGAGGCCTTCCACATCGCGGGCACCGGCCGGCCCGGCCCCGTCCTGGTCGACATCGCCAAGGACGCCCTGCAGGCGATGACGACGTTCGAGTGGCCCAACGACCTCGCGCTGCCGGGCTACCGCCCCACGACGCACCCGCACGGCAAGCAGGTCCGCGAGGCCGCTCGCCTGATCGTCGAGTCCAAGCGCCCCGTCCTCTACGTGGGCGGCGGCGTCATCAAGGCGAACGCCTCGGCCGAGCTGCTGCGTCTGGCCGAGGCCTACCAGGTCCCCGTCGTCACGACGCTGATGGCCCTGGGAGCGTTCCCCGACTCCCACGAGCTGCACCTGGGGATGCCGGGCATGCACGGCAGCGTCGCTGCCGTGGCCGCGCTGCAGAAGTCGGACCTGCTGATCAACCTCGGCGCCCGCTTCGACGACCGGGTCACGGGCAACCTCGACACGTTCGCGCCCCTCGCCAAGGTGATCCACGCCGACATCGACCCGGCCGAGATCTCCAAGAACCGGCACGCCGACGTCCCGATCGTGGGCGACTGCCAGGAGGTCATCGCCGACCTCCAGACCGTGCTCGACGCCCTGGCCGAGGACGGCGAGAAGGGTGACTTCACCGCCTGGCGCCAGCAGATGCTCTCGCTGAAGGCGAAGTACCCGGTCGCCTATGAGCCCCCCGCCGAGGGCCTGGCCCCGCAGACCGTGATCGAGCGCCTCAGCGCCATCGCGGGCCCCGAGGCCGTGTACGTCGCGGGTGTCGGCCAGCACCAGATGTGGTCGGCGAGCTTCGTCGACTTCGAGCGTCCGCGCCAGTGGCTCAACTCCGGCGGCGCCGGCACGATGGGCTACGCGGTCCCGGCCGCGATGGGCGCCCAGGTGGGCTCGCCCGAGCGCGTCGTGTGGGCCATCGATGGTGACGGCTGCTTCCAGATGACCAACCAGGAGCTCGCGACCTGCGCGCTGGAGGGCATCCCGGTGAAGGTCGCGGTCATCAACAACTCCTCGCTCGGCATGGTGCGCCAGTGGCAGACCCTGTTCTACGAGGGCCGCTACTCCAACACCGACCTGAACACGGGTCCGGAGAGCATCGGCGCCCGCCGCATCCCCGACTTCGTGAAGCTCGCGGACGCCTACGGCTGCGTCGGTCTGCGCTGCGACTCGCTCGACGACCTCGACGCCACGATCGAGAAGGCCATGGCCATCACCGACCGACCCGTCGTGATCGACTTCGTGGTCGAGCGCGACGCGATGGTCTGGCCCATGGTGGCCGCCGGCACGAGCAACGACGACATCAAGATCGCGCGGGACCTCGCGCCCGAGTGGGAAGGCGATGACCTGTGAGCGAGCGCCAGCGAGTGAACCGTCCAGGTGTCATGACGGCGCCTTCGTACGCTGCTCCTTGCACGGAGGTGTCGTCATGACGACGCAGCACACGCTCTCTGTCCTGGTGGAGAACACGCCGGGCGTGCTCGCGCGCGTCTCGAGCCTGTTCATGCGCCGCGGCTTCAACATCGAGTCGCTGGCCGTCGGCCCGACCGAGATCCCCGAGATCAGCCGCATGACGATCGTCGTGAACGTCGACGAGCTGCCGCTCGAGCAGGTCACCAAGCAGCTCAACAAGCTCGTGAACGTGCTCAAGATCGTCGAGCTCGACTCCGACGCGGCCGTCGAGCGCGAGCTCATGCTGATCAAGGTCAAGACCGATGCCGCGACCCGCGGACAGGTGCTCGAGACCGTGCAGCTGTTCCGCGCGAAGGTCGTCGACGTCGCCACCGACGCGGTCACGATCGAGGCCACCGGCGACTCCGGCAAGCTCAACGCGATGCTCAAGGTCCTCGAGCCGTTCGGCATCCGCGAGATCGCCCAGTCCGGTCGCGTCGCGATCGGCCGCGGCGCCCGTTCCATCACCGACCGCAGCCTGCGTGCCGTTCCCGGCACCCAGGCCGGCTGAACCACCCCACCCAAGGAGAGATTCTCGTGCCCGAGTTGTTCTACGACGACAACGCAGACCTGTCGATCATCCAGGGCCGCAACGTCGCGGTCATCGGATACGGCAGCCAGGGACACGCCCACGCGCTCAACCTGCGCGACTCAGGCGTCGACGTCCGCATCGGCCTGAAGGAGGGCTCGAAGAGCCGCGCCAAGGCCGAGGCCGAGGGCCTTCGCGTCCTCCCGGTCGCCGAGGCGGTCGAGGAGGCCGACGTCATCGTGATCCTGACGCCGGACCAGGTCCAGCGCACGGTCTACGCCGAGGACATCGCTCCCCACCTCGTCGCGGGCGACGCCCTGGTCTTCGGCCATGGCTTCAACATCCGCTTCGGCTACATCCAGGCGCCCGAGGGCGTCGACGTCGTGCTCGTCGCCCCGAAGGCCCCGGGCCACACGGTGCGCCGCGAGTTCGTCGCCGGCCGCGGCATCCCCGACATCATCGGTGTCGAGCAGGACGCCACCGGCAAGGCGTGGGACCTCGCGCTGTCGTACGCGAAGGCGATCGGCGGCACGCGCGCCGGCGTCATCAAGACGACCTTCACCGAGGAGACCGAGACGGACCTCTTCGGCGAGCAGGCCGTGCTGTGCGGCGGCGTCTCGCACCTCGTGCAGGCGGGCTTCGAGACCCTGACCGAGGCCGGCTACCAGCCGGAGATCGCCTACTTCGAGGTGCTGCACGAGCTCAAGCTCATCGTCGACCTCATGTGGGAGGGCGGCATCGCGAAGCAGCGCTGGAGCATCTCCGACACCGCGGAGTACGGCGACTACGTCTCCGGCCCGCGCATCATCGACGCCTCGGTCAAGCAGCGCATGCAGGAGGTCCTCGCGGACATCCAGTCCGGTGCCTTCGCCGAGCGCTTCATCGCCGACCAGGACAACGGCGCGACCGAGTTCCTCGAGCTCCGCGAGAAGGAGGCCGGCCACGCCATCGAGGCGACCGGCAAGAACCTCCGCTCGCACTTCGCGTGGAAGCAGACCGACACCGACTACGTCGAGGGCTCTGCCGCTCGCTGATCGTCACCAGACTGCTTCGCTGGGGGCGAGATTCCGAGAGGAGTCTCGCCCACAGCGGCGTATCTGCACGTGTCCGATCCAGGTGGTGCGGGACAAGCGGCAAGGACAACGGCGGGCGGGGAGCGTGGCCTCCTCACGCTGCCGACGACGGAGCTCGAGGGATTGTGGTCGCCCTGGCGACCGTTATCCCTCGACCTTCGTCGCGAAGGACCAGTGTTGATGCCTTTCGGCACCCCGAGCCGCCTCAACGCATCATCGCGAGTCCCGGCCCCGCCGTGTGGTCCAGGCCCGCGTGTCCGACCCACCCGCCGCGGTCAGATCGTGGCGCCCGCCGCCCCCTACGCGATCAGGTCGAGCGGCGACTGCCGCGTGATGTCGGCGGCGCGGCCGCCCTGCACGTCGTCGAGCGCGAGCCGCAGCCGCGAGACCGCCTCGGTGAGCCGCTCGGGGGAGTGCACGTACGGCAGGCGCAGGTGGCGCTCGCCGGCCGTGCCGCCCTGGGAGAAGAACCGCGGGCCAGGCGTCAGCAGCAGGCCGCGCTTCTCGGCGGCGGAGCACAGGCGCGTGGACATGCGGCCCGGCAGCGTCACCCAGAGGTTGAGCCCGCCGGGTGGGCAGGGCGCCTCGATCTCGGGGGTCTGGGCCGCGAGCTCGCCCAGCAGGTGGTCGCGTCCGGTGCGCAGGGCAGCGCGACCCGCGGCCGCGGTCTGACCACCGTCGGTCAGCAGCTCGGCGAAGACCATCTGGTCGAACGCCGACGAGCTCAGGTCGTCGATCATGCGTGCCTGCACGAGGCCCATCACGAGATGACGCGGCGCCCGGAGCCAGCCGACCCGCAACCCGCCCCAAAACGGCTTCGACGACGACCCGATGAGCACGGCGGAGGGGTCGAACGAGGCCAGGCTGGGCGGCAGCTCGATGCCGTCGAGGTTGACCTCGCGCATCGACTCGTCCACGATCGCCGTCACCCCGTGCCGGTGCAGCCCGTGCGCCCAAGCCCCCCGCTCGTCGGCGCTCATGACGGCACCGGTGGGGTTGTGAAAGTCGGGGATCAGGTAGGCCAGGCGATGACGTCCGGCGGACAGGGCGGTGGTGAGCGCGTCGGGGTCCCACGGCGACCCGCCGACCGGCAGTGGCACCAGACGTCCACCGGCGGCCACGAACGCGTCGTGCGCGTGCGGATAGCTGCTGCCCTCGACGAGCACCCGGTCGCCGGGGGAGAGCAGCGTGCGCGCGAGCAGCGAGATCGCGCCCATCGCGCCGCTCGTGACGATGATCTGCTGGGGATCGGTGGGCAGTCCGCGCTCGGTGTAGTACGCGGCGAGCAGCTCGCGCAGGACGGGGAGGCCGTCGGGCAGGTAGCCGCTCGTGGCGAGCAGGCCGGGAAGCTTCTCGACCGCCCGCTCGAAGGCCCGCGTCATCCCCGGTGGGCCGACCGGGGCGGAGTACGTGAAGGCCAGGGTGTCGCCGTCGCCGTGCATCCCGATCAGGGTGCTGGCGGCCGACGCCTGCAGCGGGAGCGCGATCGTGCTGCCGGATCCGCGGCGTGACTCGATCAGGCCGGCGTCGCGCAGCTCGGCGTACACGCGGGAGGTCGTGGTGCGGCTGACCCCGAGGGCCGCGGCGAGCTCGCGCTCGCTCGGCAGCCGGACGCCGTCGGCCAGCCTGCCGTCCATGGCGGCGATGCGGATGCGCTCGGTGATCTCGACGTAGGCGGGGCCGTCGTCGTCGAGGTCGCCGATGACCGCCGCGAGACGACGGGCGGACATGAGGGGGATCATGAGTCCACCTTCTCCTGATTGGCTATGTGATGCAAGGCCAATATGGATCATGCTGGACCTATGTTCATCACTGCAGCCTTCCTGGTCGTGTCCGTGGCGTCGTCCTGGATGACCGTGCGGCTCGTGGCGACGGACGGGTACGGCGACCGACCCGGCCCGCGCAGCCACGAGCACGAGTACGTGGCCCCGTGGCGCGCCTGACCCGCAGCCTCCCCGGCCGCCTGGTGCGGCTCGTGGTGGGGCTGTGGCTCTACGGCGCCACGATGGGCCTGCTGGTCGAGGCCGGGCTCGGGCTCGACCCGTGGGACGTGTTCCACGAGGGCGTGGCCGCGCGTGTCCCACTGACCTTCGGGCAGGTCGTCATCGCGACGGGCGTGGTCGTGATGCTGTTCTGGATCCCGCTGCGGCAGCGGCCCGGCATCGGCACCCTGCTCAACGTGCTGCTGATCGGCATCGCCGCGGACGTCACGCTGGCCTGGCTGCCGACGCCCGACCACCTGGGCGTGCAGATCGGCTTCCTCGTGGCCGGCGTCGTGGGCAATGCCCTGGCCGGCGCGCTGTACATCGGGGCGAACCTCGGCACCGGTCCGCGCGACGGACTCTGGAGCGGCATCGTGCGACGCACGGGGCTCAGCATCCGCGTCGTCCGGACGTCGCTCGAGGTCACGGTCCTGGCGATCGGGTTCGCGCTCGGCGGCACCGTCGGAGTCGGCACCGTCGTCTACGCGCTGGCGATCGGGCCCCTGGTGCAGCTCTTCCTGCAGCTGCTGGACGGCTCGACCGTCACGGGGCCTGCGTCAGCGGCGCGTGGCGATGACGAGGCTGGCGTCGGCGTCGATCATCATCTCGACGGCGACGAACCGCTCGTCGGTGAGCCACTGCTCGCGGACGGAGTCGACCTGACCGTCCACGATGGGCGGCCAGTGCGCTGAGACCGTGAAGTCGTCGAGCACGGCGATGCCGCCGGGCTCCAGCAGGTCGGCGAGGTGGTCGATCTCGGCCATGACCTCACGCACGTCGACGAAGATCAGCGAGAACGGCGCGTGCTGCTCGAGCGTGCGCCAGTCGCCGGACGTGATGTCGATCGTGTCGACGTCGGCGAAGATGCGCTGGACGTCCTCGGCGAGCGACGGGTCGAGCTCGGCGCTGACGATGCGGGCGCCCTTGGCGGCACCGCTCGCGAGCCAGGCGGAGCCGACCCCCGTGCCGGTGCCCAGCTCGGCCAGCGTGCCCGTGCGGCTCGCCGCCAGCGCCGACAGCAGTCGACCGGTCTCGTTGCGGGTCGACGTGATGAAGCCGCGCTGACGCGAGAGGTCGAGGGCGCGGCCCACGAGCTCGGGTACGTCGAAGGGCGAGGACACCTTGTCAGTGTGTCACGCTCCGACGTCCCGGCCCGCCGCCTTCCTGCTCACTGAGACGCGCTGGACCGGCCCTGACGACGGGACAGCAGCACGAGGCCCGCGGCCAGGAGCACGAGGCCGCCGACCAGCAGCGGCACGGAGGCCTGGGCGCCGGTCGTCGGCAGGCTGCGCGGGCGGGTCTCCGTCGCGACGGTGCTGCCGGTGCCGGTGCCGGGTCCGGTGGCCGCCGGGGGCGTGCTCACGGCGGGAGCCGCGACGGTGATCGCGGCCGAGACGACCTGGGTCCCGCCGGCGAACGTCACCACGACGTCGTGACGTCCTGGAACCAGCGTGGTCGGCAGCGTGCCGGCGAAGCGGTAGGTGCCTCCGGCCGTCGCGGTCGTCGTCCCGAGCAGCACCGGCGTCGAGTGGACCTCGACCGAGACCGAGGAACCGGTCGGCGCCCCGGTGCCCTGCACCACGATGGGATCGCCCGGCGCGTACGTGGCGCGGTCGGTCGTCGCGGTGAGCGGGTTCGCGGTCCAGCGGGCGTACAGCGTCGTGGGGCCGGTCACGGTCAGCGGGAAGGTCACCGGGTCACCGCCCGTGGCAGCGGTGTACCAGCCGTCGAAGAGCTGACCCTCGACCGCCAGAGCGCCCGGGTCGGCGACGGTCGCCCCGTCGGCCACGACCACGGCGGCCGGAGCGGTGCCGTGACCGTTCGCGTCGAAGGTGACGGTGTGAAGGGCGGTCCAGCGGGCGTACAGCGTCGTGCTGCCGGAGACGGCGAGCGGGAACGTGACCGGGCTGCCGCCGGTGGCAGCGGTGTACCAGCCGTCGAAGCGGAAGCCGTCGGCCGTGAGCGCGCCCGGGTCCGCCACGGTCTGGTCGTCGAGCACCACCTGAGCGGCAGGCGCGGTCCCGTGACCGTTTGCGGAGAACGTGACGGTCGACCGGGTGCAGAGCGGGTAGCCGAGCCAGCTGCCCGACTCCGGGAAGCCGGTCGAGGCGGCGGACGGGCAGATGCGCAGCGTGGGGCTGGCGGAGTCGAACGACTCGTCGCCGTTCCAGGCGTACGCCGAGGTCGCGGCCGGGGCGTCGCCGAGGAAGGTGACGCGTCCGAGGTTCGGGTTCTCGTCGAAGGCGTTGCTGCCGATGAACGTGATCGAGGCCGGGATCGTGACCGTCGTCAGTCGGTTGCGCTCGAAGGTGGCGTAGCTGATCGCCGTGAGCGACGACGGCAGCGAGACCGAGGCGATCAGGTTGTCGTGGAAGGCCCAGTCGTCGATGAAGGTCACGGAGGAGGGCACCACGAGCGACGGGATCTGGTTGTACTCGAAGGCGCCGTGGCCGATCGTCGTGAGGGAGGACGGCAGCGTGAGGGCGGTGATGTCGTTGTCGTAGAACGCCGAGCGGCCGATGCTCTGCACTGACGATCCGAGGGTCAGCGTGCTCGTCGGGTTCTGCCGGAAGGACTCGGCCCCGATCGACGTGACCTTGTCGCCGATCAAGACGGCGGTCAGTCCTCGTGAGGCGAAGGCGTACTCGCCGACCGCGACGACGTCGTAGGCGACCGTGTCGATCACGACCTGGTCGGGGATCGTCAGGGTGCTCGACGGCGGCGCCGACGAGAAGCCCACGGCCGTGGCGCCAGCGGCGACGTCCGTCGGGCAGTACGAGTAGGTGACCTGACCCGGGCCGGTCGCGGTGGTGAGCTGACCCCGGCCACACGGGACGGGAGCCGTGATCGCGAGGACCGTGGCCGTCGGAGCGAGCGCCGCTGCCACCGGGGCGTCGGTCGCGTCCTGCTCGACGGGTCCGGCCGTCGCGTCGTCGCCCTGCGGTGCACCGTCGTCGGCGGGGGTGTCGTCCTCGACAGGAGTCACATCGTCGGTCTCGGCGGGGGTCCCGGTGGTCGGGTCGTCGCCCGTCGTCGGCACCGTGTCCGTGGTCTCGACGGCCGGTGGCGTCGGCTCGACGTCCTCCTCGGCCTGGGCCGGGGTGGCGAGAAGGCCGACGACGAGGGCCGAGGTGGCCATCGCCCGGAGCAGGCGCGGGGACGGACGAAGGATGGACATGGTGCCTCGGGTCTCTCAGGTGTGGGACGGTGCCTGGTCAGGCGCCTCGCCGGACGCTAACCACGCCCGGTGTCACCGACCGGTCGCGTGTGGCGAGCGCAGGTCCGGACACCGGAAAATGGTCCCGACGGACCATGCGGACCTGACCCGGCACGACCGTCGTCGCGACACGCCGACGTCCTTCGTTACCGGCGGGTAGGCAAGGGGCGGGGCGGTGGGGTAGAGTCCTGGCCATGCGGAAGCAGCTCGTATCCATCGCTTGCCGCGGCAGGGTCTCCTAAAGGCCGACGACCTGCCGCGGAGTTCTGGCGTTGGCCCGCTGAACCGCTGCAGGATCGCTTCATCACCACCTGAGATCTCGCTCCTTCTCGTGCCGGTCACCCCGGCCACGCGGTTCATCGGACCAGCTGTCTGTCCCGACCGCTGACCATCCAGTACCGAGAAGGAGTTCTTTCATGTCCGATCACACCATCGAGTGGGGCCCCGCCCACCTGCGCGACGACGCCAACGAGACCCTCGACGCGCTCATCGCGGCCGATCGTCCCGACGACAACTGACCATCCACTGGACGAGACGCCAGTTTCAGCATCTGAGACCGGCGGCCGTAGGATGATCACCATGACGCAGACGTACAACCTTGCGGTCGTCGCCGGAGACGGCATCGGCCCCGAGGTCACCGAGCAGGCACTCCGAGTCCTCGACCAGGTGGCGGCGCAGCACGACCTCGCCTTCGCCCGGACCGAGTACGACCTCGGAGCGCGTCGCTGGCACGCCACGGGGGAGACCCTTCCCCAGACCGTGCTCGACGAGATCCGCGGTCAGGACGCGATCCTGCTCGGTGCCGTCGGCGATCCGTCGGTGCCGTCCGGCGTGCTCGAGCGCGGCCTGCTGCTGAAGCTGCGCTTCGAGCTCGACCACTACGTCAACCTGCGTCCGTCGAAGCTGTACCCCGGGGTGCCCACCCCGCTCGCCGAGAGCGTCCTCGCGAAGGGCGACATCGACTTCGTCGTCGTCCGCGAGGGCACCGAGGGTCCGTACGTCGGCAACGGCGGCGCGATCCGCGTCGGCACGCCGCAGGAGGTCGCGACCGAGGTCAGCCTCAACACGGCCTTCGGCGTCGAGCGGGTCGTCCGCGACGCGTTCGCACGCGCCCAGGCCCGTCCGCGCCGCAAGCTCACGCTCGTGCACAAGAACAACGTGCTCGTGCACGCCGGCCACCTCTGGAGCCGCACGGTCGACGCCGTGGCGACGGAGTTCCCGGAGGTCTCGGTCGACTACCTGCACGTCGACGCCGCCACGATCTTCCTGGCGACCGACCCGGCGCGCTTCGACGTCATCGTCACCGACAACCTGTTCGGCGACATCCTGACCGACCTGGCCGCCGCCGTCACGGGCGGCATCGGCCTGGCGGCGAGCGGCAACGTCAACCCCGACCGCACCGCCCCGAGCATGTTCGAGCCGGTCCACGGCTCGGCCCCCGACATCGCGGGCCAGAGCAAGGCCGATCCCACCGCTGCGATCCTGTCGGCCGGTCTGCTGCTGGAGCACCTCGGCCACCCCGAGGCCGCCGCGCAGATCGCGACCGCCGTCGAGGCCGACATCGCTGCCCGCGCCGGCGGCTCCACCGGCCCTCGATCCACGCAGGAGGTGGGGGAGGCCATCGGAACGCTCGTGGCCGGAGGCGTATCGGTGGGCTGACCGTCCCTGTCCCACCTTCTCCGAAAGCATTACCGTGAACTCCATGACCTCCACACCGACCGCTCCTGCCCCGTTCGCCAGCACGTTCACCCAGAACCCTGCTGCGCGCACGGACGAGGAGCGGGCGGCGATCCTGGCCGACCCTGGGTTCGGCAACCACTTCACCGACCACATGTTCCTGTCCGAGTGGACCCCCGAGGGCGGGTGGCAGGACGGCCGCGTCGTGCCGTACGGCCCCTTGCTGCTCGATCCCGCCACGGCGGTCCTGCACTACGCGCAGGAGATCTTCGAGGGGCTCAAGGCCTACGCCCACGCCGACGGCTCGGTCTGGGGCTTCCGGCCCGAGGCGAACGCCGAGCGGCTGGCCCGCTCCGCCCACCGCCTGGCCCTGCCCGAGCTGCCCACCGACTGGTTCCTCGGTTCGATCGAGTCGCTCGTCGCGGCCGACCGGGCCTGGGTCCCCACGGGTGAGGAGCGCAGCCTGTACCTGCGTCCCTTCATGTTCGCCTCCGAGGTCTTCCTCGGGGTGCGGCCGTCGCAGCACGTGACCTACTCGGTCATCGCCTCGCCGGCCGGTGCGTACTTCAAGGCGGGCCTCAAGCCGGTCAACATCTGGTTGTCGGAGACGTTCACCCGCGCCGGGCTGGGCGGCACCGGAGCCGCCAAGTGCGGCGGCAACTACGCCGCGAGCCTGCTGCCGCAGCAGGAGGCCTTCGCCCACGGCTGCGAGCAGGTCGCCTTCCTGGACTCCGTCGAGAACCGGTGGGTCGAGGAGCTCGGCGGCATGAACCTGTACTTCGTGCAGTCCGAAGGATCCATCGTGACCCCGGAGCTCTCGGGCTCGATCCTCGAGGGCATCACCCGCGACTCGATCCTGACGCTCGCCCGCGACCTCGGCCACGAGGTCGTCGAGCGCAAGGTCTCGATCGACGAGTGGCGCGACGGCGTCGCGAGCGGCCAGATCACCGAGGTCTTCGCCTGCGGCACCGCCGCGGTCGTGACCCCGGTCGGCAAGCTGGCCTGGAACGGCGGCGAGGTCGTCAGCACCGACGGCGACATCGGCAAGGTCACCGCCGACCTCCGCGCTGCGCTGGTCGACATCCAGTACGGCCGGGCCGAGGACCGCCACGGCTGGCTGACCCGCCTGGTCTGAGCCCGCTCGACAGACCCTGGCGGTGCCTCGGACCCTTCCGGGCCTCAGGCGCCGTCAGGGCCGACCGGGTCTGAGATCTCGGTGACGTCGCGGACGACCCGCCACTCGTCGCCGTCCTTCTCCAGCTCGTACTCCACCGTCGTGGAGGCGGACTGCTCGTCGCCGTCGATGTCGTAGGTCTGGGTGACGTCCAGCCGTACCGTCGCGGTGTCGTCGTCGACCGAGACGACCTCGAGGTCATCGATCTCGATGACGAACGACTCGACATCGATCCCCGACGTCTCCGCCTCCTCCATCGCGTCCGCGAGCTCCTCCTCGCACTCCTGCACCGAACCGAACTCGGTGACCGGGTGCTCGGCGAGGATCGTGCAGTCGAGGTCGGTGGTGGCCTGCGTGAACTCGCGCACGGCGTCCTCGACCGCCTCCGCGGCGTCGTCGTCCCGGTCCGAGTCGTCCCGGTCCGAGTCGTCCTGGTCCGAGTCCTCGTCCGTCCCGTCGTCGCCGTAGTCCGGCTCCAGGTCGGTGACGATCCAGCCCTCGTCGCCGTGGCTCACCGTGTAGTCGACCGAGCTGTGGCCGATCGTGGTCTCGCCGTCGACCGTGATGTCGATGCTGGACTCGAGGTGCACGGTCGCCTCGTCGTCGGACTCCGAGGTGACCTCGAGCTCGTCGATGACGAACGAGTTGAGGTCGACCTCCGCCTCGTCCTCGTCGTTCTCCTTCGCCTCCTGGCGGAAGTCCTCGCACTCCGACGTGG
Organism: Aeromicrobium sp. Leaf350; assembly: GCF_916858655.1. GTDB lineage: Bacteria > Actinomycetota > Actinomycetes > Propionibacteriales > Nocardioidaceae > Aeromicrobium. The sequence goes on along the minus strand of NZ_CAKASL010000001.1, from coordinate 115,968 downwards.
AGTCGAACCCGCTGACCGGGTGCACGGCCATCGCCTCGCAGTCGCCGTCGTTGGTGGCCTCGATGTAGCCGCGCGTGGCCTCCTCCGGCGTGCCGAAGTCGGAGGTCCCGGACGAGCCACCGAGCACGAGCACGAGGGTCGTGACGCCACCGGCGACCAGCACGATGGCCAGCGCGACGACGGCGACGACGAGGCCGACCCGACCGCGGTCGCGGGCGGGGGGCGGCGGCGGGACGGGAGACGGCATCGGCGTGGTCATGCCTCTACGAGGGCGTCACGCCCCTGATTGTTCCGTCACCCGTTCTCGGCGGCGGGCACCGTCACCATGGACGAGACGAGCCAGCGTCCGCCGATCATGACCAGCGTGTAGTCGCCCGTGTGGTGCGGGTGGCTGACGTCGCCGTCGAGCTGGGTGACCTTCTGGCTCAGCTCGAGGCGCACGACGGCGACGAGGCCGGTCTCGGACAGCACCTCGAGGTGCTCGACCGCGACGTCGACGGCCAGGGGATCGACCTCGTAGCCCTGCGCCTCGGCCTGCTCCTGCGAGCGCTGCATCGCCTCCGAGCAGGCGGTGGCGTCGGAGAACCGGGCGATGGGGTGCACGGCCAGCGCCTCGCAGTCGCCCAGGTTCGCGGCCCGGACGTAGGCGAGCATCGCGTCCTCCGCAGATGGCGCCGCGGTGGGCGGGGTCGTGTCGTCGGCCTGTCCCGTGAGGCTGCGCGCCACGAGCAGCCCGGTCATGACCAGAGCCACGGCCGCCACGACAGCGAGCACGCGGACGACGCGTCGTCGGTGCGGGGCGAGCGGATCCACGATCAGTCCTCCTGGACCGTCTCGAAGCCCGTGATGTTCCAGCGTCCGTCGTCGTTGCGCAGGGTGTAGTCGACGGTGTTCTCGTAGGTCGTGGCGTCGGCGCCCTCGCCGTAGGACTGGGTGAGCTGCAGGCGGACCGTCGCGGCCTGGTCGGTCTGGTCCGTGACCTCGACGTCGGCGATCGTGAGCTCGACCAGGTCCTCGCCCTCGACGTCGTCGGCGCCGCTGAAGAAGGCCTCGCAGTCCGCCACGGAGTCGTACTCGCCGACGTCGTGGGCGGCCAGCACCTCGCAGTCGCGCGCCTGCGCGCCCTCCAGGTAGGCGCGGACCGTCGCGTCAGGCGCCTCGGTGGGCGCGGCAGCGACGTCTTCCACCGGCTCCTGGCCGGAGTCCCGGTTGTCGTCGCCCGTCAGCACGAGGGCGGCGACGACCGCGGCGGCGGTGAGGAGGGTGACGACGGCCGCCAGCACCACGAGGAGGCGGCGGCGGGAAGAGGGTGCGGTAGGAGGCGTCATGGGACGTGTGAGGGTCGCGCGGCCTCCGATGTTCCGGCTCAGACCTCCCGGGCGATGACGACCTTGCCGATGACGTGTCCGTCCTCCACGAGCCGATGGGCCTCGCGCAGCTGCTCGGCGTCGATCGGCGACAGGCGCGTGGTCGCCGTCGTGCGGACGTCGCCGGACTCGACGAGGCCCGCCACCTCCGTCAGGATCTCGTGCTGACGCACCTGGTCGGCGCGGCCCTGCATCGGCCGCGTGAACATCAGCTCCCAGTGCCACGACTGGCTCTTCGACTTGAGCGCGCGCACGTCGAGGGACGACGGGTCGTCGATCGCCACGACGGCGCCGAAGGGAGCGAGGACCTCGGCGTAGGTCTCGACCATTCCCTCGGAATGGGCCGAGAAGATCCAGTCGACGCCCTCGGGGGCGATCGCGAGCGTCTCGGACACCAGGTCCTCGCGGTGGTTGACCACGTGCTCGGCGCCGAGACCCTCGACCCACTCGACGCCCTCGGGCCGTGAGGCCGTCGCGACCACGGTGACGTCAGGGAGCAGGTGCTCCGCGAGCTGCAGCAGCACGGAGCCGACGCCACCGGTGGCTCCGACCACGAGCAGGGTGCCGGAGGACTCGCGGGTCAGCCCGAGCTTGTCGAAGAGGGACTCCCAGGCGGTGATCGCGGTCAGGGGCAGCGCGGCCGCGTCCGCGAAGGTCAGGGAGGCGGGCTTGCGGCCGACGATCCGCTCGTCGACCGCGTGCAGGTCGGCGTCGGTGCCGGCGCGGGTGATGTCGCCGGCGTACCAGACCTCGTCGCCCACCTGGAAGAGCGTGACCTCCTCGCCGACCTCCCGCACGACACCTGCGGCGTCGAACCCCAGGATCCGGGTGCCGTCGGCGTCGCCGCCGCCGCGGACCTTCACGTCGACCGGGTTGACCGAGACGGCGTGCACCTCCACGAGGAGGTCGTGGGGTCCCGCGGTGGGGGCGTCGACCTGGAGGTCGATCAGCGAGCCGGGGTCGCTGGCGGGCAGGGAACGGGAGAAGCCGACGGCGGAGATCGTGGTCATGGGTCCAGCCTGCTCGGTGTGGCCAACACGGGCGCGGTGGCGCGTCGCTGCGGGGCCGGACTGTGGTTGCATCGAGGTATGACTCACATCACACCTGAGGCACCGGCGACGCGACTCGAGCACGACCTGATCGGGGAGCGTCACGTGCCGGCGGAGGCCTACTGGGGCGTGCACACCCTGCGCGCCCTGGAGAACTTCCCCATCACCGGGATCCCCATCTCCGACAGCCCCTTCCTGGTCGAGGCGATCGCCGCGGTCAAGGAGGCCGCGGCGATGGCCAACCACCAGCTCGGCCTGCTCGACGACGAGCGCTTCGCCGCGATCCGTGACGCCTGCGAGGAGATCCGCGCCGGTCAGTGGCACGAGCAGTTCGTGGTCGACGTGATCCAGGGAGGCGCCGGCACGTCGACCAACATGAACGCGAACGAGGTCATCGCGAACCGCGCGCTCGAGCTCATGGGACATGCGAAGGGCGACCACCACGTCCTCCACCCCAACGAGCACGTCAATCTCAGCCAGTCGACCAACGACGTCTACCCGACCGCGGTCAAGATCTCGATCATCCTCGCGGCCCGGGACCTGCTGGCCGCGATGCTGCGGCTGGAGGACTCCTTCGCCCGCAAGTCGCTCGAGTTCCACGACGTGCTGAAGATGGGCCGCACCCAGCTGCAGGACGCCGTGCCGATGACCCTGGGCCAGGAGTTCGGCACCTACGCCCAGATGATTGCCGAGGACCGCGCGCGACTGTCGGAGGCCGTCGCCCTGCTGCACGAGATCAACCTGGGGGCGACCGCGATCGGCACGATGCTCAACGCCCCGGCCGGCTACGTGGAGATCGCGTGCGCGCACCTCGGAGCGATCACGGACCTGCCGCTCGAGACGGCGGTGGACCTGATCGAGGCGACCCAGGACTGTGGCGCGTTCGTGCAGGTCTCGGGCACCCTCAAGCGGGTCGCGGTCAAGCTCAGCAAGATCTGCAACGACCTGCGGCTGCTCTCGTCCGGTCCACGCGCCGGGCTGGGCGAGATCAATCTGCCGGCCGTGCAGGCCGGGTCGAGCATCATGCCCGGCAAGGTCAACCCCGTGATCCCGGAGGTCGTCAACCAGGTCGCGTTCCAGATCATCGGGCACGACGTCACGGTGTCGATGGCGGCCGAGGCGGGTCAGCTGCAGCTCAACGCCTTCGAGCCCGTGATCTGCTTCTCGCTCGCTGCCGGCATCTCACGGCTCGAGCAGGCCGTCGGCGTCCTGGCCGAGCGGTGCGTCGACGGCATCACGGCCAACGTCGAGCACCTGCGGGCCGAGGTCGAGGCGTCGATCGGGCTGGTCACGGCGCTCAACCCGTTCATCGGCTACGAGGCCGCGACGATGGTGGCCAAGGAGGCGCTGCTGACCGGCCGTGGTGTCGCCGAGCTCGTGCTCGAGAAGGGCTTGCTGCCCGAGGAGCACCTGCAGCGGATCCTGCGCCCCGAGACCCTGGCCAACCTCGGTCCGAAGCCGCCCGTCAGGTGAAGAGCGCGGCGGCGTCGCCGAGGACCGTCACGGCGAGCTCGCCGCCGCGCAGCTTGAGGCGCACGTCGATGCCGTAGCCGGCCCCGTCGTCCGGGCGGGGCGGCTCGGGCTCGCCCATCGCCGTGGCGATGTCGGCAAGCGTCACGGAGGCCCGGCCGAGGGGGTCGTTCTGGGGCCACTCCACCAGGAGGCGGTGGGCGAGACCGGTCAGGACAGCCAGCGTGGCCGGCAGCTCCTGGAGCGGCACCGCGGCGCAGCGCAGCTCGGGGAGGCCGAACGTCGTCAGCCCGTGAGAGACGACGTCGGTGCCCTCGAGGCCGGCGCCCTCCACGTCGAGCGCGACCCACTGCCGCGGGGCGCGGGGGTCGGTCTCGTCGACCGTGTGGGTCACCAGGCGCGGCACCGACAGGTCCAGCACGAGTCCGTCGTGCTGCGCGGCGAGGGTGAGCGCCTCCCGGCGAGCGGCCACGGCGTCGGTCGCGGCCGAGCCGACCGGGCCCGAGCGGTGCAGCACGCGGGCGTGGGGTCGCGCCTCGAACGCCTTGATCTGCGCCTCGTCGGCGCCGAAGCGGCGCAGGAGCGCCTCCGACGGCAGCGGGACCGGCACGTCCTCGACGGGCTCGAGCGGTCGTGCGGTGACGACGGCGTGAAGGCTGTGGCGCGCATCCGGCACGGGAACGGTCATCGGTCGGCCCCTCGGGTCGTGTCGTGCCCTGTCTTGGCAAGCATCGGCTCGAAGTCTAGACTCACGATCGTGACCAGCCTCACGACCGCGTGTCCTCCGACGGAGACCGTGATCATCATTGCCGGGCGCGCCGGATCCTGACCGACAGGAACCAGCGCGCCGCCTCCCGATTCTCGGGGGGCTTTTTTGTTGCCAAAGGACCCACCATGACCGCGACCCCCGACCCCACCAGCGTCGACCGGGACTTCCACGTCTACGACACGACGATGCGCGACGGCGCCCAGCAGGAGGGCCTCAACCTCTCCGTGCAGGACAAGATGCACATCGCGCGTCACCTCGACGACCTCGGCGTGGGCTACATCGAGGGCGGCTGGCCGGGCTCGAACCCGAAGGACACCGAGTTCTTCGCCCTGGCGGCCAAGGAGCTCGAGCTGCGGCACGCGACGCTCGCGGCGTTCGGCTCGACCCGCCGGGCCGGCGCCGTCGCGGCCGACGACCCCATGATCGCCGCGCTGCGTGAGTCGGGGGCCTCGGTCGTGACGCTCGTGGCCAAGAGCCACGACCGTCACGTCGAGCTGGCGCTGCGCACGACGCTGGAGGAGAACCTGGCGATGGTGCGCGACTCGGTGCAGCACCTGCGGTCCGAGGGACAGCGGGTCTTCGTCGACCTGGAGCACTTCTTCAACGGGTACCTCGACAACCGCGCGTACGCGCTCGAGGTCGTCCGGGCGGCCACCGAGGCGGGCGCCGAGGTCGCGGTGCTGTGCGACACGAACGGCGGGATGCTGCCGCACCAGGTGAGCGAGATCGTCGCCGACGTCGCCGCCTCCACCGGGGCCCGGCTCGGCATCCACGCGCACAACGACACCGGGTGCGCGGTCGCGAACTCGATGGCGGCGGTGCTGGCGGGAGCCACCCACCTGCAGGGCTGCCTGAACGGCTACGGCGAGCGCACCGGCAACGCCGACCTGGTCACCTGTGTCGCGAACCTCGAGCTCAAGCTCGACCGGCCGGTGCTGCCCGCGGGTCGTCTCGCCGAGGCCACCCGCATCGCGCACGCGGTCTCGGAGATCACGAACTACCCGCCGTCGGCACGCCAGCCGTACACCGGGGTCTCGTCGTTCGCCCACAAGGCCGGTCTCCACGCGAGCGCGATCCGCGTCGACCCCGACCTGTACCAGCACATCGACCCCGCACTGGTGGGCAACGACATGCGGCTGCTCGTCTCGGAGATGGCGGGCCGCGCGACGATCGAGCTCAAGGGTCGCGAGCTCGGCTTCGACCTCACCGACGACCCGGCGCGCCTGGCCCGACTGACCGACCGCGTCAAGGAGCTGGAGCAGTCCGGCTACACGTTCGAGGCGGCCGACGCCTCGTTCGAGCTGCTGCTCGTGGAGGAGGTCGAGGGAGCGCGACCGACCTACTTCGACATCGAGTCGTGGCGGGTCATCGCCGAGGCCTCGCTCGCCGAGGCGACGGTCAAGATCGTTGCCGGGGGCCAGCGGCTCGCGGTGATCGGCGAGGGCAACGGCCCCGTCAACGCGCTCGACCACGCGCTGCGCCAGGCGATCGAGCAGGTGTACCCCGACGTCGCGCAGTTCCACCTGACCGACTTCCGGGTGCGCATCCTCGACCAGGGACACGGCACCGACGCGATCACGCGGGTCCTGATCGAGACGTCCGACGGCAAGGACTCCTGGGTCACGGTCGGAGTCGGGCCCAACATCATCGAGGCCTCCTGGATCGCCCTCACCGACGCCTTGACCTATGGTCTGCGGGCGCACGGGGTGGCACCGGCCGCGAGCTGACCTTGTCCGAGGACCCGAGGCACGACCGCCCGAGGCACGACCACCGGGAGCGGCGGGCGTCCGGCTGGCGGCGACTGGCCGTGGTCCTGCCCGTGCTCGTCACGACGCTGGTGCTCGTGGCCGTCGGCGGGCTGGTGATCGTCGAGCAGCAGCGGCAGGTGCGGGCGAGCGAGGACGCCGACGCGGTGGCCGCCGAGTTCCTGGACGAGGTCGCGGCGTTCCGCGACGAGCTGACCGACCTCATCACCGCCGGGCGCGAGGGCCCGCCCACCGACCTGCAGGCGCAGGTGCAGGCCCGGATCGAGGCACCGCCGTCGTTGCCGGCGCTCGGGGGAGTCGGGGCGGAGCTGTCGGAGGACTATCGGGACGCGCAGTACCTCGAGGCGACCCTGCTGGACCCGTACGTCGAGCTCGTCGACGTGCTCGGACGCATCGCGGTCGCGCGCACGTTCATCGCGGCCGCCGACGCGGTGCTGGCGCTGCGGATCGACGAGATCACCGGGTCGTCGACGATCCGCGACGCGAGCGTGGTCGAGCGCGACGTGATCCCGGAGTACGAGGAGGCGTTGTCCGACTTCGAGGCCGTCCCGGTCCCGGGCGGGCAGGAGGACCTGGCGGCGACGGTCTCGGCGGCGGTGCAGAACGTGATCGACCAGTGCGAGCTGCTCGTCGCGTTCGCGGCCGTCGGCCAGAACTACTCCTTCAGCTACGGGAGCCAGATCGCGATCGCGGCCGAGGCGGTCCGGGTGTTCGGCCTGACCGTCGACTCCGACCTCGCGGCCGCGGTCGACGCCGCGCTTCCGGCCTGATCGCGAGGATCTCCAGGGGAGAGGTCCCCACGCCCCCAATTTGACACGCCCCCGTGCCGCGGCCACGGTTCTGCCATGAGCAAGCGCGCGAAGATCCTCCTCTTCTCAGCCCTGGGGCTGCTGGTCGTCGTGGCCGTCGCGGTCACGACCGTGGTGCTGGTGATCCACCAGAACCACAAGAACGACGTCGCCGCTGCCGACCGGGCGGCCGCCGACTACCTCGACGAGGTGGCGGCGTTCCGCGAGGAGCAGGCCGAGATCCTGGCTGACGAGGCCGGCAGCGACCTCGCCTCGGCGCTCGACGCCATCGACGCAGCGGTCGAGGAGATCCCGGCCATCGGCGACGCCCCGGAGTACGGTCGCGAGAACTCCGACGACTACGTCGAGGCGGCGAAGGCCGAGCAGGATCTCGAGAAGGACCTCGACGCGCTCGCGACGCTGGCCGAGGACACGCTCGACACGACCGAGTTCGTGGACGCCACGGTCGTGGCGCTCGACCGCACCACCCCGGGCACGCTGCTCGGGACGGGTCCGTTCTCCAGCGGCCAGCCCGTCCGTGACGCGACGATCCCGGGCATGCAGGCCGTCAAGGACACCTTCGAGTCGGTCGAGGTGCCGGCCGGCTTCGAGGAGGCGGCCGAGCTGACCTCCGCCGCGCTCCAGCACGTGCTCGACAACCTGAACCAGATGGCGGCCTCGCTCGACGGCGGCCAGTCGTACTACTTCGAGTTCAGCGAGCAGTACAACACCGCGGACCTGGCGGTGGTCGACGCCGTCGGAGCCGCGGAGGACACGATGGCCGACGCGATCGAGGCCTTCGGCACGGGCGACGACGTCGAGGCGCCGTCGTCGGACGACTCCGACGAGGAGCCGGGTGACGAGCCGTCCGAGGACTCGGCTCGCGACGAGGAAGAGACCGAGAGCTGATCGCTCAGGTGGGCTGCCGCGTCATCGGCACGTGGTCGATGCCCGCCTCGACGTAGTCGTCGCCGCTCCGCACGAAGCCGAACCCGGCGTACCAGTCGTGCAGGTAGGCCTGCGCTCCCAGGTCAATGCGCTGGTCGCCCCAGCGCTCGAGCACCTCGCGCAGCAGCGATCCGGACAGCCCGGTTCCGCGGGCGTCCTTCCGCGTGCAGACACGGCCGACGCGTCGTACGCCGTCGGCGGTGACGTAGGTGCGCAGGTAGCTCGTGATGCCGGCGTCGTCGGCCAGCCACAGGTGCGACGTGGTGGGCCGCAGGTCGACCGCGTCGGGATCGGCGTCCTCGCAACGCTGCTCGACGTTGAACACGACGTCACGAATGGTCCAGACGGCATGGACGTCCGCCCCGGTCAGGTCGGGTCCGTCGACGAGGTGGAGCCCTCCGGGCTCGCGCACTGCTGCAGGCACCGACCCAGCCTACGGTGACGCCCGGAGCGGGCGGTGAGTCAGCCACCGAAAGACCTCCTCATGGGGGCGGGCGGTGAGTCAGCCACCGCATGAGCGCTCATACGGTGGCTGACTCACCGCCCTAGGTGGATGGATCACCGCCGTGCGCCGGACGCGGGCCTGCAAGAGCGCTGCGTCTCGCACGTCAAGTGCGGGCGCCCCGCGAGGGTTCTTATCGCTCGAAGGCGAGGTACCAGATGCCTGCGCCGAGAAGGAACAGCACGAACAGGCCGACGATCCCGCCGAAGAACGCCAGGAGGAAGCCCGTCTCGCCGTCGCCATCGTCATCGCCGAATTGCGCTCGCAACGTCCGCTCGATCCGCGGTGCGAGGAGGCCGAGGCCGACAGCGATGGCCGCAAAGACGAGGTACTGCACGTCGTTGATGCTAGAGCCGCGGGTGTGATCCGAGTGCGGATTCGGGACCGCCAGTGGCGTAAGAGCAGGCTCGACGAGGGCATCGGCGCAGAGCCTCCTCGCACCGTGGACGCGTGGTGCGGACTACGTCACACCGCTCCTCTGCGCCACCGATCGTCGATCGTTGGAGCTCGCTGGCCCCGGATCAGTCGACGGAGCCACCGCGGACGTCGTGGCCACCTCGATTCCCACTCAACCTCCAGCACCTCGTTCGCGACCAGCCGTGGGTCAACGTGCGCATCGGTGTCGTCGTCGTCTGCGAGCGCCCGGAACGCCCGACTCAGATCATCTGAACCGTCCCGCCCGGAGTGCATGAGCCATACGCCGCCGGCGAGAGTTCTGGTGAGATCCAGCTCCTCGCCGTCGATCGTGAAGAAGGAAGCGGACCTTCGCTCCTGCTCGTCCATGCGTCGCATGAAGGACACCAGCTCGCGTGCGGTCTGGTACATCATCACGATGTCGTCGGGTGCCACGACGAAGACCAAGGCTTCGGGCGCCACGGGTCGGTCCATGATGGCGATCATCTCGTACATCCCGGTGATCGTCTCCGACGGCACCTGACCTCCATCGGCGTCGAACTAGGAGACGAAACGCCTCAGGCACCTGATGTTCAGACCGCGGGCTCGCCGGTGGTCTCGGCGGCGTGTTGGAGCAGCCCCGTCACCTCGGCGAGCAGGCGTGCCCGGATCGGCTCGGCCAGTGCCGCGAGCCGTCGCTGCTCGCGCACGTACTCGGCCTTGCCCTCGGGGGTCTCGACCGGGATCGGGTCGAGGCCCAGGTTCGTGACGTCGTAGGGCGAGGCGCGCATGTCGACGCGGCGGGCGTCGAGCGCGAGCTCGAAGGCGTCGAGCACGATCGTGGACTCGGCGAACGGCATCAGTCGAAAGCTGAGCCGATACAGGTCCATCGATACGTGGACGCAGCCTGGTTGCTCGTGGCCGATCTGGTCGTCGCGGGTCAGCTGGTGGGCGTTGAGCGGTGCAGCGGACGGCGTGAAGAAGCGGAAGGCGTCGACGTGCGTGCACTGCAGGGTGTGCGAGCGGACGACCTCGTCGGTGCCTGCGTCGCCGAGCCGCAGAGGTTGCGAGGTGTGGCGACGCTCCGGACCGGCGCCGTGCACCATGGCCCACTCGTGCAGGCCGAAGCAGCTCCACCGCGGCTCGGCGTCGCGGGTGCGCTCGAGCAGCGTGCGGGTCCAGCGCAGGCCCGGGAGGCGCCGCTCGAGCCGCGAGGCGTCGACCGCGGTGACGCCGTCGACCGTCAGGTACGCACCCAGCGCGGCGTGCTCGGCGGCGTCGGCCATCCCCGTGCCGAGGCCGGGGTGCCAGCGCGTCAGGGCGCCGGGGGAGTAGTTGTAGTACTCGAACAGGAAGTCCTCGACCGGGTGGTCGGTGCCGGCGCGCCGGCGCTCGAGGTGGGGCCGGGTGAAGCGCTCGGCCCGCTCACGGTGTGCCTCGGCCCGCGGCAGCCAGGTGTCGCGGTCGAGGACGATCACCTGGCGCAGTCGCCGCACGTCCCGAAGATCTCCAGGGTGTGCGCGATGTCGACGTACCCGTGCTGGGCGGCGACCCCGTCGGCCCACCGCTCGACGGTGGGACCCTCGACCTCGACGGTGCGGCCGCACGCGCGGCACACGAGGTGGTGGTGGTGACCCGTGCTGCACTGGCGGTACAGGGTCTCGCCCTCGTCGTTGCGCAGGGCGTCGACCTCGGCCGCGTCGGCCAGGGCCTGCAGGTTGCGGTAGACCGTCGAGAGACCGACCGACTCGCCGCGGTGGCGCAGCAGGTCGTGGATCTCCTGCGCGCTCGCGAAGCCCTCGAGGTCCTCCAGGATCGCCGCGACGGCGCGGCGCTGACGGGTGTTGCGGGGGGTGACGACCATGGTGACGATCCTCCTTCAGCCTGATTCTAGAGGGCGGCCCCGCCAGCGACCGGTGAGCGCCACGACGCCACGCACGCCGGCCAGGACCGCGAAGAACGCGAGCGCCATGAGCACGATGGTCGGCCCGGGCTGCGTGTCGATCTCGAAGCTCGCGACGACCCCGCCGACGGCGGCCAGGAGGCCGAGCAGGATCGCCAGGAGGTGGGTGCCGCGGAAGCTCCGGGAGACCTGCTGGGCGGCGGCGACCGGCACGACCATCAGTGCGGAGACGAGCAGAAGACCCACGGTGCGCATCGCGACGGTGATCGTGACGGCGGCGAGGACGGCGATGAGGATGCCGTAGAGACGCACGGGAACGCCGCTGACCCGGGCGTGATCCTCGTCCTGGCAGACCGCGAACAGCTGCGGGGTGGCCGCGAGCACGACGGCCAGCACGAGCCCGCCGAGGATCGCGACCGTGATCAGGTCCGAGGAGGTGACCGTGACGATCGAGCCGAACAGGTAGCTGTTGAGCTTGGCGGCGCTGTCGCCCGCGAAGTTGATCAGCATGACGCCGCCGGCGAGGCCGCCGTAGAACAGCATCGCCAGCGCGACGTCGCCCGACGTGCGCGCGTAGGTGCGCAGCAGCTCGATCGCGAGCGCACCGAGCGTCGCGGCGACGACGGCGGTGAGCAGGGGAGCGGTACCGGTCAGGAGCCCGAGGGCCACGCCCGTCAGGGCGACGTGTCCGATGCCGTCGCCGAGCAGGGCGAGTCGGCGCTGCACGAGGAAGGTCCCGATCGCCGGCGCGGTGACGCCCGTGATCACGGCGGCCGCGAGGGCCAGGCGCATGAAGGGGTAGTCGAGCAGCTCCAGCATCAGAGCACGCCCTCGCCGGGCAGGGGCTGGAGCCGGGCCGGCTCGCCGTCGTGCGGGTGGTGGTGGACGTGCTCGGTCGGCGCCCCGTGGGCAGGTCCGTCGTAGGCGACGCGTCCGTGGTCGATCACCACGGCGCGGTCCACGACGTCGGTCAGGGGTCCGAGGTCGTGCTCGACGAGCAGGACGGCGGTGCCGGACGCCACGAGGTCGCCGACCGTGCGCGCGAGCTGGTGCCCGCTGGCCGCGTCGACGCCGGCGAGCGGCTCGTCCATCACGAGCAGCTCGGGCTCCGACGCCAGGGCACGGGCGATCAGGGTGCGCTGGTGCTGACCGCCGGAGAGCTCGGTGACGGGACGTCCGCGGAGGGGCGTGAGGCCGACGAGCTCGATGGCCCGGTCGGCCGCCGCCTTGTCGGCGCGCGACGCGGGGCCGAGGAAGCGCCGGCGGGCGAGACGACCGCTCAGCACGACCTCGCGGACCGTGGCGGGCACGCCCGTCGACCCGGTGCTGCGCTGCGGCACGTAGCCCAGGCGGGCGCGGTCGCGGAAGCGCTCCAGCGGCGTGCCGAACAGCTCGACGCTGCCGGCGCGCCTCGGGACGAGCCCGATGACGGCGCGCACCAGCGTGGACTTGCCCGAACCGTTGGCGCCCAGCACGGCGACGACCTCGCCGCGTCCGAGCGTGAGGTCGACCGAGGTCAGGACCGAGCGCCCACCGAGGTCGACCGTGATGCCGTTCGCCTGGAGCACGGGCTCGGGCAGCGCCGGGCCACCGGCGCCACCGTCCGTGCCTGGGCTCACTGGCACCTGTTGGCCTCCCGGATCGCGTCGAGGTTGTTCCGCATCAGGGACAAGTAGTCCTCGTCGGCGGTGGCCTCGCTGAGACCCTCGATCGGATCGAGGATAGCCGTCGTGGCCCCAGTGGCGTTCGCGACGGTCTCGGCCACCCGGGGGTCGACGAGCTCCTCGGTGAAGACCGTGGTGACGCCCGCGGAGGTCACCAGGTCGCTGATCTCGGCGAGCTGGGCCGACGACGGCTCGGCGCTGGGCTCGAGGCCGGCGATCGGGATCTGGGTCAGGTCGTACGCGTCAGCGAGGTAGCCGAACGCCGAGTGGGCGGTCACGATCGTGCGCAGCTCGCAGTTCTGCAGTCCCACGGTGAAGTCCGCGTCGAGCGTCTGCAGCTCGGTGACGAGCTCCTCGGCGTTCGCGGTGTAGTCGTCGGCGTGGTCGGGGTCGATCTCGGCGAGGGACTCGCCGATGGCTCGCGCGGCGAGCTCCATCCGGTGCGGGTCGAGCCAGAAGTGCGGGTCGACGCCACCGTGGTCGTGGTCCTTGTGCCCCTCTTCCTCGTCGCCGTGGTCGTGACCCTCGTGGCTCTCCTCGTCGGCCTCCAGCAGGTCGACGACGGTGGCGAGGTCGACCGTGGTGTCGTCCTCGCGGTCGGCCTGCTCGACCGCTTCGTCGAGGGCGGCCTGGAAGTGCTCGACGTAGACGACCAGGTCGGCCCCCTGCACGTCGGCGACCTGACGCGGGCTGAGCTCGAGGTCGTGCGCCTCGGCGCCGGGGCGCGTGAGGTTCTCGACGGCGTAGTAGTCGCCCGCGACCCGCTCGACCAGGAACTGGAAGGGGTAGGCCGAGGTCACGACGGTCGGGCCGTCGTCGCCACTGCCGTCGCCGCAGGCGACGAGGAGGGGGGAGAGCAGCAGGAGGGCAGGGGCGATCAGGGCGGCACGACGCATGACTCCATGGTCTCACGCGGATGGGAATCATTGTCAAATCGACCCGCCGTGCCCGTCCGTGTGCAGGGCGAGACGTGCGCCTCGATACGCTGGTCCGATCCTCGGGAGCGGGCCGTCACGACGGCCGCACACCCCGCCGACATCCAGCCGGGAGAAGTGAGAACCACATGCCTGCGTCCACGATCGACACCGTCATCAGCCTCTGCAAGCGCCGGGGATTCGTCTACCAGTGCGGTGAGATCTACGGCGGCACCAAGTCGGCCTGGGACTACGGCCCGCTGGGCGTCGAGCTCAAGGAGAACATCAAGCGCCAGTGGTGGCGCTCGACCGTGCAGGGACGCGACGACGTCGTCGGCCTGGACTCCTCGGTGATTCTCCCCACGCGCGTCTGGGAGGCCTCCGGCCACCTTGCTGCCTTCGTCGACCCGCTGGTCGAGTGCCTCTCGTGCCACCGCCGGTACCGCCAGGACCACCTGCAGGAGGCCTACGCGGAGAAGAAGAACAAGCCGGGCCAGGACGAGATCGATCCCGACACCGTCTCGATGGACCTCATCGCCTGCGCCAACTGCGGCACCAAGGGCCAGTGGACCGAGCCGCGCATGTTCAACGGCCTGCTGAAGACCTACCTCGGCCCGGTCGAGTCCGAGGAGGGGCTGCACTACCTGCGCCCCGAGACGGCCCAGGGCATCTTCGTGAACTTCGGCCAGGTCATGACGAGCGCGCGCAAGAAGCCGCCGTTCGGCATCGGTCAGATCGGCAAGAGCTTCCGCAACGAGATCACGCCGGGCAACTTCATCTTCCGCACGCGCGAGTTCGAGCAGATGGAGATGGAGTTCTTCGTCAAGCCCGGCGACGACGAGGAGTGGCACGAGTACTGGCTCGCCGAGCGCATGGGCTGGTACACCGGCCTGGGCGTCACGCCCGACAACCTGCGCTTCTACGAGCACGCCGCCGAGAAGCTCTCGCACTACTCCAAGCGCACCGTGGACATCGAGTACCGCTTCGGCTTCCAGGGCTCGGAGTGGGGCGAGCTCGAGGGCGTCGCCAACCGCACCGACTTCGACCTCACGACGCACAGCCAGCACTCCGGGAGCGAGCTCTCGTTCCACGACCAGGCCACGGGCGAGCGCTGGACGCCGTACGTCATCGAGCCCGCAGCCGGCGTGAACCGGTCGATGATGGCGTTCCTCGTCGACGCGTACGCCGAGGACGAGGCCCCGAACACCAAGGGCGGCGTCGACGTCCGCACCGTGCTGCGCCTGGACCACCGCCTCGCGCCCGTCAAGGCTGCGGTGCTGCCGCTCTCGCGCAACGAGGCACTCTCGCCGGCCGCGCGCGACCTCGCGAAGGAGCTGCGCGGCTACTGGAACGTCGACTTCGACGACACCCAGGCGATCGGCCGCCGCTACCGCCGCCAGGACGAGATCGGCACGCCGTTCTGCATCACGGTCGACTTCGAGACCCTCGACGACCAGGCCGTGACGATCCGGGAGCGCGACACGATGCAGCAGGAGCGGGTGGCGCTGAGCCAGGTTCGCGAGTGGCTCGCGGCGCGCCTGCCCGGCTGCTGAGCCCCTCCTGGGTGACAATCTCGGCGTGATCACGATGTCTCGCCGTCTCCGTCTGAGCCTGTGCGCGCTGGCTCTCCTGGTCCCGGTCGCCGCGTGCGGCGGCGAGGAGGAGCCGAAGCCGACACCGTCGGTGCCGGCTGGCTTCGAGGTGCCCGACGGCGTGTCGATCACCAAGCCCGGCACGACCCGCACGGCGGGGGAGGCCGCGACCGTTGTCTACCAGGTCGACGAGCAGGCCGCGAGCGCGATCACCGTGACGATCGCGAACGTGCGCAAGGGGGCGATCGAGGACTTCCGGTTCTTCTCGCTGACCCCGGACCAGCAGGCGTCGGCGCCGTTCTACGTCGACCTGACCGTGCTGAACGAGGGTCCCGCGGGGCTCGGTGGCGTGGCGCTCCCGGTCTTCGCCCGCGACGACGCCGACACCCTCCTGCCGCCCACCCCGATCGTCGGCAGCTTCGCACCGTGCCCGTCGGGCCAGCTGCCCGAGAGCTTCCTCCCGGGTGAGACCGCGACGCTGTGCCTGGTCTACCTCGTGCCGGCCGGCCAGGTGCTCGTGTCGGTCGACCTCCAGCCCGACGGCGACGACTCGACCATCACCTGGACCCCCTGACATCTGTCACGGCGAGGTCGTGACGTCCGGCCCGGGGACGGAGCCCGGTTCGGGCCGACGCTGGGAGCATGAACCTTTCCGCTCCTCCCGCCGTCCGACTGGACGGCGTCACCAAGACCTTCGGCGACGTGCAGGCCGTGCGTGGCATCGACCTGACGATCGCCCCCGGTGAGGTCGTCGCCTTCCTCGGCCCGAACGGTGCCGGCAAGACCACGACGATCGACCTGCTCCTCGGTCTCTCGACCGCCACGACCGGCATCGTCGAGGTGTACGGGGGCAGTCCTCGCGACGCCGTCGCCCACGGGCGCGTGGCCGCCGTCATGCAGTCCGGCGGCCTGCTCAAGGACTTCACGATCCGCGAGACCGTCGAGCTCGTGGCGTCGCTCTTCCGCCCCTCCCGACCGGTCGGGGAGGTCCTGGAGCGTGCCGGTCTCCTGGACGTGGCCGACCGCCTCGTCGGCAAGGCCTCCGGCGGCCAGCAGCAGCGTCTGCGCTTCGCCCTGGCCCTGATCCCGGACCCGGACCTGCTGATCCTGGACGAGCCCACGACGGGAATGGACGTCCAGGGGCGCCGCGACTTCTGGACCGCGATCCGCGACGACGCGACCCGTGGGCGGACGACCCTGTTCGCGACGCACTACCTCGAGGAGGCTGACGCCTACGCCGACCGGATCGTGATGGTGAACCACGGACGGGTCGTCGCCGACGGGACGGCCAGCGAGGTCAAGGCCCTGGCCGTCGGCCGCACCGTGCGAGCCACGTGGCCCGGCGCCGACCGCCGTGCCCTGGCCGCGATCGAGGGTGTCGACGCGATCGACGTGCGCGGCGACCAGGTCATCGTGCACGCCGTCGACTCCGACCACGTCGTGCGGCACCTCCTCACCCGCACGCCCGCCCACGACGTGGAGATCACCACGCGCAACCTCGAGGAGGCGTTCGTGGCCCTCACCACCGACGCCCCCGCGACCGAAGGAGCACTCGCATGACCGTCACGACTCCCGACACCCCGGTCCGACGGGCCCCGGCCCGCGGCGGGTTCTCGCCGACCATCCTGCGGCTCGAGCTGCGCCGGCTGCTCCGCAACCGGAGGGCCGTCGTCTTCACCCTGGTGGTGCCGAGCCTGTTCTTCCTGCTCTTCGGCACGGACCAGCAGTACCGCACCGAGCAGGCCGGCCACGGCAACGTCACGGCCTGGATCATGGTCAGCATGGCGGTGTACGGCGCGATGATCGCGACGACCTCCGGTGGAGCGATGGTCGCGACCGAGCGTGCCGTGGGGTGGAGCCGACAGCTGCGGCTGACGCCGCTGCACCCGGTCGCCTACGTGCTCGTCAAGGCCGTCGTGGCCATGGCGATGGGTGCGGTCGCGATCGTGGTGGTCTTCGTGGTGGGTCACCTCGTGGGGGCCGAGCTCTCCACGGGCCGCCTCGTGGCGTGCGGGGTGCTGGCCTGGGTGTGCTCGCTCGTGTTCGCGGCGTTCGGGCTCTTCATGGGCTACCTGCTGCCGAGCGAGAACGTCATGCAGGTGCTCGGCCCGGCGCTCGCGGTGCTGTCCCTCGCCGGTGGGCTGTTCGTGCCGTTGAGCGAGTTCAGCGACACGTTCGCCGACGTCGCCCGCCTGACCCCCGCCTACGGCGTGGGCGAGCTGGCTCGAGCCCCGTTCGGCGACGGTGGTGACCTGCTGCTGGCGACCCTCAACGTCGTGGCGTGGGCCGCGGTCTTCGTGGTCGGAGCGGCGTGGCGGATGAGCCGCGACACGGCTCGTGTCTGACGACCGCAACGGTCCGGGTGGCGACCTAGAGTGAGATCGTGCTGACGTCAGGGGCCCGCGCCGCGGGCGGACCCACCTGGGTCCGCCTGGTCGGTGCGGGCATCTGGCTCGTGTTCCTGACCGAGCCGGTCCAGGTCCTCCTCGCCCACGACGGCATCTGGGGCGGGGTCGGCGTCGCCGCCGTCGTCGTCTTCGTCGCGGCGTACGTCGTGGGCCTGCTGGGGGTGCAGCGGGCCCACGAGCGCCGCGAGTACCTGCTGCCGGCGCTGCTGGTCGCCGCGATGCTGATGCTGACCGCTCTCACGATTCCCGGCGCGGGCGACGAGTCCTTGGTGCTGCTGGTGTTCGTGGTGGCCCTCGCGGCCGCGTCGCTGCCGGCGCGCTGGGCCGTGGTCGTGACCGTGGCCCTCGTGCTGGTCGCCGCGGTGTCCGGGCGCACCGTCGACGGATGGGACGCGCACGGCAACGACTTCGCGATCATCCTGGCGGCCGGTGCCGTGTGGTCGTTCCGTCTCGCCCTGCAGCGACAGCGTCAGCTGGCCCGCGCCGAGCAGGATCTCGCGGAGCTGGCGATCGAGGAGGAGCGCACCCGCATCGCGCGGGACCTGCACGACATCCTGGGCCACTCGCTGACAGTGATCTCGGTCAAGTCCGAGCTGGCCGGCCGCCTGCTCGCGACCGATCCCGAACGGGCGCAGAGCGAGCTCGCCGACGTGCAGCGCCTCGCGCGCGACGCCCTGGCCGACGTCCGCTCCACGACGAGCGGACTGCAGGCGCTCTCGCTGCCGCGGGAGATCGCTGCGGCGCGATCCGCGCTGACGTCCGCGGGCATCCACCCGCACCTGCCCACCGTCGCCGAGGTGGTGCCGAGCCAGTGGCGCGAGCTGTACGCCTGGGTGCTCCGCGAGAGCGTCACGAACGTGGTCCGCCACAGCGGTGCACGGGCGTGCTGGGTCGAGGTCGACGAGCGGAGCATGCGCGTGTGGGACGACGGACGCGGCACGGGAGCAGCGACGGCGGGTGGCACGGGCCTCGAGGGTCTGCGGTACCGCACGCGCCGCGTCGGCGCCGTCCTGCACACCGGCCCGGGACCAGATGGTGCCGGGTTCGCGGTCGAGGTCGTGGTGCCGGCGTGATCCGCCTCCTGGTGGCCGACGACCAGTCGTTGGTGCGCGGCGCTCTCGCCGCGCTCCTGTCGCTCGAGCCTGACCTGGAGGTCGTCGTCGAGGTCGCGCGGGGCGACGAGGTCGTGGCGGCGGCCCGTGCGCACGAGGTCGACGTGGCCCTGCTCGACGTCGAGATGCCCGGTCTCGACGGGCTGGAGGCCGCTCGGCTGGTGCGCGCGCAGCTGCCGACCTGCCGCGTGCTGATGGTCACGACCTTCGGCCGCCCCGGCTACCTCCGGGCCGCCATGGCGGCGGGCGCCGGTGGCTTCGTCGTGAAGGACACACCGGCCGCCCAGCTGGCCGACGCGGTGCGTCGCGTGCACGCGGGGCTCGTCGTGGTGGATCCCTCGCTGGCCGCGGAGTCGCTGACGCAGGGCACCTCGCCCCTGACGGATCGCGAGACCGACGTCCTGCGGGCGGCCGCCGACGGCGGGACCGTGGCCGACGTGGCCCGGGAGCTGTCCCTGTCGGAGGGCACGGTGCGGAACCACCTCTCGTCGTCGATCGGCAAGACCGGTGCCCGCACGCGGGCCGAGGCGGTCCGGGTGGCCGTCGAGAACGGCTGGCTGCCGCCCCGTCACCGGGTTTGAGACAATCGGGGGATGACGACCTCGACGATGCCGGCGCCGCTGCGCCTGGGCGACCTCGAGGTCCCCGTGCCGGTCGTGCTGGCCCCCATGGCCGGGGTGACCAACGCGGCCTTCCGCCAGCTCTGCGCCGAGCAGGGCGCCGGACTGTACGTGTGCGAGATGATCACGTCGCGCGGCATCGTGGAGGGCGATCGCACGAGCCTGTCGATGCTGACGTTCTCGGGCGTCGAGACCGTGCGGTCGGTGCAGCTCTACGGGATCGACCCCGACACGATCGGTCGCGCGGTGTCGATCCTGTGCGAGGAGCACGGCGTGCAGCACGTCGACCTCAACTTCGGCTGCCCGGTGCCCAAGGTCACCCGCAAGGGCGGTGGCGCTGCGCTGCCGTGGAAGGACCGGCTGCTCGGACAGATCCTGACGTCGGCCGTCGCCGCGGCGGAGCCGTTCGGCGTGCCGGTCACGATGAAGACCCGCAAGGGCATCGACGACGACCACCTCACGTACCTCGACGCGGGACGCATCGCGGCCGACACCGGCTGCGCCGCGATCGCGCTTCACGGCCGCACCGCCGTGCAGCACTACTCCGGCCGGGCCGACTGGTCGGCCATCGCCGAGCTGAAGGCGTCGACGTCGATCCCGGTGCTGGGCAACGGCGACGTCTGGGAGGCGTCCGACGCGGTCGCGATGATGGACCAGACCGGTTGTGACGGCGTCGTCGTGGGGCGCGGCTGCCTGGGGCGGCCGTGGCTGTTCCGCGACCTCGCGGCGGCGCTCACCGGCCGCGAGGTCCTCACGACGCCGAACCTCGGCGACGTCGCGGCCGTCATGCGGCGTCATGCCGAGCTGTTGGGCGGCTGGCTCGGCGAGGAGCGCGGCTGCATCGAGTTCCGCAAGCACGTCGCCTGGTACCTCAAGGGCTTCGCGGCCGGCTCGGCCGTCCGCAGCCAGCTGGGCAAGGTCTCGTCCTACGCGGCTCTCGACGCACTGCTGGGCGACCTGGACCCGACCGAGCCGTTCCCCGTCGCCGAGCTCGGACGCCCGCGCGGCCGGCAGGGCACGCCGAAGCGGGTCGTCGTGCCGGACGGCTGGCTCAGCACCCGCGAGGTCGAGGGTGCCCTCGATCCGGGGGCCGAGGACGCGACGTCAGGCGGCTGACCAGCACGGATGCGGGGTGCAGGCTCCCGGGCTACCGTCGAGGAGAAGGGGCTCGCCCCGACCCGCGGGCCCCCGGACGCCCAAGGAGTGAGAAGCATGATGCGTCGATTCCTGGTGGCCGCCCTGGCCGTCACGTCCCTCGTCCTGGTCGGCTCGACCGCGGGCTCAGCGACGCTGTCCGAACCGAGGCAGGCCGCGAGCGCGGCCGTCACGCCGACCCCCGCGGAGCAGATCACGCCGCAGGTCCGGCAGATCCTCGACGACACCAACGCCATCCGTGCGCAGAACGGCAAGCCACCGGTGACCCTCGCGAACGAGCTCAACGTCGTCGCGGGCAACTGGACGTGGCACCTGCACAACTCCTGCACGTTCGCGCACAACCCGAGCTACGCGAGCCAGATCCCGGCCGGCTGGTCGAGTGCCGCCGAGAACATCGCCGCCGGGCAGCAGCCCGGTTCGGTCGTGCAGGCCTGGATCGACTCGCCCGGGCACCGCGCGAACCTGCTCGGTGACTTCACGCACCTCGGCATCGGCTACGTGGACGGTCCGAGCTGCTACCAGCGCTACTTCGTGCAGGTCTTCGCCCGGTACTGAACCCGGGTGTGTCGGGTGGCGTCAGACCACCGGGGTGAGAAGTCCCGAGTCGACGTCGTAGACGAAGCCGCCGACCTCGATGTCGTCCGGCACCAGCGGATGGCTCTCGACCTTGTGCACGTCGGCCCGGATCGTGGCCTCCTGGTCGGTGATCGCGCCGAGCGACATCCAGCTGGCGTCGGTCCCGGTCGCCGTGCTGATGCGGGCCTGCAGCTCCTCCTCGGGAGCCGAGGCCATCGCGCAGCGGGTGTGCTGCACGACCATGACGCGGCGCACCTGCAGGAGCGTGACGCCGAGGACGACGGCGACGAGCACCTGGTCGGTCACGCGGCCGCCAGGGTTGCGCAGGATCTTCGCATCGCCGGGCTCGAGGCCCACGACCCGCAGGGGATCGATGCGCGAGTCCATGCAGGTCACGATCGCGACGCCGGCGCGGGCGATCCCGTCGAAGCCGCCGTGGTGGAAGTCGGCCGCGTAGGTCCGGTTCGCGGCGAGGAGGTCGTCGAAAGCCATGCGCCCAGCGTATCGGCGGCCACCGTCGTCCGTCAGGGCGACTCGGTCACCTGGGGTGCACGTCGCAGCAGGACGAGGGCCAGGAGTCCGGCGACCAGGGCCAGGACGGCCGCTGCGGTGAAGACGGTGTGGAGCTGGGCGATGCCGGCGTCGAGCACGAGGTCGTCGTAGGCGCGGCAGCGCGTCGTGCCGCCGCACACGTCGGCCGGGGAGCCGATGTCGCCGGCCTCGGCGTAGAACGACCGCAGTCCGAGCGTGGTGAGCGCGGAGATGCCGATCAGCATGCCGACCATGCGGGCCACGACCAGCAGAGCGCTCGCGATGCCGTGCACCGCGTCGCGGGTGTGGTCCAGCAGCGCCGCATTGACCGGTGCGATCGCGAGGCCGAACCCGAGACCACCGGCGACGAGCGACAGCGTCTCGACCGGCGACTCCAGCGACGTGCGGTCCCACGTCGACATGTGCCAGAACGCTGCGGCGGACAGCAGCATCGCGACGGCGGTGAGCGGAGCCGGAGCGACCCGCCGCAACAACCAGCCACCGACGATCGCGCCGATCGGCAGGGCGACGAGGAAGCGCACGAGCACGAGGGCCGCGTCGAGCTGGGAGTCGCGGTAGACGGTCAGACGGGCGAACAGCGGGATGTCGACGAGGGCCGCGATGAGGGAGCCGCCGATCAGGAACGACACCACCACGGCTCCCCAGGCCGGTCGCGCGGTCAGGGCACCGCGGGGGACCAGGGGGTCGCGCGCCGTGCGCTGGCGCACGACGAACCCCGCGAGCGCCGCGGCGCCGATCGCGAGCAGCCACGGCGCGTCCTCGGAGATCGCGTGCTGCTCCGGGTCGGCCGACGCGAAGGAGACGATCACGGTGCCGAGCGCCACGGCCAGCAGGGCGGCACCCAGCAGGTCGATCTGGCGGGCGACGTCGGGCCAGGCACGCATCGCGACGAGGGGTCGCCTCGCCGTCAGCTGCCGCAGCACGAAGAGGGCCACGACCCCGTAGAGCGAGAGCGCCAGGGGGGTGAGCCAGCGGGAGTCGCCGGTCACGGGGATGAACGCCAGGCCGCTCGTGATGCCGCGCGTCAGCGAGGCGGGCTCGAGCATGACCACCACGAGGACCACGACCGCGACGACGGCGAGCAGCATCCCGAGGAGGTCGGGGCGTCCGCGAGCCGGCGGGCCACCTGGCTCCTCGGCGGCGGGCGACTCGACGTCACCGGTGCGCAGCCGCAGCATCGCGGCGCCGATCAGGGCACCGACCGCGGCGTTGAGCCAGAAGATGTCGCGCCAGTCGCCGACGGCCAGCACGACGGCACCGTAGAGCGGCCCGAGCACGCTGCCGAGCTCCTGGACCGCACCGACGACGCCGAGGGGCAGCCCGCGTCGCTCCGGGGGCCAGGCGTCGGCGACGAGCGCGAGGGTCGGCGGGATCAGGCCGCCGCCCCCGAGGCCCTGCACGAAACGGCCGGCCACCATCGACTCCAGGTCGTACGCGGCCGCGGTGACGACGGATCCGACCGCGAACACCACGAGGCAGCCGGTGAGCACGGGGAGACGTCCGCGGACGTCGGCGATGCGACCGATGAGCGGCAGCACGGCCACGTAGCCGAGCAGGAATCCCGAGACGATCGGGGCCGCCCGCTGCAGCTGGTCGACGTCGAGGCCGGCGGCCGACATCATGTCCGGCAGCGCCAGGACGACCACGTAGGTGTCGGCGGCCGCGAAGCCGATCGCCACGGCGGCGAGCGCCAGCAACCCGTGGGTCGCGGCCCGCACGCCGTCGGTGCGGGGGACGCTCGGCTGCGTCATGCCGAGCCCGGGATCAGGCGCCGCCGGTGCGGACCGGCGCCTCGATCGTCGACGACTCCGACGACGCGCTGACCGTCACGACGTACGTGACCTCGTCGGCGTCGGGGTAGAACCCACCCGTGAGCGTGACGTCGCGGATCTCGTCGTCCTCGGTCAGCCGGACGACGACGTCGAAGTCGGCCGCGGCATCGGCCGACGGGATCAGCGCGGCGACGAGGTCGCCCGGCACCGCGCCGGTGATCGCGGTGAGGACGTCCTTGCCGTCGCGCTCCTGCGACGCCTTGGCGACGTCCACCTCGGCCAGCAGCGACACGATGCCCTCGCCGGGAAGGCCGATCAGCTGCGCCGGGTCGGGAGCCCCGTACTCGGCCGGGTCGATCGTGAAGAAGTCGGGGGAGAAGCCGAGCTTGGCCCACACCTGGCCGTCGACCGCGACGACCTCGGCGCTCAGGCTCGTGCCGCCCGTGGCGATCGTGACGTCGCCGTCGAACGCGGGCGTGCGGTTGCCGAAGCCCTTCGCGGACTCCAGACCCTGGACGCCCGAGGGCAGCTCGCCGTCGACGGCGAGCGAGAAGTCGAGCCGCTCGGCGTCGGCGAGCGCGGTGGCCGCGCTCTCCAGCCGCGTCGCAGCCGTGTCGGGATCGGTCGTCTCCTCCCCGCCGCCGGTGCATCCGGCGAGCAGGGCGGGGACCAGCAGGAGGCCGAGGAGCCGTCGAGGAGAGCGCACACCGCCAGTCTGGCACGGGAGGGGCCAGGTTCCCGGTCGACCGTCGCCGGGTCGGACGGCGAGCGGCGGGGGCGCCCTCAGTCGGGCGCGCCGACGAGCCCGCCGGCCGGTCCGGCGACGGCCAGCACCGGTTGGTCGAGCGGCAGTCCGGAACCGTCGCGACGGGTGTCGATCTCGGGGAGGGGCACGGGGGATCCGCTCGCGGCGCAGGCCATCGGCGCGCCGTCGCCGACCCAGGCGACGACCAGGGCGTCCTCGCCCTTGAGCAGTCGCTGGCACCGGACGCCACCCGTCGCCCGGCCCTTGCTCGGGTAGACCGACAGCGGCGTGACCTTGGCCGAACCGGTCTCCGTGCCGGGGAGGGCCGAGGCGCTGCCGGCGATCGTCACGACGTGGGCCGCCTCGAGGTCGCGGACGGCTCCGAAGGCGACGACGTGCTCACCGGCCGCCAGCTTCACGCCGGCGACGCCACCGCCGCTGCGGCCCTGCGGACGCACGAGGTCGGCGCCGAAGTGCAGCAGCTGGGCGTCGGAGGTGATGAAGGCGAGCTGCTCCGTGCCGGTCACCAGGTCGACCGCGCCGACGACCTCGTCGCCGTCGGCCAGACTCACGACCTCCCACTCGTCGCGGCCCTTGAGGTGGTCGGGGCGCACGCGCTTGACCGTGCCTTGACGGGTGCCGAGCGCGAGACCCGGCTGGTCGTCGCCGAGGGTCATGAGCGTCACGGGGGTCGCGTCGGTCGCCAGGAGCTCGCTCAGCGGGACGCCGCCCTGCACCGACGGCGCGGCGGCCGTGGGCGGCAGCGACGGCAGGTCGAGCACCGACAGCCTCCGGACGACGCCGTCGGCCGTGACGAGACCGATCTGACCACGGGCCGTGGTGCGCACGGCCGAGACCACGACGTCGTGGGCCGATCGTGACTCGACGGGACCGGGAGGCGTGTCGTCGGCGGTGCGGGCGAGCAGACCGGTGGCCGAGAGCAGGGCCCAGCAGGGATCGTCGGCGACCTCGACGGGCGTGGCCGCCGTGACGGTCTGGCCGGCCGACTCCAGCAGGATCGTGCGCCGCGGCGTGCCGAACTGCTTCGCCATCGCGCTGAGCTCGTCGCCGACCACGGTGCGCAGGAGGGAGTCGTCGGCGAGGATCGCGTCGAGCTCCTCGATCGTGCGCCGCAGCTCGGCGATCTCGTTCTCGACCGCGATGCGGTCGTAGCGCGTGAGGCGGCCCAGGGTCAGGTTGAGGATGTACTCCGCCTGCTCCGTCGACAGGTCGAAGACCTGCATGAGCCGCTCGCGCGCCTCGCCGCGGTTCTCGCTGCTGCGGATGAGCTGGATGACCTCGTCGATGTCGACGAGCGCCAGCAGCAGGCCCTCCAGCAGGTGAAGACGGTCAGCGGCCTTGCCGCGGCGGAAGGTCGTGCGGCGGCGCACGACGTCGAAGCGGTGCTCGAGGTAGACCTCGAGCATCTCCTTGAGGCCGAGCGTGCGCGGCTGGCCGTCGACCAGGGCGACCGCGTTGATGCCGAACGACGTCTCGAGCGGGGTCTGCTTGTAGAGCTGCTCGAGGATCGCCTCGGGCACGAAGCCGTTCTTGACCTCGATGACGATCTCGAGACCGGCGTGGCGGTCCGAGAGGTTCTTGAGGTCGGCGATGCCCTGCAGCTTCTTGCTCTGGACGAGCTTCTTGACGGCCTCGATGACCTTCTCGGGGCCGACGTTGTAGGGCAGCTCGGTGATGACGACGGCCTTGCGCCGGCCCACCTGGTCGATGCGGGCCGTGGCACGCATGCGGAACGAGCCGTTGCCCGTGGCGTACGCGTCGCGCACGCCGTCCAGGCCGATGATCTTGCCGCCCGTGGGCAGGTCCGGCCCCGGCACGAAGCGCATGAGGTCCTCGAGCGTCGCGCTCGGGTGCTTGATCAGGTGGCGGCAGGCCTGCACGACCTCGACGAGGTTGTGCGGGGCGATGTTGGTGGCCATGCCGACCGCGATGCCCGAGGCGCCGTTGACCAGGAGGTTGGGCAGCGCGGCCGGCAGGACGACCGGCTCGGTCTCGCGGCCGTCGTAGTTGGGGCGGAAGTCGACGGTGTCCTCGTCGATCGAGGCCGTCATCGCCTCGGCGGCGGCGTCCATGCGGCACTCGGTGTAGCGCATCGCGGCCGGCGGGTCGTCGGGCGAGCCGAAGTTGCCGTGGCCGTTGACCAGGGGCACGCGCAGTGACCAGTGCTGCACCAGGCGCACGAGGGCGTCGTAGATCGCGCTGTCGCCGTGCGGGTGGAGGCGGCCCATGACCTCACCGACAGGGCGGGCCGACTTGACGTGCCCGCGGTCGCTGCGCAGGCCCATCTCGTCCATCGTGTAGAGGATGCGGCGCTGCACCGGCTTGAGACCGTCACGGGCGTCCGGCAGGGCGCGGGAGTAGATCACCGAGTAGGAGTACTCGAGGAAGCTCGAGCGCATCTCCTCCCGGATGTCGGTGTCGACGATGTGCTCCTCGAAGTCGTCCTCGACCTCGGTGCGTCCCGTGCTCGACCTGCGCGCCATGCCGTCCTTCCCGTGGGGTCCCGGGGCTCGGGACCGCCCACCATTGTGTCGGCACGGCCCGACCGACCCGCGGGTGCCACGCCGGGACGCCTGCCGGCAGCCTTCAGGCGGTAGATTGACGACGTGACCGAAGCGCCAGAGACGGTGGACCTCCACCCGGTCCCGGAGTGGGAGGCCGATGTCCTGCTGCGCGACGGTCGCGTCGCCCAGCTGCGGCCCGTCGTGGCGGCCGACTCCGACGAGTTCGTCGCCTTCTACGGCCGCGTCTCGGAGGAGTCGAAGTACTTCCGGTTCTTCGCGCCGTACCCGACCCTCTCGGCCCGCGACGTCCACCGCTTCACGGTCGTCGACCACGACCAGCGTGTCGCGTTCGTCGTGACGCTGCACGGCCGCATCATCGCCGTCGGTCGCTACGACGCCACCAGCCCGGCCGAGGCGGAGGTCGCCTTCCTCGTCGAGGACGCCCACCAGGGCCGTGGCATCGGCCAGCTGCTGCTGGAGCACCTGGCCCAGGCCGGTCGCGAGCGGGGGCTCGAGCGCTTCCACGCCGAGGTGCTGCCCAGCAACACGCGGATGCTGCAGGTGTTCCGCGAGATGGGCTACACGATCACCGCCGAGCTCGCCGACGGCGTGCAGCAGCTGACGTTCCCGCTCGACGCCACCGACACCTCGGTCGGCGTGATGCGCGCCCGCGAGCAGCGCGCGGAGGCCGCCTCGATCGCCCGCATCTTCGACGCCCGCAGCATCGCCGTCGTCGGCGCGAGCCGGCGCCAGGACTCGATCGGCCAGGCGATGGTGCGCAACCTCGTGCTCGGCGACTACTCCGGCGCCGTCTACGCGGTCAACAGCAGCGCGGAGGCCGTCTCGGGTCTCCCGGCCTACGCGACGGTGCAGGACATCCCCGGCGAGGTCGACGTCGCGATCGTCGCGGTGCCGGCCGAGTCGGTCACCGACGTCGTCCTGGACTGTGCCGCCAAGGGCGTCCACGGGCTCGTGGTGATCTCAGCGGGCTTCGCCGAGGAGGGTGCCGAGGGCCGCAAGCGGCAGCGGGGACTCCTCGGCCTGTGCCGATCGTACGGACTGCGGCTCGTGGGACCCAACTGCCTCGGGGTCATCAACACCGCGCCGCACCGCCAGCTCAACGCGTCCCTCTCGCCGGCGATGCCGCCCCAGGGTCGCGTCGGCTTCTTCTGCCAGTCCGGCGCCCTCGGCACCGCGATCCTCGAGACGGTCTCGCGCCGCGGCCTCGGCCTGTCGACGTTCGTCTCGGCGGGCAACCGCGCCGACGTCTCGGGCAACGACCTGCTGCAGTTCTGGCAGGAGGACGACGCCACCGAGGTCGTCCTGCTGTACCTGGAGTCCATCGGCAACCCGCGCAAGTTCTCCCGCATCGCCCGTCGCGTGGCGGCCACCAAGCCGATCGTGGCGGTCAAGTCCGGGCGCTCCACGCAGGGCGTGCCCGTGGGACACACGGTCCGGCGCAGCTCGGCCCCGCAGGCCGCCGTCGACGCGATGTTCCGGCAGGCCGGCGTGATCCAGGTCGACACGCTCGACGAGATGTTCGACGTCGCGCAGGTGCTGGCCCACCAGCCGTTGCCGCGCGGCAACCGTGTCGCGATCGTCGGCAACTCCGACGCGATGGCGCTGCTCGTCGCCGATGCCGGCAGCGCCGCGGGGCTCGAGGTGCTCAAGCCCGTCTCGCTCGGCGCCTCCGCCGACGCGGAGGACTTCGAGGCGGCCATCGAGAACGCCCTGGCCAACCCGCTGGTCGACGCGCTGGTCGTGGTCTACATCCCGCCGCTCAACACGACCGGCGAGGAGGTCGCCGACGTGCTGGCCGCGATCGGTGAGCAGTCCGACAAGCCGATCGTCTCGACCTTCCTCGGCAGCGAGGGCGTGCCCGAGCTGCTGCGCGTGCCCGACGTCGCAGGTGGCTCGGCCGGCCGCGGCTCGGTGCCGTCGTACTCCGCGCCGGAGTCCGCCGTGCGGGCGCTGGCCCGCGTCGTCAACTACGCCGAGTGGGCCTCGCGCGAGCACGGCGACTTCGCCCAGTTCGATGACATCCGTGCCGGGGACGCCCGTGCGCTCATCGACCAGGTCCTCGAGCTCGCCCCCCGCGGTGCCGTGCTCTCGACCGAGCAGGTGCACGAGCTGCTCGACTGCTACGGCATCGACATGTGGACCTGGATCAACGTCCACGACGCCGACGAGGCCGTGGCCGCGGGCGAGAAGCTGGGCTGGGACGTCGTGCTCAAGGCCGGCAGCGAGCACCTGCGCGCCCGCCCCGACCTCGCCCACATCTGGCGCTCGATCAACTCCGCCGACGACATGCGCCGGGCGTGGGAGGAGATGTCGCGCTGGTCCGGGGTCCGCGCCGACACCCGGTTCTACGTGCAGCGCACCGTGACCGACGGCGTCCCTCTCGCGCTGGGCGCCTCCGAGGACGGCCTCTTCGGCCCGCTCGTCGCGTTCGGCCTGTCCGGCGCCCCGAGCGAGCTCCTCGGTGACCGCACGTACGGCATCCCGCCGCTGACCGACGTCGACGTCGAGAACATGGTCACCGACCTGCGCGCGGCACCGCTGCTGTTCGGCTACCGCGGCTCCGAGGCGGTCGACGTCCCGGCCATCCACGACCTCCTGCTGCGCGTCGCCGCGCTCAAGGACGACCTCCCGGAGGTCTCCGAGCTCGACCTGGAACCCGTGGTCGTGCGCCCCGACGGCGTCACGGTGCTGAGCGCCCGCGCCAAGGTCGTGCCGACGCAGGACCGGCGCGGCGAGTGGTACACCCGTCGTCTGAACTCGGCCGGTGCACTGGGCGATACGCTGGCGTGATGGCCATCGACCGCACCGGCGAGCTGTACGCCGCGATCTCGCGCAGCGGGTACTACCCCGACATCGTCGCCGACGGTCTTCGTGACGCCCTGGCGGGCGAGGAGGTCGGCGCGTTCGTGGCCCACCACGAGCCGACCTTCGACCGTGACGAGATCCGCCGCCACATGACGGTGCTGGTGCTGACCGACACCCGCATCGTCCTGCTGCACACCGACGAGCACGCCCCGGACGACCTCGTGCCGCGCCCGTACACCTCGACGACGTCGGAGGCCGTCGGTCTCGACCGCGTCGCCTCGGTCGTGGTGTCGCGCATCGTGTCGACCGCCGGAACGCTCGAGGAGGCCGTGCTGACGATCGGCTGGGGCGCGGTCGCCCGTGTCGACCTCGAGCCGGCCCGCTGCGACGACCCGAACTGCGAGGCCGACCACGGCTACACCGGGTCGGTCAGCGGCGACGACTTCTCGCTCCGCCTCGCCACGGCCGGCGACGGCGGACACGCGGTCGAGGAGCTCCTGGCCTTCGCCCGGCACCTGTCGGCGGTCACCTCCCGTCCCTCGGCGCTGGGCCGCGGCTGATCGTGACCCTCGCAGCAACGCCGCGCATCCATGACGTGTGGCCGTCGGTCGGCGCCGCACTGGGCGCGCCAGGTCTGGTGGACGTCATCGGCCTGCCCGAGGCCCGGGGGTACGTCGTGTTCCTCGTCGACGGGCTCGGCGAGCTGAACCTGCGCGAGAACGCGCAGCACGCGCCGTTCCTCAGCGGGCTCGAGTCGGTGCCCGAGGTGCGCAGCAACATCCCCTCCACGACCGTCACGAGCCTGACCTCGCTCGGCACCGGGGTGGCCCCGGGGCAGCACGGGGTCGCCGGCTACACCGTGCGGGTCCCTGAGACGGGGGAGCGGCTCAACTCGATCGCCTGGGACCGCCCGCTCGATCCGCGCGAGTGGCAGCCGCACGCGATGGTGCTGGCCACGATGGCGCGCGACGGCATCGACGCCGCGGCGGTGAACGAGGCGCGTTTCGAGGGTTCGGGGCTCACCCAGTGCAGCCAGCGCGACGTGCCGTACCACGGTGTGACCTCGAGCTGGGAGCGTCACGACGTGCTGCTCGACCTGACCGAGGCCGCCGGCCGCCCCGCGGTCTACGCCTATGAGTCGCACCTCGACCACACGGGCCACAAGCACGGCTGCACGAGCGAGGAGTGGCGCACCGAGCTGCGCCGCATCGACGACGACCTGCGCCGTCTGCGCGCCGACCTGCCCGACGACGTGCGCCTGGTGGTCACGGCCGACCACGGCATGATCGACCTCCCGCGCGAGGGCCGGTTCGACGTCGACGCGAACCCGCGGCTGCTCGACGACGTCGAGATGATCGCGGGGGAGGCGCGGTTCCGGCACCTGCACACCCGCCCCGGCACGGCCACGGAGGTCGCCCAGCGGTGGCGCGAGCTGCTGGGCGAGCGGGCCGACGTGCGGCTGCGCGAGGAGTGCGAGGACTGGTTCGGGCCGCTCGCGCCCGCGGTCGAGGAGCGCTTCGGCGACGTCGTCGTGGCGGCCCAGGGCGACTTCGCGGTGTTCAGCTCGCGCGAGTTCGCCCGCGAGATGGAGATGGCCGGCTTCCACGGCTCCACGAGCGAGGTGGAGACCCGCATCCCCCTGCTGTGGTGCTGACAGGATGGACCCATGGCCGACCTGACCTTCTACTCCGGGACGATGGACTCCGGCAAGAGCACGCTGGCGCTGCAGGTCGACCACAACCATCGCGCGCGTTCACGGCACGGCCGGGTGTTCACCTCACGTGACCGGGCCGGTGCCGGGGTGATCTCGAGCCGCCTGGGCCTGTCGGTCAGCGCGATCGAGGTCGATGCCGACTTCGACTTCTGGGGCTACGTGGTGCACGAGCTGACGCACGCCCAGCGCATCGACTACATCGTCGCCGACGAGGCGCAGTTCTACACGACCTCCCAGATCGACACCCTCGCCAAGATCGCGGACGAGCTCGACATCGACGTGTTCTGCTTCGGCATCCTCACCGACTTCCGCACGCGGCTGTTCGAGGGCTCCGCGCGCCTCGTCGAGCTCGCGGACCGGGTGATGACGCTGCAGGTCGAGACCCTGTGCTGGTGCGGGTCCCGCGCCACGCACAACGCGCGCACCGAGAACGGCGTGATGGTGACCGAGGGCGACGTCATCGTCGTCGGCGACGTCGAGGACGCCGACCGGCCCGCGCCGCAGGTCGGCTACGAGGTGCTGTGCCGGCGCCACCACCGCCGCCGCATGACGGCGGCGGCCGCGCAGGCCGCCGCGATGTCGCCCGACGTCCTGCCCTTCGACTGACCCCTCTGCCTCGGGTGGGTGGGGGCGGACGGCGTCAGCCGTCGCGGCCGCCGAACATGATCTCGTCCCAGCTGGGCACCCGGCGACGCTCGTGCTTGCGCTTGTCGTCGGCGGGTGCGGCGGGCTCGTCGTCGACGGGCGGCGGAGGCGTCTCGTCGCGGACGGGCGTCTCCTCGGGCTCCGGCGTGGGCTCGGCGCTGCCGTGGTCGAGGTCGCCGAAGTCGAGCTGGTCGGGGTGCTGGTCGTCGGAGGGGGGCTCGACCTGCGCCATCTGCTCCAGGGCGCGGCGGTCGCGCGCCTCCTTGAGCGAGGCCACGGGCGCGCTGGTGGCGTAGTCCTCGGCGACCACCTGGGCCGCCGTCACGACCTCGCCCTCCGCGGCGCTGGTGCCCTGCCCGCGCACGGCGTCCGCGAGGGCCATGTCGGAGGACTCGTCCGGGTGGGCGACGTCGCCCACGAGTCCGTGCGCCAGGTCGTCGGCCGGAAGCACGAAGCGGCTCTTGACGTCGAAGATGAAGTGCGCGGCCGACTCACCGGTGGGCGTCACGATCACGGCCCAGCGGCCGTCCTCCCGGCGCCACGCGTCCCACGCGGCATCGTCCGGCGGCGAGCCGGCGGCTGCCAGGCACTCGTCGACGATCGCCCCGAGCGCGACGGGGGCGCCGCCCACGTGCTTGCGGCGCAGCGGGGTGGCGCGGGCCTGCTCGGCCATGTAGGCCCGCTCGGCGAGCACGGGCGTGGCGAATCCGTCGATCTGCTCGGTCGGCACACCAGCGGCGTCGGCGACCTCGGCGACGGTCTCGCCGCGGCGGATGCGGGTCTGGATGTCACGCGGGCTCAGCGCACTCTGCATGATCGTCTCTCCGGACTTCGTGGACTCCCGGGGACGATACCCCGGTCGGCGGCGGTGGTCGGCGAGCGCGACGATCCGCTTCAGGCGGTCGTCGATCGGCAGGCTGAACTCCTCGCCGGTGCCGGGATCCCGGGCGACGAGGCTGTTGCCGTCGTCGCTCAGCCGGTCCGGACCGAGTTCACGCATGTCGCCTCCTTGCTGCCCTGCCATTGTCACCCGAGGTTCCGGGGAATCGGGGAGGACGCGCCGCCAGCACCCCGGCCGGGGTCACCGGGGGCCGCGCGGCAGGAGACCGGCCAGCGCGGGGACGGGATTGCCGAAGCGGTGGTGGGTGATCGAGATGGACTGCTCGTGCAGGAACGTCAGCAGCTCGATGCGACCGGACTGGGTGACGTCACCGGTCACGAACGCGACGTCGGGGTCGCCGTCGACGGCGCGGGCAGCGGCCTGGTGGGAGGCGCGGACCAGACGCACCCGCTCCGGGCGGGTCGTGGCGAGCCGCTCGAGCCAGGTGTCGTCGTCCTCGACGTGCACCTCGAAGCCCGGCACGACCAGACGGACGTTCGTGCTGACGACGATCGGGGCGCCGGTGCGGACCGCGGCCAGCACGAGGCGCAGCACCTCGCGGCGGGACCCCTCGACACGAACCGTGACCGGGACGGGCAGGTACCGCAGCAGGTTGCGCTCGGCGTGGAGCCGGGAGACGTCCTTCGTCAGCCCGAACTCCCGCCGCCAGGCCAGCTCGTCGGAGCGTGCCGCGGCGTCGAGCCAGGCCACGTCCTCCTGCGAGAAGTCGTGCAGCACGTTCGCGAGCAGCTCGCT
The DNA here is from genome assembly GCF_916858655.1 of Aeromicrobium sp. Leaf350. Taxonomy (GTDB): domain Bacteria; phylum Actinomycetota; class Actinomycetes; order Propionibacteriales; family Nocardioidaceae; genus Aeromicrobium. The sequence continues at coordinate 82,557 of NZ_CAKASL010000001.1, read as the reverse complement.
GACGGACTCGCTGGTGTCGACGTCGGCGACCCGCCGGAGCGGTCGTGGCGTCCACTCGCCGAGGCGCACGAGGTAGTTGGGTCCGCCGGCCTTCGTCGTGGGGCCGACGGTGGACCGCTTCCAGCCACCGAACGGCTGGCGCTGGACGATCGCGCCGGTCGTGCCGCGGTTGACGTACAGGTTGCCGGCCTGCACCTGGTCGACCCAGGTCGAGATCTCCTGGGGGTCGAGCGAGTGCAGCCCGGCCGTCAGGCCGTAGTCGGTCGCGTTCTGCCACGCGATCGCGGTGGCCAGGTCGGGCGCGTGCATGAGCCCCAGGATGGGACCGAAGTACTCGGTGCGGTGGAACTCGCTGCCGGGCCGCACCCCGGCACGCACGCCGGGCGACCAGAGGCGGCCGGAGTCGTCGAGCTGCCGCGGCTCGACGAGCCACGACTCGCCCTCACCGAGCTCGGTGAGCCCCGAGGTCAGCTTCTCGCCCGGCGGCTCGATGAGCGGACCCATCTCGGCCGACGGGTCGGTCGGGTGGGCCACGCGCATCGAGCGCACGGCGTCGACGAGCTGGCGGCCGAAGCGCTCGGAGTCACCGACCGAGCCGACCAGGATCGCGAGGCTCGCCGCCGAGCACTTCTGCCCCGCGTGGCCGAACGCGCTCTGCACGAGGTCGGCCACCGCGAGGTCGAGGTCGGCGCTGGGCGTCACGACCAGCGCGTTCTTGCCACTGGTCTCGGCGTGCAGGTGCAGGTCGGGTCGCCAGGAGCGGAACAGCCGGGCCGTCTCCCAGCCACCCGTCAGGATGACTCGGTCGACGTCGGAGTGCGCGACGAGCGCCTTGCTCAGGGGACCCTCCGGCACGGTCACGAGGCGCAGGGCCTCGCGCGGGATGCCCGCCTGCCAGAGCGCCTCCACGACGACGGCGGCGCACCGCTGCGACTGCGGGGCCGGCTTGACGATCACGGCGCTGCCGGCCGCCAGGGCCGCGAGCATCGACCCGGCGGGGATCGCGACGGGGAAGTTCCACGGGGGCGTGACGACGGTCAGCGACGACGGGACGAACGTGGCGCCGTCGACCGCCTCGAGCCGCAGCAGCGACTCGGCGTAGTAGTGCGCGAAGTCGATCGCCTCGCTGACCTCGACGTCGGCCTGGGCCACGGTCTTGCCGGCCTCGGCGGCCATGACCGAGACGAGGTCGCCTCGCCGGTGGGCCAGCGCGTGTCCGGCCTGGTGGAGCAGCCAGCTGCGGACCTGCGCGTCGCGGGCCTGCCAGCGGCTGCCGGCCGCCCGCGTCTGGCGGACCAGGGTCTCGAGCCCGGCGGGTCCGTGGATGCGGGCGTCCTCGATGCTGTTGGCGCCCAGGCTCGTGTAGGCGCTGCGCTCGAGCTGGTCGAGCGCCCAGGCGCGGTTGCCCGCGATCGAGGGATCGGTGTCGGCGGTGTTCTCGAACTCGGTGACGTCGGTCGCGAACGTCTCGGAGCGGCGGTCCTGGACGCGGTGGCGGGAGGGGGCGTCGCGCCCCATCAGGTCGACCGACGCCAGGAAGCGGTCGGCCTCGCGGGTGAAGGTGGCGGTGTCGGTGAGCCGGAACACCGAGGACATGAAGTTCTCGCTGCTGGCGTTCTCCTCGAGCCGGCGCACCAGGTAGGCGATCGCGACGTCGAACTCGTCAGGGTGCACGACGGGCGTGTAGAGCAGGACCCGGCCCACGGTGCCCCGCACGGCACGCACCGGGCCGGCGTCCATGCCGAGCAGCATCTCGACGTCGACGGCGTCCGTGACGCCTCGGTCCTCGGCGAGGAGCCACGCCCAGGCGATGTCGAACAGGTTCTGGCCCGCGACGCCCACACGGATCGCGTCGACCCGGTCGGGGCGCAGTGCGGTGTCGAGCAGGCGCTTGTAGGAGGCGTCCGTCTCGGCCTTGGAGCCCCAGGTCGCGAGCGGCCAGTCGTGCACCTCGGCGTCGACCCGCTCCATCGCGAGGTTGGCGCCCTTCACGACGCGGATCTTGACCGGGGCCCCGCCTCGGAGCCGGCGCTCGTAGGCCCAGCGGTGGAGCCGCTCGTAGGCCTCGTGGACGTCGGGGAGGTACGCCTGCAGCACGATGCCGGCGGTGAGGTCGGGCTGCTCGTCGAGGGCGCGCGTGAAGACCGCGATCGTCAGGTCGAGGTCGCGGTACTCCTCCATGTCGAGGTTGACGAACTTGGCGGTGGCCGGGTCGTCGCCGATCGCGGCGGCGTAGATCGGCCGCAGCTGGGTCACGACGCGCTCGACGGTGGCGTCGAAGCCCCACAGCGAGAGCCGGCTGGCGACCGAGGAGACCTTGACCGACACGTAGTCGACGTCCGGCCGTCCGAGCAGCTCGACGACGGCGTCGCGGCGGCGGGCGGCCTCGCCCTCGCCCAGGACCGCCTCGCCGAGCAGGTTCAGGTTGAGCCGGTGACCGCCCTTGGTGAGCTGCGCGATGGTGCGGCCCAGCGGCTCGGGCCGCGCGTCGACGACGAGGTGGCCGACGAGCCGGCGCAGCACCTTCGTGGCCGTGCGGACGACGAATCCCGGGGCGATGCGCGAGAAGCGGGCACCCCAGCGCAGGGCAGACCGCTGGTACCAGGGCAGGAACGCCGGGGTGCGGCGCGCGAGACCGCGCAGGTTGGCTGCGGCGACGTCGTGGTCCTCGGGGCGGATGACCCGGTCGACGAAGTCGATCGTGAACTGCAGGCCGTCGGGATCGGCGAGCAGCTCGCTCAGGCGGCGGGCCGCGGGGTCGACGCGGCGTCGGGGCGAGGAGTCGACCCAGGAGCGCGCCAGGGCTACGGCGCGCGCGGGCAGGTGCTGGGCGTCGGTCATGGCGTGTCCAGCCTAGTGCCGCGAGACCTCGGCTGACTCCGGGAGTCGGAACAGAAGTGCGACACCCGTCGCGACGACCCCCGCGACGAGTGGCACGAGGAAGCCCGCCGAGGCGTTCCACGCGTGGTCGACGACCCATCCGGACACGGCGGCTCCGGGCGCGACGCCCACCGAGAGACCGAGGGTGGTCCACGAGAGGGCCTCGGTCAGGCGGGCCTCGGGCACGTTCTGACGCACGAGGTGCACCGCGGCGACGAGGGTGGGCGAGATGGCAGCGCCGCCGACCAGGAGCCCGACCGCGACCCAGCCGAGGTTCGACAGCAGGGCGAGCGGCACGAAGGAGAGCGTGAGGCCGACGAGCGCGATGCGCAGGCGTCGGACGACGTCGTCGGGGGTCGGCAGCAGGCCGACGGCCAGACCCGCCCCGAGGCTGCCGGCCGCCCAGACCGCGAGCATGACGCCCGCGAGGCCGGGGCGTCCCTGCTCCTCCGTGAGCGCCACGACCACCACCTCGGCGGCGCCGAAGATGATGCCGATGCCGATGCTCGCGACGACGACCGGGACGAGGACACGCGGGTCGAGGGGCGGGCGCGGTCCGGACTCGTGCGGGACCACGGGCGGCGCCGTGAGCCGCTGGGCACCGAGCGCCAGGCTGCCGAGGGTGCCCGCGAGCCCGGCGAGGGCGATGCCCGCGAACTCGTGCGCCTGGAGCGTCAGCCACGTCGCGACGACGGGGCCGACGATGAAGACGACCTCGTCGAGCACGGCCTCCAGGGCGAAGGCGGTGTTGAGCTCGTCGGGGTCGTCGAGCTGGTGCGACCAGCGGGCCCTGACCATGTTGCCGGTCTGCGGGGTCGCCGCGCCCGCGAGCACGGCCGCGAGGTGGGGGAGCGGGGTGGCCGAGTCGGTCGCGATGGCGACGACCAGCAGGGCGACGCCGGTGCCGAAGGCGAGCGCCCAGAGGGTCAGCACCCGGGACTGGCCCCACGTGTCGATGAGCCGGCCTTGCAGGGGCGCCGTGGCCGCCGCCGCCAGCACGTACGCCGCCGACACGGTGCCGGCGAATGCGTAGGAGTCGGTGCGCCCCGCCACCACGATGACGATCGACAGGCCGAGCATCGACAGGGGCAGTCGCGAGACGAGCCCGGTGGAGCTGAACGCGAACGCGCCAGGGCGCGAGAGCACGACGCGGTACGGCGATGCCATCGGTCGTCCTCCTGTCGGTCGGGGGCCACTCTAGGGCGGCGCTCGGACAGGTCGCGTGAGGCGGGGTGACACGATGGGGGCATGCACGACACCGCACCCCTGGACGCGATCCTGCTGGTCTCCTTCGGGGGCCCCGAGCACGCCGACGAGGTGGTCCCGTTCCTCGAGAACGTCACGCGGGGCAAGGGCATCCCGAAGGAGCGCCTCGTCGAGGTGGGGGAGCACTACTTCGGCTTCGGTGGTCGCTCACCCATCAACGACGCCAACCGCGCGCTGATGGCCGGCATCGAGGCCGACCTTCGCACGCACGACGTCGACCTGCCGGTCTACTGGGGCAACCGCAACTGGGACCCCTACCTGCGCGAGACGCTCGAGCAGATGGTGGCCGACGGGCACCGGGAGATCGCGTGCTTCGTCACCAGCGCCTACTCCTCCTACTCGGGCTGCCGGCAGTACCGTGAGGACCTCTTCGAGGCCTCCGAGGGGCTCGACGTCCGCCTCCACCGCCTCCGGCACTACTTCAACCACCCCGGCTTCGTCGGCCCGGTCACGGACGCGGTGCGCACCGCGCTGGACGCCGCACCCGAGCAGACCCGGCTCGTGTTCGTGACGCACTCGATCCCGATCTCGATGAACGAGGCCTCCGGCGGTCCCGGTGCCCATGCGTACGAGCGGCAGCACCGCGAGGTGGCCCGGCTCGTGAGCGAGGCCGTGGGCCACGCCGAGCACGACCTCGTCTACTGCTCGCGGTCGGGCCCGCCCCAGGTGCCGTGGCTCGAGCCGGACGTCAACGACCACCTGGAGGAGCTCGCGGCCGAGGGCGTCACGTCGGTCGCCGTCGTGCCGATCGGCTTCATCTCCGACCACATGGAGGTCGTCTACGACCTCGACACGGAGGCGGCCGCCACGGCCGCCGAGCTGGGTCTGACCTACGTGCGCGTGGGCACCCCGGACACCGCGGCCTCCTTCATCGAGATGGTGCGCGACCTCGTGCTGGAGCGGGCCGCGGCCCTGCGCGACGAGGATCCCGACCGGGCCACGGTCGGCGAGATGCCGCCGTGGGCCGACCACTGCGCGGTCGACTGCTGCCTGAACGCCCGCTCCACGCGGACGGCTCTCGCGTGAGCGGAGGCGACGCCGCCGACCCGCAGCCCGGTGACCTGCTGACGCTCGCGGCCGCCGTCGGCATCGAGGCGGCCGACCTGGTGCGACGCCGGAGACCGGCCGGACGGGTGCCCGTCGCGGACACCAAGTCCAGCGCGACCGATCCGGTCACCGAGATCGACCGGGCCAGCGAGGAGCTCATCCGCGGCCGCATCGCCCAGGCACGCCCCGACGACGGGTTCCTGGGGGAGGAGGGCGACACCCTCGTCGGCACGAGCGGCATCGAGTGGGTCGTCGACCCGATCGACGGCACCGTCAACTTCATGTACGGGATTCCGGCCTACGCCGTCTCGATCGCCGCGCGCCGCGGCGACGACGTGCTGGCCGGCTTCGTCGTCAACGTCGCCGACGGGCGCGCCTGGGGCGCGATCCGCGGAGGCGGGGCGTTCCGGCTCGACGACGGTCCCCGCCGCATCACGGCACCGTCGCCGCCGCCCCTGACGCACCTGCTGGTGGCCACGGGATTCGGCTACGACCCGAAGGTCCGCGCTGCGCAGGGTGCCAGCGTCACCCGCCTGCTTCCGCAGGTGCGCGACATCCGGCGCATCGGCGCTGCCGCCCTCGACCTGTGCGCGCTGGCGGAGGGCACGGTCGACGCCTACGTCGAGCAGGGCCTGCATCCTTGGGACCTCGCCGCAGGCGGGCTGATCGCCACCGAGGCGGGGTGCGTGCTGTCCGGTCTGGACGGTCCGCCGGATCGCCGTCTGGTCATGGGTGCGCACCCGGAGATCGCGCCGGAATATTTCGCGCTCGTGCGCGCTTGTGGGTTCTGACGTCGCTCTGGGGTCGGTGTGCAACAATCACCCGGCCGGACGCTCGACCCGCACCCAGGACGCGCGATCACGACGTCATCATGACCGCCCACACCACCGGGTACGCCTGACGCTGGAGGAACACACACATGGCCACCGATTACGACGCTCCCCGCAAGACCGAGGAGGAGCAGTCCGAGGACTCGATCGAGGAGCTCAAGGCGCGTCGCCATGAGAAGAACTCCGGAAAGGTCGACGAGGACGAGGTCGAGGCCGCCGAGTCCTTCGAGCTGCCCGGCGCCGATCTGTCGCACGAGGAGCTGGCCGTCCAGGTCGTTCCCAAGCAGCTCGACGAGTTCACCTGCAGCTCCTGCTTCCTGGTGCACCACCGCAGCCAGCTCGCGGAGGAGAAGGGCACCCAGCTCATCTGCCGCGACTGCGCCTACTGACGCACCACTCCACCCCGATGTGCGCCCAGTCGGGCGGTTCTGCCCTGGCAGGACCGCCCAGCTGGGCGCACATCTCGTTGTGGGGAGATCTCAGCGCTTCGTGCGCTTCTTCTTCCGCGTGGCGGCGGTGTGCTCGGCCTTGGCCTCGGCGACCTCCCGGGCCATGACCTCGCCCTTGACGCCCTTCATCCCGGGCGGCAGCTGCCCGGTGGAGCGCACCCAGTACTGCGCGGTCTGACGACGCACACCGACCTTGACGACCTGCACGAGCGCGCCGCCGACGATGGCCCAGCCGATGGCCTCCCGCAGCTCGACCTCGGGGTTGTCGCTCGCCGTCGGGGGCTTGCGGCCCGTGACCAGGCGCCAGGCGCCTCCGGCCAGCAGGGGAGCGGCGGCGGTCGCGGCGAGCGACGTCGACCGGTCCATGAGCTTCCAGGCGGTCTTGGAGCTGCGGCTCTGCTTCGGCGTGGACGACGAGGCCGTGACGGACCCGCCCTTCGCGCGCTGACGTCGCTTCGACACCCTCAGGCTCCCTTCTGCGGTGCTCCGCCGGCCGCGGTGCGCCGCCCAGTCTGCCGCAGGTCCTCGATCGCGGCAGCCAGGCGCTCGGGGCGGCGGCTGCCGAGCAGCCAGTAGGGGTGCGGGTCCTGGGCGTCGTCGATCCGGACCTTGACGCCGGTGTCGATCCATGGCCGCGTCGCGAGCCAGGCCCGCACGTCCGCGCGCGGACCCATGACCTCGCGGTACGTCGCCCGGTCGAGCACCTCGATCTCGCCGAGGAACTCGGCACCGATGTGGGCGCGACCCGCGTGCAGCTCGTCGTCGACCCGGACCTGGAGCGCGCCGTACGCGGCGACGAAGCCGTAGCCGATCGCCGCGGCGATGACGGTCGCGACGGTCGCGAAGACCGGCGTCGTGGCGACGAAGACGAGCCAGCCGCACGTGAGACCGAAGCCGGTGGCACCGATCCACCAGGCGGTCGGAGCGGTCAGGCGTTCGCGATGGGTCACCCCACCAGTCTGACAGTCGGAGCCGTACCCGTCCGGGCTAGGGTCGGCGGCATGGTCTCGATCCCCCTGACCCGTCTGGACCCCGACGTGCCCGTGCCCACCTATGCCCGACCGGGCGACGCGGGAGCCGACCTCGTCAGCACGGTCGACGTCCGGATCTCCCCGGGCGAGCGCGCCCTGGTGCCCACGGGCATCGCGATCGCCCTGCCCGACGGCTATGCCGCCTTTGTCCACCCGCGATCGGGCCTGGCCTGGCGTCACGGGATCTCGATCGTCAACACCCCCGGCACGATCGACGCGGGCTACCGCGGCGAGATCAGCGTCGTGCTGGTCAACCACGACCCGCGCGAGCCGTTCACGATCGCCCGCGGCGACCGCATCGCGCAGCTCGTCGTGCAGCGCGTCGAGACGGCCTCCTTCGAGGAGGTCGACGCGCTCGACGAGACCGAGCGCGGTGCCGGCGGGTACGGATCGACCGGTGGACACCTCAGCCTCGACCGGAAGGACGCCTGATGGGCATCTTCTCCCCGCGCCGCCGTGGCGCCCAGGACACCTCGACCCAGGACACCTCGACCCCGGAGACCTCGGACGCCGCCGAGGCGCCGGAGCAGGGGCGACCGCACGGGCCCTGGGACGTCTCGGAGCGCCCCGACCTCGACGGTCGCGTCGACTTCGGCGCCCTGCGCTTCCGGGTGCCCCCGGGCTACGTCGTGCAGCGACCCGCGAACGACAAGGACAACACCGTGCCGGTCGTGCTGCTGCGCGGTCCCGAGGGTGCGCTGCGCCTGCGGGTCTTCGCCGCGCCGCGCGACGGCGGCAAGTGGGACGACCTCCGCGCCGACGTCGTGCGCGAGGTCGAGGAGCGTGACGGCACGGCGACCGAGGTCGACGGGCCGTTCGGGCGCGAGGTTCGCTGCGTCCTGAAGGTCACGAGCCCCGACGGTCAGCCGATGGTCCAGCCCAGTCGGGTCCTCGGCCACGACGGTCCGCGGTGGACCCTGCGGGGCACCTTCCTCGGCCCCGTCGCCAAGGACCCCCAGGACCACGGCGACCTGATGGACGCCTTCCTCGACGTCGTCGTGGTGCGCGGTCCGGAGCCTCGGCGTGCGGGTGAGGTCCTGCCGCTGAGGCTCCCGCCCGGGGCCCGTGGCGACGCGGAGACGTCGTCGGACGAGCAGGCCGTCAGCGCCGACCCGGATGCGACGTAGGATCGAGACATGCCGGGACTCGTCAGCCGCGCGCTGGAGCGCTTCAGCACCGACAACCGTGACGCCGCGGAGCTCCGCGACGACGCGGCGCGATCGGGTTGCTGCCACATCGTCGACGCGGCGCCACGCGAGAAGGTCGTGATCCACGGCGTGCTGCGCAGCGTCACCCAGCGGTGCGCCGACGACGTCACGACGCTCGAGGCCGAGCTGTACGACGGCTCCGACAGCGTCACCCTGGTGTGGCTCGGACGCCGTCGCATCACGGGTGTGGCCGCGGGCCGCTCGCTGACCGCCCGCGGACGCATCGGCACCAAGGCCGGACGCAAGGTGCTGTTCAACCCCGTGTACGAGCTCGATGCCTGACGCCTCCGTCGAGACCGTCGAACAGCTCGTCCGCCGCCAGCTCGCCGAGGCGTTCGGCGGCATCCGCGGAGTCGTCGAGAGCGCCGTCCCGAGCCTCGCGTTCCTCGTCTCCTGGCTCACCACCGAGGATCTGCGCCAGTCGATCTACGTCGCGGTCGGGGTGGCCGTGGTGCTCCTGGTGGTGCGGCTCGCGCAGCGGAGCACGCCGCAGTTCGTCGTCAACTCGCTGTTCGTGATCGCCATCGGCGCGTTGTTCGCGTCGCGGTCGGGGGAGGCGCGCGACGTCTTCCTGCCCGGCATCCTCTACAACGGCGCCTACTCGATCGTGCTCGTCGTCTCGATCCTGGTCGGCTGGCCCGTCGTCGGCTTCCTGATCGGCAGCCTCGCGGGCGACGTCACGTCCTGGCGCCGCGACCGCGGCCTGGTCCGCCTCTGCTCGCGCCTGACGTGGCTCCTCGCGGTGCCCTGCGTGCTGCGCGTGCTGGTGCAGTACCCGCTGTACTCGGCCGACGAGGTCGGGCTGCTGGGCACCGCCAAGATCGTGATGGGCTGGCCCCTGCAGGTGCTGGCGCTGCTCGCGATGGCGTGGGTCCTGAGCCGCGACTCCACCCCGGCCGGACCGAGCACGGCCGAGGCCACGGGCGTCGAGCCGCACGACGACGAGCCGCGCTGACGGTCCCGTTCGGGTGCCCGGGACTACGCTGGAGAGCGTGACCCCCGTCTTCTCCCTCGAGTTCCCGCAGAGCCTCGCGACGTTCGACGACTACGCCGCCGCGCAGAAGGCCGTCGACGCCCTCTCGGACGCCGAGTTCCCCGTCCAGAACCTGTTGATCGTCGGCACCGACCTCAAGCAGGTCGAGCGCGTGACCGGACGCCTCACGACGGGCCGCGTCGCCCTCGCCGGTGCGTTGTCGGGCCTCTGGTTCGGCGTGTTCATCGGCCTGCTGATCGGCCTGTTCGCCTCGGAGACGCACTGGCTCTCGATCGTCGCGACCGGCGCTGCCGTCGGTGCCGGATTCGGGGCCGTCTGGGCCCTGCTCGGCTACGCCGCGACCCGCGGCCGCCGCGACTTCAGCAGCGTCAAGACGGTCGTCGCGACCCGCTACGAGGTGCTCGTCGAGCACCGCCACCTCGCCCAGGCCCGCGAGCTGCTCGGCCCCGTGGGCCGCCCCGACCCCTTCGCCTAGCCCTTCGGGGCCAGGAGGGTGGCCAGCGCGGGCTCCGACGCCGGCGCGGTCACGAACAGCAGCTCGTCGCCGGCCTCCAGCGCGCGGTCGCGGTCCGGGGTCAGGATCGACGTGTCGCGGAGGATCGCGACCAGCAGCGTGTCGGCAGGCCACGGCACGTCCGCGATCCGCGTGCCCACCAACGGCGAGTGGTCGGGCATCGTGAGCTCGACGAGGTTCGTGTCGCTCTGCCGGAAGGTGAACAGGCGCACGAGGTCGCCGACCGCGACCGCCTCCTCCACCAGGGCCGCCATGAGCCGCGGCGTCGAGACTGCGACGTCGACGCCCCAGGACTCGCCGAACAGCCACTCGTTCGAGGGGTGGTTGACGCGGCCGACGGTGCGAGGCACCGCGAACTCGGTCTTGGCGAGCAGCGAGATGACCAGGTTGGCCTTGTCGTCGCCCGTCGCGGAGATCATGACGTCGCACGTGTCGAGGCGCGCCTCCTCCAGGGACGACATCTCGCAGGCGTCGGCCAGCAGCCACTGGGCGCCCGGCACCGCGTCGGACCGGATGGAGCCGGGGGACTTGTCGATCAGCAGGACCTGGTGGCCGTTCTCGATGAGCTCGGTGGCGACGGAGCGGCCCACGGCCCCCGCGCCGGCGATGGCGACGCGCATCAGTGGTCCTCCGGTCCGGACTCGAGCACGGCGTGAGCCGTCTCCGCGCGGTCGTCGCGCATGAACATGCTGAGGTAGTCGCCCTCCTGGATGGCCATGTCGGCCTGCGGGAGGGTGCCGCTGCCCAGACGCGTCACGTAGGCGACGCGCACGCCGGCCGCCGCCTCGAGGTCGGCGATCGAGCGTCCGATCCACTGGAACGGCGCGTAGACGCTGTCGAGCCTGAGCTCGCCGGACGGGTCGCGCCACTGTGGCTCGGAGCCGGCGGGCAGGAGGCGTCGCAGCACCTGGTCGGCCGCCCACGGCACGGTGGCCACGGTGGGGATGCCCAGACGCTCGTACACCTCGGCCCGGCCCGCGTCGTAGATGCGGGCGACGACGTTGTCGACGCCGAACAGCTCGCGGGCGACGCGCGCCGAGATGATGTTGGAGTTGTCGCCGCTGGAGACCGCCGCGAACGCGTCGGCGCGCTCGATGCCCGCCTGGCGCAGCACCTCGCGGTCGAAGCCCATGCCGGTGACCGTCAGGCCGCCGTAGGTGGGTCCGAGCCGGCGGAACGCCTCGGCGTTGGAGTCGATCACGGCGGTCGTGTGACCGCGCTCCTCGAGGCTGCGCGCCAGCGACGAGCCGACCCGGCCGCAGCCCATGATCACGATGTGCACGAGGCGACGCTACACCTCTCGAAAGGCTGGCGCGCCGGGCTGGGAGCGCCTCACGGCGCGTGGCCGCTCGTAGCGGCTGATGTTGGGACCCGGGGCTACCGCAGCCCGGCGCCCCACCAGCCTAACCGCAGGCCCAACCACTTGGCACGGTCCTGCTCCCGAGGTGGGATTCCTCACGACCAGGGGCCTGTGCCGTCACGACCAGAGGTCGCCTGACCGCTCGAGCGCGGCGGCGTGGTGCAGCTGGCGAGCCAGGTCGAACAGCCGTGCGGCGCTCTGCGGGTCGCCGGACTCCAGCTGGGCCCGACCCACCGCGGCGACGTGCGCGAACGCGGCGGCGCGGTCGAGCGTGACGTCGAAGTCCGAGCGCACCACGCCCCGCAGCACGGCGTCGACGAGCCGCACGACGTCGTCCGGCGTCGGCGGCTCCACCACCCCGGCCAGGGCGTTCTGCACCGGCGCGTGAGCGATGCCCGCGGCGTACTCACGCGCCGCCTGGTCGGGCTGTCGGTGCACCCACGTGTGCAGCAGGTAGAGCCGCCACAGGCACCCGGCCACGGTGTCGGCCGGGCAGGCGGCCCAGAGGTCGGCCAGGGTGCCGAGCCCTTCCGCGTCCACCAGGGTCACGACCCGCTCGACGAGCGCCTCGTCGGCGGCGTCGTCGGTGCCCCGCACGAGCAGGTGCGCGATGCGGTGACCGGCGGCGGTCGCCTCGGCGGGGTCGGGGGTGCCCACGACGTCGCGGAACGCCTTCGGCCCCGGGAGCGCGGGGCGGTGGAAGTCACCCATGTCGCCCGACCCTACGTGTCAGACGGTCACGCTCCGACCCGTCAGGCGCGCAGCGCTGTGCTCGTCAGGCGCGCAGCGCTGTGCTGTTCAGGCGCGGAGCGCTGTGCTGTTCAGGCGCGGAGCGCTGTGCTGAGCGGTGCGCTGACGAGCTCGACCTGCCACGGGCGGGCACCCTTGCTGGCCAGCACCGCACCGACGCTCTCGGCCGACAGGTCGGCGGGAGGCTCCCAGGCGAGCTCGCGGACCGCCCCGGGGGAGATGAGATTCTCGGCCGGCAGGTCGTGCTGCTCCGCGAGCGCCACCACCACCTCACGGCAACGGCCGAGGCGATCGGCCGCGTCGGGATGCTTCTCGGCCCAGGCCCGCGGCGGAGGCGGTCCGTCACCGCGCACGCTGGAGCGCGGCAGGTCTTCCTCCGGCAGGGCGAGAGCGGTGTCGATGGCGCGCTGCCACTCGTTGAGGTGACGGCGGGCGCCGCGGCCCCGCATCGTGCGCAGACCCTTGAGCTGGTCGGCGTCGGTGGGGGCCACCGTGGCCATCTCGACGATCGCGGCGTCGGTCAGGACCCGGCCCGGCGTGGTGTCGCGCCGCTCCGCGATCTCGTCGCGCGTCTCCCACAGCTCGCGCACGAGAGCGAGGTTGCGGCGTCCGCGGATGCGGTGCATGCCGGACGTGCGGCGCCAGCGGTCGGTCTTCGGCGGCGGACCCGTGAACGAGAGCAGCGCCTCGAACTCCTGGTGCGCCCAGTCGAGCTTGCCGGCCTTCTCGAGATCGGCCTCCAGCAGGTCACGCAGCTCGACCAGCACCTCGACGTCGAGCGCCGCGTAGACGAGCCAGGGCTCGGGCAGGGGCCGCGTCGACCAGTCGGCGGCCGAGTGTTCCTTGGCGAGGCTGTGACCGAGGTACAGCTCGACCAGGGTGGCCAGGCCCACGCGGGGCAGGTTCAGCAGGCGACCCGCGAGCTCGGTGTCGAACAGGGCGCGGGGACGCATGCCGGCCTCGGTCAGGCAGGGGAGGTCCTGGGTCGCCGCGTGCAGGATCCACTCCTCGTCGCCGATCGCGTCGTCGAGGGCGCGCAGGTCGTCGAACGGCACGGGGTCGACGAGGTGCGTGCCCGACCCGACGCGGCGCAGCTGCACGAGGTAGGCGCGCTGCGAGTAGCGGTAGCCCGAGGCGCGCTCCGCGTCGATGGCGACGGGCCCCCGGCCGGAGGCGATCGCGGCACACGTGCGCGCGTACGCCTCGTCGGTGTCGACGACGGGCGGCAGCTCCTCACGCAGCAGCAGCGGCGGCAGGCTCGGGGCGTCCGCGACGGGGGCCGCGGCCTCCTCCACGACGACGGGCGACTCCGGGCCGTCGGGTTCCGTGGTGACGTCGGGTTCCGTGGCGACGACCTCGGGCTCCGGAGGAGGGTCGTCCTGGCGCTGCGTCGGTGCCGACGGCGCGGGCCGCTGCGGGGCCTGCGGAACGATGAATTCGGGCTCGAAGGACGTCACGCGCCGCCTCCGGCCGGGCCGTGGCGACCGCGCCCCGGCAGGTAGGCGACGTCGGGCGACAGCGGCGGCAGCCCGGCGACGGCGGCCAGCAGGTCGCCCCAGGCGCCCAGGTGGTCGGCGACGCCGGTGAGCGGCGTCCACGACGCGCGGACCTCGACCTGTGACTGCGGGGCGTCGTCGACCATCGAGCCGAAGGCCTCGGTGTGCACCACCGTGACGCTGCCGCCGAACGCGGTGGCCTCGGCCCCACGGGTCTCGAGCGCGTCCTCGAGCCAGCTCCAGCCGACTGCCGGCAGGACCGGGTCCTCGGCCATGTAGCCCTCGATGTCGGCACGGGCGAAGGTCACGCAGCGGAACGTGCCGTTCCAGGCGTCGTGGCCGGCGGGGTCGTGCAGCAGGATGAACCGTCCGCTGGCGAGGTCCTCGTCGCCGGCGACGATCTCGCCGCTGAGCGCGTAGGCGTGGGGCGCGATGCGGGTCGGCGCCGGCATGACGTCGATCACGACCTCGGGCCGCACGGCGGCCGACCTCAGCTGGTCGACGGCGGCGGCGAACTGGCTCGGCACGGCCCCGAGCTCGGTGTGGGCACCCACCCGTTGATGGTAGGGGCGTTCGGGTCCACCCACCGGTCGACACTCCGGACGCCCCGGCGCAACTGCCGGTGCCTGCATGCCCATGGGGCGGTGCCTGCATGCCCATGGGGCGGTGCCTGATCGCCCATGGGGCGGTGCCTGCGAGACTGGACCGGTGACGACGACGCTGTCCGAGAGCCCGTTCCTGCGCGCCTGCCGCGGCGAGGCTCCTGCCCACGTCCCGGTCTGGTTCATGCGCCAGGCGGGCCGTTCGCTGCCGGAGTACCGCGCGATCCGCGAGGGCGTCGCGATGCTCGACTCCTGCTTCACGACCGACCTCGTCGTCGAGATCACGATGCAGCCCGTCCGTCGCCACGGCGTCGACGCCGCGATCTTCTTCTCCGACATCGTCGTGCCGCTGAAGGCGATCGGGGTCGACCTCGACATCGTCCCGGGCGTCGGTCCGGTGGTGGCCGAGCCGATCCGCACCCGCAGCCAGCTCGACCAGCTGCGTGAACTCGAGCCCGACGACGTCGCTCCCGTCATCGCGGCCGTCACGGCCCTCACGGGCGAGCTCGGTGGCACGCCGCTGATCGGCTTCGCGGGGGCCCCGTTCACGCTGGCGTCCTACCTGGTGGAGGGTCGCCCGTCGCGCGACTACCGGAACACCAAGGCGCTCATGCACACCGATCCGCAGCTGTGGCACGACCTCCTCGGCCGCATCGCCTCCATCGCCGGCGAGTTCCTGCGGATGCAGGTGCAGGCGGGTGCGTCGGCGATCCAGCTCTTCGACTCGTGGGCGGGAGCGCTGAGCCTGGCCGACTACCGCACGTTCGCGCAGCCGCACTCGGCCGCCGTGCTCGACGCGGTGGCCGACCTGGGCGTTCCCCGCATCCACTTCGGCGTCGGCACGGGCGAGCTGCTCGGCGCGATGGGCGAGGCGGGAGCCGACGTCGTGGGCGTGGACTGGCGGGTGCCCCTCGACGAGGCGGTGCGCCGCGTCGGTCCCGGCAAGGCGTTGCAGGGCAACCTCGACCCCACCACGCTGTTCGCACCACCCGAGGTCGTCGAGCGCGAGGCACGCCGGGTGCTCGACCAGGGCCGGGCCGCCCACGGCCACGTGTTCAACCTCGGTCACGGCGTGATGCCGGAGATCGACCCGGACGCCCTCACGCGGCTCGTCGACGTCGTGCACGCGTACGAGCTCGACTGATGAGGGTCGCCGTCGTCGGTGCCGGCATCGCGGGGCTGACCGCGGCCCACGAGCTGGCCCGTCAGGGTCACGAGGTGCTGGTGCTCGAGGGGTCCGACCGCATCGGCGGCAAGCTGCTGGTCGGCGACGTCGGCGGGGTCCAGGTCGACCTGGGTGCCGAGTCGGTGCTCGCGCGGCGTCCTGAGGCGGTCGGCCTGATCGACGCGATCGGGTTGCACGACCGGGTCCAGCACCCGGCGACCACCGCCGCCGGCGTGTGGACCCGCGGAGCGGTGCGGGCACTCCCGCCGACGGTGCTCGGCGTGCCGGCCGATCTCGAGGCGCTGGCGGCCAGCGGCATCGTCGACGGGGTCGACGTCCGTCCCACGCCCGTGCCCGACGCCGACCTCTCGGTGGGCGAGTACGTCACGGCGCGCGCCGGTCGCGAGGTCGTCGACCGTCTCGTCGAGCCGCTGCTGGGCGGCGTGTACGCGGGGCACGCCGACGACATCTCGCTGCGCGCCGCGGCTCCGCAGCTGCTGGCCCTGGGCGACGACCCGGTCGGCTCCGCGGTGGCGGCCCGTGCGGCTGCAGACCCCGGGCCGCCGTCGCCGGTGTTCGCCGGTCTGGTCGGTGGCGTGGGCACGCTGCCTGCTGCCCTCCTCGCCGCTTCCGGGGCCGAGATCCGCACGGGCTGCACCGTGCGACTCCTCGAGCGTGACGGGGACGGCTGGCGCCTCCTGGCAGGCGCCGTCGGCGCGGTCGAGGAGATCACGGCCGACGCGGTCGTCGTCGCCGCGCCCGCTCCGGCGTCCGCGCGACTGCTCGCGGAGGTCGCGCCCGACGCGGCGTTCGCTCTTGCCGGCATCGACTACGCCAGCGTCGCGCTGGTGACGGTCGTCATCGACGACCACGTCGAGCTGCCCGGTTCCGGGTTCCTCGTGCCGCCGGTCGACGGGCGCTTCGTGAAGGCCGCGACGTTCAGCTCGAACAAGTGGTCCTGGGTCGGCGACTCGGGCCGCACCGTCCTGCGCGCCTCGGTCGGTCGCGCGGGGGAGTCCACCGCGTTGCAGGTGCCGGACGGAGAGCTGGTGGCACGCGTATTGGCCGACCTCGCCGAGGCCGTGGGCCCCCTGCCCACCCCGGCCGACACGCACGTGCAGCGCTGGGGTGGCGCCCTGCCCCAGTACGTCGTGGGGCACCTCGACACGGCGGACACCGCTCGCCGCTCGGTCGCGGAGGTGCGCGGGCTCGAGGTGTGCGGCGCGGCCTACGGCGGCGTCGGCATCGCCGCGGTCGTCGCGGGCGCGCAGGACGCGGTGTCGCGCCTGTTGGCCGGCTTGGGAGACTGAGGGTCATGACGACTGAGCGGGTGCCGAACCAGGGCAAGCTGGCCAAGGAGATCAACGACACGATCCGCTACGCGATGTGGTCGGTGTTCCGCCTGGATCGCGTTCTCGGTGACGACGAGGGCTCCGCCGACGTGCGCGCCTCCGAGGCGGCCGAGGTCGAGGCGCTCGTGGCCCGGCTCGCCGACGAGGACGTCGTGGTCCGGGGCAGCTACGACGTCAGCGGCATCCGCGCCGACGCCGACCTCATGGTCTGGTGGCACGCGCCCACGGCCGACGCGCTCCAGGCCGCCTACAACACGTTCCGGCGCACGGCGCTCGGCTCCCGCATGGCGCCCGTGTGGTCGCAGACCGCGCTGCACCGTCCGGCCGAGTTCAACCGGTCGCACATCCCGGCGTTCATGGCCGACGAGGAGGTGCGCGAGTGGGTCTGTGTGTACCCGTTCGTGCGCTCCTACGAGTGGTACCTGCTGCCGGAGGACGAGCGTCGCGACATGCTGAAGGAGCACGGCATGCAGGCGCGTCCGTACCCGGACGTGCGTGCCAACACGGTCGCCTCGTTCGCGCTCGGCGACTACGAGTGGATGCTGGCCTTCGAGGCCGACGAGCTCCACCGCATCGTCGACCTGATGCGCGAGCTCCGCGCCAGCCGCGCGCGGCGTCACGTGCGCGAGGAGGTCCCGTTCTACACGGGACGCAAGCGCACCTGGGCCGAGCTCACCGCCCTCTGGCCGTGAGCCCCGGCCCTCAGGAGCGGGCCTGGTCGGTCAGGCGTCGTCGGGGCGAAGCTGCAGCGCGATGCCGTTGATGCAGTAGCGCTGGTCGGTGGGAGTGTCGAACCCCTCGCCCTCGAAGACGTGTCCGAGGTGCGAGCCGCAGGTCGCGCAGCGCACCTCGGTGCGGGTGCGGAACATCGACTTGTCCTCGACGTACTCGACGCTGTCGCCGGCGAGCGGGCTGTAGAACGCCGGCCAGCCGCAGTGGGCGTCGAACTTCGTCTCGCTGCGGAACAGCTCGGCGCCGCACGCGCGGCACGCGTAGACGCCCACCGTCGGATCGGTCTCGTACGAGCTGCTGCCCGGCCGCTCGGTGCCGGCCTGGCGGAGGACGTGGTACTCGGCGGAGCTCAGCTCGCCGCGCCACTCGTCCTCGCTCTTGGCGACGTCGTAGGTCTTGTCAGAGTTCAGGTGTGCCATGTCAGGCCTGTCCGTCGAAGGGAACGTGCTCGATGAGGTGAAGGGTCGGGACGTCGAGAGCCCGCTTTGCGCGAGCTGACCAGTCGAGTCCGAAGAACTCCTTCACGAAGTGTGGTTCGGTCAGGATGATCGCCTCGGCTGCCTTCTCCGAGGCGACGACCCGCACGAGCTCGTCGACCGGGTCGTCCTCGGTCAGGAGCGCGACGACCTGCTGCCCGCGGGCGCGGAGCAGCGTGGCGCTCGACTCGAGCTCCGCAGCACCCTGCCGCCGGACCTCGTCGGCAGCGTCGAGGACGACGCCCGGAGCCACCGGGGGAGCGATCTCGCCGGCGCCGAGGGCGCTGAGCGAGGACGCGAGCGCCGTGGAGGAGCTCTCCACGGGCAGGATCAGGTGATACGTGACGGTGTCGTCCAACGCCTCGTGCAGCGCGACCAGCTGGTCGGCGTCGAGGTCGTTGAGCGCCCGTTCCACGAGAACGGCGACGGGGTACATGCCTCCAGACTACGACCGGTCACGAAGTCTGCGCGCGAGCAGTGCGGCGAGGCCGGGGTTGCCATACTGCGGTCATGACGACCGACCTGCGCGCGCTGCTGGAGACCCATGGACGCGTCGACCTCGCCGCGATCGACGCACGATCGACGCCCGGCTTCGAGGGCGACGGCAAGTCCGACGGCAAGGCGGCTCTCGCCGCGCTGGGGCCTGAGCTCGCCGAGCTCCAGGAGCGCCTCTACGCGGGAGGGCGGGCCGAGAGCACCGACCGGCGCGTGCTCCTCCTGCTGCAGGGCATGGACACCTCCGGCAAGGGCGGCACGATCGGCGCCGTCGGGGGTCTGGTCGAGCCCCAGGGCCTGGTGCTCTCGTCGTTCGGCAAGCCGACCCCCGAGGAGCTCGCCCACGACTTCCTCTGGCGCGTGCGGCCGAGGCTGCCCGAGGCCGGCCAGGTCGGCGTGTTCGACCGGTCCCACTACGAGGACGTGCTGATCGGTCGTGTCCGCCAGCTGGCCGACCCGGCCGAGCTCGAGCGCCGCTACGGCGCGATCGTGGACTTCGAGCAGCACTTCGTCGAGAGCGGGGGAGTCCTGGTCAAGTGCCTGCTGCACATCGACGCCGACGTGCAGGCCGATCGTCTGCGCGCGCGGCTCGCGGACCCCACGAAGTTCTGGAAGTACAACCCGGCCGACCTCGACGAGCGGGCACTGTGGAGCGAGTACCGCGTGGCGTACGAGGTCGCCGTGGAGCGCACGTCGACCGACGTCGCGCCCTGGTACGTCGTGCCGGCCGGACGCAAGTGGTACCGCAACTGGGCCGTCGCGACGCTGCTGCTGGAGGCGCTGCGCTCGCTCGACCTGCAGTGGCCCCCGGCAGACTTCGACCCGGCCGCCGAGCTCGCCCGTCTGGACGGGGAGAACGGCGACCGGGCCGAGGAGTGACGTCTCAGACGCCGGCGAACAGTGCGTCGAGCGGCACCAGGTCGACCGCGCCGACCGCGTAGCGCGCGAGGATGATCGAGGCGATCTCCTCGTCGACGCCGAGCGGCTCGGCAACGGCGACGGCGCCGGCCTCGAGCGCCAGCTCCCTCACGCGGTCGGGCAGGAGGCCCGGTGCGAGGAACAACATGCCCACGGCGATGTGACGACGTCCGTCCGCGCGGTGCGCCCGCACGGCCTCGCCGGCCGCCGGCGGGACGCTCGACGCGAACGCCGCGATCGTCGGCAGCTTGTGGTGTGCGCCCCAGGCGCGCGCCGCGCGGGCGATGGCCGCGTTGGCGACCGGGTCGGTCGACCCGGCTCCGGCGAGCACGAGCGCGTCGAGCTCTCGGACACGACGCTCCTTGAGCGCCTCACGCAGCCGGGTGTCGAGCACGCGGAACAGGGCGCCCTCGATGCCGAGCACGTCGGTGGTCTGGATGCGCAGACCCTCGTGCCGCGTCGCGGCAGCGGCCACGACGGCCGGCACGTCGTACTTGGCGTGGTACGCCTCCGTGAGGAGCAGCGGCACGACGACGATCTCGGAGTGGCCCTCGGCGACGAGACGGTCGACGACCGCGTCGAGGTTCGGGTCGCAGTGGTCGAGGAAGGCAGGGGCCACACGGAGGTCAGGGCGCAGGCACGCGACCATCTCCGTCAGGGCTGTGATGGTGCGGGCCGACCGCGGGTCGCGGCTGCCGTGTGCCAGGGCAATGAGTGCAGGTGCGCTCATGATGTCCTCCTTTCGTGGTGCTCGGCCCCCGCGGTGGGGGGCAGGGCGTGGGTGGTGGGGGGAAGAGTGGCGGGGTTGAGCTGGCCGATGAACGAGAGCTTGAAGGCACGCATGCAGCTGCGACACTCCCAGGCTCCGTGCGCCTCGCCGTGCGGGCGCAGGTCCTCGTCGGCGCAGTAGGGGCAGTGGAACGGGACGGCGCGGGCGCTCATCGCTCGGCTCCCTTCTGACGATCAGTCATCGCAGCGTCCATCTCGCGATCAGTCATCGCAGCGTCCATCTCGCGATCAGTCATCGCAGGACCTCCTCGTCGGCGCGGGCGACCCACTGGGCGAAAGACTCGTCGTCGTTGCGCTGGTCGAGGTAGCCGCGCGTGAGCCGCTCGACGTAGTCGGGCAGCTGGGCACCCGTGACCTTGTGGGCCCGGATCTTGCGTCCGAAGCCGGCCTGCAGCCCCAGGGCACCGCCGAGGTGCACCTGGAAGCCCTCGACCTGGTCGCCGTTCTCGTCGAGCACGAGCTGGCCCTTGAGGCCGATGTCGGCGGTCTGGATGCGGGCGCAGGAGTTCGGGCAGCCGTTGATGTTGATCGTGA
Organism: Aeromicrobium sp. Leaf350; assembly: GCF_916858655.1. Classification (GTDB taxonomy): domain Bacteria; phylum Actinomycetota; class Actinomycetes; order Propionibacteriales; family Nocardioidaceae; genus Aeromicrobium. The sequence goes on along the minus strand of NZ_CAKASL010000001.1, from coordinate 61,669 downwards.
TCGGCGTGTCGAGGTCGGGCACGCGCTGCTCGAGCTCGCCGACCAGGTCGATGCCGCGCTGCTTGGTCTCGACGATCGCGAGCTTGCAGTACTCGATGCCGGTGCAGGCCATCGTGTTCTGGCGCCAGGCGGACGGGCGGGCGTGCAGGCCGATCGCGGCCAGGTCGGCGACGAGCGACTCGACCTGGTCCTCCTCGACGTCCAGGACGACGAGCTTCTGCATCGGCGTCGTGGCGACCCGCTGCGAGCCGTGGGCCTCGACGATGTCGGCGACCTGCGACAGCAGGGTCCCGGAGATGCGGCCGACCGCGGAGGCGACGCCGACGTAGAACTTGCCGTCGTTCTGCGGGTGGACGCCCACGTGGTCGACGGGGGTGGTCGGCACCTCGGGTGCCTCGAGGTCGATCAGCGTGCGCTCGAGGTACTCGGTCTCGAGGACCTCGCGGAACTTCTCGATGCCCCAGTCGGCGACGAGGAACTTCAGGCGGGCGCGGGCCCGGAGGCGGCGGTAGCCGTAGTCGCGGAAGATGCTGACGATGCCCTCCCAGACCGCGGGGACCTCGTCGATCGGGACCCAGGCGCCGAGGCGCTGCGCGAGCATGGGGTTGGTCGACAGTCCGCCGCCGACCCAGACGTCGAAGCCGGCTCCGTGCTCGGGGTGGATCGCGCCGATGAAGGCGATGTCGTTGATCTGCGGCACGACGTCGTGGCCGGGGTGGCCGCTGATCGCCGACTTGAACTTGCGGGGCAGGTTCGAGAAGGCGCGGTCACCGATGTAGCGGCTCTCGATCGCGTCGATCGCGGGGCGCGCGTCGATGATCTCGTCGTTCGAGACCCCGGCGACGGGGCTGCCGAGGATGACGCGGGGGCAGTCGCCGCAGGCCTCCTGCGTGGACAGGCCGACCGACTCCAGGCGCTCCCAGATCGTCGGCACGTCGCGGACATCGATCCAGTGGTACTGCACGTTCTGGCGGTCGGTCAGGTCGGCGGTGTCCTGGGCGAACTCGGTCGAGATCTCGGCGACGGTCCGCAGCTGCTCGAGGTTCAGCTGACCGCCGTCGATGCGCACACGCAGCATGAAGCGGTCGGCATCGAGCTCTTCGGGCTCCAGCGTGGCGGTCTTGCCGCCGTCGATGCCGGCCTTGCGCTGGGTGTACAGGCCCCACCAGCGGAACCGTCCGCGCAGGTCGCTCGGGTCGATGCTCTCGAAGCCGCGGTGCGCGTAGATGTTCTCGATCCGGGCGCGGACGTTGAGCGGGTTGTCGTCCTTCTTGGACTGCTCGTTGGCGTTGAGCGGCTCGCGGTACCCCAGAGCCCACTGGCCCTCACCGCGCTTGGCGCGGGGACGGCGGGCAGCTGGTGCATCGGTCTGAGCCATGGATTTCCTCACAGGAGGAGCGCACGGCTGGGCCACGGGTGCAGCGGTCGCCGCGCGCCCGGACGATCACGAATCGGTCAACGGGGGCGCTTGTTCAGCGACACGCCATGGTGCGGGCACGACCCAGGTCCACGTGGAGGCGCTCCACGAGAAAGACCGGGTGTGCTGACTGCATGCCCTGAGTCTGTCGGCGGTCGTGTCATCCGCCAAACTTTTGTCTCATCCAGTGGACGATGCATCCACATGATGGACACTCAGGTAGCTCCTCGCTGAAACCCCGGAGGCCGATGTGGCGTGGGTCACTCGTCGTGGGGCAGCAGCGCGCTGACCGTGTACGTGCCGACCACCGCTCCGGCGACCGCTGCGACGAGCGCGATCGCGGTGGCGTCCCACGGGATCAGCCCGGCGGTCGCGAGGCCCAGGAGGAGCGCCGGGTTGAACGCCCCGAGCAGCGCGAGCGGCCCCGTGCCTCCGGCCACGAGTGCCGGGACCGCTGACAGCGCCACCGGCCCGCCACCGTCGATCGACAGGGTGACCCACGCCGACGTGATGCCCACCAGCGCACCGGTCACGGCCGCGAGCACGAGGGTCGGTTCGGCCAGGAGCAGCGTGGGCCCGAGCCGGTCGTCGAGCGCGTTGGCCGCGGCGCCGATCGCGACCGCGAGCACGGCCTGGACCGCGAGCACGGGCAGCAGGGTGCCCCAGGCCGAGCGCCCGACGATGGCGAGCGCGACGCCCGGCAGCGTTCCGGTCGCATCGAGCCCCGACGCGTCCTCGGTGGACGACAGCGCGGCGAACCAGGTCAGCAGCACGGACACTGCCGCGACCACGGCGACCGCGAGCACGGGATCGGTCGCCCGCAGGGCCGCGAGGGCGGTGATCGTGACGGCCGCGCCGTGGAGGGCGGCCGAGGCCAGTGTGCGCACGTCAGGCTCCTGTCGGGGGGGCCGCCTGACGGTCGTCGCCGGGTCCGGGCCTCGGGGGAGCGTACCGAACTCGCGCGGCGCGGCACGGTTCTCAGGTCGCGTCCGACGGGTCGTCGTGCGGATACGGTAGGCGCATGTCGGCGTCCGGATCAGGCTGGCCGGACTTCGTCACGCAGGTGCCGCGAGTCGCGCGCCACGCCTTCAGCAACTGCTTCCGCAACCGGGTGACCGGTCTGGCGGCCGAGGCGGCCTTCTTCGCGATCCTCTCGCTCCCGCCGCTCGTGTTCGGCCTGGCGGGCGCGATCGGCTTCATCGCCGAGCGCTACCAGGTCGCGCAGGTCGACGTGCTGAAGGACCGCGTGATCGACCTGGCCTCCCGGGCCCTGACCGACAGCACCGTCGACGCGGTCATCACGCCGACGCTCGACGAGGTGCTGCGCGGTGGCCGGTTCGACGTCGTGTCGATCGGCTTCCTCCTCGCCCTGTGGTCGGGGTCGCGAGCGCTCAACGTCTTCATCGACACCATCACGATCATGTACGGCCTCGGCGGACACCGCGGCATCGTGAAGACCCGTGCCCTCTCCTTCGGGCTGTACGTCGTGGCCCTCGTGCTCGGCATCGTCCTGGTTCCCCTGCTGCTGGCGGGCCCCGACGTCGTGCAGGCCGTGACGCCCGACAACGTCAACTTCCTCACGCAGCTGTACTGGCCGACGGTCCTGCTCCTCTCCGTCGGCTTCCTGTGCACGCTCTACCACCTGGCCGTGCCGATCCGGAAGAGCTGGCGTTCCGGCCTCCCGGGAGCGTTCTTCACCATCGCGATGTGGATCTTCGGGGCGTACCTCGTGCGCTGGCTCCTGGGATTCAGCAGCGGGGGCACGTCGATCTACGGCCCGCTCGCAGCGCCCATCGCGGTGCTGCTGCTGTTGTACGTCCTGTCGATCTCGGTGCTGATCGGTGCGGCGATCAACGCGGCGTACGACGAGCTGCGGCACCCAGAGCCGAGCGACGAGTCCGTGCCGGCCGCGAAAGCGTCGGACGAGCGGCCGATCACTTCAGCAGACCCCTCACCACCCGTGGGACCGGGCCGGCCCGTCGAGAAGCCTGCGGGCTAGACGCTCACGCCGTCGAGGTAGAACCAGCGCTCGTCCTCGTGGACGAACCGGCTGACCTCGTGCTGGCGACCGCGTCCCTCGGGACGGCGGTAGTAGGCGATGAACTCCACGAGCGCCGGTTCGGTTCGCTCGACGTCGAGCCGGAGCCAGCGGGTCTCGTCGTCGAGCTCCAGCGTCGAGGGGCGCGTCGACGGGTGCCAGGTACGCAGCAGGTGAGCGGCGTCGCCGACGGCGAACGCGGTGAAGCGAGACCGCATGAGCTGCTCGGCGGTCGTGGCCGCGCCGTGCTCGGCCAGGACGGGCCCGCAGCAGGCCTCCAGGGGGAGTCCGCTCGTGCAGGGGCAGCGTGAGGTCACGCCACCAGTCTGGCCGAGGCCGTCAGAGCAAGACAAAACCCCCGGAATCGGCGAGGAATCCGGGGGTCTTGCTGTGGGCGATACTGGGTTTGAACCAGTGACCTCTTCCGTGTCAGGGAAGCGCGCTACCGCTGCGCCAATCGCCCGTGTGGGGGTTTTTCAGTTGTGTGGTGATCCCGAGGTGGGTACGGGATTTGAACCCGTGTAGACGGATTTGCAGTCCGTTGCCTCGCCTCTCGGCCAACCCACCGATGGATGGGCCGCAACCCTGTTCCGAGCGGACAACGAGATTCGAACTCGCGACCCTCACCTTGGCAAGGTGATGCTCTACCACTGAGCTATGTCCGCACTGGCCTCTTGCGAGGCCGAGAGGAAACATTAGCCGATGCATCCCGCCACGCCCAAACCGGGGTCGCGTAGGTTGGCGGCATGCGTGTGTGGGTCGACGGACGAGTGCTGGAATCTCCGCAAGAACGCGCGCTGAGCGTGCTCGATCACGGTCTCGTGGTGGGCGACGGCGTGTTCGAGACGGTCAAGGTCGAGCAGGGGCGACCGTTCGCCCTCGCGCGCCACCTCGAGCGGTTGTCGCGCTCGGCGACGGGTCTCGGCATCGGCGAGCCGGACCTCGACGCGGTCCGCGCCGGCGTCGTCGCGACGCTCGAGGGGCACGACCTGCCGTTCGGACGGATCCGCATCACGGTCACCTCCGGCCTCGGACCGCTGGGATCACCACGCGGCGACGGCGACCAGACCGTGGTGGTGGCCACCGAGCCCTGCGACCGGCCGCCCGCGGTCAGCCGCATCGCCACGGTGCCGTGGCCGCGCAACGAGCGCGGCGCCTTGGCGGGCCTCAAGACCACGTCGTACGGCGAGAACGCGCTGATGGTCGAGGCGGCGCTCGCCCGCGGTGCCTCGGAGGCCGTCATGCCGAACACCCAGGGCCAGGTCTGCGAGGGCACCGGCTCGAACATCGTCTACGTGCTCGACGGGCGCGTCGTGACGCCGTCGCTCCCGGCCGGACCGCTGGCCGGCATCACTCGTGCGCTGCTCCTGGAGTGGGCTGCGGGCGAGGTCGAGATCGCCGAGGAGGACCACCCCATCGAGGTCCTGTCGGCGGCCGAGGAAGTCATGCTCGTTGGCACCACCCGGGACGTGCAGGCGATCGAGCGGGTCAACGACCGCGAGCTGGTGGCGCCCGGACCACTGACGCAGCAGCTGCAGGCGATCTGGGCGCGCCGCAGCGCCGAGTCCGAGGACCTCTGGGGCGTCGGCGCCTAGCCGGCTCGGGGGAGCGACTCGGTGCTGCAGGTGATGCGTTGCTCCCAGGCCTGTTGTCGTAGCTCGGTGCGGGGGATGCGGCTGCTGAGGTGGGTGGCGGGGTGGCGGGTGACGAGCTCGCCGCCGACGCGCTCGACGGTGAGCAACCCCGCGTGCACCAAGTGGTGGCAACCCACGCAGTAGCCGATGAGCTCCTTGACATTCGTCGTGCCGCCGCGGGACCACCACGTGGCGTGGTGCATCTCCAGGTGCGTGTTGGTGCAGCCGGGATTGGCGCATCGATGTCGTTGTCGCGCCAGGACCGCCAACCGTTGCTTCCTGGTGGCGAGCCGTTTGGTCCTGCCGACGTCGAGCACGTGCCCGGTGTCGCTGGGTGGCTTGTTCCGGTCGATCAGCAGGGCGGTGAAGTCGGCGTTGCAGCTGATCTGTGAGAGCAGACCGCCACTGATGGGACCGAACCCGATCAGCTCGGCCGGCGGTGTGGCCACCGTCGGGGCTGGTGCGGGGTCTCCGGGGTGGTGAGTCGTGGCGGCCGAGAGGGTCTCGGCGTCGACCAGGACGCTCATCTGCGGCCGGACGCCCTTGTCGGACGGCAGGCCGTTCTCCAGGACGCTGTCGAGGAGCCTGCAGAGTCCGTCGATGCGCCTCTCGGCGGCGGTGCGCTGGTCGTTGGCCTCACGCGGCACCGACAGGGATTCGAGGATCGCCTTCAGCTTGGCTCCGGTGGCGATGTCGAGGAAGCCGTTGACGTGCCAGCCGTCGGGGACGGGGTTGACCGTGATGTCGCGCTTGGCCATGCCCTTGATCCAGGCTTCCTCGAGCTCGTCGGGGTGGATCGCGGCGCGCAGCTCGCGGGCGACGTCGCGCAGCTCCTTCGGCTCACAGGTGAGCGCGACGTCGAGCAGCCACCTCGTGGACTGGGCGGTCTGGGCCTCACCGACGTGGCGACGCGCATAGGTGAACGCGGCGACATGCTCGGTGGTGACCTGCCCGTGCTGGGCGGCCTCCCGCACCTCAGGCAGGGCGTCCATGGTCTCTGACGCGGCGATGAGGCGCCAGGTCTCACCGGCACTGATGCGCAGCTCACGTCGCGCCCAGCCGGTGATGGAGGAGGCGCCCTCGGCCTCGTGACCGGCCGCGACCCTGATGCTGGCCAGGGTGTCGGCCAGCGCGGCGTCGAGAGCGTTACGGGCCGTCATGAGCGCCCGAGCGGTGTCGGTCGAGGGGCCGTGCTCGCCCGCGGTGCGCAAGGCCATCGCGGCCTCCCGCAGCACCCGAACCGCACCCTCGATCTCCATGGTTCCACCCTAGGATCGAGCACCGACCACCGACAGAATCGATCGGCCGAACCGACCCGGGCTGTGGACAACCGACGACGACCGCGCAACGTGCCGCCCCGGATTGGTGAAGGTCGGAGCGGGTGGGCTAAAGTGTCGGACGCAACAGCGGGCGATTGGCGCAGTGGTAGCGCGCTTCGTTCACACCGAAGAGGTCACTGGTTCGAACCCAGTATCGCCCACCGTTCATGACGCCTCTGGTTCCAGGGAAAACTGGAATCGGAGGCGTTCTTCGTTTCGGACCGTGTCCATCACGTGTCCAATCGCTGGCGTCTCGGCTCTCGTGTCTGGCGTCGAGGGCAGCGGGACGCCGAACGTCGTCATCGGCGCACCGCTGACGGCTTGGCGACCGCGGACCGCTGACGGCTCGTCGACTACGGTCGTAGCGTGATCAAGTGGATCGTCCGCATCGGTGCCGGAGTCTCGATCGGCCTGCTGCTGTCGAACGGTCCGGATCCCAACGACGGCCGAGTGATCGGTCTGGTCGTGCTCGCGGTCGGCGTCTACGAGGGCGTCATCCACTGGCCCCGAGGTGGGGGCGACGATGACAACTCCGGGCCCTTCAGGCCGGCCTGATCGCCTCCGCTGGTTGAACTGCTTCGGCAGTACCCCGGCCCACACGACGGCGGGCTCGGGATGCTGCCGGACGTACTGACGGCAGGCGGTCAGAGCCGGGCATGTGCCGCACGCGTGCGAGGCTGCCTCTGCCATCTCGCGGTCCTCGGACAACCACCAGCGACCGCGCGTTGGGTCGACGCATGGCGCGGGCCGCCCACCCTCGTCGAAACGATGGATCTCCGACATCAGCCGGTCGAGCCTCGAACCGCCTGACATCAGCCGGTCGAGCCTCGAACCGCCCGGTCATCAGGAGATCTCCCTGAAAGGGAGTCCGGTATCGCCCACCCGCAGAACGGCCCCGTCCGCCCGGACGGGGCCGTTCGCGTTCCGGTCCGTCGCAATGCGGCCGCGGTGCGGCCATCATGGGGTCATGCGCCTCACCGCCGTGGCAGTCCTCGCCCTCGTCCTGCCGCTCTCGGCCTGCGGCGGCTCCAGCTTCCCGTCGGCGCAGGCCGTCGCGGAGGAGCTCGGCTGCGAGGACGCCGAGCCGGACGAGGTCGTCGGGTCCGACGAGACCCTCAGCTGCTCCGTCGACGGCAACGGGTACCGGATCGCGTGGTTCGCCGACGACGACAGCCTGAGGACCTATCGACAGGCCGCCGAGAACGTCAAGGAGTACACCGAGAACGCTGGCGAGGATCCGCCCGGCGAGTTCGGGGTCGTGTTCGGCGACAACTGGGGCGTGGAGTGCCTCGACACGTCGTGCGACGAGGTCGTCGAGGCGCTCGGCGGCGAGCGGATCTAGACCACCGAGGGCCCCGGACGTGCGCCGAGGGCGACCTCGGGTGATGGTGGATGCCATGAAGACGTGGCACCGCTTCCGCGGACATCAGCTCGGCCCGGCGACCGTCCTGGGCGTCTCGCACTGGACGTGTTCCTGCGGCCGTCGCTGGCTGCCCTAGCCCGCATGACGGCCGCGTGCCGCGACTACCGCTTCCCGAAGAAGAGGTGGAACTGCTGGAGGGTCAGCGTCAGGAGCGGCGTGCGGCCGGACAGGAAGCCCAGGGGGCCGTCCTGGTCGAAGGTCCAGAAGCCCTTGCCGAGCCCGACACGCGCCGACCCGGCCACGGGGGAGACGAGCAGCGACCCGGCGCGGTCCTGCGCGATGCGGAAGCCCAGGGGCAGGCGGAACGGCAGGGCCCGGAGCCGGGCGAGCGTCAGCGTGCCGATGCCCGCGGCGGTGTAGGCCCGGTTGGTGACGCGCTCGAACTCCGCGAGGTCCTTCGGGATGGCCCAGAGGTCACGCCCGCCGGCCTTCGAGGCGGGGGAGTCGACCCAGATGTGCGTGATCGACACCCGGGGCCGCCAGCCGTCGAGCACGAGCTGGGTCGCCATGATCTCGTCGTAGGTCAGCGGGCTCGGGTCGTCGTAGCGGAAGAACGCCGCGCCGACGAGGACCCGCCCGAACAGGCGGATCTGTCGGCTGCCGGGGTGGTGCGGCGGGGGAGCCGCCCGCCGGGGGACCAGCCACACCCCGACCTGCGCGTGGCCGTGCAGGTCCCACGGCTCGGCCGGATAGGTGAGGTCGTCGCTCGACGTCGGGTCGATGTCGGTCACGCCCACGCGAAGGCCTCCGGATCCAGGTGACGGGTGGCGCGCTCGAACGGCTTGGTCGAGCCCGGCCAGTTGGACGTGATGCGCCCTGAGGGGTGGCGGTACCAGTTGTCGCACTGGCCCCATACCGAGAGCCCGAGGCGCTTCTGCACGCGCTCGTCGAACTCCCGCTCGGCCTCCTCGGTGACCTCGACGGTCTCCCACCGACCTGCGTCCAGGCGGTCCAGCACCTGACGCATGTGCCGCGCCTGCGCCTCGAGCATGTAGATGATCGAGCCGCCACCGAGGTTGGTGTTGGGGCCGTACGAGACGAACAGGTTGGGGAAGCCGGGCACGTACATGCCGAGGTAGGCGTGCGCGCCGTCCGCCCACTGCGCGGCCAGCTTGCGGCCGCCGACGCCGGTGATGTCGATCGAGTCGAGGAAGTCCTGCGCGTCGAAGCCGGTGCCGTAGACGATGACGTCGGCCTCGTGCACCGTGCCGTCGGCCGTCTCGAGACCCTCGGGCGTGACCCGGGTGATCGCGTCGGCCACCAGGTCCACGTCCGAGCGGTTCACGGTCGGGTAGAAGTTGTTCGAGAACAGGATGCGCTTGCACCCCAGCGGGTAGTCCGGCGTCAGGGCGGCGCGCGTCTCGGGGTCGTCGACCGACTTCTTCAGGTGCCAGTCGCAGACCTTCGCGATGGCGCGTCCGGTGCGCGTGCCCAGATCGAGGCCGCGTGAGAACTGCTCGCCGAACGTCCACCAGAGGCCGCGCTCGTAGGGGATCGCCTGGCGCCACCAGCGCGGGATCGCGCTGTCGGGCTTCGGGAAGATGTGGTTCGCGGACCGCTGGAACAGGGTCAGGTGCTCGGCGCGCTCGGCGAGGTGCGGGGCGTACTGGATCGCGCTGGCGCCGACCCCGACCGCCGCGACGCGCTTGCCGGTGAGGTCGAGGTCGTGACGCCACTCGGCGGAGTGGAACTGCTCGCCCGCGAAGTCGTCGATGCCGGGGATGGGCGGCAGCTTCGGTCGCGACAGCTGGCCCACGGCGCTGATCAGGACGTCGACCCGGTCGGTGCCGCCCGCGGCGAAGCCGACCTCCCACTGCCGGTCGTCCTCGATCCAGTGGGCCGACACGATCTCGTGGTCGAAGCGCACCAGCGGCGTGATGCCGAAGTCGTCGGCCGTGCGACGCAGGTAGTCGAGGATCTCGACCTGCAGCGCGTAGCGCCGGCTCCAGTCCTTGTTGACGTTGAACGAGAACGAGTAGAGCGGCGAGGGCACGTCGCACCCCGCGCCGGGGTAGGTGTTGTCGCGCCACACGCCGCCGAGCTCGCTCGAGCGCTCCCACAGGCGCACGTCGTCGTGCCCGTGGTCGCGCAGCTCCACCGCGGTCGCGATGGCGCCGAAGCCGGAGCCGATGATGCCGATCGAGGTCATGAGGTCTTCTCCTTGGTCGCGAAGAGCAGGACGGTGTCGGTGAGCAGGTCGAGCGCCTCGGCCCGGGTGAGCGTCTCGCGCACGAGCCACTCGCGGCAGACCGACTTGACGAGGGGGGCGATCGCGCGGAGGCGTGCCACCAGGTGGGGGTCGTCCGGCAGGCCGATCGCGTCGAGCGTGAGGCGGGCGGCATGGTCGTCGGCCTCGTCGACCACGACCTGCAGGTCGGAGTCGCCGTGCAGGTTCGCAGCGCCGGAGACGCTGACCCAGGTCTGTCCGTAGGTCTCGGCGGCCTGGAGGATCCAGTCCATCGTGAGCCGCACGCGGTCGGGCAGCGGCAGGTGGGACAGGTCCGGGAGCTCGGACTCCGGCATGCGGATGGAGGAGCGCATGACCTCGATGAACAGGTCGCGCTTCGAGCCGAAGTAGTGGTTGATCAGGCCGCGGGCGACGCCGGCGGCCGCAGCGAGCTCGGCGGTCGAGACGTCGTTGAAGGCGCGCGCCAGGTACAGCGGACGGACGGCGTCGATGATCTGCCGGCGCCGCTCGTCGGGTTCGAGTCGGCTGCGCACCGGGCTCGGGGAGGAGGTCACCGGGTCAGTCTGGCGAGACTATTGGCAAAGTGTCAATAGCGTGTGTAACCTGCTTCACATGCGAGACGAGAGCGATGAGTTCGACTACGACGTCGTGGTGGTGGGGTCCGGTTTCGGGGGCAGTGTCACCGCCCTCCGTCTGACCGAGAAGGGCTACAAGGTCGGCGTCATGGAGGCCGGCCGCCGCTTCGCCGACGACGAGTTCCCGGAGACCTCGTGGCGTCTGCGCCGCTACCTGTGGGCCCCGTGGGCGCGCTGCTTCGGCATCATGCGCATCACGCTGCTCAAGGACGTGCTCATCACGAGCGGCACGGGCGTCGGAGGCGGTTCGCTGGTCTATGCGAACACGCTGTACGAGCCCCTGGAGCCGTTCTACGCGGACCCGCACTGGTCGCACATCACCGACTGGCGCGACGAGCTGGCTCCGCACTACGCGCAGGCCAAGAAGATGCTCGGCGTCACGACCTATCCGGGGCGCACCCCGGCCGACGACCTCGTCGAGTCCTTGGCCCGCGACTATGGCGTCGGCGACACGTTCCACCCCACCGACGTCGGCGTGCTCTTCGGCGACGAGCCGGGAGCCGACCTGGGCGATCCCTTCTTCGGCGGCGCCGGACCCGACCGCAACGCGTGCCTCAACTGCGGGGCGTGCATGACGGGCTGCCGCCACAACGCGAAGAACACGCTGGTCAAGAACTACCTCTTCCTCGCCGAGAAGAACGGCGCCGACATCCACGCGCTCACGACCGTCCACGACGTGCGCGAGCGTGACGGTGGGGGCTACGAGGTGCGCACGCGCCGCACCGGCAACCCGCTGCGCCGCAAGCGCTTCACCGCGCGTCAGGTCGTGTTCGCGGGCAACGCGCTGAGCACGCAGGACCTCCTGCACCGCCTCCGCGAGCGCTCGCTGCCGCGTCTCTCGACGCAGATCGGTGCGCTGAGCCGCACGAACTCCGAGGCCGTGCTCTCGGCGCGGGCCTCCGCCAAGGACGCCGACTACACCGAGGGCGTGGCGATCACCTCGTCGTTCCACCCCGACGCGGTCACGCACGTCGAGCCCGTGCGCTACGGCCGCGGCTCCGGCGCCCTCAGCCTCATGAACATGGCGCTTCCCGACCGGCCCGGCCCCGGTGGCCGCCTTCGCGCCGTGCTGCGCGGCTACCGCCTGCTCGGTCTGCGGGGCACGGTGAAGCTGCACTCGCCGCGCCGCTGGGCCGAGCAGTCGATCGTGATCCTGGTGATGCAGTCGCTCGACAACTCGATCACCACCTACCGCAAGCGCGGCCTCTTCGGCTCACGGCTCACGAGCAAGCAGGGCGCCGGCGAGCCGAACCCCGACTGGATCCCGGTCGCCGACCGCGTCTCCAAGGACGTCGCCACCGCGATCGACGGCTACCCGGGCAGCTCGGCCGGCGAGCTCGTGGGCGTCCCGCTGACGGCGCACTTCATCGGCGGCTGCGTCATCGGCGAGACCGCCGAGACCGGCGTCATCGACCCGTACCAGCGCGTGCACGGCTACGACGGACTGCACGTCGCCGACGGCTCGGCGATCTCGGCGAACCTCGGGGTCAACCCGTCGCTCACGATCACGGCCCAGGCCGAGCGGGCGATGTCGCTGTGGCCCAACAAGGGCGAGGCCGATCCGCGTCCGGCTCGTGGCGAGGCCTACCGACGGGTCGACGCCGTCGCACCGGTCGCCCCGGCCGTGCCCGCGGGGGCGCCCGCGGCCCTGCTGCTGCCGATGCCGACCCTGCGACCGGCCGACCCCGTCGACGCCTGAGGCGTCAGGCCGGCGGGGTGTCGCCCGCCGGCGCGGTGGACGTGCTCGCGAGCGCCGGGTCTCCGTCGGTGTAACGGCTGATCAGGGCCTGCAGGTCGACGCCCGTCGTGTTCTTGAGCAGCTCGAGCGTCTGCACGACGTTGCCGGTGACCTGCTTGGGGAGCTCGCCGGCACCGTCGGTCGAGATGACGGTGAGCTTGTCGATCGCGCTCATCGGGCCGGCGACCTCGGCTGCCAGCTTCGGCAGGATCTCGATCAGCATCTGCAGCACGGCGGCGTCGTTGTACTGCTCGAACGCCTCGGCGCGCTTGTTCATCGCCTCGGCCTCGGCCTCACCCTTGGCGAGGATCGCGGAGGCCTCCGCCTCGCCCTCGGCGCGCAGCGCGTCGGCCTCGGCCACACGGCGGGCCTTCTCGGCCTCACCGCGCTTGGCGCCCTCGATGGCCTCCGCCTCGGCCAGCGCCGAGCGTCGTGACTTCTCGCCCTCACCGGTCAGACGGGCCTCCTCGGCCTCGGCCTCGGCGGAGGCGATGGCGGCCGCCTTGCGGGCGTCGGCGTCGAAGATCTGCGAGTTGCGACGACCCTCGGCCTCGGTCTCCACCCGGTACCGCTCGGCGTCGGCCGGCTTGCGCACCTCGGTGTCGAGCTGACGCTCCTTCAGCGCCGCCTGACGCACCGCGACCTTCTCCTGCTCGGCGAGGATCGCCTGGTCGCGGTCGGCCTGGGCTAGCGGGCCGGCGGCAGCAGCCTGTGCGGAGGCCGCGTCGGTCTCGGCCTTGATCTCGGCGGTCTTGAGCGCGAGCTGGCGCTGCGAGACGGCGATCTCCTGCTCGGCCGCGATGCGTGCCTGCTCGGCGGCCTGGCGGGCGGCCGCCTCGGCGATCGAGGCGAGCTGGCCGATCTTGGCGGCCTCGGGACGACCGAGGTCCGACAGGTACGTGCCGTCGTCGGTGATGTCCTGGATCTGGAACGTGTCGAGCACGAGGCCCTGACCCGTCAGCGAGCTCTCCGACTCGTCGGCGACCCGCTGCGCGAAGGCGGCGCGGTCACGGATGATCTGCTCGACCGACAGCGAGCCGACGATCGACCGCAGGGATCCGGCGAGCGTCTCCTGCGTGAAGGTCTCGATCTCGTTCTGCTGCGAGAGGAAGCGCTGGGCGGCCGCGCGGATCGAGTCCTCGTTGCCGCCGACCTTGACGATCGCGACGCCGTCGAGGTTGAGCTTGACGCCCTGGCCCGAGACCGCGCCGCGGATCTGCACCATGATGCGGCGCGACGACAGGTCCAGGACGTGCAGCTTCTGCACGAACGGGATGACGAACACGCCGCCGCCCATCACGACCTTCTGGCCCGAGATGTCGGTCGAGGAGATGCCGGTCTCGGCGTTGCGGACCGACTTGCCGCCGCGTCCCGTGACGATGAAGGCCTCGTTGGGGCCGGCGACCTTGTAGCGCGTGGTGATGAGCGCTGCCAGCAGCGCCACGACGACGACGAGGCCGATGACGCCCAGCAGCTGGGGGGAGAGGGAGTCGAAGTTCACGGGTCAAGCCTCCAGAGGGGCGACCTGCACGGAGGTCGCGGAGAGAACGGCGGTGATGGTGACGGGGGTGCCGGTCGGCACGGGAGCGGCGGAGCGGGCGTTGAGCTTCGTGATGTGGCCGGCGACCTGGATCGTGACCTCGCCGTAGCCGTCGGCGGGGATCGCGTTCAGCACCGTGGCAGTGCGACCCGTGAGCGTGCTGGTGCGCACGGTCGACTCGTCGCCACCCTGCTGCAGGCGCGAGGAGGCCCAGCCGGCGCCGAGGCCCACGACGACGCCGGAGACCAGGCCCACGCCGACCGACGCGGTCAGGTTGTCGGTCGCGTCGAGCGCGATGGCGCCCGCGAAGCCGAACGCGCCGAGGAAGCCGCCGAGGGCGGCGCTCGAGAACAGGTCGCCGCCGACGTCCAGGAACGACAGCGCGCCGTCGAACAGGTCGCCGAGCACGATCGAGAGCAGCAGGATCGCGATCCCGATGCCGCCGATCACGAAGAAGGTGATCACGAGTTTCCCCCTGGGTCGGTCGCCCGAGACGGCGACGTGGAGCTCGGTGTGTCCGGTCCGCATCCTAGGTGCAGGCGGGGGTCGCCCGGGGCGGAATCCGGTCAGGCGGGGTGAGGTCTAGGCTGGCGGCAAGAGCGCTGCCCATTCGTGGGGGTGGCCCAGCTGAACACAGGAGTTCGCCATGTCCTTGAACGTCGTCGTCAACGGTGAGCCGAAGGTCGTCGACCCCGGCACCAAGGCCTGGCAGCTGTTCAGCGAGACGCCCGACGTCATCGCGGCCCGTGTCGACGGTGAGCTGCGCGACCTCAACGTCGCCCTGGCCGAGGGCCAGAGCGTCGAGGGCGTCGACATCGCGTCGCCCGACGGCCTCGACATCCTGCGCCACTCGACCGCCCACGTCATGGCGCAGGCCGTGCAGGAGCTGTTCCCGCAGGCCAAGCTCGGCATCGGCCCGCCGATCACCGACGGCTTCTACTACGACTTCGACGTGCCGGAGCCGTTCGTGCCCGAGGACCTCGAGAAGATCGAGACCCGGATGCGCAAGATCGTCAAGGAGGGCCAGAAGTTCTCCCGTCGCGAGATCGACGACGACGCCGCGCGGGCCGAGCTGGCCGACGAGCCGTACAAGCTCGAGCTCATCGGCCTGAAGTCCTCCGCGGGTGACGCGGCCGAGGGTGCGAGCGTCGAGGTCGGCGACGGTGGCCTGAGCATCTACGACAACCTCAAGCGCGACGGGTCGCTGGCGTGGAAGGACCTCTGCCGCGGACCGCACCTGCCCACCACCAAGCGCATCCCGGCGTTCAAGCTCATGCGCTCGGCTGCCGCCTACTGGCGGGGCAACGAGAAGAACAAGCAGCTCCAGCGCGTCTACGGCACCGCGTGGCCGACCAAGGAGGCGCTCGAGGAGCACCTGCACCGGATCGAGGAGGCGCAGCGTCGCGACCACCGTCGCCTCGGCACCGAGCTCGACCTGTACAGCTTCCCCGACGAGATCGGCTCGGGCCTGCCGGTGTTCCACCCCAAGGGTGGCGTCATCAAGCGGGAGATGGAGGACTACGTCCGCCGCCGGCACATCGAGGAGGGCTTCGAGTACGTCGGCACCCCCCACGTCTCGCGCGAGGAGCTGTTCTACACCTCGGGCCACCTGCCGTACTACGGCGAGAACATGTTCCCGCCGCTCGACCTCGACGGGCAGCCGTACCGCCTCAAGGCGATGAACTGCCCGATGCACAACCTGATCTTCCGCTCGCGGCAGCGCTCGTACCGCGAGCTGCCGCTGCGCCTGTTCGAGTTCGGGCACGTGTACCGCAACGAGAAGTCGGGCGTGATCCACGGTCTGACCCGCGTGCGCGGCTTCGCGCAGGACGACTCGCACTCGTACGTGACCCCCGAGCAGGCGCCCGACGAGATCCGGCACCTGCTGGGCTTCGTGCTGAGCCTGCTGCGCGACTTCGGGATGGACGACTTCTACCTCGAGCTGTCGACCCGCGACGACTCCAAGCCCGACAAGTTCATCGGGTCCGACGAGGACTGGGCGACCGCCACCAAGGTGCTCGAGGACGTGTGCCTCGAGACCGGGCTCGAGCTCGTTCCGGACCCGGGTGGAGCGGCGTACTACGGGCCGAAGGTCTCGGTGCAGGCGCGCGACGCGATCGGCCGGACCTGGCAGATGTCGACCATCCAGTACGACTTCAACATGCCGTCGGCCGAGCGCTTCGACCTGGAGTACATCGCTCCGGACGGCTCGCGCCAGAAGCCCGTCATGATCCACTCGGCCAAGTTCGGCTCGATCGAGCGGTTCATGGGCGTGCTCGTGGAGCACTACGCCGGCGCCTTCCCTCCGTGGCTCGCCCCGGTGCAGGCCGTCGGCATCCCCGTCGCCGAGCGCCACACCGAGCACCTGCGGGAGCTGGGGGAGCGGCTCAAGGCCGCCGGCATCCGCTTCGAGCTCGACGAGTCCGACGAGCGGATGCAGAAGAAGATCCGCAACGCGCAGACCCAGAAGGTGCCGTTCATGCTGCTCGCGGGCGACCACGACATCGAGGCCGGCGCCGTCTCCTTCCGCTTCCGCAACGGGGAGCAGGAGAACGCGGTGCCGCTCGACGACGCGGTGGCCCGCATCGTCGACGCCGTCACCTCCCGCACCCAGGTCTGACCCGTCGGGGGCGGTGAGCTGGTCGGCGACAGCCGACAGACTCACCGCTCCGCGGGGTCGGCTGCGAGACGCACTAGGGTTGCGGCGTGACCGAGGGACCTGACCGGCTGCAGCGGCTCTACACGCCGTACCGCATGTCGTACGTGCGCGGCGAGGAGTCCGAGGCGGAGTCGGCGGGCCTCGATCTCGCGGAGGGGGCCGATCCCGGCTGCCCGTTCTGCCGCATCGCCGCGGGCGGTGCGCAGTCCGAGCTCGTGGTGCACCGCGGCGAGACGTGCTTCGTCGTGCTGAACCTGTACCCGTACAACCCGGGCCACCTCATGGTCGTGCCCGACCGGCACGTCGCCGACTACACCGAGCTCACGCCCGCGGAGACGGCGGAGGTGGCCGAGCTGACCCAGCACGCCCTCCGCACGATCCGTCGGGTCTCGCAGCCTCACGGCTTCAACGTCGGGCTCAACCTCGGGGGAGTGGCGGGCGGCTCGCTCTCGCAGCACCTCCACCAGCACGTCGTCCCGCGCTGGTCGGGCGACGCCAACTTCATGACCGTCCTGGGGCAGACCAAGACCCTGCCCCAGCTGCTCGAGGACACGCGCGACCTGCTGGCCGCCGCCTGGTCCGACGGCACCTGAGACCTGTCCTCGACGTCCCGGGAGGACTTCACCCATGCTCGAGCGCTTCCGCCAGTTCTGGACCACGATCCTGGCGCACCCGGCGAACCTGCTCCTGAAGTGGGGCGTGAAGCCCGACCACGTCACGATCGTCGGCACGGCCGGCGTGGTGTTCGGCGCGCTGTTCTTCTTCCCCCGTGGCGAGCTGTTCTGGGGCGTCATGTTCATCACGGCGTTCGTGTTCAGCGACCTCATGGACGGCTACATGGCCCGCCAGCTGGGGACGTCGAGCAAGTGGGGAGCGTTCCTGGACTCGACGCTCGACCGCGTGGGCGATGCCGCGATCTTCGGTGGCCTCGCGATCTACTACGTCTCGGTGCACGCCGAGGCCGACCTGGGCGAGGTGCGCTGGTACTTCTACCTCAGCCTGGCGTGCCTCGTGCTCGGCAACCTCACCTCGTACGCCCGCGCCCGCGCCGAGAGCCTCGGCATGCAGGCCAAGGGTGGCATCGCCGAACGGGCCGACCGGCTCGTCGCGATCCTGGTCATGACGGGCTTCAACGGCCTGCTGGGGTGGGACTTCCTGACCGAGATCACGCTCTGGGTCCTCGCCCTCGCGAGTCTCGTCACGGTGTTCCAGCGCATGGCAATCGTGCACCGTCAGGCGGTGCAGAACCCGGGCCTCGACACCTGAACCTGCAGGTCAGGCAGCTGTGAGTGATGACGCACGATCTATGTGCCATCACCGTTGACACATAGATCGTGACGTGCACATACTGTCGGTATGACCGTCACGGACGCGCACGACCTCGACCAGACCCAGGACGACCTCCCGACCCTGAGCAAGGCGGAGTACGAGCAGACGCTGCAGCAGCTCTCGCAGGCGTCGGTCGATCGTCACTTCAACGCCTTCATCGACATCCCGTGGGACCACCCGGACTTCCAGGTCGACCGCACCGACGAGCGGTGGATCCTGCCCGACGGCATCGACCCGCTCGGCTCGCACCCCTGGTACAAGGCACTGCCCGTCGAGCGTCAGATCGAGATCGGCATGTGGCGTCAGGCCAACATCCTCAAGGTCGGCCTGCAGTTCGAGAACATCCTGATCCGCGGCATCATGCAGTACGTCTTCACCCAGCCCAACGGCTCGGCCGAGTTCCGGTACCTCACCCACGAGGCCACCGAGGAGTGCCACCACACGCAGATGTTCCAGCAGTGCGTGAACCGCATCGGCGCCGACGTCCCGGGCATGCGCCGCTGGATGCGCGCGATCTCGGGCTTCCTGCCGCTCGTGGCCTCGCGGTTCCCGGTCGGCTTCTTCATCGGCGTGCTCGCGGGCGAGGAGCCCATCGACCACACCCAGAAGCAGATCCTGCGCGGCTCGAAGCAGCTGCCTCCCGTGCTGTCGCGGATCATGCAGATCCACGTCGCCGAGGAGGCGCGCCACATCTCGTTCGCGCACGCCTTCATCATGCGCAACGGCCCGCGTCTCGGTCGCGTCGAGCGGTGGGTGATCGCGATGCTGTACCCCGTGATCATGCGCGTGCTGGGCGACGCGATCCTGATCCCGCCGAAGGAGATGCGCACGCAGCTCGGCGTGCCCAAGAAGGTGCTCGACGAGCTCTACTGGGACAGCCCGGAGTCGCAGGAGTTCCTGGCCGACCTGTTCAGCGACGTGCGCATGCTCGCCGAGGAGTCGGGCCTGATGACCCGCTCGTCACGCCGGATGTGGCGCTGGCTGAAGATCGACGGCCGCTCGTCGCGCTACCGCAGCGAGCCCTCGGCCGCGCTGATCGACCCCGTCGTCTCTGACGCAGCCTGACGTGCCGCACGTCGTCACGCAGCCCTGCTGCGGCGATGCCGCCTGCGCATTCGCCTGTCCGGTCAACTGCATCCACCCCACGCCCGACGAGCCCGACTTCGCGACGGCCGAGATGGTCTACATCGACCCGATCTCGTGCGTCGACTGCGGGGCGTGCGTCCGCGCCTGCCCCGTCGGAGCGATCAAGCCGCACACGCGCCTCGACGACGACGAGCTCGTGTTCATGGAGCTCAACGCGCTGTTCCACGCGGGATCGGACGCCGGCAACGGCCTGGAGTCGGCCACCAGGCCGGCCCAGGCTCCCGTGCCGCCGGTCGTGCGCATCCAGGAGCGTTCGCAGCTGAGCGTCGCGATCGTGGGGGCAGGTCCCGCCGCGCTGTACGCGGCCGACGAGCTGCTGAAGCAGCGCGGGGTCGACGTCACGGTGCTCGACCGCCTCCCCACGCCGCACGGCCTGGTGCGCGCGGGAGTGGCGCCCGACCACCAGCACACCAAGGACATCGGCAAGCTCTTCGCGCAGATCGAGTCTCAGCCCGGCTTCGAGTACCGGCTCGGGGTCGAGGTCGGCACCGATGTCAGCCACGACGAGGTCCTCGCCGGGTACGACGCGGTCATCTACGCCACCGGCGCCTCCCGCGACCGTCGCATCGGCGTGCCGGGGGAGGACCTGCCCGGCAACGCGACGGCCACCCACGTCGTCGCTTGGTACAACGGGCACCCCGACCACGTCGACACCCCGCTCGACCTCTCGGCCGACCGCGTCGTGGTGGTCGGCAACGGCAACGTCGCGCTCGACGTCGCACGCGTGCTGCTCAGCGACCCGGCCGAGCTGGCCCGCACCGACATCGCCGACCACGCCCTCGAGGCTCTGCGCACCAGCGCCGTGCGCGAGGTCGTGCTCGTGGCCCGCCGTGGCCCGGCCGAGGCCGCGTTCACCGTGCCCGAGATGGTCGGCCTGCTGACCCACCCCGACCTCGACGTCGTGGTCCCGCAGCAGGAGCTGCTGGGCGGCGACGACACCAAGTCGCGACTCCTGCGCGAGGGCTCGGACGCCACGATCGATCCCGACCGCCGCCGCGTCGTGCTGCGCTTCCTCTCGGCACCCGAGCAGATCCTCGGCACCGACCGCGTCGAGGGCCTCCGTGTCGCCCGCACCCGCCTCGAGACCGGCCCGGACGGCGCGGTGCGCGCGGTGCCCACCGAGGAGCACGAGCTCATCGCGACCACGACCGTGCTGCGCTCGGTCGGCTACCGCTCCGATCCGATTCCCGGCGTCCCGTTCGACCCGGAGGCCCACCGCATCTCGAACGTCGGCGGCCGTGTGCTCACCGAGCCCGGGGGAGACCTGCTGCCGCGCACCTACGTCGTCGGCTGGGCCAAGCGCGGCCCCACGGGCTTCATCGGCACCAACAAGTCGTGCTCGCTCGAGACCGTGAACGCCCTGCTCTCGGACGTCGCGACCGGTCGGGTCGAGCCGCATCGCGGCTCGCGCGCGCTCCTCGCCGACGGAGCCGCCCTCGACCTGGCCGACTGGAAGGTCCTCGACGCCCACGAACGGCGGTCGGGCCGAGCTGACGGGCGCCCTCGCCGCAAGGTCGTCGACCGTCTCAGGATGGTGGACGTCGTGAGGTCCGCCCAACCCGCTCGCTAGACTCGCCGGGTGAGCACCGAACAGACCCCCAGCGCCTCGAACGACACCGGTATCGGCACCTCCCGCGTGAAGCGCGGGATGGCCGAGATGCTGAAGGGCGGCGTCATCATGGACGTCGTCACGGCTGACCAGGCGAAGATCGCCGAGGACGCCGGCGCGGTGGCGGTCATGGCGCTCGAGCGGGTGCCCGCCGACATCCGTGCGCAGGGCGGTGTGGCGCGTGCCAGCGATCCCGACCTGATCGACGCGATCATCGAGGCCGTCTCGATCCCCGTCATGGCCAAGGCCCGCATCGGCCACTTCGCCGAGGCGCAGATCCTGCAGAGCCTGGGTGTCGACTACGTCGACGAGTCCGAGGTGCTGACCCCGGCCGACTACGCCAACCACATCGACAAGTGGGCGTTCAACGTCCCGTTCGTGTGCGGCGCGACGAACCTGGGCGAGGCGCTGCGCCGCATCACCGAGGGGGCGGCGTTCATCCGCTCCAAGGGTGAGGCTGGCACGGGCGACGTCTCCAACGCGGTCACCCACATCCGCAAGATCACCGGCGAGATCCGCAAGCTGCAGGGCCTGCGCGACGACGAGCTGTACGTCGCCGCGAAGGAGCTCCAGGCGCCGTTCGACCTCGTCAAGGAGATCGCCCAGACCGGCAAGCTGCCCGTCGTGCTGTTCACTGCCGGTGGCATCGCGACCCCGGCCGACGCGGCGCTGGTGATGCAGCTCGGCTCGGAGGGCGTGTTCGTGGGCTCGGGCATCTTCAAGTCGGGCAACCCGGCCGAGCGTGCCGAGGCCATCGTCAAGGCCACGACGTTCTACGACGACCCCGACGTCGTCGCGAAGGTCTCGCGCGGCCTCGGTGACGCGATGGTCGGCATCAACGTCTCCGACATCCCCGAGCCTCACCGCCTCGAGACCCGCGGCTGGTGAGCGAAGGCGACTCCGTCGCCTTCGCGCTCGTTCCTCGCGCTTGACCCGCGGAGTCTCGCTGCGCTCGACCTGTGGTCGGCGTCAGTGGGACCTTTGGCGTTTCCGCGCAGGGAATGTGCTCATCGAGACGGCCGTCGTTCCAGTGAGTTGTGCGGTGGGAGTGGGGGAGAAAGGCTTTTTGAGGTTGCTGGGTGTGCGCCCGCGGGGGAGTGTGATCTGAAACACATGTCGGCTGGTGGCGGAAGTCGCGTCACGATCCCGTGATCGGGGCGTCTCTTCCTCGACATGCCAGGTCGGCGTGCTCACCCTCACCCAGGAGCATCACCATGAAGAAGACCACCAAGGGCGCGCTCGCCGCGGGCGCCGCGGCCGCCATCCTCCTCGGCGGAGCCGGCACCCTCGCGTACTGGACGGCCGACACGAACGTGAACGCCGGCACGCTGTCGAGCGGCACGATCACCCTCGGCACGCCGGCCTGTGGCTCGGGCTGGACGCACACCGAGACCTCGACGCCTGTCGTCAAGGTCATCCCGGGCGACACGATCCGCCTGCAGTGCACCGTCACGCTGGACCTCCAGGGCGACCACATCGGCGCCAAGCTGCAGATCGGCAACATCACCGCCGCCGGCCCGCTCGCCTCCGAGCTGACCTTCGGGGCCGTCACCCTGTCGGGTGATGGCGTCACGAACAACACGGTGGTCGGTCAGGGCACGAAGACCATCACCGCCACCGTCAACGCCTCGTACCCCTACGGCACGGTCTCGGCGAACCCGCTGACGTCTGCCGACAACGACGGCAAGAACATCACCGCGGAGCAGCTCGGCCAGCTCCAGCTCGTCGCCGTCCAGACGCACAACTGACGAACGGATGCTCCTGAGGGAACGGACTCCGGCGCCGGTCGACGGCCGGCGCCGGGACGTTCCCATGGACACGCCCATGACCAAGACCCGCAGCGCCTTCGGCTTCCTGACGCTCACGCTCACGTGGACCGTCATCCTGGCGACCACCGCGATGGTGGCCGTCGGCGTGCTCGTGCCCCGCGCGGGCGGCGCGACGCCGTACACGGTGCTGACCGGGTCGATGCGGCCGGACTTCCCGCCGGGAACCCTGGTCGTCGTCAAGCCGGTCGACGCCGACGACATCAAGGTCGGTGACGTCGTCACCTACCAGCTCGTCTCGGGCGAGCCCGAGGTCGTCACCCACCGGGTCGTGGGCATCGGGGCGCCGACGAACGGCTCGGACGAGCGCACGTTCATCACCCAGGGCGATGCCAACAGCATCGTCGACGCGAAGCCGGTCATCGCCGACCAGGTCAGGGGTCGGCTCTGGTACTCCGTGCCGCTGCTGGGGCACGTCAACCACGCGCTGTCGGGCTCGGCCCGCCAGGTCGTCACCACCGGCGTGGTCATCGCCCTGCTGGCCTACGCGGCCTGGGCCTTCGGCTCGAGCCTCCTCGACCGTCGCACGAACCGCACCGCCGCCACGACCAGCACGAAGAAGAAGGGAGCGCACGCCGCATGACCGTTCGTCGCTCCCTCCTGCCCCTGCTCGGCGCCGTGCTCGGTGGCCTGCTCGCGCTGCTGTGGGTCACGCCCGCACACGCCGCGGACGAGATCGGCGTCAGCGTCGACGGTTCCACGTGGATGCCGGCCATCACGGCTCCGCTGTTCGACCCGGCCATGCGCTGGATCCCGGGCGACGACGAGACCCGCACGTTCTACGTCCGGGCCCAGGGCCCCTCGGCCGCGACGATGAGCATCGAGGCACTCACCCCAGCGGGCGACCCGTTCCTCGAGAGCGACATCGACCTCTCGGTGCGCGTCGACGGTGGCGCGTGGGTCGCGCTCGACCCGGCCCAGGTGGCCCAGGACCTCACCGTCCGGCCGGTCCCGGTCGGCGACGTGGTCACGGTCGACGTCCGCGCGTTCTTCGACCCGGCCTCGACCAACGTGACCCAGGCTCGGCAGCTGCCGCTGCAGTTCCGCATCACGCTGGCTGAGGCGTTCCCGAGCGACGCGAACCCCGCTGGCAACGCCGGCTCGGGGTCGCTGCCCACGACCGGCGCCCAGGTCGGGCTCGACCTGTTCCTCCTCGGCCTCCTCACGTGCGCTGCGGGCGGAGCCGTTCTCGCGGCCCGTCGCAAGGGGGAGGAGCAGCATGGCTGAGCACCGCGCCCGCACCCGACCCCGCCGCCGTCTGGCGCGCGCTGCGGTCGGCGCTGTCGTGCTGTTCCTGCTGGTCACCGGCACGAACGCCACCGGCGCCTACTGGACCGGCTCGGCCACGGTCACCCTTCCGACGCTGAGCTCCGGCACGCTCGACATCGGCCTCAACGGCAGCGCGAGCGACACCGTCGCGCTCAGCGGACTCACGATCACCGACATGCTGCCGGGCGACAGCCGTGCGGCGACGCTCACCGTCTCGAACATCGGCGTCGAGTCACGGCTCCGCTTCACCGTCGCGGGTCGCGGCACCGGCACGATCGCCACGAGCCTGCAGGTCCAGCTGTTCTCGGGCACGGCGACCAACACCGGCAACGGCACGGTGGGGTACTCGAGCTCCTGCTCCGGCGCGTCGCTCGGGCCTGCGGTCACGCTCGCGACCAGCGACACGACGCTGCTGACCGTCGCCGCCTCGAACGCGATGGCCGCCATCGCGCCGAACGGCACGCAGAACGTGTGCGCCCAGGTCTCGCTGCCCCAGACCGCCACCCAGGGCGCGCAGCCGCGCACCGGCACCGTCGTGCTCGTCGTGACCGGCCGATCGGTGGTGCGCTGAGATGTCCCGCCACCTCGCCCGCCCGGCGCGCTCGCACCGCTCGACCGACCGACCCGACCGCCGTCGCCGGGGCGTCCTGCGGCTCGCCGTCGCGCTCGGCGTGCTGGCGATCCTGGCCACGGGCCTCGCCTGGGCGGCCGGCGTCAAGCCGCTCGTCTTCACCTCCGGCTCGATGTCACCGTCGATCCCGACCGGGTCGCTCGCGTTCTCCCGCACCGTCGATGCCGGCGACCTGGCGGTGGGTGACGTCGTCAGCGTCGAGAACGACCGTGACGAGCGCGTGACGCACCGCGTGGTGGCCGCGCAGCTCCGGGGCGACGAGGCCGTCCTCGTGCTCCAGGGCGACGCGAACTCGACCACAGACCCGGAGCCGTACGTCGTCACGAGCGCCGAGCGCGTCGACGTGAGCGTGCCGGTGCTCGGCCGCGTCGTCACGGCCCTCGACGGACGCAGCGGCGTCGCGGTGCTCGTGGCCTCGGGCGTCGTCCTGGTCCTCCTGCTGCGCCGTCCGGCCAGCTCGCACCACCGGTCCGGGCGAGCCTCATCCGGCGGTCCCGTCGCGACGATGTCGGTCGGCGCCCTGGTGGCGGCGGGCGCGCTCGTCCTCGGCGCGATGCCCACGCAGGCCTACTGGACCGACGTCGCCACGGCCACGTCCGGCACCTTCACGACGGTCGCGCCGACGCCGACCCCCGCCGGTGCGACGTGCTCCGACACGGGCGACCACGTGCTCGTCGGCTGGAACAACGTCGGTCAGCGCTACCGCTACCAGCTCAGCCTGCACCGGCTCGACGGCACGCAGGTCGGCGACGTCACGTACGTCAACGCCGCGACCACGGCGTCGGTCGCGAGCGAGGTGCAGCGGGCCACCTTCCCCGCCTCGACCTCGGGCGCCCTCAACTTCCAGCTGCGCGTGCGCGCCGTGCCGAACGGCAGCACGACGTGGCTCTCGCCCACGCCGCTGACGATCGCGGTGCGTTACACGCCCGGGTACACCCAGCTCCGCTGCGGCAACGACACCACCACCACGGTCTCGATCGACTCCATCGGCAGCGACTCGAACGTCCCCGCCGACCTCGTCACCAACGTCAAGGCCAACACGATCGTCGGTCAGGGCGAGCCCGGATCGACCATCGTGGTGCGACGCAACGGCGTGCCGCTGACGGACACCGCGACCGTCACCGCGGGCGGCACCTGGAGCCTCCCGGTGAGCCTGGTCGAGGGCAGTGCGAGCTACGACGCCGTGGCGACCGACCCGTACGGCAACACGGCCACCTCGGCCGTCCGCACCGTCGTGCTCGACACGATCGCCCCCACGGCGACGCAGGCGGCCCCCTGCGCCACGGCCAACGTCGGCAACGCGGTTGCCGGCACGACCTGGTGCAAGGTGACGAGCCTGGCCTGGACGGCCACCTTCACCGACAACGCCGGCGGCAGCGGCGTCCCCGCGGCCGGTCAGCAGTACACGAACAACGCCGACACCGTGTGGCTCGCCTACAGCGGCACGGTCCCGATGCCAGAGACCAACGGCCGCAAGATGCAGGCCCGCGCCACCGACCTCGCCGGCAACGTGAGCCCGATCGCGAGCGGCACGTACTACATCGACGGCACGGCGCCGACGATCACGGTGACCGCGCCGACCCCGACGAACTACGCCAACGCGAACGGCCTCCGCACGGCCGTGACCGACGCCTGTGGGGCGAACCGGGTGGCCTGTGGCACGGTCACGGAGACCGTCAGCGGTGTGGCCGCGAGCCCAACGGCCCAGTGGAGCCTGCGTCGGACGGACACCTTCCTGTTCCTCGTGCCCAGCACGGTGTGCCTGAATGGCAACGCCTACAGCTCGGCGTGCTCGGCCACCTACCCGATCACGGTCAGTGGGTCCACGTTCTCCATCGCCTCCGGCAACGCGACGTCGGCGACGATCTATCCGAACCGCGCCGGTTTGACCACGGCGATGGAGTACCGCCTCACGGTCACCGGGCTGACCGATGCTGCGGGCAACGTCGGCGCGAACACGGTAGTCGAGTTCACCTACTGAACGTCGCTTCGAGCCATGCGGCGTTGTCCGTGGTGATGACTCCGTAATAGTCCGTTCGAGCCGTATTTGCGGCGTACTCGAGGTATGCCTGCGATTCGTGCAGTACGGGGGCGCGCGAGCCGCCAGTCTTCCCCGTGGGAGGGAACCCACCGGACGGCGAGAGCCGTCCACCTCATGAATGGATTCCCCCATGAAGAAGTCCTCCAAGGTGACCCTGGCCGCCGTGGCCGGCGTGGCGCTCCTCGCCAGCGGTGCGGGCTCCCTCGCCTACTGGAACGCCGAGGCCCCGGTCGACGGCGTCCAGGTCCACGCCGGTGAGCTCAAGCTCGTCGACGGCACCGGTGCCGACGCCTGCGCCGCGCAGCCCTTCACGTTCGCGGACGGCCAGACCTACGTCGGCACGAACCCGGGCATCACCCGCGTCGTCCCCGGCGACGTCCTGACCAAGACCTGCAACTTCACGGTCAAGGCCCGTGGCGAGAACCTGACGGCCGCCCTGACGACCGCTGGTCCGACCCAGAGCGCCAACTCGGGCTTCCAGCTCCTGGCGACCGGCTCCTACACCGTCGGTGGCCAGACCACGACCGGCATCACGTCGGCCGACCACAACAAGGTCCTGACGGCGACCATCCGGATCGAGTTCCCGTTCGGCACCACGCCCAACAACATCCCGCAGAACACCAACAAGTTCGTCAACGGCTACACCGTCACGGCGACGCAGGTCGCTCCCTGATCCGTAGCTGATCACGACTCCTCGGGACGGGACACGACATGACGATGACCAGCACGCTGGCCACCGCAGTGCGCAGGACGGCCATCTGGCTGACCCTGCTCGCGGCGGTCGCCCTGCTCGCGGTCATGGTCGTCGTGCCCCGTCTCGGGGGCGGGGCCCCGTACACGGTCCTGACCGGCTCGATGGAGCCGGGACTCCCGCCGGGCACCCTCGTGGTGATCCGGCCCACCGACATCGACGACATCGACGTGGGAGACGTGGTGACGTTCCAGCTGGTCTCCGGCGAGCGCACCACCGTGACCCACCGGGTCATCGGCAAGACCCTCGACGAGGAGGGCGATCCCGCTCTCCTCACCAAGGGCGACGCGAACAATGCTCCCGACGACGGCATCGTCCTCGAGGAGCAGGTGCGCGGCACGCTCTGGTACTCGGTGCCCTACCTGGGACACCTCAACGTGGCTGCGGTCGAGGAACGGGCGCTCGCCACCCGGGTCGTCGCGGTCCTGCTCCTCGGCTACGCCGCCTTCGCCGGTGTCGGCCTCTTCCGCTCCCGCCGGGCCCGGCTCCGCGCCGAGGCCGGCGGGCCGGGCTCCCACCGACAGAAGGTCGACGCATGAAGACCAGCTTCGTGCTCGTCCCCACCGTGGCGGCCTCGCTGAGCCCGCTGTGGCTGGCCAGCGCCGCCCAGGCCGTCGACCTGGCCGCCGTCTCGGCGACCGAGGCGGCCGTCTCCGTCAGCGCCGACGGCGCGACGTTCGTGCCGCAGCTGCAGATCGACCTGTTCGACACCTCGCTCCGCTGGGTCCCGGGGGACGTCCGCGAGGCCACGTTCATGGTGCGCAACGACGCAGCCGCTGACGCTCGGATGGACATCACCCTGGTCCAGAAGGGGCTCCCGGCGGCTGCTGCCGAGCACGTGCTCGTCTCGGCCGACGTGCCGTCGGTGACGGACGGCCCCACCGTCGACGGCCTCGCCAACGACCCGCTCCTGAACCGGTCGCTTCTCGCGGCCGGCGGCGCCGTGCCGGTCACGGTGCGCGTCCAGATCAGTCCCGACGCACCCGATTCCGCCCAGCTGCTGCAGCACGACTTCGCGCTCCTCGTGACCCTCTCGACCATCACCTCCGCCTCGGCCGCCGTCAGCACCGACGCCCCCGAGACCCAGGCACTGCCCGACACGGGCTCCGCCGACCTGACCGTCCTCGCCGTCCTCGCCTCGATCTCGATCGGCGTCGGGGCAGCACTCTTGCCCCGGCGCCGTCCGGACCACGAAGGAGCACCCCAATGACCCGTCACGCACCCACGTCCCGCCGAGCCACTCGGCGCGGGCTGCGCTCCGTCCCTGTGAGGGCGGTCCTGAGCCTCGGCATCGTGGCCGGCTTCGGCGCGACCGGCACCTACGCCTACTGGACGGACGACGCGACCGTGGGGGGTGGCGAGTTCCTGACCGGCACGCTCGACGTCAAGCTCTCCGGCGCTGACAACAACCCCGCCGGTTTCGCGACCGAGCTCACGCTCACCAACATGCAGCCGGGCCAGAGCAAGGCCGCGGTCGTGACGGTCGAGAACGTCGGCACGACCGACTTCGTCTACTCCGCGACCGGCACGTCGCCGGGCCTCCTGTCCGACCACCTCGTCTACCGGGTCGTGCCGGGCGGCAGCGTCAGCGGCGCCGGCGCGGCGCAGACCTGCACGGGCGGCACCGAGACCTTCAGCGGCCTGCTCGACGAGGTCACGCCGACGCCGGTCATCGGCACGCTGCGGGCCCTCGCGGCCGGCGCGACCGAGAGCGTGTGCGTCGAGGCGAAGCTGCCCACGGGGACCACGACCGGTCAGGCCACCAGCACGACTCCCGCGTTCGTCTTCAACGCCAAGCAGGTCGGTGCCCCGTGAGCCACTCCCTCATCGAGAGCACGACGCCGGAGCGGGCACCCGCCCGACGCCCGGTGCTGCGACTCCTGCGCGAGAGCCTGCTGACGATCGGCGCGGTGCTCGGCGTGCTGTGCCTGCTCAGCAGCGCGGCCGCTGTCGCGTTCGACGTCAAGCCGGTCATCTTCCGTTCCGGTTCGATGGCCCCGGCCGTGCCGACCGGTGCCCTGGGGTTCTCCCAGACCGTGGACGCCTCCGAGCTCGCCGTCGGTGACGTCGTGACCGTCGAGGCGGCCAACGGCCAGCTCGTGACGCACCGCATCGTGGGCGTGACGCAGGGCGCCGACACGGCGACCCTCGTCCTGCAGGGAGACGCGAACGCCGTCCCCGACGCCGACGTCTACGTCGTCGAGTCCGCCCAGAAGCTGCTCTTCGACATCCCGAAGGCCGGATACGTGGTCGCCGAGGTCAATGGCCCCGTCGGCATCTTCGCCGGCGGCCTCCTGGTCGGGGGCGTCCTGATGCTGGTGCTCCGTGACCGCGGCGGCAAGCCCGGTCCGCGCGGGCGCGACGAGGACCGACCGGATCGGGCCGACGAGCTCGACGACGCGGTGCTGCCTCCCACGGCGAACACGCCGAAGCGGGGCGGACGACGCAAGGCCTTCGCGCTCGCCACGTCGACGCTGGTCGCCACCGGGCTGACGGTCGGTCCCTTGGCGCCGAGCAGCACCTCGGCGTACTACGCGGACACGGCCACCGTCACGGGCGGCACGTTCCAGGCCAACGCCATCGCGCCGCCCTCGTTCGGCTGCTCGGCCTCCTCGACCGGGCTCCTGAACGTCCAGCTCAACACCCTCGCGGGTGTGGGCGGCTACCAGCTGAACCTGGCCGTGCTCGGAACGGTCGGCACCACGTACACGACGGGTCCGAGCGGAAGCTTCGCGATCGACCTGAGCACGACTCCGCCTGGAATCTACGTGCTGTCGGCCATCGCGGTCGGTACCGACGGCGGACTCAGCGCGAGCGTCTCGCTCGGCACGGTCGTGATCCTGAACCTGTTCAACCAGCGCTACTACACCGCGGTCTGCCTCGACGTGAACCTCAACCTGCCGCTGCCGCTGCCGGCGCCGGCTCCGCTGGTCGAGACCACGCCCGAGCTCCAGTCCGACGCGGTCGAGGACGTCGAGGAGGAGTCGACTCCGACCCCGGAGCCGACCCCCTCGGACGAGCCGAGCCCCTCGCCGGATCCCGAGCCGACGCCCACGCTGACCGAGACGCCCTGACCGCGTCGTGACGGCACCGCCCCGGCCCTCGCGGCCGGGTCGGCGCCGTCGCACTACCCTGTCCCGGTGACCTCCAGCCCCACGATCGGCGTGTTCGCCCTGCAGGGCGACGTCCGCGAGCACGTCGCCGCCCTCGAGCGGCTCGGTGCGACCGCGATCACCGTGCGGCGTCCCGAGGAGCTGGCCCGCTGCGACGGACTCGTGCTGCCCGGCGGGGAGTCCACGACGATGTTCAAGCTCGCGCGGACCTTCGAGCTCTTCGAGCCGATCGTCGACCGCATCACGGGCGGCATGCCCGCGTTCGGCACCTGCGCGGGGATGATCATGCTGGCCGACCGGGTCAAGGACGGCATCCGCGACCAGGAGACCTTCGGCGGGCTCGACGTCACGGTCCGGCGCAACGCGTTCGGCCGCCAGGTCGACTCCTTCGAGGGCGACCTGGACCTGACCGGACTGTCCGACCCGGTCCACGCGGTCTTCATCCGGGCACCGTGGATCGAGCAGGCGGGGGAGTCCGTCGAGGTGCTGGCTTCGGTCGAGGTGGCCGGCGCGGATAGGATCGTGGCGGTTCGACAGGGCCACCTGCTCGCCACCGCCTTCCACCCGGAGGTCGGTGACGACGACCGGGTGCACGGTTTGTTCGTCGACCTCGTCACGCAGTAGAGAACAGAGGGGACGCGCCATGTCAGGGCACTCCAAGTGGGCGACCACGAAGCACAAGAAGGCCGTCGTCGACGCCAAGCGCGGCAAGATGTTCGCCAAGCTCATCAAGAACATCGAGGTCGCGGCGCGCACCGGCGGGCCCGATCCCGACGGCAACCCCACGCTCTACGACGCGATTCAGAAGGCCAAGAAGTCGTCGGTCCCGAACGACAACATCGACCGCGCGGTCAAGCGCGGCGGTGGCATCGGCGACGACGCGGTCGACTACACGACGATCATGTACGAGGGGTACGGCCCCAACGGCGTCGCGATGCTCATCGAGTGCCTCACGGACAACAAGAACCGCGCCGCCATGGAGGTCCGCACCGCCATGACCCGCAACGGCGGCACGATGGCCGACCCGGGCTCGGTCTCGTACCTCTTCCACCGCAAGGGCGTCATCATCGTGCCCGCGGAGCAGGAGGGCGGCGAGACCACCGAGGACGACATCCTGCTGGCCGTGCTCGAGGCCGGTGCCGACGAGGTCAACGACCTCGACGGGGCCTTCGAGGTCGTGTGCGAGCCGACCGACCTGGTCGCCGTGCGCACCGCGCTGCAGGAGGCCGGGCTCGACTACGACTCGGCCGACGCGTCGTTCGTGCCGTCGGTGCAGGTCGAGGTCGATGTCGACGGCGCCACGAAGGTGCTCAAGCTCGTCGACGCGCTCGAGGACTGCGACGACGTGCAGAACGTCTTCGCGAACTTCGACGCGAGCGACGAGGTGCTGGAGCAGGCCCAGGCCTGAGGTCGGGAGACCCCCGACCCTCGAGGTGCCTCGGCCGCCGGGGCTGATCCACGCTCGACGGGCGTGTCGTGACGGTGACCGTCGGTGCCGCCGCCTAGGCTGTCGAACATGAGTTCGGTCGGCATTCGCGTCCTGGGCATCGACCCGGGTCTGACCCGTTGCGGCATCGGCGTCGTGGAAGGCTCCGTCGGGCGACCGATGTCGCTCGTGCACGTGGGCGTCATCCGCACCCCGGCCGACCTCGACGTCGCGCGCCGGCTGCTGATGCTGTCCGAGGGCATCGAGGAGGCCATCGCGGCCCACCGGCCCGAGGCGGTCGCGATCGAGCGGGTCTTCGCGCAGCACAACGTGCGCACCGTGATGGGCACGGCGCAGGCCAGCGGCGTCGCCATGGCGATCGCCGCGAGGCACGGGCTCGGCGTCCACCTGCACACGCCGAGCGAGGTCAAGGCCTCCGTCACCGGCAACGGCCGGGCCGACAAGGCCCAGGTCGGCCAGATGGTCACCCGCATCCTGCGCCTCGCCGAGGCCCCCAAGCCGGCCGACGCCGCTGATGCCCTCGCCATCGCGATCTGTCACGTCTGGCGCGGCGGCGCGCAGCAGCGCCTGGCCGCCGCCCTCTCGCGAGCCGGCCGATGATCGCCTCGCTGCGCGGCACCGTCGCCGCGGTCCAGCTCGATGGTGCGGTCCTCGACGTCTCCGGGGTCGGGTACTTCGTCCGCAGCACGCCGGGCACCCTCGCCACGCTGCGGCTCGGGCAGGAGGCCACGGTGGCCACGACCCTCGTGGTGCGCGAGGACTCCATGACCCTCTACGGCTTCAGCGGGGCCGACGAGCGCGACATGTTCGAGCTCGTGCAGACCGCCAGCGGGGTCGGCCCGAAGGTCGCCCTGGCGATGATCTCGGTGCTCGAGCCCGACCGGCTCCGCGCCGCGATCGCCTCGGCCGACTACCCGGCGCTCACCTCGGTCCCCGGCATCGGCCGCAAGGGTGCCGAGCGCATCGTCGTCGAGCTCAAGGACCGCGTGGGGCTGGCCACCACCGCCGCCGCCACGGGCGCCCCGGCCTGGCGCGAGCAGGTGCACGAGGCGCTCCTCGGTCTGGGCTGGAGCGCCCGTGACGCCGAGGCCGCCGTCGACACCGTCGCGGCCGACCTGCCGGCCGGCGATCAGCCCGACGTCTCCCTGCTCCTGCGTGATGCCCTGCGATCCCTGGCCCGCACCCGATGAACGACCTCGAGCCCGACGAGTCCTACGACGAGGCCAGCATCGTGGCGCCCGTCGTCGGCACCGACGACCGTGCGTATGAGGCCGCGCTGCGTCCGCGCACGCTGGAGGAGGTCGTGGGTCAGGACCGCGTGCGCGAGCAGCTCGCCCTGGTCCTGGACGCCGCCACCGCGCGAGGGTCCGTGCCCGACCACGTGCTGCTCTCGGGCCCCCCGGGGCTCGGCAAGACCACGTTGGCCATGATCATCGCCCACCAGCTCTCCGCGCCGCTGCGCATCACGAGCGGCCCGGCCATCCAGCACGCCGGTGACCTCGCCGCGATCCTGTCGGGCGTCAACGAGGGCGACGTCGTGTTCATCGACGAGATCCACCGCATGTCGCGTCCGGCCGAGGAGCTCCTCTACATGGCGATGGAGGACTTCCGAGTCGACGTCATCGTCGGCAAGGGACCCGGTGCCACGGCCATCCCGCTCGAGATCCCGCCCTTCACCGTCGTCGGAGCCACGACCCGCGCGGGCCTGCTGCCCAGCCCGCTGCGCGACCGCTTCGGGTTCACCGCCCAGCTCGACTACTACGAGCCCGCCCACCTGCAGCAGATCGTCACGCGCTCGGCCGGCCTGCTGTCGCTCGACCTGAAGGTCGAGGGCGCTGCCGAGATCGCTGGCCGGTCACGGGGCACCCCCCGCATCGCCAACCGTCTGCTGCGCCGCGTGCGCGACTACGCCGAGGTGCGCACCGGGGGAGTCCTCGACCTGGCGGCGGCCCGCACCGCGCTCGAGCTGTACGAGGTCGACGACCTCGGCCTGGACCGCCTCGACCTCGCCGTGCTGCGTGCCCTGTGCGCCAGCTTCGGCGGCGGACCCGTCGGCGTCTCCACGCTGGCCGTCGCGGTCGGCGAGGAGCGCGAGACGGTCGAGGAGATCGCCGAGCCCTATCTGGTCCGGCTCGGATTCCTGGCCCGCACGCCTCGCGGCCGGGTGGCCACGCCGGCGGCCTGGCGCCACCTGGGCCTCTCCGCCCCGGCGGGAGTCGACGCCCCGCTCCCGATCTTCGACGACACCGTCGACCCCCAATCCTGATTTCTCCCTGAATCCGCACCGTCCGAGGCGGTGTCGCGGGTCGCGAGGTCTACACTTCCCGATGGCCCACGGGCCTACCCTGTCCGGCCCCTGTCCGCCGGAAGCACCTCTCTCGTCTGGAGCTCTTGCGTGTCCGACCTCGCCGGCCTCATCCCCCTGCTGCTCATCGTCGTCGTCTTCTGGCTGTTCATCGTGCGGCCTGCGCGCAAGAAGCAGCAGCAGTACTCCTCCCTCCAGGACGAGCTCCAGCCCGGCCTCGAGGTCATGACGACCAGCGGCATCTTCGCCGAGATCGTCTCCCTCGAGGACGCCGAGGCCCGCCTGCGCATCGCCGACGGCGTCGAGATCCGCGTGCACCGTCAGGCCATCGGCCAGATCGTGCGCCCGGAGCCGGCCGCCGAGCCCGAGACCCTCGAAGGCGACTGATGGCCCCGCCCGCCCGAGGCCGCAAGGTCAAGCGCCCAGGCCGCACGCTCCTGCTGTTCCTCGCGGGAGCGGTCGCGCTGTTCGCCCTCATCGGTCTCATCGACCTGGAGGACGGCTCGGGTCACGGCGCCTGGACGCCGCGCCTCGGCCTCGACCTCCAGGGCGGCACCCGCATCACGCTCCAGGCCGAGTCGAGCGACGGTGACGTCACGGCGGCCAACCTCGACCAGGCGCGCGGCATCATCGACCAGCGGGTCAACGCGACGGGCGTCTCCGAGGCCGAGGTGACCACCCAGGGTGGCAACCAGATCGTCATCGAGATCCCCGGCAAGGAGCGCGGCGACATCGTCGACCAGGTCGGGCGCACGGCGCAGATGCAGTTCCGGCTCGTGTGGCAGCAGCAGGTGCAGTCGACGGGTCAGCCGCTCGACGAGGCGACCGCCGCGGCTGCGCAGGAGGCCGTCGAGGCCGTCGACTGGTCGGCGCTCAGCGTCGACCAGATGATCGCGGGGGAGACCCAGACCACCGCGTCCCTTCCGGCCGAGTACCAGGCGGGCATCACCGCTCTGCAGCAGGAGGCGCAGGCGTTCGCCTGCACTCCCGACGACCTCGCGGTCATCGACACCGCCGACCAGCCGATCGTCACGTGCGACCCGAAGACCGGCGAGGTCATGGTGCTGAGCCCGGCCGTCATCGGCGGCTCGCACGTCAAGGGCGCCAGCGCCGGCGTGCCGCAGGGCAGCCTCCAGTGGGTCGTCGACATCGAGCTCGACGGCGAGGGCGGCGACACCTTCGACACCGTCACCGGCTCGCTCACCCCGACCCAGGGCCGCTTCGCGGTCGTGCTCGACGGCGAGGTGCTGACCGCACCCACCTCGAACGCCCACATCACCAACGGCAAGGCCCAGATCAGCGGCAGCTTCACGCAGAAGACCGCCGTCGAGCTGGCCAACCAGCTCAAGTACGGCGCCCTGCCCCTGACCTTCGAGGTCAACGGCGTCTCGGTCGAGGGCCCGACCCTCGCGGGCAGCCAGCTCGAGGCCGGGTTGATCGCCGGCGCGGTCGGCATGGTGCTCGTGCTGCTCTACGGGCTCTTCTACTACCGCGGTCTCGGCCTCGTCGTCCTCGCCTCGCTCGGCGTGGCGGCGATCATCACGTACGGGCTCGTGCTGCTGCTCGGCCAGGCGATGGGCTTCACCCTCACCCTGCCCGGCATCGCCGGACTCATCGTCGCGATCGGCATCACCGCCGACTCGTTCATCGTGCTGTTCGAACGCATCCGTGACGAGGTGCGCGAGGGCAAGTCGCTGCGGCTCGCCGTCGAGGCGGGCTGGACCCGGGCGCGCTCGACGATCCTCGCGGCCGACGCGGTCTCGTTCCTCGCGGCCCTGATCCTGTTCATCTTCGCGATCGGCGTGGTGCGCGGATTCGCGTTCGCGCTGGGTCTCACGACCCTCGTCGACATCCTCGTGGTGTTCCTGTTCACCAAGCCGCTCATGTCGGTCCTGGCCCGCACGAAGTTCTTCGGCCAGGGGCACCGGCTCTCCGGCCTGGACGCCGCCCACCTCGGGATCGAGGGCCGCAAGGTCACCGAGACCGCAGCCAGCCCGGGAGGTCGGTCCTGATGGGACGACTCAGCACGTTCGGCCAGCACCTCTACACGGGGCGCGTCTCGTTCGACTTCGTCGGACGCCGCATGGTCTGGTACCTCGTCAGCGCGGTCCTGGTGCTGGGCTCGGCCGCGGGCCTCGGCGTCCACGGACTCGAGCGCGGCATCGACTTCAAGGGCGGGGTCGAGTTCACCGCCCAGGTCGCCACGGCCGACTCCTCGTCGGTCGACGACCTGCGCGAGGCTGCCGTCGACACGGGCCTGGACGCCGCATCGGCGCCGGTGGTCAACACCTCCGGCGACAGCACGATCCGGCTGCAGACGGGGGCGCTCTCGCAGGACGAGACGGCCCAGGTCGTCGAGGCCCTGCAGTCCGCAGGCGCGTCCGAGGTCAGCCAGAACCTGGTCGGTCCCTCCTGGGGAGCCGAGGTGGCCAAGAAGGCCGCCACGGGTCTGATCGTGTTCCTCGTCATCGTGGTGCTGTTCATCTGGGCCTACTTCCGCGAGTGGCGGATGTCGGTGGCCGCCATGGTCGCCCTGGCGCACGACATCGTCATCACGGTCGGCATCTACGCGTGGTCCGGGTTCGAGGTCACACCGGCGACCGTCACGGGCTTCCTCACGATCCTGGGCTACTCGCTCTACGACACCGTGGTCGTGTTCGACAAGGTCCGCGAGAACACCCGCGGCATCCTGTCGTCCACGACCCGTATCTACTCCGAGCAGGCCAACCTGGCCGTCAACCAGACGCTCGTGCGCTCGATCAACACCTCCATCACGGCGCTGCTGCCGGTCGGGGCGCTGCTGGTCGTGGGCGTCGGCGTGCTCGGCAGCGGGCCGCTCAAGGACCTCGCGCTGGCCCTCTTCGTCGGCATGGCCGTGGGCACGTACTCCTCGATCTTCATCGCGACCCCCATCGCGGCCCAGCTCAAGGAGCGCGACCCCGCCGTGCGGGCCCACACCCAGAAGGTGCTGGAGCGGCGTGCGAAGGGACTCGCCACTGCCGGAGCCGCCGCGAGCACCACCCCGGCACGGCCCGTGACGAGCTCGGGCGCCGCAGGGCGACGTCAGCCCCAGCGATCCAGTCGCCAGCAGCGACGCGGCCGCTGACCCGAGTCGTCCCCGCGGCTCGCCGCGCACCAGTACCGTGTCCGTGACCCAAGGAGTTCCGATGTCCTCAGCCAAGACCACCCACACCGCCCCCGCCTGGCGCCGACCCCAGGTGCTCGCGATCGCGGGGGTGCTGGTGCTGGCCCTGGCCGCCGGTGGCTGGTTCTTCTTCCTGCGCGACGCGAGCGGCGCGTACTGCGACGACCTGCAGACGTGGAAGGAGAAGAGCGAGGAGACGCTGGCGCCCGACGCCGACCTCGAGACCTCCGCGACCTTCCTCGCCGGCAGCGTCGAGCGACGTCTCGACGGTGCCGAGCAGTTCTCGAAGGAGGGACCGGACGAGATCAAGGCCGACTGGAAGCTCTTCCACGAGCGCCTCCTCGACGTCGTCGAGGTCTTCGAGAAGATCGGGTACGACCTGACCGACTCCGCCTCGGTGCAGAAGTTCGCTGCCGACCTGCAGTCCGGCGCGCTCACGGAGATCGACCCGGCGCTCCAGACGGAGGCCGCCGAGGTCCAGGCGAAGCTGGCCGACAGCGAGTCGACCGACGCGGTCGACGCGATCACCAAGGACGCCAAGGACCGCTGCGAGATCGACCTCGTCCTGTCGACCTCCACCTCGTGAACAGCGCCGTGACGAACCACGACCTGGCCGACCTGGTCGACGCCACCGTCCCGGCCGTGCCGGACTGGCCGGAGCCGGGCGTTCTGTTCCGCGACATCTCGCCGCTCCTGGCCGACCCGCAGGCGTTCGGCACGGTCGCCGAGGCCATGGCGGCCGCGTCCGGCGACGTCGACCTGGTGCTCGGCGTCGAAGCGAGAGGGTTCCTGTTCGGGCTCGCGGTGGCCGAACGGCTCCAGCGCGGGTTCGTGCCGGTGCGCAAGGCGGGCAAGCTCCCCGGGCGCACCGAGAGCGTCTCGTACGACCTGGAGTACGGCAGCGCGACGATCGAGGTCCCGGCCGGTGCCGTGGCCGCGGGACAGCGCGTGGTCGTCGTCGACGACGTGCTCGCCACGGGTGGCACCCTGGCCGCCACGATCGAGCTCGCCCGACGCTGTGGCGCCGAGGTCGTGGGTGCCGTGGTGCTGATCGAGATCGAGGCGCTCGGGGGCCGCGCGGCGCTCGACGTGCCGCTGACGGCCCTGCGCGTCTACTGAGCCAGCCCTGCGCGACCGGCGCGACCAACGCTCTGCGATCCTGTGACCTCGTCCGGTCAGAGGAGGCCCTGTGAACTCGTCCCAGATGCGCGTCGTCGCGCTCGTGCTGGTCGCGATCCTCGTGCTCGGCACGGCCGCGTCCCTCATCAACGGACTGCTCTGACCTCGCCGTAGACTGGTACCCAGGAGGTCGTCGTGGCAGAACGTGGTGAGGTCGCTGAAGCGGCGAGCCACGTCCCGACGCCTGACGACGCGGACGACCAGGCCGTCGCGCCCGAGCCTGAGGCACCCGAGGCGGCGCCCACCACGGCCCGCGTGCGGTCGCGTCTGTCGCGCATCGGCGGCAAGACCCAGACCGGTCAGGCGGTCCTCGAACCGCTGCTGAAGATCCACCGGGTCACCCACCCGAAGGGCGACGTCGCGTCGATCCAGAAGGCGTACACGATCGCCGAGCGGATGCACACGGGTCAGACCCGCAAGAGCGGCGACCCGTACATCACCCACCCGCTCGCAGTCGCCACGATCCTCGCCGAGCTGGGCATGACGGCGCCCACGCTGTGTGCGGCGCTGCTCCACGACACGGTCGAGGACACCCCGTACACGCTCGACGAGCTGCGGGTCGACTTCGGCGACGAGGTCGTGCACCTGGTCGACGGCGTCACGAAGCTCGACAAGGTCAAGTACGGCGCCACGGCCCAGTCCGAGACGATCCGCAAGATGGTCGTCGCGATGAGCCGCGACATCCGGGTGCTCGTCATCAAGCTCGCCGACCGCCTGCACAACATGCGCACGCTGCGGTACCTGCGCCAGGACAAGCAGGAGCGCATCGCCACCGAGACGCTCGAGATCTTCGCGCCGCTGGCCCACCGGCTCGGCATGAACACGATCAAGTGGGAGCTCGAGGACCTCGCGTTCGGCGTCCTGCACCCCAAGGTCTACGACGAGATCGTGCGGCTCGTGGCCGACCGCGCGCCGTCCCGGTCGACCTTCCTCGAGCGGGTCATCGGCGACGTCGAGTCCGACCTCAAGCACACGCGCATCAAGGCCACGGTGACCGGGCGGCCGAAGCACTACTACTCGATCTACCAGAAGATGCTCGTGCGCGGCCGCGACTTCTCCGACATCTTCGACCTCGTCGGCGTGCGCATCCTGGTCGACTCCGTGGCCGACTGCTACGCGGTCCTCGGCGTGCTGCACGCCCGGTGGAACCCCATCCCGGGCCGGTTCAAGGACTACATCAGCGTCCCGAAGTTCAACATGTACCAGTCGCTGCACACGACCGTGATCGGTCCGCAGGGCAAGGCCGTGGAGCTGCAGATCCGCACCCACGCCATGCACCGGCGCGCCGAGTACGGTGTCGCGGCGCACTGGAAGTACAAGGAGGATGGCACCGTCCGGGCCAAGGGCTCCAAGACCGGCGACGCCGCTCCGGGCAGCTCGGAGATGACCTGGCTGCGCGAGCTGCTGGACTGGCAGTCCGAGACCGAGGACTCGATCGACTTCCTCGACCAGCTGCGCTACGAGATGGGTCAGACGGGCGTCTACGCGTACACGCCGCGCGGTGACCTCATCCAGCTGCCGGACGGCTCGACGCCGGTCGACTTCGCCTACTCGGTGCACACCGAGGTCGGGCACGCGTGCATCGGCGCGCGGGTCAACGGACGGCTCGTGTCGCTGGAGTCCAAGCTCGAGACGGGCGACGTCGTGGAGGTCTTCACCTCCAAGTCGCCCGACGCCGGACCGAGCCGTGACTGGCTGGAGTTCGTCGCGAGCCCGCGTGCCCGCAACAAGATCCGGCAGTGGTTCACGAAGGAGCGCCGCGAGGAGGCCGTCGAGCACGGCAAGGACCTCATCGCGCGCCAGATGCGCAAGGAGAGCCTCCCGCTCGTGCGGCTGTTCCGCCAGCGCACCCTGGAGGCCGTCGCCGCCGACCTGAACCTGGCCGACATCACCGCGTTGTACGCGGCGGTCGGCGAGAACCACGTCAGCGCCCAGAGCGTCGTCGAGCGCGTCCTCGCGCTGTCGGGCGGACGTGCTGGCGCCGAGGAGGACCTGGCCGAGGCCACGGTGCCCACCGTGGCCCGTCGTGTGGTCCGCTCGCGCGAGGGTTCGGACGCGGGTGTCGTGGTCGAGGGTCTCGAGGGCAGCGCGCTGGTCAAGCTCGCTCGATGCTGCACCCCGGTGCCGGGCGACGAGATCGAGGGCTTCGTGACGCGCACGTCAGGCGTCTCGGTGCACCGCGCGAGCTGCGTCAACCTCGTCCAGCTCCGCGCCGACGAGCCGGCCCGGCTGGTGCCGGTGCGGTGGGCGCCGAGTGCCACGAGCACGTTCCTGGTCGCCCTGCAGGTCGAGGCGCTCGACCGTCCGGGCCTGCTCTCGGACATCACGCGCGTGATGTCGGAGCAGCACGTCAACATCCTGTCGGCCGCGCTCTCCACGGGCACCGACCGCGTGGCGAAGAGCAAGTTCACCTTCGAGATGGGCGACGCCAAGCACCTCGGCCACGTCCTCAACGCGGTCCGCACGATCGAGGGCGTCTTCGACGTCTACCGCCTCACCCAGTAGTTCCCGAATTACCGCTCGCGAGAGACTTTGTTACCCCTGGCGAGAGACCTTGTTCGTGGTCACGAGCGATCTTGTTCGTCGCCTGAGGGCCGCCGCAGGGCGCGCTTTCCCCACCACCGCGGGATGGGTGTGAAGCCGATGAGCTCACCCACGCGTCGTTCGAAGGAGTCGTCCGGGCCGAACAGCGACTCGCGGCGGGCGATGACGAACCGCCACCCGAGCTGCGCGGACAACGGGTCGCGCCGGTCGCGGTCGAGAGCCGTGTCGGTGGCCGAGGTGTGGTGCTGACGCCCGTCGAACTCGGCGGCCGCGAGCTGGAGCACGTACGCCATGTCGAGACGCCGCTCGATGCCGTCTCGATCGATCACCACGACCTGCAGCTCAGGGTGGGGGAAGCCGGCGTCGTGGAGGCGGAGCCGCGTCCACGACTCGCCCGGTGACTCCGCCAGCGCGTCGATCAGTCCCACCAGCGACCGAGCCTGGCGGATTCCGGGAAAGCCCTTCAGGCGATGGACCGCGTCACTCAGCTCGCCCAGGTCGATCAGCCCGGCACGCAGCATCTGGTCTCCCGACGCCAACGCGTACGGACGGTACTGACGTCGCAGGAGATCGCTCGTCGTCCGGACGGCCGTGGTCGTCAGGGTGCCGTGCTCGTCCGTGACATCGTGCGGGCTCAGCAGCGCCTGGCGGCAGGCGACGCCTTGCATCGTGATGCGTGTGGTCCCGTGCGGCACGAGGAACGTCGGCACGAAGTCGTGCTGCCGGCCCGGCGGGAACACGTTGACGCCCATGACCCACGCCGCTGTCTCGCTGCACGCCACGCCGTCGGGCGGTCGCACCTTGTCGACCGCCAGGATGCGCAGCTCACGTGAGTCGGGCACGCGCGCATCGACGTAGACACCCCGCAGGACTCGTCGCAGTGCCCCGTCACGCAACCGATGATGGGCCTCGATCCGCGACATCACCTCGTCGCGGATCGAGAAGGGCAAGCCGTCGGCCGTGAACGGAGTCATGGGGACATGGAAGTCCGAGATCGCTCGTCACGGGGTCCGCTGTCCACAGGCCGCGTTCATCGCTCGCTCCTGAGCACCAACATCGGCGCTCGTGACCACGAACAAGGTCTCTCGCGAGGGGTAACAAAGTCTCTCGCGAGCGGTACGGGTCAGGAGAAGTCGGACTGGGCCTTCTGGGCCATCGCGAGGAAGGCGCGGTGGTTCTCGAGCTTGGCGGCGGCATCCTTGGCGCGCCGGGCGTCGCCGGCGGCCTCGGCCTTGGCGAGCGTCTCCTCGGCCTCGGTGATCGCACGCTCGAGCTTGCCGATCATGTCGTCGGCGCGAGCCGACTTCTCCGGATCGGTGCGCTTCCACTCCTGGTCGCCGGCCGCCTTGATGGCCTGCTCGACCTTCTTGATGCGGCCTTCGAGCTCGGAGATGCGGGCGCGCGGCACCTTGCCGGCCGCCTCCCAGCGGTCGGCGATGTCGTTCATGGCGCGGCGCGCCGCCTCGAGGTTGGTGATCGGGAGCAGCGCCTCGGCCTCGACCAGGATCTTCTCCTTGGCCTCGGCGTTCACCGCGAACTCGGCGTCGAGCGCGGCGTTGGCCTCCTCACGGGCCTGGAAGAAGACGTCCTGCGCGGCGCGGAAGCGCTTCCAGAGCTTGTCCTCGACGTTGCGCGGGGCAGCGCCTGCGGCCTTCCAGCGCGTCATGAGGTCGCGGTAGGCGCCGGCGGTCGCACCGAAGTCGGTCGAGCTCGACAGGGCCTCGGCCTCCGCGATGAGCTTCTCCTTGGTCTTCTTGGCCTCGGAGCGCTTGCCGTCCTGCTCGGCGAAGAAGGTCTTGCGACGACGCATGAAGGCCGTGCGGGCGCCACTGAAGCGGTGCCAGAGCGCGTCGTCGGCGGACTTGGCGAGGCGGGGGAGCGCCTTCCACTCGTCGAGCAGCTCGCTCAGGCGGTCGGCGCCCTTGCGGTAGTCGGTGCCCTCGGCGATCTTCTCGGCCTCGGTGACGATGGCGTTCTTGCGGACCTCGGCCTGGGCCTGCTCGGCGACGCGGGCCGCCTTGCGCTCCTCGCGCGCCTTCTCGATCTGCGGCGCCAGCGCCTCCAGACGGGTCTGGAGCGAGGCGAGATCGCCGAGCGCCGCGGCGTCCGTGATGTTCTCGCGCGCCCTGTCGAGGGCCTTCACGGCGTCGGCGGGGGAGAGGGCACCCGACTCGAGCCGCTTCTCGAGCAGCTCGACCTCGGTCTCGAGCGCACCGAAGCGTCGCTCGTAGAACGCGATCGCCTCAGCGGGGTCGGACCCGGCGGCCCACTGGCCGATGAGCCGCTCGCCGTCGGCGGTGCGGAGGTGGACGTTGCCCTCGTCGTCGACGCGGCCCCACGGGTGCTCGGCGGGTGTGGTCATGGGCACAGTCTAGGGAGCCCCGTCGCGCAGGAGGGGCGGCGGACCGACCATCGACCTCGCGTACCCTGTCCGACGTGCTCCTGACGTCCTTTCCTGCCGGTCCGTTGCAGGCGAACTGCTACCTCGTCGCCCGTGGTCCGGGCGCCGGCTGCGCGGTCGTCGACCCGGGCATGGACGCCATCGAGGGCGTTCGCTCGGCCGCGGCCGAGCACGACCTCACCCCGCAGGCGGTCCTGGTGACCCACGGCCACTTCGACCACCTCTGGTGCGCGCAGGACGTCGCCGCCGAGTGGGGCTGCCCCGTCTGGATCCACCCGGCCGACCGTCACCTGCTGAGCGACCCGATGGCCGCGATCTCGAACGAGTCCGCCGCGATGCTGCGTGGCCAGCTGGGCCTCGACGGCGAGCTGCCGGAGTTCGTCGAGCCCGCCGACGTGCGCGACGCGGTCGACGGCGCGACGTTCGACGTCGACGGCGTCACCTTCACGGTCGCCCACGTGCCTGGTCACACGCCCGGCACGCTCTACTACCTGATCGACTACCCGGACGACGAGCAGGTCTCGCAGGTCATGTTCTCGGGCGACTTCCTGTTCGCCGGCTCGATCGGCCGCACCGACCTGGTGGGCGGGTCGCACCCGGAGATGATCGACAGCCTGCGCACGAAGGTGCTGCCGCTCCGCGACGACGTCGTGGTGCTTCCCGGCCACGGACCGCAGACCTCGGTCGGGCGCGAGCGCGTGACGAACCC
Organism: Aeromicrobium sp. Leaf350; assembly: GCF_916858655.1. Taxonomy (GTDB): domain Bacteria; phylum Actinomycetota; class Actinomycetes; order Propionibacteriales; family Nocardioidaceae; genus Aeromicrobium. The sequence continues at coordinate 17,633 of NZ_CAKASL010000001.1, read as the reverse complement.
CTACCTGGTGCCCCTCGTCGATGAGCACAGTGCGGACGGACTCAGCTGATGGCGAAGCTGTCCGGGTTCCCGGAGTACACGCCGCGGGAGCGCATCGTCGAGCAGGCCGTGCTCGACCACCTGCGCACGACGTTCGAGCTGCACGGCTTCGGCTCGGTCGAGACCCGCGCCGTCGAGCCGGTCGAGGTGCTGCTGCGCAAGGGCGAGATCGACAAGGAGGTCTACGCCGTGCGGCGTCTGGCCGACGAGAGCGGTGACGCCGAGCTGGCGCTCCACTTCGACCTCACGGTGCCGTTCGCGCGGTACGTCGTCGAGAACGCCAACGAGCTCGACTTCCCCTTCCGACGGCACCAGATCCAGAAGGTCTGGCGCGGCGAGCGTCCGCAGCAGGGCCGCTTCCGTGAGTTCACGCAGGCCGACATCGACGTGGTCGGCCGGGACGTGCTGCCGGCCCATGCCGACGTCGAGGTGGCCCAGGTCATGACCGAGGCGCTCGGCGGCCTGATGGACCTCGTGGGCTCCCCGACCGCGCACGCCACCTTGCAGGTCGCGAACCGCAAGGTGCTCGAGGGCTTCTACCTGGGACTCGGCCTGGCCGACCCCACCGCCGTCATGCAGGTGGTCGACAAGCTCGACAAGGTGAGCCCCGAGAAGATCCGCGTCATGCTCGCCGAGATCGGAGTCGACGACGACAGCGCCACGAAGGTGCTCGGCCTGGCCGAGATCGTCACGCCCGACACCTCCTTCGTGCAGCGCGTCGAGGCGCTCGGCGTCGAGCACCCGATGCTCGCCGAGGGCCTGGCCGAGCTCGCCCACGTCGTCGGCTCGATCGTGGCCCCGGAGCGCGTCACCGTGACCGCCGACCTCCGCATCGCGCGCGGCCTCGACTACTACACCGGCACGGTCTTCGAGACCCGCCTGTCGGGCTACGAGCAGCTCGGATCGATCTGCTCCGGCGGCCGGTACGAGAGGCTCGCCGCCGACAACCGCAGCACGTACCCCGGCGTCGGCATCTCCCTCGGGGTCTCGCGCCTGCTCGCGGCCCTGCTGGCCGACGGGCTGACCACGAGCCGCTCGGTCCCGTCCGCTGTGCTCGTGGCCGTGTCCGACGAGGCCGATCGCCGGGCGGCCGACGACGTCGCCCGGGCCCTGCGCTCGCGCGGGATCCCGACGGAAGTCGCCCCGGCGGCCGCCAAGTTCGGCAAGCAGATCCGACACGCCGAGCGCCGCGGCATCCCGTTCGTCTGGTTCGGACCCGATGAGCGCTCCACCGCCCACACCGTCAAGGACATCCGCTCGGGCGACCAGGTCGAGATCGACCCCACCACCTGGACCCCGCCCGTCGAGGACCTGCGCCCGCAGGTCGTCGCCCCCAGCCCCACACCCCGTACCGAGGAGAAGAACTCGTGATCCGCACGCATGACGCCGGCACCCTGACCGCCGACAGCATCGGCCAGCAGGTGACGCTGGCCGGCTGGGTGGCTCGTCGCCGAGATCACGGCGGAGTCGCGTTCATCGACCTGCGCGAGGCCAGCGGCGTCGTGCAGGTCGTGGTCCGCGAGGACGTCGCCCACCAGCTGCGCGCCGAGTACTGCCTCAAGATCACCGGCACGGTGCAGCGCCGCCCCGACGGCAACGAGAACGCGGCCATCGCCACGGGCGAGATCGAGGTCGTCGCCGACGACGTCGAGATCCTCAGCGCGTCCGCGCCGCTGCCGTTCCCCATCGACGACGCCGCCGCCTCGAGTGCCGGCGAGGTCGGTGAGGAGGCGCGCCTGCGCCACCGCTACCTCGACCTGCGCCGCTCCGGCCCGGCCGCCGCGCTGCGGCTGCGCTCGAAGGTCAACGCCACCGCACGCGAGGTGCTGGCGAAGCACGACTTCGTGGAGGTCGAGACCCCCACGCTGACGCGCTCGACCCCCGAAGGTGCTCGCGACTTCCTCGTGCCCGCGCGGCTGCGCCCGGGCAGCTGGTACGCGCTGCCGCAGAGCCCGCAGCTGTTCAAGCAGCTCCTGATGGTCGGCGGCCTGGAGCGGTACTACCAGATCGCGCGCTGCTACCGCGACGAGGACTTCCGTGCCGACCGGCAGCCGGAGTTCACCCAGCTCGACGTCGAGATGAGCTTCGTCGACCAGGACGACGTCATCGCGCTGGCCGAGGAGATCTACGTCGCGCTCTGGAAGCTCATCGACGTCGACCTCCCGACGCCGTTCCCGCGCATCACCTACGCGGACGCGATGGGTAAGTACGGCTCCGACAAGCCCGACCTGCGCTTCGACCTCGAGCTCACCGAGCTGACCGAGTACTTCAAGGACACCCCGTTCCGCGTGTTTCAGGCGCCCTACGTGGGCGCCGTGGTGCACCCGGGCGGCGCGGACCAGCCGCGTCGCACGCTCGACGGCTGGCAGGAGTGGGCCAAGCAGCGCGGCGCCCGCGGGCTGGCCTACGTGCTGGTGCAGGAGGACGGCACGCTCGGCGGGCCCGTCGCCAAGAACCTCTCCGACGCGGAGCGCGACGGCCTGGCCGCCGCGGCCGGCGCGAAGCCGGGCGACGCGATCTACTTCGCCGCCGGCCCCACGAAGTCGATGCGCCAGCTGCTCGGTGCCGCACGGGTCGAGATCGCGCGCCGCGAGGGCCTGATCGACGAGTCGGCGTGGGCGTTCTGCTTCGTCGTCGACTGGCCGATGTTCGAGCCCGTCAGCGAGCTCGACTCCGGCGACGTCGCCGTGGGCGGCGGCGAGTGGACCGCGGTGCACCACGCGTTCACCGCGCCGCAGGACGTCGAGACCCTGGCGACCCCGGGCGAGTCCCTCGCCTGGGCCTACGACATCGTCTGCAACGGCAACGAGGTCGGCGGTGGCTCGCTGCGAATCCACCGCCAGGACGTGCAGAAGCGCGTCTTCGAGATCATGGGCATCGGCGCCGAGGAGGCCGAGGAGAAGTTCGGCTTCCTGCTCGACGCCTTCGCGTTCGGCGCCCCGCCGCACGGCGGCATCGCGTTCGGCTGGGACCGCACGGTGGCTCTGCTGACCGGCTCGGACTCGATCCGCGACGTCATCGCCTTCCCGAAGTCCGGCGGCGGGTACGACCCGCTGACGGCCGCGCCCGCGCCGATCACCGACGAGCAGCGCGCCGAGGCCGGCGTGGACTTCGAGCCCGAGGACGAGGCCGAGACGCAGGCCTGACCCGGGCGCGCACGGGCTCAGCTGCTGGGAGGCTCCCAGCAGCCGCCGTCGGCGATGGGTCCGGTGACGTGCACGCGCACGGCGCCGGGCGTCGTGTCGCCGACGAGGCACGTCCCGGTGCGCTCGAGCGCGAGCACGACACCGGTGGAGGTGTCGCCCATCGCGGAGCGAGGCTGGATCGTGAAGACGGTCCAGCCCTCCGCGACGGCCAGCGAGTCGGCGAGGCTCTCGGGAGAGAAGTCGCCCGCCTCGCACGCCGAGACCAGGACTGGCCGGAGCCGCTCGGCGAGCGCTGTCCCCTCGGCGACCTGTGCCGCAGTGACGTCGCGCCGCTGGCGCCACTGGTCGTTCTCGGCCTGGTGCGGAGCGACCTCGGGGGAGTCGCCTGAGGCGTCACCACCGTCTCCCGGAGCCTCGGCGCCGCCGGCCGGCTCGTCGGCCGTGAGCTCCCAGGTGCACGGGCCGGGCGCTGCCGTGGTCGGAGCCGACGACTCAGCCACCTCCGACGCGGGCACGTCCGGCTCGCTCCCCGTCGGGCCTCCGCACGCGGCGAGGCAGGCCAGGCCCAGCCCGAGGATCGCAGCCTGCGCGCGCCGGCGCGACCGGTTCAGGGTGCCCATCCTCCGTGGTCGAAGCCGCGCGTCGCGGGGGGAGTCTGGCCGTGCTCCCGGCTGCCATGGAGGCGGTGGTTCTCGGCCACGATCGCCAGCTCCTCGCGGGTCGGCGGCGCGGTCGCGACCCGAGCCGAGCGGCGACGGCGCACGGGGACCGTCGCCCCGACGCCGACGAGCACCAGGACGAGGAGGGCCGCGCCGATGCCGATCGCTGTCATCACCTCAGTCTCGGTCCCGATCGTGATGCGGTCAACGGGCCGAGCCGCCGTCGGTGCGCGTCGCTAGGCTCGCCGGGTGAGCGACGGCCTGTTCGACCTGCCCCAGGGCGGGCACCGAGGTGGGGCCGACGCGCGCCGTGACTCCAACGGCTCGCTCGCGGGCAGCGCCTCCGCCAACGCCCCGCTGGCGGTGCGCATGCGCCCTCGCACCCTCGACGAGCTCGTGGGTCAGCAGCACCTGCTCGCGCCGGGCTCGCCGCTGCGCCAGGTCATCGAGGGCGACCAGCCGCTGACGATCCTGCTCTGGGGGCCGCCCGGCACCGGCAAGACCACCCTGGCGAGCCTCATCAGCAACCACACCGACCGTCGCTTCGTCGAGGTCTCCGCCGTCAGTGCCGGCGTCAAGGAGGTCCGCGACGTCATCGCCGGGTCCCGTCAGGCCCTCGCCAACACGGGCCGCGAGACCGTGCTCTTCGTCGACGAGGTGCACCGTTTCAGCAAGGCGCAGCAGGACGCTCTCCTGCCGGGCGTCGAGAACCGGTGGGTCAGCCTCGTCGCGGCCACGACCGAGAACCCGCACTTCAGCGTCATCTCGCCGCTGCTGAGCCGCTCGCTGCTGCTGACCCTCGAGAGCCTGACCGACGACGACATCGGCACGCTGATGGACCGCGCCGTCACCGACGAGCGCGGCCTGGCCGGGGCCGTCGAGCTGACCGAGGAGGCCAAGGACCACCTCGTGCGCCTGGCCGGCGGCGACGGCCGGCGAGCCCTCACCTACCTCGAGGCCGCAGCCGGCGCCGCCCGGGCGCAGGACAAGGCGGTCATCGGGGTCGAGGACGCCGCGCTCGCCGTCGACAAGGCCGCCGTGCGCTACGACCGCCAGGGCGACCAGCACTACGACGTCGCGAGCGCCCTGATCAAGAGCATTCGCGGTTCCGACGTCGACGCGGCCCTGCACTACCTCGCGCGCATGATCGACGCGGGTGAGGACGTCCGGTTCATCGCCCGGAGGCTCATCATCTCGGCGAGCGAGGACGTCGGCATGGCCGATCCCACCGCGCTGCCCACGGCCGTGGCGGCGGCGGAGGCCGTCGCGATGATTGGCCTGCCGGAGGGCCGCATCCCGCTCGCCCAGGCGGTCGTCCACCTGGCCCTCGCCCCGAAGTCGAACGCCGCCTACAAGGCCATCGACGCCGCGCTGGCCGACGTCCGCGCCGGCAAGGCGGGTGCGGTTCCACCGGCCCTGCGCGACGCCCACTACTCCGGAGCCAAGAAGCTCGGCCACGGGCACGACTACCTGTACGCCCACAACGACCCCCGCGGTGTGGTGGGCCAGCAGTACGCCCCCGACGCGGTCGACGGAGCTGAGTACTACCAGCCGTCGCCCCACGGCTTCGAGGGCTCGCTGCGTGAACGTCTGGCGCGGCTGCGGGCGATCCTGCGCGACCGTTGAGTGCAGGATTCCTGGGTGAACCCGGGAATCGGCCGTCAGCACACGAAGTTTCGTGGGCGTGATGCGGGAATCCGACGGTCTCGTGAGAATCCGCGGGGGGCAGACCCGGGTGAGGCGGGCCTAGTAGCCTCGGGGCCATGTCCTCCGCCCTCGTCGTGCTGCTCGCCACGGGCCTGGTGGCCCTGCTGGCGCTCGTCGCGGCGATCGTGACGGTGCGGGCGGCGCGCCAGGTCGCCCGTGACCGTGCAGCCCTGGCCGAGCTCGTCGAGCGCGCCGGCGCCACGGAGACGTCCCCCCGTGTGGAGCCTGCCGCGCTCGTGCCGGAGCCCTACGTGCCGGGCGACGATCGTGCGCTGGTGCTGCGCCAGGAGCGCGACCCCGCGAGCGCGCCCGAGACCCGCATCGTCGACGGCAAGGTGTTCGTGGTGCCCACCAGCACCGAGCTCGTCGCGACGGCCCTCAGCCGCCCGACCACCCGCCTCACGATCGTGGTGCACGGCCTCGCCCACGCGCTGCGCCCCGAGTCGCGCGACCGCATCGCTGCCCTGATGCGGCGCGAGCTCACGCGTCGGCGTCGCGAGCGTCAGCGCACCGGCCGACGCGCCGCCCGGGCCCACGTGCCCACGCCGAACCCGGGAACGGCCTGGGTCAGCCCGCCCGAGGCCGACCGATGACCCCGCGCGTCGTGTGGTTCGTCGCGGGCACCGCCGCCGGCGTCTACGCCAGCGTCAAGGCGCGACGGGCCGCGTACCGGCTCTCCGTGCCCGGCATCGCCGACCAGGCAGCAGCACTCGGGGTCGGGTGGCGCGAGCTGCGCGCCGAGACCCGCGACGGCATGCAGGCCAAGCAACGCGACGTGGTCGACGACCTGTACCGTCACGCTGCACTCCCGGCCACCGCCGAGAACGCCTTGCCCAGCACCCCCACGACGAACACCGACAAGGACACCGACTGATGGAGACCGCCGAGATCCGGCGCCGATTCCTCGCGCACTTCGAGGCCGCCGGACACACGGTGGTGCCCTCGGCACCGCTGCTGTTCGACGACCCCAACCTGTTGTTCGTCAACGCCGGCATGGTGCCGTTCAAGCCGTACTTCCTGGGTCAGGAGACGCCCTCGTTCGACCGGGCGACGAGCGTCCAGAAGTGCGTGCGCACCCTCGACATCGAGGAGGTCGGCAAGACCACGCGGCACGGCACGTTCTTCCAGATGAACGGCAACTTCTCCTTCGGCGACTACTTCAAGGAGGGGGCGATCACGCACGCGTGGCGCCTCATCACGGGCTCGCTCGACGACGGCGGACTGGGCTTCGACCCCGAGAAGATCTGGGTCACCGTGCTGCACTCCGACACCGAGGCGCGCGAGATCTGGAAGAAGGTCGCGGGCCTGCCCGACGAGCGCATCCAGAACCGTGGCCTCCTCGACAACTACTGGCACATGGGCGTGCCCGGCCCCGGCGGCCCCTGCAGCGAGATCTACGTCGACCGCGGCGCGCAGTACGGCCCCGACGGCGGGCCCGAGGCCGACGAGGACCGCTTCCTGGAGATCTGGAACCTCGTGTTCATGCAGGAGGAGATCACCAACGTCCGGGCCAAGGACCAGTTCGACGTCGTGGGTCCGCTCCCGCAGCAGAACATCGACACCGGCATGGGCCTGGAGCGCGTCGCCTACCTCCTGCAGGGCAAGGAGAACCTCTACGAGATCGACGAGGTCTTCCCGGTCATCGCCAGGGCCGAGGAGCTGACGGGCCGTCGCTACGGAGCCGACCACGTCGACGACGTGCGCTTCCGGGTCATCGCCGACCACGTCCGCAGCGGCCTGATGCTCATGGGCGACGGCGTCACGCCCGGCAACGAGGCGCGCGGCTACGTGCTGCGCCGACTCCTGCGCCGCGCGGTGCGCTCGATGCGCCTGCTCGGTTACGAGGACCCGGCGCTGCCGGCGCTCCTGCCGGTCAGTCTGGACCGCATGAAGGCCAGCTACCCCGAGCTCGAGGCCGACTTCCCGCGCATCAGCCAGGTCGCCTACGCCGAGGAGGAGGCGTTCCGCCAGACCCTCGGCAAGGGCACGCAGATCTTCGACCAGCAGGCCGTCGCCGTGAAGCAGAGCGGCGGCACCGGCCTGAGCGGCGAGGCCGCGTTCCAGCTCCATGACACCTACGGCTTCCCGATCGACCTGACGCTCGAGATGGCCGAGGAGCAGGGCCTGTCCGTCGACGCCGACGGCTTCCGCGCCCTCATGGCCGAGCAGCGGGCGCGGGCGAAGGCCGACGCGAAGTCCAAGAAGGGCGTCCACGCCGACACCACGGCGTACCGCGCCGCGCTCGACGCGCACGGTCCGACCGACTGGCAGGCCTACACGACCCTCGCGACCGAGTCGCGCGTGCTCGCCCTCCTGAACGAGGGCGCCTCGACCCCGGCGATCGGCGCCGGCTCCGTCGGCGAGGTCGTGCTCGACCGCACGCCCTTCTACGCCGAGTCGGGCGGACAGAACGCCGACGCGGGTCACCTGCTGTGGGGCTCTGCCGCATCAGGGGGAGGTCGGGCCGAGGTGCTCGACGTCCAGCGGCCCATCAAGGGTCTCGTCGTGCACCAGGTGCGTGTGCTCGAGGGCGAGCTCACGCTCGACACGACCCTCGAGGCGCAGGTCGACCCCGAGTGGCGCACCGGCGCCCGCCAGGCGCACTCGGGCACGCACGTCGTGCACGCCGCGCTGCGCGAGGTGCTCGGACCCACGGCGCTGCAGTCGGGCTCGTACAACCGCCCCGGCTACCTGCGTCTCGACTTCGGCTGGGGCGGCGCGCTGTCGCCCGAGCAGCTGAGCGACGTGGAGGCCGCCTCGAACCGCGCGTTGCGTGCCGACCTCCCCGTCAGCGCGAGCTACATGACGCTGCCGCAGGCCCGTGAGGCCGGCGCGCTGGCACTCTTCGGCGAGACGTACGGCGAGGAGGTCCGCGTCGTCGAGATCGGGGGGCCGTGGTCGCGCGAGCTCTGCGGCGGAACCCACGTCGAGCACTCCTCGCAGATCGGCACGGTCGTCGTCACCTCCGACAGCTCCGTCGGCGCCGGCAACCGCCGCGTCGAGGCGCTCGTCGGCATCGAGGGCTTCGCCTACCTCGCCCGTGAGCGCGACCTGGTGGCGCAGCTCTCGGGCCTGCTCAAGGTCAAGCCCGACGACATCCCCGGGCGCGTGGGTGACCTCGTCGAGCGACTCAAGGCCACCGAGCGCGAGCTCGACAAGATCAAGGCCGCCGAGCTGCTCTCCGGCGCCGGCAACCTCGCGGACTCGGGCAAGGACGTCAACGGCGCTACGGTCGTGGCGGCGCGGCTCGACGGCGTCGGTGGTGGCGACCTGCGCACCCTGGCGCTCGACGTCCGCGCACGGCTCGGGGCCGAGCGTCCCGCCGTCGTGGCGCTGTTCGGCGTGGTCGACGCCAAGCCGTCCGTCGTGATCGCCGTGAACAAGCCCGGCGTCGACGCCGGGCTCGCGGCCGGCGACCTCGTGCGCATCGCGGGCGAGAAGATCGGCGGCCGCGGAGGCGGCAAGGCCGACGTCGCCCAGGGCGGCGGCGCGGACGCGTCCGGGGTCGAGTCGGCGATCGCGGCGGTCGAGACCGCCGTCGCGGGGGCGTAGCGGGTGCGGCGTGGACGTCGGCTTGGCATCGACATCGGAGCGGCACGCATCGGTGTCGCCACGTGCGACCCCGACGGACTGATCGCGACCCCGGTCGAGACCGTGCACGTCGCGGCGAACCAGCCGGCTGCCATCGCGCGGATCGCGGCCCTGGCCGAGGAGATGGACGTGCTCGAGATCGTGGTGGGCCTGCCGTACTCGCTGTCAGGCCGTGAAGGGCCCGCCGCGGCGACCGTGCGCGACGCCGTCGCCGTGCTGCAGGGACTCACTGCACGCCCCGTCCGGCTCGTCGACGAGCGGCTCAGCACCGTCACGGCGTCGCAGCAGCTGCGCGCGAGTGGCACCAAGGCGAAGAAGCAGCGACCGGTGATTGACCAAGCGGCGGCCGTGGTGATCTTGCAGAATGCCCTGGAGGGGGAACGGCTGCGCGGGCAACCGCCCGGCCAGCTGATGGAGAACGCCCAGCCGAGCGAAGGACAGGGATGACTGAATCCGGGATCGACCTCGTGACCGGCGGCGAGCCTCCTCGCCCGGCACGCGGCCGTCGGCGTGCGGAGAAGCCGAAGAAGAAGCGTCGCTGGCTCAAGCTGGTGGTCCTGCTCGTGGTGCTTGCGGTGCTCGTCGGTGGAGGACTCTGGGCCTACGGCTGGGCCCAGGACCGCTTCGGTGCGGCTCCGGACTACTCGGGCGAGGGCTCGGGCGAGGTCGTCGTGCAGGTCGAGTCCGGCGCGAGCTGGCGCAGCCTCTCCTACGACCTCGAGGAGCAGGACGTCGTGAAGTCCGCGAAGGCCTTCTACGAGGAGGCGCTCGACGACCCCGACCAGGCGGTTCTGCAGGCCGGTTCGTACCAGATGCGCGAGAAGATGTCGGCCGCGGCGGCGTACCGTGCGCTGACGACCGACATCATCAAGGCCGACGCGACGGTCGCGGTGCCCGAGGGCGCACGCGTCGACGACATCGTCGCCTCCATCACGGAGAAGACCCAGATCTCGCAGGCCGACCTGGAAGCGGCGCTCGCCGACCCGGCGTCCATCGGACTGCCCGACATCGCGGCCGGCAACCCCGAGGGGTACCTGTACCCGGCGACGTACACGATCGACCCGGGCGAGACGGCCGTGACGCTGCTGTCGAAGATGGTCGCCAAGTCCCTCGAGGTCACCGCCTCCCTCGACATCGAGGGTCGCGCCGCGGCACTGGGATACACGACCGAGCAGGTCCTCACGGTGGCGAGCATCCTGGAGTACGAGGTCTCGAACGACGACTTCGCCCGCGGTGCCCGCGTGATCTACAACCGTCTCGACTCCGGCATGCCGCTGCAGATGGACTCGACCGTGCACTACGTGAGCGGTCGCAGCGGCGACGTCTTCACGACCGACGAGGAGCGCGCGGCCGACTCGCCGTACAACACGTACAAGTACCCCGGCCTGCCCCCTGGGCCCATCGGGTCACCCGGCCAGGCCGCGATCGAGGCGGCGCTGAACCCGGAGGCCGGCGACTGGGTGTACTTCGTGGCCGACCCCGACACGGGCGAGACGACCTTCGCGGAGACGTACTCCGAGCACCAGCAGAACTGCCGCGACGCCGGGTTCAGCTGCTGATGCGCTGTGCCGTCCTGGGCAGTCCGATCGCCCACTCGCTCTCGCCGGTGATGCACCGCGCGGCGTACCTCGAGCTGGGTGTCGACTGGGACTACGACGCGGTCGAGGTCTCCGAGGGTGAGCTGCCCGGGTTCCTGGACGGCCTCGACGACGGGTGGCGGGGCCTGTCGGTCACGGCCCCGCTGAAGCGTGCCCTCGTGCCGCTGCTCGACGACGTGAGCGAGGACGTCGAGCTGCTCGGGGTCGCCAACACGGTGCTGCTCGGCGAGGAGCGGGTCGGCTTCAACACCGACGTCCCGGGCGGGCTCAACGCGCTGCGCGCGGCCGGCATCGACGACGTCGTCAGCGCGCGGATCCTCGGGGGAGGGGCCACCGCTGCGTCGATGGCCCTGACGCTGTCGCGGCTCGGCGCACGCCGGCTCGAGGTCGTCGTGCGCGACGTCAGCCGCGCCGACGACGTGGTCGACGTGGCGCGCCGGTGCGGCATGGCCGTCGAGGTCTCGACCCTCACCGACCACGCGCACGGCGACTCCGGGGTCGACGTGCTCGTCTCCACGATTCCCTCCGCCGTCGTCGACCCGTTCCACGCGCACCGGGCGGACGCCGTCTTCGACGTCGTCTACGACCCGTGGCCCACGGCGCTCGCCTCGGAGGCGGAGACGCGCGGCATTCCCGTCGTCAGCGGGCTCGACCTGCTCGCCCACCAGGCGGCGCTCCAGGTGCACCTCATGACCGGTGGGACGGTGCGGCCGTCCCTGCTGCGCGGAGCCGCGGCGCTGGAGCTCGCGGGGCGCTGACTCGGGGGTGCTCCCGCAGGCTTCTTGCGGCGGTGACGCATCCGGCGGTGGGCCTGGGTGTCGTTCGGCATGGACCACGAGCGGGGCCGGGACCGGAGATGATGCTCTCGGGTCGCCCGGGGTACCGCCATGCATCACTCGCGGTGCTCGGTCGCCTGACGGGCTGACGAACCCCCTTCGAGGCTCCTCGTTCCTCGTCGCACCTCAGGGGGCGGTCTGCGCCACGCCTGTGGAGGGCGTCCCGTGTCTGGCCCCGCGCCCGGCTAGCCTCGCCGGGTGGAGATCGTGCTCAGCGCCGTGGCCGCCGCCCTCATCGGGGCCGCGGGCCCGTGGGTCGTCGCTCGCGTGCCGGAGCCGGACGAGCCCGACGAGGACAAGGCCACCTACGCCGAGATCGCCCGCCCCCGATGGCTCGCCCCGGTGCTGGCCGTCGTCGCCGCCCTGTTCGCGGGCACGGTCGCGTGGGGCACGGACCTTCCGGGGCTCCTGCCCGCCTGGGTGCTCGTCAGCGGCGTCGGTGCCTGGCTGTCGTACGTCGACATCCGCACGCGGCTCCTGCCGTACGCCATCGTCGCTCCGCTGTACCTCGCGACGTGGCTGCTGGTGGGCCTGGCGGCGCTGATCGAGCAGGATGCCCGCCTGCTGCTGCAGGCGCTCGTCGCCAACATCGTCGTCTACGTGATCTTCCGGGTCCTCTACGAGATCGGGCGCTACCTCGGGGGTGCGCTCGGCTACGGCGACGTCCGGCTCGCGGCGATCCTCGCCGTCGTGCTCGGTCCTCTCGGCCCGGACGCGACCCTCGTCGGGATGTACGCGGGATTCCTGGTCGGGGCCGTCGCCGGCGTGGTGCTGTCGCTCGCCCGGCTCATCGACCGTCGCAGCTTCGCGTTCGGCCAGTACCTCGTGCTCGGTGCGGTCATCGGCGCCGCCTGGGGTCCACGCCTGTACGGCTCCTGACGACCTCCGCCGGGGGCGTGGGACAATCACGCCATGCTTCGTTGGTCCACCGCCGGTGAGTCTCACGGCCCGGCGCTCGCCGCCTTCCTCGAGGGCATCCCGGCCGGGGTGTCCGTCACGTCCAAGGACATCGACGCCGCCCTCGCGCGGCGCCGTCTCGGCTACGGCCGCGGCGCACGGATGTCGTTCGAGGCCGACGTGCTCGAGATCATCGGCGGCGTCCGCCACGGCCTGACCCTGGGCAGCCCGATCGCCCTGCGCATCGGCAACTCGGAGTGGCCGAAGTGGGACCAGGTCATGGCCGCCGATCCGGTCGACCCCGAGGTGCTCGAGGGCCTGAAGCGCAACGCCCCGCTCACGCGCCCCCGGCCGGGTCACGCCGACCTGGCCGGCATGCAGAAGTACGACTTCGACGAGGCCCGTCCGATCCTCGAGCGGGCCAGCGCGCGCGAGACCGCGGCCCGCGTCGCGCTGGGCGAGATCGCCGCGCAGTTCGTCGAGCAGGCCACGGGCGCCACGATCGTGTCGCACGTCGTCGAGCTCGGCACCGCCAAGGCCCCGGTCGGCCTCGTGCCGGCCAAGCGTGACGTCGAGGCTCTCGACGCCGACCCCGTGCGCTGCTTCGATCCCGAGGCCAGCGCGGCGATGGTCGCCGAGATCGACCTGGCCCACAAGGACGGCGACACGCTCGGCGGTGTCGTCGAGGTCGCGGTGCACGGTCTCCCGCCGGGCCTCGGCTCCCACACCGCGTGGGACCGACGCCTCGACTCGCGCCTCGCGGCCGCCCTCATGGGCATCCAGGCCATCAAGGGCGTCGAGGTCGGCGACGGGTTCGAGCTGGCCCGCACCCGCGGCTCGCTGGCGCACGACGAGATCATCCCCGGCGGCGAGACGGGACTCGAGAACATCCGCCGGGCCTCCGGCCGCTCCGGCGGCACCGAGGGTGGCATGACGACCGGCGAGATCCTCCGGGTCCGCGCCGCCATGAAGCCGATCGCCACCGTCCCGCGCGCGCTGCGCACGATCGACGTCACGACGGGCGAGGAGACGCGCGCCCACCACCAGCGGTCCGACGTCTGCGCCGTGCCGGCCGCCGGCATCGTCGCCGAGGCGATGGTGGCGCTGGTGCTCGCCGAGGCCGTGCTCGAGAAGTTCGGTGGCGACTCGCTCGGCGAGACCCGCCGCAACGTCGAGGGCTACCTGGCAGCCCTGAGGTTCCGTTGAGCCCAGACACGGGGACCCGTGAGGTGCGCCCGGCCGTCGTGCTGATCGGCGCGCCGGGAGCGGGGAAGACGACGGTCGGCATCGCGCTGGCCCGCCGACTCGGACTCGCCTTCCGCGACACCGACGCCGACGTCGTGGCGTCCACGGGCCGCGAGATCGCCGACATCTTCGTGACGGACGGCGAGGCCGCCTTCCGGGCCATCGAGGAGACCGCGGTCGCCGCCGCGCTCGCCGACCACGACGGCGTGCTCGCGCTGGGCGGTGGCGCCGTCCTGAGCGCGGCGACGCGGGACCTCCTGGCCGGCCACACCATCGTGCACCTGGAGGTCGGACTCGCCGGCGCCGCGCGCCGCGTCGGGCTCAATGCCAGCCGGCCGCTGCTGGTCGGCAACGTGCGTGGCCGGCTGAAGGGTCTGCTCGACGAGCGGCGCCCGATCTACACCGCGCTCGCCGGCTGGTCCGTCGGCACTGACGACCGCACCCCTGACGAGGTCGTCGACCTCGTGCTCCGCCTCGTCGGAGACGCCCACGACCAGAGCATCCAGGAGACGCGATGACGCCCTCAGCCGGCACCATCAGGGTCGAGACGGCCCAGCCGTACGACGTCGTGATCGGCCGGGGTCTGCGCGAGAAGGTCCTCGACCTCGTCGGGCCGGAGGCGGCCCGCGTCGCGATCATCCACGGACCGAACGTCGCCGACCGCGCCACCGCCCTGCGGATGCCCCTGGCCGACGCGGGTCTGGCCGTGCGGATCATCGAGGTCCCGGACGCCGAGCAGGCGAAGACCGCCTCCGTGCTCGCCGAGTGCTGGCGGGTCCTCGGCGAGGCCGGGTTCACGCGCTCCGACGTCGTCGTGGGCCTCGGGGGAGGCGCGACGACCGACCTCGCGGGCTTCGTCGCGGCCACCTGGCTCCGCGGGGTGCGCTTCGTCAACGTGCCGACCACCGTGCTCGGCATGGTCGACGCCGCCGTCGGGGGCAAGACCGGCATCAACACCGCGCAGGGCAAGAACCTGGTCGGTGCCTTCCACGAGCCGGTCGGGGTCCTCTGCGACCTCGACGCCCTGCAGACGCTGACCCCGCGCGAGGTGCGCAGCGGTCTGGCCGAGATCGTCAAGTGCGGCTTCATCGCCGATCCGTCGATCCTCGACCTGGTGGAGGCCGACCCCCGCTCGGCGAGCGACACCCGCTCCGACGTCCTGGCCCAGCTCATCGCCAAGGGCATCGCGGTGAAGGCGGTGACCGTCAAGGGCGACCTGCGCGAGTCGGGCGGTGCCCGCGGGGCGATCGGTCGCGAGGCGCTCAACTACGGCCACACGCTCGGCCACGCGATCGAGCGGCACGAGGCCTACGAGATCCGCCACGGAGAGGCGATCAGCATCGGCATGGTGTTCGTCGCCGAGCTGGCGCGCGCCGAGGGCCTGATCGACGACGCCCTCGTCGAGCGCCACCGCGCGGCGCTGGGCACCGTGGGCCTCCCGACGGCGTACCGGGGCGACGCGTGGCCGCACCTGCTCGAGGCCATGCGCCTCGACAAGAAGACCCGCGGGTCGACGTTGCGGTTCGTCGTGCTCGACGGACTCGCGTCGCCGCAGATCCTGCCCGTGACCGACGAGCTCCTGCTGCGCGACGCCTACCGCGCCGTCAGCGGCTGAGCGAGCGAGGTCGGGGTGGACACCATCGATCGGGCCGGTCGCCGTGAGCGCGCGGCCGCGGTGCTGGAGGAGCTCCAGGCTGACCAGCTGCTGGTCACGAACCTGCTGAACGTGCGGTACCTGACTGGGTTCACCGGGTCGAACGGCGCCCTGGTGCTGTCGGCGGCGGGGGAGCCGGTCCTCGTGACCGACGGCCGGTACCGCGACCAGGCCGCAGCCGAGTGCCCGGACGTCCGGGTCCACGTCGCGCCGACGCTGCTCGCACCTGCGGCAGCCCTGGCACCGGAGGAGCAGTGGGCGGTCGAGACCCACGCCCTGACGGTCGACCAGCACACCGAGCTGACCGCCGAGCTCACGCACCACCCCATCTCGGCGGGCCGCCTCGTCGAGAGGCTGCGGGAGGTCAAGGACCCGGGCGAGGTCGAGCTGCTGCGGCAGGCGTGCGCGATCTCGGTGGAGGCGCTCCAGCGCACCTGGGAGGGGCCGCTCGTGGGTCGTTCCGAGCGTGACATCGCGGTCGGCATCGAGCGGCTCATGGTCGACCTGGGTGCGGAGGCGCCCGCCTTCGCCACGATCTGCGCGGCCGGCGAGAACTCGGCGATCCCGCACCACGCCCCGGGCGACCGGATCGTCGAGCGTGGCGACCTCCTGAAGATCGACTTCGGTGCCCGCGTCGGCGGCTACCACGCGGACTGCACGCGCACGGTCGTGCTCGGCCCGGCTGCTGACTGGCAGCGCGAGATCCATGCCGCCGTCCGACAGTCCCAGGCCCTGGGTGTCGAGGGCCTCCGTGAGGGGACGACACCGGCCGAGATCGACGCCGCGGTGCGCGGCGACCTCGAGACGTCCGGGTGGCTCGAGGAGTTCACGACGGGCCTCGGTCACGGTGTCGGCCTGCAGATCCACGAGGACCCGTTCTTCGGAGCGACGCGCACGGGTAGACTCGTCCCTCGCACTGTGTTGACGATGGAGCCAGGTGTGTACCTGGTCGGTCGTGGCGGCGTGCGCATCGAAGACACCGTCTGCGTCACCTCAGGAGATCCCGAGGTGCTGACGCCGGCGCCCACCGACTTGTTGGAGATTGGCTGATGGCCACCACGAACGACCTGAAGAACGGCCTTGTGCTGAACATCGACGGACAGCTCTGGGCTGTCGTGGAGTTCCAGCACGTCAAGCCGGGCAAGGGCCCCGCCTTCGTCCGCACGAAGCTCAAGAACGTCGAGTCCGGCAAGGTCGTCGACAAGACGTTCAACGCCGGCACGAAGGTCGAGACGGCCTCGGTCGACAAGCGCGACATGCAGTACCTGTACAACGACGGCACGTCGTACGTGTTCATGGACGTCCAGACGTTCGACCAGATCGAGATCGCGCCCGAGCAGATGGGCACCGCGCCCGACTACCTGCTCGAGAACACGAACGCCGTGGTTGCCACGAACGAGGGCCGCGTGCTCTACGTCGAGCTCCCGCTCTCGGTCGAGCTCCTCGTGCAGCACACCGACCCGGGCCTGCAGGGCGACCGCTCCTCGGGCGGCACCAAGCCCGCCACGCTGGAGACCGGCAAGGAGATCCAGGTCCCGCTTTTCCTGGAGTCCGGCGAGAAGATCAAGGTCGACACCCGCGACGGCAACTACCTCGGTCGCGTCAAGTCATGAGGGGTGGGCACTGATGGGAGCGCGCACCAAGTACCGCAAGCGCGCCCTCGACGTCCTCTTCGAGTCCGAGATGCAGGGCCTGTCGCTCGGCGGCTCCCTGCCGGAGCGGCTCGTCACGAACCACCCGCCGATCAACGCCTACACGGTCACCCTGGTGGAGGGTGTGGCCGAGAACCAGGAGCGCATCGACGGGCTCCTGTCGGAGCACGCCCGTGGCTGGTCGCTCGACCGCATGCCCGGCGTCGACCGCAACCTGCTGCGCGTCGCCGCGTTCGAGATCCTCTTCACCGAGGACGTCCCGGACGCGGTCGCCGTGAGCGAGGCGGTCGAGCTCGCGCGTGAGCTGAGCACCGACGACTCGCCGTCGTTCGTCGCCGGCGTCCTCGGCGCGATCATCGAGGGCAAGGCCGCACGCAGCGCGTAGCTCTTCTGGTCCGGACCCGCGGATCGAGACGAGGGGGTCGTGGTTGCTTCGGCAGCCACGGCCCCCTCGTCGTCCGTGGGGGGAGCGGCCGGGCTCGCCGTCACGTGCGGAGGGGTTGGTTGCCGTCTGCTCTGGCGCGCACGCTCTTGCGGATGGTGCGGAGTCGTTCGCGGGTGGTGCGTCTGAGGGTGAGGTCGATGGGTCGGCCGTCGCGGGTGGTCATG